>NZ_KI669560.1:3213938-3216888 GCF_000508085.1 Sediminibacterium sp. C3 | reverse complement strand
TGCGTAAAGCCTCGGGCGTGTGTGACTTGAATTAAACATTATTGAGATTAATGTTTAAATGCTGTAAAACAGATGGAAGAATTTCTCTGATAATAGCGAGAAATTATGGTCTTCCGAAGACGACTTTCTGGAGTAGTTTTCAAACCACTTTATGCTGCAATAATTGGAAACGATTTTGTAGTGAGCGATAAAGAAAAACAGGAACGATGATTTCTGTAGGTGCGTAATACAAGAGCTGAACGCAAGTGAACCAATGATGAAGCCTCGTAAGGGCAATAGCGATGTCGAAAGTAAGCAGTTACGTTTGTGTTTACGAATAGAGTGTAATGAATACCAGATTATAGGTTACACGACATCCGGGGTTAAGTTGGCAGGACTGTATTACAGGCTGTTTTATGGAACAAGTGAAGTCATTGTTGTTTTGTAAAATCGAAAGAGGAACAAACGCTTTTGGATGAGGCGAAGCAATGGCGGCAGACTTAATCATAGTAGTGAGGAAACTTAAGAAACTAAGTGGAGCGAAGGATTAAGCTTGTTTAGTTATCAAAACCAATTTACAACCAGGAATGGGATGACAGATTATTTGAGACAAAAATCAACAACCAATTACCAAGTTAATGGTGTGGCAGGCTTACAAGAAAGTAAGAGCCAATCAAGGGAGTGCTGGCTTAGATGGTATGACATGGGAGTATGTAGACAAAAATGCATATAGATTATTATACAAGCTATGGAACAGACTTTCTTCAGGATCATATTTTCCAGCACCTGTTCGCCAAGTTGCTATTGCAAAGAAAGATGGTGGAATAAGAAGTTTAGGCATTCCGACTATCATGGACCGCATAGCACAACAAGTTGTCAAGCAACATTTAGAATTGCAGGTGGAACCCGTTTTTCATGAGGGGTCATACGGATATCGACCCAATCGAAGCTGTCACGATGCTGTTGCAAAAGCCAACAGTAATTGTTTTAATCACGATTTTGTGATAGACATCGACATACAAGGCTTCTTCGATACCATTAATCATGAACTATTAATGACTGCGGTTGCACATTACTGCAAAGACAAATGGGTACAATTGTATGTAGAGAGATGGTTAAAAGCGGGAATAATAGAGCAGGATGGCAAAGCCACAAGAACTGTGTTGGGTACACCACAAGGTGGAGTAATTAGTCCGTTATTAGCAAATATTTTTCTACATGTAGTATTTGATGGGTGGATGGCAAAGGAACATCCAGAAAAGCCATTTGAACGATATGCAGACGATATAGTAGTTCATTGCAAGACGGAGAAACAAGCAATATATGTGCTTAACAAAATCAAACAGAGAATGGAGAAGTGTAAACTAACCTTACACCCTACCAAAACAAGAATAGTCAATCTGAGAGGGTATTCAGAAAAGAAATACCCCAAAGGCTTTGACTTTTTAGGATTCACTATACGCCCCAATTGTGTAAAGTTTAAAGAAAAGGTTTTGATTGTTCCAAGCATCTTCATTAGTACTAAATCCAGGACTAGTTTACTGGAAAAGTTTAAAGATTGGAATATACACAAGCGGCGAAAACCACTTGTAACTTTAGCCCAATATTTAACACCACAAATACGGGGAATCATGAATTACTTTCATAAGTTCTCAAGTGGTCATATGAACTATGTCTGGAAACAATTAAATGCGAGACTATTAAAATGGGTTAAATGGGAAAAGGGTTTGGGGGTAAGAGCAGCAATTAAATGGTTGCAAATACAATACAAACTCAATCCTCAATTATTCCCACACTGGCAAGTGGCACATCCGTAAGTTATAATTAACTTGTGATTTATAAACAAGAAGAGCCGTGTGATGGGAGACTATCAAGCACGGTTCCGTGAGAACGTAAGGGTGAAAATCCCTTGCGTGACTCGATTGACATTGCTTGTTTCAAATTTTCAATAGATAAAAATGATTGAATTTATATGAAAGGGCATCACGGAAAGCAATCATTTTCCCAATTTTATAATTATGAACATTGTCAATTTGCTTTTTTGCAATTAATATATTTTCATTACTTTTAAAATACTCAACACGAGTTATCTTGTTCAATTAAACATAAAAGTAGTTTCTCTAAATTCTACGCAAATTCTGAGATTGTCATTGGAATCTTTATATTCATAATTGATAATATTAATTTATGCTTCATTCAACTAACCAATTAATTGCAGATTTAGAACTTCTTACATCTCTTCAAAAAGACTTAAATAGTCTTTATCAAGAAGTAAAAGATTTATATCAACAAAAGGAATATTCCGAGATAAAACAAATGTTGCTTAGTCAATTGCATAAAGACTGGTATGATTTTATGACCCAAAAAGCAGAATTAGATGCTTCAGAATATATTGGCTTACCTGAATATAAGTTAGTAAAAACTAGGATTCTCTAAGTTCAAGTAATAAGTGCAATTTTTTGTTGTAGCACTTGATTAGGGGTTAGGTAATTAAATTTTCTTACTGGTCTATCGTTTAATAATTGTTCAACACGTTTTACTTGATAATCAGTCACCAGACTAAGGTCAGTCTTTTTAGGGAAAAACCTTCTGATCTGTCCAATTCTGTTTTCAACTGTTCCTTTATCTTGACTGGTATACGGTCTAGTAAAGTAAGTTTCAACATTCAACGCTTCGGCAACATCCATATGATTAGCAAATCCCAAGTCATTATCAAAAGTTACAGTGTACACTGGATAGTCTGCCTGCTCCAGCTTTTTAATAATGGCTTTACTTACTGTTTCACTACGCCTGTTACGAAGTTTGTGAAGACTGGTATGCAAAGTAGCCCTATCTGTCATTACCAATAATGCTCCTTTATGATTCTTACCCATCATAAAATCAACTTCAATATCTCCTGGCCTAATTCGTTTATTGACTATTTTAGGTCGCTTTTCAATTGGTACTCTGTTAGAAATTATACCACGGTTAT
>NZ_KI669560.1:3194056-3213918 GCF_000508085.1 Sediminibacterium sp. C3 | reverse complement strand
GTTCAATATTGGTTAGTCTGTTTTGGGCTGTTTTTTCTCTGCTTTTGGCAAAGATAGCCTCGCCTGCAGAAAACTCAAGGCTATACGAAGCGGTGGTGGCCTTTTCACAAGGGCCTTCAACCACCGGCCTTGACTTTTCCTCCGGCTTTGCGGCTTCAGGTTGCCTAAGCAGATCAACACCAGTATAATAGTCATCCCAGGCCTGTTGTGGTGATTGATCACCTAAGCTTCCGTGTAGCCTTCTTTCATTGTAATGCTTTTTCCACCTGTTCATGACCAGGCCGGCATCATAGATCGATTCAAACTCATATCTGCGTTCAATGGTTCGCTCTACAATGCTGTGATATGCTTCTATGAAAGAGTTCTCCTCCGGAGTGGCAACATGGGTAAATTCTTGGTCTACTTGCATCTCTTTGAGGTAATCCCTCACAAGCTGGGCAATGAACTGACTTCCGTTGTCGTTTCTGATGGTGATACCCTTAACAGGATGTTTTTCAATAATCCGGCTAAGCAACCACTTCACCTGTTCCTTTCGGATACGCCACCAAAGAAGCTGTCCCAAGATCTTGCGACTATATACGATCGAGCACAGTCAACACCAATGCATTACGACCTGCACCATGGATATGAAGGTACTTGATGTCCATACACAGCTGCTGCATCGGCGCTTCGGCTTGTTGAGTGTAGTACTGAACAAACTTACGCTTGTCTGTCTTAACCTGAATTTTACTACAATACAGCAAACCTTGCTCCGCCATCAGCCTGTACACCTTTTTCCTATTGATTAGAAAACCTTCCTGTCGAAGACTGGAAGTCATCACCCGGTATCCATAGTCAACAAACTCAATGCCTAAAATAAACTTTACAGCAATAATCACGCTGATGTTGCTGAGCTCATTACCATCCTTCATCAGAGTATGGGTCGATGGCTTTCTGCCTTGTTTTCCCGATTTACATCGGTAATAGAAGCTACTCCGATTAACACCACACCATTGCAGCATCCGACTAACCTTTATCTTACTTTCAAAGAGCTGGATACAGGATCTTACATCCTGAACCTTTAACGGCTTTTTTTTAAAAGCTCGGTTTTGAACTCAAGCTCCAAAGCCTGGTTCGCAATGATCCGTTTCAAACGTTCATTCTCAGACTGTAACTGTTTGACTTCCGGATCAATGGTGTGATACTTGGACCGTAAACCAGCTATCCCATCCTGATTGAACTCCTTCTTCCAACGATGGAATAACGATTGTGCCACATTGTGCTTGCGTAGCGTCTCAGTAAGCCCGTACTGATCCACTTCCTGGATGAGCTGAAGCTTCTGTTCAACACTCCAACTTCGACGTTTTGTACTCATGGTTCCCTAAATTTAATGTTCTAAACTGAATTAAAAAATCAGTCCAGTCATTTAGGGGGCTAAGACACTATTACCCCGCTTTCTTCTTCGTTTACCGTGTTTAAGGTGCAGATAGATCCTTTTATAAGGTTTATCAGCCCTTTTGTTTCCATGCTTACATTGCCAAATCCAGTGATAAAGCCACTCAATACTCAAAGGACACTTACCCGTTTGATTACCCTTAACACTAATCAGTTCTGGGCTCCACTTTTCAACAGACAACCATTCAACAGCTTGTTTTTTCATAGCCAGATCAAACTTTACCAACTTGGGTTTAAGCTGGTGTCTTTGTTCCGTTCTACGCTGTGCATTGGTGGCCAAATAAGTTCCAGCAGTCCTACCGCGTTGAGCAGTATTCCTTTTCAATTCTCGACTAATAGTCGAGGGATGTACTCTAAGCTGTTCCGCTATCCACTTTTGTTTCTTTTCCGCTTTAATAAATGCCTGAATCTGATACCTTTGTACCAAACTAAGTTGAGTGTAATTTTTTGTCATAGTAACCAAAAGGTCGCACTACTTGGTCAAAAGGCAAAAAGCCCTCAAAAGCTTTTTTGCCTTTTGTTTAAAAATTGCACTTATCGGTTGAACTCAGCTTCTTATTGAAAGTACAGAAATTTATTATGATTATCTCTTGAATATTAAGAGATCTCTTACAACTTAGATTTTCATTTTCCGTTATCAATAATCAACTTTCTGTTATTGATTCCTCTTTTTCACTAATTTTTCTTCTCGATCTTAGGATTTCAAAGATTTTATATGAAAAATCAATGGATTCCTCTTTTGTCTGTTAATGTCTTAATATTTGTCCTGATTTATACTGCGTCTGCCAAACTGCTGAATTTTCCACATTACGTAAACTCAATGCGCTCTCAGCCATTGCCATCTGTGTTGAGTTTAATTTTGACATATTTGATCCCAGTCTTGGAAGGGCTCTTAGTCTATTTCCTCATGGCAAGGGAACTTAGAATGGTTGGCTTATTGGGCACGGGAATTTTACTAATTCTTTTTACTTTTTATGTTGGATACATTAAAATATCGGGATTAGAATCTACCACATGCCCTTGTGGTGGACTTTTTTCAAGTTTAACCTGGAATCAACATTTATATGTTAATAGTGCTTTAACCGCACTAGCTTTTTTCACTTATTTCTATTATAAAAAATGGTAACAATATTTCCTGGCCACGGAAGCTGGGGGAATGCTGATGCCTCCATAATATAAGTAAGCGAAAATCTAAATTTTACTAAAATGAAAAAGATTCAAATGCTTTTTGCAGCAGTGATTATGACTGCAGTATTCAGTGCTTTTACAACGAAGCAACCTGATACATTGTATTACCGTAATGCAATGGGTGTCTTTGTTGAAAAGACCACAGCAGGAAATTGTTTTCCTGGTTCATTCCATTGTGACTACATCTGGACAGGAGCAGCTGATCCAAATGATCCGCAAAATCCAGGCAATTATGAACCACAAGACTTAGGTGAGTTGATTTTTGTTCCTTCTCAACCTTAGTAGTTAAAAGTGCCGGCTTTAACCGGCACTTCTTTATTTCATTTTATCAATAATTTTCTGGGCAAGTTCATTTCCTTTTAAATCTTTAGCTATTATTAATCCCTTTGGATTTATTAGATAATTACTTGGCACGCCATTAATACTATAATCTAGAGCTGTCTTTTCACTAAAGCCATTGTAGCTTGCTAATTGAGTCCAAGTGATATTGTCTTTCTCAATAGCCTTAACTAGACTCGCTTTTGATTCATCAACCGAAATGCCTAAGAAAATTACATTTTGATTCTTTAGTAGTGCATATGCTGTGGTGAGGTTTTTGTTTTCTGCTCTACATGGATTGCAAAAGCTCCCCCAAAAGTGTAAGAAGACATATTTCCCTTTGTAGTCTGTGAGTTTTACAAATTTCCCCGAAATATCTCGTATTCGGAAATTTGGGGCTGCTTGTCCAATGGCCACTTTTTTGAGCCCCTTTATCTTTTCAGCAATTTTCTTACCAACTAAACTTTCTTTAAATTCTGGTGGTAGATTTTGATAATCCTGATTGATTTCCAAGTAGTTTTGACTGGTTAAAGATTTTTCTTCCAGTAATAGGAGACTATAATAAGATGCTGGTTTAGCCTGGATAAATGAATCACTTAGTCTATTAAGTTCCTTTGGAATGTTTTCTTTAGGAACCGTTGACAAGATCTTCATACTACTCCTTTTCAGTTCTGCTTGGTCGTCGTAGCATTTTGACCCATTCAATTCAAAGTCATTATAGGATTTGAGTTTAATGGTTGCTTGGCAACTTTCTAATGAATAGAATACAATAATCGGCCCTTTCTTTTTGATTTCAATGGTTGTAGGATATATCCACATGGTTACTCTGGTTACAAATGGAATTTTCCCAGTTAAGCTGAAACTTCCATTTAAAGCAATAACACTATCCTTTTTGTTTTCGTATTGGCCATCTTTATATTGAATAACTACTTTGCCATTGAGATAAGCGCTGTCTAGAATCTGGCCATCTAATTTAAATTCATGTTTTTGAGCTACTGCTATCATTATAAAGCAAAAGTGCAATAGAATTAATATTATTTTTTTCATTGTCTTTCATTTTGGGGGATTCCTGAAAATCTGATTTCTTCGTCTGGAATAGGAAGTACGTAATTGGGGCTATTGGGTAGAAGAATATATTCCTGACCAAATAGAGTACGTTTTAGTGTTCGAGCAAATCTATTGTCTTTGTTTAGCCGCCTCAAATCCATCCAGGGCAAGTGTCCTGTGAATGGTAATTCCTTTCGACGTTCAGTTATGATTTTGCTCAAAGCGTCTTCGGCAGTATTGGCAGTTAATGGAACAAAAGTTCCGGTTCGCCATCTTTTAATAAGGAGGCTATTTAATACACTTATAGCGTTTGAATGGTCGTTTAGTCTGGCCAAAGCTTCTGCTCTTATTAAATAAAGTTCATTAATAGCAATGCCACCAAAAGGAGTGAGGGTTCGTCCTGTATAATATCCTTTAAAAACGGGTCGGTTATTGAATAACCTATAAAATATTAGTTTTCTAAGATCATTGTTGTGGTATGACTGATACAAGATGGAGTCAATAAATGAGCCATTAGATCCATATTCTAAGGCAGAAGTCATTTCTGTATAGAAAATTACTTCTGGGTTCTTATTCTGAAGAGTAGGGAATGGAATTGTAGCACTAGTAGAGATTGTATTAAAGTCTATCAAAAATGAATTGGCAGATAATGCTTCGGCTGCCATTTGTGCCGCTAATGTCCAATTCTCAAGTAGTAAATAGGTTCTTGCTAATAATGCTTTGGCTGCAGTACTGGTTGGTCTAATTTGAACAGTTGTTTGTTCAGGTAATAATTTAACCGCCTCATTTAAATCAGCAATAATATGATCGTAGCACTTTTTTACAGAAGCTCTTTCAATTTTTTCATCTAAGGATGAGGTTAATTTAAGAACGATTCCTAAGTCCTTTTCTGCAGTATTGGCATCATAATGTTTGGCAAATGTCTGCAAAAGACTAAAGTTTGCTTGAGCTCTAAGAAATAAGGCTGTTCCTTTTACTTGATTATATGGATTTTGATTTAGTTGATTAACTGGTATTTTCGCGATTCCTTCTAAACATATATTGGCAATCGCAATCATATAATAATTAGTTCCCCAGTCAGTCGTAGATTTTCCTTCAAAAATCTGTTTATTCCAGGTATAGGCATTTCTAATAACACCCACTTCAATAGCATTGAAATCCGCATCTGTAAGGTAAAAAGGAGCAGCACTCATTACAGTTAGTAATCCTTTTGACGTATAATTAGATTCAAAATCAAGCAAAGCCTGAAATTCATTTATTCTTTCAGGGGTGATATTATTCAAATTGGATTTTATTTCTAGCCATTCTTGTTGTTTTTTACAACTCCCTAAAAGAAAGGCTAAGACAAATAATGATAGAATCGGAATAATGATATTATTGAGGATATATAATTTTTTCATGGCTTTTTATTTTAAATGAAGTTTTAAACCAATGGTGTAGGTGCGCATGGGTGGTATATTATCAAGTCCAAGACTTGCATCATTGGCGTCTGGGTCTATTCCTTTTTTATTGGCTTTCCATAATAGACCAAGGTTGTTTATGTAGCCGTAGAATTCAAGGTGAGCGATTCTGCTATTACGCGTGTTTAGCTGATAGGCAATTCTAACATCTTGTAATCGAATATGGTCAGCCCTTTCTACTAATACTGAAGAAGCTGTATAGAAGCTTGCTCTAGGGGTATTGACTGGATATACAACTGATGGTATACTGGTATTTCTTTCATCTCCTGGTTTTTGCCATCTATTTGAATAGTCTAAGTTAGCCCGTGAAGTAATTAAGTCTGTATAATTAATACCAATGGAGTTTGTTCTAAAGTAGTGTCCTGCTTTATAGGTAATATTAAAGGAAAGGCTGAAATTCTTGTAAGTAAAGTCTTGTCTAAATGCACCATAAAGCGTAGGCCTTCCCGAACCATGAAACTGTAAACTGTCCGGATTGGTATTGGCTAATATGGCAACATAGTTCTTACTGGGTGCGCCGTTTAAAATGCCTAATGGATCACCATTGGAAGGATCTAATCCTGCAAACCGATAACTCCAAACGCTGAATAATGGTTTTCCTACTAAGGCGACTAAATTTCCACCACCTGCGGTTACTAACTGGCTTGGTAAGAATTTACTGTCGAAAGTTAGTACTCTATCTTTAAGGGTATTGACGATTAGAGTGGTATTCCATTTTAGCTTACCTGTTAAAACTTTACCACTGATTTGTGCTTCAATGCCTCTGGTTAGCGTAACAGCTCCATTTCCTCTTACACTTGTAAATCCGGCAGTGGGTGCTAATTCCTGACTTTGAATTAAATCCTGCCCTTTTTTGCTATACCATTCAATAGAACCATTGATTCTATTGTTAAGCATACTAAAATCCAGCCCTATATTGATTGTCTTTACCTTTTCCCACCTCAATAGGGAATTGGGAGGAGAGGTGATTGTAGCAGTTGGAAGACCTGTGAGACTACTTGTTGAATATCTAGCAGTAAGTAAAGAGTTTGCATTTACTGCATTGCCATTAAATCCATAGGTTGCTCTTAGTTTTAAAAAAGGCATCCAATCTAGTTGATAAAATGATTCCTTGCTGATTTCCCAACCTAGACCAGCTGACCAGAGTGGAACAATCTTTTGATTAGTTTTAACGCCAAACAAATTGGCCCCATCTGTTCGGGCGCTTATATTGAGTAAATACTTTCTTTTGTATTGATAACCTACATTGGCATAATATGACACAAAACGGTTAATCAATCCTGTTTCTAGATTGGAGCTAGCAGGAATTAAGGCATTTCCGATTGGATTAATGGGTAACGTATTTTGAAAGTTTAGGTTAGAAGCCCCAATGCCATAAATTTCATCATACCCTAAGACCGTTCTTGAGAATCCACTGGTTTTCCTTTGTCTGATTTCAAAACCCGCAATGGCATTAATTGAATGATCTGTCCTAATTGTTTCCTGGTAGATGATTTGTCCACGAAGATTTTGGCTGTTTAGGGTAGTCTGTGATTGGTCTAAAATTCCACCAATTGGGACTGGATAGGTAAAAGACCCATTGCTGTTTCTAACGGAAAATCGATTGATTAAATTTCTTGCTGCATAGGTTTCCCTATTTCTTAGGAGTCTTGTTTGTGTAGACTGGTATTCTTGTTGGTATTGAATATCTAGGCTTAATTTATTGTTTATCTTATATCGTAAACCTATTTTAGCAATCAAGTTTCGGATATCTGTTTTTTGTTCTGTATTTGATATCTCCTTTAGAATATTAAATCTCCACGGCTGAAAGCCGATAGCTTCAACACTATCTAGATAGGAAGACCTATAGTCCTTAACAACGTTCAATGGATTACCCAATTCATCAGCTAATTTGGCGTATGGGTATAGATAGTTCGTTCCAAAGTAGGCTAAAGTTGTGGAACGATAGAAGCTGGTGTTGGGCTGTTCATTGATTGAGTTGAGGAAGAAAACAGAGGTATTTAATTCAAGTTTAGAGGTTAGTTTAAGTGTTTGTTGTGTTTGTAGTGTAATTCGTTCATTTTGGTTGGCAATCATCCGCTCGATGTTTTTGTCATAGCCTAGAGAAAAAATATAGCTATGTTGAGAAGAGCCACCTTTCATTTGTAAAGCATATTGTTGTCTTTTTTCTTTTCTATATATATGCTTACTGAATTCATCTCTCAAATCATATTTAGATAATGTTGTTAGTTGTTGGTCTAGTTCATTTTGGGTAATTCTGTTTAGCCTTCTCAGATTCAGTAGTTCAACAACTGGAGTTAAAGCTGTTCTAGTTGTATTATTATTAATGGTTGAATTATAGTAGCCCTGATTAAATAAAAATTGTTCTGTTTCTATATAATCTTTAGCGGATAAATAGTTTCTTGAATACTTTAAATTAGGCGCATCGGTAATCGTAAAGTTTTGATTGAACTCAATTTGTAAGGGTTGATTAAACTTGCCTTTTTTTGTCGTAATGACGATTACACCATTGGCTGATCTGGAGCCCCAAATGGAAGCAGCGGCTGCATCTTTTAAAACGGTGATTGTTTCTACATCATTGGGGTTGATACTGTTTAGATCGCCCTCATATGGAAAATTATCTAAAACAATTAAGGGAGCAGCCTGGTTGTTTATAGCTTCTAATGTGCTTCTACCTCTTACGTTTATTTTGTCTTCCGCTGAGTTTTTGCCAAAGATGACACCAGGTGTAACTCCTTCTAAGCGGTCAAGTATATTCGAGGATACCCTACGATTAATAAGCTCATTGTCTAGTACGGCGAAAGAACCGGTTGCTCTTTCTCTGGGTATAGACTGGAAACCAGTTTGAACTGTAACATTTGATTCTCCGAAAATAGGGGTAAGAAAGATTGGTCGTAGGGCTAGTTTGTAGGGAATGGATAGGTTAGTATACCCCTCCGCCCTAATTAAAAGCGTGTCTGTAGCGTTTAATTGCCTAAAAGTAAACCTACCTGATGTATCACTCAGGATTATTTGTTTAGAAGCTTTTACTTGAATAGTAGCCAATGGTATTGGCTCTTTTGTGATTGCATCTAGTATTTGTCCCGAATTTCCGGTGGGTTGACTAGAGGCGGATGTGTACGTGAAGCCAAAGCAAAGAATGGCCAGTACGCGTTTTAAACATCGCATATGATTAGTTTTAGTTATTAATGAATAAATGGGGGGTAAGCTCCATTAGTTATAATAACTATACTATATTGGATTCTTAGGCTTTTTGGCGAACTGTGTAAGCAATAGATGAAGTGCCCACTTGGGGGATAGACAGTTCGTGCATTGTTTCAGTTCTTTTTTCATACTCCGTATTTAATGGTAAATCGGAGTCGGATAAGTAAAGTCCAGGCAAAAAAAATAGCGTGGAACTCAACTTATCGATTCAAGGTACCTAGGAGAACCTGTGCACGAATAAGAGAGCCCACGCCGTAACGTGGGCATTCTACTTATCGTCTCGTGCACTTGAAATTTCCTAGGTTTCAGAATCGAGACTCAAAGCGAATGCTTCATTTAAAAGAAGGTTCGCAAAATTACCTTTTTATAATACTTCTATCCCAAATATAATGAATTGCCTATAATATATAGGCAAAAAAAATATTATTTCTCGTTTTTATTTTATGGCTAAAACCATAAAGAAAAGTAGTGTTGACTGGCATATCGTAAATAAAGTCCGGGATTTACGGATAAAGAAAGGTATGAGTCAAGAGGAATTAGCCATTCATCTAGGAATCAGCAGAGGTTTTGTCGGACACATAGAGAGCCCTGAATTTGTATCTAAATATTCCATGGTGCAGCTAAATGAAATCGCTAAAATCTTCAAATGCTCCCCAAGAGACTTTTTACCTGAAAAGCCACTATAAAAGCTTTATACTCTTTTAAGTCCTGATTTCCTGTAGCTTAAAGGCGTTTGATGATATTTCTGCCGGAATTGATATATAAAATGCTGTGATTTTCTGAATCCACAGCTAATGGCAATATCCTTGATACTCCTATTGGGTTGATTAATCAGTATTTCAGCAGCATAGGTTAGCCTTTTGTCAATTGAATACTGAAATACATGGATATTACGCTCAAAGTTTACCACCATTACGGTCCAAAGTTTACCACCCGTAGGGAGTTGTTGATGGTGGTATAAAACTAGTTTAATTTTTTTGAACGTAAGGATTCGCCTTTTAATTCTATTTTATGAGCATTAGCTGTCAATCTGTCGCAGATAGCATCAGCGAGTGTTGGTTCATTAATATATTCATACCATTTTTTTACAGGTAGTTGCGAGGTAATTATAGTGGATCCTTTTGCAAATCGATCTTCTAATATTTGCAACAAGGATAAACGCATATCAGGGCTTAATGGTTGCAGTCCAAAGTCATCAATGATGAGTAATGGTGTTTTGGCAATCATGTTGAGCCATCTTACATAAGTACCATCTATTCTTGCTGCGGCTAATGCTTCTATCATTCTGTTCATTGAGTAATAGATTGTTCTAAATCCAAGATTACATGCATTTCTACCCATTGCACAAGCAAAATAGCTTTTACCACTACCTGTTGAGCCGGTAATTAAAATGTTTTCTGTCTTTTCAATAAAAGTACCATCTGCTAACGTAGTCAACATTTCTTTGGTAATACCTCTACCAGGCGTACAATTGATTTGTTCCGGTGTTGCATTGTAACGAAGTTTAGAGAGTCTTAAGTAGAGCTGTGTTCTTTGATGTACACGGTAGCTAGCTTCTGCTTCGCTAAGGGAAGCAATTAATTCGTGTGGCTCGGGTTGCTGGTGAACAGGTTGTTTAATAACGGATTCATAGCGCTTGGCCATGCCCGTTAGTTTTAATGCCTGTAATTGTTCGAGTGTACTTTGTTGGTTCATTGATGTATTTTTTAAGGTTGAGTAAAAAACTTTACTGGTAGGCATCAGGTCCACGAAGATTGCTGTGAACGGGAAGTTTGAATAAATCATTTTGATTGTAGGTCTCTAGTTGATCCAAATGTTCAAGATGATTATTCAAAATATTTTGTAGCGTTCTATAATTAAAGATATTTCCTGTCAAAGCCCTTTTACAAGCTGCTTCTAAACGGATGGAACCATATTGCTTATTAAGCCGAAGAATACCTTTGCAGGCATTATAGGTCTGTTCTGTAATGGCTCTGGCTTTTAATACTTGGTCAATGTATTGGTAGGTAGATGGGCCAATATTAGAAGCTTGTTCTAAAAAATAATGAGCACTATGCCCTTTTTGTTCATGGTAATGAAGATGGTCGGATGGCATATGATCTTTATTGGTGGTATAGTCGTGCTTCTTGTAAGCCCTTCGATGTATGGCAATACGGGTATGCTTATAGTAGATCTCTACAATATCCGTATCATATACTACACTTACTTGTTTGCCAATTAAAGCGGATGGGACACTGTAATGATGGTAGTTTTCTCCAAGGGTTATATGATAGTTTTTTTGAACTTTAGCAGATACCTGGTGCTTAATAATAAATGGACTTGGGCTAAGTGGTTGTAATAATGGCTGCTCTTCAAGTTTAAATAATTGAGATCTACTATGGTCTTTTAACTGGAATTTTTTTTCGTTGTGTAGCTTCAATCGTTCCAGTATAGCAGCATTGAGTTCATCAATATGATACATTACCTTATCCCTTAGTGGAGCATAGATACGCTGGTAAGCAATTTTAACCTCGTTCTCTACAGATGCTTTATCCTTCGGTTTTGCCACTCTAGTAGCTAATAGTGTGATATTGTTATGCAGTGCCCATTGTTGTAATACCTCGCTAAATATTGGTTCATAACGGCAAGACTTGGTAACAACTTGCTTCATATTGTCGGTCTTAAGCATTAGTGGCACACCGCCAAAATATTGTAAACAATGGTTAAGTGCTTTTATAACTTGTGGTATGGTGGCGTCCGGTAAAGCCATTACAAAACTGTAATTACTGTATGGCATTACACAGACTAAAACAGGACAGGCAATTAGTTCACCGGTTGATTTATCAACATAGCTCATTTTGTCACCAGCAAAATCTACCATCACCATCTCAGCCGGCTTATGCGTTAAATGCATGGTAGCTTTACTGGTTTTTAGTGATTCTTTAATTAGCTCACAAAAACGAGTATAGCCAAAAGGACTAATGTATTCTTTGCGGTATTCTTCCCATAGTAGTAATCGGGTAACACCTGGACGACCCAGTTCATTTCGAAAATACAGAATACGATTATTAAAATCAGTGCGACGTTCATCTTCACTGTAATCTATCGTTACTGGTGAGGTATAAACAATGGAACTTAACTCAGCATCGCCTAATTGACGCAAGGCTTCATAAGGCATTGCCGACTTTTTAAGTCTCGTTGCATACAAGGTAATAGTAGGTCTGCAAATACCTAATTGAGAGGATATGGCCCTTAGTGAAAAACCCCTTTCTAAATACTGGATAATTGCTCGAATCTGTTGCATTGATATCACTTGATTAGCCATGCTTCTTTTTATAAAGCAAGGACGTTAATAAATGGTATCAACAACTACCTTAAGTGGTAAACTTTGTGCCGTATTGTCACCCGAGGCTTAACCTAAGTGGTAAACTTTGGAGTGAAATAAAAATCCTAACCCTCATTCCAAGTGGTAAACTTTGGAGTGAAACGCTGGTAAACTATCGAGTGAAATAAGTGGTAAACTTTGGGGCGTAATATCCAATACAGATTTTCCGAATTGTCTTTTAAATAATAATCTCAGTTTACTTTTGGTAAGGGAACATAGGTTGGATAAAGATTCTAAAGAGTGGCGTTTAAAGGGATAGCAATCGATATATGTTTTGATTTTAAAGACTTTTTTTTCTGAAGGATTCATTTCAGCTTTAAGGTCGATATAAGTGCGCTCTTTATAGCAGGTACAAAAATTAGCCAAGATTATCTGCACTTTTGAATTTAGGGTACTAGCAAGCAAATCTATTGGCCCGTCAGGATGTAATAACTTTTCCCATTCAATCTGGTTTTCAATAGATATATGTTTTAACAGAATTGGATTTAGATCAAAGTTCTTGAAAACAGGGGTATAATAGTTTTGAAGGGTGGACGCTAATGGCATTTTTAAATTGCAGCATATAAAGAGGTAACCTCCTAAACCAAGATCTAATTTCATTGATTTGCCTGGAGATGTTTTAGCAAAAAAGGACGACTTTTCCGAAATTCCAAATTGATGGTCTTCAATTTCAAATTGCCCATTTTGTCCTTTTGCCAGATAAAAAAGAAGCCATTTACAGGTATTAGATTGGAGAAATACCCGAACGGCATCTTTGTTTTGTAACTGATAAATGTAAATATCGAAATGAGGACTGATAAAATATTGGCAAAGTAGATTAAAGGATGAGTATTGCTTAATACTTGATTTAAACCCATTGATTAGCGCACTCTTATTTGCCCATTCCTTTGAAATGCTTGCTGATAAGATCTCTTGTTGTGTTGATTCTGGAATAAGTTCCATTTTACTGGGTGGTAATCATTAAGCAAGAGGTACATGTACAGTTCACAATTACTTTGCCTTGATTGTCTATCGTGACATTTACTTTACATGCGCAATCAAATCCATCACAGGTCGTTATTCTAAACTGTTCAGTTTCATCAGGATAGTTTGATTTCTCGTACAAAATATTATGACTACCTGTATTTGTACTATAAAATATAATAGCATATCTGGCAGAATCTGAATTAATATAAGAAATAGACTGAATGTCAAGAAGCTTTTCAGTTGAATTTCTTCGCTCAAGTTCAACTTTGAGTTTCTCCTTTACGTCTGCTTTGCTACTGAAAAAAGGACCCTTGTTTAGAGTTTCATTATCAAAATTCCGATCTGATTTTTTACAACTGAAAAGAATGATTAAAAAGCATGTTAGAGTGAAATGGATTTTCATGGTTTAAATTTTCTGTAAAGTCATTTTGGAAAATCGAACCATTAATGGTGAATGTGAATTTGGATGCTAATAATGTGAATTGGTAGAGTTTTTAAATAAATAAGTATGAAAAGAAAATTCTTATTATCTCTTTTTGTTTTTTATTCTTATTCGATTATTGCTCAAATCAATAGTCAACAAGTAACAGGTGTTTTAGATAATGTTCCTTATGTCATAAAAACACAAGGTTCACTTTTATCTTTTAATAATTTGGACACAATAAAAGTCCAAGAAGGAAGGCTTGCACTTTATCATTTTAACAGAAATATGGGACAAATTCTAGATCAACTATTGCAAATTCAAGAACCAGATATAGTTTATAATCACTTTAAAATTGCTTTAGTTGAAAATATTAATTATATACACTTCGGCAAAGACTTTCCAAGATATTCTAATCGTAGGGATTTGTTATTAGATACATCATTATTAAGTGGTAATAATTTGAATGTAGTTTGGTTAGATCAGAAATCTGAATTAATTCAAAAGATGGTATTTCAATGTGTCAATTTGAAGCCTAAAATTTGGGGTTTTCGAACATTTAGTGGGTTTGATAGTAGCAATCAAGTATATAAGTCAAGAAGACTTTCTGCAGAAAATAAACTTCCAAAAGGCTATGTGAATTTTCTTGGAGACTTAATTAAAATAAAAACTGAAGGAAATTTTGAGTTATTAATCAAAAAACCGAACCTAGTTAAGGATTCAACGCTTCAATTTAGGTTTTTTGATCAATCTACAGCGCCTAAAGCAAAATGGGTTACTACTGGACATTTGATTACGTTAAAAGATGTAACGCCAGGCAATAGTTACTTTCTAGAAATTAAATACATAGGACATAATGACTCATGTTTGATTGAAATTCTTACTGATAAAGAGATTTATCAAGAGGGCTGGTTTTTAGCTATTCTATTTGTTTTTGTCTGTCTTTTGAGTATTTGGGTAGTTAAATGGTACTATAAAAGGCGAATCGCCAGTTTAATAGCACAGCGCAATAGGGTAGAAGATAAATTGAAAATGGTACAATCTCAATTAAATCCACATTTTGTCTTTAATGCATTGAGTTCAATTGAAGGATTAATTTCAAATGGCGAGAATGAATTGGCTAATCAATATTTAGCGAACTTTTCTACAATTCTGCGAGAAACACTCAAAAACTCCGATAGGTTACTTATCAGTCTAGAAGAGGAAATATCCCTTATTGATAAGTATTGTAAGGTGGAACAGCTTCGATTTGGTTTCAATTATAATCTTAGTATAGACCAGTCAATTAATGTGACATCTATTGAGGTACCACCGCTTTTGATACAGCCCATCATTGAGAATGCAGTAAAGCATGGATTAGCTGGTTTAAAAGCTAAAGGATACTTAGAGATTATGTTACAACGTGACGTTAATGATTTAGTTATTATAATAAAGAATAATCATACAGTTATAAAGACTAATACCGGCACTGCAGGAGGATATGGTCTCAGATATTTGCAAGAAAGACTTGATCATTTTAATTTATTGAATAAGGGTAATCATATTGTTTATGATTTTGAACTTTTGATGGACTCTGCAACTGCAACAGTAAGGTTCAGTAATTGGCTTTTATAAAGTGTAATTGAGTAGTGCTTCCTTTAATGCAGCCATTTTTAGACGTGAAATAGGGAGGCGTTCTTTGTTAAAAAGTACTATTTCATTGGAAGAACTAATAGACTTGATATATGCCTTATTTACAAGATAGGATTGATGAATTCTGATGAAGTTGTTCCTTGATAACAGTTCATCGTAATAGTAAATACCCTTTGAAACAAGCAGTTGCTCATTTTCAATTAAATGGAATTTGGTATAGTTGTTCTCTGATTCTAAATAAATTATATCCTTTAGCCTAATAATTCTAATATCCCTACTTTGTGGTATAGCAATTGATTGACTTTCTGAACTGCTATTTTTAATCTCATTAAGTAGTAATTCCATTTGTTGATTTAAGTTTTCCTTTTTTACAGCAACTTTAGCTTTTTCCACAGACATAACTAAATCATGAACCTGGACTGGCTTAAGGAGATAGTCTAAGGCAGCATATTTAATAGCTTTTAATGAATACTTATCGTGTGCAGTGGTAAAGATTACTGAGAAATTATAAGTGTTAATTGCTTGAAGAAGATTAAATCCATTTTCTGTTCCTAGTTCAATATCGAGGAAAATAGTATCTGGCTTCTTTTCGTAAAATAATGAAAGGCCTGATTCCACATTATCCGCTATGCCTTCAATCGATATGTCAGGGCAGAACTTATATAGTAGCTTTGTAAGCTGAATCTGAGAATGTACCTCGTCTTCAATAATAATAGCTTTCAAGGGTATTGCGGTTGTTTGCTTTAAGTTAGCTATAATTGAATTATGAGATTAATACTTCCTTGGGATTTTAAACCGTTTTTTCACGGTTGGTTTTCGGTCAATTTTTAGGCAGATTTAAAGCTTTAGCTTAAAAATTGATATTTTAATAATTTTTACTATATTCACACTGCCCCAATTGTGACTTAAATATTCCTTCCCAATTAATATGCTGTTAGTAATCACTGACCTATGACTTTTATGTCCGGGCTTCCATGTTTTGAATAAATTTTAAACTATTTAACAAGGTCAATCAATAAAATGGGAAGCTTTAGAAATAAACTATTGCTTATATGAAATATTATTAATTAAATTAAAAAAATCGTAATGAACAAAACTAAGGGTACTTTATGTCTCAATTTTTTATTTAAGATTATTGCTATAAATCTTATTCTTTTTATTGCTCTTGGATGCAATAAGTCAATTAACCATGTAAATCAAAATTTGTCTGAAAATATATCAAAGCAAGAGCTTGTTTTATGGATAAATAATTATGAAAAATTAATGCCTGATGCTCCTAGGCCTTTAATTAAAGAAACTAAAAAAACATATCATAATGGAAAAATGATTTTAAGAATGCCTTTAAGTAGCGGAGAGGGTTATTTTTACTTTACTAAGACCGATAAATTATATGCTCATTTCATAAGAATAGTATCCTTTGATCATATTAACAAGCCATCTTCTGGTAGATTTTATGAATTTTTAGATATGCAAACATTTTTTTATAAAAAAATAATTTTTATAAATGGAATTCGCCATTCAGTAGTTGAAAGGAATTTAGTGAAAGTGGAAGGACTAAAAAGTGCATCTAGTATTGCACCAACTCAGTCTTGGTTTAGTGCTTTTTTATACTGTATTTCAAAATATATATTAGCTATTCCTAAAAGAGATTCTTCTGGCGATTGGGCATGTTATGGTATTGGTGGTTCTGGTTCTGGGCCTGATGAAGTTGAAGTGCCTGTAAATAATGAATCTGGTGGATTTTTTAATGGTATGGATTTGTATAATTGGTTTTTAAGCATGTATCCACCATTTAATGATTCATCATTTCCCAATACAAATGGAGATAATTGGAATACTTACCTTGGTGGTGGCAATGGTGAATTCATTCCTAATTTTCAATTGGATGATAATACGGCACAACCAATTTATGAAAATTTACCACCTAATATTGTTTGGGAATTTGAGGGTGACGATGGTACCCAATTTGTAGACAACAATATCAATGTAGAGCCTCCAATAGATTTTCATCCAATGGATTTGAGTTACATAAGCTATCCAAAGTTTGTTCATCTGGTAAAGAATTTGCGAACATTTGTGAAGAATAATGTTAAAGTATTAAACGCATTGCAAAAATGGTCGGGATTTACTAAACAACAAATTTTAGATAAATTAATTTATAATATGGGAAAGGGACCTGAAATTCTTGTATCAGACGCCGTGGGGTCTAATTATGGTAAATATAATCATAAGAATGCACCTGGAGTTTTATATATTGATCCTGTTACAGTAAGTAAGTATCAAAATTCACAAACGAATAGTAAAGAAGAAGATGCTCTGGCTTTTATGTTATCTATTACTATTCTGCATGAATTTACTCACTATGGAGTTTCTTCAATGGGTTTGACAAATACTGGTAGATTTAAGTTTTATGAAACTGGTCGTGAATTTGAGAGAATGCTATTTGATGTAATTCTAGTTGATGGCCCTAATGGAAATTTGAATGAAGTGTTTATTTCTTTTATAAAAAAATAGTATCTAATGAAATTTATATTCTTGATTTTATCATCATTACTGTTGCTAAATTTGACGTCATGCGATGATTTTCGCAATGAAAAAGTCAATTATAACCGAATATTAGAAATAGAACAAAATGTTATAAATGACATTTTCTTGAAGTCTTTAGATACACCATTTTACCCATATTATGATTTTATTTTGCTTGATTCTACTTCTAAGCAAACTCCTCCAAAATTTAATTTGATTGCTGTTTCGAATAAATTAAAACCTATAGAAAACTCAAATTTATTTCTTACTCTTTCAAAAAATGATTTTGGTTTAAATGAGTCAGAGTATTTCGATGATTTTTTTATTTTTGATAAAAAAGACACAGTAAATCATGAATTAATTTTGGATAAAATTACAAATATTGGAAAATTTAAGATTGTTAAGAATTATGATTTCAATCAAAAGGTGAATTCGGGAGTAATTGGTTCTTTCCAGTTTTCACGTATCACTTTTAGTAAAGACAAAAATGCTGGTTTTCTGTTGATTACATCTAAAGATAGTTCGAAAAATAGTATCGAACGTTTTATACTAGTTAATTTAATTGATGGAAAATGGAAAATTAAAAAATCAATTATTTTGTCATATTCTTAAACTACTTAAAATTAGTAGACTTTACTTTTTATTAGTTCAATATTTATTGTGTTAATTAGGAAATTCATAACAATACCAATAGATATCCTATGGGTTTTTTAATGTGATGTAATTACTGATTTTTTAGAGTAGTTTAATTGATTGTCAATGCCATTTTTTTTCTATTTCTTATAAGTAATAATTATGTATTAAATTCTTACTTGCTCAAATGATAGCTTTGAATCTAATATTTCGAATTTGAGATGGTTTATTTGATTTGCTTTCTAAACTTTTATTAATCATATCAAGTAGTATTTCTAATTGTTGATATAGGTTTTCTTTTTTTTCTGTTACTTTGGTTTTTCAACTGCTGTAACTAATTCATGCACCTAGACAGGCTTAAGGAGATAGTCTAAGGAAGCATATTTTATAGTTTTTAATGAATACTTATCATATGCCGTAGTAAAGATTACTGAAAATGTATGAATGTTAATTGCTGGAAGAAGATCGAATCCATTTTCTGTTTCAAGTTCAATATCAAGGAAAATAGTATCTGGATTTTCTCGTAAAATAATGAAAGGCCTGATTCTACATTGTCTGCTTGGCCTACAATCGATATATCCGGACAATACTTAGTTAAAAGCTTGTTTAGCTGAACCTGAGCGTTAGTTTCATCTTCAATAATTATAGCTTTCAAGGGAATTGCAGTTGTTTGCCTTAAGTTAGCTTAAATTGATTTATGAGATTAATGTTTTCCAAGGAATTTAGAACGTTTTTTCACGGTTCGTTATGTGTCAATTGTGGGGTTCTAAAATTTTTGCTTAAAATTTGATATTTGAAATTAATTTACTATATTCACGTCACCCCAATTGTTAAGATAAATATTCCTCACTAATTAATTTACTGTTAGTAATCACTGACCTACGACTTTCATGTCTGGGACTCAGTAAGCTTTGCTTTGGAGATAATGAAAATTGCATAAGTGTATTTACGCAACGCCAAAACAAAAGTTATAACGATAAATGTATGATACTTAAGGCCTATCTCATTTATCCTCTTTTTTTGAGTAGCGTGTATTTAAGTTTTGTATGGAAGTTTATTAGACACTAATTATTATAATCACCTACAAAAACAAAAAACTATGATTCAAGCTGGCGACATGAACATTGTTCAAGCAATTGCAGAATTAGAACTAAGACTTGGCACGTTAGAAAGAGTGTATGATTTTTTATTAAATAACAACTACTCTCTGACAAAACCAACTCAAAGTGACATTAACAAATTTAGAGATGCCGCCTTCTCAGATTTACAAAAGAAGTATCCAAGTTTAGGTTTAACTAAAAATAGTTGACAAATGGAGTAAAAACACTCAAGACCCAGAAAAGTTATTGTATCGACCCCTTAATTTTTGGACAAAATGGGGTTAAAATTTGAGACAATTTCTGATTTTTTTTCTGTTTTATAGGGTACGGAATTTTGGTTAAAGATTTGCAAGAACTGTTCTGGTGATTTTCTGCCCAATGAGCCATGCTTTCTGTGATTGTTATACCACTCGTAATAGCGGTTAAAAATCAATTGCGCATGATAAATGGATTCGAACTCGTAGCGTTCAACCACTTCTCTTTGAACATTGCTGTGAAGCGATTCTATGTAGGCATTTTCCTCTGGTGTAGCCACATGGGTAAATTCCTGGTCAACGCCTTTATCCTTC
>NZ_KI669560.1:3189349-3193395 GCF_000508085.1 Sediminibacterium sp. C3 | reverse complement strand
GCAAACGAACTTGTTCTTCCAGGGCTTCTAGTTCTGGATTACGAACCTTTACATACGATTGAAGATTGGCTACACCTCCTTCATTAAAATTCTCCTTCCACCGCCTAAATACCGTTGGGGAAAGATTGTGTTTGCGTAAGGTTGCACTTACACCTATTTGATCTGCTTCATTGATGATTGACAGTTTCTCCGAAGCCGAGAAACTCCTTCTTGACTTTGACATGATTCCTAAATTTAGTGACTTAATTGTTGTTACAATCTTGTCCAGCTATTTAGGGGGTCAATACATTATTTAATGTAACTGTTAGAGTACCTACCAATATCGAAATTCCTATGATTCATGCAACAGGATTTTCCGACTATGAACTTTGGGTATTCATTGCATCAGTACTATCTAATTTGACATTTGCATTTTTAATATTCTTTGCACAGAATACAGACACAACTAAAAATAACTTATTGTTATCTGTAACAATTCTTTTTGGATTTCTATTTGCATTATCTTGTTATCAATCTTTTACAAGGAGAAAAAAGTTAACATCTAATACAACTGTTATAAAAATCTAAAAAACTTTTGTCAATACAGGGGTTTTTTATCTTATTTTCTTTGACAACGACACCGTATAAATTATACCTAAGTGTTATGTCAACAACAATTTCTGGAGTCCCTGTAATTTTCAGAGAGTAATCCTCAGACCTTAATGAGATTGAATTTTCCATAAATAAAACCTTTATACAACATTGGGTTTTGTGCAAGTAGGGCTTGACACAATAACAATGTAGCTTTTGTTAATTCTATTCAACTTTAGTCTTGGGCTTGAGGAATAAAGCCGAACAGAGAAATTTGTTTTTATCTTTTTATTAAAGCCCAACAGATCCTTTGGCAGACGGTTTTCAACGTCCTACCTGCACAAAGCCCTCACCGTTAGATGCCATTCTATGACAGGAACTTGCAAACTTTATGATTTAGAAGAAGACCTGAGAGAAAGTCATATTTATCCAAAATTTATAATTGACTACTTCAGATCAACAGGCTCGAAGTTTATGAGAAGTTTTACGGAGCCAAACAGAAGAATGCAAGATGGAATAAAGTTGTATCTGTTATCTGAAAAAGCTGAGCAAAAGTTTAGTACAAGTGAAAAATGGTTTGCAGAAAACATTTTTAGGCCATACCAAGACCAAAACCAAAAAACACTCGTCTATAATGACAACTTGTACTATTTCTCACTATCGTTTTTATGGAGGATACTTTTATTGAACTTGTCAGATCCGGAAATATCTAAACAACCGTATTACAAGTTATTATGCGAGACACAAGCAGATTGGAAATTGTTTTTACGCGATTATAAATATCCTCAGTTTGACAGAATATATCTATTTCTTACAGACAGAGTTGTATCTCATAATCTGGACATCAAAGGAGTAGATTATTATATGACGAGGGCGCTCGATGGTACAATTGTGAGCAATGACTCCAATACGTTTATTGCAGTTTATGGGAAGTTTTTAAAGTTCGCTTTTTGGGGAGTATTAAAAGGTGCTAATGATGAAGCTAAAATTGCAGATCTAAGAATTAATCCAACAACTGGAAACTTAAAGACACCACAGAATTTTGAAGATCAAACCATGATAAGTTTTTTTTATAATCGAATCAAGCAACTCGATTTTAACAATTTGACATCAGACAAACAACAGGAGAAAATTTTAAAAGAGGTTATGAAAGACAAGGAGTCATTTCTATACTCTGATGCAGGTAAATCAATTCTCAATGACCTCCAAAATCTGGATAAGAAAAACGGCTGCTAACATTGCATTTGCAATAGGATGGCCGGGAATTGAAACAATCGGCTTCAAAACATTTCTAATCAATTGTTTCGGCAGACATTACTCTGTTGGTCATTAGTTCTTAACTTGAGCATCAGTTTTTAAATTTAGCATTTGTACCAGGCTGCCAGTTCGCTAGTGCCATGCCATCGAAAATGCTTTATCGTTATAGGCAATTAAATACAACATATGGACACTATTGAATTTTATAAACTAGTTGATAGACAAATTGACCTTTTAATTAAAAAGTTTAAGGAAAATCCATATTTAAAAAAACAGAAAAATGAAGATGGCAGAAAATCATTCGCTTTTTTACTTTGGTTTCTTTACAGATATTCACCAGGTCTTTCAAGTATAGAAACATACATTACGGATGGACAAGATGATGCCTCATGCGATATTATTTTTGAGAATAAAGACAATTTTGGTCGAAAGGTTTTTTATGTTGTTCAATCGAAATGGAATAGCGAATCTAATGTTAAGGGTGCAAGCGGAGTAACTAAAGAAATTAAGGCTTGTTTGAGTGATTTTACAATCATTGCACGTGGAAAAAAAACAACTTCGACCATAAATATAAATTTCAATAAAAAATATGAGGAATTACTTGAGCATATCAGTACCAGTGGCGAAACAAAATTTATTTTTTTGACATTAGCAAAAGGGAAACATGATGCTCAAGACAATATAAATGCTTTTAATGAAGACTATCCTTTTGAAATTATAAATATAGATAGATTAAAAAGAGATTATGTTGAGATGGTCTATAAAGGGGCTAAAACACACAACCCGATTGAGACACCATACATACCCAAAGGAAATATTGAAATTGAATTCATTCAAGATAACAATATTTTTATAGAAGGCCCTTACATTTCATATATACTTTTAGTAAGACCAAAACTAATATTTGAACTTTTTAGTAAGTATGGATTTGCTTTGTTTTATAACAATATAAGAAATCCACTTTTTAAGTCAAATTTTAATGAGAACATTGCCTCAACAATAAAAGATAACCCATTTCAATTTTGGTATTTTAATAATGGTGTAACAGCTATTTCAGATCATATAAACAAAATTAGAACTGGTAGCAAAAAGGTAACAGTAACAGGGCTACAAATAATTAACGGAGCTCAAACTGTATTTTCAATTTACAACTCATATAAAAATGCTAGTCCAAGTGATCGAGCAAAAATGGATTCAGATGCAGTAATCTCTTTTCGATTATTAAAATCTGGTGGAAAGGATTTCGATTTAAATGTTACTAGATACACTAATTCACAAAATCCAGTCAGTGAGAGAGATTTTCATGCAAATGATGAAATCCAAATTCAATTGCAAAATGACTTTCTCGATAATACAGGAATTTGGTATGAAAGGCGAAGAGGAGAATTTAGAACTAAACATAAAGGTACTTCTATTATACCCAATGAAGACATTGGTCAAACTTATTTAGCATATTCATTACAGGATCCTTTGTCTGCAAAAGGAAAAATCAAACTTCTGTTTATATCTGAAACTATAAATAAAGAAGGCTTATACGAAAAAGTATTTAATAATAAGACTAAATACGATGACATGCTATCATCGTACTTACTTTACGTGTATATTGAAAAAAGGAAAGCAGAAGTAAATCGGAAAATAAAGAATATAGAACCCAATTCTGATGGCTCATATAATTCAAGTGACCAACTGACCTTGCAACTTGAGTTCATACTTCATGCTAGCTTTCACTATCTTACTTTCTTCAATATTGTTCTTTTGAAAAAATATGATAGTAAAAGCCTAAATGGAATTATTCATACAAAATTTAAGAATGATAAACTGGAAGAGATAGAATCAATATACAATGACATAACTGACAAGGTGAAAAAGACAATTAACATAACAAAAATGAAAGATGAGAGATTTACATATACAAAGTACTTCAAATCTGCCGATAGCTTAAAATTAAAAGACCTATTTTAGCTGCCTATAACATGAACTGTGCATAAAAACAAATAAAAAATTACCTTTTTAATGTAAAGTTGAACAGTAGTTAGGTTGGTAAAGTGAATTGTTTTTAACTACAGCAAATACTTGTTTTAATAGTTTGTTCATAACGGCGATTAGTGCTTGTTTCCCAGTTTTTCCATTAGCTTTAAGTCTGTCAAAAAGTTGTTTACAAGCCTCATTTGTTTGTTTGGCATTCATGGCACACATATATAAAACATCTCGAATTGGTT
>NZ_KI669560.1:3187282-3189298 GCF_000508085.1 Sediminibacterium sp. C3 | reverse complement strand
AAAAAATTACCTTTTTAATGTAAAGTTGAACAGTAGTTAGGTTGGTAAAGTGAATTGTTTTTAACTACAGCAAATACTTGTTTTAATAGTTTGTTCATAACGGCGATTAGTGCTTGTTTCCCAGTTTTTCCATTAGCTTTAAGTCTGTCAAAAAGTTGTTTACAAGCCTCATTTGTTTGTTTGGCATTCATGGCACACATATATAAAACATCTCGAATTGGTTTGCCACCTTTTTTATAAATTCGGTTACTTCCTTTTATACTGGTTCCACTAGAATATTCTGTTGGACTTAAACCGGCAAAGCTGATTAATTGACGATGATTGGTTGTGTGCTTAAAACCCTGAGTGAAGATGATTAATAAAGCAGTGGCACGTTTACCTAGACCTTTGATGCTATTGATGCTTTTATATTGCTCAGGCTGCCATTTCTTAAGAAGTACTTGAAGCTTAACTTCTAAATGATCTATCTCTTTTTCCAAGTAAGACTTCATTTTTTCAATAGATTTTAGGGTTTCTTTACTTGGGAATGGAAGCAATTTTAAACTGTGCAACTGGTTGTTAAATCGCTTTACTTGTTCAGCATATTCTCTGATAGTATTATAAATCTGTTTGCACTCAAAATATGCGCTATCGGGCATTTGCCAGAATGGAGGGCGCTGATCAATAGCATAGTGACAGATCCATCGGCTATCTTTTTTATCAGTTTTATTTCGTTCTAAATGCATTTGAATATATCGTTTAATACTCATTGCATTTACAACACTCAACTTACAACCCAAACTGTCCAAGAAAAAGGCAAGCCTGATATAATAAACACCAGTGGCTTCCATAACGAAGTGACAGTTTTGACCAGTATGTTCAAGCATTTTTTAAACCCTGCATTGTTATTTCCAACCTGGAGATAAAAAAGCTCACCGAGGTTATTTTGGTAGGTAACATCTAATGTTAAGTGAGACACATCAATGCCACAACAAGATAATTTGTCTGTCATAATTTGTTTTTTAACCATTTAAAAATTAGATTAGAAGTAAGGAAAAAACAAAGGGAAGAACAATCTTACACTGTGCTATCTATCCTAATTCAAGCATTTTAAATTGCTTAATGAACTGTTCAGCATCTGGTAAGAGAAAGGGCGGTGACTGTCATGTTAGAATGGCTCAAGGCCAACGCGGTTTTACGGTCTTATTCCGCCCCTTGTTCTTTCTGAATTTGTATAAATCCTTTAGTATAAATTTATTGAATTGTAAACATAGGAGGCAGTTTGGCAAAATGGCGGGTTCAGTGCTAAATTCAACGGCAGTTCTTCGATTAAACATTTGTGCAGAACTGAACATTTGTGCTTCGATTTCCGCCACTTCGCCAAGCCCTGAACGTGTGTGACTTGAATTAAGCATTATTGAGATTAATGTTTAAATGCTGTAAAACAGATGGAAGCATTTCTCTGATAATAGGGAGAAATGATGGTCTTCCGAAGACGACTTTCTGGAGTAGTTTTCAAACCACTTTATGCTGCAATGATTGGAAACAATATTGTGGTGAGCGATAAAGAAAAACAGAAACGATGATTTCTGTAGGTGCGTAGTACAAGAGCTGAACGCAAGTGAACCAATGATGAAGCCTCGTAAGGGCAATAGCGATGTCGAAAGTAAGCAGTTACGTTTGTGTTTACGAATAGAGTGTAATGAATACCAGATAATCGGTTACACGGCATCCGGGGTTAAGTTGGCAGGACTGTATTATAGGCTGTTTTATGGAACAAGTGAAGTCATTGTTGTTTTGTAAAATCGAAAGAGGAACAAACGCTTTTGGATGAGGCGAAGCAATGGCGGCAGACTTAATCATAGTAGTGAGGAAGCTTATGAAAATAAGTGGAGCGAAGGATTAAGCTTGTTTAGTTATCAAAACCAATTTACAACCAGTAATGGGATGACAGATTATTTTGAGACAAAATCACAACCAATTACCAAGTTAATGGTGTGGCAGGCTTACAAGAAAGTAAGAGCCAATCAAGGGAGT
>NZ_KI669560.1:2909475-3187262 GCF_000508085.1 Sediminibacterium sp. C3 | reverse complement strand
GGGATAATAGGGCAGGATGACAAAGGAACATCCAGAAAAGCCATTTGAACGATATGCAGACGATATAGTAGTTCATTGCAAGACGGAGAAACAAGCAATATTTGTGCTTAACAAAATCAAGCAGAGAATGGAGAAGTGTAAACTAACCTTACACCCTACCAAAACAAGAATAGTCAATCTGAGAGGGTATTCAGAAAAGAAATACCCCAAAAGCTTTGACTTTTTAGGATTCACTATACGCCCCAATTGTGTAAAGTTTAAAGAAAAGGTTTTGATTGTTCCAAGCATCTTCATCAGTACTAAATCCAGGACTAGTTTACTGGAAAAGTTTAAAGATTGGAATATACACAAGCGGCGAAAACCACTTGTAACTATAGCCCAATATTTAACACCACAAATACGGAGAATCATGAATTACTTTCATAAGTTCTCAAGTGGTCATATGAACTATGTCTGGAAACAATTAAATGCGAGACTATTAAAATGGGTTAAATGGGAAAAGGGTTTGGGGGTAAGAGCAGCAATTAAATGGTTGCAAATACA
This sequence comes from Sediminibacterium sp. C3, assembly GCF_000508085.1. Classification (GTDB taxonomy): domain Bacteria; phylum Bacteroidota; class Bacteroidia; order Chitinophagales; family Chitinophagaceae; genus Sediminibacterium. Next base: position 3,186,719 of record NZ_KI669560.1, on the reverse strand, counting down.
ATACAAACTCAATCCTCAATTATTCCCACACTGGCAAGTGGCACATCCGTAAGTTATAATTAACTTGTGATTTATAAACAAGAAGAGCCGTGTGATGGGAGACTATCAAGCACGGTTCCGTGAGAACGTAAGGGTGAAAATCCCTTGCGTGACTCGATTAGCTGTGAATTTTTTCCCTTCATTTTTTTGAAAAATCACCAATTTTTGGTATATTCACTTAAATATTAATCAATGGGCCGCAATACATCCATTTCATTAGGGGATCACTTTGAAGATTTCGTTGATGACAAAGTTGCAACAGGAAGATTTAAGAATGCTAGCGAAGTAATAAGAGCAGGACTTAGGCTTTTAGAAGAGGAAGAGTCAAAAATTCAAGCACTCAAAAAAGCCATTAAAGATGGTATTGAAAGTGGTGTGGCTAGAAGTTTCGACCCTAAAAAGCATCTTGAAAAATTAAAAGCTGCTAGAAGAATAAATGGCTAGTTACACTTTAACAAATAAAGCAGTTCAAGATTTATCATCAATATGGGAATATACAGTAGATACCTGGTCAGAGAGACAAGCTGACAAATACTACTTCATGCTTTTAGATACTTGTCAAGACATAGCAGATAGTAAGGTGAAGGGCAAAAATTATCCAGAGGTAAATGCAGAAATTTTAGGATTTAAAGCTGGACAGCATATACTTTTCTACAGAATCCTGAGCTTGGGTAAAATTGAAATAGCTAGGATATTACACGCACAAATGGATTTGAAAAACAGAATACAAGAATAAAACCACAGCTAACAAAAGGCTTTACGCAAGTTGGACTTCCAACAATGGCCCATCAGCTTTGTTATTGCTAATCAACTTCAGTAATTTGGCATTAGCTAATCGAGTTTTTAGTGGCCAAGCCAGCACAATTAACATAGAATATCCAACCAGCGTAAAGCCCTGCCCGTTAGCGGAAACCCTACAACGAAAAACCCGAAAAACAAAGAAAAGATATGATTATGAAGAAACTCATTCTATTATCAGTCATAGCATTGCTTTCATCAGGCAACATTACAGCACAAAATATAAAATTCTCACTTGACCCTAAAAGTAGTTTGTGGGGCGTTTCAAAAGGCAGCACCTGGCTGATAAAACCGAAATATACTCATAAAAAGGATTTCGATACACAAGGTTATGGAAGAGCCGGAATTGGCTCTGAATATTCAGAAAAAGTTTACTGGGGGTTAATAGACATATATGGAAATGAACTTGTAGAACCTAAATATGACGAAATTGGGAGTTTTAATCAATACAGGGCAGTAGTAAAAAAAGATGATTATTACGGTTACATTGATATACAAGGCAATGAAATTATTAAACCAAAATACAAAGTGGCACATCCATTTGACAACATAGGACACGCCATTGTTGCTGATGTCGAATATCCAAAAGAACAAGACTACTATAAAATTGACATTCACAATAGAATTGTTACTGAAAACAATATAAAAAGATATTTCCATAAAAATGGAGCAACATCAGCAATGGGGAAAGAGATAAATGGGAAAAAAGCAGGCGAATGGAAATTTTATAGTACAAGCAGTTATTTAGTTACCATAGAACAATATAATAATGACGGTGTAGTTGATGGGAACTATAAAAGATTTTTTTGCTTTAAGTATGGATACGGTGAAAATAAGAATAACAACTACCTATCTCAAACAGGAAATTATAAAAATGGGAAACAAGATGGGTTGATTGTTTTCTATAATCCCAACAATGGAAAGCCTGCTCACTCGGAAATATGGGAAAATGGTGTGTTTAAAAAAGTACAAGATATTTATGACAATAAAGGAAATCTTATTTCTTCCAAAGGAACTGGCACTTTAGAACTTTACAAAGAAGACAGCAAATATCTCTTAGCTAAAGTAGAATATCAAAACGGACATCGGGCAGGTATCGCTGTTTGGTATCATCCGAATAAATCGAACTCGCAAATTAGGCAAAAAATATTATACAAATACGATGCTAATGATGTATACGGTTTACGCTGGGAAATTATAGAAATTAATGATTATAATGGTAATCCACTACCAAAAGGATCACTAAAAAACGGTAATGGCACTTGGATTAGCTATGATGATAAAGACAAACCTACAATTATTACCACTTACCAAAACGGTAAAAAAGTAAAAGAAGAAGCCGCTGTAACAAAAAACTAAACTATGAGTAAAATTGCCCTTATACTTTTTACCGTATTTCTGCACAACATTTCTTTCGCACAAATCAACAATTTTGAAGACGAAAGAAATTACTTGTATGCGTTACAAACACTTGTAGAACAATCGTATTCAGCCCAATTTAACGAAACCATAGGCACAATACAAGAAGACCCCGATGAAGCAAATAGGCAATGGTTAACATTTGACCCTATGTCTATGAATTTGGTGTATTTCAAAACACATTATGACAAAGATGATGACGGCAAAAACCTGAGCGAAATAATATGGAAAGCCAAATTTGTTATTCCTTTACACGAAATTGACACCCTAATTGCCGATTACAAAAAGAACACCATTACCATTAAAATGATTGGTGAAAAAAGTGCCATTCAAACGTATATGATAATGTCAGGAAACGAATATTATCCCGCAACAAAAAACAATAAACTCGTTATCCATAGCAACAAATTGCTTAGAATAAGAAATCTTGGCAAAAGATTGAATTGGAGTATTTCCGAACTACAAAATTTTCATAAAAAGAAATTGATATTGGTAGATTATCTCAACAAAAAATTGCAGAAAGAAGTTGAATATCAAATTAAAGACAGTTTGAATTATCCCGAAGACCGAAAATTCAAAGTAATTCAGAATTTTCAGTTAGACAACAGCGGACAATCACTGAGCTTAATTGTAGAACGGAAAAATTATTACGACAATCCTATAATTGAAAAGCAATCGGTATTGTTGAGAGATATTATAGAAGTGCTGAAAGACATCAATATCATATTGAAATCCAAAGAGAACAGCATAATAAAGAATACAAGCATTACTGATGAAAATGGAAACAAACAAGAGATAGAAACGGTTGATAATCTGTTTTTTCTTCAATGGTGTTACGAAAAAAACAACGAAGAAATTGGCAATGAAATCCAAAAACTTTTCGGACAGTTAGGAACAAAACTGTCCAAAAATTATTGGTATGACTGAAATAATCGAAAAGGGCATCCGCTAACAAGGTATTGCCAAAAGCGGGGCAGAACGGCTTCGATTGAACTTTTGTGCTGAAATTCCTCCACTACGCCAAGCCCCGAACCGTGTGTGACTTGAATTAAACATTATTGAGATTAATGTTTAAATGCTGTAAAACAGATGGAAGAATTTCTCTGATAATAGTGAGAAATGATGGTCTTCCGAAGACGACTTTCTGGAGTAGTTTTCAAACCACTTTATGCTGCAATAATTGGAAACGATTTTGTGGTGAGCGATAAAGAAAAACAGAAACGATGATTTCTGTAGGTGCGTAGTACAAGAGCTGAACGCAAGTGAACCAATGATGAAGCCTCGTAAGGGCAATAGCGATGTCGAAAGTAAGCAGTTACGTTTGTGTTTACGAATAGAGTGTAATGGATACCAGATTATAGGTTACACGGCATCCGGGGTTAAGTTGGCAGGACTGTATTATAGGCTGTTTTATGGAACAAGTGAAGTCATTGTTGTTTTGTAAAATCGAAAGAGGAACAAACGCTTTTGGATGAGGCGAAGCAATGGCGGCAGACTTAATCATAGTAGTGAGGAAGCTTATGAAAATAAGTGGAGCGAAGGATTAAGCTTGTTTAGTTATCAAAACCAATTTACAACCAGTAATGGGATGACAGATTATTTTGAGACAAAATCACAACCAATTACCAAGTTAATGGTGTGGCAGGCTTACAAGAAAGTAAGAGCCAATCAAGGGAGTGCTGGCATAGATGGTATGACATGGGAATATGTAGACAAAAATGCATATAGATTATTGTACAAGCTATGGAACAGACTTTCTTCAGGATCATATTTTCCAGCACCTGTTCGCCAAGTTGCTATTGCAAAGAAAGATGGTGGAATAAGAAGTTTAGGCATTCCGACTGTCATGGACCGCATAGCACAACAAGTTGTTAAGCAACATTTAGAAATGCAGGTGGAACCCGTTTTTCATGAGGGGTCATACGGATATCGACCAAATCGAAGCTGTCACGATGCTGTTGCAAAAGCCAACAGTAATTGTTTTAATCACGATTTTGTGATAGACATTGACATACAAGGCTTCTTCGATACCATTAACCATGAACTATTAATGAATGCGGTTGCGCATTACTGCAAAGACAAATGGGTACAATTGTATGTAGAGAGATGGTTAAAAGCGGGGATAATAGAGCAGGATGGCAAAGCCACAAGAACTGTGTTAGGTACACCACAAGGTGGAGTAATTAGTCCGTTGTTAGCAAATATTTTTCTACATGTAGTATTTGATGGGTGGATGGCAAAGGAACATCCAGAGAAGCCATTTGAACGATATGCAGACGATATAGTAGTTCATTGCAAGACGGAGAAACAAGCAATATATGTGCTTAACAAAATCAAGCAGAGAATGCAGGAGTGTAAACTAAGATTGCACCCCACAAAAACTAAAATTGTGAATCTGCGAGGATACTCTGAAAAGAAATACCCCAAAGGCTTTGATTTTTTAGGATTTACAGTACGCCCCAATTGTGTAAAGTTCAAAGAAAAGGTTTTGATTGTTCCAAGCATCTTCATCAGTACTAAATCCAGGATTAGTTTACTCGAAAAGTTTAAAGATTGGAATATACACAAGCGGCGAAAACCACTTGCAGTAATAGCCCAATATTTAACACCACAAATACGGGGAATCATGAATTACTTTCATAAGTTCTCAAGTGGTCATATGAACTATGTCTGGAAACAATTAAATGCGAGACTATTAAAATGGGTTAAATGGGAAAAGGGTTTGGGGGTAAGAGCAGCAATTAAATGGTTGCAAATACAATACAAACTCAATCCTCATTTATTCCCACACTGGCAAGTGGCACATCCGTAAGTTATAATTAACTTGTGATTAATGAACAAGAAGAGCCGTGTGATGGGAGACTATCAAGCACGGTTCTGTGAGAACGTAAGGGTGAAAATCCCTTGCGTGACTCGATTGTACGTCACCCTATGTGGTACAGTCTTCAACCAAAAAATGCTGAAATATAAGTTACACTATGAAGGCAATAAGCATCATATCAATATTTGTTGGCGTTATTTTCGGCTCTCTTGGAATAAGGTCGTACTTGCGTGATAATGCATACAAAAAAGCAAGTATCACCGTGAAGGCTTCGGTAAAATCAGTTGATATAAAGCCAATGTCAGGTAAAGCTGTTGCCAGTATCCGTCGTGTGTTATACTACATAAGGGATGGTGTTGCTGACAGCACAGAGCAAAATTATTCCGAACTTTATACCAATAACAATCCGCTGCCTTCAGAAGAAGAATTAAAATCGAAGTCGTTGTATGTCCGTTATGTGCCAAAGAACAGAAGAAGCGAGACAGCATTTCCAGACCGGGTGCTCGTAAGCAGCAATGAGGAGTATGAGGGATATTACAACCGGGCAATGTTTGGTCAGATGTTCGCCTTTTTATTGCTTGGTCTAATGATTAGATTGTGGAGACGAAAAAACAATCGTCATAATAACGATTATCAAAACAAAACATCATCTTTATTTATATAATCTTGAAAGGTCATGCGTTTTCTATTCTTTTTATCAGGTTTCCTTTTTTGTACCGCTGCCTTCGGACAAGGTAACACTACTGCGGATTATTACCAGTATCAGCGAGACCAGCAGTTTAAGAAATACATGGAAACAACCGGTAGTGCCGGTATGAGCGGCAGTATAAAAACATCTGACTGGAGCGTTGATAAAAATGCGCTGAAGGAAATGGCCGATATGTGGGACCGCAGGGCCGGACGCAAAACACCTGAAGAACTGGAAAGGGAACGTGCCGAAAGGCGCAAAAAAGAAGCATTGATAGAAAAGCAGAGTTGGGAAAATAGTGCTAAAAGGTCGAAGGAACTTATCGAGGCGAAAAGCCGGAAAGCCTGGGCCGACCAACTGACGATGGGTTATGTCAAGTTATTTTTAAAAGATGGCTTTCACCATTCGGAAGCCTACATCATGGCTGTTAACTGGGTGCGGGAAAAACAAATCAATAACAAATGGGATATCGTAGATGAATACCACGAACGCAGCGACCGTGCCGCTATAGCATATAAAACTTTTTTACAGAAAGAAAAGACGGCCGGCTTTGAAGAATTGATGGCGCTGGTGGCCGACTTTGATATGGCCGGTTATACCGCTGTGAAAATATTGGAAAAGCTGGCCAAACGTTTCCCGCAAAAACAAAAACAGATCAATGCACTGATGCCTTTTCACGGAATGACCTTTTGGGAAAACCTGGGCTATCAGGGCAGCACTTACCAAACCATTGAAACCAGTGCTTTCGCCATGGCAGATTCGGTCATGAAGGTGGAAATGAACCATTACCTGAGGAATTGGATGAAAGAATTTCCCGCATCGGTCAGTCTTTTAAAAGGCCAACCAAAGGATGAGCTAAAAGCTTTTAAAATTCTTGTTGATTTCCTGGTGAAGCAAAATGATAGGGAACTATTGCGTTTGCTGTTGTTAAATACAGCACTGTATGAACCGGAGCTGGTAAAAACAATCAATAAGGCTATGGATTGGCCTCATCATCATATAAGGGGGCTTCTCGGTTGGGACGACCTGGAAGCCATCCGCAAGCATCATAATATCAGTGGCTATGAAACGGTAAAAAGAGTGAGCAGGTTTAAGATCTTTGATTTCCCATCAAGCCAATTTACCGACGTAAGTCCCGATTGGAATCCCGACCTCTACGCCGATGAACTAAAACGGTATGGCGAAGCCGGCGATGCCGAAGCCCTGAATACCTATGCCGTGCTTACCTTGAAGGGAATGACGAAAGACAAAAAAGATGATGCTTACGCCATGATGAAAAAATCGCTTGAGGGCGGCTGCATGCATCCAATTAGCACCCTGAAGGAACCAAAGGTGTATAGAAAGCTGGGCATTGATCATTGGGGCCTTTACCTGCGGGAAATTGAATGGAAACACAACCCGCCTCAGGTAGTATCAAATTTGTCTAAAAACAAATCCATTGCCGAACAAAAGCTGAAAATAGAAACGCCGGGTAAGCCCCTTAAAACGGTCTATTATTACGGGGATATCAGGAACGGGATGGCTAATGGCAGAGGAACAGGTCTAACACCTGAAAATATTTATTATTACGGAGAATGGAAAGATAATATTTGGCACGGTAAGGGGGAGCTGATCGATTTGAGTTCAGGTCGCACTTTGTATGTAGGACTCTTCTTTAACGGCAAAAAATTCGGTCCAAATAATTTTGTAGACAATAACGGTCATTACGAAAACGATCTATTTACTTCCGATAAAAAATACAAGGAATTACAGTTTACAATGCCTGTCACAATGGCTCTAACCAATTATAAAGGCCAGGTAGAAAATGGGATGGCAAATGGATTTGGTAAGGCAGATGTAGGATACTTAGGTACATACGAGGGTTTTTGGAAGGACAATACATTTGAAGGCATTGGTATTTTGTCGCATCCTACCGTTGGATATTATGGCGAATTCAAGGATGGCAAACCGCATGGCTGGGGGGTAAGAAAATTTGAGAATGGGGTCACTTATACCGGAGACTGGAAAGAAGAAGAAATGACAGGGAAAGGTGTTTTATCAGGCAAATTGGAATTGGAAGGCGAATTTGTGAACGGAATGCTCCATTTCCAAAATTCTCCAAAGCGCGGCAGCACAACACCCGTCACGGCTTCTTTCAAGAACTGGAAAGAGGCCGTAGAAAACTATGACTGGGTTGCTTTGGAAGTACCGGTGAATGATCAAAACATAATGCGGTATCTAAAAGACGGGCAATTGCATTTTACAACCTTCAAAGGAAATTATACCTGGGGTGTAACTCCGCTTCACGGTAAAGAAGTTTCCGACTACACCTACGAAGCTATTTACCACACCTACAAGATTGAAGTCCCTAAATGCGAATTGGGATTGGTGGTAGAAATAAATGACAACCCGAGTGGGGCTAAAACCAAATTGTTATTCATGGCCGATCCGACCACGGGCAATTTTTATTTTGGTACGTACAGCTTTATCAATAATCAATGGACAAATTACGCCGATTCCAAGGTCAATGGCGGCTGGTTTTTTTCTGCAGCTATCAACCGGAACAAGGATAAAGGAGAAGTTACCAATAAACTGGCTATAAAAAAGAGCGGTTCGGTCATTAACCTTTATGCGAATGGACAGTTGTTGTTTACACAAAAAATAGCAGCACCCGCAACGGCACATTTACAAAAATTTGGTGGCGTGGGCATTGTGCAGGGTCCGGGTGCAGAGGGTTACATTTCGGCCATCAGCTTTAAAAGTGAGTAAGAATAAAAAATGGTATCATTTGCCAACGGGAAGAAATTCTATGGAGGGATTCTTAGTTTAATTCACCTGCATATTGCAAACAACTCCTTGAAACAAAACGCATTATGACACACCAGAAAGAAGGGCGAACGTACAACATCGGTTTTGCGTAATGGCGGATAACGGATTTCTATTGAACATTTGTGCTAAATTGAACAATAGTAATTCAAATCAACGGCAGTGCTAAAATGCCGCCACTACGCAAAGCCGTAAACCGTTAGCGGCAACCTTAGCAGACGACACTACAAAGCGACAAATTACAGAAATGAAACAAGAAGATTTTGAAACAACAAGCGAAGACGGAATAAAACTAAAAGGCATTTTGTTGATACCAGACAATCCGAAAGCTGTATTACAATTTAATTGTGGAACAGCAACTGGTGGTAAGCTCCCCAAAAAAGAGTACGGTTAATTTGTAGACAAAAAGTTTATAAATTTAAATCGTAAACCATGAGAAAGAGTCAGTTCAGTCACACACAGATTGCCAACATTTTAAAGGAGTTTGAGCAAGGAAAATCAGCCGAGGAGATCCATCGGGAGTATGGAGTTAGTAAAGCCACTTTTTATAAATGGCGGGAACGTTATGGTGGTATGGAAGTCAGTGAGCTTAAACGAATCAAAGAGCTTGAGGAAGAAAATGCTCGATTAAAACGGATGTATGCCAACTTGGCCATGGAGTTAGATACGGCAAAATATATCATCGAAAAAAAGCTTTAAAGCCTTGCGAAAAGCGAAGAATCATAGAGGAGCTTAAAATTGAGCGTCCAAAAGACATCGGCAAGGCGTGTCGGGTACTAAGAATAAGCAGAAGCAATTTGCACTATCGGTCTATTAAAGATGATAGTACCATTATCAAGCTTCTAGAGAATCTAGCTGAAGACCAGCCAATAGAAGGCTTTTGGAAGTATTATCACCGATTAAGGAACCAAGGTGTGGTTGTGAATCACAAGCGACTACATCGTATTTACAAGGATTTAAAACTGCCTTTAAGGCGCAAGGTTAAGAAAAGATTGCCCCCACGGGAAAAACAATCATTAGAAGTACCAGAACTCTTTACACAAACCTGGAGCATAGATTTTATATCTGATGTATTAAGTAACGGAACCAAATTCAGATCATTTAATGTGATAGATGATTTTAACAGAGAAGTATTATTCATTGAGGTTGATTATTCTTTAAAAAGCAGTAGAGTAATATGGGTACTGCGCCATTTAATAAACCGCTTTGGTAAACCACAAAAGATTAGAATGGATAACGGCCCAGAGTTTATATCTAAGCTAACCCAATCATGGAGCAAGGCCAATGAAATTGAGTTCCAGTATATACAACCAGGCAAGCCATCACAAAATGCTTATGTCGAAAGATTCAATAGAAGCTTCCGTGGCCATGTATTGGATGCCTATTCATTTGATAACCTAAATCAAGTAAGAGAAATTTCGGATGCATGGATAGAGGATTACAACAACCATCGACCACATGATGCACTTGGAGGATTACCACCAAGGGTATACCGAGAAAAACAAAACCAGTCTAATGGGCTGATTGTAGCGTAGGCGAAGCCGAAGCGAAAAGAAGCCCATTAGCAATAAAAGAAAAAATTATACTTTTAACAGGTACTCAAAATGGGGAGCCTTCAGAAATATTTTGATTATTTTTACTGCCAATGAAAATAAAACCAGATCGAATTCCGAATACACGGTTCGTTTATTCCATTCTTTTCTTAGTATTATTTATTTCTAATTCATGCTCAAGCACTCGTATGTCGAGTTTGTTAAACAAGCAGTATAGGCATATCTATATAGAACAATTTAAACTAACCTATTTTCGGCAACTTTTAATAAAAAGCTTTAATAATTCAAGTGCAGTTCGCGAGATTATCAATAGTGATTACAGCGGATTTGCTGAGCCTATTTTAACTCAACAAGATTTAAAATTTATTGATAGCTTGACTACTTTAGATAATTCTTACTTAAGAACTGATTCAATAGCGGGTTTCAATCGGGCAGAAGGGGCACAAGGTAAAAGACCTCTGGCATTTATCATGCAAAAGCTAACAGATAAAAGCCTGGATCAATTGGCCAAAAAAAGATTAAAAATTAATGATAAAGAAATACAAAGATTGGTATTCTAGTCTGACACCATTTAAACGATTAGCAGTGTCATTTATAGTGAATTGGTTTTACTGGCTATTCGCCTGGTTAATTGCCGATCAATTCTTTTTTGAAGAGAAACATTCATGGCGGTATCATATATTCAGTGCAACATGGATGTCTTTTTTCATGACTATGCCACTTAATTGGAAATCGATAAAGGAATTGTTTATGTTCAAGCGCAATTCAAATCCCTGAATAGTAAATTTAGAAATGATTTCAGTTTAGGTTATTATTCTTCCCCCTCATTTCACCAAACTCAACCGATACTCCTGTATCAACGCGGGATTCTCCGGCGTTAGCGTAAAGAAAATTTTCAATTTCCCCTTTTCTCCATTCATGATAAAGGATCCACGGAGTTGATTTTCCGGAATCATTTCTTCTACTTGAGTGATTTTGCCAATGGCTTCAAAAGCAGCATTAGCCTGTTTTACCAATGAATCTGTATAATAGTCGTTGAAGAAATTTTCTGCAAAAATGCCGGTGGTTTTCGCGTTGGTAAAATTGGGCAACAGTTTCGCCAATTCATTTTTACGTTGATTCAAAACGGAAGAGACAGGTATTTGCCTGGGCTTCAGTCCTGCCAGTTTAATCACACTGTCTAATACTTTTAAATTAATACTCGCTGTTGGTGCATAAGTTACATTGGCCAGTAAAACCACACCAATACCATATTCCGGCAATATGCGCCAGTTGCTGCCAAAGCCGGGTAATCCACCACTATGCCCAACAAATACCCTGTTGTTGCATTCAGTGAAAATATTTAATCCATATCCATATGCTGAAACAGCGGGACATGCTACACCATTGCCATAATTAAAATAGGGGTTCAGCGAAGCATAGCGCCAGGGCTGATGCATTTCGCGGATACTGCTTCTGTTAATGATGATATTCTCCTCGTCGTTTCTTGCCGGCCATGCCTGTTGGTGCAATGCCATGTATTTACTGAACGATTCTACAGAGGTGATTAATCCCCCCATTGCCCCATAAATACCATCGTGCAGTAGGGCTTCTTCTTTATGGCTATTGTTTACATAACGATACCCTTTGGCCAGTTGGGCTGCTGGTACTTTTGAATACTCCCATGCAGCCTGCATGCCCAGTCGCTTAAAAAAATGCTGGTTAATGTATTCACTATAGGGAAGGCCTGTTACTTTTTTATGATTAGTCCCAAAGTGGCAAATCCTACATTGCTGTATTCATAAGTGGTTCCGTTTACATTGGAAAAGCTCATTTGCTTTTTGAAGAGCTCAATTAGTTCTTCGTCCGTATCGGCCAGTTGTCGGTCGCCCCAGGGATTGTCCTCAGGTAAACCAGTGGAATGGGTAAGTAATTCTCTGATGGTGATGGGTGCGGCATCTTTGGTGAGTGCCTGATTTTTAAGTTCAGGAATATAGTTGGCAACAGGATCGTCTAATTTTAATTTTCCTTCGTCTCTTAGTTTTATTATGGCCATGGCGGTTACACTCTTGCTCATGGAAGCAATGCGATACATGGTTCTGGTATTGGCTTTGGTTTGATTGGCAATGTCGCTATATCCTTCACTGCCGCTGACAATCAACTCGCCGTCTACTACCACCCCAAAGGAAAAGCTGGGGAAATGATTGGCTTTTGCATAATTGCTGTACATGGATTGAATAACAGGTGCCAATGCTTTCACTTTTGCTGCTCTTTCTTTATCGGCAAAAAAAGGAGGCTGGTATCCGGCATTGGGATTTTTCTGCGCAAATGTGGTTAACCCAACTAAAGCGGCAATCATGCCCGCAAAAATATTATTTACCCTGCTGTACTTTCTCATGCTTAGTAGTTTAGCAATTGTTGAACCTGTTGGTGTAAACGACTTTTCGCCATATAGTTTTTCTCCAGTTCCATATTGAATGGAATAGGGGTGTCTAATGAAGCGCAACGCAATACAGGTGCATCCAGCAATTCAAAACAATGCTCACTGATCCAGGCACTGATTTCTCCACCGATGCCGCCTATTAAATTGTCTTCGTGTAACAACAATACTTTCCCAGTTTGTGCAACGGCAGATTTGATTGACAAATAATCCAGCGGTGCCAGGGTTCTTAAATCCAAAATATGAATGGAAATTTCCGGATGAGCTTCCTGGTATTCCATTGCCCAATGCACGCCTGCCCCATACGTAATGATGCTGATATCTTCCCCTTCTTTTACAGTAATGGCTTTGCCAATCTCAACTTCATAATACGCCTGTGGTAACTTGCCACTGATGCTTCTGTACAAAGCTTTGTGCTCAAAGAACAACACTGGATTAGGATCATTGATAGCAGCTATGAGTAATCCTTTTGCATCGTGAGGATTGGAAGGGTACACTACTTTTAGTCCGGGCACATGCGTAAACCAGGCTTCATTGCTTTGTGAATGAAAGGGACCTGCACCTACACCGCCACCGGTTGGCATACGAACCACTACATCTGCATTTTGTCCCCAGCGGTAATGAATCTTGGCTAAATTATTTACGATTTGATTAAAGCCCACGGTAACAAAATCAGCGAACTGCATTTCCATTACGGTTTTAAATCCCTCCAGACTCATTCCTAAACAAGATCCTACGATGGCGCTTTCACAAAGCGGCGTATTGCGCACTCTGTTCTTTCCAAATTTTTCTACAAAGCCTTCGGTAATTTTAAATGCACCTCCATACTCTGCTATGTCCTGCCCCATTAATACCAGATTGGGGTGTTTCTCCATGCTCATGCTTAAGCCTTCCGATATGGCGTCTACCAATCGGGCTTCGCGGGTGTTTTCAATATTGGTATCTGTAATGCTATTGATGAGAACCCGATCTTTTGAATCCGGAACCGGCGCAAACACATCAGCTATTTCTTCTTCGGTATCCACTACCATTTCTGCAGCTGTGAATGCATCCGCCAATTCGGTTTCTATGTATTGCTTGAATTCATTTCTGATATCTGCTACACCCATTTCGGTGAGTACCTGTGATTGAATCAGAAACTGCTCATACTTTTTTACCGGATCCTTGTGTCCCCATTCTTCAAACAATTCTTTGGGAACATATTTGGTGCCGCTGGCTTCTTCGTGCCCGCGCATTCTAAATGTCATACACTCAATGAAATAAGGTTTTCTGTTTTTTATACAGTATTCCCTAACTCCTTTGATGGTATTGTAAACCGTTAAAATATTATTGCCATCAATGCGAATACCTTCCATTCCATAACCTTTGGCTTTGTCTACCAGTTGCTCGCATTTGTACTGCTCGTTAACAGGCGTGCTTAATCCATAGCCATTGTTTTCAATAATGAAAATCACTGGCAAGTTCCATACTGCCGCTACATTCAAAGCTTCATGAAAATCTCCTTCACTGGTTCCGCCATCTCCGGAAAAGGCAACAGATGCTTTGGTTTCGTTTTTAAGGGTATAGGCCAATGCTACCCCATCGGCAATAGCTAACTGCGGTCCTAAGTGTGAAATCATTCCGCAGATATGATAGGGTTTGGCACCAAAGTGAAAGCTTCGCTCCCTCCCTTTACTATACCCGTCTTTATTACCCTGCCATTGTCTGAATAATTTATTCAAGGGCATATGTCTTGAAGTAAACACGCCCAGGTTTCTATGTAATGGCATGATCCATTCATCGTTAGCCATGGCCAATGTAGTACCAACTGCAATGGCTTCCTGTCCGATCCCACTGAACCACTTACTGATTTTTCCCTGACGCAGGAGTACCAGCATTTTCTCTTCAATCATGCGGGGTAGTAACAAATTGCGGTAGAGATGAATCAATTCTTCGTTGCTGAATGCGTCGCGATTAAAATCCATGGCGTATAGTCATTAGTCTCTGCTGCTCAATTTACTCAATAATTTAAGCATTTCAATATACAACCAAACAATGGTTACCATTAGTCCGAATGCACCGTACCATTCCATGAATTTAGGCGCACCTCTTTCAGCACCCTGCTCAATCATATCAAAGTCCATGATTAGGTTTAAAGCCGCAATACCAACCACAAATAAGCTGATACCGATGCTTAACAAACTGCTATCGTACATGAAACTTACGTTTACGCCAAACATGCGCAATACCATGGTGATTAGGTAAAAGATACCAATACCCAGCGTGGCCGTAAATACAATGGATTTAAAACGCTCGGTGGCACTGATCACCCTGAAATTATACAATAGGAACATAGCAAGGGCTACACCAAAAGTTAGGCCTACTGCCTGCATTATCAAACCTGGATAAGAATCTGCAAATGCTGCGTTCATAATGGCTGAAATGGCGCCAATGAATAAACCTTCTAATAATGCGTATAGTGGCGCCAGTACTGGTGCCCAGTTGGGTTTAAAACTAATTGCCAATGCAGAAATTAATCCGCCAATGATACCTACCCACATTAAAGTATGCATTGTATCCTGCTTCAGTTGTTCGTAAAGGTTCCAGTTATACGCTGCCCCTGCAATCAACATCAGCATCATGAATCCAAACTTGTTGATAGCGCCTCTTACGGTCATGGTGCCCATATTGTTGGCCGCCATTTCGTGGCTCTTATCAAACATTTTCTCAGTAAGGGTAGGGTTACCCGATTTAAAAATTGCCATAGTGAAATTTTTTCTGTTTCAAATCTACTATAAACAAATTTCATTCCAAGGGGTCTTGGCTGCGCTTTAACAAGTTATAAACCCCGTTTTGTTTACGAAAATGGCAATAATTGCACAAAAGATGCCGAAAGGACAGTTTGGATGCCCCCCAAAAATGGTAACTTTGCCACTTTAATCAGCGCAGATGAACAATAACGAAACCGTTTTACAGAGTGTAGTAATCAAGTTTGCAGGAGATAGTGGAGATGGGATGCAATTAACGGGTCAACAGTTTACCAATAATACCGCTTTACTAGGGATTGATTTGGCCACTTTTCCGGACTTTCCGGCAGAAATCAGGGCCCCGATCGGAACCGTTCCGGGTGTGAGTGGATTTCAGTTGCATTTTTCTTCGGACAAAGTATATACTCCTGGTGATATTGCCGATGTGTTGGTGGCCATGAATGCGGCTGCGCTAAAAGTGAATCTGAAAGCCATTAAAAAGGGTGGAAAAATCATTGTGAACATCGATGGTTTTGATGCCAAGAATTTACGTCTGGCCAATTATCCCGATGGAGTGAATCCTTTGGAAGATGGAAGCCTTGACGGATTTGAAGTAATCAAGATTGATGTTACCAAACTGACGCGCGAAGCACTGAAAGAATTTACCGACTTAGGTACCAAGGAAAGAGACCGCGCAAAGAATATGTTTGTGCTGGGTTATATCTATTGGATGTACAATAGAAAACTAGACAATACCATTGATTTCTTGCAAGAGAAATTCGGTAAAAAAGAGAGTATTCTGCAGAGTAATATTAAAGTATTGCAAGCCGGATACAATTACGGCGACACTACAGAAACTTTTACTACCCGTTATACTGTTGAAAAAGCTAAAATGCCTGCTGGTTTATACCGAAGCATTATGGGGAATCAGGCATTGGCCATGGGGTTGATTGCAGCTGGCGAAAAAGCAGGGCTGCCTTTGTTCTTAGGAACATACCCGATTACTCCTGCCTCTGATATTTTACACGATTTAAGTAAATACAAAAGTTTTGGTGTAAGAACTTTTCAGGCAGAAGATGAGATTGCGGGGATCACCGCTGCGATTGGTGCGAGTTACGGTGGTTCCATCGGAGTTACCACTACATCGGGCCCAGGTATGGCTTTGAAAACAGAAGCCATGGGATTGGCTGTGATGCTCGAAATTCCTTTGGTGATTGTGAATATACAAAGAGGGGGTCCTTCTACAGGCTTACCTACCAAAACCGAGCAGAGTGATTTGTTGCAGGCTTATTACGGAAGAAACGGCGAATGTCCTATGCCCGTGATTGCTTCCGCAACTCCTTCTGATTGCTTTGATGTGGCTTTTGAAGCCGTACGAATTGCGATCCAACATATGACTCCGGTTATTTTATTGAGTGATGGATACATTGCCAATGGTGCCGAACCCTGGAAGTTTCCGCAGAGTGCCGACTTGCCAGAAATTCCAGTAAGCTTTAAGAAAGCATTGGCAGAAGGGGAAGCCAAGTTTATGCCTTATCAGCGTGATGAAAAATTAGCCAGACCCTGGGCAGTGCCTGGTACAGCTGGTTTAGAACATCGCATTGGTGGATTGGAAAAGCAGGACATCACCGGTAATATCAGCTACGATCCGGATAATCACCAGCATATGGTGAAAGTGCGTCAGGCCAAAGTAGATAAGATTGCCGATTATGTTCCATTGCAAACGATAGATAGCGGTCCTTCCAAAGGAAAAGTATTGGTATTGGGTTGGGGTTCTACTTATGGTGCTATTAAAAGTGCAGTAACTGAATTGCAAGCAGCAGGTCATGCGGTAAGCCATGCACATATTCGTTACCTGCGTCCGTTCCCTAAAAACTTAGGCGAAATCATTGCCAGCTTTGATCAGGTATTGATTCCGGAAATCAACAATGGTCAATTGATTAAAATTATTCGCGACCAGTATTTAGTGGATGCCAAGGGCTACAACAAAATCATGGGCGTTCCTATAACCAAAGGGGAATTGGTGGATGCAATTACTGCGATGTTGTAATAATGCCTTAATTTAATACATAAATAAGTACTTATGAAGGTGCTCAACTTTACCGAATTCAGAAATAACTTAGCAGAAAGCCTTAATTCTGTTAATGATGACGGTGAAATTGTGGTGGTTGCCCGAAGTAAGGGCAAGAATGTAGTGGTGATGAGTTTAGAAGAGTACAATAGCTTACAAGAAACCATTTACTTAAATAGCACTCCAGCCAATAGAGCCAGACTAGAAACTGCAATAGCGCGAATCGAATCTAAAAAGCTGAATTAACGACCTAATCAAAGACACCCAAAGAAATCCATTTACGGGAATTGGTAAACCAGAACCATTAAAGGGTAATTTATCTGGTTGCTGGAGTCGTAGAATCAATGAAGAGCATCGATTGGTTTACATGGTTAAAGAAGACTGCATTTATATACTGCAATGCAGGTTTCATTATTAATTAGCTGACTTATCATAGATCTTTGGATGTTTTACAATTCCATTAGTTGTGCAATAATACACAAGCTCTGATCTAGTACTAACATTTAATTCCGCTGTAAGTAAATTGAAATATTTTTTTACGGCTTCTAAGCTTTTGTTCATGATTTTAGCAATTTCGGTATGCGAAAGATTTACTGCATTCAATATTAAATACTCAATTTGGGTATCAGGTATTTTTTGAAGTGAATACATAACATTATTCTTATTTATGGGGGGATTCAAATGAAATATGATCGTTTTTTCAAACTTTATGAAGAATTAACCTTATGGTTAATTCTTTCTTTTTTGGGCCAGTATTGACCATATGGTTAATGTGATTTACAAACTGCCTAACTAATTTCAGTATAAATATTCAATGGTAATCCATCATTCCGAGTTCTGTGGCCACAGACAAAAAATGGACGATTCAATAGTACGAGATTCTAAAAGAATTTTGAAATTAAGCTCTTTTTTAAATGCGTACTAAATAAATAGTGTTTACTTAAAACATCCAAAATGAAATTTAAAAATATATTCTTTTTTTTATTGTGCTTCTTTTGGTTGCATGTAGAAAGCATGACGTCTCAAAAGTTGATTAACACAAAGAATTAAAAGAATGGCTCAAGCAAAAGGGCGAAAATTATAAAAATGGTTTTTTGCAATTCAAAGGAGTCAATGGTGACACGAAGGCAGGTCAACTCAATTGGTCTAAAGTAAGAACTTATCAAATTGATGGAACATCTTATACAGAAGTGCCCTTTATGTTTGGAGAAGAAAACAAAGGAGAGCTTCGATCTAATACTTCAGAAGCAAATGTAGATGCAACATTTTACTTAATGCTACGGACAATTAATGGTGAAATTGATGGCGCCATCAAAGTGGTACAGCAAAACGTAGCGTTAAAAGCGAATAACGAAACAAAATCAGGTACATTAGAGTCATTCAGGAATCTGAAGAACGAACTGGTCAATATTTGGTTCAGAGAAAAGGCAAATAACAATCTAGTTGCACTAAAATTAGCAGAAAACCAAACATGGGCAAATGCCATTTCTTCACAAAGTGATGTGAAATCTAATTCATGTGATCTCTCTTATTCTGCCGTGAGAGTAATTACTGGAGGTGGTGTGTCGCCAGATAGTTCACCTGATGATGTAATTGTATATAGTATTTATACAGAAATGACAATGTTTAAGATTGATTGCTCTGGAAGTATAAATGGTGGTGCAAATTGGCCTCCAACTCCTCCTTCAAGTGGTGCCGGTGGAGGCCACGAACAGAAGAAAAAGGAACCTTGTCCAATATCATTAGAAGAATTGAAAGCTGTATTTCATGGTCAGAAAGTAGACACAACAACTTTAAAGTCATTAATAAATTTACTTAATAAATATGGAAACCAATTTGGGTTTGATAATCCATATAAGATTAAACATTTCTTAGCTCAAATTGCACATGAATCCGGTGGATTAATAACTCTGAAAAAAGCCGAGAATATGAATTATCGTGCAGAAGTGATGGTAAATAAATTTCCGAGAATTTTCAGCACTGATGCAAGTATGTGGGCTATTGGCTTAAAAAATCCAAATGATTATGTAGGGAAACCGGAAAAATTTGCGAATTTGGTTTATGGTCAAAGTAACGGAAATGCAGGAATTCCTGGAGCAGGTTGGTTGTATAGAGGACGAGGCCCCATTCAATTAACAGGTTATAATAATTATAAAGGGTTTCAAGATTTTTATCATCAAATCTTTCCAAACAAATCACTTGACTTGATAAATCATCCAGATTTAGTAAATTCATCAGACGAAATTGCGATGCTTGCTTCAATGTGGTGGTGTAAAGAAAATTTGTGGAATAGATTTAAATGGGATGCATTAACTAGTGCTACAAAAGTTTCAAGTGTTGTTAATACAGGGAGCAAAAATAATATTGCAAATGGACTCCCTGATCGATTAAATTATTTTAAAAATATAAATCAAGCCATTGATTGTGACAATTAAATCAATCT
The DNA here is from genome assembly GCF_000508085.1 of Sediminibacterium sp. C3. Taxonomy (GTDB): domain Bacteria; phylum Bacteroidota; class Bacteroidia; order Chitinophagales; family Chitinophagaceae; genus Sediminibacterium. The sequence goes on along the minus strand of NZ_KI669560.1, from coordinate 3,166,937 downwards.
TATACTAAATGATTAAAATGTAAATTTATGAAATCAAATAACTATTTTTTCATAGGGCTAACCTTATTAATTACAATTGCAACAGTTGCTGTTGTTTATTCTAGGAATATTAAAAAAATACCTATTACAACAGTCAATGAACCTCAATATATTACTGAAGCAAAAAAGAATATTATTGGAGTTTGGTATGCAGAGGAAAGCCCAACGAATATCTGGGAATTTAAAGAGGATGGACAATTGATTTGTCGTTTTGAAAATAATCCATCGGAAATATTAACATATAAAATAGTTAATATGACTCCAGTCTGTGGAAAAGATGTTGAAGTAGATGAGAAAAAAGAAACCATGTATTTAATTACTAAAGACGAAGATGGAGTTGAGGAATGTTCTGATTTAGCTTTTCATAAAAACACAACTTCAAAAATGAATTTATGGTCTGTTGGGATGACAGCAGATGCAATTACAGTTTTTATCAAAAAATCAAAAGCAAGAGTTGAAAAAAATTGAGTTCTTAAATAAGGAAAGACTTATATACTTTTTTGTGGGGGATAGTTCAGAAAATAGTGCTCAACATGTAAGTCGCTATTATTAATTCGCTACAAGTATTTAGTGGATACGATTAATGGGATGATTTAATCTGCTGTCTTGTCATAATAACTTGGATGCTTTACAATGCCATTGGTGGTGCAATAGTAAACTAGTTCCGATCTAGTGCTAACATTAAATTCAGCAGAAAGTAAGTTGAAATAGTTTTTAACGGACGCTAGGCTCTTGTTCATAATTTTCGCAATTTCGGTATGCGATAGGTTTGCTGCATTCAATATTAAATACTCAATATGGGTATTAGGTATATTTTCATAATTTTCTCTGATTATGGCTTTGGATGATTTTGATTTTTTCAGTGATCCACATTGATTGAATAACAAAATATCTATGTATTCTTTGTTTTCTAATGCAGCTTCTATTGATTCAACTAAAATATTTCTACTACCATAAGTCCCTTGGTATATAGCTGAGGCTCTATGTAAAAAGAATTTTGTAATAAATCCACAAGCCCCTTCACTTAGTACTTCTGTAACCAATGCTTCATTTGAATATGACGAAACGCCAATAATCTTTATTGACGGGTGTTTGAATGAAATGTATTGAGTTAATAGCAATCCATCCATTTTCGGCATTTTTATATCTAACAAAAGAATATCTGGTAATTGCTTAACCGTTTGTAAAGCCATCAAAAGCTCGTAACCATTATTTGAAACAATGTTGATTTCATTTTTCTTATATGCAGTTACTTCCTTGATAATGGCTTTTAAATGTTTTTCCTCGTCTTCTGCAATTGCAATTCTTAACACAGGTCTTTTTTACAAACATATAACATTATTGTTATGTATGGGGGGGGGGATTCAAATGAAATATGATCGTTTTTTCAAATTTTATGAAGAATTAACCATATGGTTAATTCTTTCCGCCTATGCCAAGTATTAACCATTTGGTTAATGTGATTTAAGCTCAAACTGATTATTTTCTTTTGAATATTCATTGGTAATCCATAATGCCCAGTTCTGTGGCAACAGAAGAAAAAATGGACGTTGGTAGAGAACGAGCTTTCTTAAAGAGCTTTTTGAAATTAAGTTCATTTATTAATGCTTTCTAAAAAAATAGTTTTTTAATTAAAATTTCCAAAATGAAATTTAAAAACATATTCATTTTTTTTGTTGTGATTCTTTTGGTCGCATGTAAAAAGCATGACGTCTCAAAAGTTGATCAACACGCTGAATTAAAAGAATGGCTCAAGCAAAATGGTGAAGGGTATAAAAATGGTGTCTTACTATTTAAGGATGCTAATGCAGAGAAAAAAGCAGGTCACCTCAACTGGTCACAAGTTAGTACCTATAATATTGAGGGTATAGTGTATACAGAAGTGCCCTTTATGTTTGGAGAAGAAAACAAAGGAGAGCTTCGATCTAATACTTCAGAAGCAAATGTAGATGCAACATTTTACTTAATGCTACGGACAATTAATGGTGAAATTGATGGCGCCATCAAAGTGGTACAGCAAAGCATAGATTTAAAAGCAAATAACGAAACAAAAACAGGTACATTAGAGTCTTTTAGGAATCTGAAGAATGAACTGGTTAATATTTGGTTCAGGGAAAGCGCAAACAACAATCTAATTGCACTAAAATTAGCCGAAAATCAAACGTGGGCTAATGCCATTTCTTCACAAAGTGATATCAGATCTAATTCATGTGACATCTCATATACTACAGTAAGAGTGATTACAGGCGGAGGTGTATCTTTAGATAGTTCTCCAGACAACGTTATAATTTACAGTGTATATACCGAAACCACATCATTTAAGATTGATTGTGCAGGTAGTGGATCAGGAACTGAATATTGGCCTCCAACACCACCGCCAAGTAGTTCAGGTGGGGGACCAAGTGAAATCGAAAAGGACCCATGTGAAGTAGCCAAACCCGCAGCAAAGATGGTTACTACATTATCGCAAAGCGATAAATACGATAGTGCTAAATTACAAATTCAAAATGCAGATTCAAAAGTAGAGCACTCAATTACTTTTGGTACAGATTCAAACGGTAATACTACAGCTTCACCTATGACTTCATGCACAAGTTCCTCAACTTGCACAGCAAATATTAATTGGCCAGGGGCAATTGCTGATATTCATAATCATACTAATGATTTGCCTCCATCTCCAGGTGACTTGTATAATCTTATAGGGGTTAATAATAAATACAATCAATATTCAACAAGGATGGTAGTATCTAAAAATGGCGCTGTGTTTGCATTAGTTGTGATAGATTTGTCCGCTGCAAATAGGTTCCGGGAAAAATATCCACCAATTGATTTGGGTTTTGGTCCGGATTTCCCATCAGAGATATTTGATAAATTGGATGAAGTAAAAGATGCCTTTATGAAAAAAGGATTAACTGAACTGATTTCAGTTGAGGCCGCGATGTCTTATGTTCTTGACAAATATAATACTGGAATGGCTTTGTTAAAACAAGATGGTATTGGTAATTTCAATAGACTCATTACTAATGAAACTATTTCAAATGGAAGCATAACTTATGTTTCAAACAATTGCAATTAATTTAATATGTATTTATGAAAACAAATCAAATAGTAATATCGTTTCTAATGATAATTGTCTCATTTAATTGTTACTCACAGCAATTGGTGAAAACTATAGATGATTCAAATAAAATCAAAGAGAATGAAGCACAATTTCTAAACAAACCCTTAAAAATATTACTTAAAGAGATTAAACCACCTATAAAACGCGTGACGGCTAGTCCGAGTAATAATTTACAGTCTAGTGTTGGATATTTTGTATTTAAGTTTGTTGACTCAAAACAAAACGATAGTTTAAGGACTAAGAAAAAAATACCAGTAACAATTGTTGTTTATGTAAAAGAATACTTTGATTGGGATTATCATAAGCGACCAAAAGGTAAAGAAACAGAATGGACTACAGCTGATATGAAAAAATATGAAAATCTAACTGTTGTTGGATTCCGGGTATATGGAAATAATTAAACAATCATTTTACAGCTTTCTCGGACCAACCCCATCAAGAGTCATTTGCACTTTTTGAATTCTGCCGTCTTCATTAAAGAGTAGCTTATCTATACAGGTAACCCTGTGATCCCTGTCCTTATTGGGTATGGGTCTTCTGTGGTAAATAATATACCATTCATCTGTCCCGGGAATATTAATGACTGAGTGGTGTCCTGCTCCTGTTGCAATGGTACTATCTGCTTCCAGAATGGTGCTTTCTCTTTCGAAAGGTCCGTACAAATTATCGGCTCTTGCATAAGCTACTTTATAGGTTCCATTGGTCCATCCGCCTTCTGACCACATAAAATAATAAGTCCCTTTTCTAATGAACATAATGGGTCCTTCTACATATCCTTTCGGTGTTATTTCTTTTACCAGTTCTCCATTTGGAAAAGGGGTAAGCCCAGTAAAGTCTTTATTGAGCTGTGCAATATTGCACCTGCCCCAACCCCCGTATATCAGATAATATTTTTGGTCTTTGTCCTGAAACACAAACTGGTCAATGGGTTGGGCATCGTTGTAAAATTGATTGATTAATGGTTTACCCAGGTAGTCCTTATAAGGTCCTTCCGGTTTGGATGCTACTGCTATACCAATGCCACCGTTGTAATCGTCTTTTACACCGTTTCGTTTTTTACTTTGGATATCATTCGCTGAAAAGAACAAAAAATATTGCTTGTCTTTTTTTACAATTGACGGAGCCCACATGGCCATATAAGCCCATTTAATTACACTGGTATCAATAACCCGGGAATGCTTTTTCCAATTGATTAAATCTTTTGAAGAAAACGCATCCAGAAAAACCTGGTCTTTGTATTTGGCTGAATAGGTTGGGAATATCCAGTATTGTTTATTGAGTATTACACCCTCCGGATCTGCATACCATCCTTCGATAATTGGGTTGCCTGATTTTTGGGAATTGGACGCTTTATTTTCTTGCGCAGCTATGTTTGCAAATGTGTAAGTGAATAGTAAAACAATGCAGATGATTTTTTTCATAACGATGATATGTTATTTAAGCTTCTTTGCCTGTTTTGCAAAAAAGGCGCAGCTGTTTTGTATGCCGCATTCATCGCATTTTGGATTCCTTGCCAGGCAGGTATATCTGCCATGTAAGATGAGCCAGTGATGCGCTTTGTGTACCAGTTCTTCCGGAATATGTTTAATCAATTCTTTTTCTACGGCCAGTGGGGTAGTAGCTTTTGTGCTAACCAATCCCAATCGGTGACTGACTCTGAATACATGCGTGTCCACTGCCATATTGGGTTGCTCATCTATTACACTGGTAATTACATTGGCTGTTTTTCTGCCTACTCCTGGTAGCTTCACCAGTTCTTCTACCGTCATGGGAACTTCGCCCCCAAATTGTTCCAATAACATATTGGCCATGCCAATTAAATGCTTGGTTTTGTTATTGGGATAGGAAATGCTTCTGATCAAGGGGAATAAATCATCAAAACTGGCTTTGGCCATTTTTTGAGGAGTTGGATAAACTTTAAAAATACCAGGTGTAGTCTGGTTGACCCTTTTATCCGTGCATTGGGCTGAAAGGATTACAGCCACCAATAACTGAAAGGGATTGTCGTACACTAATTCCGTTTCTGCAACGGGGGTGGTTTCCTGAAAATAGTTGATGACTTCCTGATAACGTTGCTTCTTGGTCATTTTCAAATTTCGGAAATAAATTGCAACTAAATAGTCTACTAGTTTTCCTTCTTTCTGGCGTATTCCAGAATAGCCTTAATTGATTTTTTGGAGGGAGACTTTAGTTTCAGCTTATCCAGTTGATCTTTAGACCGTTGTATAGTTTCAACCTGTTTTTTCAATTCCGCGTCTTCTGATATAGCTTTCTCGATGGCTTTGGTAAGCGCAGGTGTGCAATCCTTGTATACGTACATAATCAATTCCTCTTCTTTAAAGTTTTTCATAAGCAGTTTGGCTGCGTGAACAAGAGGATACGGTCTTTATTAAAACGGTATCAGTATTAAATTATTGTAGAACTTAATTTTTTGCTGAATCTTCAACAATAAAAATGTCTTCTCCGTCCTTTTTCATCAGGTACCTTTCTCTGGCGTACTTTTCAATGGCTGCAGGATTGTTCTGTAAATCGTTCAGTTCTTTTTTGGTCTTTTCTATTTCCTGCTCGTAATAAGCTTTTTTCTGCTCCAGTTTTTTTAATTCGTCCCTTCTTTCCTTTTGCTGAAAATAATCGCGCTGATCATAAAATAACATCCATACGATAAACAGTACAGCTGCTATAAAATATTTATTGGTGATATAGGGAATCGCTTTCTTCATAAAAAATGGCAGATAAAAGTAGTAAGAAACCTTTATCTGCCAAGTAAGAATTGTGCACAGTGTGCAATAAACTATTTACCGAACTTGATTTTTCCTTTTGGATAAATGCCAGTATCGCCTAACATTTCTTCAATACGGATTAACTGGTTGTATTTCGCCATACGGTCTGTTCTGGAAGCGGAACCAGTTTTAATTTGACCACAGTTTAAGGCAACTGCCAAATCAGCGATGGTGGTATCTTCTGTTTCACCACTTCTATGGCTCATGATGGTATTGTATCCGTTGTGTTGCGCAAGGGTTACGGCATTGATGGTTTCAGTAATGGTTCCAATCTGGTTCACTTTTACCAATAAGCCATTGGCAATATGCTTGTCAACCCCTTGTTGAATACGTTCCACATTGGTTACAAATAAATCGTCACCTACTAACTGACATTTACTTCCAACTGCCTGTGTTAAAGCTTTCCAGCCATTCCAATCGTCTTCTGCCATACCATCTTCTATGGAAACAATCGGGTATTGCTTTACCCATTTTTCCCAGAATTTCACCAGCTCATCGCTGCTCATTACTTTACCGGAACTCTTATGGAAAACATATTTCTTTTTCTTGGCATCCCATAGTTCGCTGTTGGCAGCATCCATGGCAATTACAATCTGTGATCCAGTTTTATATCCTGCTGCCTGAATGGATTCCAATACGGTTTCAATGGCTTCTTCATTGCTTTGGATATTCGGTGCAAATCCACCTTCATCCCCTACGTTGGTGCTGTATCCTTTCTTTTTCAATACACCCTTTAACGTGTGGAAAATTTCTACACCCCAACGCAAACCTTCGCTAAAGCTAGGAGCGCCTACTGGCATAATCATGAATTCCTGAAAATCAATTTTATTATCGGCATGTGCACCACCATTTAAGATATTCATCATGGGGATGGGCAATGTTTTGGAATTGGTTCCGCCGATATATCTGTACAAAGGTAAATCCGCTTCATCTGCAGCAGCTTTGGCTACGGCCATACTTACCGCTAAAATGGCATTGGCACCTAATTTGGCTTTATTGGGTGTGCCATCTAAATCAATCATTGCCTGGTCAATAGCAGCCTGCTCAGAAACTTCCATACCCACCAAGGCTTCTGCAATAGTGGTATTTACATTTTTTACGGCTTTTAAAACGCCCTTGCCTACATATTTTTTCTTGTCGTTGTCACGCAATTCAACTGCTTCGTGAATTCCTGTACTCGCACCACTGGGTACGGCTGCACGGCCAATAGCACCGTCGTCGGTTAATACATCCACTTCAACAGTAGGATTTCCTCTGCTGTCTAATATCTGTCTTGCGTGCACGTCAATAATGTAGCTCATGTTCTTTGTTTTAATTATGTGTTCAAATATAAGTAATATGTAGTTTATACACGAATAGGGCCGGTCATGCTTCTGAAAACCGATTCCAGGGATTCTTTTTGATTGAGTTCGGCAATGGGCTGGTTTGCCATTAAATTCCCTTTATGAATAATGATTATCCTGCTGCAAATGGCTTCTACCTCCGGCAATATATGACTGGAAAACAGTACCGTCTTATCCCGCCCCAATTCCTGTATCAATTGTCTGATTTCTATTATCTGATTGGGATCCAACCCTGTGGTGGGTTCGTCTAAAATCAATACTTCGGGGTTGTGAATAATAGCTGCTGCCAATCCCACCCTTTGCTTATAACCCTTGGATAACTGGCCAATCTTTTTGTGTTGCTCCGGTCCTAATCCCACCCTGTCAATGGTCTCTTTAATTAGTTGCGTTAGGTTATTACACTGATGTACAGCGCCCACGAATTGCAGGTATTCTTTTACATACAAATCGTAGTAGTGGGGATTCAATTCTGATAAGTATCCAATTTTTTGTTTACAGGCTATTGGATTTTCAGCCATATTAATCCCCGCTACCAGAATGCTTCCGCTGTCCGGCTCAATGGATCCGGTTATCATTTTCATGGTAGTACTCTTGCCCGCTCCGTTAGGTCCTAAAAAGCCAACGATCTCTCCTTTCTGTATGGTAAAAGAGAGATCGTTCACTGCGATTTGTGTACCGTATTTTTTTTGTAACTGACGTACTTCTATTGACATGTGGCTCATTTACAGCCTCAAACCTACTTCATTTTCAAGGTATTTTTTCGGATGATTCGTTAATATTTTCGAGGATCTTATTTCAAACTACTGCGGATTTCGTCCATTACTGCATTCAGATACTTATTGGCAGCCGATGCAACTCCTGCTTTGTATTTAGCAGATTCTACCGGAATTACCTGAACATTTTTCATAAAGCGATCGTCTACATCAAATACCCTGAAAAAACCGGCGTCCTGTCCCCACATATCTACTTTAGCCTGTTCTTCTGCCTTGTATTTTTTCTTTTCTATAACTCCTTCAATGGTTATTGGCTTTTTTAGTAGCCAGTTGCCCACACAGTAGTTGGCCATGCTTTGTTTTGTATTTAAACTTACAATAGAACTTCCGTTAGCATAAAATTGTGTGGTTCCACTATAGTCCAACGCATCACTCCCAATGGCCAAATTGGTTTCGGCCACTACTTTGGCGCCACCTCCCAATCTGCCCAGTAGCTTACTTCCTCCTGATTCAGCTTCATTGGCAAAGGGTACAGCAAGGTTTACGGCCAATACAACAGCGCCCCCCAGTTGTTGGGAAATTTTGGGGGATTTGTTGAAGAAACTATTCTTTTCTTTTCCATCATCGTTTACCCCCTTTACTAAATAATCAAAGCCTGTTGGCGAAACAGATACATAGCCATCGTATTGGGCCTGATTCAGTGTGCCCCCCGTTCTTTTTACCCAGTCTTTTAGTTCATCAGATGCCAATGCCTGTTCTGCTGTAATAATTTCAAAACCTTCTGCTTTTAGTTGATCTACCAGATTTTTGTATAGTTCATCGGTAACATCAATCAGGTCTTTTTCCTGAAGTCCTTTAAGACCTAGAGCTACACTTGCAGATACAGCGCTTTTATAGCTTCTGGTATAATCACTACCACCTCTGAATCCACCGGCTTTTTTTTCTGTATCCAGATACATGGTCTGGAAATTTATTCTGAACTGACTAATGAAAACTTTCTTAGGTGCATCTTTCAGTTTTCTGAGTCCATAGTTATTTATTTCTTTTAAGTCTACTTCCCCAATAGTTTGTGCAATCATAATTTGGGTAAGCATTAGCATCATGCTTGTAATAAATAGCTTTTTCATGTTGGTAATTTTGAATGAAGCTATTGTAAGGAGATACGAATGACAATACAGCATATGCTGTATTTTAGTTCCACTTGAATTTATGTGCTAATTGAATGGCTTGTGCTTTTGAATTAATATGCAGCTTCTCATAAATTCGGCTGATATGTGTGCGAACTGTTTGTGGACTGATAAACAAATTACTTGCAATTTTTTTGTAGTCCTGACCTTCTACAAGGTACTTTAAAATTTCCTGCTCTCTTTCACTAAGCAAATTCAGCATGCTGTCTTGTTGCTCGTTTTGAGTACTTGCAGGTTTAGGTCCATGTTTTAACCACAGTAAGGTTTTCCTGGCAATGGCCGGACTCATGGGAGCTCCGTTTAAATGATAAGCATTTTGAATGGCATCTACCAACATGTCTGGTGCATCATCTTTTAATAAATATCCGGAAGCGCCTGCTTTAATGGCTTCAAATATTTTGTCGTCATCATCAAATACAGTAACCACTATGAATTTAATATTGGGAAATTTTACGGTAGCAATGGCAATGGTGTCAATTCCGTTAAGAATTGGCATGTCTAGATCCATTAGCACCACCTGTGGTAATAGATTTGTGGGTAGTGTTTTTATTTTTTCCAGAAAATCCAGTCCATTCACTGCTTCCATTACAACGTCTATTTCATTTAAGCCATACAAATTTTGCCGGATCATATTCCGGTTCAGTGATTTGTCGTCTACAATGCCAATTTGAATCATTGGACTAAAATTGCGTTAGTTTTTTTAATGTATCAATACTGCATTTGCAGTATTTGGATTAATAATAAATGTATTAATTTAATGAAATGCAATTAAGGCTTTCCTTACTATTAGGATTTATCTGTTTTGTACTGGTGGGATCAGGGCAGCCGGGCTTTTTATCTTATACTATAAAAAACGGACTGTCTCAGAATGCCGTCACAGCCATTTTCAGGGATTCTAAAGGATATGTATGGCTGGGAACTCAGGATGGCTTAAACCGTTTTGATGGAATTGGGTTTACCAAATTCAAGCATGATACAAATGACACGCTTACTATAAGTGACCAGTATATCACCGCCATATCTGAAGATGGGTTAGGCAATATCTGGGTAGGAACACGAAATGGCTTGAATAAATTCAGTTACCACAGCAATCGTTTCGAAAGGATTCATATTAACCCCAATAGAAGAAATATTATTCAATATGTTTTTGAACAAATATTTCCATTGGGGAATGGTGACCTTGCATTTGTGGCGGAGGACCAGTTATATGTGTGGCTCCATCAAAAGAAGCTAATAAAAAAATTGATGGGCAAGTATAGTGATCGATCTGCCTATACAGTGAATGAACAAGGTATCTGGCGATTGAATAAAAGCAAGTTGTTTCAATATGACCTGCAAACTTTTGCTTTAAAAAGAATTCATCCATTTAGTGGTATACTAGACACGTCAGCTTCTATCAGTAGAATTGTTTTTGACCATGCACAAAAACTCTGGCTGGTCAACGAAAGAGTTGAACACAAACCCCAGGTAAAGATTGTAAAAATCAATAGCCGCATATCGGTTTTGAGCAGTTTTCAATTGCCAGAGAAAATCTATCACCTTAGTTTTGATTTATCTAACCAGGCCTGGTTTTCCAGTCTTTCAGGGTTGTTAATAGTTGACAGTACTTATAGAACATATTATTGGCGGGGGGCTCAATTGCCTTCCATTCTTAATCAGGCCAATGCTGTTTTGTGTAGTTATCATGATGCTACTGGTATTAGCTGGGTTGGTTTTGCAAACAATGGGGTGCTAGTTTACAACCATACAGCCAGTGCATTTAATTTGATTCAGCCACTCAATAAAACAGAAACTGTATTTGGTTTTGCAGTGGATAGCAATAACAATGAATGGCTGGCGGCAGTATCTGGTATTTATAAAAAAGCGCAAACTGATAAAAGCTGGAAATTGGTTTCGAAGAAAAAGTAAGAGCCCTGGCTGCAGGAGACAAGGGTGTGCTCTGGGCTGCAATTGAAAACGAAGGCCTCTTTGTAATTTACCCCGATGGGGTTTTTAAACTGATTGCGAATGCAGAAAACTTAAAGTTGCCTGATAATACCATTTTTCATTTGCACTATCAAGCTGGAACAGGCCAACTGTTTATTTCCACTAAATCAGGACTTGTATTGCTGGATACCAAAACGCTGCAGGCAAATAGATATTGGGCTGAGTCGATTACCAAGCAGTACCAAATTTCCGGATCTTATGTGTTGCACTCATTTACAGACAGAGAACAAAGAACCTGGGTGAGTTCTAATACAGGCATTGATGTGTTTGATAAATCAATGAATAAAATATTGCAGTATAAAACCAATGATGATAAAGCTTCTCCCATTAAAAGAACCATTGTAACCGGCACAACGCAGGATTTGAAAGGGAATATCTGGATTGCCACATTAAGCAACGGAGTTTACAAGTGGCTGAATGGAAAATTTTTCCAGTACAACCATTCAAATGGTTTATCCGGGGATGTGGTGGCAGGAATCATGACCGATGCATTCAATCGGGTTTGGGTAGCTACTACTACTGGTATGAACTTAATTGATCAGGACAATAATCAGATTTTTCAATTGTCTGAGCAAAACGGAATGCCGGCTTCTGATTTTCTGTTGTCTAGTTTTTTTGCCCATAAGAATGGGAGCTTGTTATCGGGTAGTTCAGAGGGGCTCGTGATGATCAGGCCCGATTTATTCAGGCCTCCGAACACGTTGCTGCATTGTTATATTACGGATGCGGCTATTAATTTTAATCCGGTACCCATTGCGGATCGTTATCTGTTGCAATCGGATGATAAGTCTATTTCTCTGGAAATTGCTTCGCCTTCATTTATTAATGCAGAGAAAGTAATGTATCAATACAGGTTCCTGGGATTGTTTGACAAGTGGATTACACTGCAACCCAATAACCGAAGAATCAGTTTTACCAATTTGCCTTATAAATCCTTTCAACTGGAAATTCGTGCGGCAGAATCAAGTGCACAATTGGAAAAAGCTCCTATCAAAAAAATCTTTATTATTCGAAAGCCTCCATTCTGGCAAAATCCATTTTTTGTGGGTCCGATGATTGTGCTTTTATTCTTTGGCCTGCTTATCTTGGTACGCTTTTTTACCAAGCGAAAAATAAGGCAGCAATTGCAGCAGTCTGAAATTGAACATCAGATTTATAAGGAGCGCGAGCGGATTTCCCGTGATTTACATGATCATCTTGGGGCTTATGCGGCAGCAATAAAATCTAATATTAACCACCTGGAAAGAAAGGACGAACATACCAGTAATACGCTGCAAAAATTAAAGGAGAATGCGGATGATATGGTGAACGCATTGCGGGAAACCATCTGGGTTCTGCAATACCAGGAAATTAGTATAACGGCATTGAGTGACCGCTTTAAGAATTTAGTGAATCGAATCCGACCTAATTATCCTGACATTGCTATTGAAGTGATTGAAAATATTGAAGTTGACAAGCGATTAACTCCCGCGGAAAGTATCCACTTGCTAAGGATGATGCAGGAGGTATTAACCAATGCCCTGAAACATGCTGAATGTTCCAGGCTAACCATTCGAATCAGGGTAAACCAACGGGCCGAAATTGAAATTGAGGATGATGGAAAAGGCTTTGAATTGGAGAAGGTGAGCAGCGGTTTTGGACTGGAGAATTTAAATGAAAGAGCTTCTGAAACAGGGGCAAGCCTGCAAATTTTCTCTAGAAAAGGCGGTGGAACCCGAATTAGAATTGTATTCTAAGCGCTAAAACCCCTTTAAAACCGTACTTTTGCACTCCCAAAATACGCAGACATTATGCTGAATAAGCTTGAAGCCATAAAAGCCAGATTTGACCAGGTAGGAATTGCCCTTACCAATCCGGAAATTATTAATAACCAGAAAGAATTTGGCGTTTACAGCAAGGAATACCGTTCGTTGGAGAAGATTGTAAAGCCTTACGAGGAATATGTAAAAGTATTGGCTGATCATCAATATGCCAAAGAGGCATTGAATAGTTCCGATGATGAAATGCGCGAATTGGCCAAAATGGAATTGCCTGAGCTGGAAGAAAAGAAAGAGTCATTAGAAAAGGAACTGACTAAGCTCTTAATTCCTAAAGATCCTCAGGATGATAAAAATGCCATTTTGGAAATCAGAGCAGGAACAGGTGGAGATGAAGCCAGTTTATTTGCCGGCGACTTGTTGGGCATGTATTTAAAATATTGTTCTAAGAAAGGCTGGAAAACTGCAGTAGTGAGTGAAAGTGAGGGAACCGTAGGCGGATACAAGGAAGTGGTTGTAGAAGTAAGTGGAGAAGATGTTTACGGAACATTAAAATTTGAAAGCGGGGTGCATCGTGTGCAACGTGTACCCAATACAGAAACTCAGGGCAGGGTTCATACTTCTGCAGCAACTGTTGCGGTGATGCCGGAAGCTGAGGAACTGGATTTTGAATTAAAAGAGAGTGATGTAAAAATGGAAACTGCCCGAAGCGGTGGTGCGGGTGGTCAGAACGTAAACAAAGTAGAAACCAAGGTATTCCTTACCCATATTCCAACAGGCGTGGTGGTGGTTTGTCAGACCGAGCGTTCTCAATTGGCCAACCGGGAAAAAGCCATGGTCATGCTAAGAACCAAATTGTATGAAGAGCAGGTTAGAAAGCAGGAAGATGAAATTGCTCGTCAGCGTAAAACCCTAGTAAGTACCGGCGACCGCAGTGCCAAGATCAGAACCTATAACTGGCCACAGGGGAGGGTTACGGATCATAGAATTGGTTTAACTTCCTATAATCTGGACGCCGTTATTAATGGGGAAATTGATGAGTTTATTGAGGCATTGCAGATGGCAGAAAATGCGGAAAAAATGTTGAATCAATAAAATTTCTTATATTAACAGTATGAAAAAAATACTGTTTTGTTTATTTATAGTTACATCTTTTGTCAAGGTTAATGCACAGCAACCGGGCGGAACCATTTTTTTAAAAGATGCCAGCGGACTTGATGTACGCACACAGTCTGCTACCATTGAAAATACCAATTATCTGTTTCATCCGGAATACCTGAAAGCCAATCTATATACAAAGGCAGGAAAGCTCTCTGGGGAGTTTAAATACAAACTTTTATTACAGTTCAACCGATTGTTCTACCAGGATCCTAATGGTTCAGATATGGAAGTAGTGAGTCCTATTTACAAGGTTGAATTTGAAATGCCCAATGGAAGCACAACAGTGTTTGAAAAGGGATTTGATCCAATTGACGATCTGAATCAGAATAACTTCTATCAGGTTTTATCTGATGGCAAATTGCGTTTGCTGATGGATACTAAGTTTCAAACAGAAACCAAACAGGTGTATGGTACCGGAGCCGTTACTACAACCGATAAGCTGATTAATTTTTATGCTGCACAGGGCACCAAACTGGTAAAAATCACCAAAGAAGACCAGGTGCTTGCTCTGATGTCCGATAAAACGGCTGAGGTGAATGCCTTTATTAAAAAAGAAAGAACCAAGTTTAGAAAGCAGGCCGATTTGGAGAAACTTTTTAATTATTACAATCAATTGAATAAATAGGGTCACTTTGTTTCTGAAATCGATTAGACTTTTAGTAATCCTGATAATCTCTGGTCAATTTAAAGTAAATGCTCAGCTTTCCGGAGCTTACAATATTTATTATTTCCGGTTCAATTTTGATCCCTCTTATTACAGGGATGGAAATTATTATGGTGTTCCCTTTGAAGGAAGTCCCTGGTTTAGTAAAGATTTTATTCCGGCCAGACTCCGGCTTTTTTCAGGAGAAGATATGGTGGGCGGAAACTTTAAGTTGAATCTTTATAATGGACGTGTTTTTACAGAAGATGATAAGCAAAGATTGATTGTAGTTACTTCCCCAATTGAAAGAATTGAATTTTTACAGGAGGGTAAAAAAGCAGCTGTTTTTCAGGCTGGTTTTCCCAGAATTGATAATCAGTATCCCAATACCCTTTATCAGGTATTAGCAGAAGGAAAAGCGCAATTACTTAAGTTCATTCGATTCACTATGTCTGACCGTATGGAATACGGACAAGGGGTTACTTTTAAAATGGATCCCATGTTTTTCTTTTACATTTATTCGGATGGTCAGATGCACAAGGTTCAGAAAGTAAATGATCTCATGCGTTTGTTCCCCGACTGGGCTAACGAAGTAAAAGGATATATTGAAAGAGAGGACCTGAAAATAAAAAAGGAAACAGATTTAATTAAAATCGTTTCCTTTTATAATTCCCTGGCAACACTCAAGAGTGAAGTAGATGATAATAACTAATTATTTACGGCCTGATCCGCTTCCTGTGTCATCTTCAACTCCCATTTCCAGGCTGTGTCCATCATTTCTTTAATTCCGTATTTTATTTTCCAGCCCAATTTAGTAACAGCAGCATCATTATTGGCATAAATGGCAATAACATCACCTGCCCTGCGGGGTCCTATTTCGTAATTTAATTTTACCCCACTTACTTCTTCAAATGTATGTATGGCTTCCAACACGCTAACTCCATCGCCTGTTCCCAGGTTGAATATATCGCAGTTGGTTTCGTTTTTTCCATTCATTAAATATTGTATGGCCAAAGTATGTGCATGGGCTATATCAGAAACATGAATATAGTCTCTAACACAGGATCCGTCTTTGGTAGGGTAGTCGTTACCATGCACCCGCATCTTCGGTAGTTTGCCTATTGCGGTTTGCGTAATGGCGGGTACTAAATTCTGCGGCTTACCTACGGGCAGTTCGCCAATATTACAAGTCGGATGTGCTCCCACCGGATTAAAATATCTTAATAAGATTGTTTTGGTGGGTACAGCTTTTGTAAAGTCTTTAATTACTACTTCTCCCATTTGTTTGGTTGCTCCATAAGGAGATTCTGCTGGTTTAATTGGAGAGTTTTCTGTTACCGGTATGGCATCTGGATTTCCGTAAACAGTGCAGGAAGAAGAAAATACAAAGTTGGGTATGGAAAATTCCTGTACACACTTTAACAAGTTGATTAACCCAAACATATTGTTTTCATAGTAACGCAGTGGCTCTTCTACAGACTCGCCCACGGCTTTATATGCAGCAAAATGAATAATACCGTTGATGTCTGGATTCTCCTGGAATACCGCTTGGGTTTCATCGAAGTTTTTTAAATCAACGGTATAATTTTTTATTTTTTTACCAGTGATTTTTTCTATGCCTGCTAAAGCAATGGTGGTAGATCTGGAAAAATTATCTATTGAGATTACATCAAAACCATTTTCAATTAAATCTACAATGGTATGGGAACCTATATAACCTGTACCTCCGGTAACTAAAATTTTTGCCATAAAAAAAGCGTATAATGTTTTCTGCAATATACGCTAATTGGCTGCTTTGGCTGATTATTTTACACGATCAATTTAATAATAGCATAGAATATTCCGGCAATCATTGCGGAAATAGGTATGGTTAAAATCCAAGCCCACAAAAGATTTACAGTTACACCCCATCTTACAGCACTTAATCTCTTGGTTGCTCCAACCCCAATAATAGCACCGGTAATGGTATGTGTAGTAGATACAGGAATCTTAAAGTGTTCTGTCATGAATAAGGTAATAGCACCCGCAGTTTCTGCAGCAACACCCTCTAATGGCGTTACCTTCGTGATTTTAGTACCCATGGTTTTTACAATTTTCCAGCCCCCGCTTAAGGTACCAAGACCGATACACAAGAAACTGGTGAAAGGAACCCATGGATAAGCTGTAACGAAGGTGTTGAAGTCCATGATTACGCCATGCGCATTCTTTTCGTAGAAAATGATGGCAGCCCCAATAATTCCCATTACTTTTTGGGCATCATTTCCTCCGTGCCCGATACTAAATGCAGCTGAAGAAACCAACTGTAGTTTTTTAAACCAGTTTTCTGCTTTATAGGGATTCGATCGTTTGCATAAATGCACAATAATAATGGTAATTACAAATGCAATGAACATACCAATTAATGGTGCGAAGAAGATGAACAGGAATGTGGGTACTACTTTAGCGTAGTTGATTACATCTCCTGCTTCTCCACTCAGTCCACCAGCATGCGCCAAAGCAGCTCCAATAAAGCCTCCCATTAGTGTGTGCGAGGAACTGGAAGGAATACCAAACCACCAGGTAATTAAGTTCCAGGTGATGGCGGCCATAATCCCCGCCATTAGTACTTCCAGTGTAATGAATTCAGCATTCACCCATTTGGCAACGGTATTACCAATGCCAAATTCTTTAAAAATGTATTTGGAAATAAAGAAAGCTGCAAAGTTAAAAACCGCAGCCCATAGTACAGCCTGAAATGGCGTTAATACCTTGGTGGAAACGATGGTTGCAATTGAATTGGCCGCGTCATGAAATCCATTGATATAATCGAAAATAAAGGCCAAAACAATAATGATCACTAATAGTGTAAACATAACTATGTTTAATGCCTCTTAGGCGTATTTAATAATGATGGATTCAATTACATTGGCTGCGTCTTCGCACTTGTCCGTTGCAATTTCCATAACCTGATAGATTTCTCTTTTCTTGATTACTTCCTTAAAATCGTTTTCCTGCTGGAATAACATTTCAATACTCATATCAAAAACGTCATCTGCCTGGTTTTCTATGCTGTTTACCTTTACCATGGCTTCAGTCATCTCTCTGAGATTCTTCATATCTCTCAAGCCCATTACCGCTTTCTTAATTTCAATAGTGCCCTGGAGTATCAAGTCGGCCATTTTCTGTATGCCTGTATCGTTAGGGTTTACACTGTAGAAATTTATTTTCTTAGCTGAGGCAAATATGTAGTCAGCAATATCATCCAAGGCAGTTGCCAGATAGTGGATATCTTCCCTGTCGAAAGGAGTAATAAAATTTCGGCCCAATTCTGTAAACACTTTGTGGGTATTATCGTCGTTCTTGTGTTCCAGGTCTTCAATCTGTGCAAGGATTGCTCTTCTTTTGTCCTGGTCTGCTTCGCTAACCATTTCTTTTAGTTTGCCACCCATTTCGTGAACTTTTTCTGCCACGTCTTCAAATAACTCGTAGAATAACTGGTTTTTTGGCATGAAAAAACGGCCGATATTGTTTATGCCCATAGTGTTTATTTTCAGCAAAAGTACCTTAATGGGCAGGTTGGGGCATTCGTTTACAAAAAGTTAATAATTAGATAATATACAAATAAAATATAATTTGTATTTACTTAATACAGAGTGTGAAACCTACTGTAGTACCCACATCAATTTTAGAACGAATATGTATGGTTTGATTGTGTGCCTCAATAATATGTTTACAAATGGCCAGTCCCAGGCCGGTTCCCCCCACATCCCTGCTTCTGCCTCTGTCGGTTCTGTAAAATCGCTCAAAAACCCTGGGCAAGTGCTCTTCAGCAATTCCAATTCCATCATCGCTTAATTCTACCAGCACATGTTCCTCATCTGTTTTATACACACTGGCTATAATTTGGCCATTCTCTTTTCCGTACTTGATGGCATTTACTACCAGGTTATTGATAACCTGTCTTATTTTTTCTTTATCCGCAAATACGGTAATAGGAAATTCGCAGCCTTTTTTAATACTGGCATTGATTTTTCTGGCATCAATTTTAATAGATAGGGTTTCAAAAATTTCTTTGATTAATTCCTGAATAACAAAGTATTCTTTGTGTAAAGGCTGTTCCCCTGTTTCCAGTCTTGAAATAGCATCCAGGTCTTTTACCAGGTTCACCATTCTGGTTACGTTCTTGGAAGTGTTTTCCAGAAAACGCAAACTAACTTCTTTATTGTCAATAGCCCCATCTCTAAGCGTATCAATGTAACCCTGAATAGCAAAAATGGGGGTCTTAAATTCATGGGCCAGATTTTGTAGAAACTCTTTGCGGAAAACTTCATTCTGTTTCAATAGTTCTATCTCTGCACTCCTTTGTTCTGCCCATTTTTCTACGTCTTCGCGTACTTCATCAATACCTTTTTGCGGAAGTATGTATTTATAATATGTCTCCTCTCTTTTGCTTGCTTTGGTTTGATAAATAAATTTATAAATCAGTTTGATTTTCCGGTAAATAAATGACTCAAGCACAAAGCCAATTAAAAAATAACTTCCCAGAAAAGTGACCATCAAGGATACAATTGCAATGGTAATATCAGGTTGTATTATCCAGATGCCTAATGAAATAGGTATAGCCAGTATGGCAGCAGTAAATGCGGATAACTGCTTGGGAGAGAGATTTTTGGTGTTCAGCATGTAAGCAAATTACTGAATTGAAACTTAAGCTTTGTTAAATTTCAAATTTATAGCCCACTCCTTTTACTGTGGTAATACAGTCTATGCCCAGTTTCTGTCTTACTTTTCTAACATGTACATCGATGGTTCTGTCGCCAACAATTACTTCATTGCCCCAAACCTGAGTAAGGATTTCATTTCTTAAAAAAACCCTGCCTGGCTTGGAAGCCAGCAGATAAATTAATTCGAATTCTTTCTTGGCCAGTACCACTTCATTACCATCGATGGTTACCAGAAACTTAACCGGATCTATACTGATATTGCCAATCTGAAGGGTTTTTCCTGCTTCTTTGGTAGACACTCTTCTGAACAATGCATTCACTCTGCTAACCAGCACTTTAGGGCTGATGGGTTTACTGATATAATCGTCTGCACCGGTTTCCAGTCCTTTAATTTGTGAGCTTTCGTCGCTCATGGCCGTTAAAAAAATAATTAAAGTATCCTGAAAGCTGGGTTGGGTTCTTAATATGGAGCAAACTTCAACCCCATTTTTTCTGGGCATCATGATATCTAATATAATCAGGTCGGGATAAAGCTGCTTGGCTTTCTCAATGGCTTCATTTCCGTCCTTTGCCGTATGCACATCGTAGCCTTCCTTTTCCAGATTATAGCGGATAATTTCTAGGATATCTGGTTCGTCGTCCGCAATTAAAATCTGTTTCGGCTTAACTTCCATATTAACATTCTGTTTACACAAAGTTAATTTCATTCCATGGCATAAATGGCATTTTGTATTATTATCTAATTGTTAACTGACTGATTGACTATTTTTACAGTGTATATGCATAAATATTTCTACTTCTTTTGCTTCTTTTTGTTCAGTATTCATAGTGGTTTTGGACAGCATTCCGACTCAATGCCTACCATTCCGGCCATGAGGCAATTGCATCACGAATACATTGTTAGATCATGGGAAGCCATCCGTGCCAATACAGCCAGGATAGTTCCTATAGCTGAGGAAGATCTGCGATCTGCAGATAAGATTATATTTCAGCTGAGAAGTTTTATTGAAAAAAGCGAGTTGATTGACAACAATGGAAAATACACCTGGTTAAGAGGGGTAAATGAAATTTTAACCGGCTACCTGAACAATAGCAATGTAAACAGGCCCTCGCCTACTTCTATTGTAAAACTACTGGAAACCTATCAGACTGCTATGCAGAAGCAATTGAAAGGAGAGTCAATCGCGCCTCTGATGCAGTTTCTTGATCTGGAATCTGCAGGACTTTTTGCCGAAAATATTGGACTTGTAAAGAACGTGGGTATCATTGAGGTAAAAGACAGTATTGTAGTTAAACAATGTATTAGAAATCCGGATAGAATACTACCCATTCTTGTTAAAAGCCCTGCTACCGCTTCCGCTGAAAGCTTAATTATACAGGCTGCTTTCAGAAATCCGGAAGAATTATATAGTTATGCTGCAGCCCCGAATCCACTAGGTAAAAAGATTCAATCGGTGAATCATCCCTTTGTAAAAATTGTAGCGCAACTGGCATTAACCAGTACTGGAAGAATGTACTTTCCATTTTTAGATCAGTTGTACACAGGTAAATTAAAAATGGATTCAATTACCCGCTTTGTGGGGAATGATACTTCATCGGGATATTATAGTTTGCTGGTAAAGACTCGCATAGACTATGCCAGCAGAATGCAGGCAGGAGATACCCCTATGGCTGCCAAAGTGTTAATTGCCAAGTTAAAATCAAAAGGTATTGAGCTTTATATCAATGAAATTAATGCCTTGCACGATGAAAATAATCCGGCAATCCGTTTTAAAATCATTAGTCGTTTAAGTCCGCAGGAATTGTATTACCTGGCCGTAACCGGGGAAGAAGAATTATATACATCTAGTTATGTAAACGGGGTTTATCCAAGAATCTTTTCAGGAATGAAAGTGCCAAGGGCAGACTCTATTTTGAAATGGGTAAATTATGATTATTACAAGAAGTTCATAAAAATAGCAGCAGCCTATAACAAACTGGACGACTTTCTTGCCAAAATGGATAAGCAGGATGCGGAGAAGCTGATGAAGGGATTTGTGAATGGGTTAGAAAAAACAAATTCACTCGAAGATGCAGTTGACGTGGCAGATTCTTATGCTAGTATTTATAATCCTTCTCTGAAAAAATTAATGCTGAATCAAGTTCGCGCCGAATTAAATCGTTGCACTGAAATCAATAGCAAGAGGGGTAAAGTGATTTATGAATTACTGGAGACCATTTTTTCCTCTCTGGAACCGAATAATAAAATTGATTTGTCTGCAAAGCTGGGGATTATGCCAGTATATGAGTTGCCGAATCAGATGTTAAAGGATGAGTCTAACGGAAGGGTGGTTATGCAGCAATTTTTTTACGGGGACAAGGATGGGATGGTTATTTTCAATGCCTTCTTAAACAGGTTCAGAAATCCTAATTGGAAAATTACCAGAAAATCTCAGTGGGTGGAAGTGAGTTCCCGAAAAGGAGTTCCCATCACCATTTTCGCCAATTTGCCGCTGGATGAAACAGAAGACCTGGATACACAGTCTCAGGATAGTTTAATTGCCTATTTAAATGAGCAACAACTGCATCCCAGCGTAGTTATTCACAGAGGGCATAGTTATTATCTGAATCAGACAGTGCATAAAATGCCATCTTCTGCAAAACTGGTATTACTGGGCAGTTGCGGAGGATACCAGCGTTTGAATGAAGTGCTGCAAATTGCTCCGGGAGCACATATTATTTCTTCCAAGCAAATTGGAACCGGAGTAATTAATCAGGGATTAATCAATGTCATTAGTGAAGATATCCGATTGGGGAAAAATTTAAAATGGCCCAACTTGTGGAATAATCTGGCTGTACGATTTAGTGGAAGTGCCAGAGAAAAATTTGATGACTACGTTCCGCCACACAAGAATCTGGGCGCCATTTTCATTACCGCATTCCAGTCGTCCATGCAACAGGAGTTTTAATACTGATTTATTGCAGAAAAGGGTTATTTCTCTTTTCGTAGCCGATGGTGGTGGTTAATCCGTGGCCTGGGAAAACCTTAACTTCATCTGGCAGAACAAACAAATTATTCCTTATGCTTTGCAGCAGCAATGCATGATTTCCTCCTGGCAAGTCGGTTCTTCCTATACTTTCTCTGAACAATACATCGCCTCCAATTAAAAACGTCTGTGATTCACTGTAAAAGCAGATACTGGCGGGGGAGTGTCCTGGAGCAAAAATCACTTTCAAGGCATCATTTCCCAGCAAAACAGTATCTCCTGGATGCAGGAATTGCAAGGGTCCTTGGTAGTTTTCAAAAGGAAGCCCCCATTTGTCTCCGGAAAGAGGTGCCATTTTTAGCATGGCTTCTTCATCGGGATGAATATGCAAGGGCGTTTTGAAAGTGTCATAAACCCATTTGTTTCCAAAAACATGATCCAAATGACAATGGGTGTTTAACAATTTAACCACTTCCAGATCATTTGACTGAATAAATTGGAGCAATTGTTCCTGTTCTGCAGGAAAATAGCAGCCCGGATCAATGATGATGGCTTTTTTATCTTCATTGTAAAGTACATACGTATTTTCCTGAATAGGACTAAATGTAAAAACCTTAACCTTTAACATACACCTATTTTACCTGCTTTTAATGGTAAATGACTAATTTTAAAGACCAAAGTTCGGATATGCAATTGAATAGAATCAGTAAACTCATTTTTTTTCTTGGAATCCTTGGTTCAACAGAACTAAAGGCGCAGGTAAATAGCGTTGAATTTGGCAAGAACAGAATTCAGCACCAGAAGTTCAACTGGAAATTTTACCAGTCGCCTAATTTCAATACCTATATTACACAGGGGGGTGTTGAACTTGGAAAATTTGTTAGCCAGGTGGCTGAAGAAGAATTAAAGTCCATTGAAAACTTCATTGAATATTCATTGCAGAGAAGGGCAAATATTGTGGTTTACAACAATTACAATGATTTTAAAAGCAGCAATATCGGATTGGGCTCTGACTGGCAAAATGCAGGAGGTGTTACCAAACTGGTGAATAATAAAATCATTGTTTATTATAATGGTAACCACAATAAACTTAAAAACCAGATTAGAGAGGGTATTGCTAAAGTGCTCACCGATAATCTTTTGTTTGGAGATGATATTGGAGAATTTGCCAGCAATCAGGCTTTGCTGGATTTGCCCAAGTGGATGGTGGATGGTTATGTGGCGTATGCAGGTCAGTCTTGGAGTACTGAAAAAGACGACGAACTAAAAAGTGCCATTTTGAGTGGCAGGTATAATTCTTTCTATCAGTTTGCTTTTGAAAAGCCAGTGCTCGCAGGTCATGCTTTCTGGAATTATATTGGAGAAAAATACCGCAAAGAAAATATAACGTATCTGTTGTACCTCGCAAGAATGTACAAGAATATTAATAATGCCTGTCTTAGAATTTGTAAGAAAAAATTCAATGAGGTTTTAACCGATTTCATGCAGTTTCAGCAAGATCGCTATATCAAGGACATTCGTCAGCGCAGAAATCAATTGAAAGGTCAGTTGACCGTTACAGAGGAAATTGGCAAAAGAGATTATTTCCGCTTCCAGGCCAATCCCAATCCACGAAGCAATACCTATTCTGTACTGGAATTCAAAAAAGGAATTTACACCGTTAAACTGATGGAGAATTTCTATGATGAGAAAGTATTATTGAAAAGCGGGGTGTTAACCAATGGTCAGGATGTGAATCCTAATTATCCCATCATGGCCTGGGACGGCAAAGGTACCCGCTTACTTGTAATATACTGGGAGAAGGGAAAGATCAACATGTTTGTATATGATTTGATTGCCCGATATAAACGCTTTAAGCAAACCATTGATGGGTTTGATCAGATACTGGATGCAAGTTTTATGCTGGATGCCAATACCCTGGTTCTAAGTGCAGTAAAAAATGGACACGCAGATATATATACCTATAAAATTGAAGAGCAGAAAGCAACACAAATTACCAATGATGTCTATGACGACCTGGATCCAACCATTGTATCTTTCCCGAATAGGGTAGGGATTATTTTTGCATCGAACAGGCCCGGTAATAATGCACCCAATAAAGACACTGTGCTACCCAGCCGCTATCCTTTCAATATTTACATGGTTGATATTCTCAACAGCAGTAACGAAAAGCAGATTTCTCAGTTAACCAATGTAAAAATGGGGAATGCTCGTTATCCAATGCAATACAATACCAATCACTTTACTTTTGTATCTGATGAAAATGGTATTGCCAACAGATGGGCTGGTTTCTTTTCTACTCAACGAAATGGATTAGATACACTGTATTATATAGGAGAAGAAATTTTGCGCAATCCTGCTCCAAAGGAATTTGATTCTACATTGATGGCCTGGCAAAAGCAAGAGCCGGATAGCGTAAGTTATTTTCAGGTATACAAAGACTCAACTTATACCTTCCCTATCACCAACTATCAGAGTTCACTACTGGAAACAAGAATTGCAGGAAACAATGGCCAGGTAAGTGAAGTAAGACGGGAGGGGGATTTTAAATTTGTTTACAAGCTTAAAGTAGATGAACAGGCATTGGCCAGAAGAAATGTTACGGCAAGAAATACGGAGTACGTCAAGAAAATTTTAGATGAGAAAAAGCTGGCTACAGGCAAGGCTATTCAATACAGTAATGCTAAACCCGCTAATGATACTGCTAAAAAAGTAGTGGTGTTTCAGAATGAATTTGCGGATGAATTACCGGATACTACGGTGAAAATAAACGCAGCAGCCACTCCTCAGCAAAGACAGTCTTCGCTAACTAGGTCTAAGTTGTTTGATTATCGTTTAAAGTTTAGTTCAGATTATTTGCTGGGCGGTTTCTCTAACAATGTTTTGATTAATCGTTATCAACCTTATGCAGGTGGTGCCGGCCCGATTCGTCTGAACAATGGAAATGATTTCAACTTTACTTTCAGAGTGGGGGTAAGTGATTTGATGGAAGATGTAAAATTTGTTGCGGGGATGCGTTTCGGAACTTCCCTTTCCGATAAGGATCTGTTACTTTCCTTCCAGAACAATCGCAGAAAATTAGATTGGGGAATTACTTATTACAGAAGCAATATCTCTAATTTCTACAATATCCAGGTTAACAACATGCTTTATACTAATTTGTATCAGGGTAATATTACTTATCCTATCAATGAAGTAAAAAGCATTAGAGCTACTATTGGGTTACGTTCTGACAGAGGAGTAATTAAGTCATTTGATAATTTGGCTGGTCAGCCAAATCCAATTGCTCTGGCTTTTAAAGACACTGTATCTAAATATATCTTATCCAGATTGGAATATGTGCATGATAATACCATCAATCCAACACAGAATATCTGGAATGGCTTGCGTTACAAAGTATATCTGGATATAAATATGCCTACCCAGAAAACAGCGCTCAATAACGGGAAAGCAACCATGAATTTTGGCTTTGATGGCAGGTACTATCACAAAATTTATCGCAACTTTATCTGGGCGGGAAGAGTGGCGGCTGATTTCTCTTGGGGGAATCAAAAACTCATTTATTATCTGGGTGGGGTAGATGGATGGATAGGACCCAAGTTCAACAATGGCAATCAGCCTGCTGCGGACCAAAGCTATGCTTTCCAGTCCCTTGCTGTAAATATGCGTGGGTACAGACAGAATATTGCCAACGGTAATAATGCATTTGTTATCAATAGTGAATTCCGCCTTCCTTTGTTTTCTACCTTGTTTGACCGACCCATCAATAATGCATTTCTGCGCAACTTTCAACTGGTTCAGTTTCTTGATTTAGGAACTGCATGGAATGGTAAATACAACGGAATTAAACGTCCGGGCGAAGTTATTACCAATAACCAAACGCCTGTTGTTGTTAAAATTGATGCTGGTGGTCTTGGACCTTTTGCGGGTGGATATGGTTTTGGCGTGAGAAGTACCCTGTTGGGGTATTTTATGAAATTCGATGCTGGCTGGCCCATGAAAGGAATATTTAAAGGAGCGCCTGTGTACTATTTTGCACTGGGTTTTGATTTCTAAGAATAGTATTAATTAATAAAAAAAGCAGGTGAACGTTTATTCACCTGCTTTTCTTTTTGTGCATTTTGTTTGCCTTTTATTTTGCCTGATCGTTATATCCTTCTACGGTTTTTTCTAAAGTGGGTTCTCTTAATTGCACAGGCCTTGCTGTTTTACTTCTTGCTTTCATATTTAATAGCTCAACAATGAATGAGAAGGCCATGGCGAAATAAACATAATGCTTTAAGTGGAGTTCATGTGCCTGTTCTGCATTCCATCCTTCTACCAATAAGACCATACCAATCATTACCAGAAACGATAAAGCCAGCATTTTAAGGGTTGGATGCTTGTGAATAAAAGCAGAAATATTGGGGCTGAATAAAAACATAATAATCATGGCAATAACTACTGCTGCAATCATTACTTCCAGATGCTTGGCTGTTCCTCCTGCGGTTATAATGCTATCGAAACTGAAGACCATATCTATCATGATGATTTGTGAAATACCACTGGCAATGTCTAATTCTTTTGATTTTCTGCCTGCCAGTGCGTCTTCTTCTCCTTCCAGCTTGTGGTGAATTTCTTTTACCGTTTTGTAAATCAGGAACAATCCTCCGGCCAGCATAACCAGACTTGCCAAATCAAAATCTTTACCTGCTACACTAAATACCGGCTTTCCCTTCTGAGATAGTAGCCAGCTTAATCCAAACAATAAAATTGTTCTGGTAATGATGCCTGTTACCATCCAGATCAGCCTGGCTTTCTTATGAAAGGCCTTAGGCATGCGGTTCATAATAATGCTGACAAAAATTACATTGTCTATGCCAAGTACCACTTCAAGAATGGTAAGAATTAAAAAGCTGATTAGGCTTTCCGTAGTGAATAAGTGCTCCATAAAAGTGGTTATTTATTTTTAGCTAAGTAAGTGCATATGTTTTTTACAATGGACGGTCCTTCATAAACAAATCCAGTCCATACCTGAACCAAAGATGCCCCTGCTTTTAATTTTTCCAAAGCATCTTTTCCGGTAAATATTCCACCGCTGGCTATAATGGGTATAGTGCTGTTGGTTTGTGTAGCAATATAGCTCACAATTTTTGTAGATTTTTCCCTGACCGGTTTGCCGCTG
Source organism: Sediminibacterium sp. C3 (assembly GCF_000508085.1). Lineage (GTDB taxonomy): Bacteria > Bacteroidota > Bacteroidia > Chitinophagales > Chitinophagaceae > Sediminibacterium. Next base: position 3,139,374 of record NZ_KI669560.1, on the reverse strand, counting down.
AGACCTCCCATGCCAATTTCATTGCTTAATGCAGCAGACTCCGCGCTTAGATTTGATCTGTCCAATGTGGTATTCGTGGCAACAAGGCCACTCAATTTCATCTCCATGGATAATTCTACTATATCATCCAGTTGAGGCAGCGTTAAATCCGGGGCTATCTTTAATAAAATGGGTTTTTGTTTATTTTTACCTGCGTTAATAGATTGGAGTTCTCCGAATATTTTTCTAAGTGCATCTTTTTCCTGTAGTTCTCTTAAGCCAGGTGTATTGGGAGAGCTTACATTCACCACAAAATAATCTACTTCATGGTGCAACTCATTAAAGCAGATGGTATAATCTTTCCAGGCCTCTTCGTTTGGAGTCACTTTATTTTTTCCAATATTACCGCCCACTATCAGGTCGCTGTTTTTTCCTCTGCTATTCCAATTGATTAGTCTTTTTTTGATGGCTTCTACCCCTTCATTGTTAAAACCCATCCTGTTGATTAAAGCCTGATCTACGGGTAATCTAAACAAACGAGGAAGGTCGTTACCTGCCTGAGCTTTTGGGGTTACTGTTCCAATTTCCACAAAACCAAATCCCAATGCCTCCAGTTCATGCAGAAAAGCTGCATTTTTATCGAATCCGGCACCCAGTCCTACGGGATTTTTAAAATGAATCCCCATAACGGTTTTCCCCAGGTCTTCTCCTTTGTATTGGAAGGAATTTCTGATTAAGGTATCGCCCAGTCCGAGAGAAGTGGCTATTTTAAGGCTATTCATCGAAAAATAGTGGACTTTTTCAGGCGGTGCCTTGAATAAGAGATTTCTGATTAAGGTATACAATTGATAAGTTTTTGCGAAAATAGTCCCAAAGGCCCATTTAAAATTTAGTTGCATAAACAACTTTTAAACCTTTTTCTTACATTTGATACTATAAATTCAGTTTATGCAAGAAGCTTACATTGTAGCAGGTTACCGAACCGCAGTAACGAAAAGTAAGAAAGGTGGGTTCCGATTCTTCAGACCTGATGATCTGGCTGTAGAAGTTATCAAGGGATTGGTTGCTTCCGTACCTCAGCTGGATACAAAGCTGGTGGATGATGTGATTGTGGGAAACGCTGTTCCGGAAGCGGAACAGGGTTTGCAGTTTGGTAGAATAATAGCAGCCAAAGCATTGGGTATTGATGCGGCGGGTATCACCATTAACCGTTATTGTGCAAGTGGTTTAGAGAGCATTGCAACTGCAACCGCTAAAATCAGAACCGGTATGGCTGAATGTATTATTGCCGGTGGTACAGAGAGCATGAGTATGGTTCCCACTGCCGGTTGGAAGACTGTTCCTTCTTATGCCATTGCAAAAGATGAGCCTGATTATTATTTAAGTATGGGCTTAACGGCTGAAGCTGTTGCGAAAGAATTTAACGTGTCTAGAGAAGACCAGGATGAGTTTGCATATCAGTCTCATATGAAAGCGAAAAATGCCATTGAGAACGGCTATTTTAAATCGGGCATACTTCCTATTACAGTGGAAGAAACCTATTTGAATGAAAAGGGCAAAAAAGCAACGCGTTCCTATGTTGTGGATACGGATGAGGGATTAAGAGCCGACACTACGGTAGAAGGTCTTGCTAAATTGAAGCCTGCATTTGCCGTTAATGGATCGGTTACTGCTGGTAATTCTTCTCAAACCAGTGATGGCGCGGCTTTTGCCCTTGTGATGAGTGAGAGAATGATGAATTCTCTCGGACTACAGCCTATTGGGCGATTAGTGAATTGTGCTTCTGCAGGGGTGCATCCCAGAATCATGGGCATTGGTCCGGTTGCTGCCATACCCAAAGTATTGAAGCAGGCCGGTATGAACTTAGCTGATATTGATTTAATTGAATTGAATGAGGCATTTGCTTCCCAATCTTTGGCTGTAATTAGAGAGCTAGGATTGGATCCATCCAGAGTGAATATAAACGGAGGTGCTATTGCATTGGGCCATCCATTGGGTTGCACAGGATGTAAACTGACTGTACAATTGCTAAACGACATGAAGCGATTGAATAAAAAATATGGTTTGGTTACCGCTTGTGTAGGTGGCGGACAAGGGATTGCCGGAATTATAGAAAACCTGTAATTCATGATTTTTTTCATTTTTTGTGTTGGAATTTAGTAGGAACTTCATGCTAAATCACCGAATCATGAAAACCATTGTTTTACCTACCGATTTTTCTGCTACCGCCAGAAATGCTGCCGACTATGCCGTGCATTTTGCACAACAGGTAAATGCAGAACGCATTATCCTTTTGCATGCCTATGAAATTCCCGTTGCCATTGATCCTATGATGCCGGGTATTCAGATACCGGAAGTAGATGGTTTTAGGGAAACGGCAGAGAACAGACTCTTGCAGTTCAGGGCTGATTTACTGGTTAAATATTCCGACACTAAAATTATTTTTGATACACTGGCAGTTTATGGTTCCATTCTTTCAGCACTGGAAGATTTGCAAGAGAAAGATCCTATAGAGCTAGTGGTTATGGGGATTACCGGTGGCGGTGCATTAGAAGAAACCCTGATTGGCAGCAATACAGTTCATATTGCAGAAAATACTTCTTTGCCATTAATCATTGTGCCTGCTAATACTGTTTTTAAACCGGTTAAAAAACTCATGTTTGCCTGTGATTTTAATGACGCAGAAAAATACATTCCTGTTAACCAGATTGCCGCATTCCAGCAATTAACAGGTTCCAGTTTAGACGTTTTTAATATTGAAGGTGAACCCAGTGAATTTGAGGAAACCTTTCCTGGTACTGTAATGGGTGAAAGTTTTGCCGTACATACCGTAATGGATACATTAAACCCTACTTATCACTTTTCTCATGCAAAGAATTTCCTGGATGGTGTAAACCAATTTGTTGATGAAAAGGGAATTGACCTGGTAATTACTGTACCCAAAGAACATAATTTCTTTGAAAGAATTTTCTCTTCCAGTCATACCAAGAAACTGGCATTTCACAGCCATGTGCCGGTACTGGTTTTAAGCAGACAAGACTAATGCCAGTGTACTTTTATTAACTCAGGTATTTTCCAACAATCGGCATTCTTCGTCCAACTCCAAATGCTTTGGGCGAAATGCGAATAATCGGACAGAACTGGTTGCGCTTGTATTCATTGTTGTTGACCATTTTAATAGTACGGTCAACCAATGCGGCATCAAATCCCTGTGTTTTTATATTATCCGGACTTTGGCGTTTTTCAATGTATTGATACAATAGTTTATCTAACACTTGATAATCGGGCAAACTGTCGCTGTCTTTTTGATTGGGCCTTAGTTCTGCACTAGGGGCTTTATCTATAATATTCAACGGAATGATTTCTTTGTTCCGATTGATATACCTGGCCAATGCATATACTTGAAGTTTATAACAGTCACCTAATACCCCCAATCCTCCGGCCATGTCTCCATAAAGGGTTCCATATCCGGTAGCCAGTTCACTTTTATTGGAAGTGTTTAACAGCACGTATCCAAATTTATTCGCGATGGCCATCAATAGATTTCCTCTGCTTCTGCTTTGTATATTCTCTTCTGCCAGCGAAAAAGGCAATCCGGTAAACAAGGGTTCCAGTGTTTGCAAAAAGGATTGGTAAACCGAATCTATTCGGATTATATCATAAGGATTATTCAGATTTTTACTGAGTTCAATTGCATCGTTTACTGAATGATCGGTAGAGTAAGGAGAAGGCATTAAAATAGCTCTTACATTTTCGGCACCCAGCGCATCACAGGCAATTGCAAGCGTAACGGCAGAATCAATCCCACCGGATGAACCCAGTATGGCTTTGGTAAACCCCATTTTGTTAAAATAATCTCTGATGCCCGATACCAGTGCATTGTAGACCTGCTCAATATTTAATTCAGGCTCCAGTTTAGCGGGATTTAATTCTTTTTCTGGAATTCTGCTAGCTGGTTCCAGTATAGGTCCGTTAATGCTTCCATTGTCATTTAACTCAACATAATCCAATGCCTCTTCAAACATTGGGAAGGCTTTCATTAGATTGGCTTCTTTGTCAAAAACCAGCGAAGCGCCGTCAAAAACTATTTCTGTTTGACTGCCAACTGCGTTGCAATAAAAAAGGGGAATCTTGTATTTCTGCACATTCGCTTTAATCACAGCCTTTCTGTCTTCGTCGTGTGTGTAATCAAATGGGGAGGCACTCAGGTTCAACATCATGTCCGGATTAAACTTCATTAACTCATCCATCGGACAAATTCTATACAAAGGGTTGTCTCCTAAATTCCAAATGTCTTCGCAAATGGTTACTGCCAGTTTTTTTCCTTTGAAGTGAATGATATTCCATTCGTAAGCAGGCTCAAAATACCGGTATTCGTCGAAGACATCGTAAGTAGGTAACAGGGTCTTGTGCACAATGGCTTTTACGTCTTTCTCGTATAAAAAGTAGGCGGCATTAAACAAGTCCTTTCCTCTCTTATGATTATTCTTTACAGGACTTCCAATCAACACCCCAATGGTGTCTGCGTGTTCCCTGATGGTGTTGATTGCTTCCGTGCATTTTTCAATGAAATCTTCAAACTCAACAAAATCCCTTGCAGGGTATCCGCAAACGGTCATCTCGCTGAATAAAATCAAGTCGCCTCCTGCAGCTTTGGCTGCATTAATTGCCTTAATTATTTTTTCTGTGTTCTGTGCAAAATTGCCAATATGATAATTTTGTTGGGCTATGAATATTTTCATGCTGCAAATTTCATCAATTTAACAATAGGATCGCAATCCTTTCCGTTAATTCGCATATGAAAAGAGTTTTCCTGTTATCTGTATTAGCCTTGGGCTTAGTTTCCTGTAATAACCAGGAAACCACTCCGGATCTGTCTAATATAAAAGTGGAAATGGAAGTTCAACATTTTGAAAAGGCTTTTTTTGCAATTGATACCACACAACTAGAAGCTTCTGTTAATACCCTGAATCAACAATATCCGGGATTTGCCACTGATTTTCTGTCGAATATTCTGGAATTGATGCCGCAAAGAGAAACTGCTGATCTGAAGAGTTTTTACAAAGCCTATCAACCTCTTTACCAATCGAGCACAGCCATTTTTAAGAAACAATCAGAAGAATTTAATACGGTTAAAAATGGGCTGCAACTGGTGAAATACTATTTTCCTGAATACGCTTTGCCTAAAAAACTCATCACGTTTGTGGGGCCTATTAATAGTTTTGCTACTATCCTAACAGAAGATGCTATTGCCATAGGTTTACAGCTGTATATGGGTAAGGATCATCCTCTTTACACCAGCGAACAGGGCCAAATGCTATACCCTGCCTATGTTTCAAGAAGATTTGAGCCTGCCTATATTCCGGTTAATGCCATGAATGCCATTGTTATGGATATGTATCCCGGTCAGCATTATGGAAAGCCATTGATTGCGCAAATGGTGGAATCAGGAAAAAAAATATACCTGACCGACCATTTGCTGCCATCAACCCCAGACTCATTAATTATTGGCTACCAGCAAAAGCAGCTGGAAGCTTGTTATGCCAACGAAAAAAATATCTGGGCTTTCTTTGTACAGAATGATATGCTTTACAAAACCGACCCTCAGCTCATTCGGGAATATATAACCGATGGACCTTTTACCAATGCCTTTGGAAAAGATTCTCCAGGTAATATCGGTCAGTTCGTGGGCTGGCAAATAGTAAAAAAATGGGCGGCAAAAAACAAAGGGATGAGCATGGATTCACTCATGAAAAAAGATCCTGTTCAACTATTTGAGGAATCCAGATACAAACCTGGGTAGTCTTATTGCAGATTAGTTCATTTTAGAAGGGGCTATTAAATCAAAAGCAGGGATGGATACCTTAAAAGTCTCTTGTGAATATTGGTTAATCAGGGTATAAGTTCCCTGCATTTTTCCAATTTCAGTTTTTAAATTACAGCCACTAACATATGTGTATTGCTCTCCCGGAGCCAGTATGGGTTGTACTCCCACAACCCCTTCTCCTTCCACTTCTCTGTGTTCTGCGTTACTGTCGAAAATAAACCAGTGTCTTCTGAGTAATTGAACCGAAAATTTATTGTGATTCTCTATGGTTATTCGGTAAGCAAACATGAATTCTCCTTTCAGTGGATTGCTGTAATCGGCCTGATAGAAAACTTCTACTGTGATTTCAATTCCCGCTGAAATTTTAGAAACCATAGATATTGTTATTGGTCATTGTAAATGTAGGTAAATTAACATTCTATATGGTCAATTTTAAGAAATTAACCTGTGAATAAATGCTTAAAATCATTGATTCGGCTGTACTTTTGCACCACAAAAATCAACGATTATGACTAAAATTGCCGTAGCTAAAGGAGATGGAATTGGTCCTGAAATTATGGACGCCGTTTTGTCCATATTTAATGCTGCTAAAGTTCCTCTTGAATACGAAGTAGTAGAAATGGGAAAATGGGTATTCGACAAAGGATACAGCAACGGGATGACACCGGAAGCACAGCAAACCATTGAGTCATTGGGGATTTTATTTAAAGGTCCTATGGAAACCCCAAAGGGTAAGGGAGTAAAGAGCGTAAATGTAACTGCCCGAAAAACATGGAATACCTACGCCAATAAAAGAACTTTCCAGACCCTGCATGGCGTTGATACCGTATTTAGTAAGGCCGGTGTGCCCATTGATATTACCATTGTTAGAGAGAATATTGAAGACACTTATGGGGGTATTGAGCATATGCTTACCAATGACGTAGCATTGAGCAGAAGATTTATCACCCGTCCGGGAAGTGCTCAGGTTATCCGCTATGCTTTTGAAATGGCTAAAAAGAAAGGCTGCAGAAGAATTACCTGTGGACACAAAGCCAATATCATGAAATTAACCGATGGCTTGTTCCTTGAAGTGTTTTATGAAATTGCCAAGGAATATCCGGAATTAAAAGCGGATGATGTTATTGTAGATGATTTGTGTATGAAGCTGGTTAGCCGCCCCGATTTATTTGATGTGGTGGTGCTGACCAACCTTCAGGGAGATATTGTAAGTGATCTTTGTGCCGGTTTGGTGGGTGGATTAGGTTTTGCTCCTTCTGCCAATATTGGAGATCATATTTCTATTTTTGAAGCGGTTCATGGTACTGCTCCGGATATAGCTGGTAAGAATATTGCCAACCCAACTGCTTTGTTGTTAAGTGGATTTGGCATGCTGCGTCACCTGGGATTGATGCAATCTGCTGCCATGATTGAGAATGCATTATTGTACACGCTAGAATCTGGACAGCATACCGGAGATTTTGGCGACAAGCATACCGCTGCGTTAAATACAACTGAATTTGCCAATGCCATTATTGCCAATTTTGGTAAGCAACCTGCACATAATCCCAAACAGTTGTTGCAGGATTCAGCAATTACCCCAACCGTATTTAAACTGGAGCACAACCCCATGTTGGAATCCAAGGAAGAAATGAATGAATTTATTGTTGGAGTAGATATGTTTATTGAAAGCAATGAGCAGCCTTCTGTTGTGGCAGATAAGTGCTTGCAACATACCCTGGATCTGTTTAAGCTGGTAACCATCAGTAACCGCGGTACCCAGGTATGGCCTAAAGGTTCTGTTTTCACCAATTTGGTAAATCAGTACCGTTGTCGTTTTGAGAGTGTGGGAGACCAACCACTGACCCAGATTGATATCATTGAATTATATAAGCGCCTTACGGCTGATTTTAAAGTATGCTCAACAGAAATTTTAAATATGTGGGGCGATAAAAAAGCCTACAGTCTGGCACAGGGGCAGTAATTGAGTTGATTTTTAACGTAATTTCACGGCTCATTTAAAGCAGATACGAACAATGGCTGAAGTGATATTAATGCCCCGATTGAGTGATACCATGACAGAAGGGGTGATTGCCGCATGGCATAAAAACGTAGGAGACACAGTTAAGAAAGGGGATCTTCTTGCAGAAATTGAGACAGATAAGGCAACCATGGAGCTGGAAAGCTATCAGGACGGGGTCTTATTGCATATAGGAACTCCCAATGGCGGAAAGCTACAGGTAAACGATTTGCTGGCCATTTTTGGCAAGCCAGGGGAAGATATCAGTGATTTATTAAAGATTCACGGTGGAAACTCTGCTGCTCCGGCACCTGCTGCCACCGTTGAGACGGCTGCTCCTGCTACAGCTTCCATCCCCGAGCCAACTGCCAGCACAACTTCAGCAATTGATGTTTCTGCAATGGAAGAAGTGGTTTTAATGCCTCGCTTAAGTGATACTATGACGGAAGGAGTAATTGCTTCCTGGCAAAAAGCGGTGGGTGAAGTGGTTAAGAAAGGCGAAGTTTTAGCTGAAATTGAAACCGATAAAGCCACCATGGAATTGGAGAGCTACAAGGATGGTGTTTTATTATACCAGGGTGCTCAGCCAGGCGAAAAGATTTTAGTGAACGATTTGCTCTGTATAATAGGTAAGGAGGGATTGGATGTTGCTGGTATTGTAGCGGCTGTAAAAGCAGGATCAGGTTCTGCTGCTTCCGTTTCAGCGCCAGTTGCTGCACCGGCACCGGCTGCCACAAGTACAGCCGCGGCCACATCTGCCGCTACTTCCGCTTCGGTTTCCGAACCAGAAGTGGTGAATACAGGTAGAATATTTGCTTCTCCATTAGCCAGAAGAATCGCAGCTGAGAAAGGAATTGATCTTAAGTATGTAAAAGGTTCAGGCGACAATGGCAGAATTACTAAAATAGATATTGATCAGTATACGCCTGCTACTGCTGTTGCTGCATCTGCACCTGCTGCAAAATCTGCAGCGCCTGCAATCAACAATGCAGTTGTTGGTCAAGTGAGCTTTACGGATGTTCCTGTTTCTCAGATGCGCAAAGTAATTGCTAAGCGGTTGAGTGAAAGTTTGTTTACTGCGCCTCATTTCTATTTAACCATGCAAATTGATATGGATGCAGCTATTGCGGCTAGAACCAAAATCAATGAAGTGGCTTCTGTAAAAGTGAGCTTTAATGACCTGGTAGTAAAAGCTACTGCCATGGCTTTAAAAAAGCATCCAAAAATCAATAGCAGCTGGATGGGTGATTTCATCCGCTATAATGATCATATTAATATTGGAGTGGCCGTAGCAGTAGATGAAGGTTTGCTTGTACCTGTTGTACGTTTTGCAGACAGTAAGTCTTTATCGCAGATTGGTGCGGAAGTAAAAGACTTTGCTCAGAGAGCCAAGGACAAAAAATTACAGCCATCAGACTGGGAGGGCAGCACGTTTACTATTTCTAATCTGGGTATGTTTGGCATTGATCAGTTTACAGCTATCATTAATCCTCCTGATGCCTGCATACTAGCAGTGGGCGGTATTTCTCAGGAGCCTGTTGTGAAGAACGGTCAGGTTGTTCCTGGTAATATCATGAAGCTTACATTAAGCTGTGACCACAGAGTAGTAGACGGAGCAACAGGTGCCGCATTCTTACAGACCTTGAAGCAGTTGCTGGAAGAGCCAGTTAGAATGTTGGTATAATCAATAGCATCTAAGGCTTATAGCTTTTGAAATAAATGAAAGAGGCTGTCCGATAAAGACAGCCTCTTTATGTTTTAAAGACCCCACTCGCATCCTATTGGAGCTCCCGGAGGAATTTCCTTGTGCTGCGGCAATGCAATATCCTTGGGATTGTTAATTCTTTCTATGGCATAACTGAAATGTGCTTTGTCGGCAGGGTTGTTCATTTGACTAGCTGCATATTTTTTTAATGCTTCCAGCCTGTTGAAACAAATAGACTGTACTGCATAGTTGGCCTGCTCGTTTTTGCTAAGGGCTAGCAACCAGGTCAGTACCATTTGTTGGGTTTGCTTTTGCACTTCTCTGGCCAAACCCTTTTCGGGTGCGGCTTTCCAGATTGCATTGATAGTTGCATCCAGTACGTCATCCCAACCCGGAGTACCATTCATGGCTTTTAATTGCACCAACCGATTGGCTCGTTCCGCATTAAAGAGGAAAGACAATTGAAAATGGGCAAGTGCTTCAGCTGCTGCCAATGGATCAAAGCTCATGCCTGTCCTCTTAGGAAATGTTTCACCTACACCGTAATACATTGGAGGGCGGGGAGGAATTATTTGCACAATCTTATTAGGTATGGTTAGCACTTCCGGAGATAAGCTTTTCAGAACTGCTTGCAATGCTTTTGACTGAGTAGCTGCTGGAATAACGGTAGGCTGTACTTGTTTGTCTCCTCTTACATTATAACTGTAATTGATTCCGCCTATTAATTTGCTTACCGCTTCTGACTGATAGCGGTGATAATTGTAAACCGGTACTAATACATCTTCCAGTAAGCTCATGGGCTCGTTGTGGCGTATCGCGTTCTCACTGAATTTTTCCAATGCTTTTTTTCTCACTGCCAACACATTTTCCAGTTCTGTTATTGGGTCTGTGTTATTATCCCATAAATGCGCATCGGGATGAAATCCACCCGCTGCTCTGGCATCTGCATCTGCAATGAACAATAATCCTTTACGCTGATTTTCCTCTAGCAAAGCATTGAGTGCATTTTTTTCATCAACACCTTCTGCAAAATGGGTGTACCCGTATTGGATTGCCCTTTTATCCCATTCTCCAATTTCGTTGGTGTATACATTGCTAAAATCAATTTCTCCTTTGTTATTTATTACAACAGCAGGATGCGGATAGTCCATTACCGAAGCTCTGTTATTAACGCTGGAAGCATAGTTGTGTTGTAACCCCAATGTATGTCCAATTTCATGGGCCGACAATTGTCTTAGTCTTTGCAATGCAGCCTGACGCATGGTTTCCGGAACTTTTTTTCCTGTTTCATAAGGTGAAAGTAATCCGGTAAAGATTAAATAATCCTGTCTAACTCTTAATGAGCCAAGTGTTACCTGACCTTTAATAATTTCACCTGTGCGTGGATCCGTAACAGATGCACCATAGCTCCATCCTCTGGTAGAACGATGTACCCAATTAATCATATTGTATCGGATATCCATGGGGTCTGCAGAATCTGGAAGTATTTTAACAATGAAAGCGTTTTTGTATCCAGCTGCTTCAAATGCCTGATTCCACCATTTTGCTCCATCTAATAAAGCAGATCGAATAGGTTCGGGTGTGCCATTGTCCAGATAATATACAATCGGGTTAACGGGTTCACTAACACTTGCATTGGGATCTTTTTTAAATAAACGATGTCTGGATATTACCATTTGCTGAATGGGTTCCGTAAAATCACTACTATAGTCGAAATAGGTTTTTCCAAAGTAGCCGCTTCTAATATCATATTTTCTGGGCTTATACTGATTGTCTGGAAGCTGAACGAAAGAATGATGCATCCTAACGGTGATGGCTTCAGTAGATGGGCTGACTGATCTAACCAGTCTTCCGGCATCTGATCCACCAACAAAACTAATCATGGCCTCAAATTCAGAGTTTAGCGGGAAATTTCTGGTGTTATTAATAAACACTGCAGAACGGGCTTCGTTAAAAGTATAGCTCCCCTGACGCATACTTCTTATTTTATCTGCAACACCATGTGCATCTCTTAACAGGAATGCACTCATGTCTACCAGGTATGTCCCATTCTCTTCAGCTTCAATGGAAAAGGAAGCCAGCGTTGAAGAGGCAAATGATTCAGCAACTGCTTTTTGTTCCTGAACATCGGTAGAACTAGCTCTGTAACTGTAGTTGGGCTGTATCAGCAATAGTTTTTTTCCTACTTTATGAAAGTAAACAATGCGGGAGTCTCCTAATTGTCCTCTGTCGAGTCCAATATCATTGGATCCCAAACCTGCTGGTAAACTATTAACGTATAAAAATTCGGAATTGATTTTATTTACCAGTAACCAGATTTTGCCGTTTGCTGCATCGTACCAGAATGGAAAAAAGCCATCCATTTTTTTCATGGACTTTGTTTTTCTGTAATCGGGGAAATTACCTGAGCCTGAAGAGTGATTGCCAACAAACAGGTTAGCATGGTTAACCATCTTTTCATTTTTTTTCATTTTAGTGTTTAGACAGAGTAAAATAAAAGACCCTGCTCTTATTGAATAAAAACAGGGTCGTGTATATATTTCAGCTAAAAATTAACCGTTGTTTTCTGTTCCTGGTGTTTCAGGAGTAAACAGGGTTGGCGCTTCAGTAGCTACTGGTGCAGGTGCTGGTGCAGCAGGTGTTGCAGCTGCTACAGGAGCAGGTGTGCTTACTTTTTTAACTGGCTTCTTGGCGGTTGGTTTTTTAGCAGGAGCGGCTTTTTTAGGTGCTGCTTTTTTTACTGCTTTTTTGGGAGCAGCTTTCTTAACAGCTTTTTTAGGGGCTGCTTTTTTGGCGGCTTTTTTAGGCGCAACTTTCTTTGCGGCTTTTTTAGGTGCTACTTTTTTTGCAGCTTTTTTGGGAGCAGCTTTCTTTGCAGCTTTTTTAGGTGCTACTTTCTTAGCTACTTTCTTAACTGTTTTTTTGGGAGCAGCCTTTTTTGCAGCCTTTTTAGGAGCGGCTTTCTTAGCTGCTTTTTTGGGGGCTACTTTTTTGGCTGCTTTTTTAGGAGCTGCTTTTTTAGCAGCTTTCTTTTTACTTGCTTTTGCCATGATGGTATTAGTTTGAATGAAAAGTTTTAGAATGACAGTAAGTTAGAATTTTTTCCTAACAAAAAATAATTCATTAGGGGTCTATTTTTTTTGGTTTTTGAATATCCGTTTTTCTGTAACCAAGCCAGGACCTTGTCGCGCTGATCTCCCTGGATAATGGCTTCTCCGTCTTTTGCACTCCCACCCGTTCCACAAAAATTTTTCAGTTGCTTAGACAGTTTTTCCAGGTCTTCTTCGGTACCTGTAAAACCGGTTATCAGGGTAACTATTTTGCCCCCTCTTTGTTTTTTGTCTAGCTGAATCCATAGTCGCTGATCGGCGGGGGGCAAGGTTTCCAGAGGATTTTCTTCCTCTCTGTTGAATTGAAAATTAGGATCGGTGCTGTAAACGAAGCCAGCTCTGTCTGCGGTATTTTTCTTGCTCATGCTGCTTTTTTGGGTAAAATAATGGAAAATTGACTGCCTTTGCCTGGTTCGCTTTTTACCTGGATATTCCAGTTATTGGCAGCGGCATATTCCGCACAAATTAAAAGTCCAAGTCCGGTCCCTTTTTCTTTTTGTGTTCCAGGGGTGGTAAAATGGGTTTTTAATTGAAAAAGACGATTTACCTGTTCCTGTGTCATGCCCACACCATTGTCTGAAACGGATATATGGATATGGCTGTCTGTCACTTCGCTGTTTAGTTGTATCATGCCTTTTTCCGGCGTGAATTTGATGGCATTCAGTATTAAATTTCTAATGATAATGTCGAAATGCTGAGAATCCGCCGAGTAAAACAGGTTGCCGTCAATCTGATTAATAATGTTGATCTCTTTTTGCTGAGCTAAGGCTTTCAGGAGTTTAACGGAAATATCTGCCTGATTTTTTAGCACAAAGCGTGTGCTTTCATTGCCTGAAATGCCTTTCATTCTGGATCTTGACCAGATCAACAGATTGTCTAGCACATAATGCAGATTTTGTACCTGTTGCGAAAGCTTGTCTTTTAATTCGTGGTAACTTTCTTTATCTAGTGTATCCGGGTCTAGCATAGGTAATACGGCGTTCAGGGAGGCTATGGGAGACCTTAAGTCGTGTGAAACAATGGAGAAGACTTTATCTTTTAATAATAAGGTTTCTTCCAGTTCTTCTTTCTGTTGTTTCAGTAATAAATTGGTGACTGTTTTAAATTTATTTCTCCTCCAAATTACTACCAGCATTATGATAAAAATGAGTGAAGTAACAATCAATGAAATATTCAGAAAAGTCTTTTGCCGGCCTTCTTTTTCCTGCTGCTGCTTTTCTTTCTTCAGTTGATTAATTTCTGATTGTTTTTTTTCGGCCTCGAACTTTGCCTGCATTTCAGCCAGTTTGGATCTGCTTTTTTCCTGGTATAACGAGTCGTTCAGGGCACTGTATTTTTTTTGAGCCAGAAAAGCATCTTTATATTGTCCATTTCCCTCGTAGGCAAGAGATAGTAAATTATAAATCAGCGATGTTTCTGACTTAGCTCCCATTTGAATACCCAATGCCAGTGCTTTTTCCAGGTATTTGATTGCTTCTCTGTATTTTTTCTCACTACTTAAATTTCTGCCAATTCTATATTTCGCTGTTAGTTGTAATTGAATGCTATTAACCTTTTCTGCCTTCTCAATGGTTTTGGAATAATACAATCTTGCGCTATCGTTCTTTCCATTGAATTCAAAAAGGTCCCCCATATTTCTATAGGAGAAAGCAAGGAGATAATCGTCATTGAGTTGCTGATTAAAATTCAATGCTATTTGATTATAGTGAAGAGCACTGTCTATTAATTTCTCTTTGAAGAAACAAAAGGCAATATTGTTCAGGGCTCTTCCAACGCTTTTTTTGTCTGAGAGACGGGTATGTAATTCCAGGTCTTTTTTAAATAGTTCAATTGCTTTTTTAAAATTGGTCTGACTATTGAACACAGAAGCCATACAACGATAGGAGGCAGCCAGCTCTGGCAAGTTTCCCATTTCTTCATTCCATTTCAGGGCTTGAGTACTGTGTTCAAATGCCGAAGTAAAATCTCCCTTTCGATATTTAATCCATGCAAGATTATTCAGGGCCTTCCCTTTTTCCTTATGTAATTTTTGTTGTGTGCTTATTAACAATGCCTGATTGGCATAATTGGTTGCCAGTACAGTATTCTTGTCGGCAAGCAAGTCTGCGTAGTAATTCAATAAAGCCGCCTTTTCACTTATGCCAGTCTCTTTATTGATTATTGCGTCAATGCTGTCCTTTGAATAGGATTGCGCATGACTTATCATAATCGTAAAAGAAGAAAGGACAAAACAAAAAAGATGTAATATCTTCCTGAGAGCTGGCTTCATGCTGGATTTTCTGATGCCGGTAAATTACAAAATTTAGAAAGCCGATAAATATTTATTTCTTGAATCCCCCTATTTATTTCGCGAAGCTGGCTTTTAAACTAAGGTCTAGACTTCTTGCCTGATGAATCAGCCCTCCTACGCTTACAAAGTCTACCCCTGTTTTTGCGAAGTCAACAATATTTTTAAGATGAATACCTCCGCTGGCTTCTGTTTCAACTCTACCTCGTATAAGGTCAAGAGCACCCTTTATTTGTTCCGGGTTAAAATTATCTAGCATGATGCGGTCTACTTTGTCCAGAGCCTGATTGCATATTACGATAACATCTTCCAAACTGCGGGTTTCCACTTCAATTTTAAGTGGCTGCTCCAGCGATTGTGAATAGGCATATGCTTTTTCAATAGCTTTTATAATTCCACCACAAAAATCAATATGATTGTCTTTCAGCATTATCATATCGTATAGGCCAAAACGGTGATTGATTCCTCCCCCAATTCTCACTGCCTCTTTTTCCAGCAATCGGAAATTCGGGGTTGTTTTTCTGGTGTCGAGTAATCGGGTATGATAGCCATCCAAAATGTGGGTGTACTGTCTGGTTAGCGTAGCAATTCCGCTCATTCTTTGCATGCAATTCAATACCAGTCTTTCTCCTTTTAAAATGGTATGAACAGATGCTTCAATTTCAAAAGCAATTTCTCCAGCCACCATCTGTTCACCATCCTGCTTAAACACAGTAAGGATTGAACCTGGCTCCAGCTGCCTGAAAATCTTTTCAGCTACAGAAACACCCGCCAGAATACCTGCCTCTTTAATTTTCAGTACTGCTTTCCCTTTTAAATCTTCGGGGATACAGCTTAATGTGGAATGATCCCCATTCCCAACATCTTCTTTAATGGCTTGTTCCACTAAATTGGCTAAGGCAATATCAAATGAATTCATGTAAGTCGCTTAACTGATACGCATGGTAATAATATAAAAATTACCCGCTTTTTGTTTTAATTGAACCGTGATATTGAAGCTTTTTCCTGAAGTGGTTAATTTGCCCAATATATAAATCAGTGTACCTTTTCCTCCTTCGGATACTTTCTCGAATCCTTTTACGCTCTGTTCTGCATAGAATGATTTTAAAGCCATGGCAGCCTGATTTTTGCTCATGTTTTTAACTTCATCCTTATCTAATAACTTAAGGTCTACAAAATCATCCAGATATGTGGTGATCATTTCTGGATTGCCTGTCTTTAATGCACGTACAACCATATCGGTGTCTGATTGTGCCTGAGCAGTGATCAATCCCCCCATTAAAAAACAAATCGTCATTATCCAGTGCTTCATAAAATCCATTTTACCTTAAAATCTGCTATAATCATGCCAAAATCGGCCTTTTTTTTCTCTCTGATAAATGTACAGCCAAAAGCCGAATGATAAAAAAAGTTAACTTTAACACATGAGTAAGAAAGTTATATTAATTATTATGGATGGATGGGGGCTGGGTCAGGTAAAAGCGGCCGACGCAATCCAGCATGCCCATGTGCCTTTTGTGAGTTCATTATATCATCAATATCCCAATACAACATTAACTACCTGTGGTGAAGATGTGGGTTTGCCCGAAGGACAGATGGGCAACAGTGAAGTTGGTCACCTGAATCTGGGCGCAGGCAGAATTGTGTATCAGGAGTTACAGCGAATTAATGTGGCAGTTAGAGATGGATCTCTCGCTAATAATCCTGCTTTACGGGCCGCCATAGAAGAAGCCAGAAAACCGGGTAAAAAATTGCACCTGCTTGGTTTGGTAAGTGACGGAGGAGTGCATTCACATACCAATCATTTAAAAGCCCTTTGTAGTATCTTTTATGAACAGGGTTTAGAGAATGTATATATCCATGCATTTACAGATGGCAGGGATACCGATCCAAAAAGCGGATTGGGATATGTTCAATCCCTGGAAAACCATCTGAAAACTTCAACGGGTACCATTGCCACTGTATCCGGTCGCTATTATGCCATGGACAGAGACAAACGTTGGGAAAGAGTAGCACTGGCCTATCACTGTCTGGTTCATGCCAGGGGGAATAATGCTGGCTCAGCAGCGGAAGCCATTGCAAATAGCTATGAGGCGGGTGTTACCGATGAATTTATATTACCTACTGTTATTACGGATACGAATGGTCAGCCTACTGCTACCATTGCAGAAGGTGATGTGGTAATTGCATTTAATTTCAGAACAGACCGTTGCAGGGAAATTACCGAAGTGCTTACGCAGCAGGCTTTTCCGGAGCATCAGATGCAGCCCCTGCAATTGCATTATACCACCATGACACAATACGACCAGACGTTTAAAAATGTTCATGTTGTATTCGAAAACGATAACCTTGCCAATACGCTTGGGGAAGTGTTGGCAGCCCATGGTAAAAAGCAAATCAGAATTGCTGAAACCGAAAAGTATCCTCATGTAACTTTTTTCTTTAGTGGGGGAAGGGAACTGCCTTTTGAAGGGGAGTCCCGTATTATGGCTGCATCACCCAAAGTGGCCACTTATGATTTACAACCTGAAATGAGTGCAGCGGAACTCACAGAAAAATTGCTGCCTGAAATTGCTGCAGAATCAGCCGATTTTATTTGTCTGAATTTTGCCAATGCAGATATGGTGGGTCATACAGGGGTATTTGACGCAGTTGTAAAAGCGGTTGAAACAGTAGACCGCTGTGTTGGCAAGATTGTAACGCTGGCGCTGGAACACGGCTATACCATCTTTTTAACTGCCGATCACGGAAATGCAGATTACCTGATAAATGAAGACGGATCGCCCAATACAGCCCATACATTGAACCCTGTTCCACTGTTTGTGATAGATAAGACCTGGAGAGGAGAAGTGAAACCCGGAAAATTAGGTGATATTGCTCCAACCATTCTTTCCTTCATGAATATTCCGGTTCCTTCAGACATGACAGGGACTATCTTAACCCACTAAACTTATAAACATGTTTAAAAAAGTATTGATTGCGCTATTGGTTGTATTACTGATTCTTCAGGCATTCAGACCTGAAAAAAATCTTTCCGGAACGAAAGACAATGATATCAGTACGCTTTATGCGGTACCAGCAGAAGTAGATCAGATATTGGTGAAAGCCTGTAACGATTGTCACAGTAACCAAACCGTGTATCCCTGGTATGCTGAAATCCAGCCCCTGGCCTGGTGGTTGGATGATCATGTAAAAGACGGCAAGAAGCATTTGAATTTTAATGAGTTTGCCAGCTACAGACTGGCCAAACAGTTTCACAAACTGGAAGAAGTATTCGATGAAGTTAAAGGAGGTGAAATGCCTTTGGAATCGTACACGGTAGTTCACAGAAACGCCATTTTAACAAAGGAGGAGAAAGATATGCTGATGAACTGGTCATTGGCAGTTAGAGATACCATGAAAGCAAGGTATCCTGCGGATAGCCTTATTATGAAAAAGAAGAAATAACAGAGATTGACTCCCCGCAAACTGGTTGTTGGAATTTTACTTGCCATTCAGGTTTTGCCTTTATTGTTATTTGCTTTTTTACAATTGCAGAAGCAAAGGGTAAAACTTGAAATGGAGAAGGCACTTGCATCAGACAAACTGGAAAGATTTGTTTTAGAACGCCATGAATTTACCTGGGTAGAAGAGGGAAGGGAAATGAAGATTCGCGGGGTTATGTTCGACGTTGTAGCTTTTACTCAGTTGGCTGATGGGCGTTATCAGGTAGATGGATTAACGGATCACAGGGAACAGGCTATTCACGAAAAAACCAATCAGTTAATACACCATAAGGGAAAGTTCAAAGATTTTCTAGTTAAGCTCATTGTTATTCAATCTATGGGTGTAGTGCAACAGGGTTTACAATTGCCTATTCATTGGATTTCTCATGTCCGGATTTTTTTTACTGCATCTCAATGGACCAAACATATTTATCTTGATATTATTGTGCCTCCACCAAGGGGTTGATTCTATGTAACGTTTTTTTATTGCAACCTAGCTCAGGCTATTTTTTATTATTAAATATAGAATCAATGATCAAGAGAGTATTGACCATTATTCCTATGCTGTTTGCTGTATCTATATCAGATGCACAAAACACAAAGGATAGTGTTCAAAACAAAATAACCTTGTTAGATGATGTAATGGTGTATTCCAGCCGTTTTGCTGAAAAGCTAAAACGGGTGGCACAAACCATTGATATCATTAACAACAAACCACAATTAAATTTTCAGAATAACACAGCGGATGCCATTATTCAGTCGGGTAAGCTATTTGTTCAAAAAAGTCAGCAAGGAGGGGGAAGTCC
Source organism: Sediminibacterium sp. C3 (assembly GCF_000508085.1). Taxonomy (GTDB): domain Bacteria; phylum Bacteroidota; class Bacteroidia; order Chitinophagales; family Chitinophagaceae; genus Sediminibacterium. The sequence continues at coordinate 3,120,176 of NZ_KI669560.1, read as the reverse complement.
CGTTATCAGGGGCTTTGAAGCCAGCAGAATTTTAACTGTGGTGGATGGCGTTAGAATGAACAATGCCATTTACCGTGCGGGTCATTTGCAGAATATTATCACCGTGGATAATATGGTACTGGACCGTATTGAAATTTTATACGGACCTTCTTCTACCTTATTTGGCAGCGATGCTTTGGGCGGCGTAATCAGCCTGACTACCCGGAATCCGGTCCTGTCGTCAACCAATAAAACAGAAGTGACCGGTTCGGCCACTCTGCGTTATGGTTCAGCCGTTCAGGAGAACAGGGGGAATATTCAATTCAATATTGGAGGGAAAAAATGGGCCTCTTTTACCTCAGTAACCTACGGAAGCTTTGGCGATTTAATTCAGGGAAACCAACGTTCTGCAGCTTATCCCAATTTTGGTAAAAAGGACTTTTATGTTATTCGTTCTGGCAATACAGATGTCTCTGTTCCCAATCCTAATCCGAATAAGCAAATTGCTTCAGGGTATAAGCAGGTGGATGTTACGCAGAAATTTTTGTATCAGGCCAGCGACAAAATACAGCATGTATTTAATCTTCAGTTTTCTAATAGCAGTGATATCCCCAGGTATGACCGTCTTTCCGAAAAAACAGGAAATACGCCTGTATTTGCTGAATGGTATTATGGACCGCAAATCAGAAATATGGCTGCTTATCAGTTAAGTGCCAAAGAACAGAATGGATTTTTCCAGGACCTGAAACTGACTACCAGTTTTCAGGATATTGAGGAAAGCAGAATTACCCGAAGATTTCAAAACAACAACAAGGATTTTCGCTGGGAGAGAATTCAGGTATTTGGCGTAAACTTTGATGCCAAACATTATGCAGGCAATCATGAACTGCATGTGGGTGCAGAGTCCTATTCTAATTTTCTGCGTTCTACTGCTGAAAGAGTCAATATTGTTTCCGGGAATAAATCCAGAATAACTACCCGTTATTCGGATGGTCCAACCAGTATGAGTACGCATGCGGTTTTTGCTCAGCATACCTATAAGATTAATCAGCATTTTACCCTGAATCAAGGGCTGAGATTCAATTTGGTTCAGTTGAACGCGCAATTTGTTGATACAGGGTTAACCCGCTTTCCTTTCACGAAAGTCAGGCAGGTAAATAAAGCAATCACCGGAAATATTGGTGTCGTTTATGCCAGTCCGAATAATCTGCGAGCTGCGCTGGTGTTCAGTACCGGCTTCCGTTCTCCGAATATAGACGATCTGGCTAAAGTGTTTGATTCCAGAACCGGCCTGGTGGTTGTGCCCAATTTGCAGATTAAACCTGAATACACTTATAATATTGAAGCGAATGTTCAGCAATACGGGGAGCGCCTCAGTTTTGGTGCTGCGGTATTTTACACTTCTTTCACCAATGCACTGGTTTTAGACAAGTTTTTATTTAATAACCAGGATAGTATTTTTTACAGTGGGGTTAAAAGTGCCGTGTATGCATTGCAAAACAAAGCCAAAGCCCATATCTATGGTTTTAGTGTAAATGCATCCTTGCAAATTATGCCGAAGCTAAATGTAGAAGGGGTGGTTAATATTACAAGGGGACAATTTACCGACGCAGTAAATGGACGTATTCCACTGGATCATGTTCCTCCAACACACGGAAGATTCGCGTTAAAAAAATCCGGTGAGAAATGGAATGCAGAGTTGTTCGTTTTGTTCAACGGCTGGAAAAGACTGGCCGATTATAATCCCAACGGAGAAGATAACCTGCAATATGCCACACCCGATGGAATGCCTTCCTGGCATACCGTGAATTTGAGAACAGCGTTGCAGATAAAATCTGCTTTGCAGTTTCAGATTTCACTGGAAAATATCTTCGATAAAAATTATCGCTATTTCGCCAGTGGTATTTCTGCTCCGGGCAGAAACCTTTCTCTTAGCCTAAAAGCGGGTTTTTAATGGGTCATATTACTGACTTTGCAATAAAGCATTTTTGAGTCATGTAATTGTTTTAAAAAGAATAGCCCCTGCCAAAAGTTAGTTGGTGGGGGCTTTTGTTTAATTTGCAGTATGGAAATTAAAAAAGCAACTTACCTGATTTCAAATGCAGACTATAAAGCTTGCCCCAAACCCGACAGACCTGAATATGCATTCATTGGGCGAAGCAATGTGGGTAAGTCTTCTTTAATTAATATGCTTTGTAAGAATAACAAGTTGGCAAAGACTTCTTCAGCTCCTGGTAAAACCCAGTTGATCAATCATTTTGAGATTGAAAGTTCGCAGAAGGGCTCCAAAGGATTCAGTAAATGGTATCTGGTAGATTTGCCTGGTTATGGGTTTGCCAAAATTGCACAGAGCACAAGAAGGCGCTGGGAACAGATGATTGAGAATTATCTGCGCAAAAGAGAAAACCTTATTAATGTATTTGTATTAATCGATAGCAGACACGAACCGCAAAAAATTGATCTGGAGTTCATTAGTCAGCTGGATAAATGGCAGATTCCCTTTAGTCTTGTTTTCACCAAAACCGATAAAGAGAAGCCAGCGGTGGTTTCCAGAAATATTGAAGCTTTTTTTACGGTGTTAAAAAGCAGCTGGCAGTTTCTTCCCCAACACTTTGTAACCAGCGCAGAGAAAAATCAGGGGAGAGATGAATTGCTTGCTTTTATTGACCTAAAGAATGAGTCAGTTGCCTAAAACGCCTTCAATGGCTTTGGCTTTTAATAAACATTCCTGGTATTCCTGTTCCGGGTCACTGTAAATAGTAATGCCACTGCCCACCAGATAGCTCAGGTATTTGTTGGCATCGTTGTATAAAATGCTTCTGATAACCACATTGAAGTCAAAGTCCTGATTGGGTTTAATATAACCTACCGCTCCGGAGAAGATTCCCCTTTCTATGGGTTCATATTGTCTAATCAGTTCCATTACCCTTTTCTTTGGAGCTCCTGTCATACTGCCCATCGGAAAGCCTGAATGAATTATTTCTTTCATCCCTTTGCCCGGCAAGAGTTCTCCTGTAATGGTTGAAATCATTTGATGCACCTGAGGAAAACTGTAAATGCCGAATAGTTCTGAAACTTTAACAGAACCTGCTATGCAAACCTGGCTTAAATCGTTTCTTACAAGATCCACTACCATCACATTTTCACTTTTGTCTTTTAAGCTGTTGGACAGCTGATCCCTTAATTGTTTGTCAGCATCCAAATTGTTCAGGTCTCTTTTGAGAGTCCCCTTAATGGGTTGAGACCATAATTGGCCGCCTTCTTTTTTTAACCATCTTTCCGGACTGGCACAAAGCAAATGGGCGTTGTTTTCCTTGTAGTAACAGGCAAAAGGATTGGGCGATAGTCGGGTCAGCTGACGATATACAGCTGCAGGATCCAATTCAATGTTTTCAGCATAAAATTCCTGGCAGAAATTAATTTCATAACAGTCTCCATTCTGAATATGTTTCAATAAATCTTGAATGGTTTGCAGATAATCTTCTCTGCTGGTTCTTGGAGTGCAATGAATGGAATGCTGCTTCCCTTCTTTTATTTCTATGTTGCTGATTTCACAAAATATAAGTTCCGGATCTTTTGAGTATGACTCAATGATAAGTTCCTTGTTGCTTAGCTGCAGAATATGATCGGGCCTGAAAAAAAAAGCATCACTGAAACCTGCCGGATGCCTCTGCTGCGTTCTTAGGTTTTCGGGTGTGTTGTATTCGTAAGAAAAATGACCGAATAGCCAGTCCTGTTCTTTTTTATAAAAGGCGTCAATAGCTGATGCTGTGTTGTTGCCGTTAATTGCCTCCAATGCGCCAGCCGCAGCCAGGCAATCAACAGAATGATGCGGTAACTGGTATTGGTGATTATCTAAAAAAGAGCAAACACCAAATGGTTGAATCCATTGTAGTATTTGCTCTTTGCAGTTGGGCATTTCATTAATTGAAAATGCCTTTCTATTTCTTTTCAAGAAGTATATATTATTTAGAAATCATCGTCTTCGTCGTCATCAAAGCCGCCACTCTTATCGTTGAAAAGGTCGAATTCCTTAAAGTCTTCGTCTACTTTAAAATCATCTTCTTCTTCGTCTTTCTTTTTACCCCCGGTAGCTTTTTTGCCCTTGCTCTTGGGTAAATCAAATTCATCGAAGTCAGGATCCCAACTGTCGTCTTCTTCAGAAGCTTCCCAATCGTCTTCAACATCTTCTTCTTCATCGTCGATGTCGTCGTCGTCATCAGACTTTTTCTTTGCAGATGATTTACTGCTTGTTTTCTTGGCGGTAGATTTTACCTCCAGTTCATCATCTTCAAAATCATCATCATCGTCATCATCTTCCTTCTTTTTTGCTTTAGGAGATGGTTTGCTTGCCGCTGCTTTAGCCGGCACTTTCGGGGTGGAGGATTTCTTATCCTTATCAGACTTCGCTGCCATATTTCTAATAAGATTTAGAGCGTAAAATTTGTACGCAAAATTATATTAACCAAATAAATTTTTCAATATCAAATCAAATGCCAAAACTACAGGGGTACAATCTGTTCCCTTCCTGGTCCATTGGAAACAAACTTAACAGGTGCACCCACATAATTGTTGATGAAATCTATATAAGTATTCATTTCTGCCGGTAAAGCATCCGCTGTCTTAATTTGGGAAGTATCGGTGTTCCATCCCTTGAAAGATTTCAGAACAGGACTAATTTTCGCTCTTGAAATCTGGTAAGGAACTTCTTCAGAAATGGTGCCGTTTACATCATAGGCGGTGCAAACCTCCAGTTGATTAAAGCTATCCAAAACATCTGCCTTGGTCATGATGATTTTGTTTACGCCATTAATCATGCAGGTATATTTTAAGGCAACCAAATCGATCCAGCCACAACGTCTGGGTCTGCCGGTAGTTGCGCCAAATTCGCTGCCTATTTTTCTTAGCTCTTCTCCTGTAGCATCTTCCAGTTCGGTTGGGAACGGACCACTACCCACACGGGTACAATAGGCTTTGGATACACCCATTACATCATTGATTTTCTTAGGTGATACCCCTAGACCCGTGCAAACACCGGCCGAAATGGTATTGGAGGAAGTAACAAAGGGGAAGGTTCCGAAGTCAATATCTAACATACTTCCCTGCGCACCTTCGGCCAGTACTTTCTTGCCTTTGGTAATTTCATTGTTAATGAAATATTCGCAGTTGATCACATTTAATGTTTTCAAAAACTCCAATGCTTCAAAGAATTCATCTTCCCAACTGGAAATGTCTTCAATAAAATGAAAATTGTCCAGTAATTTCTGGTGCTTCAGACGAAGCTTGATGTATTGACTGGTAAAATTCTTGTCGAGTAAATCACCCACACGCAAAGCATTTCTTCCGGTCTTATCCATGTAAGCAGGTCCAATTCCTTTCAGAGTAGAACCTATTTTGCTCTCTCCTTTGGATAATTCAGAAGCTTTATCCAATGCTCTATGGGTTGGAACAATAATATTAGTACGTTCAGAGATGAACAGATTTTTGCGAACATCAATTCCATGGGCAGCCACTGCATCGCACTCTCTTTTCAGCGTTACCGGATCCAGTACAACACCGCCACCAATGATATTGATTTTGTTCTGGTGAAAAATACCGGATGGGATCTGGTGCAATACCATTTTTTTCCCTTCTACATAAAGCGTATGTCCTGCATTCGGACCACCCTGAAAACGGGCTACGATATCATAATTCGGTGCAAAATAGTCTACTATTTTACCCTTTCCTTCATCACCCCATTGTAAGCCTAATATTACGTCAACCATAGTTTATTTTCTAAGGGGCAAAAATAAGGGATAAGAAGAAGAGTAAACAGTAAAACTTTAGGCATCTTTCTCTGTATCAAATCTATCAACGGTTTGAATACCATTTAAAGATTTAAGGCGGTTCACCAGTTCTTCCAATTCTTCTTTGTCGTGCACAAATACCTTAATGATGCCTTCAAATAAACCTTCTTTGGAATCAATGCTAAGCCCGGAAATATTAATGCGCAAATCGCCACTGATTACATTGGTGATTTTATTAATAACACCCACATCGTCTAGTCCAACAATCTTTAAACCAGTCAGGAAGGAGATTTCCTTGTTCTTAGCCCATTTGGTTTTTACCACTCTGTACCCATAATTTGCTAGCAATTGAGTAGCGTTGGGACAGTTGGTTCGGTGAATGATTAAGCCCTTACCCGTACTAACAAAGCCAAATACGTCGTCTCCAGGAATTGGGCTGCAACATTTGGCCAGGGTGTACATGATTTTGTCGCTGCTCTCACCAAATATGATGAGTTCAGAATCTTTTTTAGAAACGGATTTGCTGGAATCTACCACCGTTTCGGGAATCACTATTTTAGGTTTGGGAATTTCAATTTTGTCTCCCAGGATCTGAAAATCTTTCAGATCTTTCAGGTCGATGGCTTTGGTGGCAATCTTATAATGCAGGTCCAGTGCAGAATTTACTTTATAAAACTGGGTCAGTTCCTCAATATTGTACTGACTGTAAGCGGCTCCCAGCGATTCCAGTCTTCTTTGTAAAACGTATTTCCCGTCTTCTGCAATCTTTCTTTTTTCTTCCCGTAAACTGTCTTTTATTTTATTCTTAGCTTTGGCGGTAACCACCATATTCAGCCAGTCTTCGGATGGTTTTTGCTTGTTACTGGTGATGATTTCAATCTGGTCACCGCTTCTTAATTTATGTCCAATCGGAACCAGCTTGTGGTGCACTTTTGCGCCAATACATTTGGTGCCAATGGCAGAGTGTATAGAGAATGCAAAGTCAAGAGCCGTACTACCCGTAGGCAACATTTTCACTTCTCCTTTGGGGGTATAAACATAAATTTCTTCCGCTAAGAAAGAGGTTTTAAAATCCTGCAGAAAGTCTACTCCATCTGTATCTGGTGCACTTAAGACTTCGCGGATTTGCCCGAACCATTTGTCAAAACGGTCTTCATCGTTTCCTTCTTTTCCTTCCTTGTATTTAAAGTGTGCGGCAAGCCCCTTTTCAGCAATTTCATTCATCCGTTTGGTTCTGATCTGCACTTCTACCCATTTACCCTGGGGCCCCATCACGGTGGTGTGCAACGCTTCGTATCCATTGCTCTTGGGGTTGCTTAGCCAGTCTCTTAATCTTTCAGGGGAGGGATTGTACTCGTCGGTAATCATAGAGTATACTTTCCAGCACTGTTCCTTCTCTTTTTCGGGAGGGGCGTTCAATATAACACGGATGGCAAACAAGTCATAGACTTCTTCAAAGGCAACTGCTTTTTTCTTGATTTTATTCCAGATAGAGTGAATGCTTTTGGGCCTTCCATAGATTTCAAAATCAAAATCGGCCGCAATTAGTTTTTCCCGAATCGGACGAATGAATTCATTGATATAACGGGTTCTCTCTCTCTTGGTTTCTGCCAGTTTCTTCGCAATATCCCGGTAAGCTTCCAGTTCCATGTATTTCATGGAAAGGTCTTCCAGCTCTGTCTTTATATTGTATAAACCCATTCTGTGGGCTAGAGGCGCGTATACCCAAACGGTTTCCGAAGCAATCTTCAGTTGTTTTTCCCGCTTCATATGATCCAGGGTACGCATATTGTGCAGGCGGTCAGACAGCTTTATCAAGATTACCCTTGGGTCATCGGTTAGGGTCAGCAATATTTTTTTAAAGTTCTCTGCCTGCTGACTGGTATTGGTGTCCATAACACCGGAGATCTTGGTAAGTCCGTCCACAATTTTGGCAATCTCGGTACCAAATTCCATTTCAATATCTTCCAGGGTAATATCTGTGTCTTCCACTGTGTCGTGTAAAAGTGCACAGATGCTACTTCTAACCCCAAGTCCAATTTCTTCCACACAAATCATGGCCACCGCAATCGGATGCAGTATATAAGGCTCCCCACTTTTTCTGCGCATGGTCTTGTGGGCATTGGCTGCCATTTCAAAAGCAGTTCGTAATAATTCCTTATCCCCTTTTTTTAATTTGGGTCTAAGCGCTTTCAGTAACGCACGGTAATGGCGAATGATTTCTTTTTTTTCCTGCTCTTCGTTCAGGGTATACTTGGCTAAAGCGGGCTCTATAGGCTGAATTGGGACTGCATCCATACCTTACAAAGATACAAAATGCCTGATTTTATTTTCTGTTTACCTTTGCGCTCCATGAGTGCAGCTGAAAAAAAGAAAATATTTGACTTTAGTGTTTTACAACGCATCTTTTTTTTCGTTAAACCCTATAAAAAATATTTTTATCTCAGTTTATTGCTGGCCATTTTCATGGCGATTGCAGCTCCCATTAGGCCCTATCTCATTCAGCTCACGGTAAACGGAGCAACGGGGAAGGTGAATCAGGTACCCGACTGGGTTCGCTTTGTTTTGTTTGGGCATGATTTAAGCGATGTCAGTCGTTTTATTATTTCGGTAACTATTTTTCAGATTGGGTTTATTCTGATTGAAACCAGTATCCGTTTTCTGTTTTCCTATATCACAGCCTGGATGGGACAGCATGTGGTAAAGGATTTAAGGATAACGGTGTATAAAAAGGTCTTGGGTTTAAACCTGAGACAGTTTGATCAAACCCCCATCGGCACTTTAACTACCCGAACCATCAATGATATTGAAAGCATCAACGAAATTTTTTCAGATGGCTTAATACCCATCGTGGCCGACTTGCTTACCATTATTATTACCCTGGGCACTATGTTCTATATGGACTGGAAGCTAACCCTTGTTTGTCTTACGCCCTTTCCCATTATGATTATTGCCACTTATTATTTTAAAGAAAGCGTTAATAAAAGTTTTATCCAGGTGCGCAATGCGGTGGCAGCATTGAATGCCTTTGTGCAGGAACATATTACCGGCATGCAGGTGGTACAGGCTTTTGCTGCCGAGGATAAAGAGGCCAAAGCTTTTCAGGAAATCAACAAAAAGCACCGGGACGCCAATATCCACGCCATATTTGCCTATAGCGTATTTTTTCCGGTAGTAGAAGTGGTACTGGCATTGAGTATGGGTATTTTAGTGTGGTGGATTGCTGATCGATCTCTCGACGCGGGGATGCTGGTAGCATTTATATTGTACCTGAACCAGATTTTCCGACCCCTTCGGGTGATTGCCGATAAGTTCAATGTGTTACAAATGGGGATGATTGCCGCTGAAAGGGTTTTGAAAGTGTTGGACAATACCGATGAATTGCCTCCTCCACCGGCAGATGCTTACCGACCCGCAAAGATTCGCGGGGATATTCGTTTTAAGGAGGTAAGTTTTTCCTACACGGGCACGCAGAACGTATTGCATGGAATTAATTTTGAAGTAAAAGCCGGGGAAACCGTAGCCCTGGTGGGGCATACCGGTAGCGGAAAAACTTCCATTATCAGCCTGCTTAACCGACTTTACCAGGTTCAGGAAGGTGAAATTTCAATAGACGAGGTGGATATCAACCGCTGGGATACGGACTGTCTGCGCAGCGGCATCGGTGTTGTACTGCAAGACGTTTTCCTGTTTTCGGGTACCATAATGGACAATATTACCCTCAGAAACCCGGCGATTTCAATCCAACAGGTAGAAGAAGCCGCCAAAATGATTGGCGTACACGACTTTATTATGCAATTGCCAGGCGGATACCAGTACAATGTGATGGAAAGGGGGAGTACCTTAAGCCTGGGACAAAGGCAGCTGATTTCCTTTATCAGGGCCCTATTATACAATCCGGCCATACTGATTCTGGACGAAGCCACTTCTTCCATTGATACAGAAAGTGAATTGCTCATAGAAAAAGCCATTGATACCCTGATTGCCGGCCGAACTTCCATCGTGATTGCCCATCGTTTGAGTACCATACGTAAAGCCAACCAAATCATTGTGTTAGACAAGGGAGAATTAAAGGAAAAAGGGAATCATGCCGAGCTACTCAAGTTGGGAGGATTTTATGCCAGATTGCACGAAATGCAGTTTGGGAAAAAGAAAGCCGTTTTGCAATAAATATACCCCATCTACCCTTATCTTTGCCGCAAATTTAGAGATGGGTATGGCCTCAAGAAGCTTAAAATCTTTACTAGTAGCTGCTTTCAGCGCGTTCAGCCTGTTTTTTTCTGTAAATACATTTGCCAGCGAAACACCTGCCGGCGGTGAAAAACACGAAGAAACTGCTTTTGATCCTTCTAAGCTTATCATGGAGCATATTATGGATGCACATGAATATCATTTCGCTACCATTGGCGAAAAGCATGTAAGCATTCCTTTGCCCGTTATTTTATATTCTCCTGAGCGTGGATGGAGCCTATTCAATTACTCCAAATTCAATCATGGTCACGATGTATACGAAGGATATAAAACGGAAGAAGGTCATATCATTCCTGTGAATGCTGCAGGTGAGCATGATACTACTGTAAAAGTGTACGATTTAAGTTTAACCCGCAATGTGGTTCAGATGTTTATTGGGGTGTTCCTGCTTTGTTTCTTAATGATAAAAGTGGCCAATAAATACAAGCGCAATGGTGCCAAAGTGGCCCCATCAGGTTTTCAGAATGCAGTTGAACCCGTAATTACTTTTGTTAGAGACGAAGTAGGGAAACCCAACCTGGGTCATGCATATGAAAAATACATGCCTTATTTGCTAACGGTATTTTTCTTTATTCTTATTAATAACCTTTTAGGACTTATTCCTGGAACAGCGAATGTTACGGGTAATATTGCCTTCACGATTGTTTTAGGATTCATCAGTTTTCTGGTAATTCTTTTCAGTACCAACAAGCATTTCTGGGGACATATTTTCAATCCTCCTGTACCTGGTTTTGTAAAACCCATTTTAGTACCGGTTGAATTTTTTGGAATCTTCACCAAGCCTTTTGCATTGATTGTCCGTTTGTTTGCCAATATGGTTGCAGGACACATTGTAATTACCTGCTTCGTAATGTTGATTTTCATTTTCGGTGCGATGAGTAAGGTTGCCGGATGGGGATTTGCACCCGTTTCCCTTGCTTTTACCATTTTCATTTATTTTATAGAGATATTGGTTGCCTTTATTCAAGCGTTCATCTTCACTAATTTAACTGCCGTATTTATTGGCCAGTCAATGGAGGGTGCTCACCACGATGAAGCGCATCATTAATTTTTTTCATCATTAAAACAAACAATATGTCAGTTCTAAACACTTTGTTGGATGTAAGCATGAGCCACTTTGGTGGTGCTATTGGCGCAGGATTAGCTGCAATTGGTGCCGGTATTGGTATCGGTCAAATTGGTAAGAGTGCTGTTGAAAGCATCGCTCGTCAGCCAGAAGCTTCTAACGACATCCGTGCAAACATGATCCTGACTGCCGCTTTCGTTGAGGGTGTTGCCCTTTTCGCGGTAATCGCAGGTATCTTGGCTGTATTAAAAGCCTAGTTGCACCAACTTATTACTGCATCGTGCGCACAGGGCAAGCGATGCAGTAATCTTTACCTTAACTATTGAAGTTTTAAAACTATAATATGGAATTGTTAAACCCCGGATTAGGATTGTTGGTATGGACTTTACTGGCTTTCCTGATTGTATTCTTCTTGTTAAAAAGCTTAGCGTGGAAGCCCATCCTGTCTACTTTAAAAGAAAGAGAAACAGGTATTGCTGATGCAATTGCTTCTGCTGATAAGGTTAAAGCTGAAATGGCTGCCTTGAAAAATGAGAATGAAGTAATGATGGCCAAAGCCCGTGAAGAAAGAGCCGTGATGATTAAGGAAGCCAAGGAAACAGCTGATAAAATGGTTGCAGATGCGAAAGAAAAAGCGAAAGCTGAGTTTGATCGCATTGTTGCTGAAGCACAAACTGCCATTACACAACAAAAGAATGCTGCTTTAACCGATGTAAAAAATCAGGTAGGATCACTTGTTATAGAAGTAGCAGAGAAAGTGTTGAGCAGAGAGTTGAGCAATAAGAGTGAGCAGGAAAATTATATTAAACAATTAGCTGAAGGCGTTAAATTGAACTAAGCATGTCGAACCCAAGATTAGCAGACCGTTATGCCAAAAGCCTGGTTGATCTTTCCATAGAGAAAAATCAATTGGACGCTGTTCGTGCTGATATGCTATTTATACAGGCTGTTTGTAAAACCAGCCGGGATTTTCTGAACATGTTGAAAAGCCCTATCATTAAAGCTGATCAGAAAGAGAAAATTGTTTCTGCAGTTATTAATGGTAAAGTGTCTGAATTAACTACTTTGTTCAGTAATCTTTTGGTGAAGAAAGGACGTGAAAGCGATCTTCCCGAAATTGCCAATGCATTTATACAACAGTACAATAAGTTAAAAGGTATTCATCAGGTAAAGCTGATTACTGCTGCTCCTGTTTCTGATGAATTGAAAAAATCCATTGAAGCCAGTGTTCAAAAAGCAAATAATTTTGCAACCGTTGAACTGGAGGCATTGGTAGATGAAAAACTGATTGGCGGTTTTGTACTGGAGTTCGATAATAAGCAGGTAGATGCCAGCATTGCCAGTGATTTACGTGCTATTAGAAAACAGTTCATGGACAATCAGTTTGTTTCTAATATTAGATAACATTAAACATTAAGATCAACTTTTAAATCATACAAAATGGTAGATATTAAACCAGATGAAATATCAGCGATACTGAGACAGCAACTCAGCAATTTCAATGCTTCTGCCGAGCTGGAAGAAGTAGGAACCGTATTGCAGGTGGGTGATGGTATTGCCCGCGTGTACGGCCTTAACGGTGTACGAAGCGGTGAGCTGGTAGTATTTGAGAATGGTGTTAAAGCAATTGCACTTAACCTTGAAGAGGACAATGTGGGTGTGGTATTGATGGGTGAAAGCGGAAGCATTAAAGAAGGTGCCAAAGTAAAAAGAACCGGTCAGATTGCTTCTATCAAAGTAGGTGAAGGGGTAGTTGGTCGTGTTATTAATACTTTAGGTGAACCCATTGACGGTAAAGGTCCTATCAGTGGTGATTTATACGAAATGCCATTGGAGCGTAAAGCACCCGGGGTTATTTATCGTGAGCCGGTAAAAGAACCGCTACAAACTGGTATCAAAGCCATTGACGCGATGATTCCTGTAGGTCGTGGTCAGCGTGAGTTGGTAATTGGTGACCGTCAGACTGGTAAAACAGCTATCTGTATTGACACCATCATCAACCAGAAAGAATTCTATGATGCAGGTAAGCCTGTATATTGTATATATGTTGCGATTGGTCAGAAAGCCTCTACTGTTGCCGGTGTTATGAAAACCCTGGAAGACAATGGTGCAATGGCATATACTACGATCGTATCTGCTTCTGCTTCTGATCCTGCTCCATTGCAGTTCTATGCTCCATTTGCGGGCGCTGCAATTGGTGAGTTCTTCAGAGATACCGGTAGACCAGCATTGATTGTATTCGATGACTTGTCTAAGCAGGCAGTTGCTTATCGTGAAGTTTCTTTGTTATTGAGAAGACCTCCGGGACGTGAAGCTTATCCTGGTGACGTATTCTATTTGCATAGCCGTTTGTTGGAAAGAGCTGCGAAAGTAATTGCCAACGATGACGTTGCAAAGAATATGAACGATCTTCCTGAATCTATCAAGCATTTGGTGAAAGGTGGTGGCTCTTTAACTGCATTGCCAATCATTGAAACACAAGCAGGTGACGTATCTGCCTATATTCCTACTAACGTAATCTCTATCACCGACGGTCAGATTTTCTTGGAAGGTAACTTGTTTAACGCAGGTATCCGTCCGGCAATCAACGTAGGTATTTCTGTAAGCCGTGTGGGGGGTAATGCGCAGATCAAATCCATGAAAAAAGTAGCAGGTACCCTTAAGCTGGATCAGGCGCTTTACCGTGAGTTGGAAGCCTTCTCTAAGTTTGGTGGTGACCTGGATGCTGCAACCAAGTCTGTAATTGACAAGGGGGCAAGAAACGTGGAAGTATTAAAGCAGGCACAGTACACTCCATTTACTGTGGAAAAACAGGTGGCTATTATTTACCTGGGTACACAAGGTTTACTTCGTGAAGTTGCCGTTAAGAAAGTGAAGGAATTTGAAGCTCATTTCTTGATGGAAATGGAGAACAAATTACCAGATGTGCTGGCTGAATTCAAGAAAGGAAACTTACCTGAAGACGGATTGAAGAAAATGACTGACTTGGCAAAAGGAATCGCTGAGCAGTATAAATAAGAAAGTTGATTTATTAGAAAAGGTCGCCCCTCGGGCGGCCTTTTTTTATGTTCCTGATATTCCTTGCAGATTAAAAAATGATTAAAAATGACCAATTATTAATATAATTCTATAAAATAGTTTGGTTTATAAAATAAACCAGTTTATGTTTGTTCGGCAAATCGATACAATGAAAGCAATTCTAATATTTATAGCTGGACTAATGCTGGCCAGTTTATTAAAAGGGCAGGTTCTGGTAAAGGGGACAGTTAAAGATCAGAAGGGGCGTATTCTGGCGGGTGCCAATATAATTATAAAGGATAGTTATGATGGAACCCTTTCAGACTCTACTGGTGCTTTTTCATTTAAGACCACTGAAAAGGGAAAAGTTATACTGGTCGTTAGCAATATTGGATATAAAACCCTTGAGCAGGGATTGGATTTAGGAATTGACACATTGGCCATTGCACTTTATTTAAAAGAAGAAATCAACGAGCTGAAAGCAGTTATTATAACTGCTGGTTCCTATGAAGCCAGTGATAAGAAAAAAGGTACAGTATTAAAGGCCCTGGACATTGCTACCACAGCAGGAGCCAATGCGGATATTTCGGCTACTATTCAAACATTACCTGGTGCGCAAAAAGTAGGTGAGCAAGAAGGATTGTTTATTCGTGGGGGTTCCGCCGAAGAAGCAAAAATTATCATTGATGGAACTGTGGTTAATAATTTCTTTTATAGCAGCGTACCGGGTATTGCACAGAGAGGAAGATTCTCTCCTTTTTTATTCAATGGAACCGTATTTAGTAGTGGGGGCTATTCTGCCTTATATGGTCAGGCACTAAGTAGTGTATTGAATTTGGAAAGTCTTGATATACCAGAAAAATCAGAATTGCAACTGGGACTTTCACCATTGTTTGCTTCTCTGGGATTACAACAGGTAGCAGCCAATAAAAAATCTAGTTATGGATTCAGTTACAATTGGACGAATTTAACCGTGTACCAAAAGCTGGTACCACAGGCTCCTGACTTTTTCAAGGTCCCCGATTTTCATACAGCTGATGCCAATTACCGATTTAAAACCAAGAAAAACGGAGTGTTCAAGATATATGCCTATTATAATTCAGGATCATTAGGGGTAAGAAATCCTTCGCTGGATAGTCTTGGATTGTGGAACGCGTTTCAGTTGAACAATCAGAACCTATTTACTAATCTGAGTTTCCGACAGTTTTTAGGAAATGGCTGGAAGCTGAATCTGGCAGGTAGTATTAGTTATAACAGAGATCAGATAGTAAGTCAGGTTCAGAATCAGCAATATCAATCGGTTCCTAAAACACAGATTCCGGTAATTGATCAGGCGTCATTTACCAATTATGCTACCCAATGGATGTTCCAGTTGAGGGCGGTAGCCGAAAAAAGATTCGGGTCTATTAATACACTTAGATTTGGAGCTGAACTATGGAATAACCAGGACAGTGCCCGATTCCAAAGTGTATTGGGTTTGTACCCTTCTTTGGTTAAAGACAGGTATACAGCGGGTTTTGCGGAAGCAGATTTATATATTACCAATGAGCTGGCCTTTCGTCCGGGCTTGCGGATAGAACACAGTAGTTTGCTTAACAAAGTGAATATAGCCCCCAGAGCTGCCTTGTCTTATAAGCTTTCAAAGAATAGTCAACTATCAGCTGACTATGGAATTTTCTATCAGACACCGGAAAGACGGTATTTGATTAACCAGTCTGCAGTAGACTTTTTAAGAGCTGATCATTACATTTTAACCTATCAGCATATTTCTTCGAGTTACACTTTCAGGGCCCAGGCTTTTTATAAAGACTATGTGAGTTTATTAAAAACATCCAGTGGATTTCCTGTTGTAGTAAACAACAATGGTTATGGGTATGCTAAAGGAATTGAATTATTCTGGAGAGATCGCAAGACGTTTAAAAATTTTGATTACTGGATCAGCTATTCTTATCTGGATACTAAAAGAGATTATAATAATTATCCAGCATTTGTTCAGCCTGGTTTTGCTGCAACACATAGTGGTAGTGTAGTACTAAAAAAATTCTGGGTCAAAAATATGTTTGGCGTAAACTGGAGCTATAACTGGAGTACGGGCAGACCTTATTATAACCCCAATCGTTCAGCCAAAGAGTTTTTATCTGATAAAACCATTGCCTACAGTACCAATAATTTCAGTTTAAACTGGTTGCCTAAAATTGGAAAAGCCAATGCAGTTGTGGTATTGGGAATTAACAATGTATTTAATGAGAGACAAATTTTTGGATACAATTACAGTAGCAGGGTAAGAGATGCGGATGGATTATTGATTCGTTCGGAAATTAATCCCCCGGCTTCCCGTAGTTTTTTCCTCGGCGTTTTTCTTAGCTGGGGTGTAGACAGAACACAACAAAATATCAATAGTAATTTATAAACAACTAATACAAACAACATGAACCATCTTACCGAAAACAAGGATGAAATTCTGTGGCAAATTGCCAAAGAAAGAGTAGGCTTTAAATGGAGCTTAGTCAGTTATATTATTGTAAATCTATTTTTAACTGCCATCTGGTTTTACGCTTCGCGTGACTTAGGCCATTTCTGGCCAATCTGGCCCATACTGGGCTGGGGTATCGGGCTGGCATTTCAGTATGCAAAAGCCTATCATGGTAATCAAATCAACAGTGTAGAAAGCGAATATCAGAAACTTAAAAATCAACAATAACCAGTTAAAATATATAGTATGAAAAAATTATTATCCCTAATTGCACTATTTTCTGTTTTGGCATTGAATGCACAAACAAAGTACGAATCTGCCATGCAAAATGGATTTGCCAAGTTAAAAGAATCCAAAGGAGCGGATGATTTACAGGCATTAGGTGCTTACTATGAGCGTATTGCCGAAGCAGAAAAAACACAGTGGTTGCCCTATTATTATGCAGCCAGACATTATACCATTGCAGCTTTCATGAATCCGGCGGCTGATAAAGATAAAGTTGCTTCCAAAGTTTCAGAATTAATAAACAAAGCAGAAACCATAGAACCTGCCAATGCAGAAATCTATTGTTTAAAACAACAGGTTGCTGTGATGCAATTATTGGTAGATCCAATGTCTCGTTGGCAAACTTTTGGGGCTCAGGCCTCCGAAGCCATTGCCAAGGCTAAGGAGATTGATCCATCCAATCCAAGACCTTATTTATTGGAAGGACAATATCTAATGAATGTGCCGGAAGCATTTGGTGGTGGTAAAGCCGTTGCGAAAAAACTGTTTGAAAGATCACTGGAACTGTTTTCAGGTTTCAAGCCATTGTCTGCATTACATCCGAATTGGGGTAAGGAGCAGGCTGAACAATTGTTGGCGGCTTGTCAATAATTTGTGTATCCATTCTAATTTATCATTCATACAGTTGGGTATCTTTAACCAATTAATGCACTTCTAATGAGTCAGACAGAAAAATTTTCTGCAGTTGAAAGCCTTGCTTTAATCGAGAGCATGATTAATAAAGCTCAAAACAAGTATTCTGAAAACGGAACATTGTATCTGCTTTGGGGATGGGTGGTTTTTTTATGTGCTGTTCTGCATTATGGATTGCTGACTTTTACCGAATTAGGGAAGTCGGCCAGTCTGGTCTGGTTATTGACTTTATTGGCAATGGCTTATCAGCTGTATTATATTATTACACAACAAAAGAAGGCAAAGGTTAAAAATTACACAGATGAAATAATCGGTTATGTGTGGATGGTTTTTGGAATCTGTATGGGGTTGGTTACATTGATTATTTCACAATTAGGGACATGGCAGTTATTGTATGCGTTTATACTTTTATTTTATGGGATGCCAACCTTTTTAACGGGTGCAATCATGCGTTTTAATCCTTTAAAAATTGGCGGATTACTTTGCTGGACACTGTCAGTATGTTCTGTGTTTGTACAAGGCCGTGAAATAATTTTATTATTGATACCGGCCGTGCTGGGCGCATGGATAATCCCAGGATATCTCTTGAGAGCAAAATTTAAAAATTCAAACAATGGCTAAGGAGTCAACCTTCTCAGAACAGGAGAGTTTACAGCTGATTGCTGAAATGATTAAAAAGGCAAAGGGCAGCTATCACGATACAGGTATCGGGTCTTTATTGTGGGGTGCAGTAGTTGCCATTGCTTCCGGCGTTAATTTCCTGCAACGAGAATATGATTTTAAACTTGGATTTGATATCTGGTGGCTCGTGCTGGCAGCCATCATTCCTCAGGTTTATATTTCTATTCAGGAAAAGAAAATAAAGAAGGCGAAGCTATATGACGACGATCTGGTTGATGTAGTTTGGCTGGTTTTCGGAATCAGTATTTTTGCTATGGGATTTTATCAGAATTTTGTTCCTGTTCAGACAGAAAAGTTTATTGCAGAAGAAGGTTGGACCCTGATGAAGCACTATTCCGATGGAAGACCAGATGAAGTAATCAGACCTTTTACGCCTTCTTTATATTCTATTTATATTTTATTATACGCTTTCCCCACGATGGTTACCGGAATGGTTAAGAAATTTGCACCTATGAAGCTTGGCGCGATTGCCACTTATGGTTTATTTATACTGAGTCTGTTCACTGAAAGCCGCTATGATATGCTGTTAGGGTCAATTGCAGCTTTGGTTTGCTGGTTTATTCCGGGCATTATTTTAAGAAAAAAATACCTGCGTCAGGTTTCTGTGAATGTTTAAAGAACTGGATCCCATATTGCATTCGCAGCTAAGATTGGCAGTAATGAGTTTGCTCATTAGTGTAAAAGAAGCTGAATTCACTTTTATAAAGGAGAAAACGAATGCGACTGCCGGTAACCTGAGTGTGCAGGTTCAAAAGCTAAAAGACGCCGGTTATATTGAAGTAATAAAACAGTTTAAAGACAATTATCCTCAAACCACCTGTAAGGTAACTCCCGAAGGAGTCAAAGCCTTTGAAGCCTATGTGCAGGCTTTGCAACAATACCTGAAAGTTTAAACATCTTGGCCTATTTTGTTGTTATACTAACCAATGCAACAGATAGTAAAAGTTTCAGGTTTAACGAAACAATTCGGATCCTTTACAGCGGTAAATCAGCTTTCCTTTTCAGTGGATCAGGGCGATGTATATGGTTTTCTGGGCCAAAACGGTGCGGGAAAAAGTACTACTATCCGTATGCTCCTAACATTAATTACCCCCTCAGAAGGCAATATTGAGCTTTTCGGTCTGCCACTTCATTCTCACCGTAAAGAAATTCTTCAACAAGTTGGTGCAGTAATTGAAAAGCCCGATGTATATAAATACCTGAGCGCATACGAAAATTTAAAATTATTTGCCAGATTAAGTGGCATCAAAACTACAAGGGCCTTGTTAATGAATCAGCTTGAACAGGTAGGGCTGGCAGAGAGAGCGCACGACATTGTTAAAACCTTTTCTCAGGGAATGAAACAAAGGTTGGGTATTGGTATTGCGCTGGTACATAATCCGCAGATAATTGTGTTGGATGAACCCACCAATGGTTTGGATCCACAGGGTATAGCCGATATACGAAATTTAATACTCTTCCTTTCCAGAGAACAAAAGAAAACAGTGATTGTTTCTTCCCACCTTTTAAATGAAATAGAGCAGATTGCAACCCGTATTTTAATTATTGACAAAGGGAAAAAGCTGGTAGAGGGATCCGCATCAGCGCTGATAAATGAGGAACAAGCCATTTTGGAAATGGAAGTATCCAACAGGGAATCCGCACATCAGATTCTTGCTGCTTCCGAGTGGAGAAATCAGTTGCTTCCGGAGAGAGAGGGTAAGTTGCTGGTTAAAATTAAAAGATCGGAGATTCCTGCTTTTAACCGAATGCTTGCCTCGAATGGGGTTGATATATATTCTTTGGCTTCCAGAAACAATCTGGAAGATTATTTTTTACAAGTAACCGCTGGAAAACAATATGTGGGAACATTTACAAATTGAATTGTACAAGGTCTTTAAAAGACCCAGAACCTATTTGTCTTTTGCAGCCATTACTGCATTGATTGGTGTTATTCAGCTGGGCTTATGGGTGGATGGAAAAGAGTATGCAGATTTTGTTATGGCCGACTTTGCCAGTAGTTTCAGTGTGGATGGCAAAATTCTGAATGGATATTTTATCTGCTATGTAATTCTGCAATTGTTGCTGGTGCATGTTCCTTTACTGATTGCGCTGATTGCTGCTGATATGATTTCGGGGGAAGCCAATATGGGAACCCTTCGTTTGTTAATGACCAAGCCGCAATCCAGAACATCTATTGTGCTGGCAAAATTTCTGGCTTCTTCTATTTACACGGTTTTGTTGTTGATCTGGATTGCCATTATGGGTTTGTTATTGAGCATGTTGATTTTTGGAACCGATGATTTGTTCCTGATGAAAAGCAGTTATGTGGTAATTGTAAAAGAGTCTGATGTGTTCTGGAGATATGCAGGAGCTTTCTGTTTTGCTGCACTGGCTATGATAACCGTGGCAGCACTGGGCTTTCTCTTATCTTTTTTTGCAGAAAATTCCATTGGTCCCATAGTTGCCACGATGAGTGTTATTATTGTGAGTACCATTCTGAGTACCATGAATATTCCCTTATTCAATTTAATAAAGCCCTATTTATTTACTACCCATATGATTACCTGGAAAGAGTTTTTCGATTTCAAGGTAAACGATGCCAATGAAGCCATAATCGGAAGCATTCAGAACCCGCAGAAGATAGTTCAGTCGGCCGGTATCCTGTTCATTCATATTTTTTTATTTGTAGGAACAGCCATTGCCTTATTCAGAAAAAAAGATATTCTTAGTTAGTTTATGAAAAATACAATTGTGAAATTATTATTGTTAACCCTATTCGCTTTTTGGGGAGAGACAAGGGTTCAGGCACAGGATATGAATGCATTGGTGATGAAAGTGAAAGCTAAACTGGATAAAGTAAAGGACTATACCGCTGATGGTAAAATGAAAACAGATGTGGCTTTTATTAAAGCACCCATCGGCAAAGTAAAAGTGTTTTTTAAAAGTCCTGATAAGTTTAAGTTGCAAAGAGATGGAGGGATTTCTGTTTTACCGAAGGGCGGCGTAAGCATTAATATTGGCAGCATGGTTATGCAAACCGGATTTGTGGCAATTGATGCAGGGATGAGTACGGTTCAAAATCTTCCGGTTAGGGTTGTGAAACTATTGCCGAATGCGGATGCAGGAGATATTATTTTATCTACTCTATATATAGATGAACAAAATTTACTAATCCGTAAATCAGTTACTACTACCCGGGAGAATGGAACTTATGAGATGGAATTAATTTACGGGAAGTATGACGAATATGGATTGCCTGATAAGGTAATTTTCAGTTTCAACGCTAAGGATTACAAATTACCCAAAGGCATTACACTGGAGTTTGACGATACAGATAAAGCCATTAAAGACAAGATGAAAGGCAGGAAGGGGAGAGTAGAAATCAACTATACTTCCTATACCATCAATACAGGGTTAAGCAATAGTATTTTCAATAATCAGTAAAATCAATTGGTATTAAAATAGGGTAACACCCCAGGTTCTTTTGAAAATTTCACCTGGCACCAATAGATTCATACCCTCTTTCTGTCTCAATTCTCCTGTAGCATTTACCGAGTCTGCAATACCACACCAGGGTTCAATGCAAACAAAGGGGGCATCTTTGGCACTCCAGATTCCCATGTAAGGAAAGTCTTTCCAGGAAAATATAAATCCATGTTTGGATTGGGAGTTCTTCAATTCAATGGTATTGGATTGAAGGTGTTTGAAAACCAGGGCATCGCCATAGAACAATTCTTTGGTTAAGGCAATTTCATTAGTGTTTTCAAAAAAGGGGGTTGGTTTTTCTTCAATCAAACCTTCTGCAGAAATTGGCCATTTGCCTGCGGATTCTTTTTCACTGAAAATCAATTGGTAATCACTGAATTCATAGGAGGGTTCCAGGGGCACTTTAAATGCAGGATGCGCACCTATGGAAAAGTACATGGGTTTAATATCAATATTGATTACTTCGTAAGTACAGCTGAGCTGGTTCTTGTTCAGTTCGTAAATAATATTCAGTTTGAATAAAAAGGGGAACTGAGTAAGTGTCTCCTGATCTGCCTGAAGGGTTAAGCATACCCTGTTCTCTTTTGATTCAGTTATTTTGAAATTCATGTCACGGGCAAATCCATGTCTGCTTAATGTGTAGGAATTGCCATTGTGATGGAAACTATTGTTCTTTAGTGTTCCAACGATGGGAAACAATACCGGACTTTTTTTACCCCAGAATTGAGAGTCGCCACTCCACAAATAGTCCAGTTGAGTCTCTTTGCTGAATATTTCCTGTAATTCGGCACCTTTCTCTGAAATGGAAACTTTGAGGCTATTATTTTCTAATTGTATCATGGTTTTTACCCTTCGTTTTCTTCAATTCTTTCATCCACAGCATTGGCCAGCATACGGGCACTGATTTTTCTGAGTGGGTTTCTGTTTCTGTCTGCATGACCCATCCGATGATTGATGATATCAATACATTCGAAAGTGGCTGCCAGAAAAGAAGTATGATCGGCCTTTCCTTTGCCAGCTATATCAAAAGCCGTTCCATGATCTGGGCTGGTTCTAACGGAAGGGAGACCAGCTGTATAGTTTACCCCTTCGCCAATGGCCAATGATTTAAAAGGAATCAATCCCTGGTCGTGGTACATAGCAAGAACAGCGTCAAATTTTTCGTACATGCCTCTTGCAAAGAAGGCATCTGCTGAATAAGGGCCAAAAACCAGTGATTTGTTTTTTGCTTCTTTAATAGCAGGTTTAATGATTTCAATTTCTTCTTTCCCAATCAGTCCTTCGTCTCCTGCATGAGGATTCAATCCCAGAACGGCAATCTTGGGTTTGTCTATTCCAAAATCCTTTTGCAAAGACTGATGCATGATTTGCAGTTTACTAAGGATGGATTCCTTGGTAATATGTTTGGCAACTTCTTCAACAGTTACATGTTCGGTAACCAAACCCACTCTCATGTTTTCGGCGACCATAAACATCACTACATCCTTTACGTTGAAAAAAGCTTTGAAGTAAGGAGTATGACCGCTGTATTGAAATTGTTCGGACTGAATATTTTTTTTGTGAATAGGGGCTGTTACCAAACCGTGAATATGACCTTCCTGCAGGGCTTTGGTGGCTTCTTCCAGTGATTTCAATGCATATTTGCCACCGGTTTCGTTCAGTTCTCCGGGGGTAATGGTAACTTCTTCTTCCCAAACCGTAAATATATTTACCTGTTTGGGATTCAGGCGGGAAAACTGATTGATATTGGTGCAGTTGAAATTAGAATCGGGTATGCTTTTTCTGTAGAAATTCAGGCATTTGTTATTGGCAAATACAACGGGAACGCAAAAGTCAAGGATACGCTGATCCATTAAAGATTTGATGATTAGTTCCAATCCAATCCCATTTATATCTCCGCAAGTGAAGCCAATAATGGGTTTTTGTGTTTCGTTACTCATTTACCACGATTTAGGTTGCTAAAATACTACTTTTGCAGTCATGCAATATACGCTCAAAAAGTCGCTGGGACAGCATTTCCTTACCAATGAAAATATCTGTAAGCAGATTGTGGCTGTTCTGAAAGAAAAGCCGGAAAACCTGCAACAGGTGCTGGAAGTAGGGCCCGGTGCAGGCGCCCTGACCAAGTATTTGCTGGACTTGCCCATTCAACAATTCAAGGCAGTTGAACTGGACAACGAAAAAGTACTGTATTTACAACACCAATATCCGGCAATTTCCAATGCTATTATCGAAGGTAGTATCCTGGATGTTCCGGTACCTTTTGCGGGGCCATTTACCATGGTGGGTAATTTCCCTTATAATATTTCAACACAGATTGTCTTCAGGGTATTGGAGTGGAAAGAGCAGATTCCGGTAATGATAGGCATGTTTCAAAAAGAAGTGGCTGAGAGAATTGTTTCTAAACCGAATACCAAAGTATATGGCATCCTGAGTGTGCTGGTGCAGGCATTTTATGAGGTAGAGTATCTATTTGATGTACCCCCTGAGTCTTTTAATCCTCCCCCAAAAGTAATGAGTGGGGTGATTCAGCTTAAACGAAAAGACAATCCTGTAGCGGTGAGAAGCGAAAAAGCCTTATTCACACTGGTGAAAGCTGCATTCGGACAAAGGCGGAAAATGCTAAGAAATCCAATGAAACCTTTTTTTGATGCTACTGTTTTACAGGAAGAAATCTTCACTAAAAGGGCAGAGCAGTTAACCGTAGAAGATTTTGCTGCACTGACTTACAGAATGGCTTAAATACAAGCAAATGAAAGTAATTGTTACTGCTAAAGTACATCCCTATTTAATAGAGACGCTGCGTGCGAAAGGATACGAAGTATGCTATGAACCAGCCATCTCGTACGAAGAATTGCTATTGCAAATAAAAGAGGCTGTTGGATTGATTGTAACCACGAGGTTGCGTATTGACCGCGCTGTAATTGATGCCGCTCCTCAGTTGAAATGGATTGGCAGATTGGGCAGTGGTATGGAATTGATTGATGTTACCTATGCACAGAGCAAAGGTATTCAATGTGAAAGCAGTCCGGAGGGAAACCGCAACGCAGTTGCTGAGCACGCATTGGGTTTGTTGCTTAACCTGATGAATAGAATCAATAGCGCCTGCAATGAAGTTAAGCAAGACCTTTGGTTGAGGGATGAGAACCGCGCCGATGAGTTGACTGGTAAAACAGTAGGCATAATCGGGTATGGAAATACGGGATCTGCTTTTGCACGATTGCTTGAGCCTTTTCAGGTAAAGCTGCTTGCTTATGATAAGTATAAAAAAGGATTCGGATCTGGCTATATAGAAGAGTCTTCTCTTGAACAGATCATGCATGAAGCCGAAGTAATCAGTCTTCACCTTCCGTTAACCGAAGAGACCCGCCACTTTGCTAATACAGCCTTTTTTAATCAACTCAAAAAACAACCTTACTTTTTAAATACCTGCAGGGGAAAAGTAATGGATACAGCTGCTGTTGTAATGGCTCTGGAAAACAAACAGATCCGGGCAGCAGGTTTGGATGTGCTGGAAAATGAAAAGCTGGATACTTATGACGAAACCGAAAAATTGCGTCTGAGCCAGTTGCTAAGTTTTAAGAATGTTATCATAACTCCTCATATAGCAGGATACAGCCATGAAGCTTTCTATAAAATGGCGGACATTGTACTACAAAAACTGCATCTCTGATTGTCTAAAGACCTCCGGTATTTATTGCTTTTAATGATTTTCCTGTAGTACTTATGGTTGCTGTTGAATCTATGCTGAGTGTATATGACTTAAAGAACGCATCTGATAGTTTCAGCTCTGATTTATTCAAAACTTTAATTGCGGCTTTATGAATAGTATCTACCGCCGATAGGCTGATTACTGATTTGTTTGTAGCGGAAAGATTCAAATATTTATTTGTTAGGCCAACACAGGTAATCGTTGAATTGTTTTGCGAAACTAATTGTAAACTGTCTGTTTGAAAATGGTGCAAAGTGATCTGGGATTCAATACTAGATAAAGATTTCAAGTTATTACAGTAGAGGTTTAATACTGGTAATCCTCCATCTGAGACTGAGTCTCTTTGTAAAAAAAGGGTATCGTTTTTTACAAAGTATTCGTATCCAATGGGGCTATAAAAATAATAAGTTAACAAGCTTGAGTTTTCCTGTTGATAGATATTGATTAAAGGGAGATAAACAGGCTCTTCTTTTATTGCACTTTTTATTTCCTTAATATGATGAAAAGGAGGTAGAATTACTTTTTTTACGGAGGGTAGTATATTCTTCTTTTTGTATTCCGCACTTAATTTAAAATTGATCATTCCGAAGCAGGCGCATATTACAGTGATAGTTATGGCCAGGATTAGATTACTTTTTTTCATAAAGGTTTTTTATTCCATTTTAAATATTGTTGATAAAGTGCATCTATTTCTCCGATTGTAATTTGCAACAATTGCATATTCTTGAAAACAGTTGGTAAATCCTGTTCTGTAAACTCTTTCTTAAGATAGTCTGTCACTTTTTTTAAACCATTCACCGACACAAAAAATCCGACCCCCCTTTTGTTGGTGATAATTTCTAAATCCTGTAAGTATTCGTAGGTTCGCATTACAGTATTGGGATTAACTTCCAGGTTAATAGCCAATTCTCTCACTGAAGGGATTCTTTCTTCCTCTTTAAAAATTTGAAGCAGAATCTTTTCACAAATAAGATCAGCAATCTGAATGTATATGGCTTTATTTGAATGGAAATTCATGGGGTTGGGCTGTTTAAATCTGTTTTTCCTTTAACTTATAATAACTCATTATCCAACAACTACTATAGAGAAAAATTGGCAGGAACCAACTGATGCGAAGCTGCCATGATTCCGGTAGAGTTACAATCCCGGTTGGTTGTTGTAGTGGTCCTATTCGGAAGGAGTCTGTGAAATATTTGCCATGGGGCATAATTTCTTCAGGTATTAACATTACCAGCATTTTATTATTCAGGTAAATGATACCAATAAATGAAATAACAAACAGGATGGCTGTTTTTACATAGGCATTACGAATAAAACTAAGTGAGCCCAAGTGAGCAATAGAAGTAGTGATAAAATATAGAATCACTAATTCTTTAAATAGAATAGTGTCAGACTGAAAGATTGGCTTTCCTTGGTAATAATGCTTTTCCTGTTCTATAATCCAATTAGGAATAGCTACGAATTCATTATAAGTCAAACACATAAGCCAATCTATTCCCGTAAATATGCCCAAATAGATAATTAAATACATGATTTGTGTTAATGCAAAACCTACTAATAATTTTTCTCCTGTCGTGGCCGGTAATAACAAAAACTGAATGGTTTTTGCCTCCGATTTAAAGAAACCATAATGACTGGAAGAAAATAATGTCCCGCCTAAAAGGAGACCAATAACGAAAATCATTTTTCTATCACCTGTAGGAAACATACTGTGGAAACTGGCAACAATTAGTAATCCATAGGATAGAAATAAAATTCCCAATCCTGCCAGGAACATAAGTAAATAGCTACTTCCGCTCTCTTTAAAGTTTTTTCTAAGCAAAAGCAATGCCCTTATTAAACTAAAGTGGTTGTTCATGATTTCTGATTAAAAAGTTCCTGAATCGCAATTTTATTTGTAATGCCTGCATTAAAGAATAATTCAAGGTCTAGTTTAGAGACGTCTTCTTCCATTTCTCTTTTTTTAACAAAAAGGTGTCCGGCTATGCTTGTTTCGTGATAAATCCAGCTATTGCTTATTTCTTGCTGATTGCTATGCTGAAAAATAATTTTCTCTATGATTGTATTGGTATCTGTATTCACAATAATTTCACCATTATCTACCAGAATAATCTGATCAATTAAGCTGTCTAAATCTTTTACTTGATGCGTACTGATGATGATGCAATTATCTTCATTCACAATGGAGGCAATCAGTTTTCTTAGAATTCGCTTAGAAGGGATATCCAGACCATTTGTGGGCTCATCCAAAATAATGAGTGATGCATTAGATGCCATACCAAGGGCAATCCATACTTTTTTCTTTTGACCAAAACTCATTTTATTTAGCTTGGTCATTGGCACATCTAATTCCTTTAGATAATCCAAAAACTGAGTTTGATTGAACCGTGGATAAAATGGCACTTGTTCAGCAGCAAAATCAAGCACATGGATATTCGGCGTATCAATTTCCTCCGGTATAAAAAATACCTGATTCAGGAAATCAGGTTCTCTTTTCATGGGATTAGCATTGCATACAGTTAACAGACCTTTTTGTGGATGCACCAATCCCGCCATTAACTTTAACAAGGTGGATTTGCCCGCACCATTTTTGCCCAATAAGCCGTAAACACTGCCAGACTTTAATTCCAGCTGAATATTTGCGTACAGAGGTTTTTGTTTAGTGTACCCAAAACTGACATTGTTAAAATGAATCATGAATAGTGTATTAGTGTAATAGTACACAATAAAAATAAATTTTTTTTTAATTCGCCAAATTTTTATCAGAAAACCATATTCGATAGAATAGGATTATTTTCTTACCTTTGTATTTATGCAACGTCGCAGTCAAATGTGGCGTTGTATTTTTTTTTACCAATCCTAAAGCCGGAACTATGAGTGAAACCAACATGTATGTTACGAAAGAGACTTTCGATAAGATGCGCGAGGAATTGCAGAAAATGAAATCTGTAGACCGTCCTGCTGCTTCCAAAGCAATTGCTGAAGCCAGAGAGAAAGGTGATTTAAAGGAAAATGCAGAGTACGATGCGGCTAAAGAGGCTCAAGGCATGTTAGAAGCTAAGATCAAACAATTAGAAGGTGCTATTGCCAATGCTAAAATTGTAGATACCAGTACCATTGATACCAGTAAAGTAACCATCCTGACCAAAGTAACCATTACCAATATAGTTACCAAGAAGACGGTGACTTATCAGATTGTAGGTGAAAAAGAAGCCGATCTGAAACTGGGAAAGATATCTGCATCTTCTCCAATTGGGAAGGGCTTGCTGGGTAAAGTAAAAGGGGAAGTGGCTGAAGTGCAGGCACCCAATGGTATCATCAAGTTTAAAGTTGAAGATATTACGGTATAAATTTTATACATGACAATTTTTTCCAAAATCATCGCAGGAGAAATTCCATCCTACAAAATTGCAGAGAACGATCGGTTTTTTGCCTTCCTGGATATATTTCCATTGGTAGAAGGCCATGTGTTGGTAATACCCAAAACAGAGACCGATCGATTCTTTGATTTATCGGATGATTATTTGTCTGAAATGTTGCTTTTTGCCAGACCCATTGCCAAAGCAATAGAAAAAGTATTCCCCTGCAATCGTTGTGGTATTAGTGTGGTGGGATTAGAAGTGCCACATGCGCATATGCACCTTGTTCCTATTAACAGTGCCGATGATTTAAACTTCACCAGAGGAAAATTGAAAATGACACCTGAGGAATTGAGTCTGGTTCAACAACAAATACTAGCTGCCCTGCATTAGTCCAAAAGGGAATTCCATTCTGTAATTTTCTGATTTTATTTTACACCTGATTATTTTCTAACTCTATCCGGATTTTTACTGAGAAAATCATCCCAACCTTTTAAAGCTTTGCCTTTAACAGCCAGTGGACTATTGCTTTGGTAAAAATGACAAAGCGCTACTGCTAATGCATCCGTTGCATCAAATGATGCAGGTTTCTTTTCAATGTTTAAAGTGAGCTGTAGCATTTTCCAGACCTGATCCTTGTCTGCATTGCCATTGCCTGTGATGGATTGCTTTACTTTTTTAGGCGCGTATTCTGTAACCGGAATTTGTGTTTGCATGGAAGCCGCAATGGCAACGCCCTGAGCCCTGCCCAGCTTGAGCATGCTCTGAACATTCTTTCCAAAAAACGGGGCTTCAATGGCAAAACTATCGGGCTTGTATTGTTTAATTAAATCGGTGATGGTTCTATAAATAATTTCCAGACGGGAATAAATGTCTTTTTCTTTGGTAAGTTTCAACGTATCCATACGAATCAACGATGGTTTGCCTTTTTGAACGCCCAATAAAGCGTAACCTAAAATTTGTGTACCCGGATCAATTCCTAAAATGACTGAATCGTATTTCATTGCTTTGTGAAAATAGTGATAAATAATAAATGACATACACCCTTAACTTTACAAAAACGAAGGATTGACGAAACGAACGAAAAATATCCTGAATTATATAGTTGGTCCGGCTTTATTTATATGGCTTAGCTGGGCTATATATAAACAATTGCAGACACAGACAGATTTAAAGGAATCATGGGAAACTATCCTTGTAGCCGTTAACGGACCAGGTAATTGGAAAATCGGGATTGTGATTTTTTTGATGTTTCTTAACTGGGGAATTGAAGCCCGCAAATGGCAGCTACAGGTGAATAGTATTGAATCCCTCTCTTTTGTGCAAGCTTTTAAAGCGGTGCTTGCAGGACAAGCAATGGGTTTTAATACTATTAATCGGATAGGTGAACCAGCAGCCAGAGCTGCATTTTTACAAGAGGGAAATAAAATCAGAGGTGCTGTTCTTTCCATAACAGGTAGTATGGCACAGATTATCGTAACTTTTTTAATGGGTACTTTATCAATGCTATATATGCGTTGGTATATTCTAAGTGAAGACCGACAACTGGAAGGTCTTTCTGTTTTTTGGCTGGATGGATTTATCTATATTATTGGTGCGGGTATCTTACTTTTTACACTGGCCTATTTTAAACTATCGGGAATTATTCAATTGTTAGAGAGAATTTCCTGGATTGCAAGGTATCGTTTCTTCTTAGAGAAACTGGAGTCTGTTCAGATGAATGAGTTAGTAAGATTGTTAACACTTTCATTGGGAAGATTTCTGGTATTTCTGTTTCAGTATTTTCTGATGTTTCAGGTGTTTGGAGTAAACTTATACTGGCTGGATGCATTTGCCATGGTAGGGGTTATGCTTACTGTTTTAGCTGTTATTCCAACAATGGCTTTGGCAGAACTGGGCTTCCGGGGGAAAGTAAGTTTATTGTTGTTTGGTTTGTTAAACAACAATTCAATCGGAATTATTGCCACAGCCGCTGGTATCTGGTTAATTAACTTAATCTTGCCCGCAATTCTCGGGACTTTGTTTATATTAGGACTAAGAATATTTAGAAACAAATAATCGTGCTGAAAAAATCACTGGTCGTTTTATTATTAATACTGCTTTCCCGACCCTTAACGGCGGGCGATGAATTCTGTGGCATTCGCAATTATGCATTTCAGTCAGGAGAACAAATCTCTTTTACTGTTTTTTATAATGTGATAGGCTTGTATGTGAATGCAGGTACGGCAACGTTTTCAGTGAATGCGGAAAAATTGAACAATGAACCTGTTTATCATTTGGTTGGTGAGGGAACATCCAATTCAAGATATGACTGGATTTTCAAGGTTAGAGATAAGTACGAAAGTTATATAGATACCAATAATCTGCAGCCCATCAAGTTCATTCGCAACGTAAATGAGGGCGGATACAAAATAAATGAAAATGTAAGTTTTAACCGGCAGGCCAATACGGCCACCAGTGAAAAAGGAACGGTGAAAGTGCCCAACTGTATTCAGGATGTTTTAAGTGCTATTTATTATGCCAGGAATATCAATTTTGAAAAATACAAACCGGAAGATAAAATTCCTTTCACCATGTTTCTCGATAATGAGATTTTCAATCTCTATATAAAATATATGGGTAGGGAAACCATCAAAACCCGTTATGGAACTTTCCGGGCGATTAAATTTAAACCCTTGTTGGTAAAAGGAACTTTGTTTGAAGGTGGAGAGAAAATGACCGTATGGGTTAGTGATGATGCGAATCATGTGCCCTTACGCATTGAAAGCCCCATTGTAGTGGGTAGCGTAAAAGTAGACATGATGGGGTATAAAAATCTTAGATATCCTTTTAGTTCATTGGTTTCAACGAGATAAAAAGGTCTGATTGACCAATCACTGCTGCTTATTTAATGTCCGCTAATTTGAGTACTTCTTTCATTCTTACTCCTTTTTCTGTTTGCTGAAGGGTACAGCATTCTATGACGGGATCGTGTTCAAAGAATAAAATATAGTCCTTGTTCACCGCTTCAGTTAAGAAGGATTTTTTCTCCTTCAGTGTAGTCAGTGGAAACATATCATAGCCCATTACATAAGGCAGCGGAATATGCGAAGCGGATGGTAGTAAATCAGCCATGTATACAATGGTTCTTCCCTTGTATTCAATCTGCGGTAGCATCATGCTCTTGGTATGACCATTTACAAAACGGACACGGATGTTTTTTGTAAAGGGAACCGATTCCAATAAACCATCGTTGGTAAATTCATTGGTAGGTGCATCAATCATTTTTAATTGCCCGCTTTCCTGAATGGGTAAAATATTCTTCTTTAAGAAAGAAGCTTTTTCTCTGTCGTTGGGATTCACCGCCCAATCCCAGTGTAAAGGGTTGCTCCAGTAAGTGGCATTGGGAAATGCCGTAACCAGTTTGTCTCCTTGTTTTTCTATGCTACCCCCGCAATGATCAAAATGCAAGTGAGTATGAAAAACATCGGTTATATCGTTTCTGGTAAATCCAATTTGTGCCAAAGCCTCATCCATCTGCTTCGTATCAGACATGCCGTAGTGCCCAAAGAATTTGGCATCCTGTTTAAAGCCCATGCCTGTATCAATCAATATCAAACGACCTTCGTCTTCAATTACCAAACTCCGCAATGCCCAGTTGCAAAGATTGTTTTCGTCAGCAGGATTGAGTTTATTCCACAATGATTTGGGAACAACGCCATACATGGCACCGCCGTCTAATTTGAAATAACTATGATTGATGCTATGCAGTTTCATGAGCCTTCTGTTTAGACTGCAATTTAGCGCCTGAAAACAGAATCAACAATCCTATTACAAAAAATATAACCAGTACCAATACAGAATTTCTTTGTGAGCCAGATAATTCATTGATGTAGCCAAAACTAAACATGCCCACTACAATCGATATTTTTTCTGTTACATCGTAAAAGCTGAAATAAGAAGTAGTATCCTTGGTTTCCGGCATCAGTTTGGCATAAGTGCTTCTGCTGAGTGCCTGAATGCCACCCATTACAAATCCAACCAATACGGCCAGTCCATAAAATTCATAAATGCCATTTCTGGGTAGGGTGTATCCAATTACACAAAGCACAATCCAGAATGCAATGGTGACCATTAATGCTTTGAAATTGCTGGTAATTTTAGACAACCACGCAATGGTATAGGCACCGGGTATAGCGATGAACTGAATAATCAATATAGCGATGATTAAATTCATGGTAGGGATATTCAGTTCGCTCTTTCCATATAAAGTGGCCACTAACATTACCGTCTGAACGCCCATATTGTAAAAGAAGAAAGAGAATAAAAATCGCTTCAGTACCGGCATGGTTTGAATTTGTTTCCAGACCTTATTCAGTTCTTTATAACCTCCTGCTAAAACCTCTTTGTTTGATCTGGTTCCGCCGGCAGGAACTGATTTTGGAAGTCTTTTTAATGCCAGTTGTCCAAATCCCCACCACCAGATACCCACCAGTAAAAAAGAAAGCTGTGAAGCTTTACCTACAGTGATGCCGAATGTATCCGGGGACAACACAAATACAAAACAGATAACCTGCAAAATCATACTCCCGATATAGCCCATGGCAAATCCCTTGGCACTCACTTTGTCTCTGTCTTCAGGGGCTGCTATTTCTGGCAGAAAGGAATTGTAAAAAACCAGACTGCTCCAGAAGCCAATGCAGGCAATAATTAAACAGGCCAACCCAAATGCCAGATTGGTCTTGTCATAAAAATACAAGGCAGAGCAAGCCGCACTCCCTAGCGTACAAAAGAAAAACAGAAACTGTTTTTTGTTGCCCTTGTAATCTGCAATAGAAGAAAGAATTGGAGATAGTAAGGCAACTACAATAAATGCAATGGCTAAAGCATAATTGTATAATGCCGTATTTACGTATTCTCTTCCAAAAAGCGTTACGGTATCATTTAGGGTTTGATCGTTACCGTCTCCGGTTACGGCTTCATAATAAGCAGGAAAAATGGTAGAAGTAATAACCAGATTGTAAGCACTGTTGCCCCAATCGTACATAGCCCAACCATTGATTACTTTTTTGCTGGCTGTAGTAACAGACATGGTATTTATTTCAGGTGTCCTGTTAAGATAAGGATTATTAGAATCAATCCCACAATTACTCTGTACCAGCCAAATAGTTTGAAGCCGTATTTCTGTAAATACGTGATGAAAAATTTGATTGCCAATAGTGCAACCAGAAAAGCTACCACATTTCCCAGTCCCAACAAGATCATATTGTTTCTGGTAAATATTAATTCAGGTGTTTCTGTATATGCTTTCAATAATTTATAGCCTGTGGCTGCGGCCATGGTAGGTACAGCCAGGAAGAAGGAGAACTCAGCAGATAATTTTCGGGTTAATCCCTGTTGCATACCGCCGATAATACTGGCTGCACTTCTGCTTACGCCGGGTATCATGGCCACGCATTGCCAGAAGCCAATGATGAATGATTGCTTATTGGTAATTTCCTCGTCAATTGAGATTTTTGGGTTCTTGAAAAAGGAATCAATAAAAATCAATGCAACACCTCCCAGTACCATGGTTATGGAAACCACCATCGGGCTTTCCAAAAATGCATCAATGGTGTCGGAGAACAAAGCCCCTAAAATCAATGCAGGTAAAACGGCAATGATGAGTTTTAAATAAAATTTCCAGCGATTCAGCGGGAAGAACTTTCCTCTGAATAAAATAACAACTGAACAAATAGCACCCAGCTGAATAGCAACTTCAAATAATTTGGTGAAATCATCTTTGGCAATTCCCATGAAAGAACTGGCAATAATCATATGACCAGTGGAAGAAATAGGAAGGAACTCTGTTATGCCTTCAATAATGGCTATGATGACAGCTTCTAAGTGGGTCATAATTTTGTTTGCAGTAATTAGTGTGATAAATATAGAATAAGCAATGGAAATGACAAAACATAGTCAAAGCCATGCATGAAAATTTACATTTAATAAACGCTTCATGTTGAAAAATAGGGCGCTTGTGAAGTAAAACGGCAGTTTCATGAAAAAGTCTAATATGACATGGATTTTGAAATATTTTCAAATAAAAATGATATGGTAAAAAAAATCATTCCGATTTCATTGGCTTTTTTGCTAATTACAACTAATCCAATGTCAGCTGAGGCAAGAATGTTTGGCAGAGAAACTTATCTTAGTGTTGCTATTTCAGATGGACAGTGTGCATATATAAGACATTATTATCGTAGTTATTTTTTTGGGTTGTAACTGAAGAGGGATATTATGATGAATTAGTAGGCTGCATTTAGATTTGATATTGACTAAAGAATTAAAACCAAAATGATTAGACTATTTATTTTATTTTTTTCATTCTTGATATTTAATAGTTGTAAGTCTAGTCCTAAATTTCCTTTACTTGAAAAAGAATATCAAAATGATACATTGGTTTTCTATGTATTCGATAAGTTAAATAATCCAATTGAATTAGCTGGTGCGGTTTATCTAAACCGAAAAATAGGTTCTTTTTCAAGCTCCATTGGTAAAATTGTATTGCCAGTCATTAATGATGACTCCATCAAAATAACCTGTTTAGGATATAGGGATACAGTAATCAGTATTCAAAAAGTAAAGTTGACTAATCTGATTTTTCTACAAATAAACCCCAATGTTTTACCTGATCTAAATATTCGTAATTACACATTATTGCCTCGATTAGAAGAAGCAGGTTTTTTTAAGGATGTTAGTAAAAATTTTTGTATAAATCAATATGGATCTCAAATTGCTGTAATGATTGATAATACCCCTAAAAAAGGGATATTAAATCAAATTCAAATTAGGCATCAAAAAACAACCTATGAAAGTTATTTGCGAATTCATATCTACGAAAATGATCCTTTAACCAATCTGCCAGATAAAGACATATTTGACTCAATAATTATTTGTAGAATAATTCCAAAAACAAATAAAACAATAATTGATTTAAGCAAAGCCCGCATTAATGTGAGTAATATAATTTTTCACATTGGAATTGATTTTCTTGGCAAAAAGGATTTTATTGACGGGTCATACTTACAATATAATAGACAGGCCATTGAACCGTTTATTTTATTAACAAATAATTACCAAGAAGAGCGTACGTCTATCAATTTTATGTCCAAAAAGTGGAGCAGGTATTTTGTAGTGAATGATCCAAAAGGTATTAAGCAAATCACAAACGCAATAGTTTCGTGCAAAATCCAGCAAATTAAATAAAGGTCATTATGCAGTCTTTGGTTTCTTAAAGATAGCGTACACTTCAATCAAAAGCCCTACTACAATTAAAATAGGTGCAATCGTAATTCGGGTTTTGCTATAGACTTCGGTATTAGAAAATACACTTGGATCATCACTCTTTCCACCACTCATTAAATACATACCCAGGGCAATGACAATGCCGCCAATCAGCATGAACAAAAAGTTTTCTTTTGCAAAAAGGGGGGTGGTGTTATTGTTTGCGCTCATATGAATTCTTTATAGATTTTTAAAATTTGTTCTTATTTGAATTGAGTTAAACAATTTAGCTTAATACAAATCATCCAGTTTCATTTTCAGGTATTTCAATACACTTCTGTGTGTGCTTAAAAGAGAAATTCCCACACCCAGAATAATCAACCCGCCAAACAAGAGTAAGGTATGATTGGTATTGCGGATGGCTGTTAATTGAGGGAACTGTGCTTCCGCCCAGCCAATTAAAGAGAACATCAACACAATGGCAATTCCCGAGCTAATCAGCCCATTGATAATGGCGCGGATATTGAGCGGCCTGGCTATAAAAGACTGTGTGGCTCCCACCATCTGCATGGTCTTGATTAAAAAACGATTGCTGAACATGGCCAGACGAATCGTATTGTCTATACTTACTATTACAATTATGCAAAGCGTAATGGCTACAACCAGAAAGATCAGGCCAATTTTAGAGGCTCTTTCATTTAAACTGGTTACCAGGCTTTGCGGGTATTGTAAGTCTGTAATCTGATTGCCATAAGCAGCCATTAAATCGGCGCTGATTACTGCAAGGCTGTCTTTGTTTACGTATTCTGCTTTTGCATAAAAGTCGATGCTTTCCGGTAAGGGATTTACATCCAGGATCTTTGCCCAGTCTTCGTTGTTCTCTTTGTTCCAGATTTCCTTTGCAGTGTTTTTATCTACATACACCACATTCTTGGCGTAGGGCTTGCCCGCAATGTATTGCTGAATCTGTGCAATGGTATCTTTGTTCAGGGTACGCATATAGGCACTTAAACGAATATCTTCCTTGAACGTATTACCTACTGCGTTCAGATTTAAAAAGAACCAGCCCATGATTCCCATAATCAGTAAAACAAGGGCCACGCCCACAACGGTATAGATATAATTGGGTTTTCCCCGCTTGAGTGATGCTTTTCCTGCCTGCGCCATATTGTATTCCTTTTTTAACCGCTGCCGGGCAACGGTGGTCTGCTTTCAAACGTTACAAATGTAGGGTTTTGACGGCTAATGACTTACATTTGCACCCTTAAACCTGCCTTGAAAATAAGCGAATATTTTCCGGCAGGCGTTAAAGAAACGCAAATAAATAAAAAGGGCAGGCAAGATGGACTATCAATTCAGAGCGATTGAACAAAAATGGCAGGAATCCTGGAAAGAATCCGGGGCATATACGGTTCCCAATAAGAGCGATAAACCCAAGTATTATGTATTAGACATGTTTCCTTATCCAAGCGGTGCAGGATTGCATGTGGGACATCCGTTGGGGTATATTGCATCCGATATTTTCAGTCGCTACAAAAGACTCAAGGGGTTCAATGTATTGCATCCCATGGGATATGATGCATTTGGATTGCCTGCTGAACAATATGCCATTGAGCATGGCGTACATCCGGCCGTGAGTACCGTGCAGAATATCAATAATTTTAGAAAGCAATTAGACAATATAGGATTTTCTTACGATTGGAGCAGGGAAGTAAGAACCTGTGAGCCGGATTACCACAAATGGACCCAGTGGATTTTTCTGCAATTGTTCAATTCCTTTTTTAATCGTCAGCTTCAAAAAGCTACGCCCATCAATGAACTAATTGCTTCTTTTGAAAAAGAAGGAAACAGTGTGCATCCTTGCCCTGCCAACGACCAATTAGCTTTTACCGCTGCAGAATGGAAAGCCTTTTCTGAAAAAGAGCAGCAGGATATTTTAATGCAATACCGTTTGGCTTTCTGTGGTTACGGTGAAGTGAACTGGTGCGAAGCTTTGGGTACCGTGCTGGCCAATGATGAAGTAGTGAATGGATTGAGTGAACGTGGTGGCCATCCGGTGGTTAAGAAAAAATTGCGTCAGTGGTACTTACGCATTACTGAATATGCAGACCGGTTAATTGAAGGGCTGGATCAAATTGAATTCAGCGAAGCCATGCGCGAAATGCAGACCAACTGGATTGGTAAATCCTATGGGGCAGAAATAGATTTTGCCATTGCAGATTACGAAGCAGGCAGTAAGCTAAGAGTGTACACTACCAGACCCGATACCATTTTCGGAGTAGACTTTATGGTGGTGGCACCTGAACACGAATTGATTGATCAGATCACTACGCCGGAGCAAAAAGAAGCAGTTGAAGCTTATATAGCTTATGTAAAGAGCCGCAGTGACAGAGAACGTCAGGCAGAAAAGAAAATTACCGGCTGCTTCACAGGGGCGTATGCATTGAATCCGTTTAACCAGCGAAGAATTCCTATTTGGATTTCTGAATACGTATTGGCGGGTTATGGAACCGGAGCCATCATGGCAGTACCTTGTGGTGACGATAGAGATTTCAAGTTTGCCAAACATTTCAATATTCCCATCACCAATATAATCGGAGAACATTTCAACGGAGAGGAAGCCAATTCCACCAAAGAAGTGGCTTTGAGTAATTCTGAATTCCTGAATGGTATTTTGTTGAAAGATGCCATTGCCATTGTGATTGAGAAGTTGGTGGAAATGGGCATTGGCAAACGCAAAGTGAATTATAAAATGCGCGATGCGGCGTTTAGCAGACAACGTTACTGGGGAGAACCATTTCCAATTATCTGGAAAGATGGAATCGCTTATCCTTTGGACGAAGCTAAACTGCCATTGACATTGCCGCAAGTAGATAGTTATGCACCTGGTCCGGAGGGAGAAGGACCGCTGGCCAATATTCCGGAATGGATTCATCAGTTTGATGCGGTTGTTCCGGGCGGCGCACTCGAAACCAATACCATGCCTGGCTATGCGGGCAGTAGCTGGTATTTCCTGCGTTATATGGATCCGCACAACAAGGATAGTTTCTGCGATAGAAAAGTAAGCGATTACTGGAATCAGGTTGATTTATACATCGGAGGAACAGAACATGCAGTGGGGCACTTGCTGTACAGCAGAATGTGGACCAAAGTATTGTTCGATTTAGGGCATATTGGATTTGACGAGCCTTTCAGGAAATTATTGAATCAGGGAATGATTCAGGGTAGTTCCAGATTTGTGTATCGAAACAAACAGAATCCCAATGAATTTATTTCTGCCGGATTAATTGATCAATATGAAACCATTCCATTGCACGTAGATGTAAACTTTGTGGATGGATTTGAATTGGATATTGCTTCTTTCAAATCATGGAGAAATGGGGAGTATGCCAACGCAACTTTTGTGTTGGAAAACGGCAAATACCTCTGCGGTGCAGAAGTAGAGAAAATGTCGAAGAGCAAATTCAATACCGTTAATCCGGATGTGTTGGTAGAGAAATATGGTGCCGATACTTTCCGTATGTATGAAATGTTCTTAGGTCCTGTTGACCAGAGCAAGCCCTGGGATACCAAAGGGATTGAAGGGGTTCACCGTTTCCTGAAAAAGCTCTGGCGTCTGTTTTATGATGAGTTAAAGGGAAAAGTCTGGAACGAAGACAGTCCCAATCCCGCAGAACTAAAAGTACTGCATAAAACAATTATAAAAATTCAGGAAGATACCGAGCGCTTCAGTTTCAATACGGCAGTAAGTACTTTCATGATTTGCGTGAATGAACTGGCCGATTTAAAGTGTAATAAGAAAGCCATTTTGGAGCAAATGTTGATTTTGCTTACGCCTTATGCACCGCATATCAGTGAAGAACTCTGGCATTTAATTGGCAACGAAGGCTCAGTACTGGATGCAACGTTCCCGGTATTTAATGCATCTTATGTGCAGGAATCTTCCAAAGATTATCCGGTAAGTATTAATGGAAGGGTAAGAACCAATATTAACTTGCCAGTGGATATGGAATCAGCGGAAGCAGAGAAAGAAGTGCTGGCCAATGAGCTGGTTCAGAAATGGCTGGAAGGGAAACCGGTGAAAAAATTCATTTTTGTAAAAGGTAGAATGATCAATGTCGTTGTATAAAATTTTTCTGGGCTTAGCCCTTGTAGTGAGTGTTAGCGTGAATGCCCAGGAAGCGGATGTGCCAACGCCTAAAAAGACGTTCAGGAATTTCATTAATCCGGATTCTCTGCCTTTGATGAATTTAAGAGTAGTTCCTATTCCTATTTTTACATCTACTCCTGAAACAGGGATACGTATTGGCGGTGCATTGGAATATTTTTTCAATGCGAAAGAAAAAGATAGTGAGGCAAGAGGGTCCTATTTGCATGGTCAGTTTACGTACAGTACCAAGGGACAGATTGAAGTGAAAGGAACCTGGCAGGTTTTTACCAGAGGGGAAAGATTCGTGTACCGGGGTTCTGCAGGGTATAGTACTTATAACGACCGTTTCTGGGGCATTGGAAACAATACGGTTGCAGAAGCCAATTTTTTACCACAGGACTATAGCCGTATTTTTCTGGAATCCCGAACCTATCGGTTGTTGAGGAATAAATGGTATGCTGGTTTAAAGCTCGATTATAATGATGTATACCAGGTGGTTAATAAACGCCCCTTAAGCCCATCAGAACAAAACGTTGCCGGAATTAATGGTAGTAAGACTTTGGGGATTGGACCTGCTATTTTGTATGAGGGCCGTGATTTTCCATTCAGCGCTCATAGTGGTAGCTATGCTGAATTCTATTATGCCCGCAATATTTCATTTAAGAATAATCCTTTTGATTTTAATACCTGGTTCTTAGACCTTCGCAAATACTTTCCACTAAGCCCTAATAGCACATTGGCTTTTCAGTTAAGTAGTATTCATACCACGGGTAATGTGCCTGTTCGCGAATTGCCTCGTGTAGGTGGTTCCGTACTGATGCGTGGGTATTTTACCGGGCGTTTCAGAGATAAGTCTTTTACTGCATTACAGGCAGAGTACCGCTTTCCCATCTGGAAATGGATATCTGGTGCAGCTTTTGGTTCGGCCGGATTTATTGATCATTCTATCGGAAATTATTCCACTTCTAATTTAATTAAAGCAGGCGGAATGGGGTTGCGTTTTGTGGTGAATAAGAAAAACAGAATGATTCTCCGCCTGGATTATGCCAGAAATGGCACAGAAGGAGGTGCTTATTATATTAGATTGAACGAGGCATTTTAATTCATTCCTCACCCGCTTCCTGCATATTTATTATATTCACGGTTCAAAAATTGTTCCATGAATAAATATATTTTTTCCATGGGGATGCTGCTGCTTGCAGTTCCTTCCATGGCACAGAACAAAATGATCAGCAAGGCTGATTTAATGGCTAATAAGTTGCCTGAAAATTTTCAAAATCCGCTTCCTCGTTTCATGAAATGGCTGGATGATGACCGTGTAATTCTGAATCAGAAAATACATCCGGATTCGGCCAGTAAAAATTATGTTATGGAAGTGAAAACAGGTAAACTGATGCTCGCAACG
Source organism: Sediminibacterium sp. C3 (assembly GCF_000508085.1). Lineage (GTDB taxonomy): Bacteria > Bacteroidota > Bacteroidia > Chitinophagales > Chitinophagaceae > Sediminibacterium. The sequence continues at coordinate 3,078,665 of NZ_KI669560.1, read as the reverse complement.
CCTGATCAGATGAAAGGGGCTGCTCCTCCGGCAAAATCTGTTTCTGTAAAAAAAGGGGATTTATTTTACAAGGACGGAGACGTTGAGAAGCAAATTACTTTTGATGCTGCAGAAGAAAAAAATCCCACTTTTTCTCCGGACAGTGCTTATATCGCTTACACAAAATCAAACGACTTATATACCTACCATATTCCTAGTGCAAAGGAAACCCGCTTAACCAATACCGGTTCAAGTACTTCTTTGAATGGCTATGCCAGCTGGGTGTACTGGGAAGAAATCTTTGGTAGAGGAACTCGTTATCGGGCATTCTGGTGGAATCCCAACAGCAAGCAATTGGCATATATGCATTTTGATGAAAGCATGGTACCGATGTTCCCTATCTATAGCAGCGAAGGACAACATGGTTTTATTGAAGAAACCCGTTATCCTAAACCTGGAGATAAAAACCCGGAGGTAAAACTGGGCTTTGTTGCAGCCGATGGAGGCAATACAACCTGGGCAGATTTTAATCCGAAAGAAGACCAGTATTTTGGCTGGCCTGTTTGGAGAATTGATGGAAGCAGCTTGTTGGTTCAGTGGATCAACAGAGGTCAGGATCATCTGAAAATATTTGATGTAAATCCTGGCTCCGGTGGCAAAAAAATTATGTACGAAGAACAACAGAAAACCTGGGTGGATCTGGAAGACAGAGCAGGTCAGCGTTTTACCTTCCTAAAGTCTAAGCCTGCATTTATATTGGAGAGCGATAAAACAGGCTGGAACCATTTATACCTTCACAACAATGATGGCAGCTTAATCAACCCAATCACATCCGGAGATTTTACCGTGTTGAGCACAGAGCTGATTGATGAGAAAAACGGATTGGTATATTTTACAGCCAGAGGAAAGGAGAATACGGCTCGTATAGATTTATACAGTGTAAAATTGAACGGTGCAGAACTAAAGCGCCTGACTTTTGGTGAGTTTGATCACTCCCAGGTAAGACTTTCTCCGAACGGAAAATACTTTGTAACTACTTATAGCAATACTACCACTCCTTTCAAAATGAGTCTGGTAGATAATAAAGGCAAAATTGTCCGTGAATTGGGTGATGCAAAAGGATCAGCTATGGGCGAATACCAGATTGCTAAAACAGAATTCATTCGCATTAAGAGTGCAGATGGTTTGTTTGAATTGCCTGCACAGGTAACCTGGCCTGCGAATATGGATCCTAATAAAAAGTATCCAATGCTGGTAGACATTTACGGTGGCCCTAATGCCGGCAATACCTGGGACAGATGGTCCTGGAATGCAACCCGTGAAATGTATGCACAGGAAGGATTGATTCATGTGAAATTTGATCATCGTGCCAGTGGTCATTTTGGTAAAGCGGGCGTTAATTATATGCACCGCAACTTAGGATTCTGGGAAATGCAGGATTATATGCAAATGGCTAAATGGTTTATCCAGAAGGGATATGCAGATCCAACCAAAATTGCCATCACCGGCTTTAGCTACGGCGGTTACATGAGTGCTTATGCCCTAACTTATGGTTCATCTGTATTTACCCATGCAATGGCTGGCGGATCGGTGGTAGACTGGAGTTTATACGATAGCCACTATACAGAGAAGTTCATGGACACGCCTGCAGAAAATCCGGACGGATACAAGAGCAGCAGTGTATTAAGCCATATTGACAAGTTTAAAGGAACCTTACAGCTGGTTCACGGTACTATGGACGACAATGTTCATATGCAGAACAGTATTCAGCTGGTAAGTGCTTTACAGGACAAGGGTAAGGATTTTGAATTCATGTTGTATCCTGGTGGAAGACATGGATGGAGTGGTCCTAAAGGAAATCATTTCAATAACCTGAAGACCAAGTTTATCTATAAACATTTATTGGAAAAAGAAGTGCCAAAGGGCATGTTGAGATAAACGGCAACCTGAATGTATTAAAAGCCATCCATTTATATGGGTGGCTTTTTTTGTTATACAATTACGCTTACTTTCAATATTCAATTTATTTTATGAGTATCAAGAAAATATGGGTATTGCTGGGCATTACTGTTCAAACCCTCTCCGCACAAACTGTAGCACCCCGTTTTTTATCGCACCCGGTTTTAACACCTGATGCGCAAACCGTTGTATTTAGTTTTGAAGGGGATCTTTGGAAGGCATCGGTACAGGATGGCCAGGCTACTCGCTTAACCGCCATGCAGGGCTATGAAACCGCACCCCGTATTTCTCCGGATGGTAAATGGCTGGCATTTACCGGAGAGCAAATGGGGAATGCCGATGTATACATTATGCCACTGTCGGGTGGTGATGTAAAACAACTGACTTTTCACAGTGCATCTGATCAGGTTGCCAATTTTAGCTGGGATAGTAAAACCATTTTTTTACTTCAAACCGTTATGGTATTGCTTCAGCATATACCGTTTCTATTAATGGGGGTACGCCTAAAAAATTGTTCGGCGATCATTATTTTCTGATGGACCATTTGGTTGCAGAGCATCCAGTTTCCGGAGATATTTATTTTAATGATACCTGGGAAAGTAATAATCAGGTAGCCAGAAAAAGATACAAGGGACCTTTTAATCCGGATATTCAATCCTATAATTTAAAAACAAAGCAATACCAGAAGCATACCAACTGGGAGGGTAAGGATTTTGCTGCTACCATTGACCAGAAGGGTAATATTTATTTTATTTCCGATGAAGCTAATGGAGAATATAATTTGTATAGTCTGGATAAAGGAAAGAAAATGGCGCTTACGCAGTTTGCCACTTCTATTAAAACACCGATGGTAAGTGCTAACGGAACCAGTGTTGTTTTTGAAAAAGATTATCAATTGTGGTTGTATGATGTTGTTGGTAAGAAGGCAAAACCTTTGAATATTCAACTTTATAGAAATCAGGTATTGCCAGCCCAGAAAGAATACGATGTGCGAGGAAAAATTTCGGCCTTTGATCTTTCCCCGGATGGGAAAAAACTGGCTTTTATTTCCAGAGGTGAATTGTTTGTTAGTGATGCAGACGGGAAATTCATTAAGCAAATTCAGCGCAACAATACAGAAAGAGCAAGAGAGGTTAAATGGTTGTCGGACAATCAAACCTTGCTTTATAATGAAACCGCAGGCGGATACCTGAATATTTTTTCTGTAGCTGCCAATGGAACAGCTTCTCCTAAAAAAATTACTCAGTCCAATAAAGACAATCGTTCTCTTGTATTGAACAAGTCCAGATCTAAAATGGTTTATCTGAGCGGCAGAGACGAAGTGGTTTTAATGGACACCAAAACTTTTGAAAGCAAGACCATTGCAAAAGAAGAAATATGGGCTATGCAAAATTCAAGTCCTGGCTTTTCTCCGAACGATGAATATGTTTTATTTACTGCAGTACGCAACTTTGAACAGGATATTTTTATTCACCATATTGCTCAAAACAAAACCTATAACTTAACCAATACGGGCGTATCAGAAGCAGATCCGGTATGGAGTCCGGACGGCAAGTCTATTTATTTTATTAGTAACAGAACCAGGCCTGCCTATCCATTTGGCATGAATAATCCAAGAATTTTTAAAATGCCTTTAGAGAAATTAGATGACCCCTATCGTTCCGATAAATTTGATGAGCTCTTTAAGTCTGCCAAAAAAGATTCTGCTAAAACTGTTTCTGTGTCTATTGATTTTACAGGGTTGATGGAGCGGCTGGAACAGGTAGGTCCTTCTTTTGGTTCTCAGTATTTGCTTTCAGTTTTGCAAAAGGGAGACAAAACTTCTGTACTCTATCTGAGTGATCATGCAGAAGGAAAGCCTTCGCTTTGGAAAACGGTGATTGATCCCTTTGAAAATCCCAAGACCGAAAAAATTGCAGGCATTGATGCGAATAGTATTGAGTTTGCTGAAGCAGGGGAGAAATTGATGTTATTGGGTAACGGAACGCTTTATAAACTAAATCTGGATGGCAATAAAGCTGATCCTGTTATCATTGCACAGAGTTTTCAAAGAAGCCTGAAAGGGGAGTTTGAACAAATTTTTGAAGAAACATGGGCACAGGTAGAGCAAAATTTTTATGATGAGCAATTTCATGGTATCAACTGGCAGGAAACAAAGAAAAAGTATGCTTCCTATTTACCTTACTTAAATACCAGGGCCGATTTAAGAGTGCTGCTTAATGATATGCTGGGTGAACTGAATTCCTCACACCAGGGTTTTAGTTCAAATGGCGAAGAGGAAACCATTCGTCTGGTAAACCGTACAATGGAAACAGGAATTGTGTTTGAAAATGATCAGCCTTATGTTGTAAAAAGAATTATTGCCAATTCACAGGCCGATAAAAAAAGCATGGACATACAGCCAGGTGACGTCTTAATTAAAGTGAACAACGAAGCAGTGGATATTACTAAAGACAGAAACAGTTATTTCAGCAAAGCCAGCTTTGACCGGGAAATCAATCTGGTCTTTGATAGAAAAGGCAAAACAATATCTGTGAATATTCATCCGCAAAGAACGGTGGCCCCTGAATTATACAATGAATGGAGCAAAGCCAATCAGGAAGAGGTGAATGCGAGAACCAAGAAAAGAATTGCCTATCATCATATGAAAGATATGGGCACAAGAGAATTAGAGCAATTCCTGATTGATATGACACAGGATTTGTATCAGAAAGACGGATTGATTCTGGATTTGCGCTACAATACCGGAGGAAATGTGCACGACGAAGTGCTGAAGTTTTTAAGTCAGAAGACCTATTTACGCTGGAAATACAGAGAAGGAAAGTTAACTCCTCAGTCTAATTTCGGGCCTTCGGATAAGCCCATTGTTTTACTAATCAATGAACAATCATTAAGTGATGCAGAAATGACGGCTGCGGGATTCAAAGCTTTGAAGCTGGGCAAAGTGATTGGCATGCCTACCTATCGCTGGATTATATTTACCAGTGGCGCAGGATTGGTAGATGGCTCATTTGTGAGACTACCCAGCTGGGGTTGTTATAGTTTAGATGGAAAAGATTTGGAATTAACCGGAGTAGAACCTGATATATTCGTGCCATTGAACTTCCAGGATAAAGTTAATAAGCGAGATCCTCAGTTAGACAAAGCCATAGAGGAAGTTTTAAAGCAGTTAAAATAGGTTATATTGGGTATATGTATTTTGATTTTAACTGGCGAAGTGGGTTATTGTTGATTTTTTTCTTTCATGGTTTGGTATATGCTTTTTTATTGTTCCGGAAAGCATATCAGCATGAAAGAGCCTCTGATAATTGGCTGGGATTTATCTTATTAATGAGTGTGCTGTACATCTGTCCCTGGATGCTTGGATTTGCTGGCTGGTATTGGGGCTGGGAATGTATGGAGTGTAGAAATTTTATGTTCTACTTTCCCATGAATCACACACTATTGATGGGGCCTGCTATTTTTATCTATATCAAATCTTTATTGAACCCTAGTTTTGTTTTTTCTAAAAAAGACCGCTATCATTTTATACCCGGGACGCTGTATATCCTGTGGACGATAATAGTTGCAGTAACTGACCAACTGATTCTGAAGCGCTATTATTTAATGGACGGGCAAAATGATCCTGATTTTGATACCTGGTACCAGGTAATAGGTTTTTTTAGTTTGATGGTTTACTTGTTGCTGAGCCTTAGATATTATTTGAATTATCGGGCTTTTATTGATCAGGAGCTTTCTTATGCAGACAATTTGCACTTTACCTGGATTAGAAATTTTCTGATTGCCTGTTTCCTTTATTTTTTTGCTACCATTACTTTGGATGTATTAAGACTGCTGGGTTTCGATATTGGGTATCAGGATACCTGGTGGTATTATTTGCTTTTTGCTCTTATCTTCTACTATATCGGTATTACAGGATATGCGAACTCAATAGAGCAAAAGAAGAAATTTGAAGTAGATTTTTACCGCTATCAAACAGAGGAAACAGCACTGACTGACGGATACGAAGTAAATGCGAATTTGGAGGAAACCGTCAATGAAACCGCGACAAGTACAAAATTGGATACTGACCTTCAAGCAACTGACAGTCCTGTTCCGCCAGAATGGAAAGCGAAACTGGAAAAGGCAATGGTGTTAGAGAAACTATACCGGAATCCTGAGCTTACTTTGAGCGATCTTGCCATTCATCTGGGAACCAATCCCTCTTTTTTATCTAAAATGATCAACCGGAGTTTTGAAAAAAATTTCAATGATTTCGTTAATGAATACAGGGTAATGGAAGTAAAAGAACAACTATCCAATCCTGAGCTGGCGAACTTAACTATTATGAGCCTTGCCTATGATGCTGGCTTTAACAGTAAGGCTACTTTCAATAGAGCCTTTAAAAAATTTACAGGAGACAGCCCTAAAACGTATCAAATTAAATAATTCACTTTACTAAGTTCTTGATTTTCAATGCTTCATAATTTGATACCTGCTTGAATGGTCTCAAATAATGATATGAGGCGGTCAGCCCTATTTGTGTTTGCATTTTGCACCCACAAATGAAAATCATGCAATATTTACTGACTGCTTATTTATTCTTGATTGGTGCGATTGCCCAAGCACAATCTATCCCAGTTGAAGACACTTTGAAATCTACTTCTACTTCAGAAGTAACGGTGATTGCGAATAAGCAATTCATCAGAACCCTGGTAGATAAAACGGTATTGAATATTTCGGCAAAGCCTTCTTCAGCTGGGCAAAATGCATTAGACCTGTTAAAAATTGCTCCCGGTGTGGTAGTTGATCCCAATGAAAATATTCAAATGGGAGGCAAAAATGGGGTAACTGTTTTAATTGACAATCAGAATATGCAACTGTCTGCGCAAGATCTTGCCCAATTACTGAAAAGTATTGAATCGGATAATATCAAAGAAATTGAATTTATTACAAACCCTTCAGCTAAATATGATGCATCAGGAAATGCGGGCATCATCAATATTATTTTGAAAAAAAGTTTGACCAATGGTTTTAATGGCTCAGTTACGGGGAATTTTACACAGAGCACCCATCATAGAAGGAGTGGATCAGTCAATGTGAATTTTAGAAAAAATCAATGGAATTGGTTTGGAAATCTGGGCATAAATAAAGGATATCAGGAAACCATTGCTAATAATGATCGATTATTGCCGGCACAAATAATGACTCAACGTGGTATTGAACAGGATGATTTTGGTGGAAATAATAACAGGGTAGGTGTAGATTATGCCCTGAATAAAAGAACCACTATTGGATTACTTTGGTTGCAAAATAGTCGCTTTACCAATATGACGAATCGTAATCTCACTTCTATTCAATCCATTGGAGGTATAGATAGCAGTGTATTTACATTTAGCGATGCACCTGGTAATATTAAAAGGAATAATTATAATGCCAATTATAGATGGGTAAATGGTCAGCAACAAAGCCTGAACATCGATGCAGATTATACCCGTTTTTATTCTTCTTTAAATAACCTGGTCAATATTAACGCAGGTTCGGTAACTGGTGTAAATAGATATAATACTGCATTGAATAATGAAGCCAGTGTACGGATACAAATCAGCAGTATTAGAGCAGATTATATGCATCAATTAACTAGCAAAATAAAATTGGAAACAGGTTTTAAATCAGTTTATTCTGCAGCTACCAATCGATTATTCGTAAATCAACAAATTAATCAAGTTTGGAAAGCCGATACAGGAAAGTCTAATCAATTTCAATTTAAAGAATACATTCATGCTGCCTATTTCAGCCTGCAAGCCAAATACAATCGGTGGTCATTTCAAGCAGGCCTAAGAGCTGAACAAACAAAAGTGAATGGTTTATCAACTGCTTTAAATAAGGTACAAACTGTAAAACCTGATACCAGTTATCTCAGTTTATTTCCAACAGTATTTGTTCAATACCAAATTAATCAAGACAATCAATTGGGTTTTGCATTTACGAAAAGAATTGATCGCCCCAGTTACCAGGATCAAAATCCATTTATTTATCAGTTGGATGCATTTAACAGTGAGCAGGGGAATCCATATTTAATTCCACAAATCACTTATAGTGCAGAGTTGAGTTATACATATAAATATGCTGCCAACTTCAAAATTCAATATGGGATTACTAATAAATATATAGAACAATTGACTTATCAGGTTGGAAAAAATACCATTTTAGCACCACAAAATACAGGAAGCAGAAGAATGCTAAATATCAGTATCAGTAGTCCTGTTACTGTAAATAATTGGTGGAATATGTATTTCAGCTTATCTCCATTTTATCAATCTTATTCTGTTGTACTCAACGGTTTTGGAACAGTAGAAAATCGTTCGCAGAGCAGTTGGGGAATGAATGGATACATGAGTCAGAATTTTAATTTAGGACACAAGTGGAATTTTGATATCAGTAGCTGGTATAATTTTCAAAATGCAACTACCATCTATCGATCCAAAGCTTTAGGTAGTATAAATATTGGAGTCAGTAAAAAAGTTTTCAAGGATCAGGCAACCATCAAATTAGCTATTGCCGATTTGTTGAATACCCAACGTTGGGAGCAAAACGCTATTACCAATACACTCAACTTAAATACCTATCGTAAATGGGAAAGCAGGAATATAGCAATCAGTTTCAGCTATCGTTTTGGAAATAATAAAATTAAAAGTGCCAGAGAAAGAGAAATGGGATCAAATGCTGAAATAGATCGCATCAAACAATGAAAAAAATAAAAAGTCATTAAAGTGAATTAAATACTATTTGCATTAACTTAAGACATTTACTGAGGTAAGTTTGCAAAAATGAATGGCATGGATTCAAACAGTTTTTATTTCTGGTTAAACCAACAAACCAATTTAGCGATTGAGCCGGTGGTAGATTTCAATCCCCAACGGGACAAACTGTTAGCATTGGATTTTACTGAACAAAACAAGGCATTAACATCTGCCTTAATAGCAGATACCAATCTTTTCTCTGCGTATATTCAGCAACAATTGAATGAGGCGGATGCATTATATGGTATAGGTGGTTATAACGAACACAGAACTGTATATGCAAGAAGCAGGGTGTTTGACGGGGTAAGTGAAACGGATGCCAGATGTATCCATCTTGGCGTTGATATATGGGGCAAAGCCAGAACTCCTGTAGCTGCCCCGCTGGATGGAACGGTTCATAGTTTTGCATTCAATGAAGCCTACGGAGATTATGGAGCTACCATTCTTCTGGCACACCAGATAAACGGCGCAGCATTTCATACACTCTATGGGCACTTATCTCTGGCAGATATAGCCAATTTAAAGGAAGGGGATTTTATTGCAGCAGGAAAAGTCTTTGCCCATTTTGGAGAGCCTGCAGAGAATGGTCAATGGCCTCCACATTTGCATTTTCAGATTATCCTGAACATGCAGGGTAAGAAAGGAGACTATCCCGGTGTATGTAGTATCGCAGAAAGAGAAAATTATTTGCAAAACTGTCCTGATCCGGATGCCTTTCTGAATATGATTCAATGGGCGCAACCTGCGCTTTAGTTTTTTCTTATGATTGATTTTGCTGATTAGGTACAAAGTCTGGCTTCTCCCATTGTTTAATGATATGCGATTGAATCGTGTGAATACCAGTTTTGGAATGACCTGCAAAGTAGAGCATGCTTCTGGCAATGGCTTTGGCATGTACGGGTAAATATTTTTTAAACCTGCCTTTCATAATCGGCATGGCTTTTAATGCAAAGAATATTCCCAACTCTTCCAGCCATCTCGATTCTTTTCTCGGCCCCAGGATGAAAGAGGGTTGGAAAATATAAATGGAGCTATAGTTGAGCTGCTTTAAAGCTTCTTCTAATTTTCCTTTGGTCCGGTTGTAGAATACACTTGATTTAGGATTGGCTCCGGCTGCGGTAATCACCAGCAACCGTTTGCTGCCTGCATATAGCTGTAGTTTGGCTATATGAAGTGGAGCATGTAAGTCTATTAGCGTAAAAGCTTCCCTGGTTTTTACGGTTTTGATGGTTGCCCCTAAACAGCAGTAAACATCATCAGCTTCTGTCCAGGATTCAATGGTGGCAAAGTTTACCAGCTGTTCTACCAGTTTAGGGTGCACTCTCCCTAATGGCTTGCGCACATAAATGGTAACCTGACTGTATAAGTCGGAATCTAACAGCATTTCAAGCAAATAAGACCCTGTTAATCCACTTGCTCCTAATACCAACGCTTTTCTTTGCACCTTGCTTTAATTTTATCAAAGATAAGGACTGCTTTATTTGTACTTTTGAAGAGTTATGTCAAATAATAATCTGAACAGCGATTTGAATGGATTAAATGCTTCTGAAAGGGAGTTTGAAAATACCATTCGCCCCAGGGAAATCGACGAATTTTCCGGGCAGCCCCAGTTAATTGAGAATCTGGTGATTTTTATTAAGGCTGCCAAAATCAGGGGAGAAGCGCTGGATCATATCTTATTTCATGGCCCCCCGGGCTTGGGTAAAACAACGCTGAGCCGTATTGTTGCCAATGAGTTGGGGGTAAGCATCAAGGAAACTTCAGGACCGGTAATTGAAAAACCCGGTGATCTGGCTGGTCTGCTGACCAATTTGCAACCCAATGACGTACTTTTTATAGATGAAATTCATAGACTGAGTACGGTAGTTGAAGAGTATCTGTATTCTGCAATGGAAGATTTCAAAATCGATATCATGATTGATTCTGGTCCCAATGCCAGAAGCATACAGATTAATCTGAATCCCTTTACGCTGGTAGGTGCAACCACCCGGAGTGGTTTATTAACGGCACCTTTGCTTTCCAGATTCGGTATAAAATCTCGCCTGGAATATTATGGGGCAACCGTTTTGCAAAAGATTATTGAGAGAAGTGCATCTATATTGGGTACTCAAATTACCATTGATGCAGCAGCTGAAATTGCCGGCCGAAGCAGGGGTACACCTAGAATTGCCAATGGCTTGCTCAGAAGAGTACGTGATTTTGCACAGGTATTGAACGATGGAAAAATTGATCTGGGCATTACACAGCATGCCTTGAAAGCTTTGAATGTAGATGCGCATGGACTGGACGAAATGGACAACCGTATCTTATCTGCTATTATCAATAAATTCAAAGGAGGTCCTGTTGGAATTACTACCATTGCAACTGCAGTGGGCGAAGAGCCTGGTACCATTGAAGAAGTGTATGAACCTTTTTTAATTCAGGAAGGCTTTTTACAAAGAACCCCCAGGGGAAGAGAAGCTACTTTGAAAGCTTATAATCACCTGGGGATTGTTATGAAAAGAGGGGAAGCCGGGGAACTTTTCAGTTAGGGCATCCCTAATTTTTAAATCTACTATGGGGCAACAAGTCTGAAGCCGTTTCCATGAATATTAACAATTTCAATATTGCTGTCTTCTTTTAAATACTTGCGGAGTTTGGCAATGTAAACGTCCATGCTTCTTCCGTTGAAATAAGTATCACTTCCCCATATTTTTTTCAATGCTCTTTCACGGGGGAGCAAATCATTTTTGTGTTCCGCAAGCATCTTTAAAAGTTCATTTTCTTTAGGAGAAAGGGTTTGCATGGTTGTGCCATTTTTTAGCTCTCTCAGCTTGGGATTAAAATGATAAGTGCCTAAATCAAATTCAACATTGTCATTGATTTTATTTTCTTCCTCGTTTCTTTTCAGAATCGCTCTTATTTTCAATAACAGTACTTCGCTGTCGAAGGGTTTGGTGATATAATCATCAGCACCCAGTTTGTACCCCTGGATAATATCGTCTTTCATGGTTTTTGCACTTAGGAAAAACAAAGGCACATCAGGATCAATATCTCTGATTTCTTCCGCCAGGGTAAATCCATCCATATTGGGCATCATTACATCTAATAAGCAGATGTCGAATTTCTCGCGTTGAAATGCTGCCAGACCCAATCTGCCGTCACGCTCTAAAGTAACTTCGTATTCGTTCAATTCCAGGTAGTTTTTTAATACCATACCCAGGTTTGTATCGTCTTCGCAAAGTAGAATTTTGTACTGTCTTTTATCTTCCATTGGAATTATTTTGAGTGAAATAACAATAATTTACGAAAATTATCTCTTTGAGGGGCTGCAATCTTTTGTTAAATATAATCCGCTATTTTTTTACAAATTGCTTATCGGTAAGGGCTTTTAAAAAATTTACCAGATCACTTTTGTCTTGCTGACTCAGGTTGAGGGGCTCTCTTAAAGTGCTGTCGATATTAATGGGTTTGGGAACAAATTTGTAAGGGTTGTCGTAATACTCAACTACTTCTTCCAAAGTTTTAAACATTCCATTGTGCATATAAGGGGCCGTAACCGCCACATTCCGGAGTCCCGGCGTTTTAAATTTACCCAGATCTTCCTTGTTTTTGGTAATGGCATAACGTCCCTCGTCTACGAGTGAAACTCCGTCGTACAATCCAATATTTTTAAAGTCATCATTGGTAAAATCCGTTCCGTTATGGCAATCAAAACATTTGGTTTTATCGCTAACAAATAGTTGACGGCCTCTCTCTGCAGATTCACTCATCTGATCCAAATCGAAGTCTGACTCATCGGTTTCCAGGGTGTTCTGAAAAGCTGCCAATGCCTGTCCCAGATTTTTTGCATTGGGTGTCTGCTTAAAAATTGCCATAAAAAGAGACCGGTAGGTTTTGCTTTCATTCAATCTTTTAACGGCTTCCTTAATGGGCAAATTCATTTCTACCGGGTTCTCAATGGGCATGATTGCCTGAGCTTCCAGGGTTGCTGCCCTGCCATCCCAGAAAAATGGATCATGACCTCTGAGATTCATTACTGTTGGGGCATTGCGGCTTCCCGGTGTAGCCCCCACACCTAAGCTGATGGCTAAGGTGTCTGCAAAACCATAAGCTGGGATATGACAGCTGGCGCAACTGATGCTATTGTCTTTGGAGAGAATGGGGTCAGAAAAAAGTTTTTTGCCTAACTGGGCTTTGGTCTTTATTGGGGTGGGGGGATTAAAGCCGACGCTAAAGGCAACAGCCAGTCCCAATCCTCCTATCACCCACCATTTTTTCATTGGACAAAAATACAACTTAGCCCATGCTTTTTTTCAATTCTACTGCTTTTTCATAAAAACGATGAAGAAGCCCAAAAAGAATGCCAATCCAAACAATATCCCGCGAATGATTATTTCCATATCGGTTAAACTCAATTTGACCGTTTGTTAAGGCCTCAACCTGTGTGTTGATAAAATAGCTGCTGATGTAAAAACGAAAAAGCAAATAATACAACTCCCCCATATCAACTTCAGCCATTTCAGATTGGATTCAAATACTTCTAAAGTATTGCCCAGTCCCATGAATAGTTTAAGGGCCGTTATTCCTGCAATACAGACAACCAGCCAGACAAGTGGTTCAAAAGCATTCAGATTGGGCCAAAATAAGCGTTGCATCACACTCGGATTTTTGATTTCCAAAACAGTCTCTTGTGTCATAAGTGTTGCCTTGTTAAAACGAAGTAAGGTCTGAGGTTCCTGAATACTTAATTTTTGCTTCACTGGCAGGTGTAGGGTATATTCTTCACTTAGTAATGAACTGAAAAACCCCCATCCGCCTAATACAATACAAATGAATCCTACAAATTTGTAGATTAACCAGTTTGAATTAAAGATATTACGAAACATAAGGAATTCTTTGAATGAAAATAACAATGTGGTGGTAGCTGATAAAATTTATTTTGAACCCTCTCTGGCATTGTCTATTTTAGAAAAAAATGATTGGTATGAGTAATGTACATGCTTTTTTAGAAGCCATTCAAAAAGGCTATCAGTTTAAAGGTGAATTTGTGAAGATTGGTTGTGGCATTTTAAATGGAGAAGTAGTGCCCGAAGCTAATATTTATTTACCCTTAAAAACCTTGAACCGTCACGGATTAATTGCCGGTGCAACAGGAACAGGTAAAACCAAAACGCTTCAATTGATTAGTGAATGTTTAAGTGACAACAGTGTGCCTGTGATGCTCATGGATATAAAAGGCGACTTGAGTGGAATTGCTGCAGAAGGAGTAATGAACGATAAAATTCAGGAGCGAATTGCAAAAATGAATCTGTCCTGGAAGCCCACTGCCTATCCGGTTGAATTACTAACCCTAACAGGGAATCATGGTGTAAGATTAAGGGCAACGGTTTCTGAATTTGGTCCTGTTTTGCTGAGTAAAATTTTGGGATTGAATGATACGCAGGGGGGGCTGGTATCCATGATTTTTAAATACTGCGATGATACTGCCATGCCCTTACTCGATCTGAAAGACTTTATTAAAGTGCTTCAATTCATAGGCAATGAAGGAAAGGCGGAAATGGAAAAGGACTATGGAAAAATTTCTACTACTTCCACGGGTACCATTCTCAGAAAAGTAATTGAATTGCAACAGCAGGGAGCAGATATATTTTTTGGCGAGAAAAGTTTTGAAGTTGATGATTTAATGCGAATTAATGATGAAGGTCGGGGGATGATTAATATCCTTAGGGTAACTGATATGCAGGACAAACCCAAATTGTTCTCCACCTTTATGTTGCAGTTGCTGGCAGAGCTTTACGCCAGTTGTCCTGAAGAAGGTGATCTGGATAAACCCAAGCTGGTGTTGTTCATTGATGAAGCGCATCTGATTTTTCAGGAAGCTTCTGACGCTTTGTTGCAACAGCTGGAAACCGTCATTAAATTAATCCGTTCTAAAGGAGTAGGCATTTTCTTTTGCACCCAGAATCCGCAGGATATTCCGCCTTCCATTCTAAGTCAACTGGGTTTGAAAGTGCAACATGCATTGCGTGCTTTTACAGCTGCGGATAGAAAAACCATCAAACAGGCTGCAGAGAATTTTCCGGAGTCTGAATTTTATGAGGTGGATGAACTCCTTACACAGTTGGGTATTGGAGAAGCATTGGTTACTTTATTAAATGAAAAAGGAATTCCGACTCCGTTGGTTCATACCTTGTTGAATCCACCTCAAAGCAGGATGGATATTTTGTCAGATGCAGAAATCAATGCCATCAATGCAAAGAGTAAACTGGTGGCCAAATACAACCAGGAAATCGATAGCCTGAGTGCTTATGAAATACTGAATCAGAAATTAGCGGAAGCACAAGCTATCACAGCTGAGCGTGCTGCAGAAAAAGTGCAGGAAAAACAATCGCAGGAATCTTCTTCCGCAACTGAAGCCTTCTTTGACAATCCTATTGTAAAGCAGGTGGGCAGAACAGCAGCCAGTATCATTACGCGCAGTTTGCTGGGGGCATTGGGGTTGGGTGGCAGATCAGGTTCCGGAAGAACAACAAGAAGAAGGTAAAGTGGTAGTACTTTGCTAATGAAAAGTACTACTGTTTTATTGCAGCCACAGGATGCGTTTCTCTTCTGAAATTTCAATTTTGGATTCGGCCTGAAGAAAGTTTAAAATCTCCCAGATACGTTTTGGATTTATGTTTTCGCAGGCTTTGATTAATGCATCAACAGCAATGGTTTTCTCTTTGCTTTTTTGAATAGCTATTTCAATGGCATTGAATTCCTTTTGGGATATATTTTTATTTTTTTGCTGAAAACAGTAATCGCAAACACCACAGTTTTTTGCTCCTTCATCACCAAAATAATCTCCGATAAACTGGCTTCTGCATTTGTTTTTTTCTCTTGCATAGGCAATTATCCGGCCAACCCGGTTCAGGTGAAGTTTTTTTCTTTCCAGATAGGCTTCATGCTGGATATGCAGGTATTTTGCAGGAGCTCTGTTCAGTATAAAATGTATTTGCGGAGTTTCTTTTTTGGGTAAATATTCAATAATGCCCAGGGCCTGCAACTGCTTTAGTGCTGTATGTATCTGTTCCAGATTCATCCTGCAAATTCTGGTCAGTTGCTGGTCGTAAACGGAAACCCGGTTGTTAAAAATGCCCGGATAGGTTCTTAATAATGCTTTGATAACTGGCTCCAGTGCCGGATACATTTCTTCAAACTGAGAAAGGTTTTGGGTGTCGGTGGTAAAACTTACCTGAGAAGGCAGAAAAATCTGTTCGCTAAATTGAATATGCCCCTCCTGTTCCAGTATTCTCAATACATTCACCACCAGCAAGGGCTCAAGTGAAAATCGCCGGGTAAAAGTTTCAAAATCAAAATCATAGTAGATGCCTTCACCACTGCCAACGGGAATTTGTAGAAAGTCGGCAATGGCCTGGTATACTTGCTGGATAACCGGTATGGGTGGAAATTTTATTTCAGTCTGTTCAGTTAAGGCAGCCAGGTCTTTTTCCTGCCATAATAGAACTGCAAATGCTCTCTTTTCATCTCTGCCGGCTCTGCCTGCTTCCTGATAATAATTTTCCAGGCAATCCGGAATATCGTGATGGATAACGGTCCTAACATCAGGTTTGTCTATGCCCATGCCAAAAGCATTGGTGCAAACCATGATTCGGATTTTATTGTTGATCCAGTTCTGTTGTTTTTGTTCTCTTACTGACTGCTGCAGCCCTGCATGATAAAAATCTGCAGCAATCCCCTGCAATAGAATAGCTTCAGCAATTTTTTTGCATTGTCTTCTGTTGTTGCAATAGACAATTCCTGAGCCTGGAATTTTATGAATGATTTCCAGGATTTTATTGATTTTGCTCTCCGTATTAAAAGCACTGTATGAGATATTGGGTCTTAAGAAACTTTGTTTAAAAACAGCTGGTGATTTCAGCTTCAATTGTTCCTGAATGTCTGCCAATACCAGGGGAGTTGCCGATGCAGTTACTGCTATAACAGGAACGTCGGGTAACTTTTCTTTGGTGGCGGCTATTCTGCAATAAGCAGGTCTGAAATCGTAACCCCATTGTGAAATGCAATGGGCTTCGTCTACGACCAGCAATTGAATAGGAATATGAGAAAGGAACTCATTGAATAAGCTACTTTCCAGTCTTTCCGGAGAACAATAAAGAAATTGATAGATTCCTTCGGTTGCTTGCAGAAGGATATTTTTTACCTCTTCTTTTGTTAGTCCGCTGTGAATGGCAGCAGCCGAAATTCCTTTTTGATTTAATGCATCCACCTGATCTTTCATCAAAGCAATCAGTGGACTGATGACCAGAGAAGTGCCACCTCTGAGTATGCCTGGTATCTGATAACAGACCGATTTGCCTCCACCTGTAGGTAATAGCGCAAGCGTATCTGTGCCATTTAATACAGCATGAATGATTTCTTCCTGTAAAGGTCTGAAAGCTGCATGCTTCCAGTATTGCTGTAATATGGAAAGTGGAGTTGACAAAGAATTAATCCACTTTTTTAAAGTTCAGTCTTACCGAATTGATGGCCAGTACTACATCGCTCAATCCCATTACCAGTGCACCAATCGTAGGACTCAGGTATCCCATTGCAGCAACCGGAATGGCCACTATATTGTAAATAAATGCCCAGAAAAGATTTTGCTGTATGGTTTTGTAAGTATGTTTACCCAGACCCAGTGCGAGCGAAAGATTTTTGATTCCGTGATTCATCAAAACTACTTCTGCACTTTGCAGGGCAATATGTGTTGCATCACTCAATGAAACACCCACGGTTGCCTTTGCAAGTGCTGGCGCATCATTGATGCCATCCCCAACCATGGCTGTTGGCGCTATTGCTGTCAATGCTTCAATTCTTTCCAGTTTTTGTGCCGGACTTTGTTCTGCATATATTTCCTCTATGTCCAGTTTGTCGGCAACCGTCTGGCATTTTGCCTGAGTATCACCGCTAAGTATAATGGTTTTGATGCCTTTTTGCTGAAGGGCTTTTATAATCATGCCTGCTTCAGGTCTTATTTCATCCTGCAATAGAATGGAAGCCAGTAGTTCATTGTTTTTTACCAGATAAATATTGAAGCTTTGATCGCTGGTTAAATGCGCAACAGCTTTATAGGAAGCTGCCATATATACATTCCCCTCCTTATCTGTTGCGGTAACCCCCAGGCCTCTTTCTTCATTTACTTTGCTGAACCTGATTTCTTCCTTTGTTTTCCAGTGCAGGGCGATGGCTTTTGCCAGCGGATGGGTGGAATATTTTTCCAGCGAGTAGGTTATATTTTTACAGGCTTGCTCTCCTAATTCTTTACCCGCTTGGGTCAATTCCATTTTTTCAATGCTGAATTTTCCTGTGGTTAGGGTTCCTGTTTTATCGAATACTACCTGTTGAATATCTTTAAATAATTCAAGTGTTTTGGTGTTTTTAAACAAGACCCCGTTTTTAGCGGCTCTTCCCAAACCTACTGCTATGGCTGCAGGCGTGGCCAGCCCCATGGCACAGGGGCAGGAGATTACCAATACGGCAATGCTTCTCATTAAACTATTGGTGAAGTCTTGTGAGCCAACCGTATAATTCAAAATAAAAGTGAGGGCCGCAATGCTAATGACAGCAGGTACAAATATGGCACTGATTTTATCTGCCAATAATTGAACGGGTGGTTTTTCTGTTTGTGCATTTTTTACCATTGATAAAATATTGCCCAAAACAGAGTCTTCTCCTACAGCAGTTACATAAGCTTTAACAGAACCGTTTACTACTGTTGATCCACCAATCAAAATATCTTTTACTTTTTTCTCAACCGGAATGGATTCTCCGGTGATAATGGATTCGTCTACGGATACTTCACCGGATAAAATTTTACAGTCCATCGGAACTGCTTCCCCGTTTCTTATAAGCAAGAGGTCCCCGGTTTTTAAAGAAGTACTTTCTACAGGAAATATATGTTCATTCTGCTCGTTATCGTAGGCAATCATATTGGCCATGGTCTTTTGCGACTGTGCCAGTTTACGCAAGGCAATTTGTGTTTGCTCCACCGATTTATCTTCCATCCAATAGCCCAAGAAAACCAAAGTAATGATGGTGGCAGCAGTTTCATAAAATAAATAATCAGCTGCCTGATGGGTAAGGGTGCCATATAAACTGTAAACAAAAGCAGAGAGTGCACCTATGGCAATCAATACATTCATATTGGGGACTCCTTTCATTAGACTTTTAAAGCCACTTCTGCCAAAAAAATCCATTCCTAAAATAAAAACAGGAAGGGTTAATCCCAGTTGAACATAAGGATTCATTAACCAGTGAATATGCACGCCTGGTATCATATGCACCATCAGGGGCAATGTAAAAACAGCACAGAAGGCAAATCTTTGCAGGTGCGAACGGAATAGCGGCTTTCTTGCACTGGATTCCAGTTCTGATCCCTTTACCTGATACCCCATTCCCTGAATCCCTTTTTGTAAGCTAAGCTTATCTGTATGCTCGGGCATGGCAAAACTCACATCACCTCCGATGAAGTTAACCTTCACTTCTTCCATCCCTTTTTCTTTGAGGAATTTATCTATACTGAGGGCACAATTGGTGCAACTCATACCTGTTACTTTCCAATTAACTTTTTCCATGCTCAAATTTACAAAAGCCCTGCCTCCTTCATTTGCGATATTGGAATAATATTCGCAGAAGCCTGATTATCTTTGTATCATGGATGCAATTTTCAGCCTGGAACAGATAGAAACCGTTGCGGCGGTTTTTCTTAAAAAATTCCCTACTCATAAAATCTGGGCTTTCCATGCGCCAATGGGAGCAGGAAAAACTACTTTTATTAATGCACTTTGCAAACAGTTGGGTGTGAAAGATGGATTGAGCAGCCCCACATTTGCCATTGTAAATGAATATGCTTGCGAAAAAGGACCGGTATATCATATGGACTGGTATCGCTTGCAGTCCGAATCTGAAGCAATGGATGCAGGGATTGAAGATATTCTGCAAAGTGGGGCATATTGTTTTGTGGAGTGGCCGGAAAACGCTCCCGGATTACTTGGTCCTGAAGTATTGCATTTGAACCTTGAAGTGCTGGACCCATCTACCAGGCGTTTATTTAAGGAAGACAGATCGGCATAATTTGTTAACTTCAACGTTCAACACAAACAATGGCAACAAGCAGACCCAGCATCAGTCCTTCGCTTTTATATGAAGTAATGGAAGAAACCCTGGACATTAAAACCCCGGGGGCAAAATTGCATATAGGCATTCCCAGAGAAATTGCTTTTCAGGAAAACAGGATTGCCTTAACGCCGGATGCAGTAGGCGTGCTGGTAGCCAATGGAAACCAGGTTACCATTGAACACAAAGCAGGAGAAAGAAGTCATTATTCTGATAAGGATTATTCGGAAGCAGGAGCTCAGATTGTGTATGACCGTGCTGCTGTTTACCAGTGTCCCATTCTGGTTAAAAGTGCACCTCCGGTGGAAGAAGATGTTCCGCTTTTGCAGATGAATCAGATTATTATTTCTCCCATTCACCACTCCGCATTAAAAAAAGAAATCATTGAGAAAATGATGGCCAAGAGAATCACGGCCCTCAGTTTCGAAAATTTTAAAGATGATAGCGGTACTTATCCTATTGTAAGAAGCATGAGTGAAATTGCAGGTAGTGCTGTGATGCTGATTGCCGGGCAATACCTGAGCAGCTTTAATGATGGGAAAGGGGTTTTACTCGGCGGAATCAGTGGAATTCCTCCTACCAAAGTAGTTATAATAGGCGCTGGCATTGTGGGAGAATGTGCTACCCGTAATGCCCTTGCCATGGGGGCATCCGTAAAAGTTTTTGATAACAATATCTACCGCTTAAAGCAAATGCAGAATAATCTGGGACAACGTGTCTGGACCAGTGTATTGGAACCTCGCATTCTTGCTAAACAATTAAAAACCTGTGAAGTAGCGGTAGGTGCGCTAAGCAATGAATATGGACGTGCTCCTGTGGTTGTAACCGAGGAAATGGTGGCAGCAATGCGTCCCAATAGCATCATAATTGATGTGGCAATTGACCGGGGGGGCTGTTTTGAAACCAGCGAGCTAACTTCTTATGAAGAGCCCACGTTTGTAAAACACGGGGTTATTCATTATTGCGTTCCCAATATACCCAGTGGCTTTGCCCGTACAGCTTCTCAGGCAATCAGTAATGTGCTCATGCCGCTTCTTTTGGAAGTAAGTGATGAAGGAGGTCTGGAAGAAATGATTTGGCACAAATTCAATTTGCGGGAAGGCGTATACCTTTTTAAAGGAGCATTGACTGATATTTATATCAGTCAGAAATTTGATTTAAAATACACAGATCTCAATTTATTAATTGCCAGCCGACGTTAAAGGCTTGTAGTCGTTGATATGAATCCGGTCCTGGCAAAAATGAATTTCTGCCTCTTCGTTACTGCAAATAATTACCAGTTTGTCTTTGCAGAAATCAGTAATCAGTTGCTGGTATAATTGATAACCTTGTTTATCTAAATTGGTACAAGGCTCATCCAATAGCAGAACCGGACAGTCAGAAAAAACGGCCTGAGCCAGTTTTAGTCTTTGTTTCATGCCACTGCTAAAACGATTGATTTGTTTGCTTCCTGCCTTCTCCAGCCCAACCAGTGAAAGAATTTCTGCAATTTGTATGGAAGGGTTGATCAATTTGAATTGCTGATGAAAACTCAGCAATTCTGTTGCACTCATTTCTTCAATTAATTCCAGATAGGGGGTACAGATTGCCAGTTGTTGAAAATGTACTTCGGGCTTTACAGGCAGGTTGATCTGGCCTTCATTCAGTTCCATGCTGCCGGCAATACATTGCAGGAGTGTGCTTTTACCAGATCCGTTGAAACCAGTAATGGCATAAGACTTCCCAGATTCAAATGAGTAACTCAGTTTTCTGAAAATCCATTCGCGGTTGAATTTCTTTCCGCAATTGTCCAAATGAATAAAATAGTTATTCATCGTCATTGGCACCCTTGGTAAAACGCTTGATGATTCCTCGGCCACTTTCTCTTACAAAAGTGACAATTTCGTCTCTTTCATCGGTGGCTGGAAGTTCTTCCTCTATGTATTCCAATGCCTGTGTGGTATTTAATCCTTTATTGTAAATAGTGCGATACACATCCAGAATATGATTGATTTGTTCCAACGGGAAGCCCCTTCTTTTTAAACCAATACTGTTTACTCCACCATAGCTTAGCGGGTTTCGTACTGCTTTGATATACGGAGGAACATCCTTGCTTACCAAGCTGCCCCCGGCAATAAATGTATGTTGACCAATATTAACAAATTGGTGTACGGCACTAACCCCGCCTACTACTGCCCAGTCTCCGATAGTAACATGTCCGGCAACCTGTACGCTGTTACTCATGATTACATGACTTCCAATAATACAGTCGTGTGCAATATGGCTGTAAGCCATAATTAAGCAATGATTTCCAATAACGGTTTTGCCACGGTCTTCTGTACCTCTGTTGATGGTTACAAATTCACGAATGGTAGTGTGGTCGCCTATTTCAACCGTTGTTTTTTCTCCTACAAATTTTAAATCCTGTGGAATGGCACCCAAAACCGCACCCGGGAAAACCCGGCAATTTTTTCCAATGCGGGTTCCATCCATGATGGTAACATTACTCCCAATCCAGGTTCCTTCTCCAATTTGAACGTCCCCGTGAATTACAGTGAAAGGGTCAATTTTTACATTCGGTGCAATTCTGGCATTAGGGTCAATATAGGTATATGGATGCGTCATATTTTTCTTTTCGTATGTAAGATACAAATTTGGCTGCTTTAGTTGTCCGCTCTTCGCACGACCTGTGCTACCAGATCAGCTTCTGTGGCAACTTTTCCGCCCACATATACGGTTCCTCTCATTTCACAAATTCCTCTGCGGATGGGTCCCGTGAATTCCAGTTTCAATACCATGGTATCACCCGGACGAACCATTTGTTTGAATTTACAATTGTCAATTTTAAGGAAGTAGGTATCATATTTTCCTTCTGGCATAGAATTGATACATAAAATACCGCCTGTTTGCGCCAGGGCTTCTATTTGAAGTACTCCGGGCATTACCGGATTTCCTGGAAAATGGCCTGGGAAAAACCACTCGTTAAACGTAACGTTTTTAATCCCCACGATATAAGTATCTGTTAATTCAATAATTTTATCTACCAGCAGAAAAGGATGACGATGGGGCAGGGTCTTCTCAATTTGTTCTAAAGTATACACCGGTGGAATGGTTGGGTCATAGGTTGGAACACCTTTAACGTGCTTATTCTTTTTGATGTATTGCTTAATTTTTTTTGCAAATTCCACATTGGAACTATGGCCTGGTCTGTTTGCAATAATTCTTGCTTTAATGGGATAACCAATTAATGCCAGATCGCCAACTACATCCAATAATTTGTGTCGCGCTGGTTCATTGGGAAAGCGCAGTTCCAGATTGTTCAGGTAGCCTTCACTTTTTACTGCAATCTCTTCTTTTTTGAAAATCTTGGCAAGCCTGCTCATTTCAGCATCGGTAATGGGCTTGTCTACTACCACAATTGCATTGTTGATATCCCCTCCTTTAATCAGGTCATTTTCCAGCAGCATTTCCAGTTCGTGTAAAAAACAGAAAGTTCTGCAAGGAGCTATTTCCGATTTAAAATCCTTGATTGATTTTAATCCAGCGTGCTGGGTACCTAATACCGGACTATTGAAATCGATCAGGGTGGTAATCTGATAGTCCATGGCAGGCAAGGCTACCATTTCTACTCTTTTACCATCATCGTAGTGATATATATTTTCATCCAGACTGTACCAGATTTTAGCAGCATCCTGCTCCTGTACCCCTGATTTTTCAATCAACTCAATAAAAGGGGCTGAAGAACCATCCATGATAGGGATTTCCGGGCCATTTACTTCAATCAGCACATTATCTACCCCCATGCCAACCAGGGCTGCCAGAATATGTTCTACCGTGCTCACTTTGGCATCTCCAATCTGCAGGGTAGTTCCCCGGCTCGTGTCGGTTACCAGGTCACAGTCGGCCTTAATTACAGGTTTATTGGGGAGATCGGTACGCTGAAACTGAATGCCAAATCCGGGGTTCGCCGGTTTTAAAATCATATCTACCAGCACACCTGTGTGCAAGCCAGTTCCACTGATTTGTATAGACTGAGCAAGCGTATGCTGTTTTTCGGGATTAAAATTGATATCCATATTTCCGCGCTTTAATATGCGAAATTAAGTTATCCCGACCGTTTATGCTTCATTTAAGACTTAAGCTTCTCAGAAACCAGGTCCTCTACCATTTTTTCCAGTGCTTTTATCCGTTTCTCCAACTCGGGCAGGTTTCTGGTTGCAGCCTGCACGCGAAGGGAACTGGTATAGTCAAATGCCGGGTTTCCGTTCACTGATTTATTGGGTTCCTTGATGGTTTTGGTAATGCCACTCTTGCCGCCAATTTTTGTACCATCCGCAATGCTTAAATGACCAGCAACACCGGTTTGGCCACCCATCATTACATATTTTCCTACTTTACTGCTGCCGCTAATACCTGTTTGTGCAGCAATTACCGTATTGTTCCCTACTTCCACATTGTGGGCAATCTGAACCAGGTTGTCAATTTTTACCCCTTTACGAATAAGGGTAGAACCCATCGTGGCTCTGTCAATGGTACTGTTAGCTCCAATTTCTACATAATCTTCAATTACCACATTGCCAAGCTGGGGTACTTTCTGAAAAGTTCCATCAGCCTGTGGAGCAAATCCAAATCCGTCACTCCCTATAACGGTACCGGCATGAATAATTACTTGATTGCCTACTATACAACCGGTATAAATTTTTGCACCGGGAAATAGGGTGGTGTTGTCTCCAATAACCACATCGTTACCCAGGTATACCCCGGGATATATTTTGGTATTGTTGCCAATTTTTACGTTTTCACCTACATAGACAAAAGCTCCAATGAATACATTTTTGCCCAGCTGAGCTGTTTTTGAAATATAACTGGGTTCCTGTATACCCTTTAGCTGACTTGCCGCCATTTCCTGGTATTTAGTCATCAACACTGCAAAAGCAGAATAAGCATCGGCTACCCTGATAAGCGTAGCGGCTACAGGTTTCTTAAGTTGTAATGCATCGTTCACAATTACAATGGAAGCGGCGGTTGTATATAGAAAATCCTCATATTTAGGATTGGCTAAAAAAGAAATCTGAGAAGCTTTGGCTTCTTCAATTTTTCCAAAAGACTGAACGGTTACACTGGCATCTCCCTCTACTTTTCCATTAATCAGCATGCCAATTTGTGCTGCGGTGAACTGCATATATTTATATTAGTTTAACAGACAAATGTAAAATTTTTTTACCTGGGAGGATAAATTCTGTTGTATCATTGAATTATCTACTTCTGTAATGTCTTTTACGCTGCCATCTTTGTAAAGAATATTGATTTTTTCTTCCTTGCTTTGATAAGTAGTGTTAGACGCAATCCCTGTAAAGCATAAATAGGAAGCCTCCTCTTCATTCACTCCAAATTTTTTCATAATCTCTGCTTGCTTTTCCGCTAAAAAGCTTTCAGCAAAAGGGGTTGATTGTATGCTGGTTTTATAAATTTCACGATTGAGTAATCGGGTGCATAATATGGAAAGCACTTTGTCTGAATGACGACTCCATTTTTTTATGGCACTTATTACATCAAAGTCGTCCATTAAACAGAAACGCTGTATAGAAGCCGAAGTTACGGGCAAGGTAAATTCGCCCAGAAAATAATCAATTTCTGACCCGGTAGCCAGTTCTTTCTTGTAGCGTGGATAAATGGCTCTTACTCTTTGTATAATTTTCACTAACATTTTTTCTGCAGATAAAACGGTTTTATGCAGATACACCTGCCAGTACATTTGCCGCCTGGCTACCAGGAATTTTTCTACACTGTAAATTCCTTTCTCCTCAATCATTAGCTGGCCATTATGTACTGTCAGCATTTTTAAAATCCTGTCATAGCCGATTACCCCTTCACTAACTCCGGAGAAAAAACTGTCACGGCTTAAATAATCCATTCTGTCTACATCCAGCTGACCACTGATTAGCTGGTGCAGAAAGGGTTTATGGTACTGATTGGTAAAAATGTCGATGGCCAGGGAAAGTTGTCCGTTAAACTCATTGTTCATCTGCTGCATAATCTGCAGGGAAAGATCTTCATGATGTACCCCCTGGACCAACTCATGTTCCAGTGCATGTGAAAAAGGTCCATGACCTATATCGTGCAGTAAAATGGCTGCTTTAACCGCAATTTCTTCTTCTTTGGTAATTTCAATATCCTTGTTTCTCAATTCAGTGATTACATTGCACATCAGGTGATAAGCGCCCAGTGAATGATGTAATCTTGTATGCACTGCCCCCGGATAAACCAGCTGAGCCATGGCCATTTGCTGAATTCTCCTGAGGCGCTGATAAAAGGGATGCCCGATGATGGAAAAAATTAGAGAATGGTTAATGGTGATAAATCCATACACCGGATCGTTGATAATCTTACGCTTCGCTTTGTCCATGCTGTTGTTGAATTGTTAATAAAGGTAGTATTTAGTAGCACAAACAAAATTATAAATAGCTTAGCACTATGGCAATTGCACAGATTTTATGGGTGGACGATGAAATTGAAAGTCTTCAGTCTCAAAAGATTTTTCTGGAGGCAAAAGGGTATGCTGTTCATACCTTAACCAACGGCTATGATGCAATTGAATACATTCAGAGCAACGTAGTAGACGTGGTGCTGATGGATGAATCCATGCCTGGATTAACAGGATTGGAAACACTCACAAGGATGAAACAGATTCAGCAACGACTTCCCATTGTCCTAATCACCAAAAATGAAACAGAAAATCTGATGGATGAAGCCATTGGAAGTCAGATTGCGGACTATTTAATAAAACCTGTTAATCCGAATCAGGTATTACTGAGTTTAAAAAAAATCATCGACAACAAGCGATTGGTGGCCGAAAAAACAACGGTTTCCTACCAACAGAAGTTTTCAGAATTATTCATGGCTTTGTCAGGTAACCCAGACTATACTGAATGGATGGATCTCTATAAAAAACTGGTATTCTGGGAGCTGGAGATGGAAAAAAGTGATAGTCCGGAAATGAGGGAAATTCTCTTGAATCAGAAAAAAGAAGCCAATGCCGCATTTGGTAAATATATTACACGACACTATGAAGAGTGGGTAAGCCATGCTGCTGCAGATTCACCGGTAATGAGTCATCAGCTTTTTCAGTTTAAAGTACTGCCCCATATTGAAGATCAGGTTCCTGTATTTTTTATTTTAATTGACAATCTTCGTTACGATCAGTGGAAAGCCATTGAACCTGTGTTTGCCGAGAGCTTCAGAATATTGGAAGAAGACAGTTTTTACTCCATCCTGCCCACTGCTACGCAGTATTGTCGCAATGCCATTTTTGCAGGATTAATGCCCGTAGAAATAGAAAAAAAGTTTCCCGATTTATGGAAGAACGATGAAGAAGAAGGGGGTAAGAATTTGCATGAAAAAGAATTCCTGGAAGCGCAGTTGAAAAGACTGAAAAAAGAGCAGCTTAAAATCAGTTACCATAAAATTCTGAATCACCAGGATGGACAGCAATTGGTGAACAATATGCACAATTTGCTGGGCAATCAGCTGAATGTAATTGTATACAATTTTGTGGACATGCTTAGTCATGCACGAACAGAAATGGAAGTGCTGAAAGAACTGGCCAGTGATGAAGCCAGTTACCGGAGTTTAACCAGAAGTTGGTTTGAACACAGTCCATTGCATCAGGCTTTGAAGAAAGTGGCGGATAAAAAAATTAAAATTATTCTGGCAACCGATCATGGAAGTGTAAGAGTTAAATCGCCCATTAAAGTGATTGGGGATAAAATGACTACTACCAATCTTAGGTACAAGCATGGTAGAAACCTGAATTACGATGATAAGGAAGTGCTGGCTTTTAGAGATCCTGCTAAAATAGGTCTACCGGTTCCCACCCTTAATTCCTCCTTTATTTTTGCCAGGGAAGACAGTTTTTTGTGCTACCCCAATAACTACAATCATTATGTTAATTATTTCAGGAATAGTTTTCAGCACGGAGGGATTAGCCTGGAAGAAATGATTGTTCCCCTGATTAAAATGGAGTCTAAGGCATGATTATCCCTATTTCTACCCAGTTTGTGGATAAAACCCTGTGCAATTGCAGGGTACTAAGGTTAAATTTGTCCTTATGAAATACACGCAATCTACACTCAATAAATTAGAAGATATATTAGGTGAATCTGACTACGTGGTTCGTTACGAAAGAGGTACTTTCCAGAGTGGATGGTGTTTACTGGAGTCAAGAAGGGTAGTGGTACTCAACAAATTCTTAAATATAGAAGGTCGGATTAATACTTTAATGGAATTAATTCCTCAGCTGGATATACAGTTTGATAAATTAACCCTTGAGTCACAGAAACTCTATGAAGAAGTGGTTAGAAAAGCAGTGATAACTACCGAGTAATTTAGAAAAATACCTGCTGTTCAGCACAAATTTACCGTAGTTTTATTCAGTGAAATCAAGTGCATTAAAGATCCGGTTTTTGGGTACGGGTACCAGTACGGGGATACCTATGATTGGATGTACTTGTGCTGTTTGCACTTCAGATAATCCCAAAGACAAAAGACTAAGAACCAGTGTAATGGTTCAATCGGAACACACTACAGTGGTGATAGATACCACGCCCGATTTTCGTTATCAGATGCTCAGGACAAATACAAGGAAGCTGGATGCCGTTCTTTATACTCATCCGCACAAAGACCATATTGCCGGTCTGGATGATATTCGTGCATTCAATTTTTTTTCCGGGTCTGCCATGAATGTGTATGCCAATTCCTTAACGGAAGAAGCTATCAGACGCGATTTTTATTATGCTTTTTCAGATAATAAATACCCCGGAACTCCTGAAATACAGTTGCATACCATTGGAGAATCAACTTTCTTTATTAATGATATTAAAGTAGAACCCATACAGGTAATGCATCATCGGATGCCGGTGATGGGTTTCAGAATGGGTGATTTTACTTACATCACAGATGCCAATTTTATTGAGCAGTCCGAACTGGAAAAAATAAAAGGTTCCAAAATACTGGTGTTAAATGCTTTGAGAAAGGAAAAACATCTGTCTCATTTTACGTTACAAGAAGCTATTGATATTGCCGAGATGCTGAAAGTTCCTGAAGTGTATTTTACCCATATAAGTCACCAATTGGGTTTGCACGATGAAATTAATCAGGAACTACCATCGCATATACAACTTGCTTTTGATGGGTTAGAAATTAGTTTGTAATCCCGCAAATTTTGCGGAGATGAAAAAATGGATGAAAGATTATCTAAGCTTTTCACAGAAAGAGCGGATTGGATTATTGGGGTTGCTGATGCTATTGGGATTATTTATTGCTGCCCCTTATTTTTTAAAAGATACTCCCCAACCATTGCCTGTTGAGCAGTTGCAATGGACAAATCAGGTGGACTACCCGAAAGAAAAAGGGCCTGATAGCAATTTTTCCAATACAGTCTCACCGTCAACCAAGAATACGCTTAGTCTATTTTTCTTTGATCCCAACACGGCCAGTACTTCAATGCTGGGCAAATTAGGCTTCACGGAAAAAAACATAAAAACTTTAAGTAATTATCGGAATAAGGGGGGAAGATTTAAAGAAGCTGCTGATTTGAAAAAAATCTGGGGCATTCATCCAGACCTGGCAATATCATTGATGCCTTTTGTCAGAATTGAAGCGTTATATCAGAAACGCGAGGCGAACACATACAGAGATTCAACCTACGGAAAAAAAGAATACAGCAGACGGATGCCACATAAAATTGAAATTAACACGGCAGATCAGACTGCCTGGGAACAATTGCCTGGAATTGGTCCGGTATTAGCAGGCAGAATTCTCAAATACCGAAACCATTTAGGTCAGTTTAATTCCATTTCCGAAATCCGAAAAACCTATGGACTAACTGACTCTGTGTTTTCCATCATAGAACCTTTTCTTCAGCTCAATAATAGTATTTCGCCTACCGAAAAATCAAGGCTCGAACTTCCTTCCATCAACACGGCCAGCGAAGCATTGCTTATTAAAGCAGGGGTTAGTCCTGACATTGCGTCTGCAATTGTTCAATACAGGAAACTGTATGGATTATTCCAACAGCTGGAAGATTTAAGAAAGATTGTTTTCATTCAACCGGCTCAATATGAGCAATTGATTCAACAAGTTCGGCTGTGAATATATTCTTCCCTTTTTTAACCAATTTTTTCATGTAAAATCCCCTAGATTTGCTCCACAAACTAACTAACGATTGTTTGTTTTAGGGGGTCTGAATAGTACGCTTGCATTATTCAGCCCCCGTCTATTGTAAAGTTTTAACTATGAATTTTCAGGAAACAGAATTAACCAGACAGGTAGCCGACACGGCCAGGGATTTTGCATTGCAATCAATTAAACCCCATCTTATGGAATGGGACGAAGCTCAGTTTTTTCCTGAGGCTTTGTTCAGGGAAATGGGGAAGCTGGGATTAATGGGGGTATTGGTACCGGAAGCTTATGGAGGCGCTGGTTTAGGATATTTTGAATACAATGCCATTATTCAGGAAATTGCGAAAGTTTGCGGAAGTATTGGATTAAGTGTGGCTGCTCATAATTCACTTTGTACGAATCATATACTGAGCTTTGGAAACGAAGAGCAGAAACAACGTTGGTTACCTAAACTGGCAACTGCTGAGTGGATTGGCGCCTGGGGCCTAACCGAGCCCAACACGGGAAGTGATGCGGGAAATATGAAAACAACGGCAGTTAAGCAAGGCGATAACTGGGTGTTGAATGGTACTAAGAGTTGGATTACACACGGTAAGTCAGGGGAAGTTGCTGTGGTGATTTGCAGAACCGGAGAGCCCAGAACCAGCGGTAATTCAACTGCATTTGTGGTAGAAAGAGGAACCCCGGGTTTTACAGCAGGCAAAAAGGAAAATAAGCTGGGTATGCGCGCCAGTGAAACGGCAGAAATGATTTTTGATAATTGTATTATTCCTGATAGCAATCGTTTAGGCGAAGTGGGAGATGGCTTCAGACAGGCCATGAAAATACTGGACGGCGGAAGAATTTCCATTGCTGCGCTCTCAGCTGGAATCGCCAAAGGTGCGTACGAAGCGGCATTGCAATATGCGCAGGAACGTCAGCAATTCGACAGACCTATTGCGTCTTTTCAAGGAGTCAGTTTTAAGTTGGCGGATATGGCAACAGAAATCATGGCTGCCGACCTTCTGATCCACCAGGCCTGTGACTTAAAGAATAAAGGGCAAAAAGTAACTAAAGAAGGGGCCATGGCTAAATATTATGCCAGCGAAGTGGCAGTTAAGGCAGCCACCGAAGCCATCCAGATTTTTGGCGGGTATGGATACACAAAAGATTTTCCTGTAGAAAAGTACTATCGTGACGCAAAATTGTGTACTATTGGGGAAGGAACTTCAGAAATACAGAAAATGGTGATAGCAAGAGAAGTACTTCAATAAAATGTTTTTCGATTGCTTGCTCATATTAAGAGACCCGATTGGGTCTCTTTTTTTATAGACTAGGTTCACACAAAACTTTGTATATTGAAACGTATAAATCCATTATATCCTTTTTCTTCATTCAGTTATATGCGGATACTAATCATACTTGTTCTATCTGTTTTTTTGAATCAGCTTTATGGCCAGAAATCCACAGGAACGACGGCTGTAGTTGATTCTTTAAATCAGGAAGCATTTGCAAGCAAACGTTCAGATATTTCAAAAGCGCTGAACCTGCTGATCATAGCACAGATTACGGCACAGCAAATTGATTATCAAAAAGGATTGGCAATTGCTTATTTAAACGAAGGAGGAATTTATCAGCAACAGGGATTCAACAAAAGGGCACTAACCGATTATTATCTATCACTGGACATATTTAAGAGAACCAAGGATACTTTTAATTTGGCCAAAGTAACCCAGCAAATTGGAAATGCCTTACTGCTCGAAGGTCGTTACGATACGGCTGTTACCGTATTCAATGAATGCCTTAGTATTTTTAAACAGTACAATAAAGAAGAGGAAATTGTCAATGTTAAAAATAGTCTTGGTTTAATTCAATTATACAGAGACAAACCAGATTCTGCTGTTATTTTATTTGACCAGGCTTTGAATATCAGTAAAAAGATTAAATACAGCTATGGTGAAAAGAAAGCTTTGTATCATTTAGGCAAACTGGCTTTGAATGGGAAGAATCTGGATTTGGCGGTCAGTTTTTTTAATGCTTCTATGGCAATAGATCAGAAAATTAATGATCGCTATGGAATGGCGCTGAATAATCTTGCACTTGCAGATATTGCTTTGAAGAGAGGACTCTTGAATGAAATGTATGCATTGTCAAAAACATCTTATGAGTTTGCAAAATCAATCAATGCCTATGATTTAACTTATCAGAGTGTAACTCAGATTATTAATTACTATAAAAAGGTTAATAATCCGGAACAAGCCATTGCCTGGCAGGATACTATTATTGCTGTTACTAACCAACACCGCATCAAAGAAAATGAGTATGCCTCTAACTTTATTGATATCATCAAGAATCAGCAAAACTTAAGATTAGACAAAGAGAACGCCTTTATTCGTGCACAGCGTGCTTCAGATGAACAGCTATTCATTTTAACAGTCGGTACTTTTATTTTAATTATACTGGCTGTTTTGGTGGTGATGGTATTTATAAACTATCAAAAACAAAAACATTTCAGTAGAGAGCTTCGAGCTAAAAATATTTTAATTGAAGCCCAGATTGAAGAAATGGGGGCCCTGAATAAGGAAATTTCTTATCAGAACAGAATGCTGGAAGCCGATAATAAAACAAAAGATAAATTACTTTCAATTATATCGCACGACCTTAGAAATCCATTGGTAAATACAAAAGGTATTTTGAATTTAGTGAACCAGGGAATTGTTCCTGAAGATCAGGCCAAACAGTTATTGCTTCAACTGGAAACCCAGTATATGGGCACTACTTCTTTGTTGGATAATTTGCTTTTCTGGCTAAAAGGCCAGATGGCTGGTAAAAATCTGGATCGTTCAAAAGTAGTAATCTTCCAATTGGTAAAAGGACTGGAAGACGAACATAGAATGTTGCTAGATCGCAAACAAATTCTATTTCATAATCTGGTAAATCCACAGATGCAGATTTTTGCAGACAAAGAAATGATTAGAATTGTACTTAGGAATTTAATCAGTAATGCAATAAAGTTCACCCCAGAAAAAGGGATGATTGAAATAAAAACAGAGCAAACAGAATCAGAGACAATTATTCTGGTGGAAGACACCGGTATTGGTATGTCTGATGAAACCATTCAGAAAGTAAATGCAAAACAGTACTTTACTACTGCAGGAACTTCTATGGAGAAAGGAAGTGGATTTGGGTTAATGCTTTGTAGCGATTTAATCAACAGGCACGATGGTAGTTTAACCATAGAGAGTATGCCTGGAAAGGGGAGCAGGTTTGTTATCAAGCTCCCCCATATGCAAGCTTAATTAATCTTCACTCTTGGAGCCAGCTGCAAAAATCTGATCAACAGCACCTCCCAGCATAGGGAATTTTTCTTTTACAAATCCTGCTATGGTAGCAATGGCTTGTTGGGCCTGTTGTTCTGACAAACCAGCTTCCTTTACTAATTTTTCTATTAACTCGTTCATGTGTATACTTAATTTAGGGTTAGGCAACTTTTAAAGCACTTAGCTTACTCTTGCTGAACATTTTTTCAGCGTAGTCAAGGGTTACATCCAAAGTGGTTGTTTCAGTTCCCGGTAACTCAAACATGGCTTCTGTTAAAATACTTTCACAGATGCTTCTGAGTCCTCTTGCACCTAACTTATATTCCATGGCTTTGGCTACCATAAAATCAAGAACAGCCGGTTCAATGGTCAGCTCTATTCCTTCCATCTCAAACAATCTGGTGAATTGCTTAATCAAGGAGTTTTTCGGTTCTGTTAAAATGCTTCTTAAGGTGGCGGCATCCAAAGGATTTAAATGGGTTACCACGGGTAATCTTCCTAAAAGTTCAGGTATCAATCCGAAACTTTTCAGGTCCTGTGCATTGATGAATTCCAAGAGATTGCTTCTCTGCATTTCCTGTTCATCTTTGTTTACACTGAAACCAATGGCATTGGTATTGATTCTTCTGGCAATGACTTTGTCTATGCCATCAAATGCACCACCACAAATGAATAGAATATTTTTGGTATCTACCTTGATCATTTTTTGTTCAGGATGCTTTCTTCCTCCCTGCGGCGGAACCAGCACTTCTGTTCCTTCCAGCATTTTCAGAAGACCTTGCTGAACACCTTCTCCACTAACGTCTCTGGTAATGGATGGGTTGTCACCTTTACGTGCAATCTTATCTATTTCGTCTACATAAACAATGCCTCTTTCTGCTGCTGTTACATCGTAATTGCAATTCTGTAACAAGCGGGTAAGCATGCTTTCTACGTCTTCACCCACATAGCCGGCTTCTGTAAAAACAGTGGCGTCTACAATGGCAAAAGGCACATTCAATAAACGGGCGATTGATTTTGCCAGTAAGGTTTTACCGGTACCCGTTTCACCCACCATGATGATATTGCTTTTTTCAATTTCAACATCATCTACTTTCTGCTTATTGTTTACACGCTTGTAGTGGTTATATACTGCTACACAAAGTATTTTTTTGGCTTCATCCTGACCAATCACATACTCATCCAGAAACTGCTTGATTTCCTTTGGCTTTCTGATTTGTACAGCTCCACTTGCGGAGGCAGGATTATTTTTTGCGGTTAATTCCTGCGCTATGATTTCTTCGGCATGTTCAACGCAATTTTCACAAATATGCCCTTCCTGACCGGCGATTAAAATTTTAACCTCATCCCTACTTCTCCCACAAAAAGAGCAGTGTAAATTATTTTGCTTTGCCATAATTTCTTATATCTTATTTAATATACCATCAGCGATGCCATAAGCAACCGCTTCTTCGGCGTCCATCCAGTAGTCTCTGTCGAAATCGGCCAGAATTTGTTCTACTGATTTGCCACAGTTTTCAGCCAGAATCTTAGCACCCAGTTGTTTGGTTTTTAAAATCTGGTTGGCCTGAATTTCAATGTCAGCACTGGTAGCCTGATAATATCCGCCCAAACTAGGTTGGTGAATCATTACTTCACCGTGAGGAAAAATAAACCTGCGACCCTTGGTGCCTGCGCTTAAAAGTATAGACCCCATGCTGGCAGCTAGTCCCATACAAATTGTGCTAACTGGGCTCTGAATCATTTTAATGGTATCGTACATAACCATCCCACTGGTTACAACACCTCCGGGACTATTGATGTATAATTTAATTTCTGCACCCGGTTTGTCTGCATCCAGTAACAACAATTTTGATACAATATCTTTTGCTGATTTATCATCTACCACACCCCATAAGTACACGGCTCTCTTCTCAAAAAACAGGTGTTCCATTTTTTTGGTCAGATAGCTACTCATAGCTTCCGGCTTATCTTCTTTATTTTCTTCAGGCTCTTCAGCGTCGTTAGACAAGTATGGGTTCAATATATATTTAGCACTCATAGTAATTTGTTTTGAATGGTTTATCCTTTCTTCTCTTTGCGTGGATTGGTTAATAATACTTCATCTACCAGGCCATATTCCTTGGCTTCCAGAGCTGTCATCCAGAAATCGCGGTCACTGTCTTTTGCAATGGTTTCCACTGATTTGCCGGTATGGCTAGCAGTGATGGAATACAATTCCTGTTTTAGTTTTTTAATTTCTCTGGCAGTAATTTCAATATCAGTTGCCTGTCCGCCAATGCCACCGCTTGGCTGATGCATCATAACCCTGCTATGTTTTAAAGCGGTTCTTTTTCCCTGAACACCTGCGCACAATAAAATCTGACCCATGCTGGCTGCAATTCCCGTGCAGATGGTTGCTACATCAGGACCAATAAACTGCATGGTATCATAGATGCCTAATCCAGCATAAACGCTGCCACCGGGACTATTGATATACATCTGAATATCGCGGGTACGGTCGGTACTCTCCAGGAACAGTAATTGTGCTGTTACAATATTGGCAACATAATCGTTAATGCCTTCTCCCAGAAAAATAATACGATCCATCATTAAGCGGCTGAAAACATCCATGCTCGCTACATTCAAAGGACGTTCTTCTATGATGTAAGGGGTAAGATTGGTAACCTGACCATACTGTCTGTAATTGTGCAAAACCCCGCTGCTGATTCCATGGTGTTTTACGGCGTATTTCTCAAATTCTTTTTCAATATTCATATAACTGTATTTCGTGTTGAAGTTAGGTGTTTTGTTAAATCGGTATCAACCCTGTTCAAATACTGTGCAAAGCTTTATCCATGGCATTTTGACATAACCCTTGATTTACCGTTAAAACACGGTTGCAAAGGTCGTTCATTTTAGATAAGTTCAGAAACGTTATTTGTTAAGATATGAAAAACGAATCTTTTCATTTAGGAATTTGCATGGCAGGAGCAGTTTCGGCTGGCGCATATACGGCAGGTGTGTTGGATTGTTTGCTGGAGGTTTTGGAAAACTGGGAGCAAAAACGCGGTCAGTCAGGGGTTCCCACACATAGGGTAAATATTTCAGTAGTGGGTGGGGCTTCTGCGGGAGGAATGACCGGACTGTTAGCTGCAGCAGCAATTCAGCAACCTGCTGCAAAAATTTTGTACAAAAGCTGGGTTGAAATGGAAGCAGATTCCATGGCCCCTTTCTTGCTGGATACGGCTGATATTGCTACATCTCAATCCCTTTCATCCCTGCTCAATGGGAGTTTTGTTGAACGATTAAGTCTCCGGGCCATTGCAGCAGCTGCTAATCCCCACAATGTATTACCCCCCTATATGGATCCCGCCATGAAATTATTTGCCACAATGACCAATCTGGCAGGATATCCTTTCAATATTTCCTTTCAATCCGATTTGCAAAAGTCGACACACCGAATGTCGGTTCATCATGATTTTGCCTGTTTTCAATTGACAGGGTCGCAGTTTACAGAACCATTGCAGGGAAAAGATTATGGGGAGCTAACGGACCCTGGCTGGATTCCTTTGAATTTATCCAAAGGAATCAATGCTAATTTGTTGCAAAAAGCAATTATGGCCACAGGGGCTTTCCCCCTTGTATTGAAGCCGGTATTATTGAAACGGCCCCTGAAATTCATTCAGGAAAATCATTGGTTGAATCAGCAGGGCATACTGCTGGATGGTTCTGCCGATCATGTTTCCTTACAGGTCGACGGTGGCCTCATGAACAATGAACCCTTTGAAAAAGTTATTGAACTCCTGCAACAAAAGGCAGGAGGTAGTGAATTCCAGGGCACTGACCGTGATTCATTTTCCTCTTTTACTCAAACGGTACTAATGATTGACCCATTTCCGGAATCAACCGGATTTAAAGACAATGAATCAACTGCCATTACCGGGGTTGCAAAACAAATTCTGTTTGCCATGATGCACCAAATGAAAGCCAAACCCCTACCCATAGCTGATATGATGAACAAGGAAAAAGCAGGACAATTTTTAATTTCACCGGTTCGATACCAGGGGAGTCTGAAAGAGCGAATAGAAGGAGAAAAAGCAATTGCAAGCGGTTCGCTGCAGGGATTTGGTGGATTCCTGAGTAAAAGATTCAGAGAGCACGATTATGCATTGGGGCAGTATAATTGTATTCGGTTTTTGCAAAATCATTTTACAATCCCACTGAAGGATTTCCATCAACATCCACTTTTTTCCAAAGGATATGCAGGCATTCATTTGAAATCTTTTCTGTGCGATAAGGAAGAGAGTGTGCAAATTATTCCGCTGTTTAAATTTACCAAGCCTGAGCCTCAATGGCCGGTTACCCATGCTGATTTTATTGATGAGTTAAAGCCATTCATTCAAAAAAGAAGCGCAGCCATTTTATCTGTTATTTCTAGTCACTGGTTCAGAAAGCGACTTTTGCAACTGAGCGGACATCTCTTCGTGAACCGTTATGTTGCAAATACATTACTTCGTCAGATGAAAACTGCACTAAAAGCGCATCAGTTATGCCAATAAAAAAACCAGCCTTTGGCTGGTTTTTAAAATATGATATCTTCTATTAATGATGATGGTGTTCTAATTTCTTAGCAAAATCGTCTGCACTAATGCTTTCATCTTTTGCTTTTACCTGAGACTCCAATGCGTCAAATAATTTTTCTGCATTGATTCTGTGGTAACTGTCTTCCACAAATTTTTTATCCTGCATCATTCTGTTTGCATAGTCATCAATCCACTGCTGGTTGTCGCCCAAAGCACCTAACTGGTTGCCCATATAGCTGAACAATTGCATTTTGGCAAAATTGCGGATGTCTTCAGGAAGCACTTCAATTTTGTTGTCTTGTGACAATTTGCTGCTGATTAAAGTCCACTTTAATTGTTTGGAGAAACTTGGATATTCTGCTTCCGCTTCTTCTGCAGTTTTTGGCTTTTCACCACCGTTTTGTAACCAGCGTTTTAAAAAGTTTTCTGGTAATTCCATGCTAACATGATCTACCAGGTAGTGATATATCTGATCCTGAACCTGATTGCGAGCAGACTGAGCATAGTATTTTTCAATTTCAGTCTTGATTTCATTTCTCAGGTCTGCTTCGGTTTTAATATTCTCGTTGCCTGGATAAATCTGCTTAAATAGTTCTTCGTCCAACGCCGCTTTCTCTACTAAACCTACTTTGGTGATTAACATATTGAAATACTTGTCAGCATCGTCTTTGGTTAATCCCAAATCAGCCAGAATGGTTTCTGCTTCCTTGTCTTCAAAAGCCTTCTTGATTTGCAGAAGTACCACATCGTCTTTTTTCTTGTCCATTAAATTCTTACGGAACTTTTCTGCAAAATATTTTACCAGAACGCTGTTGTCTTTGCTTACCCCGTTTTCAACAGGGTTTCCTTTTGAATCGGTTTCAGTAAATGTTACATTCAATACATTGTCTTCGGTTGTAACTGTTTCAGGTTCTGTCATTTTACCAAAACGGGTCTGCAATCTTGCGATTTCGTCATCAATCATTGCATCGGTAACCGTTACCACATAGCGGGTAGCTTCAAATTTTGACAGATTTACTTCAAATTCCGGCTTCAATCCAATTTCAAAGGAAAAAACATAATCAGACAAATTGTTCATGTCTAATTTGTTTGCGTCATTTTCAAGTGGAAGTGGCTGAGCAAAAATATCAATCTGCTCTTTGGTCATATAGGCATTCATTTCCTGCTCTACTTTACGCAATACTTCCTCAGAAAATACCCCCTGACCATACATTTTCTTTACCAGTCCAGTGGGTACCATACCTTTTCTGAAGCCAGGTATATTGGCAGTCTTTGCATATTTCTTCAGGCTGTTTTCAAAGCCACTTAAATAGTCTTCCTTGGTAAGGGTAACGGTAAGCTTATCATTTAATAAGCCAATGTTTTCTCTGGTAATTGTAGCCATATAGGTGTTTTATATACTTAAAATCGGGCTGCAAAGGTAAGGGTTTCGCATAAAAAAACCACCTATAAAGGTGGTTCAGTGCGGATGATAGGGGTCGAACCTACATGCCTCGCGGCGCTAGATCCTAAGTCTAGTGCGTCTGCCAATTTCGCCACATCCGCATTTGGGACGGCAAAAATAGGGGATTTTTTTAAAAACGAACAGTAAATTTTGTTCCTTTTTGTGATTCGCTTTCACAAAAAATATTCCCCCCCTGCTCTTCAATCTGATTTTTTATGAGATATAGACCAATTCCCTTGCTGTCGAAACCGCTGTGAAAGCTCTTCTGAAATTTGAATAGCAAGTGGCCGAACTTAGTTAAATCAATACCCAATCCGTTATCAGTAACCGATAAATGAATGGCCCCTTCTTTTTCGAAGGTTTCAATGCGAATGGCTGGAGCGGTCCCGGGTTTGGTATATTTAAGACTATTGCTCAATAAATTGTAAACGATGCTTTGTAAGTAAACCCTTGGGTAATTAATCTGTGCCACTTCCAGGGCTTGTTCAATTACCGCATTCTTCTGCTGAATTACATCCTGTAATTGAAGCAGAGCGCTGTTGATAACTTCCTCAAAAGAACAATCTGAAGCAGGAATGTCTTTTTCCAGATGGATTTGTAATATCTGAATCAGTTCATTGAGATTGTTGGTAAGGTCCTTGCTGATTTTTTTTAAATAATCCATGGAAGCTTTTTTCAGTTCCGGATCATTGGTGCTTTCGTACATTTCCAACATTTTGGAAATATTATGGGCAGGTCCCCTTACATCATGCGTTATAATCCCAGCAAAATCTTTTAGCTGACTTACTTTTTTTTCCAGTGCATGTTGCGTTTTCAGCAATTTTCGGTTTTGCTCTTCTAAGCTTTCCGTTGCTATAGGACTTGGGTTAATCATGGCGTATAATCGGCTGGGGGAAACGCCGTCACCTAAAATTAGGTATTTATCATTGAGATTTAAGCAATTATAAAATATTCGTCTATTGACGAAAAATTGTTATTTCTTGAGTCCCTCCAGTAGTGTGGAAATGGTGTCAATCATCCCTTTTTGGGTTACCCATCTCAAAACTACTACCAAATCGTTAATGGGGTCAACATACACCACATTATTTCCATTGCCCAAATGCACAAACGATTCAGCCGGTGCAGCTGGAATTAATTTCTGGTCGGTATTTAAATAAAAATTCATGTATCCATATTCCTTGTTGGCCGGACCCGGAGTGGTAGACTGACGAATCCAGGACTCAGAAAGAATTTGCTGATCTTTCCATTTGCCTTTACGCAGGGTAAGTAATCCAAAGCGAGCCATGTCTTCCGCATGTATAAACATGCCTCCGCCCCAGTGGCCGCCACCACTTACAGACTGAACCGGATTTCCGTCCAATACAATCCAAGCATTCCGGTAGCCTGTCCAACGCCAGGTATTGGATGCCCCAATGGGGTCCATGATATTTTTTTTCAAAACCTGAGGAAGCGGTTGTCTGAAAACACTGGTAGCTGCCAATGCCAGCGCATTAACCCGAACATCATTGTATTCAAAAACAGTACCCTGCTGATAACGGATTCTGTTCAACCATTTTTTGGGATCAGGGTCGGGCCGGTCTGCCCAATCGGGTTTACCCCATAGCGTTCCTTCCCAATCACTGGTTTGTCTTAACATGGATTCCCAGGTAATGGTTTTGTTGTGAACAGTTTCAAAAGGGTGTAATAATTCTGGTTGATTAAACAGAGAAGCGGGTTTACTAACAGGCTCAGGTTGAAATAACTCAATGGGTGGAACATAGCTGTGTACCG
This sequence comes from Sediminibacterium sp. C3, assembly GCF_000508085.1. GTDB lineage: Bacteria > Bacteroidota > Bacteroidia > Chitinophagales > Chitinophagaceae > Sediminibacterium. The sequence goes on along the minus strand of NZ_KI669560.1, from coordinate 3,037,570 downwards.
GATCCTGAACCGACCGTATCAATTGCGCATCTACTGCCAAACCTACAACAGCAGATAAAAAACTTTTTGCCACACTATGGGTCATATCAGGTTTTAGCGGGCTGCCCCATTCTGCTACCTTATACCCCTTGTAAATAATGATACCAGTCTGTTCTCCACGGTCTTCAAAAGGACCAATGCCATCACCAAAAGGTTCTTTACCAAAAGTTTTGTAATGGTTTTCTTCCATACTTCTGGGATTGGGTGACTCCGCAGCCCTGGCAGTGGCGATCGTTTTTTCTATCGTTGATGCAGTTATTCCCAATGCTTCGGGAGCTTTGGTTTCCCAGTTGGAACGTTCAGGATAATACAATGCAATTGCCCCCTTCTTTGCAGATTGTGCATTTCCTGTAATGGCAAAAAAAATTGTAGCGATGAATAAATGAATGGGTTTAATCATGCTACAATCTAAAAAAACTATTGCTAATCTGATCAGTCAGTGCTTAAATCAGAAAAATTACTTGCTGCTTCTCCCAGATTTGTAATAACTCTGTTTCACCATTCTGTTTCTGGGTGCAGGTTTCTTTATTTTTTCGGGTTGATTGGAACTGGTTTTCTGAGGGGTAGCCGAATGGTATTCGTGGTTGCTTACAACCGGCAGCTCAATTTTTATCAGCTTCTGAATGTCTTTCAAATAAGCTCTTTCTTCTGTGTCACAAAAAGAAATGGCCATACCGCTTTCTCCCGCCCTGCCTGTTCTGCCAATTCTGTGAACATAGGTTTCCGGAACATTGGGTAATTCGTAATTGAATACATGGGACAAACCATCTACATCAATTCCCCTTGCTGCAATATCAGTAGCAACCAGGATGCGGGTGCTACCATTTTTAAAATTGTTCAATGCCCTTTGTCTGGCATTCTGTGATTTATTACCATGAATGGCTTCAGCAGTTATTCCTTGTTTAACCAGATTCTTCACAACTTTATCTGCACCGTGCTTGGTTCTGGTAAATACCAGTGCCGACTTGATGGTACTGTCTTGTAGTAAATCTTGTAGCAGATTTTTTTTGTTTTCCTTCTCAACAAAATAAATCGCCTGTTCAATTTTTTCTACCGTAGAAGAAACAGGTGTTACCGCAATGGTTACCGGATTCTTTAAAAGGGTGTTGGCTAATTTTTTAATTTCATCGGGCATTGTGGCTGAGAAAAACAAGGTCTGTTTTTTCTCAGGTAGTTTAGCCACAACTTTCTTTACATCGTTAATAAAGCCCATGTCTAACATACGATCGGCTTCGTCCAATACAAAAAAACGAATATCTTTTAAATGAATAAATCCCTGTTGCATCAGGTCTAGTAATCTACCTGGGGTAGCAGTTAAAATATCTACTCCTTTCTTTAAGTTAATTACCTGATGATGTTGCGATACACCCCCAAAAATAACTTCATGGGAGATGCGCAGATTTTTACCATACGCTGCAATACTTTCGTCAATCTGAATAGCCAATTCTCTGGTAGGGGTAAGGATTAATGCCTTGATGCCTCTGGTGAAATTTCCGTTTAACTGAGACTGACAAACCAGTTGAAGAATAGGAATAGAAAAAGCGGCTGTTTTTCCTGTTCCTGTTTGGGCGCAACCCAAAATGTCTTTACCTGCAAGGGCGGACGGAATCGCTTGTTCCTGAATGGGGGTAGGGTTGGTATACCCTTCTGTTTCGAGCGCTTTTAAGATGGGCTCAATGAGTTCTAATTCTTTGAATAACACAAAATGTGATTTAAATGAACACTTGAAATTTCAAGTGGTATATAACCTGATATTGTTGGGATTACCTTGTCACTGAAGTAGATTCCAGTATAACTGAGACATATACGAATAATGCAAAGGTACATAATTTGGGGGAGAAGCCCAAATGCGCATGGTTTTCAAATGGAGACCGTTAGCGGGAAACTTGCCTTTAGCAGTAAGTAAATGGTAAAGCTTATAGCGTTTGTGTATTAAGATAGCAGCGCAACAATTTGTTCTAAATAAAGCTGGTCGGTTTCATCAAACTGGTTGTAATCGCTGCTATCAACATCCAGAACGCCCCATATATTTCCGTCTTTGAATAAAGGAACAACGATTTCAGATTTAGATAAACTGCTGCAGGCTATATGACCGGGAAATTTTTCAACGTCGGGTACAATCAAGGTTTTAGCCTGCTCCCAACTGCTTCCGCAAACCCCTCTTCCCTTTCTGATTCTGGTGCAGGCAACTGGTCCCTGGAAGGGGCCTAGTACCAGTTCGTCTTTTTCTACCAGATAAAAACCTATCCAGAACCAGCCGAATTGCTCTTTTAGGGCTGCTGCTGTATTGGCAAGGTTGGCAATCAGGTTAGGTTCGCCACTTAGCAAACCTTTAATTTGAGGGATCAATGCCTCGTATTGTTCAGACTTGGTTCCTTTGATAATCTGTAAATCTTCTGCCATACTGCAAAGATAAATTCACGAGATGAGTTTTTTGATTTCTTTTTCTTCTGCCCAAAAAACCAGCCAGCCAAACAGACCAATGAAAATAAATCCAGTGAAAATGCCCAGCCATAGCTGAGGAATAAAATACAGGATTGCTTTTTGAATGCCGTACATAAGTAGAACCACCACTAAATAGGCGATGATTTTTTTAGTTGCGTAAGGAACCGGATAATACTTTTGACCGAGGTAATAGCTAACCAGCATCATGAATACATAACAAATAAAAGTGGCAATGGCGGCGCCTAAATAGTGAAGGCTGGGGATTAAGATTATATTCATTGCAATGGTAATGACCGCACCGCCAACAGTGATGAGTGCACCGTAATTGTTTCTGTCGGTGAGCTTGTACCAGATACTTAGATTGTAATAAATGCCAAGGAATATATTGCCTAAAGCGAGCAGGGGAACTATCTGCAATCCCTGCGTCCACAAGGGCTTGTCAATGGCCACAAAAAACCATTCAAATACTTCAATGAACAAACTAATGAACAACAACATGAAGCTGCAGGCAATCACAAAAAACTTCATTACGCGGGCATAGGTTTTTTGCGCGTTCTCTTCTCCTTTTTGTTTAAAGAAGAAGGGTTCAGCTGCCATTCTGAATGCCTGAATCATAATGGTTATTAAAACCGCCAGCCGATAAATATTACCGAATACGCCCAGCTCGTGTTTGGCTTCTTCAACCGGCAGGTCTACCACATGCTGATAAATCAGTCTGCTTAACATATCATTTACCATGCCACCCATCCCTACAATAATCAATGGGTAACTGTAACTCAGTACTTTTTTCAATACATCAAAATGGAAGTTCCATTTGATTTTTCTGAACTCGGAAAAGAGTAACAAAAAAGTGAGGATGCTGCCCGCCAGGTTGCCAATCAGATAATAGCCAATGCCAATATTCTGCTCAGTAAAATAACGGAGTGCGGATGCTGGATTGGTTTGTACGTATTGTGGAATCCATCCTATAAAAACCAGTACGGTAATAAAATTGATGAGTACGCTGGATAGTCTTACTGCTGCGTATTTACGGGGTCTGTTTTCCTGTCTGAGCCTGGCAAAGGCCAAGGTGCTGATGGTATCGAAAAATAAAATACCAATCATCCAGTTGATAAATGCCGGCTGTGCTTCCAGGTTGGCCCAGTTCATCAGGGGTTCTCTGCATAACCATAAAATGGTTGTGAACAAGAGAGTACTCCCCAGTAAAGAAATAGATAAAGTACTGTAAAGCCGATTGGGGTCTTCTTCTTTGATGAATCTGAAATAGGCGGTTTCCAATCCGTAAGTGAACAACACGTTCAGAAAAGGAATGATTGCGTAGATCTGTGTTAAATCTGCCGTAGTAGCAGGTTGTGCAAAAAACAACGGAAGCGAAAGGTTCATCAGGTACCCTAAAAAACGACTGGCTATAGTGGGTACACCATACCAGATTGTTTGACTTGCCAGTTTTTTTATCTCGCTCAATGGAATTATCTATTGCTCAAAAATAGGGTATTGTTATCAGTTGTGCAGGTCTAAGGGTTGTGTTGCTGAGGGGCTGGTTCCTGGTGCTGCAAAACGGGGATTCCGCAGAAAAGCCGAATCGGTAAGGGTTTGCAGGAATGCTTTGAGTTGTCCTATTTCATAGTTGCTGAGTGGAAGTTTATTTTTCAATAAAGCATCTGTGTTGCCCATTACCTGCATGTTGTTACGATAATGTTCAAATACATTGCTCAGAGAAAAAAATCTTCCATCGTGACCATAGGGGAATGTTACCATTACATTGCGCAGACTGGGCACTTTGAATTTTAGTGAATCAGCAGGATCCTGTGTAATGGTCATTCTGCCCATATCCTGTAAGAAGGGTTCCAGGGGCATGCCAGTATTTCTATAACTGAAATCGGTAAACAGTGGTTCTGTATGACAACTGCTGCATTTACTTTTAAAAATGGCATAACCCAGTTTCTCCGGTAAATTAAAACTATCTGCGCCCTGCATCACTCTGTCGTATTTGCTGTTGCTGCTTACCATGGTTAAGAGAAACTGACTCAATGCTTTTCCGAGTCGTTGGGTATTAATGGTTGGGTCGCCAAATGCTGCTTTAAATAATCGTGGATAGGTTTTGCTTTTCTTAAGCTTACTGATAATATTTTCAATACTTTCTCCCATTTCATTATGAGCCGTCAGCGGTGCCAGTGGCTGAAGGTCCAGGTGATTGATGCCACCATCCCACATGAATGATTTCTGCCAGGCCAGGTTAAAGAGACCGGGAGCATTACGGGTAGTTAAGCTATTGTCCAATCCATGACTCAAAGGGTGATCATAGTTGTTGAATGCACCAAATTGCTGATGGCAGGTTCCGCAGGAAATGCTGCCATCTCTGCTGAGTTGTTGTTCATAAAACAGCTGTCTGCCCAGTTCAATTCCCTCGGCCGTTAAAGGATTTTTTGAGAAATCATACAGGGGTTTCGGCCAGCCCTTAGGAACAATCAAAGGCTGTTGTTTAGGCAAGCCTTTTCTTTCCGGCTGCTCCATAAAGCCCAGCGCTGAAAGAACAAACACCACTAAGAATAATATGATACCGGCCTTCTTCATCAATGTAAAAGTATTTGAAATAGCTGCTGATAATTATCTGCCAGTTGCATAGCCAGCTTCCCAGCATTGTGACAGTTGGGTGTTTGCGCAATACTGATGGTATGCTTTCCTTGGAACCATTTGGATAAATCAGTTTGAATATATAGCGGGTTCTTTGCATGGTTATCCGAGCCAGCGGTTTCGGGCAGATTGAGTGCGATGGTTCTGACTGCATTATACGGCGATTCAAATCCCCCCACATCATAACTGAAACGTTTACCAGCCGTGTTGGCTGAGGGCGAAGTACCCTGCATTCTGGCCATAATATATCCTGTTCTCCAGGTCCAGAACATGCCTCTCGCCGGATCCAGCACACCAGTTTGAATACCGGTTGTGTTTTTAATGCTGTCTACCCCCAACGTAAAAATAAGTTGAGTAGCATGGGCTGGAACGGTAAATGGAAGTTTCAGGCTCTTGGGTTCGCTCAGGTCTATTAAATAATGAGCATTACTTAAGATAACTGTATCGGTCTGTCCTTTTTTATTTTGATGGTTAATGATTGCTTTCCATCCTGATGTATAAAAAAGGCACTTATTGATTTGTAAACTTTCGCCGGCAAAATTGGTATAGCTACTGTCTGGATTCCAGATTGCTGTACCATACAGGGGATTGAATTCAATGCTGTGCTGTGCTTTTACAGCCATTGCGGTAAACAATACTCCAAACAGAAAAATGGCTTTGTATGCAGGCATTCTATTCAAGGGTTTCTGTTTTGAATGTTTATCTTAGTTCTTTCAAATTTCGGTTAAATTTCTTTCTATGCGATTAGTAATTCAAAGAGTTTCCAGTGCATCGGTAACCATTGAGGAAAAACTGAATGGGGCAATCGGTATGGGATTAATGGTTTTGGTGGGGATTGAAGACGCCGATACTCAGGAAGACATTGAATGGCTGGCAGGTAAACTGGTGAACCTTCGGATTTTTAATGATGAAGCAGGTGTAATGAATTGTTCCATAAAAGAAGTAAATGGAGATATTTTACTGGTTAGTCAGTTTACCCTGCATGCCAGTACCAAAAAAGGCAACCGGCCTTCTTATATCAAAGCTTCCAAGCCTCCAATTGCTGTTCCCTTATATGAAGCAATGATTAGCGCTTTAGAGACCCAGCTGGGTAAAAAAATTCAGACGGGTATTTTTGGAGCGGATATGAAAGTTGCCCTGGTGAACGATGGGCCCGTAACCATTTTAATAGATTCAAAAAACAAGGAATAATGACAATAGAAGCGGCACAGCAACAAGTAGACCAATGGATAAAAACCGTTGGGGTGCGTTATTTTAATGAATTAACCAACCTGGGTATTCTGATGGAAGAAGTAGGAGAGCTCAGCAGGATTATGGTAAGAAAATACGGAGAGCAATCCTTTAAGGCTTCCGATACTTCCCATGAACTGGCAGATGAAATGGCCGACGTTTTGTGGGTATTGATTTGTCTGGCTAACCAAACCGGGGTTAATCTTACGGAAGCCCTTGAAAAAAACCTAGAGAAGAAAACCCTAAGAGACAAGGACCGCCATAAGAATAACCCCAAGTTGTAGTTTTTATATTTTAGTTGAAATTAGATTTGGCTTTTGCCAGCTTCTCAATTTCAGCAACTGTTCTGGGCGCACCTGCAGAAAGATTGCGGTTGCCTTCTTTGGTAATTAAAATATCGTCTTCAATTCTTACGCCGATATTCCACCACTTCGGATCGCATTTGCTGTTTGGTGGAATATAGATACCTGGCTCTACGGTTAAATACATACCGGGTTCAAAAGCCTGGTTGCCTCTGATACCTAAGTCGTGCACGTCTAAACCCAGGTGATGGGATGTTCCGTGAGGAAAATAACGTCTTGCTTCTGCTTCATTGGCAGCAATACCCAACTGAATCAAACCTCTGTTGATGACTCTTCTGGCAGCAGCATCGGAACCACTGTAAGGCATGCCTGGTTTACAAACCGCTATAGCTGAATCCTGTGCTGCCAATACCAGTTCATAAATGATTTTTTGTTCAGGAGTAAATTTACCATTCACGGGAACCGTGCGGGTAACATCGGCTGTGTATCCATGGTATTCAGCCGCACAATCGCTCAACAACAAATCTCCGTCTTTCATCAATCTTAAATTAGTTACATAATGCAATACGCAGGCATTCTCCGATGAGCCATTGATGCTTGGATAGCCGGGGTATTCAGAACCATTTTTCTTGAAAGAATATTCCATGATGGCCTGGGCCTGGTATTCGGTCATGCCAGGTTTAACCGCTTTGATTACTTCATTGTGCCCTTCCACACTAATGGCAGCCGCTTTTTCCAGAATGGCAATTTCCTCGGGTTGTTTAATGCCTCTTAAAGCAGTTAAGATTTGCATTTGGGTTCTGCTGGCAATGGGTTTGTTGTGTGCTTTGATTAAACTGTCAACTATGCCTGCCATTCTGCTCAATTCATCCCTTGTTCTGGGATAGGTCTGAAATATATCTTCTGATCTGAAAGATGTTAATACAGAATCGTATTCATTCAGTGCAAGGGTGTTGTTTTTAAAATCGCGGTTTAAAAAAACATTGGTAAACTGGTAACGTTTGGTTACACCTTCCGCGCCCAGGATCTTGCCATTCCACATTTCCCGCTGCGGGTCCCTGTTCTGAACAAAGATAAATTCCGTACCTGTTTTGCCTAAGATGGTGGTAGGTTCCTTAAACAGCAATAGCATGGCATTGGGTTCTTCCAGCCCTGTGAAATAATAAAAGTTTTTATTCTGTGCATACTGGTAGTCTACATCATCATTTCTTAGTCTTACCTGACTGGCAAAGAAAATCCCCACCGATTTAGCCGGCATTTTTTCTTTAAAAGCAGCCCTTCTGCCCGCATGAAAGGCAGGACTTAAATAGTCATTCGGATATTCTGTGGTTTGTACATTGGTTTGCTGTGCATTAGCCATTACAGGCAAAAGCAGCATCCAGAACAGGATTTTTTTCATAACGGTCTGTTGAGTTTTGTGTCTCTAAACTAAATTTTTTAATCAACATTGCCCATTTTACTGGATAAACGGGTAATCACCTATTTTTGCCGCTGTATGAGCACAGCAACAGAAAACAGTTTTCAGGCAATTATTTCACATGCCAAAGAGTATGGTTTTGTATACCAGAGTAGCGAAATTTATGATGGTCTCAGTGCCGTTTACGATTATGGCCCTTATGGAAGTGAGTTAAAAAAGAATATCAAGGATTACTGGTGGAAAAGTATGACGCAGATGCACCAGAATATCGTGGGTATTGATGCGGCTATATTTATGCACCCTACCACCTGGAAGGCCAGCGGTCACGTGGATAATTTCAGTGATCCGATGATTGACAACAAAGACAGCCAGAAAAGATACCGAGTAGATCATATTATTGAAGCTAAGGCAGACCAGTTAAGAGAGGCGGGCAAATCATCCGAAGCCGATGCACTGCTGGCAAAGATGGATCAGTTACTGGCAGCAGAAGATTTTGCAGGATTAAAACAGCTGTTGGCTGATTATCAGATTGTTTGTTCCGTAAGCGGAACCGGCAACTGGACCGATATTCGTCAGTTCAACCTGATGTTTTCTACCCAGCTGGGTTCGGTAGCAGAAGAGTCCGATACTATTTATTTAAGACCGGAAACGGCTCAGGGTATTTTTGTGAATTTCCTGAATGTGCAGAAGACCGCGAGAATGAAAGTGCCATTTGGTATTGCCCAGATAGGTAAAGCATTTCGTAATGAAATTGTAGCCCGTCAGTTTATTTTTCGTATGCGAGAATTTGAACAGATGGAAATGCAGTTTTTTGTAAGACCCGGCACACAGATGGAATGGTATAACTATTGGAAACAGGAAAGACTGAACTGGCATTTAAGTTTAGGATTGCCTGCTGAAAAATACCGTTATCACGATCACGTGAAACTGGCCCACTATGCTGATGCGGCTTTGGATATTGAATTTGAATTTCCATTCGGCTTTAAAGAAGTAGAAGGCATTCATAGCAGAACAGATTTCGATTTAAAGAGTCATCAGGAGTACAGTAAGAAAAAACAGCAGTATTTTGACAATGATATTGATGAAGCAACCGGTAAGCCCTATGGTAATTACATTCCTTATGTAATAGAAACTTCTATTGGACTGGATCGTATGTTCTTGCTGATTTTAAGCCATGCTTATGCTGAAGAAACTATTACCAAAGAAGATGGTACTACCGATAGCAGAGTGGTATTGAGAATTCCTGCAAAAATTGCTCCTAATAAACTGGCGATTCTGCCGCTTGTTAAAAAAGACGGTCTGCCTGAAATTGCTCGCGAATTGATGGACGAATGCAAGGGCGCTTTTAAATGCTTCTACGAAGAAAAAGATGCCATTGGTAAACGTTACCGTCGTCAGGATGCCATTGGTACGCCTTTCTGTGTAACCATTGATCATCAGACCAAGGAAGACAATATGGTAACCATTCGTCACAGAGACAGTATGGTGCAGGAACGCATTCCGATTAGTAAAGTAAAAGAACTGGTGCTATCGCATATTAGTAACTAACCATACAGTTCAAGGTGGATAGCCGATTTGTCGTAACCTAAGGAGAGAATTCTTGCTTTGGCATCGTCAACCATATTTTTCCATCCGCACAAAAAGAAATTCGCTTCGGGTATGGCTCCGGTCATACCCTTGTGCTTTTCTACCAGTTCCGTATAGCAGGCATGCACATAGCCGCTATATTGGCCGGGCCCCACCACCAGTTCCCTGGAGAAACAGGGGTGGTGATAAAATCCGGGAAGTTTGTTTTCAAGTTGCTTTAATTCTGCTTCATACAAACTGTCTTTAAATTCACGGCAACCAAATACCAGGTGAATATTTTTATGAGGAAGCTGTTGCTGGTGAATATGATGAACCATTGAGCGGAATGGGGCAATACCTGTTCCGGTACAAATCAGGTATAAATCTTTGTCTAATACAGGAGGCATGGTAAATTTGCCTTGCGGACCTCTTACCAGTAGTTCACTGCCAACTGTAACGTCATTGAATAAATGGGGCGTTCCTAATCCATCTTCCATTAAAACAATGACCAATTCAAATACATTGGTACCATCCGGCGCAGAGGCAATGGAGTAGGATCGCCATCTTTTGTTTCGCTGCTCGTGAATGGGTAAATCAAAAGTTACAAATTGCCCTGGTTCAAAATTGAATCGCTCAAGCTCAGGAATCTGTACCCAGAATCTGCGTGTGCTATGGGTAATGTCTTCGGTTTTAATTACCACACTTTTTAACCAGGGTTGAAGCATAGCATTGTTTTACACAAAGTACGAAATACCCATAAATAACAATGCCCCTATTTTCATAGAGGCATTGAATAGAATATCGCAGGTTTATTTCTGTATGATAACTTTCTGCAGATAGGTTTTTTTATCATGTTGTATTTTCAACAAATACACATCACTGCTATATTGTTTTAAACTGAGTTGTTTGTTGTATTTACCCAGGAATCCTGATTGCGTATTCAGGAATACTCGCTGACCTGATGCATTCAGTATTTCTATGGATAAATCACTTCTTTTGGTTACTTCAAAACTCAATTGGAAAATACCATTATTCGGATTGGGAGAAACCGTTAATTTAATTTCTCTTGGATCCACCGTGGTGATGGCTGTTGCCGTATAACTTACATTGGCTGAAGTTTTACTACATCCAAATGCATCCAGTAACTGTACTTTATAATTTCCGGTACGGGTTGGTTTTATAGAAGAACCATTTCCACCCGCAACAAATGCAGTATCATTATAAATCCACTGGAAAGTTCCTGTTTTTAAATTGGCTACCAATGAATCGCCTACCTGAGAAACGGTAAGCGGCGTGTTAGGCGCAGCTACTACAGGTACCCGGTTGCTTGGACATCCGGTAGATACTTTAGTGTCGTAGAAGAAATACCAGAACTGGTTTTCGTCTTGACCGGCCGCCGGAGCCAATGAAACACTATTGCCTGTAAAACTCATCAGACCACTGATGCCAAAAGGATAAATAGTGCTTGAAATGCTATTGTTTCTGTAAACATTGGCGTCTTCTGAGCATTCCACAATAATGATTTTTTCTCCATTTCCGGGAATCTCTAAATTCAGATTGTATACAAATCCAGAGTCATTAGGATTGTTTTCAGATAAAGCGCCAATGGCTGCTGTGGGTCTTGAATTGAATACATCAAATGTTTTGCTTAATAAGGGTCTATAGGAGTAACTTCCCGCAGTTGATCCCGCAGTTAAATTATCTCCCACTGTGATTTTTATTTTACCCGGATTGGCAGTGTACATTCTTACGCTTTCAATTTTCACCGGAACATCATGATTAAACTTCATATAATTTCCTGCAAACGCATTGTACCCGCCGCTTGGGAAAGTTAATTTGGAGGCAGCTCCAACTGAGCCTCTGGCTTCTTTGGTAACATAATAGGTTCTGTTGGCTGGAACATTAGTAGTAGTGACAGAGCTACCAACGGCAAAAGGCGTAGTGGTTGTTGCATCTGCATACCAGAAATAATTACTGTTACCTGGATTCAGTACGCGTAAAATGGCTGAACTGTTACAAACCACACCTTCTGCAACCGGTACATCAGAGTTGGCTGATATAGGTACTGCAACTTCAATAAGATTATTAGTACTGTTCTGATCTGAACTTAATTTGGTTTCGCCGGAAATGGTGTAAGTGGTTCCTGCCAAAGCATTGAATGGTGTTTGTATAGTATACTCTACAGTTGAAAGTGCTGCAATGGTTCCAGGATAGGTAGCGTTGAAAGTTGCTACTGTTGTTGTTCCGGTTTTTACAATTACAGTAAAAGGAACATTGGTTTGTGCATTAGCGCCATTATTGGAAATGGCTACGGTAATGTATTGCTTTTCATTACCACAATTTCCAGCAGCAGGGGATACGATATTACTCATGGAAACATCATTGGAAGGTGTTTCCACTTTTAAGAGGTAATCCTGAGTTTCGCCCCTTGAATATTCTCCGGTGGGAACAATATCAGAAGCATTTGTGGTTTCTCGTGTAATGACTCTCATTCTGTGAATGGTGCCAATGGTTACAGTTGATGGAATCGTAATAGTACCAGTAAAAACACTGCTGTTGCCACTTTGTACCGTACTGGTTAATGCCAGTTCATCGGCATCATTAAAATCACCATCATTGTTGTAGTCAATATATACTTTCACAATTCTTGATGCAACAGTTGCATCACAGGAGCTGGTGCGGAAATAAATGGGAAGTACCTGTCTTGCCTGAATATTCCCAGTTAAATTGGTGTTGTCTGTAAATGTTTTACAACCAGTAGGGCTGCTATAACGGATATTGCTGAAGGATAAACTGTCAATTTTTGCACCACTGGTAAGGGAAGCGGAGCTGCCGTATGAAACACCACCTGCGCCACTCACAATTAAAGCATAAGCCTGAGTTCCTCTGGCCAATGTTCCTTTGTGGGTTACTGTTATGGTATATATGGCGCCGGGAATAGTGCTATCAACATCAATTCTCTCAACATTGTCTACACTATTGACTCTTTTGCTTGCGGCAGAAGAGGGGCTGCTTACATCCAATGCCCAAGGAAGGAATGTCTGTGTATTTCTGGTGATTTTAATATCTAAATCGTGTACCAGCTTGGCTGTACGATCGTTTAAGTTGCTGGATGCATCTGTATTAATGGTGCCGGGAGGATCGGTCCAGGCAATGGTTGCAGACAAGGGCACTTTACCAGTTGCTACTACTGTCTTGGTAAATGTTTCTCCGTTGTTTAATACATTTTCGTACAGCAAATGATCGCTGTTGCTAGCATTGTTGCTAGTTACGGCACTGCTGATGATGGCTGCGGCTCTTTGTACGTTCATTAAGCCCCATCCAAATGTATAGTCAGGGCCAGGGGTGTTGCCTGCTTCGTCAGCAGCATGGATGGCCAGACCTTTTAATGTTGAAGAACGCATGAAAAATCCTGGCTTCAGTTTGGTATAATGTTCCTGCAAAAGAATCAATGAACCTGCAGCATTGGGTCCTGCCATGGAAGTACCGCTTTTGGTACTATAAGCTGTATTGCCATTGGTGCTGGCTGAAGTTACATTCACTCCATTGGCTACCAAATCGGGTTTAATTCGTCCGTCATCAGTGGGGCCCCAGCCACTGAAAGCGCTCATTACTACGTCTGCAGGTTTGTTATATCCTGCAGGTATTCCATTTACAGCTCCGATGGTTAAACTGTTCTTGGCAATACCATATCCCAAAATAATATCGAATCCATCGTTACTGCTGATGCCAGCTGGTCTAATACCTGCATCTGCCATTACCCCCTGAGCGTTTCTTCTGAAAAAGGGTTGACCTACAGCTGGCCCATTGTTGTTCCGGTCATTTCCTGCTACGGAAACTTTTAAGTAAAAAGGTGCATTGAATGCAATGGAATCTACCCTTTGAGCATCCGTACCATAATATCCGTACCGATAGTCTTCATTTTCTCCGGGTCTGCCATAAAATTCCCAGCGGCTTTGAGCAGTATTGTAATTCCATCCAGCGATGAATCCATAAGAGTGATTGGATACCAACATGCCTGCTGCTGCTTCTGTTGTCATTTCCGCAATATCATTCTGGTGATCGTAGGAAATCATATTTGGAATGGCAAATGCCATGCCCTTTGCAATTGGGTTAACGCCTTGTGCAATCATGGTTCCTGCAACGTGGGTGGCATGATCATTCCCACTGCTGCCTGTGGGAACATCTTTTTGAGTTAGTCTGCCGCCAAATTCAACGTGACTGGCCAATGGTGCCCCGTCGAATTCCCAAACTCCCAGTTTGTTGCGCATGGCTGGTGTGCTTCCTGATAAGCTTAATCCTGAAGCTCCTCCCGGCCAAAGTTGACTGGCTCTGGTTGTTGCGGCTGCAATCGTATTATTATACGATTTTGTATAAATGGGGAATCCGAAATCATCAACCCCTGTTAATTTGGCAATATTGCCATTGCTGTTGATACTCAGCTCCCAATTCTTCTGTTTAGCCATAGACAAGGCTTTGGCATAGTTGAGTTCCTGCTCCAGTTTAATTTTCTGAGATGAAATCTTAAGCAGTTTTTCGTTGGTGTAAGTTTGTGCATATACCCCAATAAAAGATGTGGCCAACAAAAAGGAGACGATCCCCAGGCGTTTAATCATACAAATGTTTTTTAGCTTTTATAGAGCTTTCTTAATTTATTCTGCTCTAAATTAGATACTTTCAGGGTTCAAATTGTAGTATGCGATTTTTTCTTTTTTCAGCAGTTTTACCTTTTTTGCTTTTGCCAGCTTGTAAACCTCCACAAAAAAAGGAATCTGCCCCAATTTTACAGGGGGTAAAAGGCAAGGTTGTAACGGTTTCCGGAAACCAAATGCCCAGAATCGGGGCGCCCGCAGCAGAACCCAAACCTTATCCAACAACCGTATTTTTTTACGAACCTACCGATCTGACCAAAGTACAGCAATGGAATAAAGGTCCCTTGTTTACCAATATTTACACCAAGCTGGTGATGGCGGTAGATACCGATAGTACGGGCTCTTATATTGCCAAGTTGCCGGAAGGGACCTATTCTGTATTTGTTCAGGCCGGACAGCAGTTTTTTGCCAATCAGTTTGATATCCGGAATAATATTAACCTGGTTGCTGTTGAAAAAGGAAAACTGACCGAGTTGAATATACTCGTGAATTTTGCAGCGAGCTATTAGGCTTCCCCTATCTTTGCAATCCTTTTTTAAGGATTGTGAACATGAATCTGCCGCATCTAATGCTTCAATACCTGCAATCACCCCTGGTAGAACAGTTGGTGAAACGGTTAAGCTATGCCGATGCCCAACAGTTGTATCTTAAAAATTTACAGGGGAGCAGTGCGGAATTTATGGTGAGTGCTGTATTTCAGCATGAAGAAGGGAAAGAGCTGAATCACTTGATAGTGCTGAATGATGCAGAAGAAGCAGCTTATTTTCACAATACGCTCGAGAATCTTACCAGCGCCTTAGATCTGTTTTATTTTCCTTCCAGTTTTAAAAACAGGAAAAATTTCCGTCTGCTCAATAGCTCTCATGTAATGCTTCGTACCGAGGCATTAACCAAATTGTCCGGAGGAGGCAATAAGAAAATAGTGGTGACATATCCGGAAGCTATTTTTGAAAAAGTAATACTGCCCGGAACCATCAGCAGTAATATCATCAGCATTAAAACCAATGATACCATTCAGCCGGAGAGCCTGATGGATTTGTTTGTCATGTATGGATTTGAGAGAACCGATTTTGTGTATGAACCCGGTCAGTTTGCTTTAAGAGGGGGTATTCTGGATATTTATTCTTTTGGAAATGAAAAGCCCTATCGGGTTGAACTCTTTGGAAATGAAGTAGACAGCATCCGGATTTTTGATCCTGAAACACAGTTGAGCGAGCGAAAACTATTGCAGGTAAATATCATTCCAAACGTTGATATTTTACCGGATACAGCTGGAGCAGATGCGGGCGAAAAAATTTCCTTGTTTGAGTTTATGCCAGAAAATACGGTTGTCTGGCTGAAAGACTGGGACGTAATTGAAGAGAAAATAAAAACACAGGAAACTGATTTTGAAAGTTTTTTGCAGTTGCAATCTGAAGGCTATTTTGCCAAACAACAAGACGAAGAAGAACAGCATATTTTAAAGTCAGTATCGGCTGCTGATTTCATCTCTGCCAGTCTTTTATTGCCCATTTTGCAACAGAAGAAAATGGTTGAGTTTGGATTTAAACCGCAACTCACCAAAGAGGAACTGGTTTTTGAAACCAGACCTCAACCTGCTTTCAACCGGCAATTCGAATTATTGATCAAAGACCTGAAAGCCCTGGAGGGAGCGGGTTACAGCATATATATATTTGCAGATCAGGTTAAGCAGTTGGAAAGACTGCACACTATTTTTACCGACCTGCAAACGGAAATTCAGTTTACTCCGGTAGGTACCAGTATTCACGAAGGGTTTATAGACCATTCTCTGAAACTGGTTTGTTATACCGATCATCAGATTTTTCAACGTTACCATAAGTACCGTGTAAAGCAGGCTTACAACAAAAACAAAGCGCTTACCTTAAAAACGCTACGTGATTTACAGCCTGGTGATTATGTAACCCATATTGATCATGGGGTAGGAACCTATAGTGGTCTGCAGAAACTGGAAGTAAACGGCAAAATTCAGGAAGCGGTCAGAATCATTTACAAAGACAGCGATATTCTGTATGTAAATATTAACTCATTACATAAGATTTCGAAATACACTGGGAAAGAGGGAACTGTGCCTAAGATCAATAAATTGGGCAGTGATGTGTGGAATCGGTTAAAGGAGAAGACCAAGGCAAAAGTAAAAGAGATTGCATTTGACCTGATTAAATTATATGCTCAACGCAAGGCTCAGAAAGGGTTTGCTCATGCACCGGATAACTATCTGCAAACCGAGCTGGAAGCTTCTTTCATATATGAAGATACTCCGGATCAAAGCAAAGCTACTGCAGATGTAAAAAGAGATATGGAGCAGGAAGCGCCCATGGATCGGTTGGTTTGTGGGGATGTGGGATTTGGAAAAACGGAGATTGCCATTCGCGCTGCTTTTAAATCAGTGGTTGACGGAAAGCAGGCGGCCATATTGGTGCCTACAACCATTCTGGCTTTTCAGCACTATAAAACCTTCAAGGACCGACTTAAGGATTTTCCGGTAACCGTGGATTATATCAATCGTTTTAAATCGGCTAAGGAGAAGAAAGAAACCCTTCAAAAAGTAAAAGAAGGCAAGATCGATATCATTGTTGGAACCCATGGTTTATTGGGCAAAGAAGTGTCATTCAAAGACCTGGGCATCATGATCATTGATGAAGAACAGAAATTTGGGGTGGCCCACAAAGAAAAACTGAAGACACTCAAAACCAATGTAGACTGTTTAACCCTAACAGCAACACCAATCCCCCGGACCCTGCAATTCAGTTTAATGGGGGCCAGGGATCTTAGCATTATTAATACACCTCCCCCGAACCGTCAGCCCATTCAGACAGAAGTACAGGTATTTAATCATGATTTTATTCGCGATGCCATTTATTTTGAAACAGAAAGAGGGGGGCAGGTTTTCTTTATTCATAACCGAATTCAGGGGCTTGCAGAAATGAGTGCCCTAATTCAGGGTCTTTGTCCGGACCTGAGTATCGGCTATGCACACGGACAGCTGGAAGGACATGAACTGGAAGAAAAAATTCTGGACTTCATAGAGCGCAAATACGATGTGCTGGTTTGCACCAATATTGTAGAAAGCGGCGTGGACATTCCGAATGTTAATACTATTATCGTTAACAATGCGCACCAGTTTGGTCTTAGTGATTTACATCAGTTAAGAGGCAGGGTGGGAAGAAGCAATAAGAAAGCATTTTGTTATTTACTGGCTCCACCCATGAGCACATTGCCGGTAGATTCCAGAAAACGATTACAAACATTGGAACAATTCAGTGATTTGGGAAGTGGTTTTCAGATTGCCATGCGCGACCTGGACATTAGAGGGGCAGGTAATATGCTGGGAGGGGAGCAGAGCGGATTCATGGCCGAAATTGGGTTTGAAATGTACCAAAAGATTTTGGAAGAAGCCATCAAGGAATTAAAACGATCTTCTTTCAAGGATTTATTCAAGGAAGAAATTAGCAAGCAGGACGATTTTGTAAGCGATTGTACCATTGATACCGATTTGGAAATTCTAATTCCGGATAGTTATGTAGAAAGTATTACAGAGCGCTTATCTCTGTATACCCGCCTGGACAATTGCGAAGACGATAATGAGCTGGCAGATTTCCACCTTGAACTGCAGGATCGGTTTGGACCGGTACCAGCTGCAGTGGAAGATTTATTTACCACCGTGAAATGCCGGAAACTAGCAGTAGATATGGGCTTTGAGAAAATGACCCTGAAAGACGAAGTGCTTCGTTGCTATTTCATCAATAAGCCCGATTCTCCTTATTTTGAATCTGACCTCTTTAAAAATGTACTGGCCTATCTGCAGACAGGTACCAATAAAGGAAGGCTTAAACAAACCGGCAAGGTATTTTTATTGGTGGTGGAGCCTGTAAAGGGGATGGAAGAAATGCATCGTTTTTTGACTCATATGCATAAGACTGTTCTAGCTAAGCAGGCAACAGAAACTTTATCTATCAGTTAATAGGTAGAAACCAAAATAAAAAACCCCAGCAAGGCCGGGGTTTCAATCTTTTTAAACAGAGGAATTAGAATCCTTTTTTCGCAACGCCATCTGCAATGGCCTGTAAAGCTTTTGCTTCACTTAGGATAGCAGCCATTTTGTTTCCCTTGCCATCGTGTCCACCAGCCATATAACCACCCTTGGCAGTTTTGGTGATAACAGCGTCGTGCATGGGTACATTTTTTTCCTTTGTTTTAAGGCAATATGCTTTAATCATTTTTGAAGTGTCCATTGTTTGTTGAATTTAATTTTAATGAATAGGGTTTGGGTTAGGTAAACAAGATACTGCTTTTTTGCCTAAACGTCAATTCTGGCGTATTTGGCATGACTTTCAATGAATTCCCTTCTCGGAGCCACTTCGTCGCCCATCAGCATACTGAAAATGCGGTCGGCTTCTGCGGCACTTTCAATAGTAACTCTTTTCAGGGTTCTTCTGGATGGGTCCATAGTGGTTTCCCACAGTTGTTCTGCATTCATCTCACCCAGACCCTTGTATCGCTGTATGGTAACACTATCTTCCTTTCCTCCACCCAGTTTTTCAATCAGGCCTTTTCTTTGTTCTTCGCTATAAGCATATTCCTGATCCTTTCCTTTCTTAACCAGGTATAAAGGCGGCTGGGCAATATATACACAGCCCTGCTCTACCAGTTCCTTCATATAACGGAAGATAAAAGTCAGAATCAAAGTGGCAATATGCGAGCCGTCCACATCGGCATCCGTCATGATAATCAGTTTGTGATACCTTAGTTTGGAGGTGTTCAGGGCCTTGGGATCTTCAGGTGTACCAACAGTAACTCCCAGTGCCGTATACATATTGCGAATTTCTTCGTTCTCGTAAATCTTATGCTCCATGGCTTTTTCCACATTCAGGATTTTACCTCTTAAAGGTAAAATGGCCTGATAGCTGCGGTCCCTGCCTTGCTTGGCGGTACCACCTGCCGAGTCTCCTTCCACCAGGTAGAGCTCGCATTTAACAGGGTCTTTTTCACTGCAATCCGCCAGTTTTCCAGGTAATCCACCACCAGATAATACGGTTTTTCTTTGCACCATATCCCTGGCTTTTTTTGCAGCAACCCTTGCCTGGGCAGCCAGAATGATTTTGGAAATTACCTGCTTGCTTTCTTTTGGATTTTCTTCCAGGTAGGCTTCCAAAGCGCGTGCTACGGTTGTCTGAACCACACCGCTTACTTCACTGTTGCCTAATTTGGTTTTGGTTTGTCCTTCAAATTGTGGCTCAGGCACTTTTACAGAGATAATGGCACTTAAACCTTCCCTGAAGTCGTCTCCTTCTACGGTTACTTTCGCCTTTTCAAATAATCCTTCTCTGTCTCCGTAACTTTTAAATACACGGGTTAAAGCCTGACGGAAACCGGTAACATGCGTGCCACCTTCAATGGTATTAATATTGTTTACATAAGAGAAGATATTCTCTTTGAAATCGTCGTTATAGGTTAATGCCACTTCAACCGCAACATTGGTAGCTTCATCGTGCCCTTCCACAAATAGCGGAGCAGTCAGAATAGGATTTCTGTTGGCATTTCTGTCAAGCATTTCCACAAATTCAATAATACCTCCTTCGCTGTAGAAATGATTGCTGTATGCATTTCCTGCTTCATCCAATTCTCTTAAATCGGTAAGGGTAATATTGATTTTACGATTCAGGTAAGCCAGTTCTCTCAAACGGCCTTCCAGAATTTCCTTGCGGTAAACGGTTTCCTGAAAAATGCTAGCATCCGGCCAGAAATGTACTTTGGTACCAGTAATATCGCTGGTGCCAATTTCACGAACCGCATATTTGGGTACACCTATAGCGTATTCCTGTTCAAATATTTTTCCTTCTCTCTGAACAGTAACCAGCAATTTGGTGCTCAGTGCATTCACACAACTCACCCCCACACCGTGCAGACCTCCGGAAACCTTATAGGTGTTTTTATCGAACTTACCTCCTGCGTGTAGTACTGTCATAACCACTTCCAGTGCACTCTTTTTTTCTTTGGAGTGCATTGCAGTTGGAATACCACGGCCATCATCCTGCACACTGATGGAATTGTCTTCGTGTATGGTAACAAAAATGTTTTTACAGAAACCGGCAAGGGCTTCATCTATGGAATTATCCACCACTTCGTAAACCAGGTGGTGCAATCCTTTAATCCCTACATCGCCAATGTACATGGCCGGTCTTTTCCGAACCGCTTCCAATCCCTCTAAAACCTGTATACTATCTGCCCCGTAATTTTTGTTTTCTGCTGCGTGTTGTTGTTCTAATTCTTCGCTCATAAAGTCTTGTCTCACTTGCGTTTTGGTTATATTCTGCAAGCTTACAAATGTAGGCGTTTTCGGGGGGATTTTAACCGCTTCAAAGGCCGAGTTTTCCCCATTTTTTCGGGAAAAAATCAGGGCTGATTGGATCACTCAAGTGCAAAAGATTTGCTAATGCCTGCCCTGGATTTGCCAAATAGATGTTTATACATTAATTTTGCTGTTGGATGAACACCGTAATGGACATATTGAAACAGGCGCAAAAAGGGGGACTGGATGCTGGCATGGACCTGCTTTATAAGAAAGAGCAGAACATTCCGGGGTCAATTCAGTATACCATTCGCCGATATTATGCCCAGCCCGCCTGGATTACAGACGACAGTGGTATGTTGGTTTACCATTACAATGAAAAGAAGCCCAAAGAAAATTTTCTGGAACTCCGATTCTGTATTTCCGGAAACAAATATTGTGCTGAGAGAAGTTGTGGGTCCTGCAGTGAATTGCCTACCATGAATTGCAGCGGTAAAATGCATACCATGGATGTATTTACTTTTCATTTTACCGCCAGCTTCCTGAAGCAGTTTGTACACAATGTTAAACTGGCCAACCGGAAAGATGAAGTGCTGGCATTTAAACATCCCAATGCTTTTACCAAGTTGTTCCCATTATGTGTTCGTAACAGAAATGTGCTGGATGCATTATTGAACCATAGTTATTCGGGATCCATGGAGAATATCTATGTAAATGCCAAAGTACACGAGTTGTTGTTGTACAGTATGGACTGTCTGGTTCATGAAAAAGAAGAGGGCTTTGCCTGTAAGTTTCTGGCTGATGATAGTGGCAAGGAAAGAATTTATCAGGCAAGAGATATTCTGTTGCAGCATATTGGAGATCCCATCACCATCAAGGAATTAAGCCGCAAGGTTGCCATGAACGAATGCTATCTGAAGAAAGGATTCAAGGAAGTATTTGGCACTACCATATTCGATTTTTATCAGCAGCAAAGAATGGAACACGCCAAGTATTTGTTGTACGAAAAAAGTTTAAGCGTTACGGATGTATCTGCCTTGCTTGGATATTCCTCTATCTCTCATTTCTCAGCCGCATTTAAAAAGCATACAGGTCTGAAGCCTTGTGAGCTTTTAAAATAATGCTTCCCTCTTATTACAAACCGTTCCAGCCTTTAATGGTAATGGATTGAACCGTGGTACCAGAAGCCGTTGCTTCAAATACCCTTTGGTCTACCAGGCCAATTCCTTTTGCATAGGAAAGCTCGGCTACCAAATTCAGTAGTGAATAACTGCCGGCGGCGTCCGGTTTAAAATAGAGCTCTCTTTTCACGGTAATGATATCTGTGTACAAAGTACCCAGTAAAGACATTTGTCTTCCCTTAAATAAGGTTGTAATCCTGAGTTTCGCCCAACCGTAAACCATTGCATTGGTATTAGAGTCAAAAAAACCAACTCGTAAACTATCTGTATCAAAGGATTGACCCGGGTTTCTGGATTCGTCCAGGTAAACAAAGTCCATTCTTTCATTATTCACAATGGTGTCGTAAATGTACAGGTAGTCGAATTCAGGTGTTCCGAATTGATAGTATTTGCCTGTGCCATCTTTTCTGGCAAATAACTGATCTCCGGCGCTGGTAGAATAGCGGGAATAGGTTCTGCTTACATTGTTGTACACTCCCTGAGATAGTGTGCTGGCAATGGTTGCGCGGAATTCAGGAATGAATCCTCCGTTGGTTGCCGGAAATGCAGGATTTAATTCATAATCTATATAACCATTGGCCCTGGTAGGCAGATAGTCTGCTGTAGATGAGCCATTGTTCACGCTGCCGATGGTGGTAATATTTACCATACAGGCACTGTTTCCGAAATTAATCTGAAAAGTAAAAGTACCGGGCAGAATTGGTTGTCCCTTTCCTTTTAGCTTGATGGTATTGGCTCCCTGTACAAAGGCAAACCCGGAATCCCTGAACCACATTCCATTGGTGGTATCGGAGAAAATGGTGTACTTGCCCTGAGTGGTGAAATTTACTTTAACCAGGATATAATTGCTGTCGGTTAAATTTTCCAGTTCCTTGTACTGCCCTTTTACTACAGCAGTCTGGCAATTACCCATGCTGTCGAGTAACGTGCCAGCAGCTGAACCACCCAGCCCAGGCCCTTCTGAACTAAACTCTTTGGAACAGGAACTGAATCCAAGGGCAATTAGGCCCAGCCAAGCAATCAAAGTATACAATCCTTTCATTCCTGTAAAGATAAAATTTAGGTCAATAATGCAGCCTGAGAAATTAAGTTAGTGTTTTCCGTTAAATGCTGAATATTATTTAACGTTGTTGTAGCAATTTGTTCCAGTGCTTCCTCGGTAAAAAAGGCCTGGTGAGCAGTAATCAGTACATTCGGAAAACTCATCAGTCTTTGAATTTCATCGTCCTGAATAATGTCTTCAGAAAGGTTTTTGAAAAATATTTTTTCCTCCTGTTCGTATACATCAATACCCAAAGCACTGATATGCCCCGATTTTAGGGCATGAATTACATCTTTGGTTTTTACCAATCCGCCCCTGCTGGTATTAATAATAACCACACCGCGCTTCATCAGCGCTATCGTATCTTTTTGAATAATATGTTTGGTTTGCTCATTCAAAGGACAATGTAAAGAAATAATATCTGCCTTCAGCACTTCCATGAGGGGTTGATAATCTACCCCTGCAGCCATTAATTCCTGATTGGCTATTAAATCAAAAGCCACCACTTTGCAGCCAAAGCCCAGCATGATTTTACAGAATGCTTTTCCAATATTTCCGGTTCCAATCACCCCAATGGTCTTCCCGTATAAATTGTAACCGAGTAGTCCTTGCAGGGCGAAATTCTGTTCTCTTACCCGATTATAGGCTTTATGGGTTTTCCTGTTCAGGGTAAGTAACATGGCCACAGCATGTTCCGCAACGGCTTCAGGGGAATAAGCAGGAACACGACAAACTTTAATTCCGGCAGCTTTAGCGGCTTCCAGGTCTACATTGTTGAATCCGGCGCAACGCAGGGCAATTATTCCCACGTTCATATTGGCCAGTTGCTCAATAATGCCTGCATTTACCTTGTCGTTTACAAAAACACAGATGGCAGTTGCCCCTGCAGCCAGCTTTACAGATTGTTCATCCAGATGGGTTTCTTGAAAAATTAATTCATACCCCGGCTGATTGTATTGGGTAAAAAACTGTTTGTCGTAAGGCTGTGAACTAAAAAAAACAATTTTCATACCCAAATATAGCCCAGAAAGCCAAAGCCACGAAGCGATAACCATGATTATTCGTGTAAGGATTCGTACCTTTGCCCGAATTTTTTAAACCCTTATTTGCGGAATACCATGAGTGCGAAGTATGCAGAATTTTCAGGATTGAATTTACCCTTGATTGAAAAAGAAGTATTGGCCGGTTGGAAAGCCAATGCCGCTTTTGAGAAAAGTATCGCTTTGAGGGAAGGGAATAAGCCCTTTGTATTTTTTGAGGGTCCACCCAGTGCAAACGGTATGCCTGGTATTCACCACGTAATTTCCAGAACCCTGAAAGACATGGTTTGCCGGTATAAAACCATGCAGGGATTTCAGGTAAAAAGAAAAGGCGGTTGGGATACCCATGGTTTGCCCATTGAATTAGGAGTAGAAAAAGAATTAGGTATTACAAAGGAAGATATTGGCAAGAAAATCAGCATTGAAGACTACAATAAAAAATGCCGCGAAGCCGTACTTCGTTACAAGAAAGAATGGGATGATATTACAACCAAAATGGGATATTGGGTAGATCTGGAAAAGCCTTATGTAACTTTTGAAAACGATTATATAGAGACCCTTTGGTGGATATTAAGTGCGCTGTATAAAAAAGGATACCTGTACGAGAGTGTGAGTATCCAGCCCTATTCACCTGCAGCAGGTACAGGTTTGAGTTCCCATGAGTTGAATCAGCCTGGTACTTACAAAGAAGTAAAAGACACTTCGGCGGTAGCCATGTTTAAAGCCACACAGGCATCTCTGAGTACTGCTGCATGGTATCAGCAACTACAAACTGCTAACTCCACCATTACTGCAGAAGAAGTTTTCTTCATGGCATGGACCACCACCCCCTGGACTTTGCCATCCAATCTTGGCTTAACGGTTGGACCCAATATTGACTATGTATTGGTTAAAACAGTGAATCCTTACACTTTGCTTCCGGTGAATGTAATTCTTGCAAAAGCCTTGATGGGCAAGTATTTTAAAGCAGAAGGGGAAAATGCTTCTTTTGAAGGCATTAATGAAAAAACCAAAATATTGCCATGGGTGGTTTTGGCTCAGTTTAAGGGTAGCGATATCGAAGGGATGGAGTACGAACAGTTACTGCCTTATGAAGCCAATTCATTAAAAGAAATTCTGGCGATCACTCCGGATGCAAAGCCATTCAGGGTCATCACTGGTGATTTTGTAACTACAGAAGATGGTACCGGTATTGTACACACTGCTCCTGCTTTTGGTGCGGATGACTTTAGAGTGGGCAAGAAATTCAACATTGGTATTTTAACCATGGTGGATAAGGAAGGGAAATTTGTAGACGGCCTGGGTCCATTCAGCAATCGTTTTGTAAAAAATTATAAGGACGATCCTAATTATATAGATGTAAACGTAGATATCTGTGTGTATCTGAAAAAAGAGAACCGTGCTTTTAAAGTAGAGAAATACGAACACAGTTATCCGCATTGCTGGAGAACCGACAAACCCATTTTGTATTATCCGCTGGATGCCTGGTTTATTAAAACCACTGCCGTGAAAGACAGAATGGTGGAACTGAATAAAACCATTAACTGGAAACCCAAGTCTACCGGAGAAGGTAGATTCGGAAACTGGCTGGAAAACATGGTAGACTGGAACCTGAGCAGAAGCCGTTACTGGGGAACCCCTTTACCGGTATGGCGCACAGAGGACGGAACCGAAGAAGTTTGTATTGGTTCCATTGCAGAATTGAACGAAGGTATTCGCAAAGCCAATGAGGTATTGGGCGGGGATATCAACAAGAACTATTTACACCAGGGAATACTTGATTTGCATAAGCCTTTTGTAGACGAAATTATACTGGTAAGCCCTTCTGGCAAACCCATGCACCGTGTACCCGATTTAATCGACGTTTGGTTCGATAGCGGTGCCATGCCTTATGCGCAGTGGCATTATCCGTTTGAGAACAAAGATTTAATTGACAAAGGGGAAGCTTTTCCTGCAGATTTTATTGCAGAAGGGGTAGATCAGACACGCGGCTGGTTCTATACCCTGCATGCTTTGGGCGTGATGTTGTTTGATAATGTTGCCTATAAAGCGGTAGTGAGTAATGGCTTGGTGCTTGATAAGAATGGCAACAAAATGAGTAAGCGTCTGGGCAATGTGGTGAACCCGTTTGAAACCATTGAGAAATACGGAGCAGATGCTACCAGATGGTATTTAATTACCAATGCTTCGCCCTGGGATAATTTAAAATTTGATTTAGCAGGTATACAGGAAGTGCAGAGAAAATTCTTCGGCACTCTTTACAATACTTACCAGTTCTTCTGTTTGTATGCAAATGTAGACGGCTTCGCTTACAAGGAAGCCCCCATCCCGCTGGCGGAAAGACCAGAAATTGATCGCTGGATTTTATCTTCTTTAAACAGCCTCGTGAAAGAAGTAACTGAATGCATGAACGATTTTGAACCTACATTGGCAGGTAGAGCAATAGAGCATTTTGTAGATGCACAATTGAGTAACTGGTATGTGAGATTGTGCAGAAGACGTTTCTGGAAAGGAGAATACGAAGCCGATAAAATCAGTGCTTATCAAACCCTTTACGAATGTCTGGAAACCATTGTGCGATTAATAGCACCTATTTCTCCATTCTTCAGTGATGCGGTATTTAATCAGCTGAATGCAGTAACCAATAGATTTAACGTAGGTTCTGTGCACCATGCAGACTTCCCGGTTTACCATGCAGATATGGTAGATGCTGAATTAGAAGAACGAATTCAATTCAGTCAAGACATTTGTTCCTTGATTTTATCGATAAGGAAAAATAACAATATAAAAGTTCGTCAACCACTTTATAAAGTTTTAATACCATTAGCTGGACACTCTGACCCCAAAATGAAATTTTTTGTTGAGGAAGAAGTTTTAGGAACAAGTGAAAAAGTATTTAATCTTCAAAGTGATATAAGAAATATTGTTGAGTTTGAAACAAATGTTAAGTACGTTCAAGCAGTAAATTCAGATAAGTTTGACATTAAAATGCGTCAAATTCCTGATTACAAACTAATTAGCTCAACATTGATGATTTATACTGGATCAAGTGCGGCAACAGGTTCTATTGCTAATGACGTCAAGAGTTGGGATGTTGAGGAAATTAGGAATTTCAATAATTTCGGTAAAAAGACATATCATATTGCGAATAATGAAATAATTGATTTAAACAGATCGATATCTGGAAATTTGGATTTTATTAATTATGAAAACATTATAGAAGTAAACATTGAGAAAAATAAAGAAGTCAAACTGGTAGCAGAAGATATACCCGGATGGAGCGTGGCTTCAAGAGGGAATTTGACAGTTGCTCTTGATATAACCATAACAGAAGATCTTAAATTGGAGGGAGAAGCACGGGAATTCGTCAATCGGATACAAAATATTAGAAAAGAATCCGGATTTGAATTAACAGACCGTATATTCGTAGAGTTACCCGAAGGTACCCCCCTTAAGCCTTCTATTATTAAATTTAACGATTATATTTGCCGCGAAATTCTGGCAGATGGCATTGAATGGAAGACCCATTTAGAGAATGGTACGCCAATTGAAGTAAATGACATTTCACTAGACGTGGTTGTAAACAAAAAAGGATAAGACCTATGGCTACAAAAAAACCAGCCCCCAAAGCAACTCCCAAAAAAGCTGTAAAGGCTGCTCCAGCCAAAGCTGCAGCAAAACCCGCTGCAAAGGCACCAGCAAAAGCTGCTGCTAAACCAGTTGCCAAAGCGGCGCCTGCGAAAAAAGCGCCAGCCAAAGCGGCGGTGAAACCCGCTGCAAAAGCACCCGCAAAGCCAGCTGCAAAAGCTCCGGCCAAAAAAGCCCCTGTAAAAGCTGCTCCGAAGCCTGCTGCCAAACCTGCTGCAAAAGCACCTGTGAAAGGGGGTTCCAAGCCTGTTGCAAAAGCTCCGGTGAAGCCCGTAGCCAAACCCGCTGCAAAGGCACCCGCAAAACCCGCTGCTAAACCAGCAGTTAAAGCTGCTCCTGTTAAGCCTGCGGTTGCGAAGCCAGCACCTGTTGCGGCACCCAAGCCAGCACCAGCACCAGCAAAACCAGTGGCTGTTCAGAAGCCCGCTCCAAAAGCGCCTCCTGCTCCCCCTGTAAAGCCAGTAAAAAAAGTGCCAGGTCCCATAAAAGACGTTAAAGTACCGAAGATCAATACCAAGTCCAGTGTAACCTATAATCCAGGCTACACACCTTTGGAGAAAAGAGTAGAAGCTCCCAAGCCACAAGGTCCGCTGGTGAAATATAATGACAGCGATTTGGCAGAATTCAGAGAGTTGATTAATAAAAAACTGGATGCTGCTAAGAAAGAACTGGCTTATCTGCAAGGGCTAATTACCCGTAAAGACGAAATGGGCGGAGACAATGATGATGCACGTTACATGACCATGGAAGACGGAACTATGAGCATGGAAAAAGAACAATTGAGTCAAATGGCGAGTCGTCAAATTACCTATATTGACCATTTGGAAAAAGCCCTAATGCGAATTGAAAATAAAACCTATGGTATCTGCAGAGTGACCGGTCGTTTAATTGACAAAGCTAGATTGCGAGCAGTTCCACATGCTACTTTAAGCTTAGAAGCAAAGTTGGGGTTGGTTAAGCCTAACCAGGACTAATTACCCTAATTAAAATGAATAGAAAAATCCCGGTTACAAAGTAACCGGGATTTTTATTTAACTTCCTGCATGTCTACCAGTTTCTTGTAAATACCACCTTTGGTCAGTAGTTCATCATGAGTTCCTCTTTCGGCAATTTCGCCTTTTTGCAATACGATGATTTCATTGGCATGACGGATGGTGCTTAATCGGTGCGCTATCACAATGGAGGTTCGGTTCTGCATCATATTGTTGATGGCGTCCTGCACCAGTCTTTCACTTTCTGTATCCAGTGAAGAAGTAGCTTCGTCTAAAATTAAAATCGGAGGATTCTTTAGTACGGCTCTGGCAATAGTAACTCTTTGTCTTTCACCGCCACTCAACTTGCTTCCCCTGTCTCCAATATTGGTTTCAAATCCGGCTTCTTTTTTCCTGATAAAATCCAGTGCATTCGCAACTATGGCGGCTTGTTCAATATCTTTTTGATTGGCATTGTCTACCCCCAATGCAATATTGCCGGCAATGGTATCATTAAATAAAATGGGCTCCTGTGTAACAATCCCCATTAAAGCGCGAATACTGTGCAGGGAGTAGTTTTTAATATTGATGCCATCAATCAGAATTTCTCCTCCGCTAACATCGTGAAAACGGGGAATCAAATCGGCCAGACTACTTTTACCCGCACCGGAAGACCCAACCAGGGCAATGGTTTTGCCCTTTTCAATTGTAAGGTTGATATTTTTCAGAATGGGAGTATCGTTGTAAGAAAAGTTTACATTTTTAAATTCAATAGAATGATTGAAGCTGGTTAATTCTTTGGCATTGGGTTCGTCGGTTACCAGAATCGGGGCCTGTAAAATTTCTTCAATTCTTTGAATGGCAGCGCTACCTCTTTGTGCGTTATAAAAAGCAGTAGACAAAGACTTGGCCGGATTAATGATCTGGGTAAAAATTACAATATAGTTGATAAAGCCGGTGGCTTCCAGACCCGCTTCGTTATTCAATACCAATCTTCCCCCAAACCACAAAATACAGCTGAGTACCATCACCCCCATGAATTCAGACATGGGCGAAGCCAGGTCTTTCCTGAAATTCATTTTATTACGGATATGATTCAGGTTGTTATTCGTAGAGAAGAACCGATTGCGCAAAATCTTTTCCGCGTTGAAGGCTTTAATGACTCTTAGTCCTCCAAGGGTTTCATCGAGAATACTCATTAAACTGCCCAGTTCTTCTGCTGAAGCAGTGGATTGTTTCTTTAAAGACCGACTTACCCTTCCGATAATAAAACCCGTTAAAGGTAGCAATACCAGCAAGAAAACGGAAAGTACCGGACTGATGTATACCAACACACTCAGGATAATCAGAATATTCAGCGGATCCCTGATTAGCCCTTCCAGCGTGCTCATTACACTCCATTCAATTTCGTTGGCATCATTGCTCATTCGGCTGATGATATCGCCTTTTTTCTGTTCTGTAAAAAATCCAATTGGCAACTGTAATATTTTGGCGTATAAGTCAGAGCGAAGTTTGGTCATTACATAATTGCGCATCGGGGCCAATACCCTGAAGGATAAATAGGTGAATGCATTTTTAAAAAATATGGCAACAATAATCACGATACAGATGGCACCTAAAGCATACACTTCGCCCTGTTCCTGAATCAGCATACTCAGGTAATATTTCAAGTGGGCCAATACAGCATCGGCGCCATCCTGCGGAAATCGCAGTGTGGGTTTAGCCGTAATTAATTTTTCCTTGGCAAATAAAAGCCCCAGAAAAGGAGCCAGCATCACCAATGAAATCAATGAAAAGGCAATGGATAATAGGTTAAACAGTACATATAATACAATGTTTTTCCGTTGGCTACGCAAGTAAAAAAGGATCCGCTCAAAACGCTTCATACAGGAATAAATGGTGAAACAAGGCAAAGTAACTAATTTTACACCCATAAACCGTATAATATGGAGGAAGGAAAAAGACAAAGACAGGTAGCAGGAGCATTGCAAGAGCAATTCAATGATATATTCAGAAGATTAAACCTGGCTATGATAGATGGGGGAATGGTCTCTATATCCAATGTAAAAGTAACGCCGGATTTGCTGGAAGCCAGGGTATATATTAGTTTATTCCAGGTAAAAGATGAGGCGGCAGTCATGAAGAAAATAGAATCCAAAGCCTGGGAAATTAAAAAAGAACTGGCCGATAAAATGAAACACCAGCTGAGAAGAATTCCGGTGATCCATTTTTATAACGACGATACCCTGGACTATGTATTTAAGATGGAGGAAATCTTCAAGAAAATAAACGAGAAAGAGAAATGAATCTTCTCTTTGCCTGGCGATATTTCCAATCAAAAAAAACCACCAATGCCATCAATATTATTGCAGGTATTTCGGTAATGGCCATCGCCGTAGGCACAGCTTCATTAATCATCATCCTAAGTGTATTCAATGGATTTGAATCCCTGGTAAAAGGATTGTACGGAGACTTTTATCCAGCCTATAAAGTGGTACCAGCAAGCGGAAAAACATTTGCGATAACTGCCAAGCAACAGGCGGCTATCGGTCAGGTAAAAGGGATGAAGGCTTTTAGTTATGTGGTAGAAGAGAAGGCATTGTTAACAGGAGCTTATCAGACGATTGTAACTTTAAAAGGGGTGGAAGAGAGTTATACAAAAGTAAATCCCATTCAGAAATATATCCGCAGGGGAAGTTTCAATCTGGGTAATGATACCATTCCGGGTATTGTAATGGGCGGGGGGATTGAAAACGCCGCAGGCATCAATACCGAAAAAGTATTTGAAGCCGCTACCCTTTATTTTCCCAACACGAATTCCAATTTATTACAGTCTGATGGGCTGAATGCTTTTTCTGTTATTCCAACGGGTGCCTTTATTGTGCAGCAGGATTTTGATAATACTTATGCTTTCACGAATCTGCGCTTTATGCAGTATATGCTGGGATTGCCTTTCAATGCATATAGTGCCATTGAAGTGAATGTAAGCGGAAAAGAATCAGAAATCAGACAGCAATTAGAATCCATTTTTGGCAATCAGGTGCTTATTCAAAATCGTTACCAGCAAAATGCTTCTTTGTATTCAGTTATGCAACTGGAGAAATGGGTAATTTATGGCATACTATCTCTGATATTGGTTGTGGCTGCATTCAATATGATTGGTGCATTGAGTATGTTGATTTTGGAAAAACAAAAAGACATTGCTGTATTGCGGGCATTAGGTGCAACACCTGGAAGAATCAGGCGAATTTTTTTATTGGAGGGATTGTTGCTTTCTGCTATTGGGGCGGGTACCGGAATATTACTGGGCGGCATTATTTGCTGGTTGCAGGAAAGTTTCCACCTGATTAAACTGGGGGGTACTACTTTCATTATTGATTACTATCCGGTAAAAGTACAATGGACCGATTTTATGCTGGTAACAGCAACCGTTGCTGCCATTGCTTTTTCAGCTGCCTGGGTAACTGCGCAAAAAATAAGTGCGCAGACTTTTCAGTTGCGCACTTAATTTATTTTATTCTCGAAAATCTCTTTTCCTAGAGATTACAGCTTTCTTTTACATTTGATTACCACTTTTGAAGAAAAGCAATCACTAATAATCCCCTAAAGTTTCTTCCAACTGTCCCAGAGCTTTAGCCAGTTGATCATCAGAAGGAGCAATGCCATGCCATTCGTGGCTGCCTTCCATAAAATCAACGCCCTTGCCCATTTCAGTTTTCATTAAAATACAAATCGGTTTTCCCTGACCGGTCATTGATTTGGCTTTATCCAGTGTGGCTACTACCTGATCCATTTGATTGCCGTCCATTTCAAGCACGGTCCAGTCGAAGGATTCAAATTTATTTTTTAAATTTCCCAAAGACATTACTTTACTGGTAGGTCCGTCAATCTGCTGACCATTCACATCAATAATGCTGATCAGGTTGTCTACTTTATGGTGGGCAGCAAACATAACCGCTTCCCAGATTTGTCCTTCCTGTAATTCCCCATCGCCGTGTAAAGAGAAAACCAGGTGCGAATCATTGTTGAGCTTCTTGGTAAGTGCAGCACCAGCGGCCACGCTTAATCCCTGACCCAGTGAGCCACTGGCAATTCTAACGCCGGGTAAGTGCTCATGGGTGGTAGGATGACCCTGTAAACGGGTATTGATTTTTCTGAAGCTGGCCAGTTCCTTCACCTCAAAATAACCGGCTCTGGCTAACACTGAATAATACAAGGGAGAAATATGTCCGTTCGATAAAAAGAAAAGATCTTCTCCTTTTCCATCCATGGAAAACGCCACGTCATGTTTCATTGCGTGGAAATAAAGCGCAGTAACCACGTCGGCACAACCCAAAGATCCACCCGGATGTCCACTTTGAACACCGTGTACCATGCGGACAATATCCCTTCTGACCTGGGTTGCCGTCTTTTGTAAATCAGCTATACTTGCCATACAGAACCGTTAATTTTACGGCGAAGATAAAAGCATTTGGTTAGGATTCATTCATTAAATTTGCGCCAATTAATAAAATTGTATGTCAGAAGAATTAGGGTTTATCAT
Source organism: Sediminibacterium sp. C3 (assembly GCF_000508085.1). GTDB lineage: Bacteria > Bacteroidota > Bacteroidia > Chitinophagales > Chitinophagaceae > Sediminibacterium. The sequence goes on along the minus strand of NZ_KI669560.1, from coordinate 3,004,550 downwards.
TGACGATGCAGCCGATACCATGAAGAAAGCCATTTTACACTTAGAAGTAGAATTGGTGAAAATCAGGGCAGGAAAAGCCAATCCCAATATGCTGGATGGTATTACAGTAGATTATTATGGATCTCCCACGCCGATTGCGCAGGTAGCCAATATCAGCGTACTGGATGCCAGAACCATCAGCATTCAGCCATGGGAAAAGAACATGCTGGCGCAAATTGAACGTTCCATTATGGCAGCCAATATTGGCATTACGCCTCAGAATGATGGGGTACAAATTCGTTTGTTCATGCCGCCATTAACAGAAGAAAGAAGAAGAGAGCTGGTAAAGAAAGCTGGCGGAGAAGGTGAGCATGCTAAAGTAGCTATCCGTAATATCAGAAGGGATGCCATTGAAAGCGTGAAAAAATTACAAAAAGACGGATTAAGTGAAGATGCAGCCAAAGATGCAGAGAAAGATATCCAGGAATTAACCGATAAGCATATTGCTTTGGTAGAGAAACACCTTGCCGCCAAAGAAAAAGAAATGATGACTGTATAGTTACTTCTTATTGGCCAGATATACGCCAATTAATATGATTCCACAGCAGGTGATCTGTAAAAAGTTCACCTGCTCTCCATACCAAATTCCCCAACCGATTGCCACAAAGGGGATTCCATACGTAACCATCGAAGCAAATAAAGCCCCGGCTTTTTTTACCAGCATGTAAAAAAGTACAGATGCTACTGCTGTGCCAAATATTCCCAGTACCGCTGAAGCCAGGGTAGACTGTAGGTAGACTGTTTCGGTGAGTGGCAGAGAAAAATAACCCGTATAAGAAAGAATAATGCTGCAGGGAATCATCAGAAATACAAAAGCCAGTGCTGCAATTTCAATGGATCCAATTCCCTGCATATGTCGTCCGACCAGGTTTACGTTAATTCCATAAAACAGCGTAGCGAGTAATACCAGTAGTGCGTAGGAAAAATATTCCAGATTAATTTTGGCACCTGCTGCTACCAACAACGACAAACCTATAAAACCAATGATAATGCCCAAAACCTGCAGGGTTTTCACTTTCAACTGAAAAAAGGAAACACCGGTGATAATAACAAATAAGGGCGTCAGCGCATTCATAATACCTGCCAGTGCACTGTCAATTTTAGTTTCAGCTATGCAGAACAAATAAGCAGGGAAAAAACTGCCGAGTAAGCCCGATAAAACCACTACCCCTCTTTTATTGGCCGGAATAACCCTCAGGGCTTTTACTGCGAAAGGCAATAGCACCATGCCTGCACTGATTAAGCGGATAGAGGCAACCTGATAGGGACTCAGCACATTCATGCCCTCTTTCATCAATACAAAGGAGCTTCCCCAGATAAGACAGAGCAAGCTAAAAATCCCCCAGTTAATCAGTTGTTTCGGCACAGTAATTTTTTTTCAAAGATGCATTAATAAACGCTTTGAAAGGGGGAATGTTTCAGAAGATTTTATTATATTGGATAAACAAAACTAATATGTATGGGTCTGATTAAAGAATTCAAAGAGTTTGCCGTAAGGGGCAATCTGGTAGATACCGCTGTCGCTTTTGTGATGGGCGTCTCTTTTGGAAAAATTGTTACCTCCTTTGTGGATGGTATGGTCATGCCCCTGGTAGGGATGCTTACCGGTGGGGTAGACTTCAATGATAAAAAATGGGTATTGCAGGAAGCCACTGCGGCAGTGAAAGATGCTGCGGGTGTAGTGGTGACGCCGGAAGTAACCGAAGTGTCGGTTAAGTATGGGGTATTCATCACCAATCTGATTGATTTTGTGATTGTGGCTTTTGCCGTATTTATGGTGATTAAAGCCCTGAACAAGATGAAGAAGGAAGATGTTCCCTCAGCCCCTGCACCCCCTCCGGGTCCTACTGAAGCCGAAAAATTACTGGCTGAAATCAGGGATTCCCTTAAAAAAGTAGATTAAGTTATTTTAGTGGATAACTATTCGGGAAACAGGGCTAAAATAAGCCCTGTTTTCTTTTCTTTGTAAAAAACCGGAACGTGAGCACTGTTAATTATCAAATTAAGTTAGATCAGTTTGAAGGACCTTTTGACCTTTTATTGTTCTTTATTGAAAGGGATGAGCTGGATATTTATAATATTCCCATAACCAAAATCATCAATGACTTTCTGGAATTCATTCACAGTTCAGAAAAACTAAATATTGAACTGAGCTCTGAATTTATCTTGTTTGTTTCCACATTAATGCGCATCAAGGCAAGATTGTTATTGCCAAGAAAAGAAGTAGATGCGGCGGGTAATGAAATTGATCCCCGTCAGGAATTGATTGACAAAATCCTTGAATACAAAAAGTTCAAGGAAGCCGCTGTTCAAATGGCAGAAATGGAAGCCATGCGTATGTTGATGGTGAAGCGCGGAAATCTGCAAAAAGAAGTGGCATCCATTGGCGAAGAAGCTTCCGAAGGAACAGAAATTCAGAATATTACTTTGTTCAAACTCATGAAAGCGTTTGAAAAAGTAATGCAGCGCGTGCACGACCGTCAGAATAAGCCCGTGCACACCGTAGTCCGCTACAACTACACCATGGAAGGCAGCCGTGATTATATGTTGGATTTTATCGGCAGAGAAAAGACGGTGGCTTTTGAAAAAATATTTGAAATCTGCGAAGACAGAATTCATGCGATCTTTTTATTCTTATCCATTTTAGAATTGTCTCAGCAGAAATACATGAAGCTGTTGGTAGGACAGGGCATGAATAATTTCATTGTAGAATGGAATGAAAACCGGGAAGCAGATATTGCTGATGAAGGGTTGACCGAAGAAGAAAGAACCGAACAGGAAAACGATTTGGATGCAGAAGAAGCATAAAAAAAGGGTAGTGATTTCACTACCCTTTTTATTATCCCAATATACTTGAAGCGATATTTACTTTGTCTTTCATGAGTTCCCGAACTGCATCCGCAATACCTTCTGCATCATAAGCACATTCTCTGTGCAGCTCTTTCGGGCTGCCGTGCTCTACTAAACGATCCGGAATACCTAAGATTTTTACATCCGCCTTGTATCCGTTCGCGTTCATGAATTCTAACAAAGCCGATCCAAATCCACCCACAACCGTACCGTCTTCAACGGTAACAATTTTGGAATAGTTGCTGAAAGCTTCGTGTAATAAATCTTCGTCAATCGGTTTTACAAAACGCAAATCATAATGCGCAGGATCTATGCCTTCTGTTCTTAAACTACGGATGGCAGCCTGTGCAAAATTACCCGGATGGCCGAAGCTTAAAATGGCAACATCTTTACCGTCTTTTAATTTTCTTCCCTTACCAATGGGCAATGATTCAAATGGCGTTCTCCATTCCGGCATGGTTCCTTCGCCTCTTGGATAACGAATCACAAAAGGATATTGTGTTTCTTCCAGTTGCGCAGTGTACATGAGATTGCGTAGTTCCTTCTCGTTCATCGGAGCTGCAATAATCAAATTAGGAATGCAACGCATGTATGCAATATCATAACAACCATGATGCGTAGGTCCGTCTTCTCCCACCAATCCTGCACGGTCTAAGCAAAATACAACAGGTAATTTTTGTAAAGCAACATCGTGCACCACCTGATCGTAGGCACGCTGCATGAAAGAGGAATAAATATTACAGAACACACGCAAACCCTGTGTGGCCAAACCCGCACTAACGGTTACTGCATGTTGTTCACAAATGCCCACATCGAATGCGCGATCGGGCATTTTATCCATCATGAATTTTAAGGATGAACCACTGGGCATAGCAGGCGTAACACCCATGATTTTTTCATTGGCTTCTGCCAGTTCAATCATGGTATGTCCAAACACATCCTGGTACTTGGGTGGTTGAGGGGTGTCGATTTTTTTCTTTAGAATTTCACCGGTTACTTTATCAAACAAACCAGGTGCATGCCACTTGGTCTGGTCTTTTTCAGCCAGTTCATATCCTTTACCCTTGGTGGTTATGATATGCAGCAATTTAGGACCAGGTATGTCTTTTAAATCCTTCAGGGTATCTACCAACTTGGTGATATTGTGACCATCAATGGGCCCAAAATAGCGAAGCTTTAAGGCTTCGAATAAGTTGCTGCTTTTGTTGACCACCCCTTTAATGCTGGCTTCCATTTTAGACGCCATTTCGCGGCTGAAATTTTTTCCAACAGGCAATTTACCCATCAGGTTCCAGATTTCGTCTTTTACTTTATTGTAGGTTGGGGAAGTACTGATATCGGTTAAATATTCCTTCAACGCGCCCACATTCGGGTCGATGCTCATGCAGTTATCGTTCAAAATAATCAATACATCGCTGTCTGCCACACCCGCATGGTTCATGGCTTCAAAAGCCATACCTGCTGTCATGGATCCATCTCCGATAACGGCTACTGATTTTCTGTTTTCGCCCTTGTATTTGGCAGCGATGGCCATCCCCAAAGCAGCAGAAATAGAAGTGGATGAATGCCCCACGCCAAAAGTATCGTACTCGCTTTCCGACCTTTTAGGGAATCCGCTCAACCCTTTGTATTTACGGTTGGTGGGAAACTGATCTCTTCTGCCTGTTAGAATTTTATGGCCATAAGCCTGGTGGCCTACGTCCCATACCAATTGGTCATAGGGCGTATTGTACACATAATGAAGTGCCACAGATAATTCCACTACCCCCAGGCTGGCAGCAAAATGTCCGCCGTGCACACTTACGACATCTATGATATATTGTCTTAATTCGTCGCAAATCTGGTGTAATTGGGCTCTGCTGAGTTTCTTTAAATCTTCAGGGCTATTGATATTCTTGAGTAAAGGACCAGGAACAAACTCCATTATTGGGTTATTTAGTAAGTAAAAATACAATAACAAAGCTTAAAAAGGAAGGTTCGCCCATTGCTTACTTTAATTTAAGCCAACCACCCCCCGATTTTACCTTTAATCCAATTTCTTCCTTTTCAAGGGCTTAGCTATATTTAGCTTTGTAAAGATGAGAACAAAAAGCAAAGCGGTCTTGTATTGGTGGTGTCAGCTGGGTGGCTGGCTGCTCTATGGAGTAACCATGGTATTCTTTGCTTTTGTGTTTGACAGTAAAATCAATAGCATTTTTTATCCTAAGCTACTGGTTATCATTATTTCTGGTTTGTTTTTTACCCATGTTTTAAGGGAGCTTATCAAACTATTTCATTTATTACCTCCGGAATTGTCCCGTAAATGGGTTCAGTTTACTGTTGTTTTATTATCTATTATTGTTTTATTTAACCTGACTAATTCGGCAATTGCAGAGTGGTTAGGCCTCTACAATCCCAAAACCAAGGTTTCCGTTGAAAAAAGATTCCTGGTGAATCTTGTCTCTGATTCTCCCTTGATACTGGTTTGGGTGTCTATTTATTATTTGTGGCACTATATAGAATTGGGCACCAAAACGGAGTTCCAGAAAATTAAACTGGAAAGTCTGGTAAAAGAGATGGAATTAAAAACCATCAAAAGCCATATCAACCCGCATTTTATTTTTAATGCGCTCAATAGTATCCGTGCTTTAGTAGATGAGAATCCGGAAAGAGCCAGAACGGCCATTACTGAACTCAGTAATTTACTTCGCAGCAGCATGCAGGCCGAGAAACAGGAGACAGTTCCCTTTGAAAGAGAGCTGAATATTGTAAAGGATTATCTGGCACTGGAACATATTCGTTTTGAAGATCGTTTGCAAGTGGAATATGATATTGATGAAGATACTCTTGATCAGCCCATACCTCCGATGATGTTGCAAACCCTGGTAGAAAATGCCATTAAGCACGGGTTGAGCAAGGCCAAAGAGGGAGGGATGATTCGCATTATTTCAGATTTCAGAGAATCTCATCACGAATTGATTGTGCAGAATACCGGAACTATTACCGAAATTGCCGACTCGCAAGGGTTTGGTTTAAAAAGTACCCGCAGCCGTTTGAAGTTGTTGTTCGGCGATAAAGCCCGGTTTACGATTGAAGACAAGGGGAACAATTGGGTAGAAGCAAAAATTATCATGCCCGTACAGGGAGTACCGGCTTAATTAGAATAATACAATCAGCAATTATGGCAATCAAAGCAATTATTATTGATGATGAAAGACTGGCGAGAAATGAATTGAAAAAATTGTTGCAGGATCATGGGGATATTGAAGTGATAGATGAAGCAACCAATGTAGATGAGGGCATTGAAAAAATAGAAACCCTGAATCCGGATTTGATATTTCTGGATATTCAGATGCCTGGTAAAACCGGATTTGATTTACTGGCTGAAGTAGAGAAAGCGCCCAAAGTAATTTTTACCACCGCTTACGATGAATATGCTATTAAAGCTTTTGAAGTGAATGCGCTGGATTATTTATTGAAGCCGATTGAACCCAAGCGATTATCGGATGCCATTCAAAAATTACAAGCTGAATTATACAAGGAAAAAATTGGTCTTACCGGGTCGAATCGTGGTCCGCTTACCGAACACGATCAGGTCTTTGTAAAAGACGGAGAGCGTTGCTGGTTTGTGAAGCTGGGAGAAATCCGTTTGTTTGAAAGTGTGGGCAATTATGCCAAAGTGTTTTTTGGAACCAATAAGCCTTTGATTTTAAAATCACTGAATGCACTGGAAGAAAGACTGGATGATCGTATGTTTTTCAGAGCTAATCGCAAGCATATCATTAATCTGAGATGGATTGAAAAAATTGAACCTTATTTTAATGGTGGGCTGATTCTGGATTTGAAAGGAGGCGAGAAGATTGAAGTCAGCCGCAGACAAACCGTAAAGTTCAAAGAGATGATGAGTTTATAATTTTTTCCTTTAGACCTTTTATTTTCACCAAGCACTTACTAATATTTTTATATGAAAAAGATTGTTTTATCCCTCGGATTACTGGTATCTGTTTTTACAGCTGTTGCACAGGATTTAAAAACCATCGTAACCGATGCTGAAGTAGAACGTGTATTAGGAACCCTGGCTTCGGATGAAATGGAAGGCAGAAGAACTTTTACCAAAGGGATTGACAAAGCGGCTGCATTCATTGCATCCGAATTCAAGTCTTATGGCATACAGCCTTTGAAAGGCAATAAAGATTTTTTACAGTCTTTTGCCATGATCAGACCTAAATTCATCAGTGCTTCCGGAATGCTGAATGAATCTGCGCTGGATACCAAACAAATTATGGCGGTTACCTGCAGCAAGGATTTGCAGGTGTCTGAAAAGTCAGGATACGAAGTGGTTCAAATTGAAAAGGGCGCTAACCTTTTTGCTGAAGCCAGAAAATACAGCGGCTTAACAAAAAACACAATCGTTTTGGTGGATACTTCTTTCAGCAGCAATTTTGGAAGACTGGCGCAATTGAAGGGCAATATGTTTTATTCCGATAAGTCTGTTGTATTTATTCTAACTACTGAAACAACTGTAAAGTCTTTAACCATTGATGCGAAACACGAGATTCAGGAAATGAAACTGGCCAATGTTGTGGGTATGATTCCTGGAAAGTCTTTGCCCAATGAATTTGTAATCTTTTCCGGACATTACGATCACCTGGGTATCAATACCCGGAATATGGTGAACAATGATTCCATTTACAATGGAGCCAATGATGATGCTGCTGGAACCACCGCTATGATGTTATTGGCCAAGTATTATGCGGCAGCCAAAAACAATGAACGCACTTTAATTTTTGTTGCGTTTACTGCTGAAGAAGTAGGTGGATTTGGGGCTCAGTATTTCTCCAAACAGTTTGATCCATTAACCGTAAAAGCAATGTTTAATATTGAAATGATTGGAAGTGAAAGCAAGTGGGGCAAGAACAGTGCTTTCATTACCGGGTATGAAAAAACCGATATGGGTAAAATTTTACAGCAAAACTTAGCGGGTACGAATTTTACCTTTTATCCTGATCCTTATCCTTCTCAGAATTTATTCTATCGCTCGGACAATGCAACCCTAGCACGTCTGGGCGTTCCGGCACATACCATTTCAACAACTAAGATTGATGTGGATCCTTATTATCACAAAGCTTCTGATGAATTAAGCACCATCGACATCCCGAACATGACGCAGATCATTCGTTCCATTGCTTTGAGTGCAAGAGGAATCATCGGTGGTAAGGAAACCCCTTCCAGGGTTGATGCGAGTAACTTGCGTTAATTACTGTTCAACCGCTTCATCCATTTTATAATTTCGTACCAGAGTACGGATGCAGCTCCAATCCAGAGGCAAAGGAGAAGGTCTGCCACTTGCAAGGGCTTGAATCCAAAGAATCTTGCGAAGGGCTCTATGTAAATTAGGGCAGCCAGTAAAACCAGCGTAGTAAATATAATTCCATAGATCCAGTTGTTTTTGTAAAACAGGGTGCTGAAAATGGAATAATAAAAAGATCGGTTGATAAGGGTCAAAAAGATATTCGCAAAAATCAGTGTGCTGAAAACCATGGCTCTGGTAGTTTCAATATCATAGGATTGTTTCACTGCAATCTGGTAGGTATATAGTGTACCTGCAGTTATTAATAATCCCTGAATCATACTGGTAGTTAATTCCTTCCAGTTAAAAAAAGTGCTGGTCAATGGCCTAGGTGCCTGTAACAAAGTATTTTTTTCCATTGGTTCATTTTCATAAATAATAGAACAGGTAGGTCCCATGATTAATTCCAGGAAAATGACGTGTACGGGCGTAAAAATATTGGGATAGATCCAGCCCAACATCAAAGGAATGAATACAGTTAATACAATGGGTATATGTATGGATATAATATATTGAATGGCTTTTTTTAAGTTGGCATAGATTTTTCTTCCCATAGATATGGCTTCCACCATCTTGGCCAAATCATCCTCTACCAAAACCAGCGAAGCCGCCTGTTTGGCAATCTCTGTTCCTTTCTTTCCCATGGCAATACCTATATGAGCCGCTTTTAAAGCAGGACCATCATTTACGCCGTCTCCCGTCATGGCCACAATTTCGCCATTGCTTTTGAGTGCATTGATGATGCGCAATTTGGCTTCCGGGAACATGCGGGTAAAAATGGCTGTTTTAGCTACTGCAGGCTTTATCTCATCATCGTTCAAAGCCATAAGTTCATCTCCGGTTAAAGAACCTGTATTCCTAAAACCAATTTGCTGAGCGATTGAATTGGTGGTAGCTGCATTGTCCCCGGTAATAATTTTTACCTGAATACCTGCCCGATAAAAATCTTTTAAAACGGCTGCAATATTTTTCTTGGGAGGATCATAAAAAGCAACCACTCCTTTCAATTCAAAAATAAAGTCCTGTTGTTGCGCAGGATAGTTGTTGCCACTAAAAATGGCTTCTGCTACTGCGAGTATCCGATATCCTTTTTTTGTAAAAGTCTGAATGGCATTCTCCGTTGCCAGTCTTTTTTCGTGATTGATATTACAGCAAGAGAGGATGGCTTCAGGAGCCCCTTTGGCAGCAATGATTTGTTGCCCTTGCTGATTTTTAAAAATATGGGTCATCATGGGGGGCTTACCCGATAAAGGGTACTCATGCACCATATTGAATTCGGACCTGCGATCTGTTGCCGCAGTTTCTTTATAGAAATCATGGATGGATATCTCCATGGGATCAAAAGGTATGGGTTCGCTTGACCACATGGCATAACTGATCAGCTCTTCATAGGCTGATCTGTTTTTTTGTAAATCCTCTGTTTGAAAAAGGGTTTCAGTTTGGATATTGTACAGTCCTGCAATACTCATTTTATTTTCAGTAAGCGTACCTGTTTTATCTGTACAAATAACAGTGGCGCTTCCCAGGGTCTCTACTGTCTTCATCTGTTTTACCACAATACCCATTTTCATCAGTCTCCAGGCACCCAGTGCCATGAATGTGGTAAATGCTACCGGAATTTCTTCAGGCAGAATACTCATCGCCAGGGTTAATGCCTGCAGCAAGCTGCCCAATACATTATTTGATAACTGAAAGTTGATGAGCCAAACAATTAAGAAAACGATGATACCGACAATGGCCATATTTCTTACAAATCGATTGATCTGCTGCTCCAGCGGAGTGGGTTCTGCATCAATATCTGCAAGGCTCTTGCCAATTTTCCCCAGTTTGGATGCATTGCCTACCGCTGTAACAACTGCAATCGCCAGTCCGCCTACCACATAGGAGCCTCTGTATACTTCATTATTACCTGCCTCTGCTGTTTTATCAACCGCATAACTTTCTCCGGTAAGAATAGATTCGTTTACCGAGAAATCATTGGATCGGACAATGATTCCATCTGCAGACACAGAACTGCCTTCTTCCATCATCAGGTAGTCGCCAATTACCAGTTCATCTACATGGATGGAAACAATTTCATGGTTACGGATTACTTTACAATAAGGCTGAGTAAAATCCTGCAATTTCTCTAAAGCTGCTTTGCTGCGCGAGTCCTGAAATATAGAAATGGCAGCCACCAGTAAAATGGCTACAGTCAAAAACAAGCCATCTCCGGCATTGCCGGTAATAAAATAAATGAAAGCTGCAACAAACAGCAGAATAATCATAGGCTCTTTTAAAACCGCCTTAATCGTTTCCAGAAAATTATTTTTAGAAGTAAATTGCAGCTGATTGTTCCCGTGCTTTAGTCTTGCTTCCTTAACCTCCTCGGCTGAAAGACCTTTTAATTCGAATGGTGTAGATGACATGGCCTGTAATATGGATTTCAATATGAAGGTAAGGCATATATTATCGGCATAAATAGCAAGAAAATATTTGATTTGAATAGTTGGGTTTGTTAACTTTAATACTATGCATTTTACTTTCTTACCTAAACAACCGCATCCTGTAGTATCATATTTGCGCGTAGGTAGACTATTGTATTATTCACTGATCATATTCGTTGTTGAATCCTGGTTTTATTGGGTCAAGTTGAATGAAGCCATCCAGTTTGCAGCGGCCTGGGTCATTTTTTTCTGGGCATGGAGTTTTATGTTTTCCTTCATCCATATATTTCTGGTACTGGCAGATGGATGGAGCCGGTTTCAGAATTACAAAAGAGCCAAGGATCAGTTTTTCATGCATGGATTTAACAGAAGAATTGTGGATACCTATATTGGTTCCAAATGTCAGCGGATGGCTGCATTGGAAGCTGCCAGGGAATTGGGTATTGAGGACGAAGTAAAAGCCTATCACAAAGCCAAGGGGGTTAAATGGTATCACTATGTTCCTTATTTTATGATTAAGGATCCCTGGTTTGGGTTCAAAAAACATTTCTGGTCCAGAACTTTTCTGGAACCCAATTATAAGCCACGCTTTAAATATTCCGATTACGAACAATTAGCTTTGCAGGCATGAGTATAGCAGGCATTGAAATCAGCAAAACCTACCAAGGCCGGAAAGTATTGGATAAGGTTAGTATCAGCTGTGGGGCAGGAGAGATATGTGGATTGCTGGGTGCCAATGGCGCAGGCAAGACCACTTTATTTAAAATTCTTTTTGGTCTGGTAACGCCCGACAGTGGTTCGGTAGTTTTACCGGATAATGCAGTAAAACCCATTGGTGGAATCATAGAGAAACCTGCTCTGTACGAATATTTAAACGCCTACGATAATATTCATTTGTTCTCGAGTATTCAGGAATTAAAGCTGACGAAAAAGGAGATTGCTGCACAGTTAGAAAAAGTGGGCTTGCCTACCGACCGTATGGATCCCGTTGCTCATTTTTCCATGGGTATGAAACAAAGACTGGGCATTGCCATTGCTCTGTTAAATAATCCTTCTTGTTTGGTGTTAGACGAACCCTTTACCGGACTGGATCCAATGGGGGTAAGTTCACTCAGGAATCTGATTGCAGCATTGGCAGAGAAAGAGGGATTGGCCATTATTCTCTCTTCGCATATCATTGAAGAATTGAGTAAACTCTGTCATAAGCTTTATGTATTGAAAAATGGCCAGTTGGTAAACAGCGGACCAACACAGGATTTAATTGCAGCCAATACCCTGGTTTATAGCATTTGTGCGCCCGGTATTCATAACGCGGCCTGCCTTTCTTCATATCCGGTCTCTTTTAAAGGAAATTGTGCCATGGTAAGGATTGATGCAACAAAAGTGCCGGCATTGATTCAGCAATTGCATGATGAGAATATTTTTATTACGTCTTGTACTCCGGAATTGAGTATGGAAAAACTTTTTGAAACCAATACGGAATGTACGCCTTAATTAAAGCAGAAATATTCAAACTGTTTCGACAGGGGAAAACCTATTATGCAATTGGGGCATTGTTTTCCATAGAAGCCATTATTTTAGTCAGTGCCTATTTTCAGGGTACGAATATTATTGATTTGTTACTGGAAAATTTAAAGCAAAGATTTTATTTTGAGGGTACCCTGTTGAACGGAAATTTACTAGTGTATCTGATTTTAAATACGCTCTGGTTTCATTTGCCATTGATATTGATGATAGTGGTTTCGGGTATGTTAACGGCAGAATACAAAGACCGCACATTACAGACCATTATGCTGCAACCCGTGAGCAAATGGAAATTTATTTTGAGTAAATATATTGTTGCCATTGGATTTACCCTGCTGGTTGTATTTGCACTGGCCATCAGTTCATTTGGTCTTTCCTATTTTTTCTTTGGAAAGGGCGACTTGGTAGTATATCTGAATGGCTTGAATTTTTTTGATGCATCGGATGCGTATTATCGATTAAGATGGTCATTTGTTTCAGGGGCATTGTCCATGGTCTTTTTTTCTGTGGCCAGTTTAACCATTGCTGTTCTTTTTAAAGAAGCAGCAAAAACATGGATAGTTTCTGCTTTCTTTCTGATTCTCTCTAATATTTTGCTTAAGGTTGATTTTGGAGATAATTGGTTCAATACAATATTCTTTGCCAAATTGAATGATACCTGGCAATATTTCTTTTATTATCAGATTAATTGGGGGCAAATACAATTCAATAGTTTCTTGTCCATTGCGTATAGTTTGTTATTTATGGGGGCTGGTATTTATTGGTTTCATCGAAAAGATATTGGATAATGAGAAAATTATTTTTGTTTCTGTTTTCTCAGGTATTACTGGGTAATGTTTTTGCGCAACCGGTAGATCCTGACTTATTAAAATTGAAGAGTCGGCTCGATTCTATTCAATCCTTCTCCACTCAGTTGACCTTGTCGGTGGATATTTCTTTTATTAACATGCCTGTTAAGAAGGCACAGATGATGTATACCAGGGGACAGAAAGTAAAATTTTCTTCAGGTGATTTTGTGATGCTCCCCAAGCGGGGTCTGGACTTTTCCCTGAATAGTTTGCTGGAATACGATTTCATTACCGTGGATAGGGGAATGGAAATGCAGGATGGTAGAAATTGTAAAGTCATTAATATTATTCCGACAGATAAACGGGCTGATTTTTCTATAGCCACCGTCTGGATGGATACCCGGCTCAGAAGGTTGGTAGCTTCAGAAATCAATACCAAGAAAGACGGTTCTTATACAGTGCATTTTCAATACAACCAGGATCAGAAAGTATTACCCGATAAAGTAACCGTAAACTTTGAAATTGAGAAAATCAGGATTCCTATTAATTTCATGGGAAAAGATACCGATATAGACAGAAAAAAAATGCGTGCCGCCGGATCCAAAACCGGCGCCATTTATTTAACCATGAGTAATTACCAAATCAAAACCCTCTTGTAAATTCCCCGCATTAGCCGGTTAATTTTGCGAACTTTGCTACATGGATCCATTTAGTTCGGATGCGGCTTTCGATTCCCTGTATCCTGCACATATTGCACAGCTGGCCAGTCGTCACTGGACTCCCTTGTCAGTTGCCAAGGAAGCAGCTCAATTTCTGGCAGTAGGAGACTCCCCCCGCATTCTGGATATTGGGAGTGGAGTCGGAAAATTTTGTTTAATTGGAGCTCATTTTCATACCCATGCTTTTTTTGCAGGTGTTGAACATCGTGCGTCCCTGAATTCCATTGCCACCAACCTGGCGGGGCAATTGGGCATAACGAATACCCATTTCTTTGAAGGAAATTTCAGTACCATTGATTTTTCGGCTTACCATCATTTTTATTTTTATAACTCCTTTTATGAACACCTGGAACTCAGCGATCTGATTGATGACTCAGTGCCCATTTCGAATGCCTTGTTTCATACGTATAATCGCAATTTGTACAAGGCGTTAAAAAAAATGCCTGCTGGCACAAGGATTGCCACTTTTCATAGTACAGAAAATGAAATGCCCACCAGTTATGAAGTGGTGGGCATTGGGTCCAATGAAGACCTGAAGTTCTGGATTAAACTTTAGGATTGAGGTACAATATTTTTGGTTTCTCCGTTGTTTACTCCTTTCATAAAATGAATTAAGCCTTTAAAATAGGTTTCCTGATCATCATACATGCTCATATGACTTCCTTTAGGGCAAAACAAGTAAGTGCCATTGGGCAATGTTTCCGCCATCCATTTCATATGGTTGGGATCCATGGTGTCATGTGCTGCCCCCACTACCAGGGCTGGCACTTTAATTTGACTCAATTGATTTTTTACAGACCAGGTAGCCAGTTTGCCGGCAATGCCAAATTCGCTGGGCCCCTGCATGGTTACATAGAGGTCCTGATTCATTTTGGCAAAAGAACGATTCACGGGTTCAGGCCATTCGTTTAATGGCAATCTTAACACGTGTTGGGTATAAAAATGAGATTGCAGCAATTCCATGTATTTAGGATTGCTGAATTCTTTTTTGGCTTCCAGAGTCCTTACTTCGTTAAGGATTGCCGGATCCATCTGTTTAGCTAAAACTTCGTCTGCATACTTTCCATATTCCACCGCATCGCTCATCATATTTGAAATGATTACACCTTTTAAATTGTCCTGGTATTTCAATGCGTATTCCATGGCAAGGATTCCACCCCAGCTATGTCCCAGCAAGTAAAAATTATCCTTATTCAATTGCAAGGCTTTTCTTACCTGCTCTACTTCGTCTACATATCTGGCTAAATCAAACAGACTACTGTCTTTCGGATTCTGCGAGTTGCCACATCCTAGTTGATCGAAATAAATAATTTCTATTCCTTCTGCAGGAAGAAAATTTTCAAAACATTCAAAGTATTCATGCGTGGCTCCTGGTCCTCCGTTCAATAATAAGATTTTCATTTTAGGATTATTCCCGATTCTTTTTGTCCAAACATTGAAACTGCCTTTGGGTGTTTGAATGGGAATCAATTGAACATTACCGTTCTGAAGACCAGTAGAATGTGGCTTGAAGTATTCATTACTGGCAGCTACTGTTGCATTGTCTTGTTTGCAGCTGCTAATAAAAGCAATTGCTACCATTGAGAATAGAGTTAACAGTTTTTTCATGTTTTATGAATTGGTTAATAATATGCCTTTTTCCTGTATTATCCACTGGAGCAATTGTTGGGTAACTGGCCCCGGAGCACCATTCCCAATGGGTTTCCCGTCTATTGCAATCACGGGCAATACATTTTTGGTGGAGCTGGTAATGAATGCTTCCTCTGCATTGGCCAAAGCCTCTAATGCAATGGGTTCTTCCTTAACAACAAACTGCTTATTCAACAATATTTTAGCTCTTGTAACACCCGCCAGTACCTGTTTGTCGGGCGTAATTACTTCTCGCTTCTTATTGACAATAAAAAAATTAGATCGGGGGCATTCGGTAATTATTCCTGCGTTATGGTACAATACATCATCAGCCCCAGCAGCCTTAATGGTGGGTTGTAAATAAATGGCTTTTGCGTAATCAATGGTTTTAATATGCGGCAATTGTCGCTGGTGTTCGTGCGTAATTAAACGGATGCCTTTCAGAGGTGAAGTGTAGGTATACTGAAATGGATTTTGTGTAATGATTAAATTCGGAATTCCAATACTGTACCCATCCGGAGAATCGCCACCTGTTAGGGTGATTCGTATGCCTGCATTCAATAGCTGGTTTTTCTCTATTAAAAGATGAATAGCCCTGGTTAATTCATCTTTGTTCAGGGCTACCGGAAGGTGCATGGCGGCAGCAGAATGATAAAAACGATTCAGGTGGTCGTCTAAAAAAATAGGACTCCCCTTCACTACTACCAGAAAATCGAAAATCCCATACCCTCTTTGAATGGCAAGGTCGGTAACAGAAAGTTTTGCTTCCTCAGCAGGTAGCAATTCATTATTTATAAATACAAACAACTTGGTCATTTTTTTTCTGTTGTTAATAGGGGCAATAATTTTTCAACCGGTATGCGTTCTGCCTTGTTCCCTTTTATACCGATGGTTGTATTGGCCATCCACAATGAATTAATGATGGCTTCCTCAGTAGCTTCAATGGCCGCCATAAATAACTGGGAAGTGTTGTCGTTGTGCAGATTCAGAAAGGTTTGTGTTGCAGTAGCAGGCTGATGCGGAATCTGATTCTCAGCAGCAGTAGAAAAAGCAATCACATAATCTCCGCTACCATTCGAAGCAATACCTCCTGTTTTTCCCAATCCCAACATAGCTCTTTTGGCCAGTCGCATGAGGTTCCTGTGATCCAGCGGGGCATCTGTTGCAACAACCATCATGCAGGAGCCATCTACATTATTCAATAGTTGATTGCTAAAGCTGAATTTTTTTAAATACTCTCCAACAGAAACACCGTCAATACTAAGTACCCCGCCAAAATTGGATTGAACCATTACCCCAACTGTGTATCCGCCCAGTTTCGCGGGAAGTTTTCTGGAGGCAGTTCCAATCCCCCCTTTAAAACCAAAACATACCGTACCTGTGCCAGCTCCAATGGAGCCCTCTTCCAGATTATTCGTGCTTGCGTTGCTAATAGCTGATAAAATATGTTCTTCTTTAACATGCCTGCCTCTGATATCGTTCAGATATCCATCATTGGTTTCACCCACTACTGCATTTACAGAACTTACTCTTTCATTGCCAGGTAAACTAAGGGTATAGCTGATCAATGCATTCATGGCATTCGGAACACTTAAGGTATTCGTTAAAATTATCGGTGTTTCCAGATTTCCCAGTTCGTTTACCTGCGTACTTCCCGCCAGCTTTCCAAATCCATTGCCGGTATAAATGGCTGCCGGAACTTTGCGCTGAAAGAGATTGCCGGTATGCGGCAGAATTGCCGTTACGCCTGTTCTTACAGAGTCTGCTTTTACAAGTGTAGTATGACCAACAGCCACACCATTAACATCAATGATGCTATTGTATTGGCCGGTAGGTAAAACACCAATTACAATCCCCATATCCCTGGGTCTTTGCTTTTCCTGCGCAGCAGACTCCCGCACTGTTCCAAGTACTCCCAAGGTCAGCATAAGGATAAGCCTATTTTTCATGCCTGCTTTATTTTGGAAAAATCAAAGTAGGGACCTTGGTAGAATAGGTTAATTCAGCAGATTTACTGGGAAGGAATAATCTTTCGAAAAATCCTTTCTTCTGTTTGGTGAACAGTACAACCAATCCGGGCTTTTCTTTTTTAATAAACTTAGTAAGCCGTTCAATCAAAGAAGATTCAAGATGGGTTGGAAGGATAACAGGTGTTATATGCTGATACTTTTCCTGTTCTAATAAAGCGGCTTTCTTTTTGTTTCAGGATGATTTACCCCCATCCTGGCATAGTGCAATACTTTTATATTGGCTTTTAATGTGCCGGTGAATGAACTTATTTTTTTTAATTCATTGTTCAGATTTTCAAAGTCGGAAACATAGAGAATACTTTGCAGGGGACTTGCTTTGTATTTTGAAGGAATGGCCAGAACAGGTACAGGGGAATGATTCACCAGATAAGCGGTGTGGGTGCCCATCAGCTTTCTTAAGACGCCGGCACCATTGGTGGCAATGCAGATAAATTGGCATTTGTTTTTTAAAGAAGCCTTTATAATGGCCTGTTCTGTACCTGGTACAAAATCAATCTGGTATTTGCAGGAAGACAAATATTTTAACTGGCTTCCTAAGGTAGATTTCACCCATTTTTCCAGTGACTGTGTCAATCTTTTTTTCTCTTCTTTTTCATATTCCTGATAGAAGGAAAGATTCCAGGTATCTGGTTGCATTAAGGTAACTGCAGAATAAAATACGACTGCTGTGTTGGGAATCTGTTTTGCCAGACTGGCTGCGAAAAAAAGGGCAGCTTTGGAATTGTCTGAAAAATCAGTGGGGACTAAAATTTTCATTTTGATCTTGGATTAGTTTTTTCTAAAGATTGTAAAAAGGATGTTATAAACCGAATGTTCTCTGCACGATTGTCGTGCATGGTACCATGTCCTGCCCCTTTTATTATTTCGAACTTACTTTGCTTCACCAGCTTGCTTAATCGGGCAACCGTAGCGGGTCTTGCTTCGTCATATTCACCCGTAATAAAAAGTGTAGGTACAGTAATGGAAGATAAGCTACCAATTCTATCATAGTTTTTTAAAGTGCCGGTTGCCGTAAACTCAGTTGGCCCCCACATATAATTATAAATAAAACCATTGCTGGGTGCAGTTGCCGTATCCCAAGGACTGGTTAGTCTGGTATTGCGAACACCAAAATTTTTCGCAAAAACGGTATTGGCATTTTGGTAAGCTTCGGCATTGAAGTCACTGGTTTTTTCACCTTCTGCAATAGCTTTCTGAATAGATAAAGGCAGACTGCTGATTAAAGTATCTGCATCTTTTTTCCAGACCTCTGTGCTGAAATACGGGCTGTTGAATATAATTGCCTTGATGCCTTTGGGGTATTTTAAATAATATTCAAAGGCCAGTGCTGTACCCCAGGAATGACCGTGCAGGTAAAACGAATCCAGCGATAAATGATCTACCAATGCTTTTACCTGCTCAACAAAAAAAGGAACTTTCAATAAGCTGGTATCGGTATGGTATCCTGATCTTCCGCTGCCCAGTTGATCAAACAAAATAATGGGTCGGTCTTTTCCCATTGATACAAATTGATAAAAAGAACGACTGGTTCCTCCGGGACCTCCATGAGTTAACAGAAGTGGCAGTCCTTTGCCTTTTCCCATAACGCGGTACCAGATTTTTCCGCCGGTAACCGGAACATAGCCTTCCTCTTCTTTCAGCTGTGAAAAACTGCTGAAACAGAGAAGGGTTAAAACAACAGTTAGATGCAATGTCTTTAAAAACATAATGTCAGGGCAATTAGCTTCCCTCTGTTTAAAGATACAGCAATTTAAAATTATTGAAAGAGGAATAAGCCAACAGCAGCAAGAGACATTATTACAAAGGCAAGCAGTCCAAAAACATTGCTCCAAAGTCCATTTCTATATTGCCCCATGATTTTTTTATTATTGGAAATATGCAGAATCACAGCAATCAGAACGGGCGCTGTTAGTCCATATAAAATGGCTGAATAAATGAGTGCGTTAATGGGAGATATGCCCAAGTAGTTGATACCAAGACCCAGAATAAGTGAAAGGGTGATGATGGTATAGAAAGCTTTGGCTTCGTGGAATTTTTTATCCAGTCCGTTTTCCCAATTGAAAATTTCTGTAATCATGTAAGACAGGGCTCCACTGAGTACCGGTATTGCCAGGAATCCGGTGCCAATAATGCCCAACGCAAACAAAATATATGCAGCATCACCGGCCAAAGGTTTTAGTGCTTTGGCAGCATCTTCAACAGTATCAATCTGATGAATGCCAGCATTGAATAATACTGTACCAGTTGCCAATATTATAAAGTACATCACAATGTTCGAAAACAGCATGCCGGTATCAATATCCTGTTTCATGGCAGCGATTACTTTCTTGTTTACTACCAGTTTTTGTTTACGGTGTTTTAAATCTTCAATTGACATGGTGGCTTGCCAGAAAAATAAATAGGGTGAAATAGTGGTGCCTAGAATGGCAACCAGCATGGCCAGGTATGCTTTGTTCAATTGAATTTCAGGTAAGAAAGTATTTTTTAAAATGGCTTTGATGTCCTGTTTATATAGGAAAGGGACAATGATGTAAAACAACAATACCAGACAAAGGTATTTTAGTACGGAAGCAATTTTTTCATAGGGCAGATAAATAATCAACACCAGCAGAATCATGGTAAAACCGGCACTGAAAAAATTGGCATCGATGGAAGGGAAAAGCAAGTTGCCCACGGCGCCCATACCCGCAATATTGGCTCCAATATTTAAAATGATAGCAGGAAAACTCAACAATACAACACCATATAAAACGGGTTTGGAATAATGCGCTTTCAAGGTTCCCGTGAGCCCTTTTTGAGTAACCAGTCCAATTCGGCCACACATTTCCTGAACAGCAGCCATCATGGGGAAAGTTAATAAAGCAGCCCAGAGTGTTCCCAGTCCAAATTGTGCACCTGCCTGAGAATAAGTGGCTATGCCAGAGGGATCATCATCGCTGGATCCGGTAACCAGCCCCGGCCCCAGGTTCTTCCAGAATTTTTGAAATATATTGGGGGATGACTTCATGATACAATGGTTCGGAAAGTTAAATTGATTCTGTTCTCCTTTATTTTTTTGGACGGGGGCAACTGATGCAGCCAGTTTTCCTGTATAGAGCCCTTCATCACCAGCAGGCTTCCGTTTTCGAGCAGTATTTCTTTTTTTTCCTGGGTCTTTCTGTGTTTAAAACAAAACTTTCTTGCTGCTCCAAAACTAACAGAAGCAATGGCTCCGTTTTTCTTTAATTCCTTTTCATTATCGCTATACCAGCCCATGGATTCTTCACCGTTATGATACAAATTCAGTAAACAGGAATTGTAGCTTTCTCCGGAAATGGATTCAATGGATTGTCGAATAAGATTCAGTGTGCCGTTAAATGGCAAAGCTGTTTTTGTGCTGTTGGAATATCGGTATAAAAAAGGCTGGGCTCCATACCAGGCCACTTTTCTTTTGGTAATAATCTCTTTGCCGAACATGCGGATCTGGTCGTTCTCCCAGGCAATTTCTTCTAAAAGCTGTTTCTTGAAATCTTGTATTTCTATGGATGAAAAAACACTACCATAATAAATGGCCAGACCATCAAAAGGTAATAGTTGTTGTGGTTCATTTGCAATGGGGAAAAGGCTCAACATGGTTAATTAACCTGCATTAACATTGGCAACAGAATGAATAGCAGCACTGATTTCGGAAATCAGGGAGAAATCTTTTTCTATTGCATTGCCAACCACAATGATATCGGCACCCGCTTTACAGTTCAGGTATGCTTTCTCAGGGTCAACAATACCTCCTCCGATAATCAGTGGTACATCAATATGCTGGGCCACTTTTTCAATCATATGTTCGGTAATGGGTCTTCTGGCTCCGCTACCTGCATCCATGTATATCAGTTTCATGCCCAGCATTTCGCCTGCCATGGCTGTACACATGGCAATTTCGCTTTTGTCAGCAGGAATAGGAGAGGCATTGGAGATATAACTAACCGTTGTGGGGGCACCTCCGTCAATTACCATATACCCGGTTGGCATAATTTCCAGACCGGATTTTTTAACGAAGGGTGCAGAAATTACATGTTGTCCAATCAGTAATTCGGGATTTCTTCCGGAAATCAAAGACAGGTACAACAATGCGTCTGCGTATTTGCTTACCTGGGAAGGAGAGCCCGGGAATAAGATGATAGGTATGGAACAGGCGGCTTTTATTTGCTGGATACATTCATCCAAGTGATGAGAAATGACCAGACTGCCGCCCACAAAGAAATAATCCACTTTCGCTTCAATCGACAATTTTACCAATTCCGCAATGCTTTTGGCATTCACCTTATCAGGGTCAATCAGTACGGCAAAGGATTTTTTCCCCGAACTTTTTTTGGTAATGAATTGATGATAAATGTTTTGCTTCATTCTTATAGGATGGTGGTACAAAAATGCAGAAAAGTTTTCGTTTAAAGCATTTTAAATGCGGTTGCCAATGTCGGGGGGAGGTAAATGCAGGATTGTTTAACTTTTTGGGCTAAAAACATCAACCTTTCATTTCTGCAATATTACCTAAAAATCTTATTGACACCTGTGTATAATCAGGGAAATTCAATGTGGATTTGAGCTCTGAAATTATCCTCCTTCCTTATCCACAAGCTGTGCATATTTCCACTATTGGATTTTGAAAATGGAAGGATATTTTCGTCAACCGACCGATTTAACACGGTTTTGGGAAAACTGTTAAATTCAATTTAAACCACTATTTCGATATGCCTAATCCACGCACTCCCAAAGGCTTGCAATTCAGCCGCCGCTTCACCAAAGATGGTGTAAGCCCTTATGATATGTTTGAATACGATTACCGCGACAGCGTAATTAAAAATCCAAACGGTGAAAAAGTTTTTGAAATGAATAATGTAGAGGTTCCCAAGCAATGGAGCCAGATTGCTACAGATATTCTTGCTCAGAAATATTTCAGAAAAGCAGGTGTGCCACAACCCGATGGCTCTTTAGGCAGAGAAACCAGTGTAAAACAAGTTGCTCATAGAATGGCCCATTGCTGGAGAGTATGGGGTGAACGCTATGGCTATTTTGCCAGCGAAAAAGACGCACAGGTATTTTATGATGAATTGGCGTATAGCATTCTGAATCAGGCATGCGTTCCCAATTCACCACAGTGGTTCAATACCGGATTGCACGAAGTGTATGGTATCACCGGTAAACCCCAGGGTCACTACTATGTAGATCCTAAAGATGGAAAATTAAAGAAATCAACCAATGCGTATGAGCGTCCTCAGCCGCATGCATGTTTTATTCTTAGCGTAAGCGATGATTTGGTGAACGAAGGTGGTATCATGGACTTGTGGACCCGTGAAGCCAGAATTTTCAAATACGGCTCAGGCGTAGGTACCAACTTTTCTCAGATTCGTGGTAGCGGAGAGAAGTTAAGTGGTGGTGGTACTTCCAGTGGTTTGATGAGTTTCCTGAAAATTGGTGATCGTGCTGCGGGTGCTATTAAAAGTGGTGGTACAACCCGTCGTGCGGCTAAAATGGTTTGTCTGGATTTAGATCATCCGGAAATCATGGAATTCATCAACTGGAAAGTAGAAGAAGAGAAAAAAGTGGCTGCACTGGTAGCTGCTGGTTACGATAATGGATATGAAGGAGAAGCGTATGCAACCGTATCTGGTCAGAACTCCAATAACTCAGTAAGAATACCCAACGAATTCTTCCATGCTTTGGAAGAAGGAAGAGACTGGGAATTGAAAGCCAGAACCGATGGCAGAGTCATGAAGAAAATCCCTTCCAGAGAAGTTTGGGATAAAATTGCTTACGCAGCATGGCGTTGTGCAGATCCCGGTACACAGTACGATACCACTATCAACGAATGGCATACCTGTCCAAAAGGTGGTCGCATCAATGCCTCCAACCCTTGTTCAGAATACATGTTCCTAGACAATACAGCATGTAACCTTGCTTCCATCAACCTTCGCAAGTTTCACAATGATGATACCAATATTTTTGATGTAGAAGGATTTGAATACACTACCCGTTTGTGGACGACTGTGTTGGAGATTTCCGTATTGATGGCTCAGTTCCCATCTAAAGAAGTAGCACAATTGTCTTACGATTACAGAACGTTGGGTCTTGGCTTTGCCAACCTGGGTTCTATGCTAATGGTGAGCGGTATTGCTTATGATAGCGAAGAAGCAAGAGGCATTGCTGGTGCGATCTCAGCTATTATGACCGGGGTTGCTTACAAAACTTCTGCGGAAATGGCTTCCTTCCTTGGCACTTTTGACAAGTATGAAGAAAACAAGGAAGACATGTTACGCGTAATGCGCAACCACCGCGCTGCTGCTTACGATGCAACAGAAGCTTATGTAGGTCTTGAAATTAAACCACAGGGAATTAAAGCACAGTACTGTCCTGACTATATGTTGAAAGCAGCTACCCGTGCCTGGGATGATGCAGTACAGTTAGGCGAAAAGTACGGCTACCGCAATGCCCAGACGACGGTGATTGCACCTACTGGTACCATTGGTCTGGTAATGGATTGCGATACAACAGGTGTTGAACCGGATTTTGCTTTGGTGAAATTCAAAAAACTAAGTGGTGGTGGTTATTTCAAAATCATCAACCAGTCTGTTCCTCAGGCCTTGAAGAATTTAGGTTACAATGATGCTGAAGCCAAAGCCATTGAACAATATGCTGTTGGTGCTGCCAGCTTTGAAAATGCACCTTTCATCAACAATGCAAGTTTGGCTGTCAAAGGATTTACCGCAGCTGAAATTGAAAAATTAAACGGAGCCGCCAGATCCGCATTTGAAATTGCTTTCATCTTCAACCGATTCACTTTGGGTGATGAGTGCATGCAGCGCCTGGGCTTTAGTCCGGCACAGTACGAAGACTGGAGCTTTAACTTACTGGAAGCATTGGGCTTTACCGAAGACGAAATTGAAGCAGCCAATGATTATGTATGTGGTACCATGACCGTAGAAGGGGCTCCATACCTAAAAGATGCTCACCTGCCTGTATTTGATTGTGCCAACAAATGTGGTAAGAAGGGAGAAAGATATATTCATGCTTACGGGCATATCAGAATGATGGCCGCTTGTCAGCCATTCTTAAGCGGTGCTATTTCCAAAACCATTAACCTGCCTCATGAAGCAACTGTGGAAGAAATTGCAGATTGCTATATGCTTAGCTGGCAGTTGGGTCTTAAAGCAAATGCTTTATACCGCGATGGTTCTAAACTAAGCCAGCCTTTGAGCAACAAGAGTGAAAAGAAAAAGAAAACAGAAGATACGGCCACAGTAACTGCTGCAGAAGAAACTCCAGTAGCTGAAGCATCTACCATTGTTGACTTGGGTCAGCTAACCGTAGATGAGTTACTGGAAGAAGTAACCAAGCGCATGACCGCTTCAACCGATACAGAATTGAAGCGCGCTTTATCCAGAATCGTTGAAAGAAAATCTTTACCAGCCAAGAGAAGAGGATTTACGCAGAAAGCAAAGATTGGCGGCCAAGTAGTTTTCTTAAGAACCGGTGAGTACAGTGATGGTACATTGGGAGAAATTTTCATTGATCTTGCGAAAGAAGGTTCTACTCTTCGCAGCTTGATGAACTGTTTTGCCATTGCTGTATCTGTAGGATTACAATATGGTGTTCCGTTGGAAGAGTTTGTAGATAAGTTTGTTTTCACCCGCTTTGAGCCAGCTGGTATGGTAGACCATCCGAATATCAAAACCACCACTTCATTGGTAGACTTTGTGTTCCGTGCATTGGGCTACGAATACCTGAACAGAACCGATTTGGTTCATGTACTGGACAGACCCACTGTAGGTAATACAGGAGAGGAGGGAGATGCTACTTTTTTGGGAAAGCCCGAGTTGAGTAGTGTAAGAGTAACGGCTCCTTCACCTAATGCAAGCCCTGCAGAAGGTCCTGCTTCTCCTAAATTACAAAGAGCAGCTACTACAACAGCAGCTGCGGGTAATAGCGGAATGGATGCGGTGAATGCAGCTGCCAAGAGCATGCAGAGCGATGCGCCTGCTTGCAGCACTTGCGGTCATTTAACCATCAGAAGCGGAACCTGTTACAAGTGTTTGAACTGCGGTACCAGCATGGGTTGCAGTTAATTCGATAGCAGTTAATCCCTGCCCTAATATCTCCTTTGGACTTGCTCCGGAGGAGATTTTTTTTTGCTTTAGCTATAGCATTGTTTAAATTGTAGCAATCATTTCATTATGAAAAAAATCTATCTCATTTTCGAGATTATTTTTCTTGCCCTTTCTGGTTATGGTCAACCCAAAAAAGAGAATCCTTCTTTCTTTTTTGCCGCCCATCAACCATTGACTTATCAAAAAGTAAAAATTACTCAGCTCATTGATACCACTATCGAAAATAAATTACTTCAGATTCAGGTAAAGGGGATCAAAGGATTGGCCATTGATCAAATTCATTTACAGGAATTGGAGAGAACCACAGAGGCTTCGCAAATTATATTGTACCAGCAAAATAAAGTGTTGCAAAAATTACAGGTCCCCTTCTGGTTCCGGCATATTTTGCCTGCTGCTGAAATTGCCGATTTTAACGGAGATGGGATTACGGATATTAAGTTCCGCATCTACACAGGTGGGAACGGATCGGCTGCCTTACTGAATTACAAAGTGTTTTTAATGAGTCAGCAAAATAAGTACCGTGTGTTTAGCTTTGTAGATTTTTCTGCAGAAAAAGAATACGATTTCAACAAAGATGGTATTGCAGAAATTTTGGGCTGTGCCTCTACCAATTATAACGGACATAATTACTGGGTCTATAATGTTTATAACTGGAAGAATGGAGCACTGGTAATGGTTTCAAAGGATTTTGGTTATCCACTCTGGACCAAAGTAGACTTTAAAACCAATAAAATGATAGCCAAAGAAATACCGGATGATATCCGGCTAACAACCCTTCGGTCTTTTCCAATGGAGTACTTTGTAAGATGAGTGAACACATTCATCAAAAACTCAACTCAGATACCATTAAAATTATTACATTCATAGTTCTAACGACCAAGATTAAAAAAGCGATATGGGAGATTTTCAAATTAAAAAACAACCCAAACAATACGATGTAGTAATTGTGGGTTCAGGCGCAGGTGGTGGTATGGCTGCCTATACTTTGTCTAAAGCGGGTTTAAAAGTTTGTTTATTAGAAGCAGGAGAAGATTATGATCCTGCTGTTAATTCCTCTCAATTAAAAAATCCATGGGAATCGCCAAGACGTGGTGCCAGCACCAAGTTCAGACCCTTTGGTGATTTTGATGGTTGTTATTGGGGTTGGGAGATTGACGGAGAACCCTATACACAGGCGCCCGGAAGTCAAAAGTTTGAATGGTGGAGAGCTAGAATGATAGGGGGACGTACCAATCACTGGGGAAGGATATCCCTTCGTTTTGGTCCCAAAGATTTTAAAAGAAAAAGCATTGATGGCTTAGGAGACGACTGGCCTATTGGCTACGAAGACGTAAAGCCTTACTATGATAAAATTGATAAACTCATTGGTGTATTTGGTAGTAATGAGGGATTGGAGAATGATCCGGATGGTATTTTCTTGCCGCCGCCCAAACCCCGCTTACACGAACTGATGATTAAGAAAGCGGCAACCGGAATTGGTATTCCGGTGATTCCTTCCCGCTTATCTATTCTTACCAAAAAAATTAACGACGAACGTGGTGCCTGCTTCTTTTGTGCGCAGTGCAACAGAAGTTGTAAAGTATATGGTGATTTCTCTTCGGGTTCTGTATTGGTAAAGCCTTCTTTAAAAACAGGGAATGTAGATGTGATTACACAGGCCATGGCCCGTGAAGTGATCACGAATGCGGAAGGGCTGGCTACAGGAATTTCTTATGTTAACAAAGTAGATGGTCTGGAATACCAGGTAAATGGTCGTGTAGTCATTTTGGCTGCCAGTACCTGCGAAACCGCTCGTTTGTTATTGAACTCAAAATCAAAAAGACATCCGAATGGATTGGCCAATGAAAGCAATGTAGTAGGTAAATACCTGCACGATTCAACGGGTGCTGCCATGGGAGGTGTTCTGCCAGAACTCTTTGGCAGAAAGCGTTACAACGAAGACGGTGTAGGGGGTATGCACGTGTATACGCCCTGGTGGTTAGACAATAAGAAACTAGATTTCCCAAGAGGATACCATATTGAATACTGGGGTGGCATGAGTCAGCCAGCATACGGTTTTGGTATGGGTATGCAGGGACTAAACGGAAAGTATCAGGTGAATGGTAAAACCAAGGAAGCCGGAGGATACGGTGCTTCCTTAAAAGAAGACGTGCGCTTTTTCTATGGTGCGGGTGTAGGTATGGCAGGAAGAGGAGAGTCAGTACCGGATATCAACAACTATTGTGAAATAGATCCTACGGTAGTAGATAAATGGGGCATCCCGGTTTTGCGTTTCAATACAAGACATTCTGATTATGAAATAAAACAGGCCAAGCATATGAAGGAAACCTTTAAGGAAATCATGCACAATATGGGTGCTGTGATTACCTGGGGAGCCGATGACGATGCATCCAATAATTATGGCTTGTCTAATCCGGGAAATATTATTCACGAAGCGGGTACCGTAAGAATGGGGAACGATAAAAAAACATCTGCCCTGAACAAGTGGAGTCAGGCACACGATTGTAAAACCTTGTTCTGTGTGGACGGTTCTCAGTTTGTGTCTCAGGCCGACAAGAACATCACCTGGACTATTCTGGCATTGAGTATGCGCGCCAGTGAATACATTATTGATGAAATGAAAAAACAAAACTTATAATATGGACAGGAGAAAGTCGATTAAAGCACTCATGATTGGCACTGTTGGTGCCGGTGTTTTGGTAGAAGCCTGCACCAGTGCGGATAAAAAAAATATAGCCAGTTCTGCAGACGCATCATTAGATGATCGCATGCAGGAAGAAAAAGCCTATCTGGCTAAAATAGAGAAAGAACCTAAGTTCTTTACTGAACATGAAATGGCAACCATTACTGTTTTGGGAGATATTATTATTCCTAAAGACGAAGTGAGTGGCAGTGCCAGCGAAGCCAAAGTGCCAGAGTTTATTGAATTCATTGTAAAAGACATGCCTTCTCACCAAACTCCGCTCAGAGGCGGATTGCGCTGGTTAGACTTACATTGTTATAAATTGTACGAAAAGGCTTTTGTAAACCTTTCTTCAGCACAACAATTAACCGTAGTAGACTCCATTGCTTATCCGAATAAAGCGCCCAAGGAACTCGCACAAGGGGTTGCTTTCTTTAATACCATGCGTGATCTGGTAACCACCGGATTTTACACCACTGAAATGGGCGTAAAAGACCTGGGTTATGTGGGGAATGCACCGAATCAATGGAATGGAGTGCCGGATGAGGTGTTGAAGCAATACAATATGGCTTATACCGAAAAAGAATTGAAGGAATGTGTAAGCTTTGATAAAGCATAGCTTACTCTTTTTTCTTTTCCGAAAGATATTTTACCAGCCTATTGTTATAAGGATCTAATTTTTTAGCCTCAGTAAAACAAGCAGAAGCCAATTCTGCTTGTTTTAATTCTGTATGAGCCATTCCCTTGGTAATGAGTATATCTGCTTTGGTTGCCAGATTATCCGGATTCATCAGCAACGCAATAGCGCAATCATTTGCTGTCTGTACAAAATTCCTTTTATTCAGAAATATCATTGCCCGCTGGTGGTATGCTTCAGGGAATACCGGCCTTAAATAAATGGCATCCTGTACCAGACTCAGCGCACTGTCTTTATTATTCAAAGCCATCATTACTTTGGCCAGATTTAACCGGAGAATACCAATATAAGGTTCCAGTATCAACGCCTCTTCACAATATTTTGCTGCCAAGGCAAATTGGTTCAGTTGTAAATAAACCAGGCCTTTTTCGCTAATGGCTTCTGCATAGGCAGGTACTTTCTTTAAAGCTTTGTCTATAAGCTCCAACTGTAAAGTTGGGTTGCTGGTGTTTCTTGCATTCATCAATGCTTCATAAGCAATCTCTTTTTTATCTGCATCGTTTTCTAACAAAAGAGAAACCCAGATATTGTTTCCTGCCGCACTGTTCCATCCTCTGGAAATGGCAGCATATCTTTTGGATTTAATGGGATGGGTGGGAGGTCCATCGGTTTCGTTTAAGAAACTAAAGATAGATTCGGCTTCGGTTTCTTTTGCTCCCAGCTTTTGTAAAATAAATCCGGCAAACTCATCCGCTTCAATTTCCTTATCGGGTCTGCTGCCAATTCCATCCAGCGAGTGACCATTAAAGTGATGGCCCAGTTCATGCGCCAATACGCCTGTTACAAACCATTTATTATTGGTTCGCTTTTGAAAGTTTTCCAGGAACTGTCTGTCAAATTGAATGAATCTTTCCTGTCCGGTTTCATTATTAAAACAAACGGCAGCACAGTTGTTAAAGTTCTGAAGAGCCACCAGTCTGAAGCGGTTGCGTAAACCTACAACAGCGGTTATTTTCGTAATCAGTTCATTCATCCATTTCTCCGCATTTTCATCTGATACTTCAGCGGCGGGTACAGGTTCGTAGTGGGTTGAATTACCAAAAAAATTGCAGGCGAAGCTTACTTTATTGCGCGGGTCTTTTTGAAGAACAGGTTTGATGGAGGCTTTTTTCTGCGCATGCAGCATACTGGCTGCGAATAAAAGACAAGCGGCGAGAATGGTTCTTGTAATCATGCAATAAAAGTCTTGTATATTTTTTAAGCCCAAATACCGTCTCAACGGTATTCAGTTTTTTGCACGGAACATTATTTTAGGGTTAATATTCAATGTTATGCGAATCCCTTCTTATTTACTTCTGATTTGTTTTTATTTACTGTTATCAGTTGCCTGCAATCAGCGCGTGGGTAGCGGATCCGAAGAAAAAGGAAACGCCGCAGATGCCAGTGAAGTGGCATCTGCAGATTCAGTAGATAAGCAGATGACTGCCTTATCAAATGGAAGTTTTGCAGATAGAAAATTCATCCGCAGTTCAGAACTTGAATTCAAGGTGGATAATGTAAGAGAAGCAACAGAAGACATCAAAGAGATTGTTCAAAAAGCCGGTGGGTTTGTTATATACAGCAAATTGAGTAGCCAGATTAATCAAATGGCTGAAACGGAATTGAGCAGAGATTCATCCCTGGAATTTGTTAGGTATACCGTGCAGAACAATATGAAGATCCGTGTACCAACCGTTCGTTTTGATACGGTACTCTCCAGCATATTGCCACTTGCCAATTTTATTGACAATCAGATTGTTCAATTGGATGATGTTTCGTTTGAAGTATTGAGTAATCATATGACCATTCGCAGAGCGGTAGGTGGGGCAAGAAAAAACAAAAAGGAATCAGCAGATCTAAGTGCCTATCAACAGGAAGAAGCAGACCGGGCCAAAGTAAACAACCTTTCGCTAAGCGATCGTATCCGCTACAGTGATATATCACTTGTGTTTTCGCAAAGATCACTGGTGAAACAAACGGTGATAGCCAATGAAGAAAAAGCGATGGAGTATCAACCGGGCTTTGGTCGCAAATTCCTCACCGCCTTAATAAAGGGATGGCAGCTGATTGAATGGCTGTTTCTAATCCTAATCCAGTCATGGTCATTGATTCTTGCGGGTCTTGTTGTGTGGTTCCTGTATCGAAAATTCAGAAAGGGAACTAGCTCACCCCGCTACCCGGATTAATCTTGTCTTCCGGATTCACAAAATGTAATTTGCCATTGGCGTCCTCAGCCATCAGAATCATGCCATTGCTTTCAATGCCGCGCATTTTTCTGGGAGCTAAATTGCAAACTACCGTTACCTGCTTGCCAACAATATCTTCCGGAGAAAAATGCATGGCAATACCAGAAACTATAGTGCGGGTTTCAAAACCAAGGTCTACCTGTAGTTTCAATAGCTTATCAGCTTTCTCTACTTTTTCTGCAGCTACGATTGTGCCTACTTTCAAATCAATCTTTGCAAAATCGTCGAATACAATTTCGGGTTTTACGTGAGATTGTGATGCAGTTTCACCTGTGGTGGCTAATGCAGAAGCAGGCTGATTATTATTGTTAGATGGTGCAATGCTTTCTTTGTTCACGGCTGCGGCTTTTAGTTTTTCAATTTGCTTACTGATTTCCTCGTCCTCAATTTTTCTGAACAGCAATTCCGGTGCTCTTAAACTGTAACCCACGCTTACCAGTTTCATGCTTCCTGCATTCTCCCAGTCGAGCATTTTGTCTACTACTTTTAATAAGTAGCAGATCTTCTTGGCAGTAAAGGGAAGGAATGGGTTGATTAGAATTGCTAAGTTAGCAGTAAGCTGTAAACAGATATGCAGACAGTTGTCGATCAGCTTTTGCGCTTCTGGATTCGACTCCAGTTGTTTCGCAATGATCCAGGGTTCTTTTTTCTGCATGTACTGATTGCCAATTCTCGCAAGATTAATCACTTCGAATTGGGCATCCCTGAACTTGTATTCTTCGAGTAGTTTTTCAACCTTTTCTTTGGTCTGTTTAATTTCAGCGATGGTAGCATGGTCCAGTTCATCCATTACATCCGCATGCAACGGAGGTACTTTACCCTTGCACAATTTGTGCATCAACACCAATGCACGATTGATGAAATTACCAAAGATGCTCACCAGTTCACTGTTGTTCGCATCCTGAAATCCTTTCCAGGTAAATTCACTGTCTTTGCTTTCGGGGGCTATGGCTGTTAAGTAGTAACGTAAAGTATCGGCCAGTTGTGATCCCCCGTTCTCCGGCTTAATAAAATCGTTGATATAGTCTTCCATTTCGAGTTTCCAGTTTCTGCTGGTACTCATTTTATCTCCTTCCAGATTCATGAACTCATTGGCCGGTACATTGTCTGGCAAAATATTTCCGTGCAATTGTAACATCACTGGAAAAATAATACAGTGAAATACAATATTATCCTTCCCAATAAAATGAATCAGTTTGGTTTCCTTGTCTTCCCAGTAGGGCTTCCAGTCTTTGCCTGCATTCAATGCCCACTGTTTGGTGGCACTGATATACCCAATGGGCGCATCAAACCATACATACAATACTTTGCCTGCACTACCTTCCACTTCTGATGGAACAGCAACACCCCAATCCAGATCGCGCGTAACCGCCCTGGGTTGTAAGCCACCATCAATCCAGCTCTTACACTGACCAACAACTGTAGAACGCCAGTCGTTGGCATGTTCTTCCAAAATCCATTTGCGTAAAAAATCTTCGTGTCTGTCTAAAGGCAGGTACCAGTGTTTGGTAGTCTTTTTAACAGGCGCATTACCACTAAGCGTACTCACTGGATTAATCAATTCATCGGGGCTTAAGCTCTTGCCACAACTTTCACACTGATCTCCGTAAGCAGCAGTAAAGCCACAATTGGGACAGGTTCCTTTAATGTATCGGTCGGCCAGAAAACTTTGCGCCTGTTCATCGTAGTATTGTTCTGATTCCTTGGTAATTAAATCGCCCTTGCTGTTTAATGCAGTAAAGAATTCACTGGCCGTTTCGTGGTGAATAGGAGAACTGGTGCGGTGATAAATATCAAAGGAAATACCCAGGTCCTTGAAATTCTGTTCAATGATGGGATGATACTTGTCTATAATCGCCTGTGCAGTTGTTCCTTCCTTGGTTGCCTGAATAGGAATAGCGGTTCCGTGCTCGTCGCTTCCGCAAACAAATACTACGTCTCTTTTCTGTGCTCTTAAATAGCGCACATAAATATCAGCCGGTAAATAAGCTCCAGCTAAGTGTCCAATATGTTTCAGCCCGTTCGCATAGGGAAGGGCAGCTGTAATTAAATATCGCTTCGGTTGCTTCATGTTCTATCCTGCTTTTGCAGTGGGCAAAGGTACTAAATGCAAGTTTATTTGGAAATTTCAGAATCTGATGTATATTTGATATCAAATTAATATCAAAATAAATTTTATGGAAAAGACCATTAAGGCAGCACAAGGGTTTCTGGTTTTATTACTGGTTACTGTTATGGTGGCTGCAGGCATATATGCACTGACTCAAATGAAAGGTGCAGAGAACTCAACACGGAGCCTGTTGATCTGGTTCGTTGTTATTGATTTTATTGCTTCCTTCTTTTTGCTATTAGGATTGGTAGTGGTTCAACCCAATACCAGTGTAGTACTTACTTTCTTTGGTAAGTATGTGGGTACGGTAAAAGACAACGGATTGATTTTTGTAAATCCCTTGTATACCAAGCAGAAAGTGTCTCTGCGATTACAGAGTTTAGAAAGCACTAAGCTAAAAGTAAACGATAAGCTGGGCAACCCCATTGAAATTGCAGCCGTTATTTTATGGCAGATTGAAGACACGTATAAGGTATGCTTTGATGTGGTTAATTTCTCTAGCTATATGACCAACCAGAGTGAAGCAGCTTTAAGACATATGGCTTCTACCTGTCCGTATGATAGCATTGAAGATGAAAATGCAGCTGTAACCCTAAGAGACGGTGGAGAGAAAGTGATTCAGATGCTGGAGTCTGAGTTGAACGAGCGCATGTTCAAAGCAGGTATTGTAATTAAGGAAGCCCGTATCAGTCACCTGGCGTATGCGCCAGAAATTGCCCAGGCCATGTTACAGCGCCAGCAGGCTACTGCTATTGTTGCGGCCAGAAGTAAAATTGTAGAAGGTGCGGTAGGTATGGTGGAAATGGCATTGGATTTATTGTCCCAAAAGCAAATGGTGGAGTTGGACGAAGAGCGCAAAGCTGCCATGGTAAGTAATTTACTGGTAGTATTGTGTGGTGATCGGGCAGCATCCCCAGTGGTGAATACCGGCAGTTTGTATCAATAATCTAAAGGAGTTGTTTTGAGTAAAAAGTCATTTGTTTTGCGCATAGATCAGCAATCGTATGCCGCCCTTGAAAAATGGGCGGCAGACGAGTTTAGAAGCGTCAATGGCCAGATTGAAATGCTGATTGATCAGGCATTGAAAGCGGCAGGCCGGAAAAAAGAAGCTGTTGCCATAAAACCTAAACCCAAGAAAAGTTCCTGATGAAAAGAAATTCCTTTTTACAAATGGCGGGAATGGGATTGCTGTCAATGCCGCTGATGGCTGCACCGCTGAGTGCGATTGCTTCTGAGCGTTCCGCAAGAAAAATCAGACAACCCCGTTACCTGCAACCCGGTGATACCATTGGGATTACCTGTCCTGCAGGTTTTGCATTGGAAGAAACCATACAACCCTGTAAGATCATTCTGGAATCCTGGGGTTACAAGGTTCAGTTAGGAGAAACGGTAGGTAAAACCGACCATACTTTTGGCGGAACCGACGCAGAGAGAGCCACCGATTTTCAGCGCATGATGGATGACCCCGAAATTCATGCGATTCTTTGTGCAACCGGTGGCTACGGAACGGTGCGTATCATTGATCAGTTGAACTTTAGTTATTTCCGAAAACATCCGAAGTGGATCATTGGTTTCAGTGATATTACAGTACTGCATAGTCATCTTCATCAGGTGGTGGGAATGGCCAGTATCCACGCCAAAATGTGCGGCAGTTTTCCCAAAGACTGGGAGCAGGCGGATGAAATACAAAAAGCTACCATTCTATCTATCAAGGATGCACTGGAAGGAAGAAAAGTAAATTATCCTGCACCAACTGCTACTGCCAATCGGTACGGTATGGCAGAAGGAAAAATTATCGGAGGAAATTTAAAAATTTTAGAGAACCTGAATGGTTCAGCTTCCATGATTCAAACCAAGGGAAAGATACTGGTACTGGAAGATGTGGGAGAGCCCTTGTACAATATTGATCGCATGTTTTGTAATCTGCTTCGGTCGGGAAAACTAGACCAGTTGAGTGGATTAATTATTGGGGGATTTACCAATATAAAAGTGGACAATCCTGCCGTTCCTTTTGGTAGAGATATTTACACCATTGTACAGGAAAAAATCAGCACTTTTAATTATCCCGTTTGTTTTGATTTTCCGGTTGGACATATCAAAAATAATTTTGCCCTGAAAATGGGAATGCCGCATCGCTTAACGGTAAGCCCTGAGAAAGTTGAACTACAAGAAATCTAAACCATGATTACCATCCCGCCCTATTTAAAAAAAGGAGATACAATTGCCATTACCTGTCCTGCCGGATACATGGATGCGGCAAATATTAAAACCTGCGTAAAAACCCTTCAGCAATGGGGCTTTCAAGTGTTGATTGGGAAAACGGTGGGTAGTAATTCCAGCAACTATTTTAGTGGAACCGATGAAGAAAGAAGAGATGAGCTACAAGCCATGCTGGATGAGCCAACTATCAAAGCCATTCTTTGCGGACGGGGAGGCTATGGGGTTACCCGCATTATTGATCAATTGAATTTTAAAGCGTTTCGTAAACAGCCCAAATGGATCATTGGCTTCAGCGATATTACTGTCTTGCATGCATATTTATTTAGCAAGTGTAAAGTAGCATCCCTGCACGCACCCATGGCCAATGCTTTTAATAAGGGGGGAGCCAAAGGGCCGTATGTACAGTCGCTGCACAACGCGCTCACAGGAAAGAAAAATCAGTATACTACCAAGCCCTATGCCATGAACAGAATAGGGGAAGCTACAGGCCCATTAGTGGGAGGAAATCTTGCGCTGCTGGCACATCTGGCAGGTTCTTCAATTTTGTATAAAACAAAGGGGGCGATTCTATTTATAGAAGATGTGGGAGAATACCTTTACAATATTGATCGCATGTTGATTCAGTTAAAACGTGCGGGTGTGCTTAAGCAATTGAGCGGATTGATTATCGGAGGATTTACCGAATGCAAAGACACTACAAGGCCTTTCGGTAAAAAACTGGAGGAGTTAATTCAGGAACATATTGCCGAGTATGATTATCCGGTTTGTTATCATTTTCCGGTAAGCCATGCCAAGGAAAATGTGGCGCTGAAAGTAGGAATGCCAGTGAGTTTGCGTGTAACTGCTCAATCGGTTACGTTGAAAGAATTGTAAGCGAAATGCGACACCTTTTAATGGTCGTCCAACCCTTATTGCATGAGTTTATTCAACTCCTGCTGCATGATCTTGCTTTCTGTTAAATTGTTGTGTACTCCTTCAGGAATCGTAATAAAAGCATCTCCTTTTTTCAATAAGGGTTCCAGTTTTTTTGCATTGCTATAAGGAATGACTCCATCGTCGCTACCATGAAAAATACGAACAGGTGCGGTTACTTTGGGTAAATAGTCTGCAGTGGGAAATTTAAAATGCAATAGTTGTTGTAGGGGATACATGAATAAATATCGCCCAAGCAATGACTTCATACTATAATAAGGTGTTTCCAGTACCAGTGCCTTACAATCCCTGATAGAAGCCAATTGAGTGGCAATGCCGGTTCCGATTGATTTTCCGTAGATAATAATTTGTTCCGGTTTAAACCGAATCTTTGCCAGCATATATAATTGCAAAGCGCCTTCGTATAAATTTTCTTCTGTGAGTTCGCCGGTTGATTTACCAAATTTGGGATAGTCAATCATCCATACTTCATAGTGGTTGCGGGTAAATAATTTCGCATAGGGGGCATAACGACCAATATTTTTC
This sequence comes from Sediminibacterium sp. C3, assembly GCF_000508085.1. GTDB lineage: Bacteria > Bacteroidota > Bacteroidia > Chitinophagales > Chitinophagaceae > Sediminibacterium. The sequence goes on along the minus strand of NZ_KI669560.1, from coordinate 2,967,685 downwards.
TGGTTGCCATGAAAATATAAAACAACACCCTTGCGAATACTATCCGGTACGGTAAAATGCACCACATGAAACTGGGTTTTGGCATCCAGTGGTATCACAGACTCCTGGTACGGTTCTGCAAAACCATAGCTACTGTCTGCTTCTACAGCTTTGGGGTGAAAGAGTAAATGATCCTGAAGAATAAACAATACGGAACCAATCAATGCATAGAGCAGAAGCCCCATTTTAAGGTAGTAGAAGAAAGTAATTTTTTTCACGGCACAAAGGTAAGCAGAATGCCTGCTTAATATTTTAAGATATCTCTGATAAAATTATGATACTCCGCAAAAGAGGGCAGGTTATTATGACCTCCTCCGTGAATACTGATGAGAGTGATTTTATGAGGGTTCAGTTGTTGCAGATTTTTACTGTGTTTTATGGGAATCAACCAGTCTTTGGTGCCGTGAATAATATAAGTATGACAGTTCACTTTGCGAATCCACTGATCGGTTTGTAGTTTAAAACGCAGGGTTAGTTTGTGTGGTATAAAGGGTGTAAATCTTTCTGCTACTTTAATAAAACTATAATACGGAGCATCTAGAATCAGGTATCTCGGTGAATTGTCTGCGGCTATTTTGGTGGCAAATCCACTGCCCAGGCTTCTTCCATATACCAACATATGGTGTTCAGGATATTTCAGTTTAAGTTGATCATAAACAAACTGCATGTCGGCCAGCATTTCCTTTTCGCTTCTTTTGCCAGTACTCTTTCCAAACCCCCGGTAATCTACCAGTACCACGTCGTACTGAAAGCGGTAAAAATCCTTGGCATACTTTGCCCAGCCTTTAATGCTTCTGGAATTGCCATGGAAATAAAGAATTAATCCCTTGGGTTCTTTAACGTAAAAATGTAAACCATTAATTCGAACTCCGGGTGCTATATCAAAAAACAATTCTTCAAAAGGAGCGTCGTATTTGTATTCAAAGTCCGGGGCTAGTTTTTCCGGTTTGAAAATGAGTTTTTCCTGGACGAAATATCCTATGATTACGATAAGTAAGTAACCCCCTAATACATACAATAGAACGGTACCCAAATGATTTGATTTTATTCTTCCCCTTCCGGAAAGATACGGGATAGTTTCAACTTGGAAACAGGTGCCACAATCAACGGGAATTTCTCAATGGTAACATTGCTGGGGTCCAGACCAAAGCCTCTTTCTTCGCTCAGCGATATTTCCTTAAGCCAGAAATAGAGTTTCATAATGATGCGCTCTAAGAACGGTAATTCATTGTCCTGGCTCAGGTACTTTTCCATCACGATAAACTGAAAGTCGCCCACAATATTGTTTTTCTCAAGGCTTTCGTATCGGCTGGTAATATTCACTTCTTTGTTCTTCACCAGTTCCTCAACCACTTTTCTGAACATGAGATTAATGCGGTGTTCTACCCTGAAACCCAGTCTGAATTCTATTCGGATGATATCGTTGGGAATAATATGCTCAACAGTATATTCACAAGAGTAGGGATCATCCAGTACATCCACGTGAACAAACCAGTAGATATCGGCTCTTTTAGGTTTCTTATTCAGGATAGAATAAATAATCTTGTGTTCAATTTCATTGTGGTTATTGGCACTGGTCATGTACACCAGGTGGGTAGCATATTTGGGAATGCTCTTGTCGTTGCTCAGCTCCTGAATCATTGGAATATAATTTTCCAAGCGGACAAATTCTACGTAACGGTTTTTAATCTTACGACTACGGTACCATACATACATAACAGCAAACAAAGCACCACCAACCAGTAAAGTAACATAACCACCGTGTACAAATTTTTCCATTAGTGCAATCAGGAATGCTGATTCATATATCAGATAGAAAACCAGGAATATATAAATCCAAACAGACGCTGTTCTTTTAAGTACTAAGAAATTGGCATATAAAATGGTAGTAGTTAACATGGTAACTACAATGGCTAAGCCATATGCAGCTTCCATTCTGGAGGATTCCCTGAAATACAAAACCACACCCAGACAGCCCAGAAATAAAATCAGATTGATGCCAGGAACAAATAGTTGACCTCTTTCTTCGGATGGATATCTCACTTTCATTTTGGGCCAAAGGTTCAATCGAAGGGCTTCACTAATTAAAGTAAAAGATCCCGATATCATGGCCTGGCTGGCAATAATGGCTGCAGATGTTGCAATGATAACTCCGAAAATAATAAACCATTCCGGCATTAAATCGTAAAAAGCATTGATCCCCAGTTGGGCTTTGTTGGTTGCATTTACCAATAAGCCTTTATGCGTGCTTAACAACAATGCTCCTTGTCCAAAGTAGTTGAGTAAAAGACAAATCTTTACATAAATCCAGGAAATACGAATATTGCCTCTTCCGCAATGCCCCAAATCGGAATACAAAGCTTCTGCTCCGGTTGTACAGAGAAAAACGGCACCCAGTAACCAGAAGCCATTGGGGTATTGAATGAGTAATTTTATGCCGTAGTAAGGATTCAGTGCTTTAAAAACAGACCATTCATGACCCATATGAGCCAGCCCAAGTATGGCCAACATGGTAAACCAGATTGTCATAATGGGGCCAAACAATTTTCCAATACTTGCCGTACCAAATTGTTGCATAAAAAAGATAAGTGCCAAGATGCTGATTACAATAAAAACAATGCTGTCTGTTGTTATAGAACGCATCGCAGGTAATTCCTTCAAGCCCTCAATGGCAGAAGTAACCGAAATAGGAGGAGTGATAATGCCATCTGCCAGCAATGCTGCCCCTCCAATCATGGCGGGAATGACCAGCCATTTTTTTCTTCGCCTTACCAAAGCATACAAAGCAAAAGTTCCCCCTTCTCCTTTATTGTCTGCATTCAGAATCATCAACACATACTTCACCGTAGTCTGCAGCGTGATGGTCCAGATGATACAAGACAAAGCGCCTATAATCAGTTCCTCTGAAATAACCCGGTTGGTAATAATGGCATTAAAAACGTAGAGGGGAGAAGTGCCGATGTCACCGTAGATAATCCCTAAAGCAATCAAGAGACCAGCACCGGTAACTTTGTTGATATTTTTACTCACAAAAGAAGCGTTGAAGCATTAAATTGAATCAATGTTTAACAAATGTATGGGTAATTTGTATAAACCAAATGATTGGTACAAACCGTACATTTGAACTATAAAGATAGTGCGTATGAAAAGGTCATTTCTGTTTTTTTTATGGGCTATGTTAGCAACTTGTGCATCTGCATCTGCCCAGAATATTGTTTATTCTGAACCAGACAGGGATGACCCGCGTACGTTGAATTTTGAAGTGGTTGGTAAAATCGGAGGGAAATTCCTGATTTATAAAAACGCCAGGGATGACCATTTCTTTTCTGTTTATGATGCAGAAATGAAATTAAATGCCAAAGTAAAAGCCGATTTCCTTCCATCCAGAACCAAAATTCTGGGCACAGACTTTTTGGCCTACCCCGATTTCACCTATTTTATCTATCAGTATCAGCAAAGAAATATTTACTATGTAATGGCAGCCAAAATTGGCCCGGAAGGGAAAATTATGGGTGAAGTAACCATGCTGGATACTACATCTGGTATGGGATACACCGCCAATAACAGAATCTATACCATCGTAAACAGTGAAGACAAGCAAAAGCTGGGTGCGTTTAAAATTAGTACCCGCAACGAAAAAGAACACGTAATTACTTCCTGTGTATTCAATAAGGAACTCAATCAGCTGGAGAAAGTAAGGATCCCCGTTCCCATGCCAGATAAAAACGACTACCTGGGAGAATTTGGCTTAGACAATGAAGGCAATCTGGTCTGCTTGCGAGAGTCCTCCGTGGCTGCCAATGAGAGTGTTAATAAAGTAAGTCTGGTGATTAAAACTCTCGGCAGTATCAATCCCACTATCAGTGAAGTAAAAGTAAAAAGTCTGTTTCTGGACGATACCCGAATTAAGATTGATAACCTAAATAAAAAAATCCTGATTACTTCCTTTTTCAGTAAACAGAAAAGAGGCAATATTGATGGCTTGTATTATACCCTTTGGGACAAGAATACCGGCAATGAACTGCTAAATGCCACAACAGTGTTTAGCGAAGAATTCAGGGCAGATGTTAAAGGGGAAGGATCTACCAAGACCGCTTTCAATGATTTTTATCTGAAGAACCTGATTCTGCGCAGAGATGGTGGCTTCATGATGATTGCAGAATCGGCCTACATGAATTCCAGAGGGAACAATTTCAATCGCTGGGATATGATGAACCGGAGTCCATTCTTCAACCCTTATTTTGGTTCAGGATTTGGAATGGGTATGGGATTCGGCGGCTATTATCCTTATGGCTCCGGCTTAAATGCGTATCCCTGGGGTTCTCCATGGGGGCTGAATTCCATGGGTCCCAATAATGTTACCCGATATTTCTCGGACAATATTGCTATCATTTCCTTTGAGCCGGACGGTAAAATGGAATGGAGTAACGTGATTCGGAAAACCCAATACGACGACAATACAGACAATTATATTGGCTATGGATTATTGAATTCAGGAGACCAGATTCGTTTCCTTTTTAATATTCAGGAGAAGCGCAACAATGTCTTGACCGACCAGGCAATGTCTCCTCAGGGACAGATAGATAGAAACCCCACCATCAAAAATCTTGAGAGGGGATACGATTTTATGCCAAGACATGCCAAGCAAACAGGTTCCAGGCAAGCCATTATTCCTTGCATGTACAGAGGCTTCACCTGTTTTGCCAAAATAGATTATTAACTTGCGTCCGTGGTATTTTTATTCAGAGACAAATCGATCATCAATATATTATTTGTACTGCTGCTTTGTCTGCTGGTGCACGGACATGGTTTCTTTTTGCCAGTAACGGTAGAAGCAAACCTGAACACGGGCTATTTTGGATTCCTTTTGCAGCATTATCTGAAACCATTGCTGGGAACATCAGGTTTCTGGGTATATATTCTCATTGTAATGATTCAGGCGCTAAGGCTAAACTTTCTGCTGGCGGAACAGAAAATGTACCCCAATTCTAGTTATACCGTGGCCATGACCTATGTGTTGTTGACGGGCTTGTTTCCAGATTGGTCTGTTATTTCTCCAGCTTTGCTGGCCAATTTTCTGCTGATTTGGATTTATATCAAGTTAACCCGACTGTACAATAATCCAGCTCCCAAGACCCTCTTGTTTAATATCGGGTTACTGGTAGCCATCATGGTGCTATGTTATCATCCTACGGCCTTGGTTGTTCCGGTTGTATTGTTTGCGCTGGGCATCATGCGGGCTTTTAAATTACAGGAATGGTTTACCCTGATCATGGGGATGGTTTTGCCCTACTATTTTCTGGTATCCGGATTGTATTTAACCAATCAGTTGTCTTTGGTCAGCAACTGGCTGCCCGATTTGGAAATTCCCCAAACGCTTACCCCGCTTACGAAGTCGGAGTGGATTGGTTTGTCGGCTTTTTTAATTAGTTTTTTTATCGGACTATTTTACTGGCAGCAATTCAATAGCCGCCTGGTAATACAGATGCGGAAGAACTGGTCTTCCCTGCTGGTAATGACCCTGATTATGGCGATTGCGCCCATTGCATTTCATAACGCTGGTTTTGAAGCAGCTTTGCTTTGTTTGGTGCCGGTAGTTCCCTTTGCTTCGGCAAGTTTTTCATTTCCCAGGCGGTTGCTTTTTCCTAATTTGTTATTCTGGCTGCTTTTAGCTGCTGTTATGTACAATAATTGGCAAATCGTTAAATTTTAGGCATTCTTTCTCTTTCTGGATTGTACCTTTGTGCCTAAATCTTAATTACATGAAACTAGGGGTGGTGGTTTTCCCGGGATCTAATTGCGATAGAGATATGCAGGATGCATTACAGAACGACCTGAATAAGGAAGTCATTATGTTATGGCACAAAGACAAGGACCTGTCTGCTTTCTCTACAGAAGATTGTATTGTTTTGCCAGGTGGATTTTCTTATGGAGATTACCTGCGTTGTGGTGCCATTGCCCGTTTTAGTCCAATGATGCAATCGGTGATTGACTTTGCCAATCGCGGAGGAAAAGTATTGGGTGTTTGTAATGGATTTCAGATTCTTTGTGAGAGTGGTCTATTACCCGGAGTGCTCTTGCAGAATGCCAATCAACAATTTATCTGTAAGAACGTTTATATAACCAATCCTGCAACAGGTGCTTTGCAGATTCCGATTGCACATGGAGAAGGAAGATTTCATGCAGATGAAGCTACCTTAGATGAATTGGAAAAAAACAACCAGGTACTATTCCGTTATTCTGATGCAGCGGGTAATATTACGGCAGACGCCAATCCAAACGGAGCGGCCAGAAATATTGCGGGAATCAGAAATGCGGCCAATAATGTATTTGGTATGATGCCGCATCCGGAACGTGCCACTTCACCCAGTTTGCATAACCTGGATGGATTGAAAGTGTTTGAATTATTGTCTATTCAATAAGAGAAAATGAAAAAATTACTTAGCGTTTTAGTTGTGTTAATGTGCCTGGGTTCAATCAATGCACAGATTAAAGATCCTGTGTCCTGGACATTTGAAGCAAAGAAAAAAACAGCAGACAGCTACGAAGTGGTGATTACTGCCAATATTCCGAAGCCCTGGCATATGTATTCTCAGAATATGCCCTCCGGGGGGCCTGTTCCTACCAAGATTGTATTTAATCCTAACCCATTGGTAAAACCACAGGGAAAGCCAATGGAACAAGGTAAGCTGGAGAAAATCAATGATAAGATTTTCGACATGGAAGTTTTGTTTTACAGTGGTAAAGTAGTGTATACACAGGTAGTAAAAGTGAAGCCCGGCATTAAGACCAATGTGGCAGGTTATGTAAACTATATGGTTTGCGACGACGAGCAGTGCTTGCCGCCAACCAAAAAACAATTTGACATTAAGCTATTATAATATGAAGAAATTCATTTGGCTGCTGGTACTTGGTTTACTGGCACAACAGGGAATTGCACAGGAAAACTCACCTGTGCAATTTGTTTTTTCAACAAAGCGTGTGAACGATAGTCTGGTGCAATTGGTTGTAAAAGCCAATATCTCCAAAAAACATCAGCTCTTTGGCGTAAAAAAACAAACAGCGGCAGACGAGTTTCTCTCTACGCTGCAATTAACGGATTCTTTGCAAGGATTGCTCACGAATGAAGTAGAAGAAAAAGGCAAAGCGCTTTCCCTGCCTGCTCCTGAAGCCGGACAACCCGCATTGAAAGTATTTGAAGACAGTGTTGCATTTGTTTTTGGCTTGCGTGTAAAAGCTACGGAAACCCAATCTGTTAGTGGTCAATTCAACTGGCTGGCCAAAACAGGCGATCAGTTTCCCAGTGGAGTAGAAAATTTTGTAGTGGATATTCAGCCCGCAGCCTCCAATTCAATCAACGCAGATGAGGATATCGCTAACCAGAGTTTATGGCAGATATTTCTGCTTACGTTTTTAACGGGTTTGCTGGCTGTGATTACCCCCTGTGTGTTTCCGCTGATTCCGGTAACCGTGAGTTTCTTTTTAAAGAGAAGCAAAACAAGGGTAGAAGGTATTCGCAATGCATTATGGTATTCCATTTCCATCATTGGCATTTATACCATCCCTACCATTTTACTGGTTTTATTATTCGGAGACGATATTCTGTATCAGATATCTACCAGCGCTATTTCTAATTTATTATTCTTTGCCATCTTTTTAGTATTTGCCATTTCCTTTTTTGGTGCATTTGAATTGCAATTGCCCAATAGCTGGGCCAATAAGGCAGATCAGAAAGCAGGCAAGGGTGGATTGGGCGGTATCTTTTTCATGGCGCTTACACTGGTAATTGTTTCCTTCTCCTGCACAGGCCCCATTGTAGGAACTTTATTGGGTCAAACCAGTACAGGTGGTGTAAGTACCGCACCCATTGTAGGTATGTTAGGTTTTGGGGTGGGATTGGCATTGCCTTTTTCACTATTCGCATTCTTTCCATCGATGTTGCAGTCATTGCCAAAGAGCGGAGGATGGCTGAACTCAGTGAAAGTTAGTTTTGGTTTTATTGAGCTGGCGTTGGCATTAAAGTTCTTGTCGAACGTAGATTTAATTTATCACTGGCGCTTACTCGACAGAGATGTGTTTCTGGTTTTATGGATTGTAATATTCGTATTGCTAGGCATTTACTTATTGGGCAAACTGAAGTTCTCTCACGACAGCGATCTGCCTTATATTTCTGTTCCCAGATTATTTTTTGCAATGGCTTCCTTTTCCTTTGCCTTATATATCCTGCCGGGCTTATGGGGAGCCCCATTAAGGCATTTGAGTGGATTCATTCCTCCGGACGGAACACAGGAATTTAACCTGGATGCTTTGAAATACCAGATAGGAAATGCACCTGCGAACAGCAATAATTCAGTATCACTTGCCGCTCCACCCAAGCGATTGGCAGATAAGCTGCATGTTCCTTATGGTTTAGTGGCATATTTTACTTTAGAAGAGGGAATGGCAGCAGCAAAGGCATTGAACAAGCCTGTGATGCTTGATTTTACAGGTCATAGCTGTGCCAACTGCCGTAAAATGGAGAAGGAAGTATGGAAGGATCCGGAAGTACTGAAAAGAATGAAGGAGAATTTTGTACTGGTAAGTTTATATGTAGATGAATCTACTCCTTTACCAGCAGGAGAACAATACACCAAAAAAGACGGAGACAAGGTATTGACAGAGGGAGACAAAAACCTGGATTATGAAATCACACAGTTTGGTTTTAATGCACAACCCCTCTATATGTTTTTAGATTTGGATGGCAAACCATTGAGTAGCATTAAATATGGTTACGATCCGGACATTAAAAAATTCATAGCGCACCTGGATGCAGCCAAAGCCGCGTTTGACGCGAAGAAAAAATAGCATTTCTAAGAGCGGTATTAATTTTTATCAGGATTAGATTCAGCGAATAAAAAAGCCCCGAAATTATCGGGGCTTTTTATTTATCCTATGCAAAACTATAAAGCGATTTGTTTTTCCACCATCATTTTTCTAAGGTTGATTAATCCATAGCGCATTCTGCCCAAAGCCGTATTAATGCTGCAATTGGTTATTTCAGCAATTTCCTTGAAGCTCAGGTTGGCATAATGTCTGAGTACAATGATTTCTCTTTGTTCTTCCGGTAACAGGTCTAACATTTTTCTAACCCTGTCATGACTTTGACCTTGCATGATCTTGCCATCCGGACCTTCTTCCGAAATCTGCAGCACATCAAAAATGTCTTTGTTGTCGCTGGTTTTAATGGAAGGGGTACGTTTTACTTTTCTGAAGTAGTCTACGCAAAGGTTATGAGAAATTCTCAAAGCCCAGGGTAAGAACTTGCCTTCTTCTGTATAACGCTTGTTCTTCAGGGTATCAATAATTTTGATGAAGACATCCTGGAACAAATCTTCTGCCAGGTAAGTATCTTTTACAAAAAACAAAATAGAAGAAAATATTTTGTCTTTGTATCGGTAGATCAGGGTTTCAAAAGCATCGGTATCCCCATCTTGAAATGCCCTTATCAGTTCTGTATCAGACGCATGGTCTAATGTTCTCATAGTTTAGGTTTTTGAGTCAGGATTAAAATCAGGATATTGGACAACGATTTTTTAAATCCTGAACAAAATAGAAATGTTTTGCTTACAGAAACCTTTTGTGGAAATCAAGTTGAAGCGGCTTTAGGTTATTCACATCCTAAGTGATTGATTTTTTGGCCGTTATTTCGGTTTTCTTCAACCAAAGCTGTAATAAACTGTTTAATTTGTGAACCTTATGGCAAAGAGCAAAAACACAGCAGCAGCTAGCAAAACCGATGTAATGCCGGATACGGAATCTTCTGACATATTGGTATGTGGAGCCAGAACCCATAACCTGAAGAATGTTACCGTTTCTTTTCCCCGCAATAAACTCATTGTAGTAACCGGAGTGTCGGGTAGTGGTAAATCTTCTTTAACCATTGATACCCTCTTTGCCGAGGGACAAAGAAGGTATGCAGAAAGTTTAAGTGCCTATGCCAGACAATTCATGTCACGGATGGTAAAGCCAGATGTGGATTATATAAAGGGATTGTGTCCTGCCATTGCCATTGAGCAAAAAGTAATTACAAGAACACCCCGAAGTACTGTGGGTAGTATGACGGAGATTTATGATTACCTGCGTTTATTATATGCCAGGGTGGGTAAAACCATCTCGCCGGTAAGCGGAAAGGAAGTAAGAAAAGACGAAGTTTCTGATGTATTGCAGGCGGTGCAGGCTTTGACCGAAGGGGATAAGATTGTTTTTCTGGTTGCCTTTCAACAACATGTTAACCGGGAAATAAGGGAGGAACTAAATATCCTCATGCAAAAAGGATTTTCCAGAATGTTTTTGATGCAAAAAGGCAAGCCCGGAAAACCAGTGCGAATTGAAGAGTTGCTGGAAATGTCTGATGCGGAACTTGCCAAAGACTGGAAAGCTCATTCAGCCAGCTATTATGTGCTGATTGATCGGTTTGTTGTAAAATCATTGGAAGAGGAAGACTTGCATCGTTTGGCAGATTCCATTGGAACAGCCTTTTTTGAAGGGCATGGAAAAATGCTCATTGAAATTAATGGAGAAAAAAAATTACAATTCAGCAATCAGTTCGAAGCAGACGGGCGGGTATTTGAAGAACCCAGCCCTAATTTGTTTTCCTTTAATAATCCTTATGGTGCTTGCCCGGTTTGTGAAGGATTTGGACAAGTGCTGGGCATTGATGCAGACCTGGTGTTACCCGACAAACGGTTATCAGTGTATGAAAATGCAGTGGCGCCCTGGAAGGGAGAAAAAATGGGATGGTGGAAAGAGCAGTTCATTACAGGAGCATCAAAGACAGGATTTCCTATTCACAAACCCATCATGGATTTAACGCCAATACAATTGGAACAGTTGTGGAGTGGTGCAGGTTCGGCGTTGGGTATTCATGATTTTTTCAAGGAAGTAGAACAGAATTTGTATAAAGTACAGTACAGGGTTTTACTGAGCCGATACAGGGGAAGAACCACCTGTACTTCCTGTAATGGATACAGGCTAAGAGAAGATGCTTTGTATGTAAAAATCAGAGGCAAGCATATTGCCGAGTTATGCAATATGCCGGTAGCTGATCTGAAGCAATGGATAGATGCCATTCAATGGATCGATCATGAATACGCTATTGGGAAAAGAATATTACTGGAAGTGCATCAGCGTCTGCAAACCTTACTGGATGTGGGTTTGGGCTATTTAACCCTGGACAGGCTGGCCAATACCCTGAGTGGGGGCGAAAGTCAGCGCATTCAGCTTACCCGAAACTTGGGAAGTAACCTGACCAACTCATTGTATATTTTAGATGAACCTTCCATTGGTTTACATTCACGGGATACCGAACGACTCATTGGTGTTTTAAAATCACTGCGCGATTTAGGCAATACGGTTGTGGTAGTGGAACACGATGAACTGATGATGCGTGAAGCCGATCATATTATTGATATGGGCCCCCTGGCTTCTCATTTAGGGGGAGAAGTAGTAGCCAGCGGCGATTATGCCACCATCATTAAAGACAAACAAAGTTTAACAGGAAAATATCTAAGTGGTCAGCTACAGATTCAGGTTCCTAAAACACTGCGCAAATGGAACAGCAGTATAAAAGTAGAAGGAGCCAGACAGCATAATTTAAAAGACATCACCGTTGAATTTCCTCTGCATTGTTTTTGTGTGGTAGCCGGTGTAAGCGGAAGTGGAAAAACCACTTTGGTAAAACAGATTTTATATCCGGGCATTCAGAAAATAAAAGGAGAAGCCGCAGAGAAAGTGGGTTTGCACAAAGCCATCACCGGAGATATTGACAGCATTTCCCATATTGAAATGATTGACCAGCAGCCGATTGGTAAGTCCTCCAGAAGCAATCCTATTACCTATATCAAAGCCTACGATGCCATCAGAGATTTGTATGCCAAACAGGGACTGGCAAAAATGCGTGGCTTTCAGCCCAAGCATTTCTCCTTCAATGTAGATGGAGGAAGATGCGATACCTGTAAGGGCGAAGGAGAAACGATTGTGGAAATGCAATTTCTGGCCGATGTGCATTTAACTTGTGAATCCTGTGGTGGCAAACGTTTCAAGGAAGAAGTGCTGGAAGTAAAATACCAGCAGGCTTCTATTCACGATGTGCTTGAAATGAGTGTGGACGATGCCTATGAATTCTTTAAAGAAGAAAAGCAAATTCAGAAAGCCATCAAGACCTTGCAAGATGTGGGACTGGGCTATATTAAACTGGGACAGAGCAGCAATACGCTTAGTGGTGGTGAAGCACAGCGGGTAAAACTGGCCAGTTTTTTAGGTAAAGGGAAAGGCATTGGGCATGTGCTTTTCATTTTTGATGAACCTACCACCGGATTGCATTTTCATGATATACAGAAACTGCTGAATTCTTTCAATGCATTGATAGAACAGGGCCATTCGCTGATTGTAATTGAACACAATACCGATGTGCTGAAGTCTGCAGATTGGTTAATTGAATTGGGGCCCGAAGCGGGAGACAAAGGAGGTGAGCTGGTTTATGCAGGCATACCTGTCGGAATTAAATCCAGTAAAAAAAGCATTACCAAACCCTTTATTGTAGCATAAAGAAAGCGCAATCATTGAATGCGCTTTCTTTTAGATCTATCTATTTTAGCCGTACTATCTATCTAAGTCGATCAGCGTTTTTTACCAGCTGTTCATCCTTGTAAATACCCAGTGCTGCCAATACAAAAAATACCGGTATGGCAAAACTGATCAATGAAGTTAAATCTGTTTTGGATTCAGTAAAACCATTGCTGGCACTGAAGTATAGGGCAATCTGAATACCGGACACCACCAATATGGCAAGGGTAACCATTAATTGTCTTTTACGATCCTTGTACATAAAAATGGTTACCAATGCAGCAACAGCCAATGCAATGGCAATGATAGAAGTTAAGCTGCTTTCTAATGCAGTAAATTCCACCCATTCTTTTTCGTTGGTAGTGGTATTGATTCTATTGCCACTGAAAAAGGAAAACTGCGTGCTCAATCCGCTCAGGCTGGCGGCCAGTAACAACCAGATACTTTGAATTCTTTGTAACATAAATAGGGTTTAGCCCATTTCAGGGTATAATATAAATTGTTCCATAAAGGCATTCACGTCTTTGCGAACCGCACCAATAACAGCGGTATCATCTGCATTCATCAGAACTTTATCAATGGCATCTACCACAAACGGCATATGTTCTTCTTTCATTCCTCTGGTAGTAATGGCGGGAACACCAAAGCGGATACCAGAAGTAACAAAGGCAGACTTGTCATCAAATGGAACCATATTTTTATTGGCAGTAATATCTGCCTGCACCAGCGCTTGTTCTGCTTTTTTACCGCTGATATTTTTGTTTCTCAGGTCAATCAGCATCAGATGATTATCGGTTCCACCGCTAATGATATGGTAGCCTCTGTTTACAAATTCTTTGGCCATGGCTTGTGCGTTCTTCTGCACCTGCTGTTGGTAAACCAAGAATTCATCGGATAAAATTTCTCCAAAAGCAACTGCTTTTGCAGCAATCACGTGCTGCAAAGGTCCACCCTGAATGCCCGGGAACACAGCCATGTCGAGCAGATTGCTCATCATTCTGATATTACCTTTTACATCTTTCAGTCCCCAAGGATTTTCAAAATCCTTGTTCATCATAATTACGCCTCCTCTGGGGCCGCGTAAGGTTTTATGGGTGGTAGAAGTTACAAAGTGACAATGTTCAAAAGGAGAGTTCAATAATTTTTTAGCAATCAATCCGGCAGGGTGTGCAATATCTGCCAATACCAATGCACCTACTTCATCAGCTACTTTTCTAATTCTGGCATAATCCCAGTCTCTGCTATAGGCAGAAGCACCACAATAAATTAATTTCGGTTTTACTTCGCGGGCTTTTGCTTCCAGCATTTCATAATCAATCACCCCCTCTTCTCTGGTAACACCATAAAAATGCGGACGATATAGTTTACCAGAATAGTTCACGGCACTGCCATGGGTTAAGTGTCCGCCCATACTCAGGTCTAAGCCCAAAGTAGCATCGCCTGGTTGCAATACGGCCAGTGCAACGGCTGCATTGGCCTGCGCACCACTATGGGGTTGTACGTTGGCATATTCAACACCAAATATTTCTTTTAAACGGTCAATGGCCAGCTGTTCGGTCTGGTCTACAATTTCACAGCCGGCATAGTATCTTCTGCCAGGATACCCTTCAGCGTATTTATTGGTCATTACATTACCCATGGCCTGCATTACCTGCAGACTGGTAAAATTTTCTGAAGCAATTAATTCAATTCCGTGTCTTTGTCTTTCTAATTCTTTTCTAATCAGGTCAAAAACCAGTGTATCTCTCTGCATGAAGTGTATTTTTGTCAAATTTACGCGTTATTTACTATTTTACAGCCCCATTTGACCTTATGAAAGCGATTATACCCGTAGCAGGAGCAGGAACAAAACTTAGACCCCATACATATACCCAACCCAAGGCTTTGATTCCAATTGCGGGCAAAACCATTCTGAGCTTTATTGTGGATCAGTTAAGAGAGGCGGGGATACACGAATTTATTTTTATTGTTGGCTATTTAGGCGAAAAAATTCAGGACTATGTTAAACAGACCTATCCTGACCTGACTACCCATTTTGTTTTTCAAAACGAACGTCAGGGTACCGGACATGCCATTGAATTAACCAAGTCGATTGTAGGGAACGATGAAGTGTTTGTGGTGTTGGGAGACACCATTTGCGAATACGATGTTAAGGAAGTAGTAGAAAGTCCATACAGTATGTTAGGGGTAAAGAAAGTAGATGACCCCAGGAATTTTGGTGTGGCCACCATTGGAGAAGACGGATTTATAGAACAGGTAGTAGAGAAGCCCGCCATACCGAAAAGCAATATGGCCTTGGTGGGATTGTATAAGATTAAAGAAACCCAATACCTATTCGAATGCCTGCATCACTTGTTTATGCAGGATATTAAAACACAGGGAGAATACAACCTGACCGATGCCCTGGATTGCATGATACAAAGAGGCGCCAAGTTCCAGTCTTTTAAAGTGAAAAACTGGTTCGATTGTGGCAAGAAGGAAAGTTTGTTAGAGAGCAATGCTACACTCTTGAAAAAATTTGGGGGTAATATTCAGTATATACACGACTTTAAAGACACCATTATTATACCTCCGGTAAGTATTGCGCCGGGTTGCGATATCTCGCATTCTATTATTGGACCACATGTGGCCATAGGGGCCAATACAACGGTGAAGCACTCTATTATCAGAGACAGCATTATTGGTTCCTACACCAGTTTGTTCGAAGTGGTGCTGGATAATTCCTTAATTGGAAGCGATGCTTCTGTAAAGGGATTGAGCCGCAGTCTGAATATCGGTGACAATACCGAAATTGATTTTGGTTAAAGCTTTGGCATGCGATCTGCGCAGGCATTATAGTCTGCAATCATTTCTGCAACTATATCTGCTGCAGGTTTTATTTCATGAATTAAAGCCGCTACCTGACCAATCTCCAGTTCCCCTTCTTTCAGGTCTCCCTCGAACATGCCTTTTTTAGCGCGTGCCCTGCCTAACAAATGCGAAAGTTCTGCTTCATCTGCTCCGCGTTTTTCTGCATCTGCTACCTGCTGAAAAAATTCATTTTTCAGTAAACGAACCGGTACCAGTTTTTTCAGACTTAATTGGGTATCACCTTCTCCTGCGGCTACTACTGCTTCTTTAAAATGAATATGGGAAGAAGCTTCCGGTGTACAAACAAAACGACTACCCACCTGAACGCCATCTGCACCCAGTGCAATGGCTGCATACATTTGCTGACCGGTAGCAATGCCACCGGCAGCAATTAAGGGAATCGTGATTTTTTTGCGCACAGCAGGAATCAACACCAGGGTAGTGGTTTCTTCTCTACCATTGTGACCGCCCGCTTCAAAACCTTCCGCTACTACCGCATCACAACCCGCTTCCTGTGCCTTCAATGCAAATTTGGAACTGCTTACTACATGCACCACTTTGATGCCATGCGATTTAAACAATCCGGTATAGGTTTTTGGATTTCCCGCACTGGTAAAAACAATGGGTACTTTTTCTTCAATGATAATTTGTATCAACTGATTAAGGTCCGGATACAATAAAGGAATATTAACAGCAAAGGGATTAAGGGTCGCCGCCTTACACTGACGGATATGTTCTCTCAATACATCGGGATACATAGAGCCTGCGCCAATAATACCAAGGCCTCCTGCATTGCTTACTGCACTGGCCAGTTTCCATCCGCTGGCCCAGATCATGCCAGCCTGTATAATGGGATATTGAATGCCTAATAAAGCGGTAAGCTGATTGGGTTGGCCGATGATTTGCATAAGGTTATTTGTGCAGGTAAAAAGAATTGGCTTGGGATAAACAGGTAACTACTAAATCATTAATACAAACATGTGCCGGCAAGTGAGCAACATAGTGAATGATGTCCGCAACATCTTTTGCCTGCAATGCTTTATATCCATCATACACGGCATCTGCTTTTTGTTCATCTCCTTTAAAACGAACAATGGAAAATTCTGTTTCAGCAGCGCCGGGATGAATGGCAGTTACTTTAATGCGGTGTGGAAGTAAATCTATACGCATGGCTTTGGAAATGGCGTCCACAGCGTGTTTGGTGGCACAATATCCGTTGCCGTCCTTATACACTTCTTTGCCCGCGGTTGAACCAATATTAATGATATGACCCTGTTTTTTTTCAATCATCAAAGGCAATACCGCTTTGGTTACATACATCAATCCTTTCAGATTGGTATCAATCATGGTTTCCCAATCGTCTAAATTAGCTGCTTCAAAAGAATCTCTTCCCAATGCCAGTCCGGCGTTGTTCAATAACAGATCAATGGTTTTCCATTGCGCAGGCAATTGGTTGATTGCATCAAATACTTCCTTTCTGTTTTGTACATCAAAACAAAGCGGAAGAACTTCAATTGTATGTTGAGCCGTTAATGCTGCTGCCAGATGGGTTAATCTGTCTTTTCTTCTGCCGGTAATAATGCAGTTCCATCCGGATGCTGCAAATAATTCAGCAGTTGCTTTTCCAAATCCGGCTGTTGCACCGGTAATCAGTATGGTTTTTCTCATAATAAAGGCTTGTTGCAAAATTAACTATCTAATGAGTACCGCTGTTCCTTTTTTATAAACACGATTGCCTAAATAGTCAATGCCTTCTGCCTGAAAAACATAGGTACCTGCAGGTTGGGGCTCTCCTTTGAAAGTGCCGTCCCAACCTTTGTTAAGTTCGTTGGTATAGAAAATCTGCTGACCCCAACGGTTGAAAATAGAAAAATAAACCAGTTGGGTAATGCCTACTGCAACCGGTCTTAGTATATCGTTTCTGCCATCGGCATTCGGCGTGAATGCAGTGGGTATAAAGAGTTGCGGTCCTCCGGAAAAAACTCGTACGGTTATATCATCTTCACCATAACAACCTGCTTCGCCAGTTACTCTTACACGATAGGTAATTGAATCGGTACCTGCTGCTAAACTAAGTATAGGATTCGCCACGGTTGGATCAGAAAGTCCGGTAAGCGGAGTCCAGCTAAAACTGCCGCTGCCACTTGCATTCAGTTGAAGCGGTTGATCGGGCAGTGCTACCGTATCTGAGCCTGCGTTTACTTCAATAGGCTGAACTACGCGGACAATGATTGTATCCGTTACGGGTTTATTACATCCCAGTGTATCGCTTACTGTTAAAGTGTAGGCAGTGGTTCTGGAAGGACCAGCTAAAGGATTCAATGTGTTTCCGTTAATCATGGAATTGGTTGGCAACCATTGGAAAGAGGACCCGACAATATTGGCAGGCAGATTCAGTCGAGAACCAAAACAAATAGTGGTATCTGGTCCTAGGGTTACCCTCGGATAAGGTGCTACGCTGATACGAACGGAATCCCTTGCCTGACAATATCCAAGGTTAGCCGTAACATAATACGTTTCATCCTGTAAGGGAGCCAGCCTGGGAAATTTCACCGGGTCAACTGGTACACCGGAGGAAGAAGTCCATTGATAACTCAGCGCATCACTCACGGTTTGGAGTTGAATGGTATCGGTCTGACATATAGTAGCTGAAGGACCCGCATCTACTGAAATAAAATCGAGCACATTCACGGTAACGGTATCACTGTTGATGCATCCATTGTTGTTGACGGTTACAATGTACCGCGTGGTATCTACCGGATACACCAAAGGATTCGCGATATTTCTGTTAGAGATGCGCAGTAAACTTCCATTGATATCCGGCGTCCAATTTACAATGCCTGCGCCTACATTGGCAAATAAAGGAAGCGTGTCGATGCTGCAGATTAATGTGTCTTTAAATGCCAGGTTTAACAAGGGTTTGTCTAAAACCATCAGGGGTTTGGTGATGGTGTCAATGCAGCCCTTGCTATTGGTAACAATCAGCGACACATTGGTATTTACCGGGGCTGGATATTTCCAAACAGAATCTTTGGCGCGGGAAGTATCTGCTGTGCTGGTATTGTCTCCAAAATTCCAACGCCAGCTGTCTACCACGCCATAGCGTGAGAGAGTGGCATCCTTAAAATTGTATTCATTTAAAAAACAGGAACCGGTAACCGTGAAATCGGGGGTGAAGCCTGGATAAATTTTTACCTCAGCAAAGGCAGAGTCCTGACATCCTCCGTCATTGGTAACTTTTAATGTTAAGCGATATGTGCCGGTATCAGCATAAGTGAATGTTGGAGTAGGATCTGTTGATATATCCGTAGTGCTATTGGTAACGCCAAAATCCCAGAGATAATTATTCACCAGTCCGGGTGACTCATTCTGAAAGGTTAAAGTGAAGCCGTTGCAACTGATATAAGTGGGTTTCAGGTCAGCAGCCGAAAGCGAACAATCGGCCACCTGAACATGAATTTCTTTTCGGGTCTCTCCAATTTTTACGCCATTCCTGAATTCACTGGCGCAGACTGCAACAATGTATTCTCCGGTGATGCCGGGCGCAATACCACTTATTAATCCTGTTAAAGGGTCAATGGTAACACTCGAAGACATTGGGATTGAACCAGAAAAAGGAGGTTGATAAGGAACTCCTGCATAGGGTGGATTAGAAGGGTTAGTTGGTACAGGGTTAGCCTGTGTTCCTCCTGTTAATCCTGAACAAAACGAATAAGACAAACTGTCTCCATCAGCGTCTGTAGCTCCAAAATCGAAAGTGAAGGGTGCATTGAAACAAACAATGGCCGTGTCTCTCTGGGCAAAAACAGGACTGCTATTTTGGGCATAGCTTGTTCCATTAATGATACCAGGTATGGTATTGGTATAGCTTACTCCAATGGTAGAGGAAATGGCCCCCACGTTAGCAATATTTCCAATTCTACAACAGCGTTGAACCGATAAGGAATAACCTTCAGCAATATTGGGTAAATCAATTTCGGTTACATAAAAGTCAATATTGTAGCAGACCCTTGGTCTGGAGCTTAAACAGGGATCATAGGTTGTTTTGTCTGGGTTTTCCCTGCCACTTCTTGCAATGGTTCTTGTTGTAATTAATGCGTTGGTTGCGCCATTAAAAATACCAAGGTTAACCGCATTGTCTGTTTGCCCTTCCCGAAGGTTGCATTGTAAATACTGTCGAACGGTTATGCGATATCTTGAACTATTGGCAGCCGCACCATCTCCCAGGTATTCGTATTGAATCCAGCCTCCTTTCAGGTGATCTGCATATAAATTGGTCAGCGTGCCTAAAAAAATCAATAAAACAAGAAGTCTTCTACACATTTTAGCAAGTTAAACCAATAAGAAACAAAAACGGAGCAGGCAGTTGCCTGAAAGAATAAATATCCGTTAAAATCAATTAACGAATTAACACTGCTGTTCCTTTTTTATAAATGGTTTTTCCGGTAATATCCCGGCCTTCAGCCTGAAAAACATAAGTGCCTGCGGGTTGAGGCTCTCCATTAAAAATTCCGCCCCATCCTGCACCAATTGAGGAGGTTTTGTACAACAATTGTCCCCAGCGATTGTACACTGCAAAATAATTCAGTTGTGCAATGCCAACGGGGATGGGTCTTAGCAGATCATTTTTTCCATCTGCATTGGGAGTAAAGGCGGAAGGAATATATAAATCGGGTCCGTTTTGAAAGATCATTACTTTGAGGGAGTCCTCACCAAAGCAAGGGCCATTGCTGCCCCTGACCCTGTACAGGATAGAATCAATGCCATTCTTGAAAAGGGCAATCGGATTGGCAATCCCTGCATCCGATAAACCGGTACTGGGTGTCCATCGATAATTTGTTGCACCGGTTGCGTTCAATTGTAAGGGTTGATTGATGCTGACTGCCGTATCCCTGCCCGCAAATACCAATGGCTTGGGGATTACGGCAATTTGTACAGAGTCTGTAACTGATTTGTTGCAACCCAATGTGTCGCTAACTGTCAGATAGTAGGTTTTACTGCTCGCAGGCGTAACTAATGGGGTAAGTGTATTGGCCTGCATCATATTCAGAGAGGGCGACCAACGGAAATTGCTGCCAACAATTTGCGCATTCAACATGACGGCATTGCCAAAACAGATACTGGTATCTATGCCTGCGTTAACAGAAGGATAAGGAATCGTAACAATTCGAACACTGTCTTTGTCTTCGCATTTGCCCAGATTCGCTGTAACAAAATACTGCGTAGTTCGGGTAGGTTGTAATCCGGGATTTTTCTGATCCGAAACAAATTGACCTGCATCGTTGGTCCATCGGTATTGCAGTGCCTGGCTGTTTACCTGCAATACAATGGAATCGTTTAAACAAATGGTACTATCTGCGGCGGCTCGCACCGTAATAAAGGGTAAAACATTTACTGTGATGGTGTCCTTGCTGATGCATCCATTGTTGTTGATGCTTACGGTGTATTGGGTAGTTGCTTTCGGATATACTACAACGTTGGCGGTATTCGTATTGCTGATATTTTGGTTGGGCTCCCAATTGAAAATACCTGTACTGTTTACATGAATGGGTAAGCTGTCTATGCTGCAGATTAATGTGTCTTTAAAGGGAACCTGTAACAGCGGTTTGTCTGATACGGCAAGATTTCTTGAAGGGGTATCCAAACAACCTTTGGAATCGCCTACAATCAACTGAATATTTTTTACCGATGTGGTGGGATATTGATATTGTGCATTTTTAGTTCTTGCTGTATCTGACAGAACTGTTTCATCTCCAAAATTCCATCGCCAATAGTTCACCACACCATACACAGAGGTACTTAAATCATTGAACGTATAAGGATTTAAAAAACAACTTCCATTAATATTCATAGTCGGTTTAAACCCTGGGAATACCCTTACTTCCACACTGTCTGTGCCAATGCATCCTTTAGGCCCTGTAACGGTTAGTGTTGCTTTATAAACCCCTGTGTCTTTGTAAGTGTGCAAAACAGATCCTGATTGTGGGTGGGTATTGTTGATGGAGTCACCGAAATTCCAGACATAATTGGTAATGCTGGAAGAAGTGGACTCGTTCTCGAATAGTACCGTAAAATTCTCGCATTGAATAATTTTATCCGGCAAATTGGCTTCAATAAAATCACAACCCTGAACGGCCATGATAAAATCCTTTCTGTGTTCATTGAAAGCTTTCCCATTGCGCCATTCCGTAATACAAACATTCACCACATAATTTCCGGGAGCAGGTGCTATACCACTGATGACACCTGTTGCAGGATCAATGCTTACCTTGTCTCCTAAAGGAAGCGTTCCGCTGAATGGAAATTTATACGGCAATGGGCTTTGAGAAAGTGTATTGGGGGGAGTTGCATTTTGGTTGCCACCAGGTGAACTAAATGCTTCACAAAAACTATAGGTTAATGAGTCTCCATCCGGATCAATGGCACCAAAATCGAGATTGAATTTTTTTTGCGAACAAATCAGCGCAGTGTCTTTTACATTGAACTGTGGACTGCTGTTCACGCCTCCCGATAAAGCAATTCTTCCCGGGATTCTGGTAATATAATTACTGCCTACACTAACAGGTTGTGCCAGATTCGTAATAAAATCTACCCTGCAACATCCCAATCTGGATAAAGTATAGCCGATGGCACTATTGGGTAAAGAAATAGTGGCCGAATATTGTGCAACCTGATAACAGGCGCCAACATTGCCTACCAGACAAGGGAAGGCAGCTGTATTCAGCGAAATGGTATTAACATCCGTAATTCTGGGTAAGGGCAAACTGGTAAACAAAATATCACCTTCATAAATACCCACGGTTGCCTGTTCTGCTTCCAGCGTAGGCCCGCCTGAATTGCATTCTCTGAACAATCGCAAAGTGATCACATAAATGCTATTATTAGCTCTGGTTGCATCAGGGCTGACATAGTTGTAATAGAGTTCACCTCCGGCAATATGCCTTGCATAGCTAAGATTGCTGAGCAGCAACAACAATAGCAAGAGCCGGAAAAATTTCATATCAGATAAACAGTTGAATGAATCCGGATAAGTGCCGGTTCATTTCATCGGGTGCTTCAAGCATACCCATATGTCCAACACCCTCCATCACTTTAAGATACGATTTATTGGGTATTGTTGCTTGCTGCTCCAGATCTGTCAAAGGAGCTGCTATATCTTCCGGTCCTGCAATAAACAAAACAGGCTGCCGTAAATATTTTAGTAAATCAGATTGATCCGGCCTTTGCATCATGGCACGGGTATAGGCAATCAGCACTTGCGGATCGAATGCCTTGGTAGCTTCTACCAATTCCTGCACCGACGCAGGATTGGATGAACGAAATGCTTCGCCGAATAAATTCACCATGGTAGTTTTGAATAAAGCATGTCCTCCGTTTTCTCTGATAAATTCCATACTTTTCAAACGAACCGATTTTTTTTCTTCGCTGTCTGCAAAAGCAGTACTATGCACCAATCCCAGTGCTTTTAAATGATTCGGATAATGGCGAGCAAAAGACAGCGCAATATAGCCGCCCATGCTGTGCCCCAAGACAATGGCGGGTGCTAGATCTTCGGCGTGTACTATTTCGTGAATGCATTCGGCCAGGTCTTCCATGCTGAGTTCAGGCAGCCATTCTGCAGCACCCTTAGCAGTAATAACAGATTGACCCGATCCGGGTAAATCCAATACAATCAACTGACAAAATGCAGAAAGCGTTTCAATCTGATTGTTCCAGATACGGCTGTCTTCTCCATATCCATGAACTAAAAAAACGGGTTGTCCCTGTCCAATAATGCGATACTGTAGCGAATAATACGGTGTATTAAGCTGTTTGTTTTTTATGGACATATTTGCGGCGTTTACGCAAAGATATCAGTAGCAGGAATACACTGGCAGTCACCCCGATTTTAAAAATATAATCACCGTGCGCTACATAAAAAGTTTGCTGATTGCTGATGTATATATTTTGCTTTAAAGCGCCGGCCTGGTCCCATCCCAATTCCTGAACAAGGGTGCCGGAGGGATCAATAAATGCGGATACGCCAGTGTTTGCTGAACGGGCTACCCATCTCCGGGTTTCGATGGCTCTTAATTTGGCATACTGCAAATGTTGTTTGTGTCCGTCTGTATTTTCCCACCAGCCATCATTGGTCATAATGGTTAATACATTGGCTCCTCTTTTTACATATTCTGATACATATTCGCCATACACACTTTCATAACAGATAATCGGAGCCGCATTTTGCTGATACATGGGATGTCGGAAAACAACAGGCGTGTCTGAAACACCGTAGCCACCGGTAGACCCGCCGAACTGTTCAAATACCGGTGCCATAAAACGAAGAAAGGAAGGAAGTGTTTCTACACCGGGAACCAGTTTGCTTTTGTTGTAAAAAACAGGTTGTTGCATAGCAACCACGGATTGACTATCTTTTTTTGCCTGTAATTGAATCGCTGCATTGAAGGCGTCGTAATAAATGCCATCTTCTGTTTTGCGTGCAGTGGGTGTTGCCGCGGTGGTGCCGTATCTTTTAAAAGTTTCAATGCCCGATACCAGCTGCAGATTGGGGTATTGTTGCAGCAGTTGAAACACTGGCTGGTAATATGGATTCACCAGTATATTATCCTGCCAGTCTGCCGCACTCATGGCGGTTTCCGGCCAAACCAGTATGCTGGTGTTTGAATCTATTTTGCTTTTACTAATGCTGACTAATTTCTCTATCTGTTGTGCAGTGGTAAGTGATTCAAATTTCTGGTAAGGATCAATATTGGGTTGAACAACCACGATATTTTCTTCCGTGTTTTCCTTGCCATTATCCCATTGTGAGAGATAACTCATCCATCCTACAAATAACCACAGCAGAAAAATAGAAGCACTGAAAATACCCACTTGAACAAGCTTCCTTTTTTGCTGCGCCAAAAGAAACTGAAAAGCCAGGATATTCATAACCCAAATGAGTAAGGAACCCCCTGCTACACCTGTATAGGCATACCATTGAATCATTGACGTAATTGGGCTTAATCCGTTGCCCAGCGTTAGCCAGGGCCAGCTGATGCTCCAGTTTAAATGTACCCATTCAAAGCATAACCAGAAAGCAACCAATCCCAGTAAAGCCTGCGATGGGTTCATTTTTTTTCTCAGTGTAATGTATCCCCACCAGGGCAAACACATTAAGCAGGTATTGATCATAATGGCTGCAACAGCGCCAAAGCCGGTAGAATTCCACAACCACCAGGTAGTGCCGGTATTCCAGATCAATAAACTAATGGCAGGATATCGCAATAACTTAAATGTAGGGGGATGCTGATCCATTACCCAGAGCAAGGGTACCCAGGCAAATAACAATGCAATGGTATATGACCATTCCGGCCAACCCAAAGTGAGCATCAGGCCGGAAAGAATACTTAATCCGATTGCAGAAAAAGCAGATCCCTTTTTCATGAGAGACTGGTTTATTTTCTGCTGTAATTCGGTGCTTCTTTGGTAATATCTACATCGTGTGCATGGCTTTCTTTCATGCCGGCATTGGTAATTTTTACAAAAGTAGCTTTCTGTAAAGAAGGGATGTCTTTGGCACCGCAATAGCCCATACCCGAACGAAGTCCGCCCACATACTGATAAATAATCTCACTTAAATTTCCTTTGTAAGCCACACGTCCTTCAATGCCTTCCGGAACATATTTTTTAATATCGGCTTCCACGTCCTGGAAATAACGGTCGCCGCTTCCCTGGCTCATGGCGCCTAAGCTGCCCATGCCACGGTATTCCTTGAATTTTCTTCCTTCGTAAATAATGGTTTCGCCCGGACTTTCTTCCACACCTGCAAATACACTACCCATCATGACCATATTGGCCCCCGCTGCCAAAGCTTTAACCATATCCCCTGTGTAACGGATACCCCCATCTGCAATTACCGGAATGCCTTTGGCTTTTAAAGCCTTAGTGGCTTCCATAATAGCGGTTAGCTGAGGAACCCCGGCACCGGCTACAATGCGCGTGGTACAAATAGAGCCAGGTCCAATCCCTACTTTCACACAATCTGCTCCTGCTTCAGCCAAAGCTTTTGCACCCGCACCGGTACCTACATTACCTGCAATGATGGGGAGTTTTTTAAAGTTCTTACGCAAAGCTTTCAATGCTTCAATCACACCCTTACTATGACCATGTGCAGAATCCAGTGTAACAATATCTACGCCTACCTGCTGTAAAGCAGCGGCACGATCCATCAAATCTTTGGTAATACCCAAAGCCGCGCCCACTCTCAGTCTTCCGAGATTGTCCTTAACAGCGTTAGGAAA
The DNA here is from genome assembly GCF_000508085.1 of Sediminibacterium sp. C3. GTDB lineage: Bacteria > Bacteroidota > Bacteroidia > Chitinophagales > Chitinophagaceae > Sediminibacterium. The sequence goes on along the minus strand of NZ_KI669560.1, from coordinate 2,941,913 downwards.
ATTTCTGATTTGTAAAATATCTCTGTAAGTAATTAGTCCAATCAGTTTACCCTGTTTATTGGTAACAGGCAATTTCTCAATCTTATACCGACGAAGAATCAGCTCGGCTTTCTTCATATCGGTTCCTTCGGGTGCGGTTACCAAATTTTCTTTGGTCATTACTTCCTTCACCTTTTTCTTGTAATCGGTTTCGAAGCGTAAATCCCGGTTGGTTAAAATGCCCACCAGTTTGTCGGCATTGTCTACCACAGGTATACCACCAATTTTATTCTCTCTCATCAGTTTCAGCGCGTCACCAATGGTTGCATCTACCAGTAAGGTAATTGGATCAATGATCATTCCGCTTTCGCTGCGCTTTACTTTTCTCACCTGTTCCGCCTGCTTTTCAATACTCATGTTTTTGTGCAGGATACCCAAACCACCTTCTCTGGCTAAGGCAATGGCCAGATTGGCTTCTGTAACCGTATCCATGGCTGCAGATAGAATGGGTACATTCAGAATAATGTCCTTGGTTAAATGGGTGCTGATGTTTACTTCACGGGGAAGAATATCGCTGTAAGCGGGCATCAGTAGAACATCATCGAAGGTTAAACCTTCACCAAAAAGACGGGAAGCAGAACTGCTTTTGCGGGATTGATTGAGATTTGTTGCCATAGGCAAAGATAGCAGATGCCCGAAGTTTCTTCCAAAATTATTTCTGTTACCTTCGCACTAGTTCAATCATTTGATCAAAGAAATTCGCGCATTACCGCAATGGAATCCAATACTATTCAACCCCATCATCGCTATTTCACCTTTCAGTTTGGATTGCTTTGTGTCAGCAATTTTTTGTTTTCAGCCAGCTTTAATATGATGATTCCTGAATTGCCGGGGTATTTAACCAAAATAGGCGGAGCGGAATACAAGGGGCTGATCATCGCTTTATTTACGCTGATGGCGGGTATTTCCCGTCCTTTTAGCGGGAAACTGACCGATACCATTGGCAGGGTTCCGGTTATGGTTTTTGGTTCGCTGGTTTGTGTGGTTTGCAGTTTGTTGTATCCGGTACTTACCTCTGTAGCGGGCTTTTTATTGCTGCGCTTTGTGCATGGATTTTCAACCGGGTTCAAGCCCACTGCTACGGCTGCATACGGAGCCGATGTAGTGCATGAATCCAGAAGGGGAGAAGCAATGGGTGCACTGGCCATTGGCTATACCATTGGTGCTTCAGCCGGACCCATGCTGGGCAGTTATCTGGTAAATAATTTTGGCTACAATCCCATGTTTTATGTATCCGCATTTTTAGCACTGGGATCAGTAATCATTTTATACAATGTAAAAGAGACCCTGCCTACTGCCCGTAAATTCAAGTGGAATGATTTGCAGATTCAGCGCAGCGATATTTTTGATGCTTCTGCTTTAAGGCCTGCCATCATAACGCTATTGCTTTGTTTTTCCATTGGAACCATATTAACCATTGCACCCGATTTTAGTGAACACCTTGGGTTGCACAACAAGGGGACATTCTTTGCCTTTTTTACCGTGGCCTCTCTGTTCATCCGTTTTGTTGCAGGTAAAATTTCTGATCAGTATGGCAGGGTTCCGGTTTTAATTGGATCCAGTGCCGCTTTAGTGGTTGCCATGGCCATATTATCCCTTGCGGGATCGGTGCCGGTAATGCTGACAGGGTCCGTTTTATATGGTCTGAGTTGGGGCATCAACAGTCCTGTGATTACTGCCTGGACAGTAGATTTATGCGAACCCGAAAACAGAGGCAAAGCCATTGCTTCCATGTACATTGCCCTGGAAGTAGGTATTGGAACCGGTGCCTTGTTTTCCAGTTGGATTTATCACAACGATGCCAACTATTTTGTATGGGCTTTTGCCACCCCTGCTGTGCTTTCTTTGCTGGCTTGCTTACTCCTGGTTAAATGGAATAATAAGCGGGCATCAGCGTGATTTGATTGCCAGGTAAGACCTGAATAATTTGTTTGGTCTCCAATTCAAAAACAAGGCTGGCCAATCCGCCAAAATCCAGTTGCGTAAAAGCAAGCAATTCATCCTGCGAAAACAATTCCTTTGACTTTAAAAAAGCAATGCAGCTTTTTTCTATTTCTGTTAGTGGTGCCGAAGCAGGCACCCAGTTTAATTGCTGCAACAAATCTTCCGGATTGATATAAATAGAAGCCCGGTTTTCCTGAATGAGTTTATTGCATCCCCTGCTTCGCTGATCGGTAATTCTACCAGGTACTGCAATCACTTCCCGATGGTATTGAGAAGCGAAATCTGCTGTAATGGTGCTGCCCCCTTTTAAAGCAGTTTCTATCACAATTGTTGCATCTGCCATTCCTGCTACCACCCGGTTTCTCTTTGGGAAATTGTATTTCTCCGGAATGGTTTTGCAATGAAACTCAGTTAGCAATCCACCTTGCTGCAACATGGCTCTGGCCAGGTTTTTATTGGGGGGAGGATAGATTTCATCCAATCCATGTGCGAGCACGCCAATGGTTTGCAAACCGTTTTCCAAAGCCAGCTGATGCGCAATGGTATCAATACCCATGGCCAGACCACTGACAATCAGGACTTCTTTGGGCAGTGCTTTCAGAAGCGATTCAATGATATGATACCCATAGGCAGTGGGCATTCTGGTCCCCACAATGCTGATGATTTTAGCTGCATTTACATCGGCGGTTCCTTTGTAATACAAGAGGGTGGGTGCATCCGGACATTCTTTTAGTTTCTGCGGATAATCTGCCTCGGTAATAAAGAGGGGTCTGATCCGGTGTTGCTGAATAAACTGCAACATCTCTGTTGTTTTTTCAGCAGGTTGAAATTGCTTTATTTCCTTTGCCATTTTTTCACCAACACCTCTTACCTCGCAGAGGTCAGCCACTGAGGCACTAAAAATATTTTCAACCGAGGCAAATGTTTCCAACAACAATTTACGGGTAACAGGACCTATGGAAGGAATCAGCGTAAAGGCAATTTTATTGTACAAAGAATCATCCATAAATGCTTTTGCGAAAACTAAAGCATCTGCTATAAAACCATCAGGTAGGAATACCTTATAGTCCGGTTATTTCAACGGAAGTTCTTCTGTTTTTAGCTCTGCCTTCGGGTGTATCATTGCCGGCAATGGGTTTGCTGCTGCCATAGCCTTTGTGCGTGAGTCTTTCAGCTGCAATTCCTTTGGATGCTAAATAATGAACAATCGCCAATGCCCTGTTTTTAGAAAGTAAAATATTGTCAGGTTCTTTGCCGGTATTATCGGTATGTCCGCTTATTTCAACCTGTAAGGAAGGATTCTCATTTAATAGATTCACCAGCTTGTCTAATTCAATGGATGCCGCTGCGGGCAAGTCAAAAGCATTGATGGCAAACTCAATATTTTTAAAAGTGAATACGGCGTGTAATTGAATGGGTTCCAGCGCTATATCCTGAATGTATACACTGTCGGCTTCTTTATTGGCCAGCGAATACTGAGCAGTGTAAGGCAGATAGCCTTTTCTGTTTACGGACAATGTATAGTCTTTGCCAACCGGAAGGGTTACAAAATAACCACCTGTTTCATCGGTCTGAATTTTCATTAATACCACACGATCCTTGTTCTCAATTAACTCTACTAAAGAGGGCAATTTCTTGCCTGTAATTTTATCAGAAACAATTCCTTTCAGGTACAGTGTTCGGATGGGTCTTATTTTTTCCTTCAATGGAAAACGATACAAATCGAGTTCTCCTCTGCTATCGAAACGATCACTGGAATAATAGGCGGTAAGCCCGTCTGCAGAAACAGCCATGCTCCCTTCGTTCTCAATGGTATTAATGGGATAACCCAGGTTCTCGGGAATACTCCATTCTCCATTGTTGTTTTTTCTGGTTACAAATAAATCAGCGCCTCCATAACCCGGCAATCCATCTGAAGTAAAATACAAAGTTTGATTGTCTGCATGAATAAACGGTGCCTGATCGTCTCCGGCTGAGTTTATATGCGGTCCCATATTTTTGGCAGGAGACCACTTTCCATTGGGCAATCTTTCGCTGTAATACAAATCTCTGCTGCCATAGCCCCCAGGCCGGTTGCTGCTGAAATACAAGACTCTTTTGTCGGGGCTTAAACTAGGGGCACTCTCCCAGAATTCAGTATTGATGGAAGGTCCCAGGTTTTCAGGTTCACTCCATCCATCCGGGGTATAGTAAGAAATGTATAAATCAAAATGATCGTAACCACTTTCAGCAAACCTTCCGGTAAACAACATCCATTCTCCATCCTGAGAAACGGTGATGGCACCCTTCTGAGCTTCTTCATTAATGCGGCCTCCAATCGGAACCGATTTTGAAAATTGTTTACCGAGAATGGTGCTTGAATAAAAATCTTCCCGCATGAATTTTCCTCTTCGCGTAAACACCAGCAAACTATCGGTTACCGTAACCGATGGATAATATTCCGAAGAAGCAGAGTTGACACTGTCCCCTAAATTTTCAGGCATGAAAGCATAGCCTGAATCGGCTGCATGTTGCTTTGCATAATCAATGGCAAACTGAAAGGTCTTTTTTCTGTATGCAGCACTTCGGATGCTTCTGTCGTTCAGTTTGGGATTTTGCAGGAACTGGGTAACCGCATTTAATGCTGCTTCAAATTGCCCATCCCCTGCCAGATTAATAGAGTAGGGTAGCAAATAGGGTTGAAAATATACCGTGTCTAATGCCCTGCCCAATTCATAAAATTGCAGAGAGCGTTTGTATTGTTTTAATTCGCCGAAAACACCTGCCAGAGAAAGATAGGCATCTGCAAAATTTTTGTCTGCCTGAATACTTTCTAGCAAAACAGGAACGGCTTCTTTTAATGCGTCTTCCTTTAATAAGTCAATGGCTTTGTTGTACAAGGCCATTGCTTTTTTATTCACCTTATCGGGGTTATAGCTTTGAGCTGTAAGTGTAAAACAGCTGGCAAACAGTAGAAGAAAACAAAACCATTTTTTCATCGGGAACAAGTTCGTAAAAATTCAGGAGTTGCTTTGTTAAATCCATTCTAAATAAAAAACCCGGCACGAGGCCGGGTTCGGTATTGGATTTTAACAACCTTTCCTTAGAAAGTTTTGGTTCCGTTAGGCTGGTAAGTATAACGGAAAGTGTAATAACGTTGTGTACTTAGTTTAACCGCATCAGGTGCAGTAGTAGCAGGAGTAGTACCTCCTTTGTAGTAATTCAGGATTTCTACTTTGGCATATTTGCCGCTTGCAGTTCTGATGACCAACACTCTTCCCGGGATTGGGTTCACCAATTGGTTGATACCATCGTAAGCATACCATGCTCTGTTGCTTCCGGTAGGAATAGCAAAAGCAGAAGGTGCGTTGTCAATTCTGAAAGTAGAATCCGCAGGAATGCTTTTTAAATCATCAAATAAACCAACAAATACAAAAGCACCAGCTCCACCAGGACCACTGTTTCCGCTATTGGTAGCAATGGTGGTTCCTTTGAAAGCTAAATCCCATTTGTTGCTGGCACTATCAGAAGCAGGAACAATTTTATTGGATTCTAAACTAAAGAAAGTATAGCGACCGGCACCATAAGGGAAGCCACCTGTTGGCGGAGCACCAGGGGTAATGCCAATAATAGTATCAGCAGGTAAATCTTTTACGGTAATGGTTGAAACCACATTGGTACTTCCTCCGTTGTCTTCTTTTGAACACGCTGCAAATCCTACTGCAATGCCTAACACTAAAATCATCTTTTTCATCTTGCTCATTATTTAGGGTTTTTATTAAAAAATTGATAAGATACAGTTACATAAAAAGTTCTGCCCGGTAAATTGGGAAGGTTAATTACATCGGTATAGTTGAATAAGTTATCGGTACCAGCCTGAACGCTAAGCCCTTTGTTGAATTCATATCCTGCAGCAGCATTCACTTGCAAATACCCTTTTGCAAATGCATCGTTGCTATTGAAAAGACCATTGCCGTCTGTGTCAGTTGTTGTCCATTTGCTTCTGTAAATCAAACGGGTGTTGGCAAAGAAGGCATTCTTCGTATATAGAATTTTGAAGTTGGCCATATGCTTGCTTCTGTTGGGTAAGCCCACATATTCGCTTCTGTTCATTCTTCTGCTGAAACCATTCTGGTCTCTGGTGAAAACTTTGCCGGCATTAATGGCATCAATCTCTGCCTGATCACCAGTCAATAAAAACTGATAGCCTGCAGTGAAGGAAAGATGCTTATTGACTTTGTGTTGCACATCGGTTTCAATGCCCTGAGTAAAGGCATTTTTTACATTGAGGTAACTGAAAATTTGTGCGCCGCCGGTTCGGTAAGCTACCAGTCTGCTGTCGATTAAGTTTTCAATATTGTTTCTGAAAATATTGGCACTAACCGACCATTTTGCATCCTGAAAATGTACTCCCAGATTAAATCCGGTAGAGAACTCCGGTTTTAAAGTGCTCAATCCGTAAAAAGCAGGTTCCAGACTGCTGATTTGTCCGAGTCTGTTTAACTCGGTAATAATTTTTTGTGCTTCCACAGAGCCGAATACGCTATAGCTTCCGGCAGCTGTGTTGGTAAAATTTAAGTAGAGCTGTCTGAAGTCTGGAGCTTTGAAACCCCTTCCTACACTGGCTTTCACCGAAAGCTTTGAGTTGATTTTATATTGTAAAGCCAGTTTGGGACTGAAGGCCGCGGCAAATAATTCGTTGTGATCGTAACGGGCACCGCCAATCAAAGTCAATTGATCAAGGGCTTTCCATTCTGTTTGCAGATAAGCATATCCAATTCGATTGGTTTTAACACTGCTGCTATTATCGTAGCGGGTACTTCTGGCTGTTTCATGGATATATCCACCCCCCACATTCATTTCCAGACGTTCGTTGAATTGTATATCAGTCTGGTTTTCTGCTCTGCCAAAACTTTGTCTGAATTCATCTACATAAGGTGCGCCGTTATCGGTAATCAAATCCTGAATACTTTTAAAATAAGTGCCGTAAATACGTGTAGTGTTTTTACTTTTTCATTGAACTTATGGGCCAATTGTAAAGTCGTATTCAGGTCGTTATTTTTTTCATAACCAACAGAGTTAATGGAGTTGCCATTATTCGTAACGGTAATATTGTTCTTGATGGTTTCGTTATTTAATCTGAAGGAAACACTTACTTGTGTACGGTCACTGATTCTGTAACCTAGTTGGTGTTGCTGGGTAATTCTTTCAATGGGAGCAATGCTTCTTTCTCTGCTGTTGGGGCGGATACTGAAACCATCAGTGCGATAATAGTTTCCAAAACCCTGGTAATTGATGCGATTGTTTCTGATGCTTCCTTTTAAACCAAAATCAGCAGTATTATAAGTGCCGTATCGGGCAGTTAATCCAAGCGCATTTACTTTTGATTTGTCAGTGATAATATTAATAACACCTGCCATGGCTTCACTACCATACAAACTGGAAGATGGTCCTCTCACAATTTCAATTTGCTTGATATTCCCAACGGTAATTCTTTTTAAATCCAAAACCCCACTCATTCTTCCTATTAAGGGCTCTCCATCAATCAGTATCAATGTATAGTCAGGATTTAAACCCTGCATGCTTACACCGGTTCCAAATCCATTGGTCATGAACAATCCGGTTTGTTCAGAAAGAATATCTGATAAACGAAGTGAGCCAGCCTGCTGAATGGTTTTTTGTGAAATGATCTGAACGGGAACGGCTACATTGGTCAGCTTTCTCTCTGTTTTGGTAGCGGTAAAAACGGTAATGGCATTCTCACCGTTAAGTGTATCTTTTTGTTTAGCTGGAATATTTTGCGCAATCAAAGTTTGTGAAAGGAATCCTGCGCAAAGGGGGAACATTAACCGCTTGATCATACTCACGAATTAGATTGCAAATTTGCATTCGCATTTGTCGTGAATTGTCATGAAACTGTAGAACGAGAAAATGAAAATCGCTTTTTACAAAGCAGTGACAATTAGGGGATATTCAAATATTTATGCACTTGTAAACTCAAACGCCACTTGGGATTTTCTTTGATATAGTCCAGGATCAGGGGCGTCATTTCACTGGCTTTTTCCCATTCAGGTTGCAGAAACAATTGACAGGTATCAGGTACCTGTGCAGCATATTCTTCTGCCCATTTAAAATCGTGTTTATTAAAAACAACCACTTTTAGTTCGTTGGCCTTTTCAACCACTTCCGGTAATGGCGCTTTGAATTTTTTGGGGGATAAACAGATCCAGTCCCAATGACCACTCAACGGAGAAGAACCCGAGGTTTCCATATTGGTTTCAAACCCTGCGGCATGCAATGTTTCCGTTAAAATATCCAGCTTGTGCAATAAGGGTTCTCCACCAGTAATTACGGCGAGCCTTCCGGGATAGCTACTTGCTTTGGCTACAATTTCATCCACAGATACAACCGGATGTTTGCTGGCATCCCAGCTATCTTTTACATCGCACCAAACACAGCCCACATCGCATCCGCCCAGTCTGATAAAATAGGCAGCGCGTCCCTGATGGGCGCCCTCTCCCTGCAATGTGTAGAAGGCTTCCATAACCGGCAATGATGATCCCTCTGGCAACTGCATTATCCTCTGTTGTTTAAGTATGCCTGTAATGTATTTTTCAGTAATCCTGCAATGGTCATTAAACCCACGCCGCCCGGAACCGGAGTAATGGCACTGGCCACAGCTGCAACAGAATCGTAGTGTACATCCCCTTTAATTCTGAATCCTTTCTTGGCTGTTGCATCCGCAACACGGGTAATGCCCACATCAATAATAACGGCACCTGGTTTTACCATATCAGGCGTAACAAACTCTGGTTTTCCTAAAGCGGCCACCAGTATATCGGCTTGCTGACAAATTTCTTTCAGGTTGGGTGTATGAGAATGACAAAGGGTTACCGTACAGTTTCCCTGCGGAATATTACTACTTAATAGTATGCTCATGGGTCTGCCCACAATATTGCTGCGACCAATCACCACCGCGTGTTTTCCTTTGGTAGGAATGTTAAAATGTTTCAGCATTAATAAGATACCGTAAGGAGTAGCGGGAATAAAAGTAGGAAGCCCTTGTACCAAACGACCGATATTGCTGGGATGAAAACCATCCACATCCTTTCGGGGATCAATGGTTTCTATCACTTTTTCTTCACTGATATGTTTAGGCAAGGGAAGTTGAACCAATATGCCGTCAATATCCGGGTTCTGGTTCAGCGATTCTATGGTTTCTAATAAGATAGATTCGGTAGTGTCTTCCGGCAGGCGGATCAGGGTTGACTCAAAACCAGTTTCATCACAGTTTTTGACCTTGCTGGCCACATAGGTTTCGCTGGCGCCGTTATTACCTACTAGAATGGCCGCCAGGTGAGGGGCGGGAAGGCCTTTTTCACGTAATTCAGCGGTTTTTACTTTCAGATCTTCTTTTACTGCTGCTGAAGCCAGCTTGCCATCTAATACTAACATGGCGCAAAATTACCGATTTTAAGGAGGAACGGTTAAAAAAATGCAACAGCGATTAAAATTCAGTAATATTAAGAAAAAGTCAATTTATATAGACGGTAGTGTTAAAAATTGATTTATATTAGCGGTATTGTTAAAAATTTTAACAATTTTTCTAAATCAAAAATCTAACACATGAGAAAAAGTCTGACACTGTTGGCGGCTTCGTTGCTATTTAGCATAGCAACATTCGCTCAAACAGTTCTTGTGCAGGGGCAGGTGACCGACGACCGAGGTCCAGTGCCTAACGCAACCGTGCAGGAAAAAGGCACAAAAAACATCACTCGTGCCGATGAGCTGGGAAAATTCAGCTTTAAAGTGAAGCAGGGAGCAATTGTTGTGGTAACAGCTGTAGGGCATACGCCTTTTGAGTTTGCAGCAACAACCGGATTCCAAAATGTTAAAATAGCTACTGTAGCTGGCGAACTGGAAGAGGTATTTGTTACCAGTGCTTTCGGTGTAAAAAAGTCTCAGAGAACAACTCCTTTCAGTTCTCAAGTAATTAACTCAGAACAACTGAACGTAATCCGTCAGCCGAACCTGAACAACGCATTGGCAGGTAAAGTTGCGGGTGTGCAGTTCAGAGGTCAGTCTTCAGCCAAGCTGAACGATCAGGGTTTCCTTCGTATCAGAGGGGGTGGATCATTAACCGATGGCGATGGAGCTATCTATGTGGTTGATGGTACCATTACCAGCTCATTCGATATCAACCCTGACGACATTGAAGACCTTACTGTACTAAAAGGTGCTAACGCTACTGCTTTGTTTGGTAGCCGTGCCGGTAACGGTGCTATTGTTGTTACTACTAAGAAAGGTAGAAAAGGCAAGGGCATTGGTGTAGAGGTAAATCAGTCTACCATGTTCGACAAAGCTGCTTTCATGCCAAGATACCAGAATGAGTATGGTGGTGGTGACGGTGGTTGGTTAACTTTTACCTATAACCCAACCATGCCAGCAGAATGGCAGGCATTAAACGGTAAGCGTTACCGCGATTTTACTGATGATGCTTCTTGGGGACCCAAAATTGACGGATCTGAATATATTCCTTGGTATGCTTTTATTCCAGGACATTCCAGATCTGGTAAAACGGCAAGCTTTACTCCTCAGCCAAACAATGCCAGAGATTTCTGGAATACTGGGGTAACTTCTAATACCAACGTTAGTTTCTCACAAAATAATGGTGCTGGTCAAAGTTTAAGAGTATCTTATACCAACCAGAACATTAAAGGTATGTTGCCTAATTCAAAGAGTCAGAGACATACTTTGAATACCAATTTCTCTATGGATTTGGGTAGCTTCTTAACTATCGGAGCTAACCTTACTTATACCAATCAGTTGATCTCTGGTGATTTCAACGACGGATACTCTAACAACTCTTCTGGTAACTTTAGCCAGTGGTTCCACAGAGATCTGGACATCAATATCCTGAAAGAACTTGCTGATATCAGAACTCCAATCGGAACCATTCCTTCCTGGAACTTCCGTAGAAACCCGGGTTCTTGGAGTGCAGCAGCACCACAGAACAGTGTATGGGCAGGTAACTACTGGTACAATCCATTTACTTACTTTAACAATATTCAGCGTGATCAGCGCAGAGACCGTCTATACGGAGATATCAATATGACTGTTAAGTTCTCTAAGAACTTAAAGTTCAAGGGTAGCATCCGTAAGGATCAGTTCAGTAGAAATCTAGAGAATATTGATCCTAATATTCTACAGACTTCTGGCGGACAAACTGGTTTGTTGGCTTCTTATGCTACGCACAATCGCATTAACAGTGAGTGGAACTTTGAAGGTATTTTGTCTTACAACAATACATTCGGAGATTTCGTAGTAGCTGCTAACGTGGGTGCTAACCGTTTGAATATTCGTCAGAGAGAAGTAGCAATGAATACCAATAATGGTTTGAACGTACCAGGTTTGTATGCTATCAGCAACTCTAAAACTGTACCTACAATTACGAATACAAGATCAGATCAGCAGGCGAATTCCTTGTTTGCTTTTGGTGACGTAGAATACAAGAAGTTCCTAAGCTTAACATGGGCAGTTCGTAACGACTGGTTCTCTACCTTACCAGCAGGTAACAACTCCTTGTTGTCTCCTTCAGTGGGTGGTGCTTTCGTATTCTCTGAGTTCACAAAATCTGCTTTGCCTTGGTTAAACTTTGGTAAAGTATTTGGATCTTGGGGTAAGAAGCCTAAGGCTTTAAATCCTTATGCTTTAAACCTGAACTACTCTGTTAACCCATTGTTATGGGGTACCAACTTCTTAATGAGTACACCGAATGGTTCTCCTGATGCAAACCTACGTGGCGCATTAACAACCACTTGGGAAGCAGGTATCGACTTGCGTTTTGCAAAAAACAAAGTTCGTTTGAATGCTACTTACTATAACGAGAACAACAAGAACGAACCTCTAGCGGTTTCTGTTTCTGGTGTTTCTGGTTTCACTTCTCAAACCATCAATGCTGCCTGGATTAGCCGTCAGGGTATTGAATTGGAATTGGGTGTAGACATCATGAAGAAGAAAGACTTCAACTGGACTGTGAATACAACAGCTGCTTACTTACTAGATAATAAAGTAAGAGCATTGGCTCCAGGTTTAACCAGTTATACTTTAGCAGGTGGTTCTTTCGGAACTCGTTTTGCCCGTGCTTTCCACTTTGTGGGTCAGCAGTGGGGTATGTTAAGAGGTGGTGGTATCAAGCGTAATGCAGATGGCCAACCATTGATTACTACCAACGGATTCAGCGGTGGATTAGGCTGGTACCAGGCTGATGCAACCAAAGACTGGGGTTCTGTTGTTCCTAAGTTTACCGGAGGTTTACAAAACTTCTTCAGCTACAAGAACTTCAACTTAGGTTTAACATTTGACTATCAGCTTGGCGGACGTTTCTTCTCTCTATCTGAGCAGTGGGGAACTTTCTCTGGCTTGATGGAGCAAACAGCTGGCTTGAACGACAAGGGTAACCCAATCCGCGATGCAGTTTCTGCAGGTGGTGGTGTACGTGTTACCGGTGTTGATGCAAGAGACGGAAGAACTCCTGTAGACATCTATGTAGATGCTTACGATTACTTCCACCAGTTCTACTATCAGCAAATTGCTGAGCCATTTGTACACAAATTGTCTTATGCAAAATTGCGCGAGCTTAGCTTAGGCTATTCAATTCCAACCAACAAACTAGGGAAGTTTGGTAAATCTATCCAGGGTGCTTCAGTTTCTTTAACTGCTCGTAACCTATTCTTCATCTACAGAGACTCTAAGAACTTTGATCCTTCTGAAATCAGTGGTGTTCAAGGGGAAGATGGTCAGATGCCAGGTGCAAGAACCATTGGATTTAACGTTAAGGTATCATTCTAAAACCCTAAAACAATTATCATGAAAAGTATGAATATAAAAAAAGCAGTGCTGTCGTTAGGGGTTTGTGCCACTTTAGTGGTGGGTTGTAGCAAGGGAATTAGTGATTTCGGCGATATCAACCGTAATCCGAACGCAACAACCATTCCTATTACTTCAGCATTATTGACCAACGTACAGTCCCTTATTGGCGGTAACGTTTGGGGCAATGCCATCAACACTACTGCAGGCTTGTATGCGCAGTATATGTCTGAAACCCAGTACACCGATATTTCCCGTTACGCAGCTCCAACCCAGAACTGGGATGATTTCTACGCGGGTGCGATGTACGATTTACAGAACATTATCAACACCAATAGCGATCCTTCTACAGCAGGAGCAGCTGCAGAATTCGGAGCCAATGCCAATCAAATTGCCATTGCCCGTATTTTAAAAGCTTACTACTTCTCTGTATTAACAGATGCTTACGGTGATATCCCTTACTCTCAGGCTTTAAAAGGCAATGGTACCATTCCTTACGATAAGCAAGAGACCATTTACCCTGCATTGATTGCAGAATTAAAAGCGGCTAATGCACAGTTTACTACGGGTGCTGCTGTTCAGGGTGATATCATGTATGCTGGTAACACAACCAAGTGGAAAAAATTTGCCAACTCTTTGATTGCTGTGCTTTCATTGCGTATGTCAAAAGCCAATCCAACTTTGGGTAAAGCAGAATTTGCTGCTGCTGTTGCTGCTGGTGTAATTGATGCAAACGCAGACAATGCAACTATTGCTTATCCAGGTGGTAACTACAATAATCCTGTATACCAGTATTATGTAATTACCCAGCGTTTTGACTATGCAGTAAGCTCTACTATAACCAATAAATTGACAACTTTGGGTGATCCTCGTATTGATAAATACGGTAACAACACCAAAGGTTTCCCTTATGGTTTAACCAGAGCTGATGCATTAGCTTGGCAAACAAACAACCCAAGTTTTGCTTTCGTTTTAGGTTACACAGCTACTCCGCAAACCATGCCTTTGAGCTTGATTTCTGCAGGACAAATGTTCCTTGCAAGAGCGGAAGCTGCTAAATTGGGCTGGACTTCTGAAGTTGCTGCAACCATGTATAACAATGGTATCACTGCAGAAATGAACAGATGGGGAATCACCAACGCAACTGCTATCACTAACTACCTTGCACAGCCTTCTGTAGCATTGGATGGTTCTGCAGCAGATAACGCTAAAATTGGTGAGCAGCGCTGGTTAGCACACTATCCCGATGGTTTACAAGGATGGTCTGAGTGGAGAAGAACAGGATATCCTGCTTTAACTCCTGCTCCAGGTGCTGGTAAAGCAATTCCTAGAAGAATTCCTTACGGACCAAACGAACCTCTATATAACCCAACCAACTATGCAGCTGCTGCAGCGTTGTTCAACAGCAACTCTCAGGATGCTAAAGTATGGTGGGATAAATAAGAACTAGTTTTTCATTCTCAGTTTTTAATTCTCATGGGGGCCTGTATTCTTACAGGCCCTATTTTTGTGCCCTAATCAATACCAACAAAATGGAACAGCAACCCAATAACCAGTTGAACATAGAAATTACAGAAGAAGTAGCAGAGGGGGCTTATGCAAACTTGGCTATCATTACCCATAGCAATGCGGAATTTGTGATTGACTTTGTGAATGTAATGCCGGGGACGCCCAAGAGTAAAGTGAAGTCGCGTATTATTTTTACGCCGATGCATGCCAAGCGGTTTATGAAGGCGCTGGAAGAAAACATCCATCGCTTTGAAGCTGCCAATGGCCCTATTCAGGATCTGGAGCAGATTGAAATTCCCATGAACTTCGGCGGTCCTACTGCGCAGGCTTAATCTTGCTGCAAATGAATGTAAAGTGTCTTAAAAAACTTTGCTCACTCGCGGCCTTTTTATAAAGAATTGTATGGGTAGTTCTTCAAAAAATCACTTCGTTCGCTGACCTGAATTGCTTCATTAATAATTATTAATGCATTTTTATTTAACGTTTCAGCAATTCAGAAATGCTCACTTCGTAATTTTTTTGAAGAACTTTTCATTTCTTAAAAGAAATGCTCGTTCGCAAATTTTGTAAGACGCTTTTTATTTTCCTTTCTAAAGAAGAATAGAAGCCTGCGCAGTTTACTGCTTAGCTTTCATGGGTATTTCAATTCCTGCTTCATAATATTATTAGTGCCAATGGCAGCTGGGCGCTTTGTGCGTGGGAGGAATATATACATTATAAATGGGCTGAACGGCCCATTTTTTCTTTTGGGATTTTCGGGATTTTAGCTGCACCATTAAAGTGCTAAAATCTTGAAAAAAATTCCAATGATTTATTTACTGAGAACACAAACTACTCTGCGAAAAATTTCCCTTGTTGTCTGTTTTCTAATGTTGCAAATCCTGGTGAGGAGTCAGGGTAGTCGTATTGATTTGCCCGACAATGTAGGGGTGATTTCGTTGGTAGGTAACGACAGATACCTGATTACTGATGACGAGGAATATTTTTTACTCGAGCGGATGAACAATCCAAGTGTGCTTTTTGAAATTAAAACCGGCAAGCTGAAGGCAGTAGGAGCAGAAGCCTACCGATTGTATGCGGAACATACCAACAAGTATCCTATTCCCAACTATACCGTTAATGAGAGCGGGAATGAGTTCTCTTTGTACGAGGGAAGCAAAAAATTGTACTCCATCAAAAAGGATCCTTACAAGAATGAAGTGAAGCCATTAAAAAAAACAGGCATTGTAATGGAACTCCTGAAGAAAAAAGACCAATTGGTTTTTGTACATCCGGACGGCAGAAGGGTAGAGCTGGTTGATCATTACAGCAATATGGAAAAGAAAGATCCCAAAAGGAATATTCACCACCGAACTGTTTTCGCCAATCTTGATATTGGGTATTGTTTTATTACAAAGGATTTGCAATATGTGTTTGACAGAGATGGAAGAGTCATCAATCTGCAAACCGGAGAAGCCTTCAAAATGGATCATAATGCAAGACATGCCAAAGGGTATGTATACGGAAGTTATGATCCCGAAACTACTATACTGAAAATAGACGATGGGGGGAGTATAAAAGCCTATCATTTGCGCACCCAGCACTATCTGGGAAGAATCAGCTACAGTCATTATTTAGACGGTCAATTTATATTTCCTGTTAGTATTCCTTTGTTAAGTTCCAATAGTCAATTATGCGTAGTGGGGTTGGGTTACAGTGAAGCCCAGGTGTATTTAATAACCGACAACAAAGTAGTGCATGCCTTTACGAATCCCAATGTGATTTCAGAAAAAAACGATTATGCAATGTGGCAACAAAAGCGGGAGGAAGAAAATAGAGAAAGACTTAAGAAGGAAGAAGCCGTAAGACAATGGAACAGAGATCACCTGGTTTCCAGGGGAACTCTTACAAAATGCAATGACTGTAATGGTACAGGTATGCTGGGGAGAACGGCTAAAACCACGGCCAATCAGATGAATGTATATGAGAAAAGAGGCGACAACTATTATTTCCGCGGTACTTCACATGATACCTGGCCCATTATCTGCGGCAGCTGTTTCGGGAGAGGTTCCTCAATAAAAAAATAAGCAATAAAAAATAATCAATAGAATAGTAAAGAATGAAAAAAGTTCAATTGGGCTCAATAGGTCTGCTGCTTGCCATAAGCCTCTTGTCTTCCTGCAAAAAAGACACGGCATCCAATTCGTCACAGCAGCCAAATCCAAATCCTACCACTTTCACCATTCTAAAGAGTAATCAATGGAAAGTGCTGGCACAGCAAAGTTTGCCCATGAATGAAGGAGTGCTTGGGGGAGGGAGAGGAGCCACTGCTTTTACCACACAGAAGCCAGATGAGCTTAGGTGGTACTCGCTTCATAGAACCATGTCGAATATTAGCGGACACAATGAAATGATATTGAATACAAAAGGGGAGGTAACCATTAATTCCAATTTTACACATCCATCTTACGGAGGTGATATCAAAGGTTTTATTGGCAGTGATATCTGGAAGATCAATGTAGGAGAAGTAGCCAACCAGATTTATGCATTCAAAAACGATCAGTTGGTAGATCTGTCAAAATACCCTGAAGGTCAGGAAAAAATTATAAGGATACAGGCAACAGAAGACGGAATGCTCAATTGTTCTGAATCCAATACCAGCAACTACGTTAGCTATTATCATTATGCCACCCAAAAATGGAAGAGTAATTTTTTTACGGGAAATAATTTTGTAACACTTCGCTACAAAGGATTAACCTATGCAATTTGTTTTACGCGCCTCACCAGCGCCAATGGAATAACAATTTGGGAAGAGTCGAATAACCGCGTTGAAACACAGGATCCACAAATTCCTACTATCAAAACAGTTCGTTACCCAATGACCAACCTTAAGTATATACCGGGTGAATATGGTTGGGTGATTCATTCCGCAACCTATGGCGATGAGGTATTTGTTGCTTTTCACAGTCATACTTCCAATACCCGCTTTGGGGTAGTAAAAGTGAATTTAACCAACCATACAGCAGAACTAATACAGGCACCGGAGCAAAAAGCGGCATTTGGCGGAACCCAATATGTAGTACTGAACAATGTTCATTCGGTAGAAGTAGACGATAAGGGCAATTTGTATGTGGTGGAATCCAGAAATGAAAACAACAAAGCCTACTATAGCATTCGAAAGTATTTAACCAACGGACAAACAGAAGTGATTTTGAAAGAATCCGATTTGGCTTTCAATACCAATATTCAGGGACTGAAATTCTTTAATGGCAAACTACATGTGGCTGTTATGAACAAGGAAGATATTCCCGATGGTAACCCTAATGACAATAACTTCAAAGTGGTCTACCATAAGCAGATCATCGCGCCGAATTAAAAGCCAGGTTCTTTACAATCGAATTTTGATACCACCGTTTACCACAAAACCATCTACGGGTGCATAGATATCTTTGAAGTTGGGATTGTTTACAGTGCCGGTATAAATGGGTCCGAATTTGGATTGACGGGTATTACTGAAATTTTCGAAGTTGATAAAGAGCGAAAACTTATCCCAGATTTTTTCGGCCATTAATCCTACAATCCAGTAAGGCTGTCCGGTAGTACCATCATTTAATCTCTGCTGACTAAAGTGATAGGCTTCCAGACCAATTTTTAGTTTGCCTTCAATTTCATACATCAATACATTATTGAGTCTGTGTTTGGCAGTAAGTGGCAACCAGGCTTTGGTATTGGCAAAATGGGTGTTGGCATCGGTATAAGTGTAACCCAGAAATAATTTGAAGTCGCCATACGTCAGGCGCAGATTGGTTTCCATGCCCTTTGTGTCGAGATAACCCGTTGAATTTTCAAAAGAAGAATACCCACTGGGAGAACCCACCAATACCAACGGATTATTTAAACGCGTGTAAAAGAACAAATGATTAAAGCTGACCCCTACTTCTCCAATTCTGGTTTTGTAATTTAAATCCCAGTTAAAACCAATGGATCTTTCATTCCTGGTATTGTTAACATTAATGGGTAGAATATTTTGAAATTGCAAACGCTCGCCTTCTTCTGTAAATATGCTGGGAGTTTTATAGCCATATCCACCACCCAGGCGAGTGGTAAATGCGGGGCTGATTTTAAACATTGCGGAAATTCTCGGTAAAAGTTCCCATCCATAGTTGTTTACATGGTCAGCACGAAGCCCAGTTTCTAACACCAATTTTTCAGAAACCGTCCAGGCATTCTGCACAAACAAACCGAAAGTGTTGAACTGATAATCTCTTTTACCAGATAAGGGTTGACCTCTTTCAGAAAGTTTGTCGGTAAGCACATTGGCACCAATAACCCAATCAGAAGATTCACTGTTGCGGTTCCAGGTAAACTCGGAGAAGGAAGATTGTTGCAGGGCATCAAACTGGTAATTGGGAATACGAATATCTCTGTTGAAATTGCTGAAACTATTTTTAAACTGCAGGTTCTCTTTCTCGTTCAGTTGATGGGTAATGCCCAACTGAGTAGTGATGCGTTCGGTTTTATTTTTTTCAAAAAAATCCGTGCCGCCGTTTTTGATATAATTCATACTTCCACCAATCCTGTCTTCCGTTAAGTAGTTAACGCCAAAGTCGGCATTGGTTTTCTGCCCGTAAAGAAAGAGTCTGGGGTTGATGGAGTATCGCTCAAATTTTGGGATGGCCGTGAATCCATTATTGGCCGGATCAAAAGGGCGGTTGCTGTTTCTGGAAGCGAAAACCGTGAGGCCTGCTTTTTTGTATCGTTCACTGTAAAAGCCACTCAGGTCTAATCCCCCCGCAGAAGTGGCATTGGCTAAAAAGCTCAGTTCTTTTTTCTCTGTAGGTGTTTTAGAAACCAAGTTCACCAATCCGGCAATGGCACCACCTCCGTAGAGGGTAGAGGCAGCACCTTTAATTACTTCCACCTGTTTTAAATCGAGGGGAGCAATCTGAAGAATGGATAAGCCGCCAGAGAAACCAGCGTACAAAGGATATCCATCGCGAAGAATTTGCGTGTAACGTCCGTCGAGCCCTTGAATACGGATACCCGCATTGTAGGAAGTGGCCGAAGTTTGTTGGGTTTGAATACCCGTACTCTCATTTAACAGCATTCGAATATCACCCGGTTTCATATTGCCTTTCTCCACCAATTCCTCTCCGGAAATCACTTCCACACGGGTAGGAATATTGGCAATGGTGCGACTGATACGGGTAGCTCTCACAATCACTTCCTCCATTTCGTGTTCGTCCTCGTCTCCATGTTCGTTTCCGTGCTCATCTTCATGCTCGCCTTCTTTTTCTTCCTCCTTTTTCCCCTTCTTCGCAAGAGCAGACAGCAACACTTCTAACTTCACCGGCGCAGGAAGCGGCACCTGCACCTCTATTTCTTTAGCGGCAAAACCTACATAGGTAATTCGAATAGCATATTTGCCGGCAGGAATATTTTTAAACAGGGCAATACCATTGTTATCGGCAATGACTGTTTTGTTGAGTTGCTCAAGAACGGCAGTAGCACCTGCTAAAACAGACTTGTCTTCTTTGTTTTTAATTGACAGTTCAAAGGAATGCTGGGCATAACCGCAAAGTGCAGAAAGCAGTATAGCAAATAGTAAAGCAGTCTTCTTCATAGGAACAAATCTAGCCCAACCTTTTTGATTATAATTTGCTATTTGTGGAACTTTATGCGGCTGTATAACTAATCTGCGGTATGGCGTCCAAAACAGATTTGAGCGCTTTGCTTTCTTCTTCAATATCAAAATCGTCTTGTAAACCCAACCAGAATTTGGCAGAATTACCAAAATACTTTGAGAATCGAAGAGCCGTATCAGCCGTTATTCTACGGTTACCTTTGATGATAGCAGAAATTCTGGTTTGTGGTATACCAGTATCTTTTGAAAGCCTATACGCTGAAATGCCTAACGGAATCAGAAATTCCTCAAGCAAGATTTCTCCAGGGTGGATGTTTCTTAATGTTTTCATTTTGCAGCTTTCATTTTAAAGTTACTCAAATGCGATGAATTGAAAAAGAAGCAACAAGAAAAATTGCGAATGAGGGGAATGCATTTTATAATACGTTGAGAATGTGTTTCAAATAATTTGCAGAGTGAGCATTTTTTTAATACAGCATGATGATTAGACTATTTTATAAAAGCAACCAGCTGTATTAAAAAGCCGCGAACGAAGCAAATTATTGGAACTCCTTTACAATTATAGCATCCCCTCGTCCGCAAAGCTGAAATATCCTTCATGACTTACAATAATATGATCCGTCACCAGGATGTCTAAAAAAGAAGCCGCATTTTTAATTTTTTTGGTCAGCATTTCATCCGCATGACTGGGTTTCAGGTTGCCGCTGGGGTGGTTATGACATAGAATAATTCCGGTGGCATTGCGCTCCAACGCCTTCTTTAAAATGATGCGTGGGTCGGCCACGGTTCCGGTGATACCGCCTTCGCTCACAATTTCAAAATGAATGATGCGGTTGGCCCGGTTCAGTAATAAAATGGCAAAGACTTCTCTCTGCAAAAATTGCAGGGTATTCTGTAAATAACCGGCCACATCCTTACTGCTACTCACTTGTTTTTGCTGAATGGGGTCAGATTGGCGGCGGATGCCCAGTTCAAGGGAAGCCGCAATGGCAATGGCTTTGGCCTCGCCCAGTCCCTTTATTTTCAGGTTCACCATGTCTTTCACACTCATAGCAGCCAGCTTCTGCAGACTGTTTTCACTGGCCATTAATAAGTGTTTGGCAATGTCGTTGGCGCTTAAGAATGCATTCCCGTTGTTAATTAAAATGGTCAGAAGTTCGGCATTGGATAGGGCCGAAGAACCACGCTGCATCAGCTTCTTGCGGGGTTGATCATCCACCGCCCAATCTTTAATAGAAAATTTCCTCATAATATAAACATTGCTTAAATCAAAATACGAAAACCATTCTTATTTAAATACCTTTGCGCCTTACCCACAATCATATGAATCCTTCTGTTAAAATTTTTTCCGGTACAGGATCGCAGAAATTGGCCGAGAAAATTGCCCAGCGTTTTGGAGCCTCCATTGGTAAAATCAATATCCAGAAATTCAGCGACGGCGAGTTTCAGCCCGTTTTCTTAGAGAGTATCCGCGGTGATTATGTTTTTTTAGTGCAAAGCACCTATGCTCCCACCGACAACTTAATGGAGCTGTTGTTAATGATAGACGCGGCAAAAAGAGCCAGCGCCTACAAAGTAATAGCGGTAATTCCGTATTACGGATTTGCCCGCCAGGACCGTAAAGACAAGCCAAGGGTAGCTATTGGCGCCAAGTTAATTGCCACTTTGCTGGAAGCAGCAGGTGCAGACCGTGTAATCACCATGGACTTACACGCGGCCCAGATCCAGGGATTCTTTGATGTTCCGGTGGACCACCTGGACAGTTCAGCCATTTTTATCCCTTATATAGAACAATTGAAGCTGGAAAACCTGGCATTTGCCGCACCGGACGTAGGTAGTACCAACCGGGTGCGAGAAGTAGCCAGCTATTTCAATGCAGAAATGGTTATTTGCGACAAACACCGCAAAAGAGCCAATGAAATCGCCAGTATGGTGGTCATTGGAGACGTAACAGGAAAAGACATTGTATTGGTAGATGATATCTGCGACACAGGCGGAACCCTGGCCAAAGCAGCAGCTTTGCTGAAGGAAAAGGGAGCCAGAAGCGTAAGAGCCCTGATTACCCACCCTGTATTAAGCGGAAAAGCCTACGAAAATATAGAAAACAGCGTTTTGGAAGAGCTGGTGGTATGTGATACCATTCCTTTAAAGAAGGAATCATCCAAAATTAAAGTGATTTCAGTGGCCGATTTGTTCGCCATCGCCATCCGTAATGCCTATGAAAACAAGAGCATTACCAGTCTTTTCATTCATTCTCAGTTAAAAAACCGCAGATAACAAGGATTTTCCTTACTTTTGCCGTCCAAAATTTTTAAACATGAATACAATTACAATCGAAGGTGTTCTGAGGACCGAAAATGGCAAAAAAGCCGCCCGCCAGATTCGCTCTCAAGAAAATGTGCCAGGTGTAATTTACGGGGGTGCGGAGGAGATTAATTTCTATGCTCCAGCTAAGGCTTTCAAGCCATTAGTGTACACTGGTGAATTTCAGTTGGCAGAAGTTACAGTAGGTGGAAAAAAATACAGATGTATTTTGAAAGACCTGCAGTTTGACAAAGTAACCGATAGCCTACTACACGTAGACTTGTTGGAGCTGGTTGATAACAAAAAAGTAATTGCTACTTTACCATTAAAATTCACCGGTACTTCTATTGGTGTTAAGAATGGTGGTAAGTTGGTAACCAAAATGAAGTCTTTAAAAATTAAAGCACTTCCTAAGGATCTTACTTCTGCTATTGAAGTAGATATTACCAGCCTTGAGTTAAACGGAAATATCCGTGTTGAAGATGTGAAAGCTCCAAACATTGAGATCTTGAACTCTCCACGTATTCCAATTGCTTCAGTAGTAATGACTCGTCAGTTAAAGCAGGAAGAAGCTTCTGCAGCAAAAGACGAAAAGAAGAAATAATTACAACTTCTTATACAAGAGAATCCCGGTTGTTTTACAATCGGGATTTTTTTATGCACCCTGTGAACCGGTTGGTTGATACAAGGGAATATTGATAAAGAAAGTGCTGCCGATTCCCTGCTCGCTGATGGCCCATATTTCTCCTTTGTTCTTGTCTAAAAACTCCTTACATAATTTCAAACCCAAACCCGTTCCTCTTTCCTTATCGGTGCCGTGTGTGGAAACAATTTCTTCCGCAGTAAACAGGGAATCCAATTGTTGTTGTGACATTCCCATACCGGTATCCCTTACCGCAATAGTCAGTTCCTTATTGTTGCGGGAATGATTAATTACAATGCTGTGTTTCTTTTTACTGAACTTGATGGCGTTCGATAAAAGGTTGCGAACAACCACTTTCAGGTGGTCCGGATCCATCCAAACCAGATCATCAAAAGTTTCAAACTGAATCTGCAAATCCTTGGCCTGCCACTGTTGTTTTAACAGCTCAATTACTTCTTTAATAATCAGGGAAGCATTCACAGCCTGGGGTTTGGTAACAATGCCATTCAGCTGACTCTGGCTCCAGGTAAGCAGGTTGTTCATATTGTCCTGCAGCTGATCAATCTGTTTGGTAAAATGATGCGAGAGTTCGTGGAATTCTTCCTTCGAAATAAAGTCACGGTTCACCAGATCGAGTGTGCTTTTAATTTGCGCAATAGGAGAGCGCAGATCATGGGCAATAATAGAAAATAATTTTTCCTTGGTTTTATTCAGGGCTTCCAGTTCGTCGTTTTTCTGTTGGATAGCACGCTGACTATTCAATTGCTCAAACTTGAAATATTGAAGGGCAATTACAAAAGACAGTAGTCCGCAACACACATTAAAAATAACCCTTCCGTTCGATACTGTCTCGTAAATGGGTGGATTGAATGACTCGTATTTAACCCACACATAACAAATAACATTAACAGTAGTAATGAAAACGATAAAACGCTTTTCGGAATAATAAATAATAGTAACAATCAGGTTAACCAGCAACAATATTTCATTACCGTTTCTAAACAATAAACTCTGGGCAGTGAAAATAGAGGAAGTAACCACCACTACTATAAAACGGGCCAGGTGCAATTGCCGTCTCGACTGAATAATCAGGATCAGGGTACCCCCCACAAAAAGGGTGAAATTCATTACCGCCAGCAGGTGAAGTCCGTCGAGCGCATTTACAATGGAGAAATAAAGAAATAGGGGAAGTCCAATCCCGATAACCAGATTGGTAACCTGGGTTTTTTTCTTTTCCAGAAAAGGCAAATCATCGGTAACGCCAATATTGGCTAAAGCATTCCAGCCTTTCAGGATAAAGGAAATCACGGTTCAAACAGTTTATTAATAGTGTAAATATAACATTATCTGTTCACAGCCGTTATTTTTGCAGACCATGAATAAGTTTTTAATTATAGGATTAGGAAATATCGGCGAAGAATATAAACATACCCGCCATAATATCGGCTTTGACGTGCTGGATGCTTTTGTGCGCAAGCACAATGGGTTTTTCAAAAACGACCGGCTGGCCGATGTGGCAGAAGTGAAATGGAAGGGCAAAACCTTTATTTGCATCAAGCCCACTACCTATATGAATTTGAGTGGAAGGGCTTTTAAATACTGGCAGGACAAGGAAAAGATAGACACGGCCCAAACCCTTACTATTGTAGATGATTTGGCCCTGCCATTGAATAAATTAAGGTTAAGGGGATCAGGATCGGATGCAGGACACAATGGCCTCAAAGATATCCAGCTGGTGCTGGGCACAGACCAGTATCCCAAACTACGATTTGGCATCGGGAATAATTTCCCCAAGGGACGTCAGGTAGACTTTGTGCTGGGCAAATGGCTGGCCGAAGAACAGTATATCGTGAACCAGAAAATAGTGGCCTGTGGGGAGATTATAGAGTCGTTTGCCGCTATTGGGCTGGAAAAAACCATGAATACGGCAAATAATTTAAGCTTTACATAATAAAATACACCCTTTCATAGTTATAGTGATGGAATATAATGAGCTGTACTATGAAAATATTTTGCGTTGGCCGAAATTATGCCGATCATGCAAAAGAACTTGGCAACGCTGTTCCTGAAGAGCCGGTTATTTTCATGAAACCGAAGACTGCGCTCTTGCAGCCGAACACGCCATTCTATTATCCCGAGTTTTCCAACGAATTACATTACGAAGTAGAGCTGGTACTGCGCATTTGCAAAAATGGCAAATACGTAAGTGAAGACCAGGCCCATAAATACTACGATGCCATCACCGTAGGCATCGACTTTACCGCCCGCGATATACAGGCCAATCTGAAAAAGAAAGGACTGCCCTGGGAAAAAGCCAAAGCCTGGGACAATTCAGCCGTGGCCGGCAACTGGGTGATGTTTACAGAAGACATGCGTAAGCAGCCGATTGTATTTTCCCTGAACCAGAATGGCAACCAAGTACAATTGGGCAACACACAGGACATGATATTTTCATTCGATCATATTGTTTCTCATATCTCCCGTTATTTCTCATTGAATATAGGAGACATGATCTATACCGGAACCCCTGCCGGTGTAGGAGAGTGCTTGGTAGGAGATAAGCTGCAGGGATTTTTAGCGGACCAACAACTGTTTGAACTGGAGATTAAATAATGTTAACACCCAGCATATTATTACAAGCCTATAAACTCATGATGACTGCCAAGTCTATGAGTGAAACCTACGATGCCAATCGTGCGGTATGTAAGTATGTGCACTCCACATCGCGAGGACACGAAGCCATACAACTGGCTACTGGTCTGCAATTGGAGCCCTGCGACTGGGTAAGCCCCTATTACAGAGACGACAGCTTAATGCTGGCAGTTGGTTTTACTCCCTACGAGTTAATGCTGCAATTACTGGCTAAAAAAGACGATCCGTTTTCGGGCGGTCGTTCCTATTACTGTCATCCAAGCAGTAAGGATCCGAACCGACCATCTATTATACACCAGAGTAGTGCCACCGGCATGCAAGCCATACCCACCACGGGTTTGGCGCAGGGCGTACAGCACCTTGAAAAGAATTTGCCCGGCCGTTTGCGCAAGTCAGCAGATGGCAAATCTCCTGTTGTGGTCTGCTCACTGGGAGATGGCTGTATGAGTGAGGGAGAAGTGAGTGAAGCCCTGCAATTTGCAGTGCTAAAGGAATTGCCGATTGTATACCTGGTACAGGATAACCAGTGGAGCATCAGTGCTACAGCCGATGAAATCAGAACCACGAATGCTTATGAATATGCAAGTGGCTTTAAGGGATTAAAGCGCATGCAGGTAGATGGCAGCGATTTCATGCGCTGTTTTGAAACCATGGAACAGGCCGTGAACTATGCCAGAAACGAGCGCAAGCCCGTACTGGTACACGCGAAAGTGCCCTTGTTGGGACACCATACCAGTGGCGTAAGAAAAGAATTTTACCGCAGCCGCGAAGACTTATTGAAGCACGGCTTATACGATCCCATCCCCAAACTAAGATTGTTGTTAACGGGTGTGGGCTTTACCGATGCAGAGATCAATCAGATAGAAGCCGATGCATTGGAATTGGTACTGGAAGATTTTAAAAAAGCACAAGCCGCAGCAGAACCCGATATCCGTTCGGTAGAAGAACATGTATTTGTTCCCACACCGGTAAGAGAAGAAGTGGGAGAGCGCGTACCAAAGGGAGCAGAGCGCATACTCATGGTAGACGCGGCCTTGCATGCGATAGACGAAATATTATCCGAACACGAAGAAGCGATACTATACGGACAGGATGTGGGTGGAAGATTAGGAGGTGTGTTCAGAGAAGCCGCAACACTGGCCGAGAAATACGGAGACAACAGAGTCTTCAACACAGCTATACAGGAAGCTTATATTATTGGATCTACCGTGGGCTTATCGGCCATGGGCATGAAACCCATTGTGGAAGTGCAGTTTGGCGATTATATTTATCCGGGCTTTAACCAGCTGGTAACGGAAGTATCCAAATCCTGCTATTTATCAAACGGAAAATATCCGGTACAAATGCTGTTGCGCGTACCCGTAGGCGCCTACGGCGGCGGCGGACCTTATCATAGCGGAAGCATTGAAAGCACTTTGTTAACCATCAAGGGAATCAAAGTGGTCTATCCATCGAATGCGGCAGATATGAAGGGATTGATGAAAGCTGCTTTCTTAGACCCCAACCCGGTAATCATGCTGGAGCACAAGGGACTGTACTGGAGCAAAGTGCCCGGTACAGACGCAGCCAGAGCCACTGAACCCTCTAAAGACTATGTATTGCCACTGGGTAAAGCCAATGTGGTACAATCGGCCGATATAGACCTGGTACGCAAAGGGGAGACCCTATGCGTAATCACTTATGGAATGGGCGTATACTGGGCCAAAGCCGCAGCCGAAAGATATGCAGGACAGGTAGAAATCGTAGACCTGAGAACCCTGTTTCCACTGGACGAAGAAACCGTATTCACCGCAGTAAAAAGACACGGAAAAGTACTGGTACTAAGCGAAGAACAACAGAATAACTCCTTTGCCGAAGCACTGGCATTAAGAATATCCAACGATTGTTATCACTTTTTGGACGCCAAAGTAGAAGTAATGGGCTCCAAAAACCTACCCGCAGTACCCATAAACGTAGCCCTGGAGTCGGCCATGTTACCCACTGCCAATAAAGTAGCCGAAAGAATCGGCAAATTGTTGAACTACTAGCTTTTTCTTTTTACCGAAACCCCCTATATTTGCACCCCGAAAGGACGGCGAGGTAGCTCAGTTGGTTAGAGCGCAGGATTCATAACCCTGAGGTGATGGGTTCAATTCCCATCCTCGCTACACAAAACCTCTCAACGCAGTTGAGGGGTTTTTTTGTGGCTAAGCGTTACGAGCTTGCTCGTATAAGCGAAGACGCGAAAAAACCACAGCGGCCTTGCCGCTGGAGGTTTTGTATAGCTGCCCCACCCAGAATGCCGGCGAGCGGAGCGAAGCCGGCAATTCCCCATCACATCACAAACACCACATATTTCCCTAACTTCAAATATTAATTTATAAAACAAGTTAATATTCTACTTGTGCATCATATAGAATCATTGGTTTTTGAAGGCGACACTATTCGAGTAAAAATAGATGGTCAATTTTTCGAGTTGCCAATTTCTAAAGTTTCAGAGAAACTAGTTAATGCTACTGAAATAGAAAGGTCATACTTTAAAATTTCGCCGTCTGGTTACGGTATTCATTGGCCATTGATTGATGAAGATTTGTCGGTAGAAGCATTCTTGCAATAATCCCTGCTGATTTTTTGATATTACAATCTTTTTTATTACATTCACACTACCCCAATTGTTTCTTAAATATTCCTCCCCAATTAATATACTGTTAGTATTCACTGACCTGTGACATTTATGTCTGGGACTCAGGAAGCTTTGCTATATTTAACAAACAACAGTAACCCCTACAAACCAATGGTTATGCAAATAACCAACTGTTGTTATGCAAAAATTACCTACAAAGCCCCTAAATAATTTAGGGCAATCGGAAACCGCAATTGAAGGTATTCCTAGGGTTGATCCAATCAATCTACACGTAATTGAATTGATGCGAGATCATTTGATTTTGAAAGCTTATAGTAAAAGCACTATTAAGACCTATTTAAATGAAATGCACCAGTTCTTATATAGGCTGGGGAACATACCTGCGGATGATTTGCAGCCAGCGCATTTGAAAAAATACCTGGTATTTTGTTTTGAGAAATTAAAACTCTCAGAGAATACATTACATAGTAGGATCAATGCTATTAAGTTCTATTACGAACAAGTTTTACGGAGGGATCGCTTCTTCTGGGAAATTCCAAGACCTAAGAAGCCATTACAGCTGCCTAAACTATTAAACGAGGAAGAACTATGTAGACTATTTAATGCGCTTGCTAATAAAAAACATAAAGCCATGCTCTTTACAGCGTATAGTGCCGGTTTGAGGGTAAGTGAAATTGTTCAATTGAAATTAAAGGATATCGATAGTGAGCGGATGCAGATTTTTATTGAAAATGCAAAGGGAAAGAAAGATCGCTATGTGAATTTAAGCCCGGTGCTACTGGATATATTACGTGAGTATTTTAAACAATACACACCTAGACCAAAAGTGTACTTATTTGAATCGGAACAAACAGGAGATGCCTATCCTACAAGAACGGTTCAACAGATTTTCAGTAATGCAAAGAGGGCAGCTGGTATTGTTAAAGATGTTGGTATACACAGCTTACGGCACAGCTTTGCTACCCATTTGTTAGATAAGGGAACGGATATACGATACATAAAAGATTTGCTTGGTCACTTTGATATAAGAACTACTGAGCGCTATTTGCATGTAAGTAAAAAGCAACTGGTAAATATTGGAAGCCCTTTAGATGACTTGTTTAAAAAGCGACAGATAGATTGGTAGTCTTCAGATTTACTGACAATTGCTTTTGTATAATTGATTGCATTTTCGCTGACAATAATAAATGTATAAGTGTATTGACGTAATGACAATACAAAAACTATAACATTAAAACAATGACACTTAAGGCTTATTTCCTTTGTTCACTTTTGGGAGTAGCGTATATTTAAGTGTTGGCAACAACACATGATAGAAGACAATAAAAAAGAGAATATAACTGAACAGCTTTTAGAAGAGCAAGAGGCTCTTATTCAAAATGAATTAATTAAAGAAAGGAAACTAGCTATAAAGATTGGGATAGTTTTCTCTTTATTCGCATTAATAGGACCTTTGCTTCCGCCTAAAATACCTACTTTTCAAGAAACAAAAACGGACTATTTCCCTTTAGTAGTTTTTCATTTCCTTTTTTGGGGATTACTCTATTTAACAACCCTAAGAAAACTTTTTAAATTGAAGAAAGACTATGAAGCAAAAATTAAAGTAAATACTTCAACGCGAGTTTTGAAAAAAGAAATATCAAAGGGTTCTGTTTCAATAAAGTATACTATTAAAATTGAAGTTGAAAAAAAAGGAAGTGAGAATTTTAAAGTAAGTCAAGATTTATTTGAAAAAGTTGAGGAAAATGAGAATATTTTTATTTCATACACACCTCATTCTAAAACAATTTTAGAAGTTCAAAAAATTTGATGTTGCTAACAAAAGGCTTTACGCAAGTTGGGCTTTCAGCAATGGCCCATCAGCTTTGGTATTTCAAATGAGCTTCAGTAATTTGGCTTTAACTAATCGAGTCATTAGTGGCCAAGCCAGCAGCGGGAACAATCCTTCCCCACCCTGCGTAAAGCCTCGGACGTTAGCTGCAGCCCTATTGGACACTTCCCAATTATTCAAACGGACATTTTTTTTGCGACACTTCAAGGACACTTTGTAACCCTGCCGACAATTTTGTATTTAAGTATTTGCTTAAATAAGTAATCTTTGTTACTTTTGACCCGACTAACAAATTTGACAATGGCAAACGACACTTGCATAAGGTTACAGGCAGACATAGAACAAATTAAAAGCTGCCGAGAAAAATTAAAGGCTAACTCAAAATCATTTTTGCAGTTGGGACAGGTACTTGCTTTGACAGGTAACGAAGTGCGACTGAAAATACTCTTTCTGCTTGAAGAAGAAAATGAGCTTTGCCCTTGCGACCTTAGCGACATTTTAGGAATGAGCATTCCTGCAATTTCCCAACATTTACGCAAACTAAAAGACGGCAACATTATTGAAGCCAGAAAAGAAGGACAAACCATCTTCTATTCACTACGCAATGAGCATTTAAAAATTTTAAGACCGTTCTTTAAAATTATCAATCAACAAAATTTTGCGACTGTATGACAACGGCAACAAAAAATAGTAAAGGTTGGATTGGTGGACTGTTGGCAGCAGTTGCAGCTTCGCTTTGCTGCATCACACCAGTTTTAGCTTTCTTAGGTGGCGCAAGCGGACTTGCTTCTTCGTTTTCGTGGATTGAGCCGTATCGTCCTTATTTAATCGGTTTGACTGTTGCTGTTTTTGCGTTTGCGTGGTATCAAAAATTAAAACCAAAAAAGCAAGTTGACTGCGACTGTGAAGCAGACAACAAAAAATCATTTTGGCAATCAAAATCATTTTTAGCAATCGTTACAGTGCTTGCAGGACTGTTAATTGCATTTCCTTACTATGCAAAAGTATTTTATCCAAAGCCACAAGAAGCAAAGGTCATTATTGTTGACAAAAGCAATATACAGACAGTAGAATTTAAAATAAAAGGTATGACCTGCGAAGGCTGCACAGAACATATAAACAGCGAACTTTCAAAAACAACGGGAGTGATTGAGTTCAATACTTCTTATGAAAAGGGCAATAGCCTTGTTAAGTTTGACAACAGTAAAACTTCCGTTGACAGCCTTGCATCTATCATAAATAAAACTGGCTATAAAGTAACTTCTCAATCTGTAATCAACAACTAATGGAAAAAACTATCGTACTTCAATCTGTTATTACTTGCCATGTTTGTGGACACAGACAAGAAGAAACAATGCCAACAGATGCTTGCCAGTATTTTTATGAGTGTTCAAATTGCAAGACACGACTTAAACCAAAAGAGGGCGACTGTTGCGTTTATTGCAGTTACGGGACAGTAAAATGTCCACCGATGCAATTAGGAACATCCTGCTGTTAGTAGCGACGAAGGGTATGCAGCTAACAGCGAGGTTTGCTGCTATGCTGGCTGACGAATATATACTCGTCTTTCTGTTCGCTATCAGCCCATATCCGGCTGACCGAATAAATCCCAGCAACATTGCATAACTTCATCATCAGTTTTTCAATCGGCTGCGGCTCCGGGCTGGACATTATAAAATACCAGCACAGCAGCAAGCCCAAACGTTGAGGCGAAATTCGTCAGCTGATTAAAATTGTAACGAATAATAGTTGCTTTTTATTGGTTAATTTTTAAAGAATGATTTTAGAAGACCTATACTAGCAAGCCTTTAGGCGAAGGCGCCTCAAGCTTGCTTGTGAAACGCCGAAGGCAAAAGGCTTGCATGAAGCTAAAGAATAAATTTTCTCAAATCGCTGATGTTGGGTGTCGGAAACTACG
This sequence comes from Sediminibacterium sp. C3, assembly GCF_000508085.1. Taxonomy (GTDB): domain Bacteria; phylum Bacteroidota; class Bacteroidia; order Chitinophagales; family Chitinophagaceae; genus Sediminibacterium. The sequence goes on along the minus strand of NZ_KI669560.1, from coordinate 2,909,979 downwards.
TAACATAAATGTTTTATCACCCAATGCTATTCAATGTAACCTATCTACTAAAGCAACAACATAAATTTCTTTTATGTCATTGCTTTAGTAGTACTAGCAGATATAGAACAGTAATTCAGCTGACGAACTCCGGTCGTCAGTTTAGATGGATTAAATTCAAAGACCTGTTAGACCTTCGCCCAACATTGCATTGATACTATCGGCGAAGCCTACAGTAAACAATTAACTAACTTTAGCCGACAGGATCAATGCTTCAACGTTGAGGCGAAATTCGTCAGCTGATTAAAATTGTAACGAATAATAGTTGCTTTTTATTGGTTAATTTTTAAAGAATGATTTTAGAAGACCTATACTAGCAAGCCTTTAGGCGAAGGCGCCTCAAGCTTGCTTGTGAAACGCCGAAGGCAAAAGGCTTGCATGAAGCTAAAGAATAAATTTTCTCAAATCGCTGATGTTGGGTGTCGGAAATTACGTAACATAAATGTTTTATCACCCAATGCTATT
>NZ_KI669560.1:2902329-2909455 GCF_000508085.1 Sediminibacterium sp. C3 | reverse complement strand
AACTACGTAACATAAATGTTTATCACCCAATGCTATTCAATGTAACCTATCTACTAAAGCAACAACATAAATTCTTTTATGTCATTGCTTTAGTAGTACTAGCAGATATAGAACAGTAATTCAGCTGACGAACTCCGGTCGTCAGTTTAGATGGATTAAATTCAAAGACCTGTTAGACCTTCGCCCAACATTGCATTGATACTATCGGCGAAGCCTACAGTAAACAATTAACTAACTTTAGCCGACAGGATCAATGCTTCAACGTTGAACCAACATTGCTTTCAGCAATGAGTTTTTTGAGATTTTCTACCTTGTGTTACTAAATCATAAATTATGGAAAAAAAACAGTAACACAGTATGCCATTAATGCACTTCAAAAGTGTTCAGATTTAATGGCTCTAGGTCACTACAGTGATTCAACTCGTATCAATTATCTAAAAGAGTTGCGATTTTTATTTCAGTATTATTCTGACATCAGACCATCAGAGATTACTTATGAAATGACTGTAAACTATTTAGTTTATTTGGTCAAGACAATGGGTTGTAGTAGGGTTAAATGTAAAATGGCGGCACAAAGCTTTGCCTTCTTTTTCAAACATGCTTTGAACAAGCCATATTCAACTCCAGCTGTATTATTTCCTGCACATGAGCATAAATTACCTGCTGTATTATCACAGGAAGAAATGCGGAGCGTATTAAACAGTATAATTAATAATAAGCACAGGATGTTACTTTCTCTTATGTATAGTACTGGGATACGATTAATGGAGATTGCCAGAATTAAGATAACCGATATTGAAAGTAATCAAATGCGTATTAAAATAACATCTGGCAAGGGTAAAAAAGATAGGTATGTTTTATTATCCCCACTACTGCTTGAAGAATTACGCTATTATTTTATTGAGTATAGACCAGAAATTTATTTGTTTAATGGCGCTGGCAAAGGAAAAAGATATGCAGCTAGAACCATTCAACATATCATGCAAACGGCCTTAGCCAAGGCAGGACTATCCAATAAAAATTACAGTATACATAGTATAAGGCACAGTTTTGCAACACATTTACTAGACCATGGTGCTGATTTGCAAGCAATACAACAATTGATGGGTCATAACAGTATCAATCAAACAGTTCAGTATTTGCATCTCTCGACAAAACGGTTACAGAGTATAGTTAATCCATATGATGTAATCATGCAAAAGTCAACCAATGAAAAATGCTAATACGCTGCAAAACATATTACAGCATTGGCATAAACCTGAAATCAACTTACATGTAAATAATGTAATTGAGCAGATAAAACAGTGTAGAACAGCTTCGTTAGGGTATCATTTATACCAATGCACTGATAGTCAATGTAGGAAATATCATTATCGATATCATAGTTGTCGTAATCGTCATTGTCCTCAATGCGGTGGTTTTCAAAAGCAGCAATGGATAGAAGATAGGATGAATGAGTTACTACCTACCAATTATTTTCATGTTGTTTTCACATTACCACATGAATTAAATGGTTGTATTCTTGGCAATAGGAAATTATTGTTGAAATTACTTTTTGATAGTTCTGCTCAAACATTATTAACTTTTAGTAAAGACAAGAATTACTTGGGAGCTACGCCCGGTATTTTAAGTTTATTACACACGTGGGGTCAGCAGTTAAGTTTTCATCCACATGTTCACTGTATTATAAGCAGTGGGGGTATTGATATTACTGGAGGGAAACAATGCTGGAGAAATGCTGTTCGAAACAGTAACCAATTTATTTTTCCAGTTAAAGCATTAGCCAAAGTATTTAGAGCTAAATATTTGATGGGAATAAAAGTACTTTTAGAAAATAATCATTTAAGGGTAAGCCCTAAATCAGATTTAAATGTTTTACTGAAAGAGCTTTACAAAAAAGAATGGGTTGTTTATGCCAAAAGACCATTTGGTGGCCCACAACAAGTTATTAGTTATTTAGGTAGGTACACTCACAAAACAGCTATTACCAATAGCAGAATTGTAAAATTTGATTCTGATAATAATCGCGTTCAATTTAAGTACAAAGATTATGCGGATAATAGTAATGAGAAATTGATGGAGGTAAATGCAAGTGACTTTGTTACGAGATTTAAACAGCATATTTTACCAAAAAGATTTACCAGAATACGGAGCTATGGTTATTTAGCCAATAGAGGCAGGACGGAGAGAATTAAAGAGATTACGAAAATGATGAACATCCCTGCTCATCCAATAAGAGTGAAAATTAGTTGGCAAACTAGACTGCTATTGGAAGTTGGTAAATCAATTAATTGTTGTCCGAATTGTCATAAAGAAACGCTCATTCAAATAGCGTCGTATTATAAGCATGGACATTATGGATAAGGTTTAAATGCTTATTGATAATACCTTTTAGCTAATAAAAATATGTTGGCAAAGCAGTTCTATGAGTTAACTCAACCAAAAACAACAGAAATTAGCTAAATTGATTATGATAAAATAAAACAACTTAAAAAAAGTATCCAGATCACTGTAAAAAAGTAAACAAAAGAAATACTTTACACCTAATAGAACAATGTCGGTCAACACAAAGTATACCGACAAGCCCAATGATCAATATCAAAGGGCTAATTTTAAAGGGCTAGTCGGATACTTTCATAAACGTTAGCAGACATTTTAAATCCTTAAAGTGAAACTTATTTTATTAAGCATACTTACCATCGCTCTTGCTGGACAAACCTTCTCCCAGCAGAACAGAATTGAAGAAAACAGATTATTGAAAGTTAAGAATGGTAAATATGGGTTAACTGATACCTTGAATAAAACTATTGTTCCTTTTGATTATGATTTTATCGAGTACCAGAACAGTAGATTGATAGTACGTAAAAAGGGTTTACAAGGTTTACTTACCACCAACAACAAACTAATCATTCCAATTAAATATCAATTTATTCTACCAAGGGGTAACAATCGATTTCTTCTGTGGACACCAAGTTCAGTTTTTGGCTTATCTGATGGCGACGGCAAAACTATATTGCCTGTTCAATACAAAAGTGTTTCTTCAACAGAAAATGATAGCTTTTATATAACTAAGAATGACAAGAACTTAAATGGCGTTTACAACTTCAACGGTGAAAATATACTGCCAGCAATTTACAGGTTTTACACAATTGACGGCTACAAAATCTTCGCAGTAAAGGATGCTCAACCTCTAATCCTAAACATCAAAAATCCAGAAGAGACAATCATTTTAGACAAAGACATTGCTTTTGTTGAAACAACAAGACATTATTCAATGGGAGAACAGCTTTATCAAATAGTAAAGAAGGGAAACAAGTTTGGTGTCATCAATGCAAGCAATCAAACCATCGTGCCTATAACCTATGAGGAAGTGAAATCTTCACAGCACTGGCGTTATTTTATTATTAGGGACAGGGGCAAAATAGGACTAATCAACATTGATGGAGATATCGTTAAAGAGCCAGTATATGATGCAATAGAACTACGAAAAGAGTTTGTTCTATTGAAACGGAAAAATCAAAAGGACGAAATCTATTCTTATAAATGGTAGAAAAACGTCTGCTAACATTGGGTTTTATGCAAGTCGGGCATGACCAACAAACTTCAACCAATTGCAAATCCAAGCTGTGGTTCGGGCAGGACAAACAAATTTGAACTTTAGTTCTTAAATTCAACTTTATATTTTCAATCAGCAGCGGTTATCGGCAGACGGAATTCTAATTCCCAACCTGCATAAAGCCCTGCCCGTTACAGGCAAGCGTATCGGCGACCTTTCCATAAACTACAAGCAGGATTAAGATATATAATCCCCTAAACTAACCTTTTAGAAATATATTTCACTCTGGCTGTGATATTTTATCTTGTTGTGCGTATAATTAATAAACGACAATTAAAATAGTAAATGTAATAATTAGAGAGAATGACTAAAGATTTTAAGCCCGACCTTTTTCTTTCAGTCATTGAAACTAATAAAGGCATCATTTACAAAGTGGCTAATTCATATTGTATAGACACCGAAGATAGAAAAGACCTTGTACAGGAGATTGTTCTAAAATTATGGAAATCATTTGATAGCTATGACGAACGTTTTAAGCATTCAACTTGGATTTACCGAATTGCTCTGAATACTGCTATTTCATTTTATAGAAAGGAAAAATCAAGAAAAGCTATTACTAACCCATTTTCTGAAATCTTATTCAATGTAGCCGATTTTAAGGATAACAAACAAATAGAGGAAAGTACCATTTTTTTAAATCAGTTTATTTCTGAATTGAAAGAGTTAGACAAAGCATTAATGTTACTTTACTTAGAAGAAAAGAGTCATAAAGAGATGGCGGAAATCATTGGCATTTCCGAAACCAATGTGGCGACTAAAATTAGCAGAATAAAAAACATTTTAAAACAACGGTTTTTACAAAACACAACTTAGATATTATGGAAGAAACAAATTTTGTTCTTTTATGGAAAGAACAGTATGAAAAAATTGACCAGTCATTGGTAATTAACAAACAACTTTTAAAAGAAGTAATTAGTCAAAAAGCTGAATCAGCCTTACAATCTTTAATCCGATTCAAAACAAGAGGAATTGTTGCGGCGGTTATCTATTTAATTTTATTAGGCATAGTCTTATTCTATGCAATTTCAAATTACTCTTCTTCGGTAAATTATTTTATTATTTCAATGGCTGCTATATTTCTAATTAATGTAAAAGCTTTGTACGACTACATTAAACATTTGGTTTGGACAAATAATATTGATTATAACGGAAGTATTACAGAGATACAGCAAAAATTAACCAAACTACAATTATCTATCTTAAGGCATAGTCGTTTTATGGTTTTACAGTTCCCCTTTTGGACAACATTTTATTTGAGCGACAAATGGTTTCCACATTCTGTAAGTTCGGGTTATATTTTGTTCCAATTTTTACTGACTGCTTCATTTACATTCTTGGCTTATTGGCTATACAAAAATCAGACAATGGAGAACGCAAATAAAAAGTGGGTAAAGACTTTAATTGAGGGTTCAGGCGGAAAATCTATTATAAAAGCAATTACGTTTTACAAAGAACTTGAAACGTTTAAACAAGTTAGCTAAGGACAAGTGTGTACGCCTGCCTGTAACATTAGGCTTTGCACAATTTGGGCTTCCTCCTTTGGCCCATCATCTTTTGGTATTGCTAATCATCTGTAGTAATTTGGCTTTAGCTAATCGCGTCTTTAGTGGCCAAGCCAGCAGTAGGATCACAGATTATCCAAACTGCGCAAAGCCTGGGACGTGTGTGACTTGAATTAAACATTATTGAGATTAATGTTTAAATGCTGTAAAACAGATGGAAGAATTTCTCTGATAATAGCGAGAAATTATGGTCTTCCGAAGACGACTTTCTGGAGTAGTTTTCAAACCACTTTATGCTGCAATAATTGGAAACGATTTTGTAGTGAGCGATAAAGAAAAACAGGAACGATGATTTCTGTAGGTGCGTAATACAAGAGCTGAACGCAAGTGAACCAATGATGAAGCCTCGTAAGGGCAATAGCGATGTCGAAAGTAAGCAGTTACGTTTGTGTTTACGAATAGAGTGTAATGAATACCAGATTATAGGTTACACGGCATCCGGGGTTAAGTTGGCAGGACTGTATTATAGGCTGTTTTATGGAACAAGTGAAGTCATTGTTGTTTTGTAAAATCGAAAGAGGAACAAACGCTTTTGGATGAGGCGAAGCAATGGCGGCAGACTTAATCATAGTAGTGAGGAAACTTAAGAAACTAAGTGGAGCGAAGGATTAAGCTTGTTTAGTTATCAAAACCAATTTACAACCAGCAATGGGATGACAGATTATTTTGAGACAAAATCACAACCAATTACCAAGTTAATGGTGTGGCAGGCGTACAAGAGAGTAAGAGCCAATCAAGGGAGTGCTGGCATAGATGGTATGACATGGGAATATGTAGACAAAAATGCATATAGATTATTATACAAGCTATGGAACAGACTTTCTTCAGGATCGTATTTTCCAGTACCTGTTCGCCAAGTTGCTATTGCAAAGAAAGATGGTGGAATAAGAAGTTTAGGCATTCCGACTGTCATGGACCGCATAGCACAACAAGTTGTTAAGCAACATTTAGAAATGCAGGTGGAACCCGTTTTTCATGAGGGGTCATTCGGATATCGACCAAATCGAAGCTGTCACGATGCTGTTGCAAAAGCCAACAGTAATTGTTTTAATCACGATTTTGTGATAGACATCGACATACAAGGCTTCTTCGATACCATTAATCATGAACTATTAATGACTGCGGTTGCACATTACTGCAAAGACAAATGGGTACAATTGTATGTAGAGCGATGGTTAAAAGCGGGGATAATAGAGCAGGATGGCAAAGCCACAAGAACTGTGTTGGGTACACCACAAGGTGGAGTAATTAGTCCGTTATTAGCAAATATTTTTCTACATGTAGTATTTGATGGGTGGATGACAAAGGAACATCCAGAAAAGCCATTTGAACGATATGCAGACGATATAGTAGTTCATTGCAAGACGGAGAAACAAGCAATATATGTGCTTAACAAAATCAAGCAGAGAATGGAGAAGTGTAAACTAACCTTACACCCTACCAAAACAAGAATAGTCAATCTGAGAGGGTATTCAGAAAAGAAATACCCCAAAGGCTTTGACTTTTTAGGATTCACTATACGCCCCAATTGTGTAAAGTTTAAAGAAAAGGTTTTGATTGTTCCAAGCATCTTCATAAGTACTAAATCCAGGACTAGTTTACTGGAAAAGTTTAAAGATTGGAATATACACAAGCGGCGAAAACCACTTGTAACTATAGCCCAATATTTAACACCACAAATACGGGGAATCATGAATTACTTTCATAAGTTCTCAAGTGGTCATATGAACTATGTCTGGAAACAATTAAATGCGAGACTATTAAAATGGGTTAAATGGGAAAAGGGTTTGGGGGTAAGAGCAGCAATTAAATGGTTGCAAATACAATACAAACTCAACCCTTATTTATTCCCACACTGGCAAGTGGCACATCCGTAAGTTATAATTAACTTGTGATTTATAAACAAGAAGAGCCGTGTGATGGGAGACTATCAAGCACGGTTCCGTGA
>NZ_KI669560.1:2873133-2902309 GCF_000508085.1 Sediminibacterium sp. C3 | reverse complement strand
TCATGAATTACTTTCATAAGTTCTCAAGTGGTCATATGAACTATGTCTGGAAACAATTAAATGCGAGACTATTAAAATGGGTTAAATGGGAAAAGGGTTTGGGGGTAAGAGCAGCAATTAAATGGTTGCAAATACAATACAAACTCAACCCTTATTTATTCCCACACTGGCAAGTGGCACATCCGTAAGTTATAATTAACTTGTGATTTATAAACAAGAAGAGCCGTGTGATGGGAGACTATCAAGCACGGTTCCGTGAGAACGTAAGGGTGAAAATCCCTTGCGTGACTCGATTGGCAGAAATATGCTGATACTGCTTTATTTTCGAAAAATATTCAAGATTGACCAAAACATTTATTAGACCGAGTTACGAAAACAATGATAAAGAAGTACAACGAATGGTATAACAGCTTGACACCTTTGAAGAAGTTAATTATTTCGTTCATCTTAAATTGGTTTTATTGGCTTATCGCTTGGTTAATTGCTGAACAGTTTGTTTTTGACGAGAAACGTTCATGGAAATATCATGTCTTTCATGCAACTTGGATGGCATTCTTTATAACTATACCTTTTAATAGGAAAGAATTGAAGCAGATTTTTAAAAGACAGTCACACGACAAGAAATTTGAAAACGAAAAACACCCAACAAGATGAACAAGAGTATAGCACGAAAGGTGGGACTATTCTTCTACCTTCCAACAAATTTTATTTTTATGATTTTCCCACGACAAACTTGGGGGAATATCTACATAGTGACAATTTATCTAATTCTATGTTTGTTTTTCATTTATCTAATATTTGGAAAACGACACAATAAATCAAAAGACTAGTTATAATCCTAATATTTAAGTAAACTGACCTAATGGCTAAATGACCAATACTTCTGCCAACAAAAGGCTTTACGCAAGTTGGGCTTTCAGCAATGGCCCATCAGCTTTGGTATTTCAAATGAGCTTCAGTAATTTGGCTTTAAATAATCGAGTTTTAAGTGGCCAAGCCAGCAGCGGGAACAATCCTTCCCCACCCTGCGTAAAGCCTCGGGCGTGTGTGACTTGAATTAAACATTATTGAGATTAATGTTTAAATGCTGTAAAACAGATGGAAGAATTTCTCTGATAATAGCGAGAAATTATGGTCTTCCGAAGACGACTTTCTGGAGTAGTTTTCAAACCACTTTATGCTGCAATAATTGGAAACGATTTTGTAGTGAGCGATAAAGAAAAACAGGAACGATGATTTCTGTAGGTGCGTAATACAAGAGCTGAACGCAAGTGAACCAATGATGAAGCCTCGTAAGGGCAATAGCGATGTCGAAAGTAAGCAGTTACGTTTGTGTTTACGAATAGAGTGTAATGAATACCAGATTATAGGTTACACGGCATCCGGGGTTAAGTTGGCAGGACTGTATTATAGGCTGTTTTATGGAACAAGTGAAGTCATTGTTGTTTTGTAAAATCGAAAGAGGAACAAACGCTTTTGGATGAGGCGAAGCAATGGCGGCAGACTTAATCATAGTAGTGAGGAAACTTAAGAAACTAAGTGGAGCGAAGGATTAAGCTTGTTTAGTTATCAAAACCAATTTACAACCAGCAATGGGATGACAGATTATTTTGAGTACAAAATCACAACCAATTACCAAGTTAATGGTGTGGCAGGCGTACAAGAGAGTAAGAGCCAATCAAGGGAGTGCTGGCATAGATGGTATGACATGGGAATATGTAGACAAAAATGCATATAGATTATTATACAAGCTATGGAACAGACTTTCTTCAGGATCGTATTTTCCAGTACCTGTTCGCCAAGTTGCTATTGCAAAGAAAGATGGTGGAATAAGAAGTTTAGGCATTCCGACTGTCATGGACCGCATAGCACAACAAGTTGTTAAGCAACATTTAGAATTGCAGGTGGAACCCGTTTTTCATGAGGGGTCATTCGGATATCGACCAAATCGAAGCTGTCACGATGCTGTTGCAAAAGCCAACAGTAATTGTTTTAATCACGATTTTGTGATAGACATCGACATACAAGGCTTCTTCGATACCATTAACCATGAACTATTAATGACTGCGGTTGCGCATTACTGCAAAGACAAATGGGTACAATTGTATGTAGAGCGATGGTTAAAAGCGGGGATAATAGAGCAGGATGGCAAAGCCACAAGAACTGTGTTGGGTACACCACAAGGTGGAGTAATTAGTCCGTTATTAGCAAATATTTTTCTACATGTAGTATTTGATGGGTGGATGACAAAGGAACATCCAGAAAAGCCATTTGAACGATATGCAGACGATATAGTAGTTCATTGCAAGACGGAGAAACAAGCAATATATGTGCTTAACAAAATCAAGCAGAGAATGGAGAAGTGTAAACTAACCTTACACCCTACCAAAACAAGAATAGTCAATCTGAGAGGGTATTCAGAAAAGAAATACCCCAAAGGCTTTGACTTTTTAGGATTCACTATACGCCCCAATTGTGTAAAGTTTAAAGAAAAGGTTTTGATTGTTCCAAGCATCTTCATAAGTACTAAATCCAGGACTAGTTTACTGGAAAAGTTTAAAGATTGGAATATACACAAGCAGCGAAAACCACTTGTAACTATAGCCCAATATTTAACACCACAAATACGGGGAATCATGAATTACTTTCATAAGTTCTCAAGTGGTCATATGAACTATGTCTGGAAACAATTAAATGCGAGACTATTAAAATGGGTTAAATGGGAAAAGGGTTTGGGGGTAAGAGCAGCAATTAAATGGTTGCAAATACAATACAAACTCAACCCTTATTTATTCCCACACTGGCAAGTGGCACATCCGTAAGTTATAATTAACTTGTGATTTATAAACAAGAAGAGCCGTGTGATGGGAGACTATCAAGCACGGTTCCGTGAGAACGTAAGGGTGAAAATCCCTTGCGTGACTCGATTGTGCGTCACCCTGACAACACCAAACTTCAACCATAACTGCTTATGATTTTAAAAAAAGCCATCATCACAAATTTTAGAGGCATAAATGGCTCTATCACTGTAAATTTTGATATGTTCAACTGCATAGTTGGACAGAACGACGCCGGTAAATCAACAATTTTAAAAGCTCTTGACGCTGCACTAAATGAAACAGCGTTGACAAAAGCTGATTATAATGTAGCAGCTCAAAACAATCAAATATCAGTTGAACTATTCTTTGACGCAAGAAACAAAGAATGCCTTTTAGGTGAGGAAATACTTACGACAATTGAAGATGAGGAGTTAATAAACGCAGAAGGCTTATTGGTTTGGAAAAAAGTTTGGAATGTAACAGAGACTAATGTTACAAAGCCAAAAACTTCAATTGTAAGAAAAAAATATGATGGCAATAATGACTTTATTTTTAAAACCGAAGCTCAATTGATTACTCAATGTATTGCCAATCAAATTGCCTCCGCTAAAGGAAATGGAGAGGCTTATAACAACGTAGAAAAAAGACAAAAATTACGAGAATTTAATCAGCAGAATAATATTGCCTTCCAATTCGATGTTGAGGAAATTCCTGCTACAGGAACTTCAAAAGCCAAAGCAATAGGTGACGCTATCAAGAAAGTATTGCCAGCATTCCAGTATTTCAAAGCAGACACTTCCCTTTCAGATACTGATGCAACTATTCAGAAATACTTTAAGGACATGGCATTTAAGTTAATCAAAGATGAAATTGATACTGATGACATGGAAACAACAGTTAAAACACAATTGGAAGGTGTTTTACAAAAAGTAACAGATAAAATTAATGATGTCGTTAAATCAACAGAAAAGGTTAAGCCAAAAGTCGATTTCGATTGGAGCAAATTAATATCTACATCATTTGTTAGTGATGCGACAGGTAATGACTTGCCATTAAGTTCACGTGGTGACGGTTTTAGAAGAATTACCATGATGTCCTATTTCGAATACTTAGCTGAAACTGAAAGAACGGATGCTACACAACAAATCATTTTCGGGTTCGAAGAGCCGGAAACCTTCCTTCACCCATCCGCTCAAGAAAACTTATTCGACAAGCTAAATTCTCTATCTGAAAACGGTTATCAGGTAATTACATCAACGCATTCACCGACTATTGTCGGTAATACAAAACGGCATAATATTATTCACATCTCAAAGCCCAATAACACATATACACTTAATCAAAACGCAATTGATTTTAAGGAACTGGCTATAGACTTAGGTATTAAACCTGACAATACTTTTACACCTTTATTTTCAACTTCTAGATTACTATTTCTTGTTGAAGGAATTGATGATGTTAAAGCAATGCATCATAAAGCAACACTCTATAAACAAGCTGGATTAATTCCGCAGACTTTTGAAGAATTAAACGTAAATATCATTCCTATTGGTGGTTGCGGCGGCGTTAAGCATTGGGTAAATCTAGATTTGTTTACAAAACTTGAGAAGCCATTTTTTATTTTTCTGGACAGCGATAAAGAAAATGCTGGAGCTGTATCAACAAACGAGACAAACCTTATTGCATATGGATTGACATTAGGTACTGATTTTACAATTTCTAAAAAGAGACTCCTAGAAAATTATATACATCCGACAGCTTTACAAAGATTAGTTCCTGCGGCAGTAGTGACATATTCAGATTTTGACCACGCCAAGAATTTTTGCAAAGATTATCCTGACGATGCAATAAGAGCACATTTAGGCGGCAAAAGTGTTGCAGACAAACATTATTCAAGCTTGAACTTTGATGAACTTCGACTAACGTGGTTTGACGGTGTAGAAGATGAATTTATTAATTTGTACAACATAATAGTTGGAAAACTGAATTAAGAAGGGTGAACGCACAACAAAAGTATTTGCAAAAGCAGGGCTGGACAATGCAACGTCAGCTATGTCCAAACAGCAGCAGTGGTTCGGGCTCGACGTTAAATGTTCAACTTTGGTTGATAAATTCAACAACATATTTTCAAATGGGCATTTGTACCAAGCTGGACAATCAATGAATTCCCTGCCTTCGCAAATACTCGGACGTTGGAGGCAAGTGTTAATGAGCAACCTTAACCAAATTGACATATGAGACTAAAAAAAGCAAGAGTTCAAAATTATCGTAGCATTATTGACAGTGGTGAGTTTGAAATAGAAAAACTCAAAACTATAATGGTTGGACCCAATGAAGCGGGAAAAACTGTCTTATTGAAAGCGTTGCAGCAATTAAATAAGCCTGCGGAAGTTTCAGGTTTTGAAGCTTTGAGAGACTACCCTCGTTCTTTGCTAAACGACTTAGACACAGGGAAAGTAAACCCAAAGGATGTAACTGTAGTGACAGGCTACTTCGAACTTGAGCAGGGTGACAAAGATTTAATACCTGCAGAATTTCATAATTGCACCTATAAATATTACAAAAACATAGATAACTCAACTTATCATAGTTTAATTGATGCCCCAGCGAAAATTCATTACAAGGAAATCAAGAATGACATTATTCGACTGATTGCTCATCTTGACAAACAATACGCAAAGGACAATCCTGAAGAAGAAACAAAAAAGCCAAGTGTATTAATTAAAACCATTACTGATAACTTACAGGACAATTCCTTAATTGGAGAAGATTTATCAAAATCGCTGAAAGCCTTTTTAGAAAAACAATATCCGCTAGTCGACGAATCAAATGAAAAAGAAGAAGAGAGGTATCAAAAGCTAATTGAGCAAATTGAGTTTAATAAAAAACATGATGAAGTATTAGCAGTTCTGAGCAAACGTAAACCCGTATTCATACTTTTCAATAATTACTTCAAAGTAAAGCCATCCGTACATCTGGAACATTTGGCAACACGAACAGAACAAAATCTTTTAGATGACCAATACTATGATTATGGCAACTTGTGCTTATTGAAATTATTAGGGTTTTCAGCAAGAGAACTTTCCAATTTAGGTAAAACACAAAGTCCTAATATCAATGATGCCGCAGCTCTCAAAGTTTATAAAGATTCTCTTGATAGGAGGAGCTATAAATTAAATGCTGCCAGTGTAAGATTAACTGAGGAAATCAAGAAGGTTTGGATGCCTAACCCTGACAGACCAGAAGCGGATAAATTGAAAGTTGTTGCTGATGGACAATACTTAAAAGTCGTAGTAGAAGATGACATCGGAGTAGATATTGAACTTGACCAGCGTTCAGAAGGTTTTCAATGGCTCGTATCATTTTTTGTAGTCTTTTTTGCAGAAGCAATGGATAAACATAAGAATGCAATCTTATTGCTTGACGAACCTGGCATGAGCTTACATGGTTTGAAACAAAGGGATTTTAGAGATACAATTTCAAGACTTGCAGAACATAACCAAACAATTTACACGACACACTCACCATTTTTAGTTGGACCAGACGAACTTGATTTAGTACGTGTTGTCGAGCTAAAAAACAGAAAAGAAGGAACAAAAGTTCACACCACAATTTCTTCAAGTGACCCTGCAGGCTTATTGCCTCTGCAAGAAGCTTTAGGATATGATTTGGCTCAAAGTTTATTTTCTCAACAAAGAAATTTGGTTTTAGAAGGGCTTACAGATTATTGGTATTTAGATGCAGCTTCTCAATTATTGGCTGATGCAGGAATCGAAAGCCTTAATGATAAAATTGCATTGGTATTTGCCAATTCTGCCGGTAAAGTTGTCTATTATGCTACACTATTATTTGCCCACCATTTAAAAGTAGCAGCTCTTCTTGACTCAGATGCAGCTGGTGACCAAGCTGCACAACAAGAGAACCTTGTTCATACATTAGGCAATAAAAATATTTTGAGAACAAAAGATTATGTTACAGGAATTCCCAAAGCTGAAATTGAGGACTTGCTAAGAGTGACATTAATTTCAATTGTAAAATCAGAATATGGAATTGACACTTCGCCGACTGCAACAAGTCAGCCAAGTAGACCAATCGTCGACATTTTCACTGCTGAAGTCCCAAATTTCTCAAAATATAAACTTGCTAAAGCTTTTATTCGTTGGACAAAAACTAATGAGGCAAAGAATCTGACAAACGACGAAAGAGAGAATCTAAAGAAATTGATTCAACAGATAAATAAGTCGCTAAAATAACCGATACACCAGCCGCCAACAGTGCATTGGCAATATGGCGGGGAGACGAATGTATTCTCAACTTTTTGTTCGCTGTTCAGCTTCGGTTTCGGCAGACGAATAACGCCGAGCAACAGAATAAACAATGAGCATTTGTATCTTTAATCAGCAGCGGCACCGGGCGGACTGAACACAGAATACCGCCACATCGCCAATGCTTCAACGTTGCCTGCTATGTTAGAGCGACACCCTACACAACATTGACAGACAAACGGGGAAGCTGAAAACCGAATAGAGTAAGCACTACCAAAACCTTAAATAATTATGGCAAATTTCTTTTGCAAATGGTGTGGAAGTAAATATTCCAGCGTTTCAAACTTGACATCAGGCTCTTGTTCTAAAAATCCAGAAGGCAACAAACACGGACTTTACGAAGGAAGTGAAAAGTCGCAGTACGTCTGCAAATTTTGCGGTAGTAAGTATTCAAGTCTTACAAACTTATGTTCGGGTTCTTGTTCAAAAAGCCCCACCAAAAAACACCAACCAGCATTATAAAACATTTATCAAAGGTGGCTTCGCCACCTTTGATATTTTCAACACCCAAAATAAATGGAAACAATTACAGCAACCGAAAATAAAACAGCAGAAAGTATTAAATCGCTTTTCCAATCTTCTGAAAATATCAGAATACCTGCTTATCAAAGAGCATACAGTTGGGAAAACAAACAATGTTCTCAATTTCTTGAAGACCTTTTAGAACAAAAAGGGAAACGTTATTACTTGGGACAATTCTTATTTGAAAAAGATGGTTCTACCCTCTTTATCATAGACGGACAACAACGATTAACAACGACAATTTTATTTCTTTCAGCAATTGCAAAAGTTAATGCAAGCAAAGGACAAAGCATTGAAGCAATAAAAGCAATTTACTTGACCGACGTGTTTAAAACCATTGAAGATGACCAAGTAATTTTCAAAAAAGTTACTCAAAAGCATTTAATTTCTATAAGTGACGACACGGAAACTATATCACAACGCAGAATAATTGAAGCATTCAACTATTTTGAAACTGAATTATCCAAACTTGACAATGAAAGTCTTGATTTAATCCAAGAGACTTTGGAAAACGCTGTTATCAGTACCTTTTTTATCACCAACAAAGTTGAAGCAACACAGGTTTTTGAATACCAAAACAATCGTGGAAAGGAACTGTCAAGATTTGAAGTAATCAAAGCGTATTTAATGCATCAAATCTACATTCAAAGCAACGACAACAAACAAGCTAACAACGACATCGCAGAAATTCAAAGCATCATTTCCAAAACTTACAGATACATTGAAGCGGTTGAAGGATATTTTACTGAAAACGAACTTTTGGATAATTGTTGTAATCTCTTTTACAACATTAACGGAAACATTGAAGCTATCAAAGAGCGGCTAAACAAAACGTCAGACAAGACTGAATGGATAAAACTGTTCTTTGAAAATTTTGTAGAGATATCTCATAGTGCAAAAAGTATTGTAAGTAATAAGACCCAGTTAGCAATTACAAACCTTTTCTTCGTTGGCAATGAAGCTAACTGGAAACTTATTTTACTTGTTCTTTTCAACAAAGGAGACAACAAAGGCGAGACATACGACAAGATTTTGAAGCTGTTGGAAATCTTATGTTTCAAACTCAAATTAGGCGATTATAGAACCGATAATCTGCCATCGCTTGCAAAGCATTATTTCAGAAAAACTAATGGCTACGACATTGAAAGATTATATCACGACATAAAACATTCTACCGACTTTGGTTTTCAATGGTACTGGAATAACAATGATTACTTCAAGAATATCATAAACAACTACTTTGATAATCAAAAGCATCATTACAACCGAAATACAATCAAGTTTATTCTTTGGCAGTATGAAAACAGTTTGAGAGTTAAAAATCGTTCTGGTGCATTGTTGGACAAAGACCTTTATAACAGTTACACTATTGAGCATATCAAACCTCAAAATCCAACAGACGAAGAATACACAGAAGAATTTAAAAAGAACTTTCTTCAACTTGCAGGGAACTTAGCACTTTTGACACAGAGCCAGAACAGCAAGTTTGGGAACAAATCGTTTGACAAAAAAAGTGAGTTGTTTCAGGACACAGCACTTTCAAGCTATACAGAAATACGAGAACATAATGTGTGGACTGAACTTGAAATAGCGGAGCGACACAAACGAATTTCAGAGTTTGCTAAAAAGTATTTTGACACTTCAAACTTGTGACGAAGAAACACAGCAGGCAACATGGGGTTTTGTGCAAGCAGGGCTTGACGTTCAAACTTCTGCTGTTTGCATCGCTGTACTTTGGTTCGGGCTGGACGGAATGCTGTTGGGCTTTTAGTTGTTAACTTGTACTTTTATTTCTTTATTGGGCTTCAGTTCCGGGCTGGACAATCAACAATGCCCTGCCTGCACAAAGCCCTGTTCGTTGGTGGCAAGCGTAAAGCGACCCCAAGAAAACAGACAAATGACTAACAAAAAAAATATGAATTCAAGTAAGACAAACACAAATGAATTGGAGGACTTAAAAGTGAATACCAAAATCAAACTTGCGGCACTTTGGACTTCTGTGACATTCTTTTACATCTATGGAGACTATTTTGAACTCTATGTGCCTAATAAAGTGCAAGGGATAATCAATGGTAACAGTATGCTCGACAATCCTGTAAAATTGTTTGTAGCTTCGTTATTATTGGCAGTTCCAGCTTTAATGGTTTGCTTATCTGTTATATTGAAACCAAAAATAAATAGATGGCTGAATTTAATTGCAGGTATTTTTTTTACAGCAATTATGCTTTTGATTGCAGTTACTTCAATTTCAGGATGGAGAGCCTTCTATGTTTTTTATGCAATTGTTGAAAGCATACTTACATCAATAATCGTATGGTATGCTTGGAAATGGACAAAAATTAAAAATTGACTTATCGACCGAATTATGGCATCTGACTACTCAAACAAAAAATTAGCAAGAATTGCGGGACTTTTATATTTAGGGGTTGTAGTAACAGGTATTTTTACTTTAATGTATGTGCCTTCTAAACTTTTTAACACTGACGATACTGCTTTAATTTATCAAAATATTGCTTCATCTCAAACACTTTTTAGGTTCGGAATAGTTGGAGGACTTTTATGTTATACATTTTTTCTTTTCTTACCACTTGTACTGTACAAATTATTGAAACCTGTAAATGAAAATTATGCAAAACTTATGGTGCTTTTAGCGGTTTTGAGTGTCCCCACATTTTTCTTGAATGTTCAAAACTTATTTTCAATTCTTTCGCTCATTACAGGCGGACAAAGTAAGTTAGGATTATCAGCAGAGCAAATCCAATCACAAGTAATGCTGTATCTCGACCAATATGACAATGGTATGCGAATTGTTCACATATTTTCAGGACTTTGGTTGTTTCCTTTCGGCTATTTAGTTTTCAAATCAGGTTTCTTGCCTAAAATTTTAGGAGTATTACTAATGCTTGGCTGTTTTGGATACTTAATAAATTTCTTGGGACACACTCTAATTGATAACTACTTTAAATTTGGAATATCATCATACATAAGTTTACCAGCAAGTATTGGCGAAATTGGAACTTGTTTATGGCTTCTAATTATGGGTGCAAAAGACAAAAAAACAACGTGATGACAAAAACGCCAGCCACCAACATCGTATTGGCAATAGTGGGGCTGACAGTTGTAAACTCAACATTTGTAGTTCTATTGGACATTTGTGCAAATGTTGAGCTAACGTTTTTCAAATTACCCACCATCGCCAATACGTAGCCGTTGTGTGCTTTATTGAATGATAATGAGACTTTTAATATTTTTTTATTTTCTCCCTTATGTTTATTAGGTCAAGTAACTCTGCAAGGTAAAATTATAGATGCTAAGAGTAAAAAAATAATTCCATTTGCGACAGTTGGACTGTTAAAAGCGAATATTGGAACAAATGCTAATGAGGATGGTATTTTTTCGTTTATTTCAAATTCAAACATTCAGAATGATACTTTAATTATTTCGTGCATTGGATATTCGACACATAAGTTCTCTTTAGAAAGTAATAATACAGTGAATCTTGTTATAGAGTTGAATGAACAAGTATCTATTTTAACTGATGTTATCGTTAAAAACAAGAAAGATTGGACAACTGAAACGCTAAATGATTTCACTAATTGTGGTAATAATTTTATTACGACAAGTGGTTTCTTAACTCAATTAGCACAGCATTTTCATGTAAATGATGAAAATGCATTGTTGACTAGTATAAGAATATGCAGAATGAGTAATGCTTTGCTTTATCCAGAAAAAACTAAATTTCGAGTTCGTATATATGATATGGACACTTTAACAGGGTCTCCCTCAAAAGATTTATGTGACCAAATAATTGAAGTAAAATCTCACAAAAAAATTGTGAACGTAAATCTTGAAAAATATAGAATCAGAATACCAGCAAAAGATTTCTTTGTTTCGATAGAATGGCTTAAAATACCATATAATGAAAGTAGAAATAAAGTAAAGATCAATGGAAGGGAAATAGAGAATATTACTTATAGACCCAGCATAGGTTGGACAGACAATGAAAGTTCAAAAATTGAAGTTTGGATGCTTGATTATAAAAATATCTGGCGTTCGATGGTTAAATTGAATCATAAATCCAGTATTTCCATTTCAGCTACAATCAAATATTAGCAAAGAGAATCGCACACAACAATAGGCTTTACGCAATTTGGGCTTCAGCAATGGCCCATCAGCTTTGGTAGTGCTAATCAACTTCAGTAATTTGGCTTTCAGCTAATCGCGTTTTTTAGTGGCCAAGCCAGCAGTAGGAACAACTATTCCCAACCTGCGTAAAGCCCGAACGTTGTGTGCAACCCTAAAAGACGACACGACCGACAGAAAACGAACAGAAAAATGAAAACAAAATGCCAACGCTTCAGCAAAATCAAAAGAGCTGCATCCCAAGCTCAAAGCCAACGCAATGCAGCACATTTGCCTTTGCCCCAACGCACAGATTCATTGTCCATAACAGCATTTAATTATTAACAGCAGAAATCAAAAGATGAAGATTAAGGATATATCCAAGTTTAGAAATTATTGGAAAGAAAAGGAAGGCTTTAACGGCTTTGATGAAAACTTTATTGGAACCAGTCACAATGGCGTGAATGGTTTTTATAGGATTGTAAATGGAACTGTTCACGATATAAAAGCTGACCTAACCCCTAAACTACAAAACGCTCAAGATGAGCAAGCTATTTATGAATTTCTTCAAAATGCTGCCGATAGCAATTCGAGCAACTGTGCTGTTATTTATGATGAAGATTATTTTATGATCATTAATAACGGGCAGCCATTTACAGTAAAAGATGTTGAAGCAATTTTAAATTCATTTCAAGGAACTAAAGCAGATAAAAGTCAAAAACAGAATTGTGAAAAAATAGGAAGATACGGGATAGGTTTTAAACTCGTTCATAGGTTAGTTGGAAAATCAGATGGTGCAAAAGAGTTGATTGAAAATTTACACGGTCCAGTTATTTTAAGTTGGTTCAAAAAATCACAATACGATGATTTTATTAATTCTGATACAAATCCTATTTTTTCTCACGACAATGATTTAAATGGTAAGGACTCCCCTTGGCTTTTTAAAATTTCCCTAACTTGTTTTCCTACAATGCCGAATGAAAAAGTCAAAGGTCTCGATTTTAATGAAATCGTTATTTACAATAATGAAGAACTGGAGGCACTAAAAACATTTTTATTGAAACACAAAGGGAAATTGGACGAACTAAACCTTGAAAATGGTTCAATATTCTTCTTGAAATTTGGACAGAATAAACACAAAAAACTTGAGGAATCACTTAAAAACATTAATTCAGGAATTGGTTATTCACTTAATACATTAAAGACTCTTGAAACTGTAATTCTCCAAGAAGAAATTGTAACGAGAATTCCGATAGAAAGAATTGATGTCAAAATCTTTCCAAACGAAGATGCATTCAAAACAATTGACCCTGAATTTCCAGAATGTCCTATCGAAATTATGTTTGGTTACAAATCGGGCGAATTTGAAACTTTAAAGGGTGCACCTAATATTTATCAATTCTTTCCGATGAGGAACGAATCTCACGGATTGTCATTTTTAATTCACGCTAGTTCATTTGCTAAGGTTACAGATAGAACGAAATTAGACGACCAAGGGGAATCTAACATTCATACATTCCAATTCCTAACCCAACACATCCAGGATTTACTATCTGATGACTTTCAAATAAATGATAAAGCAAAAGCAAGAGATATTTTCAAAGCGATAATTTTCTCCGAAATATCACAGAGACAAAACAGCCAGTTGGTTGTTAATGAGTTTCTTCTTCCACTAATCGAATACTTCAAAGGAAATGTTCCTTGCCATAATGGTGATTTTCTTCAAAACACTGATGTGTTGATTAAAGGAACTGAACTAGATATAAACCCAATTGATTTTGGAATAGATAAGCAGTGGTTTTATTGGAATGTAAAAGATGACAAGGAGTTAGTCAAAGAGGCTCGTAAGTCTAATAAACTTGATTTAGAGAAATGGAACATAGCCACATTAATAGAAAATGCAAATGTTGATAAAGTAAACGAATGGCTAAGAAATGCAGATGAGAAAGAAATAGAATTATTTCTAAATGAAATTGATGAAAGTATTCCTGATGATAATTTCTTTGAAATTCAATTCTTGAAATGCTCTGACGGAGATTTCTATTCAATAAATGAAATATCCAATTCTAAAACAGTTATAGCTTTATTTGATAAAATATTTGACGTTTCACAAATTCTGAACAAGCTTGACTTAGTCACTACCGAAATAGATTTATCAAATTTTGATATAATCCGTAAAAAGGCATCAGAAAAAATTTCATACCTAAGGGTTATCAGTGAAAAGACTGTATTTGAGGATTACATAAAACCAGCAACAAAGGAGAATGATTTAGAAGAAGCAGAAAAAAAGAAACTGTTTCTATCTGTGAAAGAATTACATAATGTTGGTTCCAAAGCATTAAAAGAATGGGAGATATTTTCTACTTCTGAGAACGAAATAAAGCCGATTGGTGAGTTAATTACTACTTCATCAAAGGTTGAATATTGGTTAAGTAAGTATCAAATTAAAAAAGAGGAATATTTCAAAGAATTAGAGGATTTCTTAGTCCAACAAGAAGAAATATATCCTTCAATTATTTTCCCCAAATGGAATGAAATAATTGATGATAATGAATTTGACGAAACAACGATTGGCAACTTCTACTCTACAATACTTAAATATTACAATCACGAAACACATGGAGGAAAAAGTTTAACAAAACAGCGTTACATATTTTCTGAAAATGAGTTTTGTGAGAACAGTGAAGTATTTTACAATGATTCATTTCTATCTATAAATGATTATCTGAATTTATCTTCTGCCATTCAAAAAGTAACTGACTATAAAACACCTAGCCAGCAAATTCTAAAGTTCCTTTCACAACAGCCATTTCAAACCGAAAACGACAAACTTCTGGACCATCTCAATGATGTAGATTTAGAAATAAATGAGGCATTTGAATTACTTCGTTATTGCCAAAAAACTGAAACTAAAATATTTTCTAAAGTAACATTTTCAGAAAGTGGAGATGAAGTAGCAATTACCGTTGATAGCAATAAAACACAGTATTACTCAACGGATGATGAATTGGTAGAATTCATTGAGGAACATTTGTCAGACACTTTTGTCCTGCTTCCAAAATCAATTGAAGATTACAGGACTTTAGATGGCGTTTTACGAAATCAAGAATTATTTGAAAGAATAATAGCTGACCTAGATAATATTCACGAACTGGTAGAAGAATTTCTACCTCTATTGAAGCATAAGGAAGTTATCAAGTCTTATATATCAGAATTGAATGAGATTCGATTAAATTCAGATAAGCATATTACTAATGACAGTTTTGAATTCTTACTTATTTCAAACATTATTCAGCATTTTGAGGATGATGATTTTGAAAATATCAAAGCAAAATTCGTAATTGAAGGAAATGACATTGAGTTTAGGCTTTCTGAAATAACCTCAAGCAATGAAATTCAATTTGATATTGATGATAAAATTTATTCGCTTAAAGTATCGGAAATACTACCCAATTCAGATAATTTCACAAAAACTAAAATTCTTGAAGATTTAATCTCAAAGCTTAAAAAACTTGAACTTCCAAAAACCAAAACAGGAAGTCTATTTAGTGTTGAAATTGGAGATGATGACCTGATTGAGAAAATAGCAGGTGATTTACTAGAAACTATCGAGGACAAAACCCTAATAAATTCTGAACAAGTTGCATTTGCTTTGTTTTATGAAGCTACAAATAGCTGGAGTAACTTTGGTGATTTCCAAATCTACGCCACAAATGAAACAGCCTATTCTATAAATGAAATTTGGTATGTTCAGAATTACTCATTTCTCAATGAAACAGCAACTATTTCAAATAAATATGAAGGGTTGGCAAAAATCCTAAAATTAAAAGACGAGCATCCTATCTTTAAAATTAGCGATGATTGTGTTTTTCTTTTCAAGCCAACTTTTGATGATGATGGTAATCTACTTTGTAAATATTTAGATGAAGAACTTGATGTTAAAAAATGTATAGAATTATTTGAATTTTTATTTATTGAATATAATAAAAGAGGTAAAGACAGCAAAAGAGACTTTGAGGCAATTAGTGACTGGAGCAAATTTGGGGATACTGAAACTAACCAAATAATCGGTTTTATCCCTTCTCAAATTATTCTTTCAGATGATTTCGATTATTTTCTTAAATCAGAGCAAACTCCTGATTGGCTGATCGAGTGGTCTGATTCGAATGATAAAGCCAAATTTTTATCGGTATTAGGAATAAATCACGATAATTCAGATATTCTAAAGTTACGAAGATCTTTGGTTGGAGACATTGAAATATCGCCTGATGAAATTACCAATAGTGAATCTCTAAATACTCAACTTCTGGAAAACACCTTGGAATGGCTTTGTGTAGGGAAAATATGGGAGGATAAATGGATTGAAGAATCTGAAAAAGTTGAGATTCTTAATGCTATTCTAAATGCTCTAAATTGGGATTTAGACGACTACTGGTCTATTGATACTGATAAATTAAGCGAAATATCTGAAGAATGGGATGACAGAAATTACATAGAATGGAAAGAAGAAGATGATTCTTTTGAGGTTCAACTTATTGCTGGTCATATTCCATATAAGTTAGAATACAACGACTCAATAATAGCACAAGATTCGAAAGAGGATTTTTGGTATGATGAAGACTCAGATATATTTTATTGTAATAGTCTAAAGTCTCCTTTATTACTTCTTCAATTGGCAGCAGAAGAGGGTATTATTGATGCTGATAGTATAAAAGCTTTGACAAATCAAGGTCTCGCAAGAGTAAAGGAGCTTGAAGAAGAAAATCGGAGATTAAGAAGCCAAGTAGCAAAATCTAGGGGACGAGGAGAATATGACGATAATGAGGAAGATATTCCAACTTCAGATTTACTTGACAATACAGATGAAAGGACTCGGATTGGCATCCAAGAAGAGGCACAAGAACAGATTTTTGCAACTTTAAGATCAAAGGGTTATAAGATTCCTAATAATATTAAAATACGATATACGATTGTAGATGGCATTATTAACCCTAATGGGAACTCAATAAAAATAGTTACAAAAAGTGCCAAAGGTGGAACCATATATTTCAATCCATCTGAATGGTTAGCACTATCCGAAGACGATAGCCAACTTTTTGTTGTTTTAAGTGGTCAAAGAGTTTTCAATGTTACATTGGATGACTTAATTAATAACAATGACAAGTTTCATTTAAGGTTTAATACACAAGCCTTTGCTGTAAAAGCAAATTTGAAAGCGTTTGCACAAATGGTAAAGTATTTACCTGAGACACACTTTTTATTCAACGCACCAATCAGCACAACGGATTTCTTTAAAGAATTTGGGTTAAATGAAAGAAATCCAAGTTCAATTGAACTATCTGCTGACGATAAAAACCTATTGCTTTAATGATTTACAGCCGAGAAGAACATATAAGATTTTTAGAAGAAGAGCTTCGGGCACAAACAGAAGCCTACAAGCAAAAGTTAGACACTTCTGCACTTTTTCTTTTGCAAGACCGTGAAGAACTTTTTGTTGCTCAATTTCTCACGTTCAAAGACGGAGAAATGATTCTAAAATTCCCCAACACAAGAGGAATACCAAGACAAGGCGAATATCTTTACTGTTTTACAGTTCCAAAAGAACTTAGAAACTACAGAGATTGGGGAAATAAAACTTATGGCGATTTAATAAAAGCAAAAACAAACTATTCTGAAATTGTTTGCATTTGGCAAGCACCATCAAACGAAAAAGATTTCAGCATTGCAGGTTTCAGAGGTGTGGAACTTGAATTTGCAATTCACATACAAGAAGCAGAAGGAATGATACTTCTTTTGGGGCCAAACAAACCCCCATTTGAATACATTGCAAATCTTCAAAGCATTGTTCAAAACCAAAACAATGAATCGGTAAATAAAATCTTTGACCAAGATTTTCAAGTTTCCGATTGGACACCCTCACTTCTTGACAATAAAAACAACATTGCTGACTTTGTTTTATCTCAATTGGCTTTGCAGGACAGTCTAATTATTCAAGGTCCGCCAGGGACGGGCAAAACATATTTGATTGCTGAAATCTGCGAACGACTTTGTAATCAAGGAAAATCTGTATTAGTAACAGCATTAACCAATAGAGCTTTAATTGAAATAGTTGAGAAGCTAGCTTTACAAAGTCTATTGGAAGAACATCGTATTTACAAAACAAAACTTTCGGCTGACGAAGCAAAAACATTTAAAGATTTACAGCAAACAAAAGAAGTTAGTCCCCAACCTTACAATTTAATTCTATCAACGTTTTTCATAACCAGCGGACAAGCAGCAAAAACTTTTAATGAGCCACCTTTTGACTACGTAATTGTTGATGAAGCAAGTCAGGCACTACTCGGAATGTTTGGCGGTGCAAAACTTTTAGGAAAGAAAAATATTTGGATTGGAGACACAAGACAGTTACCGCCTGTTGTTTCATTAAGCGATGATAAAGTGAGCCGTAAAAATTACGGTGCTTTGGTTGACGGCTTAAAAGCACTTTCTGAAACAGCATCTATACCAATATTTCAGCTAACTGAAACACATCGTTTAACGGACAGAGCAGCAAAGTATTCAGGATTGTTCTATAAAGACAGTTTGCATTCAAGGGCCAAAAAAGATATTCGCCTTTCTTATTCGGAAATGGACATTGATTTTGGAAGGTTATTCAATCCAAATGGTGGTCCGACTTTAATAAAAACAGATTTAAAAGCTGGCGAGTTCAAACCAACGAATGCCTTGAAACTCGCAACTGACATTGTAAAACACCTATTAGAAACCAACGAAAAATTACATATTTCAGTACTGACATACTTTGTTGAAACTACAAAAGCATTACAAAAAGCAATTTTTCAAACAATCGGCTATCATAATAATTTATTGATTGAAACGGTTTCAAGAGTTCAGGGTTTGACAACTGACGTGACAATTTTTGTTGTTCCAAATTCAAGTTATCATCGTTCATTAGAAAACAGACTTTTCAATGTGGCAACAAGTCGCTCAAAACGACACACACTTATTATCACGGACAAAGGAGTTTTAACACGTTCACAAATTGACAATGAAGTAAAAACGTATCTTCAAAAACTTGACGAAGAATTTTCATTTTACATTCAATTTGACGGTTTGGCTATTTCAAACATTAGCGAAGCTAAACAAGAGCCAGTTGAAAAAGAAAATACAGAAACTACTGAGGCAAAAACCGAAACTGAAAGAAATGTTGGTTTAAAAGTTCTTGGAACAATAGACCTTTCAAAATTTGAAAAGCCCAAAAAGGAAATCAAAAAAGACAAAGAAAATATCTACATAATTGACACGAATGTTTTTGTTGATTATCCCGACATCATTTCTAAAATTGACAAGAAATATCAAGTCATTTTATCGGCAAAAGTCATTGACGAGTTAGATAAATTGAAAGTTACGCTATCAGAAGAACATAAGAAAAATGTTCAAAAGGCAATTAAACAAATCAATGACAGTTTTGACAAACGAAATATTAAAATGAACACAGCCGACCTGACTCTGCTACCAAGCGACTTTGACAAAAAATCGCCTGATAACTTTATTTTATCGGTCGCACTAAGATATATAGACGAAAATCCAATTATGCTGACATCTGACAACGGTTTACAAGTTAAATCAAAAGGTTTCGGCATAACGACAATAACATTAAAGGACTTTTTAAAACAAACGAGATATTAGCCAAGACTATTGGTGGCACATTTGCAAAACCGCACAAGCCCAACGCCAAAGCCAAGTTTTGCAAAAGAGCCACCAAGCCAACGCACGACAAAAATACAAACTAAATGACTGACAAGCAGACATATAAAACAGAAGGGCAGCACACAACAGGCGTTTGGCGGCAATGGCGGGTGTCGTGGTTAATTGAACATTCTACCTCGCATCAACTTTTGTGGTGTATTGACAGTTTTGTGCTCCGAAATCCGCCACTGCGCCAAGCGCCAAAACGTGTGTGACTTGAATTAAGCATTATTGAGATTAATGTTTAAATGCTGTAAAACAGATGGAAGCATTTCTCTGATAATAGGGAGAAATGACGGTCTTCCGAAGACGACTTTCTGGAGTAGTTTTCAAACCACTTTATGCTGCAATAATTGGAAACGATTTTGTAGTGAGCGATAAAGAAAAACAGAAACGATGATTTCTGTAGGTGCGTAATACAAGAGCTGAACGCAAGTGAACCAATGATGAAGCCTCGTAAGGGCAATAGCGATGTCGAAAGTAAGCAGTTACGTTTGTGTTTACGAATAGAGTGTAATGAATACCAGATTATAGGTTACACGACATCCGGGGTTAAGTTGGCAGGACTGTATTACAGGCTGTTTTATGGAACAAGTGAAGTCATTGTTGTTTTGTAAAATCGAAAGAGGAACAAACGCTTTTGGATGAGGCGAAGCAATGGCGGCAGACTTAATCATAGTAGTGAGGAAGCTTATGAAAATAAGTGGAGCGAAGGATTAAGCTTGTTTAGTTATCAAAACCAATTTACAACCAGTAATGGGATGACAGATTATTTTGAGACAAAATCACAACCAATTACCAAGTTAATGGTGTGGCAGGCTTACAAGAAAGTAAGAGCCAATCAAGGGAGTGCTGGCTTAGATGGTATGACATGGGAGTATGTAGACAAAAATGCATATAGATTATTATACAAGCTATGGAACAGACTTTCTTCAGGATCATATTTTCCAGCACCTGTTCGCCAAGTTGCTATTGCAAAGAAAGATGGTGGAATAAGAAGTTTAGGCATTCCGACTATCATGGACCGCATAGCACAACAAGTTGTCAAGCAACATTTAGAATTGCAGGTGGAACCCGTTTTTCATGAGGGGTCATACGGATATCGACCCAATCGAAGCTGTCACGATGCTGTTGCAAAAGCCAACAGTAATTGTTTTAATCACGATTTTGTGATAGACATCGACATACAAGGCTTCTTCGATACCATTAATCATGAACTATTAATGACTGCGGTTGCACATTACTGCAAAGACAAATGGGTACAATTGTATGTAGAGAGATGGTTAAAAGCGGGAATAATAGAGCAGGATGGCAAAGCCACAAGAACTGTGTTGGGTACACCACAAGGTGGAGTAATTAGTCCGTTATTAGCAAATATTTTTCTACATGTAGTATTTGATGGGTGGATGGCAAAGGAACATCCAGAAAAGCCATTTGAACGATATGGCAGACGATATAGTAGTTCATTGCAAGACGGAGAAACAAGCAATATTTGTGCTTAACAAAATCAAACAGAGAATGGAGAAGTGTAAACTAACCTTACACCCTACCAAAACAAGAATAGTCAATCTGAGAGGGTATTCAGAAAAGAAATACCCCAAAGGCTTTGACTTTTTAGGATTCACTATACGCCCCAATTGTGTAAAGTTTAAAGAAAAGGTTTTGATTGTTCCAAGCATCTTCATTAGTACTAAATCCAGGACTAGTTTACTGGAAAAGTTTAAAGATTGGAATATACACAAGCGGCGAAAACCACTTGTAACTTTAGCCCAATATTTAACACCACAAATACGGGGAATCATGAATTACTTTCATAAGTTCTCAAGTGGTCATATGAACTATGTCTGGAAACAATTAAATGCGAGACTATTAAAATGGGTTAAATGGGAAAAGGGTTTGGGGGTAAGAGCAGCAATTAAATGGTTGCAAATACAATACAAACTCAATCCTCAATTATTCCCACACTGGCAAGTGGCACATCCGTAAGTTATAATTAACTTGTGATTTATAAACAAGAAGAGCCGTGTGATGGGAGACTATCAAGCACGGTTCCGTGAGAACGTAAGGGTGAAAATCCCTTGCGTGACTCGATTAGCGGTAATTTTAGATGACGCAACATTCACGGAAGAAGCCAAGAACAGCAGCAAAATATGACATCAGACAACTCGACTTATAGAAAGACTGTTACACAATTTGCATTGATAAATCAATCTTTAAAGGGCTTGGGACAAATAATGCTCCAAGACAATGCAATAACTGGCTTGCTGTTTTTAGTTGGAATTCTTATTGGTTCAATCAATATGGGAATAGCTGTAATCATTTCAGTTTGTGTAGCGACATTTGCAGCCAACCTTTTTAAGTTTGATACAAACGATATAAACAAAGGACTTTATGGGTTTAATGCTGCTTTAGTTGGAGCAGCCATAATTTTATTCTGTAAACCGACACTGATTATATGGTGTTGTATTATTATAGGTGCAATCATTTCAACGGTTATACAGCACTTTTTTATAACGAAGAGAATAACCGTTTTTACTTTACCATTTGTATTAGTAACTTGGGCAATACTGTTTATCATTAATCATTTTTTACCCGAGTTTAACATTATCCCATCTACTGCAAATGCTTATCACGAAACTGATTTCGGATTTGCCTTTAGAGGATATGGACAGGTTATTTTCCAAGACAATATGGTTGCAGGTGCAATATTCTTTGTTGCCGTATTTATCAACTCGCCTCTTGCAGCATTATATGGACTTGCGGGTGCAGTAATGGCTGTATTTATATCTCAACCCTTTTCTGTTCCCATTGAAAATGTTAATTTGGGTTTAGTAAGTTATAATGCAGTTTTATGTTCGATTGCTTTTGCTGGCAATAAATAAAAGATGGAATTTGGGTTTTAATTTCCGTTGCACTTGCTTCAATCATTAGCCATTTGATGTCCAATATGATTTACCCCCAACTTACATTTCCCTTTGTTGCTGCATCCTGCACGACATTTGTTTTGAAAACTATCTTTAGATTGAGTAACAATCAAATTAATTAACTGAACATTGAGCGAACATATATTACCAAAAGTGTGGCAAAGATAAACTACCGCTAACACGAACAGTGCATAAAAACAAATAAAAAATTACCTTTTTAATGTAAAGTTGAACAGTAGTATGGTTATAAAACAATTGTCCTCAGAACCCAAAAAACTGTTCCTAATAGACAGTATAGGAGCTTTGACTGCCGCCTTTTTATTGTTTGTAGTATTGAGAAATTTCAATGAGTACTTTGGAATGCCGGAAAGAATATTGACTTGTCTATCAGTAATTGCAGTTTTTTTCTGTATTTATTCAACGACTTGCTTTTTTGTGATTAAAGCGAACTGGACACCTTTTATTAAGGTTATTAGCATTGCTAATTTGCTTTATTGTGTCTTGACTATTGGTCTTCTAATTTTCTACTACCCTCAACTTACAACTATTGGGACAGCATACTTTGTAGGGGAAATAGCCATTATTATTGGACTTGTTTACATTGAACTAAATGTTTCAAATGAAATCGAAAAAAACAGAATAGTTAAATACAAAAATGACTGAGAAGGAACCACAGCTGGTAACAGCCGTTTACCGCAATGGGGCCGACGTGGTTAAATCAAGTGCAGTGTTTCTATCACCATTTGTGCTTGGTTGACAGTGAAGTGCTCCGAAATCCCCCACTGCGGCAAGCGACAAACCGTTGTGCGTCACTTTTGACAACCTGCAAATGGACAATAACTTATCATCAAATAGAAACATCAACACCTGTGACGAATGCAATAGCGAATATTACTCTGACAGTTCTGAAATGACTAGTTTATGTCCGGAGTGTTCACACATTCTATACGGTTATGAAAACTGTGAGCATCAGTTTGAAACTGGAAGATGCATCAAATGCTTTTGGAATGGCAAAGAGTCTGAGTACATACATAAACTCAAGGACAAACACTTAAACAAAAGCAAGAGAATAATTTACGTTTTGGAGTTTTTGCAAAATAAATACGGAGAGACAAATATTGTAATTAATGACCATTGGGAAGCAGATAAGGAAGCTATAGGTTTGACAGATAAGACCGGACAGTATTTGGCATATATCTCAACAATAAGCGACATAGACAATAATTACTTCCTTGCTTTAGAAAATCCATCTGTGGACAATGAAATCCCATATTCGCCTGCAGGTGAATTTGACAATATTAGTTTGACAGAACTTGAAAAAATATTGACACGACATTTAAGACTGAGTGAATAAAGCGAACGCACAACATTGGTATTTGCAAAAGCTGGGCGGACGTAAGCCGTGTTTCAACTTTTATCTATAAATTTAGCTTCGGGTAGCCAGGTCGGACGGAAGTCTATTTTCCAGCCTTCGTAAATACCTGCTCGTTATGTGCAACCCTAAAGCGACACTCTAAAGATTATGAACAGAATTCTTTCAATAAAACTCAATATAACAGACAAGCGGGTAATTCTTGTTTTAACACAGCTTGTATTTATTTCTGCAATATTGGCATTGACACAAGACTTTTTACGGGCACATTTTAAAAATTCAGCATTTTATTTTTCAGAAGCATTTATGTTCAGTTCTTTTTGGTGGCTTTTTGCTCCATTATTATTTATGCAGTATTTTGCCATTAGGCATAAAAACATAACCCAATTAAATTTTCAAGTAGCTGTAATTATTTTACCTATCATTTTTCATCTGCTTACATTTCCGTTTTTAGTTTGGGTGCTTTCAAAAGTATTTTACTATCACACTTATTCATTTTATCAAACATTAAGATATACAATATCTGAACATCTATATCTGCTGATGTTAATTTATTCAATCCCAGCTTTAGCTTTTCAGTTTTTTACGAGAAATAAAAATCTGGCAGAAGCCCTCACTGATACGAAAATTGAAAATCTTACAAACCAGTTTATCAATACGGTTGTAGTATCTGAAGGGCATAAAAAACTCACCGTTATGGTTTCGGAAATAGTATACTTTTCTTCAAACTCCCCATATATAAATATTCACCTTACATCTAAAAAATTTTTACAGAATGAAACATTGAAATCCATTTCAGCTAAGCTAAATCCTGGGCAGTTTGTAAGGGTGCATAAATCTACAATTGTAAATATTGCTATGGTTGCTTCATATTCAACCAGGCTTAACGGAGATTATGATTTGACAATGAAAAATGGCACACAACTCAGATTAAGCAGAAATTTTGCTGCTAATTTTAAAGACCTGTTCACCAAAAGTCATCGTTTGACAACAGAATAACATCGCCTTACTACATCCATTCAGGTTGTCTGTATTGCAAATGTGAAATTTGTAAAAAATCATAATTATGGGCATAAAAGCAAATTTCATTTTATTAGCGGTATTTACCACTTTATTAAGCTGTAACGGGCAAACAGATACCAAAACAGCAAAACAAAATTTAAATACAACAAAAGCTATAGTTGGTGGAGGCTGCGATGGCTGTGAAATTATGTATGTTGGTATGCCCGAAAAAATTCTTGCTGAGCATACAAGTGCAGGTTGGACTGAGGGCAAACAAAAACTCATTTTGACAGGTAAAGTTTTTCAACTTGATGGCAGAACACCCGCATCTGAGGTCATTATATACTATTGGCATACTGACGATAAAGGTTTGTATTCATCAAACAACCAAACACCAAAAAAAGCAAAGGAACACGGCAAGTTACGTGGTTGGGTTAAGTCTGACAAGAATGGAAACTATACAATCAAAACAAGTAGACCTGCCGCTTATCCAAATGATAACATTCCCCAGCACATTCACTTATCCATAAAAGAACCAGACATCGCCAACGAATATTTTGCTGACCTTTATTTTGATGATGACCCATTGTATCTAAATCATAAGAAAAGGTATGGCAAACTTGACAGAGCAGGAACTGAATTGTTAAGAATTGTATTGGACGGTAACATTCAAATCGCAGAACACAATATTGTATTGGGTTTAAATATTCCTGATTATCCTACTATAAACAAAGTAGATATTCAGTCGGGTTTAAACATAGGTGAAGATCAACCTTCATTTATGCCATTTCACGCCTTTGGACCTGATAAAGGAACAAGAACTTGCCCAGTTTGCAAATATGGACGGTTTCACGGAATTGTTTACTTTGTTGGCAACAATCCAAATTGGGCCGACATTAAAAAATGGCTTACTTTTTTAGAGCAAGAAAGTGTAACACGGAGTAAATACTTAAAAGCTTATTTTGTTTACGGAAACGAAAAGAATTATAACAAAGACCAACGACAAAAAGAATTAGAAAATATTGGACTTGAACTAAACTTAAAAAATGTTGCTCTAACTTTTGTGCCTTCAATGACAGACACAGAAACCGAAGTAAATTTGAACAAAATAAATCCATCAGTTGAAAACACATTTGTTATTTACAGACACAGAACAATTATTGACAAATTCATTGATATAAAACCAACGGCAGACAATTTTAGATTAATTGCAACAATATTAGACAAAACAAAAAGCGAATACTTCAACTTATCTGAACCAAAACACTACTGACAAAGAAGAACCCACCCACCTCCATTTAGTGCTGTGCTAACCAACTCCCGCCTTCCTGCCTCAACAAAAGGCTTTAAGCAACTTGATCTTGTATAATGCTCATCATCTTTGGCATTTCGAAGATCTTCAGTAACTTGTTATAGCAAATAAATTCTATGATGTCCAAGCCAGTAGCAGAATATTTTCCTGCCAAACTTCCCCAAATTTGGACGTGTATATTATAACACAACTACTATTATTCAGTATATCCTTTTAATACTAAACTTATAATATGAGAATCTTAATAAAATTCTTCCTATTATGTCTTTGCGCCTCTACATTATCAGCTCAGGAATTTGCATCAATCAGCATAGAGAAGGAAAATGGAAAATATGGCGCTGTGAATATTGACCTTCCTTTGCCTGAGCCTCCTAAACGCAAAGGTAAATTAGACAATGAACCATTAACTCGGCCATGGATTGTGCCTCCTATATATGATACTCTGGTTTTGTTGAGTACTAGCACTTATTATCCTTCTTACAACAGGTCGTATCGTTTGTCTTTATTTGTGGCTAGGCAGGGCACTTATTATTCCAGCTTTTATGAAAGGATTGATATGCTCTATACCCAGTCGCTGAGAAGTGAGATTTTGAAACCCATTTTCCGAGAGAATAGCAAAGCTGTGGGATTCAAATTTGCTCCCATATCTGCAAAAATCTCTGCACATCCAATAGCGTTATTGGGTGAGAACGGCAAATGGGCAGCAGGAAACTGGGATAGTCGTTATTTTCAAAATAGCAATTATATGTACGATAGTGTAGGTTTTCAATCTGTAGTCAACGAGGTTCAAGCAGATGAAAATACCCAAAAAGGCACCTGGATTGTTTATAAAAATGGAAAAAAGTTTTACATAAATAAAGATGGTAATCCTATGGAGTGGATTGGGAATGCAAAAAATGAAAAGTATATCATCAAAGATTTTAACTATGGCAAATATGATATGATGTATATGTTTTCCAAAGCTGGTAAATATGGAATTGTAGCATCAGAAGTAGTTCTACCAGCAATATATGATAGTATAGATGCGCCTGAACAGGTGTATAAGGAAACCCATAGTATTGCATTTGCAAAGCAAAATAATTTATTCAAACTATTTGACCTGCGCTCTGCTAAACTAGTGACATTGCCCATCAACGTGACGGCCTACAGAACTTTTTTCCGAGATGTATTTTTGAAGTCAACAGAAGGTAAATGGTATATTTTCGATGGAATTAAATTGAGCTTAGATTCCACTGCATACGATTATTTGTTCCATAATATTCCAGGCCGGATATTACTCATGAATAGCACAAAAAGCATGTCGTATTTTGGTGAAAAAAGAGAAAGTGTGATAAAGGCGGCAGGGCCCGGGGTTGCAATGCCCTCAGTTAATGAAAGTTATAGCTATGTATTGTCGAATGGGTTAATACATTATAAAGAGAACACGAATAACTTACAGGGGTTGAAATATCCAAACGGTCAAATATTTGTACCCCCTGTATTTTCGAGGGTAGCACCCAGCGCCTACACCAAGCCCGAAATATTTGATAATCCTAACAGCAAGCCAGAAGATTGGTTGTATGAGTTCACTAAAGACTCGGTATTGGTAATTGGGTCAGTAGATGCTAAAACGCACAACATAACTGGTCACAGTCTTTGTACCAAATGTAGTGGTTACGGTTATACATACAGGGAAACCAGAGAATCGGTAAAGGGTGAAACCACTACCTATACCACGTCACCTGTTCAGCAGCTAAAGTCTGAATCTTTTGATGTGAAGACAGGCACCTGGACTAAAACATACTCCAGTGTAAGCCAGCAGGTTACTAAAACCTCGCCTGATAAAGTATTGGAGACCATAGATCGGCTTGAATGTAAACTTTGTAGAGGTAAAGGTAAAACCAATTATGTGATTAAGTGGGATGGTAAAAATTACGTCATGGTAAAAATGCCTTAGCATAACTTGACTTTTTCTAACTAATACCAATCCCCCAATAAACAAGGTATAAATACCTAATTATTAAAAACTTTCTTACATTCAACTGCTATGTTTACAGTTGAACAATTCAAGCAGCCCATAGTAAAGTAAAATCAGGAGCAGATTTTCCTGCTTACATCAAGGAAATCAAATCTTTGGGTGTTACCAAATACCAAACCTATGTTTCAGATGGACATATCAATTATCATGGAGCAAATAACTATATAGCAAATGTTCCTTCCAAATACGAGCCTATTGAAATTGCAGATACAGTTAACGAAGATGTATTCAAAGCTGAGTTAAAGGCCCACCAGCAAGGAAAGACAGATTTCCTGACATTTATTAATATGTGCACAGCTACTGGAATTGAAAAATGGGAAATCAATATGGAGAATATGACTTGCACCTACTACAATAAAGCAGGCAATGCCCTATTGATTGAGCAGATACTTCAATAATTCTATCATTTAGATTATCAACTCCAATTAGCATTGTTTTCCCCTCTATATAAAACCACTCCCGTAATCCACCCAAACAAAAAATTAGAAATCCCCACTTCAAATCCATGCCCAACCCGAATCACCGCAGGCATTAAATTATTCGGTGGTAAAAGGGGAGCAATACCACCCAGAATAGAAAAGACCATACCCACTAAAACAGCATACCTCCATTTGGGTGCTGTGCTAACCAACTGCATGTATATCATCACTTGAAATGCAGGAATCTTCCCCTTGTAAAATTGATCCAGTTCCGGCAGGCTCGCTTGTAATATCATCCAGGCTATGATATAGAATAATACATAGAGTAAAACCCCGCTCACCAATTTCCAGCTCCATTTCAACAGGCTTCTCTTGGCAAGTGCCACCCCTTTCATTTCCCCATTTGTGTTGGGGTACACAAAGGAGAGCAGAGGAAAGCAGGTATCTTTTTTTATCTTTTTTAGCAACTAAAATGTACATGAAGGCAAAGCGCAATAACAAATCCTACCTGTTTTACTATATAAATCACTAAGATAATTTTGTTAAAACCTAAATATTTATTGTTTATCAATAAATATTTATTAAGTTTGTGTTTA
>NZ_KI669560.1:2726253-2873113 GCF_000508085.1 Sediminibacterium sp. C3 | reverse complement strand
AACTATTTTTTGCTTTTACGTTTTGCTTTGTCGCAATGGTAAATATAGAAGCATCCGCCCAAAAGAACAATGCTGCTTCTATATCAAAAAAGCAGGCCCCTAAAATGGATATTCATACGGCAGTTGTAACTGGAAACATTGAAGCCGTTAAACAACATATTGCAGCTGGTACAGACTTAAATCAAAAAGACCCAATGGGAGGTTCAAGTCCATTAATAACCGCTTGTTTATACGAACAGAAAGCAATCGCAAACTTATTAATGGATGCAGGGGCTGACCTGAATAGTAAAAACAACGATGGCTCCACTGCTTTGCATGTGGCGGCATTTTTTGGTAAGCCGGAAATGGTAAAGTTGTTACTGGCTAGAAAAGCCAATAAATCCCTTAAGAATAATTACGGAAGTACTGCATATGAAACTGTTGCAGGCCCATATAGTGCTGTCAAATCTATTTATGAACAAATGCAACAAATATTGGCACCCATGGGGGTTAAGCTTGATCTCAAGTATATCGAGAAAATCAGACCTGCTATTGCTACAATGCTTAAGTAAAATATCTACATATGTCTAACAGAAGATATGATATTGATTGGATAAGGGTGATTGCTATTGGCTTATTGCTTATTTATCACACGGCAATTGGTTTTCAACCCTGGGGCGGCTTTATTGGTTTCATAACCCATAATAATTCATGGGAATCAATATGGGTGCCTATGACCATGTTGAATGTCTGGCGCATACCTATTCTCTTTTATGTATCTGGTATGGGAGTGTATCTGGCCACCCAAAACAGAAACTGGATACAGCTATTTAAAGAACGATTTGTTAGAATAGGTGTTCCTCTATTGTTTGGTAGCCTGGTAATTGTGCCGATTCATTGGCTGGTACTACAGCATTACTATGGAAGGGAATTCTCATATATGCCTGGACTGGGACATTTATGGTTCTTGGGAAATATTCTCTTATATGTACTCGCTCTGGCGCCTGTTTACTACTTTTTAATAAAAAGCGCGAATAATAAAGCGGTTGTTTTTATCAAAAGAATATTCAGTACTCCCTTTGGTTTATTACTGTTTCTTTCTCTGTTTCTTTTAGAAGTGTTATTTGTAAAACCCGTCATGTTTGAAATGTATGCATTCACTTTCCATGGACTTGTTTTGGGTATGTTGGCTTTTCTGTCTGGATTCTTATTTATGCTGGGAGGAGAATCGTTTTGGAAGACATTGCTAAAATGGAAATGGATTTGCTTATTAATTGCCTTAGTACTTTTTATTGTAAGATCTATGCATTCACCCATACCGGCATCCCCATACTTGTTATCAATAGAATCAAACACTTGGATATTCTCAATACTTGGATTTGCGTATACCTATCTGAATAATGATAGTAGGTGGCTGGTCTATTTTAAAGAAGCAGCCTATCCTGTATATATAGTTCACATGGCTTTCTTATACATTGGATCCTGGTTATTGTTTCCATTGAATCTTGATGTAAAGGTGAAATTCATTTTGCTTTTGTTTTTTACTCTTTTGGCAAGTGTATTCTTTTATGAATTCATTTTAAAGCGAAGTGATGTTTTACGACCTCTATTTGGGCTGAAAAGAAAATAACTTAAATAATAACTTTTTCTAGAATGAAAAAAGTAAATACCCGTAAATCATTATTAAGGCGATTTTTCAAATATACTTTTCGTGCAATCGGAATCATAATCCTGATTTTATTAGTCTGGAGTTTAATTCCTTTAAAGGAGACGATAAAACCTATCAAGCCCAGACCAGACACCAGGTATTGGTCTATGACAGAGGGGTATAGAATTGCATACACATATATTGATGGAGACACTGCAAACGCTAATCCCCGCATCATTTTCTTACACGGAGGCCCGGGCGGTTATATTCATTCGGCCATCATTGAACAAATGAAGAAACTAGCCCAATACGGATATGATGTATATCTCTACGACCAAATTGGTTCCGGATTATCAGACAGGCTCCCCAAACCCAAAGATTATTCCTTCAACAGGCATTTGAAGGATTTAAATGAAATTATCAAGGATCAAATTAAAACCGATAAAGTGGTATTAATCGGACATTCCTACGGGGGTATTTTGGCAACTCATTTCTTAGCGAACCATCCTGATAGAGTTGATAAATTAATACTCTCCTCTCCTGGAGATTTACAACCTTACAGAACGAATGAGGATGGTACAATGGCAGATATGAATCAGTTATATCCTGTGCCTTCAAAATACCAATTCAAAAAGCCCATTGAAGTGTTTGAACAGACTGAAAGGGATTTTCTACAGCCTAGGATCGTAATGACAATGGTTTGTGCAATGGCTTTTAATTTTAAATGGTCCAATGATAGAGAGTTTGACGACTATACCAATACCATGGCTTCAAAATTTACCAAAGGGATGGTGGCCAATCCTAATAATGTTAAACCGGAGGAAGGAGGAGCAGGGGGCTATTCACACGGATTTAGTAATTACTATGGGAACCTGACAGATATAAGAGTTAAATTAAAATCACTCAGTATTCCAGCACTTGTTTTACAAGGGCAATACGATCAGGGTGAATATTCATCTGTGTTTGAATATGCAGACTTACTAAAAGGAGAATACAAGTTTATTGAGAATGCAGGACATATTATTTGGTGGGATAAGCCAGCAACCTATACTGAAACCATCGCAGCTTTCTTAACTAAGGACAAAGCCACTAAAAAATTATACACTAAAAACAATTAAAATGAAAAACAAATTAACACATTTTGCCATTCACATAGATCAGATTGAAAGAGCAAAAAAGTTCTATGAAAGCGTTTTTGAATGGGGATTCAATTCTTATGGACAGGACGACTTTTTGCAGATCAAGGCAGACAAGTCAGAGAATGGGGAATTAATTGGTGCAATGCAATCAAGAAAGTATTCACCGGTTCCTGAAAGAATTATTGGATTGGAATGCACAATAAGTGTTGAGAATATTGATGAAACCATGCAAAAAGTAAAAGACAATGGTGGTCAGGTGCTTATGCCCAAAACTGCCATTCCCTACGTTGGCTTTATTGCTAAATTTTTGGACACAGAAGGGAATTTAATTTGCTGTATGCAATACGACCATTCGGCAAGATGAACAGTTT
Source organism: Sediminibacterium sp. C3 (assembly GCF_000508085.1). Classification (GTDB taxonomy): domain Bacteria; phylum Bacteroidota; class Bacteroidia; order Chitinophagales; family Chitinophagaceae; genus Sediminibacterium. The sequence continues at coordinate 2,869,976 of NZ_KI669560.1, read as the reverse complement.
CAATCCCCCAACCCAAAACCTTCCCCAACCCATTCAAATTTTTCTTAAATTCAACTAGCGTCCAAAACACGCTAGCATGAAAAAAATCCTTCCCTTCATTTTCCTCCTGATCACCTCGGCAACCCTGTCCGCTCAGAACAAACAGAAAACCTATCTACTGGTACATGGAGCCTGGCATGGCGCATGGTGCTGGGATAAAGTAGTGCCATTCATGACCAGCAAGGGGTATAAGGTACTTGCCATCGATTTACCCGGACACGGTAAAGACACCACCCATCCAGCCACGCTTACCCATTCAACAGCGCACCCGGGCTGGTTTTTGACTTTTATAAGTGTAGCATAGTAGCCTATCCATCAGTAGTAACATAGATTATCCAACCTTCGCCATTTGTTTAACTTTATTGTAGACTTTTATTAATGATTAAGTTATTGCCACATACTAAAGACATCTCTAAACTTTGTGAAACACACAAGGTGAAGAGTCTTTATGCCTTTGGCTCAGTTTTGACAGACAAGTTTGATGCTAATAGTGATATTGATCTAATCGTTGAATTTGCTAATGTTAATTTGGAGGATTACGCTGATAATTATTTCGATCTCAAGTTTTCTCTAGAAGAAATTCTAAAAAGACCGATTGATCTTTTGGAGGAAAAAGCAATAAAGAATCCCTATTTTAAACAAGCTGTTAATCAGCAAAGACAACTTGTTTATGGACATTGAAGTAAAATCTTGGCTTCATGACATTTTATACTTACAGAATATCAAATTCACGAAAAATTGTCGATACAAGAAGTCGGATAGTTCATGGTTAAGACTCAGTTTCTGATGAGGTTGTTTGGGGCATTGTAACTCTACACTTGCCAGTATTAAAAGCTGAAGTCATTGTTTTATTAGGCGAATAATTTGCTTTATACACAACATAAGGATTTACGCAAGTTGGACTTTCAGCAATGGTCCATTGGCTTTAGAGTTTCAATCAACTTCAGTAATTTGGCTTTTAGCTAATCGAGTTTTTTAGTGGCCAAGCCAGCAGCAGGAAAAACAACTGCATCATTTACAATACTTCCCGAAATGCTTAATTGCAAGGAATTTGTAAATGCTGATGAGATTGCGAAAGGACTTTCCCCTTTCCAGCCAGAAAGTGTTTCATTTCAAGCTGGTCGAATAATGCCTGAAAGAATAGAGGAACTTATAAATATAAGTGTTGACTTTGCATTTGAGACAACATTGACAACTCTTTCATATATAAATACAATCAAACTCGCAAAGGAGAAAGGTATTCGGTTACGTTGCTGTTTTTTTGGCTAAACGATGTAGATCTTGCAATTGAACGTGTTAAGTTGCGGGTAAGCGAAGGTGGACACAATATTCCAGAAGAAACAATACGTAGGAGATATTTTCGGGGGACAAATAACCTTATTAATAAATTTATTGAGGTTTGCGATTTCTGGATTGTTATAGATAATTCAACGAAACCATTTAATTTTGTAGCCGAAGGTCAAGGTGATGTTCAAATAAAGATTCATGATGAAGCAATCTGGCAACTAATTAAAAGACAGAAGGATGAAAAAGACTGAAATCGATATTCAAAATTTTCGTGAACTAATTAGAAAAGGATTAGACCTGACATTTAAGAAGCTTCTTACTCAAAAGAAGGCTCAAAATGGTTTCCTTGTATTATCTGATAAAGGGAAAATTAAAAAAGTAAGTGCTGCTGATATAAATATTTAAAACTATCACTTCACTTAACAATAGGCATTACTTTATTATCATTCAAAATGCTCCATATACTTTTCAAATCTTTTATATTTAGTGTTGATCTTTGCTGTACTATATTTTAGTGGGTCAAAAAATCCACCATACCAAACTAATGTTTCCTTGAACTCCTTATGTCTAAAGTTTTTCATTACCTCTACAAAATGATAAAACCCGCTAATGCCACCAACATCTTCTGGCGGTGAATTTAATTTACCTGTGATGCAGTAGGGTAATTGTTTGATAGGCTTATCAAATTTATTATCTACAACTTTAATGGTATGTTCCCAGTAATCACCAAAGTCGTAAATGTATTTTAGTTCATCACCTATTTGTAAGTTTACTTCTTCAAGAGTGATTTCTCTGGCGTCAATATTAGGGTTATCTTCTAAATCAGTATAGACTATGCCGATGGAGAAGTTTTCATAATTGAACTCAAAAAGATGACTATTATTCCATCCCATAGCAATTTGAACCGCATGGTGAAGCCGATTTAAAGTGAAATTAGTTGGAACGATTATCTTTCTCCATATAAGAGGTTCTGTGTGATCGAGAATTATTTCTAGTACTAGTATATTTAACATGAATCAAATTTAGGGAATATGGGTTTCAATTGGCTTGTGGTAATCAGCAAGCTATTCACCCTTTTCTTTATGCCGGAGAAGTGCCGAAGGAGTTGATGGGGTTATGATGAAGGATTAGTTCAATTTAATTAGAAATTCTATTCCAAACTGAACTAAGGGTAATTTTATGTAATTTCATTTTCAAAGCCAGTAATTAAATGTTTAATACTTTAGATATAGACAGAAATGACTTGACAATTCTTGGTGTTAAATTTTCGGATTTAAAAACATTAGAAGGTACAGCAAATGCTCTTACAAGCAATATGTTTGAAGGGTTCAGCCCTACACCCAAAGGGGTTGAGTTAATTAGAGACTATGTAACTGATAAAATATCATTAAAAGAATTAGTGGTATTTGCTAAGCAATAGGCTTATATTTAGTTCTTACAGGTATATTGACCTAACTAAACAGCATTAAAATATATTTATTACTTACACCCATTTAGAGAGGGAAACGGGAGGGCTCAAAGAGAATTTATAAGATTGTTAGTGTTAGGAAAAGGGTATAACTTAAACCTGAATCCACCAGAAAATAGGGATGTCTACGAGAGATATATGAAAGGGACAATTGAAAGTAGAGTAGATATACTGAATGATTTAATTTTAGATCTTATTAATGGTACAGATTTGTAGTTTCTAAAAAATCAAAACACACTATGATGGACTCATTAAAGATTCTTAATGAATATGAAAAGCAGTAAATTTCTTTTAGCATACATTTTCCTTAGTTTGTTTTCTGTAACAAGTTACAGTCAGCATGTACTTAGGTATGCGGATTCTATTAGAAACCATTATCAGATTCCTGAATTGTCATATGCTGTTTTAAATTCGAAGAAGATTTTGGAAATGAATGCAATGGGTAAGCATTCTGTTAATCTCCCCGACACGGCCACTTTAAACGACCGTTTCCATATTGCATCGAATACAAAAGCTATGACCGCTTTTATGATTGCAAAGTATGTAGAAAGTGGAAAACTAAGTTGGTCAACCAAGTTCTTTGATTTGTTTCCGGAATGGAAAAAGGAAAGTAAGGTAGAATACGAAAATATTACTTTAAAGGATTTGCTTTCTCATAGAGCTGGAATTCATACACTACAAGGGGATAGTACTGATCCGGAAGTCCCTTCTTTTAATGGAACCAAAGTGGAAAAACGAAAGGCATTTGGTAGGTTCGTATTAAAAATTGACCCATTAAAGACCGATAGTCTGCGACCCTTCATATATTCTAATGCTGGATATACTTTGGCTACTTTAATGTTAGAGAAAGTAACCAATCAATCTTGGGAAGAGTTGGTAATTAAAGTATTCAATGCGGATTTGAAATTGGATGTGGCATTTTCATGGCCTGAGAATCAAAAACGTAAGGATACCTGGGGACATAGTTTTGAAAAAGGAACTTTAATTCCTGTTCCTTCAAATACCGATTTCCGTTTGGATTACACCGAACCTTCCGGTGATTTAAATCTGAAAATTAAAGATTTTGCTAAGTTCATTCAACTCCATTTGAATGGACTTCAAGGAAACAATAATTATTTGAAAGCAAGTACTTATTCATTCCTGCATAATGGCTTGAAAAATTATGCGATGGGTTGGTATAATATTGAGGAGAATGGGGGTGAATATTCCACGCATTCAGGTACAGTTGGAACTTACTATACTACTGTGCAGATTAATCGAAGTAAAGGCATTGGGTACATAATATTTACCAATTCATTCAATAATAATACGCAACAAGGTGTAAGATTGCTGATGCGTAGATTAAAAGAACTTTTTTAATAACAGCTTCACCATTAACTTATACAATCTTGCATAATCAACAGCCTTAATCGCCCTGCCATTTTATGATCATAATAATCTAACTCTGTATGAAATTCATAATTACAATACTCGGATTTTTAAACGGTGCTTTTATGCTAATTGACGGGATTTTTGTAACTGTGAAAGGAAAGTATATAGGGCCTGAAAAACCAGGACCTTGGGCTAATATTTTTTATAAAATAAATATTGACGTTTTTAAACTTGGGTGGTTATTTATTTTATATGGACTATTATGGCTTATTTGGATTTATGCATTATGGACAAACAAAGATTGGACTTACCCAGCGGGGTTAATAATTAGCATTTTGACAATTTGGTTTTTGCCAATTGGGACATTGATTTCCATGATTGTGTTAGTAACACTTTTATTTTGGAGATTTAAGATAGGACTGTGAAAATATAATGAGACTTTTATAAAATCCTAATTGACTCCGTTTTTCAAATTTTGCTTTCAAACTCCACACGGAATTTGTGAATCTATACCCCCAAAACATCCCCCGCACATTCAAATTTTTCTTATATTCAACTACCATGTTTACAGTTGAACAATTACAATCTGCCCATAGTATAGTAAAATCAGGGGCAGATTTTCCAGCTTACATTAAGGAAATAAAATCCTTGGGTGTTACCAAATATCAAACCTATGTTTCAGATGGACATACAAATTATCATGGAGCAAATAACTATATAGCAAATGTTCCAGCCAAATACGAGACTGTTGATATTGCAGATTCAGTTAACGAAGATGTATTCAAAGCTGAGTTAAAGGCCCACCAGCAAGGAAAGACTGATTTCCTGACATTTATTAAAATGTGCGCATCTACCGGAATTGAAAAATGGGAAATCAATATGGAGAAAATGACTTGCACCTACTACAATAAAGCAGGCAATGCCCTATTGATTGAGCAGATACCTCAATAATTCTATTATTTAGATTATCAACTCCAATTAGCATCGTTTTCCCCCCTGCACAAAATCCCCCCCCCCAGTAATCCACCCATACTTCAGACAAAAAATACCACATTTTCCGTATTGACATTACGGATAAAATTCCACTAATTGTATCCAATACTGAATACACGATTTATGAAACAAGCTACCATCACCCTATGCTTTATACTGGCAGGAATATTTGCACAGGCGCAACAGGCATTACAGAATTATCAGGCAGCTATAAAAGCACTGGAAACTCAGGCTGAAAGCAAAGCAAAATCCGATGAAAGAGGAAAAGCACTTGCTAAATTCTTTGACAGCCGTATAGCCGAAGCCAGTAAAGAAAAAGCTGTACAGGAAACAGCTCCATACTTGCGTCAGTTAATAGATTATGATTTTTTGGCTGCCTATAAATTTTTAATGAGGGTCAATAACCAGGAAGATATGACAATGTTTATGAACAACTACCTGTCAAAAGACGAGCAAACATTGGTCAAAGCAGTAGCAAGGCACACTACACTATATGCCAATACCATGAATGGACCTGCCTATCCTTCAAACGTGCCACCACCAGGAAAGGGGGTAAGGGGGAATTGGCAGAATAGTGTGAATGTAACTGTCAGTGGCTTAGACGAATTTAATAAAGGATATACTGCTTATAAAGCTCAGAAATATGCAGAAGCAATGGATTGGTTTATAAAATCAGCTGAAAAAGGGAATGCGAACGGCATGGAAAGTGTTGGACTTTTGTATTTAGAAGGTTCTGGTGTAGAAAAAAGCTTTACTACGGCCCTCAGTTGGTATCAAAAAGCATTACAAGCAAATCCGAAAGACCAGGTTTATAAAGATATGGTTAATCAAATGAGCAACGGTAATGCTGAATTCATTGACGGTAGCGCTTTCTTTAGAGCAGGGAATTATGAAAAAGCAAAATTGTTTTTTCTGACGGCGGAGCAAAAGGGGCATTTAGCCAGTTCGTTTTCTCTTGGAGCAATTTATTATGAAATAGAAAAGGATTATGCCAAAGGTAAATTGCAGTTTAAAAAAGCGGCAGATAAAGGGTATAAAGAAGCAAAAGAAGCTTTGCGGATTATTGAAGAGGATGAAAAAGCAGAGAAAGCGAGTAAAAACCTAACATCCTTTAAAGGCACAAATGGGAAATATGGATTTAAAGACCCCAAAGGAGAAGACATAGTTAACCCTAAATATCATAAAGTAAAGGATTTTTCAGAAGGAATGGCTGCGGTATGTATAATGGAAGATGGGACGGAGAAATGGGGATATATTAATGAAAGCGGAAAAGAGATTACAGCTTTTATATACGGAGATGCGCTTCCCTTTTCAGAGGGACTGGCCGCGGCAAGACCGCTTGGTAAAACCTGGGATGCTTTTTATGGTTTTATAGACAAGTCAGGTAAACTGGTTATACCACATTTGTATCCTTTTGTTTTTGATACAAATATGTCGGATGGGTGGATGTTTATGAATGGGAAGGCCAAAGTGTATAAGGATAAGAGAATTTTCTATATTGATAAAACAGGGAAGGAGGTGAAGTAAAATAGTGTATTCTTCTTGCCACGGTCAATCCACGATAAAGAGAGAATGCAAAAGTTTATTTACATGTCCTAATTTTAAATGATGGAAATATTAAACTATATCCTAAGCATTAATCCCAATTATATAATAATTGGTCTTCTGGCATTCTTCTATACCCTGGAGCAAGTGTTTGATAATCCATTCACTTTCAAGCAAAGAGGGAAGCATTTATTTCAAAACATTCTTTTTCAAATAGTATTCTTTGCTTTAAACTTATTTTTCTTTACTATTCTGGTTAGCAGTATTGAGTGGCTCAATACAAAAAAAATAGGGCTGCTTTATCTTATAGAGTTACCTTTTTGGATAAGGTTGATTTTGAGTGTGATGCTTTTTGATTTTGCAACCTATTGGCTCCATAGGGCTTCGCATAAAATTCCTTTGTTGTGGAGATTGCATAGAGTGCATCATAGCGATACCCAAATGGATTCTTCTACCACCTTTAGATTTCATCCCATTGAATTGGCTATTGTATATCAGGCTGGTAATATAGTTGCGGCAGGAATATTTGGACTGGATGTAACATCATTGGCACTATATTATTTCATTGTTTACATTTTCTTCTTTATAGAACATTCTAACCTGAATTACCCTAATTGTTTGAACAGAACATTAGGGCTGCTTTTTGTGATGCCAGACCATCATCGGGTACACCATCACCAGGAGCAGGTGTACACGGATTCTAATTTTGCCGATATTTTCATTATTTGGGACAGGCTTTTTGGAACATTTAAGTTAATTCCTGTGAATCAGATGAAGTATGGCTTGGTTGAATTTGAGGAGGAGAAGCAGCAGTCCTTTCTCTATCTAATGAAAAGTCCCTTTATTACCATTAAAAGAGAAGTTTCAGATAATTCAAAGAATTGAATAACCCCAGTTTCCTCTTAAATCAAAACAATAGCTAAATACGTATTTCTTCGTATTGCCTTTATTCTTCTTGATGACTATATTGCCAACCATGAAGTCACTAAGAATTCTTCTGATTGTCATAACATTTTTGTTAGTTGTTGTTGCAGGTAATACACAGTCACCCATATTCTCCAGCCGCAACGCCTATGATCCCCAAAAGAATACGATAGGCAGGGCCCAGTATGATTTTATTTACAATCAGTTGTATGCCCGGGAAATAGGGTGGGGTAAAATAAGTTCATTTGGTATAGAAGTAAGGAGCAGAAATAAGCAGTACAATAAAGTTTATCTCTTTGGAGATTATATTAAATCGTATACTCTTGAGAAAAAAACCTATCTCTATTTGGCGTATATAGAAATGGACCCTGATGCCAGTGGGAATAAAAAAGAGCAGTTAAGGTTGTTTTTTTCAAACCACAATATCAGGGAAAAACAAAGGTGGGCAAATGATACCAGAACGGCTAATGAAAAGGAGATAGTAGCCGATATTGATAATAAGCCAATAATAGTGGCAGAAACCCAGCCTGATGTATTTCTGGAAGTAGAACGTTATTATGAAGGAGATAGTGGACCTAAAGTAAAAGCTTTTGGAACTACCACCTATATCTATGATGTAAACAGTCTTCATCCCAACAATTCTCCTGTCATTATTGGAAAGTTATTTCAGTATAAACCCGAACTGCTGCGAAAAAATATTTATGAATCCGCAAAGCTGGTGAATTATAATCCCAATGGTATTGTATCTGGCTCAATTGATTACATTACTAAGGAAGGTGGGGAAGTTCTTCCTATGTTCCGAATAGAAAAACTGGATGAAAATGGAAAACTAAAAGAAGTGAATTTTAATGATATCATCGGGATGTACATGGACAGTGGTAAAGTTTATTTTAAAGGAGGGCTTGGCATTCCGGTAGGGGTGAAAGAAAAATGGCCTGCTGCTATTCGCGATCTCAAAACCGATCTTAATTTGCTGGAAGAAATTAATCAGAAACTTACCAGAGAACCCGTAGAAAATAAAGAACAGCTTCGGGAATTTTTTGTCAATTTTAATAAGCTCGATGAATATGAATTGATTGATGAATCCCGAAAGACCGTTTTTGGTAAGCCTGTCAAATACATTTACAAAGGCACGTTTAATAAGGAAGGGGTTCCGCATGGTTGGGGGATCATGTACGCTGCTAACACAGACGACGAGTATTTTCTGGGACAGTTTACCAATGGAATGCCCGACGGCTTAGGTATACGAAACTATTTTAAGCTGGATAAGCCCGAAGAGATCTATAGCAGCAGGGGTTTGCATGTAGGAAATCAATTGGTTTATGGTACTAAATTTACCCCAGTAGTTAATGGTAATGGTTCATATGCTACACATGGCGATTTCAGATTAGGTGAGCTGAACGGGACGGGTATTCGTATCTGGTCAAGGAGCGATGGGGTTGGTGACGTAACTGTGGGTAGTTTTAAGGATGGACGACTACACGGTGCGGGAAGTGTTTATGACAACAACAAGTCGCTGGTTGGCATATTTGAAAAGGGATCCTTCGTATCTGGTAATAGCATAACCGATAAAATTTATGACGACAGGTACTATCCGGGTGTGGTAGTGCTTTACCGTGGTAAAAAATATGTGATCATGAAAAAGGAGAATGGTATGTTCTTGCTGGATGACGGTAGTTCGGTTTCTACCAAAGCAGATCTGACCCTAACCGGTGAGCGCTCCCTTCGGGCCAAAGCCTGTCTTATATGCAATGGAACCGGCTATCTAAAGCCTACAACCAATACTGTCTTTTCCGGGGTAACCAAAACAGAGAAAACCTATCAGACAGGACCCACAGGTTATATCGTTTGGGAAAAGACCACCAAAAGCACCACCGCACCAGTTACCACTTCCCGTACGAGCCGTTGTACAGCTTGTGCGGGAGGATTGGCAGGCAATGAACCTGTACCGCTCGGAACAAATAAAAGATAAGAGTCATTTTTTATAGGTAATTATATAATCATTATTAAATTTGATTATATGAAGCCTATAATAATTGTCTTTTTAGGATTTTTTATTCTATCCTGTAGTACCCATTCTGAATCCACTAAAAATAGAGATCCCAATCTGGATTGGTTACTGGGTAACTGGAAAAGAACCAATGAAGAAGCGGGAAAAGAGACCTATGAAAATTGGGGAAAACCCAATGACAGTAGCTATTCTGGTATTGGTTTAACCATTCAAAAAGGCGATACCATATTTCAGGAGAAAATGGACATTTTTCTATCCGGAGGCAAAGGGGCTTTATTCGTAAAAATGCCCGATGAAGAAAAAGCTACCGAGTTTGTGTTGACAGAGCTTACACCCAATGCATTTGTTTTTACAAATGAAGCGAACGAATTCCCCAAAAAGATCAAATATTGGTTAGAAAGGGGAAAGATCAAAGCGGTGATTTCCAATGATTCACTAGAGATTCCTTTTGAATTTGAAAAAATTAAAGAATGAGATCAGTATTCATAGCAATTCTACTGTCAATCAATGGCTTTTTTGTTTTTGGCCAGAATCTGGATAATGAAAAACTAAGATGGTTCAATTTCTATTGGGCTGGGGATAGTGCTAATCCCAAAGAAGCCATGATGTTAAGATCAACCATTGACACAGTTAATTTTAATTTGCGCTGGCAGTTCGATACCGGTTCACCCAGAACATTTGTATATGGCAATGTTTGGAACTCTTTTACAAGGGCATTTCCTTATCTGGATAAATTATTCTTTAAAGTTGATACACTAAAGGCAGATGGATTCATCAATCTTAAAAATGGCGGTATTGTAATTTCAGGAAATAAGCTCCCCAAAAACATCATTGGTTTTTTGCCCAATTATGGGAATAATATAGACAAAGAGGTAATTATGGAAAACCTGGGTTCCTCTACAACCCTTGGTACAATGGGAATTGACCTGTTTAGAAATGGAGTTTTAATTATTGATTTCAAAAAGAATAAAATAGGATACGCAGATCAATTGTCGGCGCAATTTTATGCGAACAAGATGAACACAATTGACTTTACACTGTATCAAAATAGAATCATATTACCGATTAGAATTGGGTATGCATTTTTTCCCTTCTTTTATGATAGTGGCGCCAGTTTATTTCCTTTGAAAACAACAGCCGCATTTCCTGATTTAAGTAATATGGTTAGTTACACCGATACCTTATTTAATATTACTACCTGGGGAAAATCCTATGACGTTCCCGGAGGGAAAATCAGGAAAAAGGTTAAACTGGGTAATCTAAAGATTGGCAGTCCTAAAATTTATGTTCATCCTGATCCGGAACTTTATCATACAAATATTTTTAAGGAAGCGGGAGCATATGGTCTTATCGGTAATGCTTATTTCGAAGACAAAATAATCGTAATAGACTTTACGAAAATGAAGTTTACAATATTGTAATAAGGCACTTGAAACTGAATGCAATGAACAGTGTTCCGAATCAAATCCCAATATAGAGCTGAAATTCAAAAAAATACAATTGGTAAAGAATGATATTTAAATATATAACCTTCAGCATCTCTATTGTATTCATTTCTTTTATTGTTGGGATGATTACGACCGCTATAATTAAAAACTCAAACCTTTATTCGGAAAAGCTTTCCTCACTTAATTTTATCAAAAGCGATTGGGTTAATAAGCTATTCGGAGTTGAATTGGTGAAGTGGGTGGTAAAGAATACAGTATTTAGGTATTTAAATCCTTCCCTGAAATGCGACAGGAAAATGAATATAGCTGATTTGCAACGTATTCGAAAAGAAATGACCAAGGCGGAAATTGATCATTTGTTTGCCTTTGTATTTGTACTGATTTTTGTACTTATTCAGTTGATGAATCAGAAATACCTGGGGGCAGGCATCATGTTAGTAGTGAATATATGGATGAATTTAAATCCCTCTTTGTTGCAACAGCAAAATAAAAGGAGAATTGATAAGTTAATAAAAAGATTAAATACATAAACTATGGTCATTCTTGCCAAAATACTAATTGCCCTTGTTGCGCTTGAGCATCTTTATTTCCTTTATTTTGAAATGTTTGCCTGGGAAACCATTGGTAAAAAGACATTTAAATCTTTGCCAGCACACTTGTTTAAGCCAACCAAGGCTTTAGCCGCTAACCAGGGACTATACAATGGTTTTCTGGCAGCAGGATTAATTTGGACATTTTTTATTACTGATGCAGTTTGGTCAAAAAATATTGCGCTCTTCTTTCTGGTTTGTGTGGCTGTAGCCGGAGTTTATGGGGCAATAACTGCCAGTAAGAAAATCTTCTTTGTTCAGGCCTTGCCAGCCATGATTGCTATCATTTGTTTGCTTATTTATGAAAATGGAAATAATCAATGATCCCGAAGATGGACTTATCTGGAAATGGGAACTAAATAAAAGATAGAAAATGAGACAAAAACTAAACTTAATAACACTCGGAACGGATGAATTTGAAAAATCACTCAACTTTTATGAAAAAGGTCTGGGTTGGAAAAAATCAGATAAAAGTTTGGATGGCTTGGCTTTGTTTGATCTGGGCGGAATTATTTTGGCATTGCATCCAAGAAAGGACCTGGCGGAAGACACAACCTTGCCCTACCAATCAAGCTCCTTTTCTGGTCTGACAATCTCTCATAATACAAGATCGGAGAAAGAAGTAGACGAAATTTTGGAAAAAGTGGCAGCACTTGGTGCTACTATTGTAAAACCAGCGCAGAAGGTTTATTGGGGTGGGTATAGTGGGTACTTTAAAGACCTGGATGGTCATTTATTTGAAGTTGCTTTTAATCCATTCTGGGAACTTGACGAAAATGACAACGTGAAGCTTTAATATTAAATATATATTTATGAACCGAATACTCGTTCTAATCAGTTTATCCGATAGCGGAATTCAAACCATTATTTCCACTCCGGATTTGCCCAAAAGAGAAATGGAATTTGTAAATCAATGGAAACAGGAAGGAATATTGGAAAGCTTCTTTATTTCGGTTTCCAAAAAAGAAGCAGTCTTGATCTTTCAAAATGTGGATGAGGCAAAAACAAAGGAACTAATTGAAATCCTGCCTTACTATCCCTATATGGCCAAAATTGAATACCATAATTTGAATAAGCAGTTTTGATACATTTCTAACCTTCAATAGCGCATGAGATTTTCATCATTGTTAAGGGGTATTTCTTTGTTTTTGCTTTTTTTATTTTTTGCTACTTCTCTGGAAGCCAAAAATTCAAGATTAGGATTTATACTACCCAAGGATTCTCTTTCAGTACCTCTTAAAGAAAAAATCAAACCCACTTCTTTTGTTTGGACTAGTGATATTTTTAACTCAGTAAGAATTATGAGTAAAAATGCTACTAATGAATTTTTTAAAGACAGGCGGAGAAAAGGCTATTACTCTTTTTCAGTACCCATTTTTCTGAAAAACGATACCTATTGTCTTTTTTATTCAGACAATCATTGTGGTTATGAATGCGGGGAAGGTCATTTAAAATTATATAGAAATGAGAAAGGTAAATGGACTGAAGTAAAAACCTACTGTAAATGGATAAGTTAAAATCAATATTCAACAACTTCCTGATTCTTACACTTTGTTTTTGTCTTCTCTTTTCCTGCAAGTCAGAGAATCCCAAAGAAGGCGAATACGAGTTAGCAGTAAAAGGTGGGAAGCTATGGTATAAAGTAATTGGATCCGGTACAAAAACTCCAATTGTAATGTTGCACGGTGGACCAGGGTTTCCGAGTTACTATTTAACCCCGCTTTTCGAATTAGCCAAAGACCGTCAAATCATTGTCTACGACCAATTAAGTTCCGGACGCTCATCCAATTCAGTAGATACCAGTTTAATGAATCTTGAAACTCAGCTGGAACACTTAAATACACTTTTAAAAGAGTTAAATCTCAAAGAGTTTTATCTATATGGCCACTCTTATGGATCAATGCTGGCTGTAAGCCATTATTTACGAGGAGAATATAAGCCAAGTGCTATGATTTTAGAGAGTCCCTTCTTCGACGCAAGAACCTGGGTGGCTGATAGTTACAAGAGAGTTAATGCTATGGATTCCATTGATCGTATTCCTTTATTGAATTTCATTGCAGGAAAGTATACGGACACAGCTAATTACGCAAAGGCTTTGAATAAATATTATTCTTTGTTTTATAACCGGAAAATGAATAGATACCTTGATTCATCCATAGTACATAGCGGAAAGTTGCTCGGTTTACAAATGAACGGTGCTAATGAATTTTTGGTAGGTGGAAATCTAAAAGACATGAATTTGATTGGAGAACTAAAGAACATTAAAGTTCCGGTATTATATACAACAGGAGAGTTTGATATTGCTATGCCTGAAACGGTAAAGAAGTTTCAAAGCCTTACCCCCAATGCGCAATTTGTGGTAATTAATAATGCCGGTCATTCGGTCATGAATGACAATACCGCGGCTGATTTGAAAGCTATTAGGGCTTTTATAAATTCTTTAGAAACAAAGACTAGTAAATAAGTATATTTAAGTACAATCCTTCAATATGCGAATCCTTTACACCGGCATCCTGGTATGCCTTGCTAATTTTGTTTTTTCCCAAAAAAATGCATCCGTCTCATTTGAAAAATGGGTCAGTTTAAAAAGCTCCAATTCCCCGGTTATTTCCCCTGACGGAAATACAATTGTATATACAGTAACTTCAACCGATTGGGCAGCGAATAGTTACGACTCAGAAATATGGATGTATAAGGAGGGAGGAGAACCTTTCCAACTCACCCGAACCAATAAGTCAAGCAGCACAGCGGTGCAATTTTCTCCGGATGGACGCTTCGTATCATTTCTCGCAGACAGGGGAGAGAAAACCCAGTTGCATGTTATTCAAGTGAATGGAGGGGAAGCCATACAAATCAGCAAAGAGGAGGAAGGGGTAAGTGCGTATAAGTGGAATCCGGATGGATTACAAATTGCCATCACTAAAACCGAAGCAGATACGAAGAGAGATAAAACCATCAAAGAGCGCTATGGTAGTTTTGGTGTAGAAGGAGAAGAGTACAAGCAGACACATTTATGGATACTAAACTTTAACCAGGACAGTGTAAAAATTCAAGCTTCCAAAAGGTTAACTGAGGGCAATTTTAATGTGAGTGGGTTTGATTGGAGCCCGGATGGGAAGAGCATTGTTTTTAATCGCCAGAAAGATCCGCTGATTAATTCTGGCATCAGCGCAGATATTGTTATGATCAATACAAGCGACAAAAAAAGCACCTCCTTGGTTGCCAATCCTGCTGCTGATGGATTTATTCGTTGGAACCCGGAGGGAACCGAATTTGTCTATAACAGTACCGTGACTGATTCTGTTTCTCAGTTTTATAAGAACAACCGGCTTTTTATTTATGATATGGCAAGTAGAAAGAGCCGGGAGATTGCTACCGATATTGATGAGAATAAAAATGTAATTGACTGGAATGCCAAAGGGCTATTTATTTTGGCCCTGGAAAGAACCAAACAAAAGTTGTATACAGTAGATACCAAAACGGGCACCAGCAAACCAGTGTCACTTCCACTTGATTTGGTTGCGGCATTGTCTTTCAGTAAGAATAGTGATGCAATTGCATTATTGGGTAGAAACTATGAAGGACTGAGCGATGTGTATCTATGGCGCATGAATGGACCGGTAAAGTTGATTAGTAATAATGCAGCTCAAATTTCCAGCTGGAATACTCCGGTTAATGAAGTAATTCAATGGAAGAGTAAAGATGGTGCTTCCATCGAAGGCGTTTTATTGAAACCCAGAAACTTTGAGCCTGCAAAAAAGTATCCCTTATTGGTTGTAATTCATGGTGGGCCTACTGCAATTGATTTTCCGGAACCGCTTCCAACGAATGTATATCCGGTGATGCAATGGATAGAAAAAGGGGCCGTGGTGCTAAGGGTAAATTACCGCGGTAGTGCAGGATACGGCGAGAAATTCCGGTCTTTAAATGTTCGCAACCTGGGAGTAGGTGATATGTGGGATGTAGTTAGTGGGGTTGAATTTCTCAATAGCAAGGGCTTTATAGATACCTCAAGAATGGGGAGTATGGGATGGAGTCAGGGAGGATATATCTCTGCTTTTCTTACCACCAATACCAATATGTTCAAAGCCATTTCTGTAGGTGCAGGTATTTCCAATTGGGTAACTTATTATGTGAGCACTGATATCGCGCCTTTCACCCAGCAATACCTTAAAGCTACGCCCTGGAGTGATATGGACATTTATCTTAAGACCTCACCTATGACCAATATTAATAAGGCAAGTACGCCTACCTTAATTCAACATGGTGAATTTGATAAGCGCGTTCCTATTTCCAATGCCTATGAATTGTACCGTGGCTTACAAGACAGGGGCATCCCTTCTAAGTTGGTTGTTTACAAAGGTTTTGGCCATGGCATCAATAAACCCAAAGAGCGCTTGGCTGCCATATGGCATAACTGGCAATGGTTTAATAAATATATTTTTGGTGAAGAGGAGGCTTTACCGGTTGACTAAATTTATTTTAAATGCGATTGTATTTTTTGTTAGTTGCTCTTTTGAGTTTGGTTTGCAACCAAGTTCAGACAGCAACAATGGAATTGCTACAAGGTACCTGGCAACATGTAGAAGACCCCACTAATTATTTGGTTTTCGAGAAAAATCTTCGAAAGGAAATAGCAGGGGGTATGTCAGAGTGGGATTCTGAAGCATTTATTCTATCTGATAAATGTCTTAATGAATCAGATAAAGGGGCTGAGGCGACCACTGAAAAGGGATACTATATTAGTTGTGCACAATCCAACCTGTGCTGGTTTGTAGAAGAAGTAGACAAAGACAATCTGGTTTTAAATTATATGGGTCGGGGTAATTTTTTGACTTATAAGCGAGTAAAAAAATAATTTTTATTAAAAAATAAATATTTATTGTTTATCAATAAATATTTACTATTTTGCGGCATAATTAAAACATCCTATTATGTCAAAAACAAACAATTTTGTATACTGGAGCCTATATACCATTGCCTGGCTCATTTTTGTTGGCTTATCCATTGAAACCGGAGGCCTGATCGTGAATTTCTTTTTCAGTTTGTACAAACCGGAAGTGGTGGTGAATCTGTATCAGAAATTAGATCTGATGCCAATCTATAAAGAGAGCAAATGGGCTTTCTTCGGGCTTTATGGTTTTTTGTTGGCGATTGGTTTATTAAAAGCCATATTGTTTTATATAATAATCGTGCTGATGCATAAAATGGATATGAAAAAACCATTTAGCTCCTTTGTTTCAAAACAGATATCAAGAGTGAGTTATCTTACCCTGTCCATCGGCTTACTGGGGTATATAGCGAAAAAGATTACGGCTAGTCTTAACCATTATGGATTTACAACCAGTCACTTAGACCAATTCTGGGTAGATAGTCAGGCATTCATTTTAATGGGGGCTGTGGTTTATATTATTGCAACGATTTTTAAAAAGGGAGTAGAAATTCAAACCGAAAACGATTTAACTGTTTAAGCTATGCCCATAATTGTAAACTTAGATGTGATGATGGCAAAGCGTAAAATGTCACTGAATGAGTTATCAGAAAAAGTTGACCTTACATTGTCTAATCTTTCCATTTTAAAAACTGGAAAAGCAAAAGCCATACGTTTTAGTACTTTAGAATCCATTTGTAAAGCCCTGGATTGTCAGCCAGCCGATATATTGGAATATAGAAGTGGGGATGAAAGTTAACTTACACCTGTAAAAACATATTCTAAATGTTAAGGACAACTACCGAGCTAATTGCCTATTTGAAAGTTGAAAAATCGGAAAGAGATGTAACCATCATTCAGAGTCTGGTTAATGCTATAATGAAATGCGGGAACAAGACAGATATGGATGCCATTTTAAATCAATTACAGGATGATCCCTTCGATTTTCATTACTCGTATCTATATCCCATTTTTAAAAAGTGGGGAGATGAAAAGGTGGCTGCACAAATTTTTAAGGTAGCAATAAGTAATAATCGGTTGTTGGATGCCAATAATCCTGAAGTATTAGCATTACTCGGCTATTTGAAATATACGCCAGTTAAGCAGGTTTTGGCTGATTATATATTTGAATCCCCGGAAGAAGCAGATTATTATATCTCAAAGTATGCCATCTTAGGCCTCCTCCATTTTGACTGTACAGAATACCAGGAAAAAATTAAAACAGCCATTGAGAACTGTTATGGAAAAAACTTATTTCCGGAATTTATCCCTGCATTGGTTTCTAAAGTAGAAAACAATAGTACATTGCTCCAAAATCTATATGATTTAGGTTGTGAGTTTGCTTCTACCGATTGTAATGCTGGGATTGTTTATGGATTTTCACTTTGCGGAAATGCAGGGAGAGCATATTTCAGGAAAGTGCTTTTTGATCCGGGTTGGGAAACGGATTCTACCGGAACAGGAACCATCCACTTCGCATACAAGGGACTCAAAAAACTTGGTATCACTTTTAAAGAACTTTATCATGAAATAAAGGCGCCGGAAATGAAGGAAAACTTACAATACAACTTTGGCGTTTTTATTGGGCTCTTAACTAGGAGAATTGATGATATAGATACTGATCAATTAGAAAGCTTCACAGATTTACATACATTCTTGTTCAAGTGGAAAAACAATGATGAGAGTGATAATTTAATTGATTTGGCAACACTTGTTGATAAGGCGGAAGAGGCCTACCACTTAGAAAAATTGGTTGAATTAAAAATGAACGAGGAGGCGATTTTGTTGAACTTTAATAGCCTTAATTCTTTTCATTAACACAGCCTTCCCCTTTTTTTAAAAAAATATTCCATATCCTGTAACAAATCATTTGCCTATGCATCCAAACTGAAATTAAAAAACAATAACAATGAAAAAGAAGCTATTGGTTTTCGTATTCAGTATGGTTAGTATTTGGTTTTCTGCTCAGGCTCAGGGAGCTTTTCAGGTAAAAGTAATTGGTAAAGGAAATCCTGTACTGCTTTTCCCAGGTTTTGGCTGCACTGGTGAAATCTTTGAAGAAACCGTAAAAGCTTTGTCGACCAATAATGAATGCCATGTATTCACATTTGCTGGTTTTGGAGGTGTTCCTGCTATTGAAATGCCCTGGTTACCAAATATTAAGGATCAGGTTGTGACCTATGTTAAAAGTAAAAAATTAAATAAGCCTGTAATCATTGGTCATAGCTTGGGTGGAACCTTAGGTTTATGGTTGGCGGCTACCGATCAATCCTTGTTTAAAAAAGTAATTGCTGTGGATGCATTGCCCTGTAATGGTGCAGTGATGATGCCAAATTATGATGCATCCACCATTGTGTATGAAAGTCCATACAGCAAGCAAATGTTGCAGCAGGATACGGCAAGTTTTCGTAAACAGGCGCTGCAACAGGTTGGATTTATGATGTTGAACAAGGAAAAACAGGCCAAAGTGGTAGACATGATGTTGCAGGCAGATCGTAAAACCTATGTATATGGTTATGTTGATTTGCTTAAATTGGATTTAAGAAACGATATTGCCGGCATTCAGCTACCAGTTGTGGTATTGGCCGCCACTCATCCCAATAAAGCCATGGTTGAAAAAACATATAACGAACAATATGCAAAATTGGGCAATAAAGTCATTCATTATGCAGATAAAGCAGCTCATTTTGTAATGTATGATCAGCCAGAATGGTATATCAATAAAATCAAAGAAAATATTCAGTAAAGTGGCCGATCAGCAATTGTTTACACGCATTTATGAAGAGCATTATGCCGCTATTTTCCGTCTGTGTATAGGGTATTTCAGTGGAGAAGAAAGCCTGGCTGCGGATGCCACTCAGGAAGTGTTCATGAAAGTTTGGCAACACCTGTCTAAATTCCGTGCCGAAGCAAAAATCAGTACCTGGCTCTATCGAATTGCCGTGAATACCTGTCTTACATATTTGCGTAAAGCTTCTGTGAAAAAAGAAATTAAAACCGATCAGTTACCCGAAATGGCGGCCGAAGCTTACAATCCTGTGATGGAAGAACGCCTTAAGAAAATGTATGGCTGCATTCAGCAGCTGGATGAAACGGGTAAGGTCATTATACTGATGGTTTTAGAGGGATTGGAATACAGCGCCATTGCAGAAGTAGTAGGCTTGAGAGAAGAAACCCTCCGTGTTCGCATTCACCGTATTAAACAACAACTATCAAACTGTGTACAGATATGAAACCATTTACCAACTTAGAACAAGCCTGGCAACAACAGTCTGGTATAGGGGCTCAACGTCCAATGCCGGAACAACTGATGCAGTTGTCCGAAGAACAAGCAAAACAGGTGAAAGCTAAATTTCGCTGGACGATTGGCCTGCTGTCACTAACCGTATTTATCCTTATCGCTTACTTTGCAACATACACTGGCTTTAGCTTTACAACCTTTTCTATTGGCTTATTGCTAATGATTGGCTCGCTTGCCATCCGTATTGTTCTGGAGTGGATCAATACACTTCAGTTTCAGCAATTAGATCGATTGGTAGATTTTAGCACTTTTCTGCAACAGTCCACCGCTTTTTATAGCAAACGGAGAATATTGCACCTGGTAATCACTCCCTTGCTTTATGCTACTTATATAATTGGTTTTGTACTATTGCTTCCTGTATTTAAACAGGAATTTTCCAACGGGGTTTATCTTTATTTTGTCTTCTCAGGTTTCGGTAGCCTTGGGGTACTTGCCTGGTTCATTTACAAGGCCAATCGCAAAGAGTTGTCTGTTCTTGCTAAATTGCAGCGGGGAGAGACACTTCAGTAACTATCATAAAGCAAAAATGGAAATCGTAATTATATCGTTGACGGCATTTCTTGTGGCCATCCTGACATTCTTTTCAGGATTTGGTTTAGGGACGATTCTTACACCCGTATTTATGATTTTCTTCCCTGTAGACTTAGCCATTGCTCTTACAGGGGTTGTCCATTTTTTTAATAATATCTTCAAATTAGTGTTGGTTGGACGAGCAGCAGACAGGCAAGTGGTATTGCGTTTTGGAATTCCTGCAGTGTTGGCTGCTTTACTAGGGTCCTGGTTGTTGCTGAACATCACTAATTGGCAACCGCTTTTTACATATCAACTATTTGGAAAAACTTTTCAGGTGTTCCCGGTAAAGTTTATCATTTCTGTTTTGCTCATTCTCTTTGCAAGCATCGATTTAATTCCTTATTTCAGCAATCT
The DNA here is from genome assembly GCF_000508085.1 of Sediminibacterium sp. C3. Taxonomy (GTDB): domain Bacteria; phylum Bacteroidota; class Bacteroidia; order Chitinophagales; family Chitinophagaceae; genus Sediminibacterium. The sequence goes on along the minus strand of NZ_KI669560.1, from coordinate 2,849,142 downwards.
GCAATTCGGCAAGGATAAACTTCCGGTCGGTGGTGCATTAAGTGGATTTTTCGGGGGGCTTTCCGGCAACCAGGGAGCGTTGCGAAGTGCCTTTCTAATTAAAGCAGGTCTCTCTAAAGAAGCATTTGTAGCAACAGCAGTAGTGGTTTCTACTTTTGTGGACTTTACCAGATTAAGTGTTTACGCTACCAGGTTTAACAGTGCGGGTCTTACGGATAACCTGAATCTGGTGGTCTTTGCTACTTTTTCAGCTATTATCGGTGCTTATATTGGCAACAAACTTTTAAAGAAAGTAACTCTTAAGTTTTTACAGGTAACAGTGGCTATTATGTTGATTTTAATTTCCCTTGCTTTGGGGGCGGGTTTTATTTAATTGGGAATATAAGAATGGGCTGTGCGGCCCATAGGCAGAAATCTTTTATTAAATACTTTCGGCGAAGAATCAAATCGTTTTTTCTTCACGTTAAGATTAGTAAATGAAACAAATAATTGCGGCCATTTTATTGTTTACGCTGCTTGCAACAACCTCTTGCAAAAAAGAAACCAATAACACCGGTAATCCCTCAAATCCTTATGAACCAATTAATGTTTTACAGGCCAATGCTGCTTTCGAACATATATGGGACACCACTATGTTAATGCAGACATTCGGAAAATATGGGATGAGTGATATGACTATAGAAAACGATCACCTGTTTCATTTTGTATACATTCAAAATGCCATTGGGGGTGTAAATGGCTATGAGAGTTTTTATCGAAATACTGTTGATCTTAATAGTAAAAAAGTGATTCCCTTGCCAAAAGGTGCCAAACAATTTCCTGATTTTAAAAATTTTGTGTCTGGAAGTGGTGATATGCGTCAGCAATTACAGGTACACGCTTTTCGGCCCTATACCAACCAATATATAATGGCACTGATGACCTATGCTGGCCCTAGAGGGAGTACCTATCTGCATGTGTCTGGAGATGCCGGATATAACGGACTTGGAGGTGTAGTTGGTCAAGGTCATCTGGGAGAGTTTGAAGGGTATTTTATGGAGATGGGGTATCGCAATCTGAGTATTTATCTTTATCCCAATATGGTTTATTCATTTGTTGGTTTAAACCCCAATCCTAATCCTTATCTCTTATCGGGGTTAAACTTGCTCTGGGGGGGCTTTAATACTATTGGTTCATATATGTTTAACAATGGCAATAATATTCGTCCCTTGTTTACGGAAGCAGAACGAGGAAAGAGTACTTTGTTTGCTACTACCAGAGACAATAATTTGATTGTTGCAGAATATGTTCCTACCGATTTGCCCGTACCTGTCTTTAAAGAAACCCCTGCTACAGTGGTCGCTTCCGTTCCCTATATTCCATATTATCCCAGTTTTACCGGTACTGCGAAAACATATCGTCATTACAGCAAAGACGGTAAGCAAATGGGACTTTTTGTGTATCATCCAGACACAAAAAAATACTTTTCGTTTGTATACAATTTCCAGACTAAAGAACTCCGGAAAGTATTGGATGGAGCCAGTCTTTTGTATGGTAGTGAAACGGATAGTGATATTGCCTTTGATGAGCATGGAAACATGTATTATACAGGATATGCCAACAATGGGGCTAATAAACAAGGCATTTCTATTTATAAAATTTCTAATGGTAGTCAAACCCTGGTGGGGAGTGATAATTTTCTAAAGTTCGGAGAAGTGATTAAAATCAAATACCTGTCAGGTATTATATATCTAGCCGTACAAGGAAGGAAAGCAGGTACTCAAGTGCAACAACTTTCCATTTTAAAGCAAAAGTAAATTTGCGTTAAGCGGGTTCAACAAAAAGTTAATAAATTAATATTTTTTATTATTTTACTAGCCATTCCAAATCAATTTTTTTGAGATATGAGATTATTCCAATCCGTTTTAGCATTATTACTTTTATTCAGCAACATAATAGTTGCGCAAAGTTCCAAACCAACCAAAATTCTTATTAATAATGTTGAAATTTTCAACGGAAAGGATGCCAAGACCATCAAAGGAAATGTATTGATTGAGAATAATATTATTACAAAGATTTCTACCGAAGGGATTGTAACTGACCGAAGTGGGTTCACCCAGATAATTGACGGAAAGGGTAAATTTCTTATGCCTGGCATGATTGATGCACATGTCCATTTATTATTTGAAAGCATTCCGCAAATGCAGGCGATGATGAGCGATTTTGCAATGCTTAATTTAATAGCGGCTAAAGCCGCAGAGAAGCAGTTATTAAGAGGATTCACTACCGTAAGAGATTTAGGAGGTGGATCTTTGACCTTGGCCAAAGCGATTGATATGGGGTTAGCTTCTGGTCCAAGAGTTTATTCAAGTGGTGCATTTATTTCACAGACAGGTGGCCACGGAGATTTTGGTTTGCCAACCGATGTGCCACGTAAAATAGGAGAGCTTTCCTATCCGGAAAGAAATGGGATGGTGGCAGTTGCAGATGGGGCCGATAATGTTTTGATGCGTACAAGAGAGCAATTACGTCAGGGTGCAACACAAATTAAATTGATGGCAGGCGGAGGAGTGTCTTCCAATTATGATCCTTTGGATGTTACACAGTATACAGAAGCTGAATTTAAAGCAGCGGTATCTGCCGCTGAAAATTGGGGAACTTATGTAACAGTTCACGCTTATACACCTGATGCTATTAAGACTGCAATAAAAGCGGGAGTAAAGTGCATTGATCACGGTCAATTGGCTGATGAAGAAACGGCAAAATTAATGGCAGAAAAAGGAATCTGGTGGAGCTTACAGCCTTTTATCGATAACGGAGAATCCAGATTTCCTGAAGGGAGCCCTAATCGCTTGAAACAAGATGAAATGCGTCAGGGAACGGAGATTGCTTATACATTTGCTAAAAAGTATAATATTAAAACCGCATGGGGGACGGATATTTTATTTGATGCCAAAGAGGCAACAAAGCAAGGTTCGAAACTTTCTGCATTAACTCGTTGGTACACACCGTATGAAATTTTGAAAATGGCAACCTCTTCCAATGCAGAATTGTTAAGAATGAGTGGTAAAAGAGACCCGTATCAAAAAGGCAAGTTGGGTGAAATTTCAGTGGGAGCTTATGCTGATTTAATTTTAGTGAATGGCAGCCCATTAGAAAATATTAAGTTGGTCGAGAACCCGGATGCAAATTTTATGCTGATCATGAAAGACGGGGTGGTGTATAAAAATATTTTGAATTAGTAATATCACTTACAGTTTAGCTTGATGTGGAAGCCTATTTTATACATTCTGGCAATTATTATTTTTTCTGCCTTATTGGTTGTTTATGCTCATGATATTGAGCAGGGAATAGCTATTGGTCCATCCAGCACACAGCCTGGAAAACAAGACCTGCTAATACTTTTTGCAAAGGCTTTTGGTTTTAAAGGGAGTATTGCCATAGCAATTCTGGCAACGGGTGGGAGTATTTATTATAGTATTACTCAATACCGGAAAATCAAAAAATAGCTTTATTTAATAGGAATATCTTTTTTAAGGCTTATCCGTATAGGAACAAGTCCAACGATTGTCAGGATTTGAAGGGAAAACTAAAAAGAATCGGTTAGATGTGTCAATTTTTTCTGCTTTGCCGCCATCAAAATAACCACCCTTAAATTGAAGATTCCCTTTTTCATCAACAGTGAATTTGCCGGTACTAGGTTTTTCAAATCCTAAATACGTGTAACTGCCATTTTTATTTATAATAAAAGACCCCTTGGGTGAGTACTGGTAAAATCCATTAATGTATTTGGTGGCTGTACATCCATACTTGCCAAATTTCAAGTTGGGTTCTTTGTTCTGTGCCTGAAGAGAAATAGTCAATAGAGTAAACCCAATAGTTACAGCTAAAAAACGGAATTGATTTCTCATGGGTAAATGGATTTGATAATAAAAACAGGTTGTGGTTAACGTTTATAAAATAAATGATTATCTTTTCCTTGCTTGAAAAAGAAACTCATCATATTAGGTGCTGGTTTTGCCGGACTAGAACTTGCCAAAAAGGTAGATAAAAAGTATTTTGATATTACCTTAATTGACAAGCTGAATCATCACCAGTTTCAGCCCTTATTTTATCAGGTAGCTACTTCGCAAATTGAACCCTCCAGCATTTCCTTTCCCTTGCGCTTCGTATTCAAGGGTAATTCAAACATTCAGATAAGGTTGGCGGAAGTAACTAAGCTGTATCCTGAAGATAATAAAATTGCTACAACAATTGGCGACTTTCATTATGATTATCTGGTGATTGCTACAGGGTGCACTACCAATTTTTTCAACAATACTTCTATTGAACAAAATGCGTTTACGCTCAAGTCTACTTATGATGCCATTGCTATTAGAAATCATATCATAACAGTATTTGAAAGCATTCTTAGCGCAGATGCAGAGAGTAGGAAAGCCTTGCTCAATCTGGTCATCGTAGGTGCAGGGCCAACTGGTGTAGAGTTGGCCGGCGCTTTCGCTGAAATAAAAAAATTCGTCTTGCCGAAAGACTATCCGGGTATTGACTTTTCTAAATTCAGTATTTATTTAATTGAAGGAAGTAACAGAACTTTGGGCGCTATGAGCACCAAAGCCAGTGAGGCATCTGGTGAATATTTAACTCAATTGGGTGTTCAATTGATAACAGAAACTTTTGTAAAATCATATGATGGAACAATGGTAACGCTGTCTAATGGGAAGATTATTCCCGCATCAACATTAATCTGGGCGGCGGGCATCAAAGGAAATTATATTGAAGGGCTAGATGAAAAAGTATGGATTGCCAATTCCAGAATACAGGTAAACAGACAAAATAAAATACTCGGATACACTAATATTTATGCAATTGGTGATATATCCTTAATGACTACTCCCAATTATCCCAAGGGGCACCCTCAGGTAGCAAATGTTGCCATCAATCAGGCAAAATTGTTGAGCCGGAATCTTAGAAACGAATACCAGAATAGGCCTTTAATTGAATATGAATACAAAGATTTAGGTGCCATGGCTACCATTGGCCGAAACAAAGCAGTGGTAGATTTGCCATTCATTCAATTCAAAGGATATATGGCATGGCTGGTTTGGATGTTTCTGCATTTGATGTTAATTCTAACGGTTAGGAACAAACTAATTATCTTTATTAACTGGGCCTGGTCATACCTGACCAAAAACAGTTCACTCAGGCTTATTCTGAAACCCAATAAATAGAAGCCGCTCCTGTATTATGTATTGACATTCTCCCATTTGAATTGTACATTTAAGTTCAATACCCCACTTTGCCATGCAAAAACTACAATTCAAATAACAAATCCATGCACCTGCACAAAAAGTGTACGAAACGATGCTGGGCTTGAAAGATATTTCCACCTATCAGGGATGGACCTCTGTTTTTAATCCAACTTCTACTTTTGAAGGTAACTGGGAAAAGGGAAGTAAGATTTATTTTGTAGGGGTTGATGAAAACGGAAAGCGAGGTGGGATGGTTTCGGAAATCAGGGAACACCTTCCGGCGGAATTTGTTTCTATACGACACTATGGATTTATAGACGGTGATAAAGAAGTGACATCTGGCGAGCTGGTTGAAAAGTGGGCTGGCGGCCATGAAAATTATTCCTTTCATGAAATAGAAAGTGTTACCACAGTAACGGTTGATATTGACGTTATTGATGAATACCTGGATTATTTCAACAATCATTATCCAAAGGCATTAGCGAAGTTGAAAGAAATAATTGAATAACCCTCCCTCATGAACAAACAACAATATCATGGCACAAATAAACCCTTACATCCATTTTAATGGAAATGCAGAAGAAGCTTTTGAGTTTTACCGTTCCGCTTTTGGAGGTGAGTTTGCAATGGTTATGCGCTTCAAGGATATGGAATTTGAAGGAAGCATAGCCAAAGAAACTGAAGCTAACAAAATTATGCATATTGCACTACCTGTTGGTAAGAACAATATTTTAATGGGAAGTGATACCCCGGAAGCATTGGGCGTTCACAATTTAAACGAAACCAGAAGTAAAATTTCTATTGGGGCCGAATCAAAGGAAGAAGCAGATCACTTGTTTAATAGCCTTTCCACTGGTGGACAAATTGAAATGCCCATTGGGGATAGCCCCTGGGGTTCTTACTTTGGTATGTTCAGGGATAAATTTGGAATTGAGTGGATGGTGGATTTTGATCCCCGTTACAAAGGCAATTCTTTATAACTATGTCCAACATCAATTTAATCATAGAAGAACGAGCAGCTGATATAGGTAAATTCCTGGTAGGCAGATTGCTTCCCTTTCGTCAGAAGCGAATGGTTGGCCCCTTTATTTACATTGACCATATGGGCCCTGTAAAATTAAATGAGCGTAATAATTTTGATGTATTACCTCATCCACATATTGGACTTTCTACGCTTACATTCTTATTTGAAGGCAGCATCATGCACCGTGATTCAATTGGCACGGAGGTTGAAATAAAGCCTGGTGCGGTTAACTGGATGACAGCAGGTAGAGGAATCGTGCACAGTGAGCGAACCCCAGCCTATATAAGGCATTCTGAAAAGAATATGCATGGCTTGCAAATCTGGGTAGCGCTTCCTAAAGAGCTGGAGCAAATGGAACCATCGTTTTATCATATTCCTGAAAGCGGAATTCCCTGTTGGGAAACGGATGGTATTCAGTATAAGCTAATAGCTGGTGAAGCTTTTAATAGAAAATCGGGGGTGCCTGTATACAGTCCAATGTATATGATCGAAATTAAAAGCTCACAAAAACAGGAGCTGATCATTGGCAAACATTTATATGGAGAGTCTGGTTTGTATATACTGGAAGGGGCTATTGAAAGTGATGGCAATATCTATGGGCCCAGGCAAATGCTAGTTACGAAGGACAGTCAATTATGCACTTTTACAATAGAAGCCAATAGCACTATTTATATTTTTGGAGGAGAGCCTTTTCCTGAAGAAAGATTCATCGACTGGAACTTTGTTGCAACCAGCCGGGAACTGATAGCTGAAGCAAAACAAAAATGGAAAGATCAGTTATTTGAAAAAGTAAAGGGTGATGAAACCGAATTTGTACCCTATCCAACCTTACCTAAAAAGTAAAAATTGTCATCATTATGACTAATTCCCAAAACAAAGTAGTCTGGATTACCGGAGCATCTTCTGGTATAGGTAAAGCAATGGCATTTGAATGGGTAGCACAAGGATTTAAAGTGGTTTTATCTGCAAGACGCAAAGAATTGCTGGAAGCCGTTGCTCAGGAAATTCGTCAAAAGGGCGGAGAAGCCCTCGTAGTTCCGGTAGATATTATGGATGAAAAATCAATTGAAGAAGCTGTTGCATCTATTATAGAACAATGGGGCAGAATGGATATTGCAGTTGCTAATGCGGGCTTTGGTGTATTTGGAAGTATTGAACAATTAACTGCAGCCGATTGGAGCAGGCAATTACAAGGGAATGTTACGGGATTGGCTTTAACAGTTAAATATGCACTACCTCATTTAAAGAAAACACAAGGTAGAATCGGATTGGTGGGTAGCGTAGGAGCGTTTCTTCCCAATCCTCATATAGGTGCTTACGGTGCGTCTAAAGCAGCGGTAAATTCTATTGGTCTTACTCTGCAATTGGAATTAATGGGAACAGGGGTGAGTTGTACTGTTTTACATCCGGGGTTCGTAGTATCTGAAATTGCACGTGTTGACAATGAAGGCGTCTGGCATCCGGATCGGCCCGATCCGCGTCCCTCTAATTTAATGTGGCCAACCAATAAAGCCGCCAAAGTAATGGTATGGGCTATTCTGAAGCGAAAGCGCAATTATGTTTTCACAACCCATGGCAGAATTATTGTTGGTTTGCAACGCTGGTTCCCTGGTTTAACAAGGAAAATACTGGCTAAAGGACCCAAGCCCGATGCAGTATAATTTCAATTCAAAAGTCATTTATCATGCATGACGATTTTATTCATAGCGCCAAACATCAGTTTGAATATTACAAACAATTAACGGAGAAAATTTTTGATAGACTCTCCGATGAACAATTGAATTGGAAGTACAATGAAGAAAGCAATTCCATTGCCACGATTGTGTGGCATGTGGTTGGCAATATGCTATGTGATGCTAATTGGGAGTCTTTGTCAATTCCCAGGAAAAAGAATAAGATTTAAAACAATAGCATTTAGAGCATGATATATACTCGTATAGTTATTCTGATTAGTCTGTTATTTTATCCTGATGTTCATGCTCAGGATTCCAGTAATAAAATCCCATTAATCAGCATTCAATATGCTGATAGTTAAAATTATGATCTTGGTAATAAAACCTACACGGTTTTTTTTATGAACAATACAAAACAGCAGATTCAGTTTGAACTAACTAAATCTGAAATTCAGAATATAAATGAAAAGTGGGAGATGCTTAATTTAACCCGCTACTTGTCAGATACCAGTTTGCCGAATCATCTTGTAATAAAAGATGAATGTCCGGGTATCCCCATATTAATGACAGTCGTGCAATTTCAATTCGGCCATAAAACCATAACGGTTGAAATAGACGAGTACTGTAAAACCTACCATAAAGTGAATGGAATCAATCCGTCTGATTTGCTGGCTTTTATTGAGACTGCCACTAAAACCATTCAAGCTAAACCAAGAGTGAAAGCTGCACCTAAATCGAATATTTTTTATGAATAATGCCTATTTTAAAGTTTCATTTGTACAAATACAGCCAAATAACTCAGTATGAACTCAAATACCAATACCCGCAAACCTCTGATTGGAATTATCTTAGGCTGCATCTTAGTAATAACTTTTGTTGTTGGCATTGTGTATGCATATCAAAAAAATGATAACCAGAATATTTTAATGCGTGGATGGTTATTGCTTTTCTCAATCATTTATACCTACGGTAATTTTTCTAATTACCGTAAAACCAAACAATCGGGTCAAAGTTGATCTATTCAATTTCGTTTATGAAAAACCATTTGCTTTTCTTTCTACTGATTATAGCTACGCGAATAGTGGCACAGTACCCAACTGCCAATTATCCTGTTTATGGCGGTAACGACTTAGGCTTGACTTATACCCCTAAGGCTTCTACTTTTAAGATTTGGGCTCCAACTGCTTCAGCGGTCCGAATCAATTTTTATAAATCGGATTCAGGCGGCAACTCTTATCGCACAGCAGCACTGGAAAAAAAATTGAACGGCGTTTGGCAAATCACCGTCGCCGAAAACATCAAAGACCATTATTATACTTTTCAGGTAAACATGAATGGAGTCTGGAGTGCAGAAGTCCTTGATCCCTATGCCAAAGCCTGTGGTACCAATGGATTGCGTGCACAGGTGGTTAATTTAAAAGAAACCAACCCGGTAGGTTGGGCAAAGGATCAATCCCCCCGGTTCTCTGCTAAAAATGCACAGACCGATGCCATTATTTATGAATTACATGTGCGAGATGCCAGCATTCATCCGAATAGTGGCATCAAAAACAAAGGCAAGTTTCTGGGGCTGGCAGAAACCGGAACAAAAAATGCTGCAGGTTTATCAACCGGACTTTCACATATTAAAGAATTGGGCGTAACCCATATTCATTTGTTGCCCTTTTATGATTACAACAGTGTTGACGAAACAAAGAACAACCAATACAACTGGGGATATGATCCCGTTAATTATAATATTCCGGAAGGTTCTTATGGTACCAGTGCTTCGGATGGTAAGCAACGTATTAAAGAATTAAAGCATACCATTCAAACGATTCACCAGAATGGACTAAGGGTTATTATGGATGTAGTGTACAATCATACGGCTTTAACCCAACAATCCAATTTTAATGTCTTTGTTCCTGACTATTATTACCGCAAACGACCCGACGGAAGTTTTTCGGATGCCAGTGCCTGTGGCAATGAAACAGCCAGTGATAGAGCCATGTTTCGAAAATTTATGCTTGAAAGTGTATTGTATTGGGTAAAGGAATACCATGTGGATGGTTTTCGATTTGACCTTATGGGTATTCACGATATTGAAACTATGAATCTGATTGCAGATACCTTAAGAAAGTTAAAACCTTCTATTGTTTTATATGGAGAAGGTTGGACAGCGGGGGGATCGCCACTGCCCGACAGTTTAAAAGCCTTGAAGCAAAATGCAGCCAGGCTGAATGGCGTAGCAGTTTTTAGCGACGATATGCGAGATGGTATCAAAGGCAGTGTATTTAATATTGACGACCGGGGTTTTGCAACGGGAAAATTAACCAATACAGAATCTGTAAAATTCGGGGTAGTAGCTGCTGGTCAGCATCCGCAAATCAATTACAGTCTGGTGAATTATTCCAAAGGACCCTATACTTCTGGTCCTGCAGGATTAATAAATTATGCTGATTGCCACGACAATCATATTCTATGGGATAAAATAGCCCTTTCTTATAAAGAAGCAACAGCACAACAAAGGGTAAAAATGCACGAATTGGCCTATGCGATAGTATTGACTGCACAGGGTACTCCTTTTTTAACGGCAGGTTCCGAGTTTTTAAGAACCAAATATGGGGTTGAGAATTCATTTAATAGCGGAGATAGTATTAATGCCATTAACTGGAATCTTAAGACCAGGAACTACGCAAGCTATCAATACATTCAGTCTTTGATTCAATTGAGAAAAGCGCATCCTGCATTCAGAATGACTTCTGCTCAGCAAATTGCACAGCACCTGGTATTTCAGGAATATTTGCCTGAAGGGGTTATTGGCTATACAATGAACGGTGCAGCCGTGGGGGATAGCTGGAAAAAAATCTGGGTGGGTTACAATGGGAATTTAACTGCCAAAACAATTGAACTGCCTGCAGGTGAGTGGAAAATTGCCTCAATGCGCAATATGTCTTCCCTGAAAGGAAATCAACTGTTACTGGATGGCAGTTCTGCCGTAATCTTTTTTCAATAAAACTATTTGTATTTTACAAGATGCATTACCAGGATCCCTTTGTTTATTATCTTAATATTTCAGCAGCCATTATCTTGTTTTTACTGGCATTACCTACGCTGTTGAATAAAAGAGAAGTGTTTAAAGTAAGATTGGCTTACTTCATGATATTCTTTTCAGTTATTGCCACTTTTTTTATTAATCTGTTTATTTTTTATCCGGAAAATGAAAAACTGGTTCCAGTTATCTTTTTTACTTTTTTTATACCTCATTTGTTTGCTCCCCTTGTATACTATTATGTAAAAAACTTATTGGGATATAACGTAACAAAAGGGATATACCTGAGTCAGATTCCTTCCTTGTTATCCTTTTTATTTGGTATTTATTATGTTTTTTCAGGTGCGTACGATAATGCTGTTGTGATTAAGCAGATTAATCAGGGGAATTTTCTGGTTTTTAATATAATCAACCTTTTTACCTTAATCAACACATTGATTTATTGTACAAAAGCCTGGTTGTTTGCCAGCAAACTTCAGTTAGATTCCGGCGACCCTTTTTATCATCAAACCCGGATTAAAAAAGCCTGGGCAAAAGAATTTGTTGCTTTAATATTTATTAATGTATTGCTTTTTTTATTGATCCTGATTATATCCCATAGCTTTTTTGATATTTCTCAAATTTCCTTGGATTTAATTGTGATGCCTGTGTTCATGATTTTTGTTTATGGATTGGTAGCGGTTAGGAGTGCCATGATGTACAAGGAATTTGAACACCAGTTTGTGTTGTCTAGAATCGGGATTCAAAAAACGATGCAAGAGCAGCGACTTTCCATTGCCAGAGATCTGCACGATAGTCTTGGCGCACACCTCACTTTAATTTCTTCTGTTTCCGATCAGCTTAAAGCATCTGCTTCTGGTTTGGAGGAGGACAAAAAGATAAGGATAGATTCGCTTTCTGAGTATACAGACAATGCATTATTGGAACTCAGGAACGCACTGTGGATGCTTCATACGGATGAAATTCAACTGTCTGATTTCAGAAATAAGGTATTGAATTTTATAAACGCAGCCGGGGAAGCTAAAGACTTGATCCGTTTTCATTTTGATTGCCGTTACAACAACAACGAAGTGATTGATTCTAATATTGCCGTTAATGTTTTCCGGGTAATACAGGAACTAACTAATAATGCAATAAAATATGCAGAAGCTACTGATATCTGGATTGATATTGTGTGCAATGACAAATGTATGGACCTATTGGTAAAAGACAATGGAAAGGGTTTTGATGATGGTTCCGAAGGGAATGAATCCTATGGTATTGCAGGTGTAAAACAGAGAATTCAAAATTTGAATGGTACTTATACAATGATTTCTAATAAAGGGGAGGGGACTTCCTTTCAAATACAGGTAGCATGGAAATAATTAAATTAGCTATTGTAGAAGATAATATGTCGGCTCAAAGAGCTTTAAAGGAGAAACTGAATGATTTCCCTGATATTGGTATTCAATTCGTTGCTGCTAATGGTTTAGAAATGCTTCAGCTGCTTCAGTCAGATGCTTCTGTTAATATGATATTGATGGACATTCAAATGCCAGTCATGAATGGAATTGAAGCAACACGACTGATAAAAAAAGAGTATCCCCATATTAAGATTGTGATGATTACCATTTACGATGATGATGATTCTATTTTCAATGCCATTAAAGCAGGAGCAGATAGTTATATTCTAAAAGAGACCAAGGCTGATAAGGTTTACGAAACAATTATTGATACCATGAACGGGGGAGCAGTCATGTCGCCTTCTATTGCAGCAAAAGCCTTGCGGGTACTTAAAGAATACAACAATGCGGTGCCCGCAAATCAGTTGAAACCGCAAGAAGATGTGCTTTCTTTGAGGGAAAAAGAAATTTTAGAGAATTTAAGTACCGGGCTTACGAACAAGCAGATTGCTGAAATTTTGTATATCTCTTCTTTTACGGTTAAAAGACATATTGAAAATATTTATAGAAAATTGCAGGCTCAAAACCGGACCGAGTTATTGTCGAAGGCCAAAAACAAGGGATGGATTTAAAGGATATTGGCTTTAATTTCCCTGTTTTGCTGTTTGAAATCCATATAGGCTTTAATCAATAGGAATGGAAATCCAGCCCAGGCTGTATTGCCAATAAATAAGGTGGCACCCCCTAATATAATGGAGATATGCATCACCATCATTCTCCCCTTGAACGGATCGTTGCTGATGATAAGTTTTTGGGTGGCAGACTTTTTGTGTAACCAGTCATTCATTACCAATCCTACCAGGTTTATCATGAAAAAAACATCTTTGAACAAAAAGATTTCAAGATTTTTTTTGATGCGCAGATTGCTCCCCCAATCACTGACCAAGCCAAAAAATATAACGATGAATACAAAGTACACGAATAACAAAAAAAGTCTGGCCCAAAACGGATTGGTTGAAATTTCCGGATAGGCTTGCCGGTTTTTTGCATAATAAATCCCTTCAATGGCCGATGCTAATAGCTCTTGCCACCAATACAGGTAAATCAGGTAAAATATGGTACTGTCGCCTATTAATAAACTATAGCCGGGCAATAAGACAGCAAAGAAAAAATTGACTGCCGAATAAAGGGAAAAGGTTGACTTTTTGATAGTTGCAAAATACAATTTTCAGTCTTATGAAAAATGGGCTGAACAGCCCATTGTCCGACGTTTTTTAATGAAGGTATTTTGCCAGAATATTAAATGTTTACAAATGAAATACAATTATCTAAAAGCTTGCCTGATTTCTTTTGGCTTTTTTATTTTTTTAGGTGCATGTACAAAAAGCAACAGTGGCACGTCCAACAATATCAATGCAGAAACCAGTCCGTTTTCAGCTAAAATTGATAACCAGGCATTTCCAAAAGCGGCATTAGAATATACAATGGTAAAGTATATTAGTTCTACCAAGATGTTACAGGTTGTTGGCCAGCCTGCCGACAGGAAAGAGACAATTGTATTGACATTAATGCCCTTTAGTGGTAAAGTTCTTACTGCGGCAGATTGGAAACCGGGTACTTATGATTTTGATCCTGTACATGTTTCCAATAAGGAATACCTGGCAAGTGCCGAATACAATAAATGGAATGGCAATGGTTATGATCAATGGTTTACCAGTTGGGATCATGTAAAGAATGGTAAAATCATTATTGAGTCTAATACAGGCACTAAAATTAAAGGGAGTTTCTATTTTGATGCAGTTCTGAAAAAGTCAGATGGGACCTTCAATGCAACGAGCATAAGAAAAATAACAGATGGTGTGTTTGAATTAGATATAAAATAATATTAAATGATTCGCAAAGGGGTGTGTTGATTTGTTAATTATCGGTATATTCAATCCATTAACAATGGAAGAATACTGTTTATGACACTCATTGCTATTTTCTTTCCCGCGCTTTCCTTTTTTCTGAGAGGGAGGATATTTACAGCCTTTATCTGTTTTATTCTTCAGATTACTTTAATAGGATGGATACCTGCGGCAATCTGGGCTGTTATCTCTTTGCAGAATGCCAGAGCGGATAAACGTAATGAGAAATTGATTAAAGCAATGAAGTCTAAATAGTACGATTATTAAAATTAAATACATGTTTTTCATTAACCAAAAGCTGATAAGCTGCTTTGCTTTGATTCTTTTTTTAGCGGGTCAGTCCTTTTCGTCAAACGCACAGTCTAATCAAAAGCTGCATATTGAACAGCTGAAGGGTGATTTTTACGTGTACACAACTTACAATACTTATCAGGATAGTAAAGTAAGGGCAAACGGTGTTTACCTGGTTACCAAAAAAGGAGTAGTGCTATTTGATACGCCCTGGGATACTACTCAGTTTCAGCCCTTGCTCGATAGTATTTATAAAAGACATCAAAAGAAAGTATTGATGGCATTGGCTACCCATTGGCATAGCGATAAAACAGCTGGATTGGAATATTATCGCAAAGCTGGTATTGCAACCTACACAACTGCACTTACTGATTTGTTGAGTAAAAAGAACAATGCTAAAAGAGCAGAATTTCTAATGCAGAAAGACACCAGTTTTACCATTGATCAATACAAATTCGAACTTTATTATCCCGGCGAAGGGCATACACAGGATAATATAGTTATCTGGTTTCCCAAAGAAAGGATTTTACTGGGAGGCTGTTTAATCAAAGGGGCGAAGGATGATAACCTGGGATTTCTCGGGGACGGGAATACACAGGAATATGCAAATACACTTCTTAAAGTTCAAAAGAAATATCCCAATCCTAATTTTATCATTACTACCCATAGTGACTGGCGGGATATTAATTCTTTAAGCAATTCTATCAGGATGGCGAAGGAACTGAATGTAGAAAAAGCATTGCGTCATGTGGTTTTATTTGGATGGAAAGCAAATTCCAATAAGGATTCCGTTGCGGCGGCCATCAGGGCATTTGAGGCTTTACCCGGGCAAATTAATTTGATTAAAAAGTTTGAATGGGGGGTAAACAATAGTCCGGAAAATCTGAATCAGGGTTTAACGCATTGCTTTTTGTTGACATTCTCCAGTGAGAAAGACAGAGATGCGTATTTAATTCATCCTATACATCAGGCGTTCACAAAATTATTGCCGAATATTTTAGATAAAGTAACGGTTGTAGACTATTGGGTTAAATAACTTTACAAGAATGAATAAACGCCAATTACAATACCATACCATTGATGAATACCATCAATGTTTTGATGCGGCCATTCAGAAAAAATTGCAGCAACTCAGAATGGCAATTCAAAAAGCGGCTCCTCAGGCTACTGAAGGAATCAGTTATGGTATGCCTGCCTTTAAATTAAAAAAGCCGCTGGCTTATTATGCGGTGAATAAAAATCATATTGGCTTTTATCCAACTCCCAACCCCATTCTGCATTTTGCCAAAGAACTGGCTTCCTATAAAACGTCAAAAGGTGCCGTTCAGTTTCCCTTAGATCAGCCACTTCCTCTTTCATTGATTACAGAGATGGTGCTGTTCAGAGCAAATGAAATATTATAAAACACCCTGTGCTTTCATCCATACTTGTAACACTTTAAACCAGTCGGTAGCTTCTTCTTTGTTATATAGTCCAAAACCATGTCCGCCTTTATCCATCAGTAATAATTCAGCAGGAATTTTCTGGGCATCCAATGCAGCTTTCATTTGTAAACTGTTTTCTACGGGAACGGTTGTATCGTCCTTGGCATGAAAAAGAAAAGTAGGAGGGCTAAACCTGCTTACCTGCAGATGCGAAGAGAATTGATCCCTGCTTGCCTTAGTAGCCTCTTTTCCTAGTAGTTTAATTCTGGAACCCTCATGACCAATGCCGTCCTCCATGCTGATAACGGGGTAACCCAGGATGGCGAAATTAGGTCTGGCGGTGGTGCGTGATCCCTGGTCATTCAGGTTGAGTTGATATTGGGTGGCCAAAGTACTGGCCAGATGACCGCCTGCAGAAAATCCAATAATTCCAATTTTATCGGGATGGATTCCATATTCTGTGGCATGGTCTCGGATCCATTTCATGGCAGCTTGTGCATCAATAAATGGCACCCACTCTTTATTAAACATGCAGGTGTCGTTGGGCAATCTGTATTTTAACACGAAAGCGGTAACCCCGATTGAATTGAAAGCTTTGGCCACATCATGACCTTCGTGATTGGCTGCTAAAATAGTATATCCACCTCCCGGTAAAATTAAAACCGCAGTTTGGTTGGTATTCAATTCAGGGGCTTTATAAATGGTAAGGGTAGGGTTGTTAACTTTTGTGTACACTTCCTGTCCCCATTGATTTATCTGTGTTTTATTTTCCAGACTGCATTCTTTTGATTTGGGTATTTTCCCTTTGTATAATGGTATTTCATTTTGTGCCCAGGTACTTGTCATAAAGAATGAAAATAGTATCGTAAATGCTTGTTTCATCTGTTTAATATTCAACTGAAGTTAAATATAATCAGTAAATTACTGGGTATCAAACGCACAAAATGAGAAAGCCAATTTGCACATCCCTTTTACTATTGTTTATTCCATTCTGTCTTTGGGCCGATCATTATCCCATTAATAAAAATATCGATGTACTTCATTATTCATTTGAGCTGATTTTATCGGACAGTACCAATGAAATAAAGGGTAAGACGCAAGTGAAAGTTCGTTTTGATAAAGAAGGTATTGCACAATTCCGTTTGGACCTTGCTAACGCAACCGCTCAGCGACAAGACAAGGGAATGAAAGTGGATGCTATCTATATTGGCAATAATGCACTGCAGTTCAATCACCTTAATGATGAACTTAACATTCAGCTTGCCAAGCCAACATCAAAAGGCGATGAATTGGTTTTTACTATTCAGTACCATGGAGTTCCTTTCGACGGATTCAGAATAGGTGCCACTAAATTTGGTGACCGTAGTTTCTTTAATGAAAACTGGCCCAACAGAACCCGGCACTGGTTGCCCACTATTGATCATCCTTATGATAAAGCCACTTCTGAATTTATTGTTACTGCACCTGCTAAATATAAAGTAGTGTCCAATGGTTTGTTGCTCGAAGAATCCGATTTAGGAAACAATAAAAGATTAACGCACTGGAAACAATCGGTGCCAGTTTCCAGCTGGTTATTTGTGTTGGGAGTGGCAGAATTTGCAGTTCAATATGTGGATCAGTTCGAAGGTAAGTCTATTCAAACCTGGGTCTATTCAAAAAACAGAGAAGCAGGTTTTTATGATTTTGCCGAACCTACCAAACAAGTGCTTGAGTTTTATACAAAATACGTGGGACCTTTTGCCTATGAAAAGCTGGCTAATATTCAAACTCCCAGTGTGAATGGTGGAATGGAAACCTCATCTGCCATTTTTTACGGAGAGGATTTGGTGAATGGGAAACGGGATGAACGAACCAGAAATGTGGTAATACACGAAATTGCCCATCAGTGGTTTGGTAATGCGGTAACTGAAACCACCTGGGACGATGCCTGGTTAAGTGAAGGTTTTGCAACGTATTTTACTTTACTTTTTATTGAACATGCTTATGGTAAGGACGAATTTCAGAAAGGATTACAGAAGGCAAAGAAGACGGTATTGGATATATCACCCAAATGGCCTAAATATAGTATTGTGGCGGACAGAACTGCCGAAAAAGAACCCGTAACCAATAATTTAACCTATCAGAAAGGAGCCTGGATCTTGCATATGCTAAGGATGCTGATAGGTGACGCCGCTTTTCAAAAAGGAATTCAGTCTTATTATAAAAAGTATTACAACGCAAATGCAACAACCCAACTTTTTAGAATTGAAATGGAAAAAGCATCTGGTAAAAATCTGGAACCCTTTTTTAAGCAATGGTTGTATCAGCCCACAAACCCTGTTATTCAGGCTGGCTGGCAGTATGATGCCAATCAAAAGAAATTGAAAGTTGTATTGAGTCAAACCCAATCGGGCGATATCATTTTTGACCTTCCTTTAGAGATTGCTTATTACACAAAAGATAATGCAAAAGCCAACATACTGAAAGTAACATTCAACAAACAACAACAGACTTTCGAATTTGATATAAAGACGCCGGTTGAAAAGTTGGTGGTTGATCCTAACAATCGTTTATTGGGTATCGTAAATGATAAACAATAGTCTTACCGTCAACTTCTATTTTTCAAATTCAATAATATGCTCTGATGCATAGGAGTCGTCTTCCGGTTTAATTCTTTTTACAAAAAATCTGGAGCGTTTTCCCAGACGAGTAGAAGTGTTTTTTTCTCTGATGTCTTCTTCTGTATCGAGTGGTTGTAAAGAAGGATACCATAGAATATATCCAGGTTTCTGAAATAACAATTCAGGCTTAGTCCATTGCTGACTATTGTTGCCAATACCCAGGTCTTTATTTGGATTGAAGGAAATGTAAATTTTGTCGCCAATCCAGGATTTGCCTTCCACTCTTCCCATCAGCATAACCCAGCAATTTAAATAAGTGTTCCAGCTAACAGAAGGTCCCCAGTGAAATCCACCTGTTGGGGAGGAAGCTGGACCCCCCTTTTCAGACAACGGTATTTGTAAAGATGGTACAGGCTTCCCAAAACTATTATGTGCAATCGTGAATCCTTTGCCATCCCAGCGTTTGGCTTTGCCTACCGGATTGTCTAAATCTTTTAAAGCAATTCTTGCTATGCTGATGCATTGTCCTGCTGCTTCCACTGAAGGGTTGTATGTGGAGGGATTATACACGCCGGGATATCCATACTCTCCGTAAAACACATAGAGGTATTCGCCACTGGCAACAGCGGAAGGGTCGCCTACCCCTCCGGCAAATGTGTTGGAAGTATTGTGCGGTTTTAAAATCATTCTTGAGTCCAGATCCTCTAGAATAATGCCTTTGTTTTCCCATGATTTTCCACCATCCAACGATTTCATGATTCCGATTCTGCAGACTGCTGCCGGACTTTCCGGCCCTGTTAATCCCTGCGGCCAAAGTTTACTGTTTGTATAACCTTCTTTGGTCTTAGGATTATAGGGCAATGTGATGGGATAGTTTTCATTGTGATACAATGCATACAAGGTTTTTCCAGTAGCATCTTTTTTGTCTTGATAAACCGTCTCGAACCAAACAGCGCCATGCAATCCTTTTTTGCCAATCGGAACATTGGGTGGCATTTTGGGATTGATAAATTTCTCAGCAGGATTTTGGAAAACCACATTCGCATTCGGGCCATCTGAATATTTTAAATCTTTCGCATAGCCCCAAAGCGGGTCTTCTCCGTATTTGCCGGGAAATATCCGGAAAGTATCACCTACCCATACTTCCGCCATATTGCAATCCACAAAGGAATTGAATATTACTTTGGGGGCGGGTATGAGTTTGAATTTCGGTTTTGGCGCGGTATCAATCATGCCCGCCCATAGTGTTATTGCAAATAATAGATGCATAAGTACAAGTTGAAATATTTTATATTTATCATATGAACCTTGTGAAATTAGAACCCAGGCCTACGATTTCCGGCTCCATTAAATTACAAAAAAGCTTTCAACAACTGGAAAGCCTTTTAGGAGCCATTGAGCAACATGCTATTGCAGATAACACTGCAGCTGACATTTCTAAGGAAATAACAGCAGTAAATGCTATCTCTGATTCTAATAGCGACAGTTTGCTACAGTCTATCAAAAAAGCACAAACCGCGATTCTGAAATTGCTTGAAAAAGAAGAAAAGATTGTTCCTGTAAACCATTACAGAAAACTTTGGATGATAATGGGTATGTCTACTTTTGGTTTGCCTATCGGAGTAGCTTTTGGTTTATCTATGGGTAATATGGGTATGCTTGGAATTGGCCTGCCAATTGGCATTGCTGTTGGAATTGGCGTTGGTTCCAGCTTGGATAACAAGGCTAAATTAGCTGGCCGTCAGCTTGCATTTGAAGTAAAATCATAGTTTTTTTTGAAAAAAGTATCTGCTAGATAAATTTTCTATTAACTTTGTTAACCAAATGGTTAAACTATATGGTTATATCTGAAATAAATACAGAAACAATCATTTTAAATGCTGCAGAAAAACTCTTTTCAATAAAAGGAAAAGATGGTACAACCATGCAGGAAATAGCAGATGAAGCTGGTATTAATAAGGCTTTACTTCATTATTATTTCCGCAATAAAGACAAGCTCTTTGAACAGGTTTTTACGGCTGCGGTACAACAATTTACTCCGGTGCTCAAAACAATCATTGCAGACCAAAACTCACTTTTTGAAAAAATTGAAAAAATTTGTTCTGCATATATACAAATGATTATTCAGCATCCATATGTTCCTGTGTTTGTGCTGAGTGAAGTGAATAAGCAGCCCGAGCAAATGATTCAAAAAATGTTTAATGGGGAGTTGCCAGATTTTCCTGCACTGGCAAAACAAATACAAAAGGAAGTTGCGGCGGGTATGATAAAGCCAGTTGATCCCCGACAATTAATATTGAACATCATTAGTTTGTGTGTTTTTCCTGCATTATTTAAGCCCATTTTTATAATGAGTACCAAAACATCTAAAAGGGAATTCACTCAGTTGATGCAGGAGCGGGTCCAGTTTGTTCCAAAATTTATTATTGATTCTATCAAAAAATAATTACTATGCGATTTTTTATTTTTTACTTGGACTCTGCGGATCATTTTCTCTTACTGCGCAGACTTATACATTGCCCATGATTGAGTCTTTGGCAATGCAAAATTACCCTTTGATAAAGCAGTCTGCCTTGCTTAATCAAACAGCACAACTCTCTGTTGAGAACATTAGAAAAGCTTTGTATCCACAGATAACGCTTAATGGTCAGGCTACTTATCAATCTGATGTAACCAGTATTTCAGTTCCAATTCCTGGATTTACGCCTTCGCTGCTCTCTAAAGACCAATACAGGGCAACTGTAGATATTCAACAAAATATTTATGACGGTGGTGTACAGAAGTCAATGAATCAGGTAGTGCAAACTGGAAATGCCATGGCATTGATTAAAAATGAAGTTGATCTATATAAAGTAAAGGAAAGAGTGACTCAATTGTATTGCGGCATCTTGTATACCGATGCTGTTATTGGTCAGATTGTTTATATCAATCAGGATTTAAATAATGCACTTAATAAAGTAGAGGCTTTGCATAAAAATGGACTGGTATTCAAAAACAATGTTTTGCAGATAAAGGCCCAGCTTTTAAAGAATCAGCAAAAACTAACGGAAGCCCAGGCAGCTAAGAAAAATATTATGGATGGTCTGGCTATTTTGATCAATAAAAACTTTGAAACTGGAGCGGTATTCGAAACACCAGATACCTTGGTGCAAACAAAAGTGATTAAAGTTACGGAAAGACCAGAGTTTAAATGGTATGATGCCCAGAAAAACAATATTTTGGCGCAGCAATCTATGATAGATGCAAAGACGCAGCCTAAATTGGGAGCTTTTCTTCAAACCGGCTATGGCAGACCTGGTTTGAACATGCTTAAAAATGATTTTGCCTTATTTGGTATCGGCGGTATAAGACTGCAATGGTCTCTCGGGAGCTTTTATACAGCAAAAAAAGAAAAACCATTCTAAAAAATCAAGCCCAGATGATTGAAAATGAGAAGGAAGTTTATGCATTAAACAACCAGATTCAATTACAACAACAGCTGGATGAAATTGAAAAGCTAACGAAATTAATTCAGTCTGATCAGGAATTGATTGAGCTGAGAGAGCAAATTAAACAAACCAGCCTGGTACAACTCAATAATGGGGTAATTACGGCGAATGATTATTTAAAAGAGTTGAATGAATTAGACCAGGCACGTCAATTACTTGTGCAACATCAAGTACAAGTGGTACAATCCAAATTACAATATCAATTATTAAAAGGTAAAAGCAATTAGCATGAAAAAATACATGGTGGGATTCTTTGGAATTCTTTTAGCGGCTTGTTCAAATAAAAATGGAGACTTTGATGCTCAGGGGGTATTTGAAACAGAAGAAGTGATGGTGTCTGCAGAAATACCGGGTAAATTATTATCCTTCTCTGTTCAGGAGGGAGATAGTTTACAGCAGAATCAGCCAGTTGCCTTACTGGATTCTATGGCGCTGGTATTACAAAAAGCCCAGTTACAGGCCTCTGTAAAAGCACTCAATGAGAAAACCTTAGACGTTAATCCACAGATTGAATTATATAAAAAGCAATATGAAGTACAATCGGTTCAGTTAAAGAATTTACAATTTGAAAAGAACCGTATTCAGGAATTATTGAAAAGCGATGCAGCTACGCGTAAGCAAATGGATGATCTTGTTTTTCAGATTGAATCGCTTGAAAAGCAGATGTCTGTTACACAACAATTGATTAAGGTTCAACAAACCAGTATCGGAACGCAAAATCGCTCTATTCTTAGTGAGGTGGAACCATTGGAAAAGCGTATTGATGGTGTAGAAGACCAGCTTAAAAAATCAACTGTTCTCAATCCCCTTAATGGAGTAGTCTTGAATACGTATGCAGAAGCAGGAGAGGTAGTGGGGGCCGGAAAGCCACTTTATAAAATTGCAGATATTAACACGATGATTTTACGGGTTTATGTAACTGGTGATCAATTGTCTGCTTTGAAGATTGGGCAAATGGTAAAAGTATATGTGGATCAGGATAAAGAATCGTATAAGTCTTATGATGGTAGAATTATTGCAATAGCCAATAAGGCAGAGTTTACACCAAAAACCATCCAGACCAAAGACGAAAGAGCCAATCTGGTATATGCTATCAAAGTGCAGGTTAAAAATGACGGGTATCTTAAAATAGGGATGTATGGAGAAGTTAAATTCTGATTCACTTGCTGTTAAAGTTGAAGGCGTCTCTAAATCATATCTGGTAAACAAGCAGCCCGTACTTGCATTGAATGATATCAATTTTGAAATTCCTTCAGGAACACTTTTTGGTTTGATTGGCCCAGACGGTGCAGGTAAAACCACTTTGTTTCGAATACTAACTACCTTGCTTTTACCCGATGCCGGAATATTATATATTAATGGCTTGAATGTAGTGGACGATTTTAAAGTGTTAAGAAAACAAATGGGCTATATGCCAGGTAAATTTTCGCTTTATACTGATTTAACAGTTGAAGAGAACCTACTCTTTTTTGCCAGCTTGTTTGATACAACTATTGAAGCCAATTACGATTTAATCAAAGACATATATGAGCAAATTGCTCCTTTTAAAAATAGAAGGGCAGGTCAACTTTCTGGTGGGATGAAACAGAAACTGGCATTATGCTGTGCATTGATTCATAGACCTTCTATTTTATTTTTAGATGAACCCACAACAGGTGTGGACGCGGTATCTCGCAAAGAGTTTTGGGAAATGTTACAGCGACTCAAAGAAGAAGGCATCACGATTCTTGTTTCAACTCCCTATATGGACGAAGCCAGCTTATGTGATCAGGTTGCATTAATTCAGCAGGGAAAAATTCTTCATATTGATACTCCGGGCAATATTGTAAATAGATTTGATAAACCCTTGTACGCTCTTAAATCTGATCAGATGTTGTCTTTATTGAAAGTTATGAGCGAAGATCCTGCTGTGGCAGATATTTATCCATTCGGTGAAGTGCACCATATGGTACTTAAAGACAAGAATCAGAAAGTTTGTTTGCCTGATGGTGTTCATATGCAAAGAATAGAACCCAATATTGAAGATTTGTTTATTTATTTAATGCGCAGTCATGACTAAATCCGCCATTCTGGTAGAAAACCTATCTAAGCAATTTGGTGATTTCAAAGCCGTTGATCAAATTAGTTTTGACGTTGCTCAAGGCGAAATTTTCGGTTTTCTGGGAGCCAATGGTGCTGGCAAAACAACCGCCATGAAAATGCTTTGTGGGTTATCGTTGCCAACTTCAGGGATTGCAAAAGTGGCAGGCTATGATGTTTATACGCAAAATGAATCCATTAAGCGCAGTATCGGATATATGAGTCAGAAGTTTTCTCTGTATGAGGATTTAACGGTAAAGGAGAATATTCGATTTTATGCAGGTATTTATGGCATACAACCCAAACAGATTGCTGAAAAAACACAACATTTATTGCATCAGCTCAATCTGGAAAAAGAGGCCAATGTTTTGGTAGGTCAGTTGCCACTGGGATGGAAACAAAAGCTGGCTTTTTCAGTTGCCATTTTTCACGATCCGCAAATTGTTTTTTTGGATGAGCCTACTGGTGGGGTTGATCCAATTACCAGAAGAGAGTTCTGGAATTTAATTTATGAAGCAGCCGATAAAGGAATCACCGTCTTTGTAACCACACACTATATGGATGAAGCTGAATATTGTAATAGGGTTTCCATCATGGTAGATGGTAAAATTGAAGCGATGGATACACCTTCCCGCTTGAAACAAAAATTTTTGGCTGAATCAATGGATGAAGTATTTATTCAATTGGCCAGAAAAGCAAAACGAAGCGAATAATATGAAACAGTTTTATCAGTTTATAGTAAAAGAGTTTTACCATATTTTTCGGGATAGAAAAACATTGTTGATTCTATTGGGCATGCCCATGGTTCAGATCATTATTTTCGGATTTGCCCTAACCAATGAGGTCAAGAATAGTCATATTGCAATTGTTAATCAATCTTCCGGTGTTTTGGCTAATAGGCTTACGGATAGGATAGAAGCCAGTCGTTATTTTGAATTGTATGCCCAGTCAGCTAATTCGCAAATGGTAGATGCCTTATTTAAAAAAGGAAAATTAAAATCGCTCTCGTTATTCCACCTGACTTTGAAACTGGCTTTTTTCAGCAGAATAATGGTGATTTGCAAATTATAGCTGATGCGTCTGATCCCAATGTGGCTACAACATTAACGAATTATTTGTCCGCAATTGTTCAGGACTTTCAAAAGGAAGTGAATCCCAATCACATCATCCCGTATTCAATTCAGCTTGATACCCGAATGTTATATAATCCGCAGTTAAAAGGAGCATATAATTTTGTTCCAGGGGTTATGGCGATGGTATTGTTATTGGTTTGTACCATGATGACGGCACTAACGGTTGTGAAGGAAAAGGAAATGGGGAATATGGAAATTCTCTTGGTCTCACCCATGAATCCCATTAGAATTATCATAGCCAAGGCTGTACCATATCTGCTTTTGTCTATTATTAATATCACAACCATTTTATTGTTGAGTTATTTTGTGCTGGAAGTACCTATCAATGGTAGTTTATTACTCTTGTATGCAGAGAGTATTCTGTTTATTTTGGTTTCCTTGGGATTGGGTTTATTAATTTCTTCCGCAACCGATTCTCAGCAATCCGCCATGTTTATTTCATTAATCGTGATGTTTTTGCCCACCGTTATGTTCAGTGGATTTATTTTCCCTATCGAAAATATGCCACTGCCCCTCCGGATTGTCTCAAATATTATTCCTGCTAAATGGTTTTTTATCATTGTGAAATCGGTAATGATTAAAGGAGTTGGACTGTCGCTGATTTGGAGAGAGACAGCTGTTTTAACAGGTATGATGCTTTTCTTTTTTGGTCTTGCAATAAAAAAATTTAAAATCAGATTGGCATGAGTCCATTGCGTTTCATATTAGAAAAAGAGTTCAGGCAGATATTTAGAAATCCGGCTATTCTGAAAACGATTTTTATTCTTCCGATAATTCAACTGATTATGTTGCCTATGGCAGCAGATTATGAAATCAAGAACATTAATATCGCCATTCTGAACAGGGACCGCAGTACCCTGTCAAACCAATTGGTACAACAAATCACTGCTTCCAATTATTTTAAACTGGTTTTGTATCCCGATAATCGTAATGAAGCCATTCGTGCGGTTGAAACTGATCAGGCCGATTTAATTTTAGAGATTCCAGACAATTTTGAAAAAGGTCTGGTTGAGGAGAAAGAAGCACATTTGTCGCTGTCTGTGAATGCTATCAACGGGGTGAAAGGTAATTTAGGATCGGCTTATTTAAATACAATTGTCCAGTCGTTCAATCAGAATTTCAGACTCAAAACACTTGTTCCCGGGAAATTCAATGAATTCCCGCAGATACAAATTCAGTCCAGTAACTGGTACAATCCTAAAATGAATTATAAGCGATTCATGGTGCCGGGTATTCTTGTATTATTAATTACAATAGTGGGGATGAATCTCTCTTCCATTAATATTGTACGAGAAAAAGAAATGGGTACCATTGAACAAATTAATGTAACTCCGGTTAAAAAATCTCATTTTATTCTTGGCAAATTATTGCCTTTCTGGATGATTGGTCTGGTTGTGATTAGTGTGGGATTTGTAGTTGCCTGGCTCGTGTATGGAATCATTCCGATTGGTTCTTATTTTACTTTGTACCTGTTTGCAGCCGTTTATCTGTTGGTGATTCTGGGAATTGGCCTTTTAATTTCAACGTATTCTGAAAACCAGCAGCAAGCAATGTTAGTTACCTTTTTTCTCATGATGATCTTTGTATTGATGGGGGGGCTGTATACCAGTATTGATAGCATGCCGGAATGGGCTATCTGGTTTACCAAATTCAATCCCATTTCCTATTTTATTGAAGTAATGCGAATGGTGGTTTTAAAGGGGAGTACGCTTTGGGATATTGCACCACAAATTGGAATTATGCTTTTGTATGCTTTTATCATTAATGCATGGGCGGTAATCAGTTATCGTAAGCGGTCCTAATGGCCGAATATTGTCACAAAACCGTAAGTTTTCTGTTAAATCGGTTAATAAGACCTTAAAGCCTGTTAATATAGAACTATCACTACAGATTCCTAGTGGCCATGACGTATTTTTGCAATAAATTATTTTATTGTATATGCAGGCTCCTATCCCACATAATGAAGACGAACGTGTCTGGGCTTTAACTGAATTCGATATTGATTATTCAGATACTTCTGATTTGTTAAAAGACCTGGTTGAACTGGCTGCAAAAATTGCTGGCACCCAAATTTCCCTTGTTAATTTAATTGATACCTACACACAATGGACAGTTGCCAATTTTGGTTTGCCCATAGATCAGATGAAAAGAGAGGATTCTGTTTGTCAGTATGCAATTATGCAGGATGATCAGTTTGAAGTAAAAAGTCTTTCTTCTGACGAAAGGTTCAAGGATAAATTTTATGTGGTAGATAATCCTAATCTGGAATATTATTTTGGTATTCCATTGGCAACCCAGGATGGTCTGAATTTAGGAGCATTATGTGTGTTGGATTCTGCTGCAAAAACGCTGAGTCCTGAGAAAGTTGAGTTACTGAAAATAGTTGCCAAAGAAGTAGTGAACCGCCTGACTACTATCAAGTATATTCAGAACCTGAAGTCTAAAGTGGTTGAGGTAAATGAGAACAATAAGAAAGTAGCTCACGATATCAGAGGTCCATTGTCTGGTATTATTGGCTTGGCTCAAATGGTTACGGAGCATGGACAATCACAAAAACTGGATGATATTCTGGAAATCATGAAGCTTATTCAGCGTGCTGGAAATTCACTGCTGGATCTGGCAACCGAAATTTTAAATGCGGAAGATCAGCAAGCCAAGGGAGTTGTAAAAACAGATGGGTTTACCTTAAAAGCCTTTAAGGAAAAACTGGAAAAATTGTACACCCCTCAGGCTGCCAACAAGCAGATCAATTTAAGTTTTCAAATTAAAGTTGGACAGGAGCAAAAAGCAATTCCCAAAAATAAATTGTTGCAAATTGCTGGTAATTTAATTACCAATGCCATTAAGTTTACTGATCCGGAAGGAACCATTAAAGTTGAGTTGAATATCCATTCCATTACAGGATCGGGTCAAACACTTGAAATTCTTGTAGCAGACAGTGGGGTAGGGTTAACCAATGAAGAAATGGATGCCATTTTAAAAGGAATGAAAACCTCTTCCAGTGGTACTACCGGAGAAAAAGGATATGGTTTTGGTTTGTCGCTGGTAAAAAGATTGATAGACGAATTACATGGTTCCCTGGATATTCAATCAGAAAAAGGGAAGGGTACCAGATTTACGGTGACTTTGCCTCAGTAATACTTTTAAGGGTTTTGTTCCTTATTCAAAACAGTCCATTCTGGTTTTGCTGATCTTTTTTCTGAAAGGATGTAAGTTCAGCATGATATAGCCGCCTCCGTTTAACAGGGCCCACTGCTTCACGATGCCAATATTATGAATGCCGGCAATCAACGGGCCTGCTTTAAATGCAAGACCTGTCCAGAATTGTCCATCTCTGGTAAGTTGCATGGGAAGAAACACACCCCAGTTCAGGGTCTCCCATCTGGGTGTTACGGCTAAAAAACCCATTTCATTTGTGTTCAGCTTTGTTGCACTGGCTCTGCTGTTCAGGTGAATAATGAGCTGTGCATTAATAAAAAAAGAACCACCCATCCACTTGTCTACATTTACAATAGCCCTTGCCGGATTAACCATATTAAAACTGGCAGGCAGGGTTTGTATTGAGTCGAACAAGGCCGTCATTGAGTCTTTAAAATCTCTTGTGTTATTTACATTGCGCATGATATTGGCAATTCTGCTATCGGAAACATCATCATTGTCCCGGGTAAATCTGCCTGTATATTCACTGTTGGTATAACGCTGCGCTCCAATATCCATTAAGCTGAATCCTATTTTATACGAATAGGGTCTCCCTTCTGATAGCCGGTTATCTTTATAGGATTCGTCGTTGTAAACTATGTATTCCAAACCTGCACTAATGCCCATACTCGTTTTGGATTGTTTTACAAAATCACGGACACTGTTGCTGGTTATGCCGAATTGCTGCAACACATCAATATTGGCAGAATAAGCATACTCTCCAACTCCTGAATAAGCCGTATAACTGGTGTCGATGCCATTGATATCTTCTCTGAACTTTGCTCCGTTCATTCGCATGTATGCTCCCCCCAGGCTTTTGGAAATCTGTAGGCTGGCACCAGCTGTTAGTCGGCTGTTTTCTGTTTCCGCAATGGCTCCTGCATAACTCAGGTTGAGTTCACCCCATCCGCTGTGTTCACTTCTGCCCTGCAAAAAAGGGATATTCCTGTTCAGCTTAAAAAAGCTTTGTAAGCTGGATGCTGAGTCTTGATAATGAAATGCATTGGTTTGAATATGCTGATAAAATTTTCCTCTGAATGCAATAGCAACTGCATGTTTTTTGTTGATGCGATACATGGCGGATAGTAAACTCAGATCTGAGTTCTGGTCTAGTCTTCTATCCTGAAACCCATTGGTCATATATTGTTTGTCTGCCCCCAGATTGGTAATATTCAGGGTTCTTGCATACAGGGTATTTGTATAAAAAGCGGTCTGGGCAGAGAAGAGTTGAAGATCCCATCTGTGCACACTATTGCCAATTGAGGCCGGGTTATTGAAAATGCTGCTAACCCCTGCATAGGATGACCCATGCATGGCCAGATACTGCTGTGCTGTCGCGGCGTTTTTAATCCCCCCGATAACCGTGATGGATAAAACAAAAACGGAAAGAAATAGCTTGCTTTGTAGCATGTGTTATAAACGTATAGAGCGTTTAATTATTCCCTTAGCAGCCTACAAAAATAAACCCCTCGTAGAAACGAAGGGTTTTCGATTGCTTGCCAATATAGAGACTCTTTGTATTAATGTTTCGGCTAAGATACAAAAACTCGTTTAAATAACAAATAGTAAAAAATTATATTTAATTAATATTGGCCCTTTTAAGCTATTTAAATAGTAATAATTTACAATTATTTAATATTGCAAATTATTTTAATAATTAAATTGTTCTGCCAGGATACACTTTCAGTGCCACTTCCAGGCAATCCATGGCTTTATTGATGTCTTCCAGATTTAGCACATAAGCCAGTCTTACTTCTTTTTTTCCTAATCCCGGAGTGCCGTAAAATCCGGTAGCAGGGGCCAGCATCACGGTTTGCTGTTCATGGCTGAAAGATTCAAGCAGCCATTGACAAAACTGGTCGGCATCGTCTATGGGTAATTCGGCAATGGCATAGAAAGCCCCACCTGGATTCGGGCAAAAAACGCCTTCCATTTTATTGAGTCGTTCTATAATTAAATCCCTTCTTTTTTTATACTCTGCCTTAGTTGTGTCAAAATAATTAGCTGGTAAATCTATGGCCGCTTCACCTGCAATCTGCGCAAAACTGGGCGGGCTTAACCTGGCCTGTGCAAATTTCATTACCGCATCCAGCACCTGTTGGTTTTTGGTTACCAGTGCTCCGATTCTTCCTCCGCAGGCACTGTATCTTTTACTGATGGTATCCATAATAATAACATGGTCGTCAACACCGGTTAAATGCATGGCGCTGGTTTGTTCTCCCTCATAGCAGAACTCTCTGTATGCTTCATCAGAAAACAAATAAAGGTTATGTTTCAGAATCAGTTCTTTCAACTGTTCCATCTCTGCCTTGCTGTATAAATATCCGGTTGGATTATTAGGATTGCAGATTACAATGGCTTTGGTGCGGGCTGTAATCTTGCTTTCAAAATCAGCAATGGGTGGTAGGGCAAATCCGTTTCTGATAGAGGAGGTAACAGGTACTACTTTTACACCGGCTGCTACGGCAAAACCATTGTAGTTGGCATAGAAAGGCTCCGGTATAATTACTTCATCTCCCGCATCCAGACAGGCCATGAATCCAAACTGAATGGCTTCGCTTCCACCTGTGGTAATAATGATTTGCTGGTGATTTACCTGAATGCCAACAGATGCATAGTAATCAACCAGTTTTCTTCTATAACTTTCATTTCCTGCACTATGGCTGTATTCCAAAACTTTGAAGTCACTGTTCCTTACTGCATCCAGCACCATTTTAGGTGTTTCAATATCGGGTTGCCCGATATTCAGATGATATACTTTCGTGCCTCTTTTTTTAGCTGCTTCTGCGTAGGGTACTAATTTTCTGATGGGTGATGCCGGCATGGCATTCCCACGATTACTGATGCTTAACATATTCCTATTTAAGGTTTTCTACTACTTCTCCTTCGATGGTTAAAATATAAGGCTGATTAGAGTGTGCGAATTTTACATCTACTCTTTTTTTGAATACACCTATTGATTCTGCATTATAGGTTACTTTAATGGTGCCTGATTTCCCTTTTACGGTTGGTGCCTGGCTATAAACAGGTTTGGTGCAACCGCATTCTGCATTGGCAAATTCAATTACAACAGGCTTGGCTGCATTATTGGTATAAGTAAACACAATAGTGGCAGGAACCCCTCTTTTAATTTTTCCGAACTGGTGAAGGGTTTTGCTGAATTTGATATCGTTTTGTGCAAAAACGGCAACAGAACAAAATAAAAATACAGATAAAAATAATGACTTCATATGATGGTTAGTTTTTTAAATTATTGAATGCCTTCTCCGCTGAACTTGGTTTGTTTTACGATGCCTCCAGAAATAATAATATCCGTAAACCGGGTAAATTTACCCATTACAGAACCGTTGAATTCAATTTTAATTTTAATGGTTTCTCCTGGTTTGAATACCTGGTTGGGAGTGAAGTCCGGAGTGGTGCAGCCGCAACCGGCTCTTACGCCTTCCAGTTTCAGGTCGTCCTTACTGGTATTGGTTACTTCTACCCAATAAGATACAGGTTGACCAAATTTCACTTTACCCATTTCGTAGGTTTCGTTTTTAATAGACACTTTAGCGTCGGAAGACTGGGCCATGGTGCCCAATGAAAAACCCAGAAATCCTAATAATACAATCCAAATTTTCATACTTGTGCAATTAAGTGGTAAAAGTACAAAAATTGACCGCTTGATGATGAAGGTTTGCGTTATTAACCCGTTAATTTCCAATTAAACTAATTATTGTTAGTCTATTCCGTTCCTAATCCTATTTTTGTTGTATGGAATCAACCGCTTCATTACAATACAAAGACGATATGTTGTCTTTCGAAGGTTTTAGACAAACCGTTCTGGAAGATTATAGAACCGCCGTAATCAGTAGAGAAGTAAGCCTCCTGGGCCGAAGAGAAGTATTAACCGGCAAAGCCAAATTCGGAATTTTCGGAGATGGTAAAGAAGTCCCTCAGCTGGCCATGGCCAAGTTTTTTCAGCCGGGTGATTTCAGAAGCGGTTATTACCGTGATCAGACTTTTATGTTTGCTGCCGGTTTGGCAAGTGTTGAACAATATTTTGCACAATTGTATGCCGATCCGGATATAAAGAATGATCCATTTAGTGCTGGTCGTCAGATGAATGCCCATTTTGCTACTAAACTGGTAGATGAAAACGGGAACTGGCTAGACCTGGCCAACCGCAAAAACGTGTCGGCAGATATGGCGCCTACCGCTTCTCAGATGCCTCGTGGATTAGGATTGGCTTTTGCTTCCAAATGCTTCAGGCAGAATGCCCATTTAAGAGAAATGGATCACCTGAGTCATAATGGAAATGAAGTTTGCTTTACTACCATTGGAGATGCCAGTACTAGTGAAGGACATTTCTGGGAAACCATGAATGCAGCTGCCGTATTACAGGTTCCGTTGGCTGTATTTGTCTGGGATGATGGGTATGGAATTTCTGTTCCCAAGAATTTTCAAACCACCAAGGGCTCCATATCGGAAGCTCTTAGAGGACTGGAGAAAATGGAAGATACCAATGGTATCCGGATTTATAAATTAAAGGCATGGGATTATGCAGGCCTTTGTCAGGCTTTTGAGGAAGGTATTCAAAGAATCAGGGATACCCATGTACCTGTTTTGTTTCATGTTGAAGAAGTAACACAACCACAGGGACATTCTACCAGCGGAAGCCATGAAAGGTACAAGACACCGGAAAGATTGGCCTGGGAGAAGGAATGGGATTGCATTAAGAAAATGAAAGAGTGGATGCTGGCCAATAACCTTAGCAATGAATCTGAATTATCAGATATAGAAGCACAGGCCAAGGATCATGTAAGGGAAAGTCGTCAGCGTGCCTGGGATAAATACATCAACCCTATTAAAGAACAGGCAGCCAATGCAGGTACTTTATTAAAGGAAATGATGGTAAGCGATATGGATAAGTACAATCGTTTACAACAAATGGCCAATGAATTATTGCAAAGCAAGGAACCTTTGCGCAGAGATGTGTTGAGATCTTTATCATTGGCAATAGAAATGGCTCCGGAGTCTCCATCTATTCAGGATGTACAGTTATACTATCAGGAATTATTAAACCTGAATAAAGGGTTATACAATTCTCACTTATACAATCAAACCATCAAGAGTGCATTAAAAGTTCCCGAAATTAAACCGTTGATTTCTTTTGATGCACCTACTGTAAATGGGTTTGAAGTATTGAATAAATACTTTGATGCCTTATTTACACAGAATCACAAAGTATATGCATTTGGTGAAGACGTAGGGTATATTGGAGATGTTAACCAGGGCTTTGCGGGTTTACAGGAAAGGCACGGAAGAGACCGCATTTTTGACACCGGTATTCGCGAGCTTACCATTATGGGACAGGCTGTGGGTATGGCTTTGCGCGGATTAAGGCCCATTGCTGAAATTCAATATTTAGACTATCTGTTGTACGGCTTGCAAATTTTGAGTGATGATGTAGCTACTACTCATTACAGAACCAAGGGTCAGCAATGTTGTCCGGTTATAGTAAGAACCAGGGGACATCGTCTGGAAGGTATTTGGCACAGTGGTTCTCCCATGGGAATGATCATTAATTCGTTGAGAGGCATGTATGTTTGTGTGCCAAGAAATATGGTACAGGCAGTGGGTATGTACAATACTTTATTGTCATCCAACGACCCTGCATTGGTGATTGAGTGTTTGAATGGTTATCGTCTGAAAGAAAAATTGCCTGCGAACTTGCTGGAGTATACGGTGCCATTGGGTATCCCTGAAGTGATCAGAACCGGGGAAGACATTACCATTGTTTCTTATGGTTCAACCTTGCGGATTATTCAGGACGCTACTGAGCGTCTTGCTGCTGAGGGAATCAGTTGTGAAGTAATTGACGTTCAGACTTTACTTCCATTCGATATCAACCATATGATTCTGGAATCATTAAAAAAGACGAATCGTATTTTGTTTGTAGACGAAGACGTACCAGGTGGCGCAGCCGCTTATATGTATAATCAGGTTATTGAAGAACAGAAAGCATTCCAGTGGCTGGATGTGAGTCCGAGAACTTTAACGGCTCAGGCGCACCGACCCAGTTACGGAAGTGACGGAGATTATTTCAGTAAGCCCAATGCAGAAGATGTGATAAGGGTGGTAAGGGAAATGATCAGCGAGTAATTTTTTTGTATGAAATCATATAGTAATGCCATTGTAATAGCTCTAGCTATTATCATTGGTGCATTTGTAATCGGAAGTGCCTACAAGTATAAATTTATTAGCTCCGAAACCATTGTGGTTACAGGGTTGGCCGAGAAGGACTTTACCAGTGATCAGATTGTTTGGAAAGGTCAGTATAGCAGAACTGGCTTTGACCTGAAAGAAGCCTATACGCAGATAAAATCGGATGAGGTAGTCATTAAAGCGTATTTAAAGGAAAAGGGAATCCCCGATTCTAATATGGTTTTTTTAGCCGTAGATGTAGTTAAGAATTTCAATTATGAAAATGCCCCCAATGGTGTTTCAAAATCTGTTTTCAGCGGATATACTTTAACCGGTGGCGTTAAAGTAGATTCCCGTCAGATTCAGTTGGTAGAAAAAGTGTCCAGAGAAGTAACAGAACTATTGCAGAAAGGAATTGAATTTAGTTCTAACAAGCCCAGTTATTATTACAGCAAATTGAATGAACTAAAAATTGATTTACTGGCCAAAGCGGCAGAAGATGCTAAATTAAGAGCAGAGACCATTGCTAAGAGTTCTGATGTAGGGTTGGGCTCATTGAAGAAAGCCAATATGGGTGTTTTCCAGATTACCGGAAAAAATGACAATGAGGATTACAGTTATGGAGGTTCCTTCAATACCAGTTCCAAAGAAAAAACGGCATCCATTACCTTAAAAGTAGAATACCTGGCCAAATAAAATCTTTTCGCTTTAAGGATAGAATAAATTTTGCAGAGCTGCGTGGGGTACCATGCAGCTTTCTTTTTTCCCGAACCATTTGTATCGGTTCCGGGCAATAATATTGTACACCCCATCCCTGATAAATCGGGGCACAAGGATCAATGCATACAGCAAAGGCCAGGCACCGGATAATTTTCTGGCTACTTTTAATGCACCAGTAGATTTAATGAAAATCTGATTGTTCTCCAGTAAAATAAAGGAGCTGAGTTCGCCGGGTGCTAAATGAAATTGCTTTAACACCTGCTGTCCAAATTCTCCCTGCAGCGAAGCAAACCTAAACTGTCTTTTAGGGTCTGCTGCAATAATTTTCTGCACACTGCCATTGCATAAATTACAAACCCCGTCAAATAAAATAACGGGGTTTGTATATAAGTTGGTATCCATGTTTTATTATCCCATATTATGGAAAACCTTGTTTACGTCTTCGTCTTGCTCTAATCTTTCAATTAGCTTAGAAACATCTTCTGCCTGTTCGTCGGTTACCGGTACGGTATTGGTTGGAATCCATTCCAATTCGGCACTGATGGGTGTAATGTTTTTGTCTTCCAGGGCTTTTTGCAATTTGCCGAAATCGGTGAATGCGCAACGTAATACAATAATCGGATTGCCGTTGTCGTCATTGCTCTCTCCCAGTTCTTCCAGACCATGATCTATCAGATCCAGTTCCATTTCTTCCAGGTCCTGTCCCTCTGCTTTTAATTTGAATACGCCCATTTTCTTGAACTGGAAACTTACGCTTCCGTTTGTTCCCATGGCGCCATTTCCTTTGTTGAAATGACTTTTTACATTGGCAACGGTTCTTACATGGTTGTCAGTTGCGGTTTCTACCAGCAATGCAACTCCATGAGGACCGTATCCTTCGTATAATATTTCTTCATAGTTGGTGGTGTCTTTACCCTGTGCTCTCTTGATGGCTGCTTCTACACGATCCTTTGGCATGCCCACACTTCTGGCATTCTGAAAGCATCTGCGCAATGCCGGGTTGGTTGCCGGGTCGGGTCCGCCAGCTTTTACAGCAATAATAATTTCCTTACCAATTCTGGTAAACTGCTTGGCCATTCTGTCCCAGCGGGCAAACATGGTTGCTTTACGTACTTCAAAAATCCGTCCCATAGTGTTTGATTTCGGATGGCAAATTTAACGTTTACCTGCTGAGTTGCCAAAGAAGCAACAAAAAAGCCCGGCTATTTCTGTAAGCCGGGCTCTTGGGGTTATAATAGGATTGAAACGGTTGGGGTTTAATTACCCGTTCAGTTTGCTTCTTTTCTTACTGTAAACAAAGTATACAATCAATCCCAATGCCATCCAGCCAAATGCTACTTTAAGCGTGGTGGAATCCAGTACAAAGATCATTGAAGTACAAACCAATACACCCATAGAAGATACAAATGGTACCATCGGGGTTTTGAATGGACGATCCAGTTCAGGTGATTTAACACGTAACACCCATACACCTATACTTACCAATACAAAGGCAAATAAGGTACCAAAAGAGGTTAAGTCACCAGCAACGTGTCCGGGAACAAAAGCCGCGAATAATCCCACGAAAACAAATAAAATGATATTGGCTTTGTAGGGAGTGCGATATTTTGGATGTAAATCACCAAATGCTTTTGGTATCAATCCGTCGTTACTCATAGAGTAGAAAATACGGCTTTGACCCATTAACATTACCAGGATTACAGAAGAGAAACCAGCCAGGATGGCAATGGTTACAGCCTGTGCTAACCAGCCATAACCTGTCATGTAAGCAGAGATAGCGTATGCTACAGAAGCTTCACGACCTTTTTCAGGATCTACGAACTCTTTCCAGTTGGCCACACCTGTTAACACGTGACCGAATAGAATATAAAGGATGGTACAAATTACCAATGAACCTAAGATACCGATAGGCATATCTCTCTTTGGATTCTTGGCTTCCTGTGCTGCGGTTGATACAGCGTCGAATCCAATGAAGGCAAAGAATACGACAGCAGCACCGCCTAACACACCACCCCATCCGTGCTTGTTGAATGGAGAGTAGTCGGCAATTACTTTTCCTGCACTGTCTACCACTGCAGCAGTTCCTTCCGGAATCATGTAAGGCGTATGGTTTTCAGGCTTGATAAACTGCCAGCCAATGGCAATGAATAACAATACAATACCCACTTTAATGAATACGATAATGGCATTCACAATAGCAGATTCCTGTGTTCCCTTGATTAATAATAATGTAATTAAGAACAATACCAATAATGCAGGTGCATTAATCATTCCCTGATGTAATACGCCGGCTGAATCTGTAAAACTTTCAAACGGCGAGTGGCACCATTCATAGGGTATGCTTCCTCCCAGCAGCTTGTTTAAATATTCGCTCCAGGCAATAGAAACCGTTGCAGCTCCCAATGCATATTCCATAATTAATGCCCATCCGATAATCCAGGCAACCAATTCTCCTAAAGTAACATAAGAGTAAGCATAAGCACTACCTGCAATGGGAATCATAGCAGCAAACTCTGCATAACACAATCCTGCGAATGCACAACCAATGGCTGCAATCACGAAAGAAATAGTAACAGCTGGTCCGGCAGACTGTCCGGCAGCAGCAGCAGTTCTCACAAACAAACCGGCACCAATAATGGCCCCGATACCTAATGCAATCAGATTACCGGCTCCTAAGGTTCTTTGCAAACCGTTGGTAGAATCCTCCGCATTGGCAAGCATCGCTGAAAGCGATTTCTTTCTAAATAAACTCATAGTTTTATTAATTGGGTTCTGGTTTTAAATTATCTGGCAAAATAGGCATTATATTCAATTTACGGGTATATTGCCAACTCAAATTTTGCCGGATGAAGAATAAACTAACGATTTATATCCTGATAGCGATGGTTCTGGGTATTATTACAGGGTATTTTGTACATGAAACTGCTGCGCCTGAAACCATTACCAGTTTCTCCAAAAATATCAAGTTATTAGGGACAATTTTTATTCGTTTGGTGAAGACCATTATTGCGCCCCTTGTTTTTTCTACACTGGTTGTGGGTATTGCCAAACTGGGAGATTTGAAAACAGTGGGCCGAGTAGGTGGAAAAGCCATGCTGTGGTTTATTTCTGCTTCTCTGGTAAGTTTATTGGTTGGTATGGTACTGGTTAATTATTTTCAGCCGGGTTCTTATATCGATTTATCCCAGGCAGACAATGCCGGATTGAAAGATCTGATGGGAAAAACTTCTGAATTCTCCCTTCAGAAATTCATTGAGCACGTGGTGCCTGCCAGTGTTTTCGAAGCCATGGCTACCAATGAAATTCTGCAAATTGTGGTATTCTCCATTTTCTTTGGGGTGGCTGCTGCCAATCTGGGGCCATACTCAAAACCAGTGATCAATGCATTGGATATTGTTGCCCATATCATTTTAAAAATTGTTGGATACGTAATGAATTTTGCACCCTTTGGTGTGTTTGGCACCCTGGCTGCAGTAGTAGCAGATAAGGGCTTAGGTATATTTAGTTTTTACTTTATATATTTCGGCTATTTCGTTTTGGGAATTGCCGTGCTTTGGGTATTGCTTTGTACGGTTGGTTATATTATTTTAGGTAAGCGCATGAATGGATTGTTAAAGACTATCGCCAGTCCTTTGCTGGTTGCATTCAGTACTACCAGCAGTGAAGCCGTATTCCCTAAATTAACCGAAGAGCTGGAGAAATTCGGATGCAAAAAAAGTATTGTTTCTTTTATTCTTCCATTGGGTTATTCTTTCAATTTAGATGGAAGTATGATGTATATGACTTTTGCCAGCCTCGCCATTGCACAGGCTTACGGAATTCATATGCCCATTGGAGAGCAGATTACCATGTTGCTGGTTTTAATGTTGACGAGTAAGGGCATTGCAGGTGTGCCAAGAGCTTCCCTGATAATTGTGCTGGCTACCTGTGCCATGTTTAAAATACCACCAGAAGGAGTTGCCCTGATTTTGCCTATTGACCATTTCTGCGATATGTTCAGAACCGGAACTAATGTGTTGGGGAATGCACTCGCTACTACTGTGGTAAGCAAATGGGAGGGAGAGTTGTCAGAAGAAGGTGCCGTTGTAATGGAGTCTTAATCAAAATAATTTTGAATCATGTTAATGCAAATTTTACTGGAGTTTCATTGGACAAATTTGTTGCAGCCTCAATTTTATATTGAGCATGGGGGACTATGGTTGATCTTATTTGTCGTTTTTGCAGAAACCGGATTGTTTGCGGGTTTCTTTTTACCAGGGGATAGCCTGTTGTTTGTGGCTGGTATTTACAGTACCAACCTGGCCAACGAATTTATTCCAACCGGTAATGAAGTATTCGATTTGCTTTTAATCATGTTGTTGATTTCTATGGCAGGTATTCTTGGTAATACCGCTGGATACTGGTTTGGTAAGAAAGTGGGTCCTGCTATGTATTCCTGGAAAGAAAATATGTTTTTTAAACAACGTTATCTGCAACAGGCGCATGAATTTTATGAGAAGCATGGTGGCGGCGCAATCATTGTTGCACGTTTCATTCCTATTGTGAGAACATTTGCTCCTATTGTTGCGGGCATTGTGCAAATGGATAAAAAGAAATTCGGATTCTTCAATATTGTGGGTTGTTTTGCCTGGGTAGGCAGCATGTTATTTGCTGGACATTTTTTACAAAAATGGATATTGGCTCAGTTCGGATTCGATTTAAAAGATCACCTGGAAGTGATTGTACTGGGCATCGTGGCGGTTACCACTGCACCGGTAATTATGAAATTGGTTTTCAATAAAAAGAAGTAATTCGTATGACGGCTAAAAAATATGGCATATTCTCTGTACCAGTTATTGTTGCCGCACTTGGATATTTTGTAGATATCTACGATTTATTGTTGTTCACGATTGTGAGAGAACCCAGTCTGGCAGGTATTGGGGTAGTATTATCAGACACACCACAAGTAATTGCTGCCAGCACTAAAATTATTAACTGGCAAATGGTGGGACTGCTCATTGGAGGTGTACTCTGGGGCACCATCGGTGATAAAAAAGGAAGGCTAAGCGTTTTGTTTGGTTCCATCGCTTTGTATTCTGTTGCCAACTTTGCAACCGGATTTGTTCAAACGGTTGATCAATATGCATGGGCCCGTTTTATTGCCGGTATTGGTCTGGCTGGTGAACTGGGTGCTGGCATTACCTTGGTAAGTGAGTTGTTGCCAAAGGATAAAAGAGGGGTGGGGACTTCACTCGTGGCAGGGGTAGGATTATTCGGTGCTGTGTTTGCCTATTTTGTTTACAAGTTTACCAACGACTGGAGATTGTGTTATATGATTGGGGGTGGGTTAGGTATTGGATTGTTATTGCTTCGGATTTCGGTTTCGGAGAGTGGCATGTTCCATAGTTTGAAAGAGAAGGTAGGAATTCAAAAAGGAAACTTTTTCATGTTCTTTAATAATGGCAAGCGGTTTAAAAAATATTTACTGGCCATTTTAATTGGATTGCCTACCTGGTATGTAATTGGCATACTGGTGAATCTCAGCAATCGCTTTGCTGGCGCCTTGTACGGAGAGAATACCATTGAAAGCGGAAGAGCCATTATGTATGCATATGTTGGCATTGCCATCGGAGATATTTTAATTGGATTGGTGAGCCAGTATTTTAAAAGCCGTAAGAAAGCGCTGCTGAGTTTTTATCTTTTGTGTATGTTGTTTTTGGTTTTGTTTTTCAGCAGCATCAATAACAACGATTCAACCATGTATTTCATATGTGGCATGCTGGGATTCAGTACCGGATTCTGGGCCATTTTCATTACCATGGGCGCAGAACAATTTGGCACAAACCTGAGAGCTACCGCAGCTACTACCATCCCCAATATGGTAAGGGGAGCATTGCCGCTGATTAATCTGATGTTTCTGAATTTATTCCAGAAATCCTGGGGTTGGTCACTCATTCAAAGTGGAATCATCACCGGTATTGTCATCATGGTAATTACTTTCATTGCTTTTTACTTTACTGAAGAAACTTTTCATAAAGACCTGGACTTCGTTGAAAGACATTCCTAACCGATTCCGAATTGCTGCATGGACAAAAGGGTAAAGAAAATATTAGTCATCCGTTTTTCCTCGATAGGTGATATTGTTCTGGCCTCACCCGTGTTCAGGTGCCTGAAGCAGCAGTTACCTGATGCAGAAATTCATTTGTTGACCAAACGGTCTATGAAGGCGGTAACAGAAGCCAGCCCTTATATTGATCAGTTTCATTATTTCGATAATAGTTTGCAGGAGCTGATTCCCAAACTCATGAGTCAACAGTTTGATTGCATAGTAGACCTGCACAAAAATTTCAGATCCTGGTTGGTACAGTACCAGTTGAAAGTGCCGGTATACGCTTTTCAGAAACTGAGCTGGCAAAAATGGATGCTCACTAAAACCGGCATTAACCGAATGCCGGACAAACATATTACCCTTCGCAGTTTAGAAGCAGTTGCCCCTTTGGGTGCGGTGAATGACGAGCAGGGGCTGGATTATTTTATTCCCGATGGTAAAGGAATACGCCTTGAAGATTTGCCGGTTTCTCATCGCTTCGGATACATAGCAATGGTTATTGGGGCTTCTTATGCAACAAAAAAAATGCCTGTTGCCAAACTGCAGGAGCTGTGTAGATTAATTGATTATCCAATTGTATTGGTTGGAGGAAAAGAAGATCAGCAGGAGGGAGATGCCATTGCAACTGCAGATCCAATTAAAGTATACAATGCCTGCGGAAAATTTAGTTTGCATGAATCTGCTGATATAGTAAGACAGTCAAAGCTGGTTATTTCGCATGATACGGGCCTGCAATACATTGCCTGTGCTTTTAATAAAAAAGTATTGGCCATCTGGGGAGGCACTTCTCCTAAACTGGCTGTAGAGCCTTATTACGGAGCCAATCAGTTGCGCCTGCATACCGAAGGCATTGCCTATCACAATTTTGTTGTTCCCAATTTATCTTGTCAGCCTTGCAGCAATTATGGCACAAAAAAATGCCCCAAAGGGCATTTTAAATGTATGTTATTACAAGATACCCATCGCATAGCGGCTATGGCCATGCAATGGGTTCGGTCTTTATAATGTTTTCAATACGTCGTTCATGCTTCTTACGGCATCAGCGCTCTTATTGAAAGCTGCCTGCTCTTCTGCATTCAACTTCAGGTCAATGATTTTTTCCCAGCCGTTTCTGCCAATGGTTACAGGAACACCTAAGCAAATATCTTTCTGACCATACTCGCCTTCAAGGCTAACGCAGCAGGTAAATAATTTCTTCTCGTCGCGTACAATGCTTTCTACCAACGCAGCACCTGCAGCACCTGGTGCATACCATGCAGAAGTACCAATTAGTTTGGTTAAAGTAGCGCCACCAACCATGGTGTCATTAATGATTTGCTGTTGTTGTTCTGCACTTAGGAAATCAGTTACAGGGGCACTGTTCCAGGTTGCATAGCGAATCAAAGGAATCATAGTTGTATCACCATGCCCCCCCACTACCAATGCATTTAAATCGGATGGGCTGCAGCCTAAATGCTGGCTCAACTGATATTTGAAACGGCTGCTGTCTAATGTACCGCCCATACCAATGATTCTGTTCTTAGGCAAACCAGTTGCAGTTAATGCCAGGTAAGTCATGGTATCCATTGGATTGCTGATCACGATGATGATAGCATTAGGAGAATACTTTAAAATATTTTCGCAAACACCTTTTACAATACCAGCGTTGGTGCCAATCAATTCTTCACGGGTCATTCCTGGTTTGCGAGGTAAACCTGAAGTGATTACCACTACATCACTACCAGCAGTTTTACTGTAGTCGTTGGTGCTTCCGGTAATTTTGGTATCAAAACCCAGCAATGCTGCGGTTTGCATCATGTCTTGAGCTTTACCTTCCGCAAAACCTTCCTTGATGTCTAATAATACCAGTTCAGTACATAATTCTTTACGGGCAATATTGTCGGCACAGGTTGCTCCAACGGCA
Source organism: Sediminibacterium sp. C3 (assembly GCF_000508085.1). Taxonomy (GTDB): domain Bacteria; phylum Bacteroidota; class Bacteroidia; order Chitinophagales; family Chitinophagaceae; genus Sediminibacterium. The sequence goes on along the minus strand of NZ_KI669560.1, from coordinate 2,805,784 downwards.
CCAGCACCTACTACAGTAACTTTCATAATCGGTATGATTTAAAGTGGTTAAAATGAGTGGTGCAAAGGTACGTGGGTACCGCTTATTTTTTGTGAATAAATTGCAATAATTCAGGTATTTCTACACCCTGTTCCCATACTTTCAGAAATTGCTTCTCCTTATTGTACAGCGCTACAAATGGCGTGAATTTTACCTGATAAAAGCTGGGAACTGCGTATTCCGGATCCCTTCCGGTAATTATATTAGGATATAAGTCAAACTGATACTTTCTGGCAAAGGCTTTAATGTCGGGAAAGTCTCTGTAACTGATCCAGACAAACTGAATATTTTTCAGGCTATCCATGTTTCGGATCATTTGATCTGCCTCGTACTGGCAATGACCGCAATCGGGACTGAAATAAACGATACAGGTATATTCTGCTGCAGGAATCATGGTATGTGTAAACAAACTGCTGTCTGTTAGCACCAGTTTAAAAGCGGGTATACCAGGACTCTTTACATAATTGGGGCGATTGTCAACAGGGGTTTGTGCATTTACTAAGCCAATGGTCATTAACAAAGTGCAAATCAGTAAGCCTCTTTTCCAGTTCATGCCTGTAATAAATTGATGTTTAAAATGCTATTGATTCCCGGCTTCCTGCATGCGCATTTGTTTTGCGTCCTGAAGGAATTCGGAAGCGAAAATGAAATCGTTGAGTAGTTGGTCCTTACTGAAAATGATGTCTTTGTTGGATCCTTCCCATTGTTTTTTTCCGTTGTACAGGTATAAAATATGGTCTCCGATTTCCATTACGCTATTCATATCATGCGTTACCACTACAGTAGTCATTTGATACTCTATGGTGATTTCCCGGATTAATTTGTCAATCACCAGCGATGTTAAAGGATCCAACCCGGAGTTGGGCTCATCACAGAATAGATATTTAGGATTTAAAACGATAGAGCGGGCAATGCCTACTCTCTTTTTCATTCCACCGCTGATTTCAGCAGGAAATCTTTTATGTGCGTTGCTTAAATTCACTCTTTCGAGTACTTCGTCAACCTTTTTCAGTTTTTCACCATGGGTTAGTTTGGTGAACATATCCAGTGGAAACTTAATATTCTCCTGAACGGTCATGGAATCAAATAATGCGTTCCCCTGAAACAACATGCCAATCTGCTGGCGCACAACTTTCAGGGCTTTATCATCCATTTGTACAATATCCTGACCGTTATATTCTATTATGCCTCCTTCGTCGGGTTGAATAAGACCCACAATGCATTTGGTGAGTACCGTTTTACCACTTCCGCTGCTTCCAATGATCAGGTTGCACTTGCCACTTTCCATAACAGCATCAATGCCCTGGATAATCACCCTTTCATCAAAACTTTTACTGATATTTTTTAATACAATCATGTTGCTGCAACGATGTTTTGGTAAGCTACTAAATTCTTAGAAGATTTGATTTTTTATTACATCATCCAGCGTATCTCTTCTGCGAATCAATTGCATCTGGTTGTTTCTAAACAAAACCTGTGCCGGTAAAAATCTGGCGTTGTAATTGCTGCCCATTTCAAAGCCATAGGCTCCGGCATTCTCCATTACCAGCACATCATTCTCCCTGATTTCGGCGATGGGTCTGTCCCAGGCAAAATTGTCTGTTTCGCAGATATTTCCGGTAACAGCATATTTCTTAGGTGTGCCTTCAGGATTGCTAAGATTGCGTATATGGTGATAGGCTTCGTAGAACATGGGGCGAATCAAATGATTGAATCCACTGTTAACGCCGGCAAAACAAACCGTACCCGTTTCTTTCAATACATTCACTGTAGTTAAAAAATAACCACACTCACTAACGATATATTTTCCCGGCTCGAACCATACCTGAAATTTTTTCTGGTAAACCTTTTCAAATCGCTCCAGCGCTTCACCTACTTTTTGTGCCAATAAAGAAATATCGGTGCCTTTTTCTCCCTCCTGATAAGGCACTTTGAAGCCGCCTCCCATGTCGAGTACCTGTAAATCAGGAAATGATGGGACCAGTTCAAAAAACAAATCAGCAACCTTTATAAATACATCAACGTCTTTAATTTCACTGCCCGTATGCACGTGCAGGCAGTTGATGCGCATTTTGTATTGGTCTTTCAATGCAAGGATTTCAGAAAGTTGTTCCAGCGGAATGCCGAATTTACTATTATCGTGTCCGGTAGAAATTTTTAAATTTCCTCCGGCCATAATATTGGGCCTGATTCTGATCCCTACCGGATAACGGTTGCCATAGGCTTTTCCGAATTTTTCCAGATTACTTAAGCTGTCAATATTCACAGAAACGCCTGCTTCCACTGCAGCGGCAATTTCATCAAAGGCAATACCATTGCTGGTATATAATATTTGTTCCGGAGCAAAGCCAGCTTTTAATGCGATGTATACTTCGTTGATGGAACTGCAGTCAATATTGCATCCAATACTGTGAATATGTTTTAAGACAGCAATATTGGTTAATGCCTTACATGCATAAAAGAATCGGGCATACACACCCTTAAATGCATTTTGAAGCGTTTGGTATTGTTCGGTTATTTTTTCTGCATGGTACACATACAGTGGAGTGCCAAACTCCTTGACAGCTGCCAGGAGCTGTTCGTTCGAAATACGTAAAGACATGCATCAAAGATAATCCAAGAAGTCTTTCATCAATCTTACTCAGTTGGATTTTCGTCAGTCGAATTTTCGTCCTCAGGATTTTCGTTAGAATCGCTTTCTTCAAAATCGTTATCGGAATCTGCGTCAGCATCTTCGGCTTCCTCCTGATTCAAATCTGATTCTTCAGAGAATTCTGTTGATTCGTATGTGGTTTCTTCGCTGGCGACCATTAGTGTGCCGTCTTCGTTTACAGTTAAAGAAGAAACATCTCCATCAATGATTGATTCATCAGTAGGATATTCTTCCGAAAGGGATGCGCTTACATTGGCATCTGTAAAGTCTTCAGGTTTTACAATAGTGCCTTCCACAATCTGGTCGGCCAATACTTCCTTGATCTTGGGAAGATCAGCAGCACTATTGATACCAAAATAGTCCATAAAGGTCTTGGAAGTAGCGTATACCAGAGGCTTGCCGGGCAATTGTTCGTTTCTGCCACTAATCAGGATTAATTCTTTTTCCAGCAATTTCTGAATAGAGTAATCGCTGTTTACACCACGGATGGCTTCAATTTCCCCTTTAGTAATCGGTTGTTTATAGGCAATAATGGCAAGTGTTTCCAAAGCCGCATTAGACAGTCGCTTCAAAAATTTGTCACCATTTAATTGTGCGATGGTTTTATGGTAATCTTTCTTGGTTAGGAATTGCCATCCACCACCACTTTCCCTTACTTCAAAAGGGTAAAATTCAGCGGCATATTTTTCACGGATGCCTTCTACAGCGGTCTCTACCTGGTCCAATGAAATTCGCTCTTCCAGAAACCCAAAACTATTGTTGATGAGTTCCACAATATCCAGTGAAGTCAATGGTTTTTCACTGGCAAAAATAAGCACTTCAATATGCGGTATGATCTCGCTTAATTCCATAATGATTGTGTAGAATTATCCTTGTAATGCAGCGGCTCCGCTCACGATTTCTGTCAACTCTGTTGTAATGGCAGCCTGACGCGCACGGTTGTAACTGATTTTTAAAGACTTCAGTAATTCGTTTGCGTTCTCACTTGCCTTATCCATTGCAGTCATACGTGCACCATGTTCACTGGCACTGCCGTCTAATACTGCTTTGAATAATTGGGTATTTAAAATCTTTGGCATTAATTCAGCAATCAGGATATCCTTTGCTGGCTCAAAAATAAAGTCTGCTTTTTTGCTTCCGGCCTTTGGCGCCATCTTAGGAATAGGCAGGAATTGTTCTGCTACGAAAACCTGTGTAGCCGCATTTTTAAATTCGCTATAAATGATTTCAACTGCATCAAATTCTTTCTGCTCAAATCCTTTCATGGCAGCCTGTGCAGCAGCCTGAACAGCTTCAAAATTCAGGTTTAGGTAAATATCTTTGAATTGGTCGTTGGTATTGTATCCGGCTTTGGTTAAACTTTCCCAGCCTTTCTTTCCAATGTTCCAAACAGTTACATTGCCTTTGCTGAACTGACTGGCGTATTTTTCTGCCACGGTGTTCTTGGCCAATTTAACCAGGTTGGCATTGTAACCACCACATAATCCTCTGTCGGAAGTAATTACAATCAACAATACTTTTTCAACAGGTCTTTCTTCCGCCAACGCAAGCGTAGCACCACCTTCAATATTGCTTACAATATTGCTCAGCATTTCCTGCAATTTCTGGGCATAAGGACGCATTTGGGTAATAGCATCCTGTGCACGGCGCAATTTGGCCGCACTTACCATTTTCATCGCTTTTGTAATCTGCTGCGTACTTTGTACACTCTTGATTCGGTTTCTAACCTCTTTTAATTGACCTGCCATCGTATCGCTTTAATTGTTAAGTCTAACGGGTTGCAAAAGTAGCTGAAATGGCCATATATTCCAATAACTTTCCCGATAATTTACATCGGTAAACTTAGTCCGATGCCATTGGGGCCGGCCTGAATTTGGAGTTTGGAGAGCTGTGTTTCCAATAATTTACCATTCCTGCGGTGGTTCCCGTACTGAACCAGGTCAAAAACCAGTAAAAAAGCCCCCTGCAGAAGCAAACTATTGCCAAATCCGGTATTTCGGAGATTGCTCATTCTTTTGCCGTTTTCCTTCAACAGCAGCCCTGTGGTTATATAAGCAAGATTAAGTCCGGTATTGAGCAGCAGTATTTTTTCCAGTTTTTGCTGGGCAAGGTGGTTTTGTGTTAAAGAATATTGCTTGTTCAGTTCCTTACGCAGCTGGAACAAGCCCAAACTGGCAATCCCCAGGTTCACCACATTCCAGTAAGCATTCATTCTGAAAAAATAGGGTCCCGAGCCAGTTGCATTGGTAGCCGAAATAGCCCCCTGAATAATATTGACCCCGGCCCAGGCTGCCAGAATGGTCATATTTGTTTTATTTTGATTGTATCTGTCGGCAGCAATGGAGTCGCTCCATTGTTGCAGCAGTTGCTTGTTCAGAACCATGCTGCTGTCTCTAGGCGGGTCCTGGTTTTCAGCCGTTTGTGCTCCCCCTGTAAAGGGTACCATTAACCCCAATATTATGACCGTTGATAGAATAGTTATCTGCTTCATTTGCTTCTTAATTCAAAACCTTACCTTTGGCGGCTCTAAATCAGGGTGCCAAATTGACTAAAAATTAATTCTCGCACACTGTTTGACTGTTAAAATTTTGTACCAGAGCATTTTAAAAAATATGTTGAAGTTTATTTCTAAGTTATTCGGGGGTAGTAAGAGTGAAAAAGATGTGCAGCAGATTATGCCCATCATTCATAAAACCAATCAGTTTTTTCAGCAATATCAGTCATTAACCAATGATGAACTAAGGAATAAAACGGTTGAGTTCAAAGCCCGTATTCAGGATCACCTGAAAGAAGTGGATGCAGCCATTGCTGCAGAAAAAGCCAATGCAGAAGCATTGCCGGAATCGGATATCCATGGCAGAGATGCTTTGTACAAGCAGATTGATAAATTAAAAAAAGACCGCGATAAAAAAATTGAAGAAGCCCTTGCAATGATTCAGCCGGAGGCTTTCGCAGTGATTAAAGAAGCAGCCAGAAGATTCAAGGAAAACGAAGAGTTGGTTTCTACGGCTACTCCGCTCGACAGAGATCTAAGTGTTAAAAAAGAATACGTAACCATTCGTGGAAATGAATCGGTTTTCAAAAACTCCTGGACAGCAGCTGGTGCAAAAGTTACCTGGAACATGGTGCATTATGATGTGCAGCTAATCGGGGGATCTGTGTTGCACTCAGGAAAAATTGCTGAAATGGCAACGGGTGAGGGTAAAACATTGGTGTCTACTTTACCGGCATATCTGAATGCATTGGCAGGGGAAGGTGTTCACGTAGTAACAGTGAACGATTACCTGGCCAAGCGCGACAGCGAGTGGAATGGTACTTTGTTTGAATGGTTGGGATTAACCGTTGATTGTATTGATAAGCACGAACCCAACAGCGAATCTAGACGAAAAGCTTACCTGGCGGACATTACATATGGTACCAATAACGAATTTGGTTTTGACTACCTGCGTGATAATATGGTGCATAGTCCGGAAGAAATGGTACAGCGCAAACACCATTTTGCGATGGTGGATGAAGTCGATTCCGTTTTAATTGACGATGCCAGAACGCCGTTGATTATTTCTGGTCCTATCGGATACCAAACCGGAGAGCAGCAGTTCTTTGCTTTGAAACCAAGAATTGAAAAACTGGTAGAAGCGCAGAAGAAAGCAACCCTTCAGTTTTTAACCGAAGCGAAAAAGAAATTTGCAGAAGGCAACGATGATCCTAAAGATGGTGGCCTGGCTTTGTTCAGAGCGCATCGTGGTTTGCCTAAGAACAGTGCTTTGATTAAGTTTTTAAGTGAGCCCGGTAATCGTGTGAAATTGCAGAAAGCAGAGAATTATTATCTGGCCGATCAGCAACGCGAAATGCCCAAGGCCGATGAAGAGCTATACTTCTACATAGATGAAAAGAACAACTCTGTTGAATTAACCGATAAGGGTATTCAATTGATTACCGGTCAGGGTGAAGATCCACATTTCTTTGTTTTGCCTGATATCAGTTTAGGATTGGCTGCCATTGATAACGACGCTTCCTTACCTGCAGACCAGAAGCTGGCAAGAAAAGAGCAGTTGATTAATGAATACTCTGTAAAAGCAGATCGTATTCATACAGTGCAGCAATTACTAAAAGCCTATACCTTATTTGACAAGGATGTTGAATACGTTGTGCTGGATGGTGCGGTGAAAATTGTAGACGAACAAACGGGTCGTATTCTGGATGGCAGAAGATATTCTGATGGATTGCACCAGGCGATTGAAGCGAAGGAAAATGTAAAGATTGAAGCGGCTACGCAAACCTATGCTACTGTTACTTTACAGAACTATTTCAGAATGTACCATAAGCTGGCGGGTATGACCGGTACGGCTGAAACAGAAGCAGCTGAATTATGGGATATCTATAAGCTGGATGTGGTGAGCATTCCAACCAATGTGCCTGCGATTAGAAAAGACGAAGAAGATAAAATTTATAAGACCAAGCGTGAGAAGTTTGGTGCAGTGATTGATGAGATTGTAACCTTACGTGAAGCGGGTCGTCCGGTTCTGGTAGGTACTACATCTGTGGAAGTGAGTGAATTGCTGAGCAGAATGTTGCGTCAGAAACAAATTCCACACAACGTGTTGAACGCTAAGCAACACTCCCGTGAAGCTCAGATTGTTGCAGAAGCTGGTTTGGCCGGAGCGGTAACTATTGCAACGAATATGGCTGGTAGAGGTACTGATATTAAACTAGGACCAGGGGTGAAGGAAGCTGGCGGTTTGGCTATATTGGGTACAGAAAGACACGAGTCGCGAAGAGTAGACCGTCAGTTAAGAGGTCGTGCGGGTCGTCAGGGTGATCCGGGTTCTTCCTTGTTCTTTGTTTCTTTAGAAGATGATTTGATGCGAATGTTTGGCAGTGAAAGAATTGCCAAAGTGATGGACTTTGCCGGATACAAGGAAGGCGAAGTAATCCAGGCCAGCATGATTACCAAATCTATTGAGAGAGCGCAAAGAAAAGTAGAAGAAAACAACTTTGGTATTCGTAAACGTTTGCTGGAGTATGATGATGTAATGAATAAGCAGCGTACCGTTATTTATACCAAGCGTAACCACGCTTTGTTTGGAGAAAGACTGGCATTGGATTTAGATAATGCCATGTACGCGGTAGCAGAATCATTGGTTGTGAACTTCAGAGACCAGAATGATTTTGAACAATTTAAATTAGCTGCTATTCTGCATTTTGGTGTTGATACTACTATTACAGAAGAAGAATTCAACAAGAGTAATCAACAACAGGTAGCTGAAAAATTATATACAGAAGCAGTTACGCAGTACGAAAAACGTAAGCAGGATATGATGGTGCAGGCAGTTCCTGTATTCAAGAATATTCAGTTGGAACAAGGTGCTCATATTGATAATGTAATTGTTCCTTTTACAGATGGCAAACGTCAGATTCAGGCATTGGCCAATATGGAAAAGACCTTGAAGACCAATGGTGCTGAACTCTTGAGTGCATTGGAAAGAACTGTAACACTTGCCTTTATTGACAATGCATGGAAAGAGCATTTGCGTGCTATGGATGATTTAAAGCAGAGCGTACAAACAGCTACTTACGAACAAAAAGATCCATTGGTTATTTATAAGATGGAAGCTTTTGAATTGTTCCGCAAAATGGACAATGAAGTGAACAGAGAAATTGTTCAGTTCCTTTGTCATTCCTCTATTCCTTTAGCAAGTGGTGATGCACTGCAGGAAGGTCGTCAGGAAAAAACCGATATGAGTAAATTGAGTGCCAATAAAGACCAGGTAGATGCTGCGGGTCAGGAATACGGTGCCAATGAAAATGATTATTACGATCCTATTCCGGTAAAACAGGAGCCGGTTAAAGTAGGACCGAAGATTGGAAGAAATGATCCTTGTCCTTGTGGTAGTGGCAAGAAGTTTAAGTCTTGTCATGGTAAGGATGCGTAATACAACAGAAGAGTTATAATATAAAAGCCCCAAAGAAAATTTTCTCTGGGGCTTTTCTTTTTGATTGTGATTAAGCTAATTTATTAAACGAGGATTTTGAAAAAATTAATTTAATGCTATTGCAATACCAAAATCCATGCAGAAGGATTTGATTTGAGAAGTGGTATTACTGGCATTGGTCCAGGTATATTTTCTGGTACCAATATTGAACTTGAATTTCACTTTATTGTCTTCGTCTTCAAAATCAGTAAAAGAAACACCCCATCCAAAAAACTGTGGTGAACGGGTTACATCTGCATAGCCTTCTTCCTTCATTTTTACGCCAGGAGAAATTCCACCTTCAACATATAATCCGCTGATTGCCCAAGTTCCGGCAATGATGAATAAATTGGTGAATCCAGCGTTTTTGAAAACTTCTTTTTGCTTATCTGGATCAAAGCCGTCTTTAAAGGCAAATGGATAAATCCTTGCACCAAGCGGTTTTTGCGTCATTGTAACATTGGTTAAATAAGTAGTTTGGTTCCTGAAATTTTGAGGCTCCAATCCCGCAATGGCAGCTACTTTTACAAACATTTTATTGGTATATCCAAGGTTCAAAAAGTTGTATTCTGCTGTTAATCTGGGTTGTAAGCCTTTAGACTTATAAAATTGTCCGAATACTTCAGTGGCCTTGGGGCTGGCGATTCCTAAATGTATCCCCAATCTGGGTTTCATGCCATCCTGCGCTTTGGCAGAAAATAATGTAGTAATGAAACAGAGGGTTAATAAGCACTTCTTCATGATAAATATTTTATGCGAATGAATGTATTTTTAACAGGCACTCCTATACCGTAGTGACGGTATTTGTTATCTTTGTCAAAATCAATTTTAATGCATTTAGCCCCCTATATAGATCATACTATCTTAAAGCCTACCACTTTAATTGCCGATGTAGAAAAACTTTGTGCTGAAGCGAAGCAGTATGGATTTGCTGCCGTTTGTGTTCCTCCGAATTTTGTAAAAACAGCAAAATCATTTCTCGAAGGCTCTGCTGTAAAAGTGGCAACTGTGATTGGATTTCCTTTTGGTTATTCTGCAGTGGAGGCCAAACTTGCAGAAATTGTATTGGCAATGGTGGATGGGGTAGACGAGCTGGATGTAGTGGCCAATATCAGTGCCATAAAAAACGGCGACTGGGTTTATCTGGCCAATGAACTCAATCATATAATGCCGGTGGTAAAATCAAAAAATAAAACCATAAAAATTATTATTGAAAGTGGCATACTATCCGATGATGAAATCATCAAATGTTGTGAATTATATGGAGTTGCTGGGATTGATTACCTGAAAACTTCTACCGGATATGCCGAAAAAGGGGCAACGGTTGAAGCCGTTAAATTATTCCGTTTACATTTGCCGGAAGCAGTTCAGATTAAAGCATCCGGAGGTATCCGGGATTATGCATTTGCTGCGGAACTGGTTGCGGCAGGGGCTACCAGATTGGGATGCAGTGCCAGTGTGGCTATTGTAAATGGAGAGCCTAATCAGCAACCCGCTGGATATTAACCGTATATTTATTACATGAAACCCATTTTACTCATCATACTTACCTGTATTGGTTTCCTTGTAAAAGGTCTGGCAAATCCGGTTGACACGGTGATTTTTCAGAAAGATTCCCGTCTGGACATGCTGGTACAGAAGCAGGCGCAGGCAAATAAGCGTTCTGCCATGATGACGAGCACCGGACTCTATAAGGGGTTTCGCTTACAAATGATTAGCACACCCAGAAGAGACGATGCAACTCAGATGAAAGCTGATTTGCTAAGCAGGTTTCCGGATCAGAAAACCTATACCCTTTTTCAGTCACCCAATTTTAAAGTAAGATTGGGTAATTTTCTGAAAAGAGAAGATGCGGAAAAGTTCAGGGCACAAATCAGTAAGTTTTTTCCAAAGGGAATTTATATAGTAGAAGACACAATTGAATACACACCTGTAGAAGAAGAATTGTTTTAGTTAAGCAGTATACATGCTAAAAGAGAAAATAAAAATATTGGCCAAAGAAATTGCTCCTGCGTTAATTGATACACGTAGGCATTTGCACGCCAATCCGGAATTGAGTTATCAGGAATTTGCTACATCTGAATATGTTCAGGAACAACTTCGTGGATTGGGCATTCCTTTTGAAATAAAAGCCACTACCGGAATTCTGGCCACCATAAAGGGCAAAAACCCAAATGCAAAAGTCATTGCCCTACGGGCGGATATGGACGCGCTCCCCATTCTGGAAGAAAATGATGTTCCTTATCGGTCGGTTAATAAGGGTGTAATGCATGCTTGCGGGCATGATGTACATACCACTGTATTACTGGGTGCTGCCAGAATTTTAGAAGGTTTAAAAGATGAATGGGAGGGTACCATTCAATTGATTTTTCAACCAGGTGAAGAGAGGAATCCTGGTGGTGCAAGTTATATGATTAAAGAGGGTGTATTGGAAAATCCCAGACCCAGTGGAATAGTGGCTTTGCATGTGCATCCGGGGCTTGATGTTGGGAAACTTAGTTTTCGTAAGGGTAGGGTAATGGCCAGTGCAGATGAAATTTATATTACCATCAGAAGTAAGGGAGGACATGCAGCGGCGCCACATTTAACTGCCGATACTGTATTAATTGCAGCCAACTTAATTGTATCTCTTCAGCAGATTATATCAAGAAACAATAGTCCTATCTCTCCTTCTGTTTTATCTATTTGTTCAATACAGGGAGGCAATACAACCAATGTGATTCCAAGCGAAGTGAAACTAATGGGTACATTCAGAGCCATGGATGAGGAGTGGCGTTATAAAGCACATGAATTAATCAGAAAACAGGCAATAGGACTGGTGGAAAGTATGGGTGCAGAAATTGATTTGCATATTGACGTTGGATATCCGACCGTTGACAATGACCCCGCTTTTACTTCTGCGGCCTGGGAATTGGCAAATGAGTTCATGGGACAAAAAAATGTAGAAGAAACAGAATTACGTATGGGGGCTGAAGACTTTGGATATTACACTCAGGTCATCCCTGGATGTTTTTTCCGTTTGGGTGTGCGTAATGAGTCCAAAGGAATTATTCACCAGGTGCATACGCCCAAATTTGATATTGACGAATCAGCTATTGAAATTGGAGCCGGTATGATGGCTTATTTAGGAATAGCGCTCAAATAGTTTTGAATAATATTAATTGAATTTATGTCTACAGATAAGCATTCTAATTTACGAAAAGAACAAGCGTTGGAATACCACGCAAGTGGAAGGCCAGGTAAGATTGAAGTAGTACCAACCAAGGAAGCAAAGACACAGCGGGATCTTTCTTTGGCTTATAGTCCGGGTGTTGCTGAACCTTGTAAGGAAATTAAAGAGAATCCTGAAAATATTTATAAGTACACGGCTAAGGGTAACCTGGTGGGTGTTATCACGAATGGTACTGCTGTACTGGGTTTAGGTGATATTGGTGCAGAAGCCAGTAAGCCGGTAATGGAAGGAAAGGGAGTCTTGTTCAAAATTTTTGCAGATATAGATGTATTTGACATTGAAATCAATGAAAAGGATCCGGAAAAATTTGTACAGATTGTAAAATCGCTGGAACCCACTTTTGGTGGAATCAATCTGGAAGATATTAAAGCTCCTGAATGCTTTTACATAGAGCAACAGTTGAAAGAGCAAATGAATATTCCGGTGATGCACGATGATCAGCACGGAACTGCCATCATTAGTAGTGCTGCCATGTTGAATGCCTTGGAACTGCAAAAGAAAAGAATTGATAAAGTACGTTTCGTTATCAATGGGGCAGGCGCAGCTGCTATGGCCTGCATCAATCTCTATGTTGCATTAGGAGCCCGTTACGAAAACTTTATTGTGTTTGATAAGGATGGGGTATTGCATAATGGAAGAACAGATTTGGGACCCGACCGAATGAAATTTGCCGTTAAAAGAGACGACTGGACTTTAGCGAAAGCCATGAAGGATGCGGATGTGTTTCTGGGACTAAGTGTAGGAAATGTTGTAACACAGGATATGGTAAAATCAATGGCCAGAAATCCAATTGTATTTGCCATGGCGAATCCCGATCCGGAAATTACTTATGAAGATGCTGTTGCTGTAAGAAAGGATATTATCATGGCAACAGGTAGATCGGACTATCCCAATCAGGTAAACAATGTATTGGGCTTCCCCTATATTTTCCGCGGAGCGCTGGATGTAAGGGCTACACAAATTAATGAAGCCATGAAGCTGGCTGCTGTGCGTGCATTGGCAGAACTGACTAAAACGCCAGTTCCTGATATTGTTAACCTGGCATACAACCAGAACAATATGAGTTTTGGTCCCTTGTATATCATTCCCAAACCGTTGGATCCACGATTGTTAAGTACCATTGCTCCCGCAGTGGCTAAGGCTGCCATTGAAAGTGGTGTTGCGCAGAAGCATATTACCAATTGGGATGGATATGTGCTGGAGTTAAATAAAAGACTGGGCCTGGATAATCAGTTGTTCAGAGTGGTAAGTAACAAGGCCCGCAGAGATCCTAAGCGTCTGGTATTTGCGGAAGCAGATAACTTGAAAATATTGAAAGCAGCCACCATTATTTATGATGAAGGCATTGCTTATCCAATTTTACTGGGCGATCCTGAAAAGATTAATCGAATTGCTGAAACCAATAGCATTGACTTGTCTGATATTCCAATTGTAGATCCCAGAAGCGATGCAATGGAACAGAAAAGAGAGTTCTATGGTGAACTGTTCTTTAAGAAGCGTCAGCGTAAAGGGTACAATCATCATGAAAGTTTAAAAGTGATGAAAGACCGGAATCACTTTGGTTGTATGATGGTAGAGACTGGTGATGCAGATGCCATGCTTTCAGGATTAACGAAAAATTATGCTGAAGCCATCAGGCCTGCCTTGCAAATTATTGGAACCGAGCCAGGTGTCAAGAAAATTGCCGGTATGTATTTGTTGCTGACTAAAAAAGGTCCTATGTTTTTGGCGGATACTACAGTGAATTTTCATCCTACTGCAGAAGAGCTGGCTGATATTACGCAAATGGTGGCCAAGGAAGTAAGAAGCTTTAATCTTACACCACGCATTGCCATGTTGAGTTATAGTAACTTTGGAAGCAGTGATTCCCCTGAAGCGAAATTGGTGGCAGAAGCAACCCGTATTTTGAAACAGCGTGATCCCAACTTGATTGTGGATGGCGAAATGCAGGGTAGTCTTGCATTCAATCAGGAAATTTTAGGCGATAATTATCCTTTCAGTGATCTGGTTGATCAGGAAGTAAATGTATTGATGTTCCCTAATTTAACTGCGGGTAATGTGGCGTATAATCTGTTAAAAGAATTGGGCGGAGCAGATGCAATCGGTCCTATCTTGTTAGGGTTAAAAAAACCCGTGCATGTTTTGCAGCTGGGAAGCAGTGTGAGAAATATAATTAACATGGCACTGGTGGCTGTAGTAGATGCACAGATGAAATCGAGAGTAGATACTGCAGAGGAAGTAAAAAGAAGTTCCTGGTGGAAGAGCAGAAGAAAAAACAAGAGCACAAATAACTAATGTTTAATTATACTTTTGGTGTATGAATTTTTTCACTCATTTAGGGAGATTTCTGTTAATGCTTAAGGGCATGTTTTCTAAACCGGAAAACTTCAGAATGTATTGGAAAGAATTCATGCACCAATGTGTAGAGATAGGGATGGGCGCATTGCCCATTGTAATTATTATTTCCCTTTTTCTGGGTGCTGTTACCACTATTCAGACTGCTTATCAGCTGGTGAGTCCGTTGGTTCCGCAAAGTACCATTGCACAGATTGTGCGGGACAGTATGATATTGGAATTGTCTCCTACTGTATTGAGTATCGTATTGGCTGGCGTAATTGGCAGTAAGATTGCCAGTGAGCTGGGTAATATGCGGGTTACAGAACAAATTGATGCCCTGGAGATTATGGGAATCAACACCAAAGCATACTTGGTATTGCCCAAAATTTTGGGTGCATTAATTGTGGTTCCTTGTTTGATTGTTATATCTGCCGTTTTGGGAATCTGGGGGGGGAGAATGGCCGGTTCGCTGGCTGGTATTTTAGCGCCTGATACATTTGATATAGGCTTAAGACAAAATCTGAATTTCTATAATATCAATTTTGCTTTGTATAAAGCATATACTTTTGCTTTCATTATTAGTAGTATCCCGGCCTATTATGGCTATTATGTAAAAGGAGGTTCTCTGGAAATTGGTAGGGCAAGTACTAGCGCAGTGGTGGTAAGTTGTATACTGATTTTATTGGCGGATTATTTACTGGCCGCTCTCTTGTTATAACACAAATTATGGCTAAATTGAGAGATGAATCCTCAGTTTCCTGCTTTCAGAAAAATCATTACGCATCCGGTTCGGTTTGCTTTTTTTAAGCTGATTAAATTGCCTGCTGCATTTATAGCAGGATTGAAAGTTGGCTATATTGACGAGCAAAAAACGGTTATATTGGTTAAGCATGGATGGCTTAATCAGAATCCATTTAAGTCAATGTATTTTGCCGTACAGGCAATGGCAGCTGAAATGAGTACTGGTTTATTTCCTGTAGGGCAAACCTATAAAAGAAATCCACCTGTCAGTATGCTGGTAGTAGGGCTGGAAGCCAGGTTTGTAAAAAAAGCAACAGGACTTATTTCCTTTACTTGTAACGATGGATTGAAAGTAGCGCAGTTGATTGATGAAGCCATTGCAACAAAAGAGAGCAGAACCATTGTTTGCCAGTCTATTGGCACCAATGAAAATGGCGAAGTAGTAGCCGAGTTTCATATTACCTGGAGTTTTAAATCAAAATAAGTATGAAGATTTCCTTTCATGGAGCTGCCCGAACGGTAACAGGCTCCAAGCATTTGATTACCCTGAAAAACGGGAAGAAAATTTTACTCGACTGTGGATTGTTTCAGGGAATGGGAAAGCATACGGAAGAGCTAAACGCGCATTTTGGTTTTGATCCGGCATCAATTGATTATCTGATTTTATCTCATGCCCATATTGATCACTCAGGATTGATTCCCAAACTGGTTAAAGAGGGCTTTAAAGGAACTATCTATTCAACTGAAGCAACAGAAGCACTGGCTGAAATTTTACTGGAAGATTCTGCTGAAATACAAAGGGATGATACCAAGTTCATCAATAAGCGCAGAGCCAAGAAAGGTCTTCCACCTTATGAGCCTTTGTACGATCTGGAGGATGCGGCAAAAGCGGTTGAGCTTTTTAAATTTGTTCCTTACAGAGAATGGGTAAAAATTGATGAAGATATAGCTGTTTGTTTTACAGATGCCGGGCATATCATTGGGTCTGCCGCTGTCCACTTAAGAATCATTGAAGATGGAAAAACCAATAAGATAACATTTAGCGGAGATGTTGGCAGATATAATGACGCCATTCTTAAATCTCCAGAAACTTATGATCAGGCTGATTATATTATTCTGGAAAGTACTTACGGAAACAAGTTACACGATGAAGTCTTTGGTATTACCGATACTTTATTAAAATGGATTGTAAGCACATGCCTTGAAAAAAAAGGAAAACTGATTATTCCGGCTTTCAGTGTGGGCAGAACCCAGGAATTACTGTATGCATTGAACCAGCTGGATCTGGAAAAAAGACTACCGCCAATACCTGTTTATGTAGATAGCCCGCTAAGCAGAGAAGCGACTCAGTTGCTGAAACAGTATCCCGAAAACTTCAACAAAAGAGTGAGGAAGATAATGGAGCAGGATAATGATCCTTTTGATTTTAATCAACTGAAGTTTATTAAAACGGTGGATGAGAGTAAAGCATTAAATGAAGATGGTCGACCCTGTGTGATCATATCTGCAAGCGGCATGGCGGATGCCGGCAGGGTTAAGCATCATATCATGAATACCATTGAAAAAGAGAGAAATACCATTTTAATAGTCGGGTATTGTGATCCCTATAGTTTGGGTGGACAATTGACTGCCGGAAAAAAAGAGGTAAAAATATTTGGCGAAATATATCCGGTTAAGGCTGAGGTAGGGGTGATGAGAAGTATGAGTGCCCATGGTGACTATGAAGATTTATGCCAGTTTCTTGCCTGTCAGAATCCTGAGTTGGTAAGGAAACTGTTTCTGGTGCATGGGGAATATGATGTTCAGATTGATTTTGCAGCCCGATTACGCAGAAAACATTTCAAGGAAGTGGTGATTCCGGATATGCATGAGACCCATTTGCTGGATTAATCGGTGAAATGAAATTTCACCCTGATTTATTTTATTAACTTTAAGCTGAAATTATTTGCCATGATAACATTGAATATTAACAACACCAATTATCAGGTGGATGCAAGTGCAGATATGCCCTTACTATGGGCTATCCGAGATATGGTCGGTTTAACTGGAACCAAGTTTGGATGTGGTATTGCACAGTGTGGTGCCTGCACCGTACATGTAGATGGTAAGCCGGTCCGATCCTGTAGTTTTCCAGTTGCTGCTGCAGTTGGAAAAAAAATAACAACTATTGAAGGGATGAAAGATAAAATTGCTGAAGCTGTTCAGCATGCATGGGTAGAGTTGCAAGTGCCGCAATGTGGTTATTGTCAATCTGGTCAAATCATGAGTGCAACCGCATTGTTGAAAACCAAGCCGAATCCAACCGATGCAGATATTGATGCTGCCATGCAAGGTAATTTATGCCGGTGTGGAACTTATCAAAGGATTCGCAGTGCCATTCATCGCGCTGCTGAAATGATTAAGTAATTCCAAAAAAATTAAAAAATGACTCAGCAAAAATCTTCCATCGATCGCAGAAATTTTCTACGCCTCACCGGTTTAACAGGTGCAGGTTTAATTATGGGCATGGGCGTGAAAGCCGATGGTTCTGCAATAATTGAAAATATTACCGCTGCCAGCAATGCATTTGAATTGTCGCCTTTGGTGATGATTGATCAGGCGGGTGTGGTAACCATTTTTAATACCAAACCTGAAATTGGTCAGGGTACTTATCAGTCTATTCCTGCATTGATTGCAGAGGAACTGGAAGTGTCAATGGATAAAATAGTGATTAAGCAAACGGGCGGAGAAAAAAAATACGGACCCGCACAGTTTGTTGGCGGTAGTTCCTCTGTTAGAACCAATTATACAAGCTTAAGAAAGGTAGGAGCTGCTGCAAAGGAAATGTTGCTGAACGCTGCAAGTAAACAATGGGGTGTGCCTGTATCAGAGTGTTATGCTGAAAATGCAACTGTGATCCATCGACCCAGTGGTAAAAAATTAGGTTATGGCGAATTGGCTGAAGCTGCGTCTAAACTGGAAGCGCCCAAAAATCCTACTTTAAAAGATCCGAAAGATTTCAAAATATTAGGCAAGTCAGCTCCGCGTCCGGATATTCCAATCAAAGTAAATGGTACGGCCAAATTTGGAATTGATGCTTCTGTTCCGGGCATGGTATATGCTTCTATTGAAAGATGCAAAGTGTTTGGCAGTAAACTGGTGAGCTTTGATGCAACAGCTGCTAAAAAAGTGAAAGGCGTTATTGCGGTGGAAACCTGTGAACGCATTCATGGTATTTATAAATCGGAAGGTGTTGCTGTGATTGCCGAAAACTATTGGGCTGCTGTTCAGGGTAGAAAAGCGCTGGTGGTTAAATGGGATCATCAGGGCAATGATCAGTTTAATTCGAAGGACTACGAGCAAAGCATGCGCGATGCTGCTAAAAAAGAAGGAGCAGTAGAGCACCAGCAGGGAAATTTTGATCAGGTATTTTCCGGGGCTCCGGTTAAACTGGAGGCATTCTATGAAACACCTGTTGTTTCTCATTCTCCCATTGAGCCTATGAACTGTTTGGCTTCCTGGACAGAGGGAAATAAATTGGAAATATGGACTTCTACGCAGGTCCCCGGAAGTGTGGTGAACGAGTTTTCAAAAACCTACGGTGTAAAGCAGGAAGATTTAAAATTACATGTATTGTTTAATGGTGGTGGATTCGGAAGAAGATTGTATCCGGATTATATTCATGAAGCCGTTCAATTAAGTAAAAAAGTAGGAAAGCCAGTAAAATCTATCTGGACCCGTGAAGATGATACACAACAAGGTCCATTCAGACCCATGACTTTTTCTGCCATGAAAGGTGCTTTGGATGCCAGTGGTAAAGCCATTGCCTTTCAGCATAAAGTTATATCTGGTACCCTTGACATGAAAAAGGACTATGATGTTACCAAGGCAGATGGTACCATGACCGAAGGCATCAGTGAGCAGAAATATGAAATAGAACATATGAAGAATCTCTATGTTCATCATTATCTGCACGTGCCATTGGCTGCCTGGAGAGCGGTAACCAGTACCACGCTTGCTTTTGCGCATGAGTGCTTTATCGATGAAATGGCCGTGGCTGCTAAAAAAGATCCAATGGCATTCCGTCTGGGTATGTTAACCAAGGACTCTGATACCAAGACCATTCTGAATAAGCTGAAAGAAGTTTCCAATTGGGATAAACCTTTGCCTGCAGGTTGGGGTAGAGGTGTTGCACAATATGAGTTCTTTGCTGGTCAGGCTGGTTTTGTGATTGAAGTGTCTAAGAAAGGTACGGGTGTAAAAATTGAAAAAGTGGTTGCGGTGATTGATCTGGGCACAGTTGTGAATCCGGATAATACCCGTGCACAGGTAGAGGGCGCAGCGGTTATGGCTTTGACAGCGGCAATCAAAGGGGGTATTACTTTTGATAAAGGTGCAACCGTTCAATCCAATTTTCACAATAATCCATTGGTTCGCATTAACGAAATGCCCAAAGTTGAAGTACATATATTAGCGAATGGCGGTGATAAGATTAAGGGCGTGGGTGAGCCCGGCTTGCCACCATTTGCACCGGCCTTGTGTAATGCAATATTTGCTGCTACTGGTAAGCGTATCCGCAGATTGCCCTTTGACATAAATAAAATAGTATAGGTTGGTTGATTGTAGAATTGTATTGGATAAATCTTAATTGCAAATAAATGAAAGCTGGAATAAAGACTGTGTCGGTGATGATGGTGAGTGGTTTACTTTCTCTTGCATTTGTGCAGCCTTTTAACTTAAAAAAAAGCATTGAAGCAGGAAAAAAAGTATACGAAACCAGTTGCATGAATTGTCATATGCAGGATGGAAAAGGATTGGAAGGGGTATTTCCACCCGTTGCCCAATCTGATTTTTTGAAGAAAAGCAGCAATGAAATTATTGATGTATTAATCAAGGGTCAGTCAGGTGAAATTAAAGTGAACGGGGTAACCTATAATGGGGCAATGCCCAGTGTGGAATATCTATCGGATCAGGAAATGGCAGATGTATTGAATTATATACAGAATAGCTGGGGCAACAAGAATGCCAAGCCAGTATTGCCTGAGCAGGTAAAGAAGCGCAGATAATAAGTTAGAAATTTCATGAAGGAATTAGCGGATATTGTTCATGCATTTGAACAAATGGCACAGGAGAAACAGCGCATGGCGCTGGCAACTGTTGTGCATGTGGAAGGTTCTTCGTATAGAAGACCTGGCGCACGTATGCTGGTAAGTGAAGATGGAAAATACATTGGCGCTATCAGCGGAGGTTGTTTGGAGGGGGATGCTTTGCGTAAAGCCGCGCTTGCCATTGCACAGGGCAAAAAAAAATTAGTTGTATACGATACAACGGATGAAGACGATGCCAAGTTGGGTGTTCAACTGGGTTGCAATGGCATCGTTAGCATTTTATTTGAGCCCCTGAATTTTGCTCACCCTGATTTTATTATGGGGTTGAAGGCAATGCTGCAGTTGAGACATCCTCAGGTATTGATTACTGGTTTTAGCCGTAATCGGAATGAGCACTGGGGAACTTTATTGCACAATCAAATTGCCGATATAGAATCCTCTCTTGTAAAAGAAGCTGCTCAAAGGGTGCTGGCAGGAAAAAAATCGGAGTATGTTATCGTTGATACAGGGGTGTCTCAGCAGGAAGTATTTGTTGAGTACCTGATGCCTGCGGTTTCTTTAATCATAGTAGGTGCTGGAAACGATACCATACCATTGGAAGCGATGGCCAGATTAATTGGATGGAGTACAACAATAGTGGATGGAAGACCTACACATGCGAATGCGCAGCGTTTTCCTGCAGCCAGCCGTATCCTGGTTGGCAAACCAGAAGGAGTAATTCCTCAGCTAACACTTGATGATAGAACTGCTATTATTTTAATGACGCATAATTACAATTACGATCTGGCTTTTTTACGAACCATGCATGCATATTATTTCAACTATATCGGTTTATTGGGGCCTTCAGCAAAACGGGATCGCTTGCTGCAAGAGTTGAAAGATCAGGGAATTGAATTTTCGGCTGAGCAAATCAAACATATCTATGGGCCAACCGGATTGGCGCTGGGAGCAGAAACATCTGCAGAAATAGCCCTTTCTGTTTGTGCAGAAATCATGGCAGTCATGGAAAGCAGATTGCCTGTACATTTAAGAGATCAGTTGACTCCTATACATAGCAAACTATGAAATGGGGGGTTATGATATTAGCGGCAGGAGAAGCTTCCCGAATGGGAAAGGCCAAGATGTTATTGCCTTTTAAAGAAAAACAATACTTGAAAAAATTCTTGATGAGGTATTGGTCCTCAATCCCAATATTCTATCTATTGTAACGGGTCGTTATCACCAGGAAATAAGTTCTGTAATACAAAATGCCGGAGTTCATCTGGTTTACAATGCTGAATATCAAAAAGGAATGAGTTCTTCCATACAAAAAGGACTAACAGCCATGCAGCAGCAATGTGGGGATATGCAATTTTTGTTCATCCTCGTAGCAGATCAGCCATTTTTAAACCAGGCTCTTTTGCAAAGCATGATACAGCTTCACCAGGAATCAAAAAAGGGGCTGATAGCCGCCGTTTACCAGGGTGTTGCCGGAACCCCACTATTATTGTCAGCAAAATATTTTGAAGAATTAGATCAATTGAAAGGAGATAAAGGAGCTCGGGTTATATTGCATCATTATCCCGATGATTTGGAAACAGTGGATTTTGAAATGGGAGGATTGGACATAGATACGGTATCCGACTATGAGCGGTTTAGTGAAATGTTAAAGAAAGAAAATGCTGATTGACCAACACAATAGAATACACGACTATCTGCGAATTTCTTTGACGGATAATTGCAATCTGCGTTGCTTTTATTGTATGCCCGAAGAAGACTATGCTTTTATGCCGAATCAGCGTTTGATGCAAAAAGACGAGATTGTTCATCTGGCGTCTTTGTTTGTGCAGAATGGTGTAAAAAAAATAAGGCTAACGGGCGGGGAGCCCTTGGTTCGCAAAGATGCTGCTGCTATTATTAAAGCCTTGGGTAAGCTGGGTGTTAACTTGTCCATGACTACCAATGCTACCCGGGTTCATTTATTCATTGATGAGTTAAATCAAGCAGGTATTCAATCTCTGAATATCAGTTTAGATACTTTACAAAAGGAAAAGTTTCAGCTGCTAACCAGAAGAGATCAGTTTAATCAGGTCAAGACCAATATAGATTTATTGCTGGCGCATGGATTTAAGCTGAAAATAAATGTGGTGGTAGTGAAAGGAATGAATGACCATGAAATATTGGATTTTATTGCGTGGACGAAAGACACGCCCATTCAAATAAGGTTCATAGAATTCATGCCTTTTGATGGCAATAAATGGAACAGTGACAAACTGTTAACCTTGCAGGAGATGCTGAATATTATTGGTAAGGAATACAAAATCGCAACAGCCATGAGTGAGCCTAATGATACCAGTAAACGATATACTATCGAAAATCATGCGGGCAGTTTTGCTGTCATCAGTACCATGAGTGCGCCTTTTTGTAATACCTGTAATCGCATACGCTTAACAGCAGACGGGAAAATAAAGAACTGTCTGTTTTCATCTGAAGAAACAGATTTGTTAACGGCATTGAGGAAAGGAGAGAATGTTCTTCCATTGATTGAAGATTCCATTTATAAAAAACATCGGGAACTGGGTGGACAGTTCTCAAAGGAATTTGAAAAAATTAATACCGATCTGTTGCACAACAGAAGTATGATAGCAATAGGTGGTTAAATACTATGATCACAGTAAGCGAAGCTAAACAGGCATTGTACAGCAAAGTCAGGACTTTGAAACCGGTAATCATTCCATTGTCGGAATCAGCGGGTATGGTGGTTGCAACGGATATCAAGAGTCCTATAGATATGCCTGGATTTCTGCAATCCTCCATGGATGGTTATGCTGTTAATAGTTTTGCAACAGATCAGTTTCTGCCATTGCAGGATGAATTGCCTGCTGGTACTAATCGTATGTTGATTTTGCAGGAGGGGAAGGCCATTAAAGTATTCACCGGTGGACCTGTTCCTGCCGGAGCTGTCTGGGTAGTGCAGAAAGAATGGGTGGAAGAAAAAGACGGGGGCGTTATCATTCGACAAGTAAAGCAGGAGATTGGTTTGAATATCAGAATGCCCGGATCTTCTGTTCAGAAAGATGCAGTAGTGATTGCCAAGGGTACCTGTCTGCATGCATACCAAATATCCATGCTGGCCAGTCTGGGAATTACGCAAGTTTCCGTTTTTCCTGCACCTAAAATAGCTTTGATAATAACGGGTAATGAATTGGTAATACCTGGCAATATGCTTGCGTATGGTCAGGTATACGAATCCAATTCAATTGGCTTGACGGCAGCTTTGAAGCAGCTGGGTGTTCATCAAATTCAATTGAGCTGGGTAAAAGATATTTTAGCCGATACAAAAGCGGCCATTGATCAGGCGCTTCAATGGGCTGATTTGATTTTGTTAACGGGCGGGGTAAGTGTGGGGGACTATGATTTTGTAGCAACAGCTGCCAAAGAACTGGGAGTGGAAACTATTTTTCATGGTGTAAAACAGAAGCCGGGAAAACCATTGTATGCAGGCCAGTTCAATCAAAAACTGATTATAGGATTACCGGGAAATCCCAGCTCGGTATTGCATTGTTTTCAGCAATATGTAAAGCCGGTTATTCAGTTAACAATGGGTATGCAGCTTTCGCCTACACAACAGGCGAGGTTGGCACACGATTATGAAAAAAACACGCCACTTGATTTTTTTGTAAAAGCATCCCTGCTAAATGGAGAAGTAACCATTTCAGCGGCACAGGCATCTTATCAAGTTGGGGCTTTTTCTGAAGCCAATTGCTGGGTTGAATTGCCTGCTGCGGAATTCCGTTTTTCCAAAGGCCAGTTGGTTACCGTTTATTTATTCTAACATTGCGATATGGAACAAGTGTGGATAGAGGGAATTGCATTTTTAATTGTTGCATTTCTGTATGCATCTGTTGGTCATGGCGGAGCCAGTGGTTATCTGGCACTGATGGCGCTTTTGAATATGAGTCCATTGGTAATGAAACCTACCGCTTTGATTCTCAACTTAATTGTTTCACTGGTTTCTTTTCTCTCTTTTTATAAAGCCAGGCATTTTAAATCTACTTTGTTGTGGCCATTGGTGATTACTTCAATACCAGCTGCTTATCTCGGAAGTGTTGTGCCTGTTTCAGAACCCTTGTATAAAAAAATACTGGCCATTGTTTTATTGATTGCGGTTGTCAGAATGGTATTGAAGCCGCCGGCTGTTGAAAATATTTCCAGTCCTCAATGGTATTGGCTGAGTATGGCTGGAGCTGTCATAGGATTGCTTTCAGGCATGATAGGTATGGGCGGGGGTATTTTATTGTCGCCATTATTATTGATGATGGGTTGGGCAACCATGCAGCAAACAGCAGCCATTAGTTCTATTTTTATATTTTTGAATTCGGCATCCGGAATGCTGGGACAATGGAAAAAAGGTTTTGATCTGGCACCTTCCATGTACATGATTATTGTTTTTGTTTTAATAGGAGGTTGGCTGGGTGCTTATTTAGGCTCATCCAGATTCAAGACCACACAGTTAAAATTTATTTTAGCTGTGGTACTGATATTGGCGGTTTCTAAATTGTTGTTTGTAAATTGAGTGTATGGGTATTAAAGTATTGTTTTTTGGTTCGGTAACAGATATAACCCAGGTAGGAGAGTTATCCTGGGACTACTGTGCGGATACAAATATATTGATGAAAGGGTTGTTAGGTCGTTTTCCTGCGCTGGCTAATAAAAAATATTTTCTGGCATTGAACCAACAGATTATTCATGAAAATTGCCAGCTGAAGCAGGGAGATACTGTTGCAATAATGCCACCTTATTCCGGAGGATAATGGCAGACTATAATCGTTATATCAGACAAATGATACTGCCCGGATTTGGTGTAGATGCCCAGCAAAAATTAGCGGAAGCAAAAGTGCTGATTGTGGGTATGGGGGGATTGGGATGCCCTATATTACAATATCTGGCGGGTGCCGGTGTTGGAACCATTGGAATCATGGACGCTGATCGGGTCAGTTTAAGCAATCTGCATCGGCAGGTTTTGTTTGACGAGTCAGATATAGGTCAATTAAAAGTTAGCGTGGCTGCTAAAAAAATAAAGAAACTGAATTCGGGTATTCAGGTTATGCAATATCCTTTTCAGTTGAATAAAGAAAATGCCTTGTACATCATTAAAGAATTTGATTGCGTGTTGGATGCTACTGATAATTTTGGCGCCAAATACCTGATAAATGATGTATGCGTACTGCTTAATAAAACATGGATATACGGAGCCGTTTCCGAATATGAAGGTCAGGTGGCTGTAATGAATAATATCCAAATTCCTGACTCCGTCCACTATCGTCATTTGTTTCCAAAGCAACCTTTGCGCAATGAGTTTGCCAGTTGTGAAGAGACAGGCGTAATTGGCGTTTTGCCTGGTATAATCGGAACCATGCAGGCTGCTGAAGCAATCAAATGGATTACCCGTTTGGGCAAGATGCAAAATAGCAGATTACTCAACTATCATTTTTTATCAGGAAGCTGGTATGAAATTGGATTGACCCATAATCCGGAAGCTCCAGTAATTGATGAGTCCTTTTTTTATCAAACGAATTACGACATGGAATGTATAAATGAAGAAGAAGAGCTGGACGATATTGATATTGCGGAAATAGATGTTAAACAATTACTTGAAGTACTTAAACAGCCTGGACATTTTGTTTTAGATGTAAGAGAGTTACATGAGTATCCAACAGTTGATTTTGTTCATGCCCGGATACCCATGTCTGTATTGAAGGAATCCCTGGATCAGCTACCCAATCAACCTGTTTACATTATTTGTCATCAGGGCATCAGAAGTGTTTATGCAGCACAATACATTAAATTGCATAAGGGAGTTGAAACCTATAGTGTAAAGGGGGGATTAACCGCGTATTTTAATACTGTAAACAATGAGTAGTAAAAAACAGCATCGTATTTTTTTTCAGGGACCCATTCCTGCACAAAAAATAGCAGATGATATTCAGAAGCATGCTGCTAAAACGAATATTGGGGCACATAGCATTTTCTTAGGTCAGGTAAGAGCGGATGAGTTGAACGGAGAAAAAGTAGTTGCTATTGAGTACACTGCTTATGAATTAATGGTGGAAGAAAAAATGGCCGTGATTCGGGAACAATTTTTTGAAAAATACGCATTGACCTGCATGCATATATATCATAGCCTGGGACGGGTAGCCGTTGGTGAAATCTGTTTGTTCGTTTTTACTTCTTCGGCCCATCGCAGGGATGCCATTGATGCCTGCAGTGAAATGGTAGAAACGATTAAAAAAGAGCTGCCCATTTGGGGTAAGGAAATCTGTACCAATCAATCAACAGTCTGGAAACAAAATAATTAAAACGAATGGTTAATATCACCCATAAATCAAACACCCTGCGCAAAGCCATTGCTGAAGCATCTGTATTGGTGTCCAGTCAGGATACGATTGATGCGATTGTTCAGCAGAAAGTGCCCAAGGGAGATGTTTTTTCTTTTGCGAAAGTGGCGGCATTGTTTGGGGTAAAAAAGACAAGCGAGCTGATACCGGATTGTCATCCGCTTCCTGTTGAGTATACGGATGTTCGTTTTACCATCAAGGATTTGAAAGTATTAATAGAAGTGGAAGTGCATACGGTTTATAAAACGGGTGTAGAAGTGGAAGCCATGCATGGTGCTTCTATTGCGGCCCTCACTTTATATGATATGCTGAAGCCGATTGATAAGCATGTAAGCATACAGGAAATTAAACTACAGTCAAAAACAGGCGGCAAGTCAGATAAGAAAAAGTATGCAGACAAAGGATTGAATGCAGCTGTTATTGTTTGTTCAGACACCATTGCTGCAGGAAAGGGGGAAGATAGTGCAGGTAAAGCAGTGGTGGAAGCCTTGGAAGCATTGGGTGTATCTGTGCCTGATTATGGCGTTATACCAGATGAAGCAGACGCAATCAGAAATGCTGTGGAAGCAAATACGAATGCGAAGAATCAGTTGTTGATTTTGGTAGGCGGTACCGGGGTTTCTCACCGCGATATTACACCGGATATTCTGAAGCCGATGTTGCAGAAGGAACTGCCTGGCATTATGGAAGCTGCCAGAAATTATGGACAAAATCGCATGCCCTATGCAATGTTATCCAGAAGCGTAGCCGGTCTGATTGATAATACCCTGGTGATGAGCTTCCCCGGATCCCTTTCAGGGGCCAGTGAGTACATGGCAGCTTTGTTCCCCCAGATACTACATGTTTTTGATGTAATAAAGGGGAGCCGTCATACCTTATAATGGTGGGAGGTTTTTGTACTCCACTTCCTCCAGCGGATTGAAAATCCCCTTATTAAAATCTTTGGAAAGCGAGTAGGCAGTTAAGGTTCCTTCTTCAGCCTGATAGGCAGCTAGTTCCTTCACTCTGTTTTCTCTGATGGGGCTGATCCATTCTTCTGCCAGTGTTGTGGGCAAAATGGTGGGCATCCGTTTTTTGGTGTTGTGAATTTTTTCCATCAAACCATTTGCCTGTGTGGTAACGATGGCAAAACTATGTATCATTTCACCAGAAAGTTGGTCGGTCCAGGGTTGCCAGATACCAGCCATGAAGAGCAGGTCTTCCTGCTTATATGCACTATGAATATAATAGGGAAAAGCAACCGGTTTTTTATCTTCCGGCCTTTGGTAATGTCTCCATTCAAAGAACCCAGTACTTAAGACCAGGCATCTTCTGGATTTTGCTGCCGCTTGGTAAACTTTGCTTTCAAATAATTTTTCTGAAGTAGCATTGAGTGTGTTGTATTTTTTTCTGCTCTCCTGTAACTCTCCCAGATTTTTAATAAACCAGGGTATGAATTCCCAGTGTGCCAGTTCCGGCTCCCATTCACCTGCATTGTTTTCTATAATAATTGGCCAGGATTGGTAGGCAAAACCAGACTGCACTGTAATATCAGTGGCAGGAATGGATTTTGTTTTCCCTTTCAGTGTAAGCTCTTTTTTGGCTGGTAATTTTAATGAATTGTAGTAGCACATAAGCAATAAATCTATCCTGAAATTCGCGAAAAATACAGAATATAACCATAGGTTTTAAACAGGCTATTTCCTACCACCTGAATTTTTGTTTTGTTTAATAATTTAATGCCTCAGGATATTTTATTCATTAACCAAAAACTAATTCGCATGAAGAAACTTTATCTATTCAAAGTTTTTTTAGTAATGCTTTTTGTGCTGAAAGGATTTTTTGCAGAGGCACAGGGCTTTACGGCTTCAGGTACTGTAAAAGAAGCAGTCTCGGGAAATCCACTGACCGGAGTTTCTGTTTCAGTAAAAGGAACCAGTTTGGTAACTACTACAGATGCCAAAGGAAACTTTTCCATTAAAACCAATTCAAAATCAGTGGTGCTTGTTTTGAAATACGTTGGTTTTAAAACGATGGAAGTTTCAGTTTCAGATAGTAAACCAGTAGCGCAGTTTTCTATGGAAGAGGAAGTGAGCTCGCTAAAAGAAGTGGTTATTACGGGTCTTGCTTCTTCTATTAAAAGATCGAATTTGGCAAATGCTATTACCACGGTATCTGCCAAGGATTTAACGGGTACTACACAAATTCAAACAGCGGACGGTGCTTTATATGGCAAAGTTTCCGGGGCCAATATCCGAATGAATTCAGGTGCACCTGGTGGAGGTATCAATATACAGTTACGCGGTTTATCTAGCTTAACGCAAGCATCAGCTCCATTGATTGTATTGGATGGTGTTTATATCAGTAATGATTTTCAGCGTACGGGTAGAGCTTCCGTAACCGGAGCCGGTGCTGCCAGTCAGGACGACGGGGCTAATCGTTTGGCGGATATTAATCCTGCCGATATTGAAAGCATTGAAGTGTTAAAAGGACCTTCTGCTGCTGCTATTTATGGTACCAGGGCAAATGCTGGTGTATTGGTAATTACCACCAAGAAAGGTGCGGCAGGAAAAACCACCATCAGTTTTGGACAGGATATAGGAATGGCTACTCCTTTAAGAATGATGGGCGTAGATAATTGGAGTGAAGCTAAGATTAATAGCTTCTTTCCGGCTGCCAGAAGACCCATTGAACTCACTCGTTTTCAGAATGCAGTAGCCAATAATAATTTCGTGAACTACGAAGATTATTTTTACGGTAACACAGCTACCTTAATTAACTCCCGTTTAAGTATTCGTGGCGGAGATGAGAAGACAAAGTTTTTTGTTTCCGGATCCTTAACCGATGAAGGCGGTATAGTAAGAAGAACAGGATTTGAAAGACAATCCATTCGTGCCAATATTGAGCACAAACTTTCGAAAGACATTGTTCTTACCGTTAATTCAAACTATATTAGAACCAATACCGATAGAGGGTTTACCGGCAACCAGAATAACTCTGGAGCTAGTATCGGATACAATATCGCTTATGTGCCCAACTACTTTGACCTAAGACCGGTAAACGGTGTATATCCTGATAACCCTTATTTCGCAGAGAATCCTGTTGCTGTAACGGATAAGGCAATCAACAACTCATTGGTAAATCGTTTTATTCAGTCTTTTGGATTGGATATTAATCTGTTTAAAAAAGAAAATTCCCAATTGAAATTCAGATTGAATGGAGGTCTTGATTATTTGCAAAATTCCACTAAAGTGTATTTGCCAGATGATTTGCAATTCCAGAGAGGACAGGCGAATCCGGGAGATGTGTTGATTGGAAGACAGGAAACCATGAACACCAATATCCAGGCTGCATTGGTGTACGACTGGCAGGTTAAACGAGTGAATTTCAGTACACAAGCGGGCTTAGTACGATTAGACTTTAAGAATAGTGGCTTGTTCAATAGAGGCCGTGGTTTAGCTCCTGGCCAGTCCAATATTAAACAGGCGACTGTACAGGAAGTAGAATCTCAGTTTGAAAGTACACAAAGCGATGTGGGTGTTTTCTTACAACAACAAATGAACTTTGAAGATAAGATCATAGGAACTGTTGGTATGCGTTGGGATAAATCGAATACCAACGGAAATGTCAACAGATTCTATGCTTTCCCTAAAGCATCATTGGCTGTGAACCTGACCAATTTTGATTTCTGGAAGATCAATGCAATTTCTCAGTTCAAGCCCAGAATTGCTTATGGTCAAACAGCAGGGCCTGTACCTTTCGGTGCTACATTTACTTCTTTAGGTGGTGTAAATATTGGCGGCTTATTGGGTTCAACTGTAGCAACCAGTGTGGGCAATACCAATATTCTACCTGAGCGTGCTGAGGAATTGGAATTTGGTATTGATGCAGGACTTTTAAATAACAAAATCTTGTTCGAAGCCACTTATTATATCAAGACAACCAAGAACAATTTACAGCCATTAACATTGTCTCCTGCAACGGGTGTGGTAAGTACCATCAGTAACGAAGCAGAGATGAGAAATAAGGGTATTGAATTAGGTTTGTCCGGAACGGTTATTCAGAAACCTAATTTCAGATGGTTCTCTCGTTTGTTATGGTGGAAGAATGATGTGCTGATTACCAGATTGGGTATTCCATCTTACACAACCGGCGCATTTGGTACTGCCTTAGGAACCTTCCTGATTCAACAGGGTCTTCCTCCAACAACAATCGTTGGTACTCCTGCCATATCTCCGGGTGTATTTACTGTTTGGGGAAATGCACAACCCGATTGGACAACATCCTGGTCTAACAACATCACTTTCCTTAAAAACTTTGATTTAAGTATTTTAACTGAGTATAGAAAAGGAGGTGATAATATCAACCTTACTTCTTTCTTAACAGATGGTGGTGGTACAACCAGAGGTTGGTTTAATGATAGCAATCGGGATGGTATTCCGGATGGTCGTCAGCGTCCGCCGGCTCCATTCAACAATGCAGGACGTTGGGTGCAGGATGCTACTTTCCTGAAAATTCGTGAAGTTGGTTTGTATTATACTTTGCCAAAAGAAACTGTTAGTCGCACATTCGGAAATGTTATTCAGCGTGCAAGAATTGGTATTTCCGGAAACAATGTTTTTCTGGCTACCAAATACGTAGGATATGATCCGGAAACTTCCACATTTGGCGCTCAGGCAATTGCCAATAACGTGGATGTGGCTCCTTATCCTACTTCCAGAAGATTATTTTTTCACCTACAAATTGACTTCTAATACATAGGCATATGAAAAAGTTTACAATACTATTTGCAACCGGTGTGATCGCAGCTATGTTTAGTTGCAATCCACTTAAGGTTAAGGAACTAACAGACCCCAATAATCCAAGTGAAGCAAGTGTTACCAACAATGCATCCAGAAGACAGATTCAATTTCTGGTAACGGGGTTGGAGCAACGTCACAAAGGGTACGTAACAAATATTTGTCAGGCCTGGAATACATTCGGCAGAGAAATCTGGTATCTGAATGCTTCCGATCCCCGTTTCCAGACTGACTGGCTCGGACAGGCAGGTCGATTACCCGATGCTGCTTATTTTGGGTTTGGTGCTACGGGGGGCGGATCTTATGCTGCGCCTTATCAGGCGATTAAGCAAGGATTGGTATTGATTGATGCCGCTAATAATTCGGGTTCACTGAGTGCACAGGAAAAACGAGCTGTAGCTGGTTTTGCTAAAACTATTATGGCTTATCAGTATCTGATTCCAGCCAACTGGTTATATGAAAACGGTATCAGAACCGATATCAGTGATCCATTGAAGCCAGGGCCTGTAAGATCGTATACAGCTGCTCTTGGTTTTATTGATTCCTTGCTAACTGCTGGTTACGAGGATTTGAATAATGCAGGATCTGTGTTTCCATTTACCCTGACAGCAGGATTTAATGGATTTAATAATATAGATGGATTAAAGCGATTGAATAAAGCTATCACAGCGCGTGTTGCCATCTACAGAAAGGACTGGCAGGGTGCATTGAATGCATTGAATCTTTCTTTCATGAATCTGACCGGTTCATTAAATGCAGGACCAGCTCATACTTTTGGTGCACCACCGG
Organism: Sediminibacterium sp. C3; assembly: GCF_000508085.1. Lineage (GTDB taxonomy): Bacteria > Bacteroidota > Bacteroidia > Chitinophagales > Chitinophagaceae > Sediminibacterium. The sequence continues at coordinate 2,773,779 of NZ_KI669560.1, read as the reverse complement.
ATGGATTCAATCCTATGTTCTATGTGCTGGATGCCAATATCAACACAATCATTGTTGTACATCCTTCTGTACTGGCAGATGCTACACCTGGCGACGCAAGAGTAGCTGCGAAGTTTCATCAGCGCGCAACGCCTGTAACCGTTACCACAGATGCTACCCCTCTTGTTGGTACTCACCAGGATAAAAGATGGGCAACCAATACTGCTCCAATGCCATTCATTAAAAATGAGGAATTGATTTTAATTAAGGCAGAAGCACATGCACAGTTGAATCAAACTACTGATGCGGTAAATGCCATCAATATCATTCGTACTGCAGCCAATATTGGCAACTATGCGGGTGCTACCACTCAGGCAGCATTGATTAATGAAATCTTGTATCAGCGCCGTTATTCCTTATGGGCAGAGCCATGGGGCCACAGATGGATTGATGCCCGTAGATACGACAGATTGAATACCATTCCTACTTCCTTTGATTTAGGAACCATCTTCAGACAATTCCCTCGTCCTCAGGCGGAAATCAACTGGGATTTATATGCGGGTGGTTAAATATTTTGGGATTGATTAATTGTAGCAAGGAGGTCACGGTAATGTGGCCTCTTTTTTTGTTGAGTCGGGATTGACAGCCTCGCTTTGCTCGGCTGTCTTCCCCTTTTTGGGGCCTTACCCAAAGCCCTAGCATCGGCTGCGCCGATACTGGGTTTTTTCACTTGCTCTCTTAACCGAATACATTCGGCACGTTCGCAAATAAAAAAACCCTCTCGCTTTCGCTCGAGGGCTTTGTAGCCTCTATAGGAGCCAGTTTGGAAGAATTTGCTGCTGATATAAATGCTGTTTTGGAACTGAAAATTAAAAGCAAAAACCCCGATCCAATTGAATTGGGGTTTTAATTATTTTCTAAAACTGTAAAGCTATATCCGTATAAGACCCACTAACTAACAATTAGTACTCTTTCTTTTGACGTTATACACCAGTACCTATTTAGTAGTTGCTAAAATCAAACAATTAACATTGCCCACAAATTGTTTGAATGGGTTTGTAATCGGTCTTTTAATTGAGCCAAAGGTTAGAATATTCACTATTAAATTCAAATTCATCATATAACTAATATATTTAACACACAATAATGAGCAATGGAAACAGATTTTTATACAGCTTTTGATGAAAATATTATCCATCAGGTTGCGGTCTCAATGTACTTTATGCCCTTTAAACGTGTTAGGCTGCGCAACGGATATGACTTTTTTCTTGGCGGTTATGTAACCAGTTTTAGCAACGGGTATTCGCTTGTTGTAAATGGCACTAATGTCGGATCGATTCCCAGCATAGATAATACCATACTGGATCCAGAAAGTATTCCTATCGCAAGAGATACAGAAGATATATGGGATCCAGAAGAGATGGGCCAAACAGAAATGAGGAAATATGTTTCGGAGATCACTTTTGCGAACTCTTTTGAGCAATTTATCGCAGGGAAAAAAGTTGTGTCATGGGGGTTTAACCGCAAAACAGAAAGTATGGTGTTTAATGGATTAATTATCTCCCCTGCAGGCTACTTCGTAGTTTATGAAAATGGGTACCGGCTTATTAACAAAGGCGAAACCATTGATGGAAAGGACATACAGCAGGTATTAATACTAGATGCTGAGGCAAAACCTGTAGCGGTAGAGCAATTGCTCATTGAGCCGCATGATGGAGGAAAGCTTTAATGAATCATTTCTGTTTTACGTTAAAACTGAATAGGGTGGAGATACCTGTATAGTTCTGGAATAGATTGTCAAAAAACTATTCAGGATGATATCAAACGTGAAAAAAATGTCAAACCTTTGCCAATATTTAATCCCAGAATTAGGGGGTTAATACCCATTGAGAAATCCCTAACTAATTAAACTTATTAATCTTGCACTTTTATAAAGAACAACCCGGAGATAAAGTTTTAAAACAACAGCAAACAGCACCACCGCTACACCATCGTTGAAGAGGGATTCTCCGGTAATTTTAGTTTCAATATGCTTCGGAACTTTTGCTTCTTTAAGAACTCCTAAAACCACAATAGGATCTGTCGGAGATATAAGAGCTCCAAAGAGCAAACAATAGATGTAAGGAACTTTCAGTCCTAAAAAAGGAGCTATATAATACAGCAACCCTGAAATTATAAATGCCGATAACACGACACTAACTGTTGCATAGGTCACGATAGCCCATTTTTGTTCTTTGAGATCTGAAACATTCACATGTAAAGCTCCCGCAAACAAGAGAAAATTAAGCATTGCCCCCATTAACATCTCATTGAAATCAAGTTGTTGGATCAATTCAAAAAAGTCTTTGGTCGTATCCGGAAAATATTGATCGCCAAATAAGCGTATGCCCATAGAAACCAACATCGCAATAATCATAATCCCTATCGTGCCGGGCAGCTTTAAAAATCTGTAATTTAAATAGGCAAACAAAGAAGCCAATACGATAAAAACAGAAATAGTATAGTATAATTCCATCGGATTTTTTTTCTAAATTTCATTAATAAACTTTGAGCGTTGTCCAATACATAGTTTCTTTCGAGATTACAATTACTCTTTTTTCTTGCTTGCTATATTTTTCTTCTCAATTGCCTTTTGCTTCCAAAGAATATATTTTCCCAGTTCCTCATCTATGCTCAGCCTTTTGATAGCTACATTAAACGGTTCCATTGCCATATTCAAGGGAATTTCCCAGTATTCATCAATGTGGGCAACGATAGCTGTCTTCCCATTTGTAATAGTTTTGGATGCCCTTTCCAGCATCTTTGATGTTTTGCTGTAACGGAGCAGGTTGCTTATCCTTTTGGCTACTGCACCGTTGGTCAAACCCCATAAAACATTTAGAGGTCCGCCTAATATCCCAATGATACCTCCGACAAATGTGTTTATAACAGATTGGGGTATCTCCTGATTTTGGGCATCTCTGATGATAATATTACCTTGTTCATTCCTATAAAGGATGTATAACTCTTCGACGGCGATATCCTTGTTTTCAGCCAACTGCTCCATTGCTTTTGATGCTTCTATAGCATGCTCTTCTGCCTCAAAGATGATTGTGATTAGTTTTTCCATCTTCCCTCTTTTTTTAGTTATAACACAGAGCGGTTGAAGTTGGTACGGATGGGTTTCACCACATAAGCCGTTTTAATATCTGGGATTCCTTTCAGTTTTAAATCAGTTAAGGCAAGAAAGGAATAGTTGTCGCTGTATTGCACATGCTTAAAAAAACTTTCGGATATGATGATTTGGTTTTGGCCGTTATCCGACAATTTCTGGATGCGCGAACACGTGTTCAATACATTTCCGTAATAGGCTATTTCTCTTTTAATATCACCGACTAGGGCAATGGTTACCTCTCCACTATTTACAGCAGCCCGAAACTTTGGCAAAACACCATACTTTTGAGTATAATAGTCCTTTTTTGACTCCAATATGCACAGGTACGAATAATAAAAATCAAGGCTGTTACTAAACCTGAATCCGTGTTTTGTTTTCCAGGTTATTACAGCTTCATCACCCACAAATTGATAAATTATTCCGTTGTATTCCATCACTGCATCGGAAAGGTCTGCAAAGCAGTCCTGCATTAAGTTACTGAATTCATAGGATCCTAAATGTTGTATCAATGGCGTGGAATCTATCATGTCAAGGAACATAAAAACCCGTTCTTCCTTACTCGGGTTTAGGTAATTACTTTTAAAAAAATCGGAGAAAAAGCCTACTCCCAGATTCCTTTTTAACAACAGAATGATAGTGATGAAACTTTCTATCAATACTGCATATACACTTATAGACATTATCAAGGAGAAATTAAAGGAGTGCAGGTTCCCATTAAAAATGAAGAAATAGTAAACTATTAGCAGTAATATGTTCAACAATCTAATACGTAATATAAAACCGAAACTTTGTTTATTGATGGCAGGATAAACAAAAAGGTGCATAATGCCCATAGGGATACTAATCAGCCCTGACAGCAGAAATGCAATGATATAAATACGAACAGTGGACACCCAATGCTGCACTTGATAGACTTCTGTAAGACGAAATTCAGAAAGGTCATTTATTTTAATGAAAACAAATAGCAGAGCTGCTCCAATCCATAGGAACGCAATCAGTAACAATTCCTTCAAATTGTACATTTTTTTATTATAGTTCCATTTTTTTAATTGTAACCTTTTCATACCGGATGCATCTCATTTTTCATTTGAACGTTCTTTTTAGAATATGAAAAAGGCAGCGAAGCAAACAGTTGCATTGCCGCCTTTTTCTATATTATTTACTGCTTATCTTCAAAAAAAACTTTTATGGCCTTGTCAAGCCTTTCCATATCATGTTCAAACTCTTGTTTGAATGCTGCTGTCACAGCTTTTGTACTGTCACTCAGTTGCTGTGATTTTGTTTCAAATTTGGAATACCGAAGGCTGAGCTTTTCTTTCTCGGCATCCAGTTCATGCTGCAACTTTTGTTGTTTTGCCTTCAGTCTTTCTTTTTGGGACTTATCCGCTTTTTCTATTTTTAGTTTTAGTTCGTCAATCCGCTTTTGGGTTTCTACAATGGAACTATCAGATTCCGTTTTAAATTTTTCCCAATCGGCCGTAGCTCTTGTGGCAGATTCTTCCCGGGCATCATTTACGGCCTCTTTAACCTCTTTACCCGCTTCTTCGGCATGTTGTTTCGCATTGTCCAGATGTTCTCCGGAATTATTGCCACAACCGGTGGTTGCTACCATAAAACTTAAAGCAGCCACTACATAGAATGTTTTTTTCATTGTTAAAACTTTTAAAGTGTTGATTTTTGAAACTTAACCAAGTGCTTTTACTGCTTTTTTTAAATGCTCGTAAACTTGACCTATTTCCTTCTTAAAGATTTCGGTCTTAAAATCTGCTTCCTCTTTTTTGTCATTGAGCTTATCGATGATTGCCTTTGCGGATTTTTTGGCTTCCTCTATGCTATGCTTATAAGAATCGGTCAATTCTGCTTTTTTATTCTGTATGTTTTGTTCCAGTACATCTAACTGTAACTGCGCTTTCTCATAATAAGTGGTGTACAAAAGAAATAATTTCTCCGATGTAGGATTTCTTTTTATTTGTGCCTTTAGATTTTCTGCCGCTTTCAGGATATTTGCTTTACTTTCCTCAAAAACTTCTTCGGCACTTTCCTCCAGGTTTTTTTCAAATTCATCTATTGCAACGTTGGTCTCCTTAACCCAATCTTGACTGTCCTTATATTCAGATGAAAGTGTGTGTTTTAGATCCTGCAACTTTTCCCTAAACTCTGTTTTCACCTCTTTAAATTTGTCTTTTGCTTCGGCTTTACCAAGCGACAACTGTACTGCTAAAGAATCCAGCTCCTGCTGGTCTTTAAGTAGCTGATTGGCAATCTTTACCAAGATTGGGCTCTGATTTTCTTTTGAATTTCCCATTGTTTTAAAATTTAAATAATTAATATATATGAACTGATTAAAAAAATATTTCCTTGTTGAACTCACATTCCCCATTTTAAAAGTGTTGCGCCCCAGGTAAAGCCCGCTCCGAATGCCGTAAGAAGCAACAAATCTCCTTTTTGGAATTTATCCTTATAATCCCACAGACATAAAGGGATAGTGGCCGCCGTTGTATTTCCATAATACTGTACATTGCTTATTACACGGCCTGCGTCTATTCCCAATTCTTTCCCGACCGCTTCAATTATCCGCATGTTAGCCTGATGGGGAATAAGCCAGTCAACATTATCGATGCTAAGTGCATTCTTGTCCAGCAATGCTTTAGAAACGGCTGTCATCTTTTCAATGGCGTTTCTGAATACGGCACGACCATCCTGCCGGATAAAATGTTTTCTGCTGCCCAATGTTTCCATTGATGCAGGATAAAGAGAACCGCCTCCTTCAATAAGCAACATTTCCGCTCCATCTCCGTTTCCGCACAGCAGACTGTCCTGTATGCCTGTTTCATCATCAGAAAGTTGCAACAGCACTGCACCCGCTCCATCTCCAAAGAGGATATTGGTTCTCCTGTCCTGCAAATCGGTCACACTGCTCATCTTGTCGGCTCCTGCTACAATCACATTCCGGTATTTTCTACTCTCAATGAGCGATGCGCCCAAAGAAATGGCGTACAAAAATCCTGTACAGGCTGAATTAATATCAAACCCGAAAACATTTTTCAGTCCCAGCTTGCGGCAGACAATATTTGCCGTGGACGGCATAGGCATATCGGGTGTGCAGGTAGCCACGATAAGGCAGTCTATTTCCTGCAACGACATATCCGTATTTTTCATCAAATCTTCTATTGCCGGAACAATCATATCCGAAGTAGCCAACTCGTCCGCAAGTATTCTTCTCTCTTTTATCCCGGTACGTTTAATAATCCACTCATTACTGGTATCTGTTATGTTAGCCAGGTAGTTATTCGTTCTGCGGTTCGTTGGCACAAAACCACCTGTTGCCGTAATTTTAGCTTTTAAATCCATTCTTATTATACTATAAATCCACTTCGCCCCAATCGGATAGCTGTGCGTGCTGGACACGGTAATATTCTAAAACTCTCATGATTTCTCGAACGGAAAGCAAAGTGTTTGATATTTTAATAATATTAGTGCTTTCGATAAATTCACACGTTGATCTTGGGCTTATTTCCAGCAGGTCTTCACTAAACCAAAACTCATCCAGCTTTTCCTTGAATGTAACCCTGAACCAATAGGTATGTTGATTGACTGGCATTTCCTTAATGTTTCATCGTCCTGTTACCAGCAGGTAATTGGTTATTGCTGTTTTGTACTGGCTTTTCGCTTCGATGAGCTTATCTTCGGTTTCAGCTTTCAAAGCCCGTGCTTCCAACAAATCCGAAAGCTGGATTAAGCCGTTATTGTAACTGTCCTGGTTTACTTTCAGGTTTTCAATGGTCTGTGCCAAGGTTTCTTCAATCAGGTGCACTTTCTTATCGGCTTCTGTCAGGTCTGTCCACGCTTTTTCCATTTGCAGGTTAAGCAGTCCTTTGTTATCGTTCAACGTATTTTGCGCGATTTTTTCTTTATACTTCAGCTCATTTAGTTTGTGTTTTCCGCCCCACCAATCAGAGATGGGAACAGACAAAGAAGCATACACCATTCCGTTAAAAGCGCCTTTCTGGTTACTTTCAAACTGGTCAAGGTAATAGCCAGACAAGCCTACGCCGAAAGTGGGCAGATAATCACCTTTTTTCAATTGTGTTTCCAGCTTTGCACCCGTTACCGCTTTTTCCAAAAGCTGGTATTCAACACGGTTGGGCAATACCGCGCTATTGGACACGAAATAGGTTTGGGGAACGGAAAGGTCATTGAGATTATCATCCAAGATGATTTCGGGGTCATATTCCATTCCTATGGTCTGGCATAACTGCATCAGGGATAATTTTTTTCCGTTTTCCAACTGGGTTTTATTGACCTTCAATTCGCTTTGCTTAATGGTCACTTTCAATACATCATTCTTGATGATGACACCATTTTTGTACGCCGTATTGGTCTGGTTATAGAGCGTGTCCAGAAATTTGATATAGTTATCGAGCGTCTTCTGCTTTTCCTGAATAGCGATGACCTGCCAGTATTGTTGCTCTGTTTTAAGCAACACCTCGTTCTCGGACAATTTTTGCAGCTTTTGCTTTACTTCAATATTCAGGTCGGTCATCTTATTGCCTGTCTTGATTTTCCCACCTGCATACACAGGCTGTAAAACATTGATATAGCCTAATGCCATCTGGTTGAACAAACCAATATTTACATCGGGCATATAGGCAAATTGTGTAGCGTTGCCCAGGTTGGCAGGGTTTCCATCGTAAACAGGCAGATTGCCACCCTGCATTTTCATTTCCAGCAGCGGGTCGATTGCCTGCATTCCCATTGCCGTGGCACTCACTTTAGGAAAATAGTTGGTATAGGCCTCTTTCTTTATTTCCTGAGCGGCACCTACCTCTAGTTCGCTGTTTTTCACTTTGCTGTTGTTCTGCAAAGCCAGCGATTTGCTTTGTTCGAGTGTGAGGTGTGTTTGGGCGTATCCGCTAAGCGAAAAACCCAATGCAAATATTGCTATGATTACCTTTTTCATTCTTGCTTAATTTCTTTAAGTGTTAAAAATTCTTTTTCGAATTTCTGAGCGTGAGCGTATCCTAATTGATATAATTCATCAATCTTTCTTATGTCAAACGTACTGTAGCCGTTTAATTCATCGGGTTGTATATACACATCACAATCTGCTTTTCCATCTACCGTGATACCGGATGTGGCCATGCGGATAATCCTGCTCACCACCCCCGTATAACTGAATTTTCCCTGATGTTTGTTAAGCGGATTGACATTGATGCCGATGGTTTTATTACAGGAAGCCCTTATTTGCTCCACAGGGAAATTATTCAGCAAACCACCATCGCACAGATAAGTATCTTCACCATACAGAACCGGCTGAAATACCAATGGGAAGCAGCAGGAAGCCTTGACGGCAAAAGACAAGCTACCATGGTTGAAAATCAGGGATTGCGCATTCGTAAGGTCGGTAACTGATACATAAAGTGGTATTTTTAAGCCTTCAAAACTATCGTGTGGAATATGGGTGCGAATAATCTTTTCAAAACTGTCCGTACTTAATCCTCCACCTTTTAATACGCTCTTATAGTTGAAAAAATGTTCCTTTTTGGCAAATTGGAAAATTTCTTCCGGCGAATATCCGGCTGCTATAAACGCTCCGACCAGTGCCCCGGCACTTGCGCCGGAAACGGCATCAGGTTCTATACCCAGCTCCAGCATATACTGTAGTATGCCCAAATGAGCTATGCCCCTGAAACCGCCACCGGAAAGTGTAACGCCTATTTTATTGTTCACAATCATATCGTTGCATTTTTAGGGCCTTCATTTTTATACGCCAGCCAATAAATGAGCGGGAGCATGGTAAGAATAAAAACCATGGATATCAGCGTTCCGAAAAAGATGACGGTTCCCATTGGTGCCCACAGTGGACTTTTGCTGATAATCATTGGAATAACCCCCATTGATGCTGCCAGACAAGTCAGTAAAATAGGACGCATCCTGCGTTTCCCTGCATCTATACAGGCTTCCAAAACAGGCATATTGTGTTTGTGCCTTAATTCTTCGATATAATCGTACATAATAATACCGTTCCGCACGATGATACCGATCAGGCTTACCAAGCCCAACACCGCCGTAACACTGAAATCCAATCCCATGACCCATATACCGAAAGCCGCCCCGAAAATACTGAACGCGGTAGAGGCAAATACCAGCGAAGCCAGGCTTACTTTTTTGAAGTGGAATACCAGAATGAAAAAGATAATAGCAATGGACATTATTAAAGCCGATACTATTTTAGGGATGGTTTCATCGTTAAAATCTTTTACGCCACCATAGGTCACCGTGATATTTTTATCTTTGATTTCGTCCTGCATACCATTTACCAGATTTTCGATTTTGGTCTGCATGGCACCTACTTTTTCGCCACGTTTCAAATCAATGTAAACCGATAGGGTACGTACACCATTACGGCGAACAATCTGCCCTTCGTTCCACTCGGTAGTTACCTTGGCAACCTGCCTTAACGGTACGGCAGGAGAGAACAATCCGGAAATGTATTCGTTTTCCACGTCTCCCGCCACGGCATCTTTGTGTTCCCATTTCGATTTGAGCACCACAGGTATCTGGTAATCGTTTTCCCAAAGGGTGGTAATGGGCAATCCGCCGAAACGTGAAGCCAAGCCTACACCCAGAATGCCTTCGCTTATGCCCAAACGGTTAGATTCTACAGGATTCAATGCAACGAGGATATCGGGCAAAACTTCTTCGTAGTTGGTATAGATCCGTATCGGCTCGTCCATTTTCCCGGCTGCTGATTGAATCTTTCCGGCAACTTCCTTCAGGTCGGCTATGTTGTCGCCGCTTAGTCGCACTTCCACATCGGCATCCACGCCAATCTGGTAATCCAATTGCTTGAACTTTACAAAGGCATTGGGATAATAATGGGCATATTTGGTAGCATATTCATCCAGGATTTCCTCTGTTGCTTCGCTTGACTCGGTATTGACGATGAATTGTGCGAAGTTTGAGCCACCGATTTTAGGGGCATAAGTTGTCTGGAAACGTGGGGACCCACTACCCATAAACGCGGTAATGGATTTTACCCGCTTGTCTTTGCCAAGTACCTGGTTCATGTCGTTTGCTACCTTTTCGGTTTGCTCCAATGAACTTGCCTGAGGCAGATAGATTTCCACCGCAAATTGGTTGCGCTCGGCAACAGGCATAAGTTTCAGTGGCAGGTTGATAAACATGGCAACGCCACCGATAACTGACAATACACCTATGAGAAATGATGTTTTGGGGAATTGAAATACTTTCTCCAGTAATTTATCATACACAAACTGTACATAGTCGAGGAACGATTTGTTCTTTTTGACCTTGGTCTGCTCCGAATGCAATCCTTTGGTAACAATCAAATATTGCAGGTAGGGTACGAAGAGTACTGCAACGGCAAGGGATACCCCCAGGGTAATAAGTATCGTCCATGGGAACGCCAGGACGAAATCATACATCTGCCCCGTAAGGGTGAACAGAAAAGGGAAGAACGTAATCCCGATAGCCAGCGTTGCCGACAATATCGCTTTAAAATATTCCTGTGCACTCTCTATGGCAGCATCCCATCTCGGGATTCCCTCATCCAGCTTTTCCAGGTAACTATCGACAATCACAATAGAATTGTCCACGATCATACCTAAGACTACTACTAATGCCGCCAGCGTAACGGTATTCAGCTCTATTCCGAAAGCATACATCAATGCCAATGATATAAAAATCGAAACAGGAATGGTGGAAGCAGCAACACCTGCCACACGGATAGGCAACAAGAACATGACCACCAATACCACTGCGGCAATGGCTATAGCCAGTTCTTTTAAAAAGGTGTTGATAGAGGCGTCTACTACTTCCGGCTGGTCGGCAATCCGGAACACCTTGACGTCATCCGGTAATGTTTTCTCAAACGCTTTCATCACCACTTCCACATCTTTACCATATTGCACGATGTTATAGCCCTCTCGCATTTCGGTGGAAAGGATCAGGCATTTTTTGCCATTGCTGATCGTATAGCTTGATGCTTCAGGGTATTCACGCACTACCTGTGCCACATCTTTGAGGCGGATATGATTTCCCTGCGGATCGGAATAAACAATTTGTTCTTCCAGATCACGCTCGGAAGAAAAAGGCCGTGTAATATGGATTGGAACCACCATCTCGTCATTATCTATATTCCCAGATGGCCCAACCATTCCTTTGGTCAGCAGTGTTTGATATAAACTATAAATGTTGATACCGTAACTCGCTACCTTTTCCTTGTCCACATAAATGCTCAACTGTTCGTTCTGCACACCATATCGTCGCAGGTTAGAAACCGATTCCACCGTGCGGAGCTTGTTTTCCAACGCTTCCACATAATCTTTAAGCTGGCGATAGGTTTTGGTATCCGATTCGAGTGCGATTAATAATGCTGAAGCGTCACCGAAATCGTCATTGGCAATGAGTGCCAAAACACCGGACGGCAACTGCATCTTAAAGGTGGACAATCCGTGCTTGATTTTCGACCAGACCTCATCTTTGTTCTGTACATCATCATTCAACTCCACGAACACATACACAATGCCGTCACGCGATTGCGAGTAGGTTTTGGATTTCTTTACTTCTTTGTAGGTAAAGAGAAATTTTTCAAGCGGCTTGGTCAACTGTTCTTCCACTTCTGCCGACGTAGCACCCGGATATACCCCTACCACCACGCCCTGGCGGATGGTGAAAATCGGGAACTCCTGTTTGGGCATTTTGTACAGTGCAAAAAAACCGCAAAGTACAAACGTGCTGATGAGTAACAGTACGATTTTGTTATACTTCATAGCCATGGCTATGAGTCCTGTATGTTCTTTTTTATGTTCCATTTTTCGGGATTATTTTTTTACAGTTACCAATGTTCCGTTACTGATGTTCTGATAACCTGTGGTAATCAGCTGGTCGCCATCTTGCAGACCACTTGTGATCCGTACCCCGTTTTCGGAAAGATTACCGAGCGTTACTTCTTTGTATACCGCTTTATTTTGCTTGTCTTTGAGCCATACGAAGCGTTTGCCAGAATAGTCTACTTGCACGGCTTTTATCGGAACGATAATGCTGGCACTTTCCGAATACCTGTTATTTCCCAAATAGGTCCTGCATACCATACCGGGCATAATTTTCCCTGTGGTATTGTTGATTTTTATCTTAATGTCGTAGGTATGTGAAACCGGATTGGCGGCAACGCCTTTTTCAATGACCTGCCCTTCAAATGTTTCATCATTAAGTGCAGAGATTTTAACCTCGCATTTACTTCCTGTAAGGATACCTGATATTTCGCCTTCGGGGATAGCCGTTTTTACTTTTACGCTACTGATGTCCATAATGTTGAACACAGGTGTTCCGGGCATTACATTGGCTCCCGGTTCAAGGTAGCGCGTACCGATAACACCGGATTGAGGAGCATATAGATTACCGTCCTGCAGATTTTTACGGGCAATGGCTTCGTTTGCTTTTGCCTGTTCCACCTGAGTTTTTATCTCGATAAACTTAATCTCAGGCAGGCTCTTGCTTTCATACATTGCCGACATTCTTTTGTAGGCATCTTCTGCCTGTTTGAGCGTTGCCAATGTCAGTTCGTGTGCGTTCTTCAGCGAAATGGTATTTAACCTTCCCAATAATTGTCCTTTGGAAACTTTTTGTCCTTCAGTCACATATAGTTGTTCTATAGTCCCCACTACAAGAAAGCTGACATCGACTGCATTCTCGCTTTCCACAGTGCCAATGTATTCCTGTGGGTATGCATTGTTATCTGATTTAATCTGTTGCACATTTACCGGAACTGCTTTGGTTTCGGCTTTCTCTTCCTTGGAAGAGCAGGAAAAAAGGATGAACACACAGGATAAGACGCCGATGTGTTTTGCCAGGGGAAACGCTGTTTTATACATATCTCTTTGCTGTTTTAATTTTAAACTGTTGCAAAGTTCTGAACAAAAAGCACCTCTGATTAAATCAATTTTTCCTTAATGATGTTCAAAAGGTCGGTTTTTGTATATTTGTAGCTTGTATTTATCAGAAATAAAGATGAAAAAAGAAGATTACGGTAAAATCTCCATAGAACACTTTGCCCGGCAACTTCACGTAAATGTGATAGCAGAAACAAAAGATTTTATTGTCTCCAAAAGCCCCAATGATTTGCGGGAGCATGCATTTGATCTGGACCACCCACATATACTGGATGGAATTGCCTTTGTGTTTTGTGTAAAGGGAAATGCCAAGGTGAGGATAAACCTTACGGAACATCACGTGTGTCAAAATACCGTGCTTATTGCTGTGCCAAATAGCATTGTTCAGATACTGGAACAGAGCGATGACCTGAAAGTGGAGTTTCTGTTTTTTACGTTCGATTTTATTTCCAACATCAGGCTGTCCACCCAATTAGGGTATATAGTTAAGGCAGTAGAGGAGCAAGCCTGCCTGCATCTGAACGATGATTCATTCGGGAATTTGCTGGATGTGCACAAGCTTATTGTAAAACAGTATCAAAAACAGCATGTCGCGTACAGAGAAGAAGTAATCAAGAATTTGCTGTATGCACTTATCTACCAGATATTGCAATTGTACGCCAGCAGTATGGATATTACCACTAAAGCGCAAAATAGGAATGAAGATATTCATATGCGGTTTATGGCCTTGCTTTTTGAAAATTACAGAACTGAGCGCAGTGTGCGGTTCTATGCCGATAAGTTGTTCCTGACACCAAAACATTTTGCAAAGGTTATCAAAGAAACAAGTGGAAAGCCAGTACTGGAGTGGATAGATGAAATGGTTATTATGGCAGCCAAGGCATTGCTCAAAAGTTCAGATATGACAGTGGGTCAAATAGCCTTTGAACTGGAATTTGCCAACGCTTCTTTCTTCGGCTCCTATTTCAGGAAAAGGGTTGGTATGACACCGCTACAGTACAGAGAGAAATAGGTTTTAGAGAGATCATCTGTCTTTTTTTACTTTAAAAACAGGAATTTCTTTATCATGATAAAATAGGATTGTCCATTTTGTCTAGTCCTGAAATAGCTTGTCAAAAAACTATTCAGCATGACAGAAAAGGTTCAAAAAAAGTCAAAGCCTAGTTTCCCCAGTAGCCAACCATATAGGCGGAGAAGCGAAGAGGAAATGTTAGAAATTGTCCGAGAAATTCAGGAAAGGGGAATGCCAAAGAAAACGGCATGCCGTAAATATGGAGTCAATAGGAACACCCTAAGGCTATTTATTTTAAAGCAATCCACAAAGGATTTATCCCAAAATCATTCATTAGATTTATTATCAACTATGAATGAAAATCAACAACACTTGGCATTGTCCAAAAAGATTAAGGAGCTAACTGGTGCACTTGAAAAATCTGAGTTAAAGGTCCTTACCCTTCAAACTATGATCCAAGTTGCTGAGGACGACCTCAAAATTAAGATTAGAAAAAAGTCTGGTACCAAACAGTCAAAAGAATAAGGCAAAGAAATCCAAAAGCATCACTGGAGAGTATTTGTGCACTGTTTGGTGTGACAAGGCAAGCATTTTATGATGCTCAAAAGCAAGAACAAAATATCACGATTGCTCAAATGATAGTTCTCTGTTTGGTCCGGGAGGCCAGGTTGATTATGCCAATGATTGGAACCCGGAAATTGGTTCATTATTTGGCAGGGCCACTGCAGGATCATGGGATAAAAATGGGAAGAGATCAGCTATTTAATCTACTGAGACACCATGGTCTGCTTGTCCGAAAGAGACGCAGGATGATAAAAACTACTGATTCATTTCATTGGTTAAAGAAGTATCCGGATTTAACGACAGGGCTTAATTTAAATGCATCAGAACAGCTTTGGGTGTGTGATATTACCTATATAAGAACCATTAATGGGTTTAGTTATTTGAGCTTAATAACGGACGCATATTCAAGATTGATAGTAGGATACTGTTTATACCCAACGCTGGAAGCTGTTGGTTGCTTAAAGGCCTTAGAAATGGCAATCAATAACAGAAGCAAGGGCTGTAAATTGATACACCATTCTGACAGAGGAATCCAATATTGCTCGGCGGCATATGTAGATGTATTGAAACTAAACCATATTGAAATTAGTATGACACAGAGTGGTAGCCCGTATGAAAATGCTCTGGCTGAAAGAATGAATGGTATTCTGAAAAACGAATTTTATCCCAAACGAGTTTATCAAAATCATAAAGAGGCTGTCAAGGTTTTAACTTCTAACATTGAGGTATATAATTCTAAACGACCTCATTTAAGTTTAGGCTATCTCACACCACGGTCAGCACATCAAATGACAGGTGATATTAATAAAAGCTGGAAGAGTTATCCCAGGAAAAAGAAACAGGTTTTTTAAGACATAGCAGAAGTACACTAAAAATAATCGGCAAAATATTTTGCCGATTATCGTGTTCATTTGGTTGGAATATCCCTGACAAGATGCCCCTCAGCAGAGCTTGTTTACGTTTCTTCCAACGTTTTAAGGCTAATAAATAGATCAAAATATACAAGGATATAAAATGACTATCTTTGATTGTAAACAAAATCCAGGATTAAGAAAAACACATGTAAAGTAATATCCGGATTAATTTTTAAATGTGTAAGGTTTTTTTAGGACGAGACACAAATGGAAATAATTACACGTAAGACCTTTTTTCAATCAGACGAATTTGCTGACACATTTATATGTGATATGCAAAATTCTTACTCTGTTGATCTCGATGAATCAATCCGTTCTGACAAAAAGCAGTTGAAACAAAATTTCGACCACCGTCAACAGTTTAATCAGAATAATTCGCCAGTCACAGGGAATTGCGTAATTGTCTATCCTGCAATAAACAGAAAAGATTATTGCCTCAAATTACCTGAGAGTATTACCCTTTTTTTAAAAACACTAGGTTCTCAAAAAGTGACCCTTCTTGATTTCGTTAACACGGATTTTTCTGATTTTCCATTTGAGACATTTCAAAAAAGAAATATATTTAAACGTATAAGCCGTGGTATAAAACGCTCCTATGTCATACAGTTCAGTGTAGATATAATAGTGGATATATTTCCCCTCTTCTTTTTTTCACGCAGGTACGATATTCCTGTTATTCTGATGATCAGTGATGGCGAAGTTCCTGTATCGTTACGACTTTGTGATGATGGTAACTTGCATCTTAATTTTCGAGAAAAACATCATGAACAAGTGATTGCGGCAGCAACCGTCGCAGGGTTTGTAATTGGTGATATTGAATTATGCAGGGGATATAGCGTGAGTTTTTTATAATTTCTTGCACCACTATTAAGAAAGTTCCTTTTAAAGGAATTTTGCAAAGGGGTTACTTTTTTCCATGATCAGCGTTCGTTCTTAAATAGCCAAACCAGAATAGATGGCATATACAATTCCAAAAACGTGCTATTTTTCTTCAGTATAAAGGCCTCAAATAATTATTGGGTTTCAAAATCAAATACAAATAAGCCTTCTCTTACTTTATTAAGAGTTTGTTTTAGTACAGAATTTGCATTTTTTTAAATATATATAAATTGTAACCCTAAAACCGTTCATTAATTCTGCCGCCATACACCCCTTATCGAATGCCCCGTCCCTTTTGCCCTAAACTCACTAAATAGTTCGTTGCCGTCATCAATGGAAAAGAAATAAGCAAAGTCTGCGTCATGTGAATCCCGAAGCCAGAAAGCTGTATATTCTTTGATGCTTTCAAATCCACCGGTTTCTGCTCTTACGCCTGCAGGCAATGCTGTAAACCCAGTAGAATTATCAGCTTTGTAAATAGTAGGATTCCATTCTTTTGGTGGCCTTAGTAATCCCCCCTCCATGGGCCCCTTTGGATTGACCATTAATAAACGGGACACTTCACTTTTTAAATTAAAGATATTTTCGGTTTCTGGTATAATCCATCCATCGGGCAACAATTTTCTTTTATCAATAGTAGCATAATAATTATAAAGCCTTCCATATTTTTTCCCGTTGGCAGGATCGTTTTCATAGTAGCACCATGCTGGTGTTTTACTTTTTTCTGCGGCAATCCACTCTTCATTTGTGCGGGCCTCAAGTATTTTATCTCCATTGCGGAATGTGTCTACGTTTAGGTTATTTTTCATCCATACGTCATACCCAACCTGTACCCATTCCACAATGTTATCAGCAGGTTTTTTTATTATCACAGGCTTTGGGAGGTTATCACCTTTTACACAACGAACAGGGCCCATGGAAAAAAAAGCAGCCCCTTCGTCTTTGAAACACATCAAAATAAAGGTTTTCAACCCATAAAACGAAGAGCGACTAGATGTAAACCAGAATGTGCTGTACACTACACCTTTCTTCTCGGAAAAATAATCCTCTGACTCAATTGCATTGAATCCATATTTGTCGGTTCCGTTAGGTACACAAGATTCTGGATCAAACATGCCTTTTTTCCAGCCCATCTTACTTTTCAATTCATGAATACCTTTCACAGAATTTCTAAGTTCCTTCCAGTCATTAAGAGATGCAATTCGCCAACCATTAGGCGCGAGGCCACGGGGATCCATGATTGCGGCCATGTTATAGATTGCGCCAAATTTACCTCGGTTTGAAGGATCAAAATTGATATAAGCATATGCAGGGATGTTGTTGTAAACCGCTTTATCATAATCTTGCTTATTGGCGCAATACATCAGCTTATCGCCATTACGAAAGGCATCCACATCAAGATTAGATGTAGCCCATTCTAATGCCCCAATTTTTGTGCTATTAGGTTGTGCTGATAAAACAAAAGAAACTAAAACAGATAGGGCGCAGAATATTCCCGTTCGCTTTATTTGTCTTAAAATCATATATTAAAATTTAGAGTAAGATAGAATTTCTTTTTATATCAACCCGTATTCTACGTTGAAAACCTGCATGTTTGGAATGAACCAATTTTAAAGCAGTCTCAGGATCAAAAATTAGTACATATGAAGGTAAGAGTTTAAGCCAAATGGAAGCCAAAAATGATACTTATGGCAAAATCCCAATCAATAGCTATATATGCAATGATTGTGACCACAACCTAGTTAATAAAAAAATATTACAAGCGTTTAACCATATGCGCAAGCTATGCGGTGCACCAGATCCAATAAGCTTTGATGAATAATTAACATTTGAATTTTAAATAAAATTGATTTTTAATCTTTTATAAGTAAAATAAATATCAGTTATTGGGTTGCCTTCTAACTATTTTTACACTTTCTATAAAAAACTGGTATTTAATTATTTAGTATTTTGATGTGCAGAATAATTAGACTATAATGGCGTTTAACCAACTTCCAGTAATTGATGCTTCTTCAAAAAACAGTGAAACATCCACCCGAAGGATGAATGAACAGATCAATCTCAAAACCGGGTTTAACTGCAGGCCACAAGTTCCTGATACCGGGATAGATTATGAAGTTGAATTAGTGATCAATAAAACACAGGCATCTGCATGGCAGTTTCCAATCCAGCTAAAAAGTATCGCCGGCCAATTTGAAAGAGTTAAAAATGATGCATTCATTTCATACTCATTTGAAACCTCCCGATTGGGTTACCTTATGCGCAGATTACCTGCTAGGGGGTTGATCGTGTTATATAGTGATTCGGAAAATATATTATTGTTCGATTATGTTGATCGGATCTATGAAAGATTAATGGAAGAGCGTATTTCAGATGAATGGAAAAATAATAATAAAGTCAGTATTAATATTCCAGCCTCAAATATACTTGACCCAAAAGCAGTACATCAGATTCATCAGGTCTTTGTACAGTTATTTGAGCAAAATGAAAGAATGCACCGGGATCATGGATCTAAATACAAGCTGCCGCTCGGCGATCTTACTGCTTCTCAAACTGATCTCTATAGCATCGAGGATATTAAAGCGATCCTGCTTAAACATGGGATGTCATTTCTGAACAGTTATGATATTCGGATCGTTTACCGACTTCTTTCAAAGCTAACGCATCAGCAGATCCTAGAGGATGATAAGTTGCTGGTAATGGCGGTAGTGGTTTATGCTGAATTCGGTCAATATGCTGAATCGCTTATGTATTTTAACAAACTAAATAAGCGTAATCCTCAACTTGTAGAAAGTGAAATAACTCTACAATTCAGTAAACTCAAATCAGATTTATCACTCGCCAATATTACCCAGGATGAATTTGACATCCGACTGAAAAAACTTGGTGAAAATGCGAGCGGCGGTATTGATAAAATCACTATTGATATCAATTCGATATTCTACGAATTGCTTGCTGTAAAATCCTTTCATCCGATGCCGGAAGACTTGTCTAGCAAGATCGAGAAATTGTTTAACGATATCGAAGCATCTCGGCAACCCGAGGATATCAAGTGTATGCTTGAACTTTGGAATACCGAGAACCTTATGATTCTGTTTAATGGCATCAGGCATAGAGCGTTTAGTGAAGTGAGGATAATGGAAACTTTAGGCAGATCATTTACCATGCAGGAGCGGCTAGAAAAAGTTACGTTACTTATTGAACAAGAGAAAGAATACACTAACCGACTTGATGGCCTGAATAAATATGCAAAAGCAAACGACAAAAAGCTTCTGCTCGCTCACGTTTGGGCGTTAAACAATCGTGGAACATACTCAAAGCAGTTGGATTATTATACTTTTCAACCAGTAAGGGAAACTATAAAAATCAGCAAGGAACTAATATTTAATAATATTATCCTCGGACTGCAAGCCTATAACCTTTTTATGGAACTTGATCATCTCATGGAAGCTTACCATTCTCTCTGTACTTCCATAGAATTGATTGATGTCTCCCGGAAATTTCTTGACTATACTGATCCGATTGATAGGGAAGATTTATTAGGCAAAAAACAATTACTCGAGCAACAATTTGACGGTGTTCCGTACGAACTGTCAGCCGAGAAACTCGCTGAGAAAATTAAAGTGCATGAGCCTATTAACTATCATCCCGATTCAATGGATTTCCTGAAGGATTTCGACGACCTTCAAATGGAGACCTTGGCAAGGATTACAATGAATGCGACTCACTTACAGGAATCTAGTCTCTCCTTTATTATAGATGAGATGAAAGGGTATAGGACATTTTTCAATTCAAACGCAACAGGTAAACTACTCATTCTGCAATCTCCCTCCAATGTCGGACCAAATGGTGAACGATACCAATCTCCCATCCGGTTTATCTTGAAAAGCAGGGAGACAGGTCTCGAAAGCAGTGAAGCTACTGATGTCGCCAAACTTCTCTCTGATTGGGGATATCAGACTAGTGTTGTTAATAAAGAATGAAAGCAAAAAATTGTTGAATAATTAATCAAAAAAAATTTAAGTGGTAGCGGCTTATCTGAAAGTAATAGCAGATAACAAATGTTCAGTAGAGAATATTACTGGGCTGCTGCTAACAAAACTTTCAATACAGTACATTCATTGTCGAGAAAAATAATATGTTATGTATTTTCTATGAGGGAAGTAGTATTCATTAATTCTTTACTTACACTCCATCAGATGTGATATTAACGTATAGAAGATGTTTTATACTGTGAACTGGTAAGCGTAATTTCCAGCTTTTTTATGTTCGAGAATAGTTTTGAACATTACAGAACGTACAGGTACTTTCCTGAATGTTACAGAACGTTCCAGAACAGAATAAATCGTTCCGGAACACTAAGTTCCTAACGTATTCTCTGTAAAAATTAGGAATTACTATGTATGGCTACTTTTAGTAGCCTTATGTAATTCTGCTAACAAGGACTTTCTTTCATTCCTTAATGACCCAATAATTAATTCATTCTGTTGTAGGTCATATTCAAGCATAGCAGTTTTTGAGGTTAAATTATGTATGGATTCGAGGTTTTTCAATGTATTTGCCTTTAACTCTAGAATTTCCTTTGACATTGTAATTGACGATTTTATTGCAATATAGGCGACACCTATTATGCCTAAGCCGATTAATATGAAAGTGGTTTTGATTTTTACGTTTTGTGCTGGTTTATGATAACGTTCTATCATCCACATTACTTCTTGGTTTATCATGTTTTTGAATTTTTATTGATTGTTTAAATGGGTTAATAATTATGTTGTAGCCTAAAAATTCTAGATAACTTTCTTGATATCCATGGCTGATTGTTATGTAGTTGTTTAATGCAATTCCATATGCCTCTAATATTTGTAGGTTTACAAATTCGCCATGAGTGGCAACTGTTTCTTCAATTTTTGTTTTTGTTTGCCTCTGCACCGCTGCCCAATCCAAAAGTCGATCTTCATGTATTTGGTGTTTCTTCTGGTACTTTCTTCTACGGCAATTGTGGTGAATTCCGTTTTCATCTACATACTCACTACAATGTCTTTTTGTCTTGCGTTCTTGGTCAGCAATAGGTTCCCCGCAGTCCTCGCATGCACGTCCTAAAAGGTAGGTTAAGGATGGTTTACTGGAAATTTCTTTCTTTTTCGAGTTCATATTATTCTTAATTAAACATTAAAGATCGTAAGATTTTTTGTATATGTTATAAAAAATCTTACTTTAGATTAAAATTTAGATAAAAATACGCATTAATTTAAAACATGAAAAATGATTACTTGAGTTTGTTGGATTTGGAGATGAGCTACTTTCAGCCAATTTTACCATTAAAAGACTTTGCTGGAAAAGATGGGCAATCGCTTTACAAAAGCCTTCCTTTTTGGAGACGTAATAACTTATTGCCATTTATTAAAGAAGGTGGTTGGGGATTGGAGGTAAGTTTGTCTCAACTAATTTGGCTAAGAATATTGGACAATCTTCGGGCTTTAGGCTATCCAGTTAAGGATACTGAAAAAGTAACCGACTATTTTTTTAAAGATGCATACTTTGATGATCTGCCAACAAAAAATTTATTACAACAAAAAGAAACCCTTATAAAAAAACAATCAAAAATTAAGCTTGATGAGTTTGAGCAGCAAATGTTAGTAGATATTGAATACATATTAGGAGACAAACTATTATTATATGGGTTGAAATTTGATATTAGTTACTTATCCGATTTGGTTGTTTGGTGTGTAAAGATGGGAAAGGAAGCAGGTGTTTTAATTTACCCAAATGGATTAGTAGTAGAAAAAAGAGGTGAAGAGTTTACAAACCACAGCAAAGCACCATTTGATGTTGAAGCACCGCACATATATATATCAATCAAAGGCTTGCTAAAAGAATTTGTTGATAATAAAGAGCTTTCAAATATTGTTATACCTTATTTGCTTGAAGATGAAGAGCGCTTAGTGCTTAAGGAGTTGAGAAAGAAAAATATCAAAGAAATAAGAATATTAATTCAATCAGAAAAAATAATGAGGGTTGATACTCAAGTTCAACAAACTTTTACAGATGAGCAGGCAGAACAAGTAAAAAAAATACTTCATTTAAAAAACTATGAAGAAGTAACAATTAGTACCAGAGATAATAGAACAATTACATTTAATAGAACAACGAAGAATATGACTTCCGGTAAAACCGGCTCGAAGAATTAACAGCATACTAATCGCATCCCATTAAAGGGCCGAGTGGTGAAATGTTAAATCATCATGGATCAAAAATTTCAATCCAATGAAAATGAACTAAAAACAATTCAAATTTTATCAGAGATTATCGCTAATCAAATTATCAAAAAATTACTTCAAGATGAACAACTTGGAATTACAGCTTCAGCAGATGACAACCAAATTTGCCAAAAAAGCGAAACCGCCTAAATGGAGGGAGGGGAATAGTATTGTAAATTATACAAGGGTGTCCGATGTCTCTCAATTTGACAATACATCCCTTGAAACTCAACGAAAAGATGCTATCGTATTTGCAGCCAAAAGGTCATTTGAGATTAAAGCCTTTTTTGGTGGCGAGGCGGAGTCGGCCAAAACGGATGAGCGGAAGGAGTTTAAATTAATGCTTAATTATGTCAGGAAAAACAAGGATGTAGTAGCCATATTGGTTTACTCATTTGAGCGTTTCTCAAGAAGTGATCATGCACAAGAACTTATTATTGATTTAAGTAAAATGGGTGTTAAGGTAATTAGTGTGCTACAAGATATTGATGTTACTTCACCTGCTGGAGAGTTGCAGCAACAAATATTCTTTGCTTTTGGTAAGTATGATAACGATTTACGAAGAACCAAAACCATGCGTGGTACTTCTGAATTAATTGAACAGGGGTATTATATTGGTCACTGCCCATATGGTTATACAAACCTGAGAAGAAAGGAGAAAGCCAAGTATCACGAATATGTAATCAATGACCAGGGCAAGTTTATGAAAATGGGCTTTAAATGGAAAGCAGAAGGTAAATGGAGCAACAAAGAAATCGTAGACCAATTGCGCCAATTAGGGTCAACAATCGAATATAAAAGCTTTTATCGCCAAATTACCAATCCATTTTATTGCGGATATTTTGTGAATGCATATTTCCCTGGTAAATTAATTAAAGGGCACCATCCTGCGCTAGTTTCTATGGAGTTATTTATGAAAGCAAATGAGGTTGCAATTACTAATCCACATAAGGGAATTGCAAAGAAATTCAAAGACCCCGACATGCCATTAAAGTCGTTTTTAAAAAGTGAGCTCACGAACTCTCCGTTTACTGGCTATAAACAAAAAGGGTATATCTATTATAAAACCAGAGGACATGCCGAACCTGTTAATGAAAAGGCTACAATTATAAATAAGCTTTTTATGGAGGAGTTGGAAAAATATAAGATTAAACCAGCTCATATAGAAGAAATAGAAACACAAGTAAAGGAAATTGTATCGCATAAGTTTAATGACAAACTACAGGAGGATGTATCTAGAAAAAGAAAGATTACAGAATTGACTGATAAAGTGGAAGCACTGGAAGAAAGGTTTATTAATCAGGAATTCACCAAAGAACTTTACGATAAATACAGAAACAAATACATAGATGAAAAGAAGCAATTAGAAGAGGAAATTGTCAAAAGTGATTTTAAGAGTTCGAACTTAGAAAAGGCGATTAAAAATGGTTTGGATATTTTGCTAGACCCACTACAGTTATGGGTTTCATGCGACTATGACGATAAGCAACGTCTTCAATATTTGCTATTCCCGGAGGGAATGAGGTATGATAAGCAAAATAGGCGAGTTCGAACTCCAAGAGTAAATAGTGTAGTTTCTCTAATATCAAGTGTAGCAAGGGTTTCGGAGGAAAATGAGAAAGGCTACCTCGTTGGAAGTAGCCTTGATTCTCGTTTCGTAGCCGGTACGGGAATCGAACCCGTCTTTGCCCCGTGAAAGGGGGCTGTCCTAGCCGATAGACGAACCGGCCATGGTTTTTGTCTTTCGGGTTGCAAAAATAAGAGGCAATTTCTTTTCTGCCAAACTTTTTTATCAAAATACCCAAAATCATTTGATAAACTGTAAATTTGTTCCTTTAACGCAATTATTTAAATAAAAACAGTTATCAATGAGTACAGTAAAAGTGGCTATTAACGGTTTCGGAAGAATCGGTCGTCTGGTGTTTCGTCAGATTTACAATATGAAGGGAATTGATGTGGTTGCTATTAATGACCTGACTAGTCCGGCGGTTTTAGCTCATTTATTGAAGTACGATAGTGCACAAGGACGTTTTGATGCTTCTGTCACTTCTACAGAAGATTCAATTGTAGTAAACGGTGAAACCGTTAAAATATATGCTCAGAAAGATCCTTCTCAAATTCCTTGGGGAACGCACGGTGTAGATGTAGTAATTGAGTCAACCGGATTCTTTACTGATAAGGATAAAGCAGCTGCACACCTTGCAGCCGGTGCTAAGCGTGTCGTAATTTCTGCACCCGCTACTGGTGATTTAAAAACAGTTGTATACAATGTAAACCACAGCATTTTGGACGGTTCTGAAACCATCATTTCCTGTGCGTCTTGTACCACAAACTGTTTGGCTCCAATGGCTAAAGTTTTAAATGATCAGTTTGGTATCCAGACTGGTATCATGACTACCATTCACGCATATACCAACGACCAGAATACTTTGGATGCTCCGCACCCTAAAGGCGACTTGAGAAGAGCCAGAGCTGCTGCTTCTAATATTGTTCCAAACAGTACCGGAGCTGCCAAAGCAATCGGCTTGGTTTTACCTGAATTAAAAGGAAAATTAGACGGAAGCGCTCAGCGTGTTCCAACCATCACTGGTTCTTTAACTGAACTGGTTTCTATCTTGAATAAGAAAGTAACTGCTGAAGAAGTAAATGCTGCAATGAAAGCTGCTGCAAACGAAAGCTTCGGTTACAATGAAGATGAAATTGTAAGTACAGATATTATCGGCACTCATTTCGGTTCATTATTTGATGCAACGCAAACCAAAGTAATGACGGTTGGTGATGCTCAGATTGTGAAAACCGTAAGCTGGTACGATAACGAAATGAGCTATGTAAGTCAGTTGGTAAGAACTGTAAATTATTTTGCAGGCTTAATCAGCAAGTAAATAGTTGAAAAAATCTATCGAAAGCCGTTCTGATAATTCAGGACGGCTTTTGTTTTTTGGTTAAATTGCCAATAAATATTTTATATGGCAAGTCCTTTTGAATCGTTTCATTTTGCTGGTAAGAAAGCATTAATCCGAGTAGACTTTAATGTCCCTTTAGATAAACAAACTTATGCAATTGGGGATGACAATCGCATGCGTGCAGCAGTCCCTACAATCGTAAAAATATTGAAGGATGGCGGTTCTGTTATTTTAATGAGCCACCTGGGCCGTCCCAAGGAAGGGCCTGAAACCAAAAGTTCTTTAATTCATATTACCGGCCATTTGCAATCCCTCCTTACTAAGGCAATGGGCAAGGAAGTATTGGTGCAGTTTGCAAACGATTGCATTGGACAGGAAGCCATTGATAAATCTGCCGCATTGCAGGCAGGAGAAGTTTTGTTATTGGAGAATCTTCGTTTCTATAAAGAGGAAGAAAAAGGGGATGCTGCATTTGCAGAGAAGCTTAGTAAGTTAGGAGATGTATATGTGAATGATGCTTTTGGAACTGCTCACAGGGCGCATGCTTCCACTGCTGTTATTGCACAGTTTTTTGCTCCGAGAAATAAAATGTTTGGCTTACTAATGGAAGGAGAAGTAAAAGCTGCTGAATTGGTTTTGCATAAAGCAGAAAAACCTTTTACCGCCATTATTGGAGGTGCAAAAGTGAGTGACAAAATCCTGATCATCGAAAACTTATTGGAGAGAGCAACAGATATTATTATTGGTGGCGGAATGGCATACACATTCATGAAAGCAAAAGGTGGAGCCATTGGTAAAAGTTTATGCGAAGACGATCGTTTGAATACGGCACTCGAAATATTGGAAAAAGCTGCGGCAAAGGGTGTAACCATTCATTTGCCGGTAGATAGTCTGGTTGCAGACAATTTTGCTGCTGATGCCAATACACAGGTAGCAGACAGCAACCAGGTTCCTGATGGCTGGATGGGACTGGATATTGGTCCGAAAGCGATTGAGGCATTTACAGCTGCCATCACCCGTTCAAAAACCATTTTATGGAATGGTCCGATGGGGGTTTTTGAAATGGAAAAATTCCAGGCAGGTACCAAAGCAATCGCAGTTGCGGTTGCTAAAGCCACTGCAAACGGAGCCTATAGTTTAGTAGGCGGTGGCGATAGTGTAGCAGCTGTTAATCAGTTTGGTTTTGCCGATCAGGTAAGTTATGTAAGTACAGGGGGAGGAGCCATGCTGGAATATTTTGAAGGAAAAATATTGCCAGGCATCGCTGCCATTTCCAATAGCTAATTAAGCAACATCTTCACCCGTAGCAGCTTTCATTAAAAAGAACCAGTCTTCTCTGGTTAGTTTGATGGAAGCTGCTTTTTTTGCCTGATCCAGTCTTTCCGCTTTGGTTGTGCCAATAACAGGAAGAATACCTGCAGGGTGCGTATTCAGCCAGGCAATCAGCATTTCATTCAATCCCATGGCATATTTTTCTGAAAGCAAATGAGCAGCATGTGAGATGCTTCTGAAATGAGGATGCAGGTCATCTGTTAATAAACCTCCACCCAGTGGTGCCCAGGCCATTGGTACAATGTCGTTTTCCATGCAATTGTCTAAAATACCATTCGTGAACGGAGAGGTTCGGATAATGGATACTTCAATCTGATTATAATCTATCTGAACCCATTTCCTTAACATATTTACCTGATGAGGTAGAAAATTGGATACGCCAAACGATCTTACTTTCCCTTGTATTTGAAGGGATTGAATGGCTTCTGCTACTTCTGCCGGATCTAATAGAGGATCTGGTCGATGTATCAGCAATACATCCAGATAGTCTGTACCAAAATTTTTTAGGGATTGCTCAGCCGAGCGAATAATATGTTTTTTACTGGTATTGTACGATTTGATGCTATGTTCGGGTCGGTTATCAGTAACCATCTGAATGCCACATTTTGTAATCAGTTTTATTTGTGAACGAATGGTCTTGTCTTCCTTTAAAGCTTCTCCGAATTCTTCTTCTGTTGTATAATCCCCGTAAATATCTGCGTGGTCAAAACTATTTACCCCAATTGATAAACACTGATCAATCATCTGGCGATAATCGTATGTGGTAAAATTGGCACCCCATTTTCCCCAACGCATACAGCCGGCAACCGGACTGTTCAATATCAAATTATTTTCCATGCTTAAATATAGAAATAAAAAAAACTCGTTCTGCAGTCAGAACGAGTTTTATAAATCCGTAGGATTGTTAGATTAATATCTGTTGTATCCGCCACCGCCGTTTCCACGATCGCGATTACCGCCACCGTATCCACCGCCGCCGCGATTGCCACCACCAAAGCCGCCGCGATTACCGCCGCCGCCACCATAAGGCTTCTTTTTAAATCCGCCTCTTTCGCCTTCTGGGCGCGGTGTTGATTCGTTCACAACAATTTTGCGATCCATTACCTCAGTATCGTGTAATGCTGCGATAGCTGCACGGGCAGCATCATCATCAGCCATTTCAACGAAACCAAAGCCTTTGCTGCGGTCGTTGTTAAATTTGTCGGTAACGATTTTGGCACTGCTTACTTCACCGTAGGGAGCAAACAGATTCTGAAGGTCTTCACTAGACATGTTCCAGTTAAGATTTCCAACGTAAATGTTCATTTTTTAGAAATTAAGTGATCAAAAAACCAAAGCAAAAACAGTAACCAAAAACCCTGAAACATTTACGTGAAAACGTTCTGAGACCTGGAGCTTCCGCATTTGGACAGTTAAAGATAGGGTTTTTACTGAATTAGCAGCATTTTTCCAAAAAAATGACAATTCTATATCAAAATAGGCAAAAAATACCGCAAAAGCGGTATTGTCGGGATATCCCGAACTAACTACTTTGGCCTTTCATATTAATAAAATGAAAGAGATTTTTTTTGGCATTCTGGTTACGATTTCTATGGTAGCAAAGGCGCAGAAATTGGAAGTGGTGAATTACACTTTTGACGACGATAGATTTGGGCTTACCCAATTTAATAACAGAATGAACACAGATTCAACAGACTATGGGTTACAAAACGGCAAGTATGTTTATCAGGTTCATAATAAGAAAAAGGGGGTAACCAAATGGGTTACATTTAGTGTTGGATTAAGCAGCAGTACTAGCATTGGTTATAAAGCAAGTTTAACACAGCTCGCTGGTTTGCAGGATTATGGATATGGTATGGTTTTGAATGCCGAAAATGGAAATAATTATATCATGTTCGGGATTTCCAGTTCAGGATACTATATGGTCAATTACGGGAAAGCCGGCATTGCTACTAATGTTACAAAAGGATGGGTTAAGTCTTCATTAATTAAAACAGGTTTAAATGCGACCAATGAAATATATGTTGAAAAAACCGGAAACACTTACCAGTTCTTTGTAAACGATGTTGCGGTTGTATCACAACAGATTAGCCTTGCCAAGTTTACACCTAATGTAGGCTTGTTTGCAAATAGTGAGATGAAAGTTGCTTTTGAACAACTTCAGGTTCACCAATGGACTGGACAGGCTTACAGTCAAGGGAAAATCCAGCCTGGATACAAACCATTAACCAGTTTGCCCGTTGCTGCTCGGCCTGTTCCTACCCAATCTAAACAAACAGAAGTATATTCAGTAAACTTTGGACTTTACAAATCTGGATATGGGTTAAAAGATAAAGATGGATTTCGTTTGGTGGATCCGGTTTATAGAAATGGATACATTTCTGAAAAATTTTTTATTGCAGAATCTGACTATGGTAATTTGTTTGGTGTGTACGATCTGGAAGGCAAAGTGATTATTCCGCCTATCATGAAAGCGATTAAAGCCAGCAAATCAAATGGGGAAGTTTATTTTTCCTGTAAATCAGAGTCTGGATTTTGGGGGTTAATTAATCAAAGCGGTAAAACGGTATTGCCCTTTATTTACAGTTACCTTGATCATGTATCGGAAGGGCATGTCTATATAAAGAATAGCAAAGGCTGGGGACTGGTTGATTTAAATGGCTTGCCTAAAATATTACCGGGAACAGTAGATGATAAAGCTGAAATAGAAAAAGTGAGGTATCGATTTCCTGTTAAGCTAAAAGACGGAAGATTGATTACTAAGGCAAAAGCCGGGGATGGAGGAAAAGTTGGAATCATGGACCTTACGGGCAAATGGGTCATTATGCCTAAATATCATTCTATAAATTCCCTTGACACCAATCAGCAATACATTGCTTCTGCCCCTAAAGTGGGTGAGACGAACAGAATTGTATGGGGAGTAATAGATAAAAATGGCAAAGAAATTATTCCCTTTAAGTATTCATCTATTTCTAATCAGGCTAAAAACTATATAGTTGCTGAAGGAAATGATCCCGGGGGGTATGACGAGATAAAATCGGCAGATGCTGAGAAAGATGAAGAAGATGAATGGGATGATTTATTTGAGGGCTTTGATGCTGTTGAAAATCGCAAATGGGGGGTATTGACTTCAAATGGTGCAGAATTAGTTCCAGTAAAGCAATCCATGGTGGAAATAACCAATGATAAAAATGTTTTAATAATTAATCAAAATGAAATAGTGGGGGGGAAGGAAAAACTAAAAAATTCATTTTTGATCAGACTAAAAAAACAATGGTTAGCCTGGCAGCATATGATGAGTTTAAATACGACTCTATTATCATCAAGGGCCGGCCGAAAGGATTTGGGGGGTTCTTGTTTCCTTATTTTTCCGGAGGCGTAATGAATGTTTCCAAGGCCGGGAAGTGGGGTTTTATTGATAAAACAGGCAAAGTGGTCGTTCCTTTTATTTATGATTTTGCCGGATCACTCTACAAAGAAAAAGCATTAGTAAAAAAAGGCTCAGAGTGGTTTTATATCAATGCTACTGGAAAAAGGGTACCTGAAGATACTTTAGATCAAAATCAGAAAACCAACGAGCTTCCGCCCATCAGACCGGGCACTTTATAAAGAAACTTGCTTTTATCGGGGGGTAAAAGCAAAACGGCCCGATGAGAATCGGGCCGTTCTATTTTTTGGGTATTAGAAAGATTATCCTTCTACTACTTCAAAGTCAATTTCAGTGTTGTTTCCGTTACCGAAGTCGATGGTTGCTTTGTAGCTACCCAACTCTTTCACTTCATCAACGATGTTGATACGCTTGCGGTCAATTTCATAACCTTTCTGGTCACGGATAGCACGTGCAATTTGTAAAGAAGTAACAGCACCGAAGATTTTACCACTTGTTCCGGTCTTAGCACCAACTTTAACAGGAGAAGATTTTAATACTTCTACTACTTTGTTGATTTCAGCCAGCATAGCAGCTTCTTTCTTAGCTTTTACCTTTAACTTTTCTTCTAATTGCTTCAAATTAGAAGGGCTTGCTTCAACTGCAAACTTTTGAGGAATTAAGTAGTTACGAGCGTAACCGTTCTTAACGGTAACTAGTTCGTTTTTACCACCTAAATTGTCTACGTCCTGAATTAAGATTACTTGCATCTTGTTTTGATTTAGTCCCAGCGCCCAATCAATGATAGTTGATTTGACTGTCTCGCATATTGCTATGCGATTAGGGATGGTTAACTAATATTTCTATTTTAATAAGTCAGTAACATAAGGCAATAAAGACATCTGACGTGCTTTCTTAACGGCGTCAGTTACTTTACGCTGATACTTTAAAGAGTTACCAGATAAACGACGAGGCAATAATTTACCCTGTTCGTTGATGAACTTCTTTAAGAACTCAACATCTTTATAGTCTACATACTTAATACCGTACTTCTTGAAACGACAGAATTTCTTCTTTGGCTTCTCCTGCTTAATCGCGGTAAGGTATTTGATTTCATTCTTTGCCATGATTATGCTTCGGTTTTTTCAATTTTAGGAAATCCGCCATTTCTCTTGGTATAATTGTACTCGACGGCGTATTTATCGAGACGGGTAACCATGTGACGCATAACTTGCTCGTCACGTAAAAGTTGAATCTTCAACTTCTCTACTCCTTCAGCAGGAAGAGTGAATTCTAAAACCCAGTAGATACCTGTGGTTTTCTTTTGAATTGGGTAAGCCAAAGACTTTAAACCCCAAGGATTGCTGTGAACGGTAGCACCGCCCAGTTCAGTGATAATGTCCTGGAATTTCTTCTGAGCAGACTTAAATTCGTCTTCAGAAAGAACCGGAGTGAAAATCACCATCAATTCGTAATTGTTCATTACTTGAATTTTTTTGGTTAAAAATTGGTTTTTTCCCAGTGGATTCCTGCAAGCAGGAAAATCTGCCAAATACAGATTTGGGGCTGCAAAAGTAGGAAGAATAACCTTTTTAACCAAATTAACGGCCTGCCAATTCAATCATCGTGCTCAATTCAGACACTAATTTGTCGATATTGGAGTCTCCGCCCACGCTTTTAAACCTGATTTTGCCTGTTTTGTCCAGAACGAACTTGGTAGGAATTCCGTCTACTTTATAGGCGGAAACCACTTTATAGGCATCAGATGTATCTTTTTCGTCATATAATACATTGAAACTGTATTTGTTTTTGGCAATAAAGGACGAGACTTCTTTGGTGCGCTCTTCCATGGTTTCCTGGCTTTCCCAGGTATCAATGAATAAGAATGCTACATTCGGGTCGTCTTTGTATTTATCCAGCGCTTTTTGCATGCCTGGGAAAGAGGCAATACAGGGTCCGCACCAGGTAGCCCAGAAATCCAGTACTACCACTTTACCTTTTAAACTAGCCAGTTGAACTTCCTTGCCTTCCAGGTTTTTCAGTTTGAAATCAACGGAGGGCTGGTCAATCATTTTCTTTATTATTTCTTCTTTGGCTTTAAGGGAAGCTGCTTTACCCAATAGTTGCATTTTTTCATTGGCTGCAGTTTCAGAGCCCAGTTCTTTTGTCAGGGCATTCTTTAAAACCTCTTTTGTTTTTGTACCGGCTGTATTTTTTTCTACAAAAACACCAAGCTCAGCAACTAATTGTGAATTGCTGAGAACTTTTTCAGCAATTTCCGCATAACGGTCATTGTATTCGTTGTTAGCCCAGTTATTGGCTTCACAGCCTTCCTTGGCATACTTCAACGCGGTTGTATAGTCTTTCTGTTTAAATAAAATATAAGCGTATGTATCCGCATACATACCGAAAGTAGATTTTCTGCTTTCCAGCCATAGATCATTTGTATAAAATTCAGGTTTGGGCTTTGTTGGGTTTTTTATTTCGTTTTCTGCCCACATGGTGGCTTCTCTGGAAAGTTGAGCGGCTTCCGCAATCAACGTATCTTTTTTATAAGCCCAATCCCAGGCTGTATTATTGAATAGAGATAATTTATCTTCCTTCGACAGTGGAGAGCAATACTGCAGAAACTTTTCCATGTTGAAAACCTTTGCACTCTTTATATAACTTTGTACTATTGATTGATAGGCCCAACTGTATTGATTCTTGCTTCTGTCATCTTTAGCAGGATACTCAGCTACAATTTTATCAAGTGCTTCCTTTCTTTTGTCAAGATCTTCTAAGGTATTTAAGGCAGCAATGGCATCTCTTCCTTTCCAGCTTCCATTGGGAAATTTCAATTTCATCTGATTGGTTATTTCTTTTCCCAGTTCCCCTTTCTTTAGCGCATTGGCATACATGGATAAAAAGGAATAATCTTCTTCTTTCGCTAAAGGATGATTGCGAATTTCTTTGGCTATTTGCTCGAAGCTGCTATCGAGTAATTTGCGGTTTGCTTGATAATTGACACTCAGGTATTGATTGTACAAAGCATAACGATTTTTAGGAAATGATTTCCATTCCTCATTAATTAACGCACTGGCTTTGTCAGGGTTGGGTTCTATACCCAGGTAGTATTCTCCCAATCCACTGTACACACTGGCCAGTGCATGTTTGGCACCCAATACAGGCTTGCCCGTTTTATCTTTAATAGAGATGATATACCCCTTTTTTTTGTTGCTCTCAAAGACAGAACCTTCTTTCACCATAAATGCCAGTGCTTTGGCAGTTTTCGGTACCACAAAAGAGCCTGTATACAGTCCATTTTTTCCGACGATAGGTTTTATTTCTATCACACCGTTTTTATTGTCCAGAAAGTTAAAATGGAAAATGGCCAACTTCGGTTCAGTTTTACCCGGCAAGTCAGTGCCTTTTGCATTGTAGGTAAATCGTACGCTTTGACCAGGCTGTGGATTTTGCGGCTGGTACGTAAAATTTTGCGCAACTACTGCTTGGGTAAAAAGAAGCAGTGCAAATAATCGGAAGACTCTAAACATAAATGATTGATTAAATGAGGTTATAAGTTACTCATTTAATCAATCATCAAATGTTAAATATTAATATATATTGTAAACCAATGACTTAATTTCTTTTATCAGCTGCATAGGCAGCCAAATGAGCTACATAAGCATCCAATGCAACGCTGGCAGCTTCCTTGAATTTGGGAACGTCCATATTGATACCATAAGAATAGGTAAGTCTACTGATGGCATTTTGTTTTAACTTACCATCAATCATGATTCCATTGGTTAAGTCAGTGATGTAATCGTTGGTTTTGGAATAGATAAGTTTGTCGGCATCTTTTCCAACAAAGATTTCGAAATTAATGAAGCCGTAATCCGGACCCGCAATCTGATTAGGTACATCATACCAGAAAGGATTGGCATAAGTAGTGAATCTCATGATAGGATCAAAGTCAAAATTGTCGGTGTATTCAGTTGTGTATTTATACTTTCTGTCCCAGTTTATAAAATAGGGTTCCAATACCGGAGAAATATTCACCACAATCATGTCTTCTTGATTGGCCAGTCTGGCGTGTGCTCCACCATTGAATTTGGGGAATTTAAACACCGGGCGTTTGCCGGAAGGGAAGGTTCTGATAGCAACTCCGAAATCTTTTGAGAAAAATTCCTCATCTTGTTTTTTGGTTGTATTCTCCATCAGTTTTTTGTACAAGTCGTTTTCTGTTAGTGAATTTGGATCTACTATCGTATATCCCAGTTCTGCGAATTTGTCTTCCAGTTTTTTTCTGAACAAGTCCGCCAGTTCATATCCTACATCCATAGTTAAGTTTCCTAAATAAGTATGTAATGTATTGGTCCCTTTCTGGTTTTTTGAAGTAAATGATTGTGTTCTGATGCCCAGGTTTACACCTAAAAAACAAATCTTCTTGGCTCTTTTAAATGGATTTTTATAATCCTGTGCGATATAAGCTTTTTCAAAATTTTTCAAATTGACTTCCTGTGCCTGTATAACAGAGCAGGCAATGCCAAAAATCAGCAATAGCATAATTCTTTTCATGAGTTTCATTTTAATGATTCAAAACTCATGTACTATTTCTGGATAATCAATACGAATAAATACGTATTTACCTGTTCATCATCTTCTTCGAATAACAATATAGGTTGGAAAGTGATCACTGAAACCACCTCTGTATTGGTTCCCATCCCAGGTGCGCATGGGATAACCTTTGTACTTGCCCGTATTTTCTAACATATAAGGTTGTTGAAAAATGACGGCTTTTACATATTCCCATTTTTTGCTTGAGCTATCTTCTGGAACTAACCATGGTTTTGAAACTAATATCTGGTCGAACAGACCCCATACATCTCTGTTGGCAAGGGTCCCGAAACCCTTTTGATAAAAAGCAATCCAAGGGTTATATAAAACCTGGTTATTGGCAAGTTTTTGATTGCCGGTTGCACCCAATACATTCAGTATACTAGGGTCAGTCGGGTTATCATTCAGATCACCCATAACAATAATTTTGGCTAATGGGTCATGAAAACGAATTGAATCCATATGTTGTCTGCAGGTATTGGCAGCAGCTGCTCTTGCCGGTGCACTTCTTTCTTCACCACCTCTTCTGCTGGGCCAGTGATTTACATAAATATGAATAGTCTCTCCGCTCAATTGTCCTTTCACATATAGAATGTCGCGTGTGTAATAAGCGTCCTTGCTGCTTCCGGGCAAATTCACCTGTAAGGATTGAGCGGTGTAGGGATGGAAAAAATCTGGCTGGTATAATAAGCCAACATCAATCCCCCTGGCATCCCTGGAATCAAAATGAATAAAATGAAATTGTTTGTTGCGCAGCATAAAATGATTTACCAGGTGATTCAGTACCGTATCGTTTTCCAGTTCTGCAACCCCGATTATGGCAGCCCCCCGCGGATGGTCTTCCGTGCCCAGTTGATTGAGTACATAAGCCAGTTTAAATAGTTTGTTCTGGTAAATGCTCCCTGAATAATTTTTAGCTCCTGTAGGAATAAATTCATCGTCGTTTACCAGTATATTGTCAATCGTGTCGTATAAATTTTCAAGATTGTAAAACCCAATGACAGCCTTCTCTACAGGCTTTTTGGTTTGATCGAATAAGAGTAAGAAAACAACAATTATATTAATCCATTTCATCCAACAATTTGTAATAAAACAAATCATTTGAGAACCGTATTAATACGCTTTTTATGGGGGGATTACAACTGTTTTTTTCAGGTAGTTCGCTCAAATTTTTTAAAAGGGTTTCTTGTATCGGATAAACGCATTAGTTTTAAAATGTTTGTAATTCCGCAACTATTCCAAAATGCGGAAAGGGTTATTGGCTTCCCTGTATTTTTGTGCAGGTATTCATGTATTTGTGCGGCCTGAAGTAAAGGCCCAGATGATACCTCCTGTAAACACTTTTGTAAAAAAGAATCAATGGGTAGATAGTTCACTAGATAAAGAGGGCTGGAAATATTTTAAAGATCAGTATGTGCAGGATTTTGAAGAAGAAGTGGGTGAAACTTTACCTGTTGTTGTACCTTCTTTACTTCAGTCCGGGAAAGATTTATTCAGTGCATTAACCGGGTTTAGTTTCAGCGTGCGGAGATTTAAACCCAAAGGGCTTTCCAACCGGCATTTTTTGCAATACGTACAGGATATCAATATCAGCCAATTGTCAGATGGTAGTATACCCTGGGCAAGCTGGGGAGGACTCAATGAAGTAACGGGTAACCAGCAATTGTTTGCGGGCTTGCGAAATAATGAATATCAGTTTGGCGCTGCGGGAAATGCTGTTTTTATGCAGCTGAATGCAGCAAAATTATTCCCGCAGACAACCGTAACGCACAATATTTCCAATCGAAATTATCATAATCGTATTGCCTTTACCAAAGTTTGGAATACCACAAAAAATGGGTGGACAATTGCGCATTCTTTTTCTTATAAATCGGGGAAGGGCGGACTGTATCCGGCCAATTTTTTCGAAGGGGTTTCCTATTTTCTTGCCATTGATAAAACGTTTAAAAATCAAAACTGGTCTTTGATTTTGTTGGGTAACCGGCAGATGAATACAAGAACTGCTGCAGTTGCTGAAGAGCTGTTAGAATTAACTGGTAAGAAATTGTATCAGCCTGGATGGGGCTGGTATCAGGGTAATTTAAAACAAGCCAACTGGCAGTTTCAGCATCAGCCGATTGCAATTGTATCACAGACCTTTCAGATAAGCCCGATTATTAAACGAGTGAGCACCCTGATGTTTAGCAGCGGGGAGAAATTTAACAGGGGGTTGGATTGGTACAATGCTCCGGATCCCAGACCAGATTACTATCGTTACCTGCCTTCTTTTTATAAGGATTCTGTTTTGCAAAATCAGATTATTCATCATTTGCAAAGCCATCCGGAGCAATTACAATT
The DNA here is from genome assembly GCF_000508085.1 of Sediminibacterium sp. C3. Lineage (GTDB taxonomy): Bacteria > Bacteroidota > Bacteroidia > Chitinophagales > Chitinophagaceae > Sediminibacterium. The sequence goes on along the minus strand of NZ_KI669560.1, from coordinate 2,736,568 downwards.
GAACTGGGAAAGCATGTATCAGGCTAATCAACAGAGTACAGCAGATAAAAGGGCCCGGTATTTTATGGATGATAAAGTTGAACAGTCCACTAAACTGGCTTTTAACATCCGCTATCAAATTGATTATAGTTCTTCCCTGAAACTGCTTTTTCAGTCTCAGTACAAGTGGGAGCGCTATCATTATTTTAAACGTATCCATGATTTAATGGGGGCAGCTTATTCGTTCAACTGGAATCAATTTGCTGAAGACGATCCCAATGCTGGAGTTGCCATTCAAAACGATCTGAATTATCCTGATCAAATGCTGCATGAGGGCGATCGTTGGGGGTACAATTTTAAAATGCATTTACAGCAATGGGTGGGGCTTTTGCAACTGGCTTATCAGTTGCCTAAATGGGATTTTTTTACCGCTGTTGAATACAGCTCAACACAGTACCAGCGGGAAGGCTTGTATAGAAATGGGTTGTTTCCGATGCGTTCCTATGGACCATCAGAAAGGGACTGGTTTAAGAACTGGCAATTGAAAGCAGGTGCTACTTTTAAAATTAATGGAAGAAATTATGCCTTCATTCATGGGATGCTGGCTTCCAAGCCGCCGCTTGCCAACGATATCTATCTCTCTCCAAGAACTAGTTCAATAAAAAATTTGGCCATTGAAAGCGAAAGTTTTTCTATGGTAGAACTCGGATATATTTTAAATGCACCTACGCTTAAAGTACAGTTCAATGGTTACTATCATCGGACTGCTAATAGTATGGATGTTATGAGTTTCTATCATGATGGATATCGCAACCTGGTGAACTATTCTTTGTCTGATATCGGAACCAGTTCATTGGGTGTTGAATTAAGTGCAGCCCTCGAATTACGTGGGGGATTTACTATCAGCTCGGCATTTAGTCTTGGAAAATTTTATTACAATCATCGCCCTGTGTATAGCATACTTCCCGACAATGCTGCTTTTGAAACCGAAAGAGGGGAGCTCTATATTAAGGGTTATCCTGTTCCTGGAATGCCAACCTTGGCTTTTTATAACGGTTTATCCTATCGGTTGAATGGAAATTTATTTTTAAATATCAGTGGGTCTTTTCTTGGGCCACAATTTTTGTCGATGAATCCCTTGCGGCGCTCTCCCTCAACCATCAATGGCAACCTGAATACTTCTGATGTTGAACGCTGGACAAATCCATCTGCGCTTCCTTCAATACATAGTGTTGATCTGGCAGTAGGGTATAGCTTCCGACTCTTCAGAAACAGCAAGGGAAAGACCTACACATTGCAATGTTTTCTTGGTATAAGCAATTGTTTAAATCAGACTTTTATTACTGGCGGATTTGAACAATTGAGAATGGATTTATCAGGGCAGGATTTGAATCGTTTTCCCAATAAATATTATTACCGTCAGGGATCGCTCTATTCTTTGAGTTTAAAATGGAAATTATGAAACAAGGGTATGTTCAGAAATTGAATCAGCTGTTTTTCTTTTTGTTTGTTTGCTGCGGTGCATGCACCAGAAGCAGAGAAATGCCTCCCACTTCAGCATTAGCTGCTGAACAAGTGAATGCCTCTATCAAAAGTATTTACAATACGCATATTGCGGGGAATGCCGAGCAGTTTGTAAACAATGAAGTAATCCGCGGAATTGTTACGGCTAACGATGCAACCGATAATTTTTATAAGTCCATCGTTATCCAGGATAGTACTGCAGCCATCACCCTTAAACTGGATGGTTTTAGTTTGTCTGCGCTGTATCCAATTGGGATGGCGGTTGTTGTTAAATTGAATGGATTGTGGATGGGAGAGTATGGCGGTATGTTGCAGCTGGGTGGGGGAATAGACAGGTCCGATCCGCAGTTCCCGGCTATACTTCCATTGCCTTCATCCTTATTTCAGAAGCATATTGTTTCAGTGGGATTACAGAAAATGCCTGAGCCTATAGAAGTAGGATATGATCAGTTGCATGATTCGCTGCACAGCAGATTGGTAAAACTGAATCAAATTCAGTTTGCTGAAAATGATACTGCAGCCTTTTTCGGGGATTGGGTGAACAAAGTAACCCATAGTTTGTCGCTTAAATTTTGTTCCGGAGGAACCGTGTATTTAAGAACCAGTGGCTTCGCCAAATTTGCAAAACAAAAATCCCCTAATGGGAGTGGCAGTGTTACTGGGATATATTCTGAATTTGGTTCGCAGCGTCAACTGATGATTCGTGATACCAGTGATGTACATTTTACAAACAGTAGATGCAGTAACAATATCGGATATACTTTGTTTTACGAAGATTTTGAACAGTATCCCGTTTCATCTACCCTAAATATTCCGCTTTGGCAAAATATACCCGAGCTGGCAAAACAGGATTTTCAGATTCAGCGTTTTCAGCAAAATTCATTCGCTTCAGTTACAGCACTGGGGTCACAGGAATCAGTTATTAGTAGCTGGCTCATCTTACCTCCTGTTCAACTTAACAATAGTACCCATGAACAACTCGGATTTTTAACCAGGGACGCTTTTGACAATGGCGCTTCCCTTGAAGTATTGTTGTCTGCCAATTACGATGGGAGGGGACAACCCTGGAAAGCAAAATGGCAGCCTTTAAAAGCCAATATAGCCAATGGGGCAAGCAATGGAATTGGTGCAAGCTGGGTTAAATCGGGTAATATTTCTTTACATGGTTATAAGGGGCAGGTTTTTATTGGATTTCGTTATACAGGGTCCGATTTGGGTAGTTTAACAGGGAAGCGAAATACCAACTTCTGGGTAGATGATGTTAAAATTACTGCTCAATAAGGCATTTATAAGCTGAAACCCTTGTTGTATAAGGATTTTTGTTAACTTAGTACTATGTTAACCGCAACCGATTTAACGGGAGAGGAAACGCAAGACAAAAAAAATCCAAGATTCCTCCTGCTCATGCTGGCGCTATTTATCATGGCCGGCATAGGGTATGCTGCATTCTGGTGGATCCAACAGAAAGAAAAAATTGTCCCACTCGTTAAAGAAGAACAGGTAGTAGATGAGTCCGCTCAGGCCTGGTACGAAGAGCAACGCAGGTTGATGGAATCCCGCCTAAATATTGCTCCGGTAGCTGATTCATCTAATAATAATGACTCCACTACACAAGCAGTTGTTCCTTTAATTGATTCTTTAACTATTGAGTCAGCTACAGTAAAAGCAGAACCAATTGAAACAAAACCAGCTACAGTTGAGCCTGTGGCCGTAAGATCAAAAGTAGCCAAACCCGCTGTGGTTGAGTCCTCCGTAGAAAAGTCAACGTTAGCCAAAGCCATGGAGCCTAGACCTGCAGAACCTAAGCCTGCCCGTCGTATCAGAGAGTCTTATCCCTCCGAAAATATGGAAAGTGTGGAAGCGCCCCGAAAAAAAACGGAGAGGAGAGTGGACGATAATATCAGGCCTAAATCAACCATACAATATTGGGATGAACAAACAATTCAGCAGACCTATAACGGCAGTATACCCCCTACGAACAATCGCAGACCTGCTAACCCATACAATTATTCAGAACCGGTAAATAATATTCCTGCTTACCAGGAATCCAGATATGAAAAATCAGTAAGAACGGATACAAAGTCGGAGCGGACTACAGTAAAAGCTGAACCTAAAAACCCGACGCCACCCAAAAATGATTTCTCATCGGTGATGATTACCCGGGAAGAACTGGAAGAGTTTATGCGCCAGTTCCCCTATAAAAAAACTACCATCCAGTTTGTTACTTACAACAGGCCCACAGAGGGCACCGAAGCTATTAAAGCCCAGATAATCCAATTTCTGAAGCAACAGGGCTATACCGACATTGAAGTCAATTGGAATATCTGGTCAGACTACACGCCAGTTAAAGAAGTGCACTATGGGAAATACGGTCTTACCGGTGCCTGCTTTTATATTCCCGTTCTGAAATAGAAAAAATCTGTCAAAATTTTCCTTTTTAAAAGCAGGAAATGCCATTATTTGACATCCTGTCAGCGGTTCTCTGATTGGTACTTTCTTTGCTAACTCATGGAAAAAACATTGATATGCAAAAAGGACAGATACGCGTACAGACGGAAAACATCTTCCCGATTATTAAAAAATTTCTTTATAGTGATCACGAAATCTTCCTAAGAGAACTGGTAAGTAACGCTACCGATGCTACCCAGAAAATCAAGACACTTTCTTCCATTGGAGAGGCAAAAGGAGAATTAGGGGATTTGCGCATTGATGTTGTATTGGATGCAAAAGAAAAAACCATCACCATCGAAGACCGTGGGGTGGGTATGACCAAAGAAGAAGTTGACAAATACCTGAATCAGGTGGCTTTCAGTGGAGCAGAAGAGTTTTTGACCAAATACAAGGATGCCAATATCATAGGACATTTCGGATTGGGTTTTTACAGCGCATTCATGGTGGCTTCCAAAGTGGAAGTAATTACACAGAGTTATCAGGATGATGCTGCTACTGTTTACTGGAGTTGCGATGGTAGCCCTGAATTTGAATTGTACGAAGTTGAAAAAAAACAAAGAGGTACCCGCATTATTTTACACGTTAATGAAGAGAGTGCAGAGTTTTTGGATGCTTATAAATTAAAAGGTATCCTTGAGAAATTCTGCAAATTCCTTCCTATTCCTATATATTTCAAAGATCAAAATGCGGAAGTAAAAAAAGAAGACGAGAAAACAGAAGAGAAGTCAATTAACAATACGAATCCAATTTGGGTTAAGAAGCCCAGTGAATTAACCAAAGAAGATTACGAGAAATTTTATCGTGAATTGTATCCCTTTGGTGAAACACCATTGTTCTGGATTCACCTGAATGTGGATTATCCATTCAATCTTACCGGTGTTTTATATTTCCCTAAAATCAAGCAGAGCTACGAAATTCAGAAGGACAAAATTCAGTTGTATTGCAACCAGGTATTTGTTACCGATGAAGTAAAAGACATTGTACCTGAATTCTTAATGTTGCTGCATGGTGTGATTGACAGCCCGGATATTCCGCTGAACGTAAGCAGAAGCTACTTACAGGGAGATCCGAATGTTAGAAAAATCAATGCACATATCACCAAGAAAGTGGCAGACAAACTGGAAGAAATTTTCAGAAATGAACGCGCAGAGTTTGAACAGAAATGGGAGAGTCTGGGTCTGTTTGTGAAATACGGTATGATGACCGACGACAAGTTCCTGGAGAAGGCCAACAAGTTTCTGGTAATGGAGAATGTAGATGGTAAGTTCTTCACGTTGGATGAATACAAAACAGCTACAGAAGCTACGCAGAAAAACAAAGAGGGTAAGCATATCGTTCTTTATACTACTAACCCCGTTCAACAGGATGCTTATGTACAGGCATGTAAGGCAAAGGGTTATGAAGTGGTAAAAATGGAAACCCTGGTAGATGCCGCATTTCTGAATACCATGGAAATGAAATGGGAGAATATCAGTTTCGTAAGAGTGGATGCGGATATAGTTGACAATCTGATTGACAAACAGGAAAGTAATGAGTCTGTATTGTCGAAGGATGAAACTGAACAGTTAAAGAATTTGTTCACGCTTCAGATTCCCGAATTACATGTAACTACAGAAGTAAAAGGATTAAGTACAGATACACCTCCGGTGATTGCTACCCGTCCTGAGTTTATGCGCCGTATGAAAGATATGGGTGCTGCAGGTGGTGGTATGACTGCTTTCTATGCACAGATGCCTGATGAAGTTACTTTAACTGTGAACGGCAATCATCCTGTTTTTCAGACCATCCTGAAAGAATCCAATGAAGCCGTTAAGAGCAATCAGGTGAGAAACCTTGCAGATCTGGCTTTGTTGTCTCAGGGATTACTGAAGGGAGCAGAACTGACGAACTTTATTAATCGCTCTGTACAGATGATGCAGGGAGGAGGTCAATAACTTTGAGTTGCAAGCTGGTATTGCCCTGCCATTCATTTTCGTCAATGGTAAATACCAGATCAACTGATTGATTGTTCTGAAGGTGTATTATTTTTTCGCCCAGATTGAAACCAATTCCGGATAAAATTTTATCACCTTGTTTCACTACAACACGAAGATGCAGGTCTTTTACCACTTTGGAAAAGCCTGCATCTTTTACATTTCTTGCAATGAATACAGGTTTCATATTATCGGGTCCAAAGGGTTCCATTTGTTTGATAATATTGTAAAACTTCTCTGTAATATCAACAAACTGAATCTCTGCATTAATAACGATCTCCGGTATGAGTTGTTCCGGTGTAATACTGCTGGCAACCACTTCTTCAAAAGCATTTTTAAAATTTTCAATCTGATCAATAGCGAGTGTCATTCCTGCTGCTGCAAAATGTCCGCCATATCCTAACAGGTATTTTCTGCAGGCATGAACTGCCTCATACAAATTAAAACCTGCAACACTTCTTGCACTTCCTGCTGCATATTCCCCGCTGCGTGTGAGGATGATGGTTGGCCGGTAATAGGTTTCAATTAATCTGCTGGCAACGATTCCTACCACACCTTTATGCCAATTTTCATTGTACAAAACCGTTGTTTTTCTCTGCTCATTTAGCGGGTCTGCTTTCAACATTTCCATTGCGTCTACAGTAATAGATGCATCTGCTTCTCTTCTGTCTGTATTGTCGCTGTGTAATAGTTGTGCCAACGCAGTTGCTTGAGTTTTATCTTTTTCTATAAACAACTGAACCGCTTTTTTTGCATCGTCCATTCTGCCAGCCGCATTTACCCTGGGGGCTATAACAAAAACTAGGTTGGTTAAACTCATAGGAGATTTTGCGTTGGCCAGCTCCATCAATGCTTTGATTCCTATGGATGGATTGCTGTTTACTTTTTGTAATCCCCAATAGGCAAGCGTTCTGTTTTCGCCAGTTACGGGTACAATATCAGCAGCAATAGCAATCGATACCAAATCCAGGTACTGCAGGTATTGATCGGATGGAAGGTTCAGTTTTTCACTTAGTGCAGTCATTAGTTTAAATCCCACCCCACAACCACAGAGTTCTTTGTAAGGATATGCACAATCTTTTTGTTTGGGATTTAAAATGGCAACAGCCTTGGGTATGATTTCATCGGGTAAATGGTGATCACATACTATAAAATCAATGCCTAGCGAGGAAGCATATGCTATTAAATCAGCTGATTTAATTCCACAGTCAAGCGAGATAATTAAACTGTGTCCCTGTTCTTTTGCATAATCAATTCCAATTTTTGAAATTCCATATCCCTCCTTATATCGGTGAGGGATATAAAACTCCACATTATTGTGCAATGATTGTATAAACTGAAACATAGAAGCTACAGAGGTAGTTCCATCCACATCATAATCGCCATAAATCATTATTTTTTCTTTCTGATGAATGGCTTTGATGATTCTGTCTACTGCTTTGTCCATGTCTTTCATTAACCATGGACTGTGTAAGTGTGAAAGTTCAGGTCTGAAGAATTCTTTCGCTGATTCAAAATTGGTTATACCCCTTTGTATTAATATGGAACAAAGAGTTGAACTGATTTTAATAGCGGCTTGTAAGGAACGGGTTGCTTCTTCGTTCTGAGCTAATATTTTCCATCTTTTCTGCATTAATAAGCCCTATCAGTAGTGTAACGTACCAACTCCTCTAACGCATCCCTTACTTCAGAAGGTGGAAACTGGTACAAAATTTCCAATGCTTCATCTCTGTAGGTAAACATTTTCTGTGTTGCGTAAGCAATGCCTCCTAATTCTTCTACCTGACTAATTACAAAAGCTACTTTATCCTTTTGTGTATTCTGGTTTTTTATGATATAAATAATTTTCTTCCTGATTTCAGAAGAACAATTATTTAAGACATATATCAACGGTAAGGTTAATTTTTTCTCTTTGATATCATTACCTGTTGGCTTTCCAATATTCTGGCTGCTGTAATCGAATAAATCGTCCTTTATTTGAAATGCCATACCCACTTTTTCTCCGAACAACCTCATTTTTTCAACAGTTTCAGCGTCTTCAAAAGTAGTGGACGCACCTGCAGAACAGGCAGAAGCCAGCAGGGATGCTGTCTTTCCGTTTATGATATCGTAATAAATGGATTCGCTCAGGTTCAGATTTCTTGATTTTTCTATCTGCAGCAGTTCTCCCTCACTCATTAGTTTTACCGCTTCGGAGAGAATGCGCAAAACCTCGTGATCTTTGTTGTTTAATGAAAGTAATAATCCCTTTGATAGAAGATAATCCCCAACCAGTACGGCAATTTTGTTTTTCCAAAGGGCATTGATAGAAAAATAGCCTCTTCTCTCCATGGATTCGTCCACTACATCATCGTGAACCAATGTGGCTGTATGCAAAAGTTCAACCAGGGATGCAGCCCGATAAGTACTATCGTTTATTTCACCCCCCAAGCGTGCACTTAACAATACAAACATCGGGCGAAGTTGCTTCCCTTTTCGCTTTACTATGTATTGCATAATCCGATCTAACAACGCCACTCTGCTCTTCACGGCCTCTCTAAAATGGACTTCAAATTGAGCCAATTCAGCCGAAATCACCTTTTTTGCTAAGTTCATGTTATAATTATTCTGCAATATACCCAGTAAAATGACAAAATAATAGGTAAAATGCAGCGTTTATACTATATTCGCAGTCATAACTATCAATTATCCCCCCAGATAGTATTTAAAAGTATTTATATCAAAAATTAAGTACTTTTACAGCGATTATAATTAAATTTTAAATCAAATATCGATTATGGCAAGCAAGAAGCTCCTTTTTTTAGTTGCATTATTTGTGTTCGCACAGTTCGCAGCTAGCGCACAGACAAATTGGGGTTGGGATTGGAAAGACACTTCCAAAATTGCAGTTAAGGATCTGCCCCAGCACAATGAATTTATGAATAACCAGTATCCTTATCCTGCAAAACCAAGAAGCCAGTGGGAATTGGGTTTTAACCTAGGACCAACTTGGTTAGTGGGTGATATTAAAGGTAAAACAGGTCTTGGATATGGCGTTTCATTGAGAAAAGCTCTTGGACACGTTTTATCTTTCAGAGGTTCTTTAACCGGAGCGTCTACTTCTGGAACACCAAATGCTTACGGAGTAGCTGTTGGACAGACTGCTTACAAGAACTCTATGTGGGCTTTGGGTTTTGATTTGATTGCGTCTTTGAATACTCCTAGCTATTACAGAGGTAATCCAAAAACAAACTTGTATGTATTGGCTGGTTATAGCTTTTTAGGCTCCAAAGCACAATACCAGGGTGCTCCTGGTAACCAACCTGGCGGATACAATATCTTTTACGGTCAGCGTCCAGGTCAGGCCTATACTCAGGATGGTTTAATTTCAACTGCATTCGGAGCTACTGTAAACAATAGAAAATCTTGGGCTTTAATGCATGCTGCAAATATTGGTTTGGGTGCTGCATTTAAAGTAAGCGAGAAAGTAAACATCGGTATCGAGCAGAAATTCATCTTTACACTTAAAGGATACGATTATCTTGATACATGGAAAGATGTTAGAAACGAGAACAACGATTATTTCAGCATGACTACTGCCAGAGTTAATATCAACATTGGCGATAACAGCAAGAAAGTTCAGCCTCTTTACTGGATCAATCCAAACAACTTTATCTATAGCGAGTTAAATGCTCCTCAGCACATGAAAATGCCTAAAGTGGTATTACCTGATGCAGATAAAGATGGTGTAACTGATCAGTTTGATATGGAACCAAATACTCCAGCAGGTGCTCCAGTTGATTCTCATGGTGTATCTAAGGATACAGATGGTGATGGAGTTCCTGATTACAGAGATAAGGAATTGTTGACTTCTCAAAAATGTTTCCCTGTAAACAATGATGGTATCGGAACTTGTCCTGAGAACGCTTGTTGCAAGGAAATCAGAGAGATGGTTAGCAGCATGCAAGCTCAAAAAGCTTCTTGTTCAATCGGTGCTTTACCAAGCGTACAGTTCAAAGGAACTACTACTAAGTTAAGCAAAGATGCAATGGTAGTTCTAGGTGCAGCTGCAGCTCAATTGAAAGCTAACCCAACTTGTAATGTAAAAGTTATCGGATACGGTGCTACAAGCAAAGCTGCTCAGCAACAAAGCTGGGAAAGAGTAAACGCGGTTATCAAGTACCTGGTTGAAAAGCAAGGTATTGCTGAAAGCAGATTATTATTCGTGTATGCTCAGGAAGGTAAAGCCGGATCTGTAGACCTACAAGGTACTACTGAAGAAGGTCCAAACAGCGTACCTGCTCCACATCCAAACTTGAAAAGCAGAAATTAATAAAAGCTTTGAATAGAAAAAGCCCCTGGTTTTACCTGGGGCTTTTTTGTTTTCAGACATTGCCTCGTCCTAAAAT
>NZ_KI669560.1:2421814-2726233 GCF_000508085.1 Sediminibacterium sp. C3 | reverse complement strand
ATTGCCTCGTCCTAAAATAAGTTGACACAAAAGTTGACTTATGCAGAGTAACAATTATTTAAAGAGAACCCAAAGGGACTACAGCTAACTGTTAAACAGACGGTCAAAATGCAATTCGCCAAAATTTTGCAGAGAGCTTAGTTTTAAATCTGCTGCCCCCCATTTTTCTTCCTTTGTTTGGGAGTGGTGGGGTATTACCACACATTTCATTCTGGCAGATTTGGCTGCTATCATACCATTAAAGGAATCTTCAAAACAAATACATTCGGTTGGCTTGCTATTCATGGCTTCAGCGCAATTCAAATAAACCTGTGGGTGAGGTTTACCATAAGGAAGAAATTCTGCAGATGAAGTGGCACTTAAGTAAGGCCCAATGCCCGTCATTCTTACTACCAGATCAATTAATTCAGGCGGAGAAGAAGTTGCCAGGCCTATTTTAAATTCTTTGTTTGCAAAAAAGTCAAATATATGTGGCACACCGGGCATGATGCTGGCTTTCTCTTCAATTTTTTTTAGTACACCCTTCACAATTTCCTTTTCTGCATCGGGCGCATGCTGCATGTCTATCTTAAAATATTGAAACCACCAATCTACAAATTCTTTGGTTCTGAGTCCTGTAGTGCTTGCATACATGGCATTGGATAGTTGAACACCATAGGATTTAAATGTATCTGTTGCAGCTTCATGCCAAAGTGGCTCGCTGTCTATTAATAATCCATCTATATCAAAAATTACGGTTGTTAATGCCATCTGTTATTTTTTCTGCTGCAAATGTATAATCTATTCCTTATTTTGCACTGCTGGCCAATTATTATCGACATGAATTTAGTGGAAAGACTAAAAAATATTCGTTTAGTAAGATCATTCGTTTATGGTTTTGTAGGAATGGCTACTTATCCGGGTCTTACAGTTATCAATACTATAAAAATTGAAGGTACGGAGCATTTGAAAAAATTGCCTAGAAACAATGTACTCTTCGTAAGTAATCACCAGACTTATTTTGCGGATGTAGTTACATTCATTCATATTTTCTGTGCGGTTAAATGGAGAAAGGAAAACAAACTGGGACTACCTTATTATTTGTTGAATCCTTTTACGAATGTTTATTTTGTTGCAGCAGAAGAAACCATGAACGGCAGTCTGATCAGCCGCATGTTTAAGCTGGCCGGTGCTTTAACCGTAAAAAGGACCTGGAGAGCGGAAGGAAAAGATGTAAGCAGAAACAGGGACGAGTCTGATACGCAGAAAATTGATCAGGCCTTAAATAAGAGCTGGGTAATTACTTTTCCTCAGGGTACCACCAAACCTTTTGCTCCTGGAAGAAAAGGTACAGCGCATATCATTAAAAATAACCAGCCCGTTGTAGTTCCAGTAGTCATCAATGGTTTCTGGAGGGCTTTCACCAAAAAAGGATTGTCATTCAAGAAAAAGGGCTCCCTTTTATCGGTTAGATTTAAAGAACCCATGATTATTGATTATACACAGTCTGTAGATGAAATCTTAGACCAGGTAATGGAAGCTATTGAGCAAAGCAAGAATTATATGCTCAAAGGGAAACATCATTTGATGAGTAAGCTCGACAAATAGTCCCCCTTATTTTACAAATAGGGCTTTTAATTCACTGGCATCATCCGGTTTCATTTTACCAGCTAAAATGAGTCTTAGCTGTCTTCTTCTTAATGCACCATCATAAAGCCTTTGCTCATCTTCAGTTTCTGGTATTAATTGAGGAACAGGTCTTGGTTTTCCGTTGGGGTCTAATGCAACAAAGGTGAAAAATGCTTCATTGCTTTCGTATTTATATTGATGAAGCAAATCTTCTCCCCAGACTTTCAGGTGAACTTCCATGGAAGTATTGAATGCCCGGCAAACTTTTGCTTCAATATGAACCACATTCCCCAGTTTGATTGGGTTTTTAAAACTTAAATTGTCAACGGAAGCGGTCATTCCTGGCGTGTTGGAATGTTTACCAGCAGCAATGCCCGCAGCAATATCCATCCAATACATTAAACGACCTCCCATTAAATTCCCAAAAGTATTGGTATCGTTGGGCAACACCAACTCATTCATAATGGTAAAACTTTCACTAGACTTTTTCGCCTCCATAACAGTTATTTCAAATGCAAATATAAGATAGCCAAACCAGCTATGATTAAATGGTTATACTTTCCAGTCCAGAAAGAAAATCCAGGTCTACGCTTGCACCAATTCCGGGTTGTTCGGATAATATCAGTTCCAATCCTTTATATTGTACTCCTTCGGTAACAGGATCCACTTTATGGCCAAGTAAACAAGTGTCTAAATCGTAAAAAACAATGTTCTTTTTGGACATGGCAAAATGAACTTTGGCGGTTAAAGCCAGTCGGCTTTCCAGCATACCTCCCATCATACAAGGAATATTATTTTTTTCAGCTACTTCGTTGATTCTGGTAGCTTCTGCAATTCCCCCGCTTTTGGCAAATTTAATATTGATATAGTGGCAGGCTTGGTTTCTAATGATTCTTTCCGCATCATGATGCGTGTAAACGGATTCGTCTGCCATAAGCGGTATGGGTGAAATTTGGCAAAGCGCTGGCAGTAATTCATCATTATAGGTACGCATGGGTTGTTCGCAAAACTCTATCTTGTATTTCCCCAATTCAATTAATGCGGTTACTGCATCATCGTATGTCCATCCCTGATTGGCATCAATTCTAATAGCAGTTGAATAACCTATAGCATCCCGAATGGCTTTGATTCTTTCAATATCATCGGCTGCATTTTTTCCCAATTTCACCTTGATGGTTTCAACGCCATTCTCAACAAAGGCAATTGCCTGTTTTGCCATGGCTTCAGGACTGTCAATTCCAATGGTTAAATCACTGATAATGGGCTTACGTGATCCGCCCAGAAAAGCATATAATGGTTGGCCTGCGTGTTGAGCAGCGATATCGTGCAATGCCAAATCAAAAGCGCTTTTGGCTGTATAATTTCTGGCAGTAAATAAATCCAGTTCCTGCATCCGGCTAGTGATATCCAATGGGTCTTTTTGTTTCCAAATGGCTGCAAATTCTTTAGCCATTTCAAAACAAGTGGCTTGGGTTTCTCCAACTATCATGGGGAAAGCAGAGCATTCTCCGGTTCCAGTAATTCCCTCATTTGTATGTACACGAATTAAAAGGTTCTGTGCGTAATGCATGGTACCGGTTGCAATGGTGAATGGTACCATGGGAATTGAATACTTGTATATGTCTATGGAAGTGATTTGCATAAGCAAATGTCTATTTTTCCTGGTAATAACGTTCACATTTTTTCCAATACGAAAAGAAGCTTCCGAAGTATTGATTTACGGCAGGAAATAACCAGGCTCTTTCTTCCTGAATTCCTTTATAGTGGTTAGCTATGGGATGTTCTTTAAAGATGATTTTGTTATTGCCAGCCAAAGTTTCCAACTCTTTAAATGCACCTGTAAACACCTGAATATCCAATATATTGTCTTTGGCAACATTCAATATAAAATGGATTACTTTCTCACTAATCGGAAACTTCTCAAAGTGGTCGGGCTCTAGAAGCAATATTCTGTTGGCATTGATTTCGTTATGCCAGTTGGGATCCAGATTATAGGAATTATAAATGAGCGTTGGTAAGGATGGATCAATAACAGGCGTTTTTTTCTCGGGTAATGGAGTTGTTAAATGAATGTCTTCTGTTGGTTTAAGATCAACAGGTATTTCTGCAAATGGAAATGCTTCATAAGGGCAATCCAGATAACTACCATGCTGTTGTGTACCCGCATACTTATTGATATTATCCTGATTGGCGTAATATTTTTTACTACTGAATGATCCTGCAACCCATTGCCAGCTTAGCATATTACTAGCCAGGTCTCCATCTAATAAATGATAATACATCCATTTTGCGGGCATATGCCAGTGTGATTTTGCAATATTGCAGGTGAGCATTGCAGTATACATTCTGGCATGATTGTGCATATAGCCTGTTTGATAAAGTTGACTAATGGCTTTATCTATTGCCTCAATACCAGTATTGGCAGATACAATTTTAGTGGGAATCTGCCTGTGCTTCACATTTTCCTGGTCCTGTTTCAAATCACTAAAAATGGCTGAACCTTTGTGTTGCCAAACTCGCTGGAAAAACTCTCTCCAGGCCAGTTCCTGAATGAGTTTTTCGGAAACATACCTTCCAAATTTCGGAACAACAATTTGTTTTATTTGTGGCAACTGGATAACTCCTCTGGCAATAAACGGCGAGAGGTATGTTACAGCTCCATTTATGAAGTTTCGGGTCTTCTCGTATTTCCGTGCATCGGCTGCTTCAATGCGGCCAATTATTTCATTGTATTTAGTTGGGAAATAAATCATTTTGAAATTGTTTTTAAATAGTCTTCTGCAATTTGTAAATGCGTATGTCTTTTTTGTTCCGGCATTTTATCAAAAGTTTTGTTAAGCATCCCCAGTCTTGGATTTTTTAAGAAAAAATCCTTGTGAACATGCATGAAACGCCAGAAGAGAGCATCCCAAATTTCCTGCCATTTGCCTTTGGGATAGTTGCTCATCTTCATTATATAGTTACTGCCGCTGATATAGGGTTTTGTTGTCATCAGGCCCCCATCTGCAAATTGAGTCATGCCGTATACATTGGGTACCATTACCCAATCATAAGCATCTACGTACATTTCCATGAACCACTTATAAACTTCATCAGGATCAAATTCGCAGAGCAGCATGAAGTTGCCCAAAACCATTAATCGTTCAATATGATGATTATATCCTGTTTTATTTAGTTTCTGTATTACTTCATCTACAGGTACAATGCCTGTTTCTCCTGTGTAAAATGTTGCCGGTTTTTTTCTGCTGAATCCCCAGAAATTCTTAGTTCTCTGTTTGGAACCAATTCTGCCATATACCTGATAGATAAATTCTCTCCATCCAATTATCTGACGAATAAAACCTTCTAGCGAATTCATTGGAATTTCCTGTTTTTGAGCAAAAGCCAGTGTTTTACTAACAATCCAATCAGGGGTTAATAAGCCAATATTCATCAATGGACTTAAAACACTATGGTTTAATACAGTTTCTCCCGCAACCATTGCATCTTCGTATTTTCCGAAATCATGAAATCTTTCTTGAAGAAATTGATTAAACCAGGCTTCAGCCGAATGGTAGTCCACAGGATAGTACTGTGGGTTAATTGAATCCCCAAAGGGCGCTCCCTGCACTCCTGGGTTTTTAGGAAAGTATTTTCTTACGTATTCCTTCGCTTCCAGTATATATGCGTTTTCCTGTGACAGGGTAAGAGCAGGTGGAATTGCATTTTTGGGATATTTTTCCCTGTTTTCTGAATCAAAAGTCCATTTGCCACCCACAGGTTGTCCCATTTCATTAACCAGTATATTTCTTTGTTTTCGTTGCCAGGTATAAAAATCAGTTTGAAAATAGGTTTTCTTCTTTTCGAAAAAACCATCACAGTCTTTCAATGTATTTAAAAAGCCCGGATTCGTAAATACCTGTAATGTAATCCCCTGATTGATACAGGCTTTTTTAAGCCTGACTGATAACCAATGATCAGCCGGGTCCGCAACTTGAATGTATTCTATTCCCAGTTTAGCCAGATTGGGAATCAGTTGACGGATATCAGAGATAGTTTGATTGGCTTCTATATATTCCACTTCTAATCCATTCTCTTTCAGATATGCTTCATAAGCTTTCATGCTAGCCCTATGCAATAAAAGTTTTTGAAAATGAAATGAATACTGGTTGAAAAAGAGGGATTCTTCAATCAGGTAAACCTTGTATATGTTGTTTAAGGCTTTATTCTGCTTAAAAAGCTGGTTCGGGAAGACCAGGGAAACTGTTTTCATATTAGGCATTTACAACAAATTCATATTCGCTTTGTTGTATAGCAAAACAGTAAAATGGAATCATTGAAAGGAAGGGTTGTTTTATTGGCAGGTGCCACAGGCGGAGTTGGATCTCAGGTTGCCAAACAATTAAGTGCCAGCGGAGCTATCGTATACATTACAGGCAGAGACAGTCAGAAACTGGAAGAAGTAGCTTCACAGGCAGGTATACCTGCGAGCAGGACATTTCAAATGGATATTACCAGTGAGACTTCAGTTAACCAGGTGGTATCGCAGGTTTTGGCTCAAACCCCATTCATTCATACCCTCATAAATGCTACAGGAATCGGGATTATAAAAACCATGGATACGCTCGACTCGGCTTCCTTTGAAAAAGTGCTTCAGGTGAATCTGATTGGCGCTTTTTATCTGGTTAAAGCCGTTTTACCCAATTTGAAAGAACAAAAAAAAGGACTGATTATTAATATTCCCGGAGTATTGGGGAAAGTTCCAATGGCAGGTGCTGCAGCCTACAGTGCCAGTAAATATGGCTTAGTAGGCATGATGCAAAGTATCCGTGAAGAACTTAAAAGAACTGAAATTCGCATTACCAATATATTCCTTGGCGGGATAGATTCCGCTTTCTGGGATAATATTGATCTTAGGGTTCAGCGGGATAAAATGATCATTGCTGAAGAAGCGGCAAAAGCCATCTGGTTCCTTTGTCAGCAACCTTCCAGCGGGGTGGTAAGTGAAATGGTATTACAGCCTTTCAACCACCAGGCAATCTGATGAATTTTTCTTGTTTTTTGCACAAATAAAACTTTCTTAAAGAACTAGTACCGATATTTGTGCTACGAACATCTGTTAGTATGAATATTTCCTTTGATAATACCGAGAATGCCTTTGCCTACAAGAGTGACAAGGAATTAAATGGAGCAAAGTTTTTATTTAAAACCATGGAATATCCGTGGTTTGTAAAGCTTGGTACCACATTGACTCCTTATATTATGAAATCAGGCTTGCCCATGGTTAATGGTCTTATCCGTAAAACTATTTTCAAGCAATTTGTAGGAGGTGAAACCCTTGAGGAAACGGCCAATGTTGGAAATTTATTAGGCAAATATGGTATTCAGGTAATACTAGATTACGGTGTAGAAGGGAAAGAATCTGAAGCAAGTTTTGATCATGCTACAGAAGAGTTCATGCGAGTGATTAATTATGCATCCACTCAAACCAATATTCCATTTATCAGCATTAAAGTAACCGGATTGGCCAGATTTGGATTGTTGCAAACTTTAAACGAAGCGCCCAGACTCAGAAGCGGAGTTCATGATCACGAGGAGGAAATTGCAGAGTGGGACAGAGTAAGAGACAGAATGTATACTATTTGCGAATTGGCTGCAGAGAAAAATATTGGCGTATTGATTGATGCAGAGGAAAGCTGGATTCAGGATCCAATTGATCGTCTTTGTATGGAAATGATGGAAGCTTTCAACAAAGAGAAAGTAATTGTTTACAATACCATTCAGCTTTACAGACACGATCGATTGCATTTTTTGCAGCTTTCCTATAAAATTGCCAAACAACAGCAATTTAAGTTGGGCATTAAATTGGTAAGGGGTGCTTACATGGAGAAGGAAAGAGAAAGAGCCCAGGAATTAGGTTATGGTTCACCTATTCAGCCCAACAAGGAAGCAACTGATACGGATTTTAATAAAGCAGTACAGTTTTGCTTTGATCATCTGGAAGATATTTCAGTAATTATTGCTTCACACAATGAAGCAAGCAATTTGCTGGCCGCACAAATAATGCATGAAAGGAATTTAGCTCATAATCATCCACATGTTCATTTTTCTCAGTTATACGGAATGAGCGACAATATTACTTTCAATCTTGCCAAAGAAGGATTTAAAGTAAGTAAATACCTGCCTTTTGGTCCTATCAAGGATGTGATTCCATATTTAATGAGAAGGGCAAAGGAAAATTCCAGTGTTGCAGGACAAACCGGAAGGGAGCTGTCGTTGATACGTAAAGAAATCGCCAGACGAAAGGTTTCATAGCGGTATAAACGGTGCAGCAAAATGAATGCTGAATGCGTCTTATTAAAAACAAAAATTGATGAGACCATTCCTGACTTTTTTATTTTCCGCTTTGCTTTGCAGTAGTGTTTTTGCACAGACAGATAAACCTGTATTTCAGCATTTTTCCAAGGGAAGTTCATTCTGGGGGATTGGCATTTCTCCTGTTTATTCAGATATGCTGGGTTCGTACACAGATATTTCTATCCGTAAAAACAATACCAATCTGGGATTGCTGGCAGCTCCGGTCTACGGGAAATTTATTCAACAGAATTTAATGCTGGGGGTAATGGGGATTGCCGGGTTTCATACCGAGCAGAGAAAGTATATGACCTATCCTGTAACAAATGGAATTCCCCCATTTTTTCCAAATGTAGAAACCAAGGATGTAAATAATAGTATAGACCTTGGTTTGGTCCCAATGGCCCGTTACTATTTTAATTTAAGCAGGAGAAATACTTTTGCCATTTTTTTACAAGCTGGGTTACCGGCAGTTTATTCGAAGTACTCCAACACAACAACTTATAAGTATGTAACTGGCGGAATTGACCGCTTTTCTTACCAGTCCAGTGAATTTACTTTAAGAGGAAGCATTGGGTTTGGACTAAGTGTACAGGGGAAAATGGGCAGTTTTGAAACCCATGTAAGCAATATGGGCTGGTTTTTAGGGTTCAATAAATTGTTGCAGAAAAAATAATTTTCAATAATCACAATTTCTTCACAGATTTCTGAACGAAGGTTAAATGCGGCCATTCTGTTGTTAATTTGTGTATGCAACAATATCACGACCTGCTTAGATATATATTAGAAAATGGTGCCCAAAAAACCGATCGTACAGGTACGGGCACTATTAGTTGTTTTGGATACCAGATGCGTTTTGATCTCTCCAAAGGATTCCCCTTGGTTACCACCAAAAAACTACATTTAAAAAGTATCATTTATGAATTGCTTTGGTTCCTGAACGGAGATACTAATATCAAGTACTTAAATGATAATGGTGTTAGCATCTGGAATGAGTGGGCCGATTCAAATGGTGATTTAGGACCCGTTTATGGTAAGCAATGGAGAAGCTGGGAAGGAGCAGACGGTAAAGTGATTGACCAAATTGCAGATGTGTTGAATCAAATTAAAAATCAGCCGGATAGCAGAAGGATGATTGTGAGTGCCTGGAATGTAGGTGAACTTTCTAAAATGGCACTGATGCCCTGTCATAGTTTATTTCAGTTTTATGTGGCTGATGGTAAATTAAGTTGTCAGTTGTATCAGCGAAGTGCTGATGTGTTTTTAGGGGTTCCGTTCAATATTGCTTCTTACGCCCTCTTAACAATGATGATGGCGCAGGTAACCGGATTAAAAGCGGGGGATTTTATTCATAGTTTCGGGGATGTTCATATTTATAATAACCATCTTTCTCAGGTTGAATTACAGTTGAGTAGAGAACCTTTCCCACTTCCTCAGATGCACCTGAATCCTGAAGTGAATGATTTGTTTGGATTTAGATTTGAAGATTTTACATTAGAAAATTACCAATATCATCCGGCCATTAAAGCTCCGGTTGCTGTATAATATGATTATATCAATAATTGTTGCGGCTTCAGAAAACAATGCCATTGGGTTGAACAACCAGCTGTTGTGGCGTTTGCCAAACGACCTGAAGTTTTTTAAACAGACAACCTGGGCGATGCCAGTTATTATGGGAAGAAAAACATTTGAATCCCTTGCCGGCAAGCCCCTGAATGGCAGGATGAATATTGTAGTTACCAGGCAAGCAGATTGGAATGCAGCCGGTGTACAAAAAGCAGGTTCCCTGGAAGAAGCCATATCAATTGCTGCTTCTAATCATTACAAAGAATCCTTTATTATAGGTGGAGGGGAATTATATGCTGCATCACTCCCCATCGCTCATACTATTTATTTAACAAGGGTTGAAGCAGAATTGGATGGTGATACATTTTTTCCTGCAATTGAGGTTGGGGAATGGAAAATGATAATGGATGAAGCTCATGCTGCTGATGAAAAACATGCTTTTCCTTATCGTTTTCAAAAGTGGACTAAGAAGAGCTGATATGGCAATCTATCCATTTTTATACGTATGGCTCATTCCTTTATTAATTATTTTTTTGGTTGTCAGGAGAGAGCAGTTCGTCAATAGCTGGGTTCATGAACTCTTGCCAATATTGAATTTGATATTGTTGGTGTATGCCGCATATCAACTCAGGATAATAATTGGATTAATTCAGTTTTTGAGATCTATTTCCGCATCTGCACCCAAAGACTTTCAATGGCAGGATTATTTAGATGCAAATACCATTAAATTGATTGCTTCCCTTGTCTTACCTTTTTTATTTCTTTTGGCTACCTTTAATAAAAGCAAATGGTTTAGCTTGGCAATGATGCTCCTGTATTTGGATATTGCTGAATGGCCTGCCTACTCATGTTGGGAATGGTTTAAAAATATAGCGATTGTTTTCAGCTGGTTTGCTTTTCTGGCAGGTGGCAGATGGACTTGGCTCCAGCTGTCTCAAAAAAATAAATAATGTATAGTCCAATCAAATTAGGGGTAAAATATATTCAGTATTGGTTATTTGCAGAAAATGCCAAAGGACACGGTGTTCATTCTCCGTTTGTATTTGAGTTAATAGACCGTGTATTCAATGATGACCGAGACTTTTATTATTTTCCTTTGATTGAGGCTGCCAGAGAAACTTTCAATCACGACAATGCACTTTTGAATATTACAGATTTTGGTGCTGGCTCAAGACTGAACACTTCCAATACAAGATCGGTTGCCTCCATTGCAAAATCAGCCCTGAAACCTAAAAAATATGCCCAGCTGTTTTTTAGAATGGTGAATTATTTTGGTTCTTCTACCATTCTTGAGCTGGGAACATCTTTAGGGATTACCACGAGCTATCTGGCAGCAGCCAATGCCAATGCCAATGTAATTACTATGGAAGGTTCATCTGAAATTGCTGCTGTTGCTAAGAAACATTTTCAATATCTCGGACTAAAAAATATAGAGCAGGTAACGGGTAATTTCGATGAAACTTTGCCGGGGGTATTGTCTCGGAATGCTCAATTAGACTTTGTATTTATTGATGGAAATCATCGGCTGGAACCCACGATGCGTTATTTTGAATGGCTCAAGCCTCATTTACACGAAAATACTGTTTTGATTTTCGACGATATTCACTGGAGTAAGGAAATGGAGTTAGCCTGGAAAAAAATTCAAGCCGATGAAATGGTAACCCTTACCATTGATTTGTTTTTCATTGGAATGGTTTTTTTTAGAAAGGAAAACAAAGTAAAGCAGCATTTCTCCGTTCGCTATTAAAGCGTTAACTTACGAACATGATAATAGGGATTTTAAAAGAACCCATTGGTGAGAAAAGGGTGGCCATGCTTCCTGCTCAGCTAACCTCTTTATTGCAAGCAGGGGTTGAAGTGCTGGTGGAAAATGAAGCAGGTGTTTTGTCATTTGCTGCCGATGCAGATTATGAATCAGCAGGCGCCAAAATTACCAGCAGATCGGCTCTTATTCAGACCGCTGATATTCTAGTTGGATTCTGGGGGATTGAAACCTCAGAGCTGAAACAAGCAAAGCCGGGTGTTATTTTTATTGGGGTTATGCAGCCACTCTTCAATTATTCACAAATGCAAGAATTGGCAGCATTGGGTTGCACTGCATTTAGTTTAGATATGATACCAAGGACAACAAGAGCTCAGTCTATGGACGTTCTAAGTAGTCAGGCGAATATTGCAGGGTACAAAGCTGTACTTAAAGCAGCTGATTTATTGCCTCACTATTTTCCCATGTTCATGACAGCAGCTGGTAGTATTCCACCTGCTAAAGTTTTGGTGCTGGGTGCCGGTGTGGCAGGCTTGCAGGCAATTGCCACTGCAAAAAGATTAGGAGCTGTTGTGGAAGTTTCAGATACGAGACCCGCTGTAAAAGAAGAAGTGATGAGTTTAGGTGCTAAATTTATTGAAGTAGAGGGAGCTGCTGATGCTTCAGCTGCAGGTGGGTATGCTGTGGAACAATCTGAAGAATTCAAACAGAAACAAAAAGAAAGATTGGCTGCATCTGTTGCCAAATCGGATGTGATTATAGCGACTGCACAGATTCAGGGTAAAAAAGCACCCTTGCTAATAGATGAAGCGATGCTCAAATTAATGAAACCTGGCTCAGTAGTAATTGATTTAGCTGCTTCAACCGGGGGTAATGTATTTGGTGTTCAGCAAAACGCCATCAATCATATCAATGGAATAACGCTGTATGGTAATAGTCAACTTGCTGCTGATATGCCAGTGGATGCCAGTAAAGTGTACGGAAAGAATCTTTATAATTTCTTACAATTGATTGTTTCCAAAGAAGGTGCTATTCAACTCAATTTTGAAGACGATATAGTAAAAGGATGTTGCATAGTTCATAATGGAGCTGTTGTGCATGACAGAATTCTTTCATTGATTAATAACTAAGTATTTTATGAATACATTTTTAGTATTTCTGCAGGAACATATAGAAATGGTTTATATAGTACTGCTCTCAATTTTCCTTGGAATAGAAGTGATTGGCAGAGTGCCTAGTGTGTTGCATACGCCTTTAATGAGCGGTGCCAATGCCATACACGGAGTAGTAATCATCGGTGCCATTATTGTAATGGGACAGGTTGAAGCAGATGATTGGCTGGCGCTTTGTATAGGTTTTTTGGCGGTGGTGTTGGGAACACTGAATGTGGTGGGTGGATTTGTGGTGACAGACAGAATGTTGGAAATGTTTAAGAAGAAAAAATAACATGGAATTAAATCTCCTTACACTTTGTTATCTCCTGGGTTCATTAAGTTTCATTGTTGGACTTAAGATGCTTTCTCATCCCGATACTGCTCGAAAAGGTAATTGGGTAGCAGCGGCAGGTATGGCCATTGCCATATTCGGAACCATTTTTCTTTATAGCGAAGATGGAGTGAAACTTGGCAACTATCCATGGATATTTGCCGGTTTGGCTGTAGGAACCATAATAGGAACGCTGGCAGCCCAGAAAGTAAAAATGACTGCCATGCCTGAAATGGTTAGTCTTTTTAATGGCATGGGTGGTGCTTGTGCTGCATTGATTTCTATCATTGAATTCAGGCATCTGATACATTCTGCTGAATTGGGTCTGGAAAGTTCAGTAACTACGTTAAACATAGACACTGTAACCCTGCTAATTATATTTGCAGGACTTATTATTGGAACCATTTCTTTTTCGGGCAGTATGATTGCCTGGGGAAAGTTAAATGGAAAGGTCAAAGACCTGGCATTTAATGGTCAGCAAATGGCTAATAATGTTCTTTTAATTGGGATTCTTGCTTTTGCAGCGTATCTGACATATAATATTTCCATCACCAACTTTTTCTGGTTTTATCTCATAGCTTTTGCTGCTGTTTTGTACGGAGTTCTTTTTGTGTTACCCATCGGGGGAGCAGATATGCCTGTAGTTATTTCTTTGCTAAATTCATTCACAGGTGTGGCAGCGGCATGTGGTGGATTTTTATATGATAATCAGGTAATGCTTACAGGCGGGATTCTGGTAGGGGCAGCAGGAACATTGCTTACCATACTCATGTGTAAAGCCATGAACCGAAGTCTTACTAATGTATTATTAGGTTCCTTTGGGGGTTCATCCAAAGGAGAACAACAGGCTGTAACAGGCAGTTATAAAGAAATCTCTCTTAGTGATGCGGCCATTTGTATGAGTTATGCAAGTAAAGTCATGATTGTTCCAGGGTATGGATTGGCAGTAGCTCAGGCTCAGCATATATGTCATGAACTGGAACAATTGCTGGAAGAGAAAGGAGTAGAAGTTAAATATGCCATACACCCAGTTGCGGGCAGAATGCCGGGACATATGAATGTATTGCTGGCAGAAGCAGATGTAAATTATGACGCACTGCTGGAAATGGAAGATGCCAATAATGAGTTTAAATCCACAGATGTGGTTTTGATTTTGGGGGCGAATGATGTGGTAAACCCAGCCGCAAAAACCGATCCGGCATCCCCCATATACGGTATGCCGATTTTAGAAGTAGAGCAGGCAAAAACGGTTATTGTAAATAAACGTAGTATGAAGCCTGGATACGCAGGAATTGAAAATGCCTTATTTTTCCAGCCAAAGACGTCCATGTTATTTGGTGATGCAAAAGCTGCATTGCAGAAACTGGTTGCGGAGATAAAAGCAGTATAAAGTGAAATTACCCAAAACGTTTATTGATTCTCTCTTTGGCATTAAGGGCTTTGACAGGGAAAGTTTTGAAGCAGTTCACCAAACAGGGGAACAGATTACCAGCATACGATTGCATCCGCAGAAAAAAGCCAATGTTCAACCAGATTTGCTGGATGAAAGAGTTCCCTGGAGCAAGAATGGATATTATTTAAAAGAGCGACCATCTTTTACGCTTGACCCCTTGTTTCATGCAGGTGGTTATTATGTTCAGGAAGCCAGTTCCATGTTTTTGGAACATGCTTTACAAAGCAGGATACAGGGAACAGGAAAGGGGTTGCGAATATTGGATTTATGTGCAGCCCCTGGCGGAAAATCAACGTTGCTTGCAAGCCTTTATCCGGATGCGATCATTGTAAGTAATGAAGTAATTAAATCCCGGGCGGCCATATTGGTAGAAAATGCTACTAAATGGGGGATGCCCAATATGGTGATAACCAATAATGATCCTGAACATTTTAAAGACTTCGCAGGATATTTTGATATTATTGTTGTAGACGCTCCCTGCAGCGGCAGTGGCATGTTCCGGAAAGATCCGGATGCAATTAACGAGTGGAGTGAACAAAATGTAATCCACTGTAGTCAAAGGCAGGAACGTATTTTGGCGAATATTGTTCCCTGTTTAAAAGAGCGTGGTTTGCTGGTATACTCAACTTGTTCCTATTCATGGGAAGAAGATGAAAAAATAGCTGATTGGCTGTTAAATGAATGGAAACTGGTATCCCTTCCTGTTAAAATTGAAAATGACTGGAATATAATTGAATCTGTTTCGGATCAGGGAAAAGCCTATGGCTATCGCTTTTATCCGAATCTCCTGAGGGGCGAGGGATTTTATTTATCCGTTTTTCAACGGACTGAATCTGCCGGACAGGATCGATTGAGAGAAGTGCCTCTAGTTAAACCTGGTAAATCCGAGTTGGAACAACTTGCTCCGTTTGTAAGTGATATTGCCGAAGCCTTTTATTTTAAGCAAAACAACAGTATCAGGTTTTTGCCACCAGCTTTGGTGAATGACTTGCAGGCATTGTCGTCTAGATTGTACATTAAAAAAGCAGGTATTGAAATGGGAGAGTTTAAAGGTAAATCCTGGATACCTTCCCATGAATGGGCGGTCTCGGTTTTGCCTAAATCAGGACTTCCTTCTATTCAACTGGAAAATGATGCTGCCATACAGTTTTTAAAAAGGGGCAATTTTACAGTGGAATATGGGGGTATTGGTTGGAATTGGGTTGCATTTCAGGAAGTCACGCTGGGTTTAGTTAAAGTTTTGCCCAACCGAATCAATAATTATTATCCATCCGAATGGAGAATATTAAAAGATTAACTTTGCAGACCATTTAATTGATTATGTACCTAAGAAATTATATATTATTTACTCTCCTTTTTATCTCTGTATTTGCCAATGCTCAGGATAAACTAATTGCAGCCGGGGCAACCGGAGACCTGCATATTGTACATCAGCTAAAAGGCAAGGAAACCTTATCTGTGCTGAGCAGAATTTATGGTGCCACCCCCAGGCAAATTGCAGCATATAACAATATCAATGTAAGTGCTGTGCTTTCACCGGGTGTAAAATTGAAAATTCCATTATCGGAAGAAAACCTGGTTCAGGAACAGGAGTTCGCGACCAGTGAACCTGTTTTTCATATTGCCGGTAATGGTGAAAATCTTTTTAGACTCAGCCAGCGTTATTTTAAAGTTCCGTTGGCTAAACTGCGTGAATGGAACGATTTAAAAACAGATGCGCTGAAAAAAGGTCAGGCAATTGTTATTGGATTTATTGGGGGAGCAAAACTGGCTGCAATGAAAGCAGATGCTCCGGCGGCCAATGCGCAGGTTTTTGTGAAGCCTCCGGTGATAGGTGCCCCTGTTGAACCTCAGCCACTAAAAGATCCGAATGTGATGGATGCATCCGTAGATGGAACCAGAGAAATGAAGAAGGGGGAAATGAAGCCGTTAACAGAAACAGATAAGTTTTTTGCCAAAGCAGCCGCAGACAAAGCTAAAAAAGAGGCAGAAGCTGCTGCCAATATAGTTCCTCCTCCTGTTCCTGTTGAGCAGTTTAAAGAAGCTAATAAAGTTTTACCAGTTGAATATAAAATTAGTGAAGAAGAGTTACGATATACACCCAAGCAAGGTGATGAAGGATACTTTGGATTGATTTATGCAATGGATGAACCCACTAAAACCAAGATTAATAAAGCAGGTGATGCGGGTATATTTAAATCTTTAAGCGGATTTTCGGATCGGAAGTTCTATGTGCTAATGAATGATGTTTTGCCAGGTACAATTGTACGCATTTCAACAGCAGATAATAAATCGGTATGTGCCAGGGTTCTGGGACCTGTACCAGAAATTAAGGGGGCACCCGCTTTGGTTATTCGGTTAAGCAATGCTACTGCAGCCGCCTTAGGTAAGGCAGACAATTATTTTCCTATAACGATTACTTATTTACAATAATATGAAAACGCAAATCCTTTCTTCTCTTTTGTTACTTGCTTCTATTTCCTGCAATTCTACAACCAGTGAAAATAAGGTGACAGGTGAAGTTTCAGGCGCTGTGCTACAAACAGGCGGTTCCATTTCCGTAAAAGCATTTGATCAGAAAATGAAGTCGCCGGGTGTTCAGATTTTAGATGTAAGAACTGCAGGTGAATTTCAGGGAGGCCATTTCAATAATGCTTTACAGGCTAACTGGTTAAACGAAAAGGAATTTGTTGATAGGGTTCAATACATTGATAAGACTAAGCCTGTTTTAGTCTATTGTGCTTCAGGAGTCAGAAGTGAGGAAGCCATGAACTGGATGAAGCAAAACGGGTTTAAAGATGTAAGTAATTTAAAAGGAGGTTTGTCTGCATGGCGTATGGAAGGCATGCCTCTGGAGACAAAGGCTGCCAGAGCAGAAATGAGTGTTGCCGCATTTAAAGCAAGTACCAAAGCCGGAACCATTTTGGTGGACATTGGTGCAGCCTGGTGTCCTCCCTGTGTAAAAATGGAACCAGTGCTTCAACAGCTGCAAAAAGAAAAAGGAACACAATATAATTTAGTAAAAGTGGATGGGGGAATTGATATTGCAGTAATGAAGGAATTGCGTTCAGAAGGACTTCCCACATTTATCGTATTTAAGAATGGAAAAGAAGTATGGCGCAAACAAGGTTTGGTAGACTTGCAAACCTTAAGTAAAGCTATAGAATAATTGCCTATTTAGGCGCTGCCCAAAAGTATATAATCCTTATAAGCCTAGTCTTTTGTATGGCTGTTCTCCAGTATAGTATAACCTCTGAGAAAATCAGATACAGGCATGCGTTTTTTACCTTCCAGCTGAATTTCCAGGAGATGAAGATATCCGTTGGTGCAACTGAATTTTAGAAAACTTTTGTTGTCGGTAAATACTTTTCCTGTTTCAAATGGGTGTAGTACCAGTTCTTTTTTGCTGCGGTATACTTTTAATATTTTTCCGTCCAGGTAGGTAATGGCACCAGGGAATTGCGAAAGCCCTCTTACCAGATTGTGCAGTTTTTCAACCAGGTTGTTCCAATCAATAACGCAATCAGCAGTGAAAATTTTTGGAGCATGCTTGTTGTCAGCAGACAATTGTTGAGGTTGTTCCTGAATGTTTCCTGCTTCCAGTTGTTTAAGCGTTTTTACCAATAATTGGGCCCCTGTTATTTTCATTCTGTCGTGAACTTCAGTGGCTGTTTCATCCTCGCCAATTTCCATGGATTCCTGCAGCAGAATATCTCCGGTATCAATCTCATGTTTTAATTTGAAAGTAGTAACACCTGTTGTCTTTTCTCCATTGATTACCGCCCAGTTTATAGGGGCGGCACCTCTGTACTCTGGCAACAGAGAACCATGTACATTAATAGTGCCCCTGGGCGGCATATTCCATACCATTTCAGGCAACATTCTGAAAGCAACCACAACTTGAAGGTCAGCCGCAAGTTTTTTTAGTGCATCAATAAATTCCGGGTCTTTCAATTTCTGTGGCTGTAGAACGGGAATATTGTGATGAACAGCAAATTGTTTAACGGCACTTTGGGTCATTTTCAGACCTCTGCCAGCGGGTTTATCCGGTGCGGTTACTACAGCAACCACATTAAACCCATTGGAAATCAAGGCATCCAATGAGGCAACTGCAAAATCCGGAGTCCCCATAAAAACAATACGCATAACCAGTTTTTAGGTTGCAAAGTTAGGTTTCCATTGAATCTTAACTAAAAATACTTCGTCAGGTTGGGGAAGGATAGTATTTTTGCAGCTTAATATTTATTTATGCAACAAGCAAAAAAAGGTGATAAGGTAAAAGTACATTATCACGGAAAGTTAACCAATGGCAACACATTCGATTCCTCAGAGGGAAGAGAACCATTGGAATTTGAAATTGGAAGCGGTATGGTAATTGCCGGTTTTGATGATGGTGTTACAGGTATGATTATTGGTGAGAAAAAGACAATCAGTATTCCGGCAGATCAGGCATATGGTCCAAAACAGGAAGAAATGATTATGGAATTTCCTAAAGACAGATTTCCTGCAGACATGGTACCTGAAGTAGGTATGCAACTGAATATGAGCAATGGTTCAGGACAAAATTTTCCTGTAATGATTGTGGAAGTAAAAGATACGGTAGTGGTATTGGATGCCAATCATCCATTAGCGGGTGAAGAGTTGATTTTTGATTTGGAATTAGTAGCCATTGACGGTCCTAAGTCTATCATCATCACTCCTTAATTTTAATTGCCCTAATGAATGAATCATTGGGTAATTGAAAAGACAAAATGCTTTTAAGCTATAAAATAAAAGAGAGCGGAATCCGCTCTCTTTTATTTTATACAATAATTGTATAATTGTAATTGTTATTTTTTTGATGATTTAGCAATCCTATTTTAAGCTACGTTTTTTCTATTCAGCCACCAGCCCAACCAGATGCCTACCAATGCCCAGCTTACCAAAGCATCAATTAAATAAGCCCTGATATCGAACATAGGATACCAGATATGCCCCGTGTAACTACTGTTGAGATAAACTATTATACCTACCAGTAAAGAAGCAGTAAATGTGGTACTGAAATTATTGGCACTTATCTTTCCCAGAATCCAGCAGAGCAGCCAGATGATGAAGATATTTGCTACAAGTCCGCGCAACATATTTAATCCCATATTATATTCCAGTGCTGCATGGTATTGTATGCTGGCCCAGGGTTTGCCTATCTGGTCCTGCGCCAGTTTTTCCATTTCTTCAAAAGAAGTACCTGCAGGTGAAGAGGGCATATAATAACCACCTTCTTTGTCTAAATGGGTTTTTAGCATGGCAAGAATACTGTCCTGCTTTGGGCTGTATTGTTGCGAGGGGCTGTGCAAATTGATGGCAGTCCAGGAAAGAAACTGCCATATAAATAGCAGGATTCCTCCTACAATTGAGGCAATCATTGTTTTTTTCATTTAGGGGTGTTTTGTTTACCCCAAAATACCTATCTGTTTTTACAAATGCAATAGTTGAATCAACTATTCTTACTTTGCATAAAAACAGTAACAATGCCATTCGTAAGTGTAGCAGACCGATTCATGCAGTACGTGCAGATAGACACACAGAGTAATCCGCAGAGTAATACAGTACCCACTACTGAAAAGCAAAGAAATTTAAGCAACCTACTCGCTGAGCAGCTAAAGCAAATAGGGGTAAAGGAGGTTATTGTTAATGAGTATGGATATGTTTATGCTACCATTCCTTCCAATAGTTCTAAAGACCTTCCTGTGCTTTGTTTTTGTGCCCATATAGACACTGCTCCGGATTGTTCCGGAACCCATGTTAAACCCATCCTGCATAAAAATTATCAGGGTCAATCCATCGTTTTGCCTGATGACACCAGTATCGTGCTTGATCCTGAAAAAATG
Source organism: Sediminibacterium sp. C3 (assembly GCF_000508085.1). Lineage (GTDB taxonomy): Bacteria > Bacteroidota > Bacteroidia > Chitinophagales > Chitinophagaceae > Sediminibacterium. The sequence continues at coordinate 2,706,159 of NZ_KI669560.1, read as the reverse complement.
CCCTACTTAAAACAACATATAGGGAAAGATATTATTACGGCTAGTGGCACTACTTTATTGGGGGCAGATGATAAAGCCGGTGTGGCCATCATTATGACTTTTGCGGAAATATTATGTAGCGATGACTCCATTCTGCATGGTGAAATAAAAATATTATTTACGCCTGATGAAGAAGTAGGAAGGGGAACCAATCACTTGGATATGGAATTGCTGGGAGCAGATTTTGCCTATACACTTGATGGAGGCGAACTCGGAACATTTGAAGATGAAACCTTTAGTGCCAATGGGTTTACCGTAAATATAGAAGGGGTTATTGCACATCCGGGGTATGCAAAGGGAAAAATGGTGAATGCCATTAAACTGGCTGCTGAAATCATTGCTGCTTTGCCCAAAGACAGACTGGCACCTGAGATTACCGAAAAAATGCAGGGGTTTGTGCATCCCGTACAAATAGAAGGTACTGCTGAAAAAGCAAGGATTGATTTTATCATCAGAGATTTTGATACCCCTCAACTCTTGCAATATCAGGACGAAATTATCCGGATTACACGAGCGATTGCGTTAAATTATACGGGAGTGAATATCCATTTTGAGGAAGAGGAACAATACCGCAACATGAAGGAAGTAATTGATCGTTATCCCTTTATAACTGAGTTTGCAAAAGAAGCCTATACCAATGCCCGGCTACCTTTTGTGAAAGAGCCCATTCGCGGTGGAACCGACGGAAGCAGGCTGAGTTTTATGGGTTTGCCCTGTCCTAATATTTTTACGGGAATGCAGGCAATTCACAGCAAAAAAGAGTGGGTTGGGGTATCTGATATGGAAAAGGCGGTAGAAGTATTGTTAAACCTGGTAAAAGTGTGGGAAGAAAAGGGAGAAAATCTGCACAAATAGCCCCTATCTTTATTAAAATTTTATACTATGCAATTTTTAATGAATTACTGGTGGCTTTTGTTGGCAATCATTATTGTCTTTACTGGTTTGGTAACAGTAAATCAGGGCACGATTGCAGTGATTACCATGTTTGGTAAATACCGCAGAATCCTCATGCCGGGATTGAATTTTAAAATTCCTCTTTTAGAGCAGGTTTATAAAACAGTAAGTATTCAAAACCGTTCAGTTGAATTGGAATTTCAGGCAGTTACGGTAGACCAGGCCAATGTTTATTTTAAAAGCATGTTGCTTTATTCTGTGATTAATCAGGATGAGCAAACCATTAAGAATGTTGCTTTTAAATTCATATCAGAAAAAGACTTAATGCAGGCATTAATCAGAACCGTTGAGGGATCTATACGGGCATTTGTTGCCACCAAAAGACAGGCTGAAATTCTGATGCTAAGAAGAGAAATTGTGGAGGATGTAAAACAGCAGATTGACAAGTCTTTGGAAGAATGGGGATACCATTTACAAGATCTGCAGATCAATGATATTACTTTTGACCAGGTGATTATGGAGAGCATGAGCAGGGTAGTAGCCAGCAATAATTTAAAAGCTGCTGCGGAGAATGAAGGTCAGGCATTGTTAATAACGAAGACCAAAGGTGCAGAAGCAGAAGGAAATGCCATTAAAATTGCGGCTGAAGCAGAAAGGGAAGCAGCCCGGTTAAGAGGGATGGGAGTAGCCTTATTCAGACAGGAAGTAGCTAAGGGGATGAGTCAGGCTGCAGAAGAAATGAAACAGGCCAATTTAGATACCAATGTAATTTTATTCAGCATGTGGACGGAAGCTATTAAAAACTTTGCTGAAATTGGCAAGGGGAATGTGATATTCCTTGATGGTAGTCCGGAAGGTATGCAGGACAATATGCGGCAGATTATGGCAATGATGAAGATGAAGGAAACAAAGGGCCAGTAATTTTTAAAGATGTGTAAAAGCTTTCCTAATTAACAAAATGGCGCATTATTTATACACGATTCATTGTTCTTTTGCAGAACCATTTAGATTCGCATTTTAAACCTTTTTCATGTTTTACTTATTACAGACCGATACTGCTCAGAATATTGCCGGCGCTGCTGTTGCAACTGCCGAAAAAGTCTCCCTATGGACTTTGCTTGATAAGGGAGGCTGGATTATGTATCCCTTGTACCTGTTGCTGATATTAGCTATTTATGTCTTTACAGAAAGATTATTGGCCATCAGAAGAGCGGGTTTGATAGATCCTCAGTTCATGGTAATTATAAGAGATCATATTCTTTCAGGTAATGTACAGGCAGCCAAAACCTATGCACGTTCTCATCAGAACCCGGTAGCTAAAATGATTGATAAAGGCTTGCAAAGAATTGGAAAGCCCATCGATGCCATTGAGAAGAGCATGGAGAATGTTGGCAAGCTGGAAATGTATAATATGGAGAAGAATTTGAACATTTTATCATTGATAGCCGGGATAGCGCCCATGTTTGGATTCCTGGGAACTATTATTGGGATGGTTCAGTTGTTTTATGGAATTGCCTCTACCGGAGAATATACATTGAATACCATCGCCGGTGGTATATATACCAAAATGATAACTTCTGCAACTGGTTTGATTATTGGTTTAATTGCATATGTTGGACATAATTTCCTGAGCACACAAATCGACAAGACTGCCAATAAAATGGAAGCTGCCAGTGCAGACTTCATGGATATTTTACAGGAGCCAACCAGATAATATGAACATTCGTAAAAGATATAAGTCAAGTCCGGAAATGCACACGGGTGCGTTGAATGATATATTGTTTATTTTATTGCTGTTTTTCCTGATTGTATCTACACTGGCAAATCCTAATGTAATTAAAGTAGCAAATCCTAAAGCTAAGTCTGATACCAAGGCCAAGCAAACGGTAGTAATAAGTGTTGACAAGAATCAACAACTATTTATAGGTGCTGAGCCTGTTGCATTGGAAACCCTTGAATCCAGATTACAGGAGTATCTTTCTAAGGAAAACGAAAAACCAACGGTGGTTATAAATGGTGATAGCACTTCACATTTAGGTACTTCTATCAAAGTGATGCAGATTATTAAGAAATTAGGGGCAACACCTGTAATGGCGGTTGATCAAAACTAATTTAGACTGTTATGATTGAAACGCTGCAATCATTCTCTCTTTGCCTTGCATGTCTTTTTGTAATGAAACTGGATAGAATGTTTCAAAAACAGCTTTCGTTTCATTCCCAAGTTGTTCATTAATCTCTACAAAAATGGCTCCGGGTTTATTCAGAAAAGTCTTGCTGAATTCTGCTATTGCACGGTAGAAAATAAGCGGGTCGTTATCCGCTACAAAAAGCGCTGTATGGGGCTCATAAGCAAGTACATTGTTATGCATGCTGCGGGCTTCTGTTTGTTTGATATAAGGAGGATTACTGATAATTATATCGAAATGCCCCAGGGTTGTCCAATTGGTTTTATTTAAAAAATCTAACGGTATAAAATCAATATTGTGTTTGATCTGTTTGCCGTTTTCTTCCGCAACTTTTAACGCTTCTTCGCTGATATCAATTGCCGTTATTATAGCATTGGGTATTCGGGATGCAACAGCCAGTGATATACAACCTGAACCCGTTCCAACTTCCAGAATACGTGGTTGTTCAATGGTTAAGGAGGTAAGATATTGAATAACCCTTTCTACCAACTCTTCTGTTTCAGGCCTTGGAATTAGGGTATGCTTATTTACAGTTAGCTCAAGACCATAAAACCAGGTTATACCCATGATATATTGAATGGGTTCACCTTTTTGTAAACGAAGGACAGCCGCTTCAAGTGGCTCGGCAGACTGTTCTGGCCAGTCTTTTTCTTTTTCAAGAAACTGATTCATCTTGCTGAGTCCGGTAAAATGTTCAATGAGTAAAACAGCTATATTGCCTGCTTCTCTCTCGTCGTAAACCGATTGAATAGACTGAATAATATGTTGTTTTACCTCCAGAATAGTCATGCTGCAAAGTAACCATCATTTGATTATTTTTACAGGCTAATGTTGATTACTCACGAAATATTCATGCAACGATGTTTAGACCTGGCCCTTAAAGGGATGGGCAAAGTTGCTCCCAATCCAATGGTGGGGGCCGTGCTGGTGTATGGTAATCGCATCATTGGGGAGGGCTATCATGAACAATACGGGCAAGCACATGCCGAAGTAAATTGTATCAATAGTGTAGTTGAATCGGACCGGCACCTGGTATCGGCTTCTACATTGTATGTAAGCCTGGAACCCTGTTCTCATTTTGGTAAGACTCCTCCTTGTACCAACCTAATTTTATCTAACAACATACCCAAAGTTGTTATCGGAAGCCTGGATCCTTTCAAAGAAGTTAATGGGAAGGGGATAGCTATGCTACGTGAAAAGGGGGTGGAAGTAATTGGTCCTGTGCTAGAAAAAGAAGCCAATTGGTTGAATCGACGGTTCTTTCTTTTCCAAAGGAAAATGCGTCCTTATATCATCCTTAAATGGGCTGAATCAGCCAACGGCTGGATAGGCCGAAAAGATGCAGAAATTGCAATCAGTAATTCGTTTAGTCAGAAACTGGTGCATCGTTGGAGAATGGAAGAATCGGCTATACTGGTAGGAACACAGACAGCATTAACGGATAATCCAAGGTTGAACAACCGGTTTTTTCCGGGGCCCAGTCCTGTTAGAATGGTGATTGACAAAAAAGGGATTTTGCCTAGTTACACTAATGTATTGGCTGATGGAAATTCAACCGTCATTTTTAATGAACAGATAAACACTGAGCGAGGAAATGTAAAATTTATACAATTGCTTGAAAATAGTAATTGGATTTCTGATATACTCCATTACGCTTATCAGTACCAGATTCAAAGTATTTTAGTGGAGGGTGGAGCATCCCTGTTGCAAAGCTTTCTGGATGCAGATTGCTGGGATGAGATTAGGGTAATAAAAAGTGCAGACCCTATTGAACTGCCCAATGAGGTTGGGGTAAAAGCTCCTTCCCTGAATGGTGCTGTTCCGGATTCAATAGAATCTATTGGGGGTGATTCAATATTATATTTTAAAAGAAAAGGTTTATGATATTTTTATTTGGAAGCATTGTTTTAACCAGCTATCTGCTGCTCTCTTTTAAAGTATGTGGCAGATTCAATATACCTGTTTTTCCCGCCATCGTTTTCAACTATATCACATGTGTTGTTACTGGTTCTGTAGTTAACGGATCCTTTCCCATTCAGGCCGATTCTATAGGCCAGTCCTGGTTTCAATGGGCCATGATAATGGGTACCCTTTTTATTACCAGCTTTAATTTAATTGGAATTACGGCTCAGAAAATTGGCGTATCAGTAGCATCGGTTGCCAATAAATTATCTTTGATTATTCCTGTAATACTATCGGTAATCTTATATGGTGAAAAAGTAGTGGGTTGGGAAATCGTCGGGATAGTTTTGGCAATGGTTGCGGTTGTATTTACCTGTTATCCGCAATCAGGAGAGGGTAGTGGCATATCTGATCTTTCTATGTTGCAAAAAATTGGATTGCCTGCTTTGGTTTTTATAGGTAGTGGTTTTCTGGATGCACTTATCAATCATGTTCAGCAAAACTATGTAACCAAGGAAACCAATAATGCCTTTTTAATTTCTGGTTTCTTGTCTGCGGCAACCATTGGCTTTGTGGTATTGATGTATCAGTATAAATCCCGGAAACTAATCTTTCACAGGAACCAGATACTTGCAGGGATTTGCATTGGAATACCCAATTATTTTTCTATCTGGTGTCTGGTTCATTTTCTGCAGGACAGTCCATGGGAAACCAGTGCCAGCATTCCGGTTAACAATATGGGAATTGTATTATTCAGTACGCTGGTTGCAGCAATACTTTTTAAAGAAAAACTATCTGCCATCAATTGGGCAGGCATAGTTTTGTCTGCTATTGCAATTTATCTGATTGCTTTTGGCAATGCCTTATAAAAACCTGGGGCTTACCACCAGCTCTTTGGAGCCTGGGGTATATACGTAAAACCCTTCTCCTGATTTCACACCCAGTTTTTTAGCTGTTACCATATTTACCAGTAAGGGGCAAGGGGCATATTTAGGATTGCCATACCCTTTATACAATACATTCAAAATGCTAAGGCAAACATCCAGGCCAATAAAATCGGCCAGTTGCAATGGTCCCATTGGATGGGCCATGCCCAACTTCATGATGGTGTCAATAGATTCCACATCGGCAATGCCTTCGTACAAGGAATAAATAGCTTCATTAATCATGGGCATCAACACCTTATTGGCAATAAAGCCGGGGTAGTCATTTACTACAGATGGTACTTTGTTTAATTGTTTGCTCAAGGCAACAATGGTTTCGGTAACTTCTTTATCTGTAGCATATCCATTGATAATTTCCACCAGTTTCATTACCGGCACTGGGTTCATGAAATGCATACCAATCACTTTATTGGGGCGGTTGGTGGCTGAAGCTATTTTGGTAATTGAAATAGAAGATGTATTGCTCGCAAGGATTGCATTAGCCGGAGCGGCTGCGTCAATTTCAGCAAATATTTTTAATTTCAATTCTTCGTTTTCGGTTGCGGCTTCTACCACTAATTCAGCTTTGCTGACACCTGTGCTGATTTTTGTATCAGTAACAATATTGTTCAGGGTCTCTTCTTTTTCTGCATCGGTGATAGATCCTTTGCTGATCATTCTGTCGAGGTTCTTACCTATGGTTTGTAGCGCTTTATCTAACTGTGCCTGCTGTACATCTACCAGTACTACTTTAAATCCTTTTTGTGCAAATACATGTGCAATTCCATTTCCCATGGTTCCTGCACCAATTACAGTTACATTAAATACAGACATTGGTAATTATTTTTTTCGTTTGAAATCTCCTCTCTTCCAGGAAGTGATAAAATCTGCCCAGGCAGCCGGATTCATAATATTCATCGGTGGTATCTGGCCGGCATAATAATATTTGTTGGTTTGCTGTCTTAGCTGAAAATTGACTGCTTCTCTTCCATCAGCCGGTAAACTGTTTAGCATGATTCTGCGTGTGGCTTCGTCGGTATTCTTTCTGGCTATTTCGTATGCATCATCCGGGAATCGATTGTTTAGAAAGTCTCTTTCAAATTGTTCTCTTGTAGGTCTGGGTTTAAGGATGGTTGCAGGTAGATAGGCTGTGTCGCTCACCAGTAGTTGAATAACGCTGTATTGGTTGCTCTCAAGATTATAGGGAATCTGGATGCTGTTGTTTTTAAATCCAATACTGCTGAAAGTAATCCGGTCTCCTTTCATAACGGCAATGGAAAAGACCCCGTCGTAACTAGTAATGGTTCCTCTTCCTTTTCCTTCCACAATTACGGAAGCTGAAGGTATGCCTCTTAAACTATCAGCTGTCATAATTACGCCATACAATTGCACAATAGAATCTCTATAGGGATTCGTCTGTTGTGCAACCGCCTTATTCGTCCAACCCAACCCTGTCAGTATCAAAAAAAAGGCTAATGTAATTTTATTCATATAGGCAGCACTGGTTTAAAGGGATACAAAGGTACTATTTTGATTTGTTCTCCGCATTTCACAACAAAGTAAAGTGCTAGGTTGTTAACTTTGCACCGTATCATTGATTTTAACAAAAACTTGCGTTAACCATGACAAACGAAGCAATATTACAGGCATTGAGTAATGTACAGGAGCCAGATTTAGGAAAAGACCTGGTAACCCTGAACATGGTAAAAGACATTGTGATTGACGGAGATGCTGTAAGCTTCACCATCGTTTTAACTACCCCTGCTTGTCCCATGAAAGACATGATGCGCACGGCAAGTGAAAATGCTATCAAATTGCTCGTTAATAAGCAGGCTAAAGTGACGGTTAATTTTACTGCCAATACTACCAGTACCCGAAAAGATGACCAGAAAGTGCTGGGGGGTGTTAAGAATATCATTGCTGTTGTAAGTGGTAAAGGTGGCGTTGGAAAAAGTACCATTTCTGCCAATCTTGCGCTGGCATTGGCAGAAGGAGGGGCATCTGTGGGATTGATGGATGCTGATATATATGGACCTAGTGTTCCGATTATGTTTGGAGTTAGGGGTGCACGTCCGATGATGAAGGAAGTAGACGGCAAAGGAATGATTGTTCCTTTGGAAAAATTTGGTATCAAGTTAATGAGTATAGGCTTACTGGTTGATGAAAAAAATGCGGTTGTCTGGAGAGGGCCCATGGCAAGTTCTGCCATCAGACAATTTGTTACCGATGTGGACTGGGGCGAGCTGGATTATTTAGTGATTGATATGCCTCCGGGAACAGGAGATATTCACCTGACTTTGATGCAAACAGTTCCTGTAACAGGAGCTATTATAGTAACCACTCCTCAAAATGTGGCACTGGCAGACGCCAAAAAAGGAATTGCCATGTTTGGTCAGGCCCAGATTAATGTACCCATTATTGGACTAGTGGAGAATATGGCTTATTTCACCCCAGCGGAATTGCCAAATAACAAGTATTATTTGTTTGGTAAAGAGGGTGGAAAAAAGCTGGCCGAGGAATATGATCTTTCTTTCTTGGGACAAATACCTTTGGTGCAAACCATTCGTGAGGGTGGTGATGAGGGAATACCTGCCATGGTTGGTTCTGATGAAATCACAAAAAATGCTTTTCGCAATTTCACTGCCCAGTCAGTCAGAAATATTGCTTTGCGTAATGCCAATTTTCCGCAGACAGCATTGATCGAAGTGGTATAAATGAAATTCCGTTTCACCATATTTTATTGCTTCTGCATTCAGTTAATATGGGGACAAAATACCGATAGCACAAATAAAGTTGAGCTGAACGGGTATGCAGAAATGTATTATCATCACAATGCAAATGGTCCCGTCATTTTAAATGGAGCGCCCTTTGCTTATAATTATGGTGACAACAAAAAGCCTGCAGTGAATCTTTTATTTATAAAAGCAAGCCTAAATAAGGAACGCTTCAGAGCCAACCTTTCATTGGCGGCCGGTAGTTATATGCGGGCAAATTATACAAATGAAAAAGGCATTTCTAAGCATTTATTGGAATCCAATTTCGGTTGGAAACTGAGTGCTCGTAAAAACTGGTGGCTGGATATAGGTGTTTTTAATTCCCATATAGGTTTTGAAAGTGCGATTGGTAAAGATTGCTGGACACTTAGCAGAAGCCTGGCTGCAGATAATTCACCTTATTTTGAAACAGGAGTTAAAACAACGTATATAAGTTCTAATAATCAATGGCTGTTTAGTGGATTGATATTAACCGGATGGCAGACTATTGGAATTCCTGCAGGAACAAAAGCACCTTCCTTTGGCCATCAGATTCAATTCAGGCCTGATCGTAAATGGGTCCTGAATTCAAGTTCTTTCATTGGCGAGGGACGTTTCTTTCATAATTTATATCTACAATATCAATTGAATAATCAGCTGGGGATCACTGCTGGCCTAGATATTGGCTTTCAAAAAATGGCTGGCTTAACCCAATCGCAATCATGGCACACCCCCGTAATAATGGTTCAGTATACTTTCAATGACCAATTAAAAATAGCTATCAGGGCTGAGTCGTTCAGGGATCCATATGGAATCATTGTTTTTACGGGAACACCTAATCAGTTTATTGTTAATGGCTATTCTTTAAATGCTGATTACAGCATTGCAAAGAAATTGCTCTGGCGGTTTGAGCTCAAGCAATTAAACAGTAAGGATGCCATTTTCATCAATAACAACAGAATGCCGTCTTCCAGTTTGTTTTCTGCAATTACTGCACTGGCATTCAGTTTCTGATTTTTCAAATTAGTGGTACATTGCAGGTGCCATGTATCAAACTTCTTATTTTTCTTCTGCAGACAGGGATGAAGTAATCTCATTTATAAAAGAGAATGCTTTTGCAACTATTTGCGGTATAGGACAGGACGGTTATCCTGTGGCAACACAGGTTCCTTTGATGTTGGAATCCAGAGAGGATAAATTGTATTTGCAGGGGCATATTATGCGCAAACAAAGCCATACACTTGCTTTTGAAAATCATCAGCAGGTACTGGTGCTTTTTCAGGGCCCTCATTCTTATATAAGTGCCCGGCATTATTCACCACAAAATACCGCCAGCACCTGGAACTATTCTACTGTTCAGGCCAAGGGTAAAATTGCTTTTTTAGATCAGGATGCTTTATTTCAGCTGCTGGATAAATTAACCGCTCATTTTGAAAATGATTCCTCTTCTCCTTCGCTAATGCAGCATATGACCCATGAATATGTGCAATCAAATATGAAAGCAATTGTTGCATTTGAAATTGAGGTAAGTAGTTTAGATCATGTATTTAAATGGAGTCAGAATAAACCTTTGGAAACCCAAGAAGCCATTCTGCAATCTTTGCAGCAGGGGAACTTGCAAGAACAGTTGGCAGCTGAAGAAATGCGCATGCGATTAAAGAAAAAATAGCAATATCATGAGTTACCAATCAGCATATCGTAATTTACTGGTCATCTTATTAACGGGATTGGTTCTTTTTTCCTGTACCCCTATCAAACAAAATAAAATGAATCGCAATTACTCATTTGACTGGCAGGGGCATAGAGGAGCAAGGGGGCTGGTTCCTGAAAATACTATTCCTGCGATGTACAAAGCCATAGATTTAGGAGCAACGACGCTGGAAATGGATGTGGTTATTACCAAAGACAAGCAAGTGCTATTGAGTCATGAACCTTTTTTTAATCATGAAATTGCCAGTAAGCCAGACGGCAATGCTGTTACTATTCAGGAAGAAAAGCAACTGAATATTTTTCAGATGAGTTATGCTGCTACCCAACGTTACGATGTAGGACTCAGGGGCAATACAAGATTTCCACAACAACAGAAAATGGCCATCACCAAACCGCTGTTATTACAAGTGATTGATTCGGCAGATGCTTATGCCAAGCAACAGAAAAAAGCATTGCCACATTATAATATAGAAACCAAGACGCAGCCCTCTACTGACGGCATTTTTCATCCCGATCCCAAAACCTTTGTTGATTTATTGGTGTCGGTTATTCAAAATAAAAAGATAACAAATCGGGTAACGATTCAGTCTTTTGATATTAGAACACTCCAATATTTGCACCAGCAATATCCATCCATTCCTGCGGTTTTATTAATTGAAGGGGAGGATAAAAGAAGCCTGGATCAACAGTTATCAGAATTGGGTTTTACGCCTTTTGCTTATAGTCCGCATTTCTCTCTGGTAAATGCAGCGATGGTAGCGGATTGTAAAAAACAAAATATGCAACTGATTCCCTGGACGGTGAATAATCTGGATGAAATGAAACGGTTAAGGAAACTGGGAGTAAATGGAATTATTTCAGACTACCCCAATCTTTTTTATTTTCCTTAACAATCCAAATTGAATCTGCTTTCGTACGTACTGTATCATTTTTAAAAATTTAAAAACTACAGTATGAAAAAGATTCTATTTGTAATGGCTTCTGCTTTTTTTGTGAATTCCCTGTCCGCTCAGATGAGCGAGAAAACTGTTGAAGTAGGTGGTGCTCCCATGTATCCTTCAAAAAACATTGTTGCGAATGCAGTGAACTCGGCTGATCATACCACTTTGGTTGCAGCTGTTAAAGCAGCAGGATTGGTCGAGACGCTTCAGAGCTCCGGTCCATTCACCGTTTTTGCTCCTACCAATGCTGCATTTGGAAAATTACCAGCTGGTACGGTTGAGTCTCTTGTTAAACCAGAAAACAAAGCTACTTTAACTAAAATCCTTACCTATCACGTAGTAGCCGGTAAGTTAGATGCTGCAGCTATTGCAGCTTTAATTAAGGAAGGAAAAGGTACAGCCGAATTAAAGACCGTTTCCGGAGGCATTCTAAAAGCCAGCATGAAGGGTAAAAAGTTGATTTTAACAGATGAAAAAGGCGGTATGTCTGAAGTAACCATTGCCAATGTTTACCAAAGTAATGGGGTGATTCATGTGGTAGACACAGTGGTATTGCCTTCTTAATTACCTTTGGGGGTAAGTTAGCAGTATGAAAAAAATTATTATTACCCTGGACGGATATTCATCTTGTGGAAAAAGCACCCTGGCTAAACAAATGGCCAGGGCGCTAAATTATGTCTTCATAGATAGCGGCGCAATGTATCGTGCTATCACATTATATTTTATTCAGCATGATATTGATTATACGAATGATTTGTCTGTTCAGGAAGCGTTAAAAAATATCAGTCTTGCTTTTGATTACAATGCAGAGAAAGGATCCAGCGATATATTATTGAATGGGAAAAATGTAGAGCAAGAGATAAGGGAGATGCGTGTAAGTAATCTGGTAAGTGATGTAGCGGCAAATCCCTATGTAAGAGAATTTGGTGTTGCTCAGCAACAGAAAATGGGTATTCAGAAGGGGATTGTAATGGATGGCAGGGATATTGGTACCACTGTATTTCCCAATGCTGAATTAAAAATATTTGTAACTGCGGATCCTGAAATCAGAGTGGCCAGAAGATTTCTGGAATTGTCGGCTAAAAATCCTGGAATAACAAAAGATGAAGTAAGAGCGAACCTTGCAATGCGTGATCAGATTGATAGTACCAGAGAATTCAGCCCATTAAGAAAAGCAGATGATGCAATTGTGCTCGATAACAGTCATTTAACCCGTGAAGAGCAGTTAAAAACCGCTCTTCAGTGGGCAAATGAAAAAATTAATTCAATACCTGTTCTGTAATTTTTCCGGTAGTCTTGTGCTTCAGAATTAATTTCCTGGCACCATAGTGAGTTGTTTCTTCCTTAACCAGATAATGATTCTCATCGTACGATACCAGATGAGATTCTTTGGTAAGTCCTGTTTTGCCGCGCCAGATATCCAGTTGCACAGGTTCCCATGCTTTGGATTTTGCACTCTTATATGCCGCATCTAAAATGGCATTCACCACATATCCATCATAGAAAGTCTCTTTTGGTGCTGTTCCTTTTTCAAGCGCGTTGAACATATCCATGAACATATGGTTATAACCCAGTTCATTTAATTCATCCCCGACAGGAAAAAGCCAGCCACTATTACTTTCTGCTTTTTCTGCAATATAGTCTCCTCCTTTACCAGTGGTAAACATATCGAATCCGGTTCTTAAAAAAGAATTGATCCAGATGGTCCCTTCCGTACCCATCACTTCATCACGTAAATCTAATCCGCCTCTGAAAGTCCAGCTTACTTCAAACTGGCCAATGGCCCCGTTTTCGTAGCGGACAAGACCAATGGCGTGGTCTTCAGCCTCAATAGGTTTTACCTGTGTATCGGCCCAACACATTACTTCAACTGGCTTAATGTCTTTGCCAATATAACTTCTGGTGATTTCAACACAATGGCAGCCCAGATCCAGTATACAGCCGCCACCAGCTTGTTCAATATCCCAGAACCATTCGCTGTGCGGGCCAGGATGAGTTTCACGGCTTTTTGCCCAAAGGACTCTTCCCAAAGCGCCTTCGTGAACACTCTGACTGGCTTTAATAAATTTGGGTGTGTATACCAGGTCTTCCAGGTATCCGTTAAAAATTCCCGCAGCTTCTACCGCTTCCAGCATGCGCTTTGCTTCTGCAGCATTTCTTCCCAATGGTTTGGTGGTCATTACCGCTTTTTTATGCTTACAACAAAGCATCACGGCTTCTTCGTGTAAATGATTGGGCAATGAAATACAAACAATGTCTACATCTTCTCTGGCAATAGCTTCTTCCATTACCGTAGTATAATGATGACACTGATAATCTTCCGCAAACTTTTTTGCGCTCTCTTCTCTTCTGGAATAGATACTTACAATTTTATCCTTGCTTCTGTAACCTTGCAGGGAATCTGCATAAAAACGGCCAATGAAGCCGGAACCTAACATGGCAATGCGTTGCATGAAAATTTATTTGAGTGAAATAATTAATTGGCAGTAACTGTTTTTTTCTCTTTAAAGAAAATGATGAACAAAACTAATACGGCAGCAGCAATATAAGCAGGCACCATCCAGATGCTCATCCAGTTGTGGCCTTCACCTACTTTAGCTCCTTCTACCACAAAACCAGAGTAGCTGGTACCAATCACCATGCCTAATCCGTAAGTGGCAAAAGTGAACAGACCCTGAGCGGCATTTTTGATTTTTTCGCCTGCTTTTTTCTCAGTGTACATATAGCCAGTAACAAAGAAAAAGTCGTAGCAAATTCCGTGTAATACAATACCAGCATACAACATCCAGGAAGCATCACCCACATTGCCATAGGCAAAACATACATAGCGCAGCACCCATGCCAGCATACCAAAGATCAGCATATTCTTCACGCCAATTCTGTTGAATAGCAATGGAATGGCCAGAATGAATACGGCTTCAGAAACCTGTCCGAGCGTCATTTTGGAGGCTGCATTCGGGAAACCTAATTCATTCAGGAATGGATTGGCAAAGCCATAGTAGAATGATAGTGGAATACAAATCAGGATGGCAGCAATAAAGAATACCAGATAAGATTTGTCTTTGAATAATACGAATGCTTCCGTACCCAAAGCAGAAGAAGCATCTGCTGTTTGCGCTTTAGGAGGTGTGTTGGGTAAAATAAAACTCAACAGTCCCAATCCCCCTGACACTGCAGCTGCAATGTAAAATGTGTCTGCTGATTTTTCAATTCCCATTTGGCCAATCATCACACCGGCTACAATCCAGCCAATGGTTCCAAAAACCCGGATCCATGGGAATTGCTTACCCGGATCAGTCATTTGTGAAAAGGCAACACTGTTGCTTAAAGCAATGGTGGGCATGTACACCAGTGAATAACAAAGGATGACCCAATAGAATACATTGTTGTCTGTTATTTTGGTTGCCATAAACAATAGTCCTGCGCCCAGAATATGGAGTACTCCCATGATTTTTTGGGCCGCAAAAAAGCGGTCGGCTATTAACCCTACAAAAAAGGGTGAAATCATGGTAGCGATAGCCAGTGCGCCATAAGTAGCCCCGATTTGAATACCGGTAGCTTGTAAGGGTGGCTCACTCATATAAGTACCCATGGTAACATACCAGGCACTCCATATAAAATACTGAAGAAACATCATCAAGGATAACTTGATTCCTGTGGTTAAATTCATATAGCAAATTTTGAATGGACAATATAATTATTATTTGGGATTCCGGAAGGGGATGAATATGCTTTCCCTGAGGAAAAATATACCATTTTACGTATATGAATTCATTTGAATTGTTTTTAGATTTAGTTTGATTATATACAAAAGCTTATTGAGATGCATTTATCTAAACATTCCGGACTTTTTTTGATTCTTTTGTCTTTATTCTTTGATGTAATAGCACAAGATCTTCCTGTAACTTTTAGGGATGATAACGGTAAATATGGATTGAAAACAGCATCCGGAACTGTTATTACACCCGGGAAGTACGATTATCATATCACAGGCAAGTTCAATGAGGGTAAACATTACATTGTTAGTTTTGGTAAATATGGATATATTAATGAAAAGGGTTTTGAAATAGTACCCCCTCAATATATTCGAGCAGGGGAATTTTCAGATGGGGTTGGAGTCGTCTGTATGGAAGATAAAAAGGCCATGATTATTGATGATAAGGGCAAGGTATTGCAGAAATTTAGTTATAACTAAGAACAAACAGGTACAAAATTCTCTAACGGTTTGATGGCTATTGTAAAGGATAATTTATGGGGATTCATTAATAAAAAAGGAGAGCTGGTTGTTCCGCATCAGTATTTTCAGGTTGGTCATTTTAGTGAAGGCCTGGCAGCCGTATATATTGGTGGTAGAAAGCTAAGTTATTCTGTTTCAGATGGGAAATGGGGGTTCATTAATGTCTCTGGAAAATTGGTGATCTCTGGGCAATTTGAGGGAGTGCATAGTTCAGGTTTTTCAGAAGGATTATGTGGAGTCAGTTTTGAGAAAAATGGGGTATTGGCTACCAACCCCAAATATGGTTTTATTGATACATCCGGCAAATTGGTTATTTCCAATCGATATCAGTCTGTTTGGGCATTCTCAAATGGAGTTGCCAAAATAGTTGAGAACAAGAATGTTATTGGTTCTGAATCTACTTATGGATTAATTAAAAAGGACGGGTCTTTGCTATTCCCTTTAATCAAATGTTATTATCTTGAAGGTGATGGGGAAGAATTAAAGCGGAAGGGAAAGCTAAAAGTGTTGCTTTCACTTGGAGGACAAGATGGGTATTATATAAACAGTAAAGGCGAAAAAGTACAATAATGAAACCTACGGTATCCCTTATTATAAAAGTGTTGTTTATTCCTACTTTATATGCCATCATACTCCGTTTGTTTTTCGGCGTCAAAGATTGGGAAAGCCTTTTTTCGGTAATGTCCCTTTCTTTTTTATTATTACTTCCTTTTATTGTAGGTGCCCTCTCAGTTTATTTTTCCAGTGATGTGAATGCTGAGAACGTATTTTATAAGATTTTTATACCCTGGCTGCCTGTTTTTCTTTTTCTGATTATTACATTATTGCTGGCCTGGGAAGGCTGGGCCTGCTGGCTTATGGTTTTGCCTTTGTTTCTGGCTTCAGCTTCACTGGGCGGTATTTTCGGAGCGTATTTAAAATTTAGGCAGAAGCAATCGAAGATGCAAATTTCATTATTGCTGTTATTTCCGTTTTTTTTGTCTCCGCTCGAACAATCAATCGGCTCCATTCCGGGCACTTATCAGGCTTATACCTTTATAGATATTCAATCCAGTCCCGATAAAATATGGAAAAATGTTACCAGGGTAAAGGGGATTACAACTGCTCAGGATAAAGGCTGGCTCACTAAGTTACTGGGCTTCCCCAGACCTGTTAAGGCAGAATTGAATTATGAGGGAGTGGGGGCTTACAGGAAGGCAGAATTTACCAATGGCCTAGTATTTCATGAAACCGTTACAGAATACGAACATCAGATGAAAATGGTTTTTACTATTAAGGCAAATCCCCATGAAATACCTTCCACCACGCTGGATCAGCATGTGGTAGTTGGCGGGCAATTTTTTGATGTATTGAATGGCACTTATGAATTGGAAAAACTACAGGATGGAAAGTATCGTTTGCATTTGTATAGTTTTTTTAAAATGAATACTACTTTTAATTTTTATGCAAGCTGGTGGGCAAGATGGATCATGCAGGATATACAAAATAATATTTTGCAGGTTGAAAAACAAAGGGCAGAAGAAGTAAATTAATGAATGAAGATGTTTCAGGATAGGTCTTTGGTTATAGGAACCATGCATGGCAAGGAGCAGGTAATTGCCCCTTTAATTGAATCATCTATTGGCGTTAAATGTATAATTCCCAGTGAATTTAATACTGATAAATTGGGAACTTTCTCAGGTGAAATAGAGAGGGAGTGGGATCCGGTTGAAACCGTTAGAAAAAAATGTGTGATGGCAATGGATGCCATGGGTTTTGATCTGGGTATTGCCAGTGAAGGTTCTTTTGGTCCTCATCCGACTATTCCATTTTTACAGGCGGACGATGAATGGTTAATTTTTATTGATCGAAAGAATAATGTTGAAATATTGGTGAGAGAACTGTCTTTTGAAACCAATTATCAGGGTAGGGAAGTAGTGGCCGGTGTTGAATTGGACGATTTTTTGAATAGGGTAAAATTTCCGCAACATGCAGTAATGGTAAGGTCTTTAGAAACCCCTGCTGAATGGATTAAAGGAATTCGGAATCGGGAGGATTTAAATAAAGCAATCAACAAATTAAATACGTCAGATGCCCGTTTCTGGATTGAAACAGACATGCGGGCAATGCACAATCCAACCCGGATGGGCATTATTGAAAAAGCAGCTCATAAATTAGCCAAAGCCATTTTGTCGACCTGTCCTTCCTGTTCTATGCCAGGCTTTGTGGTTTCCTCAGATAAAAATGGATTACCCTGTGAGCTTTGTGGATTGCCTACTCAATCCGTACTGTCTCATGTTTATACTTGTAAATACTGTCAGTTTGAGGAGGAAATCAATTTCCCTTTTGGAAAGCAAAAAGAGGATCCCATGTATTGCCAGCGATGTAACCCTTGATTTAACTTCGGTTTTTATTGATACTTTTAATTTATGAACTGGATTATACTGATTATTGCAGGTTTGTTTGAAGTGGGTTTTGCTTTTTGCCTTGGCAAAGCAAAAGTTACTTCCGGGGCAGCTATGTATGCCTGGTATGCCGGATTTTTAATTGCACTAACTATGAGTATGTTGCTTTTAATCAAGGCCACCCAAACTTTGCCAATTGGCACGGCCTATGCAGTATGGACGGGGATTGGTGCTGTGGGGACAGTGATTGTTGGAATTGTTATCTTTCATGAACCTGCCAGTTTCTGGAGATTGTTTTTTATTGCAACCCTGATTGGGTCAATTTTGGGATTGAAATATATAAGTAACACGTGATACAATATTTTTTTCAAATAAAATCAGTTTTTTAAAAAAATAACAATTTGATAATCTTTCAGAGAAGATATATGTAACATTGCCGAAATTTTGCTGATGCGCCTGTTTGCATGTATCATTTTGTTGCTACCCTTTTTCGCAACTGCCCAAACTATTGAGAAGACCAAAGAACTGCCAAAGTCAGTAAAATGGTATGAATCCATTTCCATAAGGGGCTACAGTCAAATACGATATAACAGGCTGCTCGAAACCAATCCCAATCTTAATTGTGAGCAGTGTGACAGATCCTGGGGTGATAATGGTGGTTTTTTTATGCGAAGAATGAGGGTTATTTTCTTTGGTCAGATAGGACCGAAAGTCTATTTCTATGTTCAACCCGATTTTGCAAGCAGCGCAGCTTCTGACAGATTGCATTTTGGTCAGATAAGAGATGCTTATTTTGACATTGGTCTGGATAATGATAATGAATTCAGATTGCGAATTGGACAAAGCAAAGTTCCCTACGGTTTTGAGAATATGCAATCCAGTCAGAACAGAATTCCCTTAGATCGGAATGATGCATTGAACAGTGCTGTAGCCAATGAGCGCGATATTGGTGTATTCTTTTATTGGGCACCCAAAGAAAAAAGAAAGCTGTTTTCAAATTTAGTTAGCGATGGTTTAAAAGGTAGCGGTGATTATGGGATGTTTGCATTTGGTCTTTACAATGGTCAGACAGCCAATAGCCCGGAATTAAATAACAAGCTTCATGCTGTAACCAGATTTTCATACCCGATGTTAGTTGGGAAGCAGATTGTGGAAATGGGAATTCAAGCTTACAAAGGCCAGTTTGTAATTCCCAGGTCTAATTTGTCGGCAGGAGTAAAATACAAACCAGATTTAAATTATACAGATGAAAGAGTAGCTGCAAGTGTTATTCTTTATCCAAAACCCTTTGGGATTCAGGCTGAATACAATGTTGGAAGGGGACCTGCATTTAATAAGCAGACCGATTCAATTGAAGTACAATCCTTAAATGGAGGATATATTATGCTTAGTTATCTGAAAAAATTTTCAAGACAAACGCTTATTCCTTTTGTACGATATCAACAATACAATGGAGGTAAAAAGCACGAGAGAGATGCCAGAAGTTACAATGTAAAGGAATTGGAAATTGGAGCAGAATGGCAAATCAATAAAAACTTTGAACTGGTTGTTAATTATACCTTATCTAATAGGCGGTATGAAGATTATATTTTGCAAAACAATCTTCAAAAAGGAAATCTGTTAAGAATTCAGGCACAGGTTAATTTTTAGTATATTGTATACTAAACGATTTCTTGGAAAAAAGGTTTACATATCAATTTACCTGGAACTTATTAGTTTGGTTAAATGCCATCTGGTTTTTCACCGGCTTATTTGTTTTTAAATGGGAGCCTGTTTTTATTATTTTGGCATATGTTTTTGAAACAATCGTTATTGGATTTATTGCAGTAGCTAAAATGCTACTGATACTTATATTTAGTGATGCACAGAAAAGGGAAACCCAGACATTACTGCTGAAAAGGAAGGAAAGTAATTATCCGAATAATGATGTAACAGCAAATCAAAAAGGATGGGCTACAGCTTTGTTTGGTTTTTTTGTAATGTCAATGTTTGGTATTGTTTTTTTTGTATTTATACAGGGGCAGGCTGTATTTATTTTTAGTATGCTGTCGCATCGAGATAGCCATTTCCTGGATAGCCCATCTTCAGTCGGGCAGAATTTCTCTTATTTGTTTTTGCAGAAGGACTTTATAGCTGCCTTTTCTGGAATTATTGTTTGGCATATTGCTGACTTTGTTAAGCAATTTCTATTCAATCAGTCGTATAAATCTCAAACAATTATTCCCGTATTTGTTCAGCCCTGGATGCGAATTTTTGTACAACAATTAATGGTCATTCTGGGTGGTATTTTATTCTTTGTTTTCAATAAAAATTTGCTGACGATAGGATTGTTGTTAATCCTTTTGAAAACATTGGCCGACTCAACCGTTGTTAAATTATCTAACCTGATATCAGTTAATGAAAAGACAAACTGATTTTCCTGTTCTGCTTTATCAGAATAACAGAAAGCACACGCTTAATGCGGTTGGTATGATCTGTTTAGGTCTTTCCATTTTTGTTTTCTACATGATTTTTCATGATCTGGATGGTTTTTTATGGAATATTCAGATCTGGTTTATGGATACATAGCTTTCGCATTTTTCCTGGTTGCAGGTAATGCGATGCTGATGGCAATGGTCTGGTTAAGCGGACGGTATGTTTTGAAGATAGAGCATATAAACCCCAATGAATTAGTAATTACTACCTGGTCAATCACTGGATTCAATAAATCGTTTACTCAAGATATTCAACTGCTTACTGATGTAAAGTATATTAAAGGAAATGCCCGTTTTTCAGGTGTACCTAGCGTAAATGCACCATGGTTAAAATTGAAGACCAATGAAAATAAAACACTGGTTGTTGATATGCAGGGAGATTTCTCAAATTGGCATTTTAAATAGTGATTATCTACTTATTATTAATTAATTGATTAATTGTTTTAAAATATGAAGTGTTTGAATGCAGATGAAGTTATTAAACATATGACAGTTCTGGACCCTTCATGGGAACTTCATGTAAATGCAATTCAAAGAAAATTTGTTTTTAAAGATTTTAAAAATGCATTTTCTTTTATGTCTGCAGTTGCAGCTATTGCTGAGAGATTAAATCATCATCCTGATTGGACTAACAATTATAATACTGTTATTGTTAAGCTAAACACTCATGAGTTGGGATGTTTAACTGAGTTGGATTTTATATTTGCCCGAGAGATAGACATTTTGAATTAAATTTACCGCAGATTATGACAACAACCATCATTATTAGTTTATGCATACTATTGCTACTGGCATATCTGTTTGACTTGAGTGCGTCTAAAACAAAAGTGCCATCTGTTATTTTACTTTTATTGTCTGGATGGCTGGTTAAGCAAATTTTAAATACTGTTGAAATAACTATGCCCAATTTTGCCGCACTCTTGCCAGTTTTGGGTACAGTTGGTTTAATTATGATAGTTCTGGAGGGAGCACTTGAACTGGAGTTAAATAAGTCTAAGTTTAATCTGGTAAAAAAATCGGTACTGGTTGCCTTTATCCCCATGATTTGCCTTTCTTTTTTCCTGGCATTTCTTTTTTATTATTTCCAGGGGGTAAATTTTAAAGATGCATTTATTAATGCAGTCCCATTTTGTGTAATTAGCAGTGCTATTGCAATACCAAGTGTTAGTTCATTGGATATTTATAAAAAGGAATTTGTTATCTACGAAAGTAGTATATCAGATATACTTGGCGTAGTACTTTTTAATTTTGTTGCATTTAATGCAGTAATTGATTTCAGCGCTGTCTCATCTTTTTTTATACAAATTATAATTGTGCTGGTTGCTTCTTTTGTTTGTACCATTTTTCTGGCTTTTCTGCTTAATAGAATAGAACACCATGTTAAGTTTGTTCCAATTATTATACTGATAATTTTAATTTATTCTGTTTCAAAAATTTATCATTTGCCAGGATTGATTTTTATTATGCTGTTTGGTTTATTCATTGGTAATCTTGATGAGTTAAGAAGATTTGCCTGGATTGATAAATTTAAACCAGATGAGCTTAATAAGGAAGTTCATAAATTCAAAGAAACGATTGCTGAATTTGCTTTTATCGTTCGAGCTCTGTTTTTTTTATTATTCGGGTTCTTAATTAATACTGCTGATCTTTTGAATACTGAGAGTTTAGGATGGGCATTGGTAATTGTTGCTTCTATTGTCGTTTTCAGGGCTTTGTTTTTAAAATTGTTTAAAGTGCCCTTAAAGCCATTGCTGTTTATTGCGCCAAGAGGACTTATCACAATTCTATTGTTTTTATCGATTTTACCGGAAAATTCTATTTCATTGGTAGACAATGCGCTGGTAATTCAGGTTATTATGATTTCTGCTTTAGTTATGATGATTGGATTAATGACCTCCAGAACTAAGTGAGATTCAGCTCATTAGACTTATTTTTTGTAACCGTTTATTTTCTTTTCAATTCTTTAAGAAATTTGGTGTTACTTTTACACTCATTACTATGAGTAAGAAGCAAGAAACTGTGACGTTTTTCCAATATGTTTTAAGTCAGCTGCATCATTTTTTCTGCAGGATGTCTGTTTCTATTTTGGTCCTGGTTTTTAGTTTTTCTTCTTTTTTTCCAGCATATGCAAATGCCTCTTTAGATTATGGACGTCATTCTGCAATTATTAAAGCCCAGGCTTCTTCACAAACTAGTTTAAATATAATCACCGAAGCTGAGTCTTTTGAAGAAGACAAGACGGATTATATCAATTACAATATCACTTCTTTTTTTCTTTTTCCAAATGTAGAGGTGTATTGGGCCCCATTATTTTAAAGCCGGAATCACCTCAAGGGCCACTGCTTGGAATTTTTTTCACGGGTCCAATCGGATTTGTTGTCGGTTTAGTTGGTGGTATTGTTTACGGGTTAAAAATGGAAAAGAGACAGCGTAAGTAGATTTTACAGTTGGCTGACGGATGATTCGTCTGTATAATTCAATTTTGTTTTACAGAATTGCACTATGAAAAATTACATTGAATGCATCCCCATTTTTACAACAATTTTTTCAGTTTACTTTTTCAAAGAAATATTCAGTCATTATCAATATCGGAAAACTACGTATTTGTTATGGTGGTCTTTAGGTGTTTTGACGTTCGGTTTGGGAACTTTGGCAGAGAGTATTAATATGCTGATTGGATGGAGTATCTCAAACGTTCGTTATTGGTACATTGTGGGTGCATTATTAGGAGGCTTTCCCTTGGCTCAGGGGAGTGTCTACTTGTTAATGAAGAGAAGATTCGCTGATATTTCCAGTATTTTAATTGTGATATTGATTGTTGTTGCATCGGTATTTGTTGTCTTAACTCCTGTTTCAATTCCAGACAATTTCAATTATAAGTTAACCGGAAAAGTATTTGAATGGAAATGGGTTCGATATTTTTCTCCCTTAATTAATATTTATGCGTTTTTATTCCTGGTAGGAGGAGCTTTTTATTCTGCTATTAGATACTATCGGCAGGGGATAAAAGAAGCCCCTTTTCGGGGTAATATTTTTATTGCTGTAGGTGGGTTGTTGCCGGGTATAGGAGGATCTTTTACCCGAGCCGGATATGTTGAAGTTTTATATGTAACAGAATTTATAGGACTGATACTTATTTATTACGGGTATAGAATTATCAAAATGAATAAGGCTTAAAATGGAAAAGAATATTCTTGGTTTTCTTATATTTATAGCATAAAGCTATAAAAAATGCGGAAAATTTTATTATTTATAGTTCTGGGTTGTTTTTCTACACTCAATGCACAAAATTATTCTAAAATAACGGATCGCCTGAATAGCTATAATCCTTTACAGATGGTGAGGATGACTTCTTCATCCTTTTTAATGAAGCATGTGTATCAGCTGGAAAAGGATCAGAAGTTTCTGGATAAGCTAACTGATTATGAAAAGTTATCCAAGGGATTGGCTAAAGATATCGCTAAAATGGTTTCGCGAAATGATTGGCCTGCATGGATAAAAGATGGCATTGATGATACAGAGGAGCTAATTTTTAAACAATTGGTTGGGGTATTATTGTCTAATTACAAATATTACAGTAATGATGTACTAATAGCATTTCATCCTGATTTGAATTTTCAATTACCTGAGAAATATAAGTTTAAAGAGACATTCTATTTTAAAGTAGATAACCAATATCATTTTGACGAAATTAATCCAAAGACAGATAATAGTTCTACAATCAATCAGGCCAATATTGCCCGATGGCACGAAGAATTAATGACGAAATATAAAAACGCCAAACCTTTAAATTGGAAAGCAAAATCCAATTGGATTTTTCATTATTCGGCTGAAACAATTGCAGGGCATAAATTTTTACGGGATGGTATAAGTATTTTGGAAGCCCGCAAAATAGTTAAGGGTACTAGTATTAATCCATATTATTTAGTGGAATTTTCCCGGGAAAAGAATTACCCAATGGGCTTGAGTTGGAGTAGCACGGATTTTTTGAATTCATTGAACATTCTGGAACTGTCTTCAGAAATTTCAGGCTATGAGTACGATCTTACAAAGGATGAACATAAGATTGAAAAGACAATCTATTATTATATCCCCGAAAAGGAAAATCCTCAATTCAAGGGAATAGTTGCCGTAAGTCCCAATAAAGGCGTATTTGGGACAATTAAAGTCTTATATCCACTGGGTGATACTGCTTTAAAATATGATCGGATAGATGTGTCAAAATTGAAGAAACCGACGACTAATAAACACACTGTATTTTCTATCCCTCCCTCAAAAAGAGGCAAATTCTCTATATTAATTCAGGATTACGTAAATCAGTTTCAAAATTATGGAAGGGGAGGAATTATTTCTAAAATCACGGATGGTACAGTTAGGGAGATTTACTGGAACGATCAAATTGGCGAATACGGAACAGATACGCTCTTGATAAATGAAAAAACAGGTAAAATATCTTATTGGGCTTATATGTCTCCTTACAAGGATACAGGTCTTTCGTTTCAGCAGTGTAAAGATATTTCAAGTGACCTTTTTTATATCCTTATTCGTAATAATCATTTTGCGGGTATGGATGGGTTTAGTGTGACCAGAAAACCGGAAATTAAAGTGGAGGGTGAAAAGGAGTTGAAAGGGAAGGAGGCTGTTCTCGGCAAATATGTAACACAGTATTATTTTGCCCATTCAACCGATTTTGATACCAATTATGCTTATGATAGAACAATTGCTAGTAAGTATGTTAACAATCTTAGAATAAGAGTATTGATAAAGCCAATCGATGAAAAAAACGATAAGTACTATGTTTATTTATTGTTTTTTGAGCCTTAATACTTTTCACTCCAGCTGAATATTTCTCTAGCAATTTGGTTTTTCTCCTGCTTAAGATAATGCAGATAAGCTTCAGCAACCGGGGAGTGTTTTTTACCTTTTAGCCAAATCAAACTCCAGGTAGTCTTAACCGGCATGCCTTTTACGGGAATGATGAATAGCTGTTTATTCATCAGTTCATTTTTTATTCCAATAATTGGCATGATGGAATACCCTAATCCTGCAATAATGGCTTGTTTTACAGCTTCATTAGTGCTCAATTCCATTTTTTTTAGGACGGACAGTTTTTTCTTTTGGATAAACTGTTCCATTGCTTGCCGTGTCCCGGATCCCTTTTCTCTAAAAATCAGCGGAAGGTCTTCTATATTCTTGGTTGTTTTTTCATTGCCTATTAAAAACAGTTTGTTGGGTAGTAAATCTATTTTTTCAATATTTATGGCAGCTGGTAAAATTGAAACCAAGGCAAAATCAATTTCATTTTTTTCAAGACTCTCAATTACTTTCGATTTATTGGTTACATCCATATTCAACTGGACGCCGTTATTTTTATGCATGAATCCGGATAGAAAATAGGGCATTACATATTTCCCGGTAGAAACAACTGCAATCTTTAATTTTCCAGTTAACTGACCTTTGAACGCAAGTGATTTATTGTTGATTGCATTTACCTGGTTAATTATATTTTCTGCGGAAACAGCAATTTCTCTTCCGAAATCTGTAATGTGTATTTTTCTGCCAAGCACTTCTATTAATGGAATATCAAACTGATCTTGCAAGTTTTTTAACTGAATTGAAACCGCTGGTTGGGTTAAGTGAAGTTCTTCTGCTGCCTTGGTTATGCTCTCCGTTTCAACAATTTTAAGATAGATCTGTAACTGATTCAAAGTGTAGTTCATAAAAATAATTTATGATTAATATTATAAAGATAAATAAAAAATATAGATTACTTCTCCCCAAATTTGCACCATCAAATATTTACAAGTCATGAAAAAGACGGATTGGCAAATAATGATTGGATTGATTGTCTTCTTAAGTACAATTTTTATTGCGTTCAAGTCGGATAACCCCATCAACAGTCAATTGTGGTCTTCGCTTTCTGTAATAACAGCCGTTTTTACCATTCATCATCAGGTAAATTCACCTAAAAACGAAAATACCCATGAATAATCGCCTGTTTATTGTTTGCCCTTTTTCTAATCTAGAATACACACTTAAGAAGCGATATGGACAGGATTCTCTTTTTCTTTCTGCACCAGCTGGTCTGGTTTCAGCTCAAGACGTCCATTTTATGGAAGACTTGAAAAGAGTTATTACTGCAAATAATATCAGCGAAATATACGTTGCCAGTGAAGTATCCAACAGTTTCATACTTTCTGTAATCAATGATTCTTATAAGCGGGATATTTCATTTTTAAATCCTGTTGCTGATTTAAAGGAAGAATTCTGGTTGGAGAGATTGGCAGGGTTAACTCCAAAACAACAGGCACTTAAAATGGCGGAGTTGATGGTAGAACTTTCTGTAGAATCACTGCAATCTTTACTTGTTTCTATAAATATTGAATTTGCTCAATCCTTTACAGTAAGAGGTATTGTATTATCTAATGAGGCTGGATTTATAAAAGAGCTGAAGAAAATGAATCGCTATAAAATTGCATATGGACTTTAATTTACTGCTGGAAAACCTAACCAATCCGGCCTTGTTGTTTTTTATACTGGGAATTGTTGCTGTTTGTGTGAAGAGTGATCTTGAAATTCCCAATAATTCTTCCAAATTCATTTCTCTCTATTTGTTGTTCGCCATTGGATTTAAAGGTGGACAAGAATTATCTCATGAGCAGTTCACGCTTGAAATTCTGGGAACCATGTTAATGGGGATTGCTATTTCTGTAGTTATTCCGGCTTATACTTTCTTTATATTAAAAAAGCGCTTAGGTATTTATAATGCAGGTGCCATTGCAGCTTCTTACGGCTCTGTAAGCGCAGTAACTTTTGTAACTGCTGTGTCCTATTTAGAAGCGCATCAATTGAATCTGCATGGTCATATGGTGGCTATAATGGCATTGATGGAATCTCCGGCTATTATTGTTGGTTTATTATTAATTAATTTTTTCAACACTGAAGGGACGGATACAATTAAAAAGAGAGAAGTATTTAAGCATTCCTTTACAAATGGATCGGTATTGCTTATTCTGGGTAGTTTATTTATTGGTTTGGTTGCAGATGCCAAACAAGCAGAGGGTATTAAGCCTTTTACCAATGATTTATTCAAAGGTTTTCTGGCCATTTTCCTTTTGGATATGGGCATCACAAGTGGTAAAAAACTAAAAGCTTTCTTTTCTTTTGGATTATTCCCTTTTTTGTTTGCCTTTTTAATACCGCTGATAAACGGAGTGATATTTGCATATCTAAGTTCTATGGTTACGTCGGATATCAGTAACCGGTTTGTAATTGCAATTTTAGCAGCAAGTGCCTCTTATATTGCTGTCCCTGCTGCTATGAAAATTTCCGTTCCTAAGGCAAATCCGGGTTTGTTTCTGCCAATGGCATTAGCTGTTACCTTCCCTGTAAATATCACCATAGGAATGCCCTTGTATTTTTTTGTTGTACAACACACTTGACAAAATCATTTGGTATGGCTATATTTAGTAAAAGATTGATATGAAAAATAAGATACTAAATGTGCTATCCATTTTAACAGCTTTACTTTTTCTGAATGGTGGGCTTAATAAGCTATTCAATTATATTCCGGTTCCTCAGGACTTACCGCCAGCTCTGGTTGCTGATAATGCTGCATTTATGGAAATAGAGTGGTTGATGCCTTTAGTTGCTATTGTAGAAATTTTGGGTGGATTGCTTTTGATATTCAGAAAGACAAGAGCAATTGGCGCCTTGGTAATTTTTCCAATCATGTGTGGTATTGTTCTGATTCATGCAACTGTTGCGCCAAGTGGCTTGCCGCTTGCAATTGGCTTGTCGCTTATATTGGGATGGATCATGATTGATAATAAAAATAAATATTTGTCTTTACTAGACTGATTTATAGTTTACAAGAAATCATCTTTTTTCACATATTTTAAATTGGCACAATATTGGCTTTAGAGTTGAGACTTTTCTGTTTTAACTCAAAACTAGCCATATGATTACTGTAATTATTCCTACTTTAAATGAAGAAGAGACCATTCAAAGCGTAATTCAATTTGCATGGTCACAACCCAATGTAACAGAAGTGGTAGTAGTAGATGATAAGTCAATTGACGCAACCGTTGCTATTGCTGTAGCAAATGGAGCAAAAGTAATAACCAGTACAAAACTGGGTAAGGGTTCTTCAATGAAAGATGGGGTATTGTTTGCTTCTAATCCTATTGTTGCATTTCTAGATGGGGATATAGATCCTTATCCTCATTATACCATTAAATTACTGACTGATCCCATTATAAATGGAGAAGTGGATTTTGTAAAATCCTCCTTCAGCCGAAATGCCGGCAGGGTAACTGAATTGGCTGCCAAACCTCTGTTGAGTATTTTCTTTCCTGAATTATTAAAGTTCAGTCAACCGCTTAGCGGAATGATTGCTGGTAAAAAAAACCTTTTGGAGCAACTGGATTTTCGGGAGGACTATGGGGTGGATATTGGTATCCTGATAGATATGTATCTGATGAATGCCAAAATGAAAGAAGTAGAGATTGGGTATATAGAGAATAAAAGTAAGCCCTGGCAGGCATTGGGAAAAATGAGTAAAGAAGTGGCTCAGACAATCATTCTTAAGGCTGCAAACTCGAATAATCCCAGGTATAATTTTGAAGAACTGGGTGTACTTAATGAAATCAGAACACAAATGGAACTGGCTTTAAGTGCCAATCTAGACGCTATGGAAAAATTGATTGTGTTTGATATGGACAATACTTTGCTGAGAGGCCGGTTTATAGATGCCTGCGCTGAAAGGTTCGATTTCAAAACTTCACTGATGAATATCCGGTCCTCTGAGAGTAATCCAATTTTACTAACTAAACATATTGCCACTCTTTTAAAAGGGAAGACTCATCAGGAATTAATTGAGATTGCAGATCATATACCTATTGTTGAAGGAACAGCTGAAATAATTAAAGAATTAAAAAGCAGGGGATATATTATCGGGATAATTTCTGATAGTTATGATTGTATTACCCATCATATAAAAAATAAATTGGGGATGGATTTTTCCTTATCCAATGAACTTGAATTTTCAAAAGGTATTTGTACAGGAGAAGTAAAGATTCCTTCTTTCTTATTTAATAATTCAAAAAGCGTTTGCAGACATTCCCTGTGTAAGACCAATGCAGTGCTTAGCTTATTGGATAAATACCAGATCCCCAAAGAAAATTGCATTGCTATAGGGGATAGTATGAATGATCTTTGCATGATTAAGGAAGCAGGGTTAGGAATTGCTTTCTGTTCACAGGATGAACTCCTGAATCATCATGCAGACATCATTCTGAAGGAACAGAGTTTTGGTGAATTGCTTTCTATTGCATAATTTATTTGGAAATTCTGCGAATAGAAGCGGAAGAAGTATTTGAATGGTTTTTTGTTTAAATTTAGTTGAATTTACCCACTGGTAACCTTTAAATTTAAGCGAGACTTGAATAGTTTCTTTACCATATTGCCAGATCTGATTGGAACTTTTGCCTTTGCCATGAGCGGTATAAAAATGGCTTCCAGAAAAAATGTTGACTGGTTTGGTGCATTTATGATTGGGTTGGTTACAGCCATTGGGGGAGGTACGGTAAGGGACTTGTTGTTAGATGTAACTCCGTTTTGGATGCTGGATAGCCGTTATTTTATTACCACAGGAGTTGCATTGTTTGCGACCCTGATTTTCAAAGAAAAGTTGATGCGCTGGACCAATACACTGTTTTTATTTGATACCATTGGTTTGGGACTGGTAACCATCATCGGAATTTCAAAGTGTTTGGATGCCGGTTTTCCATTCTGGGTTTGTATTGTAATGGGAACCATAACAGGTTCTATTGGCGGGGTTCTGCGTGATGTTTTGTTAAATGAAGTTCCTTTGCTCTTACAAAAAGATATTTATGCAATGGCCTGCGTAATTGGCGGGGTAACTTTTTTTCTTTTACTAAAACTAAATTTATCTAAAGAAGTAGCTGCACCTATTGCTGCTTTAATGGTGATGCTGGTAAGATTGATTGCGATTCAGTTTCATATTCACCTGCCAGTTTTAAAATCAGTTCACGATAAAGAATCAGATAATCAAATTCTAAAAAACAAACCTCCCCAACCATGAAACCGATTAAAATTGAAGTAAAATGGGCTATTTTATTTTCCATTATGACCTTACTATGGATGGTAATGGAGAAAGTTGCCGGCTTGCATGGTAAGTATATAGATTATCATATGTATCTCACCAATCTGTTTGCTATTCCTGCTATTTGGATGATGGTTCTGGCTTTGAAAGAAAAAAAGAAACTGGATTATGCAGGTGATATCACTTACATGCAGGGACTGGTTTCGGGGATTTACCTTTCCTTGATTATTGCAGCCCTTACTCCAGTAACCCAATGGATAACTACTTATGTAATTACTCCTGAGTACTTCCCCAACGTTATCAAAAGATCTGTTGAAATTGGGTACTATAAAACAACGGAAGAAGCTGTTGCTAATTTCAATTACAAGAATTATGCAATACAAGGCACAATTGCTGCATTTGTAATGGGATTAATTACAACAGCGATAGCTATGATTTTTATCAGAACTAAAAAAGCAGCTTAACCTAAAGCCTGTAAAATATCAGCTAAAATATCTTCTTTGTTTTCCAGGCCTACACTAATTCGGATAAGGCCAGGCGTGATGTTTACAGCTTGTCTTTCCGCTTCTGATAACTTAGCATGCGTAGTGCTGGCCGGATGCGAAGCAATACTTCTGGTGTCTCCCAGATTCGCAGTAAGCGAGAGCATTTGCAGACGGTCTAAAAATTTTCTGCCAGCTTCAATCCCCCCTTTTAATTCAAAACAAATAATGCCACCCCCATTTTTCATTTGCTTCACGGCAATGCCATGATGCGGATGTGAGGGCAGGAATGGATATTTCAATTGTGTAATAGCAAAATGGTTTTCTAATGCCGTTGCCAGAAAAAAGGCATTGGCTGCATGCCGTTCCATTCTTACATCCAGGGTCTCTAAACTCTTGCTTAATACCCATGCGTTAAATGGCGACAAAGCAGGTCCGGTACTTCTGCAAAACAAATAGATTTCTTTTATTAATTCTTTTTTGCCAACAACTGCCCCACCTAAAACCCTACCTTGTCCGTCTAACCATTTCGTTGCAGAATGAACCACCAGGTCAGCCCCAAAATCAATAGGAGTCTGGTTTACGGGTGTGGCAAAGCAATTGTCTACGTTCAGTAAGATATTGTGTTTTTTGGCAATCTTGCCAATCATTTCCAGGTCCAGTATTTCCAGTCCGGGATTGGTAGGCGTTTCCAGGTAAATCATTTTGGTATTGGCGGTAATGGCTGCTTCCCAGTCTTCAGCAGTTGCATTGGCATTGATGTATCCGTATTCAATTCCATATTTGGGCAGGTATTTGGAAATAACCGTATGGGTGCTTCCGAATATAGAATTACAGGATAGTAGTCGGTCGCCTTGTTTCAACAGGGCCATAAAGGAGCCGAAAACAGCGCTCATGCCCGATGCAGTTGCATATCCGGCTTCTGCTCCTTCCAGGGCTACCAGTTTATCAATGAACTCCTGAACGGACGGATTACTGAATCTGGAATAAATATTATCATCGGATTCGTCTGCAAATGCGGCCCTCATTTCTTCTGCATTATCAAAACAAAAGCTGCTCGTTAAAAACATTGGAGTGGAGTGCTCCATTTCGTTGGTTCGCTCTGTTTGAATTCGGATGGCTTTTGTTTCTTTTTTCATCGGTTGCCGCTGCTTTTAAAAATTTACATAAAGGTAAGCCTCAGTTGTCTTTATTTTGCGTAAGAATTCCTGCAAATGGCATTACAGACTTTTACCCATACAGCCCCTTTTGTGTTAGAGAGTGGTTCCAATATCCCGGAACTGAATATTGCCTATCATACTTACGGCAAATTCGTTTCAGGTACATCCAAAGTGGTGTGGATCTGTCATGCATTAACAGCCAATGCGGATGCAGCAGACTGGTGGAAGGGATTGGTTGGCAATGATTTTTTAATTAATCCTTCCGATTATTTTATTGTTTGTGCCAATATAATCGGTTCCTGTTATGGATCTACGGGGCCTTTGAGCATGAATCCTCTGACCAATGCTCCTTATTTTTCTGATTTTCCCATGGTGACCATCAGAGATATGGTGAAAGCGCATATGGCATTAAGAACGCATTTGGGAATTGATCAGATTGATTTGTTGATGGGGGGAAGCATGGGCGGTTATCAGGTGCTTGAATGGGCATTGATGGAGCCTGAAACAATAAAGAAACTTTTCTTAATAGCCACTTCTCCATCCGAATCTGCCTGGGGTGTTGCGGTGCATACAGCACAACGCCTGGCCATTGAAGCTGACTGTACCTGGAAAGACCATATTCCAAATGCAGGTGCTGCCGGATTAAAAGCAGCCAGAGCCATCGGTATGCTTACCTACCGTAACTATGCTACTTTTCAGGAAAGACAAACCGATCCCGATCCGGAAAAAATGGATGGATTCAAAGCTTCCTCTTATATCAATTACCAGGGAGATAAACTGGTGAACCGATTTAACGCTTACAGTTACTGGTTGCTTACCAAAGCCATGGACAGTCATCATTTGGCAAGAGGAAGAGGGGGCGATTTGGCTAAGGCATTAAGCCAGATTCACCAACCCGCATTGATTATTGGAATTGATTCCGATATTCTTTGCCCTATAGCAGAACAGGCATTCATGGCAGAACATATGCCGGATGCGCAGTTGCATATAATTGATTCTACCTATGGACACGATGGATTCATCATTGAAACCCAGCAAATCACTTCATTGCTGGCTCCCTTTGTGAAAGGGCTATAGCGGGTGATATTTTTTAACTGCCTGCTGATAAACCAATTCTTTTTTTAAAGTCATGGGTTTGGTTTGCTGATCTACATAAAGTTGCATCTGATCGGTATAGTGGGGCGAATCTTTTCGTGCAGAAGCACCATATACATTTAGAGATTCAATTACCGGCCCATCTTTCGTGAACTTTACCAGTTCAATGTAGGCATCTCCCTGATTGCCTTTGTACATGCCCTCTTTATATGGAATGGAGTACATGGGAGCTAACTGATCAGGTAATCCTGGCAGTGGTAGCGCAATATTACCACGCACCAGTTTCTGTACATCACCCAATTGTAAATTGGTTCTGTTGAATTGCTGCAGCATGGTGGCTTTCGCAGATCTGAGGATTTCAGCTGCATCTTGCAATGATATATATCCTTGTTTCATGTACTTGCTTCGCTTGGGAACAATATCATGATATATCATAAAGAAAGTACCTGCCCCAATATTCGTTGCGTCGCCTTTTTTGTCCCAGTTTTTTAATTGAATAATCAGGTCGGCAATATCAGTATGCCTGGTTTCCTCTAAGAGAAATAAGCTGTCAATATTATAAGGGAAATAGAAGGTGGATGGGAACTGCCGGTCAAACTTGATTCGCTTAAAATCTTCGTAGCTCACTTTATTCAGTGGCTGCAATAAGGCTTCGAAACGCTTGCTGCGATTGTTTTCCAGGGTTTCATATCCCATGGTACTGTCGGTAACTACAGGATTTTCTTTGCCCTCTGTAGAATGAAAAGGAGAGTGATTGGTATTGTAAACAAAACCGGTTGTTGGTTGCAATACCTGCGGTAAAGCGCTGATGGGATGTAAGTCATTCCATAAGGTTTTGCTGGTATTGCCCGGCAAGGTAGACTTCCAGTTGTACTCTTTATTGCGGACCGGTATTCTGCCGTTGCTGATATAATAAATAGTATCGTATTTGTCAGCATATACAATGTTGTAGCCGGGTATCGCGCGCATTTCCAATGCAGCTTTGAATTCTGTAAAGTTTCTGGCTTTGTTAAAACGATACCACTGTTCCAGTCCACGGATATCCATTTGCGCCGGCATGCGGATAGAGAAAGTCCCTCTTTTGGTTTTTATTGTTGGGCCATATTTGCTCCAGTAAACCGGTCTGTGTGCATATATGCTGATGAGTTTCAATTTTACTTTTATGGATGCGTCTTTTTCTTCCAGGGTTTCCCAATTGCCAACAAATAAATATTGATTTTTGTTTTTATGGTGCATCTCCAGCTGATACACATCTAATTTATCAGGTTCGTTTACCGTATGTGCCCAGCCCAGATGCTCATTGACCCCGTGTAGAATGCTGGGAGCACCGGGGAAATTGGCACCTAAAATATTCCACCCTTCTTCACTGTTTAAATGTGCTTCGTAAAAGGCAACAGGTCCTTCCAATGGTTGATGGGCATTGATGGCTAGATAAACATTGCCATCAGTTGTTTTTTTACTGTTGAAGGCAAAGGCATTGCTCCCCTGCGTTTTAAAATTTTCCAGTAAAGGAACGGTCCCTCCAAAAATAGAAGACAAAGCTTTGTCGGCTCCGGATAAAATGCACAATTGCAAAACAGAATACCGGATCATGTCTTTGGGGGTAACCGGGAAAAGATTTTTTAACAGGACTTCTTGCTTATGCTTTTCTGCGTAGGCATTCAGGCCCTCACAATATCCTTGTAATACTTTTTTGAAATCGGGTGAGAGGTCTGTTTCAAAGCGGTCTTCCACCAGTTCAGGTATTCTGAGTAAGCGAACGATATAATCCACTTGTGCCCCTTCCTTTCCTTTGTATTGGGCCAGCATGCCTTTACCCGCCATTAAAGATTGTTGTATAGTAGCAAAATCATCTTCTGCATGCGCCCAGGCAAGACCATAAGCAACGGATGCATCTGTCTTTCCGAAAATATGCGGTACACCCCATTTATCACGGATAATGTCTATTTGATTGGGATCAATTGGTCTTTCCAGTTCTATTTTTATCTGTGCCTGTAAAGGGAATGAACTAACGATACAAATTAGAAAAAATACAATCCGACGCATAAAGTGATTTTTGAACTTAACAAATCTAAGGGGATAAGGTTGATTGAACTAAATTGGTTCGCTCCTGTTATCTTTGTACAAATTTTACAATATGGGCATCTGGAATCAAATTCAGCAATACTTATTTATCAAGAAAGCAGATCCTAACGCTCCCAAATCTCAGTGGATGAAATACATGCACGGAATGAACCGAGTTTCTCTGGTAATGTTTTTGCTGGCGGTGATTTTCATTTTGGTGAAGCAGGTAATTATACCCATGTTCCGCTAAATTTTATTTAGCCCAACACTGAAACAGATTATTTCTTTTGCAGGAATGCTGAAATTAAACTGGCTGCATTTTTTGATGCATGACCTCCTCCCGCCAATTTATTGTAAAGTTGATGATACTCCGATTTTAGTTCGCTGATTTTTTCTGGATTGCTGGTAATCAATTGCAACTCCCTCACCAGGTTGGCAGTGTTCAGTTCATCCTGAATCAATTCTTTTACAATCTCTTTGTCCATAATTAAATTCACGAGCGAGATGAATTTAATTTTTACCAGTCGTTTCGCAATCTGATAACTAATGGAACTTCCCTTGTAGCATACAATTTCAGGTACGCCAAATAAAGCGGTCTCAAGTGTGGCCGTTCCACTGGTAACCAATGCAGCCGTTGACTGTGATAACAAATGGTAGGTACTGTCTTTTACCATTTTTACATTTTGGTGCCCCTTTAAGAAAGGTTCGTAAAAACTGTCTTCCTGGCCCGGTGCCTGTGCTACCACAAATTCATAATGCGGAAATTTTGTGGCAACACTTAACATGATAGGAAGTTTTTTGGCAATTTCCTGTTTGCGGCTTCCAGGTAATAAAGCGATGATTGGTTGTATTGCCGACTGATGGCTCGATTTGAATTTTTCAATGACTTCAATGAGCGGATGCCCTACGTAATGCACATCCCAGTTCCATTGTTGCGCGAAATAGTCTTTTTCAAATGGTAAAATGCAAAGCATCAGATCGATGCAGGTTTTCATTTTTTTAACCCTGTTGGCTTTCCAGGCCCAAACCTGTGGTGCTATATAATACACCACTTTGAAGCCTTGTTTCTTAGCCCATTCGGCAATTCTTAAATTAAATCCAGGATAATCAATTAAGATTAATACATCGGGTTGAAAGCTGATTATATCTTCTTTGCAGAATTTAAGATTGCCCAGAATCGTAGGCAGGTTTTTGATGACTTCAGTAAAACCCATGAATGCCAGATCTCTGTAATGCTTTACCAGATGAGCTCCTGCAGCCTGCATTAGGTCTCCTCCCCAGCATCGGATATGGGCAGATGGATCTGATAGTTGCAACTGTTTTATCAGATTACTCCCGTGCAAATCTCCACTGGCTTCTCCTGCGATTACATAGTATTTCATGGCGATAAACTAAAAAAATAGTTAAATAACTAAAAAATTAGTTGTTAAACTAAAAATTTAGTTATAAGTTTACTCTTGTAAATGTACATCATGAAACCATTAACCAAAGCAGAAGAGCAAATAATGCAAACGATCTGGAAGCTGGAAACCGCGTTCCTGAAAGACATTATTGAAGCACAATCCGATCCAAAGCCTCATAGCAATACCATTGCCACGATTGTAAAAATTTTAGTGGACAAGGGATTTGTAGGGGTGAATCAAATTGGAAGAGTGCATCAATATTTTCCAATTGTTACCAAAGAGGAATATTCTTCCAGTACCATTCGAAATTTAGTGGAAGGGTATTTTGAAGGGTCTTTCGCCGATGCTGTTTCCTTTATGGTAAAACAAAAAGACATCAGTGTAAAAGAGCTGGAGTTGTTATTGCAGGAAATGAAAAAATCTAAAAAATAATTTTATGCAAACCACCATTTATTATTTTCTACAGGTAGTTTTTTGTTCTGCCATTATGATGGGATATTACTGGTTTGTGTTGCGTGATAGTAAATTTCATCAATACAACCGATTCTATTTGTTGGCGATTGCTGTGCTTTCCTGGCTGGTTCCTTTGATTAAAATTCAGTGGAACGATAACAATTACGCAGGCGACGCCCAAATATATTATCTGCTTACAGCAGTAGCCACCAACAATACCGAACTGGAAACCAGTTTTAGTCAGCACTGGTATTCCATTACCTGGCAGAGGGGATTACAACTGCTGTATATCGGAGGAGCCCTTCTTTTATTCATCAGTCTGATGGTGTCACTGATTCGTACTTTTCTGTTATTAAAGCAGAGTAGTGCAAAAAAACTGGGTACGATTGATTTAATCATGACCAATGCCAAAGGAACGCCCTATTCTTTCTTCCGTTTTATATTCTGGAATGAAGCCATTGATTTAAGCAGTTCAACCGGTCAGCAAATTTTGCAGCATGAAATTACACACGTAAAAGAAAAGCACTCATTTGATAAGCTATTGATGCAATGCATTTTGATTGGAGGCTGGATGAATCCGGTTTTCTGGC
Source organism: Sediminibacterium sp. C3 (assembly GCF_000508085.1). Lineage (GTDB taxonomy): Bacteria > Bacteroidota > Bacteroidia > Chitinophagales > Chitinophagaceae > Sediminibacterium. The sequence goes on along the minus strand of NZ_KI669560.1, from coordinate 2,668,343 downwards.
TAATCAAAAAAGAATTACACATGATTCATGAGTTCATTGCAGATAAAAAATCTGTTGAGAGTGGAGATACTGCATCATTGGCGCATATGTTATTGACTGCTGCTTATCCACAACAAACCTTTAAATTAACCAATCCCTTCTTTTTTTCACCCATCAAAAGACGTATCGCCATGTTAAGTAAATCCAACACAAGATTCAGCTATCTAAGAAGGCTGATTGTATTGCCCTTATTGGCTATTATAGTGGTACTGGTGGCTTTCAGAAATGCACCTCCCACAGAACCCATATCTGTTGAAACAGTTGTAAAAACCATTTATAAAGATGTTGCCGGAAGCCCTGTTGCGGCCATTTCGCCCATGGCTGTTAATTTGAAAAACGATTACACCATTATCATCAATGCAGGACATGGCGGGGCAGATAAAGGTAGTGTTGGGGTTGATGGTAAATCAGTTGAATCTCAATTGACACTTGAACTGGCCAAAACCATCCAATCCCTGAACCAGAATAGTCGTTTGAATCTGGTTTTAACAAGAACAGAAGATGAAACACAGTCCGTAATGGAAATTGCTCAAAAAGCCAATAAATCTAACCCGGATTTGTTTTTGTCACTGCACTATAATGCAGACAAGAATGCAAACCTTTCCGGAACCGAAATTTATATTGCCAGTCCGGGTAAAACCGATCGTTACAATAGTCATTTACAGTTTGCCAACCAGGTGGCCAATCAAGTGGATGATTTGAGTTTGCCTTTTAATGGAATCAAGAGCAGGAAAGATGGGATATACGTGTTGCAAAACATCAGTTGCCCCAGCATTCTTATTGAAGCAGGATATATGAGTAATCCCAAGGATTTGAAAAAAATCACTTCCACCAGTTTCAGAGAGTCATTGGCAGTTGCCATTTTGAATGGTGTTCAGAAATATCTGTCGGATATGGAGAACAATCTAAAGTTGGCTGTAGCAACTCAAAATGGTGATTTTACAGAAGCTGGAGAAGATACAGTTAAACTACTAGTTAAGAAAATTGAATCAGGGACAGGTAAATTGTCTTTTGATTCTGTAAGGTCGTTTTCTTTCAGTAAAAGTACTGAAGGTTTGGGTAGTGGCTTAAAAGTGTTTGCAAAAAACGGACAAAAGCCGCTTGTTGTTTTAAATGGGAAGCAAATAGAATTTGAAAGCTTAAATGAGTTGAATCCCAATGAAATTGTATCAATTAATGTGCTTAAAAACGAGGCAGCTATTTCAAAATATGGGGCTGAAGGTGATAATGGTGTTATAGAAATAGCAACTAAAGATGCTAATCTCAAAAGTATTAAACCAATTCTGGAAGAAGATAAAAATGATAGGTCTGGAATAAAATCATTTATGCGACGCAATAAAGATGTCTCAAATGTTTCATGGAATCATCAGCACAAAACCATGGAAATCAAGCTTAAAGATGGTACTGAAGAAAAATATATTCTCAATAATCAAACGAGTATGAGAAGAGCTGAAGCCAAGTATGGAAAACTTCCAATTCCTGCGCCACCACCCCCAGTTACTTTAGCTCCAGCTAAGTTGGATCCCAATAAACATGAACCCCAATAATTAAACAAACCACTTAATGCCAAGGGAGATCAATGCATAAATACAGGTTGCAATGAATACTCCCTTGGCTGTTTTATCTTTTTGATTGTTGATATATACCGTGAAGACAATGGCATTGGCAATTAGGGCAATGGCAATGATGCCGCTCAATAAAGATTTCTGCATAAGCAGTACCTGAAAGAATTCATTCAGGCTGAATAAACTGAACTTCCAGTAGTAATAACCGAACAGCCCGAAAACAGGAGCGAGGAATCCTAACAGAAGGCCGAATGGAATAGAGTCTTTATTGAGCAACATATTTGTGCTTTAAGAGTTATCAGAACTTCCAGTTCTTTTCCAGTTGTTTTTTCAGGGTATAATTAGTCAGGTCAAATTGAACCGGAACCACACTTACATAATTGTTCTTTAATGCCCATACATCACTTTCCTTGCTCTTATCAAAATTGACAAACTCGCCAGTCAGCCAAAAATATTTTCTGCCGTGTGGATCTTTTCTTTCGTCAAATTTTTCCTGGTACTTGGCATATGCCTGAGAACAGATCTTGATTCCCTTAATCAGTTCTGCTTTTACTTTTGGAATGTTCACATTCAGGCAAATATGCTTGTCTAGATTTTTGCTTGCCAATAATTGTTCTACAATTACGCGTGCATATTGCTTTGCCCCTGTAAAATCAGCTTCAATGCTCAAATCCAATAAACTGAATCCAATGCTGGGTATACTTTCAATGGATGCTTCCAGGGCAGCACTCATGGTGCCTGAATAAATTACATTGATGGAGTGATTGGCGCCATGGTTGATTCCGCTGATACAGATATCTGGTTTTCTATGCAGTACTTTGTCTACGGCCAGTTTTACACAATCTACCGGTGTGCCACTACAGCTATACGCTTCTACATCTCCAAAATTGTGCACTCTGTGTAAACGCAAAGGTTCTCCAATGGTAATGGCATGGCCCATTCCACTTTGTGGCTTATCGGGTGATACTACCACTACTTTGCCCAGCCCTTTCACCGCTTCCACCAATGCGTGTATGCCTGGCGCTGTATAACTATCGTCGTTGGTTACCAGGATGATGGGCTCAACTTTCTGCTTATTTGTTTTTGCTTTTACTTTTGCCATATTGCAATGTACGATAAGACCGGGCCTATCTTTTCTTTTTAGTTGTTGTATTTGTGCTAAAAAATTTCAAAACCGGATACTCCACGGCCTGATTGCTGATTCCTTTTTCCGTTAAATACTGGTCAAAAAAATTCCAGGTAAGTAAACCATCATCCGATTGTGGCTCCAGTGCATAGAAGATTAAGTTAGCCAAAGGTTGCGCCAGGTCAATCAGGTAGTCTCCTTTTTCTGCAGTAAATGTTTTGGCAACAAATTTTCCTTCTGCAGATGCCATCTGGTGACCCTCGAATTTTCTGCTGGCTTTGGTGAATTTTTCTATGAGAAATCCTTCTCCCTGGAACTCCGTTTTTTTCTCGAGCTTCTCTACTTTGGCCCCCATGCGTTTTAAATGTTCGGCTATGCTATCCAGTGCCGCTGGTATTATGTATCCTCTGGGCAAGGTTGCACTTACGGTGTCTTTAAAATCTGCGTAGTAGTTTACTTTGTCTACATGGATGATCCTCCCTGTTTTAGTCAGTGTAGTACTGCCGTCTTCTTTTTTGAATGGGATATAATCATAGGTTCTGAAATCGCGAATCCCATTGGCAGTGGGTACCATTTTGAATCGTACGCCCTTGCTGATTTTTCCTGCATTATTTTTTACCTGTTCTATCGCATTTTTTTCAGCCTGCTGATTGATCTGTATAATTTCTGCCGCATTGCTATTGCAATAGGCTAATATTTCTTTTACAAAATGATAAGTACTGTTGATGCGCTGATAAAAGCGCTCATGGGCAAATGACTCACTCAGGATAGACATTCTGTTGCGCAGACCAATCTGATTGATGATATACCTTGGATGGTGATTGTAAGTGTAAAAGTTTTTTACCGGCCAGCCTTCTCTGGTATAGAAATCACCAAAGGGGCCAAACAATAAATCATTTTCCTTTTTACTTTATCGGTAATAAAAGGTAGAATGGTGCTGTTGGTATAGTGATAGGGGCCAGGTTCTCCCGCAGATAAATATCCAGGTGCCCAGGTTAAATCGTATCCATGCCAAGTGCCATTGGTGGTATGTAAATCCACCACCATCTGCGGATCCCAGCTATTCAGAATATTCGATACCATCGCTCTGGTTTCCGGTGTTTCCATCTTAATGCCGTCTCTGTTCAGGTCGAGTCCCTGGCCGTTTTCCCTGATGCCGGTTTCCAGCGGGCTGTTCTCTTGCGACGGTCTTAATCCCTTCGCAAACATATCATTCCCATCTGTATTATAAATAGGCACAAAAACAATGATCTGATGGTTGAGCAAGTGCGATAAGTTACCCAATAAAATATCGCGCATTAACATCATCGATACTTCTTTTCCTTCTACTTCGCCTCCGTGAATATTGCCCTGAATATATACTACAGGCTTTCCTGATTTTCTGGCTTCTTCAGGAGTGCTAACTGCAGGATTGGCAAGCACTGCATAAGGAATATCTTTTCCCAATGTGCTTTTACCGATGGATCCGATATGGATATGTTGGCTCATGCTTTTAATCGTCTGCAAAAACTGCATCACATCTGCATAAGAAGATGTTTTTTCGAAATTGGATTTTTCCGGTGTTAACTGAAGCGAAGCAGGAAAGCTGGCCACAGACTGGGCGTTCAACTGTGTAAGAGATCCCAATAAGGCAAATAGGAATAGTTTTTTCATGGCTTAATATTACAGCTGAAAAGTACTTCAATCGGTTCGTAGAATTGACCCGCTGAAATAAAAATCAAAATAAATTTGGAAAAACTAAAAAGTTTAGTAAATTGCGCTAAAAGTATTAGTTATGTCAAACGCTGGAAGAAATCTGAAGTATCTGCGCAAACTGCGGGGCTGGACCCAGGAAGAGTTTGCCAACAAGCTAAAAATCAAACGTTCCCTGGTGGGCGCTTATGAAGAAGAAAGGGCAGAACCCAAGCTCGAGGTAATGGAGCAGGTTTGTTCTATTTTCAAATTAAGTCTGGAAGATTTTTTGTTTAAAGATTTATCTGAAAGCAAGGGAGGTTCTTATTTAGACAGAAGACGTCAGTTAAAAATGATCAGTGAGTCTGCCGAAATCAGATTTGTTCCGGTAAAAGCAGCTGCAGGTTATATGACTGGTTATGCAGATCCGGAATTTGTAGATGAGCTGAATACTTTTACTTTACCCATGCTGGCTCCGGGTCAATACAGGGCTTTTGAAATTATGGGAGACTCTATGTTGCCTACGCCCAGTGGCAGTGTAATTGTAGGCGAAAAAGTAGAGGACCTGGATGATTTAAAAAACAGCAATACCTATATCGTTCTTTCCAAAAATGAAGGGGTGGCTTACAAGCGGGTAGTGAAAAACAACCGCCTGAAAAATAAAATTACGTTAATCAGCGATAATCCTCAATACGAACCTTACCATGTAAGTGCAGAAGACGTGCTGGAAATCTGGAAAGCAGTTTACATTTTGCAAAAAGCCAATGCTGCTCCGGTCTGGGATGTAAATCAACTGGCTGGAATGGTGAATAATTTGCAGGAACAAGTGAGTAGCCTGAAAAAGAAACTGAATTAATGATCAAATCAATTTATTGAAAGAAGAATGGCTCACCAGCATTTATATAAAGTAGGAATTAAATGGATGGGGAATTTGGGAACCGGAACCAGTAATTACAAAGCCTATTCCAGAAATCATTTGATTCAGGTGGAAGGTAAAGTTCCTGTTGAATCCAGTTCGGATCCTTTGTTCAGGGGAGATCCCAATCGCTACAATCCGGAAGAAATGCTGGTGGCTTCTTTATCTTCCTGTCATATGCTTTGGTATCTGCATTTTTGTGCGGATACCGGCATCATAGTTACTTCTTATCAGGATGATGCGGAGGGGATTATGACTGTAGAACCATCCGGAGCTGGTCAGTTTACGGAAGTCATTCTTAAACCAAGAATCTCTCTGGCCAATATGCAGATGATGGACCAGGCCAATGCCTTGCATGAAAAAGCCAATGCTTATTGTTTCATTGCCCGCAGCTGTAATTTTCCTGTGAAGCACCAGGCAGTCTATAGTATTGGTTAGTAAATCAGGTTGTTGCTAGCGTGTATTCATATGGCTAACTAAATATGTCAGCTGCCAATCTGAAGGTATTGCAGTGCGCTTCCACAATGGTTCTGATATCTGGCGAATAGCCACCACCCAATGCAACAGCAACCGGAATACAGTTCTTTTTTAATTGTTCTAAGACAATTTGATCCCTTTGTTTGCAATCCGCAAGGCTCAGCTTTAGTTTTCCGAATTTATCCGTATCCAATACGTCTACGCCCGACAAAAAGAAGGCAAAGTCGGGTTGAAATTCATCAATCAGCCTGGGTAAAGTTTCTGTTAATAGTTTCAGGTAGGTTGGACCGTCGGTTCCGTCTAATAATCCTATATCCAGGTCTGATTTTTCTTTGTGAAATGGATAGTTATGTGCCCCATGCATACTAAACGTAAAAACTCGGGATTCATTTTCCATGAGTTTCGCAGTGCCGTTTCCCTGGTGCACATCAAAGTCAATTATCAAAATTTTAGCAGCTAAATTTTTATCCAGTAAATAGTTCGAAGCTACAGCCATATCGTTGAGCAGACAGAAGCCTTCTCCTCTTTCTGCAAATGCATGGTGGGTGCCACCGGCAACATTTAGCGCAACTCCGTTTTTTTGTGCAGAGAGGGCGCAGTCAATTGTTCCCTGCGTAATTATTAATTCACGTTGGGTTAGTTCAGGAGACTGAGGGAAACCAATTTTTCTTTGCTCAGATGCTGATAATGTTTGGTTCAGCAGTTTATTCAGGTATTCGGCATCATGTGTTCTTAATACTGTTTCATTTGAACAGGATGCAGGACTAAAGAAATGGGCTGGATTATAAGTGCCTTCATATATCAGCTGCTCAGGAATCAATTGATACTTGAGCATGGGAAAACGATGATTTTCCGGCAATGGGTGTGCATAAATATTGTCAAAGGCAATTTCTATCATTGGGTCTGAATCAAGTTGTCATTTACGATGGCAAATACCTGGTCTGCCTTTTTTGGTTTAATGGTTGCCAATCCGCTGAATTTGCTGAATGCAGGTAAGATGCAGTGGTTTTTGCCAAAGTAAAAACAAGGAAACCGTAAGCTTTGTTTACTAAGACCTTTAATGGTAATTCCCGGATGAATATGTCCTGAAAAAATATAAGGTGAATGGCTTTTCTTCGGTTGAAGTTCCTTGTTGTCTTTATTTTTTTTGTGTGTCTCTTCAAAATCATGTTGAAACTGAAAGGGACCTAAAATCATGGTTTCCGGTACAATTTCAATGGCTGCAGCTTCATACCATGCAGCAGGTAATACATCATGGTTGCCCCTTATCAATGTAATTTGAAGTTGTGTAAAATCTCTTTTCCATTTCAAAAACCAATCCAGCTCTTCATTGGCATAGCTATGAAAAAAATCTCCCACCACAAGTACTCTTTGCGCTTTGTAAAATTGAGTAATGCTAAAAAATCTTTGAAGGTCTTCTTTATAGATATTTTGAGGAACAGCGATTCCGTTTTTTCTGAAGTGTCCGGTTTTCCCGAAATGGGTATCTGAAAGAATCATTGTTTTTTCTTCTTCCCAGAATATAGTTCTGTTGGGCGAAAGCCACAGATGCTGTTCCCTGCAGATTAACAATTGATCTTCGTTCATGATTGCTAAGATAATTGTTGTTGCATTTTTTTCACCCGATCTTCCAGTCTTTCTGAACTCAGGTTATTTCTGTTCAATCCATCTACTACAATGGGGAAGGACAGTGGGGTTAATTTGGACGGATAAGTCAATACGATTTTGCTTTTGGCAATTCGTTGTAAAGCCAATCTGAGTCGAACTTCATCCATTTGTTGCGTAAGCACTTCATTGTAAGCTTGCTTCAACAAAAGATTTCCCGGGTCGTATTCTTCAAATACCTTGAACAGGAGAGAGGCAGAAGATTGTAAATGTCTGGCCTTGGTTTTTTCACCTGGCATTCCTTGAAAAATGAGTCCTCCAATTACCGCAATGTCCCTGAATTTTCTTTTGGCCATTTCTGTATTGTTGACACTTTGCTGTATATCTGTCAGCAGGTTTTTATCGCTAAATAATTCATATACATTGGCATCGTCAACAGGTATTGGAGTATCGCTCAACAGTTCAAAACCATAATCATTCATCGATATGGAAAAACTCATGGGTTGTATCTGTGATATTCTGAATGCCAGTATAGCACTCAATGCTTCATGCACCTGTCTTCCCTCAAAAGGGTATACCAGCAAATGATAGCCGTCTTTGCTTTCAATCTGTTCAATGAGTAATTCATTGGGTTGCGGGATATGGGATAAGCTTTTTTGAATGGAGAATAAATGCTGCAGGCTGTCCATTTCAATGCCCGAATTGGGTTGCAATGCTTTTGAAAAAGTTCTTCTTAAAACTTCTCCCAGGTTAGCGGTTAAACTCATTCTGCCCCCCAGCCAGGAAGGAATCAGTGATTTTTTAGCAGTTGATTTTTTTACGAGCACATTCATGTCTTTAATCATGATGAGCTCCAGGTTTTTACCCGCCAGTGTAAACACATCACCAGGTTCCAGTTTACTGATAAAGTATTCTTCTATCACCCCAATATATCCACCGCTTAGAAATTTTACTTTTAACATGGCATCGCTTACAATGGTTCCGATATGCATTCGATGACGCATGGCAATTTTTCGGCTATTGATTTTATAAATGCCATTTTCGATCTCTACTTTTCTGAATTCATCATATACTTGCAGTGCCTGCCCACCTGATGTAATCTGTTTTAATATTTCCTGCCATTCCTCCTCCTGCATATCTGAGAAGCAATAAGTGGATTGTATTTCGGTATAAATCCTTTTGGGGTCAAAGCCCTCTCCGCATGCAAGTGTGCACAAATATTGAAGCAGCACATCAAAACACAATACCAATGGGTCTTTGCTTTCGATGGCTTTTTCTGTAACGGCTGTTTTCAGTGCAGCGGCTTCCACCAATTCCAGGCTATGCGTTGGGAGAAAATAGATCTTGCTGATTTCTCCTGGCCGATGTCCGCTTCTTCCGGCTCTTTGTAAAAAACGAGCAATGCCTTTGGGAGACCCTACTTGTATTACCGTATCCACGGGCCGGAAGTCTACTCCCAAATCCAGACTGGCAGTACAAACCACTGCTTTTAATTTTTGTGTATGCAATGCTTCTTCGACCCATAATCTTAATTCCTGTTCAATGCTTCCATGATGCAGTGCAATAGCACCAGCAAGTGATGGGGCAAGTGTAAGCAATGTCTGGTACCAGGTTTCACTCATCCCCCTGGTATTGATAAAAATCAGCGTGGTATTGCTGTTCTCAATAATCGGAATTAGCGTATGCGCCAGCTTTATCCCCAGGTGTCCTGCCCAGGGGTAAGAATCAATTTCATCCGGAATAATGGTGTGAATTTCTAGCGGCTTATTGATTGCTGCCTGAATGGTGATTCCTGTTTTTTTCAAGGGACTTAAGAGTACCTCTCTTGCTTCTTCCAGGTTGCCGATGGTGGCACTGATGCCCCATACTTGTAAGGATTCACTACAGTTTACCAGTCTGCTGACAGCTAGTTCTGTTTGTACGCCACGTTTGCTTCCCAGCAATTCATGCCATTCATCTACAGCCAATAATTTAAGGGTAGAAAAAATTGCCGGATAGTTTTTTTGCGTTAAGAGTAATTGCAGGCTTTCCGGCGTGATGATTAAAATCTCCGGCATTTGTTTTTTCTGCCTTGCTCTGTCAGCATTACTGGTATCCCCATTTCTGATTGCTACTTTCCATTGCATGCCCAGGGACTTAATTACTTCTTCCATGGCTCGGCCAATATCTTTTGCCAGTGCACGTAATGGGGTTATCCAGAGTAGTTGTAAACCATTGTTTTTTTGTTTAGCCCAATCAGCCGGATGAGCATTGATAAACTGCATTAAAGCACCCAGAAATACAGAATAGGTTTTGCCACATCCTGTAGGAGCATTTACCAGACCACTTTCTCCCGCTAAAATGGCCTTCCAGGCTTGTTCCTGAAATGGGAAGGGGTTTAGTTGCTGTTGCTGCAGCCAATCGGTTACAATTTGAAATCCTTTACTGGCTTGCATGGGTTTTCTTTGCATTTCTGCATTTGTCGCTGCAGTATTTTACTTCTTCCCAGTTTTTTGCCCATTTTTTTCGCCAGGAAAAAGGCTTGCCGCAGGTGGTGCAGTTTTTTTGAGGTAAATAGGATTTGTTCCCTTTGTGGTTATACATGAAGTTAAAACAACCTGAATGTAAAAGGGTTTATTGTACAGATTTAATTATCCCATCTGACTTTCTTATAAAATAAAGCTTTTTATTTTCGAGATAGCTGATTTCCCCGTTTTGTAAAACCGGTACAAAATCATACTCATTGAATATCTTAAAACTGTTGTCAGAAAGCTGAGAGGCTAAATTGTTGGGATACTTCAATAACAGTTTTCCAAAATAATACAAGGATTCAAAACCCTTGAAAACCATATCCGATGGCCTTCCCTGTAATTTATTCCTGTAAAGAGTGGATATTCTTTGCAATAGTTTGTCTGCTCTATTGTAATTGAAAGGGGTGGAGTAAATAATTTCTGTTCCTTTTCCCAGGTCTTTAATGGCATCCCAGGTGGGCATTCCCACAACAATTGATTTATAACTTTTGTTGGCGGCTACAGATTTAACCAGGTTCATGCCAAAACCTTCGTTAACAGTGCCACATAAAATAATATTGGTTCGGGTACTGTCCAGGATTGAATTGTACAGTGCAATATTAATGCTATCCGTAACTGAAATGATTTTCAGTTTTAAGGGAAGTGCAGGTGTTTTTTTGTTTAATTCAAAAAAAGTTTGTTCAATCATGTCTTCCAGTCCGCCTGGCTTTTTTACATATATAATTGGATCGGTAGGGTGATTCTTCTGTAAATATTTAAAGAGCCCTTCTATATGTGTAATTAAAGTGGGATTCACCAATGCAAAAAAAGGATTGGTGCGAATTCCTGCGTCATTTGGATAGGTAGCAGATATCAAAGGAATCTGTTTGGACTTTGCATAGTCAGCAAGAGGCTTGATGTCTGCTCTATTGTTGAAAGATGCAATCAGTAAATCCGTACCATTTAGTTTTCCACTTTGTATGAGCTGCTCTAGGTTATCCTTTTTACTCTTTAAATCGAAAAACAAAATTTCCAGATGCTGGCCTTCTGTCTGTAATGAGTCGATAGCGAGCTGAATACCATTATAAAAATCCAGGCCCGGAAGTATTGCTTTAGGGATATTGTTATTACCTAATGAATAATTTTCATTGTTAAATGCATCGTCTATATAAATCGGCGCAAACACAGCAATTTTAAGTGGTCCGGCTGTTTGTGCATATGTGCTCCCGGTTAGTGAAGACGCCAAGACCAATAGCAATATGACAAAAAGTTGTTTCATAATACTCCTCAAGTTTACTCCCATTCTATGGTTGCTGGTGGTTTACTGCTGATATCGTAAACAACCCTGTTGATTCCTCTTACATTATTAATGATTTCGTTGGAGATGTCCGCTAAAAACTCATAAGGTAAATGTGCCCAGTCTGCAGTCATGCCGTCAACGGAAGTAACTGCCCTTAGCGCTACCGTGAATTCATAGGTTCTTTCATCCCCCATTACCCCTACACTCTTAACAGGTAGCAAAATGGTGCCTGCCTGCCATACCTGAGTATAGAGTCCGGCTTTTTTTAGTCCATTGATAAAAATGGCATCGGCCTTTTGCAAAAGGTCTACTCTTTCAGCATTCACTTCTCCCAGAATTCTGATGGCCAATCCAGGACCGGGGAAGGGGTGTCGGTTGATCATATCCGCCGGTATGCCCAGCTCAAGCCCTACTTTTCTTACTTCGTCTTTAAACAGATAGCGTAAAGGCTCTACCAACGAAAGGTGCATGGTGTCGGGAAGACCTCCCACGTTGTGGTGGCTCTTAATGGTTTGCGAAGGCCCGTGAACACTAACGCTTTCAATCACATCGGGATATATAGTGCCCTGTCCTAAAAAAGAAATATTATTCAGTTTTTGGGCTTCTGACTGGAAAACATCAATGAATAATTTTCCAATGGCTTTTCTTTTGGCTTCCGGATCTGTCTGGTCTTTTAATGCCGCATAAAACATTTCTTTGGCATCCACTCCTTTTACATTTAATCCGATGGCATTATAAGTTGTTAAAACCTGCTCAAATTCGTCCTTTCTTAAAACCCCATTATCTACAAAAATGCCGTGTAATCTGGTCCCGATAGCACGGGCAATCAATGTGGCTGCCACCGTACTGTCTACACCTCCGCTTAAAGCCATGATTACTTCCTTATCTCCAATTTCTTCTTTTAAGCGGGCTACAGTTTCCTCTACAAATGAAGCTGGAGTCCAGCTTTGGGTGCAACCACATATATCTACCAAAAAGTTGCGAATCATTTTCTTACCCTCAGTTGAATGGTATACTTCCGGGTGAAACTGAAACCCATATAAGGGAAAACTGTTGGTGTCATCTTTCTTAAAAGCCGCTACAGGAATGCTTTCTGTAGTGGCAAGAATGCTATATCCCTGGGGTAAATCCTTAATGGAGTCACTATGGCTCATCCAGACCTGAGATTTGGCAGGAATGCCGTTGAAAAGTGAGTCTGATTGAATAATTTCTAATTGAGCTCTTCCGTACTCCCTCTTATTTGATTTATCTACTTTGCCTCCAAAAACTTTTGCAGTAAGCTGTGCGCCATAGCAAACACCTAATACGGGTAGCTTGGAATTAAAGGCAGCAATATCAACGGAAGGTGCATTTTCTTCATTAACACTAAATGGGGAGCCACTCAGGATGATTCCCTTTAAAGTAGCATCTATGGTAAATTCCTTGTGAAAAGGAATGATTTCACAGTAAATATTTGCCTCACGTACTGCCCTGGCAATTAGCTGTGTGTATTGACTGCCAAAATCGAGAATAAGAATTTTTTCTGTCATCTGGCAAAGTTAATTCAAATTTACTTCTGCTGCTATTTATGGCATTTTTTGCTACCTTTCATATACGTAAAAAATGATTATATGAAACTTCGGGTTTTTGCTTTGATGCTATTGGCAGTTGTCATTAGTTCCTGTAACTGGATAGGAAAAACTGTTCATGGCGACGGTAATATTATTTCCGAAAAACGGAATGTGAAAAAAGCAGAGAAAATTGTTATTAAAGGGAATTTTGATATTGTTCTGATTCCTGGTACAGAAACTTCTGTTACAGTTGAAACAGATGAGAATTTACAACATCTTGTATTGATGTCGGAAAGCAATGATGAACTAGTATTTAAGACCAAACGGAAGTTCAATATTAAATCGGATCATGGTATTAAAATTACCATTACCACTCCCAGATTGTCTGGGATTCATCTGGCTGGATCGGGTAATATAACTGGTAAGGGGAAATTTAGCGGGGCCAGTGAGTTAAAAATAGACATTGCCGGACAGGGAGATGTAAATCTGGAAGTAAATACTCCTAGGATAGAAGTGGATATTGCAGGCTCGGGTAATGTAACATTGGCGGGTGAAACAAAGCAAGCTAAATTTGATATTGCTGGAACCGGTGATTGCAATGCAGAAACATTGAAGTCAGAGAATTCTTCAATAAAAATTGCAGGCAACGGGAATGTTAAAGTATTTGCTGACAATCAGCTTGATATAAAAATTATGGGCTCTGGCGATGTTTTTTACAAAGGCAATGCTGAAGTTAGTCAGAAAATTGTTGGTGCAGGAAATGTTAAAAAGTTGGATTAATGGAAAAGAAATATAGAATTCTTTTAGCTGAGGATGAAGCTAAACTTGCTACTGCTATTAAAGAAGAATTAACCCGGGTTGGATATGATGTTGATCTTGCCAAAGACGGGGATTCTGCAGAAAAGTTGTTTCTGGAAAATAATTATTCTCTTGCTTTACTGGACATTAATATGCCAGGGAAATCGGGTATTGAATTGTGCAGACTTTTTAGAAAGAGCAGTGCCAGATTACCTATTGTTATGTTAACAGCAATGGGAGAAATTCATGATAAAGTAGAAGCTTTTGATGTAGGGGCCGATGATTACCTGGTGAAGCCCTTTCATTTCGATGAACTTTTTGCCAGATTGAAAGTGCTTTTTAAAAGAACAGACGTTACAGATAAAGAAGAAAAGCTGGTATATGAAGATCTGGAAATTGATTTTAAGCAAAAAAGTGTAAACCGATCAGGAATTACCATAAATCTTACTTCCAAGGAATTTACATTGCTGACTTTATTGGCTAGAACGCCGGAGCGTGTAATTTCAAAGCAGGAAATACTGGAAAAAGTTTGGGACCTTAGTTTTGACACCGGAACCAATACCATTGAAGTGTATATTAGTTTTCTAAGGAATAAAATTGACAAGCCTTTTGATAAAAAATTGATTCATACGAAACCGGGTTTTGGTTACTATATAAAATAGCCGATGAATTTAAAGCTCAGATTTGCTTTGTTGTTTACCAGTTTTGTCGCTGGAATTCTTTTGATTGCCTGCACCAGTATTTATTTTTTGTATGCTTCTTACCGTGAGGAAGACTATTATAGTCGTGTAGAACTGGAGGGCGAGGACTTGTATGAAATTTATCAATCTATTGCAAAGAAAAGCGAAAGTATTCAGCAGAATGATGTGTTGGAAGTGCACCGAATTGCATTAATTAACGAACATCTTTTTGTATTGGATTCAAACTTATCTGTGGTTTTTAGTTTGGGGAATAATAGTGCTATAGACGTACCCAAAATTAATTACGAAAAAGTGAAGGAAGATGGTAAGCTTCAGGTTACGGACTCTGCTCAGAATCAAATTGTTGCAGTGTATAAGCCCGAGCAGAATCAATATCTGGTTACAGAAGCTTTTGATATGGTAGGGTTAAAGAAAGTAAAGACGATGAGTTTTATTCTTTCAGGCGTATTTGCTGGTTCATTATTGCTAACAGCGGTTATTTCCTTTTTGTTTGTTCGTCAGGCCATTAAGCCTATTGTTGAGTTGAGTGATCAGATGCAGCGGACCAATGTTTTTAACCTATCTGAAAGGATAACGGTAAAACCTGCAAAGGACGAAATAAATGCCATTGCAAAGAACTTTAATGCCATGCTGGAAAGAATTCGCACTGGTTTTGAATATCGTAAAAGCTTTGTACAGCATAGTTCTCACGAGTTAAGGACTCCACTTGCGGTGATGCTTTCTCAAACAGAAGCAGCTTTAAATAACGTGAATGATGTTGAAGGATTTCGGAAAGTTCTTCTTTCGTTAAAAGAAGATCAGCAGCAATTGATAGAATTAACCAATGCCTTATTAGAAATTTCTCAAAATGAACAACTAGAGTTTGTAGAGAACTGGCCTCTGTTCAGAGTAGATGAGTTGTTGTATGATACTGCTGCCTATTTTAACAAGAGCTTTCCAGATGGTAAGATTGATATCAGTTATGATACGCTCCCCAATGATGATGAAGAGTTAATTGTGAAAGGGAATGAGTCTTTACTAAGAGCAGCATTTGTAAATCTAATTAAAAACGCTTATTTGTATTCAGAAGATAAAGCAGTGCAGATAATTATTCAAACAGGGAATCAGCAGCTATCAATCATATTTCAGAACAAAGGCAAGCAACTAAAATCAGAAGAAGTAGAAAAAATGTTTCTTCCCTTTTTCAGGGGGGCGAATGCAGGTACTAAGAAAGGGTTTGGCCTTGGGCTTGCGATTATTGACAGGATTATACAAATACACAAAGGCAGATTACGCTATCATGCCAAAGGAGAAAATTTGAATCAGTTTCAGGTTGAATTCCCTATCGGATCTCAGGCTTAGCCAAGAATGGTTCAGTTAATGGGGTTTCAATAAAAAAAGCCAATCAGATTTGATTGGCTTAAGGTATTTTCAGGAGAGCAGTCTCAGTTAAGCTAAGTTTGCTGCTTTCTTCACTAATTTGCTCTTCAGATTGGCTGCTTTGTTTTTATGGATAATTCCACGCTTAGCCAATTTGTCAATCATTGAAATAACATCAGGAAGCTTTTCTTCGTATCCTTTTTTCTCTGCGCTTGTTTTTAAGTCACGGATAGCGTTACGGGTAGTTTTACCATAGTAACGGTTACGGTCACGGCGCTTAGCGGCTTGTCTAACGTCTTTCTTTGTAGCTGAGTGATTTGCCATTTTCTAATTTTTTCGGGACGGCAAAGGTAATAGCTTTCAGGCAAATTTGAAAATTTTAAATAAAAAAAATCAAAAAAAGCCAAATCAGCTCAAAATCGGACTGTGTATAATTAACCTAGGTTTAGCTTATTTTTTGGTTTATTTTCTGCCTCCAATGCCCGATATTTGCCCCAATTTAGATTGAAAAGCTGCATAATTAAGCCAAATGAAGGATTTTTCGTACATCACCCATTCACATCCGGCATTCATTGAGAGTCTTTATAAGGACTTTGTAACTGATCCATCGCTGGTTGACCCAGATTTAAGAAAGTTTTTTGAAGGATTTGACTTTGCTGTCAATGGAAATTACGCAGCTGGCCAGGCTGCTTCCGGATCAGCAGATGCCGGATCCATTAACTGGATGCAGGAAATTAAAGTCTACAGGTTGATTCTTGGGTATAGAAATAAAGGGCATTTAATAGCCAAAACCAATCCAATCAGAACAAGAAAGGACAGGGGAGCTAATCTGGACCTTAGTTTCTTTGGTTTGTCAGATGCTGACCTTACTACTGTTTTCCAGGCGGGCAATTTAATTGGATTGGGTCCTGCTACATTGAAACAAATTCTTACGCATCTGCAAAATGCCTATGCCGGTAACGTTGGGATAGAGTTTAAATATATCAGTGATCAGAAGAAAGTAGATTTTCTGACTGCTGAAATGGAGCAAAATTTTGCTAAGCCGCTACCACTAAATAAGAAACAGCGCATCCTGGAAAAACTCAACCAGGGCGTAATGTTCGAAAAGTTCTTGCATACCAAGTATATCGGGCAAAAAAGGTTTTCACTTGAAGGAGGGGAAACTACCATTGCCGCACTGGATGCAATTATTAATACCGCTGCCCATCAGGAAGTACAGGAAGTAGTAATTGGGATGGCGCATAGAGGAAGATTGAATGTGTTGGCCAATATCATGGGAAAAACCTATGAACAGATTTTCAGTGAGTTTGAAGGTACAGCAACCATTGATCAGACCATGGGAAGCGGAGATGTGAAATACCATATGGGGTATGGCAGCGAAGTGAAAACACTAGATGATAAAACGATTCATTTGAAGCTAATGCCAAATCCTTCCCATTTGGAAGCCGTTGATCCGGTAGTAGTAGGATTTGCTAGAGCAAAAGCGGATTTGATTTCAGAAAGTCATTTTGAAAATATTTTACCCATTTTAATTCACGGAGATGCTTCTGTAGCAGGACAGGGCATTGTGTATGAAGTATTGCAGATGAGCAAACTTCGTGGTTATTATACGGGTGGAACAATACACTTTGTTATTAATAACCAAATAGGATTTACCACTGATTTTGATGATGCCCGCAGTGCTGATTATTCAACTTCAGTTGCGGCCATGGTGCAAGCACCTGTGCTGCACGTAAATGGGGATGATGCAGAAGCAGTGGTGAAATGTGCTGAAATAGCAACCAGATACAGACAGGAATTTAAATCGGATATTTTCATTGACATGGTTTGTTATCGCAAACATGGTCACAATGAAGGGGATGATCCGAAATATACGCAGCCTCAGTTATATGCTTTAATTGACAAACACCAGAATCCGAGGGAAATATACACTCAGTATCTTATCCAGAATGGAACAAGCGATGCCCAGGAACTGGCCAAGTCTATGGAAAAGAAATTCTGGAGCGACTTGCAGGAACGTTTGGATGAAGTAAAGCAAAACCCATTACCTTATAAACATCAACCACCAGAGTTAATTTGGAAATCATTTGTAAAAGCGAAAGCTGAGGATTTTGAGTTTTCTCCTATCACTGCTATTGACGATGCAAAATTCAATCTGCTTTTCAATGGATTGATGAAATGGCCAACTGATTTTAAGCCATTGAAGAAAATTGAAAAATTAATTCAGGATAAGGTTAAAATATTTGAGACAGAAGGAAAAGTGGATTGGGCTACTGCTGAATTGATGGCGTACGGCTCTATTCTGACTGATGGGAATGTAGTACGTATGAGTGGTCAGGACGTGAAGCGTGGAACTTTCAGCCACCGTCATGCCGTATTAAGAGACGAAGAGACCAATGCAGAGTACAATCGTCTGAACCATTTTCAGGAAAATCAGGAGCAATTCAGAATCTATAATTCTTTGCTTAGTGAGTACGGTGTTTTAGGTTTTGAATATGGTTATGCAATGGCTAATCCGAATGCGTTGGTGATTTGGGAAGCACAGTTTGGCGATTTCTGTAATGGTGCTCAAACGATGATTGATCAGTTTATTGCAGCAGGTGAGCAAAAGTGGCAGAGACAAAATGGTCTTGTCATGTTGTTGCCACATGGTTACGAAGGACAGGGTCCTGAGCATAGTAGTGCAAGAATGGAGCGCTTCCTTCAAATGTGTGCTGAATTAAATATGGTAGTTACCAATATAACCAGTGCAGCTAATTTATTCCATGCATTCAGAAGACAGACTACCTGGAATTTCAGAAAACCATTGATCAATTTCTCACCGAAAGCCAATCTTCGTAATCCTGGTACATACAGTACAAAAGAAGAATTCCTTACAGGCGGATTTAAAGAAGTAATTGATGATGCATTTGTTCAGGATGCTACTGCAGTTAAAAAAGTTTTGTTCTGTTCGGGTAAACTTTATTTTGAACTGGCCGATAAGCAGGCAAAGGAAAACAGACAGGACATTGCTATTGTAAGATTGGAACAGATTTATCCAATGCCACTTCAGCAATTGGATGCTTTATACAAAAAGTACAATAAAGCTACCTGGTTCTGGGTTCAGGAAGAACCGTTGAATATGGGCGCAGCCGGATTCCTTCAAACTAATTTGAAAACTATCAATTTTGGAGTAATCAGTCGAAATGCCAGTGCAGCTACAGCCACTGGTTATGCTAAAGTGCATGCTCAGGAACAAATGGAAATTATTGAAACAGCATTTAATATTTAATAGTCAAACTATATACCTTATTAATCTCTCGTTATGATCGAAATAAAAGTACCAACCGTAGGTGAATCAATCAATGAAGTAACACTATTAAAGTGGACTAAAAAAGATGGGGAATGGGTGGAACGTGATGAAGTGATTGCTGAGTTGGAAAGTGAGAAAGCCACTTTTGAAGTGAATGCTGAAAAAGCAGGTATTCTGAAAACTGTTGGTAAAGAGGGAGACACATTAAATATTGGTGATGTGTTGGCAAATATTGATGACACGGCTGCAAAGCCTGAAGGTGTTGCTGCTCCTGCACCCGCACCTGCATCTGCTGCTGCGCCTGTTGTAAACAATCAGGCACCTGTAACAGCTGTATCCAATGATATTAAAGCTACACCAGTGGCTTCAGCTATTATTGCTGATAAAAAAGTGGATACAAAATCCATTACTCCTTCCGGTACAGGTGGTAAGATTATGAAACAGGATGTGCTGGATGCAATTAATAATCCTGGAAAGAAATCTTTTGCATCCGATGGAGCAATGTTCAGCAGAAATGTGCGTCAGGAAAAAATGAGCGCACTTAGAAGAACCATCAGCAGAAGATTGGTGGAGTCAAAGAATACAACAGCCATGTTGACCACTTTTAATGAAGTGGACATGACGCAAATAATGGAAATCAGAAAACAGTACAAGGATAAATTTAAAGAGGGACACGGTGTGAATCTGGGTTTCATGAGTTTCTTTGCTAAAGCCTGTGCCATTGCTTTAGGTGAGTGGCCGTCGGTGAATGCCTATATTGATGGAGATCAGATTGTATATCACGATTATGCGGATATTAGTATCGCAGTAAGTACTCCAAGAGGTCTTACTGTTCCTGTTATGCGAAATGTAGAGAGCCTTAGTATGGCAGATATTGAAAAGAAAGTGGTAGAGTTGGCAGCAAAAGCTAGAGATAGCAAATTAACTGCGGATGAATTGCAGGGTGGAACTTTTACCATTACCAATGGTGGTGTATTTGGTAGCTTAATGAGCACTCCAATTATCAATATCCCTCAAAGTGCTATTTTGGGAATGCACAAAATCCAGGAACGTCCAATGGCTATCAATGGTCAGGTGGTGATTCGTCCTATGATGTATTTGGCCTTGAGTTACGATCACCGTATTATCGATGGAAGAGAGAGTGTTAGCTTCCTGGTTCGAGTGAAAGAATTATTAGAGAATCCGGCTTTGTTGCTGATAGGAAAAGATCCTGTTAAAGCTTTATTGGAATTATAGTGAAGTACGCAGCCAATTATGTAAAATCAGCTGCTGCAATACTAAGCTCGTTTAAGAATGAATCGCCATTTTCGATTTATCTGAAAGCCTATTTTGCTGCGAACAAAAAGTTCGGTTCCAAGGATCGTAAATTCATTGGTCAGCTTTGCTATCAGTATTTCAGAACCGGTAAATCCTTAGCTGATTTGCCGACGGAAGAAGCCATAAGGGTTGCGGTCTTTTTATGCAATGAACAGCCCAATGACTGGGGGGGATTATTCAGTGAAGCATGGATAGAAGCATGGTCACCAGCGTTATCAGAGCGAATTGCTATTGTTCAAAAAGAAATTCCTGATTTTAAATCAGAACTGATTTTCCCTTTTGAAAAATGGATTAGTAAATCAATTGATTTTAAATTATTCAATGAATCACATTTGATTCAACCTTATTTGTTTATTCGTATTCGTCCGGGAAGACTTCAAAATGTTTTAAAAGCCCTCGATAAGGCAAATATTGCTTACCGTTCAATCAGTGACAATTGTTTGGCATTGGCCAATGGAACCAAACTGGAAGGAATAGGGGAAGTGGATAAGGATTTTGTAGTGCAGGACTATAGTTCGCAACAAACAGCTGTATTAATGGAGCCTGCCAAAAAACTGCGCAAAGGGAAAGATGCTTCTATTGATATCTGGGACTCCTGCGCAGCAAGCGGAGGAAAATCAATTTTGGCAAGGGATGTTCTAGGTAATATTAATCTGACCGTTTCTGATGTTAGAAAAACAATCATTCAAAATTTAATCAGCAGATTTCAGCGGGCAGGTATTCGACAGTTTGATTCTGTAATTGTGAACCTGAGTGAGCCAGTTCAATCTCCCGAATTACAGCATAAGACATTTGATTTGATAATCTGTGATGCACCCTGTTCAGGTAGTGGTACCTGGGGAAGAACACCAGAGCAGCTCTCTTTTTTTAACACGGAGCATATTCAGGAATACCAAAAGACGCAGGAATCTATTGTGACGTCAGTATTCCCTAAGTTGAGGCCTGGTGGGTATTTTCTCTATATAACCTGTTCTGTATTTGAAGCAGAAAATGAAGGAATAGTGCAGTATATTTCACAATCAATTCTTACAGCTGAACTGATTAGCCAGCAATTGATTGCTGGTTTTGAAAAAAGAGCAGACTTTATGTTCGCCGCTTTATTTAGAAAACAGGATTAAGGATTAAGAATTAATTCACCCCGCTGAATTATACCTCCTCCAATAACATCATTGTCTTCATAAAAAACAGCGCTCTGACCAGGTGCAATGCTTTTTACATTTTCATAAAAGCGAGTCCTGATATTACCATTGGGTTCATTGTATAAATTGCTAAGTGCGCCCTTGTCTTTGTATCGGATTCGGGTAATGGCTTCCATACCGTCTGTAATTCCATCGTATTTTATCCAGTTCAATTTTCCCACCATCATATCATTTTGTTCAAGATCAGCTTCATCTCCTAGAACAACAATATTTTTGTCGGGATCAATGGAGGTTACATATACAGGATGCCCCATAGCAATCTCCAGTCCTTTTCTTTGTCCGATTGTATAAAATGGATACCCTTTATGTTGTCCGAGTTTTTTGCCTGTTTTGTCTACAAACCAGCCACCTGCCACTTTATCTTCCAAACCATCCACTCTTCTTTTCAAAAATCCGCGGTAGTCATTGTCCGGAACAAAACAGATTTCATAACTCTCACTTTTCTTTGCTAATTCAGGGTAGCCCATATCCATGGCCATTTGTCTGATGGCGGACTTGCGATAACCACCTAAAGGCATAATGGTTCTGCTTAAGAGTTCCTGATCTAACCCCCACAGCACATAACTCTGGTCTTTTGTTTCATCTAATCCTTTGCTGATTACATACCTGCCATTGGTATGTTGCCTGATAGAAGCATAATGTCCGGTTGCTATATAATCGCATTCCAAGGCATTGGCTCTTTTTAACAAAGCCCTCCATTTGATATGCGTATTGCACATTACACAGGGATTGGGGGTTCTTCCAGCCAGGTATTCTTCTACAAAGTTTTCAATTACAAAATCCCCGAACTCGTCTCTTATGTCCAGAATGAAGTGAGGAAAACCGTGGTGAACGGCAGCCTGCCTGGCATCGTTGAAAGAATCAATATTGCAGCAGCCGGTCTCTTTCGTGCTGGTTCCGCTGCTGGCATAATCCCAGGTTTTCATGGTTATGCCAATCACTTCATACCCCTCATGGTGCAACATAAGTGCAGTAACGGTACTATCGATACCCCCACTCATTGCCACCAGAACTTTCCCCTTACGACTCATAATTGCCAATATTTACTGCAAAATTAGAACAATGGGGCCAAATAAGGTCGATTTAGACTTTCGAGAACCGTTAAAATCAAATTGGCAATGCGGGAATTACGCATTTTACTTAATTTCATTTTTTAGAAATTGATAAAAAAACACACACTATGATTAAACTGACAGCTATTGGGAATCTGGGTAAAGATGCCATGTTGAATAATGTTAATGGGAAAAATGTAATCAATTTTACTGTTGCCCATACGGAACGGTATAAGGATGCTCAGGGTAATCAAAAAGATAAAACAACCTGGGTTGATTGCGCGTATTGGACAGAGAGAACGGGTATTGCCCCCTATTTAAAGAAAGGTACACAAGTATATGTAGAGGGTCAGCCTGATGTCAGAACTTACACTACCAAAGATGGTACAAATGGTGCCACCCTTACTTTAAGGGTGAGCAGTGTGCAATTATTAGGTAGTAGAAGCGGTGACACTTCTCCAAGTAGCGGAGGATATACTGGCAGTGGGTATCAGTCTGCTCCTGCTTCAAATGCTTCTCCTATGACACCTTCTTCTGATATAACAGAAGCTTTTGATGATTTACCATTTTAAATAATTTTTTTCTGGAAAGGGCAATACCATGCATGGTATTGCCCTTATTCATTTATACCATTCAGTCTCTATAAATAACTGTTCAGCTTTAATTTTTTACAGTTGAGCCTTGGTTAGGCAACGTTTATGCTTTCCTTCTGTTCTAAATGTTTAAACTTCAATCTATGAAAAGTAAACAGTTTTTGCAGAAAATGATGGTAGGATTGTCTCTAATCCTTATGTTGGGAACCAGTTGTAAAAAGGAAGAAAATCCTCCTGCCCAGACAATTGTAGACATAGTTAACTCAAATGCCGATTTCAGTATTTTAAAAGCTGCAGTTGAAAAAGCAGGCATTGTAAGTACATTGTCGAGTGGTACACTAACCGTTTTTGCACCGGACAATGCCGCCTTTGCAGTAGCAGGTATTACTGAGGCGACCTTACAATCTTTAACCGCTGCCCAGGTTGCCAATATCCTGACTTATCACGTGTTGGGTTTGCGTGTAAGTTCTGCTGAAGTTCCTGCAAGTGATGCGGTGGGTAGTCTTCAGGGACAGAAAATTTTTGCATCCAGAAATGCTAATGGTGTTTTTGTGAATGGAATTAAAGTAAAAGCTGCAGATATTCAGGCAAGCAATGGGATTATCCATGTGATTGAAAATGTTTTAATACCACCAACGCAAACAATTCAGCAGATTGCAGCAGGTAATCCTAACTTGAGTTTATTAGTAGCGGCAGTTTCCAAAGCTGGATTGTTAAATGCAATTGGTGCAGAAGGTAAACTGACCGTGTTTGCTCCAACCAACTCTGCGTTCAATGCAGCAGGTTTTAATACAGCAGCTGATATTGATGCAGCATCCACCAGCTTAATTAATACTGTAGTAAGTTACCATGTAATTGGCACGAATGTTTTCGCCAGTGATTTAATTAATGGAGCTACTGCACCAACTTTACAAGGAGGTACTTTAACTATTGGATTAAACCCTCCTTCAGTTAAAATAACAACCAGTAGCAATCCGGCATCCAATATCATTCTGGAAGGTGGTGTTAATATTGTGGCAACCAATGGTGTTGTACACTTAATTAATCGTGTATTGCTGCCTTAGAATTTTAGCATCTTTTACAATTGCATAATCCGGATTCATCTCGAATCCGGATTATGTATTTATAGCCTGGAATTATATTTTTTTGCCGAATTATTGCAACTTTTTTCTAAAGTTCTTTGTTTCTGAATTCACTATGAAAATACTTGTTGTATCCAGAGAATCAAGTCTAGTAGAGACGCTCTCCAGTTTTATAAAGGAGTATGTTCCGGATGAAGCGCAAATTGTTCATCTGGAAGCGTTATCTGCATACAGAACAAAATGGAAACCCACTTTCGATTTTGATTTGATTTTTTTAGACCTGGATGCAGATTCGCTCGAGTTCATTAAACAGGAAGCCAATTTACATCTGGAAATGCCTGTTGTAATGATTAAAGAGCCTTCAATTAAAATACCCAATCATTTTTTCAGCATCTATACCATTAATAATCCTGTTTCTTCTGCTGAAATTGCAAAAGCTTTGCTGAAATTTGAACGCATAAAATATCATTACCCCGAGATGGTAAAAATACAGGAAGATTCAAAACTTGCCTTTAATAGAAAATTATTCAAATCCAGATTTCTTATTAAACTGGGATCAAGAATGATTTTTATTAATACTACAGATATTGCCTGCTTTTTTGTTAGTGACAAAACAGTTTACGTGCTGAATAAAGAGGGTATAAAATATCCGATTGATTTTTCATTAGAAAAGTTAATGCAAGTTTTAGATCCTCAGTATTTTTTCCGTATCAACCGATATATGATTTGTAATGCTGTATTTATCAAGGAAATAAAAAAGTATATCAATAACAGGCTTAAAATTATTTTGACAGCCGGTAACTATTCAGATGAGGCTGTTGTAAGCAGGGAGAGGGTTTATGCGTTCAAAAAGTGGGTTGAGAACTAATCATTTTGCTTCGTACATTGCAGGTATGGAAAAGATTTTCCCATATCCTCAATTGCTTTCTTTTACAAAAAAAGTATTTCTGCAGATGGGATGCCCTGAGGAAGATGCTTCTGTTGCTGCAGAAGTGTTGCTCTCCGCTGATTTAAGAGGCATTGACAGTCATGGTGTGGCAAGGTTAAGCGGATATATTCGCTTATGGCAAGCTAAGAGAATAAACTCCACACCTGATATTAAAGTAATTCATGAAACACCGTCAACAGCAGTTGTAGATGGTGATCAGGGGCTTGGTTTGGTTGTGGCTCCCTATGCAATGAAACTTGCCATGAGAAAAGCAGAACAAGTAGGAACCGGTTGGGTCTCTGTGCAAAATTCCAATCATTTTGGTATTGCAGGGTATCATGCCATGATGGCTTTACCCAATGATATGATAGGCATCGCTATGACCAATGCAAGTGCACTGGTAGCCCCCACTTTTTCCAAAGAGAAAATGCTTGGAACCAATCCAATTGCAGTTGCTATACCAGCGGGGAATGAGCCTCCCTTTATAGCGGATTTTGCCACAACTACTGCAGCGAATGGCAAATTGGAAATATTGCAAAGGAAACAACAGGATACACCCGAAGGCTGGGTGCAGGATGAAAATGGCATGGCATCCATTGATGCAAATATTTTGAAAAAAAACGGATCACTCCTTCCACTGGGATCTGATAAAACGCACGGTAGTCATAAAGGGTATGCATTAGGAAGCATTGTAGATATTTTTTCAGCAGTCCTGAGCGGAGCATCTTACGGACCTTGGGCCCCCCCATTTCCGGCTTATATACCAATGCCGGAGAATATGCCGGGAAATGGTCTTGGCCATTTTCTCGGAGCTATGCGAATAGATGCATTCAGACCTGCTGACACTTTTAAGAATCATATGGATAACTGGATTAGCCGATTTCGCAACGCTGCACCAGTAGATTCAACAAATCCGGTTTTAATTCCTGGCGATCCTGAAAGAAAGATTGAGTCTGAGAGAATAAAAAATGGAATCCCGCTTTTACCAGTGGTGGTTGAAGATTTAATTGCAACCGGTAATTTATTTGGAATTCGTTTGTAGTATTGTTCAACTGCACAATTATGCGATTACTAGTAACTTTTTTAATTTGGATGGGAATTCCATTGCTTTTGGCTTCCTGTTTTCCTGCAAAAAAACATTCTAATGAATCTTTTCCGGTTTTAAGCAAGGCCGAATGGGATGCAGTATTCCCTCATATCAATGGTGGAGATAGTGCTGCAATTCCTTTTTATACTTATGAAGCTTTTGTTGCAGCTACAAAACGTTTCCCAGAATTTTTGTCTAGTACAACAGCGGATATTCAACGCAGAGAACTTGCCGCATTTCTGGCAACCATCTCGCATGAAACAGGCGGGGGTAGTGAAATGGATATGAATAGTTTTTATGATTTTGGGTTGTATTATAAAGAAGAACTGACTTGTTTAAATGGTTGTGACCATTACAGTGATACAACAGACCCCTATTATCCTCCTGTTAAAGGCAAATCCTATCATGGCAGAGGACCTATTCAATTGAGCTGGAATTATAATTATGGATTATTTAGTGAGCAGGTCTTAGGCAATAAAGATAGTTTGTTAAAGAATCCCGAATTGTTGGTAAAAAATGCTGAGTTGAGTTTTGCATCAGCCATATGGTTCTGGATAACACCACAGGATCCCAAGCCCTCCTGTCATGAAGTAATGGCTGGTAAATGGATTCCTGCAAAACAGGATTCATTGATGGGTAGGAAGCCCGGTTTTGGTGCTGTTATGAATATTGTGAACGGAGGGTTGGAATGCGGAGGAATTACGTCAAGCAGAAACAAAATCAGATTGCAGTATTATCTTGCTTTTTGTAAAAAGCTGGGGGTAGATCCAGGAGAGAATTTAGGTTGTGAAACTCAAAAGCCTTATGGCATGTGATTCACTTGTTAGCGTTACATTTGCTGTAAATTAGGCAGCAATGAAAATAATGAAATTTGGAGGCACCAGTGTGGGTAAGCCGGAAAGAATGCACGAAGTTGCAAAACTTATAACCAGGGATTCCGAGCAGAAAATTGTGGTATTGAGTGCGCTTAGTGGTACAACCAATACACTTGTTCAAATCAGTGATTTACTGGCAAAAGGAGATAGAGATTCAGCAAAAGATACCATTCAGCAATTACACCAACATTATTTGAATTTCATCAATCATCTGGTTACTAAGCCAGAGAATCAGGAAAAAGCACGTTTAATAATTGCGGAACATTTTGAATTTCTGATCATTATACTGCGTATCTCGTTCAGTGAGGCTTTGAATAAGGACATTCTTGCTCAAGGCGAATTAATGAGTACTAAGTTGTTTTCTGTATATCTGTCTGAAATAGGCGTTCAGCATGAATTACTGCCCGCATTGGAATTCATGAGTATCGATGCCAACGAAGAGCCACAGCTTCTTCCTATCAGAACAAAACTGAACCATTTACTGGATAAGTATAAGGGGACAGGGATTTTTGTTACTCAGGGTTATATCTGTAAAAATGCAAAGGGAGAAGTTGATAATTTAAAACGAGGAGGAAGTGATTATACGGCATCACTAATTGCGGCTGCCTGCAATGCTTCTGTTTGTGAAATCTGGACGGATATAGATGGAATGCACAATAATGATCCCAGAATTGTAAATAAAACAGTTGCCATTGAGCAGTTGAGCTTTGATGAAGCGGCAGAGCTTGCCTATTTCGGGGCAAAAATATTACATCCTACCTGTATCTGGCCTGCTCAGCAAGAAAATGTGCCGGTAAAATTATTGAATACGATGCAACCAGATGCGGTTGGAACCGTCATTACTAAGGAAGCTGGCAGTGTTGGGGTAAAGGCTGTAGCTGCAAAAGATGGAATTACCGCCATTAAGATTAAAAGTAGCCGAATGTTATTGGCCTATGGCTTCTTGCGGAAGGTATTTGAAGTTTTTGAAAAATATAAAACATCCATTGATATGATTACCACATCCGAAGTAGCTGTTTCGGTAACTATTGATTCGGATGCATTCTTGCCTGAAATTGTCAGGGAACTCGAACCATTTGGAAGCGTGGATGTTGAAAAGGGTCAGACGATAGTTTCTATTGTAGGGAATGAGATTGCTCAGACCGATCATGTGTTACAAAAGCTGTTTGATTCGCTGAATGAAGTGCCAACAACAATGGTTAGCTATGGAGGAAGTCCGCATAATATTTCCTTACTCGTGCCTCAGACGTATAAAACCAAAACCTTGCAATTGTTGAACGCAGGTTTATTTGGTTTGTAACAGACATTTTATGATTAAAAAAATCCTTCTCATCATTCTCTGGATAGCAACTGCACAGTTTGCAGAAGCCCAGAGAATAATTAGTGGGAAAATTATTGATTTTAAGACCAAGCAGGGATTGCCTGCTGCCAGTGTATTTCTTTCGAATACATCTGTGGGTACTAATACAAACAGTGCAGGTGAATTTAAACTGGAATTGGCTGGTCCCGGTCGTTTTAACCTGATTGTTGCACTAATTGGGTATGAAACCTATGCTACTGAAGTAAGCTTACAGGAAAACATAACCGGATTAAAAATTGAGCTAAAGCATCAAGTGGCCGAATTGGAGGAAGTTGTTGTTGGGAATTACGATAAAAAAGGATGGGAGAAATGGGGAATCTTTTTTATGGAAATGCTTATTGGGAATACTCCTAATGCATTAAACTGTAAGCTGCTCAATAAAGATGCGGTTAAATTTACCTTCAGTAAAAAGGAAAATATTCTTCGTGCCTATGCAACAGAACCATTGCGAATTGAGAATAATGCATTGGGCTTTGATTTAACTTACTCGCTTACCCAATTCGAACATAATTATAAAACCAGAATATTTTTTTACCAGGGTTATCCTTTGTTTTCAGAAAGGAAACCAAAAAATAACCGACAGTATCAAAAATGGCTTGCCAATAGAGCTGATACTTACAAAGGATCTTTAATGCATTTTATGCGAAGTGTGTTCCGCAATAAAATTAATGAAGAGGGATTTGAGATAAAAAGGATAATTCGACAGAAAACCCCAAGTGCCACCATAAGGCTTAATGGAGAACCCTTAATGGAAGAAGTAGACGTTTTAATCAATAAACCTTTAAATGGGGATAGCATTGCCTTTGCAATTGATAACAATACAGCCGGTCTGCAATTCAAGGATTATCTACAGGTAGTATACAAAAACAAAGTGATGTCACCATTATATATAAGATCAAAGAGGGATATTACATTAGGAGATCCGGTAACCGCCAAACTTTTTATGCCCGACGCATCCAAAGTTGTTTCTGTACTGGCCAATGGGAGTTATTTTTTTGGCAAGGATATTCTTACATTGGACTATTGGGCTTGGTCTGAAAAGTTGTCTAATTTGCTGCCATTGGAGTATCGTTATCCACAATAGAAAATTTAATTATTCTGTTAAAATTCAGTTTATAAAACGATTCAATTCCTTCTTTACTCCTGCTTGCCGTTGCTTTATTGTAAATTGCAATTATGCATCGATTTCTCAAAAATTTAATTGTTCGTAGTGTTTTAAATCCTGACAAGAAGAATAACAATCAGGATAGTGTGTATAGTGCTTATCAGATTGCAAAAGGCCTTAGAATTTTCAGGGTGACTGTTTTTGCTGGTTTGAAGGATGCTTTACTGATTTGTATTGGAGTGCTTTCTGCTGCGTTGGGTTTAAAGGGATTTTTATTGACCAATCATTTTATTGATGGGGGAGCAACTGGTATTTCACTGTTAATTTCTGCATTGTCCGGTATTCCTGTTGGCTTACTGATTTTGTTGGTGAATATTCCGTTTCTGATTTTTGCTTACCGGATACTCGGAACGCAGTTTGCAGTAAAATCTGCTATTGCTATTTTATTATTATCATTAACGGTCCATTTTATAGAATTCCCGGATATTACAAAAGACAATTTATTGGTCTCTGTATTTGGGGGCTTTTTTTTAGGTGCGGGAATAGGGCTATCTATCAGAGGGGGTGGTGTTTTAGACGGAACTGAAGTATTGGCCATTGCGATAAGCCGTAAATCGGGTATGACAATTGGTGATGTGATAATCATTATTAATGTTATTATTTTTTCTACGGCTGCCTATTTTCTATCTGTGGAAATTGCCATGTATTCATTACTAACTTATCTGAGTGCCTCCAAAACGCTTGACTTCATTATTGAAGGTCTTGAAGAGTATACAGGTGTTACCATTATTTCAGTTCATAATGATGAAGTTAGAGCAATGATTATTAACGTTTTGGGTAGAGGTGTAACAGTGTACAAAGGAAAAAGAGGCTATGGAAAAAGTGGAGACGTAAAGGACATGGATATTGTATACACAGTTATTACCCGATTGGAGATCAATAAATTAAATACAGAATTGGAGAAAATTGACCCTAATGCTTTTGTTGTCATGAGCAGTATTAAGGATACAAAGGGTGGAATGATTAAAAGGAGAGGAGTAGGTCATTAATCATTTTTTGATTAAATTCAAAGGGTAATTGACCAATATGCCCTTAATTCCTAAAAAATTGCTGGAGCTCCTCATTGCTGTAATTGTTCTTTCAAGTTTAATCATTCAGTTTTCATTGATGCTTCATGGTCCTGCATACAAGGGGTTTCTGGATGCATTGGTTCGGTTTTTTAGCTATTTCACCATTCTGAGTAATACACTGGTATTTATTTATTTTTTGAATCTGACGCTCAAGAATAATGCTGAGGAAGAATGCTGGCAGAAGGCTGAAACCGGAACTGCAATAACAGTTTATATATCAGTTGTCGGAATTGTATATCATGCAGTACTCAGTCAATTGCATAGTCCGGTTGGTCTGGCATTTTGGGCGGATCATGGGTTACATAGTTTTTCGCCAATGCTTACCTTCCTTTACTGGGCTTTTTTTACTTCGAAACGCAGGGTCCAATATAAAACCATTCCCTATTGGTTAATTTATCCCGCTGTATATTTTTTGTATACATTACTCAGAGGAAGCTTGACTGGGGTTTACCCCTATCCCTTTTTAGATCTTAATAAAATTAGTTTTGTTCAGGCTTTGGGTAATAGTTTGATTGTGCTATTAGTGTTCGGTATACTTTCAATATCATTAAGTTTTATTGCCAATAAACGGGTTCAAAATTTAAAATTTGCTTCATAAATGACCAGCGATGCCCAAACAGTTGAGGAATACCTGAAACAGATTCCTGAAGAACAAAAAGTGATGTTCAATCAAATTAGGGATTGTATCGTACAAAACCTTCCTGCTGGATTTTCAGAAGTGATGAATTATGGCATGATTGGTTATGTGGTTCCACATAGTATATATAAAGATGGATATCATTGTGATCCCAAATTGCCCTTGCCATTTATGGCACTGGCAGCACAAAAGAATTTTATTGCTTTTTACCATATGGGGATTTATGCACAGCCAGCTTTATACGACTGGTTTACCAAGTCTTATATCAAAGCCACACCTACAAAATTAGATATAGGTAAAAGTTGTTTGAGATTTAAAAAAACGGCCATTGTTCCCTATGCACTCATAGGAGAGCTGGTGCAGAAAATGACTCCACAAGAATGGATTCATTTGTACGAAAGCCAATATAAAAATGCAAGAAAGAAATAAAAAAGAAAAGCCAGGAGCATTATTTCATCCTGGCTTTTTTATAAAGTAGATTTTAATTTACTGAGACCTTATATAATCAGTAACGCATCTCCATAGCTAAAGAATCTGTACTTGTCTTTGATAGCTTTTTTATAAGCTTCCATGGCTAAATCATACCCAGCGAAAGCACAGGTCATAATTAGTAAGCTGGTTTTGGGTAAATGGAAATTAGTAACCAAACTATCAGCTACGTTGAAAGTATAAGGTGGATGGATGAAATGATTGGTCCATCCCTCGCTGGGTTTTAACAATTGTTGTGCTGTGAAACTGCTTTCCATAGCACGCATGGTAGTTGTGCCGATAGAACAGATTCTTTTACCATTCTCTTTTGCTTTATTTACAATAGCACAGGCTTGTTCGTCTATCTGATAATATTCAGCGTCCATTTTATGCTTGCTCAGATCTTCAACTTCAATGGGTCTGAAAGTGCCCAAGCCAGTGTGTAAAGTAACTTCTGCAAATCGGATACCTTGTATTTCACATCTTTTAATTAATTCCTTACTAAAATGTAGTCCGGCAGTAGGAGCAGCAACGGCGCCCTCGTGCTTGGCGTAAACCGTCTGATATCTTTCCTTGTCTTCTTCATCTGGCTTGCGCTTGATGTATTTTGGAAGAGGGGTCTCCCCTAAAAATTCAAGCATTTTTTTGAAGCTTTCATCATCGTCGTCCCAGAGGAAACGAATGGTTCTGCCGCGGCTTGTGGTATTGTCTATTACTTCTGCTACCAATTCTTCATTGTCTCCGAAGTAAAGTTTGTTTCCGACTCTTATTTTTCTTGCGGGATCAACAATGACATCCCACAGTCTGTTGGGCTTATTTAATTCACGTAAAAGGAAAACCTCGATTTTGGCTCCTGTTTTCTCTTTTCTGCCATACATTCTGGCAGGAAAGACCTTCGTGTTGTTTACTACAAAAACATCTTTATCATCATAATAGTCAAGGATGTCTTTAAAATGTCTGTTTTCCATGTGGCCGCTTTTGCGGTCTACCACCATCAGGCGGCTGTCTTCTCTTTTTTTGGTTGGGTTTTGTGCAATTAAGTTTAACGGTAGGTCAAACTTGAACTGAGATAATTTCATGTAACTAATCTTTTAAGATGATAGCCACAGCAAGTTGTTCAATCCGCCAGAGCGGAATAGGATAACTTCATGTTACGGCATGAATTTGAAAGTGTGCAAAACTAACGAAAATCAATGGTTTTTCCATCATTGTTTCCAATGGAATGCAGATTTGTCCACTGGTTTCTTGTGGCGGATGGCGCAGATTGCTAATGATAGGTAAAATTTACACAATGGCAAGGTTTATTGAGTTGCTTTCACCTAATTTTGCAGCTATTCAAACCCAGAGGAGAACTTCGGGCAAAATTGTATTCAATGATTCGGAAATACTGGTGGAAAATATTGTCTTTGCTGTTGTTGGTGTACACGTGTACGTACGGATTTTACGTAAAAGTGCCCAGGCTGGATGACCGAATGAAGGAATCTATCCGGAACTTCTTCTTCCATGTTCCCATGTGGTTTACAATGATGATCTTATTATTGGTATCCTTAATCTATTCTATCCGGTACCTGAGAAACCCTATTGCTAAGAATGATCACTATGCAGTTGCATTTGCCGTTACCGGTGTTATTTATGGAATGCTAGGACTGGTAACCGGAGCTATTTGGGCCAATTATCAGTGGGGAAGCCCCTGGAGTGGAGACCCCAAGCAAAACGGTGCAGCGATAGCCATGTTGATATACCTGGCTTATTTTGTGCTCAGGGGTAGCTTGAAAGAAGATGATAAGAAAGGTCGGATCGGTGCTGTTTACAACATATTTGCGTTTTTCATGCTTTTCCCAACATTGTGGATTTTACCCAGACTAACTGAATCATTGCATCCGGGAGGCCAAGGTGCAGAAGGAAACCCAGGTATAAACGGAAAGGATATGGACGCTCAAATGAGAGTTGTCTTTTATCCGGCAGTAATTGGTTGGACCCTGTTGGGAACCTGGATAAGTACCCTACAAATACGATTTTCTCTCTTAAAAGATAAACTGGAGAATAATGACTAAAATAAAATACAGCCTCTTATTACTTAGCGCTTTTCTGATTTCTTCCCAATTAATGGCACAGGATACAGAGCAAGGTCTTATGAGAAGCAATGGAAAAATCTTTGTGGTAATGGCGGTGGTACTCACCATTTTAGCCGGATTATTCGCCTACCTGATAAACATTGATAAAAAAATCACCCGTCTTGAAAAAGAGGGTTTTAAAAAGTAATTTTACATTTTCGATTTTAACCAATAAAACGATTGCCATGTCGAATCATCAACCGTACAGCTTTTTTCAAAGTGTTGAAAGAAGCTTTGATAAAGCAGCCAGTTTTACCAAATGGGAAAAAGGGTTGTTAGAACAAATTAAAGCTTGTAACAGTATTTACAGCATGCGTTTTCCAGTAAAAATGGATGACGGAAGAATTGAAGTGATTGAAGCATACAGGGTACAACACTCCCAGCACAAGTCTCCTTGTAAAGGAGGAATTCGCTTTAGTGATGAAGTTAATCAGGATGAAGTAATGGCACTTGCCTCATTAATGACTTACAAATGCGCAATTGTGAATGTTCCTTTTGGTGGAGGCAAGGGTGGAATTAAAATCAATCCAAAGAAATACTCCGTATACGAATTGGAAAAAATTACCCGTCGTTATACCAGTGAATTGGTGAAGAAGAATTTTATTGGACCCGGTATTGATGTACCGGCTCCTGATTATGGAACCGGAGAGCGTGAAATGTCATGGATTGTAGATACTTATGCTTCTTTGAAACCTGGTGAAATTGATGCGGCGGGTTGTGTTACTGGTAAGCCGGTAACACAGGGCGGTGTTCGCGGAAGAAAAGAAGCTACCGGGCTCGGTGTTTTTTACGGTATCCGCGAAGTCTGCAATATGCAGGATGTGATGGAGAAATTAGGTTTGTCAACCGGCGTTGTTGGTAAGACTGTGATAGTTCAGGGATTAGGTAATGTGGGTTATCATACTGCCAAGTTCTTCCGTGAGAATGGCTCCAAAGTAATCGCTATTGCTGAATATGAAGGTGCTATTTACAATGCAAATGGATTGAACGAAGAGGAAGTTTTCCAGCACAGAAAAGCAACAGGTTCTATTCTGAATTTCCCTGGAGCAACCAATATTGCAAAAAGCGGAGATGCGCTTGAAATGGAATGTGATATTTTAATTCCTGCCGCATTGGAAAATGTAATTAATGGTGAAAATGCGCCTCGCGTGAAGGCAAAAATTATCGGGGAAGCAGCCAATGGTCCTTTGACTCCTGAAGCGGACGAGGTATTTGCTAAAAAAGGGGTGTTGGTAGTTCCAGATATGTATCTGAATGCAGGTGGTGTTACTGTTTCTTATTTTGAATGGTTAAAAAACCTGAGCCATGTTCGATATGGTAGAATGGAAAAAAGATTTACTGAAAATTTAAATACCAAAATTCTGACTCAGCTGGAAGAACTGACTGGAAAAACAGTGAGTGCTGCGGAACGCAATATTATTTTGCACGGACCAGAGGAAGTAGATTTGGTTCACAGTGGTCTGGAAGAGTCTATGATTGCTGCAACCAGAGAAATCATGGCCATCTGGAAAGAAAATCCAGCCATTCCTGATATGAGAACAGCTGCCTATGTTTGTGCCATTAACAAAGTAGGTACTTCTTATACTGAATTGGGTATCTTCCCTTAATAGGATAAAATGTTTTTTAGCATCCCGGTTCTGTTTAGAACCGGGATTTTTTTTGATTAAGCTGGAACAATTCATTTACTGGCAATTATACAGTTTAACAGAAACCCTTCAGGAGTAAGTGGGTAAGTCTGTTATTTCTATGATTTCTGTTCCTTTTATTTCAAATCCTCTTGTATTGTTTCCGTTGCTAATGACTAAAAAACCGGTCTGTAAAACTGTCTGATAACTGAGAATTTGCCGGACGGTACTTTCTGTTAAAGTAGTATCCTCTTCCTTGCACTCAATTAAAAGCCAGGGCAAGCTGGCTTTGAAAACCAAGATATCAACCCGCTTTGTTAATTCGCCTAATTGAATTCCTCTTTCTACCGCAATCATAGAAGCTGGATACTGAAGCTGGTTTAATAAATAATTTAACCAGTTCTGTCTTACCCATTCTTCTTTCGTAAACAGTACCCATTTTTTTCTGATCAGACACCAGGTAAATACTTTGTCGTCTTGTTTTTGTAACCTGGGCTCGTAGGCGGGGAACAGGATATTCATAGGTGCAATTTAAGATTACTGCATAAATCAGGGCTAATTTGTATATTTACAAGTTAAATTATTGCATATGAAAACGAGAGAAGAAATAGTAGACAACTGGTTGCCACGTTATACAGGAGAAAAACTAGAGAATTTTGGAAAATATATTCTGCTTACTAATTTCAGTAATTATGTGAAAATGTTTGCAGAATGGAACAATGTTCCGATTGTTGGATTGGATCGGCCTATGCAATGTGCCACTGCTGACGGAATAACCATTATCAATTTTGGAATGGGTAGTCCGGGCGCTGCTACTATTATGGATCTGCTGACTGCCATTGAGCCGGAAGCTGTTCTGTTTTTAGGTAAATGCGGTGGGTTAAAAAGAAGAAATAAAATCGGGGATTTAATTTTGCCAATTGCTGCCATCCGTGGTGAAGGTACATCGAATGACTATTTTCCTCCGGAAGTTCCTGCAATGCCTGCTTTCGCCCTGCAGAAAGCAATTTCAACAACCATCAGAGATTATGAAGTGGACTATTGGACGGGTACTGTTTATACAACCAACAGAAGAGTATGGGAGCATGATGAGGAGTTTAAAGCCTATCTGCAAAAAGTAAGAGCCTATGCAATCGATATGGAAACCGCTACCATTTTTACCGTAGGTTTTTTCAATAAAATTCCAACCGGAGCTTTATTGCTGGTGAGCGATCAGCCAATGATTCCGGAAGGAGTAAAAACAGAAGCCAGTGATTCTAAAGTGACTGCTCAGTTTGTAGATAAGCATTTGAAAATAGGCATCGACTCTTTAAAGCAACTAATTAATAAGGGCTTAACTGTAAGGCACCTGCGGTTCTAATCCCTCCGGATTAGTCCTTCCAGAGAAATGGAAATAAAATTACGGCCAAGGCCAAAACCAACAGGTCAAGAACGAATAGCAAGGCCACCATTTGCCACCAACCGTTTTGTATGGCGGATGTAAACGCAGCCCCTGAAACTTTCGTGAGCAGCAGCAATTGGGGGATGATAATGGGGAAACCCATAATTGCCATCATGGCCGCTTGTTGCTGAGCCTTGGCTGCAATTGCAGCTAAAAAAGTAAACACCATACTTAAACTGATCCCACCCAGGAGGCTTACCAGCACAAATTCCATGAAACGGACCGTTGGATTGCCCAGTAGCAAACTGAAAATGCCAATGCTTAATAAAGTCATGAAAAGCATGAGGATGGCATTGAATAGTAGTTTAGCCAGTACGAAGTGCAAGGGGGAACTAAGGCTATAGTAGTACAACATTCGGCCTCTGTTTTCCTGTAAGAAACTTTTGGCTACAGCGTTAATGCAAATAAATAATTGCAATACCCAGAAAAGGCCATTCCATACTTTATCTTCAGGCTGCCCCATGGTTAAGTATACCACAAAAGTGCTGGATGCTATGTACAATAGCACTCCGTAAAAGCTGTATTGCTGGCGGGTTTCCAGTAATATGTCTTTTTTTAGAAGTGCTAATATTAAACTAAAATTATTCATGAAAACATTTTCTGCAACGGGGCTCATAGGTTTCTTTCTCTCCTAATAAAACCTGTCCTTCATCACTGGTTTTGCGATAGGAAATATTGGCAATATTGCCACATTTCATGCAAATGGCGTGTAGCTTGGTAATATAATCTGCAGTTGCCAACAAATAAGGCATTTGTCCGAAGGGTTTGCCCATATAGTCCATGTCCAGACCAGCCACTATTACCCGAACCCCTCTTAAAGCCAGTTTTTCGCAAACCTCAGCAATTTCTGCATCAAAAAACTGTGCTTCGTCAATACCCACCACATCAACATCCTGTGCCATTAATAAAATGGTCTGAGAGTTTTCTATTGGGGTAGAAGTGATGGTATTGGCATCATGGCTAACCACGTCGTTTTCATCGTATCGCTTGTCAACAGCTGGTTTAAAGATTTCTACCTTTAAATTGGCAATTTTGGCTCTCTTTAATCTTCTGATCAATTCCTCTGTTTTGCCGCTGAACATGCTGCCACAGATTACTTCGATCCAGCCTCTTCTTTCTCCTGATAAATTGGGTTCAATAAACATGTAACAATAAAATAGCTTAAAATTCGTTTTAGATTGATAAGTTGCTTCTTTGGATAACCCAAAAGTATTGCTTCCTATGGAAAGAGTAGGTACTTTAATTAATAAATTACAAGAACAATTTAGCCGTAAGGAAGCGGTGGATAAATTGTCTATCACGGCGCAGCTATTATTGGCGGAGTTGCAAATGCACAAGCCTTCCAATATTTCAAGTTCAAAAGTAGCGGTTGTTATGCCTTCCGTAGCCATAACTAATTCTTCTGTTGAATCAGAACCAGTTCCGCCACCAGTTTCATCCAGACAGGATGAGAAAGTAGCAAAATTGTCTAATGGTCATTCCTTTTTTGAATCTTTCACAGAAATACCCACATTGATTCACCAACCAGTTGTTCCTACAGTGGTTCCTGAAGTGGAGCTACAGGTAAAAGAAGTGAATGAACTTTTGATTAATGATATTCCCGAATTGAATGAGCAGTTAAAGGAATATACGGTTGAAGTGGCCAATATGCTAGACGAAACGCCGGTAAGAGATCTTAAAAAAGCAATTAGTATTAACGATAGATACTTGTTTATCAATCATCTGTTCAGAGGTGACGAGAATATGTATGAGAGAAGTATCAAGACCATCAACGGCTTTAATATTT
The DNA here is from genome assembly GCF_000508085.1 of Sediminibacterium sp. C3. Lineage (GTDB taxonomy): Bacteria > Bacteroidota > Bacteroidia > Chitinophagales > Chitinophagaceae > Sediminibacterium. The sequence goes on along the minus strand of NZ_KI669560.1, from coordinate 2,629,656 downwards.
ACCCTGAAGCACAATATTGGATTCAGCGGGAATTAAAGGTTAAGCTTGGTTGGCTGGAAGAGAATCCTACTGTTAAATTATTTGATCAGTTGGTCAAAAGACGCTTTTCCTGAATATAACTGAGAATAAATTGGGTGGCTCCGGCTTTTGATAGTACTAAGTTTCTGGCTGCTTCCCCCATTTTATTTCGTTTTTCCTCATGAACCAATAGAGAATTAAAACTTTCTTCTAACATTAAGATAGTCTCTACAGATTCAGCTCCTCCTGTTTCAATAAGTTCTACTGCTTCAAGGTATTTATCATATACGGGTCCAAAAACAACGGGCTTCCCAAAAACTGCTGCTTCAATGGTATTGTGAATACCCTGACTGGTAAACCCCCCTCCGATAAAGGCGATAGTGGCATATTGGTACAATTGACTAAGTATGCCAATATTGTCAATGATAAGGGTGTTTACCTTGTTTCTTTCCTCTTGGCTAGCCGACACATAGCTTGAATATAGAATAGAAGAGGGGTAGAATCGTAAACATTCCTCAAGTCTTTCCTTCTCAATATGATGGGGGGCAATAATCCACTTTACTTCGGGATGACTGATGGCAAAATGATGCAATACTTTGTCATCTTCACTCCAGGTACTTCCGGCAATAATTAATGGTTGCTCATTGGCAAATTTTTCAATTGCAGAAAAGGATTGGGCTGCCGCAGCAATGGTAATTACTCTGTCGAATCGGGTATCGCCGGAAACACTGATGCGGCTTGCTGAAACAATAGGCATCAATAAGTTGGCTGAGCCCTGGTCCTGTAAAAAGAAATGTGTGAAGTATTGCAGGAGCGAGCGGTAAAATCCCCCGAATAATTTAAAGAAAAGCTGATTGGAACGGAAGACGCCGGAAACCAGTAAAACAGGTATCTTATGTTGATGCAAAGTTTTTAAATAGTAATACCAGAATTCATACTTAACAAAGAGGACTAATTTGGGTTGGGTATATTCAATTAGTTTTTGTGCATGAACAGCACTGTCCATGGGTAGATAAAAAACCCAATCGGCAATGGGATGATTTTTTCTGTTCTCGTACCCTGAGGGAGAGAAAAAGGTTAAAAGAAGTCGATGGCCTGGATATGCAACTTTGAGTTGCTCAGCTATGGGTAATCCTTGTTCAAATTCACCTAATGATGCGGCATGCATCCAGATAACCGGCTCCTGATTTTTTTCGAATGTTATTCTAAATTTTTCAAGCAAATTTTTCCGGCCATCCACCCATAGGGCTGCTTTGCGGTTGAATGGGGAAATCAACCAGGCAATCAGCGGGTATAATCGGGTAAATAAAAAGTATGCCCATTTCATATTGGAACAAAAGTAACTCAAATCTTTGTTGTTGATTTTATAGTAATTTTGTAGTTAAAATTTATATATGCGTTCTATACAGATGGTGGATACCCATTCTCAGTATTTAGCAATAAAAAAAGAGGTGGATGCTGCCATCCATGAGGTTTTAGATACTGCTGCTTATATCAATGGAAAGGCAGTACAAGAGTTTACCCGGGATTTGGGGGCTTATTTGAATGTAAAACATACAATCCCTTGTGCCAACGGAACGGATGCCCTTCAAATTGCTATGATGGCATTGGGTTTGCAGCCGGGAGATGAAGTAATAACTCCATCCTTCACCTATATTGCTACCACTGAAGTAGTGGCTTTGTTAAAACTTACCCCTGTTTTTGTAGAAGTGGATCCCCAGACATTTTGTATTGATCCTGCTGCAATTAGAAAAGCCATAACCCCTAAAACAAAAGCCATAGTGCCTGTTCATTTATATGGTCATGCAGCCCCTATGGAAGAAGTTATGGAGATTGCCCAAGAGTTTGGATTGTACGTAATTGAAGACAATGCGCAAGCTATTGGCTGTGATTATACCTTTTCAGATGGCACAAAAAAGAAAACAGGAACCATTGGTACTATCGGGGCTACCAGTTTTTATCCCTCTAAAAACCTGGGGGCCTATGGAGATGGGGGTGCCATATTTACCAATGATGATGCGCTGGCTCATCAGATGAAAATGATTGCCAATCATGGTCAGCAAAAGAGATACTACCATGAAGTGGTGGGATGTAATTCAAGGCTGGATTCCATTCAGGCGGCAGTGTTGAATATTAAACTGAAAAAACTGGATGAATACAATGCCGCGCGACAGTCGGTTGCCGCTTTTTATAATAAAGCATTTGCAGGCATTCCAGCAATTACAACACCTTTTGTAGCTCCCTATAGTACCCATGTATACCATCAATATACCATGCAATTACACGGGGTAGACAGGGATGGTTTGGTGGCTTATTTGGCAGAACAAAAAATACCTTCTATGATTTATTATCCGGTACCCGGCCATAGACAGGATATGTTTTCCAGTTTCGGATTAAAAGAAATTTTGATGCCAGTGACCGATGCATTAACAAATTCCGTAATTTCTCTTCCAATTCATACTGAAATGGATCAGGACCAACTGAATCATATCACAACTCATGTATTAAACTTTATCAATAAATAATTTTTATGAAAATTGCCGTTGTAGGAACAGGTTATGTAGGACTGGTTACAGGTACCTGCTTCTCTGAAACAGGAAACAAAGTAACCTGTATAGACATTGACCAGAACAAAGTAAATAAACTATCCAATGGTGAAATCACCATTTACGAGCCAGGACTGGAAAAAATCTTTTTGAGAAATTTACGAGAAGGAAGATTAACCTTTACTACCAATCTGGCAGAAGGCGTGAAAGATGCTGAGATTGTTTTTCTTGCATTGCCAACTCCTCCGGGAGAAGGCGGAGCTGCGGATTTGCGTTATGTGTTAGGTGTTGCCAAAGATCTTGGGAAAATCATGACTGACTATAAAGTACTGGTTGATAAGAGTACGGTTCCTGTTGGTACAGCAGAAAAAGTGTATGCGGCAGTTGCAGAAAATTATAAAGGTGAATTTGATGTGGTCAGCAATCCGGAATTTTTAAGAGAAGGGGTTGCAGTTGATGACTTCATGAAGCCAGACCGCGTAGTAGTAGGTACCCGTTCTGAGAGAGCCAAAAAGTTAATGTCAGATTTATATGCGCCGTTTGTACGTCAGGGAAATCCGGTGATTTTCATGGATGAAAAGTCTGCTGAATTAACCAAGTACGCTGCCAATTCTTTTCTTGCAACAAAAATTTCATTCATGAATGAAATTGCACAGCTATGTGAGAAAGTGGGTGCCGATGTTGATATGGTTAGAAGGGGGATTGGATCTGATGACCGGATTGGAAAGCGTTTTCTTTTCCCCGGTATCGGATATGGGGGTAGCTGTTTCCCCAAAGATGTGCAGGCTTTGATTATGTCTTCTGAAGAAGTGAGCTACGACTTTAAGATATTGAAAGCTGTTGAAGAAGTAAACGAAGCTCAGAAGTTGCATTTAATTCCAAAAATTGAAAAATACTTCAATGGAAATTTGAAAGGCAAGCATTTTGCTTTATGGGGACTTGCTTTTAAGCCCAACACAGATGATATCAGAGAAGCGCCGGCATTGTATGTAATTGATGCCCTGGTAGCTGCCGGAGCTACGGTAACTGCTTATGATCCGGAAGCTATGCCGAATGTAAAGAATACCATCGGAGACAAAGTTAAATATGCTGAAAGTCAGTATGATGCTCTGGAAGGTGCAGATGCACTGATTATTGCTACAGAATGGAGTGAGTTCAGAACACCTGATTTTGAAATGATTGAAACCAGATTAAAGAACAAAGTCATTTTTGATGGTAGAAACTTATTTGATGTTAAATTTATTACAGGCCTGGGTTACCACTACGAAAGTGTAGGTAGACCATAAAATTATTCTTATGTCTCAGAAACGCGTATTAATTACCGGCGCTGCCGGATTCCTGGGTTCTCATTTATGTGATCGCTTTATTAAAGAAGGGTATAAAGTAGTTGGGATGGACAACCTGATTACAGGAGACCTCAGAAATATAGAGCACCTTTTTAAACTGGAAGATTTTGAGTTCTATCATCATGATGTTACCAAGTTTATTCATGTGCCCGGTCCCATTGATTATATTCTGCACTTTGCTTCACCAGCCAGCCCTATTGACTATTTAAAAATTCCAATTCAGACTTTAAAAGTTGGGGCTTTGGGAACACACAATTGTTTGGGTCTTGCTAAAGCAAAAGGCGCTCGTATGCTGGTAGCTTCTACCAGTGAGGTATATGGTGATCCGCTGGTGCATCCACAAACCGAAGAATATTGGGGTAATGTAAATCCGGTAGGACCAAGAGGCGTTTATGACGAAGCCAAACGTTTCATGGAGTCAATCACAAGAGCTTACTATACATTCCACGGAGTGGAAACAAGGATTGTGCGCATCTTTAATACCTATGGTCCAAGAATGCGTCTGAATGATGGTCGTGCTTTACCAGCATTTATTGGTCAGGCATTAAGGGGAGAAGACCTGACTGTTTTTGGAGATGGAAGTCAAACCCGTTCTTTCTGTTATGTGGATGATTTAATTGAAGGGATCTATCGTTTGTTGATGAGTGATTATACCATGCCTGTAAACATTGGTAATCCTCATGAAATTACTTTAAAAGATTTTGCAGAAGAAGTATTGAAGCTAACCGGTTCTTCTGTAAAAATTATTTATAAGCCTTTACCAGTTGACGATCCCAAGCAAAGAAAACCAGACATTACCAAGGCTAAAAGCATATTGGGCTGGGAGCCAAAAGTTGAAAGAGCAGAAGGCTTGAAAAAAACCTATGAATATTTTAAGTCTTTGCCTAAAGAAGAATGGTCTAAGCAACCCAAAGAGTTTAATTCCGGAAAATAGTTATTGATTTTACATATGAAGCCAATTGTTGTTGTTACAGGAAAGAATGGTCAGCTTGGATGGGAATTGCAACAGTTGGCTTCTTCCTTTCAGGATAGGTTCGAGTTTATTTTTACTGACAGGACCCTGCTTGATTTAGCAGCACCGGAAACGATAGCACCTTTTTTTAATTCGGTTAAGCCGCAGTTTTTTATAAACTGTGCAGCCTACACTGCAGTGGATAAGGCTGAAACAGAAAAGGAACTGGCTTTAACCATTAATGCCATTTCGGTTGGTGAAATTGCCTCCTGCTGTGCTAAGTATCAAACCCGGTTGATCACTATTTCAACGGACTATGTTTTTGATGGTCAGGGCAAAGCTCCTTATACTACCGATACTCCAACCAATCCTGTTAACTATTATGGATATACCAAAGCCATTGGGGAACAAAAGGCTTTGGAGAACAATCCTGACACAATCATCATTAGAACTTCCTGGGTTTACAGTACCCATGGAAATAATTTTGTGAAGACCATGCTACGTTTAATGAAGGAACGTCCTGAAATTAAAGTAGTGGCGGACCAGCAGGGTTGTCCTACTTATGCTGCTGATTTAGCAGAAGCGATTATGCAAATTGTGAATGCTTCAGTCAAGGGCAACAATCGTTCTGGTATTTTTCATTACAGCAATACAGGTGCAATTACCTGGTTCAATTTTGCTTCTACCATCAAGGATTTAGCTGGGTTGAACTGCACGGTTCATCCCATTCCTACTTCTGATTTTCCAACGCCTGCAAAAAGACCCGCTTATTCTGTGATGGATGTGAAAAACATTTCGGAAGTTTTTGGGGTTCAATTAAAAGACTGGAAGCTTAGTTTGAAAAACTGTATGGATCAATTACATGGCTAAGCTTCAATCTGTTGCGTATCAATATCAGTATCCCTCTTTTGTAAGAAAATTTCCTTCTTTAGTGAAGTTGGTGTACGGTCTGAATTATCTGACTCAATTGCGCAAGTGGTATGTAGTACGGGAATGGAAGTCTGTTTTATCCTCCTTGCCTGCACCTTTTACTGTTGTTGATTTTGGATGTGGAGAGGGGCAGTACATCGTTCCTTTAACCCGGAAGTTTACCAGCTCAACTTTTATTGGAGCTGATTATCACCCACCATCAGTTGAGCTCATGGGTTTATTTGCTATACCTAATTTATCGGGTAAGTTAATCAACCTAGAGTCAGATCATCTGAAGGAGGAAGCAGATATTGGTTTATGTGTAGGTGTATTACAGTACATAGATAAAGATGATATTGCTTTGGAAAATATGTATAAAAGTTTGGGTGATAATGGTCAGCTGCTTCTTTATGTACCTATTAATGGTAAGTTTATCACCCGGCTCTATACAATTATCTTTCAGAAGTTTGAACAATACGAAAGTGTGAACAATAGGAAGAGGGTATATACTGAAAAGGAAATTATACAGAAGACAGAGACTGCCGGATTTGCCATACGTAAAAAAATATATACTTATGGAACTGCCGGAAAACTAAGTCACGAGTTATTAAATAGTTGTACCACTCTGATTGTTTCCGGGAATTATCTGCTTAAAATTATTGCAGGTATTTGTGTTATTCTGTTTTACCCAGTGGTTCTTTTATTGATGGTAGTAGATTACTTCAGTAATAAATCTGATGGGAACGGGGTATTGTTGGTACTGAAAAAGTAGAAAAGTCCTGACTTGTGTAGTCAGGACTTTTTGATTCACTTGCTTTTTTTATAAATCTGTAACCTGGATTTTATCTTTTCAAATGTTGATTTTTTTATTACACCTGCATATAAAAGGGCAAAAACGATTATCCATAGTATTCCTTTTGCAAAAAAGAACCAGAATCCAATCCATCCAATATCTTCTAACCAGTTAAACATAGCTTTCAGTTTTTTTGCTGAATAAGGTGTTTTCTAATTCGTCGAATAGGGCAATAACATGGTCGTATCCTTTGTTTACTTCGTTAACCCATTCGTCACTTTGAATTCTTCTGATAGATTGTATGCATTCTTCCATATTGTTGAATTCATACATTTTACCACTTGAAGGAACTTTGGATTTCATCATTTGTCCGCCATAAATCAGTGCCAGATAATGCAGGTAAATATGTGGCTGTTTTTCAGCCAGGGATAATTCATTGATGTATTGGCTATAGGCCTGTGTTGATGGGAGTACCCCCTTTAGCTCATATCCTTTTTTTACAAGCTCTTCTATATCTGTTTGAATTGCCTGTAATCTGTTTAATCCACTATAAGGTAATGGAGTTGTTTCCAGTGCTGCAAAAATGGCTTCCTGCTGTTCTAAATAAAAGAGGTATTCGGCCCCGGACAATTCTCCTTTGAACATTCTCAGGTTGAATGGTTTTCTTTCTGCTATTCTGTGTTTTTCTGAAGTTTGTTCTTTTAATAATGATTGCATAATTTCTTTTTGCAAAGAATCATCTTTAAAAGAGTAGAATGGTGACGGATTGGGAAAACCATTTATAATATCGGGAATTACCCAAACGCCTTTCGTTGCCTTTGGCAACTCGGCTGCTTGGATTAGCTGCGCTGATCCACTCCGCTTTGCATTACCCAAGAAACCACGCACCGCGTAAACGCGGCGCTAGTTTTGTTTTTTTACTCGCCCCATTGAGCAAGCTCATGGTGCTCGCATAAAAAACAAAACCCGCAGCTTATGCTGCGGGTTTCTTGTTGCCCGACCTGGATTCGAACCAAGACATACTGAACCAAAATCAGTTGTACTACCCTTATACTATCAGGCAATCCGACCATTCTTTTGGAATGGGCTGCAAAAATAAGACGAGTATTCAATTGTTCCAAATTTTTTCATTCAAAAAGTGAAAATGAATGCTCAATTCTTACCTTTAAGAGGTCTTTTACTTAAATAATTGAATTTCATAACCCAATTACACCTAGATGGTACAAAAATTCCTCCTTTTCCTCTTGATTTGCAGTGCAGTTATCACCATGAGTTTTACCCTTCAGAAGAGAAAAAAAGTTGTTTTCTTCGGAGACTCCATCACCCAGATGGGGGCCGATGCAGGTGGCTATATCCGGCAAATGGAGACCATGATTGCGAAGGAAGGATTGAGCAATCAATTTGAATTGGTGGGTGCGGGCATAAGTGGAAATAAAGTAACCGATTTGTATTTGAGACTGGAAAGAGATGTGCTTAGCAAGCAACCCGATATTGTAGTAATCTATGTTGGCATTAACGATGTCTGGCATAAGCGCCTTGCCGGTACGGGTACCGACTATGTTAAATACACCGAGTTCTATGATGCCATTGTGAAAAAGCTGCAGGCCGCGGGTGCTAAAGTAGTGGTTTGTACTCCCTCTGTAATTGGAGAAAGAAAAGACAATTCCAATGAGCAGGACGGTGAGTTGAATATGTATAGTAATTGGTTAAGACAATATGCTAAGGAGAAGCAAATCCCTTGTACAGATTTAAGAACGGAATTTCAGAATTACCTGATTGCGAATAATCCGAATAATGCAGAGAAAGGATTACTCACTACCGACCGTGTTCATTTAAACGCAGCCGGTAATGAGTTTGTAGCAAAAGCTATCTGGAATACGTTAAAAACTATTCAGTAACCCTTACCAGAAAATAGTTTTTCTTTCCTTTTTGTAAAAGCAAATATTTGTTTTGCAGCAAATCGGCTGTGCCAACAGTTATCTTTTCGGGAGCTATCTTTTCTTTATTGATGGCTACTCCGCCTGCTGCCAGTAATTTTTTGGATTCTCCTTTGCTGGGTGTTACGCCTGTGTCTGCCAGTAAGCTGATTAAGTCGTATCCAGCTACAATCTGGCTGCGCTTAATTTCAGCGGTTGGAACTCCCTCCATTACCTGTAGCAACTGTTTTTCATTCAAAGATGCCAATGCTTCAGTGGATGCATTGCCAAATAAAATCTCAGAAGCTTTTACTGCAAACTCATAGTCTTCCCGGCTATGTACAAAACAAGTAATTTCTTCTGCCAGTTTTTTCTGTAATGCTCTCGCATGAGGAGCTGCAGCATGGTTAGCGATTAACTGATCAATTTCTTCTTTAGGTAGTAAAGTAAAAATCTTAATCCACTTGGTGGCATCTTCATCGCTTGCATTTAGCCAGAACTGATAAAACTGATATGGTGAAGTTTTCTCCGGATCCAGCCATACATTTCCCTTTTCTGTTTTTCCGAATTTTCCACCGTCGGCTTTTGTTAACAAAGGACAGGTAAACGCAAATGCTTCTCCTCCCGCTTTTCTGCGAATAATTTCTGTTCCGGTAACAATATTGCCCCATTGGTCACTACCGCCCATCTGGAGTTTGCAGTTTTTATTTTGGTACAGCCAGTAGAAATCATATCCCTGAATTAACTGGTAAGTGAACTCAGTAAAACTCATACCATTGTTGCCTTCCAAACGCTTGCGCACACTGTCTTTGCTCATCATATAATTAACAGTAATATGCTTGCCTACATCTCTGATAAAGTTTAAGAAACTGAAATCTTTGAACCAATCATAGTTGTTCACCATTTCAGCTTTATTGGGGGCGTCAGAACTAAAGTCTAAAAATTTACTCAATTGTTTTTTGATACCCTCCAGATTGTGCTGCAAAGCTTCTTCGCTCAGTAAATTTCTCTCTTCACTTTTAAAACTGGGATCACCGATCATGCCGGTTGCACCGCCTACCAGCGCAAAAGGCTTATGTCCTGCTCTTTGCAGATGCACCAATAACAAGATGGGAACCAGACTGCCTATATGCAAACTGTCAGAGGTTGGATCAAATCCTATATAACCGGAAACCATTTCCTTATTCAACAATTCTTCTGTGCCAGGCATGATATCCTGCAACATGCCTCTCCACCGTAATTCTTCCACTAAGTTCATTTGAAAAGTATTTGAGGGGCAAATGTACAAAAGTTAGACTCAATTGGCCAATGCGCTACCTTTGCTTCATAATTATCAGACATGAAAAGTGTAGGCGACGGAACTCGGGCAATCAATTTTTTTATCGATACCATACTTATTACCATCCTGGCCATTGTGTTATTTAAATGGTATCATTTTTATGTGGTTTACTGGCGGTACACGCCTTTTCATTTCGGATGGTTTTTCTTTCCCTTGATGTTTGTTTATTACTTTTTATTCGAATTAGTCTTCTTAAAGACGCCCGGGAAATGGCTGACCTATTCAAGAGTGATGGCCAAAAACGGAAAGCGCCCCAACTGGTATATGATTGGTTTCAGAAGTTTATTAAGGTTAACGTTGATAGACTTGTTTTTTAGCCCTTTTCTGGGTGGTCCATTACACGATTTTGCCAGTGCCACCACCGTGGTGCAGGATCCGGCTAAATAATTGATTTCGTAAATCGCAACAACGGGGCTGTTCAATTGTAATACCTTCGCACTTTAATTCGAATAGAACTATGGCAAAGATTGGTATTAATATAGCGACCGGTAGTTTACAGCAGGAAGAAGTAATTGTTGGGATAGACCTGGGCACTACCAATAGTTTGGTGGCCATTATTCATCCGGAGAGCAAGCAACCAGTAGCATTGCAAGAGCACAATAGCAGCAGCCTTGTGCCCAGCGTGGTACACTTTGATGCATTTGGAAATGCTGAAGTGGGGGAGCAGGCTAAAACCTATCTGGAAACCGATCCTTCCAATACAATCTTCTCCGCTAAAAGACTCATGGGGAAGAGTTATAAGGATGTAAAAGAAAATGCCGGATTCTTTACCTATAAAGTGATTGATGATGATACAGATAGCCTGGTAAAAGTGCAGATTGGAGACCGTTTTTATTCTCCGATTGAGTTGAGTTCTTTTATTTTAAAGGAACTAAAAAACAGAGCTGAGCATATTCTGAAAACGCCGGTAAACAAAGCGGTTATTACAGTACCTGCTTATTTTAATGATGCGCAGCGTCAGGCAACAAGAGATGCGGGTAAGCTGGCGGGATTGGATGTGTTGCGGATTGTAAACGAGCCTACTGCAGCCAGTCTTGCCTATGGTTTAGGGGTTCACAAAAACGAGAATAAAACCATTGCAGTATATGATTTAGGCGGCGGAACTTTTGACGTTTCCATATTGCAAATTAACAATGGCATTTTTGAAGTATTGAGCACCAACGGAGATACTTATCTGGGTGGAGATGATTTTGACAGGGCTATTATGGAGTTCTGGTTAAAGCAAATCAATGTTCCATTCAGTGCAGTACAAAACGATAAAGCAGTGTTACAGTCGTTGCGCTTGCTGGCCGAAGAAGCCAAAAAAACGCTGAGCCAGCAAACAGAATTTGCTGCTGACTGGAGCGGGTACAAAGTTAGTATCAGTCGTTCCGAATTTGATGCGTGTTTAATCCCTCTGGTAAATAAAACAATTGAATGTTGCTCCAAAGCCTTGTCTGATGCTGGTTTGCAGACCACTGAAATTGATGCTGTAATAATGGTAGGGGGGAGTACCCGTGTGCCATTGGTAAAAGATAAAGTGAGTGCCTATTTTGGTAAACCTGTTAATGACTCTGTAAATCCGGATGAAGTGGTGGCCATTGGGGCTGCGGTTCAGGCTGATATTTTAGCGGGTAAGAACAAAGATTTTTTATTGCTGGATATTACGCCTTTGAGTCTGGGTATTGAGACTATGGGGGGATTAATGGATGTTTTAATTCCGCGAAATGCTAAAATTCCCAACAGGGCTTCACGTCAATATACCACGCAAAAAGATGGACAGGGTTCTATGCGGATATCTGTTTTTCAGGGTGAGAGAGATCTGGTACAACATAACCGAAAACTGGCTGAATTTAATTTTAAAGGAATTCCAGGAATGCCGGCTGGAATGCCCAAAGTAGAAGTGAGTTTTCTGATCAATGCAGATGGTATTCTATCGGTTACTGCCAAAGAATTAAGAAGTGGGGTGGAACAAAGTATTGAAGTAAAACCTCAGTACGGCTTAACGGATGCAGAAGTAGAACAAATGCTAATGGATAGCATTACACATGCAAAAGATGATATGCAAACCCGGGCATTGGTAGAAGCCAGAACAGAGGCAGAACAGATTTTATCTGTTACTGAGAAGTTCATTGCCAAAAATGCCGAGCTGTTAACAAAAGAAGAAATGATTGCTACGGCCAGTGCTATGCAGAACCTGCAGATGGCATTGACTATGAATGATAAAAATCTGATTCAGACCAAAATTGAAGAGCTAAATGAAATCAGCAGACCTTTTGCAGAAAGGGCCATGGATCAGGCAGTGAGTGGGGCTTTAAAAGGAAAGCAGGTTTAGTTAATGCTAAGTTTCTGCAAAAATGTTAGCACAATTTTTAAATGAAAATTCTGTTCAATCAAGTATGTTCACCGGAATCATAGAAACAATGGGTGTTGTGGAATCCATTCAGTTCAATGGAACCAATGTAACTTTTACCTTACGTGCATCCATAGCGCCGGAATTAAAAGTAGATCAGAGCATAGCTCATGATGGGGTTTGCCTAACGGTTGAAAAAATTGAAGGCGACTCTTATGTCGTTACTGCTATTGAGGAAACGATACGAAAAACCAATCTGGCGTATTGGAAAGTTGGAAGGAAAGTGAACCTGGAACGTTGCATGATCATGAATGGTCGACTGGACGGTCATATTGTTCAGGGGCATGTAGATTGTACCGCTGTTTGTAGGGAGGTTAAAACCCTGGATGGAAGCTGGGAATATCGATTTGAGTTTGACCCTGCTTTTGCAGCCCTGGTAATTGAAAAGGGGTCAATTGCGGTAAATGGCACCAGTCTAACCTGTTTTCAGGTGAGCGACAATGCATTTACTGTAGCCATAATCCCTTATACCTTTGAGCATACCAGTATCCAGGAAATAACGTTGGGAGATTCTGTCAATATTGAGTTTGACCTATTGGGTAAATATGTACAAAGGGCCATTGCCGTAAAAAAGGATAAATATTTTGTCAATTAGTTTCGGCGACTTATCTTCGCCGCCTAAAAAATAACCTGAGGAGGTATATAAGCTATGTTAATTATCGATTCTAAAGACTGCGAAAACATCGACAAGGCACTGAAAAAGTACAAGAAGAAATTCGAGAAAAGTAAGACTTTGTTGCAGTTAAGAGAGCGCCAGGCATTCACCAAGCCGTCAGTTGTACGTCGTGGTCAAGTGTTGAAAGCTATCTACAAGCAGCAGATCGCTAGCGGAAAGATCGAGGGATAATTTTTCCCTTCCATCATACGATTAAGTAGTGTAGATTCGTTGTAATCTGGACTACTTTTTTTATGCCCATTCCTCAATATCCCGAAATACAGGAGTTTTTGAACTATCTCAGGTTCGAACGGAGGTATTCCTTTCATACCCTGGAAGCCTATCAGCTCGATCTGGAACAGTTTTTCCAGTTTCTGGCCAGCCAGTTTGATGCCCCCGGTTTAAGTGTTATCAGTTCATCCATGGTTCGTTCCTGGCTGGCAGAGTTAAAGTCTGATCAGATTTCATCCCGGACGATCAACCGGAAAATTTCGAGTTTAAAATCATTTTTTAAGTATTTGTTGAAAACGGGGGTATTAAAAGCAACCCCTATGACGGCCGTTGTTTCTCCAAAAACACAGAAAAGATTGCCTGTGTATGTAGAGAAAAAGCAGATGGAAGATTTGTTTTTATACATGCCTTTTTCGGATGATTGGAAGGGAAAAACGGAAAGACTGATTCTATTGCTTTTTTATAGTACCGGTATGCGTTTAAGTGAATTGATGAACTTGAAACCGGGGCAGATTGATTTTGCCAATTCACAGATAAAAGTGTTAGGGAAGGGCAATAAGGAGCGGATTATACCCGCTGCTGAAGACCTGATGGAACAGCTGAAAAATTATATAGCTGAAAGGCCTGCAGCCTCTATTGCGGGCAGTCCGCTTTTTGTGAATGAAGCCGGAAAGCCGCTGCATAGCCGAACCGTATACGGATGGGTTAATGCCCGTTTGAAACAGGTTACCACCATTGATAAAAAAAGCCCTCACGTGTTACGCCATAGTTTTGCCACTCATTTAATGAATAACGGAGCGGATATCAATGCAGTTAAGTCTTTGCTGGGACATAGCAGTCTGGCGGCCACGCAGGTTTATACCCACAATACCATCGAGCAATTGAAGAAAGTATACCAGAAAGCGCATCCTAAAGCCTAGCTGTTAAAATTCCAGTAAAATTATCGTCAGGCTCTTGTTTTCCTGAAGAATTCTGATTAACTTAATGGTCCTGTTAAAGGGTAGTTTTTAACAGGCAGTTCTTTTTAATTTATTGTTTCACCGATTAAATGTTTAACCATGAACGTTAACATTCAAACTGTCCATTTTGACGCAGATGAAAAACTAGTAGAGTTCGTAAGAAAGAAACTGGCCAAGCTGCCTACGTTTCACGACAAGATTCTCAAAGTGGATGTATTCTTGAAACTGGATAATGTGGTTCACAACATCAAGGACAAGGTTGCAGAGATTAAAGTACATGTTCCTAAGCATGAATTCTTTGTAAAGTCCTCTTCCAAATCTTTCGAGGAATCATTTGAAAGTGCTTTAAATTCATTAATCAATCAAATTAAACGTAAAAAGAAAAATTAGCCGCCTAAAACCAAGCTCCCCACCGGGGAGCTTTTTTATTTTATGCCTTAATCTGATTTTCAATTTCCAGACGAGGAGTCAAATCTTGCCGCAATTTTCCCGAACCAATCTCTTTTATTTTCCGGTTAAATGCCCCTAAAAGGCCTGTTTTTGTTGCTGTTGAAAAAAATGCGGTAAAATCATTAAAAAAAATCTTTGCAAAATTTTGCCAAATAAAGATTTCCATTACCTTTGCCATCCCAAAAAATAGGGAAGTTCTTTTTTTGCCGAAGTAGCTCAGTTGGTAGAGCAGCTGATTTGTAATCAGCAGGTCGCGGGTTCGAGTCCCATCTTCGGCTCTCATTGAATCCTGGTTCAGCCCTGCTGAAACAGGTAAAATAAACACGGGCAGATGGCCGAGTGGTTAAAGGCGACAGACTGTAAATCTGTTCACTCACGTGTACGTAGGTTCGAACCCTACTCTGCCCACATTTCATCTTCGGATGATAGTTCTTTTTTTATGGTTAAGCGGAAGTAGCTCAATTGGTAGAGCGATAGCCTTCCAAGCTATAGGTCGCGAGTTCGACCCTCGTCTTCCGCTCCATTTTTTTGAGTCTGCCGTTGTAGCTCAGTGGTAGAGCACTTCCTTGGTAGGGAAGAGGTCGTGAGTTCGATTCTCACTAACGGCTCTGCACTCAGATGAATGGCTCAGATTGATTTCCCTGGTGATATCCCGTTCAACTGGATTTGTCAGGAAAGAATGGGATGGGTGAGAAAGAAGATAAAACAATGCCTGAGGGAGGGCAGCGATATAAATTTTTAAAAACACAACTAAAAACCGATACAAATGGCAAAAGAGACCTTTAAGAGGGAGAAACCTCACGTAAACGTAGGTACCATTGGTCACGTTGACCATGGTAAAACTACTTTAACTGCAGCTATTACTATTACCTTATCTAAGAAAGGTATGGGTAACGTTGCTAAGAAATATGATGAAATCGACGGTGCTCCGGAAGAAAGAGAGCGTGGTATTACCATCAATACTGCTCACGTTGAGTATCAAACAGAAAATCGTCACTATGCGCACGTTGACTGTCCTGGTCACGCTGACTATGTGAAGAACATGATTACTGGTGCTGCTCAAATGGACGGTGCTATTTTAGTTGTGGCTGCTACAGATGGTCCTATGCCTCAAACCAAAGAGCATATCTTGTTGGCTCGTCAGGTAGGTGTACCTCGTATCGTGGTATTCATGAACAAGGTTGACCTTGTTGATGATCCTGAATTACTTGAACTAGTAGAAATGGAAATCCGTGAGTTGTTAACTTCTTATGGATTCGACGGAGATAATACCCCAATCATTCAGGGTTCTGCAACCGGTGCTTTGGCTGAAGATCCAAAGTGGGTTGGTAAGATTGACGAATTAATGGCTGCTGTAGATACTTACATTCCATTGCCTCCTCGTCCAATCGATATGCCTTTCTTGATGTCTGTAGAAGACGTGTTCTCTATCACTGGTCGTGGTACTGTTGCTACCGGTCGTATTGAGCGTGGTATCATCAAAGTAGGTGAAGCTGTTGAAATCGTAGGTTTAATGGAATCTCCATTATCTTCTACTGTAACTGGTGTTGAAATGTTCAAGAAATTATTGGACGAAGGTCAAGCTGGTGACAACGCAGGTTTATTGTTACGTGGTATTGAAAAGAAAGATATCCGTCGTGGTATGGTTATCTGTAAGCCAGGTTCAATTACTCCTCACACTGATTTCAAAGGTGAAGTTTACGTACTAAGCAAAGAAGAAGGTGGACGTCACACTCCATTCTTTAACAAATACCGTCCTCAGTTCTACTTCAGAACAACTGACGTAACTGGTGAAGTTACTTTACCAGAAGGAACTGAAATGGTAATGCCTGGTGATAATATCAACCTAAGCGTTAAATTGATTCAGCCAATCGCGATGGAAAAAGGATTGAAATTCGCGATCCGTGAAGGTGGCCGTACCGTAGGTGCTGGTCAGGTTACTGAAATCATCAAGTAATTTGCAAATTAGCCTTAGGGGCTTTCAGCAAAAAACTATATCTTTACAGAACAAAGTACTTAGCATCCGCTAGGTACTTTGTTTGTAAAAAGAAGTCTAAAAACGGGCATGGTGCAACGGTAGCATACGGGTCTCCAAAACCTTTGATCTGGGTTCGAATCCTAGTGCCCGTGCAAAAATCGTTCACTGAACAAACGATCAAACACGGAAATGAATAAAATAGCATTATACTTTAAAGAAAGCTACCAGGAATTACTTGAGAAAGTAACCTGGCCTACCTGGTTACAATTGCAACAGAGTACGGTTATTGTTTTGGTAGCTACAGTAATTATTACTGCCATGGTTTGGATAATGGATTTTTCAAGCAACCAATTATTAAAGTTAGTTTACTCATTATTCAAGTAATCCCATCATGGAAGCAGCAGAAAAAATGCAGACCAGCGAACTACCTCAGCAAGAAACCAAATGGTATGTATTGCGAGTAGTAAGTGGTAAGGAAAGAAAAGTGAAGGAATACCTTGACAAAGATGTAATCAGAAATGGCTGGCAGGATATCATTAAGCAGATATTCCTTCCAATGGAAAAAGTTTATAAGGTTCAGAACGGCAAGAAAGTAATGCGCGAGAAGAACTATTTTCCTGGCTATGTAATGATGGAAGTTTTAGACGGAAAGTTGAATGATGATATGGTTCAGCATATCAGCAATATCAGCAACGTCATGCATTTCTTAACCGATGGTAAGGGCTCTAAGGGAATGATTATTTCCCTGCGTAAGTCTGAGGTGAATAAAATGTTGGGTAAGGTTGATGAAATGAATGATATGGGTGTAACTATGAGTGAACCATTCATTGTAGGAGAAACCATCAAGATCATCGAAGGTCCTTTCAACGACTTCAATGGGGTTATTGAAGAGGTTAACGACGAAAAGAAGAAGTTGAAAGTTACCGTTAAAATCTTTGGTCGTTCTACACCTGTTGAATTAAGTTATATGCAGGTTGAAAAGATTGCATAAAATAATTTAAATATATTTTTCAAAGCCACTACGAAATGTAGTGGCTTTTTAATTAATATTTAATACTTTTACGGTCTTCAAAGCATTATGAGAGTTGCACACCTGATTATTACTTATACGAATCCGCTCCAAACAGAGCGAATGATTCAGCAAATGCAACACCCCGATTTTGATTTCTACATACATGTAGATGCAAAATTTACCCTGGAATCGCATAGCAATCTGAACAAATATTCCAATGTATACTTTATTCAAAACAGGGTAGATGTTCAATGGGCTGCCTATAGTACAATTCAGGCTGAATTTAATGGTTTGCAGGAGATTCTCGATTCTGCACGAACCTATGATTTTATCAGTTTAATGAGCGGGCAGGATTATCCAATAAAAACGGCTGTTCAGATGCAATCCTTTTTTGAAGCAAGAAAAGGGAAACTTTTATTGAAATACAGGGCTTTCAATGGAGAATGGGAGGAGGGAATGCAAAGAGTAAATAAATACCATCTGACTGATTTTCGATTTCGTGGGCAATTTTTTCTTGAACGAATCATCAATCTTCTTTTTAAAAGAACCAATCAGCCCAAAGGCATGAAGTTTTATGGTAGTTCCATGTTCTGGGCAATCAGCCCTGAAGCAGCTGAATATGTTCTGCAAACAGTTGACAGGAATCCTAAGATGCGTCGGTTTTTCCGGTATTCTTGGGCCCCTGATGAATTTTTGTTTCAAACCATTTTGCTTAATTCGCCTTTCGCTGGGCAGGTAGTTAATGAGAATTGTCATTATTATAAACACCCTCCAAAAACGCCAAGTCCCAAGACTTTTGATATCACTGACTTTGAAGATATCATTGGTTCAGATAGATTGTATGCCCGGAAATTTGATATGGTTAAAGCCCCTGAATTATTAGATAAAATTGATAAATTTTTAGCTGAACAATCCCTTGATTAATTTTTTAATATCTTAGTTTCATATGGCGCATATACTGAATCTTGTTAATTTTAAAGATACCCGTGGAGAGTTGACAGTACTGGACAATGCCGAGCGTTTGCTCCCTTTTAAAATTAAGCGTGTGTTCTACATTTACAATGTAGATGAAACTGCTAGAGGAGGACATCGTCATCATGAAACTGTGCAGGCTGCCATTTGTATTCATGGTTCCTGCAAAGTCTGGAACAATGATGGAGAACATGTGGAGGAATTTCTTTTAGACAATCCTTCCAAGTGTTTAATTCTGGAAACCAGAGACTGGCATAAAATGTATGACTTCTCTAAAGATGCTGTTTTGCTGGTATTTGCCTCCACTACATTTGATTCTTCCGATTATATTTACGAGCCTTATCCCGAAAAAAAATGATACCGTACGACTGCCTTTCAAAAGTGAATGAGCCCTATACTCTTTTATTTGAAAAAAGATTTAGCCAGTTTCTGGACAAAGGCTGGTATATTTTGGGTGATGAGGTAAAGAAATTCCAGGAGGATTTTGCCAGATACAATCAAATGAATCACTGTGTTGGAGTTGCCAATGGATTGGATGCGTTAATTCTGGCTATCTGGGCCTTGCATTTACCAAAGGGGTCAGAAATTATTGTTCCTTCCAATACCTATATCGCTTCCATTATTGCGATTATTCATGCTGGTCATAAACCTGTTTTGGTTGAACCTGATATACGCACTTATAATATAGACCCTAATAAAATAGAAGAAGCCATTACGGCCAAAACCAAAGCCATCATGGTGGTGCATTTGTATGGCAAGTGCTGTGAAATGGATCCTATTTTGTCCATTGCCGATAAACACGGCCTGCATATTATTGAGGATTGTGCCCAGTCGCATGGTGCCAAATACAAAGGGAGAATGGCAGGTACTTTTGGTATTATGAGTGGCTTTAGTTTCTATCCCAGCAAAAACCTGGGTGCACTGGGTGATGCGGGTGCCATACTGACCAATGATCCGGATATCTGCGAGGACCTGAAAATGATTCGTAATTATGGATCACAGGGGAAATATTATAATGAAGTAGTAGGTTACAATAGCCGCCTCGATGAAATTCAAGCAATGTTTCTTGGTGTGAAGCTGCCCTATCTGGACAAAATCAATGATCACAAACGCAAGCTGGCTGCTATGTACCTGGAACAACTGAAAGAGGATTTTATTCTTCCTGTAGTTGACCCGGATTACCATGACGTATATCATATTTTCAATATTCGTCATCCCAAGAGGGCGGAATTGAAGGAATACCTGCTTAAACTGGGTATTGGAACGGAAATTCATTATCCTGTTCCCCCCAATAAGCAAAAAGCTATGAAGCAGCTATTGGGTCATTTAAGTTTTCCTATTTCTGAAACCATTCACGAAACCACTTTAAGCCTTCCTTGTTCAGCCTGCCATACCGAATTGGCTATTCAGCAGGTGATTGATGCATTGAATGCATTTTAGTTTGGCTGTTTCAAATAAATCATTACCTTTGCCGCCCCAAAAGTTCTTTTTTAAAGAGCGATTGAATTTGGGAGTCCTGCATAAAACCGGGACGTTATTACCAATTAAATCAAATAAAAATGGCAAAAGAAATCTCTGGCTTTGTGAAGCTGCAGGTGAAAGGTGGTCAAGCCAATCCTGCGCCTCCAGTAGGCCCTGCACTCGGTTCTAAGGGTGTTAACATTATGGAGTTCTGTAAGCAGTTTAATGCTAGAACTCAGGATAAAATGGGAAAAGTTGTTCCTGTTCTTATCACAGTTTATTCTGACAAATCTTTCGACTTTGTTATCAAAACCGCTCCGGCTGCTGTGCAGTTAATGGAAGCTGCCAAGATTCAGAAAGGTTCTAAGGAAAGCAATCGTCAAAAAGTAGGTAAAGTAACTTGGGAACAAGTTGAAGCAATTGCCAAAGACAAAATGTCTGACCTGAACGCATTTACTTTAAACAGCGCCATGAGCATGGTTGCCGGTACTGCACGCAGTATGGGTATCACCGTTGATGGTAAAGCCCCTTGGGAAAACTAATTTATTCACCTACTTAACTAATTAAACATGTCACTTACTAAAAAAAGAAAAGTAGCGAACACTAAGGTGGATAAAGCAAAGTTTTATTCTCTTAAGGAAGCTGCATCATTGGTTAAAGAAATCAACTGTACAAAATTCGACAGTTCTGTTGACCTACATATCCGTTTAGGCGTAGATCCTAAAAAAGCTGACCAACAGGTACGTGGTACCGTTTCATTGCCGCATGGTACTGGTAAAACCAAAAAAGTATTGGTTTTGTGTACGCCTGATAAAGAAGCTGCTGCAAACGAAGCAGGTGCTGATTATGTTGGATTGGACGAATTCATTACTAAGATTGAAGGTGGTTGGGTAGATATCGATGTAATCATCGCTACGCCTGCGGTTATGCCTAAGATTGGTAAATTAGGTAAAGTATTGGGTCCTCGTAACTTGATGCCAAACCCTAAAACCGGTACTGTAACCAACGACGTTGCTGCCGCTGTTAATGAAGTAAAAGGTGGTAAAATCGCTTTCAAAGTAGATAAAACTGGTATTGTTCACGCTTCTATCGGAAGAATTTCTTTCTCTCCTGAAAAATTAGCTGAAAACAGCACCGAATTAATCAATGCCATCATTAAGTTGAAGCCTTCTACTGCTAAAGGAACCTACCTTAAAGGAGCTAGCATGGCCAGCACAATGAGCCCTGGTATTGCATTAGACACCAAATCATTAATGAACTAATCCTGGCGATCCTGCTTAGCTGGAAATGACCCGGGTTTTAAAAAAAATTAGTTATGAACAAAGACCAAAAAAACGAAGTAATTGAAATACTGAAGGAAAAATTCGCTCAGTATAACAACTTCTATATCACAGATACTGAATCCCTGACTGTAGAGCAGGTTTCTAACCTTAGAAGAACTTGTTTCGACAAGAATGTTGAGATGAAAGTGGCTAAGAACACTTTGATACGCAAAGCCCTAGAAGCGTTGGATGCTGAAAAATATGCGGGTGTTTTTGATTCTTTACACAATGTAACTGCATTGATGTTCTCTGAGAATCCAAAAGAACCAGCTTTAATTATCAGCTCTTTCCGTTCCAAAGGAAATATGGAAAAGCCTGTTTTAAAAGCGGCTTTCATTAACGGTGAAGTTTACAGTGGCGATAACAACCTGAAAGCACTTACCCAAATCAAGACTAAGAATGAATTGATTGGTGAAGTAATTGGATTGTTACAGTCCCCTGCCAAGCGTGTTTTGGCTGGTTTGTTACAACACCACGAAAAGCAGGCAGAAGCTGCTGCTCAGTAATTATTGTGCACATCCCAACGCCCCTGAGGTTCAAATGGGGCAATATTTATAACCATCCGCTGGAGCAAACGCTTTGAAAGCGGTTAAAAAAGTAAAAAAATGGCAGACGTAAAAGCATTAGCCGAACAACTAGTAGGCTTAACAGTAAAAGAAGTACAAGAATTAGCTGATGTATTAAAAGCTGATTACGGTATTGAACCAGCTGCTGCTGCAGTTGTAGTTGCTGCCGGAGACGGTGGTGGCGCTGCTGCTGCTGAAGAGAAAACATCTTTTGATGTAATTCTTGTTTCTGGTGGAGCAAGCAAATTAGGTGTAGTTAAAATCGTTAAAGAATTAACCGGTTTAGGTTTGAAAGAAGCTAAAGACCTAGTTGACGGAGCTCCAAAGCCAGTTAAAGAAGGCATTTCTAAGGCTGAAGCAGACGATTTAGCTGCTAAGTTGAAAGAAGCAGGTGCTGAAGTAGAAATTAAGTAATCCACTTCAACATAATTTGGAACCTTCCCCCTGACATTCAGGCGGGAAGGTTTTTTTTTGAGTTAATTTATCCCCAAAGGGCAGTTTGGCGCAAAATTTGTTTTTGCGGTTCTAATTCATTCCTTACCTTTGCCATCCTTAAATTTGGGCAATTTAGCGGGTGGACATTTTTATCGCAGATTTTGTGTGATGAATGCGCCGATTGTACGTTAAGAGAATTTCACCATTCTCCCCAATTATTTTGTACAAAAACCGGTTTTACATACATATGTCTACTACATCAATGAACAACAGGGTCGGCTTCGGTAAAACTAAACATTTGGCTGATGCCCCAGACCTGCTCGACATCCAGTTAGAATCCTTTAAAGAGTTTTTTCAGTTAGAGACTACACCCGACAAGCGTAATGTGGAAGGGTTGTTCCGTGTGTTTAAGGAAAACTTTCCTATTACAGACACGCGTAACATTTTCGTACTGGAATTCCTGGATTACTTTATTGATCCTCCTCGTTACACTATTGAAGAGTGTATGGAGCGTGGATTAACCTATGCCGTACCCTTAAAAGCTAAATTGCGTTTAAGTTGTAACGATGAGGAACACGTGGATTTCCAAACCATTGTACAGGATGTTTTCTTAGGAAATATCCCTTACATGACTCCGCGTGGTACTTTTGTAATTAACGGTGCAGAGCGTGTGGTTGTTTCTCAGCTACACCGTTCTCCAGGCGTGTTCTTCGGACAGTCTGTTCACCCCAACGGTACAAAAATTTACTCTGCCCGTGTAATCCCATTCAAGGGAGCCTGGATGGAGTTTGCTACAGATATCAATAACGTAATGTATGCGTACATTGACCGTAAGAAGAAATTCCCGGTTACTACCTTATTGCGTTCTATTGGATTTGAAACCGATAAAGACATTCTAGAGCTATTTGGAATGGCTGATGAAGTTAAAGCGGACAAGAAAACGCTGGCTCATCATGTTGGTAAAAAATTAGCTGCCCGCGTTTTGAGAACTTGGGTAGAAGATTTCGTGGATGAAGATACCGGAGAAGTAGTGAGCATTGAGCGTAACGAAATCGTTATGGAGCGTGACACCGTTCTGGATGAAGAAGCAATTGACACCATTATTGAAATGGAAGTGAAGAGCGTATTTATTCAGAAAGAAGATGTGGGTGGTGATTACGCAATCATTTATAACACCTTAAACAAGGATACTTCTAACAGTGAATTGGAAGCGGTTCAGCATATCTATCGCCAATTACGTGGTGCAGATGCTCCTGACAATGAAACGGCAAGAGGTATTATTGATAAATTATTCTTCAGCGACAAGCGTTATGATTTAGGAGAAGTAGGTCGTTACAAGATCAACAGAAAGTTGGGTCTTGACTACCCATTAACCAAAAAGGTATTAACCAAGCAGGATATTATTGAAATCATCAAGTACCTGGTTCGTTTAACCAATGCCAAGGCTGAAATAGATGATATTGACCACTTGAGCAACCGTCGTGTACGTACAGTAGGCGAGCAGTTGTATGCTCAGTTTGGAGTAGGTCTTGCCAGAATGGCCAGAACCATTCGCGAACGTATGAACGTTCGTGACAATGAGGTATTCACGCCAGTTGATTTGATTAATGCAAGAACTTTAAGTTCTGTTATCAATTCATTCTTTGGTACTTCTCAGCTTTCTCAATTCTTAGACCAAACCAATCCTTTGAGTGAAATCACGCATAAGCGTCGTATTTCCGCACTAGGACCAGGTGGTTTGAGCAGAGAGCGTGCTGGTTTCGAAGTTCGTGACGTACACTATTCACACTACGGTCGTTTATGTACCATTGAAACACCGGAAGGTCCAAACATTGGATTGATTTCTACTTTATGCGTTCACGCAGCTATCAACGATATGGGCTTTATTGAAACTCCATACCGCAAAGTAGAAAACGGAAAAGTGAACATGAAAGAACTTACTTTCCTAAGTGCTGAAGAAGAAGATACTGCGAAAATTGCACAAAGTAATGCGCCGTTGAGCGAGAAAGGTGAGTTCGTTGAAGATAAAGTAGTTTCTCGTCAAACCGGTGATTTCCCAATCTTAGATAAGGAGGAAGTAGAATACATGGACGTTGCCCCTAACCAGATTGTTGGTTTGAGTGCTTCCCTGATTCCATTCCTTGAACATGATGATGCCAACCGTGCTTTGATGGGATCAAACATGCAGCGTCAGGCAGTTCCGCTAATTGTTCCGGAAGTACCTATCGTAGGTACTGGTTTGGAAGCAAAAGCAGCCCGCGACGCTCGTATTCAGATTCACGCTGAAGGTAATGGTGTGGTTGAGTTTGTAGATGCTAATGAAATTCATGTTCGTTACGATAGAAATGATTTAGATCGTTTGGTAAGCTTTAATGACGACTTACAGGTTTATAAGCTGACTAAGTTCATTAAAACCAACCAGGCTACCTGTATCAACCTTAGCCCTGCGGTTAAGAAAGGTCAGGTTGTTAAGAAAGGGGATTTCCTAACTGAAGGATATGCTACCAAAGATGGGGAACTGGCATTAGGCCGTAACCTTCAGGTTGCCTTCATGCCTTGGAAAGGATACAACTTTGAAGATGCGATCGTAATCAGTGAAAAAGTAGTTAGAGAAGATTTATTTACTTCTGTACATATTGATGAATACGAACTGGAAGTTCGTGACACAAAATTGGGTGAAGAAGAATTGACCCCGGATATCCCTAACGTTTCTGAAGAAGCAACCAAGGATCTGGATGAGAATGGTATCATCAGAATTGGTGCTACCATTAAAGAGGGTGATATTCTGATTGGTAAGATCACGCCAAAGGGCGAGTCTGATCCAACCCCAGAAGAAAAACTATTGCGTGCCATCTTTGGTGACAAAGCCGGTGATGCAAAAGATGCTTCTTTGAAAGCTCCAAATGGTACAGAAGGTGTAGTAATTGATAAAAAATTATTCCAGCGCGCTAAGAAAGATAAGAACGGTAAGATTCGTGAAAAAGCATTGTTGGAAAAAGTTGAGAAAGTACATCAGCAAAATGTTGAAGCCATTAAGGAATTATTGTTAGAGAAACTACAGACCTTGTTGAAAGACAAAGCTTCTGCAGGTGTTAGCAATAACTTCGGTGAAATGTTAATTGGTAAGGGGGCTAAATTCAATCAGAAGAATCTAAGCACTATTGATTACCAGAACGTCAATCCATTGGGCTGGACAGGTGATGCAAAAACTGACGACCAGATCAATACCCTTCTACACAACTACAGCATTAAATTCAATGAAGAGTTGGGTAGATACAAGCGTGAGAAATTCAACATCTCTATTGGTGATGAGTTACCTGCAGGTGTATTGAAGCTGGCTAAAGTTTACTTAGCGGTTAAGCGTAAATTGAAAGTAGGGGATAAGATGGCGGGTCGTCACGGTAACAAAGGTATTGTTGCCAAAATTGTACGTGCAGAAGACATGCCATTTATGGAAGACGGAACACCGGTAGATATCGTATTGAATCCACTTGGGGTACCTTCCCGTATGAACCTTGGTCAGATTTATGAAACCATTTTAGGATGGACCGGTAAGCGTTTAGGTGTTCGTTTTGCTACGCCAATTTTTGACGGAGCTTCAACTGCACAAATAGAACAATACTGTAAAGATGCGGGCATTCCGAGAAACGGTCATACATACTTGTATGACGGTGAAACCGGAGAACGTTTCCACCAGAAAGCTACTGTAGGTGTAATCTATATGATTAAGCTACACCACATGGTAGACGATAAGATGCACGCGCGTTCTATCGGGCCATACAGCTTGATTACTCAACAACCATTGGGTGGTAAGGCTCAGTTCGGTGGTCAGCGTTTTGGTGAAATGGAGGTTTGGGCACTGGAAGCATATGGTGCTGCCAACATCCTGCAGGAACTATTAACCCTTAAGTCTGATGATATTATTGGACGTGCAAAAACCTATGAGGCAATTGTGAAGGGTGAAAATATTCCAAGAGCAGGCGTTCCTGAATCATTCAATGTATTGGTGCACGAATTAAGAGGTCTTGGTTTAGATCTTAAATTCGATTAACAAAAAATTCAAATTCTCAACCGCGATATGGCAATCAAAAGAGAAAACAAACAACGTCCAACCTTTTCACAGATCACGATTAGTCTGGCCTCTCCGGACAGTATCCTGGAAAGAAGTTTTGGCGAAGTACTGAAACCTGAAACCATCAACTATCGTACCTATAAGCCTGAACGTGATGGCTTATTCTGCGAAAGAATCTTCGGACCCGTTAAGGACTACGAATGTGCTTGTGGAAAGTATAAGCGTATCCGTTACAAGGGTATCGTTTGTGACCGTTGTGGTGTTGAAGTAACAGAAAAGAAAGTGCGTCGTGAACGCATGGGACATATTAAGCTGGTAGTTCCTGTAGTACATATCTGGTACTTCAAGAGCTTGCCTAATAAAATTGGTTACTTACTTGGAATGAGTTCCAAGAAATTAGAAACCATTATCTATTACGAGCGCTATGTAGTTATTCAAGGTGGAATTAAAGAGAACCTAAGTATGGGAGATCTTTTAACCGAAGAAGAATACTTAGACTTGATTGATGGCTTACCAAAAGACAATCAGTTCCTACCTGATGATGATCCTCAAAAGTTCATTGCAAAAATGGGGGCTGAAGCAGTTCATGCTTTGTTAGAGCGCATTGACTTGGATGAATTAAGTTTCTCTCTAAGAAATGCCGCAGCTACAGAAACTTCTCAACAACGTAAAGCAGATGCGCTTAAGCGTTTGAGCGTAGTTGAATCTTTCCGTGATGCAAGCACCAGAATTACCAACCGCCCTGAGTGGATGGTAATGCAGTATATTCCTGTTATTCCGCCAGAATTGCGCCCGCTAGTTCCATTGGATGGTGGTAGATTCGCTTCTTCTGATCTGAATGATTTATACCGTCGTGTAATTATCCGTAACAACCGTTTAAAGCGTTTGTTAGAAATTAAAGCACCTGAAGTTATCCTAAGAAACGAAAAGAGAATGTTGCAGGAAGCAATTGACTCTTTGTTCGATAACTCTCGTAAGTCTAATGCTGTTAAAGCTGAAGGCGGTCGTGCTTTAAAATCTTTATCTGATGTACTGAAAGGTAAACAAGGTCGTTTCCGTCAGAACTTATTGGGTAAGCGTGTTGACTATTCTGGTCGTTCTGTAATTGTAGTAGGACCTGAGTTAAAAATACATGAGTGCGGATTGCCGAAAGACATGGCTGCTGAACTATTCAAGCCATTTGTTATTCGTAAATTAATTGAAAGAGGTATTGTAAAAACCGTGAAGTCTGCTAAGAAATTAGTAGACCGCAAAGAAGCGGTTATCTGGGATATCCTTGAAAATATCTTAAAGGGTCATCCGGTATTATTAAACCGTGCCCCGACACTTCACCGTCTATCCATTCAGGCGTTCCAGCCTAAGTTGGTAGAAGGTAAAGCGATTCAACTTCACCCATTGGTTACCTCTTCGTTCAACGCGGATTTCGATGGTGACCAGATGGCCGTGCACGTTCCATTAAGTAATGCTGCAATACTGGAAGCACAGTTGTTGATGTTGTCTTCTCATAACATTCTAAACCCGCAGAATGGTACGCCTATTACCCTTCCCTCTCAGGACATGGTACTTGGGTTGTATTATATTACCAAGGGCAGAAAGTCTACAGAAACTGAAACCATCAAGGGACAGGGTATGGCTTTCTACAGCATGGATGAAGTGATCATTGCCTATAATGAAGGTAGAGTTGACTTGCATGCGAATATCAGAGTCAGAACCAATGTTCGTGAGAAAGGTGTTCTGGTAAAGAAATTAATTGATACTACTGTTGGTCGTGTATTGTTTAACCAGTACGTTCCACAGGAAGTAGGTTTTGTAAACGCATTGTTGACTAAGAAAAGCTTAAGGGAAATCATTGGGGATATTATCAAAATCACTGATGTTCCTAAAACAGCTAAATTCCTGGATGATATCAAAACACTTGGATTCCGTATGGCATTCCGTGGTGGATTGAGCTTCAGCGTGAATGACCTGATTGTTCCTGAAATCAGAAATGAATTATTAGAGAGTGCAAAGTCTGAAGTGGAAGAAGTTTGGGATAGCTATAATATGGGTCTTATTACCAATAACGAGCGTTACAACCAGGTTATTGATATCTGGGGTAGAGTCGATATGAAGATCACCGAATCTTTGATTCGCGAAATGACTATCGACAACCAGGGCTTCAACTCTGTATTCATGATGTTGGATTCCGGTGCCCGTGGTAGTAAAACACAGGTTAAGCAGCTAGTAGGTATTCGTGGTTTGATGGCTAAACCTCGTAAGAGTGGTAGCTCCGGTTCTGAAGTAATTGAGAACCCGATCCTATCTAACTTTAAAGGTGGATTGAACGTATTGGATTACTTTATCTCTACCCACGGTGCCCGTAAAGGTCTTGCGGATACAGCCCTTAAAACAGCGGATGCGGGTTACCTTACCCGTCGTTTGGTGGACGTTTCACAGGATGTGGTTATTTCTGAAGAGGATTGCGGAACCTTACGTGGTATTGCAACTTCTGCACTGAAAGACAATGAAGATGTAATAGAGCCATTGGCAGATAGAATTGAAGGACGTACTTCATTACATAATGTTTACCACCCAATCACTGAAGAATTAATCATCCTTGCCGGTGAAGAAATTTCTTCTGATGTGGCTAAGCAAATTGAAGAAGTAGGTATTGAAACAGTTGAAATTCGTTCTGTACTTACCTGCGAAAGCAAGCGTGGTGTTTGTGTGAAGTGTTATGGTAAGAACCTTGCCACTGGTTATCTTGCTCAAAGAGGTGATGCAGTAGGTATTATTGCCGCACAATCTATTGGTGAGCCTGGTACACAGCTTACACTACGTACTTTCCACGTGGGTGGTGTTGCCGGATCTGCATCCATTGAATCTACTTTACAAGCCAAATTTGATGGTACCATTCAGTTCGACGGTTTAAGAACTGTTGATACAGTTGGTAATGACGGAACCAAGACTAAAATTGTTATCGGACGTACGGGTGAGGTTAGAATCATGGACGTGAAGAACGATCGTTTAATGATTACCAACAACGTTCCTTACGGTGCTACTTTAAATGTTAAGGATGGTGCTCAGGTAAAGAAAGGAGATGTTATCTGTACATGGGATCCGTTCAATAACGTAATTGTTGCTGAAACAAACGGTTCTATCAAATTTGAAAATATCCTTGATGGTATCACTTACCGTGACGAGTCTGATGAACAAACAGGACACCGCGAAAAAGTGGTTATTGAAACCAAGGACAAAACAAAAATCCCTACCATTATTGTAGAGGGTAAAGATATCAAGCAATACAACTTACCGGTTGGATCACATATTGGTGTAGAAGAAGGAGACGAAGTAAAAGCAGGTCAGGTATTGGTGAAGATTCCTCGTATCTTAGGAAAACTAAGAGATATTACCGGAGGTCTTCCTCGAGTAACTGAATTGTTCGAAGCTCGTAACCCAGGAAACCCAGCTATTGTTTGTGAAATTGATGGTGTTGTTTCCTTTGGTAACGTGAAACGTGGTAATCGTGAGATTATCGTAGAATCACGTGATGGAATGATTAAGAAATACCTTGTTCCATTGACTCGTCAAATCCTTGTTCAGGATGGTGACTTCGTGAAAGCTGGTACGCCAATGTCTGATGGACAGATTGCTCCTGCTGACATCCTGGCTATCAAAGGACCATTTGCGGTTCAGGAATATGTGGTAAATGAAATTCAGGAAGTATACCGCTTACAAGGGGTTAAAATCAACGACAAACACGTAGAAGTGATTGTACGTCAGATGATGAAGAAAGTGGAAATTGTAGATGCTGGTGATACCAAATTCTTAGAGGAGGACTTAGAAGATCGCTTCGACTTTATTGAAGAGAACGACAGAATCTTCGATAAGAAAGTGGTAACCAATGCGGGCGAAAGTACTAAGATGAGAGCGGGTCAAATCATTACTTTACGCGAATTAAGAGAAGAGAATTCTATCTTACGTCGTGCAGACAAAAAACTGGTTGAAGTAAGAGATGCCAAACCTGCTACTGCCCGTCCTGTATTACTAGGTATTACTAAGGCTTCATTGGGTGTTCAAAGCTGGATTTCAGCCGCCTCATTCCAGGAAACAACCAAGGTATTGAGTCAGGCCGCCATTCAGGGTAAGACAGATGCGATGTTGGGTCTGAAAGAGAACGTAATTACAGGACACTTAATTCCAGCAGGTTCCGGACAGAAAGAGTTCGAGAATATGATTGTAGGAAGTAAGGAAGAATATGAAGTGCTGGCTACAACCAGAGAAGCGATGAGCTTTGATGAGGAAGAGTAATCAGTTACTGAAACGATAAGTAAAAGTAGGAAGCGTATGCTTCCTACTTTTTTACTGAATAGGCGTTTGTGAAAATCTATATTAGTATGAATCGCCTTGTTTTTATTTTAAAAATTGACTTATTTTAGAAAAATAATTACTTTATGAAAAACTTTATAACCGGACTTTCAATCGCTACTGCTATTGGTGTAGCTGTTTTATTTTATCTGCATTTTTCTAGCGCTAAAGCCGTTTCCACTGTTGCCGGCGGCAGCTCTGTAAGTGCCGGTGCAGGCGGATTCAAAATAGCTTATTTTGAGTCTGACTCTATTCAGAATCAATTTGAATACTTTAAAGAAGTTCGATCTTCTTTACAGCTTAAAGATCAAGCCAATGCAAAGCAATTGAACGAATTAAAAAATGTATTCACCAATAAGTACCAAGAGCTTCAGCGTGTGGGTCAAAGCCTTTCTCAGGCTGAATTAGCAAGCAAGCAGCAAGAACTGGTACAAATGGAAAGAACCTATCAGGGTAAAGAGCAAATGATGGCTCAGGAAATGCAGGACGAAAGCTTTAAGAAGCTTCAGGATGTAAAAAAGAAAATTGAAGACTACCTGAAAGAATACAATAAAGACAAGGGCTATGCCTATATTTTTTCCAGTGCACCGGAGTTCATGTATTTAAAAGACAGTGCTTTTAACATTACTAATGACCTGGTTTCAGGATTAAATAAGTTGTATCCAAAGAAGCAATAATCGTTCAACCATATTTGTTATCTTCATTCCCGCCCTTTTTAAAAATGGGCGGGATTTTTTATGTCAGAAACTACCCCTTCTTTTAAACCCACGCTGGGTTTGCTGGATGCAACCATGATTGTAGCCGGCAGTATGATTGGATCCGGAATTTTTATTGTAAGTGCTGATATTACCCGCAATGTAGGAAGTGCGGGTTGGTTGATTGTAGTCTGGTTGCTTACTGGTTTTATGACTTTAACCGCTGCATTAAGTTACGGAGAGCTAAGTGCGATGTTTCCCAAAGCTGGCGGTCAGTATGTTTACTTAAAAGAGTCCTATAATAAACTTACCGGCTTTTTATACGGTTGGAGTTTCTTTTCTGTAATTCAGACTGGTACTATTGCCGCAGTAGGGGTTGCTTTCTGCAAATTCGCGGCCTATTTTATTCCGGCATTGGAAATGAATGAATCGGACGTGCTCTTTTTGCTCGGCCCTTTTAAAATTTATCCTGCGCAGTTTGTTTCCATTTTTATCATTATCCTGTTAACCTATATTAATACAAAAGGGGTGCAGGGGGGTAAAATGATTCAGACCATATTTACTGTAACGAAGTTGTTGTCTCTTTTTGGCTTGATTGTATTTGGTTTTTACTTGCTGCTGATGCTGATGTATGGAATGCAAACTGGTCAGATGCTTTTACTATGAAGTCTATGACAAAGGGAACGGGGGAAATGTCTGCAGCCATCATTGCCCCAGTACTGGGTGCAGGAGCATTAGGTGCTATTGCTGCTTCTATGGTTGGCTCTATATTCAGTAGCGATGCCTGGAATAACGTAACATTTATTGCCGGTGAAATTAAAAACCCTCAAAAGAATATTGGACTTAGTTTATTTCTGGGTACTTTAATAGTGACCCTGATTTATGTTTCTGCCAATCTGATGTATTTAAGCGTTTTGCCATTAGATCAGATTGCATTTGCAGAATCTGATAGGGTAGCGGTAACCGCATCCAATGTAATTTTTGGAGGCATGGGTACTTATATTATCGCCGCAATGATTATGATATCTACTTTCGGGTGTAATAACGGCTTAATACTGGCGGGAGCCAGGGTTTATTATACAATGGCTCAGGATGGCCTTTTCTTTAAAAACGCAGGCAAGCTTAATAAAAATGCTGTTCCTGAATGGGCATTATGGGCGCAATGTGTTGTTGCCAGTTTGCTATGTTTAAGCGGTAAATATGGAGACCTTCTAGATATGGTGTCCTTTATAGTGGTTATTTTCTATGTTCTCACCATCGCTGGTATATTTATTCTTCGAAAGAAAAGACCAGATTTGCCCAGACCCTATAAGGCAGTAGGTTATCCGGTATTACCTGCAATTTATATGCTGATGGGTATTAGTTTCTGTGTATTGTTAATTATTTATAAGCCTCAGTTTACCTGGCCAGGATTAATCATTACTTTGTTGGGGATACCTTTATATTTTATAGCAGTTAGGAATGCAAAAAAATAGTTCCATGAATTTTGATCAGCTTTTTGAGCGTTTCAAAGACACACATGTGTTGATTGTAGGGGACGTGATGTTAGATACTTATTGGTGGGGTAATGTGGAGCGAATATCTCCGGAAGCACCGGTACCTGTTGTTGAAGTTCGTCACAAGGAATGCAGAGTAGGCGGAGCGGCCAATGTGGCTTTGAATACCGCTTCTTTGGGTGCTAAAACAGGAATCATCTCTGTTATTGGGAATGATGCTGATGGCAAGACCTTATTAAGTTTAATGAAGGAGCAGTCAATTGATACTTCCTTTGTAATTGAATCTAAGGATAGAATTACAACCAATAAAGTGCGGGTCATGTCTAGGAATCAGCAAATGATGCGACTGGACTCAGAAATTACTTCCGATATAGATACAAAATTGGAAGAGTTATTGGTTAAGCAAGTAGAGGCGTATATTAATGCTTATCATCCTTCCGTTGTAATATTTGAAGATTATAACAAGGGCGTTCTTACCAGCCAAACAATAGAAAAGTTGGTAGACATTTGCAATCAGCATCAGATAACCTCGGCGGTAGACCCCAAAAAGAAAAACTTCTTATCCTATAAGAATGTAACCCTTTTCAAGCCCAATTTGAAAGAAGTAAAGGAAGGATTGAATATGGTTGTTGAAGAAGTTGATTTAAAGAAAATGCAACATATACACCATATTTTACATGAGGTATTGCAGCACCAGATCTCGTTGATAACCTTGTCTGAAAAAGGCGTTTTTTATCAGGATCAACAGAGTAGTTCCATCATTCCAACACATGTAAGAAAGATTGCGGATGTAAGTGGAGCAGGTGATACAGTGATTGCAGTAGTATCCCTTGTAATGGCTGTTACCAGGCAAATTCAACTGGCTGCTGAAATGGCTAATATTGCCGGTGGACTTGTTTGTGAATCAGTGGGGACAGTAGCCATTGAGAAAGAAAAATTACTAATTGAATGTAAGAGATTATTGAGTAGTCAGGCTATTTCTGACTGATTAGTGATTCATTAGTAATTTGATATTTTTATTCAATGCTTTCTAATAGGCAACTTATTTATTTAGAATCTTTGCGACAACATAATTTTTACTTTCGTTGAAAATTAGCGAAATGTCAAATTTTACCATAGTAGTTCACGGCGGTGCGGGAACCATACTTAAAAAAGATATGTCCTCCGAACTGGAGCATGCTTATTCCGGTGTTTTGCAGGATGCCCTTGATAGTGGTTACGCTTCACTTGAAAAAGGGGGTACTGCCATTGATGCGGTTAAGGCCGCCATCATTGTTTTGGAAGACAATGTATTATTTAATGCAGGGAAAGGTTCTGTGTTTACCAAGAAAGGGGTTCAGGAAATGGATGCCGCCATCATGAATGGGGCCAATTTAGCTGCTGGAGCTATCTGCGGTGTAAGGAATGTTAGAAATCCTATTGAACTGGCAGCTGAAGTTATGACGAACAGCAATCATGTATTTTTAAGTGGAAAGGGAGCCAATGATTTTGCCATACAGCAGGGGATCAAGCTGGAACCGGATGATTACTTCTTTTCTCAATTTAGATACGACCAATGGAAAGCCATAAGAGACTCTGACAATTATTCTTTGGATCATACCAATCATCACCTGGAGGAATTGCTCAGGGATAGAAAATTTGGAACGGTTGGAGCAGTTGCCTTGGATGCGGCGGGTAATATTGCCGCGGCTACTTCTACCGGAGGGATGACAAATAAAAAATATGGCAGAATTGGAGATAGTCCGGTAATTGGGGCAGGTACATATGCCAACAATAAAACTTGCGCTATCAGTTGCACGGGACATGGTGAAATGTTTATACGGGCGGTAGC
Source organism: Sediminibacterium sp. C3 (assembly GCF_000508085.1). Taxonomy (GTDB): domain Bacteria; phylum Bacteroidota; class Bacteroidia; order Chitinophagales; family Chitinophagaceae; genus Sediminibacterium. The sequence goes on along the minus strand of NZ_KI669560.1, from coordinate 2,594,963 downwards.
TTCTTACGATGTAAGTTGTTTGATGGAATATAAAGGATTGAGTCTGCAGGAAGCAATGCATAAGGTTGTGAATGAAAAATTGGTGAACATGAATGGGGAGGGCGGAATGATTGGCATTGATGCACAAGGCAATACTGCCATGGTGTTTAATAGTGCTGGAATGTATCGGGGAATTAAAAGCAGTAAGGGTGAAAACCTGGTAGCTATTTATAAATAAATCATGGCTAAAAAAGTTGCAATTATCACTGCCGGTGGATCGGGTACCAGAATGGGGGTTAGTACTCCCAAACAGTTTTTGTTATTGAATAATAAACCCCTCCTGTGGTATACGTTGAACGCTTTTTATGAAGCATTCAGCGATATTTCTATTATACTGGTTTTGCCCTCTGATTATTTAAATCATGGCAAAGAACTGGTAGCTGAAATGGGAAAAGAAGATTTTGTTTCCATTGTTGCCGGAGGACAAACAAGATTTCATTCGGTTAAGAATGGGGTTGATTTGCTGGATATGGAATCCATTGTATTTGTTCATGATGGGGTTAGGTGTTTGGTTACACCCAACTTAATAAGGGCCTGTTATGAACAGGCTTCTAAGCTAGGCTCTGCTATACCAGTGGTAAGCGCAACCGATAGTATTAGAATTGTAGATATGAATTCCGGTCATTCAGCTATTGACCGGAATCTGGTTAAAATTGTACAAACGCCACAGACATTTAAAAGCGAATTGCTAATCTCTGCTTTTAATCAGGCTTATCAGGATTCTTTTACTGATGAAGCCACTGTTGTAGAATATTCCGGTATAAAAACTTTTTTAATAGAGGGGGATTATGATAATCTCAAAATTACCCGACCTGTTGATTTATTATTGGCAGAGTCTATTTTGCAAAAAAGAAAATCCTATTAAGGAATCAGGGAAAGGGGAAAGGGCAATGCGTTATAATGCCATATAAAGTAAAATTCTTTGAGGGGATTAAACTTATTATAGAAGCTGGCAATTCCTGGTATAGATGAACCTTCAAAATCGAATAACAATGGTAATTCGCTGAATTCCTTTAGGCATTCGTAATAAAGTAAATAATTGGCACTTGTTTTTTTCCCTTCTGCTGTTGAAGCATTGATGATATTGTAGATTCTTTTATTGTCTCTCAGTAATACAGCCACAGAACAAATTTCTCCTGAAGGATTCACTACAGCTCTGGTAAAATATTGTAGGTTTTCGTTTTTATTCTTATGGCAAAACCGAACCAGTCTTTCAAAATCCTCTTCCCTGATATTCTGCAATTTATGGCCCAGTAACCGGCGGTATAAATGCATGCAGTCCTTAATGGGTATATTTTTTTTAACAGACCAGTTATTGGTAATTAGTTTGTTGCTTATTCTGGAAATTTCTTTTTTAAAAGTTTGTTCCAATACTGAAAATGGTTGCTGCAATGATAAATACATATTGGTCTTTGGAGTTGCTCCGAATTGAGAGGCTATTGCCACATTGCCATAATTTAATTGGATAGTACCATAGCAGAATTTTTTCTGTATTTGTGATTTTATTTTTTCTGCATAGGAAAACTCCGACTTTCCAATTAATCCAAGTTGCTGAACAAAAGGAACAGAGTAGGAATAGGAAATATGCCATTTCTTTCTGTGGGGTATGGGTAGAATTGCATCATAATCTCCAACAATAACAGCATCCCAGTTATCAGCCAGACTATCTAGCAAATCGGATTGAGCATAAATGAGTCCATTGTTACAATCGTTGACAAGCTTGTTCCATTTGTTTTTGTCAATTTCTTGCGATGACAATATTTCAATATTGTGTTTCAAAGAGTTGATTATTTTCCTTTACCGGATAATATAATTCGAAGTGTATGCATCATGATTTTAAAGTCTAAGAAAAGGGATGCATTTTCAACATAAATTAAATCGTACTGCATCCTTTCTATCATCTCATCCAGGTTAGAGGCATATCCAAATTGCACCATCCCCCAGGATGTAAGCCCTGGCTTAACTTTTAACAGATATCTGTAAAATGGAGAAACCTGTAAAAGCTGATTAATATAAATTGCTCGTTCTGGCCTGGGACCTACCAGACTCATATCTCCTTTAATAATATTCCAAAGCTGCGGCAATTCGTCGAGTCTCCATTTTCTCATGATTTTACCCCAGGAAGTTATTCTTGGATCTTCATCACTGGAAAGGGCAGGACCTTCTTTTTCAGCATCCTGATACATGCTCCTGAATTTATAAATAAAAAATGGCTTACCCTTATACCCAATTCTTTCCTGTTTGTAAATGGCCCCTCCAGGGGAACTTAAAAGAGTTCTGATGGTGATGTATAATATGAAAGGGCTCAAAATAATTAAACCAAAGATCGCAGCCAGAATGTCTATCATTCTTTTGATATGTTGCTCCTCAGGAGACATAGTTGCTGTCTGAATGTCCATTAATAAGGCTCCCAGTATATTACTGGTCTTAACGGAACCCGCTAAAATATCAATCGTGTCTGGTACTAGTTTAATATCTATTTCTTTCTCTGTTAAAATGCGAACAATTTCTTCAATTAGTTCTTGTTCTTTTTTATCAATTGAAATGATTACTCTTTCAACTTCGTAATCTTCTACTATGTTTTTTATCTGGCGGGCTGATCCTAAATGAGGCATCCATTTTGACAAACCATTTTTGATTTCTTCCGGGTGTGCCGATACAAATCCAATTGTTTTAAAGCCAAGGTATTTAAAGTTTCTATTAAGGGCTTCATATACTTTGATTGCATTGGTATTGTTTCCAACAATTATTGTTTTAAAAAAAACTTCTCCTCGCTTAAGTGTTTTCTTTGTTTGAAAAAGAAGCATGGTCCTTCCTCCCGCAATCATAATAAACTGAACGATGAAATAGACAAAGAACTGATTCGCTTGTTGTATCAGATGAAATCCGGGAATTATATACAATAACAAGACTCCAAAAAGCGAGTGTAATAAACTAGCAGTTAACTCACTTAGTCGTGATTTGTCATACAGCGACCGGCTGTAACTACCTGTAATAAAATAAAAAGCAATCCAGTAAGCAGGAATAAACAGGAATTTCAGTATTGTTTCAAGCCCTTCAATATCAATTTGAAAAAGTTGAATTGTTGACTTTGTCAGCTCGGGGTAAACTTGAAAAAAAATGATTAGTGCAACAAGAGAAAAAATAAAGTCACTTACTATGTATAAATTGATATTCCTCTTCCTGTTTTGCATATTGAATATTCGTTTACACCAATATGCTGGTATTGTTAATTTTATCCAGAATCTGATGGGCTACTTCCATTGCAAGATATCCATCTATTTCGTTTACTTGAGTAGGCTTGTTATTAACAATGGCATCTACAAATGCACTTAGTTCCAACTTAATTGCATTTAAAGGTTCAATAGAAGGTGTGGCTATCGCAATTGTTTTTTTGCCGTTGGGTGTATCAATATCAAAAGAAAAAGCTTTTTCGTCTTCTGGCTGTTTCAGTTTAATAATCTCGGTTTTCTTTTCCAGAAAATCAATTCCGATATATGCGTCCTTCTGAAAAAGCCTGATTTTGCGCATTTTTTTCATGCTAATTCTGCTGCTTGTTAAATTGGCAACACAGCCGTTGTTAAATTCAATTCTAACGTTTGCAATATCAGGTGTGTCTGTCATTACTGCTACACCGCTGGCCGCAATATTTTTCACGTCACTTTTAACAAGGCTAAGAATAATATCAATATCGTGAATCATTAGGTCAAGTATTACACTAACTTCAGTTCCACGAGGATTGAATTGTGCTAGGCGATGTACTTCAATGAACATGGGATTCAGGGGCATGTCTTTGATAGCCAAATACGCTGGATTGAATCTTTCTACATGGCCAACCTGTAATTTAACATTCGCTTCCCTTACCATATTAACAAGGTCTTTCCCCTCTTGTAAGGTATGGGTAATAGGTTTTTCTACAAATACATGCTTGCCCTTTCTAACAGCCCTCATGCAGATATCATAATGAAGGGTGGTCGGGGTAATTACGTCAATAGCATCACAGGCATCAATCAATTTATCTTCATCCATAAATCTTTTGATTCCATACTTTTCTACTACTTCTTTGGCATTGTCATTATTCGGGTCAAAGAATCCGACAAGTTTAACCCCCTCGATTTCCTTCCAGTTGTTTAAATGAAATTTTCCAAGATGTCCAACCCCAAATACACCTACTTTCAACATAATTTAATAATATAATGCGTAAATATAACCAATCAATTGAACAGGTCGAAATTTTGAATGGATGTCAATGCCGATTCATTGGTTAGGATGGCGGCACAGGCTGAAGCATGCGGTAGTTCATATTTGAAATAAAACCGGCAAACATGAATTTTACCCTCATAAAATGCTTTTTGCTCTGAAGAAAGGTTCTCTGAGGATAATAATTCCAATGATTTTGTAGCCATTTTAAGCCATTGCCATCCAATTACTGCATATCCCAGCATTTCTAAGAACACGGTTGCATCTGAAAGATACCTGGCGGTATCTCCTGATGTTGTAAAGGGTTTCAGTTTATTTAAAACCCATCTGATTCTTGCCACTTCCTGATCTAACAGTTCAGCTTCTGCCGTTAGTATTTCTGAAGAATAAGCATGGGTAATTTCCTTTTTGAATTCTCCAATCAACAAGTCAAGTGCTTGTCCTTTTTCCATAATTACTTTTCTGCCCAACAAATCAATAGCTTGAATTCCAGTTGTGCCTTCATACAAAGACATGATTTTTAAATCGCGATAATGCTGTTGAACAGGGAAGTCTGTTGTGAATCCATAGCCCCCTAATGTTTGAATGGCAAGGGCGGCAGATCTGCTTCCTTGTTCTGAAGGGTATGATTTGGCAATAGGGGTAAGAATTTCTAGCAATAATTGGTAGGATTGTTTTTCTTCGCCTTTAGTGGCATGACATAAATCGTATAATAAATTGCATTCCAGTCCAAGCGAAATGGCCCCTTCTGCAATCGCTTTTTGGGTTAATAGCATTCTTTGAACGTCTGAATGCTGAATAATCTGAACCGGAGCTGCATCCGGATTTTTATCACCCGCTTTTCTTCCCTGTGGTCTTTCTTTGGCATATTGAAGTGAATATTGATAGGCAGCCATGGCAACAGAAGCAGCAGATAAACCGACACTGATTCTGGCTCCATTCATCATCTGGAACATATAGTTCAATCCCTTATTGGGCTCTCCAACTAAATATCCGATACAGTTGTCGTTGTCTCCAAAGGATAAGTGAGTGGTGGCATATCCACGTTGTCCCATTTTCTGGAAGTCACCTGCGCAATACACATCATTATACGTTAAGCTACCATCTGGCTCAGGTCTGAACTTTGGTATTATAAATAAAGAAATTCCTTTTACCCCTGCAGGGGATCCTTCAATTCTTGCCAGTGTTAAATGTACAAAATTTTCACAGGCTTCGTGTTGTCCAGCAGAGATAAATATTTTTTGTCCTTTAATTAAGTAGACTGACTCAGATTTTTTTTGTGCGCTCGTTGTTATATCAGAAAGTGAACTTCCTGCCTGTGGTTCTGTTAAGGCCATTGTACCCTGCCATTCACCTGAATAAATTTTAGGAACATATTGTGTAAGTTGTTCTATTGTGCCAAAACTGGTAATTAAAGCCGCTGCTCCTGCAGATAAACCCAGATAACCCTGCACGCCGTTATTAGCCGCCTGGAAAATATGATGTGCTGTTCCAAATATCAATTCAGGTAACTGCATGCCGCCGTGTTCAAAAATGGCGCTGCCTCCAATCCAACCTTGCTCTGCTGCTATAGTAATTATTTTTTTTAAGGCAGGATGGGTAATAACATTTCCATTTCCATCATAATGAGCAGGGGTTTCATCCATGGCTTTAAAATATGGAGCCATTTCCTGATCCGCCAGTAATTTGGCAGATTCAATCATCATCCATGCCTGTTCTTTATTCAAGTGGGCAAATCTTTCGTAACTAAAAAGTCTTTCTAAAGGATGAACATGAAATAACAGGAATCTTAGTAATTCCATACTAGTATATGGTAACATATTTTATTGTATTAATGCAATGAGATCAGCCACATAAGCTGGTTTTTCCTTACCCTCTATTTCCAAAGTACAGCCAAGTAATATTTGAATGTTTGTATTGTCCAAAAGGGTTGTTTCTTTTAGTTCGGCTTTGAGTCTGACTCTGCTGTTAACCTGAACAGGATGAATAAATCTCAGTTTATTCATCCCATAATTTACAAAAGACTGCATACCCTTAATTTCAACCAGACTGTAAAGCAGGTTAGATAATAGAGAAAGGGTTAAATATCCATGCGCAATAATTTTTCCTTCCGGAAGCCATCTGCTTGCTTTTTCCGGGTCGGTATGAACCCATTGTTTGTCACCAGTAAGTGCAGCAAAATCAAAAATCATTTTTTCGTTAATGCTAATCCAGTCACTAGGCCCAAGCAAGGTACCGGTATAATTGATTAAATCATCTTTATGCTCAACTATTAGCTTATTTACCATCCAATCATTCTTTTAAGCCGTTTCCAGGTTCCTTTCCAAAGCCCACCGTCAATCTGAATTCTTCGGTCGGTAGTCCATACAAGGGCATTTATATTGGTTACATAGTACAGTTTACCAAATCCCTTTTCTCTTAGTTTTAGCGCTAGCCATCCATCCTCATTGGTTCCAGGAGGATGGTTAAATCCTTCCACTTCTAGTCCTTGCTCTCTTCTGAACCCCGAATTAAAACCATAGGCATTCATGGCTTCGTCTCTGAACACTTTATTCAGCCACCTCATGAAATCTGCAAAATATTCATAGAAAAAATAGGTAAATCTCCCTGTACTGCCAATGGGAATGAAGGAAAATCTACCGTAAACAGAACAAATGTTTTCGTTGGTTGCCAGCGGTTTAATCATTTCCTCTATCCAATCTTTGGGATAAATAGTGTCTGCGTCGGCATTTAATATATACTTACCCTTAGCAATGGCAAGTCCGGCATTTCTTGCATTGGTGATACCCTGTTTGGGTTCATTTACACAAGGGATACCCGTGGCCATAACCATTTCGGCAGTTCTGTCTTTTGAATTATTATTCACAACAATTATTTCCACAGGCCATTGGGTTTCATTGTTGCTTAATGAAAGCAAGGTTTGAAGAATATTTTCCTCTTCATTATACGCAGGAATAACTATGGAAACCACAGGCGGCTGATTGGCAATTTTGCCGTATCTTTCTCTAATTAGAGCAGTGGTTGCAATTTCTTTTGGATTGGTCTTGAATAATTGTTCAATATAAGTTGGGATTGAAATAGGTCTCATGAGGGATAAAATTGTAGAAAAATTGATTTAATTTCTATTAAATTCGGCTCTTATATATTTAAATATATTTAGATTTCTTACATTAGCAAAATTTTAAAAATATGGCATTCTCAAATTCAGATACTTTAAAAATTGTTGTGGTTGAAGACGAGATGACCATGCAACTAATTTTAAAAAAATACCTGAGTACGCTTTACCAGGTAGAAATTTTTAAAGATGGGGTTGATGCAATGGCTTTTTTGCAGCAAGGAAATGTTCCTGACTTAATTATATCTGACCTGAATACTCCTGTAATGGGGGGGCTGGAACTAACCAAGCAGTTAAGGGCCAGTGATTTTTTCAATGCCATTCCTATTATCATATTATCCGGAGAAGAGAGTTCTGAAATGATTATACAATGTCTGGAAGCCGGGGCAGATGATTATTTGGTAAAACCATTTAATCCTAAAGAACTGGAAGCAAGGCTTAGAGTAGTTTTACGCAGAATCAGAAAATAATTTCATTAAAAGGGCCAATGAATACAACAGTACCCCCCCCGGAGCAAATCATCGTTTTCCTCAATTGTGATGATAATATTTTCGAAATATTTTCCTCTGCCAATTTAGGAGGACGCAGTTTAAGGCGTTTTGCCAACCCGCTGCTTTTTTTTGCCGAATGGGAGAAAAGCAAGTTTAATCTGGTTGCTATTGTTTCGCAAAGTGAAGTATTGGGTATTGGTGGTATTTCTTTGCTGGAGACGCTGGTCAATAAAAAAAACATTAATGTGCCATTTTTTCTGGTGAGCCAGCAATTGAGTGAGAGTACGGTTCGAATGACCCTTAAATCTGGTGTAGCCGATGTTTTTAAACTGCCTATTCACAAAGAAAATCTGGAAATCAGAATCCCCTTTTTAATTGAAAAGTGGAATGACTTAAAGCACGCTAATAACGTATTGGATTTTCATAAATATAAAACCCCTTTTATTAAACGGGTATTTGATATTTTCTTTGCCAGTATGGCTTTGCTGTTGTTATCGCCTTTATTGATTACCGTTTGTATCCTGCTTAAACTAGAATCGCGGGGCCCAATTTTTTATTACGCACTCAGGGTGGGTTCAGGGTACAGGACTTTTAAGTTTTATAAGTTCAGGTCTATGTACGTGAATGCAGATAAGCGCCTGAAGGATTTAAAACACCTAAACCAATACGCACCGGCAGCTGACGAAACCACCAATGATAAAGCAGAAGAGGAATATCTGTGTGATGAATGTAAAGCCGCAGGTACTGGTTGTAAATTCCCCATTTATTCAGATACCATTCAATGGTGCGAGAAGCAATACAGCGAGAATAAAAAAGCCAAAGCCGGATCGGCTTTCTTTAAGCTCAAAGATGACCCAAGAATTACCAAAGTGGGTAAGTTCATCCGTAACAGCAGTATTGATGAGCTACCGCAGCTTTGGAATGTGATTATAGGGGATATGAGCATTGTGGGCAATCGTCCTTTGCCGTTATATGAGGCAGAAAAATTAACAACAGATAAATATGCCATGCGTTTCATGGCTCCAGCTGGTATTACCGGACTTTGGCAGGTAGAGAAAAGAGGAAAGGGTGAAATGTCCGAGGAAGAACGACTTATGTTAGACAACAAGTACGCTGAAAACCATAGTTTCTGGTACGATATCAAGTTGATTCTTAGAACCATACCCGCACTTTTACAAAAAGAATCTGTATAATTCTGCTGATTTTTCTTTATTTAAGATGTCAATCCTGATATTTGAATAAAGTGGGGATATCTAAACTATTGGTTTTAACTATATTATTTATCTTTAATCTTTATGAGAATCATTGGTTTAGATATAAATTACCCTAAATCCTGCCTGCTGTCTTCGGTAAGAGTTTCCTGCATCAGGCAAAGGCTGTTTTTTTTGCTTTTTTCTTTTTCTTTTTTGTTGGGTTCTTCCAGGGAAATTAGGGCCCAGGAATCTATGATTCCTGAGTTGTCTTATCCTTTTTTAGAGAAACTGATTTTTAGTGCCAAACAGAATTATCCTTTAATGAAAGCTAACTTAAGAAGGGTAAATGTGGCCAACTATAATTTGCAAAAAGCAAGACTTTCCTGGTTCGACTTTTTTACTTTATCAGCATTTTATAGCCCCAGTACATCCGTAACATTAACCAATGCTACATTAACCGGTGTGCAGATAGGATTATTCATCAATTTCAGTAATATCATACAGAAGCCAACGGTAATAAGACAAACGAGGGAGGAGCTGGCAATTGCGCAATTAACAGCTGAGCAGTATGCAATAACACTTGAAACAGATGTTAAGAATCGTTATTTCAGATACATGCAAACACTTTCTGTTTTGAAAGTGCAAAATCAGAACGCAATAGACATTGAGGCATTGTATAAACAATTGAAGTTTCGGTATGAAAGGGGAGAGGAGACTTTAGAAAACTTTACTAAAGTAATGATTCAGAATGCCGATCAAAGACAAAAAATTATTGATGCCGAAAGTGCCGCTTTAATTGCAAAAAATGCTTTGGAAGAATTGGTAGGGAAAAAACTGGAAGAGATAAAGTAAATGGAATTACAGAAGTTTTTTTTACTGTTATACAAGAGGAAATATATACTGCTCATTGTGCCAATGATTGCCGTATTTATAACCTATTTTCTTGTACGAAAGCTTCCTGATACCTTTAAGTCCAGATCTAGAATATCCACTGGTTTGGTAGACCAATCTCAACAGTTTCTTGAAACCAATAAAACGCAGGACGAGAATAAAATTTCCCAGCAATTCAGTAACCTGATTGAAATGAACAGGTTGAAACGAATTTTTGATCAGGTTTCATTTCAATTAATGATTCATGATTTAACCAGCGATAAACCATTCAGACCTCCAAGTAAACTACTCAATGAGATAGGCCCTGAAGCGAGAGCTCATGCACTGGATGTTTTTAAAAAACATATAGTTTCAAAAGAGCCCCTCTCTCTCTTTGATAAGGATCAGTTTGGAATAAATCAGTTGCTCATTTCTATGGGGTATGATGAGCCCACACTGCAGAAAAAAATTATTATTTACAGAGTTAATAACAGTGACTTCATAGATTTTGAATATGAGTCTGAAAATCCATTTTTATCGGCATTTGTAATTAATACTTTAATCTCAGAATTTGTAGACTTCTACGGCAATTATATTAAAGGAAATCAGCAGAAGGCGGTGAATTTTTTAGATATGCTGATGAAGAAAAAGTTTGACTCAATGACCGCGAAAATGCGATTGCTGAGAGACTATAAAATACGTAACAGGGTGTTGAATCTGAATGAACAGGCTAAAAGTCTATACAATCAGATTGCAGATTATGAATCAAGATTGCAAGTTGCACAAAAAGATGTTGAAGCCTACCAGGGAGCAATCCGGGGTATTGAAAGTAAGTTTAGTCCACAAGACAGGCGATATCTGGAAAGTGTAGTGGTGGATGTGAATCAATCAGTCATAGCTACCAGAGACAGGCTAAGGCAGGTGACAAACGATTTGGTTAAAAGTAATTTTGATCCCAGAATTAAAGAGAAACAAGATTCTTTAAGAAGTGAACTGGAAGGTAAAATATTAGAATCAACCGACCGTCTTTTGGTAAGCCCGTTGGCAAATAAACAATTGCTGGTTCAGCAAAAACTGAATCTGGAAATAGCACTTGATCAGGCTAGAAGCAGTATTGATCCACTTTCTTCAGAGCTTAGAAGGTTGAATGAAAAGTTTGACATGCTGGTTCCTCATGAGGCGCTGATTCAAAGTTATGAGGGTTCAGTGGATGTTGCAGGCAAGGAGTATCTGGATATTCAGAATCGATTTAACCAGACTTCACTGGAATCGAGCATGACTGTTCAGCTTCGACAGATTGAAATGGCCATGCCAGGCCCGGCTCAACCCTCCAAAAAATTATTGCTCGTAGCCCTTGCCGGTATTATCAGTTTTGTTTTTTGTCTGGCAGCCTTGTTTGTAATTTTCTATTTAGATGACAGTATACAGAATGCTTCAGAACTGGCTAATAAGACCAATCTTCCCGTTCTGGCTTATCTGCCCTATATTAATACTTCCATGCTAGATTTAACCAATCTATGGAAGAATGGGGAAGGAAACAGAATTACAATTGCGTTTAAAAATTTACTTCGTTCCCTCCGTTTTGAAGTTGAAAGGGAAATGGGGAACAAGAAATTGCTGGCTATAACTAGTTTAACTGATGGAGAAGGTAAGACGCTTATTTCATTAGGTCTTGCCTATGCTTATTCTATGGTGAATAAGCGGGTACTGGTAATTGATGGCAATTTTGATCAGCCTACGATTACTGAAACAACAGGCACCAACACATATCTGGAAGATTATTTAAAAAACAGGATTACGCTCGGCGAAATTATCAAGGAAGGCAAGATCAGTGTTCTTGGAAACCGTGGAGGAGATACATCTATTTTTGAATTTTGTGATGAATCTATTGTAAAACCCAAACTTACTTATCTAAGAGACGTTTTTGATATTATTATTATTGAAGCACCATCCATGGATAAACTAAATAAATCAAGAGAGTGGGTGGTATTAGCCGAGAAAGTGGTAGCTATTTATGCTGCTGGTACAACAATAAAGAACGGCAAAAATCAAAGTGTTCAATATCTTTACGATTTGGGCGATCAGTTTGCAGGATGGGCTTTGAATAAAGTGATTATTAATCGCCTTAACAAGATTCCTAAATAATTTAATTGCGGTAAAATGACTTTCCAATTCATTCTCGAATTTGCCTGGGCTTTTTTTCAGATTGCTATTGGTTATAATCTGGTCCTTCCCTTTTTTTTACTTCTATTATATGCGTTAACAGGTAACAAAAAGAAAAATATTCAATTTAATAAAGATGAGGCGGATTATGCCATTATAGTTACGGCATATGAACAAACCACTTTAATTCCTTCTGTTGTATCTTCTCTTTTAAAACTAAACTACAGTAATTATCTTATCTATATTGTTGCTGATAAATGTGATGTTTCCGGACTTCATTTTGAAGACGAGCGAGTTATTATACTTCGCCCGGAACAGACACTCTCAAGTAATACCCGTTCTCATTTTTATGCTATTGAAAGATTTAAGAGATCTCATGAGCGCTTAACCATTATTGATAGCGACAATTTGGTTGACCCTGATTATCTGCTTGCATTAAATGAATATTTTGATTTAGGGTACAAAGCAGTTCAGGGTGTAAGGGATGCCAAGAATTTAGACACATTATACGCGGCATTGGATGGGGCAAGAGATATTTATTATCATTTTTACGATGGTAAAGTATTATTTAATGTAGGATCTTCTGCTACCCTTTCAGGATCGGGTATGGCATTCACAACATCATTGTACAAAGAATGCCTGGGGCATTTGGATATTACAGGAGCTGGTTTCGATAAGGTATTACAGAAGGAAATCGTAATCAGGGGTAATAGGATTGCATTTGCAGAACATGCTGTAGTGTATGATGAGAAGACTTCAAAAAGCGATCAGTTGGTAAATCAGCGTGCCAGATGGATTAATACCTGGTTTCGGTATTTTAAATTTGGATTTGGAATAACCGCAAAAGGGTTAATCCGACTCAACTGGAATCAGTTTTTATTTGGCTTGATATTGCTTAGGCCACCTCTGTTCATTTTTTTATTACTAGGATTGTTTTGCCTTTTATTGAATTTGATTTTAAATCCTTTTGCGGCTTTACTTTGGGCACTTGGTTTTGTTATTTTTATCGGTGGATTTATGATGTCTCTGATTATGAGTAATACTGACCCCAAAATTTATAAATCACTTTGGGGTATTCCCAAGTTTATATTTTACCAGGTGATGTCATTAATGAGTGTGCGTTCGGCAAATAAGCGGTCTGTGGCAACCAAACATTTTCATGCGGATAAAAAAACAGACTAATTGAATTAATGGCGCAAAAAATAAAAAATTTCATTCAGTTTCTTATTCAGAGAATCATCGGATATCCTACATATCTGTTCTGGTTTAGTATCTACCGGGTGCTCAGGTTTCAATTACTGAAAGATGATATGGATTTTGTTTTTTTTATAGAACTGGTTAAAAAGCAAAAACACGGGATAGTTATTGACGCAGGAGCCAATGTGGGTTATACAACTGTAATTTTTGCAAAGGCATTTAAGTCCTTTTCTATTGTTTCTTATGAACCCATAAGCTTACTATCCGGCATTATTAATAAAGTAGTTCTTTTTTTTGGTGTCAATAATGTAGAAGTGAGACAGAAAGCTTTAGGAGAGAGCATTGAACCTGTGATGATTAAAACCCCCGTTATCCAAGGTGTTAAAAAGCAGGGGCTTAGTTATATTGATAAGGACGTAGACAGAGGAGATATGGAGATGCTTAAGGCCAGTATTTCGGAGGAAGTAGAAATGGTAACCTTAGACAGTGATTGGGAAAGCTATAAGGATAATTCTGTGGTAGGAATTAAGGTAGATGTAGAAAATTTTGAATATTTTGTTCTAAAGGGAGCCAAAAATCTGATTGCGAAGTTCCGCCCAATTGTTATGGCGGAATTGTGGGATAATAACCGAAGGAACTCATGTATTCAATTAATGCAAGAACTCGGATATGAAACATACATTATTAAAAACAAGAAGATGATTAAATATCTGGGACAATCTTCTTTAAACTATTTTTTTATACCTGTTTCTGCTGAAACAGAATAAAATGCCGATTGAACATGAGAATAAAACCATCTTCCAAAAGGCTTAGTAAAGAAGAGCAGGCTATTCATGATCAGCAAAAACTGGATCGTTTAACAAAGCTTGCAGCGTTGGTGTTTGCCGGGGCAAGTGTTTATTACTTTTTTATCAAACTACTTTTTCTTTAATGGAAGAGCCATTCCAAATACCAGTTGGTGGAAAAAACAATCCAAAAGGTTTTTTAACTCTTTTGCATGATTTTTTCATTGTAAGAAAAATGGGGGGGATTTTGGGTCTGGTTTTTTTTGGCGCTGCGGCTGTATTTTTTTCCTTAGTGGTGAGTAAACTAGGGTTGGTTCCAGGGGTGCTTATATTATTAATGTTAATTGGGTTGCCTGTAGTATTAGCCCTAATATTTTATCCAAAATTTGGGGTTATTACTTTTATCGTTGCGGCTTATTTAATAATGTATGTAGGCAGGATGAATATTACGGATTTCCCTTTAGGTACTTTAATGGATGGAATGGAGCTGCTCTTGTTTTTGGGAATATTTGTTCAGCAAAAAACAGAATCAAACTGGGCGCTTTTTAAAAGCCCAATCAGTATTATTATTCTTGTCTGGATCTGTTATAATTTAATTCAGGTTATAAATCCAACAGCAGAGTCAAGACTTGCGTGGGTATATACGGTTCGATCTGTTGCAGTAATTATGATGATGTTCTTTGTTTTTTTATATAACATCAGATCACTTGATTTTATCAAGTTAATACTGAAAATCTGGATTGGGCTTTCCGTATTTGCAGCTTTGTATGGGTACAAGCAACAATACATTGGTTTTACAGCATTTGAAGAAGCTTATTTATATTCTGATCCTGAGATTGCAGGGCTTTTATTCATTGGAGGGCAATGGAGGAAGTTTTCCATTTTTACTGATCCGGTAGCCTTTTCGTATAATATGGTGGTTAGTGCACTGCTTTGTATTGGCCTGTTAACAGGGCCTTTTTCCAGAAGGACTAAAGTTCTTTTGATGATCAGTGCCTTTTTATGTTTGACTTCCATGTTATTTTCAGGAACCAGGGGGGCTTATGTTTTGCCTCCTGCAGCAATGGCGCTCTATGCCATTTTAAAGTTCAATAAAAAAGTAATGGTTGGGGCCATTGTTGGCGCATTGGGATTTGCAGCCTTAATTTTTGTTCCAACATCCAATCCTACCATATATCGTTTTCAAACTGCATTTAAACCTTCGGATGATGCTTCATTCAACGTGCGAAAGTTGAATCAAAAACGAATCCAGCCTTTTATTCAGAGTCATCCACTTGGAGGAGGTTTAGGCGCTACTGGTATGTGGGGTAAAAGATTTGCTCCCAATTCCTTTCTTGCTAATTTCCCACCTGATAGTGGTTATGTAAGGGTAGCAGTTGAAACAGGCTGGGTTGGACTTTTGATATTTTGTACTTTAATGTTTATTATTCTTAAAGTAGGCATCAATAATTATTATTCTATAAAAGATCCGACTTTAAAATCTATATGTTTGGCAATGATTCTGGTTATTTTCGCCTATCATATTGGAAATTATCCGCAGGAGGCAATCGTTCAGTTTCCATCAAATACCTTATTTTACTTGGTTGCAGCACTTATTGTTATTACCAAACGTCTTGATTCGCAAAATGACATATTACCCGTATTCAATAAAAAATTATGATTAAAGGCAGAGACATTATTATAGTTGGTCAACAACCATGGGATGTTGAAATCGGCAGTAATTGCAAGAATATTGCTCTTGAATTTAGTAAACACAACAGGGTTTTATATGTAAATTCTCCGCTTGATCGGATTACTTTAATGCGAAATGGAAGTGATGTAAAAATTAAGAAACGGAAAGAAATTATTGAGGGCAGGGCTACTGGTTTAATCCAGATAAGTGATAATCTTTGGAATTTATATCCCGATTCAATGATTGAATCTATCAACTGGATTTCTATTCATCCACTTTTTAAAGTATTGAATAAAATTAATAATCGCCGTTTTGCCAGTAGTATCCAAAAGGCAATTATTAAATTGGGATTCACTGAATTTATTTTGTTCAATGATAATGATATGTTCAGGAGTTTTCATTTGAAAGAAATGTTAAACCCTGTTTTATCTGTCTATTATTCCAGAGACTATATGCTTGCTGTAGATTACTGGAAGAAGCATGGAGAAAAAATGGAACCTCAGTTGATTACTTCCTCTGATATCTGTGTGGCAAATTCTACCTATCTGGCAGATTATTGCAGACAATACAATCCCAATTCTTATTATGTTGGTCAGGGATGCGAATTGGATTTATTTATGAATTTTAATGGGGTGGCACCGGATGAAATTAAAAAGATTCCGGGTGTTAAAATTGGGTACGTAGGGGCATTGCTGGGGCTTCGACTCGATATTAATATTCTAATCCGGATTGCCAAAAGCAGACCTCAATGGCAACTTATATTAGTAGGTCCTGAGGACGACCTCTTTAAAGAAAGCGAACTCCATCAGTTGTCTAATGTTCATTTTATTGGATCTAAGCCTCCTGATGATTTGCCTGCTTTTATTAACTCTTTTGATATTTGTCTGAATCCACAAGTAATTAGTCAGGTAACTATTGGTAATTATCCCAGGAAGATTGATGAGTACCTGGCTATGGGAAAGCCTGTTATTGCAACAAGCACTCCATTTATGGAAGCCGTTTTTTCTAATTACACTTATCTGGCAAAAAATGCAGCTGAATATATTGATTTAATTGAACTTGCTTTACAGGAAGATGGTAAAGAGAAGCAATTAAAAAGAAGAGGCTTTGCCGCTGAACATACCTGGGAAAACAGTGTGGCAGAAATTTATAAAGCTATTGAAAAGCATTTGGATTAAATATTATTGTAAATTCAGATAGATTATCTCAGACCTTTATGATTAAGAAGCTGGTAGGGCAATTGAATAATAAGCATTTTTTGTCTTTAGCAGGCAATGGCGCAATGTCGGTATTAGCAATGATAACAGTTGCTGTATTATACAGAGCCCTTACTGTTGAGGAAATTGGATACTGGGTGTTTTTTCAGACAGTAGCTATTTTACTGGATACTTTTAGAACCGGATTCTTACAGGTAGCATTGGTTAAATTTTATACGGGTACTCAACAGGACCGTGCAAAAGAAGTGCTTGGTTCAGTTTGGTTTTTGGCGATTGTAATTACAGCTGTATTGGGGATCATCAATCTTTTATTTGTTCCTCTAAAGACGTACTTTGATAATCCGGCTATATTGGTAATTATTCAGTGGTTTGGCTGGAGTTTTTTATCAACCTTACCTTCTGGTATTGCTTCGTGGATTCTGCAGGCAGATCAGCGATTTGACAAATTATTGATATTGAGAATTATTACACAGGGAAGTTTTATCCTCTCTGTTATTCTGTTAATTGTTTTTGATCAGATGCACTTACAGAATGTGTTTATTGTAAATATTGCTTCAGCATCATTGACGAGTTTAATAGCAGTTCTGGCAGGTTGGTCTGGCATTAAAACACTGGGATCTAAAACCAGTGCATGTGTTAAGGAAATCTATCACTTTGGAAAGTATAGTGTAGGTACTACCATCAGTGCAAATATGCTTAGAAGTGCGGATACTTTTATTGTGGCTTATATGCTTGGACCGGCTGCTGTTGCTATTTATAATTTACCCGGCCGACTCATGGAGATTATTGAAATTCCATTAAGAAGTACGCTGGCCACTGCTATGTCTTCCTTAGCTAAAGCTTTTAATAATGGCAATAAACGTGAAGTGGCATATATTATGCAAAAATATGCTGGAACATTAACACTTGCTTTTGTTCCATTGGCATTGGGAGCGATACTGTTTGCTGATATTGCAACAGGGTTGTTGGGCGGGGGCAAATATGTTGATTCTGAAGCAGCCAATTTGTTGAGAATAATGATGTTGCTGGCGATATTTTACCCTATTGATCGGTTTATTGCCGTTTCTCTTGACATCATTCATCAACCCAAAGCCAATTTTATTAAAGTACTTCTAATGTTGCTGGTTAACGTAATTGGCGATTTTGTCGGTATATATTTGACGGGAAATTTATACGGAGCAGCTTTGGCTACATCTTTACCCCTATTGGTTGGAATTTTTTACGGTTACTATCGTTTTAATCAGCATATACCATTTAAATTGTCTGGTATTTTTGTATCAGGATACATTAATATTAGAAAAATATTAAGAAACTACGTGGTTAAAAACTAAAATAAATGGTTGTAGCTCACTTAATTCTTGTCCATTCCAAACCGGGTCAGCTGATGCGGCTGGTTAAGAAGCTTGTGCACAGCAAAGCTTTTTTCTTCATACATGTGGATGCCAAAACTGATATTCTGCCTTTCAGAAAGGCATTAGAAGATGTTAATGGCGTTTATTTTGTTGATAAAAGAGTCGATATTCAATGGGCAACTTATAGCATGGTAGAAGCTACTGTTAATGGATTTGAGGCGATTGTTGCATCAGGGTTGGCTATTGATTATGTAAACCTCTTAAGTGGGCAGGATTATCCAATACAGCCCGTTTCAAAATTCCATGATTTTTTAAAGATGAATCCGGGGAAAGCATTTATGCAATGCCTGGACATTGAAACCGAATGGACAGAAGCGATAAGCAGGGTAAGGTCTTATCATTTAACACATTGGTCTATACCAGGGAAATACAAGTTCCAGAAAGCCCTTAATTTAATAATGCCCCGTCGGAAGCTGCCTGAGAATCTTATTCCAGTTGGAAGATCTCAATGGTTTACTATTACTTTAAAGCACGTAGTTTTTATTATCAGAAGGTTAGAGACCAATCCTGCATTCTCAAGATTCTTTTCATATTCATGGGCACCAGATGAAATTATCTTTCAGACACTTTTGTATAATTCCACTTTCAGGTCTGATATTGTCAATGATAACCTAAGATATATAGATTGGTCCGAAGGGTTAAAAAACCCTAAAATGCTCACTAAGGATGATTTGCCATCTATGATGCAATCTGGTTGTTTCTTTGCCAGAAAGTTTGCAGAAAATGACGAAGTGCTTTCTTTGATTGATGCAAAAATAGATTAGATTAATCTTTCTTGTCCTGTGCAACAAAGGCTTTGATAAAGAAAAATATTCCAATAAAAATCACCACTAGTGCGAATGCATCAAGAACGGTAAAACCATCATGTTCGTTAAAATAAAATAAAGTAGCAATTTCAAATTCAGCTGATGTAGGTGTTACAATGGTTAAGAAACCTACCGTAATAAAAAGTAAGCCAACACCAGAATAAGCCAATCCCGCTGCCCAGTTTATTGCTTTGTCTGGCAGGTTTTTTACGCTAAATGAGCGGTGTTGTCTCAATAGCTTATCCATGTCTAAAACAATTTCTTCGTTGCCTCTTGCGTCATCAACGTAGGAATTATCTGCTACTTTATAGGTTTTTTCCATCGTGTGTAAAAACAGGTGCTGCATTTCTATAGCTTTTTGCTTGCTTACAGGCTGTTTCTCGAGCTCTTCTATAAACTCAGCAAAAACCTTCTCTATTTTTAAAACCTGACTGTTGTCCGTGGCCATAGCACCTATTATTTCACTTTGTGCGCTAATTTAAATAAATTACGGAACTAATTGCCGTATAAGATTCATGAAAAAAGTCTCCATTATTACAGTCAATTTTAATCATAGCCATGTTACTGACGAATTATTAGATTCTATCCGTTCCAGGAATACTTATAAAAACATTGAAATCATAGTAGTTGATAACGGAAGTAAGGATAATCCAGTTCCCATTTGGGAGAGTAAGTATCCTGAAGTTCATTTTATTCGTTCTGAAGCGAATCTGGGTTTTGCAGGAGGAAACAATCTTGGACTCAATTCAGCAACCGGCGATTACCTATTCTTTGTGAATAACGATACAGAGTTTACTGAAGGACTGATTGATAAATTGGTTGATACACTTGTTCAACACCCAGAAGTGGGTGTTGTTTCGCCCAAGTTGCTTTATTTTGATCAGCCAGAGATGCTTCAATATGCCGGATATACGCCCATGAATTATTTTACAGCCAGAAACGCCTGTATTGGGCAGTTCGAAACAGATAAAGGACAATACGACCAATTGGTTGGACCAACCGGATTTGCGCACGGTGCCGCTATGATGGTTACCAGAGAAGCCATACAGAAATCTGGTCCAATGGCAGAAAACTTCTTTCTCTATTATGAAGAACTGGATTGGGCTGACCGGATTAGAAGAAATGGGTTTGATATCTGGGTAAATATGAAAGCTACCATCTATCATAAAGAGTCGATTTCTGTTGGAAAGAAAAGTGCCTTGAAAGAGTATTACATGAATCGAAATCGCATTCTTTTTATCAGAAGGAACGCCCCTTTTTTGAAAGCAGTTTGTTTTTATTTTTATTTTCTGCTTATTGTTACTCCGAGAAATCTGCTAACCTATATCAGGGAGAAAAATTATAACTTCATTAAGCAACTATTTAATGCTATCTGGTGGAATTTAACCAATGGTATCAATAGTAAGCAATTGGGATTCAAGCCTTAATTAAAACTATGCATATTATTTTTTGGATATCTGTATTCATTGTCTTTTATACCTATATTGGCTATGGATTGTTATTGTATTTGTTGCTGAAAGTAAAAGCAATTATAAAAGGAAAAAAGAATAGTCCTGAGCCAGGTTATACCCCTTCCTTAACGCTTATTGTTGCTGCCTATAATGAAGCTTACTGCATAGAAGAAAAGATACTTAATACGCTGGCATTAAACTATCCGGCTGATAAAATCACTTACATTTTTATAACAGACGGTTCTACAGATGAAACCCCATCCATTGTTGCGAAGTATCCACAAATAAAGGGGATGCACCAACCTGGAAGAAGTGGTAAAATTGCAGCCGTTCATCGTGCAATGGAACAGGTAAGTTCCGAAGTGGTGGTTTTTACCGATGCCAATACGATGTTAAACAAAGAGGCGTTAATGCTAATGTGCAGGCATTATATTGACCCAACTGTTGGGGCAATTGCCGGAGAAAAAAGAGTTCAGATTGATGATACCGCAGATGCAACGGCAGGGGAGGGTTTCTACTGGAAATATGAATCAAAATTAAAGAAATGGGATTCTGAGTTGTATTCGGTTGTGGGTGCAGCGGGGGAATTGTTCAGCATTCGAACCCATCTATATACACCGGTAGAACCAGATACCATTTTAGACGATTTTATGATTTCAATGCATATTGCATTAAAAGGATATAGGATAGTGTATGAGCCGGATGCTTATGCCTCTGAGTTGGCATCAGCAAATACAGGGGAGGAGCTAAAAAGAAAAATACGAATTGCAGCTGGAGGCGTACAGTCAACCATTCGGCTAAAGTCGCTTTTATTGCCATTTAAACAACCTGTTTTAAGTTTTGAATATATTAGTCATCGGATACTTAGGTGGATGGTAACCCCTTACATGATGGTGTTGGCTTTTGTATTGAACTGTCTACTGGTTTATTCCTATGGTTGGATCAATATCTATGGTTTGATGCTGGGTAGTCAGTTGTTTTTTTATATGGCGGCCTTGCTGGGTTGGATCTTAGAACAAAGGCAATTAAAAGTGAAAGTATTTTTTGTTCCTTATTACTTTTGTTTGATGAATTATGCGGTTGTAGCAGGTTTACTGAGATATTGTTTTACCGAACAGTCTGTATTATGGGAAAAAGCGAAACGAAAATGATGCATTTTTAAAGATTTCGCCGTATCTTCAATCTAATAGGATAATTAGTAAAAGAATCTTTAGATAGATGATTAATAAAATTCTTTGTGTTGACGATGACAGTATCTCACTTACTATTTCAAAATTACTTTTGAAAAGAACAGGTTTTACCAATGATGTGGTAACAGCTGTTGATGGTAGTGATGCGCTGGATTACTTTAAAGATTTATTTGCTACCAGTTCAGATCCTTTAGCTGACGCACCCTCTTTGATTTTACTGGATATCAATATGCCAGTTATGAACGGCTGGGAATTTTTGGAGGCTTATATCCCGCTATTTGCGGATAAATTGCCCCAAACTAAAGTTATAATTCTATCCTCTACGATTGATCCGGAAGACTTTTCCAGAGCAAAAAAATTCCCTGTTGTTGCCCAGTTTGTAAGTAAGCCTTTAAGTGTTGAAAACCTTGCTGAGTTAAAGGAAAACGAATTTGTTCAGCAATTTTTTTAAACTCTCTTTTTTTTTAGGATACTAACGGTTATTACTCATCCATTCTTCAATGGCACTGAACACCGGCTTGCTCAAAGGCACGTTCGGAAGGCGCAAAACATTTTCAATTAGCCCCATTTTATACATAAATGCTTTAACACCTGCAGGATTGTTTTCTGCAAACATTAAATCATAAGTTGGGATTAATTCGTTATTGATTGCTCTGGCTTGAGAAAAGTTATTCATTAAACAAGCTCTTACCATATTTCCAAATTCTGACGGAAACGCATTGGCAGCAACGCTAATAACTCCCTCCATGCCACAAGCTATTTGTGGTAAAGCCAATGCATCGTCTCCACTTAATACCAAAAAGCCTTCAGGACGTTCTTTCAATATTTGCATACACTGAGCCATATCTCCACTGGCTTCCTTAATTCCTATTATATTCGGAACTTCATTGGCCAATCGAAGGGTGGTTGCTGCAGACATATTTCTGCCTGTTCTGCCTGGCACATTATAAAGAATAATGGGTTTGGTAGAAGCTTCGGCGATCAATTTATAATGCTGAAAAATACCTTCCTGCGAAGGTTTGTTGTAATAAGGAGCCGCACTTAATACCGCTGTGGCTTTTTCAAGGGGTAGCACTGTAAAGTCTTCCAGCAAATGTCTGGTATCATTCCCGCCAATTCCTACTACAACAGGAACCCTTCCAGCAATTTTTTCATAGGAGTACAACAAAATATCTGTTTTTTCGGCGGTGGATAGTACAGGGGTTTCTCCTGTAGTGCCCAATAAAACCAGGTATTCTACGCGATTGGAGATTAAAAAATCAATGACTTTGCCCAATGCGGTAAAGTCTACAGCATTCTCTTTGGTAAATGGGGTTATGACCGCAACACCTGTTCCTTTTAATTGATTTTGAACTTGCATAAATCTTATATAGCAGACTCTTCCCAGAATCCCATTTTACAATACTTATTAATTCTATTGTTGATCCTTTCTGCGGGATCAACGTTTTTAAATTCAGCCAAAGCCTGTTGTATATTTTTCTTTAATATATCAGCTGCTTCCTGATAATCCCAGTGCGCACCACCGAGTGGCTCAGGAACAATTTCGTCCACTAATCCAAATCCCTTCATGTCGGAAGCGGTAAGTCTTAACTGTTCTGCGGCAGTTTCTTTTTTGTCCCAGCTTCTCCATAAAATAGAACTGCAACTCTCGGGAGAAATAACTGTATACCAGGTATTTTCCATCATCAGGGTTTTATCACCAACACCAATACCCAATGCGCCACCACTTGCACCTTCTCCAATGATTACAACAACAATCGGCACTTTCAGTCTCATCATCTCGTAAATATTACGGGCAATGGCTTCACCCTGCCCTCTTTCTTCGGCTTCCAGTCCCGGGAAAGCACCTGGGGTATCTATCAGTGTGATAACGGGCTTATTGAATTTTTCTGCCAGTTTCATTAAGCGTAATGCCTTTCTGTATCCCTCTGGGTTGGCCATACCAAAATTCCTCATCTGGCGCATTTTGGTATTAACCCCTTTTTGCTGGCCCAGAATCATTACTGTTTCGCCGTCTAGTTGAGCAAATCCTCCCACCATTGCTTTATCATCCTTCACATTTCGGTCTCCGTGCAGTTCCACGAAGTTGGTACACATTTTCTCTATGTATTTCAGGGTATAGGGTCTGTCGGGATGACGGCTAAGCTGCACTCTTTGCCAGGGGGTTAGATGTGCTGTAATTTCATTTCTCTTTTCAAGTATAGAAGCTTCCAGTTGCTGTAGCGTGAGGGTATAGTCTATTTTAGGATTCTTCTCTGCTAATTTTTTTGTTGCATCAATTTGTTCATATAACTCTTTGATGGGGGTTTCAAAATCAAGAAATTGTCTATTGGGGTATTGAGGCATATTATATGATTTGGCGGTAAAAATAGGGATTGCTTTTTTTTTGAAAAGATTTGTTTGAAAAACTCTTTTCCCCTTATCTTTGCAATCCCAAAAACGACATAACCTGTCGAACAAAGGAATGGATCGGTAGTTCAGTTGGTTAGAATGCCGCCCTGTCACGGCGGAGGTCGCGGGTTCGAGTCCCGTCCGGTCCGCAAAAGCCACTCATTTGAGTGGCTTTTTGCTTTTAGTTACTTTTAATAAAGCTCAGGGTTTGTTTCTGATCGTTGTTCCTTATTTCCAGATAGTAGATGCCGGTCGGCAGAGAAGCCATATTCATCTGAAAGGTATTACTTGTGGTTATGGCCTGAGAAACCCTCTTCCCGATGCTATTAAATACCGTTAAATGCTGCTGTTTCCCATTTTGCAATCCCTGTATGGTTATAGAATGTTTTACCGGATTGGGAAATAGTTGAATACCGGTAACGGTTGTAGGATTACCTCCTGACCTTCCAACCGGTTTTACAAAGACCGGTGTTTCGGAGGCATTTACAATGATATTCCCATTGTTGACTTTAAATTTACTCACAGTCATTTCACTGGCACCTGCTGTGGGCGTATAGATATAGGCAGAATCAGCATTGCCTATTTGTAAGGTATAGACTCCGGTTCTGCCTTTTTCATCAGGAATATATACTACATACATTTTCCCGGTATCGTTCAGTAAATATTCATCTACTATGGGGTCTGCATTAAGGGATTGATTAAATACATAATTTCCAAACTGCATTTTTGTTTGGTATATATAATCTGCAGCAGGTCTGTTACTCAATGCATCTCCCAATAAACCACTGGTTGCATATAGTTTAGGTGATCCTGTATTATCATCTTCCAGTTGGTAAAAAAACTGTTTTTCAATTCCGTTTCTGGCATATAATAGGGCTGTTCTGAGCAACCAGTCTGCTTGTGTCTGTAATACCGTTTTATTCCCTACGACTATTGCCTTATTAGGACTGCCAGGGTTGATATCATAACCTGTTTCTGTAACCCAAACGGGCATATTATTTAAGTAAATTGCTGCATTTAATATGAAAGCTTTTGCAGTTGAATCTGCATTGGTATTATTCGATTTTAGTTCTGGCGCAATGCCGCGTTGGGCTTTGGAGTCATTCGTATAAAGATGGTAATTGATGATATCCCAGCATATATTTACGGATCCGTCTGGTAGAAAACCTCTGAATTCTTTGCACCAATCAATCATGCCTCTGAAATAATCAGTTGATGCCAGTGCTACTCCTGCCATTACTACCTTGATGGAACTGTCTGCGTTCTTTACGCCAACGCCGGTTCCTAAACTGCCTTTATGCCCATCGTAAAAAGCAGATAAATTGGCTGCATACTCTCTTCCGGTCTGATAGGCTTTTCTTCCCTTCCACCACTTGTCTCTTTCATTTTCACATTCAATGTATTCAATCAGTCCTAGACCAATTTTTATGGTATTGATTTCATCTCCGGTAAATCTGGAGGAGTCAAATACATTTAATAAGGCTGGATTAATATTTTTATTTTTTCCATAGCGTGCCACATACTGAAAACCAACTTTAGCCTGTTCAATATAAGAAGCAGGATCACTTAGGTTTTTGCCATAGAATACCGGATTATTTTCGTTGTCTTTTAAATTATCCGGATAAGATGCCAGCATCCAGTCTGGTAATGTTTTTAAGCAGGCCAATACAGGGATGCCCTCCTTTTTACAGGCTTCATAGATGGCATCGTAATTCCAGCTGCCACTTCTGGTAGGACTATAGGTATAACTGCCCTGTCTGTATTCCAGTTTCTGCCAATCCATATAGTGCCTGAATCCCCCAAACTGCTTTACTGTTTTTAGCCTGATAGGATCTATACTAAATGGGTCTGTTCTTGCGTCTGAAAAGTTCCATTCATACCCATTGATGCCCAATAAGCCCGAAAGTGGATTTTTCTTTTTGATAACCGTAGTTACGGGTAAAGGTGCTTTATAAGTACCGTACAGCTCCATTTCGGAAGGATAATCATTTTGCGAAACCAGCATCAGATACATAATATTGGTGGCAGGGGTATCCAGCTGAATAATATCGGGTCTGTTGGGGTAGGGGCCAACCCATCTATCGTATTTGCTTCCATCGAATGAAGCAATGGGTTTCCTTGTCCAATTGCTGTCGATGATATAGAGCACAAAGGGCTGTGAACTCATGCCGACCCAATCATAGAACCTAACACTTTGAATTATCATTGATTCTCCTTTCAATAATGGATAATAAGATTCGTGCAAGGGTATAATTTTATCGTATTGGGCGTCTACAGGGGTATATAAATCCCCATCTGTTAATTGTTGCAGCCCCTTTTCTGCATTGGTTAATTGGTACCAACGGTTTCCATCCAAGGGTATTTTCTGAATCGTTTGAGCAAATGATGAAAGAGAAACAAGAAAGCTAGATAAAAGTATAATAATAGGTTTGCTCATATTGAAATGAATATAGAAATACGATTAGTGTCTGCAAATTAAACAGGTTTCTGATTCGTAGACTCATTTCTAGTGTTGAATGTTATACAGTAGGGGTATAAAAAATAAAAAACCGGTCAAAAAGATTGACCGGTTGAAAAATCCAATTTTTCTAAACTAAAACAAAAATTTAAATCCAAATGATAGTGGGGTAGTTAATGTTGGATTGCTTCCACCTAGAGCAGTATTGTATGCACTTTCTACATTCGCTACATGTGCCAGAGAGAAATCGGTAATGGTTGTTTTGTTGCCGGTTTTTGGAGTCAATGTAGTAAAAGAAAGGTTAGCCAGGTTATACGAGAACTCAACACTGAAATGTTTGCCTAGAATCATATCAAAGCCACCAGATGCAGCAAGTCCTATCTGTGTTACTTTCAATTCGCTTTGCTTTTCTTTACCACTGATGATAGGTGCAGCCAGTTGACCAAAAAAATACATACTTCCGGCAACGTTCCAGTATTTTCTTACCAATGGTTGAAATACAAATAAACTGGTATTGGCATTGGTGGTTGCGCCACTTACTGATTTTATATTAACTGTTCCAATACCGGCACCAATAGCTACAGAAGGAGATACAAAAGTTCCAACGATGGGTAATACCGTTAAATTGGTATTCTTGTCAATACCATCTTTCATTTGGGTATAGCCAAACTGAGAGGTTACGAAGCTGGTACCCTGTAATCCTTTCTTCTGAGCGTTAGCACCTAGGCTAACCACAATAAGCAATAAGGCTGTCATTATTTTTTTCATAATCGAATATTTTATGCGAAGCTAAGTAGCTAATAATGAGTGAAATATGACCTGCATTACCCGCAATTATGATACTCATCATATTTTTTTTTGAATGGTTAAGCAAGAGCGATAACTATGGTTATCTTCGTTTAAACACCAATTTGTTTATGCATTTGAATGTAATGGTTAGATACTTTGTTATGGCCTTTATTGCGGCATGGTGCATGGGGTTCTCTGGTCTGAAAGCACAGTTGCCTGAACCTATGGGAAGCGCGGCAATTTTTCAGGAATTACAAAAACTGAAAGTGGTGGGCAGTGTTTTATATATTGCTGCCCATCCGGATGATGAAAACAATAGCCTTTTGCCATTTTTGGCTAAAGAGAAAAAATACAGGACTGCCTATCTCAGTTTAACAAGAGGAGATGGGGGACAAAATCTGATTGGTTCAGAGCAAGGGATAGATCTTGGTCTTATCAGAACACAGGAATTACTGGCAGCAAGAAAAATTGATGGGTCAGAACAGTATTTTACCAGTGCCTATGAGTTCGGGTTCAGTAAAACCTCAACCGAGACACTATCTATCTGGGATAAGCAAAAAGTGCTGGCGGATATGGTATGGGTAATCAGGAAATTCCAACCTGATATCATTATCAACCGTTTCCCGCCAGATGCCAGAGCCGGACATGGACATCATGCTTCTTCCGCCATTTTATCCATAGAGGCATTCAAAGCTGCAGCAGATCCAAATCAATTTCCGGAACAATTAAAAATGGGAGTTGATATCTGGCAAGCTAAAAGATTGTTATGGAATACCTTCAATTTCGGAGGTGCCAATACAACCAGTGAAAATCAGTTAAAAATAAATGCTGGAGTTTTTAATTCCTTTCTTGGTCAGAGTTACGGAGAAGTTGGAGGAGAAGCCAGATCCATGCACAAAAGTCAGGGAGAAGGCAGGCCTAGAAGAAAAGGGCCACTGTATGAATATTTTGTAACGATTGCCGGAGACTCTGCTAAGACTCAGTTAATGGATGGAGTAATTACCGATTGGAGCAGATTTGGGAATTCAGGTAAAATGGTAGAGCAGAAAATAGATGCATTGATTCGTGATTTCCAATTTGTAAAACCTGAAAATGCAGTACCTAAACTTGTAGAATTGTATCGACAGATTCAATCAATCTCTATGAATGCAATATGGAAGGATCAGAAATTATCTGAATTGTCCCGTTTAATTGCTGCCAGTTCAGGATTGATTGCTGAAGCAACTACTGAAATGGAATATGCGATTCCTGGTGAAAAATTGGGTATTCAGTTCCTGATTAATAAACGAAGCGAAGCGAATATCAATTTGTTGCAGATACAGCTGAAATCTCAGGGTAAAATAGCCTTTGATTCATCTATGCAGCTGCCTTTGCAAAACAATAACAATTTCAATTTTACATATCAGTACACTATTCCTGCCAATCAACCGCTTAGTCAGCCTTATTGGCTGGCATCTCCTATGAATGATATGGGAACATTTAATGTTTCGGACCAACATTTAATTGGACTTGCTAATTCCTTACCGGATTTTGAAGCTAGTTTTACCTTTACTGTTTACGGAGAAACCTTTAATTTCAGGACTCCTCTGCAATACAAATATGTAGATCTGGTTAGAGGCGAATTGTATGAACCGCTTACTGTTATTCCACCCGTCTTGGTTTCGCTGAATAAAAAAGTAATTATTTCAGATTTAAAAACACCCGATAAAAAGAAGATACCTCAGCCAGACATCCAGCTTCAGTTCAAGTCTAATTTTACAGCTAATTCTGTGCCGGTAAAATTGGGTTTGAGGGACGATAAAAACTTGCTTGTTTCCAAAGACACCACTTATAATTTAGTTGCAGGTAATATTTATCCATACTCGCTTCCCTTGTCAGAAGTACTTAAAAAGAAAAGGGGAATGCAATAACCGGTGAAGTTCAGTTAAAGCGAAATGGACAAGACTTTTCATTTGATCAGCAATTGAAATCAATTCATTATGATCATATACCCGCAATCAATTACTTGTACAAAGACCAGATACAATTGATTGACGAAACTATTTTTTCAACGCCCAAGAAAGTGGGATACATAGTAGGTGCAGGCGACAAAGTACCCGAAGCATTACTGCAACTGGGTCATACTGTTGATATTTTACAAGAGTCTGATATTGTTCTATCCAAACTTTCTCAATATGCTGCAGTGGTAGTTGGTATCAGGGCCTATAATATTCATGAGTGGCTCACGAATAAAAATGATGTACTTAATCAATACATTGAGAATGGGGGACATTTAATTGTACAGTATTTAAAGAATAATTTGGTGGGAAACAAGCGTGTTAAAGTGGGTCCTTACGACTTTTCTGTGTCTGGTGTTCGAGTTACGGAAGAAAATGCACCAGTGGAATTTCTGAATAGCAAACACCCAATTATGAATTATCCGAACCTGATTAGTGAAAAGGATTTTGACAATTGGGTTCAGGAGAGAAGTACTTATCAGATGGAGCCAGTAAAAGCACCTTATGAAGCATTTTTTCAAATGAAGGATAGCAATGATGCGCCTACAAAGGGAAGTTTGGTTACTGCCAGTTATGGAAAAGGATATTTTACTTATGTTAGTCTGGTCTTATTCAGGCAGCTGCCAGCAGGAGTTCCGGGTAGTTATAAATTATTGGCTAACTTAATTGCGGCTACTGCCAATAAATAATTATGCAACCAAGAAAAAAATTAGTTTTTTCATGCTTGTTATCATTGGGGTAATAGTTGGACTCTTTTTGAAAAATGTGAAAGCAGGATTGTTGATTGGATTGGCGTTGGGATTATTGGGAGGTGGATTATTAAACTCAAGGTCTAAAAAATGAAAGAGAAAGTACCGTTGTTTAAATCATGGCGCAGCTGGTATATATTTATATTAGTTGTTTTGCTGTGTCAGATTGTTTTATTTGAATGGATAACAAACTTGTTTAAATGAGACTGACTGATTGGATTGTTTTAATAGTAACGCTTACTGGAATTATTGCTTATGGTGTTTACAAAAGCAAGACCAGTAAAGACATGGAAGGCTATTTTCTGAGTAACCGAAATATGCCCTGGTATATTGTGTTGCTGAGTATTATGGGAACTCAAGCCAGTGCGATTACTTTTCTTTCTGCTCCCGGACAGGCATTTACTGATGGGATGCGTTTTGTTCAGTATTATTTTGGTATTCCTATTGCAATGGTGGTTTTGTGTATCACATTTGTTCCGCTCTTCAGCAAATTAAAAGTGATTACAGCTTATGAATATCTTGAGCAACGCTTCGATGTTAAAACAAGAACTTTTACATCAGCGCTTTTTTTATTGTCAAGAGGGTTATCTACCGGCATCAGTATTTATGCGCCTTCCATTATTCTATCTTCCCTGATGGGCTGGGATATTTACTATACCAATATTGTAATGGGTGGTTTGTTAATTGTGTATACGGTTACCGGAGGAGCCAAAGCCGTTGCATATACGCAGCAGTTGCAATTAATTATCATTTTTATTGGAATGTTTATAGCAGGTTACCTGATTGTAAAACATCTTCCGGAAAATGTTGGTTTTAGTGAAGCCCTGGCAGTTAGTGGTGCCGCTGGAAAAATGAATGTAATTACCACCGGATTTACTGAAAACGGCTTTGACTGGAAAGACCGTTATAATATCATCAGTGGAATTATTGGTGGTTTTTTTCTTGCCCTTTCTTATTTTGGTACAGATCAATCGCAGGTGGGACGATACTTAACCGCCAAAAGTGAATCAGAAAGTAAGTTGGGCTTACTCATGAATGGCCTGGTTAAAGTTCCTATGCAGTTTTTCATTCTTTTACTGGGAGCTCTTTTGTTTACCTTTTATCAATTTAATCCATCCCCTATTTTCTTTAACAAAGCTGCAGAAGACAAAGCCATGCAGACGCCATATAAAGATTCATTGCTACAAATCAGATATCAGTTTGAAGAACAGCAATTTAATCAGCAGGCAAATAGCAAATTGTATATTTTAAAATCTACACCTCAATTAAAAGACAGTGTGGCGATTGGGGCAGAAAAATTGGCTGCTCTAAAAAAAGAATATAAAACGGTTATAAAAAAGGCAGTGCCTGCTGCTGACACCAATGATACCAATTATATTTTCCTGCGATTTGTGGTAGACTTTTTGCCTGCAGGGTTGGTAGGATTATTGATTGCCATCATATTTCTGGCTGCCTGGGGTTCTATTGCTGCTGCCTTGAATTCCTTGGCTTCCTGCACCATGGTTGATTTTCATAAACGATTTTTTAGTGCTAAGGATTCAGTTGATATAGCTGTACAATCATTAAAAGATTATCAACTCTCTAAATGGTATACTTTTTTCTGGGGAGTATTTTGCATAATCACAGCACAGTTTGCTACAGGAATGGGAAGTTTGATTGAAGCTGTTAATGTTTTGGGGTCGCTCTTTTACGGTGTAATCCTCGGAATTTTTTTAGTGGCATTTTATTTTAAAAAAATAGGCGGCACGGCTGTTTTCTGGGCAGCTGTTATTGGTGAATTGCTAGTGATAGCATTATTTCTACTGGATAAATACAATGTAATAGGCTTAGGCTTTCTTTGGTTGAATGTTGCCGGCGCATTGGCTGTAGTTGCTTTTAGTGTTGTTTTGGGTTTTTTCAAACGATAAACCCTTATCTTACCGTATAAGATTTGGTAACCATGAAGTCATCTTTTCACGTAGTGCCATGGGCACATACGGCTATTTTATATGAGGTTAATATAAGACAATATACCCCTGAAGGAACTTTTGCTGCATTTGCAAAACATCTGCCAAGGCTAAAAGATATGGGGGTTACCCTACTTTGGCTGATGCCCATTACTCCCATTAGTAAGGTTGGCAGACAGGGGAGTTTAGGGAGCTATTATGCCTGTAGCAGTTATACAGATATCAATCCGGAATTTGGTAATAAGGAAGATTTTAAAGCATTGGTTGAAAATGCCCATGCCCTTGGATTGAAAGTGATTATTGACTGGGTGGCTAATCACACCGGTTGTGATCATCACTGGACTTTGGAACATCCCGACTGGATTATGCAGGACGAAGAAGGAAATTTCACTGAAAAAAATGGATGGAAGGATGTTATTGATCTGAATTTTGCCGTGCCGGAAATGAGACATGAACTCATTAAATCCATGCGCTATTGGGTAAATGAATTTGATATTGACGGTTTCCGTTGTGATATGGCACATTTAGTGCCGATTGATTTCTGGCAGCAGGCCAGATTAAGCTGTGAATTAACCA
The DNA here is from genome assembly GCF_000508085.1 of Sediminibacterium sp. C3. Lineage (GTDB taxonomy): Bacteria > Bacteroidota > Bacteroidia > Chitinophagales > Chitinophagaceae > Sediminibacterium. Next base: position 2,562,256 of record NZ_KI669560.1, on the reverse strand, counting down.
AGCCCCTTTTCTGGTTGGCAGAATGTGAAGTGCAGGACTATCATCAGGTTTTTGATGCCACTTATGCCTGGTGGTGGATGCATGAAACGGGCAGATATGCGGAAGGGCACAGCAGTTTACATGAAATACGAAATGTATTACATGCTTATTCGCAATACCCAAGACATGCCATTAAACTATTTTTCACTTCGAATCATGATGAAAATAGCTGGAATGGTACTGAATACGAGAAATATGGCTCAGCAGCACTTGCATGGTCTGTATTTTCTTTTACCTGGTCAGGAATGCCTTTAATTTATAGTGGTCAGGAAAATCCACTGCTGAAGCGATTGGCATTTTTTGACAAGGATTTAATTGAATGGAAAGAACAGCCATCATTGCATTCTTTTTATCAGAAGCTTTCAGGATTAAGAATTAGAAATGCAGCAATTTATAAAGGTGAAACGCATATTCTTCCTTCTGATCATGACCACTCTCTGATGGCTTTTTTCAGAAGAAGCGGCAAAGAAATAGTTTTAGTATTGTTGAATGTTTCAAAGCACAACAGATTACGAATTTCAATTGAGCATGATTGGTTAAAAGGAAAATTCAGGAATCTGTTTTCAGACTTAACATTTCAATTTAAGCATGCAGAAAGTTTTGAATTACAGGCAGGGGAGTACCTGGTGTATGAAAAAATAAATGATTGATAAAAAAAGCCCCGCATCATAATGCGGGGCTTTTAGTTTCCAGTTGGCTTTTAAAGTTGAAATTTATTTTATTCTTCAGTAATCTGAAGCGGATAAGTATATCTTCCTTCGAATCCAGGATAGAAACCGTCTATACGGATGGTTCCCGTTTTAATACTGCCTAATGCAATCTTGAGTTCGTCCAGGTTTACGATTTCTTTACCGTTGATGCCGGTGATAACAAAGCCATCTTCCATACGGCTCTTACTCAACAAGCCATTGCCTACTTTCTTCACCAATACACCTCCAGGAACATCATTAGCAGTAGCTACTTTCTTATCCAGATTAACCAGTTCTCCTCCCAGTTTTTCAATTACACTGCTGCGTCTAACTAAATCTGTATTGCCTGCTTTATTTTTCAAGGTAATGGTTACGGTGTTTTCCTTTCCTCCGCGCTTGTATTGTACAGTAACCTTATCCCCCGGTTTATAACGGGCCACTTGTTCCTGTAATTCAGGTCCACTGGTAATATTAACACCCTGAATTTTCGTAATAATGTCTCCTTTCTTTAAACCTGCACTTGCAGCAGCACCCCCTTCAGGAGTATCAGTAATATAAACGCCTTCTCCTTCCTTATAGGCAGTACCCAATTCTTTTTCAAGTTCTCTCTTAGCTTCATCAGATAAGTTTTCCTTAGGATAGCTGATACCAATATAAGCTCTTTGAACCGTACCGAATTTAACAATGTCGGTTACTATTTTCTTGACCATATTTACGGGTATGGCATAAGAATATCCTGCATAAGATCCTGTTGGTGATGCGATGGCAGAGTTGATACCAATGAGTTCTCCATTCGTGTTGATAAGTGCACCACCACTATTTCCAGGATTCACAGCTGCATCTGTCTGAATAAAGGATTCAATTGGATTGGCACCCTGTCTTCCATTGATATCTATGGATCTGGCTTTTGCACTGATGATTCCGGCAGTTACGGTTACGTCTAAACTGAACGGATAACCTATGGCAAGTACCCATTGTCCTAATTTGGCGTCATCGCTATTGCCATAAACAATATAGGGGAATGATTTTCCTTCAATTTTAATCACAGCTAAATCACTGTTTGGATCCTGCCCAATCAAAGTGGCTTTGTAAGATTTTTTATTGGCCAGGGTAACATTTATTTCATCAGCTCCGTCAATTACGTGGTTGTTGGTAACGATATAACCATCTTCTGTGATGATTACCCCACTACCACTAGCCCTCTGTTCCGGCTGAATTCTTGGACCCCCGAAGAAATCGCCGAAGTCATCACCGAACATATCCGCAAAGGGATTACGCTGGCGTTGAGAATTGCTGATTTGTTTGGCCTTGGTTCTGGTTTTAATGTGTACAACGGCAGGGGTTCCGGTAGTGGCAGCCGCAGTAAAATCTATTGCATTATTTGCTGCATTATTGGCGCCCCCCATAAATCCAGCATAGTTAACAGGTAATTTTCCCTGTTCCTGAATTCCAGCCTGCTGGTTCTCCATATATTTACCGTAGCCCCAAACACTTGCTAGGGCGGTAGAGGCACTAATGCCTACGATCAGTAAACCATTTTTCCAATTCATATACGCTGTTTGTTTTAATAAATTTAATCAATTAATGTGCCTATTAGATAGCAAATAAACAAAGCTGTTTAATTGACAGTTGACCAATGACACCATTTAACAAATTTTTCCGAAAAAATGTCAGCTTATAAGCCTGTTAAGAATTCCATGGTATCAACTCCATCCGCATAGTCGCTTAGTCCGGGTGTCTGTGCCCTTCCAAAATCCACCATTCCCTCTGCAACTATACATTGGATATTCTCGTCTTTTTTTAGTTGTTCTAGAAGGATTTCCCGGTCTTGATAATAGGTGTAATGTAGTTGACTCACCGGGGAAAAAGGAGAACTGTTTTCTGTAAGTACGACCAGGTCGTTATTCATGAAATATTTACCGCCCATGATAAGTAATGCCAGGTGATAGTCGTAGTTGTGTTTGTATTTATGGTAGTCTATGAATTCAGGATATTTCTTCAGGGCATCCAGCAAGGGTTCAAAATTATAATTGTCGGGCACATACACCTGTGTTACATTTCTACAACCCAAGCCAAAATATTGCAATACGTCATCTGCAAGTAAGGATAGTGTTTCCGGCGATTCTGATCCCCCTAAAATAGCAACAGAAGTTCTGTTTTTTCTGATAATATTCGGGTATTTGCCAAAATAATAATCAAAGTATCTACTGGAATTGTTACTGCCGGTTGCAATGTAGGCATCCAGCCCTTTCAATTTTTCTGCAAAAGATACCCAGTTCTGTATTCTAACATCCCATTCATACAATTTGGCTACCAGGTGCTTAATAAGTACTTCGTCTTTGGAAGAAGGTTTAATTACACTGATATGACCTGAAACAAACACACATAGGAAGTCGTGAAAACCTACCAGTGGAATATTTCCCGCCATTACAATACCCACCTGTTTCGGAAGGAGTATTGAAGCAGGAACCTGGTATTTTTCAGCCCAAGCTGTCAGTTGTTTTTCATCCAGAAAGGTTTGGGCAATTTGCTGACTGGCTTTTTCTATGAACTCAGGGATAAACCACTGGTTTTCCCGATAAGCCCGTTCTTTAGCTTCTTGCCATTCAGGGGGATTGGCCTGCATATATTGACCTAATTGGGATAATAATCCAATTCGTTCTTGTAAAATCATTTGTCAACCGTATTTTTGGTACTGCAAAAGTAATTTTACAAACCTAACAAACCCATTTCGTATGGCAATCAAAATAACAGAAGAGTGTATCAATTGTGGCGCCTGTGAGCCAGAATGTCCTAATAATGCAATTTATGAAGGTGGCGTTGAGTGGGCTATTGCCGACGGAACCACTATCAAAGGAAGTTTTCAGCTAATGGATGGATCTACTGTTGATGCAGATCAGCGTTTTGCTCCAATCAGTCTAGATACCTATTTTATTGTTCCCAATAAGTGCACAGAATGTCAGGGATTTCATGAAGAACCTCAATGCGCTGCGGTTTGCCCGGTAGATTGCTGTGTGCCTGATGAAATGTATCAGGAAACCATTGAAGAATTAATGGCTAAGAAGGCTAAAATGCATATTTAATTGCACAAACTATCAAATGAAGCGAAAAGTTGCATTGGTTACAGGCGGGTTGAGCGGTGAAGCGCAAATCAGTTATAAAAGTGCTTTAACGGTCGGTACACACGTGGATCGTTCTAAGTATGATGTTTATAAAATTGATATCAATGCCACAGGTTGGTGGTATGAATCCACTTCGGGAGAAAAGTTACCCGTAAACAAAGCCGATTTTTCAATTGTGGAAAACAATGAAAAAATAGATTTTGACGTGGCTCTCATGTGTATTCATGGCACTCCTGGTGAAGACGGGAAATTGCAGGGGTATTTTGATATGATTGGATTACCGTATACAAGCTGTGATGCCGCTACTTCTGCTTTAACTATGAATAAGCGATATACGGTAGCTGTTGCTTCGTTTGGTGGTATTGCTGTTGCTAAGTCCATGCATTTGTTCAGTCATACACCTGTTCCAGTAAGTGAAATTCTTTCCCAATTGCAATTGCCTTTGTTTGTAAAACCCAATAACGGAGGCAGTAGTATTGGTATGAGTAAAGTCTCCAAAGCTGAAGAACTTGAGCAGGCCATTACAAAAGCTTTCAAAGAAGATCATCAGATTCTTGTAGAAGAGTTTATTGGGGGCAGAGAATTTACCATTGGGGTGTTTAAGCAGAATGGTATCATCAGGGTGTTGCCAATTACAGAAATAACTACCCAAAATGAATTCTTTGATTTTGAAGCAAAGTATCAGGGGAAAAGTATAGAAACCACTCCGGCTATCATTGATGACGAAATGAAATCTTCTTTAGAAGCCGCTGCAAAAAGGGTTTATGAAATCTTCAATTGCAGGGGAGTGGTTAGAGTAGATTTTATATACGATACTCAACACCAGAAGCCATTTATGCTGGAAGTAAATACAGTACCTGGTCAAAGCGATGCTTCTGTAATTCCTCAGCAAGTGAGGGCTATGGGAATGAGTTTGACGGATTTTTATTCAGCCGTAATTGAGCAGGCGTTTCACTAAATTAATAATAGCAAGTGTTCAAGTTCATTACAGAAAAACCACTTTGGGTAAATATTTTAACAGGAATAGGAATTATTCTGCTGTTAGTTCTCTTATTTTTTGGATCACTTGACTGGATAACTGGGTATGGAAAGTTTGAGAAAGTGCCCAATGTGGCTGGTCAGCATATAATTGCGGCACAGAAACTACTGGAAGATCAGGGATTTGAAGTAGTAATTCAGGATTCAGTTTACATAGATACTATTGCCAAACAGGCTGTAATAAGGCAGTCGCCTGAAGCGGATGCTATTGTAAAAACAGGCAGAAGAATTTATTTAACCCTAAATAGAACCATTCCGCCACAGGTTGAAATGCCTAATCTAACCGGGTTTTCTATTCGTAGTGCTGAAATGTATCTACAAAGCCTTGGTTTAAAGCTTGGATTTGTAACCTATAAACCTGATATCGCACGAAATGCTGTTTTAGAGCAATTGATTAATGGAACTCCTGTTAAACCTGGTCAGAAAGTGCCCATAGGCACCATCATCAATCTGGTTTTGGGCAGCGGTGTTGGCGGGGACGAGCTGGACGTGCCGGATTTAGTAGGTCTTACGCTGGATCAGGCAAGATCAACCCTTACCGGAATGAATATCAATATTGGTTCAATTATAGCAGCCGGTTCAATTAGAGATTCCGCCAATGCTTTTATCATTCGTCAGAATCCCGCTCTTTGGAGTGATACTCCAGGAATGGATGGCAATCCTGCAAAAAATAAAATCAGATCCGGACAATTAATCGACCTTTATATTAGTGAACAGGCACCCGTAAAAGATACCGTAAATCATCATCCTTAAAAATATTGTATGCAAACAATAACTGTAGAAGAATTAAAAGCCAAACTAGATAGTGGAGAAGCTATTCATCTGGTAGATGTAAGAGAGCCCCATGAAAGAGCAGATTTCAACATTGGAGGAATACATGTTCCCTTAGGACATATTCAAACCATGCAATTGGATGAAATTGAAGATTTTAAAAATGAACCCATCTATATCTATTGCAGAAGCGGAAACAGAAGTGGACAGGCATGCCTGATACTTGAAACTGCCGGTTTTTCTAATTTAATTAATGTTACCGGAGGAATGCTTGCCTGGCAGGAACGCATCAAAGGATAATAAATTAACATCATTTTATAATGCCCCAACCTGAATTCTCAGGTATTGGGGCTTTTTTTGTATTGAAAATAAAATGTATGTGTAAAAAGGTAGTAGCTCTTTTAATTTTCATGGTGGTACAAGTGCCCATTTGGGCCAGTACAGTTACAGGTGTAATTAGTTCTGCTACCAATCGATCTCCTTTACCATTTTCTTCTGTTCTGGTCAAAGGCACAACCAAAGGGGCAACAGCCAACAGTGATGGTTTTTATAGTTTGTTGCTCACCCCGGGTAAATACACATTGGTTTTTCAATTTATAGGATACCAATCACAGGAAAAAAATATTGTTGTTACCAATCAGCCAATCAGACTTGATATTTTTCTGGAGAATCAAACCTATCAATTGAATGAAGTGGTTGTAAAAACCGGAGGAGAAGATCCGGCATACGGCATTATCAGAAATGCCATTTCCCGCAGAAAGGAAAATGGAACTGAGATTAAAAAGTTTTCAGCTGAAGTTTATATAAAAGGGCAAATGCAGCTCAGGAATTATCCCAAAACATTTTTGGGACAGAAAGTAGATTTTGAAGATGGTGATACCAGTAAAAGAAAGATGTTATTCCTTTCTGAAACAATTGCCAGGTATTCTGTAAATGAACCCAATCAAAGAAAAGTAGAGATTGTTTCTACAAAAGTCAGTGGCAGAAGCAATGGTTTTGGATTTGGGAATCCACAGATTATCTCTTTCTACGACAATATTGTATCTCTGGGAGATGGCTTGAATCCCAGAGGGTTTATATCCCCTATATCGGATAATGCCCTGAATTTTTACCGGTACAAATTTGAGGGGACTTTTTATGAATCTGGAAAAGAAATCAATCGCATTCGCGTGATGCCAAAAAGAAATTATGAACCATTATTTACTGGTTATATACATATTACCGAAAATGACTGGCATATTCAGAGTGTGGAATTGAAACTGGTGAGAGAGCAACAAATGCAATTGCTGGATTCATTGGTAATACAGCAACAATATGTGCCGTTAAAATCTTTTTGGGTAATTAAACAGCAAGTGATTTACCCATATGGAAAATTTTTTGGGTTTGATTTTTTTGGAAGTTTTCTTCAAGTGTACAACCAATTTGATATTGATCCTGTTTTTAACCCCAAATTTTTCAACAATGTAATTCGCCGATATGAAGATAGCGCCAATAAAAAGCCAATGGCTTATTGGGATAGCATCCGTCCATTGCCCTTGCTGATAGAAGAAGTTAGAGATTATCAGAAAAAAGATAGTTTGGAAAAAGTTAGAGAATCCCCGGCTTACCTGGATTCACTGGACAAGATTAGAAATAAAATCAGTATTGGAGCTATTTTGTTTACCGGTAAATTCTTTTCTAAGAGAAAGGAGCAAATAACTTTTCGTATTGATCCGCTTATTAATTCTTTAAACTTTAATACAGTGGAAGGAGGTGTATTAAAGATTGCGCCACAATGGATAAAGCAATACGAGGGAAGAAAATCTTTAACTATAACCCCAGAATTCCGCTATGGATTCGCAAATAAACATTTTAATCCATCGATATCTTTGAATTACAGTTTCGGCAAAAAATATTTTCAGTCCATTCAAATAGCAGGAGGTAAAAAAGTTTTTCAGTTTAACAATGCTGCTCCTATTTCTGAGCCGATTAACTCTATTTACACTTTGATGCGCGAACAGAATTTCATGAAAATATATGAGGCAGATTTTTTGCGTATGAATTATAGTGCAGGCATCGGCAATGGGTTGAATTTTTCGGCTTCCTTACAATTCCAAAATAGAAGACCATTGAGTAATCTTCCTGATATAGCTTTTTGGAAAGATTTCCCTAACAGATCTTTTTCCAATAATTATCCTTCTGAAATGGGTGCAGGACCTATGCAACCTCATAAGGCATTCCTGTTAAGTGCAGGCCTAACATGGATTCCTGGTGCAAGGTATATTGAATATCCTGATCGCAAAGTGAATATTGGTTCAGGTTATCCCACATTTAATTTATCTGTTACCAAAGCCATTTCAGGTGTTTTGGGTGCGGACGCAGATTATACCAAATGGCGGTTGAATGTTTCAGATGAAATGAATCTGGGACTTGCGGGGGAATTAAAATATGCTTTTTCTACTGGGGGCTTTTTGCAGAAAACCAGAGTTTTTGAACCCGATCAGATTCATTTTATTGGCAACCAGGTTATTCTGGCCAGCCCTTTTTCTAGCTCTTTTCAGCTGGCACCTTATTACAGGTTCAGCAATACGGTAGCATTGTATGGTACAGGACATATTGAATACCATTTAAATGGTTTGTTCACCAATAAAATTCCGGGATTTAAGAAACTGAATTGGTTTTTGGTTACAGGTGCCAATGCTTTGATGCTGGAGAAGGGAAATTATTATCTGGAATATTTTGCAGGTTTGGAAAATATCTTCAAGGTTATTCGGGTGGATTATATACGCTCTGTTGAACAAGGGGGCGCTCAGCGTTCGGGTATCCGCATTGCATTGCCTGTTGGAAGATAATTTGTATTTTTGCCATGAATTTTGGCTGCCCTGCAAGCAGCTCCATTTTTTAACGGAACATAGCAATAGCTATGTCTAAAATTTATTTATGGCAGTACTACACAATCGTGTCTCCAATAAGGAGCTGAAAGAGCGTTTGATGCAAGAAACGTTCAAAAGAATTACCATTAGTTTTTATCGTTATTTCCCCATCCAGAATCCACAGGAATTCAGGGATCAACTGTACAAAATGTACAATGCTATTTCCGTTTTTGGAAGGGTATATGTTGCCAAGGAAGGTATTAATGCGCAAATAAGTGTACCTGAGCATCATATGGATGAATTTAAAAGGATTATGGAGTCTATTTCCGGGCTGGAAAATCTAAGATTGAATATTGCAGTAGAAGACCCTTCTGGTTTAAATGATCCTTTAACACAGGGGAAAAGTTTCTGGGTGCTAAAAATAAAAGTCAGGGAAAAAATTGTAGCGGATGGTATTGACGATCCTGAATTTTCTATGGAGCGTAAGGGCAAGTATTTAAATGCAGCCCAGATGAACGAAATGCTGAACGACCCCAATACCATTGTGATTGATATGCGCAACCACTATGAGTATGAAGTGGGGCATTTTGCCAATGCGGTTGAAATTCCTTCGGATACTTTCCGGGAGCAATTACCCATGGCAGTAGAAATGTTACAGGGAAAGGAAGATAAGAATGTGGTGATGTATTGCACGGGAGGAATCCGTTGTGAAAAAGCCAGTGCCTATATGTTGCACAAAGGATTTGAAAAAGTGTATCACCTGGAAGGAGGTATTATTCATTATGCCAATGAAATAAAACGTCAGGCACTGGAACCTAAATTCATAGGGAAAAACTTTGTATTTGATGATAGGTTAGGGGAGCGTATCACACAAGATATCATTGCACATTGTCATCAGTGCGGAGCGGTTTGCGATAGTCATACCAACTGTAAAAATGATGGTTGCCATTTGCTATTTATACAATGTCCTTCCTGTGCAGAAAAATATGAAGGATGTTGCAGTACAGAATGTAAAGAAACCATTCATATGCCATTGGAAAGACAAGCTGAAATAAGAAAAGGGATAGATAAGGGGCGTAATATATTCAATAAAAGCCAGGCCCGTATCAGACCCCGGCTGGACGAAATTGTACAGGCGAAAAAAGAAATGGGGCAGGAGATATAATCCTGCCTTATTGTATTTTTTCCAGGGATTGAATAACCGCCCTGTAAGTTTCTTCTTCAGAAAAGTCCTGAGGCTGAAAGGGTTCTCCAATTACTTTCTCATACAATTCAATATAACGCTTACTGATGGTTTGTATCCATTCGTCGCTCATTGCGGGAACTGTTTGTCCTTCCTTCCCCATAAAATCATTGGCGATTAACCACTCTCTTACAAATTCCTTGCTCAATTGGGTTTGCCTCTCACCACGGATTTGTTTTTCTTCGAATTGTTCCGCATAAAAATAGCGGGATGAATCCGGGGTATGAATTTCATCCATCAGGTAAATGGTATCTCCCAGTTTGCCAAATTCGTATTTGGTATCTGCCAAAATCAGTCCTCTTTTGGCTGCAATTTCTTTTCCTCTTTGAAACAAAGCCAGTGCGTACTTTTCAAGTACATCCCATTCGTCAGCGGTTGCCAATCCCTCTGCAATAATGGCTTCTTTGGAAATGTCTTCGTCGTGTCCTTCAGCTGCTTTGGTTGAAGGAGTGATTAAGGGTGTCGGGAAAAAATCATTTTCCTTTAACCCCTCCGGCATAGTTACCCCGCAAATCATCCGGGAACCGGATTGATAGGTCCGCCAGGCATGTCCCACCAGATTTCCTCTCACGACCATTTCAATTTTAAAGGGCTCGCATCTTCTGCCGATGGAAACATGGGGGGCAGGCGAATCGAATAACCAGTTGGGGCAGATATCTGCGGTCTGTTCAAGCATATAAGCCGCAATCTGATTCAAAACCTGGCCCTTGTAAGGGATGGTCCTGGGTAAAATGACATCAAATGCCGAAATCCGGTCACTTGCAACCATCACCAGCCACTGGCTGCCAATGGAATAAACATCTCTTACTTTACCTCTGTAAAAACCGGTTTGATCGGGGAAATTATATTGTGCCATTTCCCAAAATTAGACTGCTTTTTTCTAAAACCTGCCAGCTTCATTAAAATTTGTCCACAAACCGCTGATTTATTGTGTAAATTAAATTTTTATGTGAGGGGAACATACAGTATTTTGCCTTACAATTCAAACAAAAATTGCCAATATGAGAAGACTATTAACCCATTTCGGCTTGTCTGTCTTTGCACTTTTATTGAGTATTTCAGTAATGGCTCAGCAAACAACCGTTTCCGGCAGTGTAAAAAATGGAAAGACCAAAGAATTCCTTTCTGCGGTTTCAATTTCTGTTAAAGGAGGTACTGCAGGTACTTATACCGATGACAAAGGAAATTTTAAATTTTCCACTGTTCAAAAATTACCTTTTACCCTTGTGATCTCTTCTGTAGGTTATGCAGCCAAGGAAGTAGTTGTAAAGGATAACAATCAGGATATTGTTGTTGAACTTGAAACAGCTTTCACATTGGGTGATGAAATCGTTGTATCTGCATCCAGAGTGCCAGAGCGTATTCTTGAGTCTCCGGTTTCTATTGAAAGAATAGGACCAGCGGCTATCAGAAATGCTCCCGCCGCAAATTACTACGATATGATTGCTACTTTGAAAGGAGTAGACGTGGTGACTGCAAGTTTAACTTTTACCAGTGTTGGTACACGTGGTTTTAACAGCAGTGGTAACACTCGTTTGAATCAGATTGTGGACGGTATGGACAATCAGTCGCCAGGATTGAATTTCTCAGTGGGAAATATCATTGGCTTAACAGAATTAGATGTTGAGAACATGGAACTATTACAAGGTGCATCTTCTGCATTGTATGGTCCCGGTGGTACCAATGGTACTTTATTGATCAACAGTAAAAATCCGTTTAAATACCAGGGATTGAGTTTCCAGATTAAATCTGGTATCAACCACGTAGATAACAAACAGCGTCCAAGATCTCCTTATTATGACTGGAGTGTACGTTTTGCTAAAAAAATTAATGAAAAGTGGGCATACAAAATGAATCTTCAGTTTGTTCAGGCTCAGGACTGGTTGGCTAATAACAACGGCAACTATCTGCGTTCTCCATTGTCTGCCAGCCCTAACGGAAATGTAATTCCGGGCAATCGCTTGACAGATCCAAACTACGATGGTGTTAACACTTATGGTGATGAAACCAATGCCGATTTGCGTTCTGCATTTGCAGGTGTTATTGCCGGTAATCCATTCCTTGCATTGTTACCAGCAGGAACATTCCCTGGCATTACCACTCCAACTCCAATTCCTTCTTCTGCTGTTTTAGGAACATTTGCCAACTCTCCATTGTATGTTTCCAGAACTGGTTACGATGAAAGTCAGGTGGTAAACCCAACAACACTGAACGTTAAATTGAGTGGTGCATTGCATTACAAGATTAGTGATAAAATTGAAGCCATTGTTGCCGGATACTGGGGTATGGGTAATACCGTATACACAGGTAGTGACCGTTACTCTTTGAAGGACTTAAAAATGGGTCAATACAAATTTGAATTAAAAGCGAAGAACTGGTATGTTAGAGCATACACAACCCGCGAAAATTCTGGAGGTTCTTTTAACTCTACCATTGCTACCCGTTTATTTAATGAAGCCTGGAAGCCAAGTGCTACTCAGTGGTATCCACAATTTGTGGGTGCAACCGTAGGGTCTGCTTCAAGCGGTGCAATTGGTACTTATATTGCTGCATTGGCTGGTGGTTATGCTGCTGGTTTGGGTGCAGGTTTATCTCCAACTGCTGCATTAACTGCTGCACAAACTGCTGCCCCCGGAGTAGTAGCTGCCAATAGAATGAATATTCTGAATGCTGCAAGAAATGTAGCTGATCAGGGAAGACCTGGCGGATTTATTGGAAACAATCCTTTATTCCAGCAAATTGCCAATACCCCAATTTCTCAGGGAGGTGGTTTATTCGTGGACAGAACAACTTTAAAGAGTTTGGAAGCACAATACAACCTTTCTGACGATTTAGGTTTAACTGAAAAAGGAACAGATTTAATGATTGGAGGTAATATCCGTCAGTTTGGTCTAAACTCTCAGGGAACCTTGTTTGCAGATACTGCCGGTAATATCAACATTACTGAAACAGGTGCTTACTTACAGATTTCACAAAAAATGTTCGGAGATCGTTTAAAGATTACTGCTTCCGGACGTTACGATAAAAATACCAACTTCAAAGGCCGTTTCACTCCAAGAGTTTCTGCGGTAATTAAGTTGGCACAGGATCATAATTTACGTTTCTCTTATCAAACTGCTTACCGTTTCCCAACTACACAGAATCAGTGGATCAATCTTCTTGTAGGTGGTGGTACCCGTTTGATGGGTGGGTTGCCTCAATTGAGAGATTTCTACAATTTCAATGGCAACCCTGCCTATACTTTAGCCAGTGTTCAGGCTTTTGGTGCAAGTGCTTTGGCTGGTGCTCCAAATCCAGGTTTACTTCAACAACAACAGTTTGGCGAATTCAAACCTGAATCTACTACTTCATTTGAAGTGGGTTACAAGGGCTTGATTGGAAAGCGTTTGTTGATTGACGTTTATGCTTATACAGCCCGTTACAGAGACTTCTTAAGTGGAGTAACTGTAATACAGGCAAGAGCTGGATTGCCTCCAAGTCCATTGAATCTTTTAAATGCAAATACCAGAATTGCTTATAGCATTTCTACCAATGCACCTGGTTCTGTAGATGTTAAAGGCTGGGGTGCTTCAATGGAGTATTTGATGCCAAAGAACTTCTCTGTTAATGCCAATTTATATTCTGATGTAATTGGAGAATTACCAGCTGGTTTTGTTTCTTATTTCAATACGCCTAAATACAGATTCAACGCAGGATTCTCTAACAGCGGATTCGGGAAAGACAATCGTTATGGCTTTAATGTAACTTACAGATGGGTGGATTCTTTCAACTACGAAGGTACATTTGCTGTAGGTCAGGTTCCTTCTTACTCAACTGTTGACGCTATGGTTAGCTACAAAATACCAAGCATCAAGTCATTGATTAAAGTAGGTGGTACCAATATTTTCAACAAATACTACTATAACGGTTTTGGAAACGTACAGATTGGAGGTTTATATTATGTAAGCTTTGGCTGGAACGTATTCTAATAATAGTTTAACAAGTCATAAAAAACCCTTCCTGGTGAAAACTCAGGAGGGGTTTTTTGGTTTTGTATAGGTTTAAATTCTATTTTTGTGCACATTTTAAAATAACCTACCATGCGTTCAATAGCATTTAGAGAAGCCCTGCGGGAAGCGATGAGTGAAGAAATGAGAAGAGATGAAAGAGTGTTCTTAATGGGAGAAGAAGTAGCTCAGTACAATGGAGCCTATAAAGTGAGTCAGGGTATGCTGGCTGAATTTGGTGATAAACGTGTGATTGACACGCCTATTGCCGAGTTAGGATTTGCAGCAGTTGGAGTGGGTGCTGCTCAAAATGGATTAAGACCCATTGTTGAGTTCATGACCTGGAACTTTGCGGTATTGGCCATGGATCAGATTCTGAATACTGCATCAAAAATGCTTGCGATGAGTGGTGGTCAAATTGGATGTCCTATAGTATTCAGAGGACCCAATGGTAGTGCGGGTCAATTGGGAGCACAACACTCAACAGCTTTCGAGAGTTATTATGCCAATATACCAGGATTAAAAGTAGTTTCACCTTCTAACGGGTATGATGCAAAGGGATTATTGAAACAGGCCATTCGTTTTGAGGAGGATCCTGTTATGTTCATGGAAAGTGAAGTGATGTATGGTGATAAATCTGAAGTGCCTAATGAAGAATATTATATTCCATTGGGCAAGGCTGATGTAAAAAGACAGGGCACTGATGTTACAATTGTATCCTTTAATAAAATGATGAAAGTGGCATTGGGTGCTGCTGAAGAACTAGCTAAGGAAGGCGTAAGTGCAGAAGTGATTGATTTAAGAACCATCAGACCGCTGGATTGGATGACCATTTTAGAAAGTGTCAAGAAAACCAATCGATTGGTTATTGTGGAAGAACAATGGCCATTTGCATCCGTTTCTTCAGAAATCAGTTACCGTATTCAGAAAGAAGGGTTTGATTACCTGGATGCACCCATCAGAAGAATTACCAGCGCAGATGCACCTATGCACTATGCGCCTAATCTGACTGCATTGGCAGTGCCGGATGTAACCAGAACGGTTAAGCTGGTAAAAGAAGTAATGTACATGAAGAAATAAAATATCACATGAACTGATAAAGCCCGATTCATTTCGGGCTTTGTTATTTGATAGCTATCCTCATGATGATTTTGAAAAAAGCTTTGTTTGTAGGTTTGTTCCTCTTGTTTTGTAAGCGGTTAATGGCACAGGATTCAGCAATATCGGCTGAAAAACCACTGCAGGACGTGATGGTAACTGTATTTAATAGCAGAGTCAAGTGGAAAGAAGCACCTGCCGCAGTTGCCATTGTTGGACAAAAGGATTTTCAATCCTTTTCTGCCGCCTCTGCTTTACCCGCATTAAACAGAATTCCAGGAATCAGAATGGAAGAACGTTCACCGGGTAGTTATCGATTATCGGTAAGGGGCAGCTTATTAAGATCACCGTTTGGAGTAAGAAATATTAAAGTCTACTGGAACCAGATACCCTTTACTGATGCTACAGGGAATACTTATCTGAATTTAATTGATCTTACTCAGCTTGACCAGATAGAAGTGGCCAAAGGGCCTGCATCCAGTATGTATGGTGCGGGTACAGGCGGGGTATTGTTAATGAAACAAAACGCAAATTTTACAGAGAAGCCTCAACAAAAGATTCGTATAGATTTTAGTGCAGGATCTTATGGATACAATCAGCAACAAGTAACACAGCAGTACAATTCCCGGAGCTGGAGTTCAACCCTCCATTTGCATCGTCTGGCACAAGATGGATACAGAGACCATTCTGCGATGAACCGATCAGGGATCTTCTGGCAGAATTCGGTTCTGATAAATAAACATCAGATTAAATCAGGATTACTTTTTACTGATTTGTTTTATCAGACTCCAGGAGGGATTACACTTGCACAGGTAGCTATGAATCCCCGATTATCAAGACAGGCTACCCCTGTTTTACCCGGAGCTATAGAGCAGAAAGCATCTATTCGTAATGCTACTATTTGGCTTGGATTACAGGATATATACCAGATCAATAGAATGAATTCAATTCATGCATTTCTCGGCTTTTCAGATACCCGATTTGAAAATCCTTTCATTACCAATTATGAGAAACGGAGAGAGAAAAATTTAATAACAGGAATACAATGGGTTTTGTCGCCCTCCGGCAATACCAATCAGTTTCAATGGACTACAGGTGTAGAGTATATGGCCAATGAAGCTGGCATAAAAAATTTTGTAAACAATAAAGGACTGCCAGCCAATCTTTTAGCAGATGATATCATTTATAGTCAACAGCATTTTATTTTTACACAGGTTAAATGGAAGCCATTCCAGAGGTTTTTGCTACAGGCAGGACTGAGTGTTAATCAGCAGGACTATATGTATAAGTCTATGCAAAGGGTATCAGCGCCTTTCAATTACAGAAAGATAGCTTCGCCAATAAGTCCAAGGGTTTCATTTAATTACGCTGTAACTTCCACAATAAATTTTTATGGAGTGGCTTCAAGGGGATTTTCAGCCCCTACGCTTGCAGAAATAAGACCCTCAGATGGGCAATTTTATCCTCTGCTGAATGCCGAGCAGGGATGGAATTTTGAGGGAGGGATAAAAGGATTTTTAGGGGATGGGCAATTTGTTTTTGATGCATCTTTTTATCATTTTTCTCTTCAAAATGCCATTGTCCGTAGAACAGATGCAGGTGGGAATGAATATTTTGTGAACGCAGGGGGGACCAGGCAAAATGGTGCAGAATTAAGCATTCGCTATAAAGTGATGCAAATGGGAAAAGGAAAACCTTTTGATATGGAATACCAAAGTGCATTTAGTTATCAGCCATATCGTTTCACGAATTTTCAGCAAGGCCTGTTGCAGTTAAATAATAATCCCTTGACCGGAGTGCCAGCAACTGTATGGGTAACAGGTTTTGATATTAAAACAAAATCGGGGTTGTCTATTTTCTGTAATGCCAATTTCACTGGAAAAATTTCTTTGAATGATGCAGCAACCGTGTATGCAGATCCTTATCAGCTGGTACAGGTAAAACTTAGTCAGCAATTTCATAAATGGAATAAAGATGTTCAGCTTTTTACCGGAATTGATAATTTGCTGAATCAGGTCTACAGTCTGGGTAACGATATCAATGCATTGGGAAACCGTTATTACAATACGGCAGCAGGGCGTAATTTTTATGCAGGATTCAGAATCCGTTTTCAATGATTAACTTCGTAAATAAACTTAATATATGGCTTCTATTTTAATTATAGACGATGAAAGAGCAATCAGGAATGTTTTAAGGGATATACTGAACAATGAGGGATATACAACCGCGGAAGCTAGTGATGGCGAAGCAGGACTGGCGCAGTTTTCAGCGGGTAATTTTGATTTGGTACTTTGTGATATAAAAATGCCGAAGATTGATGGCATTGAATTTTTGCAAAAGGCAAAAGAAGTTAATCCGGATGTGCCTGTAATTATCATCAGCGGTCATGGTAATATTGAAACTGCCGTAGATGCAGTTAAAAAAGGGGCATTTGATTTTATTTCCAAGCCGCCTGATTTGAATCGCTTGTTAATTACCATTCGCAATGCAATGGATAAAACCTCATTGGTTAAAGAAACAAAAGTATTGCGCAAAAAAGTTTCACGTATTCAGGAAATCATTGGGGAATCAGCGCCGATTCAAAAAATTAAGGAGACCATTGAAAAAGTAGCTGCAACCGATGCCAGGGTATTAGTAACCGGGGAGAATGGCAGCGGTAAGGAGCTTGTTGCAAAATGGTTACATGAAATGAGTAACAGATCCCAAGGTCCACTGGTAGAAGTAAATTGTGCAGCTATCCCTGCTGAATTAATTGAGAGCGAATTGTTTGGACATGAAAAAGGATCTTTCACTTCCGCAGTAAAACAACGCATTGGTAAATTTGAACAAGCCCACGGTGGAACTTTGTTTCTGGATGAAATTGGCGACATGAGTTTATCTGCACAGGCAAAGGTTTTAAGGGCTTTGCAGGAAGGAAAGATTACAAGGGTAGGAGGAGATAAAGAAATTGCTGTAGATGTAAGAGTAGTGGCTGCTACCAATAAGGATCTGATGAAAGAAGTAGAAGCCAAGAATTTCAGACTTGACTTATATCATCGATTAGGGGTTATATTAATACATGTGCCCTCCTTAAATGAAAGAAGAGAGGATATCCCTCTGTTGGTGCAGCATTTTATTGAAGAAATTGCCAAAGAGTACGGGCAAACACCAAAGGCAATAGCGGCTGGAGCGGTTGATTTGCTTAAAAAGCACCACTGGACCGGTAATATTCGGGAATTGAGAAATGTAGTAGAAAGGTTAATTATTTTATCCGGCAAGGAGATACAAGCAACAGATGTAAAAAGTTATATTTGAATTGGATACATTTGTTTACATTAAAAACAACTTATGGGTATTGCGATTTTTTTAATTGGGTTAATCGGGTGGCATGCAGGCATGTATGGTATGTTTAAGAAGGCAGGAATTGAACCTTGGAAAGCATTGGTGCCATTTTATAACACTTGGGAAATAGTACGTATTGCCCATATTAAAAGATTTTGGTTCTGGCTACAATTGATACCTATTGCTGGCCAGTTCATTACTATATGGATTACCATCATTTTTGTAATGAATTTTAAAAAAGTATCTGTGCCTGCACATGCAGCCGTGGTATTTTTCCCGTTCGTTTATTTTCCTTACCTGGGCTTTTCAGAGAAAGAAAAATGGTATGGCCCAGAGGCGTTACAACATTATCACAAGCCTGCTTCCAGAGAGTGGATAGACGCAGGTGTATTTGCAGTAGTGGCTGCTACCATTATCCGGACTTTTGTATTTGAAGCATATGTGATTCCTACAGAGAGTATGGAAAAGAGTTTGCTGGTGAATGATTTTCTCTTTGTTAGTAAAATGAGTTATGGTCCGAGAATACCTCAAACACCTGTTTCTTTTCCCTTTGTACACAACATAATGCCCTTCAGTTTAACAACGCCCTCTTATATCAAGGAAATACAGTTGCCTTATAAACGCTTGCCGGCAACCAGTGCCATAAAGAGAAATGATGCAGTTGTATTTAATTTTCCGGCGGGGGATACCATCATTAATTTGCCTGAATTTGGTAGCAAAGTAACTTACTATGAGGTCTTAAGAAGCAGTCAGTTCAAAGGTAACAGAGAAGCATTGTTGGCAGAATATCCCATTCTGGTGCATCCAATGGACAAAACGGACAATTATATAAAAAGATGTGTTGCCATGCCAGGGGATGTGTTGGAAATTAAAAATGCAGACCTGTTTATCAATGGGAAACCTGCCGATAATCCGGAAGGGGCGCAAACTGATTATATTGTAACCACTTCTGGTTCCGGATTTTCTGATGAATTCCTGCAGGATGAAATTGGGATTGATCTGGAGAACAACAATGGAAATTTTTCCCCTGGGCCAGATAGCAAAACTTATATTTTTAATATCACTGCTGCAGAAGCAGAAAAGGTTAAAAAATATCCAGGAGTTGTTTCTGTGGTAAAGTATGTAGATACCAATGTAGGCATGTTTTTCCCTAATGACGAAGCTAATTTTCCATGGACACTGGATAATTACGGTCCTTTAACCATTCCTCAAAAAGGAAAAGCCATTGCTTTAACTCCCAATAATATTGCATTGTATCGCCGATTAATTTCGGTTTATGAACAAAATACACTGGAAGAGAGAAACGGTCAATTTATTATCAATGGACAAATTACCAATCAGTATATCCCTAAATACAATTATTACTGGATGATGGGAGATAACAGACACAGAAGTCAGGACAGTCGTTTTTGGGGGTTTGTGCCCGAAACCCATATTGTAGGGAAAGCTTCTCTTATCTGGTTCAGCTGGAATAAAGGACCCAGATGGAACAGGATTTTTAAAGTCATTGAATAGATTTCATGAAAGAAATACCATTTCAGTACCAGGTTTTTGAAAATGTATCAGCCCTTTCTCCGGAAGATGCTTCTCTATTGCTTCAGGCAAGAGCCATCACTTCTCATGCCTATGCGCCCTATTCTCATTTTAATGTGGGAGCCATTGCCTTACTGAATGATGGAAGCAGGGTAGAAGGAACCAATCAGGAAAATGCCAGTTATCCGGTTGGGATTTGTGCTGAGCGGGTATTGTTGTCTGCTGTTGCTTCCCTGCACAGAAACCAGGCAATTAAAACGATTGCCATCAGTTATTATAACGAGAATGGTAAAAGCAATAATCCTGTTAGCCCCTGTGGTATTTGCCGTCAGAGTTTACTGGAGCAAACTTTGCGTCAGCAACAGCCCATACGTTTGATTTTAAGCGGACAGGAAGGGCCTATATATATAATTGAAGATGCTACTACTTTATTGCCGTTGAGTTTTACAGCCAATGATATGCAATAGTATTAAGCCATTGCAGGAACACGGTTGCTGTCTTTTCTGAAATAGATGCAAAGCAGAAAAGAAACAAACAGATAGGAACCAATGATATAGGGTAGTATGGGATGCAGTTGCTCAATGCCGAACCACCCCTTGGTATTCCACATTAACCATCCTCCAATGGATAGTTTCAGCAACTCCCAGGCCCATGCTTTGGGGTTTCCATCCATCAATTCAGTAAATGCATACACATAGATATAAATAAACAGGCCATAATAAAATATGCCAGGGCTTCCTATATTGGCAATGTTCCCGAATAAATAGCTGATCATCAATAACAGGATGGCCAACTGTGCCCAAACCCAGATGGTGAATGCCTTTCCGGCTCTGGTTTCATATTTTTCAAAATGATAGGGGTCTTCAATTTTATATACCGGATATTTTTCAGCAACATCCGCAGGCCTCCAACCGGTTGGCATAAACCAGATTTTCAATTTATCTGACCAGTTGCGTGCATGCCAGGCATCTTTAATCAGCAGCCATAAATGCATGAAATTAATTTTGATGGGATTCCAGGTTCTTACGGGTCTGGTAATTCCGTATACAGGTTTAACATCCGGTAACTCTTCCTGAAAAGTACCCAACCATTTGTCCCAGAAAATAAAAATCTGGCCATAATTTTTATCCAGGTATTCCGGATTAATGGCATGATGAACCCGATGATGAGAAGGCGTTACAATAATTTTTTCGAGCCAGCCCATACGGTCTATATGTTGGGTATGATACCAGAACTGAGCAAATAAATGCAGGGGGGCCACTACGGCAATAATTTGCGTGGGTACGCCAAGCAGTGCCGCAGGTAAAAGAAAAATGGTGAATAATCTTACGAATGTAGAAATGCTCTGGCGCAACGCACATGCCAGATTAAAGTCTTCGCTGCTGTGATGAATGATATGGGCATTCCAGAAGAAGTTAAACTCATGATCAATCCTGTGAACCAGATAGCCAGTTAAATCCAACGCAAAAAAAGCGATGATATACAGCCATACGGAAGATTCAATATGGAAAATGGCCCAGTGGGTAACCATCCAGTTATAACTGATTACCGCAATGCTTAATCCCAGCACATCTTTGGTAGAATTGGTGATGCCTGAAGTTAAACTGGAGACCATATCCATGGTTCTAATAGTGTCATTCCCTTTGTAAATTCCCCACCATTTTTCCAGCAGAATCAACACTAAAAATGCGGGCATCGCAATGAGCAAAATTTTTCCGTAAGTTTCCATAATAATTGTCTCAAAATTATACCCAAATTAAATGAAAGTAACGATAATCGGAGGTGGAATTATTGGATTGAGCAGTGCCTGGTTTTTAAGCGAAGCGGGGCATGAAGTAACCGTAATTGACCGTACAGATATGCAGAATAATTGTTCTTATGGGAACGCCGGATATGTTTGTCCCAGCCATTTTGTGCCATTGGCAACACCGGGAATTGTTAAGCAGGGATTAAAATGGATGTGGAATCCGGAAAGTCCGTTTTATGTTCAGCCAAGACCAGACTGGTCGCTGATACAATGGGGTTGGAAATTCATGCAAATGGCTAATGAAAAACAGGTAGAAGCCGCTGCTATTCCACTACGGGATATTGCCATTTTAAGCAAGTACTGGTATGAACAATGGGACCGGTTACCAGCGTTTTCATTTGCGTATGAACAAAAAGGATTGTTAGAAATATTTAAGACGGAAAAAGGAAGAGACAAATGTGCTCATTTATGTGACAAAGCTCAGGCCTTGGGATTAGCTGATACAGTTATGCTGGACCGTTCGCAGTTACAGGCGCTGGAATCTCATACTCCGCTGGATGCAATGGGGGCATTGTATTTTAAATGTGATGCTCATTTGTATCCTAATCAGCTGATGCAGCAATTGTTAAACTTACTAAACCAACGTGGGGTACGTTTAGTTAAGAATGAAGCCGTAACCGGATTTGACAAAGCGGGCAAAAAAATTATTGGAGTAAAAACTGAAAAAGGGAATTACCAAACAGATGAAGTGGTACTTGCTTCCGGATCCTGGAGCCGTGAGTTGGCCAGCCAACTGAACATGAATCTTTTATTGATGCCAGGTAGAGGCTATTCGGTTACCCTGGAAAACTCACCATACCGAATCAATCATCCCAGTGTATTGGTAGAAGGTAGGGTGGCATTGACCCCAATGGATGGCAATAAAATCCGATTTGGAGGAACCATGGAAATTACTTCAACCAACACACCACCCAGAATGAATCGCGTTAAAGGGATTCTGTCTGCAGTGCAGTCTGTGTATACCGATTTTAAAATAGAGATGCCTCCTGTTGAAAATATCTGGTATGGTTACAGACCCTGTTCCGCAGATGGTCTTCCTTATATTGGCAGAACCCGCAAATGGGAGAATCTGACCCTTGCAACCGGGCACTCTATGATTGGCTTGAGTTTGGGAGCAGGAACCGGAAAACTGGTGAGCGAAATCATTAACGGGAAATCGCCGAGTATGGATATTACTCCATTCAGTCCTGACCGATTTGCTTAAAACATTTGTATTTTTACAACCGATATGGATTGTAGCACGACGTATTTGCCATTTGAGAGTACCGGTTATTTTTCAAAGATTGTAGAAGCCTATCTTCAGCAACACGAAAATATCAGACCCTTTTATTTGCATGAGCCCAATTGGCAAGGAGTGGAGACATCCATGCTATCAAGGGATCGCCATCCGGTTAACAGGGAAGTGCTAACAGAGGCTTTACTGCAGCAATATGACGGCCAGGAAAACACAGAAGCCGTTTTCAGGAATATTGCATTGCTAAAAGATTCGGCTACTTATACCATTACTACGGCACACCAGCCCAACTTATTTACCGGCCCCATGTATTTTATTTATAAAATACTGCATGTGATTAAGCTGGCTGAATCATTTTCTGCAAAATATCCGGATAAAAAATTTGTGCCGGTTTTTTACATGGGAAGTGAGGATGCCGATCTGGATGAGTTGGGGTTTGTAAATATTGATGGAGCAAGATGGAGTTGGGAAACCAAACAATCCGGAGCAGTGGGAAGGATGAAAGTAGACAAGCAATTGCTGTCATTAATAGAATCCATCGCAGGTCAGATAGGTGTTTTACCGAATGGTAATGAATGGGCACAATTATTACGTAATAATTATGCTACCGGGAAGACCATTCAGGAAGCTACATTATCCATTGTACATGCTTTGTTTGGACACTATGGTTTGGTTGTATTGATTCCTGATCAAGCTTCGTTAAAAAAGTTGTTTGTTCCTGTAATGGCGAAAGAACTTACCGAACAGTTCTCTCATAAAGCGGTATCTGCAACCATTCAAAGTCTGGAGCAATTTTACAAAGTGCAGGCTGCCGGCAGGCCGATTAATCTGTTCTATCTAATTGATGATAAAAGAGAACGTATAGAAAAGGATGGCAATGCTTTTACCGTTCCAACCATCGGGTTGCGTTTTACAGAACAGGAGATCATGCAGGAACTGGATGCTCATCCTGAACGATTTAGCCCGAATGTAATTTTACGTGGAGCTTTTCAGGAAACAATTTTACCCAATATTGTTTTTGTAGGTGGGGGAGGTGAACTGGCTTATTGGCTGGAGTTAAAAACGGTTTTTGAAAGGGCCGGGGTAGCTTATCCCATGTTGCTGTTGCGAAATTCTTTCTCTATCTCTTCAGCCAAGCTTGTACAGAAGCAATTAACGCTGCAACTTACTGATGCAGATTTATTTCTTCCTGAGCATCAGCTGATTAGTCAGTATGTAGAGAAACATTCCGAACATCAACTTAATCTGGATAAAGAAAAAGCTGCATTGCAGGCATATTATGATCAGTTGAATAAAATGGCAACACAGATAGATGCCAGCCTTAAAGATCATGTGGCCGCATTGTCACATCAATCTTTGAAAAAACTAACAGAGCTTGAAAAGAAAATGAAACGTGCCGAGAAAAGAAATTTTTCTACTGCAGCTCATCAGATACAAACTATTAAACAAGCTTTGTTCCCTGGCAATAGTTTACAGGAAAGACAGGAGAACCTGGCTTCGTTTTACGCCAGATATGGTCGTTCAGTCCTTGATATGATTTATCAATCATCGGGTGATGTAAACCCCGCATTCGGGTTAATAAAAATCCAATCCTGAAAGGATTGGATTTTTGAAAGCTATTTCAATAATTAAAATGATTCACTATTTATTTCCACCCGGTTTTTTTACCGGGGGAGGCAATACTGCTTTCGGCTTGTCTGCCTGTTTAGGTTGATTATTGGCTGGTACTGCAGGAGGTGTTGCCGGTTTCTTATTGTCAATGATTAAATCTGATTCCGCACCCAGGTCTTCCGCCTTAATATTCTTGGGAATTTCATAATCTTCTGAAGTGCCTGCTCCCATATCTTCCCCTTCTCCACCCAGTATCTGATTGGTGCCATTAATATAATCAATGATAATATCGTTGCTCATTACTTCCGGTTTAATAAAGCTTAGCTTGGTGTCGATGCCACAGTTAGGATCTGCCGCGGCTTTATTAAAAAAGTAAGCCCAAATGGGCATGGCAGCACGGCCACCTTCCCCGTTCTTACTGTTGAAGCGGATGAAACGATCGTCGCAACCCACCCATCCGCCAGCAAGGTACTGAGGGGTATAGCCCATAAACCAGGCGTCACTGTTGTTGTTGGTGGTGCCTGTTTTACCCGCCATCTGTATTCCCGCAGGTAATCCATAGCCCCTGATGCCGGCACCTGTACCATTGGTTAAAACCCCCTGCATCATTTTAATTACGGAATAAGCCGTTACATCGTTGATGACTTCTTTACGTTGTGGTGTAAAAGTGGCCAGTACGTTTCCGTTGCGGTCTTCTATTCTGGTAATATACATGGGCTTGGCGTTGAAGCCTCTGCCCGGGAACATGCTATATGCCTGCATCATTTCAATTAAAGAAATTTCGCAAGCACCCAATGCAATGGAAGGATAGGGATCTATCTTGGTTTTCAGTTCGCACTTCTCTAAAAATTCAACGAATCTTTTTGCTCCATTATTCGCAGTATTGTCGAGCTGCTTCATGATATAGGCAGAAGCACAGTTTCGGGATTTAGCCAATGCAATGGCCATAGGAATCGTGGCTCCGGTACAGGTTTTGGAAGTAGCTGGTACCAGCCCGTACTGACCAAAGTTCTGCTGAACGTCTTGCACGGGTGAATTCGGATTCAGTCCGGCTTCTTCAATAGCCAGGCTGTACAACAATGGCTTGATGGTACTACCTACCTGTCTCTTGGTATTGATATTGGCATGGTCGTATTTAAAGGTTTTGAAATCGATTCCTCCCACCCAGGCTTTTATTTGACCGTTTAAAGGGTCCATTACCATGAAGCCGGCCTGCAACATTTGTTTATGGTATTTAATAGAGTCAAAAGGAGTCATTACTGTATCAATACCCCTATTGCTATTCCAAGCAAAAACACGCATGGGTACTTTTTCCTGAAAAGTGCGAAGGTTTTCTTCATCCGTTAATCCTTCTCTTTTTAAATTTTTCCAGCGGTCTGTCTGCTTGATGGCTTGTTCCAGAATGGGTTCAAATCCTTTCCAGATACTTCCTGTTCTGATATTTTCCTGGGTGTTGAATAATTTTTGCATGTAGCTCATATGCTTGGCTACGGCTTCTTCTGCATACAGTTGCATGCGCGGATTAATAGTGGTATATATTTTTAATCCATCTCTGTATAAATCGTACTGGTCACCATTGTTCTTGGTATTTTCCTTGCACCACTTTTTCATTTCTTCGCCCAGAATCATTCTGAAATAGGGACCCAGACCTGTTGTTTCATCTAGTTTTTTGTAATTGAGTTCGATAGGCTGTCTCTTCAGAATTTCTGCCTGTTGCGGGTCGAGGTAATTGTTTCTTACCATCTGGCTCAAAACCGTATTTCTTCTGTCCAGTGATAATTTCGGATTTCTTCTGGGGTTGTACAGGGTTGCTCCTTTCAACATGCCAATCAGCACAGCTGCTTCCTCTACATTTACACGGTCGGGTTCCTTCTGAAAAAAGGTTTTGGATGCATTTCTGATACCATATACATTATCGCTGTAGGCAACCGTGTTCAGGTAAAGGGTAATGATTTCCTCTTTGGTAAAATTTCTCTCCAGTTTAATGGCTATGATGCCTTCTTTAATTTTCTGCAGCGCTCTTAAAATAAAATTTTTGGTACTCCAGTTCTCTGTGAAAAGATTCTTGGCAGTTTGCATGGTAATGGTACTGGCTCCCCCTTCACTACCCAGATAAAAGATAGCTCTTCCCAATGAGCGGGCATCTATTCCGCTATGTTCATAAAAGCGCTCATCTTCAGTGGCAATCAATGCCTCAATAATATGTTTGCTGATGTCTTTATACTGTACATTAATTCGGTCTTCAATATAATATTTACCCATTAAGGTTCCGTCTTCTGCGTAAACCTGAGAAGCCAGAGATGCAGAGGGGTTTTCAATATCGTCCAGGTCTGGCATACTGCCAATCCATCCAAAATTCAACATGGCCAGCAGAATGATAACAAATGCAAAACCACCCAAAAATATACGCCAGAATATACGAACCGGTTTACTCATTTTAAATTCAATGTTTGAGGGGTAAAATTAATATTTATCAGGGAACAGATTCCGTAACATTTGCCAGTAGGTTCCTGTTTCCCCTTTTTTTATTAATAAATTCAGATTCTCTCTGCTGATGATGGCAAAACTAAATTTCGAAGCTTCCAGCCAGGGGGTAACCCGGGAAGTTGCCAATGGTCTGTTTCTGTCCGTATACGTGCTTGCCTCTGCTGCATTGGTGAATGGACCTATAATTAAAATTTGTTCTGAATCATTTACCCTGATGACACTGATGGGTAATTTTTGATTATAATACCTTTCCTGGTTAAAACGATTCCAGGCATTTCTGGCTTCACTTACAAATACAGGGTCTACTTTATAAAGCGCAATGGCCACAAACTGGGAATCGGAAGCATTGAACTGGTAGGTTGCCGGAGCAAATCCTTTTTCTATGGGTGCTGCTTTAATGGTAGATGGTGCAGGTGCAGCAGCTGGTACATTCACTTTTACAGGAGCTTTAACAGTAACAGGAACATCCTCTGCCTGTGTGCTATTCAGATCAATTTTTTTATCAGGAATTTCAACAGGTCTTTCAATAGATAGCTGCGTAAGATAATTTTCAATTTCTTTTCTTCGGCTGATTACGTCTAAAAATGTTTTGGCTTTTTCTGCCAGTGGATGTGCTTTAAACATACTGACAAGACTGTTTAGCTTATTTTGGGCAATACTGTCCTGTTGTTGTTTTACGTAGTACAGTGCTTCAATATATAGCAGCTGCGGAGTCCAGTAAGAACTGACCAGTTGTTTGTCTGCATTTTGCTTTTTTAGCAAAGCTTTTTCAAAATCACCACTGATGAACTGATTATAAATATCCTGGTACAATCCAATAGCCGGATCTGTTTTTTCTTTTCCCTTGTTTAATAAAATCTGATTGTTCTTTCCTTTGGGATAAACTGATTGAAGCAGTTGTTTAACTGAATCTGCTTTACCGTATTGATTTGTTTTTTTATAGGCATTTTGTAATTGAAACCATACATCTTCCAGAACAGCACTTTCGGAGAATCGTTTGGCTAATAATTCATAGGTTTCTATAGCAGCAGGTGCGTCATTAAGCTCGTATTGAAAAGTATTCGCAATTTTTAACAGCGATTCTGAAACAGCATTGTTGGATTGCAATAATTTTTCCGGTGAAATCGGCAGGCTGTCTTCCAGCGAAGTAAAACTAAGTACTGGAGCAACTTTATTTGCAGGGTTGTTATTTTTTTCTTCAGTATCAATAGTAGCTAAACTGAAGTTTCTGTCTACTGCAGATTGTCTTCTCCAGTTATCAATATTTGGGCGGTTGCCCCATTTAGCTTTAAAGTCGGAGAGCCCCTTTGTTTTTAAGGAGTTGTTAGCAAAATAAAATCCTGTTGCACCTGTAGAACCAAATAAGTCCGAGCCTGCATTCATGTTCCCCCCAAAGTTGCTTCCTTGTTCCGCATCGCTTTCTTTAATCCCCCTCTCTTTTCTAAGTTTCTTTAATAAACTGTTTATGTAGGTATCTCTTTCAGCCGATGGTAAAGCTGCAATTTTTTGTAAACTATCTTCTTTGTTAACGGTAATAAAACCTTGTGCAATTTTTTGTAAAGGACTTTTAATATTATTTGCTTTAACGGCCTCTTTTTCGAATAGCATCTGGATATTTACACTATCCATTGCCGAAGAGGCTTCAATGTATTTTTTTGTAAATAACTGGCTTCAGATAAAAGGAAAAAAGATCTGGCTTTTTGCTCAGGATTCTTTTCGTTAAATAGAATACTTTTATTCAGATAGTTGCCAGCCATTGGGTAATTTTTTTGAGACATGGCTAACTCGGCCGCAGCATAATAGATTAAATCTCTGAATGCCTGATACTTTTCTCTTTTGGCCATCTGTAGTAATTGACTTAGATGAAAGCTCACTGCATCTTTTTTTCCATCCGCAGATAGCGCTGCAATATTCAAGCGGGCATATACATCTAAAAAAGGATCGGTGGTTAATTTGATGGCTTTTTCGAACCATACAATAGCCATCGAGTCTTTATTGGCCATGCTGTAGAGTTGTGCTGCCAGGTATTCCCATCTTGCCATTTCCTGATTATTGGAGGCATTGGGTAGGGCTTTTGTTAAATGAAAAGCGGCACTGTCGTACTTTTTATCCTTGTACAATAAATACGCATATTGTTCATGCCACTGTGTTTTTAATCTTTCCGGAAAAAAACGGTCTGCAGCAAGAATTTGTAAAAGCGATTCAGCTTCATCTAATTTTTCCTGCTCAATAAAATTTCTGGCCTGCATAAGAAAACTTTCGTTTCTGGCCGGTGCAGGAGAAGATATTTTCTTCCAGAAAGAACGTTTTTCATCTGTACTTACAGAGAAAGAACCTCCCTTACTGCTTACATTGCTCCCAATGGGTATATCGTATCCATCTTCTTTGTTTGCAAAAGCATAATTGATATAATTAAATACATAGGTAGCGGAATCAAAATCTTTGCGATGCAGATAGGCATTGCCCATTAATAAATAAAACTGATCTACCCAGTCGCTTCTAAGATCGTGTAAAAGAATACCTGCAGTGCACTTGTAAATGATACTGTCTATTTGCCCCTTTGAAGTTTCATTCAGGGAATAATTATAAAATGGTAAAAGTTCCCTGTAGTTTTCCTTGTGCTGCAATTTGGCATTAGCAATGATGTCATTTAATTTGCTATTTGCGTTGAAATAATAGTTGTAATGGCTTACAGTATTATTGTATAGTCTTTTGGGTATCGTAAACTTTTTGTTCCCTGTTTTTTCAGAAGCCAATACCCTGTTCTGGTATTTCTCCTGTTTGGGTATTTCAACGGATGTGTTCGGTTGTGCACCAATCAGAGAATAACAGCAGAGTAAAATACCTGTCAGGGTCCAGTAATGTCTAAATTTCCGGTTAAGCATAAAATCCATTAAAATTACAGTTATTTCTCTAGCATACACATATAAAACCATACCAATCCGTACCTTTAACCCAGTTTTTACAGAATGGACAAAATAAATAAAGAAAGTACTTTTAAAAGGTTGCGTAATACCTATCGGCTGGTTATCATGAACGATGACACCTATGAAGAAATGATTGCGTTCCGATTATCCAGATTAAGTGTTTACATAGGTTTGAGTACTGTTTTTGTATTGTTAATTGGCCTGACTATAGCATTAATTGCTTTTTCCCCTTTAAAATACTATATCCCTGGTTATGGAACCAAGGAAAGCCGAACGGCTCTGCAACTGTTAAAGATTAGGACAGATTCCCTTGAAAATGAAATAAGATACAAGGAACAATACCTCGAGGGTATTAAGAAAGTATTGGCAGGGGATAAGCCTGCAACTCTGGATACAGTTCCATTGGCGCTGCCAAAAGTAGAAGCTTCAAACGATTAATTTATTGCTATGTCATCAATTTTTATAAAGCCATTCCGACCTGTTCTTTATTTATTTGTTCTTGTGAATCTTTTGTGTTTGTTATTAAGTGTTTTTTTTACAAAACAAGATATTAATCCATGGGTAGTTGCTTCTACTAATTTACTGTTGTTTGGCATCAGTATGTTTAGTTTACAGCAACAATTGAAACAGTCGAAGAATAGCAATCCTCATGCTATGGTAAGAGGAGTAATGAGTACGGTTGTACTTAAGTTGTTTGTCCTGGGATCTGCTGCCATTGTTTATCTTTACAATGCTGGTGAGAATAAAAGTATAAATGCTATTTTTTTAGGAATGGGTTTATACATCATGTATACATGGCTGGAGGTAAAACTATCACTGAAAATTAATCAGTCTGGTAAAGATGGCGGCAACTGAACATCCGCTTAAAGACCTGCAAGCCTTTCTTCCGGAAGGAAGTTTTGATTACGTAGTACAATACCTGTATCAATATAAAGTACATCTGACAGTTGCAAGAAGCCGTAAAACGGTTCTGGGCGATTACCGGCATGCATTCAGAGGGAATAATCATAGAATCAGCGTAAACGGGAACCTGAATAAGTATGAGTTTCTGATTACATTACTGCATGAATTGGCTCATTTGCTAACTTTTGAACAGTACAAGAATACGGTTCCTGCTCATGGTAAAGAGTGGAAACGCCTTTACAGTCAATTGCTTGTTCATTTTGTTCAGCTGAAAGTTTTTCCGGATGATATTGTAAAAGCCTTAGAAAAGTCCATCATTTCTCCTGCGGCTACAGCTAATGGGGAAACAGAATTATTAAAAGTTCTTCGAAAGTATAATCCTCATATTCCTGAGGGGGGTTGTCTGCTATGTGATGTACCTGTTGGAACAGTTTTTAGGATTTCCAATGGAAAAATTTTTCAGAAAGGGGAGCTTCGCCGAAAACGATACGTTTGTGTTGAATTAAAGACAGGGCTTTTATATACGATTAGCGCCATTACAGAAATAAAGCCCATTATGGATAGAAACGGACAATAAAAAAGCCATAGAAGATTACTTCCATGGCTTTGAAATGAGGTATCTAATTTAAATTAAGCTACTGCTTGTTTAACAAGGGCAGCTGCTTCACTTAACTGAATAGCAGATTGTACTTTTAGTCCGCTTTCATCAATTAATTTCTTAGCTTCCACAGCGTTGGTTCCCTGCAGTCTTACAATGATTGGAATATTGATATTCCCTAGTTTGTTATAAGCTTCAATAACCCCAGCTGCAACACGATCACATCTGACAATACCACCGAAGATGTTAATCAGGATCGCTTTTACATTTGGATCCTTCATGATGATTCTGAAACCTGCTTCAACAGTTTGGGCATTGGCTGTACCACCCACATCAAGGAAATTGGCGGGTTCTCCACCGCTTAGTTTAATCATATCCATGGTAGCCATGGCAAGGCCAGCACCATTTACCATACAACCAACGTTTCCGTCTAGTTTTACAAAGTTCAGGTTGTACTGACCTGCTTCAACTTCTGTGGGATCTTCCTCTGTAACATCTCTTAAAGCAGCTACATCCGGATGACGCATTAAAGCGTTATCATCAATATTCATTTTACAGTCAACTGCTATTATCTTTTCATCGCTTGTTTTAAATAGTGGATTTATTTCTAACATGCCACAGTCTAAACCAACATATGCATTGTACAGGTTGGTTACAAACTTTACGCAATTCTTGAAAGCTTCTCCGCTTAAGCCAAGATTGAAGGCTATTTTTCTTGCCTGGAAACCTTGTAAACCGCCTCCTGGGTGAACCCACTCTTTAAAAATCTTTTCAGGAGTATTGTGTGCCACTTCTTCAATATCCATTCCCCCTTCTGTACTGTACATTACCACATTCATGCCTTTTGCACGGTCTAACAGAATAGACAGGTAGAATTCTTTTACCGGATTGGGACCAGGATAATAAACATCCTGAGCAACCAGAATTTTGTTTACTTTCTTACCTGCTTCACCGGTTTGAATGGTAACCAAAGTGCCTCCAAGAATGTTTTTTGCAATATTGGTTACATCTTCTGCGCTTTTTGCAACGGCAACCCCTCTTTGTTCGGTTCCCACAATTTTACCCTTTCCGCGACCGCCCGCATGAATCTGGGCTTTCACAACTGCAAAATTATTGCCTGTCTGGGTTTTTATTTGACGGTAAGCTTCCTCTGCAGCCATCACCGTATCTACTGCAATACCTTCCTGCACTGGAACTTGGTATTTTTTGAGTAATTCTTTTGCCTGGTACTCATGAAGATTCATATGGAACAATTTTTGCGAAGATAAGATAATCCAACATGCAGATTTTAAACCTTTTAAAAAATTTGTTGTTGTAACATTAAATTTCACTATTTTTGAAACATTAAACAAAATCAACATGAAAAAAATTGCATTAGCGCTGTTAGGTACAGCTTTTTTAGCGGGTGTTTATTCATTTACTACAGTGAATAAAACAATGGATGTAGTTACTTACAAAGTGGAAGCTGGTAAAAGCCGAGTTGACTGGGTTGGCTCTAAGAAAAATGATTTTCATACAGGATATTTTACTGTAAAGAGCGGAGCAGTTCAGGTAAACAATGGTAAAGTAACCGGAGGTGAATTTGTTATTGACCTTGCAAACTTAAAAGTTACAGATGCTGCAGGAGCAAAACTGGAAGGTCACTTAAAAGCTGCAGATTTCTTTGAAGTTGCTAAATACGGAGAAGCTGTTTACAAAATTAATAGTGTAACCTATGCTGACGAAAATAACGCAACCATCAATGGAACATTAAATTTAAAAGGAGCAAGCTTACCGGTAAGTTTTAATGCAGTTATCAGAAGTGCTGATGATAAAGGATTGTTTGCAGAAGCGTTCTTCTCTATGGACAGAACTTTATTTGGTATCAACTATGGTATTGGAAATATTGCTAAAGAAGTACAGGTAGCGGTACACTTATTTGCTACCAAATAAGAATGATATTTCTCCCCCCAGAAAAGTGAGAAAGATTATGTGAAAAACCCGGATCAAAATGATCCGGGTTTTGTTTTTATTGGCAGATTTTTTTGCATTAAAACTACAAGTACCTTTCCTCTATTATTTGTTTGTGATGAAGCAAGTGCCCGAATATAATAAAGGCAATTGCGTTTGCAGTTACAGGATGATTGCTCGCATTGCCAATTTGTTTTAATTGGATCTCTTTTAAAGATTTCAGTAATAAATCGGTTGATTTTCTCAACGCCTTAAATTCTTCTTTCAGCTCTATAAACGTTCTATTGTTAGCTTCCGCAGAAACGGCATACTGATTTTCGTCGAAACCAGGCAAAGGAGTTTGGTCGTTTCTTGCAATTCTAAGTAATCGGTATTGCATGATTCTTTCCGTATCAATAATATGTTGTAACATATCTTTCAGTGTCCATTTATCTTCCGCATAACGAAAATCGGCTCTGTCGTCCGGTAAATTCAAAAAGAAATAAGTTAATGGATGCGATAGGGTATTCACCAACTCCTGAACATTGTCCTGCTCAACTTTTTGAATGTAACCGTTGAAATAGGAGGGGTATTCTCCCGATTGAGGTTTGGCCATATTAGTTTTTTGAAGTGTTATTGTTTTTTGCAGGAGCTACAGGTTTAAATTCCAGAGCTGTTTTAACTGCAGTGTAGGCATTTGCAATACCTCCTGTTTTGGATAGGGTTGCGAAAGGCACTTTTTCCTGTTCTGAGCCAGGTTTAATACAAGGAATCTCTGCTTCTGGTTTAAAAACAGATTGCTCTATAATATTTTTGATTTCAACGGAAGTGAAATGAGGAAAATAGGATTTTAAAATAGCCGCAATACCGGTTACAATAGGAGTGGCCATACTAGTACCTTTTTGATTTCCATAGCTGTTTCCGCCCGGCAGGGTAGAATAAATTTTAACCCCAGGGGCAAATAAATCTACTTTTGATTTTCCATAACTGCTGAAGTCGGCTGCTATGCTTGGTCCCATGCTTAAATCGCTGCTGGCTCCAACGGTGATATAGTTTTTTGCAAAAGTTTTCCATGGTGTTAACCATGCATTGGGAAAGTTATCTACTAAATCAAGATTCTCAGCATCATTTCCGGAGGCGTGAATGAGTAAAACATCTTTTTGTTCGGCATATTTTACAGCACTGTCTACCCAGGGTTTTTCCGGAGAGAAGGATTTGCCAAAACTCATGTTAATGATTTTAGCACCATTATCTACTGCATACCGAATAGCCAGCGCCACATCTTTGTCGTATTCATCTCCATCCGGAACTACTCTAAGTGTCATTAATTTAACATGGTCTGCCACTCCATCAATTCCTATATTGTTATTTCTTTTTGCGGCTATAATACCCGATACATGCGTTCCGTGTGTAGGACCAGGGCCCATAACGTCGTTGTTCCCATAATATCGATCATTGAAATCAAAATAATTGTCCCCTACAATTTCTGCTCGGAAATCATGAGGAGCTACTTCTCTTGATTCAAAAGCCGCTTTCTTTCCTTCAATGTATTCATCCAGTTCCTTCAGTGCAAGTGTGTTTTTTTCTTCAGGGTCCATTTGCAACATTTTCATCACTGTCAGGAATCCCAGTTTGGCATCTCTTCCGGTTTTTGTTATAGGCTCAAATTTCTCCAGCATTTCGCAGCTATATTCTTCTACCCCCATTTCATGCCTTATAACCTTATCGTGTCTTTTCAATGCTTTTGCCGTAACTTCTATAAACATAAGCTCGGTCATTTCCTCCTGACTGAAATTGAGTTCATTGGCGGCTTTCAGCCACATTCTATAATTTAATTTTTGCTGTATATCCAATTGAGAACTATCAATGTATTTTCCCAAAAATTGATTTTTCCATCTGTGGTAAACACGTGCTCTTTCATCACCGGCTTTTTTAAGACTGGAACCATTACGGCCGCCTAAAAAATTCCAGCCATATACATCATCAATGTAACCGTTTTTATCGTCATCAATTCCATTTCCTGGAATCTCTTTGGGGTTTTTCCATAAAACATCTTTCAGGTCTTCGTGTGCAGTATCTACCCCAGAATCTAGCACTGCAACAATTACCGGTTGTGCTTTCTTGTTTTTTTGGTGCAATAAATCGTAAGCTTTTTTCAAACTAATTCCGTGTAACTGACTTGTTTCCCAATCCATCAGATGCCATCCCTTGGGGGTATCTGATTGAGCAAAAGTAGAATACGTAAAGCCCATCCCTATTAGAATGGCAAGCACATTTCCGCGAATCATGTAGTGTAAATTTTCTCTCCGTACAAATTTGCGTAATACTACGGATTTTTTTCAGCTTCCTTTTTTATTTATCAATTCATTAAGTGACTGTTCAGTGCAGTGGTTGCTAAGAAAATGTTAAACCTTGCTGTACGACCTCCATTTTTCTATTACCTGCTTCATGTCTTGCGGAATTTCTGATTCAAAGAATATTTCCTTGCCGGTAACAGGGTGTACAAATCCCAATGTAGTTGCATGTAGGGCGCACCTGGGACAAAGGTCAAAACAGTTGTCTACAAATTGTTTGTACCGGGCGTATATGGTTCCTTTTAATATTTTATCCCCTCCATATTCAAAATCATTGAAGAGTGTATGACCAATATGCTTCATGTGCACTCTGATCTGGTGCGTTCTGCCTGTTTCCAGATGACATTCGACCAGTGTTACATAATTAAATCTTTCCAGCACTTTATAATGGGTTATGGCATGTTTTCCGGTTTCTCCATCCGGATAGGCATCAAACATTTTTCGGTGTTGTTTATGCCTTGCAATGTGAGCATTGATGGTTCCTTCTTCGCTTTCCATGTTTCCCCAAACCAATGCGGTATATTTACGCTTAACAGTATGATTGAAAAATTGCTTGGCCAGATTCGCTGCCGCTTCCCCCGTTTTGGCCAACACAATCAAGCCGGTTGTATTCTTATCTATTCTATGAACCAGTCCAAACCTGGGTAAGCTGTCTTCACTGATAGTTGGGTTTTGCTGCCTTAAATAATAAGCAACGCCATTTAATAGGGTTCCACTGAAATTTCCTACTCCAGGGTGAACAACCATATTGGCTGGCTTATTGATTACCATTAGTACCTCGTCTTCATAAACTATATTCAGCGGTATGGGCTCTTCTTTTAGAACAGTATGTTCTGGATTTACCAGGCTCATCAGCACAATTTCATCTCCTGGCTTTATTTTGTAATTGCTTTTAACCGTTTTACCATTTACGGTTAAAAATCCTGCTTCTATCCCTTGTTGTACTTTGTTACGGGTAGATCCTTCCATATGCATCTGTACCCATTTATCTATCCGATAGGGTTCCTGACCTTTATCTACCATAAAGACCTTTCGTTCATACAATGCATCAGACTGCTCTTCTGAAATTAATTCTGTATCTACGTGCATAGGGCAAAATTAGCTTTATTTTTGTGGTATGTTACAAGAAGTCCTTTTTGAAGACCTGGGAGTAAAGTCATATAAAGAAGTCTGGGATAACCAGGAGAAGCTGTTGAAGGCCAATGCTGATATTAAAATGAATTTTAAATTCGGGGAAGCAGCCAATACAAGGCCAGATCAAATACCAACGACTCATCACCTGTTATTCGTTGAACATCCACCGGTTTATACATTGGGTAAGAATGGGAAAGAGGAGCATGTATTGATTTCCGAGGCGGATAGAATTAAGAAAGGGATAGAATATTTTCATATTAACCGTGGAGGCGATATTACATTTCACGGTCCCGGTCAATTGGTGGGATATCCCATTTTAGATCTGGAAAGATTTAAAACAGACCTGGGCTGGTATTTAAGAACCCTGGAGGAAGTTTTTATTAATACCCTGGCCGATTACGGATTAAAGGGAGAAAGAAGTGTAGGGGAAACTGGGGTATGGCTGGACGCTCATGTAAAAGGGAAAGAGCGGAAAATATGTGCCATGGGAATTAAATGCAGCCGATGGATAACGATGCATGGTTTTGCTTTCAATGTAAATACTGATTTAAGTTATTTTGACCATATTGTTCCCTGCGGCATACAGAATAAACAGGTGACTTCTTTGGCGCAGGAATTAGGTAGAGTAGTGGATATGTCAGAAGTTAAATACCGTGTTAAGAAACATTTTGAACAGCTATTCAATTGTAAGTTGACTTAATCTTAGCCTTACCTGGCAAGAAATAAATAAACAGGCTGTATTTATTGTAACAGAAACTTGTTTTTTTCAAGCATAATTCCATCGCAATACAATTCAAACTGGTACCATCCACTATGGTAAAAATTACTTTTTTCCAGAATGATTTGATCTTCCTGGATATTCGTAAGGTTAATCAATAGTTTTAATCCGCTGTAGATAAACAAACTGTACCTTTTATGTTGGGTATTGTTCAGGCTGATAACTAAATTTCCGAAGTTGTTGGTATATACGTATTGAGATGGCGTCCAGCTTTGGGTAATGGTGTCGGTTTGTGCAGGGAAATAGGCGACCGTATTCTTATTTATCCGGCTTAAACTATCTTTTGTAAAATTAAAAATAGAGTCTCTGAATTTCTGGTAATCTTTTTTATTTAGTTCTTTAAAGAGTTTATTATTCAATAAAACTTTTTGTGTGTCAGACTTGGAATTACGCTTTGATCTGCCTCGTTTTTGAGCGGTTGCTGATTGAGTGCACAAAAAAAGGAAAAGAATTAAATACAAGACTTTCATACGTATACAAATATAATTTGAAGTCTTTAGAAGCAAAGGGTGTTTTTAGACAAGCTTCTATTACCCTGTAGTCCTCCGCTATGAATTAACAATACGTTTGCGTTCTCTTCAAAATATCCTTTTTGAATTAAATCCTCCGCAGCATAGAATAACTTGGAAGTGTAAACGATATCCGAAGGGATATGGGTTCTTTGGTGAAAGTCATTCATATAGGCGATTAGCTGTTTGGGGTGCTTGGCATAACCCCCAAAATGATAATCGTGCAGACTTTTAATCTTTTTATGAAGGGCCACCGGTAATAATCCGGCAATACTTTCCTCCAGAGATAAATTGTTTTTTAGCACACTTATGCCAATAATATTTTGATGTTCAGCAGCACTCATAATTAAACCTGCTGCCATTGTGCCCGTTCCGCAGGCGCAAAGAATATGAGTGAACCCACTGCAATCCATCACGGATAAGATGGTAGAAGCTCCTTTAGCCCCCAAAATTCCGTAGCCTCCTTCATCCACCCAGTAAATTTCGTTTGTGTTGGGGAAGGCGGATATAATTTCCTCCCTGACTTTAAACGATTGCCTGGAAACTGGTATGGTTTTCATCCCCCATTCTCTTGCTTCCTGTAAAGTAGGGGAATCATCTGCTTCTCCTCTGATAATGCCAATAGATGACAGTCCGTTCATCCTTGCAGCGGCAGCCAATGCTACAATATGATTAGAATAGGCCCCGCCAAAACTTCCAATCGTTTTGTAGCCCTGTTTTACCGCTTCATCCAGGTAAAACCGAAGCTTAAACCATTTATTTCCACTGATGACAGGGTGAATCAGGTCGGTCCTCAATACAGAAACAGGGATAGTACTACCGTTTATTTTACCCAATCTGTCCAGTGCTATATGATTTATGTCAGGAAACATTCTATAAAGAATTGTTGCAATGTTAATTGTTTTAACTTTGATAGGTAAAATAAAACTATGAAACCTACCCTAGTTATTCTTGCAGCTGGCATGGCCAGTCGCTACGGAAGTATGAAACAAATTCAGTCTTTTGGTCCGGATGGAGAGACGATAATGGATTATTCCATTTACGATGCTATTAAAGCGGGATTCGGAAAAGTTGTTTTTATCATACGAGAAGAGTTTGCAGAACAATTCAAGTCCATATTCGAGCCCAAGCTTGCAGGGAAAATTGCAACCGACTATGTTTACCAGCACCTCGAAGATTATACCAAGGGTTATCCTATTCCGGCAGACAGGGCAAAACCATGGGGAACGGCTCATGCAGTGCTTTGCTGCAAGGGTAAGGTAAATGAGCCATTTGCAGTGATTAATGCAGATGATTACTATGGCCGTGATGCATTTGATAAAGCGGTTGCTTTTTTAAATTCTCAGTGCAATGCATCCACTTTTGCCTTGGTGGGTTATGAATTACAGAAAACACTAAGTGAAAATGGTAGTGTAAGTCGTGGAGTTTGTACAGCAGATGCCAGCCAGAACCTTACAGAAATTAACGAAAGAACAAAAATCTATAGGGAAAACGGTGAAATTGTTTATGAAGACGAGACTGGCAAACATCCGTTGCCAGGAGATAGTCTGGTTAGCATGAATTATTTCTGTTTTTCACCAGATT
Source organism: Sediminibacterium sp. C3 (assembly GCF_000508085.1). Taxonomy (GTDB): domain Bacteria; phylum Bacteroidota; class Bacteroidia; order Chitinophagales; family Chitinophagaceae; genus Sediminibacterium. The sequence goes on along the minus strand of NZ_KI669560.1, from coordinate 2,522,709 downwards.
TTATTGATATGTGTGAAGATATGTTCACGGCGTTTCTGCAGGCAAAAGGTCAGGAGTTAAAGTCAGAATTCTTTATACCCTACGCAGCCAATGAATTTATCCAATCTGGAAAAGGCGTATTAAAAGTTCTTCCAACTTCTGCTCAATGGTTCGGGGTTACTTACAAAGAGGATGCTCCGGGAGTGCAGGCAGCCATTAATGCTTTAGTTGAAGCTAAAGTATATCCGGCTTCTCTTTGGAAATAATTCCTTTCGTTCAGCTTGAAAATCAGCCACTGTCTGTAAATGTGATAAGGCAGTACTAAAGCTAAAATGCATAAAATAAAAATCCCGATCAGAAATGACCGGGATTTTTATTTGTACTACTTTAAATTATTTTGACTCTTTGCTGTACTTAGTGGATGAAATAAAAACCAGTGTTTTTTATTTAGTGTAAGCTTTTACAAAGAATACACAATCTTCAACTTTGGTAATCTGTGTTTTTCTTTCCACTCCTTTCAAGGTAGACTTGGCTGGAATTTTAACCTTTCTGAATGCAGTATCTGATTTTTTCAGGTCTTCTATAATCGAATGGATATTCTTTGATTTAACAGCGAATGCAACTCCGTCCGCCTGTGCCTGTCTGGTACTTAAAACGCCAATTACCTCACCATTCTTATTGAAGACCGGACCTCCAGAATTTCCTGGGTTTGCACTGATTTGAATTTGGTAGGAGAGTGAATCGCCGTTGAAGCCTGTTTTGGCACTCAGATACCCCATTCCATATACAATTTCATTTCTAGGATAGCCCAAGGTAAAAATCTCTTCGCCTAATGAAGAATTGGTTTTCTGAATACTATAAGGAATGGTCTTTACCGCCTCGTATTCTTCATCGTTGATTTTTAAAATAGCCAGGTCCTTATCGTGGTCAATTAAAACAATAGAAGATTTAAACTCAGCCCCCTTACTGTTTACAACAATGGCTCCTGTTCCTTTCAGAATATGGGCATTGGTAACAATATAGCCTTTAGGATCTACAAGAAACCCTGAACCTCCGCTTAAAAGTCTTGCATTGGTAGGGATTTTAGACGTTACTTCATTAATGATATTTCCCTGGGCCTGCTGGTTCTTTTTTACTACTTCCAGGTCTTTACCCAGTTGCTCCAATTTGGGGTCATTCACCGAAGTAGAGAAATACATGGCCAATCCGCTGATGAATAAAGCAATTACTCCTCCTACAGATGCTGCAATGGCTGTTACTCTTTTGTATTTGTTCCAGAACTGAATCACTTTTCCCTTAGAACTCAGGGCTCCACCTTCATTCAGATCGCCTCTTTCAAGTAAGTGCTGGTGAACTTCGTGCAAGGTTTGTTTAATCTGGATATTGGCTGCATAGTCCGCAATCTGGTGCAGGAACATATTGTGCTCAACCACCATCTGATCAATTTCAGGAGTTGTCTTTCTCAGGTTCTCAAAATAGGTGCGCTCTTCGGCACTCATTTCTCCGCTGAGATAACGTTCAATTGCGTCTAGTAATAAAATGTCATCCATCAAGGTTCTGTTCTTTTGTCCGGCAAATTTTGTTTTAGCAATTATTCACCGATATTATATTGTGAAAAGAAAAGTTTCTTCAATCGCATCAGGCATTTGTATTTCTGATTTTTGGCATTATCTGCATTGGTATAGCCAAATTCTGCTGCCAATGCATTCATGTCCATTTTTTTTAGGTAATATCCTTGTAATAAACTTTTACAGGGTTCACCTAAACTATTCAGTGCCCGATCCATGATAGCAAACTCTGCATTTCTCTTTTCATGGTTTTCCAAATCTTCCTCAACTGCTACCGTTTCTTCAAATCCATCTATTGAGCCAGTATACCTTCCCATTTGTTGCAGTCTTTTTAACCAAAGTCTGCGGCAAATAGAATAGAGATAAGTTTTAATCTGACAAGTCAATACAAAAGAATCGGTTTGAGATTTTTCATATAAAGCAATCATTGCTTCCTGAAAAATATCCCTAGCCTCGTCATAGCTCCCATTGTTATTCAGGATAAAAGCCTGAATCATATTAAAATTTTCTTTATATATGATTTCAACAGCCTTTGAATCGTTGTGAGCCAGACCTTTCAGTAATGCTTGTTCGTTCGTATCTCCTTTCACTGTCTGTGTCTTTAATACGTTTGTCTATTAAAAGTAACCCAAAATAGGGCTAAAAATTTTTTTTGAAAAAAAAGGATTTTTAAGGGGTTACCTTTTCTTCATTGCAGTATTAATCAGTAATCATTCAAACTTAAAAAGAAAAAAATGAAAAATTATTATTCGTTTTGGCCTTAGGCGTATTCGCATCTTGCGCTGGAGAAAACAAAGAAGCTGCTGCTGACACTACTGCAACAACTGTAGATACTGCTGCTGCAACTGTAGACACAACTGCTGCAACTGTTGATACAACTGCTGCAACTGTTGATACAACTGCTAAGAAGTAATTGAATCGTCTGTTGGTGAAGAGATCCTGTGTATCTGGCTTGCAGATCAGGAACAACAGACCTAAGAATTTCATATGGCAAGCAATCGTTAGAAGCCGCTCCGTTTCCACGGAGGGGCTTATTTTTTAAGTGTCTTTCAGTCAGAAACTAACTAACCGTAGTTTATTTTTTTTGAAAATCTTTTTTTGCATTCAACTGAATGTTTATATTTGATACATGCAAACGGCATTTAACAACTGGTTTTATTTTTTCTTTTATTTCTACTTTGAAAGAAGGAGCCGGGTCCGTTTTGTTATCGCGTAAAGTTGTAAACTCAAAATATAGGTCCCGGCAGATTGCCGGGATTTTTTTTTCTCTGTACACCATATAATCATTTAAAATTAACACTGAATGCCCAGCTCAAATACAAAATTAAAACCGCAGATGCTTCCCAAAGGAATTTGCATTCAGGGCTATGAAGGAAGTTTCCATCAGGTTGCTGCCAGGCAATTTTTTGGGAAAACAGTGTCTGTGATTCCCTGCGGGTCTTTTCGTGAATTGGTTAAATTGGCTTTGGACAGCAAACAGTCTGATGGTGCAGTTATGGCCATTGAAAATTCAATTGCAGGCAGTATTTTACCCAATTACTCATTATTACATAAAGCAAGCTTAACCATAGTAGGGGAAGTATATTTGTCAATCAGTCAGAATTTGTTGGCTAATAAGGGAGTAGCATTGTCGGACATTAAAGAAGTGCATAGTCATCCAATGGCTTTGTTGCAATGCCTTGATTTTCTGGAGCAGCATCCGTATAAGTTAATTGAAACAGAAGATACTGCTTTGAGTGCTCAATACGTTAAACAACACCACTGTAAACATGTGGCAGCTATTGCCAGTAAATTGGCGGCAGAAATTTATGGGCTTCAGATTCTGGCTCCCGATATTCAGACACAGCGAAATAATATTACCCGGTTTCTGATTTTGAAAAGATCAAAAGAAGCAATGCCGGTTGCAGATGCCAATAAAGCATCTATCTACTTTCAGACGAATCATACCAAAGGGGTTTTGTCCAAAGTTTTAACACAGGTAGCTTCAACAGGAATCAACTTAAGTAAGCTGCAAAGCATGCCTATCCCCGGTAGTCATTTTAAATACGGTTTTTATGCTGATATGGAGTTTGAGCAAATTAAGCAGTTCGAAAAAATGCTATTGAAAATTCAGGATCTAACCAATAATGTAAAAGTGTTTGGTATTTACCGGAAAGGAAAATTAATTAAGGGATAAACCAGAATAATATTATGAAAGGAACTATTGCAAATAGGTTGAATGGAATTGGTGAGTATTATTTCTCTCAAAAGCTGAGAGAAATTGATCAATTAAACAAAGCAGGCAAGCATATAATCAACCTTGGAATCGGAAGTCCTGATTTACCTCCACACCCGAGTGTGATAGAGGCATTACAGGCCAAAGCCCAATTGCCTGATTCGCATGCTTATCAGTCGTACAAAGGACAACCAGTTTTAAGAAATGCCATTGCCGACTGGTATAAAAACTGGTACCGGGTAGAATTGAATCCAGACACGGAGATTCTTCCTTTACTGGGAAGTAAAGAAGGAATTATGCATATCTGTATGACCTATTTGGGGGAAGGGGATGAAGCATTGGTTCCCAACCCGGGGTACCCAACCTATACCAGTGCGGTAAAACTATCGGGCGCAACCCCTGTTTATTATGAGTTGAAGGAAAGCAGTCATTGGGTCCCCGACTTCGCAGAATTGGAAAAAACTGATCTGAGTAAGGTTAAAATCATGTGGGTGAACTACCCCCATATGCCAACTGGTCAACAGGCAACAGAAAAATTGTTCCGGGAAATCGTTGATTTTGGAAAGCGAAATCAAATTCTGATATGCCATGATAATCCTTATAGTTTCATACTGAACGATAAGCCGCTTAGTATTTTACAGGTTCCCGGTGCATTGGAAATTGCGCTGGAACTTAATTCATTAAGCAAAAGTCAGAATATGGCGGGCTGGAGAGTAGGTATGTTATGTGGTGCGTCGGAGAGAATTAATGAAGTGCTCACTTTCAAGAGCAATATGGACAGTGGCATGTTTCTTCCTGTGCAATATGCAGCTGCTAAGGCGTTGGCATTGGGTAAAGAATGGTATGATGCAATCAATGGCATTTATGCTGAAAGAAGAAAAAAAGTTTTTGAATTACTGGATCTTTTAGGTTGTACCTACCACAAAGATCAGGTGGGTATGTTTGTGTGGGCTAGCATACCTGAAGACATAAAAGATGGTTACGAATTAAGCGATAAAGTGCTGTACGATAAAAATGTATTTATAACACCCGGAGGAATCTTTGGTACCGCGGGTAATCGATTTGTTCGGGTGAGTCTGTGTGGGTCGGTTGAAAAATTTGATCAGGCCATACAGCGAATCATCGGAAATAGGAAAGATGAACAAACAAAATAAGAAAGAAATAAGATGGTTGTAACAATAATTGGGTTGGGGTTAATCGGTGGATCCATGTCACTGGCTTTGAAGGATAGGGGATTTGCTACCAGAGTGATTGGAGTAGAATCTAATCCGGAACACGCTGCAAGAGCTGTTGAGTTGGGGCTGGCTGATATTTGTATGTCATTGGAAGATGCTGTTGCAGCATCGGACCTGGTAATTTTAGCAACACCTATTAACGCAACAGAGATAATTTTGCCTCTATTATTAGATCAGGTAGATAAGCAGGTTGTTTTTGATGTGGGATCCACTAAGTTGGCGCTATGCCGGCTGGTTGCCCAACACTCCAAAAGGGGAAGATTCGTGGCAACGCATCCCATGTGGGGAACTGAAAACAGTGGACCTGATGCAGCTGTAAAGCATGCTTTTAAGCAGAAAGCTACTGTAATTTGTAATGCGGATGAATCGGATGATGATGCACTTAACCTGGTAAAAGACATATATGCTTTGTTGGAAATGCATCTGGTTTATATGGAAGCGGATGCACATGATATGCACGTTGCCTATATCAGTCACATTTCGCATATCACTTCATTTGCACTGGCCAATACGGTACTGGAAAAGGAAAGAGAGGAAGATGCCATATTTGAGTTGGCAAGTGGTGGATTTGAGAGTACAGTTAGACTGGCAAAGAGCAATGCAGCAATGTGGGTGCCCATTTTTATGCAAAATCGGGACAATGTACTGGATGTGTTGAATGAGCACATCAGTCAGTTAAGAAAATTCAAGTCCTGTCTGGAAAAAGAGAATTATGATTATTTGCAGGAATTGATTGAAAATGCCAATGGAATAAGGAGAATACTTAAGTAAAACACCGCAAAGCCCTATATATAGAGTACCTTTGCACAAATTTTAGATTACATGATTACATTTGAAGGGTTGGGAATTGACGAGCGTTTAATTCGAGCAACCACAGAGTTGGGGTATGTGAACCCAACTGCAATTCAGGAACAGGCGATCCCGGTTTTATTAAGCGGGACTACTGATTTTATCGGTTTGGCGCAAACCGGCACGGGGAAAACAGCCGCATTTGGTCTCCCTTTGTTACACATTATAGACGCAGCAGCAAAATATCCACAGGCATTGGTAGTATGTCCTACCAGAGAGTTATGCCTTCAGATTGTGAAGGAAATTGAGTTGTTCAAGAAATATATGACCGGGGTTTCGGTTGTAGCAGTATATGGAGGTGCTTCCATCGGCTTACAAATCCGTGATTTGAAAAAGGGGGTACAGATTGTTGTAGCTACTCCCGGAAGACTGATTGATCTGATTGAGCGAAAAGCCATTAACCTTGAGCAAATTAGCTATGTTGTATTAGACGAAGCTGATGAAATGCTGAACATGGGTTTTCAGGAAGATATTGAGTTTATTCTTAAGAATACACCCAAGCGTAACAGTACCTGGTTATTCAGTGCTACCATGCCGCCTGAAATCAGAAAAGTTAGCAAGCGTTACATGAATGATCCCAAGGAAGTAACCGTGGGCAAAGTGAATACTGCCAATAAAAGTATTGATCACCAATATTATGTAACTACTGCGCATCATCGCTATGAAACACTGAAGCGTATTATTGATTTTAATCCTGGTATTTACGGTATCATATTTACCCGAACCAAAGTTGATGCACAGGAAATATCTGAACGATTAACCAGAGAAGGATACGATATTGATGCCTTGCATGGTGACCTTACTCAGGGGCAAAGAGACAAAGTAATGGGCCAGTTCAGAGATAAAAGTCTGCAGTTATTAATTGCAACCGATGTGGCAGCACGGGGTATTGATGTACAGGGGATTACCCATGTAATCAATTTTGAATTGCCGGATGATGTGGAAGTGTATACACACAGAAGCGGAAGAACCGGAAGAGCAGGACATCATGGAATTTGTATTTCAATAGTTCATGCTAAAGAAACGTATAAGTTGAAGCAAATTGAGAGAATCAATAATTGTAAATTTAGCAAACTGGATATTCCATCTGGTAAAGATGTTTGCAGAAAGCAGTTCTTCTTCTTTATGGACAAATTGTTGTCGGCAGATATCAGCCATGGTGACTACGAAACCTATGTACCCATGTTGGCTGAAAAGTTTGCAGAAGTAAGCAAGGAAGATGTGTTGAAAAGAGTGGCTGCAATGGAATTCGATCGTTTCCTTAAATACTATGAAAATTCTGAAGATCTGAATGTGCGGGAAAGAGATCGTTCTGCAAAACGTGATGCCAATGATCGTGGTGAAAACAGAGCTAGCAGAAGAGAAGGGTTAAGAGATACTGGTCGAGGCGATGGTCGCAAAGAATATAAAGCAGGCGGAGGTTACAGCAGATTGTTTGTGAATCTCGGAACCAAAGATGGATTTTATAAAGCCAGCTTCCTGCAGTTTATTTTAGATATGAGCGATTTGAAAAAAGACGTGTTGGGAAGAATTGATATGAAAGACATGAACAGCTGGATTGAAATTGAGAAATCTGCTGCTCAGCAAATGATACGTTCACTCGATGGTAAAAAATACAAAGGCAGAAGTATCCGTATGAATGATGCGGACAGCGGAGGCCGCAGATAATATTTCTAAACTGATTTTTGATTATGGAACAGACATTACAACAGGAAGCCAGTATTCAGACTGTTTTAGCGAAGCGCCCTTTAATTATTTCAGGACCTTGCAGTGCCGAGACAGAAGAGCAAGTGCTGGCTACTGCCACCCGATTGGCAGCTACCGGTAAAGTAGATATTTTAAGAGCAGGTATCTGGAAACCAAGAACCCGTCCTGGAAGTTTTGAGGGGGTGGGAACCAAGGGATTGCCTTGGTTGCAAAAAGCAAAAGAGTTAACTGGCTTACCAGTTGCTGTTGAAGTTGCAACGGGTAAACAGGTTGAAGATGCTTTACATTTTGGGGTTGATGTATTATGGATCGGCGCAAGAACAACAGTTAATCCATTCAGTGTGCAGGATGTAGCTGATGCATTGAAGGGAGTGGATGTGCCAGTCTTGATAAAGAATCCAATTAATCCGGATTTGGAATTGTGGATTGGGGCAGCTGAAAGAGTTTCAAAAGCCGGAATTGAAAAAATTGGATTGATTCACAGAGGATTTAGTTCTTATGGCAATACAGAATACCGCAATGCCCCCATGTGGCATTTGGCCATTGAAATGAAAAGACGTTTCCCTGAAATGTTGATGATCAATGACCCCTCTCATATTTGTGGTCGTCGTGATATTTTACAGGAAGTGGCACAGAAAGCCATTGACCTTGACTTTGATGGATTGATTGTTGAGAGTCATATTGATCCGGATAATGCATGGAGCGATGCAAAGCAGCAAATTACACCTGAGGTTTTAAGTCAGATGATTGATCAGATGATCTGGAGAAAAGAAGACATCATTTCAGAAGAGCTGCATGTTCAGATGGATAAGATGAGAGCCCAGATAAACCAGTTGGATGATGAGCTATTACAACTGTTGGGACAAAGAATGAAAGTTGCAGATAAAATTGGTCAGTATAAAAAGGACAATAATATTACTATTTTACAGACCAATCGCTGGAATGCCATTCTGGAAAGGGCATTCGTAAAGGGTGCTCAGCTGGGTTTAAGTCAGGAATTTATTACAAAGTATTTTGATGCCGTACATATGGAAAGTATCAATCACCAGAATAAAATCATGAATTCCTGATATGCAAAAGAAGCGGGTGTTTTTTTCCGGAACTCAGACCGATTTTTATTTTGGTGCATCTTTTGATTTGCTCGATAAAATTGTATCCAGGGAAAAGGCGGTTGTTATAACAGATGAAAATATATTAAAAGCACATCAGCGAAAACTGAAGGGCTATAATACCATCGTACTAAAACCCGGCGAACAATACAAAGTTCAGCAAACAGTGGACATGATTATTGATCAGCTGATTGCAATGGGTGCCAATCGTCAGACAATATTAATAGGATTTGGGGGAGGTGTTATTACTGATATAACCGGATATGTGGCTGGGATATTTATGCGTGGCGTAAAAGTCGGTTATATCCCCAGCACATTGCTGGCAATGGTAGACGCAGCCATTGGAGGAAAGAATGGAATTGATGTAGGAGTATATAAAAATATGGTGGGCCTGATTCGTCAGCCTTCCTTTTTAATTTACGATTACAGCGTATTAAAAACCCTGCCCTTAAAAGAATGGCAGAATGGATTTGCTGAAATCATAAAGCATGCCTGTATTAAGGATGCTAAAATGTTTGCGGAACTTTCACAGCAAAGCATACCCAAATACAAAAAGCAGCCCGACTTACTTGCAGATTTAATAAAGCGCAATGCGAATATTAAGATAAAAGTGGTTCAGCAGGATGAGTTTGAAGCAGGGGAGAGGAAACTGTTGAATTTTGGCCATACCCTCGGACATGCCATTGAAAATATGTATGAGCTTAGTCATGGCGAAGCAATCAGTATTGGAATGACCTATGCTACTCTGATGTCTCAACATTTGCTGATGCTTAAATCTGGTGAAGAGATTATACGCTTGCTGCAACGTTATGGCTTGCCAACAGTTGCAAGCTTTGATGCTGACAAAGCATTTAAAATTATGCTGAAGGATAAAAAAAGAGCTGATGATGTGGTTCAGTATATTCTTATCAGGAAAATCGGCAAAGGGGTTGTGCAGCCTATTCATATAGAGCAGCTGAAAACTATTTTTAAACAATTTTAATGTGAAAGGGGAAGATGATTGTAAGGATTCATCCATCTGCTGTTCAGGGAAATATACAGGCGAATGCAAGTAAAAGTTGTATGCAGCGTGCCTGTGCGGCAGCTTTGTTGCATATTGGTAAAACACGGATTATTAATCCGGGAAATAGTTTTGATGATCAGGCTGCCATTGATATCATTCAGAAATTGGGTGCAAAAGTAAGCGCGCTCGAAGATGGATCTTTGCAGGTAATTTCTAATGGTGTAGCTCCTTTATCTAATGCCATTCATTGCGGAGAGAGTGGTTTGAGCATACGCATGTTTACGCCCATTGCTGCGCTGTGTGAGCAACAACTTACCATAAATGGTTCAGGTAGTTTATTGAAGCGCCCCATGCATTTTTTTGATGAAGTAATGCCCAAACTTTCAGTAGACACAAAATCAAAAGATGGGTATCTGCCTTTGCAAATAAATGGCCCATTGCAACCAGCCAATATTACTATTGATGGCTCATTGAGCTCCCAGTTTTTAACCGGATTGTTAATGGCATTTGCAGCAACTAACGCAAAGGATATCAGCATTACTGTAGTGGATTTAAAAAGTAAGCCCTATATAGATTTAACGCTGGAAGTATTGGAATCATTTGGGGTTAAGATTGTCAATCATCAATATGAGCGGTTTGAATTTACTGGCAATGGATTTAGTAAAAATGAGCAAGAGATAAACTACACCGTGGAAGGCGACTGGAGCGGAGCTGCATTTTTACTGGTTGCCGGAGCTATAGCCGGAAGTATTACTGTTAAGGGGCTGAATGTTTTTTCTTCCCAGGCCGATAAAAAAATTTTACAAGCGCTTTCCGATGCAGGGGCCGGTTTATCCATACAAGAAAAGCAAATTGAAGTAAGGCCCTTACCTATGAAAGCTTTTCATTTTAACGCAACGGATTGTCCTGATTTATTTCCTCCGTTGGTGGCACTGGCTGCTTATTGTGAAGGCACTACCGTTATTGAAGGGGTAAGTCGTTTGCAGCACAAAGAAAGCAATAGGGCTATCAGCCTACAGGCTGAATTTGCCAAGCTTGGAGTAGAAGTTCAGTTGCAGGGCGATTTAATGATTGTAAAAGGGATGAGTGAAGGAAATCAGCTGCGACCATTAAAGACTGCTTCTGTTCATTCTCATCATGATCATCGGATTGCCATGGCCACAGCAGTTGCTGCGCTCAAAGCAACCGGACCTGTTGAAATTGAAGCCGCTGATGCAATCAATAAATCTTATCCTGATTTTTTCATGCACTTGCAACAATTAGGTGTAGATTTAAGTATAACCAATAACTAAATTTTAAACAGTAAGAATCGTGAACGCATTTGGCAGAGTCTTTAGGATGCAGATTTTCGGGGAATCTCATGGGGCTTCCGTGGGATTGGTCATTGACGGATGTCCGGCTGGTTTACCCTTATCTCAGGAAGATTTTCTAAAAGACATTGAGCGAAGAAAAGGAGGAATTCAGAAAGGAACTACACCAAGGAAAGAAGACGACCTGCCTATTTTTAAATCCGGCATTTTTAATGGAAAAACAACCGGAGCGCCCATTGCCATTTTTTTTGAAAATAACAATACCAAGAGCCAGGATTATGAAAAGCATCGTGCTGTTCCCCGACCTGGTCATGCAGATTTTACAGCGCATCATAAATATGGCGGCCATGAAGATTTCAGAGGGGGTGGGCATTTCAGTGGCCGTTTAACCGTTTGCCTGGTGGCTGCAGGGGTAATTGCTAAAAAATTATTGAGTCAGCATCAAATACAGGTGCAGGCAAATATAGAAAGCATAGCGGGGGAACCCGATATTGAAGCTGGTTTGCAAAAAGCAATTGCGGCAAAAGACAGTGTTGGAGGGATTGTATCCTGCCGAACTTCAGGACTGCCAATCGGATTGGGAGAGCATTTCTTTGATTCAGTGGAGTCTTTAATCAGCCATGCTGTGTTTGCCATTCCTGCAGTGAAGGGTATTGAATTTGGCGCTGGTTTTGCCGCTGCTACCATGTTTGGAACCGAGCACAATGATGCCATAATGGATGCTACTGGCAAAACAAAGACCAATCATTCCGGAGGGGTAGTAGGGGGTATAACCAATGGGAATGATTTATTTTACAGAATAGTGGTAAAGCCTACTTCATCCACGCCCAAGGAACAATCCTCGCTTAATTGGGAAACCAATGAAGTGGAAAAATTTTCAATAAAGGGGAGGCATGATTTGTGTATTGCGCTAAGAGTGCCGGTTGTATTGGAAGCGGTTACAGCCATGGTACTGACCGATTTAATGCTTTTAGAACAAAAAATGAAAAGAACTATCTAATGAACGGAGAACTTATCTATCATATTACTACCCAAACTCAATGGGAAGAAGCACAAAGCAAAGGATTTTATGAAGCAGATACACTTGCTTCCGAAGGGTTTATGCATTGCAGCACCGAAGATCAGGTTCCGGGCGTATTGTCCCGTTACTATCAGGGAAGGACGGGACTGGTAAAATTAACCATTCAGAAAGACAAGGTGGAAAGACCCCTGATTTTTGAATTGGCGGGTTCCATTGATGAATTATTCCCCCATATCCATGGCCAGTTAAATTTGGATGCAGTAGTAGCTGTTACGCCTGTATAATTATATTTTGTTGAAAATCAGCTAATTATATTTTGTATAATTGATTTCTTTTATTTGAATAGGTCTTCGGCACATTATTTGGCAATAGAGGCTGCAAAAGCAGCTTACGGTAAAATTGCTTACCTTATAGTTGCGCAATTGTTCATGTAAACCCAATGAATGCGTCAATTTTTTCTCATAGGCTTAATTTTTGGATTTTTCGGTCCACTGAATGCACAGACTGTGCAAGACAGTGTATTCTTTAATCCCCCTCTGCCAGACAGCCTGCTCTGGGCTGTGGACAGTACCCTAAAAGCCAATGCTAATTTGGTTTATACCGGAAAAATGATTACCGGGAAAGCCAGCTATTACAGTACCCGTTTTGATGGAATCAAAACCGCCACAGGAGAAAGATTTAGTAGTAAGTCCTTTACAGGAGCGAGCAATAATCTGCCTTTGGGCACCTGGGTTAAAGTAACCAATTTGCACAATGGAAAATCGGTAGTGGTCCGAATAAATGATAAAATGCACCCTAAAATGAAGAAAAAGGGAAGGGTTATTGATGTTTCTCGCATTGCTGCTCAAAAATTGGAATTTTTACACAGGGGTATCACTAAGGTAAAGCTTGAAGTAATTGAGCCGCCGGTTCCTAAAAATAATTAAAAGATAAACCAAGCTTAATTTTAGAAAACCAATTTCTGCTTGTATTTTTGCGATAAATTAACAAAAACCTGTTTATGAAGAAATTTCTATTTTCTTTGATAGCTGTTGGTTTGGCAACTGCATCTTTTGCTCAAACACCTGTTAGCTATAAGAAAAGACCTAGCTTAGGAGTAGGTGTTTTCTTAAATGATATGTACACCGCTGACAAAATTAGCAGAACCTCTCTTTCAAGAGTAATGCAGAGTGGAGGTTTTACTCCCATTAAAGAAATGTCAATGGGCTTGAATGTTCAATACTTTGAAGGTATTTCTGAACACGTAGATTTTATGGCAGGATTGTACGGAAGTTTTTCCAAATATCCTTTCTACTTTAGATCTGGTGTTCCTCAATCAGTAAGATCATTGTTCCTTTTGGAAGCTGATGCGAATGTGAACGTTAAAATGTTGTCTGACAAATACACTATTGTTCCTTACATGACATTTGGGGTAGGTGCTTCAATGTATAATGGAACTTATTTTGCTGCACAAGGAAATACAGGTTTAGGTTTGCAAGTTAATCTTGGAAATGAAACTTTCTTAAATACACAATTATTGTATCGCCCTGCAATCTCAGGATTAGCAGTAAATCATACAGCGTATTCAATGGGCGTTGCTTCACCCATCGGTGACAAGCCAGCTCCTGTAAAAGTAGCTCCTCCACCTCCACCACCAGCTGCTCCTCCAGCCCCGGTTGATACCGATAAGGATGGCATTAACGACAAGGACGATAAATGTCCTACTGTTGCAGGTGTTGCGAAGTACAATGGTTGTCCTGTTCCTGATACCGATAAAGATGGTATTAATGATGAGAACGATAAGTGTCCTACTGTTGCGGGTGTTGCCAAATATAATGGTTGCCCAATACCTGATACCGATAAAGACGGTGTTAATGATGAAGAAGATAAGTGTCCTTCTGTTCCAGGTTTAGCTCGTTATCAGGGTTGTCCTATTCCGGATACTGATGGTGATGGTGTTAACGACGAAGAAGATAAGTGTCCTACCATTAAGGGAACTCGTGAGAACAACGGTTGTCCTGAATTAAAAGCTACTTACAACTTCGATAATAAGAAAGTACAATTCTTAACTGGTTCTGCGGTATTAACCAAAGTTTCTAAAGTTGAATTGAATAAGGTAGTAAAAGCCTTGAATGAAAACCCAACCTTAAAGTTATTAGTAGAAGGTCATACTGATGCTACTGGTAGCGATAAGATTAATCAGCCACTTTCATTAAAGCGTGCGAATGCTGTGAAAGCTTACTTAGTAGCTCAAAAAATTGATGCTGCAAGATTAACTGCTGAAGGTTTCGGAAGCAGTCAGCCAATTGCTGATAACAAAACTGCAAAAGGTAAGGCAATGAACAGAAGAGTAGACTTTAAAGTACAGGAGTAATTTAATCCTGATACCATAAAAAAACTCCCGATCTACATCGGGAGTTTTTTATTTTTTAAGGTTTTATATCAATGAATTCTGTCGCCCCTGATTTCCAGGTGTTGCATGATTTCAATTTCATGCGCCAGCCATTCTTTCCATCGGGCTCTTACTTTGGCTTTAGGTATATACAGTTCCGCCAGCTTTATAAATAGGGTATAGTGACCCGCTTCACTTTCCATGAATCTTCGGTAGAACTTGCGCATATAGGCATCGTCTAAGCCTTCGCTTAATCTTTTGAATCTTTCACAGCTTCTGGCTTCAATTAATGCCATGGTTAGTAGTTGATCCAAAAGCCGGTCTTCAATATGGCCACCCTTTTTCTGAAAAATCAATAATTGATTTACATATTCATCTTTTCTTTGCTTGCCCAATGTTAGCCCTCGTTTGTTAATTTCTGCGAGCACTGCTCTGAAATGTCCCCACTCCTCTGTAACAATGGGAGAGAGAGCTTCCACCAGTTCCTTTTTATCAGAATACCTTTGTATATAAGAAATACAGGTTAAAGCTGCTTTCTGCTCACAGTAGGCGTGATCGGTTAGGATGGCTTCCAATGATATCTCTGCAAGGTTTACCCATCTTGGATCTGTGGGTAGTTGTAGTCCCAGAATATTTCTGGTATGTTCCGATAAACTTTTTTCCATTTTCCTGTTATAAAGCGTCCTCTTCAAAATAAGCAAGACTTCCGCCAACCCAGTCTTTGTCCTGATTGTATCTAACCCCAATCATTTTTCCCTTGCTTAATCTTGCCAGATTATTGGTGGCAAATGGTCTTTTTTCGCCTTCTTTCCAAAAGTAAAAAATTCTGATCTCAGCTTTTGCGGGTTCATTGGGGGTTTCAATCAGTGCAGCATAATTGACCTTTCTTTGTAAAATCCAATTTTCAGGATCTTTAACGGCAGCAATATCTTCAGGTGTTACATCAATTACTACTCCCTGGCCTGCAAATGAAAACAAGGGTTTCAATACATAGTTTTCCAGGTCTTTTGGAATTTGTTTTACCTCATTCAAAAACCAGGTTTGCGGAACATAGGGATGATGAATAAAAGGTAATGTGTATTTGCTGATTCTGTAAAACCAGTTAGGGTGCGGAATCCATTCCACTTCCAGGGGCTCAAAAAGAATTTTTCCTTTCTCCCGGATAGTCGCATCCTGCTGCTGCAAATCGTCGAAAATGATGCGATTATAAATGCGTTTAATCCGGATTTTTTTGTTGTTTTTTTGGTAATACAAATGATTGTCTTCTTTAATTAATTCTGTTAGGCATACAACGGAAACTCCCGTTAATGCTTCAGTAAAATAGAAGTCAATTTTTGTTTTCTGTTCGTGCGGAAGAATTTCCAGTAATACCACTTCTTCCGGCTGGCAATTGCCAATGATAATTTCTTTAAGCAATTGGGAATAGCTATCAGCAGTTAATCCATTAAAATATGAGCTGTATTGAGCGGGTATTTTAAAGCATTTACGCATCACCTGATCATGCCATACCTGATAAGCAAAAAGGGTAGGGAATCCCTGCATTTCAATTAATTGTGGTTCAATTTCTCCCTTTTCATTCTCACAAATGCCAAAGTCAAAAGCAATGAAATGCGTATGTGCATTTTCGTTGGGTACATAAAGGTTTTCAGGAATAGCTCTCTGGCTTTTCTCTTTAAAGTCGGGCTGTATCAATATATCTACAATTGACTCACAGGCGGAAAGCATTTTATGCTTTAGTTCACTGTTAATAAAAACCGGAGTTTCGGCTACCCTGAATTCAATGGCTCCCGGAAACTTCTCATTTAAAGTTTCCAGAAACAGCTGATACTTTTTACTGCTGAATTGTTCATTGAATTGCTTTCTGATGGCTGATACCATGACTTGTATTTTAATGAAGAATCAATTCCCTGCTGGCTTCAGTTAGAAAGTTAGGAAGAATATGCTGGTAAGTCCACATGATTTTTCCCGGGTCTAGCAATTGTTCCACCATACTTTTCCATTTTTCTTCCCCGTGTGTGTCTATTACTACCTTCTTTTTGTCCTCTCTTTGCAAATACATGGCCATGCCATGTGCATCAGCCTCCGGATGAAACTGAGTGCCAATTAAATAATCGGTAAAGCGGATGGCCATTACAGCCCGCTCCAAAGGAACGTGTGGGCGGTTTTTTTCTATCGCCAGTATGGATCCTCCCATTCGGTTTATTTTATCATGATTGGGCTCAATTACCTGGTAGTCTCTGCTGTCTACACAATAGAATGGGTCATTCAGCCCTGCAAAAACCTTTTCTGCATGTCCGTCCTCCATCTGATGTACCGGGAAAACACCAAAGGAGGTAGATTTTCTTTTACATACGTTTCCCAGCTGAAAGTAACGGCAGAATAATTGAAAGCTATGACAAATAAAAAATGCATGTTTTTTTGGGAAATTAGAATTTTCATTCCAATCTTTCAATGCTTCTACCCATCCGAAATATTTTTCTTCCCAAGCACTGCCTTCTGTTTCCAAAGGAGATCCAGGGCCTCCACTGGAGATAAAAATATCATAGCTTAAATCGGGTACTTCCTGGTTTAAACGAACATCAAATTCCTTTACCTCAATGGGTTGTTGGTGGGTTGTACTCCAATCGGACAGAATGGTTCTGATACAACGCATTCCCTCATTGGCCTGTCCTTCATATAAGTCAAGGATTGCAATTTTTATGGTATTGTTTTCAGTGCTTTCCATGCTTACAGATAACTCAGGTTTGTTTTGGGGCTTAGCGTTAATAAGGTTTCATACATGAGTTTAATGGTGTCTTCAATATCTTTTTTATGCAGCATCTCAACGGTAGTGTGCATGTATCGCAATGGAATTGAAATTAAAACAGATGGACATCCGTCGTTTGCATAGGCAAAACTGTCGGTATCTGTACCCGTGCTCCTGCTTAAAGTTCGCATTTGTACTGGGATCTTATTTTTTTCTGCAACGGATTCTACCAGAGATAATAGTTTGTTGTGTATAGCAGGTGCAAATGCAAGTGAAGGCCCTTTACCACATTGGATATCTCCCTCAATAATTTTACTGATCATGGGGGTACTGGTATCGTGTGTAACATCGGTTACGATGGCAATATTTGGCTTAATTCTACGTGCAATCATTTCGGCTCCCCTTAATCCTATTTCTTCCTGAACAGCATTTACTACGTACAGTCCAAAGGGCAGCTGCTTTTTATTTTCTTTCAGCAATCTGGCTACTTCTGCAATCATAAATCCCCCCACTCTGTTATCAAAAGCCCTTCCTATAATAAAGTCGTAGGCCAATTCATCGTAACCCTCTTCATAGGTAACAACTGAGCCAATTCTAATACCCAATGCTTCCACTTCTTTTTTAGAACTTGCTCCGCAGTCTAAGCAAAGGTTTTCAATCTTCGGAGCAGGCTCTTTTTGTTCAGGATTGCTTAAACGGGTATGAATGGCAGGCCAGCCAAAGACAGCTTTTACCGGTCCGTTTTTGCCATGAATGATTACTCGTTTTGCAGGTGCAATCTGATGATCTACTCCTCCGTTGCGTTTTAGATAAATCAAACCCTGTTCGTTGATATAGTTAACAAACCAGCTGATTTCATCGCAATGAGCTTCAATTACAATTTTAAAGGGGGCAGTAGGGTTAATTACCCCAACGGCTGTTCCATAAGGATCCGTAAAAATGGTATCTACATATGGTTTAATGTATTCTATCCATAATTTTTGTCCGCCACTTTCAAATCCAACGGGCGAAGGGGTATTAATGTATTGTTTTAAAAAATCCATGGATTGGGGAGTCACCAGAGATTTTGTTTTTGTTGATTTGGTCTTGGTAGTTTTTGTCTTTGCCATAAGGGTAAATTTTAAGTTCCTAACATGCCCAACGCGCCACAGATTGCTTTCACAAGCATCAGGCCGTCAATGATTGCAAGATAATAGAGAATGCTTTTACGGCGATGCATTTGGGTACTAACAGTTATTAACAATATAAAGGGGATTGTGTTGAATAGTATTCTGGTTAAAGAAAAGTTCTCTAGCCAGGCAAGCACCCAGTATATACCCAGGCTCATAAAGGCGATTGGGATAATCAATCCAAAAAGGGTTTTGCGTAAGCCTATTTTTACCACCCAGGTTTTAAGGGGTTGATTGGCATCGGTTGCATAGTCCTTTATATCGAACAAGATGCAAAGCAGGCTAATGAAAAGCCAGTTTTTAAAAAATAATAACCAGGTAATCAGGTCTGCTGTATGAGTTGAGCCCGGATGACTAAGATCGTAATAAAATACCGGAGCAAAGGAAACAGCACCCGCCCAAACCCAACCAATCAGGAAAGGCTTTATTAAACCATTATTTCTTAGTCCCCAATTTCCCCAGCCAGGGTAGAGGCTTTTATAATAAGCGGCTCCAATCAAACCAAAAATCACTAAAATAATCCAGTTAAATACCGGCAATTGTGCAAACAGGGGTTGGAGTCCATTGAATTGCAGTAATAATAGTAGTCCAAGAATAAGTGTTAAACCTAATTGGGAATTTGTTATCTGTTTCTGATGTTCTCTATACCAGACAGACCTTTCATTTTTATTTTGTGGTTGATGGCTGATCTCTATATAATATGCATGGGTATAATAAAGGACAGTGGCACAAAACAAGGATAGGTAAAAAAATAGATTATTAAGGGGGAGTTTTAGCTGAAGAGAACATTCAACAGACAATCCTATTGCGCAAATTCCGTAGAAATAATTTCCGTAAAAAAATCGCTTTGTCCAGTTATGCCCGGCTATCATCTGATTAAAACAATATCAGGCGATCTTACGGTATCACTTCTGTTGTTGGCTTTGTCTTTTAACCAGAATCTAAAGTAAGAAGTATCGTTTCTGTTGGTGCAACCCACTATTGAAGGGGTTCCCGGAACATTGGCATTGTAAACAAGCGTAATTTCCAGCTTGCCTTTTAAATTGGCAGTGCCGGTGAAGTTAGGCACCCGGTAAGGACTGATAAATTGAACGCCAGGCGTATTTGGGCAGGTTTTGGAAATTTTCTGCACCCATAATGTGTCCTGAATATCACCCTCCTTGTCGGTAAAGTCCAAAGAAAAAATGAGAAGGTTCCCCTGTCTGAGTTCAGTGGCATTGGCTTCAGCAAAAGATAAACCGGGTCTGGTATTGAATTCATCTTTACTGCAACCATAAAAAAAGGCCGTAATTGTCAACAGGATTAATAATTTTGCTCTCATCATTTTACTTTCTATTCAAATTTAGTTAAAACAATACATACAAGGTTGGAACCACCCATTGATATTAACAATATTTTTTCTGTAAGCGATTCCAATTTTGCTGATTTAGCCATTGAACTGTATCAATGGCAATACAGGAATAATTCTGTTTATCGTAAATGGGTCAGTTTAATAACAGAAAATCCCCATAACGTAAAGACACTTGCCAGCATTCCTGCGTTGCCTATTTCTTTTTTTAAAACGCATACCGTGCTAGCCGGGGATCATGCAGCTGCCTGCGTTTTTGAAAGCAGCAGGACCACTGGAATGGTATCCAGTAAGCATTATGTGCCCAATCCGGATGGGTATGTTCAAGGGGCTGTTCGGGGGTTTGAACAGCGGTATGGCAAGTTAGAAGACTGGTGTGTGTTAGCGTTACTTCCCGCCTATCTGGAAAGGGAAAACTCATCTTTGGTTACATGGCCAACCATTTTATTGAAAGATGTGGTCATCCTTCCAGCGGATACTATTTGTATGATTTTGCCGAATTACATAAAAAAATACTGGAGCTGGAAGCTGCTGGACAGAAAACCCTGTTATTGGGGGTAACATTTGCATTGCTCGATTTTACAGAAAAGTATCCAATGCGGCTTAACCATACCCTGATCATGGAAACGGGAGGCATGAAAGGTAGGGGTAAGGAATTAACCAGAGAAGAATTGCATGCTTTGCTTTGCAAAAGAACCGGCTTGTCTTCTATTCATGCCGAATATGGAATGACAGAATTACTGAGTCAGGCCTATTCAGTGGGAGGGGGGCGTTTCTATTGTCCACCCTGGATGAAAGTATTGATTAGAAAAGAAGACGATCCCCTCGAAATTTTGAATGAAGGCACCGGGTTACTTCAGATCATAGATCTGGCCAATATTTATAGTTGTGCTTTTATTGCAACTCAGGATATTGGAAAAATTTATAAGGATGGGAGCTTTGAAGTAATTGGCAGGATGGATCATGCTGATCTTCGTGGATGCAGTTTACTGGTTGTTTAAAATTCCTATAAACCCTGATAAATCTCTATATGTGTTCTGGCAATGCTGGTCCAGTTAAAATGCTGCGCTACCATTTGGTGAGCATTCATTTTTTTTCTGTTCCATTGAACTGTTTCCATATCAGCTATACTTTGTATGAATGCGTTTTGTAAATGATCAGAATTGTTTTCCTGGAGCACATATCCCGCATTTTCATCCTGAATTATTTCCGCTAAATAAGTTGGTTTGGATACAATGCTGGGAATAGACATAGCGGCAGATTCCATTATAACCGAGGGATAAAAATCTACTCTCGGGGTTCTTACCATAACATCAATCTTGCTCAACTGCTCAAACTTTAAAGCACCAAATACTGCTGGTTTCACAAATACATATTTGTGCAGTCCCAGTTTTTTGATGGACTTTAGTATCAGATTTCTGTCAGGGCCATTTCCGATAATCCAGAGTATGGCATTATTAGAGTGGGTTTTCTTGAATTTTGCAAATCCATGCAATAAGATATCAATCCCCATTTCAAAGTTCTTCAATTCTCCGTTGAAGCAATAGATGATTTCATCATGCTTCATAATTTTAGGTGCAATATTCAGGTTATTGTTGATTAAGCCGTTGGGGCATGTATACGTTTTTTGTTGATTGAATGGAAATAAGGAAAGCAATTCTTTTCTTTCCTGTTCGCTGTTAAAGTGCAATGAAGAAGACCAGTTTATTAAATTCTGATCAAAGTTTTCAAAATGTTTTTTCTTCAGGTAAGATGTTTTACTCATGGTTTGTAAATTATATCTTCCATGAGGGGATAGAATAAATGGTATTTTGTTTTCCTGCAAGTAAAAAGCAATTGGATAGTATACCGGAACAATTCCTCCGTGAAAATGGACAATTGTGCTCTTTCCGGTTTTTATCAGCTCTTTCCGGATTTCTTTCATAGTGTTCCAGATAAACAAATGATGAGAAAAACGCTTTACTGGATAAGCTTTATTTTGAAATTGTTCGGCAGATTTTCTAGTAATTTCCCAGACGCTTGTTTTTAAACCCAGTTTCATTTGTTCGGTTACCAGCTGGTTTACAATATCAGCGATTGGGTTGTTTTTGGCTCTGGTATTTCTTATAAATACCACGTGTATAATTTCCATAATAAAAACGTCATTTGTTAATTCCAGAATGAAAATACAGTATATTTAATTTCGATTTTTTAGAACTTATGAGCTGGAAAGAACTAACCTCGAAATCAATATCAATTGCTTACTTATTGTTGCTTTGGGGGCAGTTTTTATATTGGATGGGAAGAATTTTTTCGGTACACAATATTAAGTGGTTCCTGCTTAAACTTATCATTTACGCATATCTTATTCTCTGGTTATACAATTACCTTAAGACCTGGTTGGGAACGCTTAAACAATTTGGTCATTAAATGCTAAAAAATGCGCTATCCTTATTCTGTTGATAGAAAGATATTAGATCAGATTGCTTCACCTGATTATTTTGTTTTTGCCATCGATTTAGATGCCAATATTACTTTCTGTAATGAGGCTTTTCAGCGAATTTATCAGATTGTTGGAGAGTCTGTAGAAGGTATATCCATTGATTCTTTGTTGCATTCAAAAGATGTAATTACAATTAAGGAGGTAGTGCATCAGGCTTTACTCACAAAGTCGCTTGTGCCTTCTATCATACGATTGTCTAATCCTGTAAATGCCTCATTGGCAGGGGATATTCATTATGAAGTAAGTCCGGTTCATGACAGAAGATCCCATCCGATTGCGTTTTTACTAATTGGAAAAATGAATACCCCTGGTAGTGCTTCTAAATCAGCTACAGTAGCAACAGGTCAGGGTGCAGGACTCAGCGGACAGAATCGGGAATGGTTTAGGGAAGTAGCCGACTGCATGCAGGAGATAGTCTGGATGAGTGATTATCAGCAACAGCTGGTTTTTGTAAACAAAGCATGGCTTAAATATAGAGGTGCCGCGATGGATACCGAAATGGGCAATGGATGGACAGAAGCCGTTTATGCGGAAGACCGCTTTCAATTGGAGCAATCACTTACTGCTGCTTTTGCAGGCAGAAAGTTGTTTAGCGCACAATTCAGAATTCGAAAATACGATGCAACATATAGATGGGTAGAAATGCAGGGGAGCCCAATGTTTAGTAATTTGGGTGATTTTATCGGCTATACCGGAACTTTACAAGACATTACACATATCAAGGAGCTTCAACTTCAGCTTAACCGACAAAAGGAAATGCTGGAAGTATCCAAAATAGAGTTTACCAAGTTTACAAAAATTGCACAGCGGATTAATGTGGTCATCGTTTTATGCGATCCGGGTTACAGAATTACATGGGTAAACGATAGCTTTGTAAAGCTTACCGGATTTCCTTTGCGCGAAGTAAATGGTAAGGATCCCCTGATGATTCTTTCAGGACAGGATACAGATTCTGTAGTAGTTGATAAACTGAAAAAAAACATTGAACAAGGTAAGAGTCTCAGAACGGAGATTGTTTTTTATGCCAAGAATGGCAATAAAATATGGCTCGATTTAAAACTGGAAGCCTTATTTGATAAGGCCGGAAATGTATTGGGGTATCTGACCATTCAGAATGATATTACTAAAAAGAAAATGACGGAAAAGGATGTGGAAGAACAGATGATCCATCTGAAACAAATCTCCGACATTGCTTCTTTTGAGCTCAGACATGAATTTTCAAAAATTTTACAGATTCTTCAGACTGCCAAATTTCAGCAGAATAGCCTGGAAACCTATCAACAGATATTGTCGGATATTGAATCATCTGCCAATACAATGAATCATGCTATTCTTAAAATTTCAGATGAAGTTAGTTTTGCATCTTCGAGTAATATTGCCCTGAATAAGTTCTTATTGAATCAGGCTATCGAAGAAATTATATTGATAGATGATGATCACATGATTAACAAACTGAATACGGTCATAATCCGTAATGTGATTCCCAATATGACGGTAACAGTTTTTGATAATATTGATGAAGCACTTGACTACTTAAAAAATAATCCTACTCATAAAAGGAAAATATTCCTCGATTTAAACTTTATGGGAAGAAACGGGTGGGATTTTCTGGAAGAGTACGAGCGTATGAATCAGCCCTGGCCTGTAATTATATTGACTTCTTCTATTGATCATAATGATTACGAAAAATCAAAAAAGTACTCCAATGTTACGCACTTTATTACAAAGCCACTTACGGTTCCGCAATTTGAGGAACTGAGTGCATTGGACGAAGCCTCTCCAGTTGGGAGTTAAACAACTGTTTCATTAGTGCACCATTGGAATAAGCTTTCATTGGATGTAATGACTGCAGAATAAGCAGCAAGTCTATCATTGTTTTGAAGTAGAAAGCCCCGTTTCCGGTTAATTTTTATTGTATTCCGATTCGTAGGCAAGTATGGGAAGTTGCATGTACATTGCTTCTAAGAGAGAGTAGGTTTCATCTGTCTGGTGATAGGAATCAATGTATATAAAACAATTGGTCCGGAGCATGTTTAAGGTTCTGAGCTGAATTTGCGGATCAAGCATTTTAATCAGGTAATTATTCTGGTACCGGTCGAGCAATGTTTGACCATAAGCAGTAGCTTTCCAGTTTGCTACTGCCACTAAGGGGAAGTGGTTTAGTCTTATGAAACTTTCAAATACAATATGTATGTCATTTTCTGGCTCTGCATCCGTCATCATTAAAGCATACTTGCCATAAAGAAAAGGGAATAGCGTATGGTCTTTTGCCTGTATGATTTCATGGGTGCACTGTTCGTGTAAAGCCCTTTTGTTCATTTGCAGGAAAGCATTTTCGATCTGCTTGTCTGAATCCATTTTTTTAAATTGTTTGTTCAAAAAGATTTTGATGCGCTGCAGCAATTTTGTTCCAATGAAACTGTTCGTTGACCATGCGAACCGAATTTCTTCTTTTTACGTTCCAGTTATTGTATTTAATATCCTGTAGACATTTCAACATTAATTTTGCCAGTTGTTTATAGTTGTTTTCTTCTAAAACATAGCCGGCATTGTAGTTTTGGATATACTGACTTATCTGAAAATTACCAGAAACAATCGAGGGTACAGCAACCGATGCAGCTTCTAAAACAGAGGATGGAAAGTATTCATTTCTAGATGGTCTTAGAAAAAGATCAACTTCGTGCAATAGGTCAAATTTTGCTCTGCCATTAGGAATGGGTTTAATTTTCACGAAGTCTTCAATATGATATTCCACAATTAAACTTGAGAGTAAGCCCTGATCCTTTCCTTCCCCTATTAACCAAAGGCTCCCATTTTCCAGGTATTTGTTCTTGTAATCTGAAAAGGCCTTTAATATAATATCCAGCCCAAGAGCTTTACAGTCAAATTCGCCCATGAAGGCAAATACCGGAACTTCGTTTTTTCTGCTTTTGTATTGTTGAGGTAGTTGAATAAAAGATTCCATATGAACTTTCAATGTTTCAACTGTAGGGTGCTAATACAATGCCAAAGCTGTTTAGCCTGTATTGGATTGATTTTCAGTTAATTGCGATTTTTTGAACTTTCTTTAGTTTCCAGAATTGGGAATCATGGGCTATTTTGAGACAGAAATATGGGGATAGTCTGCTTTTATCTGATCCATCACCAATTTCATGGCTTTTGCAACCCATTCTATCTTGTAAACGATATCATCGGGTGGTGGATTCTTTTGGGCAGCTTCTTCAATATAACGAATGGCTTGAATTGCAGACTGAATTCCCATGCTGCGAATGGCAGATTTAATTCTATGTGCCGTACGTTCTACTTTTTTCCAATCTTTTACTTTGGCTGTTTCCTGAAGTATTTCAATGTCCTCTGGCATGGTTTGTAAAAAGAGTGCAATCATCTTATCAATAAAAACCTGCTGGTACCTTCCCATTCCCATTAAATGTGCTTCGCTATATAATTTTTCGTTTGATGGAATACTTAAATATTCATTATCACTGCTGAAGCAAAAATCATTTTTATGCAGGCATTGTAATATTACCATCAGAAACTCTTCTTCCAGAAAAGGCTTGCTGATATACCCATTCATGCCTGCGCTAAGGTATTTTTGTTTGTCGCCTTCTAATGCATTGGCGGTTAAGGCAATAATTGGTATGTTATAATTGGGAGAATTCTTCATGCTTCTGATAATAGATGTAGCCTGAATCCCGTCTATATAGGGCATGGAAATATCCATTAGAATTAAATCGAACGAAAAGTTTTTAACTTTTTCAATTGCCTCTCTTCCGTCAATCGCTTCTGTAATATAAACGCCTTTTTCTTCCAGTATCGATCGGGCAATGAATTGATTCATTTCAACGTCTTCAGCCAATAGAACACGGAGTCCTTTTAACTGATTGTAGTCTGATACAGCATATACAGGTTTAGCTGAGAGTGTGTTTTTGGTAAATGGAAGTTGAATACTGAATATGCTGCCCGAATTTATTTTACTCTCCACGCCAATTCTGCCCCCCATCAGTGTAACCAGATTTTTAACAATGCTTAAGCCCAATCCGGTACCGCCATATTTTCTGGATATGGAAGTGTCGGCTTGTTGATAGGGCTGAAATAAAGAGTCTATTTTTTCAGTTGGTATTCCAATTCCGCTATCCTTTATTTCAATTCTGATCCATACCTCTTCTGTCATTTCAGTAATGGTCTGCAATGTTATTTCAACATACCCCGTGTTAGTAAACTTGATGGCATTGGCTAATAAATTGGTAACTATCTGACTTAAACGGTATGGGTCTCCAACTACTTTTAAGGGCTTCTCTGTTAAATCATTAAAACTGAGTTGAATGTTTTTCTCTTTGGCCTTGTATTGAAAACTTTCAGCCAGTAAAGCAACTTTTTCATTCAATAAAAATTGAATTTTTTCAAGCTCTATTCTGCCTGCTGAAATTTTTTCAAAATTTAAAATGTCATTGACGATTACCAGTAAATTATTAGCGGCATCTTTAATCATGCCGGTCATTTTTTGTTGTTTCTGATTCAATTTTGTTTTGGCCAGTAAACCGGCAATCCCAAGAATACCATTCATGGGTGTTCTGATTTCATGGCTTACATTGGCTAGAAATAAATCTTTAGCTCTTGCTAGTTCTTCCGTTTTCATTTTAGCCTGAATTAGCTCATCTTCAATCTGAACTCTTTCTGTTATATCTGTGTGAAGTCCAATGATCATTTCAAGTTCACCATCCTCATCCAGTACAGGATGAAGATTCTTTAAAATATGACTGGTGTGTCCCTCTGTATCGCTTTTCTTCTCTTCTACTATCCCTCCTTTTTTCAGGTTAATTACCTGTTCAAATAGTTCCTGATAATTGGTTACTCTTGAATCTTTTGAGTCAGACTTATAAGTGGCTGATCCCTTTTTTCCTATCAGCCATTCTATAATCCACTGCCTTAATTCAGGGTCTTTAATTGCGATTGGATTTAAAAATAAGTCGGCATATTCAGGGCTTAAAACAGCTATGTCAGCTGGAAGATAGCTGAGTATTTTTTCGTAGATATTCTTTTGTTTCTCTAGCTTTTTTTCAAGTGTATACTTGAGCGTTGCATCGTTGTAATACCAGATATGACCTGTATATTCACCCTGCTGAAATAGCGGACTGTAATCCCTTTCTATGATTATTCCATTTCTAAGTTCAAGCATATCATTTCTTACAGGAATACGGTTGCTTAATATTTCATTTGTTCGCTGCTGAAAGTGAAAAGGGTTTATAAAGATGGTTTCGTCAATAAGGTTATTACTGCATAAATCAGTCCCTATTAAAGAATGAATAGGAACATGAATATTAAAAAACTCACAAAAGGATTCATTGATACTAATTACTAATCCAGACTCGTTTTCAATTAGAATGCCTGTTTGTAAATGCTGATTAATGCTGTTGATAATATCATTTCCCGTGAATGAATAGGCGGTTGTTTCTGAGTTGTTAAGTTTTCTCTGTAATAGTTGCAGCTCTCTTTCCTTCTGCAATAATTTTTTTTCAGCCGCATACCTTGCAGCTCTTTCCATTTCTAGTTCTATGGAAATTAGTTTTGCACTTGTATTGGAATTTGTATTTTCTGCCATGGGAATTATTTGATTAATTCACCTCTTTGCATCATTCTGTAAATGGTTGATTTGCCAATATCCAGTTTTTTGGAAACTGCTATAACATCCTGATTGTATTTGTTCAGGAAATA
Organism: Sediminibacterium sp. C3; assembly: GCF_000508085.1. GTDB lineage: Bacteria > Bacteroidota > Bacteroidia > Chitinophagales > Chitinophagaceae > Sediminibacterium. Next base: position 2,494,885 of record NZ_KI669560.1, on the reverse strand, counting down.
CTGGATAATTTGTTTTTCGTATTCCTTTAAAGTAGTTTCTTTAAATAACAGGTTCCCAAACTGGTCACTGGCATCTATATTTATGTCGCTAGGATAAATTAAATCAGATTCGGACATCACCACCGCCAGTTCAATTATAGATTTTAGTTCTCTTATATTTCCAGGGAAATAGTATTGTTTAAGTTTAGCAATTGATTCAGGCGTTAAAGTTTTAAGCGGTAACCTATTGTCACTGCAAAAACTTTGTATGAAGTGCTTGGCCAAAATCAGGTAATCCTTCCCTCTTTCCCTTAAAGGAGGGAGTTCTATTGGAAGACCCAAAAGTCTGTAATACAGGTCTTCCCTGAACTTTTTTTCCTGAACTTCCTTTAACAGGTTTCTATGCGTTGCAACAATAATTCTTACATCAATAGGAATTACGGCATTGCCTCCGATTCTGGTAATTTCACGTTCCTGTAAAACCCTTAATAGTTTTGCCTGTAAGTGAATATCCATTTCGGCAATTTCATCCAGAAATAATGTGCCTTTATTGGCTTCTTCAAATTTCCCTATACGTTTGCTTTGAGCGCCGGTAAAAGCCCCCTTTTCGTGACCGAATAATTCACTTTCAAGCAAATCCGGAGGAATAGCAGCCACGTTAATGGCAACAAATGGGTATTTGTGTCTTGGTGAATTATAATGGATGGCTTTAGCTACCATTTCCTTACCTGTTCCTGTTTCGCCGGTAAGGGAAACTGTAATATTTGTTTTTGCAGCTTTATCTATTAGTGCAAATACTTTTTGAATAGATTCACTTTGTCCAATGATTACTTTTGAAAAATCATAGTTTTTCTTCAATTCATTTTTCAGTTGCTCCACTTCCTTTTTAAGGCCCTTAATCTCCTGCAGGTGAAGCAGCACATTCCATAGCCTGTCCTTGGTGTCTTCATCTTTAACAATATAATCGAATGCACCTGATTTTAATAGTTCAACCGCAGTGGTAATCTGATCCTGACCTGAAATAATAATTACTTCTGTTTCCGGATACCTTTCTTTAATTTTTTTTAGCACTTTACTTCCATCTGCATCACCTTCAGCCAATGCATAGTCCAGTGTAACTACATCTGGTTGTTCGTGTAATTGTTGAAAAAATGCTTTTTCTGTTTCAAATCTGCTTACCTGGTAATCGGGGTTTAGCGATAGGTAATGTTCCAGCATGGTACCATACCAGAGGTCATCTTCCAAAATGAAGATTTTGAGTGGTTTTGTTGGTCTCATTGGATTTTCTTGGTTCAACAATTTACTGTATTTTCTTGCTGAATAAGTGATTTAATTCCCAAAAAGGGAAATTAAGTCTCAAAAAAAAAGCTACTTTCTATTCATTTTCTTATACTAACTGATTGATTATTATAATATTATTATTCGGCATATTTTTTACAGTTACTGTATAAAAATATCCGATGAATTCCCAGTCTTTACAATCAGGTTGGTTGCCAGCAGACGTATCCCAAGCTTCTTTATTAGAAGAAATCTATAATAAACTGCCAGATATGGTGTTTTTGTTTGATGTGAAGGAGCGTAAATTCATAATGCGCAATCCCGCATTGAATCATATGTTAGGTTTTGAACACCTAAAAGACCAGGAAATCAATTGTATTTCTTTACGAACCTTGATTCATCCGGAAGATTGGAAAGGGGTGCAGGCTGCTGTGGCCAATGTGGGAATGGGTGATCAGGCAGTGGTAGAAGTGGAATGCAGGTGTATGGACAAAATGCAACAATATCAATTTTTTCAGACCCGCTTGTCTGTTTTTGAAAAGCAGGGAGGAGACTTAATGTATATTCTTGGAATTGCACAAAATATAACTGAACGAAAGAAGAGTGAAATGCAGGCTCAATTGTTTAAAAACCGTTTACAGGAATTGTCATTTATTACTTCTCATGAAATGCGGCATGAGTATGCGAAAATTCAATCCATAGTAAATCTGATGGATAATCAGTTCATTTCAGACTCAGAAAGAATTGATTTAATAGCTGAAGCCAGGAAGTCTATACAATTGATTAATTCCGCCATTTTTAAATTGAATCACAAACTGTCTTTTAACCAACACGATGAAACTTTTGATATGAACAAGGAGAATGAATCATTTAATAAAATAATATTCATTGATGACGATGTATTAACCAATGTGTTAAATAGAAAAATAGTACAGGCACTTATGCCAGAAATGCCAGTTGAAGTATTTATAGATATTGATGATGCATTGGACTTTATTAAAACTTCACAGGAGCTTAATCAAACCCTCATTTTTCTGGATATTAACTTCCCCGGCAGGGGCGGCTGGGATTTTCTGGATGAATACATTACCTATTCCGATGCTTCCAATGTAATAGTCCTGTCTTCTTCTATAGATAACAGGGACAGGGAAAAAGCCAGAAGTTATGCATCTGTCATTGATTATATCACTAAACCATTGTCTTTTGATTTTATCAAGACTTTTTTTGAAGAATTGAGGTCTTTTCAGCAAGAAAAACAGGGATAGTGTAAAGTTCATTTTCTTATCTTTAACCTGGTATTACCGAAAAAAGGTAGTTGGAAGCATATGCGTATACTTATTGCAGATGATCATGGATTGATACGGGAGGGTTTGAAAAAGATTTTACTGGAGTCTTTGCCATTTGCTGAAATCCATGATGTGTCCGATTCTGCCGAATTATTTAAAAAATCTATTAAAGAGCCCTGGGATATTATTATTTCCGATATCAGTATGCCCGGTTATTCCGGAATAGAGATTTTAAAACAGATAAAAACCCATGTGCCCAATACCCCGGTATTAATGCTCAGCATGCATTCCCCTGAACAATATGCAGTTAGGGCTATTAAAGCGGGAGCGTCAGGTTATCTTACCAAGGAGAGTGCCCCTTATGAATTAGTTACTGCTGTTCAGCAAATTTTAGCAGGTAGAAAATACATTACCAATAGAGTTGCAGAAGTATTGGCTAGTTCGCTTGAATCAGATTCTTCTAAGTTGCCACATGAAAACCTCTCTGATCGTGAGTTTGAAGTATTAAAGAAACTAGTAGAAGGGAAATCTGTTTCTGAAATCAGTGAAATGCTTTCATTGAATATTAACACGATTAGTACTTATCGTGCCCGTATTCTTGATAAGATGGGGCTAAGAAGCAATGCTGATTTAATAAGATATGCCATCGAACATAAGATTTCTGACTTGTAGTGATAATACTACATCTTGTCGTTTTTTTATAGGTCATATTCCTGGCTTACCACTACAATTATTTTACGTTTAGTTTATTAGTATTGCATTTTAGGATGTTCGCATCCAGTTTAAAATTCAATTTCCTGAGAAACCGATTGTAGTATCTTAACTACAAAAGCTTTGTGGGCCAGCCCTACAAAGCTTTCTTTTTTGATAGAGTACATTTGGGCAATAACCATTTTATGAGAACATCCTCTATCAAAGTGTTGATTGTAGAAGATGCTGCGATTATTGTTCAGCAACTGAATCATCTTTTATTGGACCAGGAATCCAGATTAGAATTGCATTTTGCGGAGACCGCAGAACAGGGATTAAGGATGGTACAGGAAAATTTTCCGGATGTGTTTATTCTGGATATACAATTACCTGGCCTGAGTGGAATTGAGTTACTAAACCAGATTAAGCTATCCTTTCCTTCGAGACAGCCGCTGGTGATATTCTTAACGAATATGCCTAATGCTACTTATCGTCAGGCCTGTTTGAAAAAGGGAGCTCATTTTTTTCTGGATAAGTCAAGAGATTTTCTGATGTTGCCGGATATTATTCACCAGTATATTTCAAACGACAATTTTTTGCAATCCATTTCTCCACTTCCAAATACAAGTTTATGCAGTACGACGAATTAAAAGATAGGGTAGTTGTGGATTACAATAAGTTCGGACAATATGTATTGGCTATTGATACGAACGGAGAAATTATGTATTGCAATGATGCATTTCAGGTATTGTATCAATTGCAGGGGATTTCTGTTGTAGGTATTTCTATTGAAGCATTGTTCAATCACCAGGAAGCAGGTCTTATCAGGAATTCGATGCAGCAACTGCTGCAGCCTGCTTCAAAGCCAAAAGAACTGCAACTCAAATATCCCGGAAGTTCACCGATGCGGAATACTATTCTTTTTTCGGTTCAGCCCATCACAGATAAAAAAGGTAAAATGACAGGAGTTTTGCTGAAGGGGGATTTAAAAGTTCCGGCTCCTGAAAACCGGAAACCCCTTCTGGTACCCCAAACAGGCGTGTCTGTAGGGAAGGGACAATCATCAGGATCTGTTGAGCATTGTTTTAATGAATTGGCAGAGTTTATGCCCGATTTAATGTGGATGACCAACCACCATCATCAGATTACCCATATTAATAAGGCCTGGCAGCAATATTGCGGAACAAATAAGGAAGAACAATTGGGAGAAGGCTGGATGAAACAGATTCATCCGGAAGATATTGAAAAAGTAATTGCAGACAGAAAATCAGCTTTTGCCATTCAGCAACCTTATAACCTGGTGTACCGCTTTAAAAAACAGGATGGTAATTTTCGCTGGATGAATATGAAAGGCAATCCTGTTTATGATGTACAGGGAGTTTTTCTTGGGTATACTGGTTTGTGTCTGGATATTACTGCTGTAAAAGAAGCCCAGATTCAAATCAGAAGACAGCAGGAATTAATGGAGAGCACTAAAATTGAATTCGGCAAATTCACAAAAATTGCTCAAAAAATCGGAAGCATTATTATCATGTGTAATGCGGATAACCGGATTACCTGGGTAAATGATGCATTTGTAAAAACGACCGGGTATACCTTGAAAGAAGTTACCGGAAAAACACCCGGAAGTTTTTTAAAAGGTCCTGAGACAAGTAAAGAGACATTAGATAGAATCCGGAAGGTAATTGAACAGGGTAAGGGAATCAGAACAGAAATTTTATATTACACCAAGAGTGGGGCCCGTATCTGGCTAGATTTAATGATTGAATCCTTGTTCGACAAAGACGGGGTAATAACAGGGTATATAACCATTCAGAAAGACATTACCCTTAAAAAAATATCAGAGAAGGAAGTGCTTGAGCAAATGAGTCATCTCAAGAAAATTTCTTTTATTACTTCCCATGAACTAAGACATGAGTTCTCCAAAATTTTGCAGTTGTTACAGACTGCTAAATTTCAGGACCATAATCTGGCAACCTACGCGCAGATTTTTACGGATATTGAACATTCAGCCAATCTTATGAATGATGCCATTTTCAAACTGAATGATCAGATTAATTTTGCTTCTTCGAACAGTATTTCTCTGAATAAATATTTGTTGAATCAGGCCATAGAAGAAATTTGTCTGGTAGATGATGATCACCTGGTAAATAAACTGAATGAACTGATTATCCGCAACGTAATGCCAACCATGCCTGTACACACATTTGATCAGGTAGATACTGCATTGCAATATGTAAAAGAGAATCCAAATACCAAGCGTAAGATATTTCTGGATTTGAATTTTTCCGGAAGGTCGGGCTGGGATTTTCTTCATGAATACGAAAAACTAAGTCATCCATGGCCGGTTGTTATTCTAACTTCTTCCATTGACCATGTTGATTATGAACGTTCCAAAAAGTTTTTGAATGTTACGCACTTTATTACCAAACCACTCACCATTGAACAGTTTGAAAAATTGAGTGAAATGGAGCATCTAATGGTACATTAATGCTCTATCCGATTGTTCTGCCATCCAATTAAAATTACACCGATTATCACCAGTGCTGTGCCCAGTATTTGGGTGATTAGAATGGGCTCATTCAGAAAAATGGACGCCTGAATTATGGTAGAAACTGGTCCGATGCTGGTGATGATGGAGGTATTGTTACTGCCAATTCTTTTCATGCCTGCACTAATCATAAACGAAGGAATAACTGTAGCGATAATGGCCAATGCCAGACTATACCAGCCCAATTCCCAGCTCATATTTACGGTTTTCCATTGCTGCTTTACTAAAAAATGCAGAAATATTCCCGCGGTTGCTGCCAGCATAGCATATGCGGTATAGCGGGTAGAGCCAGCTCTGATTACCATTCTGCCCGTGCCAACCAGATAAAATGAATAGGTAATAGCACAAAGAAAAACCATGAAAGAACCAAAGTAAAATGAATCGTTTTGTTGCACCGTACCCAGTTCGGCATAATAGGCAATTCCAATCCCTGTATAGGTAATACATAAAGCCAATAACTGTATGCGGGTAATTTTTTGCTTGAACAAGTAAGTGTTCAGCAACACGGCAAATGTGGGGTATAGAAATAAAATCAGTCTTTCTAAACCGGCAGAAATGTATTGAAGGCCAATGAAATCGAAGAGGCTGCTTAGATAATACCCAAGCACTCCCAATAAAATTATCCAGCCGAAATCTCTGTTGCTTAGCGGTTCTACATTTTCCTTTTTACCTGCCAGCCAGGCTGCAGCAATATAAAAGGGCAGAGACAATAACATTCTTAATGTAAGCAATGTTATTGCATCTACCCCTGTATTTTTAAAAGCTAATTTTACCCAGATGGCTTTGGTGGAAAACAATATGGCTCCGCCAATGCTTATTAAAAAGCCTTGCAGAAACAATGTTGATTGCTTCTCCTTAGGCATTTTATACACTTACATTAAAATCTCTGAGCGCATCGTTCAGGCTGGTTTTTAGGTCTGTACTCGCTTTTCTTTGACCAATAATCAGCGCACAACTTACCTGATATTCACCAGCATTGAATTTTTTGGTATAGCTACCCGGAATTACGACGCTTCTGGCCGGAACCCTGCCTTTCATTTCAATGGGTTCTGGGCCGCTAACATCAATGATTTTGGTGGATTGGGTTAACACAACGTTGGCACCTAAAACCGCTTCTTTTTCTACAATTACTCCTTCTACCACAATACATCTGCTTCCAATAAAGCAGCCGTCTTCAATGATAACCGGACTGGCTTGAAGAGGCTCCAGAACACCTCCAATTCCAACACCACCACTCAGGTGAACATGCTTGCCAATTTGTGCGCAACTGCCAACAGTGGCCCATGTGTCAACCATGGTGCCCTCATCAACATAAGCTCCGATATTTACATAGCTGGGCATTAAAACTACATTCGGTGCAATATAGGCTCCGTATCTGGCTGTAGCAGGAGGGACAGCTCTTACCCCCAGTTCCTTATAGTTTTTCTTCAATAACATTTTATCGTAAAACTCAAAAGGGGGCATTTCCCAGGTTTGCATTTGCTGAACGCCAAAATACATAAGTATGGCTTTTTTAACCCATTCGTTTACAACCCAGCCATTTTCTCCCGGGCTTGCAACGCGCAGTTGCCCTTTATCAACAGCTTCAATTACCTGTTTAACAGCATCGCTGTACTTAGCATCTTGCAACAGGGTCCTGTCATTCCATGCGGCCAATATTAAATCTTGAGGCATATTTCAATTTTGGGCAAAAGTACAGTATTTCAGATTTGTGTAGTTTTGCCAGATGCAAAAATTGCTGATTATTCAAACCGCATTTATTGGAGACGTGGTACTGGCGACCGGTTTGCTTGAATCAATTCACAAAGCATATCCGAATGCAAAAATTGATGTACTGGTAAGAAACGGCAATGAGTCTTTGTTTACAGACCACCCATTTGTTCATCAAGTGCTGGTATGGCAAAAGAAGCAGGATAAATACCGGAATCTGATGAAGCTGGCCATAGCGGTGAGAAAAGCATCCTATGATACCGTTATCAATTTGCAGCGATATGCAGCTACCGGATGGATAACCTGTTTTTCCGGAGCCAGAGAAAAAATTGGATTCAATAAGAATCCTTTTCGGTTTTGTTATACCCGAACCATTCATCATAGTATGGACACAGATAAGGGGGTACACGAAATCAATAGAAATTTTCAATTGATTGCGCATGTAAAAGGCATTCAACTAAAAAAACCTGCTTTATATCCAACTGCCTCAGATTTGGCGAAAGTGCTTCCTTATCAAGTTCAACCTTATATATGCATTGCCCCATCTTCGGTATGGGCAACCAAACAGTTCCCCAAGGAAAAATGGATTGCCTTTCTGGATGCGCTGCCCCCAAACATCAAAGTGTATGTGCTGGGTGGTCCGGGGGATACTTTATTGTGCAATGAAATTATTGAAGCCAGCAGCACAAATAATGCCGTTAACCTTGCCGGTAAATTGAATTTTCTGTCATCTGCTGCCCTTATGAAAAATGCGCTGATGAACTATGTGAATGATTCAGCGCCCATGCATTTCTGTTCTTCAGTTGATGCCCCCGTAACTGCCATTTACTGTTCAACGGTTCCCGGATTTGGATATGGGCCACTAAGTAGTAGTAGTCATATTGTAGAAGTGAAGCAGACCCTGGATTGCAGGCCTTGCGGTTTGCATGGTAAAACCGCCTGCCCTCAGAGGCATTTTAATTGTGGATTTCAAATTGAAATTGCACAATTAATGGCTACCCTTCCTGCCCTGACCAAACAATAGTACATTTGCAGCAATGATGATTTCGTTTACTGAAAAGGAGGAAGCTGTTTTCAGGCAGATAGGCGCACTTGCAGATCAAATGGGTATTCCCTGTTACCTGATTGGTGGTTTTGTAAGAGATAAGATTATTGGAAGGAATACCAAGGACGCAGATATTGTTTGTCTGGGAGATGGGATTGAACTGGCGCATTTATTTGCGGCTCAGTTAGAACCACAGCCAGTTGTAGCTTTTTTTAAAAATTTTGGAACTGCACAGGTAAAGTGGGCAGATTTTGAGATTGAATTTGTGGGAGCAAGAAAGGAAAGTTACCAGCAAAATAGTCGTAAGCCACAGGTTTCAGAGGGAACATTGGCCGATGATCAGAACCGAAGGGATTTTACCATTAACGCAATGGCCATTGCATTGAATGCAGCTGAGTTTGGAATTTTACTGGATCCTTTCAATGGGATGGATGCCATTAACAGGAAGTGTATTGAAACACCACTTGCACCTGTTCAAACCTTTAGCGATGATCCGCTACGTATGTTGCGTGCTATTCGTTTTGCCACACAACTTAATTTCAGCATTGCGCCAGAAACTTTCAATGCAATTGGAGAGAATGTGCATCGCATGAAAATTGTGAGTCAGGAAAGAATTACAGATGAGTTGAACAAAATCATGATGAGTGCCCAACCTTCTATTGGTTGGGATTTATTGTTCAAATCGGGCTTATTGAAGGCCATTTTTCCACAGATGGTAGATTTGCACGGAGCCGTGTATATTGAAGGAAAAGGGCATAAAGATAATTTTTATCATACCCTGCAAGTGTTGGATAATATTGTTCCGCATACAGATTCGCTCTGGTTGCGCTGGGCAGCACTCTTGCATGATATTGGCAAACCAGCTACCAAAAAATTTGAAGAAGGTCATGGCTGGACTTTTCATGGACATGAAGTGGTAGGTGCAAGAATGGTTCCTAAAATTTTTTCCAAATTGAAACTGCCATTGCATGAACCCATGAAATATGTGCAGAAACTGGTGCTGCTGCATTTACGCCCCATCAGTTTAACCAAGGAAAATATAACCGATAGCGCTGTAAGAAGATTGTTGTTCGATGCGGGAGAGGATATTGATGATTTAATGAAGTTATGTGCTGCAGATATTACCAGCAAGAACAAACAAAAAGTACAGCGGTATCTCCAGAATTTTGAGTTGGTAAAAGAGCGGATGTCAGAAGTGGAAGCCAAAGATCAGCTGAGAAACTGGCAGCCTCCCATTACCGGGGAGCTGATTATGGACGTATTTGGATTAAATCCGGGTAAGCAGGTAGGGATTTTAAAGGATGCCATCAGAGAAGCCATCCTGGACGGGATTATCCCCAATCAACTGGAAGCAGCCTATGCCTTTATGTTAGAAAAAGGAGCGGAATTGAACCTGAAACCCGTTAAATAATCGCTATTTTGCACCTTTGTTACGAACAATATTCATTAAGCACTAATCAATAAAACCGGCGGAATGGCAATTTTAAAATTTAGAATATACCTGGAAGAGGATGATGCAGTATACAGAGACGTGGTAATAAAGCATACACAGTATTTTCTTGATTTGCATTTTGCTATTTTAAAGGCTTTTGAGTTTGATACCAAACACCAGGCAACCTTTTACAGAAGCAACGACAACTGGTTAAAGGGAAGGGAAATAAGTTTTGAAAAATACAATAAGGCCTATCGGGTAGATCCTTTGTTGATGGCTGAAACAACCATTGGTTCTGAAATTCAGGATGTAAACCAGAAATTCATTTACGAATACGATTTTACCAAGGGTTGGACGTTTTTAGTGGCCCTGATTAGTGTGAATAAAGAAGAAAATCCCAAACTAAGCTATCCTTCTGTTACCCGGGTGGAAGGTATTGGTCCACAGCAATACGGTACTAAAAGTTTGTTGGGAGATAAGTTTGCTGATATAGAGGAGAAGTATGATCTGAACGAAGCCACAGAGGGCTTTGGCGAAGAAGGGGAAGAAGCTGCCAGTGAAGCGGACGGAGATGATGATGGATTTGGTGGTGAAGAACAAAGAGACGATTTTGAAGACTAAACCTACCGTATACATAGTTGCAGGCCCAACGGCTGTTGGCAAAACAACATTCGCTATTGAACTGGCAAAGCGCCTGGGTACTTCTATCATTTCTGCAGATTCCAGACAATGTTTTAAAGAACTGTTGATTGGTGTGGCAAGGCCCAGTGATGCTGAATTGACTGCAGTAAAGCACTATTTTATTGCAGATCATTCCATTAGTGAAAATTTGAATGCCGCTTATTTTGAACAATTTGCACTGCAAAAGACCGATGAATTATTGAAGCAACACGGAGCTGTTGTGATGGTTGGGGGAACCGGATTGTATATCAAGGCTTTTTGTGAAGGAATCGATCCCATGCCAACCATTGATCCTGCCATCCGGGAATCCATTATAGCATCTTACGAAGCCAAAGGCTTGATTTGGCTTCAATCTGAAATTAAACACAGAGACCCGGCTTTCTGGGATGTGGCTGAGCAAATGAATCCACAGCGTTTGATGCGCGCATTGGAAGTATTAAATGCAACCGGTCAATCGATTCTTCATTTCAGAAATGCCACCAAAAAAGAACGACCCTTTCGCATAATAAAAATTGGTTTAGAAATGCCGATGGAATTACTGACCAAAAGAATTCATCAGCGGGTAGATGAAATGGTGGCGGCCGAATTGTTTGAAGAGGCAGCTTCTGTAATAGATTATCGCAATCAAACTGCTTTGCAGACAGTGGGGTATAAGGAAGTATTTGATTATATGGATGGCAAAATATCCAAAGAGCAGGCCATAGAACAAATTAAAATACATACCCGCCAGTATGCCAAGCGCCAGTTGACCTGGTTTAAAAAAGATCCGGAATTTGTTTGGTACAATGCAGGTGTTCTTCCAATGGAAAACATACTATCGCGAGTGATTGAAGGCTAAGTTTAGTAAATATTCACTTCTCTCTCTAAAAGGATTCCGAATTTCTCCTGTACACTCTCAATAATTTCGCTGGACAATGCATAGATTTCAGTGCCAGTTGCTTTTCCATAATTTACCAATACCAATGGCTGCAGTGGGTAACATCCTACGTCTCCATTTCTAAATCCTTTCCAACCGGTTTGTTCTATCAACCAGGCAGCCGGCACTTTGGTCATGAACTTATCGTTGCCTGGAAAACCAGGAATCCCAGGATATAATTTCTGAAGTGCTTCATAAAAGGTTTGATGGATGATTGGGTTCTTAAAAAAGCTGCCGGCATTACCAATCTTGTTAGGGTCAGGTAATTTGCTTTGACGAATCTGAATGACTGCCCTTGCAATGGCTTCAATGCTCAATTCCTTTACACCCATTTGTTCCAGTGCCTGTTCAATATTTCCATAACTAACTGTGAACTTAGGTTGCTTCCTTAATTTATAGGTAACTGAAACAATCAGGAACTGATTGCGCAGCGATTGTTTGAAAATACTTTCCCTGTATCCGAATTTACATTGGGCATGGGAAAAAGAAACCATTTCCCCATCGGGTAAATGCAACGCTTCCAAACTTTCAAAAACGTCTTTTATTTCAACACCATAAGCCCCAATATTTTGCATAGGAGAAGCACCCACATTGCCAGGTATCAGGCTTAGATTTTCAATTCCCTGGTATTTATTGTTAACACAATACTGCACAAAGGAATGCCAGTTTTCTCCTGCCATCGCTTTGATGTAAACAAAGTTGTCATCTTCTTTTATTTTGCTGATGCCCTTTACATTATTCTGTAGAACCAGTCCGTCATAGTCATGGGTAAATAGTACATTGCTTCCGCCACCCAATATTAGCAATCGTTGTTGTTGTATTTTATTCCATTCTAATATTTCTTGTATTTCGTTTAGGCTATCTGCTGATACAAAATGTCTGGCCAAAACATCTACCCCAAAGCTGTTGTGGGTTTGCAAAGAAAAATTAGATGCTATTTTTTTCATTTTTAATAAACAGGGTCGGTGTTTGGAATGATATGAACAGATCTGTAACGCTGATTCGTGTGCAATATGAGCATTTGCTGCTGTATGGCTCTTTTGCAGGATAGAACCGTATTGGCGTCTTTGGGTAATTTAATCAATAATTCCCAAAGGTATTGGTTCCGGATTCTGTCTACAACCGGTTGAGAAGGGCCATTTATGAAATTACCGTATAAAGAATGCAGCCCTTGTTTCATGATATGGGCAGCTTCTTCTGCAATCTGTTTATCCTTGTGTTTAAAAATAATTTGAATCAATCTGGTAAATGGGGGATAATGGAATTCTTTTCTATTGCTAATTTCAAATTGATACAATCCTTGATAATGGTGTTGTTGTACAAAAGGAAGTACCGGATGATGCAGATTGCTAACCTGAACCAGTACTTTGCCCAGTCCATCTTTTCTGCCTGCTCTTCCGCTAACCTGTTCCATCAACTGATAGGCCCTTTCATTAACCCGGAAGTCAGTGAAGTTTAAAATGCCATCGGCGTCTACAATACCTACCAGACTTACTTTTTCAAAATCAAGTCCTTTTACTACCATCTGCGTACCAACCAGTATGTGAATCTTATGTTGCTCAAATTGTTTAATGAGATTGTCGTGATCGTGTTTGCCACGGATGGTATCATAATCCATTCTTGCAATTACGGCTTCCGGAAAAGCTTCTGCTACCAGTTCTTCTATTTTTTCTGTGCCAAAATTTTTCTGAATAAAATGATGGCTGCCACAGGCATGACAGGTTTGAAGCAGGGGATAGATGGTGCCACAGTAATGACAGGATAATTTATGTTTAGCTTTATGAAAAGTAAGGGTAACATCGCAATGATTACAATGCGGTATCCATCCGCAGGTATCACAGAGCAGATAAGGAGCATAACCTCTTCTGTTCTGAAAAAGTATTACTTGTTTCTTGTTGTTTAATGTTTGCTGAATAGCAGCCAGCAGTTCATCGGACAAGGGCTTTGCACTTCTTTCTTTTGCAGGTATTTTCTTCAGATCAATCAGTTGAATTTCAGGGAGTGCCACATCTGCAAATCTTTCTGCTAAAGTTACCAGGCCATATTTCCCCTGTTCAACATTGTAGTAGCTTTCAATGGAAGGGGTTGCCGAACCCAACAATACTTTTGCTTTGAACAGAGAAGCATAATAAATGGCAGTATCACGGCTATGGTATCTGGGTGCAGGGTCCTGTTGTTTGTATGAGGCATCGTGCTCTTCATCGCAAATAACCATTCCTAAATTATGGAAGGGCAAAAACAAGGCAGATCGGGCACCCAATACTACTTTCGTTTCACCAGAATTTATTTTATTCCAGATCTCGACGCGTTCATTTGGGTTGAATTTGGAGTGGTAAATGGCAATATGCCCTCCCAGACTTTTCTGTAATCTGCGGATCATCTGAGCCGTTAATGCAATTTCCGGTAAAAGATACAAAACTTGTTTTCCCAGTTGTATTTGCTCTTCAATCAACTTCATGTACAACTGTGTTTTTCCACTGGCAGTAATGCCGTGTAACAAACAAACAGATTTGCTTTCAAAACTTGAGCGGATTTCTTCCAGTGCTTTTTCCTGAGCAGGGGAAAGGGTAAAGTCTAGTTGCAAGAGTTTGGGAAGAGAAGGCAGTCTATCAGCATTTCTTTTTTCAGCAATCAATATTCCCTTCTCAATTAATCCTTTTAATTGTGCCGCGCTTGCACTGGCTTTTTTCAGCAATTCAGGCTGCGTAACAATGCCGATTGTGTTTTTTAAATGCAAATAGGCCAGCAGCAATTCCATTTGTTTGGGTGCCCTGCTCCAGTTGTTTAAAAGTTGTTCCAGCTGTTCTTCTATTGCATACTGTGGATGCAATAAAATATAAGTCTCTGTTTTTTGCTTGTATTTTTCCTTGAGTTCCTCCCAAACATAGCAAACTCCTTTCTCTACCAGCTTTTTTACAACCGGGTATGTGTTATGCGTATCGAGTAATTGCTGAACTTCGCTGATTTTTAATTCGCCCTTAATCTCCAATGCTTCAGCCACAATAAATTCAGCATCGGTTAGGTCGCTGAAATCAAGACTTCTTTCTTCGTTCCATTGTAAGATACTTTCGCTGGACAATTTTAAATTGGCAGGAATAGCCGCCTGCATCACTTCCCCTTCAGAACACATATAGTATTGGGCAATCCATTCCCAAAGCTGTAATTGTTCGGCGTGTACAACCGGTTGTGTATCCAGAATATTCAGTACCGGAGCGGGATGTAAGCCATCAGGAATTTCGGTCAGTACTTTTTTTACAATCCCGGCGTATCGTTTGTTTTTTCTGAGTGCTACTTCCACCCGAATGCCCGGAGCAATGGATTCCTGAAATTGTTCAGGCACCTTCCATGTATAGTTTTTAGGCAGGGCAAGGGGAATAATCACTTCAACAAACAAAGGCTTCATTACAGCAAAAATACAGCTATGGCGTTGGATAACTATTATATCGTTTTAATCCTGCTTCCATGATTTTATACACACGGTCTTTCAAAGCCGGTAGGTCTGCCATAGTTAGTCCTTTAACGGGAACTTCCTCCAGGTAAACCACCCTGTTCTGTCCGGGAGTCATTTCAAAAACAGACCGATAGTGCAACCTTTTCAATGTGTCCACCAGCAATAAGGGCTTGATTGGGGTTTGTGTTTCAATAGCAATTCTGAAAGCACCATCAAAGAAGGACTTCAGTGGTTGCCGGGTTTCATTAAATGTTCCTTCAGGAAAAATAATAATAGAGATATTGTTTTTGATAGCTGCTTTTAAGGCTCTTACACTTTGTGCTCTTTTGGTGGCATTTTGCCTGTTTACCAGAATTACCGCTGCTTTATAAATCCAGCCAAAAACCGGCACTTTAATCATTTCATATTTGCCCAATGCCCTTATTGGCTGATGAATCGCCAGCACGATAGGGGGGATATCCATATAAGAAATATGATTGGCTACAAAAATATATTGCCTGCTGGTATCATGAGGATGTTCGTATATTTCATCGTGCACTACTCCAATGGTATAATACCATAGTTGTGCCCACACACGGCAGCAACGGTATACCAGGTTGCCACCCCTAATTTTACCTGCTGTTGCCGCCAGCATGGCAAAAGGAAATACCAGCAGCATTACGATGATAAATGTGATTAGTGCGTAAATGGAAAATACAAACAGTAGTCCTTTCTTAATCATTCCCATAAGGGCAAAAGATATAAAACCCTTAAAGGATTACCAAATATTCGCTGTCCCTGTTAAAAAGGAATCCACTTTTTTGGCACATTCCCTTCCTTCACTAATTGCCCAGACTACTAAACTTTGCCCTCTTCGCATATCTCCTGCAGTAAATACCTTTTGGATATTGGTCTGGTAGGTTTTTTCAGTTGCTTTTACATTGCCCCTTGCATCCAGTTCAATTTCAAGTTTGTCCAGTAAGCCTTCTTTTTGGGGGCTCACAAATCCCATGGCCAGTAATGCCAGTTCACAGGGGATTTCTTTTTCTGTTCCGGGTATTTCCACAAAGCCTGCCGCTTTTCCTTCTTCATTAATCTTCCACTCGAGGTTCACGGTAACCAGAGCTTTTAAATTGCCTTTTTCGTCACCGATGAATTTTTTGGTAGCAATGGCCCATTCTCTGTTGGCACCTTCTTCGTGGGAAGTAGTGGTTTTTAAAATAAAGGGATATTGCGGCCAGGGCATGTATGGGGTTCTGCTTTCAGGTGGTTTCGGCATCAATTCAAACTGCGTTACGCTGGCTGCTTGCTGACGATTGGAGGTTCCAATACAATCACTTCCTGTGTCTCCGCCACCAATCACCACTACATGTTTGCCTGTGGCAACAATGGGCGCAGCATCAAAAGCAATCTCAGCCACTCTCTTGTTCTGTTGTTTTAAAAAGTCCATGGCAAAATGTACGCCATTGAGTTCTCTGCCTTCAATTGGCAAGTCTCTGGGAATAGTAGCACCACCCGCAAGTACTATGGCATTGTATTCTCTTAAGAGGTCATTAATACTGATTTTAACACCCACATTGGCATTGCATTTAAACTGAATGCCTTCCTCTTCCAATAAGGCGATTCTTCTTTCTACCACCCATTTTTCCAGTTTGAAATCGGGAATGCCGTATCGCAAAAGACCACCGGGTTTATCGTCTCTTTCAAAAACAGTAACCTGATGACCTGCATAATTCAGTTGTGCGGCTGCTGCCAGCCCTGCGGGTCCTGATCCGATTACAGCCACTGTTTTGCCGGATCGATACACCGGTTTATAAGGTTGTACAAAACCTTTTTCAAATGCAATTTCAATAATATGTTTTTCTATTTCTTCTATGGCAACCGGAGGTTGATTGATTCCCAGTACACAGGCTGATTCACAGGGCGCAGGGCAGATGCGTCCGGTAAATTCTGGGAAGTTATTCGTAGAAGAAAGGATCTCATAGGCTTCTGCATAATTCTTCCGGTATACGGCATCGTTGAACTCCGGAATCACATTGCCCAACGGACAACCATTGTGGCAAAAAGGAACACCACAATTCATGCAACGGGCACTTTGCTGATTCAAAGTTTCTTCCGGCATGGCAGCAACAAATTCCTTATAATGTTTTACTCTGCTTAATGCAGACTCTTTTGCAGGAGCTGCTCTCTCAAATTCTAAAAATCCGGTGGGTTTGCCCATAACTATTATTTTAATACAGTGCTGTTTTGTTTTTTCTCTGCCAATACTTTCTTGTAATCGGTTGGAAATACTTTAAGAAATTGTGATAACTGGTTATCAAAATCTTTAAGGATAAATGCAGCGACACTGCTTTTTGTATACCTGTAATGTTTTTCAATCATTACTTTCAATACAGCAGCATCCCCTTCATCCAACGGATCCAACTCAATCATTTCCATATTGCAATTAGAGGCAAAGGTTTTAGCAGGATCATAAGCGTAAGCAATACCTCCACTCATGCCGGCCCCGAAATTTCTTCCGACAGAACCCAGTATGACAGCAACACCGCCGGTCATGTACTCGCAACCGTGATCCCCAATTCCTTCTACTACAACTTTGGCCCCGGAATTTCTTACAGCAAATCTTTCTCCTGCTTTTCCTCTGATAAAGGCTTCTCCTGAAGTAGCACCATATAAAGCCACATTCCCGATAATACTGTTTTGTTCTGCAACAAATCCTGCTTTGGCATCCGGGTACACAATCAGCTTAGCTCCACTCAATCCTTTACCGAAATAATCGTTGGCATCTCCTTCCAATTCCAGGGTAATACCATTGGTGTTGAATGCGCCAAAACTTTGACCAGCTGTGCCTTTGAAGGTAAAGTGCAGGGTGTCTTCGGGTAATCCTTTGCTCTTGTATACTTTGGTGATTTCATTGGAAACAATAGTGCCTACCGTTCTGTCTGTATTGATAATGGAAAAAGATGCTTGTACTCTTTCTCCCTTCTCAATAGCAGGTTTGGCTGCTGCCAGTAATTTCCAGTCCAGTACTTCACTCAAACCATGGTCCTGTAATTCTGATGCAAATAAACCTGTTCCATCCTGAGCGGGTTCCTGAAATAAAATTTTAGACAAATCCAATTGGGTGTATTTCCAATGTTCAATATCTGTTCTTTGTTGTAAATAGGAGGATTGACCAATCATTTCATTCACGGTTCTGAAGCCGAGTTCTGCCATGATTTCACGCAATTCCTCTGTAATGAAACGGAAGAAGTTAACCACATGATCCGGATTACCGGTAAAACGTTTGCGTAAGGTTTCATCCTGCGTAGCTACACCCACCGGACAGGTATTGAGATGGCATTTTCGCATCATGATACAACCTTCCACAATGAGTGCTGCAGTGGCAACACCCCATTCTTCAGCGCCCAATAAAGCTGCAATGGCAATGTCTCGACCTGTTTTCATTTGTCCGTCTGCCTGCACCACAACCCTTGTACGCAATTTGTTTTTTACCAGGGTCTGGTGTGTTTCAGCCAGTCCTAATTCCCAGGGTAATCCTGCATGTTTTACGGAGCTTACCGGAGATGCACCGGTTCCTCCGTCGTGTCCTGCAATCAATACCACATCTGCCTTGGCTTTAACCACACCTGCTGCAATAGTGCCCACTCCGGCTTTTGATACCAGCTTCACATTGATGCGTGCAGCGCGGTTGGCATTTTTTAAATCAAAAATCAACTGTGCCAGGTCTTCAATGGAATAAATATCGTGATGGGGTGGAGGAGAAATTAAACCAACGCCAGGTGTGGCGTGTCTGGTTTTACCAATCCATTCATCAACTTTGTGACCGGGTAATTGTCCGCCTTCTCCTGGCTTGGCACCCTGTGCCATTTTAATCTGAATTTCATCAGCTTCAGTTAAATACAGAGAAGTAACGCCAAAGCGTGCAGAAGCTACCTGTTTAATAGATGATCGCATGGAGTCTCCGTTGGGTAATGGAGTATATCGGATTTCATCTTCACCACCTTCTCCTGTATTGCTTTTTCCTCCCAGTCTGTTCATGGCAATCGCCAAAGTGGTATGTGCTTCCCAGGAAACAGAACCGAAAGACATGGCACCGGTTGCAAAACGCTTATAAATATTTTCTGCGGGTTCAACTTCATCAATAGAAATGGAAGGGCGATGGCTTACAAATTCAAACTGGCTTCGTAAGGTGCAGGCATGTTCACTCTGGTTATTGATGAGCGCGGAATATTTTTTGAAAATGCTATAATCGTTTTTCCTTGTTGAATCCTGTAATAAGTGAATGGTTTGTGGATTGAACAAATGGAATTCACCTTCTCTTTTCCATTGATATACGCCACCCACCGGAAGCCTGTCGATTACTTTATTTTTCTTGCTGAAAGCAAAGAAGTGTTTTGCTAAAGTTTCTCTTGCAATCTCATCCAGCCCCATTCCTTCAATGCGGGAAGTAGCGCCTGTGAAATACTGGTCAACTACTGAACTGTTGATGCCAATGATTTCAAAAATCTGTGCGCCCTGATAACTCTGTAAAGTAGAAATTCCCATTTTGGAAAACACTTTCAATAGTCCTTCATTAACAGCTTTGATATAGTTTTTCTTTAGTTTTTCAACGTCCAGATCCGTAATGAGTTTCTGCGACATTTTCATGTCTCTGATAGAAGACAATGCCAGGTAAGGGTTGATGGCAGTAGCGCCAAATCCAATTAAACAGGCAAAATGATGTGTTTCCCATACATCTCCTGCTTCTACAATAATGCCCACCTGACCTCTGTATCCTTTTTTAATTAAGTGATGATGCACGGCTGCTGTGGCGAGTAAAGAAGGAATAGGAGCGTGTTCAGAATCAATGGCGCGGTCGGTTAAAATAATCACTTCAAATCCATCCTGAACTGCATCTACTGCATAACGGCAAAGACGATCAATCCCCGCTTTTAAAGAGCCTGGCTTTCCATCGGCCCTGAAATACATTTGCAGGGTTTTGGCCTGAAATACTCCCGTATCGATGCTTCTGATTTTTTCCAGTTCATGGTTATTCAGAATGGGATGCTGCAAAGCCACACTGTGACAGGCCGTTGCTTCTTCCACCAGGAGGTTTCCGTTGCTTCCTGCAAAAGTGGCCAGAGACATCACCATTTTTTCGCGAATAGGATCAATCGGGGGATTGGTTACCTGTGCAAACAATTGTTTGAAATAAGAGCTCAGGTGTTGTGGCTTATTGCTAAGCACTGCCAGCGGTGCATCGTTGCCCATGGAACCAATGGGTTCTTTTCCATCAATGGCCATGGGAGCAATAATAGTATCAAGGTCTTCGGTTGTATAGCCAAAAGCTTTCTGGTATTTGAATACCTGATCGTGTTCCAGATGCGTGAACATTACACGCGGTTCGGGTAGTTCTTCTAATCGGATTTTGTATTTATTCAGCCACTCGGCATAGGGTTTCTGCGAACAGATTTTTTGTTTGAGTTCTTCGTCAGAAATGATTCTTCCCTCGTTCATGTCTACCACAAACATTTTACCCGGTTGTAGTCTTCCTTTCTCTTTTACATTGGCAGGGTCAATAGGTAACACGCCTGTTTCAGATGCCATGATGACTCTGTTGTCTTGTGTGATGGTGTAACGGGAAGGCCTTAGTCCGTTTCTGTCTAATGTGGCACCAATCATTTGTCCGTTGGTAAAAGAAATAGAAGCAGGTCCATCCCAGGGCTCCATTAAACAGGCATGGTATTCATAAAAGGCTTTCTTAACAGGATCCATGCTGTCATTGCCGTCCCATGCTTCCGGAATCAGCATCATCATTACATGTGGTAAGGAACGACCTGTTAAAGTGAGCAGTTCAATCATATTGTCCAAACAGGCAGAGTCGGATTGCCCGCTGGTAACAATCGGAAGAATCATGTCCAGTTCTTCTTTGGTAAATGCTGGCGTAGTAAATCCTTTTTCGCTGGAACGAAGCCAGTTCAGGTTTCCCTGAAGCGTATTGATTTCACCATTGTGTGCAATGTAGCGAAAAGGCTGCGCCAGTTTCCAGGAAGGAAAAGTGTTGGTGGCAAAACGGGAGTGAACCAATCCGAATGCCGATACCATTCGTTTGTTGTTCAGGTCGGTAAAATAATGTCGAACCTGATGGCTGGTTAACTGTCCTTTGTATATAATGGTTCTGGAAGAAAGTGAGACAATGTAAAATCCAATCTCATCTTTTTTTATCGTGTTGTTGATGGTATGTGAAGCATAGTTGCGAAGAATAAATAGTTTTCTTTCAAATGCCTCGTTGTCCTGAATATAATCGGGGCAGGCAATGAAAACCTGTTCCATACAAGGTTCAACCGATAGGGCAGTAGGGCCAATATTTTCTTTGTTAACAGGTACTTTGCGATAAGCTATGATTTCCAGACCCAGTTTTTCTGCTGCGCGATTGAATATGTCTCTGCATTCTTCACGAAGGCCGACAGATTTAGGAAAGAAAATCATGCCGACTCCGTACTTTCCGGCATCCGGTAAATGTTTGCCCAACTGAATGCATTCGTCGAAAAAGAATTCATGCGGAATCTGAATCAGAATACCTGCTCCATCCCCTGTATTGTTTTCGCAACCACAGGCACCACGATGTTCCATGTTTTCTAAAACCGTTAAAGCGTCTGAAATGTGCTGGTGACTTTTGTGTCCATTGATATTGGCTACGAATCCTATGCCGCAGGCATCGTGTTCAAATGCGGGATTGTAGAGGCCTCCATTGTTTTGGTTACTAAACATTTAGTCCAGTTTAAACGTGGGTTAATAATGGCGGCAATCTGAACTAAATTAAAGAAAAATGACAGAAATAAAAAATAATATTTAAACTAATGGCTGTTAGTGTGAATAAAATCTAATAAAAACAATATTATATTAGAAATTATTTAAGATGCTATGTAAACGCTTCCTTTGAAATGCGCTTTTACAGAAGAGGCTGGTTTATGGTTGAACAGACCAAAAAGAGTGGATCCGCTTCCGCTCATAGCTGCATAGCTTGCGCCTAATGCATACAGCTGATCTTTGATTTCCTGAATGGCAGGGTATGCTTTAGCGATGGGCGCTTCAAAATCATTGCTCAATGAATCTTTCCATTCATCAACAGGAGACTGAATAATCGCCAACAGATCTTTCCCGGAAGGGCCAGGCGTAATTTGTTCAAATGCCCATTTCGTATTCACGTGAATGCTCGGATTTACCAGCACAAAATACCAGCCGGATAAATCGAGAGAGACAGGCTGTAAAATTTCCCCTCTTCCTGTTGCATAACAGGCTTGATTGAGAATAAAAAAAGGACAGTCACTGCCCAGTTTTGCGGCGTAGGCAATAAGTTGCTCAGTACTAAGTCCGAGTTTGTATTTGTTATTGATTAATTGCAAAGCAAATGCGCCATCAGCACTTCCTCCACCCAGACCAGCGCCCATGGGAATGATTTTGTGCAAATGCATTTGCACAGGTGGCAGATCTGGAAAGTCATTTTTTAAAATATGGTAGGCTTTCAAACAAAGATTGTTGTCTGTAGCGCCGGGAATGTGGAGTCCTGTAGATTGAAAGGAAACAGCATCAGCTGTAATCATTTCAAGCATATCCGTCAGGGCAACCGGATAAAAAACAGTTTCCAATGAATGAAAGCCATCCGGTCTTTTACCCGTGATATGTAATCCAAGATTTATTTTACAATTGGGAAAAACAACCATAAGGTTTAGTGCAAAGCACTATTTTCTTTTTTTCAATTCATCACGAATGGCAATGGCTCTGATATAATCTTCCTGCTCCAATACTTCATTCAGCAAATGATTGAGCTCTTCAATGTTCAGGGAACTTAAATCGGAACGATCACTGCTGCCGGCAGGTTCTTCCATGCCCACTGCTTCCATTTTTGGTTTGGGTGTTCCGCCTTCTTCCAGGGCAATGCCTGCAGATTCCAGAATAGTATCGTAGGTAAATATAGGACATCCAAAACGTACTGCTAGAGCCAGAGCATCACTGGTTCTGCTATCAATTTCAACGGTATCGTTATCGGTATAGCATACCAGTTTTGAATAGAAAATTCCTTCCTGTAAATCGTTGATGATAATCTCCTGCAATTCTACCCCAAAGGCATTCATGAAGTTCTTCATCAGGTCGTGGGTGAGGGGTCTGCTGGGGTGCATATTTTCCAAAGCCACCGCAATGGCCTGTGCTTCAAAACCACCAATTACAATCGGTAAACGGCGAAGTCCGTTTACTTCTCCCAGCACAACCGCATAAGAATGGGTCTGTGTAATGCTATGTGAAAGCGCAACAATTTCCAGTTCAATCTTCTTCATAGTGGTTGCTAAATTAACTTAAAAAAGTGAATGATTTATGCCCGCTGCTGTTTCTTCAGCCATTTATCAAAATAGAAAGTTCCAAAAGGGAAGAATGCGGCCAGAAATACGTAGATCAGGTAGCGGAATGGCCAATTGGACTGCTCTTTCACCCATAAGGCCAAAGCCAGATACATTACAAATAGAAGACCGTGTGCCCAACCCGTATATTACGGCAAGCGGATAACCTGCCAGGTATTTTAGCGGCATGGCAATCGCCAATAAAACCAGTAATGAAATTCCTTCTGCATAACCCACTGCACTGAAAAGTGGATGGTTTTGCTTTATTGTTTTTTGCATGGCGGCAAATTTACCCAAATTTTTATGCATATTACGAAGCTAAATACCAGATATGCCTTTATATAATATTCATGATATTCCTTCCTGTAATTTAATAGAAGGTTACGATGCACAGTTTATCCATACAGCAGAAGCCACTTACTCTCATGTGAAAGCCAAAGCAGGAGCGGTTTTGCCGAAACATTCGCATCCGCAGGAACAGGTGTCTTATATACTGGAAGGAAAATTTGAACTGACTGTTGAAGATGTACCGTATGAGCTAAGCCCTGGTCAGGTTTTTGTGATCCCCTCCAATGCCTTACACAGTGGAAGAGCAATAACAGATTGTTTTATACTCGATGTCTTCACGCCTATGCGTGAAGACTATCGAGAAAAAGGTGGGATTCAGTTGGGGTAGACGCTTTTGTAAAAAACGCCCATTGAATTATGCGCCTGCTTTTAATTTTTAATTGCAGCGGTTAACTGAGGTACCACTTCAAAAGCATCTCCTACAATACCGTAGTCTGCTGCTTTAAAGAATGGTGCTTCAGGATCTTTATTAATTACTACAATAACCTTGGAGCGGTTTACTCCTGCCAGGTGCTGAATAGCACCGGAAATACCAATAGCAATGTATAGGTTAGGAGCAACCTGAACACCGGTTTGTCCAACGTGTTCATGGTGAGGTCTCCAATGCGCATCTCCTACAGGACGGCTACAGGCAGTTGCTGCACCCAGTTCTTTGGCAAGGTCTAACAAAATGCCCCAGTTTTCTGGTCCTTTTAAACCACGACCACCACTTACCACAATATCTGCTTCTGTTAAAGGTACTTCACCTGTTATTTTATTTACAGTAGTTACTTTAACGCGAGGCTGACCTACGGTTGCAGCAAAAGCAGCAACAGCAGCCGTTCCTTCAGTGGCAACGGTTTTATAGGAATTAGGATTCAATGAAATGACCTTCAGCGTAGACTGTATACTGATATTGGCAAAAGCCTTACCGGAGAAAACAGTTTTCTTAACTACAAAACCATTGCTGGTATCCGGAAGTGCACAGGCACCTGCAACCAATCCTGCTTTTAGTTTTGCAGCTACACGGGCAGCAACTGCTTTACCAGTCTGGTTGTGTGAAAATACAATCACATTGGCACCACTTGCAGTAGCAGCTTCACTGATTACACTGGCATACAATTGAGCATCCAGGTGATTCAGGGTATCATTGGCCACCTGATGAATTTTGGTTACTCCGTATTTACCCAATGCTGATAAATCTTCGGTAACGGTACCCAGCACAACGCCTTCTGCTGTAGTGCCCATTTGTTTGGCAAGGTCAGCCCCGTAAGTGATGGCTTCCAATGAAGATTTTTTTACATGACCTTCTGTTTGATCGATAAATATTAAAACTGACATGTTGTACAATTTGATAGGTTAAAAGCATTTACATGCTTTGAAAATTTAGATGGCTTTTGCTTCTTCGTGTAATAATCTTACCAACTCTTCCACGTTGTCTGGTGCTACCAGTTTAACACCCGCTTTTGCAGGAGGCAATTCAAAGCTCACAACAGAGGTTAATGCATCAACTGCAGCAGGTTCAACCACTTTCAATGGTTTGGTTCTGGCAGCCATGATACCACGCATGTTCGGAATGCGCTGTTCAGCCACACCTTTCTGGCAACTTACCACAAGGGGTAATGCCACTTCCGCTGTTTCTTCTCCGCCTTCAATTTCGCGAACTACCGTTGCAGTTGTTCCATTCAAATCGAATTTAGTGGCCAATGAAATATAAGGTGCGTCAATCATTTCAGCAATCATACCTCCAATAGAAGATCCGTTATAGTCAATGGTTTCCTTTCCGGTAAAAACCAAATCGTATCCGCCTTGCTTGGCTACTTCTGCAATTTGTGCAGCAATATAATAAGCATCACTGTTGTCGGTATTCACACGAATGGCTTCGTCACCACCCAGGGCCAATGCTTTTCTGATGATGGGTTCTGCATCTGCATTACCAACTGTAACCAGGTGAATGGTTGCAGCAGGATTGGCTTCTTTTAATTCAATGGCTCTTACCAATGAATACCATTCATCGTAAGGATTAATAATCCATTGCACACCTGCTTCATCAAATTTGGTATTGCCTTCTGTAAAGGCAATCTTGGCTGTGGTGTCCGGTGTTTTGCTAACACAAACTAAAATCTTCATATGGTTATGATTTATCTATTAAATAGTTGTTTATGCAACTATCGCAAATATACTATGAGAAACTAATAACTGTTTGTATTTAACCAAAAAATAACCAAAAAGTTTCCGGTATCATTCCTTAGCTGGAGATTTCCCATCTTCTTTCTTGCTTTCCCTGGCAAAAAATGCGGCCAGGGAAGCCAATTCGGAATTTGTTAATGAATTGTCCATCTTAGACAAGGCTTCGTTGGAAAGGGCTTTGTCTAATTTTTTTTCGTCTTCTTTGTATTGGTCTTTTTCCACCTTGTAAAACTAAGGAATTTCATACTTTAGTTGCATGAACCGAATAGAGCGAATTCAAGAAATGCTGAAAGAAAATCCTGCCGATCTTTTTTTACGGCATGCACTGGCACTGGAGTGGATTAAAATGGGGGAGGATGCCAAAGCCCGCGTTTTATTTGAAGCCATTCTTTCGGATGCCCCGGATTATGTAGGATCATATTACCATCTGGCTAAATTATTGGAAAGAACAGGGGAGAATGAACTGGCTGTATCCTGGTACGAAAAGGGGATGGCAGCGGCTAAGGAAGCCAAAGATCAGCATGCCTATAATGAGTTACAAGCTGCTTATGAAGACCTTGTTTATTAAGGGTTTCAGCTTTTTTACATACTATTTTTTTAACGATTGCAAACGATTGCCATGTCTTACGATTATAACAAATACAAAACACCAACCGGCAGTGAACTGTCCTGTAAAAGCTGGATTCAGGAAGCTGCTTTACGAATGTTGCTGAACAACCTGGACCCTGCTGTGGCAGAGCGTCCGGAAGATTTAATTGTATATGGAGGAAGGGGGAAAGCGGCGCGAAATTTTGAAGCACTGGATGCCATTATTGCTTCCTTGAAATCGATGGAGAATGATGAGTCTTTATTGATTCAAAGTGGTAAGCCGGTAGGAATTATGCGCACACATGCAGATGCGCCAAGGGTACTGATTAGTAATTCACAATTGGTTCCCAACTGGGCCAACTGGAAACACTTTACAGAGCTGGAACAAAAGGGACTAATGATGTATGGTCAAATGACGGCTGGTAGCTGGATTTATATTGGCTCGCAGGGCATAGTGCAGGGAACTTTTGAAACCTATGCAGCCATTGCTGACAAACATTTTGGCGGAACCTTAAAAGGCACGCTGAATGTAACGGCAGGGTTAGGCGGTATGGGGGGAGCACAACCGCTGGCCATTACCATGAACGAAGGTGTTGCATTGATTGCCGAAGTAGAAGAATGGCGTATCGATAAAAGAGTAGAGACCCGATACCTTGATGAAAAATATACGGACATTAATTCAGCCATTGATCAGGCCCTGGTTTACAGAGCAAGAGGCGAAGCCAAAAGTATTGGGGTGTTGTGTAACGCGGTGGATTTATTAGCAGCTTTATTAAAGAGAAATATTATCCCGGATACTTTAACCGATCAGACTTCTGCACATGATCCGTTGATAGGCTATACGCCGCATGATATGAACAATGAAGACGCTGCAAAATTGCGCGTGTCTGATCCCGAAGGGTATATAGCAAAGAGTTATGCAAGTATGTATACACATGTGCAACTGATGTTGCAGTTAATGGACAAGGGTGCCATCACTTTTGATTATGGAAACAATATCAGAGCAAGAGCAGAAGAATACGAAGCGCAGCAAACGGCAAAAGGAAATACATTGCCCTATGCTGCCGGAAGATCTTTTGATTTTCCCGGATTTGTGCCTGCCTATATCCGTCCATTATTCTGTGAAGGAAAGGGGCCATTCAGATGGGCTGCTTTAAGCGGAGATCCTGCGGATATTGCAGTGACCGATCAGGTAATACAAGACCTGTTCCCCGAAAACAAAAGCATGCAACGCTGGATGAAAATGGCCAAAGAAAAAATTGCCTTCCAGGGACTGCCTGCCAGGATATGCTGGCTGGGACAAGGCGAAAGAGAAAAAGCAGGATTAGCCTTTAATGAACTGGTAAAAACCGGAAAAGTAAAAGCCCCGATCGTTATTGGAAGAGACCATCTGGATACAGGTTCAGTTGCTTCTCCCAACAGAGAAACAGAATCCATGATGGATGGCTCCGATGCAGTTGCAGACTGGCCTATTTTAAATGCGCTGATGAATACTGCCGGAGGTGCCAGCTGGGTATCCCTGCATCATGGTGGCGGGGTAGGAATGGGGTATTCCATTCATGCAGGCATGGTGATTGTTGCTGATGGATCTGATGCCGCAGAAGCAAGACTGGCAAGGGTTTTACGCAACGATCCGGGTATTGGTGTTATCAGACATGCAGATGCAGGTTATGCCATTGCTAAAGAAACAGCAGCCAAACATCATTTGGGTTTATAATATTCATCCATCTATCAAAAAAAACGCAAAGCCGCATGGGTGCATGCATAAGTTTTGTATTATTACTTTATGAAAAACATACCACAAACATTCAACAAAAAACTGAGCCTACTAGCAGTAGGACTTGGTTTTATTACAATGCCTGTGATAGCTCAGGAACAATTGAATCCAACTGTTCAGGCCATCATTAAAGAAGCCAACGATAACTCTCAGTTAAAGAGACTGGGTCATGAATTAATGGATGGTATTGGACCCAGACTGGTGGGTTCCTCTAAAATGGTACAAGCCAGTGACTGGGCCATTGCTCAGTACAAGAATTGGGGTATTGAAGCGAAGAGAGAAAACTACGGAACCTGGAGAGGATGGGATCGTGGCATTACCCATATTGATATGGTAGCACCCTGGACCAAATCACTGGAAGGTACACAGCTGGCTTTCAGCCCTTCTATGAAAAAACCCGTTACTGCTGAAACCATCATTTTGGCGGATGTGGCCGACTCTCTTGCTTTTCAGGCCTGGTTGCCCAATGTAAAAGGAAAATATGTGTTGATAGCCATGCCGCAACCAACCGGAAGACCCGACTATAATTGGAATGAGTTTGGTACCAAAGCCTCGATAGAAAAAATTCGTAAAGAAAGAAGTGAAGCAACAGAAGCCTGGAGAAAGCGCATCAGCAAAACAGGATTGAGTGCTGCTAAATTGGCGCAGGCATTGGAAAATGCAGGAGCGGTTGGTGTGATTGGAAGCTTGTGGAGCAATGGTTTTGGCGTAAACAAAATTTTTGCAGCTAACACCAAGAAAGTACCAACCCTGGATATTGCGTTGGAAGACTATGCTTTGTTGTATCGTTTAACCGAATCAGGACAGGCTCCTAAACTTAATGTATTTGCTCAGTCTAAAGAGTTAGGTGTGGTACCTACCTTTAATACCCTTGCAGAAATCAAGGGAACAGAAAAGCCGAACGAATATGTTATGCTATCCGCACACTTTGATTCATGGGATGGTGGAACTGGTGCAACCGATAATGGAACAGGTACATTGGTCATGATGGAAGCGATGCGTATTTTGAAAGCAGTATACCCTAATCCAAAGAGAACTATTCTGGTAGGTCACTGGGGATCAGAAGAGCAGGGCTTAAACGGATCACGCGCTTTTGTGGAAGATCATCCTGAAGTAGTTAAGAATTTACAGGCATTGTTCAATCAGGACAATGGAACAGGTCGTGTGGTAAATTTAGGAGGTGCCGGATTTAAATATTCCAAGGATTTTATTACCCGTTGGTTAGCAGCCGCTCCTTCCTATATCAGAGATACCGTTAAGACTAGTTTCCCGGGTTCTCCTGCAGGAGGGGGTTCGGATAATGCTTCCTTTATTGCAGTAGGTGCGCCTGCTTTTTCTTTGGGTGCATTGGGCTGGTCTTACGGAAACTATACCTGGCATACCAATCGCGATACTTACGATAAAATTGTTTTTGATGATGTAAAGCACAACGCCATTTTAACGGCCATCCTTGTGTACATGGCTTGTGAAGATCCCGAGCGTATGCCAACAGATAAAGCTGAATTACCTGCAGGTCCCCGTGGTCCGCAAACATGGCCAACTCAAACCAAAGCCAAGCGTGCCGGTGGTTACGAAAATTAATTTCTGATAATTGATATACTATGAAAAAATATTTTGGGATACTGATAGGGTTGGGGCTGTTGGGCTCTGCATTTATTGCAGATAAAAATGGAGACAAAAATGCCTTCGCCGGCAAATCCATTAAAGAGGGGCCATTGCGCGGATCTGCCCCTTTTAAAAATCAACCCATTAAAACCGGAGCCGATCAAACCGATAAATACCTTTCTTATTTAAAAGGAAAAAGAGTGGCCTTATTGGCCAATCCTACCACTATTGTTGGGGACAAGCACTTTGTAGACAGCATGCTGAAGCGTGGAGTGAACATTGTAAAAGTGTTTGGACCTGAACATGGTTTCAGAGGGAATGCCAGTGCAGGGATTAAAGTTGCCGATGAAGTGGATCCCGCTACAGGCGTGAAAGTGGTATCACTTTACGGCCCCAAACGCAAGCCATCCAAAGAAGATATGGCCGATGTAGACCTGATGATTTTTGATATTCAGGATGTGGGTTGTCGATTCTATACCTATATCAATGTGCTCAGCCATGTCATGGAAGCCTGTGCAGAGAACGGGAAAGAGTTGTTGATTTTAGACAGACCCAATCCCAACGGATACCTGGTGGATGGACCTATTCTGGACATGAAATTTAAATCGGGTATTGGTATGTTTCCCATTCCGATTGCTCATGGCATGACCATTGCAGAATTTGCTCAGATGATTAATGGTGAAGGTTGGTTGCCGAATAAAATGCAAGCCAAACTAAAAATCATTAAAGTGGCCAACTATGCACACGATATGGATTATGTGTTGCCAGTTAAGCCATCTCCGAATTTAAATACGCAACAAAGTATTATACTGTATCCAACTACCTGCTTGTTCGAAGGTACTGTGTTGAATCACGGAAGAGGAACCCAGTATCCTTTCACCATTTTTGGTAGTCCTTTATATAAAGGCATTTATGATTTTTCATTCACGCCTACTTCTATCAAAGGAATGGCCGAGACGCCACTGCATATGGATAAAGTTTGTTATGGAATTGATTTGCGTAAGGTAGACCTTGCAGAATTGAAAAAGAAGAACAGAATCCAGATTCAGTGGATGATTGATTTGTACAATAAGTTTCCTGAAAAAGATAAGTTCTTTGATCGTTCTCAAAGCAATCAGATAGGGGATATCAACAAACTGATTGGTAACGATGTATTCAGAAAGCAGGTAGCAGAGGGCAAATCTGTAGAAGAAATTTATGCCAGCTGGGAACCCGGTTTATCTGAGTACAAAACCATGCGTAAGAAATATCTATTATACCCTTAGTAGGTATTGGTCATATCTGTATCTACACAAATAATAAAGTCTGCTTTGCCTTTGTTTTCGGCAAGCAGACTTTTTATATTGGCCTGACTTACCGTAGAAATGGTGCCGATTTTCAAATTTGGTTTCTGTTGTTTCAGATACCAGTTGATGCCATCAAAATTATCTGAATGATAGGCCCCGTTATAATGTAAAAACAAAGCGCCAGGTGTATGATTTTGCAAAATGAAATGCGCCATGGTTGCGTCTTTGCTGGCCTGCGCTTTGGGCATATTTTCTGTTGCGTGAACGCCCATCATTTTCATCATATTTACGTAGCCGGGTAAATTGGCATCATAAGCCATCGGCAAAGGTGCCATCCATTTTTTCTCTACTGCTGAAAGGCTATCCAGTTTGGTGAATCCGCCTTTGTTTACCAGTGCCGCATATCTTCTGGGAATATTGGTAGCAATGAAAGGAATGGCATTCGCTTTAGCATAATTCACCAGTGGTGCATAGTCTGTTGGATAATTTTTCCAGAGTCTGGCATTGGAGTCTAACCCTTTTGCGCTGAGTTTGCCAGCCAGGTATTGATTCAAGGGTTCCTGGTTGTCTGTTTCAAACATTTCTGCTCCTAATACCATTTGCC
This sequence comes from Sediminibacterium sp. C3, assembly GCF_000508085.1. Taxonomy (GTDB): domain Bacteria; phylum Bacteroidota; class Bacteroidia; order Chitinophagales; family Chitinophagaceae; genus Sediminibacterium. The sequence goes on along the minus strand of NZ_KI669560.1, from coordinate 2,463,132 downwards.
TTTCCGCATGCAGGTCTTTGGTTACTGCCAGTTGCAGCCAATGTGCAATGGCATTATTATGGTACTCTCCAAACAACACGATATCCTGTGTCTTTAATTTGCGAATCATTTTTGTATAGGAAACTTTCTTTCCATTTGCGTCAAACAAAGTATAGGGGCTTTTCTGCTGCGCCAGGGATTCTGTGGATGCAACAAAACCTGCTGCTAAAAAAAGAAGCGTATAAAGGAACTTTTTCATGATTCGTAATTGTTCTTTAAATGTAAGGATATTCTAATCAAACAAACTACCCTGAATAGGCTTGGGTGCTATTGGTTTTTCTGATAAAAAACGGAGTAAGTGTCTTGATGAAGGATTGATAGTGATAACAGGGCTTGGGCCATATCTGGAAGCAATTAATACTTCTGTATCATTTGCGTGTGGTAGAAAATTTTGTAAAGCCAGATCCGGATGATTGTTTTCTTTTGATAAATGCGAGAGCAATAAATGACTCATGTTTTTAGGACGATAATTTCTAAACAAGTCCAATGCCTGTCGGTTGGATATATGTCCCTGACCCTTGGTAATCCTGTCTTTCAAAGGTTGAGAATAACGACCATTGCGCAACATTACTTCATCGTAATTGGATTCCAGAAATGCTGCATGGCACTGCTGAAAATAATGTGATACCCGGTCACAAGCAATTCCAATATCAGTAATAACGCCTACATGTATCCCCTGATAACTTACCACAAAACTATGCGGGTCTGCCGCATCATGTTCTTTGCGAAAGGGCGTAACCATGATTTGATTTTCAGCTGCGTTTTGTTGGCCAATATAGATGGGTTGATTTGCTGTGAAATTTTTGGACAAATGCCTGATGAGTTTGGGGCCTCCCTTTGCTGTTCCCGGAGTGATGTAAATGGGGATTTTATATTTATTCGCTACCGTAGAAAGACCTCTGATATGATCGGTATGCTCGTGTGAAATAAATATGGCTCTTACTTTTTGCAGTGATAAGTCCATTTGCTTCATCCTGAGTTCGGTTTCTCTCAAGGAAAGTCCTACATCAATTAATACGGCATCTGCTTCGTTGCCAATATAGTAACAATTTCCATTGGAGCCGGAATTCAGTGAAGCAATTTGTAAATTCATGAAACGCAAATAAATGCCAAAATTAGAGCACTGCAATTGAACTGGCATGTATTTTGTTTTTATACCTGAAAATAGTTTCATATGAAAAAGACTGCAATTTGGATGGCCTTCTTTCTGGCAGCTGTAATACAGGTGCAGGCACAGTCTCAGACTCCGTCTCAAGTACCGAAGTCGCTGGGTTTGCCCGGCGATAACTTCAATTTATATGCGGCATTAAAAGTATTTCAGGAATCCAAAACTCTGGAGGCATTTGAAAGAGCCATTAATGATCCGGAGAAAAAAATAAATAACCTTGATTTAAATGGAGACGATCAGATTGATTATATAAGGGTAGAAGATAAGGTGAAAGATAATGTGCACAGCATAACTCTTAAAGTGGGATTGGATAAGTCCGAAGATCAGGACATTGCCGTTTTTGTTGTTACGCGTGAGTCTGAAAAAAAAGTATATGTTCAGGTAGTTGGCGACGAAGACCTGTATGGGAAAAACTATATCATTGAACCCAACTATGAAGGATATGAAAGACCGAATCCGGGCTTTCAGTCTGAGTTTGCAGAGGAATATATTCCTGCTGCAAGAAACAATATTACCTATGTTGAGGTAGCCAACTGGCCTATTGTGCAGTATATATATGTGCCTGCATATAATCCATGGGTATCTAACTGGGGCTGGAACCGTTATCCGCAATGGTGGAGACCCCGGAGGCCTTATTCCTGGCATTGGTATGCCGGTTTTCATTACAACTATTTCAGTATTTATTTTGGATATTACCGCAGAACCAATGTGTATCGCAATCCCGGATGGTATAATTGGCATTACGGAAATAATGGGTGGAGATCCAGGTCGCCCATTTATGTGAACCGATATCAGCAGGGATATTTCAGAACCACTTATTCCCGTCCACAAAGTTTCAGTGTAGGGTATCGGGTTTCAAGAGAAAGGGTTCCTGTAAACATGCGTCCTGCAGTTTATCCACCCCGCCCCATGCCTTCAAACAGGGAAATGCGTCAGGAGCCCCACGGCAGGGGTAGCAGGGAATTCAATAATAATGGAAGAGGCAGAGGAAATGGAAATGGTCGTGGCAAGGATAACCGGGCTTCCAGACATTATAATTAACTTGCAGTATGTCTGAAAACTTTGTTTCCAAAGATCCACTCCATGGCAAAACACTGGAGTGGATCTTAACTTATTTAGTGCAACATTTTGGCTGGGAAGATCTGGCCAGAATCATTAATATCAATTGCTTTAAAAACAACCCGAGTATTAAATCCTCGCTAACCTTTTTGCGTAAAACTCCCTGGGCCCGAAAAAAAGTTGAAGACCTTTATATCAGTACGCTTTAATCCACCCGAATTAAATCGGTGGTTTTAATAATGTCTTCCACTGCGCTGTATAATGTATCCAGATGATCCTGTGAATTAAATGCCTGAATGGAATATCGCAGGAATACCTGGTCTCCGTGAGGCATAACTGGCACTTCAATCTTATATTCATTAAACAGTAGATTCTTTAATGCAATAGGATCTTTTGTGCGAACAGGAATGCTGAATAATTGCAGAATAAAATCTTTATTTACCGGAGCAAGGGGTTGGCTGTTTACCAATTCACAAAAACGTTGGGCATTGTCATGAACCAATTGCCTGCATTCCTTAGCTACATTGTGCCAGTTGTATTGCTGCATGAATTCAATGGCTTTGGGGATGCAAAGAAAGGCTGAGAAATCTCTGGTTCCCTGTGTTTGATGATAGTCTATGAAAGACGAGTGGGAAGGTGTTGTGCTATTGAATCCCCAGCTGATTACCAATGGGTCCAGCATACGCTGATAGGCTTTGTTTACATAAAGAAAAGTGCTGCCCTTTGGCGTCATCATCCATTTATGACAAGCTCCTGTGTACAAATCGGCTCCCAATTCGTTCAGGTTTATCGGTGCTTGTGCGGGTCCATGTGCCCCATCAATAAAAGTGGGGATGCCCATTTCTTTTGCTTTGGCACAAATGGCTTCAATAGGGAAACGTAAACCTGTAGAACTGGTAATATGACTGATAAAAATTAAACGGGTTCTATTGTTTACTCCTTTAAAAAATTCTTCCACAAAAGTTTCTTTTGTGGTTAAGGGCAATGAAATGGGTTGGCGTTTATAAAGGGCTCCTGCCTGAGCGCAATAGTATTCCCAGGTTCTGTCGCAGGCCCCGTATTCCAGATTGGTCGTTAGTACTTCATCTCCTGCTTTTAAAGGGAAGTTTTTAGCAACCAGGTTTACCGCATGAGATGGATTAACCAAATAAACCAGATCGTCGGCAGAACAATTCAGGAAAGCGGCCAATGTTTCTCTTGACTGTTGCAGGTATTCCATTCCTGTTTTTACAATAAATAAAACAGGCTCCTGTTCCAACTCTAGCTGGTATTGTTGATAGCGCTCAAAAATGGGCTTGGGGCATGCGCCAAAAGATCCAAAGTTTAAAAAAGTCAGGTCCTTGCGAACCAGAAATTCATTGCGTAATTGTTCAGTAATCATGAAAGCATTTTTTTAATTCTATTCCAAACTAAGCCAATTAATAAAATAATGGCAGCCAGTAATAATGTCAATCCCTGTAAACGGTTGTAAACAAGCCCTGCTATTACACCTCCTGCAAAGAAAAAAAGGATGATGGTAAAGCGTAATTTAATGGAATTGCTCAGCTTCTTTTTTTGTTCAATACTATGATAAAAAAGCCATTGGGAAAGCTCAATTCCAAGGTCGGTAAATAGCCCTGTTAAATGGGTTGTACGTATGTTGGCAGCGGATATTTTGGTTACCATAGCATTTTGTAATCCCATTGAAAAAAGCAGTAAAAACGCAATGGCATCGGGGTTTTGCTGCATCAGTTCCGGCATCCATAAACCCGTAACAGAAAGCAGGAGAATTTCAACAAGTACGGGAACAGAAAAAGCATATTTTCTGGCAGTTCTAATTAACCATTCAATCAAAAGATTAGAGCAGAATGCGCCCAGCAAAAAGAATAAAATATAATAGAGATAAATAATGCCCTCCCAGAATTCAAATCGGTCAAAAGCTTCTATAAAGAAGGCGAAATGACCGGTAACATTGGTAGTTAGTTTTTGAATAGACAGAAATCCTACCACGTTTACCATGCCCGCAACAGTGGAAAGAATAGACGCTACCGCAAGGTTGGTAAATAAGCTTTCCTTGCCAATAGGGTGTCTGAACATTTACGAATTTGTATTAGACCATGAAGGTACAATTTAGTAATTTGTGTTATGGTTTTTCTAGACTTACAGGAGCTATTTAAACAGGAAGGAGAAAACACGGTATTATACCCCCTGCATTTTACCATGCAGGAAGGGGAGCGGGTGGCCATTGCCGGAGAAACCGGGTCAGGAAAATCTACACTACTAAAACTGATTGCAGGGCTGTTGCAGCCAACAGGCGGGAATGTATATTTTGAAGGAATGCGGGTACTGGGACCCGATGAACAATTGCTGCCAGGACATCCTAAGATTGCTTATTTATCACAACATTATGAGCTTCGCAATAATTACAAAGTACACGAGTTGCTCTCGATGACCAATCAGCTGGATTATCGTTCCGCACAACAGATATTTGAAGTTTGCAGAATAGCCCATTTGATGATGCGTCGTTCCGATGAATTGTCGGGAGGTGAAAAACAAAGGATTGCATTGGCCAAGCAACTGACTTCCTATCCCAAATTGTTGTTGCTGGATGAACCATTTTCGAATCTGGACAGGGTGCACAAGGCTTTGATTCGATCCGTAATTGAAGATATAAGTGACAAGCTCAAAGTTACCTGCGTGCTGGTCTCTCACGATGCCACCGATTTGTTGTCCTGGGCCGATCGCATATTAATTATGCAGGATGGGCAGTTGGTGCAACAGGGAGCCCCCAGGCAATTGTATCATCATCCGGTGAATGAATATGTAGCTGCTTTAATGGGCGAATACAACCTGATCAATACCAAGACCCACGAAGTATTTGTACAAATGTTAGGGGAGGGTGTCAGAGGGAAACGAGCATTGATCAGACCCGAGCAATTGGCCATCAGTGTATCAAAGCCTTCAAATCCTCATTGGGTAGAAGGAGTAGTACAGAAAGTAATGTTCTTCGGTGCCTATTATGCCATTGAAGTATTGGTGGATGGGTTTACCTTAAAAGTAAATACACCTACTTTTTTATTCAATCCCGGAGATATTGTATTTGTTTTTGTGGCCAGCAACAGTACCGCTTAAGCTTTCAGGTATTTTGCAAAAAAGCCCAGGGTTCTTTCCCAGGATAGTTTTGCTGCAGCTTCATTATATCGAGCCGGGGCTGTATCGTTGTGAAATGCATGATTAACATTATCGTACACAAACAATTCGTAGTTGATATTGCTCGTTTTTAAAGCTGCTTCATAGGCCGGAATCCCTTCGTTAACCCGCGTGTCTAATCCCCCATAGTGCAACATGACTGCTGCTTTAATCTGCGCTACTTTAGCGGTTTCTGGTTGTCTGCCGTAGTAAGCCACTGCTGCTTTTAAATCCGGAATATTTACCGCCAGGTTATTGGCCATGGCACCTCCCCAGCAGAAACCAACACAGCCGATCATTCCATTACAATCTTTTCTGCCTTTCGCATAACTAACGGCGCGAATAAAATTTTCCAGGCTCTCTTCCGGTTTCAGGGTAGAAAATTTGGCCCTTAGTTCATCGTCATTTTTGGGAAGTTCGCCTAAGGGAGAAAGTATATTCGGCGCAATGGCCAAATAGCCTGCTTTGGCCGCTCTTCTGGCAACGTCTTCTATATGTGCATTTAAGCCGCGGTTTTCGTGAATCACAATGACTGCCGCGAGTTTTTTTGCATTTTTGGGCTTGGCTACATAAGCACTCATAGTGCCATTGATACCCTGATAAGTAATGGTTTCGGTTTCCAGGTCGTCAGTAGCCGTAATATTTGCATTGGCTGCATTCACTTCTATCATTGGTAAAATACTTAAAGCAGCTGCCATACCACCGGTTAACAGAGCCAGTCTGTTTAAGAACTCGGGTCTGCTCAAGGGTTTGTGCGTGTACTCGTCGTAGAGATCAATGATTTCCTGTTTCATAGTGTAATGCGTTTTGAAAGTTCGTCGTCAATTTTTTTGAAAAGATGATAAGGCTTATAAATTCTCCAATCGGGTATTTCCATCAATTCAATATAATAATGCAACTTCTTTGCTTTAAAATCCTGCTGAGTGGCCTGCGGCATATTCAATGCTACAATCCATCCATTTTCATCTGTTACCTCTTCAAACCATTCCTGATAATATTCCTTATCACTACTATGAAAGTTAAGCACATTTTCTGTTATCAGAATATATTTATGAATACCTTCTTTTTCTAGTAAATCAATTATTTCCCTCTTGAGTTCCATGATATCATTTTCAATGGCATCATTCCATTCCCCAATCATTTCAATGATGGCAAAATGCAATTCATAATCCACATAAATGATTTTCAAGTAGAGGGTTCTGCTGCCAAACTCATCCCATTGCGGATGGATAAAATAGTTGTAGACCGTTTGTGAAAATTCAAACTCAGAATAAGTACGACCAAAGAAAGGAGAGCGTTTGTCTTCTTCGGCAATATAAATATGACGCCAGTTAAAAAAAGGTTCTATATCATGCATATGCTATTCACTCTCAAAAGACTCCACCGCTTTTTTAACACTGCCATATTTCAGCAGGAGGTCTTTTGCTTTTTCATAATCATTCAGTCCAAGGTTATCCATGACCATTTTAACGCCACGGTCAACCAGTTTGATATTGCTTAACTGCATATTGACCATTTTGTTGTCTTCCACGCGACCTAATTGAATCATTACGGCTGTAGAAATCATATTCAACACCAATTTCTGAGCGGTACCGCTTTTCATACGGGTACTTCCCGTAACAAATTCAGGACCTACCACCACTTCTACAGGGAAGTCTGCAGCTTCGGACACTGGTGAGTTGGGATTACAGCTGATGCTGCCGGTAATGATTCCTCTTTTGCGACATTCTTTTAATGCGCCAATTACATAAGGGGTTGTACCGCTTGCGGCCAGTCCTATTACCACGTCTTTATCGTTGATGAAATGTTTTTGTAAATCGCTCCAGCCCTCATCTGCACTGTCTTCTGCAAATTCCACCGCTTGAGTGATGGCTTTTTCTCCTCCGGCAATCAGTCCAATAACCAGGCCGTGGGGCACTCCATAAGTGGGGGGGCATTCACTTGCGTCTAAAATTCCAAGACGACCACTGGTGCCTGCACCCATATAAAACAAACGTCCTCCCTGCAGCATTTTGTCTGAAATAGCCGACACCAGTTTTTCAATTTGAGGTATGGCTTTTTCAACGGCATCGGGTACCGTTTTATCTTCTTGATTAATATTGGTTAAGATTTCCTGAATGCTCATTTTTTCCAGATGGTTGTATCTGGAAGACTGCTCGGTTACTTTTATGAAATTCCCCATCTTTTATTGATTATGATATGCCACTAATCCAGGCATTGGTGTCTTTAATACTTTTCCAAGTTCTAATTCGTAACTGTTACAAAGTTCCTTTAAAACATCTCTAAATCCAAATCCAACGCTTCCAACAAAATGGATGGGCTGTGTCCAGCTTTCCTTGAATTTGTATAAGTGTGCGAAGAAAAAGTCGTTTAGTCCGTCTTCAATAATGTTCTCAATCATGAAATGTCCCCTGTTTTCGGCAAGAAAAAGGGCGAAATTGGCCAGATAACGGTTGGCCAATGGTTTTTTATATACATTTTCTAAAATGCTTGCATGGGTTTCGCCGTATTTTTTCTGGAAGCGATTCATCAGGTCTTCATCAAAGGTTTTGTACAGAAAGTACTGAATCACTTTTTTGCCCAGATAGGCACCAGACCCTTCGTCGCCCAATACATAACCCAGTCCTGGGCTGATGTTCACGATTTTTTTACCATTGTAATAACAGGCATTGGAACCGGTTCCCAAAATACAGGCAATCCCTTTGTTCTTGCCGCAGGAAGCCCTGGCAATCCCCAGTAAATCGGTATTGATTTCGGTTTTTGTTTTTGGGAAAAGTTGTTTGAACACTTTTTTCATGATCACCACATTGGCAGGATTGCCCAATCCGGTTCCATAAAAATGCAGTGCATCCACTTTCGTGTTCTTTATTTTGGGCATGAGTTGTTTGTTCAGGATCTGAATCATTTCGTCTCCTGAAACAAAATAGGGGCTCATTGCGGGGGTTAAAACTGTTTTTTTCTTGCCGTTTTCCAGTAAACACCACTCACATTTGGTGGATCCGCTGTCGGCAATTAAGATGGCAGGCATAGGAAAGGTTTAATTCGGCAATAAATATAGATATTTGCATGCTTACATGACATATAATTTAATGCGCATTTATGGGTCCTAAGAAATTGCAGGTTTGGTTACCGTTATTATTTGCTATAGTAATGATTGTGGGAATGATGATTGGATTCCAGTTGAAGGAGAAAACCCTTTCTCCGCAGTTTTTTAGCCCCAGCAGCCGTTCCTCTCTTCAGGAACTGACAGAATTAATTAAAACCCGATACGTAGACAAGGTTTCTCAGGACAGCATCAACGGACTCGTTTCCAATGAATTGCTCAAACACCTCGATCCACATTCTGTATTTATTCCTTCTGCTGAATTGCAGGCTGCCAACGAAGACATCATGGGGAATTTTCAGGGGATTGGTATTGAATTCCGTCAAATTAATGATACGGTGAATGTAATGAATGTAATGCCGGGTGGCCCTTCTGAAAAAGTGGGTTTGCAGGCCGGTGATCAGTTGATTTTTGTAAATGATAGTATTGCGATTGCTGGTAAAAAACTGGATGGGAATGCTATTCGTAAACTCTTTAGAGGACCAGCCAATTCAATCGTAAAAGTAAAATATCTGAGAGCCGGAAAAATGCTGGAAACCACTATAACCCGTGGAAATATCCCGGTAAGTTCTGTGGATGCAGCTTATATGATTGCCCCTAAAGTTGGTTTTATCCGCCTGAATAAGTTTGCGGAAAGAACCTATGAAGAGTTCATGACCGAACTGGAAAAACTGCAGGCGCAGAAAATGGAAAACCTGATTCTGGATTTACGTGGCAATACGGGCGGGTTAATGAAAGAAGCCGTAGACATGGCAGATGAGTTTTTATCGGATAATAAATTGATTGTTTATACAGAAGGCGATAATTCTCCCCGAACCAATTTTACTGCCAAGCGTCCTGGATTGTTCGAGACGGGTAAGTTGATTGTATTGATTGATGAAACTTCTGCTTCAGCCAGCGAGATTTTAGCAGGTGCCCTTCAGGATTGGGACCGTGCGGTGATTATGGGAAGAAGATCCTTTGGGAAAGGATTGGTACAGCAACAGTTTCAGCTAAGTGACGGAGCGGCTGTCCGTTTAACAGTGGCCAGGTATTTTACTCCATTGGGTAGAAATATTCAGAAATCTTATGCTGAAGGCTATGATAAATACAATGAAGAATTAATGGGCCGTTTTCATCCTGCCGATTCTGTGGCGAAAAAAGATTCTTTAGCACGCACCGTAAAAAAATACAAAACCCCGGCAGGTAAAACTGTTTTTGGCGGCGGGGGGATTACACCTGACTCAACAGTTTTGTTTGACTCTTCCTTATATACCCGCTCTGTTTTGCAGGTACTCATGACCAGCACACTGAACGATTTTGCGTATTACGATTTCGTTACCAATCGGGCACAGTACACCCGATTCAAATCTGCAACGGAATTCAATCAGCAGTTTCAGGTAAGTCCTGCACAATGGAAGGCTTTTGTTCAATACGCAGCCAAAGAGGGACTGAATTTCAATGCCATTGATGCAAGAAGCAAAGCCTTCATTGAGAATCGCATCAAAGCTTTGATTGCCCGTCAGCTCTGGAGAACCAACGGCTATTTTGTGGTAGCCAATGGCGCAGATATACTGGTAGAAAAAGCACTGAATGCTATTCAGAAATAATTTGGTAACAATTCCTTCATAGTTTGATAATCCTGGAAATATTATCTCTCCGTTTCTCTTGCATAGGTTTGTTAAAACATATCTATGCAGAAAAGAAATGCTGCTGCAATTGCAGAAGAGATTGTACAATTACTTTTATCGAAGGGCGGATCTGAATATATTGGTGAGCCGGTTACAAAGCTGGAGCATATGGTCCAGAGTGCTGAAATAGCACAAGAAAAGGCATATTCCGAAGAATTGATATTAGCGGCATTATTGCATGATATTGGCCATGTATGCGAGCCATTGACTTCAGAAAATGATATGGAAGGGCTAGGCCTTCTTGATCATGAATATCTGGGGGCTCAATTTTTAAAAGAAAGAGGGTTTTCCGAAAAAATTATTCAGGCTGTTGAGAATCATGTGCCTGCCAAGCGATACCTCTGTTACAAATATCCTTCATATTTGTCCCAATTATCTGAAGCAAGCCTGCAAACGCTCAAATTGCAAGGGGGCGTGATGACCTATCATGAAGCAATCCGTTTTGAACAAAATCCATTTTTTGAAGACATTATTGCCATTCGGAAAATAGATGAGCAGGCAAAAATAGCCAATAAGCCACTACCGGCTAATCTTGATTTTTTTAAGGAAATGATGATTCGTCATCTAGATCAAAACGCATAAAACATATGTCTCAGAAATATTCTATGGTGGTATTTGATATGGCAGGTACTACTGTAAACGAAGATAATTTAGTGTACAAACTCATGCACCAGATGCTGGTTAACGATGGGTATGACTGTACGCTTGAAATGGTTCTTGCATTGGGTGCAGGAAAAGAAAAAAGACAGGCTTTTAAAGATCTGCTGATAGACTTAGGCGTTTTTGCTCCTGATAATATCGCAAAGCGACTTCATGAATCTTTTCAATTAAATCTGGTTGAAGCGTACCAGTCTATGGACGTAAAACCAATGCCTTATGCAGAAAGGATTTTCGATGAATTGAAGAATAGAAATATAAAAGTGGTTTTAAATACCGGCTATGACGCTAATATAGCCAGTTTACTATTGGAAAAGCTGAATTGGCATGTTGGACAGACAATTGACGCGGTTATTACAGCATCTGATGTAGCTAACAGCAGGCCTAATCCTGACATGATTTTTCTTGCCATGCAAAATATGGAAATAAATGAAGCGGCTTTTGTTGTGAAAGTGGGGGATTCCATAACAGATATAGAAGAAGGCAAGAATGCTGGCTGTGGATTAACGATTGGTATTACAACTGGTGCACAAGATGAAGAGATATTGTTAATGGCTGCTCCTGATTTTATAATCCATGGGTTAGATCAAATACTATCGATTGTATAATCTGTGCTTCTATGGATAATCAACTGGGTCACAGGCTCAAAAATAAAATGAAGCAATCACCGGCTTTTTTGATGCTGGTTGTTTCATTTGCCTCTTTTACCGTTTACACTTGTATGTATGGTTTCAGAAAGCCTTATACAGCTGGTGTTTATGAGCAATGGACTTTTTTAGGATTGTCGTATAAGGTATGTCTCGTAATTGCACAGGTTGTCGGATACATGATTAGTAAGTTTATAGGTATCCGCATTATTTCTACTATGGATGTCAAATATAGGATTCAGGGTATCTTTAGTTGCATCGCCCTTGCCTGGTTTTCTCTTTTCTTATTTGGTATTATCCCGGCCCCGTATAATATTATCTGTATGTTCTTAAACGGACTGCCGCTGGGAATGGTATTTGGAATGGTTTTTAGTTTTTTGGAGGGAAGAAGAACAACAGAGATTATGGGTGCGGTATTGGTAAGTAGTTTCATATTTGCTTCCGGATTAGCTAAATCAATTGGCAAATGGTTGTTGCTGAATTTTAATATTCATGATTTCTGGATGCCATTTATAGCGGGCGCCTTTTTTGTGATTCCAGTTTTAATTTCACTTTGGTTTTTGCATCATACGCCCTTGCCGGATAGGGAAGATATTAAAAAAAGGTCTGAAAGAAAACCAATGACTCAAAAGGATCGAAGCGCTTTTTTCATGCAGTTCGGTTATTTGCTATTGCCTATTGTAATTAGTTATACTTTATTTACAATTGTGAGGGATTTTAGTGAAGATTTTGCCAATGAATTATGGATAGAAACAGGGTATAAAGAAAATGCAGGTATTTTTTTTCAGACCAGTTCTGTTGTTGCAGTTTTTGTGTTGATTGTAATTGGTTCTTTCTTTACTATAAAATCTAACAGGCAGGCATTTCTTTACACTCATTTGCTGGTAATTGCAGGCCTTATTATCACGCTTGCTGCTACTTTGCTGTATAATGGTCAGCAACTAAATCCCCTTCAATGGATGGTTTGTTCTACAACTGGACTATACCTGGCATATCTGCCTTTTAACTGTCTTTATTTTGAAAGAATGATATCTACTTATGCAATTAAGGGGAATGTTGGCTTTGTGATGTATCTAGCAGATGCTTTTGGGTATTTGGGAACCGTTTTTGTGTTGTTATTAAAAGAGTTCATTCAGGTTCGGTTAAGCTGGGTCACTTTTTTTTCAATGCTTTTTATTGGGGTTTCTATAATAGGTATTCTTTTGATTTTATTTACTCTTAGGGGGCATGTTAGTTTAATGAAAGCGTATAAATATTATTCATGAAAAAGAAAGCAATAGTTGTTGGTGCTGGAATTGTTGGCTTGTCGGTTGCCAGGGCATTGGCAGACAAGGGATATAATGTAACGGTAGTAGATAAGTCTGCAAGGGCAATAGGAGCATCTGTCAGAAATTTCGGAATGGTCTGGCCTATTGGTCAGCCATCAGGGGAATTGTATCAACTGGCTAGAAAATCAGCAGAGATCTGGAAGCTGGTTTGTGACGGCACCGGTATGTGGTATAATCAAAGTGGTAGCTTACATGTGGCGAACAATGATATAGAATGGACAGTCTTAAATGAATTGTACGATATATTTAATAAAGAAGGAAGACCTGTTCAATTGTTTTCAAAAGATAAAATTGCAAAGCATTATCCATATGTTAAACAACACTCTCTATTGGGTGGGTTGTATTCTTCTGATGAGTTGATAGTTGATCCAAGAATAGCAGTTGCTCATGTAAGTAATTATTTATGTGAATTGATGAGTGTTCAGTTTTTGTGGGATTTTCCGGTAACTGAAATTGGAGTAGGATATATAAAGAATAGCGAAAAAGTATTACATGCTGATTTTGTTTTTGTATGTTCTGGTCATGAGATGGAAACTTTATTCCCTGCTGTTTTTAATGAGACTCCCATTACAAAATGCAAATTGCAGATGATGCGGTTTCAAATGCCTGCACATGACACAATTGGCACGTCTGTTTGTGGGGGATTGTCTTTACTGCATTACGGAAGTTTTAAACAGTCCTCTTCATTGCCTTTGTTGAAAAAATTTGCAGAAGAAAATTACCCTTTGCATTTGCAACACGGAATCCATGTAATGGTTTCTCAGCATGAAAAAGGAGAGCTAACGGTTGGTGATTCACATGAATACGGTAATATTTTTGATCCTTTTGACAGAAGTGATATTAATGATTTGATAATACAATATTTAAATCAATTTATGGACGCTTCGGATTGGAAAATTTCAGAAAGCTGGCATGGCATATATCCAAAGATGACAGATGGATCATCGTGGTTTTTTCATTCACCCATACCTAATGTTTATATTTTAAATGGTCTGGGTGGTGCAGGCATGACTTTGAGTTTTGGACTTGCAAAAAAATTGATTGATGCAATAGAATAATTGACAACAATCAGTTAACATTAACAATACATTGAGTTAACATTGCAATGATAGGTTTGCGCATCAAACAGCAAAACTATTATGAGCAATTCGAAAATTTTAATGAAAGCAATATTGTACAGTTTGTCGGTATTGCTTCTTCATTTTTCTGCCTCAGCGCAGACAGTAATTAAAGGCAGAGTTGTTGACGCAGCTTCGGGAAATCCCCTTTCTGGTGCAACAATTACTGTAGTAAAAACCAAGGTAAATTCCGTTTCCGACCAACAAGGAAACTTTACCATTTCCGCAAATATTGGTGATGATATGATTGTCAGCAATATTGGGTTTAAAAATAGAACAGTTAGTGCAAAAGGCGAATCTCTGCAAATTACTTTAGAGGCGGTTTCTTCTGAACTAGATGAGGTTGTAGTAACGGCTTTGGGTATTAAGAGAGAAAAGAAAAAACTCGGATACGCTTCCCAGGAATTAAAAGGTGATAATTTAACAGTAGCGAGAGAGTCCAACGTAGTTAGTCAGCTTGCAGGAAAGATTGCTGGTGTTACTGTTGTGGGTGGAAATTCAGGAATTGGTGGCTCAGCAAGAGTTACCATTAGAGGTGAACGTTCTGTAGATATGAATAAAAATCAGCCCTTGTATGTAATTGATGGGGTGCCTATTTCTAACTCTATTGTAGGTGGTAGTGGCAGGGGTAATATGGAAGTTGATTTTGGAAATGGTGCCGGATTTGTTAATCCGGATGATATTGAGAGCATGAACGTTTTAAAAGGTCCTGCCGCTTCTGCATTATACGGTTCCAGAGCTGCCAATGGAGTTATTGTGATTAAAACCAAATCAGGAAAGAGTAGCAAAGGAATTGGTGTGGAAGTAAATTCAAATGTAACTTTTGAAAATGCTTTAAAGCTGCCTGAATTTCAGAATGTATATGGTCAGGGGAATGGTAACGGTGGTGCTTTCGCATTTGTGAATGGTGGTGGTGCAGGATTGACAGATGGTACCGACGAAGGCTGGGGGCCTGCATTTAAAGGTCAATTGTATCCGCAGTTTAATTCTCCACGAACACTGAATGGTCAACCTATTCCATTTCTGGGTGGTGATTTGAATGCGCCGGCAGGTAGTGTTATTACACCTACCCCTTGGCTGGCTGATGTAGATGGGGTGGCTAATTTTTTTAAGACTGGAAGAACATTAACCAATAATGTTGCTTTGGTAGGTAGTAATAAAGATGGTGATTTCCGACTTTCTTTTACCAATCTGGACCAGACAGGAATTGTTCCTAACACAGATTTAAAAAGAAATACTGTTTCTTTTAGTGGCGGATATAATTTATCTGATAAATTCAGTGCGCGTGCTTTTGTTTCTTATATTAAAAGCTCTAGTGATAACAGGCCATCTATTAGTTATGGCACAGAGAGTATTATGTATTTATTTACGAGTTGGTTTCCAAGATCTGTTAGAATAGAAGACATGAAAAGATTGTGGCAGCCAGGTCTAGAAGGTATTAGGCAGTTTGGCTGGAATTACAATTACCATGATAATCCTTATTTGACTGTATATGAAAATACCAATGGTCAAGTAGTTGATCGTATCATTGGTAATATTACATTGAAATATGATTTGGCTAGTTGGTTAAGCTTGCAATTGCGTGCTGCAACTGATTATGCTTCGGAAGTGCGCACTTATAAAAGAGCATTCAGTACTCAACGTTTTCCATTTGGTCAATACAGAGAGGCCAGAGTAATTACAGAAGAGAGAAATACAGATTTCTTGTTTTCTGCTAATAAAAAGCTGAATAATAATTTTACTTTTTCTGGTACATTTGGAGGCAACCAAACCAGACAAAAAGCTGATTTTAATGAAGTAAATGCGGGTCAGCTTAATATTCCTGGTATTTATAAAATTACCAATAATCGTGTACCAGTTGATGTTGCACAAACAACAACTGAAAAGCGAGTGAATAGTCTTTATGGGTCTGCTCAAGTTGCTTACAAAAACTATTTATTTTTAGATGTTACCGGTAGAAATGACTGGAGTAGCGCATTAACCTTGCCTGCAGAATTAAAAGCATTGGGCTCTGAGAAAAATTCTTTCTTCTATACTTCAGCAGCAGTTAGTGCCATCGTTAGTGACATGGTTAAGTTACCATCAGTAATTAATTTTGCTAAAGTGCGTGGAAGTGTTGCACAGGTGGGTAACGATACAGATCCGTTTACATTTACACAAGCCTACAATCCAAGTACTGCATATGGTACTGCACAGATTTACGGTGAAACCGACCGTTTGGCAAACTTGTCTTTAAAGCCTGAAATTAGTACTGCCTTTGAAATTGGAACTGAACTTAAAATGTTTAATAATCGTGTTGGCTTAGACCTTACTTTTTATCAGAGTAACACCAAAAATCAGATTATTAATATTCCATTGTCACAAACTTCTGGATATAGTTCCAGATCTATCAATGCTGGCTTAATCCGAAATTATGGTTTTGAAGCCATGCTAAATCTTGTTCCAGTGGTTGGAAAGAAAAATGGTTTCAGATGGGCAGTAGATTTAAATTTCTCCACCAATAGAAGTAAGGTAGTTGAATTGTCTGATGGTTTGAACAATTTAGTAATGGCCAGCAGAAGTGTAACAGTAGAGGCAAGAGTTGGTGAGAGAATGGGGGATATGTATGGTATTGGTTTTGCACGTGTTCAAAACACTAATCCGAATGCAGCTTATTACGATGGTACAGGTAAGTATGTTGGTCAAATGGTGTTTAATAATGGCAGACCTATTAGAACAACAGAGAGAATTAAGTTAGGCAATTATAATCCAGACTGGCTGGCAGGTATTAATAACACATTTACTTATGGCAACTTCAAACTAGGCTTCTTGTTTGATGTAAGAATGGGTGGTCAGGTATACTCTCACACACAAACTGTAGGCCGTGAAGGTGGAATAATTATTGAAACATTGGAAGGAAGAGCGGATGGATACGATTTAAGCAAACCAGGTAATGGTGTAATTGGACAAGGAGTTAAAGTAGTTAATGGACAATTAACCCCTAACGATGTTAAGGTAACTGCCAGAGAGTGGCATACTGCCTGGACTGCAGGAAGAGCTATTGCAGAAGGAGTTATGTTTGATGCTTCTTTTGTAAAGCTTAGAGAGTTGCAGGTTGGATTTAATTTCCCCGCTCAGCTATTAAGAAATACACCTTTTAAGACAGCAACTTTAAGTATTGTAGGAAGAAATCTTGCGGTTTGGTCAAAAGTCCCTCATGTTGATCCTGAAGTAATGTCTTACACTGGTGGTACAGCATTGCCAGGAATTGAATATATGTCAATCCCATCTTCCAGAAGCTTTGGTGTTAATTTAAGTTTGAAATTCTAAACGCTCTAAAAATTATTTATGAAAAAATTATATATAGCATTTTCAACATTTTCCCTATTGTTTTTAAATGCTTGTACAAAAGATTTTACGGAGGTAAATACCAACCCAAACGTACCTACTAAAGTGACCCCAAATCTTCTTTTATCGGGTATTATTAAAAGTGCTGTGAACGAGCAGGTAGGACAGGCCTGGGGTACGGGTAATCTGTTGGTGCAGTACACAGCAAAAATTCAGTTTGTAAATGAAGATCGTTACTTGTGGGGTGAGAAAAATGGTATCTGGTCTAATGTGTATGGTAATATGCGTAATGTTCAGAACATCATTGACCTGGCTGGTTCAAGCGCACCTGTACAGCAGAATTATTTGGGTGTGGCTTTAATTTTAAAAAGTTGGTTGTTTTCTCTAGCAACGGATGCATACGGAGATATTCCCTATTCTGAAGCGATAAAGGCAAAATCAAACGGAGTGTACTTGCCAAAGTATGATACGCAGGAAGAAATATACAATGGTTTGCTGGCAGATTTAAAAAAGGCAAATGAAATTTTAGGTACAAGTAATGAAGCAATTAATGGCGACATTCTTTTTAACGGCTCAGTGCTTAAATGGAAGAAGCTTGCCAATTCTTTAAGATTGCGTTTATTAATGCGCTTATCTAAAAAGAAGTCTGTCAATGCAGACATGCAAACAATAGTTTCAAACAGCACTTTATATCCTCTGATGACCTCAAATGATGACAATGCTGAAATGAAATATTTAGCGGATGTCCCTGCGAATCAATGGCCTTTGTATAGTTCTCGGGTAGGTTCTATTGATGAAATAAGAGTAAGTAAAACTTTAAGTGATCGTTTGTCTGCAATCAATGACCCAAGGCTATATGTTTTTGGAAGACCTTCCCAAAATTCAGTAGCTGCAGGAAATCCTAAAATTGAAGGTATTCCAAATGGATTAGGTGATGTGGCTGCCCTAAATTACAATGGTGGTCCTCAGGGTGTTTCCAGAATTGGATATAGTTATGCTTGTTTGGTTTGTAATGATAATGGTCAAACGCCACCATTGCCGAATGTTGCAAGGGGTATTATTATGAACTATGCTGAACTTCAGTTCATTTTAGCGGAAGCAGCAGAAAAGGGAATGATTAGCACTTCCACAACTGCCAATACCTATTATCTCAATGGAATCAATGCTAATTTTGCTTATTATGCCTCAATGGTCCCTGCTTCTTATGGCATTAATGTTACGCCGAATGCCAATTATTTTACACAACCAGCTGTAGCTTATTCAGGAACTACACAAGAAAAGTTAGAGAAAATTGCATTGCAAAAATGGGTTGCCTTATTCTTTACTGGTTTAGAAGGTTGGTTTGATTGGAGAAGAACAGGCATGCCTGTAATTGTACCTGGACGTGACAACTTGAATAACAATAAAGTGCCAGTTAGATTTATTTACCCTGTTGCAGAACAGGCTCTAAATGGCGCAAATAGAGCTGCTGCTGTAACTAGGCAGGGGACAGATGATATCAATACCCTGATGTGGATTGCTAAGTAAGTTTTTCTCATATTTCGATTTAGTTTTAGTGAATGGGGTGGATGCTTAGGTATTCACCTCATTTTATCATTAATCAGTTATCTTTAAATCATGCGTTATATAATTACCAGTTTATTTCTTTTGTTACTAAACTTAGCGAATGCGCAAACTAAAAAAACGGTAACTGCGCTGGAAGTGCCAGGTAAGTTTGAGTATGCTCGTATTGATGAAAAAGGGGTATCGGTCTTGCCCAGCGGAAGATATATCAATCCTGCCGGAGAAATGATTCGTATTACCCATGATCCATTTGGAATGCGTGTTTCACCGGATGGTACCAAGGCTATTACCTTGCATAATGGAGTATTTACCATTATTGACTTAATCAGTATGAAGCCTACTCGAGTTCCATCATATGATGGAAAAACACCTTCTCCATTTTCTAAGGGTTCTTTTCTTGGGGTAGATTTTGGGGAACAATCCCATATTGTGTATTTGAGCGGCGGTGATAATGGTGCTGTGTTAATTTATGATATTCAGCAAATGCGCAGGATTGATTCTATCTCTCTTAACGGGAAAGTGGGAAGTATCTTATTTGAAGATAGTTTTACTTCGGATCTGTTGTATAATTCAGATAAAAACGAATTGTTGGTTTTAGACCGTGCGAACTTTCGCATGGTTAGAATTAATATGCAGACCAGACAGATAGAAGCATCCATTCCCTGTGGAAGATTGCCTTTTGGTTTGTCAATCAGTCCGGATAAAAAATATGCTTTTGTTGCTAATGTAGGTATGTATGCGTATCCCTTAATAGAAGGGATGACAGAGCAGAACTATGATTCTATGTTGATTTCTCATCCTCCTTATGGTGACAATACAAAGGAATCTATTAATGGAACCATCATTGACGGGAAAAAAATTCCTGGTGTTGGAAGTCCATCCTCCACTGAAGCCATGAGTGTATTTGTAATTGATCTGGCAACCAATAAAGTATTAAGTAATTAAAAACAGGTCATCAGGTTGGGGAACTGATTGAAGATATTGAAGTAGTAGGAGGTGCCAGCCCCAATTCAATAGCAGTAGGTAAACAACATGCGTATATTACCAACGCCACGAATGATAATATTTCAGTGATTGATTATCGGTCACAGAAAATAGTAAAGCATATACCCATTAAAGTAAGCCCATTATTAGATAAGTATCGGGGTTTATTACCTTTTGGTATTTGTTTGAGCAAAGACGAAAAGAAGTTATTTGTTGCCTTGTTGGGATTTAATGCTGTGGCTGTTATTGACATTGCTTCTGGAAAAACATTGGGGTTAATTCCAACTGGCTGGGGGCCATCTAGGGTAATGCTGGGTAGAGATGAGAAAGAAATTTACATTATTACAGCAAGAGGATTGGGTGCCGGACCCAATGGTGGCATGGGTTTTAAGAAACCCATACAGGGTACTTTCATCAGCGATTTGCAATTGGGTTCCTTTCACAAAGTGGCAATGCCCGATTCTGCTCAGCTAACAAAGTATACGGCCACCAGTTTGTCCAATACTTTTTTTCAATCAACAGTTGAAATGAATCAAAATCCTTTACCACCCTTGCCTGGTTTATATCAAAGTCCAATCAAATACATTGTTTACATCACCAAAGAAAACCGTACATACGATGAAGTATTCGGTCAAATTAAAGAAGCGAGAGGAGACAGCAGTCTAGCGAGGTTTGGAGTGAACAATGCATATACTTTGCTAGCTAATCAAAGAGAGCGCTTTAAGGGATTGAGGGTTACACCCAATCATCATAAGATTGCCCGACAGTTTGCCTTTAGTGATAATTTTTATTGTGACAGCGATGCCAGTATTCACGGGCATCATTGGATGATGGGGGTGATTCCGAATGAATGGGTGGAGGCCAATTCCAGTGTAGAAAAAACAGCTAAAATATTTTCTACTGCTCCTGGCAGAAGATTTCCCGGAACAACCGGAAGTATAGACCCGGAAGACTATGCTGAAGCCGGAGGAATCTGGGAAGCATTTGAACGCAAAAAGAAATTGTTTTACAATTTTGGAGAAGCCAATGAAACCGCTCATGTAAGGGAAGAGTGGTATGATACGGCAACCGGAGCAGGACATGGGGTAATGGTACCCATGCAGAAGGCTTTATTTAACAAAACCAGCAGAGCATACCCTGGCTATAACACCAATATTCCTGATCAATACAGGGCCAATCAATTCGAAAAGGAATTTACCCGTAAATGGATTGTGGGTAAAGAAGCGATGCCTTCACTTGTTACGATTCAATTGCCCAATGATCATATTGCGAAAGCACGTCCGGAAGATGGATATACCAGTGCACATTCTTTCATGGCAGACAATGATCTGGCATTAGGCCGAATACTTCACTTCTTGTCGCGTACGAAGTACTGGAAAAATATGCTGGTGATTATAACCGAAGATGATCCGCAGGGAGGAGTAGATCATGTGGATGCACATCGTTCTATATTAATGATGGCCGGGCCTTATGTGAAGAAAGGACATCTTAGTAAGACCCATGCCAATTTTGGCTCCATTTTAAAAACGATTTATAATATTTCGGGTGTGCCTTATGTAAATCAATACGATGTAACAGCGAGTCTGCTGCAGGATTTTTTTACAGATCAGCCGGATTATACCCCCTACACATTGGAAATGCATGATAGCCGTATTTTTGACGTGAACAAAGCCATGAAGAAATATAAGACAACAATAGATTGGAATAAGATTCTGAAAGGTCCTGAAATGGATAAGCTGGAAGATATGCGTGCAGATCATTATCGTCAACAAAAAGAAGGAACTGTAATTAAATAATACAAATGAATAAAGCGGTAATTATTTTGTTGTTGAGTTTACTGTTGCAGGGAACAATAAAGGCACAGACCGACACAGCTTTGTCTTTACAGGAAGTAATGGTTACCGCAACCAGAACAAAACAAAATACACTGAATACGCCGTACTCTGTTACACGGATTAATCTGGGCGAAGTAGAGCGATTTCAACCCCGGACCAGTCCGGAAGCCCTGGTGGGAGCCATGGGGGTATTTGTTCAGAAAACCAATCATGGGGGTGGCTCTCCTTTTGTAAGATCCCTTACGGGCAATCAAAATTTATTAATGATTGATGGTATTCGTTTGAATAATGCTACTTACCGATACGGCCCAAATCAATATTTTAATACCATTGATCTTTTTTCAGTTGGCGCTATAGAAGTAGCCAGGGGAACGGGTTCTGTGCAATATGGTTCTGATGCTATGGGCGGAGTGATTCAGGTTTTTACAAAAGATCCCGGTTTTTCTGACAAGTCAAAATGGTCTGGTAATATTATAGGAAGAATGTTGAGTAATGATGTGGAATATACGGGGAGAGCAGAATTGGTGTATCGCAGTAGTAAAACTGCTTTTCAGGTAGGATACACTTCCAGAAAATTTGGAGATTTACCAGGAGGCGATTCAACCGGTATTCAAAGCCCAAGCGGATATAAGGAACATGCGATTGATCTTAAGTTTAAATGGCAGCTAAATCAACAATGGGTGCTGACTGCAATGCATCAGCAAATCCAGCAAAAAAATGTACCTCTCTATCATCGGGTTGCGTTGGAAAATTTTGCCTATTATCTGTTTGATCCGCAAATCCGAAACCTGAGTTACCTGCGATTCGAAGGCAATTCAAATCATAAACTGATATCCAAAATGAACTTCACGGCTTCTCTCCAACATAATCGGGAGAGTAGGAGGTATCAGCGAAATGATAATGCGAATCGTTTTGAGGAAGAAGACCGGGTTAGAACACTCGGCTTAACTGCGGATATGTTTTCTGTGTTCACTAATAACTGGACCGCCAATACCGGTATAGAATATTATGGCGATTTGGTACATAGCAATAAGCAACAAATAACGCTATCGAATAATGCTGTGTTGAATCAAAGAGGACTGTATCCTGACGGTGCAAGCATGGGAAATTTTTCCCTGTATAGCATGCACCATATTGCTTTGGGTAATGTTCACATAGAAGCAGGGCTGCGTTATAATACATTAAATATTAAAGTGGATACAGCAGTAGTAAAACCTTCCTCTTTAGTGTTTAATGGAGCAGTGTCTTACCAACTCAATAAGCAACAATCCTTTTATGCATCCTACAGTACGGGTTATCGTGCACCCAATATAGATGATATGGGAACCCTTGGTCTAGTAGATTTTAGATATGAAATTCCGGCCTATGGCTTACGCCCTGAGAAGACTATGAATACAGAGTTTGGCTATAAGGTACAGGCCAAGCAGTTACAGGCTTCTCTTGCTTTTTATTATATGCATTTAACCAATCTGATCAATCGCGTTCAGCTGCCTGGTCAGCAAATTAACGGATACAATGTGTATATTAAAGAGAACAACCAGGAATCGTTTATCAGAGGGCTTGAATACAGTTTTCAATATCAATGGAAGAATGGATGGACATTGCATAGCAACGGGGCCTATTCCTTTGGACAAAATACTACCCGTGCAGAACCTATGAGAAGAATTCCGCCATACCACGGAAGAACCTATCTGCAGTGGAAGCCGGGTAAGATGATGTATATGTTAGAATATTTGTATGCGGGTTCACAAAACAGGTTGGCACAGGGAGATAAAGATGATAATCGCATTCCAAAAGGAGGAACACCTGGATGGAATATCCTGAATATGCACGCCAGTATTGATTTTAACACATTTGTATTGCGCACGGGGGTGGCTAATATTTTTAATCAGGATTATCGTATGCACGGAAGCGGCATCAACGGTTTGGGAAGGAATTTGTATATTTCTGCCCAATTTAGGTTTTAATGAAAGAGTCGCTGCAAGAATTAGCCCAACAGCTATCCGGAGAGTTTTATTTTGATACCCATGCAAAACATCAGATGCAGTTGCGTGCCTATGCAACCGATGCTTCTGTTTACCAGGAAATGCCTCTGGCGGTTGCCATACCAACCAATGAAAGAGATCTGCAAATCTTGATTGCATTCGCGCAAAAACATCAAATTACGCTAATCCCACGCGCAGCGGGTACTTCGCTGGCTGGTCAGGTAGTGGGCGCAGGGATTGTGGTAGATATATCCAAACACTTCACACAAATGATTGAAGTGAATGTAGAGGAGAAATGGTGTCGTGTGCAGCCTGGTGTAATCAGAGATGATTTAAATAGTTACCTGAAGGGATTTGGATTGATGTATGGCCCAGAAACCTCAACGGCTAACAGAGCCATGATTGGGGGGATGGTGGGGAATAATTCCTGTGGCTTACATAGCATCGTTTGGGGATCGGCCCGCGATCATTTAATAGAAGCCAAAGTTTTATTAAGCGATGGAAGCACAGCTGTATTCAAGGAAAGAGATTGGTCCGAAGTTGATTCTATGCAAGGCTTAGAAGGAAAAATTTATCAGGACTTGTTTTCATTATTGAATAACAATGAGAGGCAACAATTAATTCGTAAGCAGTTTCCAGCCAAAGAAGTGGTTAGAAGAAATACCGGGTATGCATTAGATGCTTTACTGGATATGCAGCCTTTTTCAGCAAACGGTGCGCCTTTCAATCTATGTAAATTACTCGCTGGCTCAGAAGGCACGCTGGGATTTATAACTGAATTAAAATTGAACTTACTGCCACTGCCTCCCAAAGAAATAGGGGTGTTGATTATACATTGTTCTACCCTGGTAGAATCCTTATACGCCAATATAGAAGTATTGAAGCAAGGCCCCATGGCATCGGAGCTGGTGGATAAAATGATCATGGATTTTACCATTGGTCATCCGGAATACCAGAAAAACCGATTCTTTATTGAAGGAGATCCTGCCGCTTTATTGATGGTAGAATTTATGGAAGAAAGCCGTGTTGCTTTGGATGAAAAATTGAATTCCACTATTGCTGCATTGCAACAAAATAAACTGGGTTATGCTTATCCGGTTTTGTACAATGCCGATACTAAGTTTGCCTGGGATGTACGCAAAGCAGGATTAGGCTTGCTGCGCAATTTAAAGGGCGATGCACAGCCTGTTAATCTGATTGAAGATTGTGCAGTGTCTACGAATGATTTGCCTCATTATATTGAGGAGTTGCAAGTCTTGTTGGCAAAGCATGGTGTAAAAGCATCTTATTATGCACACGCAGGGGCAGGGGAATTGCATGTAGAACCTATTATTAATTTAAAGTCGGAAGAGGGGGTAAAACAGTTCCGGACTATTTTGGAGGAAACGGCAGCCTTAGTTAAGAAATACAATGGCTCTTTGTCGGGTGAGCATGGAGATGGAAGATTGAGAGGAGAGTTTATTCCCGCCATGGTAGGAGATGAAGTGTATGGCTTGTTTAAACAGGTAAAAAATATTTTTGATCCCGGTGGCATTTTCAATAAAGGGAAAATTACCGATACACCGCCAATGGATGCGCATTTCAGGATGCAGGTGAATCGGGCAGCTACTCCCACCAAAACGATATTTGATTTTAGTGAAGACGATGGTATTTTAAGACTGGCAGAAAAATGCTCGGGCTCCGGCGATTGCAGAAAATCTGAAATATCCGGTGGGCTCATGTGTCCGAGTTTTATGGCCACCCGAAGCGAGAAAAATACTACCCGTGCAAGGGCCAATATTTTGCGTCAGTTCCTGAGTAACCCGCATGATCTGCAGCCTTACAATCACGAAGAGATCAAGGAAGCCATGGATCTCTGTTTAAGTTGCAAAGGTTGTAAAATAGAATGTCCTTCCAGTGTAGATATCACCAAGATGAAGGCAGAGTTTCTGCAACATTATTATGATGCCAATGGAACTCCATTCCGATCTAAGCTCGTTGGAAATTTTGCAGCACAGATGAAACTGGCTGCTGTTTTCAGACCAATTTATAATTTTATTTTTGGTACGCCTGCTTTGCGCAAAATTGCTAATCGGTTAGTGGGCTTTCATCCGGATAGAACCATGCCTTTATTGGGTAATGTACAGTTACATGCATGGCATGAAAAACGGAAAGTAAAACAGGATAGAAAAGTATATTTCTTCTGTGACGAATTCACGAATTTCCTGGATAGCTCCATCGGGCAGAAAGCAATTCTTTTATTGGAAAAACTGGGATATGAAGTCGCGATACCTGAGCATCTGGAAAGTGGTCGATCTTATTTGTCCAAAGGTTTGTTGCGTAAAGCTGCAGCCATTGCCAATCAGAATATTCAATACTTATCTCCATTGGTTTCAAAAGAAGTGCCTATTGTTGGTATTGAGCCATCTGCTTTGCTAACACTCAGAGATGAATACAAAGACCTCGCGAGTCCGGAAAATAAGTCAGCTGCAATCCACCTTGCCAAACATACTTTTACTATTGAAGAATTTTTTGCAAAAGAAATAGCTGCAGGAAATATTAAGGCAGAAGCATTTACTGAAATGCCTAAGCAGATTGCTCTACATGGACACTGTTATCAAAAAGTCTTGTCTTCTCAGAACCATAGTGTTGCCATGTTGTCCTTACCTAAGAATTATTCGGTTGATATTATTCCGAGCGGTTGTTGCGGAATGGCCGGTTCTTTTGGTTATGAAAAAGAACACTATGCAATTTCTCAAAAAGTAGGAGAGCTGGTCTTGTTTCCTGCTGTCAGGAAAATGGCGGGGGAAAAAGTAATTGCAGCGGCTGGAACATCCTGTAGACATCAGATTAAAGATGGCACTGATGTAGTTGCTTTGCATCCTGTGGAAGTGTTGTATGAAGCATTAGTATTGTAGGCTCTTGTTGTTTTTTAATTCTTTTGCCAGTTTGCTAATTGATTTTTCTTCAAAAATTTCTTTCAGCTGAAACTTAACTTTCTTGTATTGCTCATGCAGCGGACAAGGGTTTGTTGTTGAACATTTTTTTAGCCCTAAAACACATTTATCCAATGCTTCATTCTCACCCATGGCATCAATAATGCAGGATATGGGTGCCTGTAAAGTAGGCTCAGTTATATAAAAGCCACCATTAGGCCCAGGCAAAGAGTGAATCAGTTTTTTCTTCGTAAGTACCTGAAGGATTTTCGCAGTAAAGGATTGAGGTGAGTTGATGGCTTTTGAAATATCAACAATGCTAAGCTTCTTTTCTTCTGAACTGTGTTTTGCAATATAGATGGTTGCTCTTAAAGCATATTCTGTTTTTTTAGAAAACATAGATTGTTAGAATTATTGATGAATTTATTTCTTGAAAATACAGCTAATTTTCATTTTCATCAGCGGGAATATAATACAGAATAATCCTATTGCCAGGCTAATTCCAGCAGCCATGAATACAATAAAGTACGGTTTCAATTCCTGCATCATCATGCTAAAACTGTTTTGAACTTCAGCAGTTTGCCAGATGGCTTTCTTTATTCCTGCTCCAATTAAACTACACCAGAATATCAGTAATGAAATATTGCTGATCCAGATGCCTTTATTTATGATTTTGTGATAGTGTAATAAATTGCTGCAATTATCTTCTGAGTTATCAGTAATAGTAGCAAGTAGAATAAAGCTATTGATACCAATGGTGGCCCCCATGGTATGGGCTACTGTTATATGCGTGCCATGCGTATATACATTGATTCCGGGTATTGACATGAGAATGGCTAATGCTAAAGTGAGAAATACCCAGATGTCTGCAGATAAAAGCAAGCGATACGATAAAATATGCAGGTTTTTTTGTGCAGTATCCAGGGTCTTTTTCCAGTTGAAAATTATTCTACCGATTATGAACAATTCAGTCATGCTGACTGCATAACTGATATACTGAACATAAGGTGCTGTCGGAAGCGTATAAATATGATGTCCCCAGTTAAACATTAGATTAAAAAGACCAGTGAAATATAATATAAATGCTATTGAAGATTGGCTTGTTTCTTTATTGCCGCTTATTTTTTCCATCAGGAAAATGCTGGAACCATAAATCAGCATATTCCATGAGCCAACCATGGAACCGTTCGATTTCCATTGAATCAGTAAGTCTCCGATTAAATTTTTCCTGAAATAGGGGATGACCCACAAATAAGATTCCAGGTAAGTAAAGAGAAAGAAGATTATACCTGTCATCCACATCCAGATGTAAACGGGCTGATTTCTGAAAGACGATAAGGAACTGATGAAATTAATCAGAAATAATATCCAGCCAGCTATAATTAATACTGCAAAAAACGGAGGGAACTCCCAATATTCCCTGCCTCCAAAATTGCCGGATATATAAGCAAAGTAAATTCCTAAAGTTGAAATGATAAATACAAGCAAGTGTATATAAGCCAGTTTAAATGAGTACAGTTTTTTACCTGTTACACTTCGTAAATAGGAGAGCACCATGCCCACCGATGCTATGATAATCCAGAATAGAACAGAGCTAACATGCAGGGGCCTTATTTTTCAAATGAAAAATGCTGTTTTAGTAAGCCCGGACTTATGTATTGTAAGCTTCCGATAATCCCCCAGCTTAAGCCAAGTACCAGTAGCATTAATGCAGTAAGTAAATAGGCTTTGAATAATTTATGTTCCTTATTGCTTAATGGTCCCATTGTATGAAATTGTAAAAGTTCTTGGATCGGCTTTTCCTGTCTGGTCTATATTTTTTAAGTAGCCAAGCAGTTCCTGTATTTCTTTATCTGATAGTTTGAAATTGGGCATTACCACCGTTCCTGTTTTTAAAAAAGCTTTGATGTATTCCGGGCCTTTTGTGCTGTAAACGTTCGTAAGGTCAGGGCCTAAGTATCCTCCTAAGCCATAAATCTGGTGGCAGCTGATGCAGTTTTTTTCTTGCCATACCAATTTGCCATTGGAATCGTCTGCCTTTGCCAGGTTTTGCCGGGGCAGGCTACTGTATAGGTGAAAACTATAAACAGTGAAAGTCAGTAAAAGTATGCCTGCTGTCAGGATCTTATTTTTTTCATTGAATTCCATGCCTGAATAATAATTAAGGACAAAAATATCTTTAATCATTATATTTGCGAAAATATTCTGCAATGCTTAGAAATAAAAGTTTGCCGTTGGTATATTCCTGTTCTGGCTGCAGTAATGCTGCACAAATGAGCAATTATATTGCCGTACAATTAGACAGGAAGGGAATTGCTGAAATGAGTTGTATTGCAGGTGTTGGCGGAAATGTAAAAAGTTTGGTAAGGACGGCAGTATCGGGGAGAAAAATTATTGCAATTGACGGGTGCCCGCTGGCCTGTGCAAAAGCCTGTCTTCAGAATCATTCCGTTGTTCCTACTGTACACCTGGAACTGTCTTCATTGGGGGTAAAGAAAAAATACCACGAAGATTATGATATTGAATTGGCAGGGCAGATACTGGACTCCATTCAACTTAAGATTGCTGAACAGGAAACAAGCATAGCAAATGAAGAAGCAAATCAATAAAAAGCCTGCAGATTCTGTTTCTGTTAAAACAGAAATAGTCTGTTCCAATGATACGAACCCAATGGGCATTTTACTGGGAGGGAAATTGGTTAACTGGATGGACATTGCTGCTGCCATAACCGCTCAAATGCATGCCGGAAATATTTGTGTAACAGCAGAAATTAGTAAAGTGGGTTTTTCTCAATCTGCCAAAGTGGGAGATGTGCTGGTTATTAAATCTATTGTTACGCGTGCTTTCAATACTTCTATGGAAGTATATGTTTCTGTAAATAGAATCAATTTTAATGGAGATAAAAGCAGTCTGATTGCTGACGGGTATTTTCATTTTGTTTCCATAGATAAAAAGGGGAAGCCGAAAAAAGTGCCAGCTTTATTGCCTCAATCAAAGGAGGAGAAAATAGCGTATGAAGCAGCCATGAAACGGAAAATGCAAAATAAAATGTAGATTCACTATTTAAATAATAGTGTCATGGCGAAGTTTCAGTTAAAAATTAACGGTAAACAATTGTCGGTGGATGTGGATCCTTCAACGCCCTTGCTTTGGGTGTTGAGAGATCATCTGCATTTAGTGGGTACCAAGTATGGATGTGGTGCGGGTGCCTGTGGTGCTTGTGCCGTTCATCTGAATGGAAATGCATTGCGTTCCTGTCAGTTGCCTGTTTCAGCAGTTGGTACACAAGCCATTACTACTATTGAAGGAATTGCTATCTCCGAAACTGAAATGCATCCTGTGCAAAAAGCCTGGCTGGAACTGGATGTAGCGCAATGCGGTTATTGTCAGACAGGTCAAATTATGTCTGCAGTGGCTTTGCTAAAACGCAATCCCAATCCCTCTGAAACAGACATAGAAGCTGCCATGACAGGAAATATTTGCCGTTGCGGAACTTATATCAGAATTAAAGCTGCTATTCAACATGTTGCTAAATCATCCAAAAAATAATTTTTAGACAATGGAAAAAGCTAACAAAAATCAAAGCAGACGTTCTTTTCTAAAAGTTACTTCATTAACGGGTGGTGGCATGATGATTGGCATCAGTTGGTTTGCCAATTTAATTCCGAATGAAGCCATGGCTCATGTTGCAGACAACAACAATTGGGTTCAGCTAAATGGGTTCATTCAAATAACCCCGGATAATCAAGTTAAAATATTTAACCCCAATCCAGAGTTTGGAACCAATGTAATGACTTCTCTTCCTATGATGGTGAACGAAGAACTGGAAGCAGACTGGAGTAAAGTTATCGTGGAAATGGGGGATTATGATACGCCTCGTTTCAAGAGTCAGTTTACGGGTGGGAGCCGCGCTATGGCCATGGCATGGATGCCTTTGCGAACAGCAGGGGCTACTGCGCGATTAATGTTAATGCAGGCAGCAGCCAATCAATGGGGTGTGCCGCTGATTGAATTACGTACCGAAAAGGGAGAAATTGTACATATTAATTCAGGTAAGCGTTTAACTTATGGTGCAGTAGCTACTGCAGCCGCTAAATTGCCAAAGCCTGAAAAAGTGGCTTTGAAAAAACCGGGTGAATTTTCTTTACTGGGTACCCCTCAGAAAAATAAAGTGGGCAAAGAAATACTGAGTGGTCAATCCCTTTTTACCATGGACTATCAGGTTGAAGGCATGTTAATTGCGATGGTGATTCATCCGCCTGCATTTGGCATGCAATTAAAATCCCTTGATGCATCAGAAGCCTTGAAAATGCCAGGTATTAAAGATGTGTTTGAGTTTCAGGTTTACAAGGATGGGTATGTGAAAGCAGGATTTGATACCCGCACTTTTAATAAGCTGATTGCAGTGGTAGGCAATTCAACCTGGGAAGTGATGAATGCACGTAAAAAAGTAGTGGCAGAATGGGAGCCCATTCAAACCACCAAGGAACCTGTTATGGCAAGAGGGGGTAGAAGAGATGAAATGATCCCAGCAGGTTTGGAAAGTACGGATGAGCATTTGCGTCAGATGCATGAAATGCAAAAAAAGCCCATGCGTGTGGCCAGAAAAGATGGTGATCCTGAAGCCGCATTTAAAAATGCCAATCGGGTCATTGAAAGAACCTACACTGCTCCTTTTTTGGCACACAATCCTATGGAGCCCATTAGCTGTTTTGCGCATATTACAGACGAAAAAGCCTTTTTTGTTGCCCCCATTCAGATTCCTGAAATGATGAAACAAAATATTGTGGCTAATCTGGATATCAAGCCCGAACAACTGGAAATGAAACTGGCCAGAATGGGTGGGGGCTTTGGTCGCAGGGCTTATGGGCATTATATTGTAGAAGCAGGTCATATTTCAAAAAAAGTTAAAGCCCCTGTAAAATTGATTTATACCAGAGAAGACGATATGACCAATGGTATTTATCGTCCAACTTATATCATGACGTATAAAGCGGCCATTGATGAAAATAACAATGTGACGGCATTGCATGTGATAGGAGGTGGATTTCCAGAAAGTCCTTTACATGAAAACAGATTTCCTGCCGGTGCTATTGATAACTACTTAGCAGAGAGTTGGGAACTACCCACCAATATTACAATTGGCGCTTACAGAGCGCCTCGTTCTAATTTCAATGCCAGTGCAGAACAATCCTTCTTAGATGAATTAGCTGAAGCTGTGGGGAAGGATCCTTTGGATTTTAGAATTGATTTGTTGAAAAAAGCGAAAGCAAACCCGGTTGGTAAAAACAATGATTATGATGCATCCCGTTATATAGGTGTGTTGGAATTATTGAAAGAGAAATCCAATTGGGGCAGCCCTGCTACTAAAAATGCTAAACGTGGGGTTTCTGCTTATTTCTGTCATGCATCTTACGCAGCACATGTAGTGGATGTAACCATGAAGAATGGCCAGCCCTACGTAGAAAAAGTGGTTACTGCCATGGACTGTGGTTTTGTGGTAAATCCCGAAGGTGCAAAGAATATGGTGGAGGGAGCGGTTATCGATGGAATTGGGAATGCTTTGTATGGAGAACTTGTGTTAGAAAAAGGCGCCACCCAACAAAAGAATTTGAATAACTACAGAATCATCAGACATAGAGAAGCTCCTAAGAAAATTGAAGTGCATTTTGTGCAGAACAATATTGATCCAACCGGATTAGGAGAACCTCCCTTCCCGCCAGTTTTTGCGGCGGTTGCCAATGCTTTGTATAAGGCAATTGGTAAGCGATTGTATCATCAACCTTATATTAAAGAATTGAATAAACAAAAAGCATAGGGAACTTTCGGCTTAGATTGTTGTTTGTATTATATGGATAATACAAATGATAGTATTGTTATTAACAATATCAACTATACATTAATTGATCTGGAAAAAGATTGCTGGATAAGACTGGTAAATGGGGCTGTTAAGGGCCGCGACCCTTTTCATTTACCGGCAGTAGCCAATTTCTCTGATGGAGATATATCATTGCGCACGGTTGTATTGCGCAAAGCCTTACCCGAAGAGCGGGAATTGCGATTTCATACCGATACGCGTAGTCCCAAGTGGAAAGCATTGCAAGTAAATCCTGCCATCAGTGCTTTGTTTTATGATGCATCGGCGCGAATTCAGTTAAGGGTGAAAGGGAAGGCGGTCTTGTATTTTAATGATGCAATTACCGTAGAAGCCTGGGAGAAAACCAATTTGTCGAGCAGAAGATGTTATTTGACGCCTTTTACTCCTTCCGATTTTTCAGAAATACCTACCAGTGGTTTGCCGCCTCATATTGAACAGGAAGAATTTACATTAGAAGAAAGTGAGGTAGGGAAGGAGCACTTTGGGGTTGTGGGGATTAAAGTTGAATCAATTGATTGGGTATGGTTAAACCATGCAGGGCATAGAAGGGCTTTCTTTGATTATGTAAAAGGGGAGTATCGCTGGATGATTCCATAGGAAGCTGGGATTGTCGGCTCCACTTCGTTGCGCCGACTTCCCTCCTCAATGAGCTTGCCCAAATCTCTTAGAAAAATAAGCCTGGCTTTTTTTATGCTTAACCCGTTCGGGGAAGTACTAGAGCTTATGGGTTTCTAAAGCTGATAGACTTTTTTGGTATTCTGCAATTATATATTCATTCAACTTTGCAAAGTTATCCAACTGTTCAATTTTATTTTTCAATTTTTCAATTAAGTATTTCTTTTTTAAATCCTCTTCATTGTAATTTTTAAGTCCAATTTCTGGTGCACTATCTAAGATTGTATTAATGATTTTTACATCGTAATTTTCATGCAAGTTTAATGAATTAATTAGAAAGAATTGTGTCCTCTCGTTTTTAGCTTTCAAAGCAGCCTGATTCAAGGCAAACTCTATCAATGTTCTGGCTGCTTTGTCAATTTGCAAAGCCATCTTAGTATATTCTGTTATCACTTTTAAATCCGGGTTGTTTTTCTCCAATTCAGATAATTCATGATCCAAGGAATGATAAAAGTACGGCTCATTTCCCTCGGGATTAAGCCGATCCAGCGTTTTCAAAATAGGTTCAAATTTTTCCAATGGACGTTTACGAGAAGGAATTAGCCATCTGTGCTTCCATAAAGCTATAATTGTTTCGAAGCATTCTTTTTCTGCATCTTTTTTGTCCTCATCAGTTATAGCTAGTTCTGATAATTTCATCTTTTCCGCTATATAATGAGCCATCCACTTAGAAAAAGTGTCACTGCCTGGATCTAATTTAAGCTCTTGGACGAAGAATTTACCCAAGTTGATAATTTGCTCCTGTAGTTCTGAGTTTTCCATCTTTTGATAGTATAAATATTTTGTGTTGTGATTTTACATATTCCCGCTTCTCCCGATTATACCTATAATTTATTTCTCTTTTAATGCCAACGTCAAATATTATTTCGTAGTCAAGAGTTGAACATAGTTCTTTTAAAAATGAAAGTTTTGCCTTCATTCTCATTCCTGATTGATCGGTTTCTTCATCCCGTCTTTCTCTAAGGCTTCTCCATGTTTCGCAATACATTGCAAGTTCAGTGCTATTATCGATTTTCCAGGTCTTACCATCCGGATCCGCTGACAAGCCTAATTTTTCAGCTAGCGTGCTACCTAATGAGTATGGGGGGTAGTCAATCTGATCCGCGTAAGGATCAAATTGATCTAATCCTTTTGAATTGTGACGTTCATTAATCCAGCCTTTAAGCTGAAATGAAGCAGACTCAATTTCCATGTCTTTTTCATTAAAATAAGGTAGCTTATAATCGAATGGATCGCTGCTAGTCGCTAATGCCCGTAAAAGAGCATCTGAGGTCTTAGGTGAAACAAGTGCACTTGAAATAGAAATAGTTTCTGTTCTTTCGTTATTCTTTTCATGCCATCCTCCTTTTACATTAACCCACAATTCCCCGTTTGTTTCTGCCTGCATACAATTCAAAAAATCTTTTTCAGTGATTTCAGTTTGCCAATTATCTTTTTTTTCTTCTGAAACCCACAAGGGCCTGTTTAGTGGTACTGGGTCTCTACAATCTGCCAACCATTTCCCATCGGTACGTGTCAGTAAATGTCTCGATAGCCAGTAAGACCATGGTTCATCATCTGAGCCATCTTTTGTTATGATTACCGGCATCTTTTGAATTAGCCTGGCAGCAACAACAAGCATCGAATGATATGACAAGTAAAAATCAAAATTGTCAGTTCTTGGATAACTTCCGTGATCATGCCATGTCTCCCTATCATAATTGGAGCTGTTCCAAAGTATGACTCTTGGGTCGTTACTATAGCCATTTTTTTCTCCTAAATTCCACTCCTTAACAATAAGATTCTTAGCCAAGTCTTGTATTTGTTTACTTGAAATACCAAATATATCGCCAAGCGGTTCATACCAGTATTTATCGAAATCCCATCCAAAATGGAATTCAATTTCTTGCTCAATTTCCCCTTGCTTATGCAAATAACTTTCGGTAGAATAATGATAATTTTCCACCTGAACAGGCATGTTACTTTTTCCCATATTCCTTACTGTTACTAAAGTCTCTGCTTCATAGGTTCCGGGGAATGCCTTTTCGATTTCTACAATGATGTCTGAAGCGAATTTTTGGATAATAACGTGATCCTGGGTCAACGCATATTGTAAAAACAAATTGCTATGCTTATGTAGTATCGCAGACTTTTCAATAGCTATCCTGGCAAATGCAATCAATAGATACTGCCTTGCATGAAGGTTATAGAATGGAAACTTATGGTGTCCAAACGAACCTACGTTATCTTGTTTCAACCAAAAGACTAAAGCATCAATGATATTGATACAATTAAAGTCTGCAAGTTTTCGGATACAATGCGCCGCATTCCATCTTTCTGCTGCTCTTGGCGAACCGAGGGCTGACCAAATGAATCCTGCAATGTTTGTGCTGGCATCACTTGTAACATGTAAATCCTTACTCCATATACTATCCCCAAAATCTTCTTCGATGTGCAATTCAAAACGGGACAATGAATAGTCGGTTAACTCAGCGGCATCTTGTTCGCTGATGTAGGATGAAACCAGAAATACAAAACCGAAAAACAGTTGCGCATCAGAGATCTCATCGCCATTCGCTAAGCCGGATGTGATTCCTGCAATCAATTTCTCAGTTAAAGGCTCATCAAGATTTATTGCTTTTTTGAAAGAATTAAAAGAATATTCATTTGCTAATTCGTGCGCATAGTGTTCTCCGAATTTATAAACAACACCAGGGAACTTAGCCTGGTAACTCACCTTGCCTTTCCATGCCTCAGGCATGGAAGAAAGGAGATCCTGAACATCATAATGGTTAATGTCTTCAGAAAGAAAGATCATATCAATAAAGGGCCAAAGTGATTTTTCCTCTAACCTAATTATCGCGTCTTTGAATAAGTCTCTCAAATCCCATCTGAAATCGTTTTTTCCCTGCTTTGATTTAAATCTCTCTTTTAATTTGGCAAAACCTTCAGGTGAAACAATGTTTAGGTCCTTGTAAAGGTCGTCCCAATCTTTTTTAGATTCCTGCTTTTGTTTATCGTCTGATATATCTTCAGGGCTTTCAGCTTCCTTCTTTTGTTGTGTATGAAAGCCCGTAATTGTCTTCAGTACTTCATTGCTAATGTTATTCTTAACTGCAATTTCTTCTAGTTTATCCCAATATGCATAGCCTGAGCCTTCTATTTGGAGCAAGTAAATAGCATCAGCAACTAAGCTTTGCCGGATACTTTCCGATGGCTCATTTTCTAAGCAGATTGCCAGTAGCTTATTCAATTGATGATAAGAAAAAAAACGGTTTAATGCCCAGCCTGCACTGCTCGAAATTGTTTTGGAACCGATTAATTCTATCAGCATTGCCTCAAATTGGTATTCAAAGTGGCCTATATCCCTATCCCGCCATCTGCTTAAAGCTGATATTGCTATGCCTGGCGACATCCTGGCGCAAACATGCATCGCTTCGCTTCTGCTCCAATGCTTTTCCCTGGAAACATTTTCTCCCACTAACTCAGCACATCTGATGAAACGATACCCCAATTCATCAGGCACTGTTTGCTTCACACAGGCTCTTTGAGCCAGGGCCACAATTGCTTCCCATCGAGGCACAAGCTCTTCTCCAAATTTGGAAGCGATCTCTATAGCTTTATCAAAGTATACACTAGCATCATCAGTTGAAATGACTAATACCGCACGAGCAATAGCAATGTATCTACTAGCAATTTCATCAGGTCCGTCGTCATGATTTGTTTTCATTAATTTATAAGTAGCCTGTTCTAATGGCTGCCTTATATTCAGTAGATGAGAAGACCTGCAGGCTGCACGAAGCAGTTGGGACTTGTCCTGTAACCTGAAGGCTTTGTCATTATGTAGAATCTTTTGGTAAAATTCAAGTATATTTACGCTGCTGTCTTGTTGATAGAAAATCAATATACTGGCACAGATTTCAGCAATTTCGTAAGGAAGCATATCATAGCTTCTGTATCTACTGGTTCGTGCCTTTATCGAAGTTTCATTGACTGAACCAACAACATCAAGAAGTTTTATTTGTTTGTCAAACAGAATCTGAACCCTTAACAAATACCAGGGAAATAAGCCATAGATTACTTCTTTAAATTCTTTAAAGTCATTATCCAAGTCATGGTTTTTCTTCTTGCTGGAAAATTCATCTGGTGAAATAGCTTTTATATCTACTTCTGGCTTGTTCAATAATACTGCACGTAGAGCAAGCGCTTTAAGATAGATGGTTCTTTCACCCGACGAATGAGCGCTATAAACCATTCGGTTAGCTTTGAGCGGCACATGATGATTTAAAACCATCAATATTTTTAACCTGGGTAACCCTCTATATACGCATGCTTCCAAAAAAGAAATAATAGCCGGAGTGATTCTGTCATTGAAAAAATCTCTCGATTTTTTAATTCTGCTTTTCCGGAAACAGAGTAAATTTAGACAAGTCTCTATTTCATTCGTTTTAGGAAACTTGCCAATCTCTACAAGCTTGCTGACTGTAGCAACCAGATAATATGGTTTTTGAATAAACCGGCCTATTAGATTATTTATTTCGTCAAACCGCCCCAGGTCAACAAGCCTTTCTGCTAAATCCTGCACAGTCCTGAATAAGACTTCTTTGGGCTTTAAACTAAAAAGAAAATCAGTACAACCGTTTATTCCATGAATGTTCAAATGGGCATAGGCAAGTTCCAACACGTCATTATCCTGAACAACATCTTGATTATAATGGTCATTATTTTTTTTCTGCTCCTCAAATTGAATGTGCAGCCAGTTCATAGCAGCCCGCAGATAGCCTCTTCCTTCTCCTTTATATTCTGATATTCCCGAAAGCAACGAAGCAGAATAAACATTCTCAGAACCATCCCATCTGCTGCTTAGTAATCTCTTAAGAGCGATTTCCTGAACTTTTTCCTTGCTTTGAAGAGTAGCAAGTAAGTCGATATTTGATTTAAAAAGCGCTATCTGCCGCTGATTTCCTGCTACTTCTTCGCCGGCTCTCATTGCCAGCTTAATGGCATCTTTAAAATTTTTGAGTTTAAGCGCTGCTTTAAAAGCAAATTGCAAACGATATACCCGGATATTGCGTGCATCTATAGGGTTGTTTTCAGGTAAAAGGTCGTCTGAAAGTGCAATGGCAATTAACTTATCGTATTGACCGGCTTGCAGGTATAGTTGTGGCAGAACCTCTGCCACATATGTTAGTTGATGAGCGAGTGGCTCTAAAGCTGCTATATATTCTTCATAGTTTTCTTTAGTAGCAAAGAATGTATTTCTAAACCAGGTTTCTGTTGGCTCATCTCT
Source organism: Sediminibacterium sp. C3 (assembly GCF_000508085.1). Lineage (GTDB taxonomy): Bacteria > Bacteroidota > Bacteroidia > Chitinophagales > Chitinophagaceae > Sediminibacterium. The sequence continues at coordinate 2,424,744 of NZ_KI669560.1, read as the reverse complement.
GAACTGTATTGAAGTATCATACAGCCACAAGGAACGACCAATGTCGGAAACAAAACTTCTAACATGATCGACACTGACATTTGCCGCTTTTGACAAAACATCAATGGGAATATGAGGCGGTAAGCTGGCTAAGCCCAGGCTTATTGAATTAATTTGATGATGATGCTCCTGCGGAAGCAAGTCTTTTATTTTAGATATAGCAGCATTTAACTGGTGCTCTATTTGCTTTTCAATCGAGGTTCCTGATGGTCCTAATGAGGCTAATAAGTCATGGATTGAATTATGTTTCACATCCAAAGCATTTGCCTGAACCCGTGGATTGCCAGACGTTAAACGATGGAATTCAATTCCATCCTTTTCATTTGCATCAGGAAACCATTTTTTTAAGTTCACCAAAGTTTCTTCCTCTGAAAATGGTTTCAACTCTAATTGAGTAATAAAGCTTTGCGGTTGTAATAAATGTATGCGCTCGGTTCTACATAACAGCGCCAGCTTGCATCCATCCGGCATAGTCTCACGTAATAACTCATGAGCAAAACAGGATTGCGTGTATTCGACAGCAGCCATCTCTGCATTGTCGGCAGCATCAATTAAAATGAATAACTGGGCTTCATCAGTTACTTTTTTTAAAGACTTAACAGAGACTTCAATTCGTTGAAGGAATTTCCGCATGATATCTTCATCAAGTGTTGTATTCTGTACGATCAATGGATCACATAAACCTTTGGATGCAAGTTCATTTACAATTTGCACTAATGCATCCCTATGTTTATGCCGGGATTCACTTCTATTTCTGTAGCTTCCTGCACCAAAACAATCATAAGCAATACCCAATGATCCTTCGGGCAAAGAATTGATTAGCTGGCGACAGAAAACGGATTTTCCTACGCCTCCCGCTGCATATACTATAACAGGATGTGATGAATCCGTAATACTATTTTTAAGCATTACATGTTGCTCGCGTTCGATTATATTTACAAAATCATCCCATTTGGCCGGTGCAGGATATAACTCTTTTTCTGAGGTTATACCAAAGCGCTTTAAAACGTCTTCCCTATTAATACTACCATCCGTACCAGGCAGTACTTTCTCTTGTACTAAAGCAACAAGATTTTCAATTTGTGCATTTTCAATGGAACCCGCAATCAATTGAGCTAATTCTATTCTTAGTTCATCTTTCTGAATGTTGTAATTGCCTTCGCCGTCTTCTAAATGTAGCAGGCGGCAGAATAGCACCAGATTTTCTCCAGAGAGATTAGTATAGCTCTCTATTGTTCTCTTAAAAACAGTGTCGACAGTCTCACTTTTAATTATAGCTGATAAATTTTCCTTGAATGAATCCGCAACTTTTCTGTTAGTAATTATTGTAAAGGAAATAGCAGAAACATCTGGATTATTCTCATTCTTATGTTGGCGATATCTCGCAGCAAAACCGATAAAAGTATCTTTTAAGTCACTTATAGTAAATGGCTCATCTCCTTGGACAGTTGTATGCTTCAACTGATAGTAGTCAATTATCTTCTTTCCCGTATCTTCAGTACTATATTCCGAAACATCTATTAAATATTCTCCGGCTTTTTCTGTTTCGGATGAACCTTCAATATATATATCTTTCAGACAAGAGTTGGGATATATAAGTCTTAAGCAGCGCCTTGCGGCCCACCTGTAATGAAAAATATCTCCTGCTCTTGAATATGCTACTAAATCATTAGACATGGTAGAAATTTTACGTAAAAAAATTTCTTATTAAATATAATTCTTTAATATCATTATTTATTTGCTGAGTTCAACCGATAAGTGCAATTTTTAAACAAAAGGCAAAAAAGCTTTTGAGGGCTTTTTGCCTTTTGACCAAGTAGTGCGACCTTTTGGTTACTATGACAAAAAATTACACTCAACTTAGTTTGGTACAAAGGTATCAGATTCAGGCATTTATTAAAGCGGAAAAGAAACAAAAGTGGATAGCGGAACAGCTTAGAGTACATCCCTCGACTATTAGTCGAGAATTGAAAAGGAATACTGCTCAACGCGGTAGGACTGCTGGAACTTATTTGGCCACCAATGCACAGCGTAGAACGGAACAAAGACACCAGCTTAAACCCAAGTTGGTAAAGTTTGATCTGGCTATGAAAAAACAAGCTGTTGAATGGTTGTCTGTTGAAAAGTGGAGCCCAGAACTGATTAGTGTTAAGGGTAATCAAACGGGTAAGTGTCCTTTGAGTATTGAGTGGCTTTATCACTGGATTTGGCAATGTAAGCATGGAAACAAAAGGGCTGATAAACCTTATAAAAGGATCTATCTGCACCTTAAACACGGTAAACGAAGAAGAAAGCGGGGTAATAGAAAAGATAACCGTGGTATAATTTCTAACAGAGTACCAATTGAAAAGCGACCTAAAATAGTCAATAAACGAATTAGGCCAGGAGATATTGAAGTTGATTTTATGATGGGTAAGAATCATAAAGGAGCATTATTGGTAATGACAGATAGGGCTACTTTGCATACCAGTCTTCACAAACTTCGTAACAGGCGTAGTGAAACAGTAAGTAAAGCCATTATTAAAAAGCTGGAGCAGGCAGACTATCCAGTGTACACTGTAACTTTTGATAATGACTTGGGATTTGCTAATCATATGGATGTTGCCGAAGCGTTGAATGTTGAAACTTACTTTACTAGACCGTATACCAGTCAAGATAAAGGAACAGTTGAAAACAGAATTGGACAGATCAGAAGGTTTTTCCCTAAAAAGACTGACCTTAGTCTGGTGACTGATTATCAAGTAAAACGTGTTGAACAATTATTAAACGATAGACCAGTAAGAAAATTTAATTACCTAACCCCTAATCAAGTGCTACACAAAAAATTGCACTTATTACTTGAACTTAGATTTTAAGAATCTTTTAAAAAGTTAATTAATATCATTATTGTA
>NZ_KI669560.1:2385186-2421570 GCF_000508085.1 Sediminibacterium sp. C3 | reverse complement strand
AATTAGGTCTTCTGTTATATCTTCTGAATTTAATTTTTCAAGAAGAAAATCTAAATATTTATTATTTTTTAAAATTTCTTGTTTTTCTTCTTTAATTATTTTTAATAATGTTTGTTGAATCTCTGCAATCTCTTTGTTATATATTTGAATTAAAATACTATAATCTAATAAGTAATTTTCTATACAATATTTTTCAAAGTGAATAAATCTTTCTTCATTTTTGAATGGATTTCCTTGATTGTCTCCATCAATAATAAAAATTGAATTGCTTAAAATCTCATCTTTTAATGAATGTTTAAATAATGATTTAACATTTGCCGAATTACCTGCAATTGTTACAAATACTTCTTTATTTAATTTATTTGCTATTGCTTCAATAATTTTTTTATGTGCTGTGTCTTCTACGAAAATTAGTTTCTTATTAAAATCATCTAATTTCATGATTTCAATTGCTTCACCTGAGATTCTTTTTTTGTTTCTTTTGAAAGTTCTTTATATAAATGAATTTTACCATCATCACCCCATGCTAAAAACTTTGTTGCTTTTAAGTAATGAGAATTAAAAATTGCTCTGCTATGAGTTACAATAATTAGTTGTTTTGAATAGCAAGATGAAAACCAATCTAAAAATGAGAATAATTTTTCTTCTAAGTGCCAATTTAGATGTGTCTCTGGCTCATCAATTAAGAAAACATCATTTTTATCTTTATTGTAATATAGGTTTATAATAATTGATAAAATTTCTTGCTCTCCAAGTGATAATGATTCTGGACCTAATTTTACAATATTATTTTTATTAATTATAATTTCTGCTCTTCCTTTATTTTTATTCCATTCAGTTTCTAATGTATAATTTGAAAAAACTTTTTTAATAACTTGATTATATTCTTCAGCTATCTGAATCATATTTTCACTTCCAGATTTATTTCCTTCATTATTTTTGTCTTCAAGATATTTGTAAAATAGTTCTGCAAATGATGGATAATTTCTAAACGTTTGATCTTCTATAAGTGAGTGTAACATTTCATTGTTGAAATTTCCTGCCATTGGACTACTTTTTAATTGTTGAACAATAGCATCGATATTTTTTCTTTCTGTATTTCTTTTTGGACTTATAGCAAATACTTTTAGGTTGCCCTGATTTGAATATTTTAGCTGTACACCTTCATTTTGTTGACCCATATAGCTAGCTGGGTTACCCATTTGGTTATTCTGATTTACAATTCTTTGACTTATAGAGTGTAAGACTTTAGTTTTCATTGTACCATTCTCGCCGCTGATTATATTTAGGTGAGGCAGAAATGTAAATTCTACATCTAGATTATCATACAATCTAACTTGTGCAGTTTGTATATAAGTGGACATATAGTGTTTTTATATAATTTTTTGGATAAATGAAATTTGGGAAATAAAAATATATAGAATGAATCAAATAATTTGGGGGAGTATGAATATACTTTACTTTAAACTATAAGCAAAAATGAACCAAAAATTTTTCTATATTAATTGGGGGATAAAAAAATAAGGGTAAATTGACACCAACTTTTGACACCAATTCAAAAAAAACCGCTCAAACGTAATGTTTAAACGGTTTTGATTTTTGTGTTGTGATCCCGCTGGGACTCGAACCCAGGACCCATACATTAAAAGTGTATTGCTCTACCAACTGAGCTACAGAATCTTAAAGATTTTCGTTTCCGTTATCTTTAATTTGGGTTGCAAAAATAGGATAAATAAAAACACAGCCAAATTTTTATTGAAAAATTTTAGAATTTTTCTTTCACAGTTGCAGTTTTCTTTGGTGTATTTTTGATGGAATTAAACAAAATTAAAAGATGTCGGCGTTTCAAAACAAAGTGGTGGTGATTACCGGAGGTTCAGAAGGGATAGGAAAAGCATTGGTGACTTTATTTTTGGATGCAGGGGCTAAAGTGGCTACCTGCGGAAGAAATTATGATAAGTTGTATCAGTTGCAATCGGCCAATTCCGGTAAACCCCTGGTGATTCATACAGCCGATGTGAGCAAAGAGCAGGATTGCATCAATTTCATTCAGGTAGTGATTAAGCAGTTTGGAACCATCGATATCTTAATTAATAATGCAGGGGTATCCATGCGCTCGCTGGTAGAAGAAGCCAGTTTTGATGCCATCCGTAAAGTGATGGATATTAATTTCTGGGGTACGGTATACTGTACCAAGCTGGCGATGCCTTATATTCTTAAAAATAAGGGCACTATTGTTGGTGTGTCTTCAATAGCCGGATTCCGTGGCCTTCCAGGTAGAAGCGGGTATTCTGCCTCCAAATATGCGGTGAATGGTTGGTTAGAAAGTTTAAGAACCGAATTGCTGGATTCAGGAACCAATGTAATGTGGGTTTGTCCGGGATTCACCACCAGTAATATTCGCAATGCAGCATTGGATAAATCGGGCAATCCCAATGGGGAGTCTAAAATGGATGAAGGTAAAATGATGTCTGCTGAAGAATGTGCCCAGCATATTGCCAATGCCATCGAAAAAAGAAGCGTACCCTTGTTCTTACTTTCACCGGAAAGCGAACTGTATTGCTCAATAAGTTATTCCCTTCCTGGGCAGATCGTATGGTGCGTAATTTTTTCTTTAAAAACGGGGAATTGGTAAAATAAATGTTAATGGTTTAGCGTTACGATAACGCATGCCTATAATGACCCTGAGTTCTGATATTGGCCAGCGTGACTTTATCGTTGGTGCCATTAAGGGCCAATTTCTGCAGGCTATACCAGACTTGAATCTGGTGGATATTACCCATGATTTGTCGCAAACGAATTTGCCACTGGCTGCATATATCTGCAGCAATGCATTTCGCTTTTATCCGGTGGGAACATTTCATCTCGTTTTAATGAACGTGTTTGAAAATGAAGTCAATCATGTTTTAATTGCCCATCATCAGGGGCAACATATTATTTGTGCAGATAACGGTTTGATCACGATGATGACGGGTGAAAAACCTGCTCAGATTATCCGGGTGCCGATTCAGCAAAAAGCAGGGTTACTTTCCATTACACAGGAAATTTCATTGGCATTGGCGAAGATATTTAAGGAGGGAAGGGTTACGGCTGCGGGATCGGTTACGCAGCAAATGGTAGAGAAATATCCACTCAAACCCACCGTAGGTGAAAACTGGATTGAGGGGCAGATTTTGTTTATAGACAACTTTGAAAACGTGGTGGTTAATATCACCCAAAAAGACTTTGAAGAGCATCGGAAAGGAAGAAATTTCAAAATTGAAGTGAAGCGACAGGAAGTGATTGAGAAAATTAGCGAAAACTATGCGTCTGTGCCGGAACACGGGAAAATTGCCTGGTTTAATTCGGCCGGATACCTCGAAATAGCCCTCAGAAACGGGAATATGGCTGGGCTGTTCGGACTACAGGGATACAATGAACAAATGCAACGTTCAGGGGTTTCCAACGGAAATAAATGGTTTTACCAGACCATTCGCGTATTCTTTGAATAAACATAGTATTTTCGCATCCACAAAACCATAATTTATCATTTTTAATTAATACTGTTATCATGGCATATGATGTAATTGTCTTGGGAAGTGGTCCTGGTGGATACCCCGCAGCAATCCGTGCTTCTCAGCTTGGATTTAAAGTGGCGATCATTGAAAAGGAAAGTTTAGGAGGCGTTTGTTTAAACTGGGGTTGTATCCCTACCAAAGCGCTGATTAAAAGTGCGCAAGTGTACGAATACATGAAACACAGTGCCAGCTACGGTATCAATGCAACAGGCGTTCAGCACGATTTTGGTGCAGTTGTTAAAAGAAGCCGTGGTGTTGCAGATAAAATGAGTAAGGGTGTTCAATTCTTAATGAAGAAGAACAAGATTGACGTGATTATGGGCTATGGTAAAATCAAAGCCAAGGGTCAAGTAGAAGTAACTGCAGCTGATGGCAGCAAGCAAATTGTAGAAGGTAAGCATATCATTATTGCAACTGGCGGAAGAAGCCGTGCATTACCTAATTTACCACAGGATGGTAAAAAAGTAATTGGATACCGCGAAGCCATGGTGTTACCTGACCAACCAAAATCTATGATTGTGGTTGGTAGTGGTGCCATCGGTGTTGAATTTGCTTATGTATACAATAGCATGGGTACCAAAGTAACCATTGTTGAATTCATGCCAAGAATTGTTCCTGTTGAAGATGAAGATATTTCCAAAGAATTGGAAAAGCAATACAAAAAACAAGGCATTGAAATCATGACCAATGCTTCTGTTGAATCAGTAGATACCAATGGGGCTGGCGTTAAAGCGACTGTGAAAAAGCAGGATGGTTCTGTTGTGGTATTAGAGGCAGATGTATTGTTGAGTGCAGTAGGTGTGGTTGCCAATATTGAAAACATTGGTTTAGAAGAAAACGGTATCAAAACTGAAAAAGGAAAAATTATCGTAGATAAATTCCAGCAGACTTCTGTTCCTGGTATCTATGCAATTGGTGACTGTTCTCCTGGTCAGGCATTGGCTCACGTTGCTGCCAAAGAAGGTATCAATGCTGCTGAGCATATTGGATACATGGAAAAGAAATTCCATCACTTACCTGAAGCAATGGATTACAATAATATCCCCGGATGTACTTACTGTATTCCTGAGATTGCGAGCGTTGGTTATACCGAGAAAGCAGCTAAAGATGCCGGATACGATATTAAAGTGGGTAAGTTCCCATTCATGGCAAGCGGTAAGGCAAGTGCTGCCGGTGCTACTGAAGGTTTCATTAAAGTGATTTACGATGCCAAGTATGGTGAATTCCTTGGATGCCATATGATTGGAACCAACGTTACAGAAATGATTGCGGAAGCGGTTGTGGCCCGTAAACTGGAAACCACTGCACACGAAATCTTAAATGCTGTTCACCCGCACCCAACCATGAGTGAGGGCTTGAAAGAAGCAACTGCTGCAGCCTACGGTGAAGCAATTGATATCTAATAATTTAATAAGCTTTAGGGCTTTAAGTAATCCCGGTCATCATTTGACCGGGATTTTTCATTGAGGCCAATCTCTACCAACCAGTTGGTATTTATTAATTTTACTATATTTTTTGCCGATATCTTGGTATCTTGGTGGTATAATCTTGCTGACTGGTTTACCCCCAGACTAATTCAGCGTAACCGTACAAACCTATGAGTCTTTTGAAAGTAGATCAATTGCTACCATCGCAATTATTGAATTCATTGATTTTTTCTGTGGTCATTACCGACTTATCAGGAAGGTTCCTGTATGTGAATCCGTTGTTTCAGCATAAGTTCTCTCATATTTCCACTGACCTTACACAAAACCATTTTGCGGATACGGTTTATGCAGAAGATGTAAAAGCCTGCAATGAGGCGGCACGCACCTGTATTAAAAATCCTTTGCAACCTGTTTCTATTACTGTGAGAAAAGCCTGTGAAGGGGAAGAGTTTTTCTGGACACACTGGGAAATTTCTGCGGTAAAAGATGAGGCGGGTAATGTAATTGGGATAATGTCGGTTGGGCACGATGTTACAACTACCGAAACCAATAACGAAAAAGCAACAGAACTTTCTGAAAGCAGGGCTTATGTAAAAGAGTCAAGCCATGAAAATGAAGACCTGGCCTTGCTGTCACTGGTTGCACACAACACAACCAATGCGGTAGTTATCACTGATAAAGATGAAAATATTACCTGGGTAAACGAAGGCTTCACGCGCATCATGGGCTACACAGAAGCAGAGGTAAAGGGTAAAAAAATCTATTTCTTCCTGGAAAATGCGCAGGAAGTAAGTGATAAAGTAAAGAAGAGAATCCGTTATTCACTCGACAATAAGCTAGCTTTTACAGAAGAGGTAAAAGTGACGAATAAGCGTGATAAAACAGTTTGGCTTGAACTAAATGGAAAGCCATTGTTTGATGAATCCAATAATCATATTGGATTCATGTCTACTGATAATGATATTACGAAGCGTAAGCATGCAGAGCAGGAGCAAAGAGAAACACTGGAAAGACTTTCCCTTGCAACAGATTCAGCGCAGATTGGTGTATGGGAAGTAGACCTTGCAGATGGAAATACATTCTGGGACGAAAAAATGTATGACCTGTATGGTTTTGCCAAAGACACACCCTTCCCTCCGTATAAGATCTTCAAGAAAATGATGCATCCGGAAGACAAGGAAATGATGAAGAAAATTCTTGCCGGATTAGCAGAGGGTAAAAAATCAATTGACTCAGCCATTTATCGCATCAATATGCCCAACGGAAAAATCCGTTATATAGAAGCACATGCGATTGTACAGAAGTCTCCTGAAGGGAAACCCATTCGTCTAATTGGAACCAACCGGAATATCACCGACGATATTGCTGTGCAGGAAAAAATGAAAACTCAGAACAAAGTCTTACGCGATATCGCATTCATTCAATCTCACGAAGTAAGAAGACCGTTAGCCAATATTCTGGGTGTAATTGAAGTGTTGAACAGCAGCAACTCTGTGCAGAACAAAGAAATCTTTGATCACCTCATAGAAAGTGCCAACGAACTGGACATGCAAATCAGAAGCATCGTTAAAAAGACGAATAACCTTGATGGTATTTTCTCCAACTGATAATCCCTTACAATTTTACTACCACTTCTCTCAGCTTTACCAGCTGTTCTAACAAAACAGGCAAGGATTTTAATGTGAGCATATTTGCTCCGTCGCTTTTAGCAACGGAGGGATTGGGGTGCGTTTCAATAAACAAACCGTTTGCGCCAGTCGCTATCGCCGCTTTGGCAATGGTACCAATCATTTCAGGGTTTCCGCCAGTTACACCGGAAGTCTGATTGGGTTGTTGTAAAGAGTGCGTACAATCCACAATAACCGGAACTCCATGGCTTTGCATTACTGGAATATTTCGATAATCTACCACCAGGTCCTGATAACCAAATGTATTGCCTCTTTCGGTTAACATGATTTGCTGGTTACCCGCACGCTGAATTTTTTCTACTGCAAATTTCATAGAAGCTCCGCTAAGAAATTGTCCTTTTTTAACATTTACAATTTTTTGCGTTTGTGCTGCAGCTTCCAATAAATCGGTTTGTCTGCAAAGAAATGCAGGAATCTGAAGTATGTCTATAAAAGGGGCTGCCATGGCCGCTTCTTCATGGGCATGAATATCTGATGTGGTAGGCAATTGATAGGTTTCACCTACTTTTTTAATTAAGGAAAGACCCGTTTCATCACCCAGTCCGGTGAAGGAACTGGCACTGGTTCTGTTGGCTTTTCTATAGCTGGCTTTAAACACATAGGGGATGCCCAATCTTTTGCAATGCGCACTTACCGTATCTGCAATTTCCATTACAATTTCTTCTGATTCTACTACACAAGGCCCTGCAATCAGAAAAAAAGATTCCGGATTGTATTGTTGATTTTTAAATAAATCCTGCAAATAATTAGGTAACATATAACAAAGATTGTACTTGATTCAATAAAACAAAAGTAACGGAATTGTCATTCATTTTTTCGTTTCTTTGCTCCTCAATTGATTGCCATGCCTAGCAGAAAAGATAAAATTTTAGTGATAGGAGCCTGCGGACAAATTGGTGTTGAACTAACGCTGGCTTTAAGAAAGCAATACGGAAACAACAATGTGATTGCCTCTGATTTAAGAGAAGAAAATCCCTTATTAAAAGGGACTGGTCCTTATGTGAGTATGGATGTGATGAACAAAGAAATGCTGCACGTTCAGGTAATCCGTCAGAATATTACCCAGATTTACCTGCTGGCAGCTATCTTATCAGCAACAGGAGAAAAGAACCCCAATCTGGCCTGGCACCTGAACATGCAGGGCTTGCTGAATGTATTGGATATTGCCCGCGAAGAAAAACTACATAAGGTTTACTGGCCCAGCAGTATTGCGGTATTTGGCCCTACTTCTCCCAAGCAATTGTGTCCGCAACAGACCATTATTGAACCCACTACGGTATATGGTATCAGTAAGTACGCAGGAGAGTTCTGGTGTAACTACTATCACCAGCGTTATGGGGTGGATGTAAGAAGTATTCGTTATCCGGGATTAATCAGTTATAAATCTGCACCGGGAGGTGGTACTACCGATTACGCAGTAGAAATTTATCTGGAAGCCATTGAGAAGCAAAAATATACCTGCTTCCTGTCTGATGATACCTACTTGCCAATGATGTATATGCCTGATGCCATTCGTGCAACAATGGAATTAATGGATGCGCCTTCAGATAAAATTTCGGTAAGAACTTCCTATAATGTTGCGGGAATGAGTTTCTCGCCAAAAGAAATTGCCGGCAGCATTAAAGAGCTGATTCCTGATTTTGAAATGGGATACAAACCTGATTCCAGACAAGCCATTGCCGACAGCTGGCCACAAAGCATAGACGACAGTGTCGCAAATAAAGATTGGGGCTGGAAGCCCCAATACGATTTGTCTTTGATGACGAAAGATATGTTGGAAAACCTGCGCAAATAGTGCAGGTTTTTTGTTGGAATGCAATTCATCTAAATTGAGTGTGACTCAACTTGAAGTCAATGATAATTTAAAAACGAATTCCCAGTCCAATGTTTACTGCTCTGATACCTGCCCATGGACCATCGGATTTAATTTGAGCGCCACTGCTGTTTACTGTATTGGTAAACTTGAAAGGCTTGGCGTCAATTTCGTCCAGATTTTTCTTTAGTTCAGCTTGTTCAAAACTGTTCAGTGTAGACGCAAAATTCAAATCGCCCTTGCTGGTTCCGTAGTGTCCACCAATGATTTGAAAATCCAGCACAATTTTAGTGGCAATCTGGAACTGATACCCAATCATTAAACCTGCACTGGTACTTTTGATTTTTCCGTTGAATACCGCTTCTTTCTCTACCAATGGTGAAGTAGATGCGGTGTATTTAATGGGAGCACCTAAATCGAAAGTGGCAAAACGTACATAAGGAGCCAGATAGAAGCCCTTCATTCTGCCCATGCTCAAATAAAAACGCAATTCAGGGGTAATGGCTGTATTGCCAATCTGAAAATTATCCAGGTTAATATCGTTGCTGTTGATGGCTTCTTTAAACTGATCTTTAAATGGAAGAGCACCTTTGCTCATGGTTCGGTAACTCAAAGAGAAAGAAATGTTTTTTGTTAAACTTCTTTCGTACGTAAAATGGAGATTTCTGGCAGCCATAGAACCAACATTCCATTTGATGATATTTTTACCACCAATTAATTTTTGTGCATCTGCTTGCAGGAATGGCAGGAACATGGCCAGTACAAGTAACTTTTTCATTTTGTTTGTTTGGGTTTGTGGGTTAACTTAAGAAATAACGAGGTCTGTAATTTTTTTGTTTTCTAAAATTTCCAGGGTCTGATCTCTTACCTGAACCAATGTTTTATTTAAGCCGCATTTCTGCTCAATGCAATCTTCACATTTCTGGTAGAAGTTCAAACTAACGCAGGGCAGTAAAGCAATCGGACCTTCCATCAGTCGCATAATGGTTGCCAGAGAAATGGTGTCGGGAGCTGCATTGTAAAAATATCCACCCCCTTTGCCTTTTTTACTGTTCAGTATGCCTGCTTTTTTAATTCAAGCAGGATCGACTCAAGAAACTTCAGGGGGATTTTCTTTTGTCTGCTATCTCTGCTATTAAAAAAGGGCCAGAATGCTGTTGCTCTGCCATAAAGGTAAGTGCTTTAAAAGCATATTGCGTCTTTTTTGATAGCATCGTTAGATTATTTTATATACTAAGATAAGCCCAATACCTGCTTCATCGTGTAAATACCTTTCTTCCCAACGGCATAGGCTGCAGCTTTCACAGCACCACCCGCAAACCCGGTTCTGTTGTGTGCCGTATGGATGATTTCAATATCATCAATAGCAGAACTGTATGTTACATAGTGGGTACCCGGAGCGGGGTCTATTCGTTCAGAAACAATATTCAGGTGATGGGGTTCTTTGGCAGCCATATCATTGGTCCACTCGCGCTTGCGTCCAATCATGGCCAGTATCTGTTCTGCCAGACTGATGGCAGTACCACTGGGGGCGTCTTTTTTCTGCGTGTGGTGTATTTCTTTCAGGCTTACATCGTAGTCAGGGTAGTTCTCCATTAATGTTGCCAGGTACTTATTCAGTTCAAAAAACAAATTCACGCCAATACTGAAATTGCTGGAATAAATCAATGTGCCGTCCACTGATTTGCAATACGCTTCTACAGCATCCCATTCTGCCAGCCAGCCGGTAGATCCACTCACTACTGGGACACCGAATTCCAGGCATTTGCGAATATTATTTACCGCGCTATGTGGTCCGGTGAATTCAATCGCTACATCGGCCTTGTTCAGATTTTCTTTGGTAAATTCTGCTGCATTGTCCAGGTCTATTCTCAACACTATCTCATGTCCTTGTTGCAAGGCAATGGCTTCAATGGCTTTGCCCATTTTACCGTATCCAATTAATGCAATTTTCATAAAAGTTATTTTAACGTGCAATGGCCAAAGGCTTCTTGCTTTTTTCCTTAACGGTGAATTGTAAAGATAATCCTGGTGTTCGTGTTGCTGGATTCAACTGTGGTTGAATATGCATACTCAAACTGCTGCTTACATCAAAATGTCTAAGATGCCCGAATACCGTAGCGTCGACCACCTGTAATCCCCAGGCTAGCAAAAACCAAAGTATAGAATAATCCCTGTCGCGGCGAAAAGCATTCCGGTAGTTTTGCATAGAGCCAATACTTAATCCCCTAAGTTCCGGATCGATGGCTGCAATATCGGAGCTGTCTCCGGATTGAGCTTTGAATAAAGCTTCGTAAGCAAACTTGGTTTTTTTATAGTAAGAATTGTTGTAAACAAAAGTAGCTGCCGGAATTCCCAGTACCCCGTATACCAAAGGTATTTTCCAATATTCACGGTTATAAGCCTGTCCCCATCCGGGAATCATGGCTGAGCGTCGGGTGGCTTTTTGCGGAACATGGGTTAATAGCCAAATGGAGTCCCTGATTTTCTTCTTCAATTTAGATTGTTCTTTGGGGCTCAGTTCCGGCAATAAAACAACCTTTGCGCTATCGGTATCCGTTTGTGCAAAAGCGCCTTTTGATCCTGCAAGAACCAAAACAAAAACAATCAATAATTTTTTGAACATGCCAGTTTAACCCACGGTTATATTCATCAAATCCAGAATCTTATTCAGCTCATCCAGTGAGTAGTATTCAATAGAGATACTTCCGTACCCTTTTTTGTTGTGCGTCATTTTAACCTTGGTGCCAAAATGTGATGCCAGGTTGTCTTCAATTTTCTGATAGGCAGGAGGCAAATCATTTTTCCCACCAGTAGCAGCGGCTGTTCCAGCAGATTTATCACCCTTGTATAATTTTCTTACCAGTTCTTCTGTCTGACGAACACTGAGTTGCTTTTGTTGTATTTCCTTGAATACATACAATTGCTTGTCGATGGTATCAATATTAATCAAAGCTCTTGCATGGCCCATGGTAATGCTGCCATTGCGTACCGCCGCCTGAATATCCGGTGGTAATTTCAACAAACGGATATAGTTGGTAACCGTGCTTCTCTCTTTCCCCATTCTCTCGGCCACCTGCTCCTGGGTATAGTCCAGTTCTTCCATCATGCGTTTAAAACTCAATGCCGTTTCAATGGCATTTAAGTTTTCGCGCTGAATGTTCTCGAGTAAAGCGAGTTCCAGTAATTGCTGGTCATTGGCTTGTCTTACATAAGCCGGAACGTCTTTTAATCCAGCCAGTTTGGAAGCCCTGAATCTTCTTTCCCCTGCAATCAGCTGATACTTTCCATTGGGTAGTTTGCTAACCGTTAAAGGCTGAATGATATCGTGCATTTTAATGGAGTTCGCCAGTTCCTGTAAGGCTTGCTCATCAAAATCTCTTCTGGGGTTCTTTGGGTTGATTTGAATATCTGCCAAAGGAATACGCGCACTGGTAGTTACCTGTTCTACTACTTCACTTTTTAAACTGCCAGAAGTATTCTTTAGGTCGGTATCTATATTTTGCAGTAAAGACCTAAGTCCTTTACCAATCAGGTCTTTACTAGGTTTTGGATTGCTCATAATTATTCAATAATTCTGTCCTGGTTAGAAATTTTAGTCATGCCGTTGTTCTGCAGAATTTCCTTGGTCAGGTTCAGGTAATTCACTGCACCCTTGCTTTCTGCATCGTATAAAATCACGGGCTTACCAACGCTGGGAGCCTCGCTCAAACGGGTATTTCTATGGATGATGGTTGCAAAAACCATATCATCAAAATGGCGTCGTACTTCACTCACTACCTGGTTACACAAACGCAAGCGTCCATCGTACATGGTCATTAAAATCCCTTCTATCTGTAAGGCAGGATTCAAACGATTCTGTACAATTTTAATGGTGTTCAATAATTTACCCAATCCTTCCAACGCAAAGAATTCGCACTGAACCGGTACAATTACACTGTCAGAAGCTACCAATGAGTTCACGGTAATCAATCCAAGAGAAGGAGAGCAGTCGATAATGATAAAATCGTACCGATCGCGAACCGCATCCAGAATATTCTTCATCACATTTTCCCGGTTGGGGTAATTGATCATTTCCAGTTCTGCTCCCACCAAATCAATATGAGAGGGAATCAAGTCTAAATTGGGAATATCACTTTTTAAAATCACTTCATTGGCAGTAACACTGTTTACCATGCAGTCGTATAGGCTGTTGGTAATATTGTGCAGGTCGAAACCCACCCCGGTTGTACTGTTGGCCTGAGGATCCGCATCCACCAACAGGGTCTTGTATTCCAGAACAGCCAGACTGGCTGCTACGTTAATTGCAGTGGTGGTTTTACCTACTCCGCCTTTTTGATTGGCCACGCCAATAATTCTTGCCATAATTGCTATTCCTTTTCTCGGTTGTCAAAAATACGGCATCGGATACAGCTCTCAAACAATATTATCCGATCGCTGTTATGGAGGGTACTTATCTTTACCTATTATATTAAAATATGCGCAGTACAGGGACATTGTTTTTTATAGCAGCCATCATGGTTTTGCTTGATTTTTATGTGTATCAGGCGGTGAAAACCGTTACCCAGCCGCTTTCGGAAAGGGCCCGGATGTATATCCACTTTGGTTTCTGGCTGGTTTCTGTGCTTACCATATTTTCCCTGTTGGCATTTCCTTTTGTGCCAGCTTTGCAACAGTCCAAAATTTTCCGAAACTATGTTTTTGCCGTATTGGCGGGCTTATTCATTGCCAAATTAATTGCCACAACCATTTTTCTGGTGGATGATGTCCGCCGTGGGAGCTGGTGGGCGCTTGTTAATATTTACAAAAAAACCGGGGGCCAGTCATTAGGGGACGGGGGCATGGTTTCCCGTTCTGTTTTTCTTAGCTGGATTGGGCTGGGGCTGGGATCTACTTTATTTGGTACCATGCTCTGGGGCTTTAAAAACAAGTATAATTATCAGGTTAAAAAAATAAAATTGTCTTTTCCGAATTTGCCGGCGGCTTTTGAGGGATTAAAACTGGTTCAAATCAGTGACGTCCACAGTGGCAGTTTGCAGGACGTGAAAGAAGTGAATAAAGGGATTGATCTGATTCTGGCTCAGAACCCTGACTTGATTTTTTTCACGGGTGATCTGGTGAACGACCGCGCTACAGAAATGGAGCCCCTGAAAAACAGCTTTGCACGCTTAAAGGCACCGTTGGGTGTTTATAGTTCATTGGGCAATCATGACTATGGAGATTATGTACAATGGCCATCGGCAGCTGAAAAGCAAGCCAATTTGCAGGCTTTGATGCAGACACATAAAGACATGGGATGGCAATTGCTCATGAATGAAAACAAAGTACTGGAGAGAAACGGAGAGAAAATTGCCGTACTGGGCATTGAAAACTGGGGAGCCAAGGGGCGTTTTCCTAAATATGGTAAGATGGAAGAGGCGGTGAAAGGAACCGAAGATATTCCTTTTAAACTCTTACTCAGCCACGATCCCAGCCATTGGGATGCACAGGTAAAAAAAGAATATCCCGATATTGATATCATGTTTTCAGGCCATACGCATGGAATGCAATTTGGACTGGAGAATCCCTATTTTAAATGGAGTCCGGTAAAATGGATGTACAAACAATGGGCAGGCTTATACGAAGACGGGGCTCAGAAATTATATGTGAACCGTGGTTTCGGATTCATCGGATATCCGGGAAGGGTGGGGATTATGCCTGAGATAACAGTGATAGAATTCAGCCGCGCATAAGACTTGCTGTGTTGCGAATATTTAAATTTACCGTTTCGAAATTTTGTTTAGAGAAATGGCTCGTTGCATACTGCATTTAAAGCGGTTGATTCCCTTTTCTCTTAGTTGCTGGTGCTTGGTATTGCGGCCATTCATGCGTTTACGCCACATTCTGAAACTGGAGGCTTTACTATTTTGACGCATGAATTCAATTACTTCTTTTTCGGATAGTCCAAACTGAAATTCAATGGCTTCAAAGGGGGTTCGGTCTTCCCATGCCATTTCTATAATGCGGTCTTTGTCTTTTTCCGTTAATGTAATCATGCTTTTTTAACATTTCAAGTGTAACATTGGTTCAGGTTTATTCGTCTATGGCATATAAATTGTCTTGATTCACTTAAACAAAATGTATGCGTAAGATTTTATTTATTGCTTTATTGGTATTTGCAGGAACCTATGCAAACGCTCAAAAAGGTTTCAGATTAGGAGTAAAAGCAGGTGCCAACCTGAATAAAATAGATGGTCAGTCTTTTGATCAGGGATTTAATTTCTCCTATCATGCCGGAGCTTTCGCAGAAATTGATTTTGCAAAGCGATGGGGTATACAACCCGAAGTAATCTGGAGTCAGACAGCTACCAAGCCAGCCACGAATCTGGATGCCATCTACACTACTTTGCCTACCAATGTTAAACTGGATTATCTGATGGTGCCAATATTGTTGCGATACAGCCCAATTGGCTTGCTGAGTTTTGTAGCAGGTCCACAGTTCGGAGTACTCATTAACAAGAATGAAAACCTATTAAGCAACGGACAGCAGGCATTTAAATCCGGTGATTTCTCCATGGTCTTGGGAGCACAGGTAAATTTAAAAGTATTGCGCATTTATGGCCGATACAATATTGGCTTACAGAATATCAATGATTTCACCGACCAGCAAAAATGGAATACCCAACAAGTTCAGTTGGGTCTTGGATTAAAATTTTAATAGCCCCCGATATTTAAACCCCCAGGTGTTTTTTGAGAGAACTGATTTCTTTTTTAAAGGATTTCAGTTCTCCTATTTGTTCTTTAATAAAGCTATTGTCTTCCAGCTTACCCACCACTTCATTCATTTCAGCAAAACTTTCATAGACCATTTTACGGAATGGATTGCTATAGTCTTTGGCTCTGGAATCATGAATACCTTTGGTCATCCATTCCATGGTAGATACCGCACTGTTCAGTAAATAATTGATCTGGTGTTTGTCTAACTGATGCAGAGATAGCTCTGTTATTTCACTGAGAGTGGCAAGTCCATGAAGACATTTTTGCTCTTCGTACAATTCCCCTTTAGCTGCATATTGGGCGTGCAGGTCGTCCCAGCCTTTAATTTTACCAGTAGTTATTTTTTTACGTAATTCAGTCAGGTCGGCAGTAGGCATCAATTGTCCTCCCAGGTTCACCCAAGGGGTTCTGCTTAATTTTTTGGGGATGCGTTTGGTGAATGCTTCAATGGAGTCCGGCGGATTTTTGCCAATAAGACTCAGTAAAGATTTAACGCCATAATATAACAATACGTCTTCAAATATTTTATAAGCCTGACGCACTTTAACCAATACGGTCTTGCGTTTGCTGTTTTCGATGTCACTGGCCGTAATTTCCAGTGTGTCCACCAGTTTGTTATTACTCTTTAAAAGGAGTTTACCCACAGCCATTGCTTCTGCCGTATCATGATCCGATTTTTTCTCTGATCGCAGATAGGCTTTTCCGGTGTAGAGTTCCAGTTTTTCCAGAGCAGTAAAAATTTCATTGACACTGTCAGGAGCCAGATAATCGTACTCCAGTTTCTGTGTTTTGTCGTGACGTTTGTCGCGTTGTTCATATTTGCCAGCGTTACGCGCCAGTGCATACATATTATACAAGAACCAATACGCAGGCATAATGGTAAGGTGGTCGTTCTTGGTATCGTTGCTAATTAAGCAAAATGGGATGGGCACATTCAATTCAGCAGGGTAGTCGCCCTTACTAATCATAGTGAAAGAAGCAAAAATAGAATTGTGCTTTAGGCTAACACAAAGACCTGGCCAGAACCCACGTCCCATAATGATTTCACCATCAGCACTTCTGCTGTTGTGGTTGGAACCAATGGTGGCACCTGCTGCAATATTGCTTTGACCCATTACGAGAGCCGCACAAAGAAAGGAGTTGTTATGGTGTTGTTCGTGTGCAGGAAATATTAATGAATTCAATACTTCGCAACAGGAAATGGTAGCGTTTTGCCCCAGATAGGAGTTGATGAGACGGGCACCATATTTTAATTGTGAATGATCTGCCATGATAAAACGAACGGCTTTTACTCCATAGAAAATACGACAACCATAGCCAATATTTCCATTCACCATTTCACAACCTTCGCCAATCTGTGTACGCCCTTCAGGACCAGAATTCACCGTAAGATTTTTGAGTTTATTGGCTCCTTTAAAATAGGCATCGGATCCCACCCAAACGTCTTTAATAATATTACAATTCTTAATAACCGTTCTGTCGCCCACTTTACCGTAATAGCCACGCTTATTGTTGAATTTCTTTTCCGTAAACTCTATGAATTTTTGTTGTAATGCTTTATCGTCTCTGAATCTGCTCCACAAGAAAGCATCGCCAGGTAACATTCCATCAAAGGGCAATACTTTTCTACCCGTATTCTCATTGCAGATTTCCAGCCAGATGCGCACTTCTTCGGATTCTCCGTCTTTCACAATGCCGTTACCAAACTTGGAGTGATTGGTCGTAACCAGTTCATTGACGTTGGTAATAATGGCTTCGCTGCCAATAATATAATGAGAGAGATAGTTGACGTTGTTGATGACAACATTGTCCCCAAAGTCGCAACTGATAATGGTGGAATTGTATAAACCCACCGGTGTTTTTAGATCGCTGAATCCTAGGTAATAGGGTTCAAGCTTTCCAATCCTTACCAGTCCATGGAATTTACAGTTTTTTACGAGGTCTGGATTAAACGCATCCGATACCAGAATATGGTTCCAGTTATCAGTGGTATTGCCATTGCGCACCAATTGCTCAATTTCATAAGCAGTAAGGGTTCGGTAATGAATGCCGTTTCTCATCTGCATATTGCGCAGATAATATTCATCCTTACCCTTTGGTATATGATGGTCTTTTATAAATCCGTAACCTAAAGCATCAAGGGGGGTCTTGGTGATATTATTTTGCGCCATATTTTTTATTCAACAGTTACACTCTTCGCTAAGTTTCTTGGCTTGTCTACATCTAATCCTTTGTAAAGACCTACATAGTAGCTCAACAATTGCAAAGGAACCACACTCAATAGGGGTGCTATAGCTTCGTCTGCATCAGGAACAAACATTACATCGTCGGCCATGCCAGGAATTACTTCGTCGCCCACCGTGGCCACTGCAAGTACCTTTCCTTTACGTGCTTTAATTTCCTGTACGTTCGAAACAATTTTCTCGTAGTAAGAATCTTTGGTCGCTACAAATACAACGGGAAGATTTTCATCTACCAGTGCAATAGGGCCATGTTTCATTTCAGCAGCAGGGTAGCCTTCTGCGTGTATGTAAGAAATCTCTTTTAGCTTTAAAGCACCTTCCAATGCAACGGGGAAATTGTATCCTCTTCCTAAGAACAAGAAGTCAGAAGCATCTTTGTATTTCTCGGCGATGCGCTGAATATTGCTAGTGTCGGCAAGAATCTCTTTGATCTTTTCAGGAATGGTTTCTAAGTCATGCATCAACTGTGCATAGCGATCTTTAGATAAAGTTCCTTTTGCGTAACCAATCTTCAACGCCATCATCATTAGCACGGCCAATTGTCCGGTAAAGGCTTTCGTACTGGCTACACCAATTTCAGGACCACTATGCGTGTAAGCACCTGCATGGCTTAAACGTGCAATAGAACTACCTACCGCGTTTACTACTCCAAAAATGAAAGCGCCTTTTTCCTTTGCACTTTCCAATGCCACCAAGGTATCTGCGGTTTCACCACTTTGAGAAATAGCGATGATTACATCTCCTTTGTGAATCACTGGGTTTCTGTATCGGAATTCAGATGCATATTCTACTTCTACCGGTATGCGGCAGAACTCTTCAATCAAATATTCAGCAATCAAACCTGCGTGCCAGCTGGTTCCGCAGGCTACAATCATAATACGGTTGGCATTAATAAATGCCTCCATATTATTTTCAATTCCACCCATCATGATTTGTAAACTCTGCGGCAATAATCTACCTCTCAAACAATCGTGAATAGTGCTAGGTTGCTCGTGAATTTCTTTCAGCATGAAATGATCATAACCGCCTTTTTCAATAGCGGCCAATTCCATATCCAGCTTGGTAATAAAAGGCGTTTGCTTTTCATTGCCTAGGTTCTTCAGAATCAATTCGTCTGGCTTCACAATGGCAATCTCGTAATCGTTTACGTACACCACTTCTTTGGTGTATTCAATAATCGGCGAAGCATCGCTCGCTAAAAAATGTTCACCCTTGCCAATACCAATTACCAATGGACTTCCTTTACGGGCAGCTATAATGGTCTCAGGTTCATCTTTAGAAATCAATAAAATACAATAGGCACCTACCACACGTTTTAGCGCAATACGAAGGGCTTCTTCCAATGAACAGTTGTTATTGATTTTAATGTCTTCAATAAAATTCAACAAAACTTCCGTGTCGGTATCGCTTTTAAAATGGTATCCTTTCGATTCCAATTCTTTTTTAATCTGTGTGTAGTTTTCAATGATTCCATTGTGAATCATTGCGAGTTCACCGCTTTGCGATTGGTGCGGGTGCGCATTACGGTCGCTGGGTTCACCATGGGTAGCCCAGCGGGTATGTCCAATGCCGATATTTGCGTGAATATCCTGGCCAATGGCCGCTTCTTCTAATTCAGCTACTTTTCCTTTTTTCTTATAAACTTTTATTTTCTTATCGTTCAGCAGCGCAACGCCTGAACTATCGTAACCGCGGTATTCCAATCTTTTCAGCCCTTTTAACACAATAGGATAGGCCTCTCTTGGCCCAGTGTAACCAACAATTCCACACATAATAAATGACTATTTGGTCACAAGTTTAATTATATTTAATGAATAATTAATTGTTTTGCAAGAACTTGCGGGTATGCTCGAATTTGTTTTTAAAGCTTGCTGTTTTTTGCGGGATTAAATTAGAAGTTATGAAATTGAATCAAATACAAGGTATAGGTTGGTCTAAGATTTTAATGGTAATGGGGTTGGTTGTTTTCGGTTGGATTTCAACTGTTGCGCAATCGACCACCGTGTGGATTGTTCGGCACGGAGAAAAAGACACGGCCATGGCTACCAGGGCCAATCCGGATTTAAATGCGGAGGGTAAACAAAGGGCTATTGATCTGGCAACTTATTTGCAAAAAGAAAATATAGCACAGATCCTAAGTACCGATACCAAACGTACGGTGCAGACCGCTGCTCATATAAAAGCGCCTCTTGAAATATATAATCCAAGAAGCATTCAAATGGTAGTAGAGAAAATTAAATCTACCTGGAAGGGGAAAACCATTTTACTGGTAGGGCATTCTAATACCGTTCTGGAAACCATTGATGCAATGGGAGGTAACCGACCAGTTCCGCTTTTGAATGATGAAGATTATGATTATATTTTTAAAGTCGTAATTGATGATGCCGGAAAAGCCACTGCAACGGCTTATCAATTTGGAAAGCCGCATAGGGGAGGCACTTCTGCAATGAAGTAAGTTCTACTCGTTATGCGATAGGGCTTGCCATATTTTAGTAGTAATTTTGTGTTATGAAAAGATTTGTTTTAGGTATTGTTATCATGATGGTTTGCATGAGTTTCATGCAGGAAGATAATTTTTATGTTATTTACATGAAGGGGAATGCCCTTAATACCGTTTCCAACAGGGGAGTGAGACTGGGAGATGCTTTAAAGCCTACTGATAAAATTCTTTTGCAGGACGCCAATTCTAAATTGGTTTTAATTCATGCTCAAAAAGGCAGGATGGAAATAACTCCAAAGTCTGCAGGAAAAGATTTGACTGTTAAAGATCAGGTTGCATCTATTCAGAGTAAGTACAAAATTGTTTCGCGCCCTATTAATTATGAAGGGTATAATCCCCGAACCTATTTTCATTCTCCTGAAACCAATCAACGGGTACTATTGGTGATGGGAGTTCCTCTGAAAATTATTCCTTTTTACAAGTTGGATGCTCAGAATTTTTTCTATTTAACCTGGGAAGATAAAGGTCAGCAGATAGTGCGCAAAATTCCTGCATCTGACAGAGGCATTTATTTTAACTCATCTGTAGTGGGTGACGGTAGTCAGTTTGTTGCCGGACAGAGAGTAAAGTTCTGTTACCAGCATTATGAGTATGGTATGTTGAAAAACGATGTACTGGCAGAATTTGTTCCGGTAATTGCTCCTTTAACAGAAATCAACAGACAGATTTATTTAATTAAAAAGTTCAGCGGTCAGAAAGAACCTCGTGTAATCAATGCCTTGATTACTGCGCACCTGAACGACAACTACGGTAAAGTTGGAAGTGAATACCTACACAGCATTCGCTAGCGGTGCCAGTGAATATTTACGGCATTGTGCTTTCCTTGCAATACATATTTAGCAAAGGTTTTTCCCGGGGGGATTGGAAGGGATGTTCTTTCTTTTGAACAAGCTACTTCCTGTAATAGTTCATATTGGTCTTTACCACCTTTGGCAAAATCATTGGTGTAGCTTACCCATACTTTTATTTTGCTTTTTGGTTCATAAGATTTCCAATGTAAGGTTACGCTATCTGCAGTTGCATTTAATGTAGGGTTTGAAACTGATACCGGCCCCATAATCGGAACCCCATCCAACTCAAATAAGTGGTCTAAAGGGATATTGATTTGCTGAAACCTGGCCATAGTGGGAAGCAGGTCAACAATGGCTGGGGTGTTTTCTTTATAATAGGTATTGGTATTTCTTTTATTGGAAATTAACCAGGTGGTTCTTTCTGCATCGGATTGACCACCGTGATTCTTTCCTGTTGCAGCATCTCTGCCATGATCGGTGGTTAAAATGAATAACCAATCTTCTCTGAATTTTTTTTCTCTGAATTTAATGGCGTCAAATATATTTCCCATCTGCTCATCCAGTTGCAGAACGGCTTTGTCCATTTCGTTGCTGAATCCATATCTGTGCCCCATATCGTCTGTGTGTTGCAGGTATATCCAGGAAAGATCCGGACCTTCAGTGCGTATGGTGCTGTCTGCTTTGGCAATCACGTGCTGGTCTATCAGATAGGTATAATGCGCCTGTTTGTCGTGAGGAAACTGCAAAGTATCCAATTCATATCCATCAAAAGCAAAGTCCATTTTTAAGCGACCTGTTGCTTCCAGTCCTTCCCCTATTAATTTAGTGCGATTGTCTTGCCAGGTAGAAAAAATGGCGGTGGTTTTCTGTGGGTATTGCTCTTTTAAAAACCGGAAAATCGTGTAGTAGGAATAGTTCGGGTTTTTAATTTGGTTGTCCACCACATTATGTTTATTGGCCCAGGTGCCCGTAATCAGATTGTTGTACCCTGGCGCAGAAATAGTGGGTGTTTGGTTATAGGCGTTTTTAATCCCCCCGACAAAAGCCCTTTTATACAAACCTTTGGATACGATTCTGTGAAAGTTGGGTGCTAATGACTTTTCTATCAATGCTGCCGGGATTCCATCTGCAATAACAAAGACAATTTTCGGTTTTTTTTGCTGTGCCATCGCCGTTTGCAGGGTAATAGACAAGAAAAGATATGAGAGGAAGTATTTTGTCATGGCAGCGAATATAGTTGTCGGGTAATTCTGGTACAAACCAGTTTGTAATTTAGCCATACATGATGAAAATATTACTTGTTTTAGCCGATAATTTAATATTGGTGATTAATATAATTTATCTTTGTAGTGTAGAAATAGTTATTCCTTTGTACCCATTTGGGTTGGTTTGGTTAGTGCGTTCTGGCACCCAATTCGTACTTCAGCATTAACTTACTGTATCCGTTTATTAAACCCTTATATATGTTAAGCAAAGCTTCTCTTTCTCTTTTTGTAATGGTGCTTTTAGGACTTGCCGCTTGTAAAAAAGTAGCGGATACCGATCCTAATAATCCACCCACCAATCCTGCCAATAAAATTGCGCCGGATGGGTTTAATTTTATCACTACCAAAGATGTAATAGTTACCATTACTGCATTAACCAATCGAAACAAAGCCATACCCGGCGTTCCTGTTTCTATTTACAGTTTAAACAAAGGAGTAAGAGGGCAGTTGATTTTTAAAGGAGTAACCAATGCGCAGGGAGTGCTTGATGCCAAGACCAATATGTCTGCCTATATGGATACGGTTGTAGTGGATGCCAATTATCTGGGATTGATTCAGAATGTATTGGTAACTACTACTAATAATACACTGAACTGCACTATCGGTGGCTCTAATGGCTTCTCCGGTAATATAGTTGGTGTATTGCAATCCAACGCCGGGCCTGCCAATGCGGCGAATATAATCCGCTCTGCTGCCAGTTCTAATGGGGGAATGATTAGCATGGATATCAATGGGGTCAAAACAAAAACCAAGTTTTCTTATCTCGGAACCTATAATAGCAATGGCAGACCCAATTACCTGGAAACGCCTGGAGATGAAATTGGAATTGAGATGTTAAATACCATCAATGCTTCATTGCCTGAACAGAAAAAAGTTCCTGAACTACATCCGGAATATATTGCCAGTGATGCTACTACCAATATCAATGTAATAGAAGATGCAGAAGTGTGGATCACATTTGTACATGAAGGAGCTGGTTTTAGAAATGCATTGGGTTTTTACACCTATGATACCAAAACCCCACCTACTTCTTTAGCGGACATCAATGAAATCAACTTCATTTATCCCAATGCCAGTTTAAAAGGCAGTAGTGGTGAAATGGTTTCCGGCGATAAAGTGAAATTGGGAACTTTCAAAGCAGGCACAACCATTGGTTTGGTATTGTTTCAAAATGCATGGAATGGCAAAGACGTAAGTGTTGGTGCAACCGCACTTTTCTCTGATGCTAATCTAAATCCGGAAGCGGATAAAAATTTACGAAAACACAATGTGTTTTTGCAATACAAGAATACTTTTTTAATTGGGTTTGAAGACATAAAAAGAGATAGTAAAGATTGCGATCAGGATTTTAATGATTTAATTATTTATGCAACCTCTAATCCAATTACCGCCATTGATACCAAGGGAGTTCAGGAAGCGGAAAAAACATTGGATGCAGATGGAGATGGTGTGCTTGACGAGTTGGATCAGTTTCCCAACGATCCGGCTAAAGCTTTTGTAAGCTATTATCCTTCTGAAACTAACTGGGGTACACTTGCTTTTGAAGATTTGTTTCCATTTGCAGGCGACTATGATATGAACGATATGGTGATAGGCTACCGTTATACCATGGTGTCGAATGCACAAAATAATGTGGTTGAAATGACAGCTGATTATAAGCCACTGGCCAATGGGGCATCATATCAGAATGCTTTTGGAGTGCAGTTTTCCTTTGCGCCAAGTTTAATTAAATCGGTAAGCGGACAAAATGTTGCAACTGGCCTGGCTAAATTCAGTGCCAATGGTACAGAAGCGGGTCAATCCAGGGCAGTTATTATACCCATCGACAATATGTATGCGGTATTAAAATATCCGAATGGTGCAGTTTTCGTGAATACCCGTGTTGATATGGATAAGACAACCGGAACACCTGTTTCTGTTTTAATTCAGTTTAATAGTCCTGTTTCTCCTGCAACTCTAAATATTGCGAACAGCAATCCATTCCTGATTAGCAACCAAAGAAGAGGTTATGAAGTCCACTTGCCAGGATTTGCCCCTACTGATTTGGCAGATACGAAACTGTTTGGTACTGGGAATGATGACTCCAAGCCAGGTTCCAGCCGATATTATGTTTCTAAAGACAATTATCCCTGGGCGTTGAATTTTGCGGAGACCCTGGCCTATCCTATTGAAGGAGCGGCCTTTAGTGAGGCATACCTTCGTTTCTTAGATTGGGCTAAAAGTGGCGGAACCAGCAATAAAGATTGGTATTCTAATTCCGGCCCTGGATTTAGAACAGTTGATAAGATTTACAATAAATAAGTATAAAAGCAAATACGTTGAAAAAGCTGCAGGAATGCAGCTTTTTTTATTGAACAAAGCCGCTTCAATGTTGTTTCCTATATTGTTGTTTGGGTGTACCTTTGCAACCCTGTTAAAACCGTTAAAAACACAATATAGATATGGAAAATAACCCAATGAATGCAGGTGCTGAAGCCAAGTGTCCTTTTACAGGCGCTACTGCTAAAGCCGTACAATCAGCTGGTGGTGGTACCAGAAACCGTGACTGGTGGCCCAATCAATTAAAATTGAATATTCTTCGTCAGAATTCAAAGCTTTCCAATCCAATGGATGAGTCTTTCAATTATGCAGAAGAATTCAAAAGCCTGGACCTTGCTGCCGTTAAAAAAGATTTGACGGATTTGATGACGAATTCTCAGGACTGGTGGCCTGCAGACTATGGTCATTACGGACCTTTCTTTATCCGTATGGCATGGCATAGTGCCGGTACCTATAGAACTGCAGATGGTAGAGGTGGTGCTTGTTCTGGTACACAGCGTTTTGCTCCCTTGAATAGCTGGCCTGATAACACCAACCTGGATAAAGCCCGTTTGTTGTTGTTGCCAATCAAACAAAAATATGGTCGCAAATTATCTTGGGCTGATTTGATGATTTTAGCCGGTAACGTAGCATTGGAATCTATGGGCTTTAAAACCTATGGATTTGCAGGTGGACGTGCAGATGTTTGGGAACCTGAAGAAGATATTTACTGGGGTTCTGAGCGTGAGTGGTTGGGTGACAAGCGTTACACCGGCGACCGCGAATTAGAGAATCCTTTGGCTGCTGTACAGATGGGTTTGATTTATGTAAACCCTGAAGGACCTAACGGTAATCCTGATCCATTGGCTTCTGCGCGCGATATCCGTGAAACCTTTGCCCGTATGGCCATGAATGATGAAGAAACCGTTGCTTTAATTGCAGGTGGACACACATTCGGAAAAACACACGGGGCTGGTGATCCTGGTAAATATGTAGGACCTGAGCCTGCTGCTGCCGGATTAGAAGAACAAAGTTTGGGATGGAAGAATACTTTCGGAACCGGTAATGGTGAATACACCATCACCAGTGGTTTAGAAGGTGCATGGACTACTACGCCAACTAAGTGGAGCAATAACTATTTCTGGAACTTATTCGGATACGAGTGGGAATTAACCAAGAGCCCTGCCGGTGCTCATCAGTGGATTCCAAAACATGGAATGGGTGCGGATTCTGTGCCTGATGCACACAATCCAAACAAGCGCCATGTGCCTGTAATGCTAACTTCTGACTTAGCATTAAGAGTTGATCCTGCTTACGAAAAAATTTCCCGTAAGTTTCATGAGAACCCTGACTTGTTTGCAGATGCATTTGCTAGAGCATGGTTCAAGTTAACGCATCGTGATATGGGACCTAAGGCTTTGTATTTAGGATCTGAAGTACCTGCTGAAGAATTGATCTGGCAAGATCCTATTCCTGCAGCTACTTACCAACAAATTGATGCAGCAGATATTACTGCATTAAAAGCAGATATTTTAGCAACCGGATTAACTGTTTCTGAATTGGTTTACACTGCCTGGTCTTCTGCGGCTACTTTCCGTGGATCAGACAAGCGTGGTGGTGCCAACGGTGGCCGCATCCGTTTAACTCCTCAGAAATACTGGGAGTCTAATCAACCCGCACAATTAAGCAAAGTGTTGGATGCATTGGAAGGTGTTCAAAAAGCCTTTAATGCTAAAGCTGGTGACAAGCAGGTTTCCATGGCTGACCTGATTGTATTGGGTGGTTGCGCGGCTATTGAAAAAGCTGCGAAAGATGGCGGATACAATGTGTCTGTTCCATTTACGCCTGGTAGAACCGATGCTTCTCAGGAACAAACTGATGTTGAATCCTTCTCTGTTCTTGAACCCATTGCTGATGGTTTCAGAAACTATGCAAAAGGAAAATACACAGTTTCTGCTGAAGAATTGTTGATTGACAAAGCACAATTGCTAACCCTGACTGCACCAGAAATGACTGCATTGGTAGGTGGTTTGCGTGTGTTGGATGCCAACTACAACAATACCAAGCATGGTGTATTCACTGATAAACCTGGTGTATTGAGCAATGATTTCTTTGTGAACCTGTTAGACCTTGGTCATGCCTGGGCTCCAACCAACGATCATAAAGATACATTTGAAGCACGCGATCGCAAGACTGGTGCTGTTAAGTGGACAGGTACCCGTGTTGATTTGGTATTTGGTTCTAACTCTGAACTACGTGCTATTGCTGAAGTTTACAGCTGTGCAGATGGTAAAGAGAAGTTTGTAAAAGACTTTGTTGCTGCATGGGACAAAGTGATGAACCTTGACCGTTTTGACATCAAGAAGTAAATTTTAGTTGTGTTACTATAAAGGCCCCGGGATTTCCCGGGGCTTTTTTGTTAGGGAATGCTTGTTATATTTGAGTAAGAACATCATTGCATTTATGAAATCCAGAACCCTGATTTATTTTTTCAGTTTTTCCTTGCTAATGACCAGTTGTGCCAGATCGGTTTTTAAAGAGAAGTGGTTAAAAGAAGAAGCACCTGCTTCTTATGTAGCAAGATTTGAAACCACCAAGGGTGTGTTTGATGTAGAAGTGTACAGAGAATGGTCTCCATTGGCTGCAGACCGTTTTTATCAGACGGTTAAGCATCGCTTTTATAACAATACATTGTTCTATCGAGTAGTACCCAATTTTGTGGTACAGTGGGGCAATACAGACACAGCAGTTTTTAAAAAATGGGCAGCCCATAAATTGCCTGACGAACCTGTAATGCAAAGCAATTTAAAAGGCTATATGAGTTATGCCAGAAGTGGAAAGGAAACCAGGGGGAGTACGATGGTTTATTAATCTGGTTGATAACAAAAGGCTGGATACTATAGTAGCTGGAGGTGTTAAAGGCTATCCGCCCATTGGCAAAGTAATCAGAGGGATGCAGGTGGTAGATTCCCTTTATTCAGGTTATGGGGGAGCAACGATGTCGAAATACGATACCCTCCAGAAATATCCGGAACTGTTTCTAAAGCAGTTTCCAAAGTTGGATAGAATTAATAAGGCGTATTTAATTAAATAACTATGACTGAGTCAGAAATCATCAGCTTGCTGCCGCCTTTTCTGCGGAATTCTGTAACCTACTCAGTTATCATAACTGATTTAGAAGGCAAGTATATTTACGTTAATGATTTATTCAAGGAAAGGTTTGCCTTTTTAGGCGTTGATTTTATTGGTAAACCTGTGGAGATTGCTATTCATCCCGGTGATTTGGAAGACTGTAGTGCTATTGTTCAAAAATGTTTTCAGTATCCTGATCAGGCATTCCCCATTGAAATAAGGAAGCCCAGCAACAACGAAAATGAATTTCACTGGACCCATTGGGAATTTTCTATGTTTAAGGATGCTGCCGGAAATCCTGCAGGGATTCTTTGCTTAGGACATGATATTACAGCAGGTAAAAGAAGTGCTGCGCAAATTGTGGATCAGAACGAAAGATTAAAACAAATAACCTGGCAACAATCACATGAACTGAGAAGGCATGTGGTTAATATCATGGGTTTGTACAATATCATTAAGTTCGATGCTCATCTTTCCGAAGAAGAAAAAACGGAGCACTTAGAAACCCTTTTAAAAGAGACCAAAGAACTCGACCTCACGATTCATTCAATTGTTGCCAGTAGTATTGGGTAGTCGCATTATTCCTTTAATTCATTGATATTTTTAGTATAACCAGAACCATTGCATATTGCACAGCTATTAGTTCTGGTTTCTGGTGCAAATGACTTTGTATAAGTCATTTTGTCAAGTACTTGATGGGTTAAGATGGTGAAATCTCCAACTACTTTTTCTGTACGGTAGAAAAACTCTGTTACTTGCTCTGGTTTTCGCTGATAAGTGTATGTGTTACTTCCCCTGCCATTGCAAAATTTGCAAGTTTGTTCAAAGTCAGATATTTGATATTTTGAAATTGTAGCTTGTTGGTCGGAGAAGTATTTTTTATTCTTTAAATGAATGACTCCATTGCTTTTCAGTATTACTGGGCTAGCGAATCCATTAAGTACTATTATATCGCCAACAACTATATCTGATTTTTTTTACTACACCATTTACAATGGTTCTTTGTCTTTTGATATCTGCTTCGTTTTTTCCATCTATTACAAAGTTTTCGGTAACTATTCCATTGATTTTAAACCCCTTTTCCTGCCTTTTTAAAGAATAAGTCCAGTTTTTCTCATTGTAAGTATAAGTTATTTTAGTGTAGGGGCCTGAATAAATATTTTTGAAGTCATTGGTAAATTCTGTCTTCCCATTTTTATCATCTATTCCTCCCCAAATAACTGTAGGTTCAATTCCGGGAGCAAAACTGGCTCCATAAATTAGTTTGCCATTTACGAATAATCCCCCTTTAGCGAATCTTTCTCTGTAGTAAGTTTTGCTTTCATAATAAAGACCATACCCATTAGGTAAATAATTATCAATCATTCCCTCATAAATATCTCCTGATCCATTAAAAATTTTACCAAAACCATATGGCTTTCCTTCTTCATCACATTCCCCAACATAATAAGCTCCATTTGCTAATTCAACTCTTTTGATATTGCTTGATTCGGTTGCCATTTCTATTTTGGCAATCTCAATACCCCCTATGTACAATGCCCTATAAGGTTTTGTAGGAATTGCTTTGCCAGCATAGCCATCCAAGTCTTCATGAGGTTTCTTTTCACGAGTTATATTTTCATCAAGTAAAAAACTTCCGGTTGTCGGAACAGTATAGTTTTTTATTACCCAACCAGAGAATAAGTATTCTATTAAGTCATTTCCACTAAAGCTGCCCTCGCCACTTGCTCTTTTTTCTGTAACTGTACATTCTTTACAAATGTCGTTTTCAAATTTTCCTTTAAATATTTTACCCCTTGTTAGTATGAATTTACCTGAGCTATCTTTTTGTGAGCCAAAAAGACCAAACTTAATTTTTGTGCCATTGCCATTTAGCGCGCCATTTAAAAATTCCCCTTCTCTGATTCGTATGGGAACTCTATTTCTTGAATCAAATTCAATTAAATAACCATATCCATTTAACACACCTTCTTTATAATCTCCATTTTCAAACCATTCGTAAATGTTTTCATTTGGAGTTAATGTCAGTTTCTTTTTATATTCTTCCTGAAATGTAATCAGCTGATTTGTATTCAAATAGCTCAAGTTAAAGCGATAACCTTTGCCGTTTAGCTTTCCACCTTTAAATTCTCCTGCTTCATAATAATAATAAATGGGAGCGCCTAAGAGGCCCTTTCTTAACGGTTTTTGATCAAATCTAAGTGGGTCTTTTTGAGTAGTAATTATCTTCTTAAGACCAACCCCATTTCTACAATTTCCAACTAAGCAATCTTCTTTATCCTGAGCTAATGCAGGAATGCAAATGCTCAGGAGGATTAAGAATTTATATATAGTTTTCATCTATACTTTTTTGAAGCTATTTCTTTTCAGTTGGTGGTGGAGGTGGAGCTGGTGCATTTGAATTGGAAATATCTCTGAATACTTTCCATGCTCCATTTACTTTTTTCCAAAGCACAATGAATTTTTCCTGGCCTACTACCTGATCTTTTACATAAATAGTAACGCCTCCCTCTTCTGCCAATAAATCTTCGTTGCCCCAAACTTCACCAGTCTTTAATTCAATTTTGGTTACGCCTGAATTGATTATGCCCCCGAATACAGATTGAATGGCTGCTTTGCCTTCTGCAGCCGGCATTCCTGTAAACATGAGTTTGGCATCGTCTGTGTACATATTAGCAACACCTGCAGAATCGCCTTTGGCTATTGCGTCCATGGTTTGCTGGTTGGCTGCTTCAATTTCTATTTTGGCTTTGGCTAGATCAAATGCGGGTTTGGCGGTTTCTGTGTTTTCGCTTTTACAGCTGAAGAACAGCGTTGAGGCCAACAGGCTTGTCGTTAGCAATAAGAAGATTTTTTTCATTGTTGTTAGGTTTAGATATAAAAGTTAATCATAATTCTAAACAAAATGATAAAAAATCGGCATGTATTTACTTCATTAGCATCAATGCCGCCATGGTCTCTATACCCTCAAAGAAATTCTTCAACCGGATATTCTCGTTTTCCGCATGTTGGTTGTTGTCGTGATTGGCAATGGGTACTGTAATGGTTCTGGCTTTCAGGATTTGCTCAAATAAATACAAGGTGAGGCTTCCACCCATAGTGGGCTGTAAAACTACCTGATCCGTTGTTGTTGTTTTAACGGCCTTAATTACTTTTTGTGCAATGGGTAAGTCCATTGGTGTGCGCTGGGCATTCATGCCATTATTGTCTGCCTGCACTTTAATCAGTTTGGCAAATTGTTTACGCTCTGCTTCGGTGGGTTCTTTATCGGTTACATGAAAGCCCTGTGCTTTAATATGATTAATTACTTTTTGTTGTTGTCTTTTCCAATCATTGCCCAACACCAATCTCAGGTCCAGAACTGCAGTGGCAAAAGTGGGGATTTGGTTGGAAGCGAGCTTTCCTACATTACCGCTCTGAATCCCATTGATGTTCAGTGATGGCAGGTTGATGGATTCGCCTAACGACAGACCCTGCATTTCGGGCGCGTTAAATCCCAACTCTGCTTTCATTTGCTCGTCTACATGTGTGTCTCCTCTTACCCCAAATACAATTTGTTTCTTGCCACTCTGGTGCACGGGGCCATCGCAGATGACCCATAAATGCGGTAATCGGGTAAGAAGCTTTTATTGTCTGATGGAAAGGGAATGTGCTCTCCGTTCTTATCTATTGCATTGGTATAAAGCTTTGGCTGAAAGGGTTGTAGCCCTTTGGCCCATTGCGCAGGGTTCACGGGTTGTCCATCGTAATGTGCATAGAAAATCAAAGTCTGCGTTGCACCCGGCGTGTTCACTTCGCCATATACCACGGGTGGCGTGTTGGGGGTATTTGCTTCCAGTAGTTGCACTTTTTGTATGCCTCTTTGCTCCATCATGCGCATAATGAACTCCGTATTGCTTTTGAGTCCAGCGGCATCATTGGCTGTATTGGGTATGGAGAGAAAGTCTACATACTCTTTCATGATGGCTGCTGTATTCTCTTCCCTGTATTTACGGATGGAGATTATTTCAGGGGTTTGAGAAAAACTACTTGTTGACATCGCTAATGCGAGGAGGGTGAGGGGTTGTTTTCTTTTCATGGATTAAGTCGTTTATAAAGCGTTTTGTTCTTGTCACCAGTCTTTAGAATTTTCTTTTCTGCTACTGCTTTATTTAAATCCCTGCTTGCCGTTGCCGTTGAAATAGACTTGAAGTATTGTAAATAGTCTTTTCTTGAAAATTCCTGAACATCTGTTGACAGAAAGATATGCATTCTATCATCACTGGTCAAAGGCCCGGTTCTTTCTTTTAGTAATTCATCCAATGCATGGTTAATGCTGGTTAGCATGAATTCTATGAACAGGGTAGACTCACCTTGCTTATCACTATTTGCCAAAGCTTTGTAATAGGCTTTTTGGTTTTTACTAATGATGGTTTCAAATGGCAGGAAATCAAATACCGGAAAGGCTTTTAATAATAAAAGGGTTTGCCAGAGTCGGCCCATTCTGCCATTTCCATCCGTGAAAGGATGAATGAATTCCATCTCATAATGAAAAACACAGCTTTTAATGAGGACATGATCTTCGCTATTCTTTAGATAAAGAAAAAGATTTTTCATCAGGAAGGGTACGTTTTTAGCAGGTGGCGCAAGATGTGCCACCTGATTTCCCTTTACAATACCTACACCAGATTTTCTGTATTGACCAGGGTGGGGAACCAATCCCTGCATCAGTGTTTTATGTGCTGATAAAAATGATTTTTCTGAATTGGGTTTTAGGGACTCCATTCTGTTGTATACCTCTATTGCATTATTGACCTCTTTGATGTCTTTAACTGGCCCAAGTACTCTCTTGTTTTCAATGATAGCGGTAACCTGTTCAATGGAAAGCGTATTACCTTCAATGGCTAATGACGCCTGTATGGTTCGGATTCTGTTTTTCTTTCTTAATTCAGGTGCTTGTTTAACCAGCATAGAGCCATTAACTTCCCCCATTTGTTGAGAGATGTCTGCTATGAGCTGAATAATTTTGGCATTAATGGAATAAGGCGGCTGCATTTGATAGTATCATTTGATACTATCAAATATACGTTTTCTAAATAATCTCTGCCCAGAGAATTGCATGGAAAGCAGGTTTTCTCTTTTGGGTATATTCTGCGTTGTTGTAAATCAGATCAATTTTTTTTGAATCACTATCGTAATTCACCAGCCACGGTGATACCAGTGTATCTGCCAGGGCAAGGGTTAGGTGGATTAAAACTGTCGGGTCTTCTGTCGGTACTATTTTTTCAAGATGGATGGCGTAGGAGTCAGCAAACTTGTGATAGGGCTCTATCAATTGCATGCTGGTGCCATTGCCCAATGTTTCTATGATTTCATTGGCCAACGCTTCGGCGGATTCAATGTTTTGTTGATTCTGTGTAATGATGGTGAAGAGTAAGGGCATATAGCTTATTTCAGAAATCCATCAAACCAGGGCTTCACGTGAATCAGCGAATAAATATAAGTAGCTCTGTGGTCTGCTTTCGGCCCTGCGGAAATAGCTTTGGTATTGCTCCCTCCGCCCAAAACCTGATGCGTGCCTTCGGCCAAACGTGCAATGTAAACGGGAATTACTTCATCGCTTTCTCCGTAATAGTTGGTTAATGGAGTGCGGCATCTCCATCTGTATGCCTGCATTTCTTCCAGTCTGGTCCAGAATGCATCATTGGCCATGGTGTCGGATGCTTTAAATTCATCCGTAAGCATTTCGTAGGCTTTTGATTTGGTTTTTGAAAAATAGGTTTTCCAATCAATTTTATATTCATAAAAATCCTTGGCTACCTGATAGTATTCTGGTTTGATGGCTCTTGCTGCCAGGCCTGGAAATTCATATTGGTCTTTGGCAAAGATGAAGTTGGTAGCACATCCGGGCAACCATATTGCATCGGTAGGCTGGTAATTGTTCAACCATCTGTTCACTGTAACGGCTGCATCCAATGGTGCACTGGCTGTTCCAGCTGCAGTAACAGGAATATTCAATTCCTCCAGTTTTCTTAAGAAGGTCATATTGGTCCAGCCACCTTGTGACCAGCCGTGTACAAACAATGGCCCTTGTTTTATTTTATTGGCAGTTAATACCTGCTTTGCTGCAAATAACATATCTACGCAAGCCTGTTCACTGCTCTCTTTTACCAGGTAAGAATTTGGCTCAGTTGAAATACCTAATCCAAAATAGTCAGCTCCGGTAACAATGTATCCCTGAGAAGCAAATACGGCAACCATGAGCTTGGTTTCCATAGACTCATCAATAAAAGAGGGAACTTCTGTTTTACCAAATACAGTACCATGCTGATAGGATACAATCGGCATGGAGTCTTTTCCATTTTCCGGAATGGCTACCAGGCCGGAAGCCACGGTGGGCTTGTTGCCTTTCTCTGGTATTACTGAGTTGTATTTAACCCTGTATAATTTTACCGGGTATTTGGGTGCGGTGAATTTTCCTTTGAAATTTTCGAACGGCATAGAAGAACCATTCAGAAACTCACTTAACTCCGCGTTCAGTATTTTATTTAGTTTGGCTACGTCGTATGTGGTAATGTATTGGTAATGCACACTGCTGCCTGCATCCTGGTATTTGCCGGATGTTTGTGCATTTAATGAAATGGTTAGTACCATTAATAACAGGTACTGTGTAATGAACTTTTTCATTGTTGTTTATTTAGTATTGATAGCAGAATGCTCTCTTTATTTCTTGTATGGCACCCCAGCTTTTGATGAGTCCATTGTAAACGGTGGCTCGTTCAAAGCTGATGAGAATGAAAGGGTATTTTTGTTTGGCTGCTTCTCTTTTTAAATTTTCAGCAACTTTAATATTACCAGAGTAAGCAGTATGGAGGTTGAGGAAACGAGTGCGTGCACTTATTTCGCCTTTTCTTTTCAGGCCGGCACTTTGTTCCTTGTCTTCAAGTATAATTACTTTCTCCCAGTCTTCTTCTCCGTTAATGGTTACTTTGTCAGTTAAGGTTTGTACTCTACCGGATCCAAAATGAATTTTCTCAATGGCGTAATGGCTGATTTCGTGTTCCGACTTTTCATTTTTGTATTTGAACGTTACCATAAAGTGGTTCACATTCACTACTTCTCCAATTACTTTGCTGCCATTGTGCATGATGAGCGTGTCCTCCATGGCATAAGCTTCCTGAGTAAAGAACAGGAGGAACAGACTGGCAATTAAAATTTTGTACTTGTGCATATTAATCTTCGCTTTCCTTGCTAAAGAAGAAGAAGGTAATTCCGATTGCTACTAATATAGCACTAAGCCCTAGTAACATTCTAACATCCAGGTGATCCAGATCGAGGGTGATGATTTTATTGGAAATAGCAATGGCGGCTATTTTTAAGATGGATTTGATTGGGATGTTCTCGTGATTGAGCAGAAGGGTGATTGACTTGAAAAGTTCGTGACCCACTAACATTACCAGTAATAAGCTAAAGAGCAAGTGTAAGTCGTCTACTTTAATCAACAGGTAAAAAGGATCGGCAGATGCCATTGACTGGAAGAAAATCATGATAATATGACCTGTTCCCAGGAACATAGCCATTACCAAAAGCAGTAATAATACCAGGATGATGTAATTGGAAAAGTGCTTTAACGACTTGACTAGTTTTTCTTGCATGGTTAGAGTTAGTTAAGTTTTTTTAAGGTGGCAAGATATCCTTTTTTTAGGTAAAAAAGGGTGAATGGTTAAGGGGGATTTTAGGGGGGTGATTAAAGCGCTCTTGCTATTTTTCTGGCTGCGGGACGTTTTTTTACTGTTCTTATTTTGATAAGGGGAGTTGTTTTTAATGCATAAGGTTTATTCAATGCTTCCTGACTGATTTTGAATTTTTCGGATAGAATTCGAATAGTTTCTTTGGATAGTCCTTTTTTATATTTCAGCATATCTGATACCAGACCTTCACTCACATTTAGCAATGTTGCGAGATCAACAGCTTTCATATTATGCTCCTGCATTAGGTACTTTATCAACTCAATAGGATCAAGGTCGTCAAATGTGTTGTGTAGATTGTCATAAGTCTCAATCAGTAATTCGAGCAATTCTATTTCATCCTGAATTGCTTTGGTTTTTTGTTGCTATCTACCAATGCTTCAAGAATATTACAATACTTATAGTACTGTGCATCGGTTTTAATCAGCGTATAGGGAAGAGTTGGCATTGTCAAAAAATTAAAAGTCGTTTACTGTATATTGGTTACCTCTTTTACAAAGTTTTGTGTATTCAGCATGTGTTCCAATCCACTTTATTGATAAATGAATTTTAGTTACTCCAAATTGATACTTACAAATAATCCTATAATTATTACCCCCTAAATCAAAAACAACCCTATTAGTCCCACCCCCTAATAAATCAGCTGATGTAAATGTCTCACATATGTCTCCTGGTTCATTCCAATCAGCGATTTTAATAGCATAAAGCCATTGCCTGAATGAATTTCTGGATATTACGCTCAAAGTTTACCACCATTACGGTCCAAAGTTTACCACCCGTAGGGAGTTGTTGATGGTGGTATAAAACTAGTTTAATTTTTTTGAACGTAAGGATTCGCCTTTTAGTTCTATTTTATGAGCATTAGCTGTCAATCTGTCGCAGATAGCATCAGCGAGTGTTGGTTCATTAATATATTCATACCATTTTTTTACAGGTAGTTGCGAGGTAATTATAGTGGATCCTTTTGCAAATCGATCTTCTAATATTTGCAACAAGGATAAACGCATATCAGGGCTTAATGGTTGCAGTCCAAAGTCATCAATGATGAGTAATGGTGTTTTGGCAATCATGTTGAGCCATCTTACATAAGTACCATCTATTCTTGCTGCGGCTAATGCTTCTATCATTCTGTTCATTGAGTAATAGATTGTTCTAAATCCAAGATTACATGCATTTCTACCCATTGC
>NZ_KI669560.1:2279801-2383489 GCF_000508085.1 Sediminibacterium sp. C3 | reverse complement strand
ATCGCCTAATTGACGCAAGGCTTCATAAGGCATTGCCGACTTTTTAAGTCTCGTTGCATACAAGGTAATAGTAGGTCTGCAAATACCTAATTGAGAGGATATGGCCCTTAGTGAAAAACCCCTTTCTAAATACTGGATAATTGCTCGAATCTGTTGCATTGATATCACTTGATTAGCCATGCTTCCTTTTATAAAGCAAGGACGTTAATAAATGGTATCAACAACTACCTTAAGTGGTAAACTTTGTGCCGTATTGTCACCCGAGGCTTAACCTAAGTGGTAAACTTTGGAGTGAAATAAAAATCCTAACCCTCATTCCAAGTGGTAAACTTTGGAGTGAAACGCTGGTAAACTATCGAGTGAAATAAGTGGTAAACTTTGGGGCGTAATATCCAAATTTCTGCTACTAGCGTATTGGGAGCTGAAATTTTCAAGTGTTTTTCTTTTTATAAGCCTAACTCTCATAGACTCTGGTGTAAATGTAATAAAAGTTCACAAAAAGTGAAGTTTTCGTAAAATTATTTTTTCAGGTTTGAAGCTAGGATTTACTTGGTGGAATTGATTAGGTGTTTGTACTTAACGGGTAGGGGGGATTACAAACGCCTCCCAAACTACATATTGGTATCGCTGCTGTTTTTGAAAATTTCGAAATCCAGCTGGTGGGATTCTCCAATTGGCACAGCGTCATTGAATTCTTTTAATTCCCCCTGCATGGATATATTGACGATTGAGTTGTAAATGGATTCATTAACTCCTATTAAAGTATTCAGTGCTTCTTTGATGTTTTCCTGGTAGTGGTTGGGTTTTAAAGGGTTAAGGGGGGATTAAAGCTGTTTTTTTATAAAAGCAATAAACAATTATTGTAATTCTAAAAACGAATTAATTTTAATGATTTGACATTTTCCTATTCTCTCAATTGCCAAAAGGTCATTATCCCCTGTCAACAAATAATCTGCTTTTCCTGATTTTGCTAGATTCAATAAAAAGTTGTCTTTGGGATCTCTGCACAGATTTAAATTATGTTTGACTTCAATTAGTTCTATAAATGGTTCTAGTGTTGTTAACATCTCTTCAAGAGAATTTCCGGTAAAATATTTTTTTAATTTTGGTTTAGATATAGTTCCTGCAATTTCATCTAGAAGCTCTGTACTAAAAAGAATTTTTATTTTTTTGAAAATAGTAATTCGTCTAAGAGAGTTATTTTGTTTGAAATAATAAAGCTGATCCATAGATTGGTATCAATAATGATTTTAATAGTCCTATTTTTTGCCATAGCGCTTTGCTCTCACTTCTTCCACCATTTGAGTTATTTCGTTTAAACTTGGTGCAGAATTTGCATTTTTTCTCATCTTTTTAAGATAAGCTTTCAGGTTTGTCGCTGGGTCTTCATTTACTTTAATTAGATTTAACTCCTGCATCCCTTTTATAAGCTTCAAAGCTTTGGGGTTAAGTATTTCTATTGTTAATGCTTCCATATTCCGAATTTACAAATTTAATTTGAGTTTTAATTGAGTACCGTTTAATAAATAGTTCAATGGTGCTTTCTACTTGTGTAAGATTAGGTATAAATACCTAAGGGAGATTACAACCGCTCCCAAACTATATATTTGTATCGCTGCTGTTTTTGAATATTTCGAAATCCAGCTGGTGGGTTTCTCCAATTGGCACAGCGTCATTGAATTCTTTTAATTCCCCCTGCATGGATATATTGACGATTGAGTTGTAAATGGATTCATTAACTCCTATTAAAGTATTCAGTTCTTCTTTGATGTTTTCCTTGTAGGGGTTGGGGTGCATATGCTTTGAGAATGCGGGGGATTTCTTTGGCCAAGTAGTGTAATGGTTAGTGTTGTCTGGTTTGGGGGGATTGGGGCTGGCTTAAGGACGAATTTGTCGCTTAAAAATATGGGAAAGTATATTGTATGAAAAAAGCCACTTAAAAAGTGGCTTTTGATAAATTATTAAAGACCTTCAAAATCTCTTGGTGCTATGGTTTTCATTCTTTAAAGTTTTATTTAAGGTACAACAAATTTAAAATATTATTTAATCCTGTTCCCATTTTTTGCATAATCTTACAAAGTTTATGTAAATCTTAGAATTACCGCCACTATTCCCTGATTGTTCATTTTGAATTCAATTAATTTAGAGGATTGATTCAAAGTTCCTTTATAGGGTGTTATAAACCTTTTTGCTGTTTCAGAATTTGAAGACATGTCAGACTTCCACCAAGTTGATGTGACTTCATATGTAAATTTAATTTTGTCATTTCGTTGCGCTTCTGTTTCCTTTTCAAATTTAAGTTTATTGATCTGGAAATTATACTGTAAGGAAATTGCATTATACAGAAGTCCAATAGTTACACAGCCAAATGATGCTATTGAAAGATATTCAGATAATTTTATTTCGATTTTTGAGTAATAGTCAATTAAAAACAAACTGACAATAAGTACAGTGAGTAACAAAAAGGCAATTCTCAAGAAACTAAATGAAATTGTAATCGTTCCTGTTGCAGGTGCTTTTTTTTGATCCATTTATATTTTTTTTGAAAAGTATTTGATTCTTTTGGAATCGTTATTAGAGGATTTTCTAAATTTTTAAAGATGTTTTGTGGGGGATTACAACTGCTCCCATACTACTCACCCTCTTCTATCTCAATCCCGTTGATATTGGCCAGGTTGTCAAAAGTCTCTTCCTCTTTTCCAATGAGCTGGATTAGTAGCTGAATATTTGTATCGCTGCTGTGTTTGAATATTTCGAAATCCAGCTGGTGGGTTTCTCCAATTGGCACAGCGTCATTGAATTCTTTTAATTCCCACTGCATGGATATATTGACGATTGAGTTGTAAATGGAGTCATTTACTCCTATTAAAGTATTCAGTGCTTCTTTGATGGTTTCATGGTAGTGGTTGGGGTGCATAGGCGTTAGAATGCGGGGTATTTTGGCTAAGTAGTGTAATGGTTAGTGGTGTCTGGTTTGGGGGGGATTAAAGCTGGCTCAAGGACGAATTTGTCGATTATAGATTTTGCCAATTTTTATGCAGTAGGTGTTGTTTCTTGTAGTGAAACCTTCAAATCCGGTTATTAGTCTTCTTGCGTCTTTATTGTAGCCGTTGATGAATTCTATTCGGTCATATTTTCTTCTATTGCCTTCGGCATCGAATAGGCGAGATGTCCAGAAAGGAGAGACGTCTCTGTATTCTATCGGTTTGGTTCCGGCTAGAATTTTGTCGAACCATTCTTTTTGATGACGATTTTTAGGTTGAGCATGGGTGGTGGGTTTGTTATGTTTAATTTGCTTTTTTGAATAGAGCGTATTCTACGGCGCGAAATTCGGTTATGTCGTTTCCGAGTAGGGTTTTCATTTTTTGATAAAACTCATCAAAAGTGGATTCTTGTTTGATGCCATCAATCCATTCAAGGTATTTTAGGTATAAGTACGTGTTCTTTGCTGTGCTATAGTTAGAGTCATTCGGATATAAAACGCTGTATACTTTACTATCCCAGATTGCATACATGTTAGGATTGATGAAGTGTAGCAATTTGGATGTACCTACTAAGGAGTTATTGAAGGTATTAATGAGTGTTTCTAGTTCATTCTGGTTGATACGTTTGTGAGATCTTGCTTTGTTTAAAATCTCAGTTGCTTCTTTGATGCTGTCTAGGTTTAGATTTTTTAATATGGTGGGCATCCAGGAGTATACCAGGCTGATGCCAATTATTATATTGTTCTCGGTTAATTCATTTTGATCTTTAAAGTATTGAATGAATATTGGATAGGTTTTTAAATAGGTGTCTTCTTGGGTGGAGTCAATTTTAGATGACATTTTGTGTAATTCATCGATTTTTATGTCTTTCATTACGGTTGTTTATTGTTTTATGTGCAAGTAAGCTTATCTGTTTATAACCTATTTATATTGGGTGGTTTGGTTTGAGGGGTAGGGTTGGGGGGATTGGGACTTATGGGTTTGTCGAAGAACTAATATATTTAACCAACCCGAAGTTTCGCGGCTTCTTTCCATAAATAGTGAGGTAGTGGTTCATTTAGTTCCCATTTTATATTCATTGGCTTTGCTCCATAGTGTTCTCTAATTTGTCCTTCGCCTACAAAGACATATCCCATGGTATTTCCATATTCATCTTCGTTTTTCTCACGAATAAAGAGCAATATTATTTTTTCATCTTTTTGATGATTTATATAGGAAATCCCTTTGGGTGTTTCTGGACCTGCAGTATTTTGACTTTGCCAATGAAATAGCGTTTCATTAATAGCATAATCATCATACATAGTGGTGGGGGAGAAATTTTCTTCAGATTTAATTAGATTAATAAATAGTAATTCGGTTTTTAATTTAGTATTTACTGCAACTCCTTCTCTGCTGGAGGATTTTGATTCAAATGTACTCAGTCCAAATGCTGCTAATAT
The DNA here is from genome assembly GCF_000508085.1 of Sediminibacterium sp. C3. Taxonomy (GTDB): domain Bacteria; phylum Bacteroidota; class Bacteroidia; order Chitinophagales; family Chitinophagaceae; genus Sediminibacterium. Next base: position 2,379,066 of record NZ_KI669560.1, on the reverse strand, counting down.
CTGATCCCTGGTATATCGTGCATGTATTTTTAAAGGTTGCTTGTATGGTAAATTGAAATCTATTTCTTTGAAATTGATATTATCTATTAATATTTCAAGTACTTCTATTATCTCTTCTGTTAATACTTTATTCTTGCCTATTTCTTGTATGCTCAATTCTAACGAATCAAACCCACCTGCGTTTTGCCAGATATCGTAATGAAGCATTAACAACATTTGTTGCTCTATTTCATTAAAATCTGCTATGGATATATTAAAACCTTGTTTTGCCAGTTTTAAAATAAACTGAAAATAGCTGGTTGAACTACATGATAGCCATTTATTGGCAATTGCCTTATGGATTTTTGTTTCATTGGTTTCATCAAATTGATCCAATTTGCCTGCATCGTGACACAGTCGTTTCCATCCCGCTCTTTTATAAATAAATTGTAAAGGGATATTATAGAATTCGGTAAAGTTCTTTAAGCTTAGCTGAAGGGTAGTCTGGTGTTGAAAGTTTTGAATCTTTTGGATGAGTTGATTTCGGTTATGTGATGTAGATGCTCTAATATTATCTAAAATGTACTCTTTGGCCTTTTTTTCTAATATGATTGAACATCCAAGAGGAAGATGAGGGAAATTGTCTTCTATTTCTTTTTTAACCGTAGTTGAGGTTTTGCCTATTAATGCCCTGAATTTATTTTCAAAATTGTATTCTGGTCTTGAGTTCCCTACAAAGTCTAAAACAGTTAAGCATTCTTTATTCTCTGCAAGTCTCAAACCTCTTCCAAGTTGCTGCAAGAAAATTGTTAAGCTCTCTGTGGGTCTCAAAAATAATACTGTATCTATTTCTGGAATATCCACTCCTTCATTAAATATGTCTACTACAAATAAATAGTTAATTTCTTTTTTTAATAATCGGGTTCTTATCAGATCTCTGTTTTGGTCATTTGCACTTGTTAAATAATCTGCCTTGAGTTCGGCCAAAGTAAATTTCTCTGTCATAAACTTAGCGTGCTCAATCGTAGCGCAAAAGCCTATTGCTCTTACCTCTGTTTTGTCTTTGGTGTATTTTTCTAATGCGTCAATTATTTCTCTTGTTCGTCTATTATTGGCAGTATAAACAGAGGTTAATTCGCTTGCTACGTATCGACCTTTTTCCCAGCCAACTGTAGATAAGTCTATACTATCTGTGATCCCGAAATATTGAAATGGGCATAATAGCTTTCTATTTAGTGCTTCAGGTAGTCGAATTTCAGCAGCAATTCTATTGTGAAAGTCTTCCTGGATATCACCACCATCCATTCTTTCAGGTGTAGCAGTCAGTCCTAATAAGACTTTAGGCTTGAAATAGTTCAATATCCCTCTATAGCTATTGGCTGTTAGGTGGTGGCACTCATCTATAACTATATAATCATAATATTCCGGGGAAAGTGTGATGTCGTTTAATCTGTTTTTTATGGTTTGTACAGAGGCGAAAACAAATTCATAATTGTTAGGTATGAGTCCATCTACCCAAAGTTCGCCAAAATTATTATCTCTTAAGATTCCCCTAAAAACATATAAAGATTGCTCTAGAATTTCTTTCCGATGTGCTAAAAATAAGAGTTTAGCAGATGGCGTTTCATTTTTGAACTTTTTATAATCAAATGCAGAAATCACAGTTTTTCCAGTTCCGGTGGCGGCGACTACAAGATTTCTGTTTCTATTATGTACTTTTCGTTCCACTTCTAGCTTTTCTAATATCTCTAGTTGGAAAGGGTAGGGTTTAACTTCAAAATAGGTGATGTTTTTGTTTGTATTATTCCCTGTTTGCCCTTGATTTAACGATTGTATTAGCTTCTCTTTGTGAACTTCGTCATTGAACAATTCAAAGTCGTCACTTGCCCAATAGGAATCAAAGGTTTTCTGGAATTTTTCAATAATGTGATGAACCTCTTTAGTAGTAATTTTTAAATTCCATTCTAAGCCATCGGTTAAAGCTGATCTTGAAAAATTAGAGGACCCTATGTAGCCTGTGTGGTATCCTGTATCCCTTTTGAATAAGTAGGCTTTTGCATGAAGTCTTTCATTGCCTGAATTGTAGGATATTTTTATTTGTGTATTCGGTAGTTTGGAGATTAATTGAATAGCCTTATAATCAGATGCCCCCATATAAGTCGTGGTAATTACTCTTAACTTGCCTCCCCGTTTTGTGAACTCAACTAATTCTTTTTCTAAAATGATGATTCCTTTAAACTTTATAAAAGATACTAGAAGGTCAATTTGATTTGATGATAATATTTCTTTTTTTAGTTCACTTTCTAGGGATAAACCTGTATTGCCGCCGGTAAATAGTTCGCTATGTGTTAATCGAGTGTAAGGCGTAATTTCCTTCAAACGAAGATCTAGATCTGAAAAGTGCTCATCGGTGGTTGAGAATACGGCTTTTAGTATTTTCCCTTCTACTTCAATCAAATCATTATTAAATTCTTCTTTATGTAGTTCTTCTTTTAGTAAAAGGATAATTTTATTGGCAATTTGTATCTGGGTTTCTATTTGGTTGTCTGACTTTACATAGTTCAGGGCATTTTTAATTGTCTGAGCTAAATGCTTGGATAAGATTGATGATGCTTCTTCTTTATCTATAGGAGATTTATTAATATAGAATTTGTCTTTATCAATATTTTCTAATTTCTGAGTGACTAATTGTGTGACTAATTCTTCGTAAATGCCTTGGATCATGAGATTGGATATTGGGTACTCTAATATGCGCCTTTTCCTGGTATAATATTTCTGACTCCGCCAATAGGTTGGGAGACATCGTTTTTCCTTCTTGGGATTAAATGAATATGAGTATGGAAAATGGTTTGTCCCGCATCACTCCCCGAATTTATGCCAATATTTCTACATTTAAATTTGTCGTGCTGCCCTCTGAAGTCTGTATTGTTCTTATCCTTTTTGGAAGCATTGCATGAATAGCAAAGCGCCTGGTAATTGTTTATTGAATCTTCCCCACCCAGATTTTTTGGGGTAATATGATCAACTTCTAATGCTTTTTCTTCAGCTGAGATTCCGCAGAGCTCACAACGGAAGCTTGCTCTTTTTAGTACTTGGTAACGGATACTTCCTGATACTGGTGCTCTGTTGGAAGTTCGATGGCTCCAAATGGCATCTCCTCGCTTTTGGATATATGCATCTACTTTACTTTCACAGAGCTTGATGAGTTCCTTTATTTGTGGTTCAGTAATGCTATTGAAATCTACTAGCTTATATAGTTTTTTTTGCTTTTCTACTATGTTGTGATTACGTAAAACTTTACCAACCATATTGTTGGTAATGCTTTGGTAGTATTCTATTTGACTTGGGTCGTATTTTAATAGTGAATTGGCAATATCTATATCAGTAGCTTGGCCACCTGACTCTAATAGCTTCTTGATCATCACCGGTTGGTAAATATGCGACATACGCATTTTTTGCTCAAGGAAGGATTTTAGTTGGTGGTAGGTCATTGGGTGGGGAAGGAGTGTTTGTTTTATTTTTCGGATGTAATACTGTTCGCTTTTAATTTTTTGAGAGTCCTGGTTTTATTTTTTTAAACTTTATCAATTGTTCTGCTTATTTTGAAATCTACTAGTGGTATTAACGTTTTTATGCTTTGCGTTCGGGCGGGTTTTCGGAGCACAAAACTGTCAATGTGCCACAAAAGTTGATGCGGGGTAGAATGTTAAATTAACCACTTCACACGCTATTAAGCCAAACGCCTGTTATCGGTTCGGCTTTTTTTTTCTGTTCGGTTGTCATAATTTTATTTGTGTTACTAGTTTTGAAAATGTCTCACGAAACTTAATTGTATTTTCAACAAGCCAATCTAAGGATTCATCAACTTTTTTAGGGTTGTTAAAGTCAGTCGAGTTTAGCAATACAATCACTTTGTCTCTATTTTCCGGGTTGGGATTCCATTGCAAAGGTTGTCCGATTGCCGTTTCAATTTCTGTCTTTTTACTTTCTAAAAATGGAAGCATAGTGTCGGCAATTTTATTTCCTATGTAAACTCTAACTCCCACAGTGTTTACGTCAGTGTTACAAGTATTGGAAATATGAATGTTGCTTTTTCCTAAACTAACATCAAACCAATACTGTGGTCGAGGTGTCTGTAAAGAAGGTATTTTCTTTGTCTTAGCAAGTTTGTCCTTGAACTTATTCCAAAATTCAAATTGAAATTTTCTGTTGTCGGATAGTTCGTCATTTGCTTTTGACCTTGCTGCTTGTCTAACGGCTTGGTTGGGTTTGCTAACAATATTAAAACGTAATGCAGCATTACTGTTGTCAATTTGCCAAAGTTCAACTTGAACACCAAAGATTGAAATTTGGTCTGAGGTATGGTCATTTAACCAATCAAGTGCTTTTTTATGTTCTTCAGTAAAGTCTGTCGCTATCCAAATAATTGTTGAAGCGTCAAGAACCGAGGCATAAGTTATCGCTTTGCCTAAATGATCGTGGTTCGTTTTTTCTAATTGGTTTTCAATAACCACATATTGTCCTGTACCTGTGTCCTTAGCTAATATGTCAGCAGAATATGGCCCAACTGCAACTTCTGTGTTTTCAACTTCTAATTCAAGTCCAAGTGCTTTATTAAGCTCTGAAATATTGTTTGCAAGCCAAGGAGTAAAGTCTCTGGCTTCGTTCGTCCATTTTTGTCTAGCTGGTACTGTTTTTAAAATTCCAAATTCCATTGTCTGAGTTTATTTATTTTAGTATCGTCTTTTAAGCTGACCGATAACGGAACGGGTATTTCTGCAGTAGCGGAAGTCTGTGTTACGTCAGCTTAATTTTTTGATGAAGTTGAATGGTGTTCATGTATTCAACACTTGATCCTAGACCGCTATTGCAGAAATACCATGTTAGGCATGGTTTGTTTCATAGAGGTATTCATGTATTTTTTCATGAATAACCATGGCTCTTTCGTTTCATCGGGCTGCAAACTTGGTATCTTCTCCAACGCTGTAACTATCCATCTTGATTTATTTGAAGTTCTTTCAACACCATGTTCAACAAGCCAAGATTCGAGTTCTCCATACGGCATTATAAACATTCCCCTCTTTGAGCAAATAGTAGACAGCTCAACAAACACTTTTTGATTTGGCTCGGTTAATGCAAGATATCCGGCTTGCTTGAATTTGTACCAATCAGAATTTTCCTCTCTAATCTTTTTTAGCTTTCTTCTAGCTTTTAGTAATTTTAAAGATACCTCTTCATCATTTTTCTTGTTTTCCAATAACAACTCCTCTAATTCATTATTTAGGTTTTCGAGTAGTTCATTTGGATTAACGGCATCAATCTCTTCTACTATCAATTTACGTAGTTCATGTAGATGCTGAATTTCTTCATGAGGGAAGGAAAGGCTTTTTATTATTTTATCAAACTCATCTTTCTCTCGTAAAATATCAAAATCAACTATGACACAGAATTTCACACCTAAGTTCTTATATGGCAAAGCAACTTTTGAGACTGTCTGTTTATTGTGCGCATGAGCATAATGAATATCATCGTAATTACGTATCTGCCGCGCAATTCTTTGGTAAAAGGTTGCATCACTATCTGCTTCAACTACAACAACACCCTTGTAAAATATTCCATCCAATATTCTGGAGGAGCTTAAAAGGGGATCGCTAGAAATTGATTTAAGTTCATTAGGGTCTAATAGGTTGTATGTACTATTATCGTTCTCTCGATTCAACCTTAAAAGTGTGACATCTTGTCTTATGTTTAATATTCCCCGTAATAAATCAGTGCTGTGAGTAGCAATGAAGATTTGCCTACCCTCTGAGGCTTGTTCGGCAATTATTTCACCCAATCGTAAGGTTTGCGGCGGATGCAAAAATGCTTCTGGTTCATCAAGTAATAGAACTGGTTTGCTGCCAAGTAAAATTGATAAATAAGTTGAGATAAAACTCTTTATGCCATCGCCTTGTTCGTCTAGCCTCTCTAGCTTCTCGAACTCTTCTCTAGACTGCATAGGGTCACGAGAAATATTATCAAGTTCTTTTCCCACCCGAATACTCATTGTAGTCAACGAAGAAATATCAAGTCTAACATCAATTCCAAATGCAGATTTAATAAGTTTTCTTAGTTTATTTTCTGCTTCTATTCCTTCTCTATAAAATGCTTGTAACAAGTTTTCCACGTATAGGTTTACTTTTCCACTGCTTGACTCCTTTATAAGTTTCAGCCTATCTTCGGTTAGAAGAAGTGTATTTAGAAAGTTACCAAAGTAATTGGCAAAGTTGACTTGAACCATCTTGCGATATTCTGGGTCAGAGTAGCTCTCTCTTTTGAGCCAAGATTTAATATTTTCTGACCAATTAACACCTCCTACATGAAGATTATAGCTTTTAAGCAAAGATGAATCTAATGTTCTTAAATAGAAATCTCCACCCTCTAGAACTACGTTGATATGGTATGATTTTAGAAGTGCATCTAAATCATCTGGCAAAGTAAATTCTAAACTCCCCAAAATCGTTGTATGATGTTGGTTTGATGTGCTTAGTTGGAGAATGTCCTTTAATAATCGACTTTTTCCAGAATTGTTAGGTCCTACAAATACTGTCAATTGTCCAGGTGTTATTTCAAATCCGTCTTTGAGAGTAAGTTTTTGAATTTTATATGTATACACGATATGGGAAGTTTAAATCACGCCTAACGGTTTGGCGCTTGGCGCAGTGGCGGATTTCGGAGCTCTAAACTGTCAACCCAGCACAAAATTTGATGCGAGGCAGAATGTTCAATTAACCACATCACCCGCCATTGCCGCCATACGCCTGTTGTGCGTACGGTGTTTTTCTTTCGTCCTGATTGACTGTCGGTTGTGGGTTGGAACAGACTCACTTTTTGCCAAGTTTTGACTTGGGAGTCGGCTAGTGCGACTTGGCAATGTGTGTGGCTGTTGAGCGGTGGCATATTGTCTATTCAGGTTCGTTTACAAATGATTCTTCATAGTCTTTTCTGCTTAAAACAGTGTCGTAAAGCCCAATGTCTTGTCCTTCGTGTTTGTTGATGCCGATATATTCCAAACTTGCGTCTTCATATCGTTTGAATTTATAAACTGCATCATTCATCAAGGCAGAGTTGAATACTCCAAGACTTACCAATAATTCAAAGTCTTTGACGGATAGACCAGTTACCTTTTTGAAAAGACCTGGTTCCAATTGCGTGATTACGTCTTTCAAACTTCTTTCTCGGTAGTCTGTTAGGTACATAAACACGGGAACACGTGTCGCAAACTTGATGAGCTTTTCTTGTATTTGCTTTCTCAGGCTCTTGTATTCTTTTTCTTCGTCTGAAAGTTCCTTTTTTTCTTTCTTGGACAGTTCACGGTCGTTGGCTTCTTTCTTCGCTTTCTTTACGCTCTCTGACTTATTGATGATGGTTTCAATGTCTTGATTTAGGTTTCTGAATCCTTCAATGTTCATCAAGGCTTTCATCGCTTCTTCGTTTGCCATTAGTCTCGCAAGCGTGTTATTGTCCACATTTACGAGCAAAGCACTTTCCCATCGTCTAGCCAATAAAGTTGCAGTTGTGCCACTCATTGCAATGTCTAATATTCCTGCTGCATCTACTTGTTTCATCGAACTTCCGTCATAAGCCAAAACGGGAAGGAAATTGATGAAATCTTCAACGTTCTTTTCGGGGTTTGACTCGTTTACGTTTAGTCGGCAAGCGTAATCAGCAATTTGGCGTAAGGCTCTATTTGGGGCAAAGTCAAACACATAGCATTCTTCTTTCAGAATTTCTTCTTTATTGGGCGATTTGCTATCAGGATTTTTAATCACCCAAGGGGTTTGTACTCGGAATGCTGCTTGAAAATAGGTTTCAGGACTGGAAGAATTACGCAACATAAAAATTCCTGTCCAAGGCTTTACCGATACCCCTGTTGTGAGCTTACCACAAGACAAAGTAATGGTTTTAGATTCCAAAGGATTATCGGTCATAGCATCTAAAACAGGTGGTAAAGCGTGAACCCCAATACCTGCTTGTGTGCCTGCGGCAACTACTACGGTGTAATCGTGGTAAAATTTGTTTTGCCTCTGCTTTAAGAGATTTGCCATTGCGTGACAAGCGGCAACCGTAGGCAAAAACCAAAAAGTATGATTCAAGACATTCAGCAATGGAGCGTGTGAAAATGGAAGTGGTGGTTTTTTTGCACCCATTTTCAGGTTGTCAACGGTGGTTTCGCTAAACGAACCCCGAATTAAATCCAACCATTTTTGTACTTCATCTTCGTATTTAAAACGGGCTTCTCGCCCTTCGCCTTCGGCTGAAAAGAATATGTTTAAATCAAAACCGTCAAACTCGCCTTGCATAGCAATTTGGCTAATTGAATCGGGCAATTGGTAGGTCATCATTACCATTCGGGGCAAGGAAGCATAAGGATTCTTTCCTTTGCTTTCGTCCCAATCTGCTTTGGCTCTTTGCTCGTCTGAATACGTCCAGTTGAAAATCTGTTCTTCAATAAATTCACCTGATGCAATGGCACGGAAAGGTGTGCCTGACAAATACAAATAGTGATTTGTGGTGATAGGCATTGCTTCTTCATCAAAGTATTCGATGCCTTCACCTTCGCCAAATTCCAATTCTTTTTTGCCTTCCGCTTCAAAAAGTTCTTTGGCGTTTTCTCGCCAAGCTCCGTAGTGGTACTCGTCAAAAATTACACAATCCCAATTGGTGGCGTGTACCCATTCGTTCTTGGTTTTGATACCGCCTGTGCTGGTGTTCTTACCTAAGTAGTCCTGAAACGAACCAAAACAAACAATTGGTTTTTTGGGGTTTGCTTCTTCAAAGGATAAACCATTTCTGGAAATGAACTGCCAACCTTCAAAATCTACGTGGGTCATTAAATCTTCATCCCAAGCACTTTGTACGGCTGGCTTGAACGTCAGCACCAGAATTTTTGTCCAACCCATTTTTTTAGCCAATTGGTAACTGGCAAAGGTTTTTCCGAAACGCATTTTGGCGTTCCAAAGAAAGTGAGGCGTTTTATCAGGGTTTTCTTTTTTGAAACTTTTAAAATAGGTAATGGATTTATTTACTGCTTCTTCCTGTTCGGGTCGCATACCGAAAGTAAGCACTCGGTTTTCTTCTGTTTTTTCGCCTGTTTTGATTTGGTGAATGGCTCTGCGTAAATCATTTAATGTGCATTTAAACCATTCTCCGCTTTCGTTTACTACTTTCCATTCTCTCAACAATCGGTGTACTTCGTGGTCTGTAAATGAACTGCCATCACGCTTCATTGCCGATTCTTCAAATACGATTTTATATTGAATGGCTGCCGTGCCTAACTGCTCTTTGATACGTGTTTGTGCATCACGGTCGGTATAGCCGACTTTGAGCAAACCTTTATGCGTAGCTACATCTACCAACTCATAAGCATAAATGGTTGGATTGGTGGATGGTCGAGGAGGAAAAAAATCTTTTTTTTGAGACATAACATTATAGCAAACGACCATTGTCGAAGTCTGTTAGAAACTGTTGTGGGACTGTTGCCCTTATCGAAGCTAGATTTTGATTGCCACCTAAAACGAAATTATGATGTGCTCTAATGTTTTCAACAAATTCATTACAATTTACACGTGATTCTATTGATGGATTTCCAGCTGTATGTAATAATTGAACTCTCAATTGGTTTGGCTGCGGGGTATAGAAAAGAATTCGACCTTCTTCCGCCCAAGCACCTTGCTCATTATTTTCTTCCCATACGATTCTTGTTGAACCATCATTTTTTGATAAGTAACCAAGAAATTCATAATACTCTCCTTCAGAATTAAAAGCTACTTGTTGTTTTGTTCCAAATGTTGCTTTGTACATATTTTTAAATTTAAAGTGATTTACGGATTATGCTTCAACTTCCATCGGTCGAATAAGCTGTTCAATGAATTCAGTTTCTTCACGATTTAAATTGAATTTTCTGTAAAGTTTTTCATCGTCCCAACTTTCCGACATTGGCAAATCTGGCACGAAAATGAATTTGCCTTTTGTGATGTTTTGGGTTAAAAGTATTGTCGAAACTAAAAACCTACAAAACTTAGTTTTTAAGAAGTTTGCCATATTTTCTGCTTCTGATCGACTTTCGTACTTACCAACAACTAAATAGGATTCCGTGCAAACTGTTTGGGGAGGCATTATTTCAACTCTTGAAAAAATTCGTCTTTTACCTTCTTTATCTGGTTGTCCACCGTGGTCATTTGAAGCTTTAGATAGCATTACTTTCCATTTGCCGATTAAATCTTTTCCACTAGTTACTTTACTTGAGGAAATTTTGCCATTTCCAGCACTTGTTATCAAATCAAGATCTCCAATTTTTTCAGGCCTAACACTAGAAACTAAACCAAATGGCATTCTGCTTGATACAACATTATCTAAGAAATTTTGACTTTTCTCTTTAACCTTATGAATAATATTAATTGCTAGATTATCTCTTACAAAAGTTTCAAATTCATCTAAGTAACGTTCAGACTTTATTATTTCATTTTTTCTGATTGTCTTAACTTCACAAATTCCTTTGTTGTCCCTATCCCAAAGGAAATAACAAATACCGCCCGCAATATCAACCCCAGGGAAACAATCACGTGAATCAGCATAATCGACCAACTTTCTTATTCGCTTATCTATAAGCATTTCACTTCTAAAGTCATCTAATCCCTTACCACCTGAATACCATCTTGCTGGAATAATCATCGACAGGTATTTAGGATTCAGTTTCTTTGCCTGCTCAATAAACAAGTTGTAGATCGGTTTTGCACTTGAACCTGTGCCACCACCATCATTTAACTGATAAGGGGGGTTCCCAACGATAACGTCAAATTTCATATTGAATATTTTTTCAGGATTGTCTGTGTGAATAAAATTGTAAGCGTAGGTTTCCAAAGCATCTTCTCGGTCGTACACTTCTTGGCTTGCGCCGCAATAGGTGCACTTGCCGTTTTGCCAGGTATGTTGCATACGTTCATAATAGATGTTGCCTTGCTCATCATTAAAGGTTTCGCAAATGGAGTATTTTCCATTAGCTGTTTTGGAACAATATACGCTTCTGCGGCTCAGTAAACTGGTCAATTCAGTAATGGCTATGCCATAGAGTTGTTTGCTAAAAATGTGGTTAATGCGTTCTTGCTTATCGGGTATTTGAGTTTCCAAACCCTTCATCAGTCGCTTTGCCATTTCCCGTAAAAACACGCCACTTTTAGAAACAGGGTCTAAAAACTTGGCGTTTGGGTTGCTCCATAATTCAGTCGGAAGCAAGTCCAAAATATCATTTACCAAACTTGGTGGTGTAAATACTTCGTCATTGCTCAAATTGGCAAGGCAAGAGAGTACATCGGGGTTATAGTTCGTTTGTATCATCTTCGCCCAATTTTAAGAAATGAATCAGTGTATAATCTTTTACAGGCTCGTCAATGGCGGCTGCATTGCCTTCGTCATTGAACATTGAGAACTGGTGTGTTTTTTCCACTAAAAATTTAAACATATAATCCCTTCGTTTCAACATTGAGCCGTTTACGGCACTCCATTCTGAAAAAATAATGGGTTGTTTGGTTTCGGGGTTGGTAAAGTCCAAAGCATCACCCCAAAGTATGTTCCTGCCAAAGAGAAACTTTATGCTTTGTCTACACTCGACTTTGCATTTGTCTTTGAATAGGTTAGTGTAACGCTCTTCAAAGATTTTGAATAGGCGTTCTCTGCATTCTTGTGCATTGTCTTCCAAAATGTCCACTCCGTAAATGCTTGAGACAGCAATCACTGCATATCTTTCCCATTCAATTTGGCTTTTGCTGTATCGTTGGTCAACGATATTCAATTTTCTGCGAAGCACTTCCGCCAAAAAGTTCCCATTACCGCAAGCGGGTTCTAAGAAACGTGAGTCAATGCGTTCCGTTTCGTGCTTTACTAAATCGAGCATAGCGTTTACTTCACGTTCGTTGGTAAACACTTCTCCGTGGTCAGTAACCCGTTTTTTGGATTTTACTTGCTTGTCTGTTTGCTTTACTATTTCATCCATTGGCTTCTTTCCTTTTTTCGTATTTCTTCAATGGAGAATCCGTTTTGTAAAGTACCTTTCCAGAAGGAACGAATAGGCTTGAACTGTCTAAATGGGTTTCTTGGTCGTCAAAGAATATATGAGCACCAAAGGCTTTCAAAACTTTGTCCTTTGAAAGACCACCCATAAAGTAAGCTTCATCTACATAAACGCCCCATTGTCTGAGCGTTTTAATCACTCGCATATGACTTGGAGCATTTCTGGCTGTTACAATGGCAATACGCAAAGGAGTTAATTCAATAGTCATTGGTAAATGCTCTTGAATTTTTGAGAGTTTTCTCAAAAGTTCTGCGAATGGACCATCTTTCAATGGTACATCTTCGTTTTCTTCTTCGTGTTTGTGAAATGCTTCAATGCCTTGCTCTTTATAGATTTGTTCTGATTCTCCTGAGAAAACAACTGCATCAGCGTCAAAAGCAAACTTCACTCTGTTCTTATCGGGATTAAAGTCTTTTGGTGGGTTGTATATTAATGCTGCTGCGCAATTTGTATTGTCAATTACCCATTGAACGTCTTTTTCATCACGTGATAGGAACAAGTCTACATCATAAGCATCAATAAAAGGGGCTAAATCTTCACCACCTGAAAATGCTGTCCTTGTAATTGGAAGTTTGTATTGTCTAATCGATTTCAATACTCTCACCCCTGTCTCTGGGCTATTCCTTGACATTACTACCACTTCAATAATTTGCTTACTTGCTTGGTTGTTAAGTTGCAACAAACTTTGAATTAAGGGAAAAGCTGTCCCAGGGATTAGAAGTTCGTTTTCGTGTTCAAGTTGGAATTTTCTAAATCCTTCTATTCCTTCTTTGTCGAATACTTCATTTTCTTTCTCCAAGTCAAACAAGGCTCTTGAAGAAACTCCCACTACTAATATTTCTGAAAAGTCTGTCGGCATCTATTATATTTTCTGTTGTCAAATTTAATTTTTTATGTTCTCTTGTCTGTCCGTGCGTTAGCAAAAAATGGCTCTTTTGGTTTTTGAGCGTTGGCTCGTGCGTTGGAAAAAACCAAATGTGCCATTTGTGGGTCGGGCTTTTTACACTGACGCACAACGATGGAGCATTGATCCTGTCGGCTAAAGTTAGTTAATTGTTTACTTTAGGCTTCGCCGATAGTATCAATGCAATGTTGGGCGAAGGTCGTACAGGTCTTTAAATTTAATCCATCTAAACTGACGACCGGAGTTCGTCAGCTGAATTACTATTCTATATCTGCTAGTACTACTAAAGCAATGACATAAAAGAAATTTATGTTGTTGCTTTAGTAGATAGGTTACATTGAATAGCATTGGGTGATAAAACATTTACGTTACGTATTTTCCGACAGTCAACATCAGCGATTTGAAAAAATATATTCTGTAGCTTCATGCAAGCCCTTTGCCTTCGGCTTTTCACAAGCAAGCTTGAGGCGCCTTCGCCTAAAGGCTTGCTAGTATAGGTCTTCTAAAATCATTCTTTAAAAATTAACCAATAAAAAAGCAACTATTATTCGTTACAATTTTAATCAGCTGACGAATTTCGCCTCAACTCGTTAATTTATGTTACTCTTATTTTTTAGAATAATCTCATTTTGCTATCAATGCGTTGGTTAGTATAATACTTCTAAAATTGTTGTAACGCAAATACACATATACATTTTATATTTCTTCTTGTTTCAATTTTTTCAAAGCAAAGCTTCCTGACTCCCAGATATACCTATCCAAGGTCAGTATTACTAACAGCAATTAATTCTTTGGGAGGGGAGTAACAATTGGGTCTATTAAATATAGATAATAAATTTAATACTGACGAAAAAGTGCAGTAAAATTGGACGGATGGGAACAGGATTGTCGGCTCCACTTCGTTGCGCCGACTTCCCAAGAGGGGGGCGTACCCAAAGACCCGCACCGCCTGCGGCGTTGCTCGGGGTTTCCCATTTTCGGTCTTACAAAAGCAAGCTTTTGACGCCCTCAAATAGAAAACCCCGGTACTACGTACCAGGGTCTTTGTGCCCAGAACAGGAATCGAACCTGCACTACCTTGCGATAACCAGATTTTGAGTCTAGCGCGTCTACCAGTTCCGCCATCTGGGCCTCAAATCGGAGTGCAATATTAGACTATGATGGTTTAATTTCCAAAAATTATCTATTGCAAACCGGAAATGATTCGGTCGAGGTATTTTTTCTTATAGTAGTAGTCTTTTATTTGCAGCAGCTCTTTTTCGGTAGCAGTATCGTGCGAATAATGCGCCAGAGTGGGTGCAACAGCTTCATGTATTTCATTTTGTAGGTTTTTGGCCGCGGTTAATAGGGTGGCGACTGCGGCGGTGTCGGTTTTGTCCAGTTCCATTACCTGTTCGTTCAAATCCATTACTTCCATCAGAAAGTCGGGGGGGAGATTGTATTTTTCTTCTTCCTGTATCAATCCCTTTAATCCCAATATGTATTTGATGATCAGATCGGGGTTCTGTAAGGTTTTATAGGCTTCGTTTACCGTGGCGGATTTTTCCAGGGCTTCTTCCTGTTCCATAGCTGTGCCGCCCCCGTAAAAGTCGGGGTGGTAGGCCCTGCTGAGTTCGTAGAATTTTTTCTTTAGTGCCGCTGCGTCTATGGTAAATCCGGGCTCAATCCCGAATAATTCAAAATAATTCATGCGCAAATTTACTGCTTTCTAAAATGATAAATATCATGTGCAGGCTCGGCGGGCTGTTGTACATTCGTTGAAATTTTTAACGAATGTTGGTCATTGGTCTTATCAAAGAAGGGAAGCAACCTTCTGATACCCGCGTTGCCCTTACGCCTTCTCAGTGTAAATGGTTGGTGAAGAACGTAGAGAATGTAAAAATTAAAGTGGAGCATTCTCCCAATCGTTGTTATACTGATGAGGAATATGCCCGTGCGGGGGTGGAGTTAACCCATGATTTGTCGGAGTGCAATCTGCTCCTGGGGATTAAGGAAGTGCCCGTGAGCCAGCTGATTCCCAACAAGCGGTATATGTTCTTTTCGCATACCAAAAAAATGCAGCCTTATAACCGTGGCTTAATGCAGGCCATGGTGCAGAAAAATATTACCCTGATCGATTATGAGTGCCTGGAACACAAGGACGGCCAGCGCATTATCGGCTTTGGCTTTTTTGCCGGGATTGTTGGGGCGCACAATGGCATAATGGCCTATGGCAATCGTACCGGGGCTTTTCAACTGGAGCGCGTGCACAAGATCAAAGACTATCGTGCCTTAATTCATACCTATTTTGGTTTGAAACTGCCGCCCATTAAAATTGCCGTTACGGGTAGCGGGAGAGTAGCCCATGGTATTCTCGAAATCATGAACCTGATGGATGTGCAGGAAGTAGAGCCGGAAGAGTACCTGAGCAAGGAATTCGATTATCCGGTGTATGTGCATTTAAAGGGAAATAATTTATATCGTCACAAGGAAACCAAGACCTATAACCGCGATGAGTTCCATGACCATCCGGAACAATACGAATGCTTATTCCTGCCTTATTGCGCGCATACAGATCTGCTCATGAACGGTATTTACTGGGGTAATAATGTGCCTCGTTTGTTTGAGATGGAGCACTTAAAAGATCCCAGTTTCCGCATCACTACCATTGCCGATATTACCGATGACAAACACGGTTCTGTGCCTTGTAATTTAGGCGATGCAACTATTGATGATCCGGTGTATGGGGTGAACCTGCAGACGGGCGAACAAACGGCGCCGTATATTCCTGGTTCTATCGATATCATGGCCGTTGGGAATCTGCCCAATGAATTGCCCCGCGATGCCAGCCGTTATTTCGGAGAGCAGCTAATCAAATACATTCTGGAAGACGTGCGCAATGGCGGTTCTGCTACCATTGAAAATGCGACCATTCTGCAGGATGGTAAATTAACCCCACCCTTCGAATATTTGAAAGACTACGCTGCGCTGGATTAAACCAATCTATTTCAGCAAAGCCTTGATCTCATTGAGTTTCATTAGTGCTTCCACCGGTGTTAGCTGGTTAATATCGATGGCATTGAGTTTCTCGCGGATGCTTTCAAAAGTTTCTGTGTGTGCATCAAAGATGCTGAGCTGCACTTTGGGCACCGATGCGTTTTGCACTGCTTCTTTCACAACGTTGTTACCTGCTTCTTCGCGCACATGGGCTTTCTCCAGTTGCTCCATAATGGCATTGGCCCGCTTAATCAATGGTGCCGGCATGCCCGCCATTTTGGCTACCTGTATACCAAAGCTATGCGTGCTGCCGCCTGCTGCCATTTTGCGCAGGAAGATGATTTTATTGTTTAGCTCCTTGTGGGTGATATGGTAGTTCTTTACACGGGGTAAATGTTCTTCCAGTTCGTTTAGTTCATGGTAGTGGGTCGCGAACAAGGTCTTGGGTGCGGTATCGCTGTTGTGTATGAATTCCACCATACTCCAGGCAATGGAAATACCATCGTAAGTAGCTGTGCCTCTTCCAATTTCATCCAACAATATCAAACTGCGCTCACTCATATTATTGATGATGCTCGCGGTCTCATTCATTTCTACCATGAAAGTGGATTCGCCTCCGCTTAAATTATCGGATGCACCTACACGGGTAAAGATTTTATCTGTTAATGGGATTAAGGCTTCTGTTGCCGGCACAAAGGATCCCATGTGCGCCATGAGGGTAATAATGGCCGTCTGTCTTAACAAAGCACTCTTACCACTCATGTTGGGGCCTGTTAAAATAATGATCTGTTGTCCCTGGTTGTCCAGTACAATATCATTGGCAATATAGGGTTGATCGGCCGGTAGTTTTTGTTCAATCACCGGATGTCTGCCTTCCTTGATGTTCAGCTCCAAACCTGCATGTACATGGGGTTTGCGGTAATTGAAAAGCAAGGCGTTTTCTGCAAAGCAGGCCAGGCAATCCAATATAGCTACAATATTGCCATTGGTTTGTATCGGTGCAATATATGCCTGTAAGTCTTGTATCAACTGGTTGTACAATGCCTGTTCTATCGCCAGTATCCGGTCTTCAGCTCCCATGATTTTTTCTTCATAGGTTTTCAGTTCCGGAGTGATGTAACGCTCTGCATTGGTCAGTGTCTGTTTGCGAATCCAGTCTGCAGGCACTTTGTTCTTGTGTGCATTGGTTACTTCTAAATAATACCCAAACACATTGTTGAAGCTGATTTTTAAAGAACTGATGCCTGTTCTCTCTGCTTCTCTTTCTTGAATATTTACGAGGAATTCTTTTCCGCCATTGGCGATATTTCTCAGCTCATCCAGTTCGGCATTTACACCTGCTGCAATTACGCCACCCTTGGTAATCAACACAGCAGGGTTCTCCTGAATTTCTCTTTCTATTCTTTCCTGCATTTTTTTGCAGGGATCAATCTGCTGCGCGAGTCTTTGCAAATAAGGGTTGTTGCAACTGGCCAATAGCGACTGTATCATTTCAGTCTGTGCCAATCCCCTCGATAACTGTACGACTTCTCTTGGGCCTATTTTTTGCAGGGCGATTTTACTCACCAGTCTCTCAATATCGCCGCAGGCTTTCATGGCCCCTAACAGTGGCTGCCTGGTTTCAGGGTTTAAGATCAACCATTCCACACCGTTCAGTCTCTCCTGTATAGCGGCTTCCTGTTTTAAAGGGAAGACCATCCATCGTTTGAGCAAGCGTGCGCCCATGGGGCTTACCGTATGATCCAAAACCTGTAACAAAGAATGATGCCCTTCCGCGTGGGTAGGTAAGAGTTCTAAGTTGCGTATGGTGAAGCGATCCATCCATAAAAAGTCTTCTCTTTCTATGCGCTGCAATCGGGTAATATGTTGCAGGTTCGGATGTTCGGTGTCTTTTAAATAATGGAGGATGGCACTGGCTGCAATGATCGCTTCCGGCATGTCTTCCATCCCAAATCCCTTCAGGGAATGGGTATTGAAATGTTTGAGCAAAGAGGCTTCTGCAAAGCCCTGCTCAAATATCCATCGCTCTAATGTGTAGGTATAAAAACGGGTGCCGTATTGTTCCTTGAATTTCTTTAAATAAGCCCTGTCGAATATTACTTCTGCGGGTTGCAGACTCTGTAAAAGCTTGTCAATGTATTCTTCGTTACCTGCTGCGCCGAAAAATTCTCCGGTCGAAATATCCAATAAAGCAATGCCCGTTTTTTTGTCAGCATAGTGCACAGCGGCTAAGAAATTATTGCTGTTGTTCTCCAGTAATTTATCACTGGTGGCTACGCCTGGTGTTACCATTTCGGTAACGCCTCTTTTTACAATTCCCTTTACGGTCTTGGGATCTTCCAGCTGATCGCATACGGCAACGCGGTGACCGGCTTTTACCAGTTTGTGTAAATAGGTTTCCAGTGAGTGGTGCGGAAATCCGGCCAGTTCGCTGGATGCCGCAGCCCCATTGTTTCTGCGGGTCAAGGTAATGCCCAGCACTTTCGACGCTACAATGGCGTCTTCTCCAAAAGTTTCATAAAAATCACCTACCCTGAATAACAAAACAGCATCGGGATATTTTTGCTTAATAGCCCGATGCTGCTGCATCAATGGGGTATCGTTGCCTGCTTTTGCCATGGCAACAAATATAATGATACCCGTAGTATATTTTTTGCCCTATCTTCTAACAGCAGGTCTGGCTGCTGGCAATGGTTTTCTGGGCAGTTTGGCATCACGCTGTGCGGTGTGGTACACAAAGCTGGCAACGATGGTGGCCATTTGCTTCAAGTCGTCTTCAATCAAATGGTCGTACACATCCATATTGCTATGGTGGGTGCGGGTGTCGTATTCAATCGGATCCTGAATAAACTGGAATCCGGGTAAGCCTACGCCATCAAATGACTGGTGATCAGTTCCGCCTGTATTGTTGATGGTTACGGTTCCTGCGCCCAAATCTTTAAAAGGCGTTAACCAGGCTTTGAAAATATCGCGGCAAGCTTCGTTGCCCTGTAAATAAATGCCTCTGATTTTTCCAGTTCCATTGTCAATATTGTAATAGGCTGAAAACTTCTCGTGCTCTGGTAAAAGCTTCATATCGGCCGGATCGGCAAAAGTCTTTTTTACATAGCCTCTGGAACCCCAAAGACCCTGCTCTTCTGCACTCCATAAGCCAATGCGAATGGTACGCTTGGTAGAAATATTCAGGGCTTTTAAAATGCGCATTACTTCCATCATTACCGCTGAACCGGATGCGTTATCGGTTGCTCCAGTTCCTGCCTGCCAGGAATCCAGGTGTGCACCAATCATTACGATTTCATTTTTCAACACAGGGTCGGTTCCGGGAATTTCTCCAATTACATTGTATCCCTGTAAATCCTTGGTATGGAATTTTGTTTTTACTTCTACATCCAGTTTTACCGGTGTGCCTGTTTTGGCAATACGCAATAAACTGTTGAAGTCTTCCAGGCCAAGCGCAATGTCTAAGAAGTTTTCAGGAGCCGTGCCCTGGTATGCGCCACCACCTTGTGCAAACACGGTGCCGTCATGGCTTCTGGTGCCTCCACTGCTAAGTAATGCTACTGCACCTTCAGCCTTTGCCATCTCTTTTAAAATAGCCATCATACGGGCTGCACCACCACCGCGTTGTGCGGCCATGGCCTGCATTTGTCTTCTTTGTGCCGCTGTGTCAACGGGTCTTGCAGGTGCAAGGGTTGCAGCTTCCATCTTCGCTAATTCTTCATCGGTATATCTTACTGCATCGGCTTTAAAACTGTGCTTGTAATGGGTTAGCTGATCCAGCATGATTACTTTACCTTTTAGCTGGCCTGCATATTTCTGTAATTCTGTACTGTCTTTGGCGCTGATCACCAATACTTCTGCAGACTGCAATTTTTTATTTCCTGCTGTCCAGGTCTTCGGATAAATCATGATGGGTTTATAATAGGGAGCAGTCATGGCCATATAGGATTTCTCTAATTCCCAGCCCTTACCAAATTCTCCCCAGGCATCCAGTTCTGCTTTTTCTACGCCCCATCCCTTTAGGGCATTGATGGCATAGTTGGCTGCGCGATTATAACCGGGGGAATTGGCCAGTCGCGGGCCACTCATATCGGTCAGGTTAAAGACAATGTCCATTACTTTAGAATTCTCTAATCCTTCTTTGCGAATGCGATTGATGACCGCCTGATCCACAGGCTCGGTCTGGGCCATGGCCATAATAGGGGCGGCCATTGCCACAAGCAGGGAATGCTTTACAAATTTTCTCATATGATTTTGTTTAATTCGAGTCTGTTAATGTAGTTTTTTTCTGCAACAAACGGGCAAGGATTTTATGAGTGGATGAGTAGTACCTTTGCCGGATGCGCAAATGGTCTATGCAGGAATTAGGGCGTAAATCGGTAGAAGATTTTAAGCAAGCCGATAAAACGCCGTTGGTAGTGGTGCTCGATAATATTCGCAGCATGCACAATGTGGGCTCGGTCTTTCGTTCGGCCGATGCTTTCTTAATTGAGAAAATGGTGCTTTGCGGCTATACGCCTCGTCCGCCGCACAGGGATATTCATAAAACGGCCCTGGGGGCTACAGAAACCGTTACCTGGGAATACGCCGAAACCACGGTGGAAGCGGTTCAATCCCTTCAGAACAATGGCTATAAAGTATATGCCATTGAACAGGCCGAAGGGGCAGTGTTCCTGCACGAGTTTAATCCGGGTAACGAAAAGATAGCCATTGTAATGGGCAATGAAGTAGAAGGGGTTTCCGATGAAGTGCTCGACATCTGTGATGGTTGTATTGAAATTCCGCAACTGGGTTCCAAGCATTCGCTGAACATTTCAGTGGCTGCGGGCATTATATTATGGGCCTTGACAGAGAAAACCATTTTCCATCAACCCTAATTTTGTGGTGCCCTATTTTGATGATGTATTAAATACTGTGTATTGAAGCCGATAAAGAATTACCTCAGCCTCGTTAAATTTTCGCATACCATTTTTGCCATGCCTTTTGCATTCATTGGTTTTTTTCTGGCCATACCGCAGGCTTCTGCTTCAGGTGGATGTGTTATTATGCCTGGCACCATGTCTGGTTTGTTGTCGCCTATTTTGTTGCAGAAATTTGCATTGGTATTGGTTTGTATGGTTACGGCCCGCAATGCGGCCATGGCATTTAACCGCTATCTCGATCGTCATTTTGATGCATTGAATCCGCGTACGGCCATTCGTGAAATTCCTGCAGGTATATTGTCAGCGGAATCGGCTTTGCGTTTTGTCATCGGGAATAGCATTGTCTTTGTACTCGCTACCTGGTTCATTAATCCGCTTTGTTTTTATCTCTCTTTTGTGGCTTTGTTTGTGGTGTTGTTTTATAGTTATACCAAACGTTTCACGGCTTTGTGTCATCTGGTGTTAGGGGTGGGATTATCACTGGCTCCCATTGGGGCCTACCTCGCGGTTACGGGCAGCTTTGCTTTGTTGCCGCTGCTTTTTTCTTTTGCCGTGATTTTCTGGGTGAGTGGATTCGATATTATTTATGCATTACAGGATGCAGACTTTGATAAAGCGAATCAACTGAATTCCATTCCTGCTGCATTGGGGAAAGCCAATGCGTTGAGGGTGTCTCGTTTATTCCATGTGGCCAGTGCTTTGTGCGTTAGTATTGCGGGAGTGTATGGTGGGTTTCACTGGTTGTATTTTGTGGGTTACGGGGTTTTTGTGGGCATGCTGATTTATCAGCAAAGCCTGGTAAAACCCAATGACCTGAGCAAAGTGAACCTGGCTTTCATGACGGCCAACGGAATTGCTTCTGTGGTATTTGCTATCTTCGTAATCTCAGCGCTGTTCCTGCAATATGGCTGGTAGGAGTTGACCCTATGTTGATGGTCCAGTATTGTCGGCGATTGTAATCCATTTATAATAAATTGTTGATGGCAAGAATTCTTTGTATTGATTATGGCGGAAAGCGAACCGGACTTGCGGTGACCGATCCTTTGCAGATTATTGCCACGGCTTTAACCACGATTCCTACCAAGGAACTGATTCCTTTTTTAAAAAACTATATCGCCACCGAACCGGTTGAATTGATCCTGATAGGAGAGCCCCTGAATTTAGACGATAGTCCTACGCATGCCACTCCGCTGGTGCAGCAGGCGATCAAACTTTTACAAAAACTTTTCCATCCATTCCGGTGCAGACTGTAGATGAGCGCTACAGCTCCAAAATGGCCGTGAGAGCCATGATAGACATGGGTATGAAGAAAAAAGACCGTCGCGAAAAAGGCAATATTGATCAGATTGCCGCTACTATTTTGTTGCAGGAATACCTGCAAAACCGTTAATGACCTGCTGATGCTTTGTGGGTTCGGGCTTTAGGGGTACTTTTGCAGCTATCTAATTTAATTTTTTCTATGATTCTTCCTATTGTAGCGTATGGTGCGCCGGTGTTGCGAAAAATAGCTCAACCCATTTCTGCTGATTATCCTGAATTGTCTAAATTAATTGAAGACATGTGGGAAACCATGTATTCCAGTAAAGGGGTGGGACTGGCCGCGCCTCAGATCAACCGCGATATTCGTTTGTTTGTGGTTGACTCTGAACAGATTTTCGAAAACCTGGAAGAAGACGAAAAAGGAAGATACAATGATGCGCCCGGTATCAAGAAAGTATTTATTAATGCACAGGTGGAAGCGATTCATGGCGAAGAGTGGGCCTACAACGAAGGTTGCTTAAGCATTCCTAAAATCCGCGAAGACATCATGCGCGGTGAATCGGTTACCATGACTTATTACGACGAAAACTTCAAGCAGTTTCGTTCTACTTTCTCCGGCATTACAGCCCGTGTTATTCTGCACGAATACGATCATATTGAAGGAAAACTCTTCATTGATTACCTGAAGCCTTTGCGTAAGAAAATGTTGCAGAGTAAGCTGAACGATATCAGTAAGGGAAAAATTAAAGTGGATTACAAAATGAGTTTTGCCAAATGAGGCATGCATCCTTAATGAATTGGGGGCTTGTGCGTCGTCGTTGCGCTGTTGTGACGCTTCTGTTTTGTCTATTGTCTTTTAAGCGGATACAGGCGCAGGACAGCACCATGATCATCGACGAGAAGCGGTTTACGCTTTCGGAAGTAGTAGTGCGCAATAACCTTGACTATAAAATGTTGCTCGAACGCATTAAGGCCGATACCAGTTTCTACAAAGCTTTCAAAACCTTACGCATCCTGGGTTTTAGCAGTTACAACAATATCCAGATGACGGATAAAAAAGGAAAAGTGGTGGCTTCCATGCAAAGCAAAACCCGTCAGAACCACGAT
This sequence comes from Sediminibacterium sp. C3, assembly GCF_000508085.1. Lineage (GTDB taxonomy): Bacteria > Bacteroidota > Bacteroidia > Chitinophagales > Chitinophagaceae > Sediminibacterium. The sequence continues at coordinate 2,355,809 of NZ_KI669560.1, read as the reverse complement.
GGCAAGTGTCGCACCATGGATGTGTTGGAGGAAACCGTTACCGGTGATTTTTACGATGGTTCCGGAGACTACAATTATACCACCCCTGAACTCTATGCCAGTTTGTTTTTTACCAAGGGAACCATTTGCGGTGAAACCAATGTGGTAGGCGGGCAGCGTAAAGGCAAAGGCGGAAAGAGAGGCATTGAAAAGCACAAAGAGCAATTAAAAATGTTGTTCTTTAATCCGGGTAAGAAAATTTCCGGAATCCCTTTTATTGGAGACAAGCTGGATCTCTATGATGAATCTGCACACAAGTATTATCAATACCGCTTAGACATTGAAGAATACAAGGGAGAACTTTGCTATGTTTTCTCCATCATGCCCAAAGACGATTTGGGTTTTTTCAAGAACGATCGAATTGTGGTTGACCAGATGGTTACCTGGTTCAATATGAAAACCATGAATGTAATGGGCCGTAATTATTCGCTTAGTTACAAAGCCGGTGTTTACGATTTTGATGTGAGCATGGAAGTGGAAATGGTGAACCTGGGCAATAATATCATTGTACCCAAAACCCTTCGCTACAAAGGCAACTGGGACGTAATCTTCAAGAAAAGAGAGCGGGCTATTTTTACCGCTACCTTGTTCGATTTTAAAAAGCCTTAATCAATCCTGATCCCCAACCTTTGGGGATTACTATAAACAAACAAGCACCCCGAAGGGTGCTTGATGTAAGGCAAGGATTAAATTTGTTGAAAGTCTTATAAACCCAACTTTCTGCCTTGAAGGGTACGGGTTTTCTTGTCACTCTTGGTAACATCGGTGAGTTTAACCACCAGCTTCACATCGGCTACACTGCCATTGGTTACACCGGCAGCGGCTCTGTAAATATTTTTATCATAGGGAATTTCTACGGTTCCGTTGTCCCAGTTGTTACCTGCTACCACAAACTTGTCTTCGCCTTCTGCCGGAACAAATAAAAAGCTGTTACCGTTCTCAAAGCTTACGCGTAGTCCGTTTAAATCGGCTGATTCAATGATGCCGGGGGTATAAGCAGGGATGATGATTTCGTTGATGAGCTTGCCATTGATGAATCGTACACTTCCGGAAGCTACTTCTGCCTTGGCACTGTCCAGTGCGCGGGTAAGAATCAATTTCTGGTCAATGTAAAATTGAACTCGCTTCACGTCTACATTGTAGGCCATGAGCTTCATTTGCAATTCGCGTGAGAAAGGCACATATTGACTTTTGTCAATAGACGCTGCATTGCTGGGCGGAGCATATGAATTGTTTGTGGCAGGGTTGTTCTGTGGAGTGCTGCTCTTTAAATAGCCTTTAGAGCTGCTGCTGCTTTTTCCGCCGGCACAGCTGGTGAACAGCCCTAATCCCACCAAAACAATGCCTGTTAATAAACGAGACATATCTTTTTTTTTAAGTTCAGAAAATAAAATGCAATTCGCTTCGTTTTAAGTACGGATAGTAGGGGGGTGGAACGTAATCTTAAAACAATTCAACTTCTAAGTTCTATCTATTTTCTGAATTTTCAGCATTCTAATCTATACCCTTTTCAGAAGGCATCCTTTGCTTGGCTTCGTTTTTAATATCCAATAATCCAATTTAATTGCCTGTCAATCATTTGGTTGTGTTTGTTTACTTAAAATTAAGGTTGATCGGCAATTTCACATTTTTACCAAATCCTTCTTATTAAAAAATCACAAGTAGTTGGTATGCCCATTCCTGCTTCATTCCGTTATTTCACTTCATTTCCTGCGTAAATACCTACACTTTTGAATTTTTTTTGTCGGCTATTTTGCTACTAAAAATAGCTTATGCGTTTATTGGATCGGCTCTATCAATACCTGGAACACCAGAACATCAGTGCCTATGCTTTTGAACATGCCTGCGACCTCAGCAATGGGTATCTCGGCAAGCAGAAGAAAGGGAAGGGTACGATGGGTTCAGAAGTATTGTTGAAAATTCAGGCCTGTTTTCCCGAGTTGAACATTCACTGGTTGCTAACAGGTAAAGGAAGAATGCTGCGGCAATCCCTGCCTTATCTTGCCGAAGGCGATCCGGAGATGGAAGTGGTGCAGCTTTTGCAGGAGCGAATTTCATTGTTGGAAAAATCGCTGAAGGATAAAAATGAGTTGATCCATCTGCTCAAAAAAAAGCGCCCCGATAAAAACCGGAGCGCTCTGTCTATTTAATTTGTTGCCACCTTAGTTTTAATAAGGGGTTGCGTTTGTATTAAGCGTTTTCCTCTGCATAACTTGAAACCGGTTCACAGGTACAGATTAAGTTTCTGTCTCCGTGTGTATTGTTTACCCTTGCTACACTTGGCCAGAATTTGTTCAGGGTTACATAATACAATGGGAAAGCTGCTTCCTGTCTGGTGTAAGGACGGGTCCATTCGTCTGCACATACCACAGCTTGTGTATGCGGTGCATTCTTCAATGGATTGTTGGCCTTATCTGCTTTACCAGATTCGATGTCTTTGATTTCACCGTGAATGGCAATCAATGCATCACAGAAGCGATCCAGTTCTGCCTTGTCTTCACTTTCTGTTGGTTCAATCATGATGGTTCCTGCTACAGGGAAACTCATAGTTGGTGCGTGGAAACCATAGTCAATCAAACGCTTGGCTACGTCTTCTGCTTCTACTCCTGCAGACTGTTTAAAGGGTCTCAGGTCTACAATGAATTCGTGTGCACAGGTTCCGTTTTTACCGGTGTATAGAATGGGGTAATGCTTCTCTAATCTAGCCTTCATGTAGTTGGCATTCAGGATGGCGTACTCTGTACTCATTCTGATACCATCTGCTCCCAGCATTTTAATGTATGCATAGCTGATTAGTAATATGCTGGCTGAACCAAATGGGGCGGCACTTACTTCCAAACCTGATTTTGCATAACCGGTTAAATGACCTGGTAAGAAGGGAGCCAGTTTATCGTTTACACAGATAGGTCCCATGCCAGGGCCGCCACCACCGTGTGGGATAGCAAAGGTCTTGTGTAAGTTCAGGTGACATACATCCGCGCCTATCATGCCCGGACTGGTTAAGCCAACCTGTGCATTCATATTGGCTCCGTCCATATAAACCAATCCACCGTTCTCGTGAATGATGGCACAAATTTCCTTGATGGTTTCTTCGAACACACCGTGGGTAGATGGATAAGTTACCATCAAGCCACCTAAATTATCCTTGTGCTGTTCTGCTTTTGCTTTTAAGTCGGCTACATCAATGTTTCCGGCTTCGTCACATTTTACTACCACCACTTTAAAGCCCGCCATTACAGCACTGGCAGGGTTGGTACCGTGTGCACTAATTGGAATTAATACAATATTTCTATGTGCTTCGTTTCTGCTCTTATGGTATTCTCTGATGGTTAACAAACCTGCATACTCGCCCTGTGCACCACTGTTGGGTTGTAAGCTACAAGCGGTGAAGCCGGTAACTGCACACAAGTAATCATTTAGCTCTTTTAGAATCTGCTGGTATCCTTCGGTTTGGTTTACCGGTACAAAAGGATGCAATCCACCGAATTCAGGCCAGCTTACCGGAATCATTTCCGTTGCTGCATTCAGTTTCATGGTGCAGGATCCTAAGCTGATCATGCTGGTATTCAAAGAAAGATCTTTGTTTTCCAAAGACTTGATGTAACGCATCATCTGGCTTTCGCTGTGATGGGTATTGAATACAGGGTGCGTTAAGTAAGCGCTGGTTCTTTGTAATGAAGCAGGTATTGCTGTTCCGCTTTCTACTGGTGCAATAGTACCTGCAGATTTCCCTGTTACTCCTTCAAATACTTTTACCAATGCCTGTACATCTGCAAGGGTTGTGGTTTCATCAACACTGATACCAATGGTACCGTTGGCAAAATAACGCAGGTTGATTGCTGCTTTTTCTGCTGCTGCTTTTACTGCAGTTGCATCAGCGCCACTGATATGTAAAGTGTCAAAAAAGTTAGCGTTGTTTTGTTGCAGACCCAATTCAGTCAAGGCTTTGGACACTGTTTGTGCCAATGCATGTACTCTGCCTGCAATGTTCTTTAATCCCTGAGGACCATGGTACACTGCATACATGGCAGCCATATTGGCCAGCAATGCCTGAGCGGTACAAATATTAGATGTTGCTTTTTCGCGTTTGATATGCTGCTCTCTGGTTTGCAATGCCATCCTTAATGCACGGTTACCCTGTGCATCTATACTTACTCCAATCAATCTGCCTGGCATGCCTCTTTTAAAATCGTCGCTGGTAGCAAAAAAGGCAGCGTGCGGTCCGCCGTATCCCATGGGTACACCAAAACGTTGTGCTGAACCTACGGCAACATCGGCGCCTAATTCACCGGGAGAAGTTAATACCGTTAATGCAAGCAAATCCGTGGCCATGATTACATAGGCATTGGCTGCGTGAACGCCGTCAATGAATCCTTTGTAGTCTTCTACAGAACCATTGTCTGCAGGGTATTGTAAAAGCGCACCGAAATAGCTTTCATCGATGGTTGTGGCTTTGTAGTCGCCAAATACCAATTCAACATTGATGGGTTCTGCGCGGGTAATTAATACCTGCTTGGTTTGTGGGAATACATTGTTGTCTACAAACAATTTCGGTTTGGTGATATTGTCTGTTTTATTGGCCAGGTGGAACAACATCGCCATGGCTTCTGCAGCCGCTGTGGCTTCGTCTAACAGAGAGGCGTTGGCCATGGGTAGTCCGGTTAAATCGGATACCATGGTCTGGTAATTCAATAAGCTTTCCAAACGGCCCTGAGAAATCTCTGCCTGGTACGGGGTGTACTGTGTGTACCATCCCGGATTTTCAAAAATATTACGCAGGATCACACTTGGGGTAATGGTGCCATAATAGCCTTGTCCAATAAAGTTTTTGTACAATTTATTTTTAGCAGCCACTTTCTTCAACTCGCTCAGGTACTCAAATTCGCCAATGGCAGGCGGTACATTCAGGTCGCCCTTGATGCGGATACTATCGGGTACGGTTTTGCTGATTAACGACTCAATACTCGGTTCGTTAATGGTGGCCAACATAGCTTTCAGATCACCAGGATTAGGTCCTATATGTCTGCGTTGAAATTCGGTGGATTGTTGCTGGAATAAATTCATACAGAAACGGGTCTTTTTTGAGCCGCAAAGGTACAAAGTTCAGAGAGGAAATTAACTGCTTTGTTGAGGGATTGGAGTATTTTTACAGCGTTGTGATTAATTTCTTAATATGTTTAACCCATACCCGTGGAAGATATCTTGATTAATTGGGAGAAAAAGTCGGCCGAGCACCAGAAAAACTACCAGCAATACCTTAAGAAAGCCAATAAAAACAAGGTCTTGAAGGTATTACCCGATTTGCATGAAGCGGCATTTGAAAAAGTAAATTGTTTGGAATGCGCCAATTGCTGCAAGAATTATTCACCTCGGTTTAAAATGCCTGATATTAAAAGAATCAGCAAAGTGTTGGGCATGAAGGAAACCGCTTTCATAGATCAATACCTGCAAATGGACAATGAAGGAGATTATGTAGTGAAGTCTACACCCTGTCCTTTTCTGGGGTCAGATAATTTCTGTAGTATCTACGACCATCGGCCATCGGATTGTGCGCGCTTTCCCTATACAGACGAAGATGTATTGTTGAAAAGACCTCAGATTACTTTAAAGAATTCCAGCTTTTGTCCGGCTGTTTACTATGTGCTGGAAAACCTGATGGTGGTAGCTAAATAAAGGGATTAATATTTCATTTTGCGAAGGGCAGGGGCTTTGAACCAGGTAGCGATTACTACCAGTATGGTCATGGATCCTCCGAAAATAACGGACGGAATAACCCCCATAATTTTAGCTGCCAGTCCGCTTTCGAATTGTCCCAGTTCGTTGCTGCTGTTAATGAACATCGAGTTCACACTCATTACTCTGCCCCGCATATGATCCGGGGTTTTCATTTGTACAATGGTGCCGCGAATAATTACACTAATTCCATCCAGAATTCCGCTCATTAAAAGGGCAAAGAAAGACAGCCAGAATAGTTTGGATAAACCAAATACAATGATGCAGGCCCCAAATCCACCCACGGCCCACAATAAAATTTTACCCTGATTGGTTTTCAGTGGAAAAAGGGTAGACCATACGATTATACAGATGGCGCCTATATCGGTGGCTGCGTTCAACCAGCCAAATCCAATGGGTCCTACTGCCAGAATATCCCTTGCAAATACCGGAACCATGGCCACTGCGCCTCCAAAGAATACGGCAAATAAATCTAAGGATAGGGCGCCCAGTACTTCCTTGGTTTTAAATACAAATCGTAGTCCTTCCTTTACACTTTCCCAGCCTGTTTTTTCTCCTTTTTTATTCAGCGCTGGTTTGGCTTTTAGTTGGTAAAGAAATAAAAATCCGGTTGCAACAAATGCAATGATGATGCTGAGTGCGCCTGTATTACCGATGCCGGCAATTAAAAATCCTGCAGTAGCATGTCCACTTACAGAAGCAGATAACCAGATGCCCTGGTTCCAGGTTGTGGCACTTTGCAACTGTTGTTTGGGTACAATGGCTGCCAGCATGGTGCCAAAGAGGGGGCCGGTAAAAGCCCGGATGATGCCGGTACAAAAAATAACTCCATAGATGCAGAAGGCAATCCAGTTTTCGCCTAGTTTGGTTAAGGAGATTTGGGTGCTTAACAGAAGCAGGGTTAACGCAGAAAGAAAATAAAATCCAATGCCTCTTAACAGCAGTTTTCTTTTTTCACTGATATCAATCACATAACCCGCATACAGTGCCAGTGATACAGCCGGAATGACTTCGGCAAGTCCAATCAACCCAATGGCAAAAGGATCATTGGTTAATTCATAGATCCACCAACCTGTTACGGTTCCCAGCATCCTGAGCCCCATGATGAATAAAAAGCGACCTGCTAATAAATGCCTGAATTCGCGAATGCGCAACACTTCAAAAGAAGGATGATTTTTGAGTGTGTTGGTGCTGGCCATTTTTTATTGAGATGGTTGAGTGTGGGTTTCTCCTGGTGGTTGGTCTAGGGTAGTGTAAAATAATGTTGTCCCTGGTCTAAATCTTTTTCCAGTGCATCCAATATAATATTCACGTGTGCCTCGTTGTTGATGAAGTCTGCATTGCTGGCGTCTACAAATATGGTTTTGATATTGTGCTGCTTTATATAATGCGTATAAGTTTCCTGAATATTAAATAGGTATTCGTCGGGGATGCTCTGTTCGTAAGGACGATTTCTCTTCTTTATATTCTGCTGCAATTTATTTACAGGCGCATGTAGATATATGAGCACATCCGGAAACATTAATTGCTGATGAATAATGTCGAATAGTTTTTGATAGAGCCGGAATTCCTCTTCGGGTAAATTTACTTTTGCAAACAAAAGACATTTGGTAAACAGATAGTCCGAAATGGTTACTGTTTGAAACAATTCCTTGGTATGCACCAGGTCCTTCAATTGTTTGTATCGTTCGGCCATAAAGAACAATTCCAGCGGAAATGCATACTGAGCCGGATTGTCATAAAACTTAGACAGAAATGGATTGTCTGCAAATTCTTCTAGTATAATCCGCGCATTGAGTTTTTGCGCCAGTATATTGGTCAATGTGGTTTTTCCTGCTCCTATATTCCCCTCTATCGTTATAAATTGATGCTTCATGAATTTGCTCCTGAAGGGCAAATTTAGTTTTCGCGGGTATGCTTAGTCTATTTTTTTTTGCACATCGCTGTCGTCGGTACAGACTTGCAGCAATTCGGTGGCTGTTTTCTGCAATACCGGATGCAATAGTTCGGGAGCAATTTCAGCCAATGGAGCCAGGACAAAGCGCCTTTCGGTCATGGCCGGATGCGGAATTTGCAGTAGGGCTGTTTCCATTACAAGCTGGTCTATCTGCAAGATATCCAGGTCTATAATGCGGGGGCCAAGTTTTACGGTTCTGATTCTGCCCATTTTGGCTTCGATCTTCAGCAGGGTTTGCATGAGTTCTTCCGGATTCAGTTCCGTTTGTATCCATAAAGCCTGATTAATAAAGGAAGGCTGATTGGTATAGCCCCAGGGAGCGGTTTCATAGAAAGCAGACTGTTTAACAATCTGGCCGCATTCTTGTTGTATATAATGAACGGCTGTAGACAGCTGTTCTGTTTTGTTTCCTAAATTACTGCCGATTAATAAATAGGCATTCTGCATAGTTGGTAGTATAGTGGGCATCAAATATCTTTAATAATATCTTTATTTGCTAAAAGGTTAACCAACTTCTATGAGAGGATTTCTAAAAATTGTTCTTGCCACATTTGTATCGTTGATTTTATTTACCATTATTGGCGTCTTCATTTTAATTGGGATTGCCACTGCTGCGGCTTCTTCCGATAAACCCGTGATTGGATCCAAAGCTGTTTTATTGCTAGATTTATCGGTTTTATACAAGGAACAATTTGTAGAAGATCCCTTCTCGGCTATTATAAATGAAGGAGAAGAAGAACCGCCATCTTTATTTCAGGTTATACAAATGCTGAAGCATGCCCAGAAAGATTCTGCTGTTAAGGGAATGTATATTCTTTGTGCCAATAATGCCAATGGTTTTGCCGCCAGCGAAGAATTGCGAAAGGCAGTTGTTGAATTTAAAAACAGCGGCAAATTTGTAATTGCACATGGCGAAGTCATTTCTCAGAAAGGATATTATGTTGCCAGTGCGGCCAATGAAATTTATTGTAATCCGCAAGGTGGTTTGGAATGGAACGGTCTTTCGTCTAATCTGTTCTTTTTAAAAGGTATGCTGGACAAGCTGGATATTCAACCTCAGATTTTTTATGCCGGTAAATTCAAGAGTGCCACCGAACCGCTTCGCGAAACCCAGATGACAGAAGCGAATAAGTTACAGACCAGTGTATGGTTGGGCGAATTGTACAACCAAATGCTGCAGGCCACTTCTATGTCTCGTGGAAAGGATACCGCTTTTCTTAGAGAACTGGCGGTAAAGGGCATGATTCAGACCCCTGCCGATGCCAAGAAATATGGATTGATAGACGACCTTAAATACGACGATGAAATTAAAGCCACCATCAGCAAAAAATTAAAACAGGAGTTAAAGAGCAAAATCAATTTTGTAAGCCTTTCTGATTATGCACAGGCTACCGATTTTGAACCTTCCGGTTCGGGTAAAGTTGCCCTGGTGTATGCCAATGGAGATATTGTTTCCGGTCAGGGCGACAATGAATCTATCGGGAGTGATAATTATAAAAATATTCTAAGAAAAATTCGTTTTGACAAATCCATCAAGGCCCTGGTATTCCGAATTAATTCCGGTGGGGGCAGTGCTTTGGCCAGTGAAGTTATCTGGAGAGAAATATCCTTAATAAGAAAAGAAAAGCCGGTGGTTGTGAGTATGGGTGATGTGGCTGCATCCGGAGGATATTATATTGCCTGCAATGCAGATAGTGTTTTCGCCAATGCCAATACCATCACGGGTTCTATTGGCGTATTCAGTGTGGTGCCGAACATGCAGGCTTTCTTTAAGAATAAGCTGGGTATTACGTTTGACGGTGTAAAGACAGCTCCTTATGCTGATATGGGAGATATCAGTAAGCCCCTGAATGAAAATGAAAAAAGATTTTTGCAGGCTTCTGTAGATAGCATTTATGCTACCTTCCTAAACAGGGTTGCCAATGGAAGAAAGCGCCCGGTTCCAACGATTGACAGTATTGCGCAAGGTAGGGTATGGACGGGTACCACAGCGCTGAAAATCGGGTTGACCGATCGAATAGGCGGGTTACAGGATGCCATTGATTGTGCTGCCCGTATGGCAGACATTAAAAAGAACGATGTGAAACTGAAAGAGTATCCCGAAAAGAAATCGCTGATTGAGCAAATTATGGGGGGCTATAAAAAATCTGTTTCCCAATCCCTGATCAGCGACCAGATTGATCCATCTTTAATGCAGGTAACTCGCGAATTAAAACAAGTGAAGCAGATGGTAGGTGTGCCACAGACCAGATTGCCCTTTCTTGTGAATATACAATAGCTTTGCTGCTAAATAATCGGGATGAAGCAGGAGTATAGTCAACTCAGGGCCATGATGGCCATTACCAAAGGAAGTTTGAGAGCGATTTTCAGAAGCCCTTCTTCCGTGGTTTTCAGCATTGCCTTTCCATTGATTTTTATTCTGGTGTTTGGTTTTATTGGCAGCGGCGGCAAAATCAATGTAAATATTGCTTTTGATGCAAAATCTGATTCGCTTAATCCGGTGTATCATGGGCTTAGAAATATTCCCGGAATTAAAGTGTCTCCTAAAACGGGCCTTGCATTACAGGAAGATTTAGAAAAGGGAAGGATAACAGCCCTGCTGAATATAAAAGCTGCTGCTGATTCCACACAGCCCCCTTATACCATTCAATTAACCAGTTCAGAAGCAGCCAATCCACAAAATGTGCAGGTGCTGCAATCCATACTCAATGCAGTGATCAGTGGTATTAATCAACGTCAGTTTCCTGCGGCTCCCACTATTGCATCTATTAGTAAGGAAGTAAAAAAGATTCCGGGCAGGGTATACAGAACCATCGATTTTATTTTACCAGGTCAGCTGGGTTTCTCTTTGTTGAGTGCAGGTGTTTTCGGGGTTGCTTTTTTGTTTTTTAATTTAAGACAACAGCTGGTGTTGAAACGGTTTTTTGCAACGCCCATTCAGCGTCCTTATATAGTTTTAGGAGAAGCATTAAGTCGTGTTATCTTTCAATTGATTACTGCAGTCATTATTATTTTGATTGGCCATTTTGTTTTTAATTTTACACTGGTTAATGGTTGGGTAACATTTGCTCAAATCATGGTATTGAGTTTTATTGCCCTGCTTTTATTTATGGGATTTGGATTTATTGTGAGTAGTGTGGCTAAAACAGAAAGTACCATTCCTCCTTTTGCCAACCTGATTACATTGCCACAGTTTTTACTGGCAGGTACTTTTTTTCCATCGATAATTTCCCTTCCTGGTTGCAACCCATTTCACGGGTATTGCCGCTGACGCATTTTAACAATGCCATGCGCAATATTGCATTTGAGGGGGCTGGCTTATCGGACTGTTTGTTTGAACTGGGAGTGCTGGGTATCTGGATGGTAGTGGTGTATGGCCTTGCTTTTAAAACCTTTAAATGGGAGTAAAATGAAATTGATAAAACTGGGCTTGATTAGTTTTTTAGTGCTGGGTACCATTGTTACTTCTATTGGATTATTGTTTCCCTCTACCGTTCTGGTGTCAAGAGCAGTGGATGTAAATGCCAGTGTTGTAAAAGTAAAGCCAATCGTGGCAGATATGCATCAATGGCCTTTGTGGATAGAGGGAATGAAAGATAGTTCTGTAAAAATAGTATCTGCTACCAGTGCGCAATTTGGTAACACTTCTGTAACCATCACTGCCGTAACCGATTCTACCATGGAAGCCAAATGGAAAGGAGGGGATGGTGTAGAACAGGTAAGTACGATGCGCATGATTGGAAAGCCGGAAGCCAATACAGCGATTGTTCAGTGGCAGTTTGTGCAGCAGATTGGCTGGTATCCCTGGGAACGTTTTGGTTCGATGATGAACGATAAAATCATGGGCACACAGATGGAAAAACATTTGCAGCAGCTGAAGCAAGTTGCGGAGCAGCAATAACTATAAAATGGAAAGCCCCGTTCGATTGCTCGATACGGGGCTTTTTACCAACTGCTTGGGGGAGAGACTCTTTATTATCCAGCCGGATCGGTTGGTGTATTAGGGTTGTTGTCGCGCTCTCTGCTTGGGTAAGGGAAGAATGTTCTCTTACGTTCTGCTGCAGGACGACCCAGTCTTCTGTTGTCTTCTAAACGCATACCGCTCATGCACAATTCAATGCAACGCTGACGATAAATTTCGTCTAACAAGGCAGGTGCAGAAACAGTACCGGAGTAAGCTGCCAATCCACCACCTACACCAAATGCATCAGCTGCAGGTAATTGTGTTCTTACTGCATTGATTTCTGCAACAGCGGCAGTTAAATCCGGTGCAGCCTGTCTTACATAACATTCAGCTTTAATTAAACGCATTTCATCAGGCAAGTACAAAGGCACAGACTGAGTAGCAGCACTGAAGAATCCTTTGATTCTGTAACGTGGCTGAATGGTTGGATTGATAGCGGTATAGAATGCAATACGCTGATCATTTAAATCTGGTGCCAATGCTGTAGGCAATCCAAGGGTAGAATCCAGGATCTGGAATACGTTATTGGTTGCAGTGGCAGTGGTGAAGATAGGATTGGTAACAATCGCATCAAAACCTAGCACAGCTCCATTGTAACTTAAATCTACCGCATTGGCTGCAGTGATAGCGCCAGCGAAATCTCCGGCAAATAAACTGTAACGGGCAATCAATGCACTGATGGTATTGTTGAAATACGCAGTAGTGATATTGGTTGGCACATTCGCAAAGAAAGCAGCATTCGGTGCATTGGCTCCAAGAGCAGTTTGTGCTGCACGTAAGGTAGTTACTGCTCTTCTGAAACCATCTACTCTGCTTTGGAAAGCAGCAGGAGTGGTTTGTGTACCCGGTGCTGCAGGGATTTGTTCAAAGAACATAGCCAGGTTGCCAATGGCCATTGCTTTGTAAATACTTGCATAAGCAATTAATCCGGAAGCGTAGTTCTTATCTCCAAGCTTATTGGCACCTTCCAGTACTTTATCTGCATCATAAATGATCTTGTTGTTCCAAGTCCACATATTGCCTACAATACCATTTAGGTTATCTACAACAGCACCGCCTGTAAATAACTGGAGTTCGTCGGTATTCCCGGCATTCATTAATCTGAATTCATTGGTTAAAGCACCTGCAGCAGTAACGCCATTGTATAATGGGCTTAAACGACCATTGCTGTAAACGTTTTGTAATCCTACGGCTACACCAGCTAAACCTCTGGGAGTAGAAAATGCATCTATATCAGATATGGCTCCTGGGTTGGTAAAATCCTGCTTACATGCAACCAGACTTACCCCAGATAAAATGATGAATAATATTTTTTTCATAATAACTTTTTTGTTGGGTTAGAAATTAGCTACTACGCCAAATTGGAAGGTTTTTGGAATAGGTACGTTTCCAAAGTCTACACCTCTGAACAAACTGTTCTGACCGGTAGCGTTGGTTTCGGGATCGTATCCTCTGTAGTTGTCCCAAGAGATTAGGTTTCTACCAGTGAATGTTACGGTTAAATTGTTGAAGAGATTGTTTACTTTTCCAAAAGAGTACCCTACAGAGATTTCACGTAATTTGGTGAAAGATCCATCATCTACTCTCCACTCTTCAATACCGTAAATACCGCTGATATATCCTCTTGGTATTTCACCCTTGTGTTCTCTTTGTGCAAATTCGCTACCATTACCTACCCCTTGTCTTGTTCTGAAGTCTGCGTTAAATACTTCCGCACCAGCAACTCGGTCTAATTGGAAACCGAAGGTCCACTTTTTATATGTGAAGCTGTTGATTAAAGTAGCGGTATAAGTTGGGTTAGGGGATCCTAATACAGAACGTAGGATGGTAGAGTTAGGTCCGGTAGTAAAAGGTAATCCAGTTGCAGGATCTAATGTGGGGGTACCAAATGGCTGTCCATTTGCAATAGGACCTCTTGCTGTTACAGGAATACCTGCTGCATTCTTTACTTCTGTACCATTTGCATTTCTAGCAAAAAAGGTTGAATAGAATACAGGCGCATCGTATCCGGGAATCAAAGCAAATACGGCTCCAGTTGGGGCTGCAAATGAAATGAAAGGAACGCCTAAGTTTTCAATTCTGTTTTTGTTTTTGTTAAAGTTACCGGTGATCTCCCAGCTGAAGTCTTTGTTTTTTATAGGAACTGCAGTTACCATGATTTCAAATCCTTTGTTGCTTAAAGAACCAACATTTTTAGTGGCAGTAGGGAATCCAGAACTTGGTGCATTGGTAATATTCGGCACTAATAAATCCGTTACTTTCTTGTTGTAATAGTTGAATGTGAACTGTAATCTATTGCCGAATAAAGCGATATCTGTACCAATTTCTAATTCTTTCTGACGCTCAGGTTTTAAGTTAGAGCTGATGGTTGCTGAAGGAGAAGTTAAGCTGGTTCTTCCTAAGAAAGGAGAGATATTATATATATTGAAACGATCGTATGCGCCAATACCAGTAAGGTTTCCACTCTCACCATAAGCAGCACGGATTTTAAATACATCTACTGAATTGGCTAAAGAAGATTTCTTAAAGAAATCGGTTTCAGAAATAAGGTAGTTACCACTTACTTTAGGATAGAAGAAGTTACGGTTGCTCTTATCAAATACAGAAGAACCGTCTACACGTCCTGCAACCGTTACGAACAACTGATTGTTGAACTTAAAGTTTTGTTGTAGGAAGAAACCGCGGATGGTTCTTTCGCTTCTGCCATCAGAGTTGGGTAATAAAGTGCTACCACCTGTTGCAGTAGAAATACCTGGCAATAAACCACGGCTCTGTGCTAAAATATATTGCGCTTTTTCATACTGCTCAGAATAACCAAACTGAGTTACAGAAGCCAGTTTGCTGGTGATTTGAGTTGTGTATGTAAAGTTTAGATCGTGATTGAAGAAAGTAGAATTAAAGCTGGCCGCACTGGCATACCCATTTTGTGTTGGATCTAAAGCAGCACCACCACCATAGAATGCTGGGCTTGCATTGTAAGGGAACGGTGGAATATAGGTTGTACCGTTTTGTGCAATATTATCCAAACCTGCTGTGTAATCAATCACCAAGCCTTTAACTGGGAATAACTTAAAACCAACATTGGAAACGGTTCTATTCGTTACGTTTCTTTGTTTGATATCGTTGATGATGGTTAATGGATTCACACGTCCTCTTTCGCCCACAGCTTGCAAATTTCCATTCGCATCTCTTGCGCCAATATTGTGAAAGTTACCCAAAATGGTCATAGAGTTAATAGGAGAGAAGAAGCTGTTTCCATCTGGTTTTTCATTGGTAGCATTGTTGGTATAGTTGATGCCTGCATTCCAGCTGAACCAGTTGTTTACCTTGTTATCTAAATTTAATCTAAAACCAAAACGAGTATTATCGGTTCCTCTGATAATACCCTGATTGGTGTTATAGTTTAAAGAAGCGAAATAACGCATTTTGTCTTGACCACCAGTAATGGATACGTTGTTATCTGTACCATATCCAGTTCTGAAAATATCATCCTGGTAATCGTAACGGGTAACTGGTGTAGTATTCGTTAATGCAGTCAATAAAATGTCTTGTGTAACAGCACCTGGTCCATCTGTTGGTCCACCAAATTTGGTTGGTGCATTGTTGAATACTAAACGTTTTCTTAATGAGTTAGTATTTACTTTAGAACTGAAAGTGATTTTAGGAGCGCCTGTAGATCCACGCTTAGTGAAGATTTGAATAACCCCAGCATTTGCACGGCTACCATATATTGCAGCAGCTGCAGCACCATTCAATACTTCAATTCTTTCGATATCGTTTGGATTGATATCTACCATACGGTTCTGTCCTACGCTTCCATAAGCATCATAATCACTTTGCGCGTTGGTTACTCTTGCATTTGAATTGTTCAGAATAACTCCGTCAATAATGTATAAAGGATCTGAAGAACCAGAGATAGAGCTTACACCACGTAGTTTCACACTCATACCACCTGCAGGGTCACCTGAGTTCTGCGTAATCTGCGCACCGGGTACTTTACCTTGTAAAGAAGCGATGGCATTGGGAGAACCCGCATTGCTTACCTGGCTTCCTTTTACAGTACCAATGAAATTACCCAATTGCTTTTTAGTAGTACCCTGTGAAGTACCGGTTACCACTACTTCATCCAAACCGGTTGCATCTTCTTTCAAGCTTGCGTCGAAACTAAAGCTGCCTGTAGTACTGGTTATGGTGATAGATTTTTCTGCCGACTTAAATCCTACAGAAGAAATGACAACATCGTATTTCCCTGCTTTTAGGTTGGCAATTAACTGATACATACCATCTGTTCCAGTAGCAGTACCTGCTCCTGAATTTTTGATGGTGACAGAAGCGCCTGGAACAGGCAGCCCTTTGCTGTCGGTAACTTTTCCTTTAATGGTTGTTTGAGCTTGCAAGCTGATTGTCAGTGCCAAACCGAAGAGAAGGAAGCACATCTTCGATAGAACACCGATCTTGCCATTGTTGACATTCATATGCATATCGTTTTGGAGTTTTCAAAAACAAGATAAATATATAATATGTGCGGGAATTTCTTGGTTTTGTTGATAATTTTTCCCTTAAATGGGGACAATTTGGTCAAAGTTTTTTTAAAACGTGCAGAAATCCGCAAATTTTCTTCGGGTTTACGATTGTAGCCAACGAAGATTTTTTCGGATGCCGCTGTACTTGGCTCTTTTTAGCGGAGACTCTTTAAACAGTTGCTTAAATACTTCTTCGGACATTTCTTCCCACTCCTGTGTGGTTAAATTCAGAATAGCAGGGATGGGCTCAAATGCAGGCTCCGAATTCGGTTTACTGAAACGATTCCAGGGACAAACTTCCTGACAGATATCACAGCCAAATAACCAGTTATTGGTGTTCACCGCTGTATGCTGACTCAACGCTTCTTTTAATTCAATGGTATAGTAGCTGATACACTGGCTTCCGTTGATTTCCTTATTGGGTAATATGGCATCAGTAGGGCAGGCTTCAATGCATTGGGTACAGGTTCCGCAAAAATCTTTTACATAGGGATCATCGTATTGCAACGGTACGTCCACAATTAAAGTGGCTATAAAAAAGTACGATCCGTTCTGCTTGCTAATCAAATTCCCGTTTTTCCCTACCCATCCCAATCCGGATTTTACTGCCCAGGCTCTCTCTAAAACGGGTGCAGAATCTACAAAGCCTCTTCCGTTTACAGCTCCTATTTCCTGATTCATTTCTACCAGCAATTCTTTTAGCTGTTCCCTGATTACTTCATGGTAATCTTTGCCCCAGGCATATCTGGCAATTTTTGGACTATTGCTTTTCTGCTTTGCTTCGGGAAAATAATTCTTCATTAGTGTGATGACCGATCGGGCACCTGGCACCAGTAGGGTTGGATCAATTCTTTTATCAAAATGATTCTCCATGTACTGCATGCTGCCCTGATGGTTTTTGTTCAACCATTGTTCCAGCCTTTTTGCATCTTCATTTAATTTCTCTGCTTTGGCAATACCGCAATAACTAAATCCCAGCCTGGCAGCTGTAGATTTGATGAACCGGGTATATGCTTCTAAGGGCAACATATTTACTGGCAATTCGATGCGATTTGTTCATCAATCTTTTTCTTCAGATTCAGGTAAACATCCCTTCGGTCTTCGTTCATGAATTCTTTGGCAAAAAATACTACTGCATAATTTCTGCAAAGGTCAATCATAGGCCAGGTGCCGAATAATCCGGGAGAAGCCAGTACAGAAGGGTTGCCATTGCTATCGGTTTGCAAGACCCAGGAACCCGCTGCATAATTATAACCCTCCGCAACTTTGGGGGCATATTTAATCATAGAAGAAGTGGTATGCGCCTGCAATAAAAATTGCACGGATGCTTCTGATAAAATTCTTTTGCCATTGAACATGCCTTTGTTGAGCAACATGGAACAGAAGTTGATATAATCATTGGCCGTTGATTGAGCACCCCCCGATGGGTTGATGGCGTTTAAGCTGGAAAAATTGGTTCCACGCATTTGTAGTGGACGTAAAATTTTTTCCTGCATCAATTGTTCAAAGCCCCTTCTTAAGGCAATTTCAATATAGCGGCCCGCCAGGTTCAATCCCACATTGCTGTATCGGAATTCCAGTCCCGGATTGGCTACGATTTCTCTTTTGGTAACAAATTCTGTTATTTCCTCTTCAAGGCTATTGTACCGGTTTCTTCTGATAATATCACTTAGCTTGATAGGATCAGATTCTATGCCCGTTAAATGGCTAAGGCAATGCCTGATGGTGATAAAGCCCTTGCTGTATTTATTCATGTCGGGAATATGCTTACTGAGTTTATCTTCTAACGAAATTTTACCATCGTCAACCAGGGCCATGATTAAAGCGGCAGTTAACCATTTGCTGGCACTGGCAATAGGAGCCTGTGTTTTGGGATTGAATTCTCCGGCCGATTTACTAAAGACAATTTTCCCGTCTTTATAAACAAGTATGCTGTATTCCTTGCCCAGTTCTTTTTTAGATTGCTCAATGGTTTTTTCCAGTTCCTGAAAATTGTATTGTGCTTGTACTGGCTGTAATAATAACAGAAAAATCACTCCCAGACTGACTATAGCGCAGTATATTCCATTTTTTTGCGACATATTTTCCGAATTATTGAGTTGGATTATCGTTTGATGAAAGGAATAAAGTTACATCAATCCACTTTACTATGAATTTGAACAATTATACCATTAAAGCCCAGGAAGCTATACAGGCGGCACAACAGATTGCCTATAGCAATGGCAACCCCTCCATTGAAACGGATCACTTACTGAAAGCATTGTTAAACGACAAGGATTCCGCTATTGAATTTTTGTTGAAAAAGAACAATGTAAATCCTGCTTTTCTGGAGACCAAACTAACCGAACAACTGAATAAGTTGCCCAAGGTGCAGGGAGGAGAACCTGCTCAGAGTGCGGGTCGTGATTTCAGTAATGCTTTATTAAAAGCAACAACGGTAATGAGTTCCTTTAAAGATGAATTCGTAACCCCGGAACATCTCTTGCTTGCCTTGGTGCAAATGAGTGATGCTACCGGAACTTTATTAAAAACGGCGGGTTTAACTGAGAAAGGATTAATCACCGCAATTAAAGATTTACGTAAGGGCGATACCATTCGTTCACAGGCACAGGAAACTCAGCTGAATATGCTGAATAAATATGCTAAGAATCTTAACGATATGGCCAGACAGGGCAAACTGGATCCTGTGATTGGTCGTGATGAAGAAATTAGAAGAACCCTGCATATTCTTACCCGTCGTTCTAAAAACAATCCCATTTTAGTGGGTGAACCCGGAGTAGGTAAAACAGCTATTGTTGAAGGACTGGCTATGCGGATTGTGAACGGGGATGTTCCTGAAAATCTGAAAAGTAAAATCGTTTACGGATTGGATATGGGCCAATTGATTGCCGGTGCCAAATACAAAGGTGAATTTGAAGAAAGATTGAAAGGCGTTGTGAAGGAAGTAACATCCAGTGACGGAGAAATCATTTTATTCATCGACGAAATTCATACCCTGGTAGGTGCCGGTGGTGGTGAAGGTGCCATGGATGCTGCAAATATTTTAAAACCTGCATTGGCGCGTGGTGAACTCAGAGCCATTGGTGCTACTACCTTAAACGAATACCAGAAGTATTTTGAAAAGGACAAGGCCCTGGAAAGAAGATTCCAGAAAGTAATGATAGATGAACCTACGGTGGAAGATGCTATTTCTATTTTACGTGGGCTGAAGGATCGTTACGAAACGCATCACCATGTGCGCATTAAAGACGAAGCCATTATTGCGGCAGTAGAATTATCCAATCGTTATGTTACCGATCGTTTCTTGCCCGATAAAGCCATTGACTTAATTGATGAGAGCGCAGCCAAGCTAAGACTGGAAATGAATTCCATGCCCGAAGAACTGGACAAGTTGGAGCGTCAGATTCGTCAGCTGGAAATTGAACGCGAAGCCATCAAAAGGGAAGACGATGAAGACAAATTGAAGGAGCTCAATATTGATATCAGTAACCTGGCTGTGGAGCGCGATACACTGAAAGCCAAGTGGACACAGGAGAAGGAACTGGTAGAAAAAGTACAATCTGCCAAAGCCAGGATTGAACAACTGAAGCAGGAAGCGGAACAGGCAGAACGCAATGGAGAATATGGTAAGGTAGCAGAAATCAGATACGGAAAAGTAAAAGAACAGGAAACCATTATTGCTTCTGTTACAGAACAATTGATGCAGACTTCTGAAAAAAGATTGCTGAAAGAAGAAGTAGATGCAGAAGATATTGCTGAAAGTATTGCCAAAGCCACGGGTATACCAGTTGCTAAAATGTTACAAGGTGAAAGAGAAAAATTATTGCGCCTGGAAGAAGAATTGCACAGCAGGGTAGTGGGACAGGAGGAAGCCATTGCCGCAGTTTCTGATGCCATCAGAAGAAGCAGGGCAGGCTTACAGGATCCTAAAAAACCCATTGGTTCCTTTATTTTCTTAGGTACTACAGGGGTTGGTAAAACTGAGTTGGCTAAAGCATTGGCGGAATACCTGTTCGATGATGAAAGTATGATGACCCGTATTGATATGAGTGAGTATCAGGAAAAGCATACGGTCTCCCGTTTGATTGGTGCACCTCCCGGATATGTGGGTTACGACGAAGGAGGTCAGCTAACCGAAGCAGTTCGGAGAAAACCTTATAGTGTGATTTTGCTGGATGAAATTGAAAAAGCGCATCCGGATGTATGGAACGTAATGTTACAGGTACTAGATGATGGAAGACTAACTGATAATAAGGGCAGAATGGTGAATTTTAAAAATACCATCATCATTATGACCAGTAATATTGGTAGTCATTTAATTCAGGAAGCTTTTGAAGGGGTAGAAGAAAATGGTTTGGAAGAAGCAGCTGAAAAAGCAAAGACAGAAGTAATGCAGTTGCTAAAACAAACAGTTAGGCCTGAGTTTCTGAACAGGGTAGATGAAATTATTATGTTCAGTCCTTTGAACAAGAAACAGCTAAAAGGGATCATCAGTATTCAGCTGGAATCGCTGAAAAAACTGGTGGCAGAAAACGACATTCAGTTACGATTCAGTGATTACCTGATTGATTACCTGATGGACAACGGATTTGATGCCCAACTGGGGGCAAGACCTTTGAAGCGCCTGATTCAGAAATTGATTGTGAATGCCTTGAGTAAGAAAATCCTTTCCGGAGACATTGATAAAAATCAGCCTGTTCTGGTTGATGTGTTCGACGGAGTAGTGGTATTCAGAAACGAATAAACCTTTTCCAGTTAAAGGAGTTTCAAGTTGAATAGTGTATATTAGAGAAAGCTTTGTATGAAAACGGCACTGACTTCTCTTTTTACGCTATTCAACTTTTTTTTGTTTGGGCAGAATATGTATATGGCCAAACCAGTTACCCATTTTGTAGAAGTGTATGATGAAAAGGGGATGACCATCAGTGCCAATGTTGGCGGAATAAAAGGCAGTCCTTTATGGAGAGAGGAATGGTGCAATGCGAATGTGGAAATGTTCAACGGGAAAAAATTCACGAATCTGCCCCTGATCATTAACCTGGTAAATGGTAATATTCATTTTAAACAAGAAGATGCTGAATTTCAATTTATAGATGCTATTCAGAAAATGACTTTGTTCTTTCAGGAAGAGGGGGTAGCAGATTCTATTACTATTATTAGATTGAGTCCGAATAATCCGCTTTTATACGAAGTTAAAAGAACGAGTGCCAAATACCAGCTTCTGAAAATGATAAACAAGAAAGCAGTTGATACTTATGATTACGGAAAGTCATCGGGTGGAAAAAAGTTTGAACTCTTTTCAGAAAGTTTTTTGCTGCGTCTTACATCCAATGAATTGGTTCCCATAAAAGGCAAATCAGTTGCTGAATTATTTACATCCGATGCGGAAGCAGCGATTCAAATTTTACCTGCTGCCAAAAAACGCAAACAGCTTAGCGTACAAGATATCAGTACTATTATAGCTGGCCTCTAAGAAAAATCTTTTTTGTTAAAATTTATTTAACAGGCAACATTCTAAAAACACCTGGCATCTCTTTTTCATGGATATAACGCTACACTAAAAACCTGAACCATGAAAAAAACAAACCCCCTTTTCTGGATGGCTGCATTTGCCATCGTTTTAGTAGTGTCATTGTCTGCCTGCAACAAAGCAGCTTCCATTGAAAACCCTGTTGGCTCTCAATCGGTGTCATTGTATTTAACGGATGCCCCGGGCGTTTTTGACAATGTGTTAATTGACATTAAATCTGTCTGGTTATTGGTAGATACCAGTAAAGACACGCGTAAAAAAGATACCTGTGACTGGGATAGAATAGGTCGTTCCAGAAATGAAAAAAAGGATTCCTCGCTGGTTTGGCAGAACCTGGGTGTGAATCCCGGCGTGTATGATATTTTAAAACTGCGAAATGGCGTAGATACTTTGCTGGCAACGGCAACTGTGCCAAAGGGCGCTATTCGTTTAATTAAAATTGAACTGGGTGCAACACATACTTTAATTAAAGACAGTGTTACGTATCCTTTGAACATTCCGCTGAACGAAAAAAATTATATCCTGGTTAAATTGAAAGGACATGAGTGGGAGGAATTTCTTCCCAGTCGTTCCAGACTTTGGTTAGACTTTGATGTAAGCAGATCCATTATTGAAAAGAACGGTCAGTTTTATCTAAAGCCGGTCATTAAATTCTTCACCGTAAAAGCTACTGCCAGTGTATCCGGTAAAGTAACACCGAAGGAAGCGCAGGCTGTCATTACGGTATTTAACAGCAAAGACACTGCTTATGCTTTGCCTAATCATGACGGGCATTTTAAAGTAAGAGGATTATCGGATGGAACCTACAGTGTTTTTGTAAATGCATCCAATGGCTACAGTGATACTACTATTACCAATGTGGTGGTATCTAAAACCAAAGAAGCGCAATTAGGACTGATTACTTTGAAAAAATAAATAGGTTTATCATAAGGGTGATTCGTATGGGATGTGGTGGTTGATATCCCAACAAAAGTCCCGGCAAGTTTCTTGTCGGGATTTTGTATTTTACGGGATGCAAAACCAATTTTTACTCTACGGAGCCAATGGATATACCGGTAGATTAATTGCCAGGATGGCAAAAGAGTATGGCTTAACGCCTGTGCTGGCGGGCAGAAATGAATCTGCGCTGCAGTTGATGGGTTCGGAACTCGGACTTAGTTATCAGGTGATTGATCTTGCTGATAAGGAAAAATTGGTTGGGGCACTTCGTTCCTTTCCGCTGGTATTGCATGCTGCAGGCCCCTTTATACATACGGCTAAACCCATGGTGGAAGCTTGCCTGGAAACAGGAACCCATTATATAGATATTACTGGAGAGATTACTGTTTTTGAAATGCTCAAAAGAATGGATGGTCTTGCTCGTGCGAAAAATATCATGATTATGCCCGGTGTTGGCTTTGATGTGGTTCCAACCGATTGCATGGCTTTGTTTTTAAAAAACCAAATGCCCGATGCTGTGAATTTGAAACTGGCATTTGCAAGCATTGGTGGAAAATTATCACATGGTACTGCCGCCACCATGGCAGAAGGTATGGGGGAGGGAAGTGCGGTTCGACTGAACGGAAAAATTACCCGGGTTCCTTTAGGGCATAAGGGCATGTGGGTAGACTTTGGTTTGAAGAAATTATTTGTGATGACCATTCCCTGGGGAGATATTTCTACTGCGTATACCACTACTGGTATTCCCAATATTGAAACCTATACCGGAGCTTCTCCAAAAACATTCCAAATGCTTAAATGGCAAAGAGGATTTAACTGGATTCTGAAATTGTCGCTGGTGAGAAATTATTATAAAAAGAAAATTAAAAAAATGCCTGCGGGGCCCAGCGATGAGATGCGCTCGAAAGCAAAATCCATGGTATGGGGACAAGTAACAAATGCCAGCGGGCAGCAGATTGCTGCTATTCAGGAAGGACCGGAAGGCTATACATTAACTGCTATCAGCAGCTTATTGATTGCCCAAAAAATACTTTCAGGAAATTTTAAGCCGGGCTATCAAACGCCTGCAGCCTGCTTTGGCGAGGACCTGGTAATGGAAATTCCCGGTGTGAAGAGAAGACTGGTAGCATCTTAAGGATTTTTATTTCATATTTGCTCTCTATGGCCTCTAATAAAAAAGCAGCAGTTGGTTTTATTTTTATCACGATTTTGATTGATGTTATTGGTCTCGGGCTGATTATTCCTGTAGTGCCCAGGCTGATTGAAGAACTATTGCAGAATTCGAGTACCAGCCTGGCGGCTCAGTATGGTGGCTGGCTTACTTTTTCCTATGCCATCATGCAGTTTACTGTTTCTCCAATTCTAGGAAACCTGAGCGATCAGTATGGTAGAAGACCCGTCTTGCTTTTTTCCTTGTTTGGATTTGGCCTGGATTATTTATTTGTGGCTTTTGCACCTTCTATTGCCTGGCTTTTTGTGGGTAGAATTATTGCAGGAATTACCGGAGCCAGCATAACCACTGCTTCCGCTTATATGGCTGATATAAGTACCCCTGAAAACAGGGCGCAGAATTTTGGAATGATTGGGGCTGCTTTTGGATTGGGCTTTATCATTGGTCCTTTGTTGGGTGGCTTACTGGGTGAGCATGGATCCAGACTTCCTTTCTTTGTTGCGGCAGGGTTGGCATTGGCCAATTGGTTGTATGGTTATTTTGTATTGCCGGAATCCTTACCCAAACACCTGAAAAGAAAATTTGAATGGAAGAGAGCCAATCCCCTGGGCTCTTTGTTGCAATTGAGAAAGTATCCTTCTGTTGCCGGTTTAATTGGATCGCTGATATTGATTTATCTGGCGGCACATAGTGTGCAAAGCAACTGGAGTTTTGTGAATATTGAAAAGTTTAAATGGACACCTAAGCTGATTGGAATTTCGCTGGGCATAGTTGGATTTTTGATTGCGCTTGTACAGGGTTTGTTGATTCGGGTTATCAATCCCCGGATTGGGAATGAGAAAAGTGTGTATGTTGGATTGAGTTTGTATACCCTCGGGCTATTGCTGTTTACTTTTGCTACACAAACCTGGATGATGTTTGCTTTTCTGGTACCGTATTGTTTGGGAGGGATTGCAGGACCTGCTTTACAGTCTATTATTTCGGGCAATGTGCCGCCGAATGAACAGGGAGAATTGCAGGGTGCCCTTACCAGCCTGATGAGTCTTACTTCTGTTTTGGGCCCGGTTATGATGACGGGCACTTTCGCTTATTTTACCGGGCCAACTGCTCCGTTTTATTTTCCCGGCGCATCTTTTTTATTGGGCGCAGTATTGATGTTGTTCAGCCTGATCTGGGCATACAACGCATTGCATCTGAAAAAGGTGAAAAAATAGTAAGGCCCTGCCGAAGGCAGGGCCGGCATATCCCCCGATATGCGTCATGAACTGTTCTTATAGTTTTTTAAGACTGTTTAAAATGGCGGCCAGTGATTTTTTTTCCGGCTTAATTGAAACATAGATTTTGTTGTTCAGATAGGAATATCCTGTTTCGCTATAGTAGAACTGATTGCCAATTAAAGAGAGTGTTATGATGTGAATCTTCTTTTGTTGTGGAATCATTTCCGATTTGAATGACCGGGAACTCATCTCTGGCAACAATTGAATCACTGTATTATAGTCGTCAGCAGTTGCAAAAACAATGGTGTTTTTATTAGTGAAGTTGGGTGGTAGCAAAACATGCAATTTATTGGTATTACCCAGGTTGTTATTGGGGGTGGCAATTGCTATCCAACGTAGCTGGTTAGTACTAATTTCGTAATGTTCTATGTCTCTGCTTCCATTATTGGTTCTGTAAACAGATTGCTGTACATTCAATGGATTCGATTCTTTCCAGAAAAACTGCGGGTCAGCTAATACCTGTGAGGTATAGGTTACAGATTCTTCACCTGAATAAATCTTCATCTGTTGTTTTACCTGTTCGTATTTGTTGCCAGCTCTGATACGGTATTTTTTGCCAGGAGCAATTTTTAATTCTTCTCCATTGGAAGTGGCAATCAGGCAGAATGCCAGATCTGATTCAAGCATATGACCAGGGTTCTCGGATGATTTTACAGTTCTGATAAACTCCCCCTTTTCATCCAATAGTAACAATTTAATTTCAACGGGTCCCTTAATGCTGTCCCCGGTTTTGCTTACGAAAGCATTAGCCGGGAAATACACACTGAATTTTTCAGAAAACGCAATGGTTTTTGCATTGGTTCCCATCATAGTATCATTGTGTTTGTATACGGCTGTTGAATCTAACATGCGTTGTATTCCAGTGCTAGTAAAGCTTCCGGTAGCCCATGTAGTATCGTTCCTTAGGTCATTGTTATACAGAACAAAATTATTTCCATCTGATACTTCCTTGTTACAGGCAGTAAACAAAAAGATACCTGTTAGAGCAGTGAAATAATATTTGAAAAACTTGCGTAACATTATGTTATAGATACTGTATTAATTTTAATTGTTGCCTATCTGCTGTTTAAATTAAATCTTAGACCCATTGCCAGTCCACCAATACTAAACTTTTGATTGAATGGTGCACCTGTTGTAGTCATATTCGATAAATTATATCTGAAATAGGGTTCAAAAAAGATTTGTGTATTGTAGTTGATTCTTTTAGTAACATGAAAACCTGCATATAAGCCTAGACCAATATTCTTTTTATACATCATGCCATTGTCTTTGCCAACGGCAACGGCTGCCAGGCTGCTGTCTAATAAAACCCCTTCGTACCAGCTGGATAAATTAACAATCGCACCGGCGGTGATGCCCCATTTTAAATTGTCGTTGCCAAATTGAACACTTGCGAGAACGGGAATGTCCAGGCTTCTGAATCTGTTTTTTACAGTATTGGTTTTAAACCCAACCTGTGTTAGGGTACTGGTGTCTCTTACAATCAATGTGTCTCCCGGGGCTCTTACAATAGAACGAACCGTTACCACGGTGGTGGTTCTGGTTTCGTTTTCTGTTTTGTAAGTGAATCGCTCATTAATCTGCGAATATTGCAATCCGGTCTTAATGGATAAATAATCATTCAGTGGTTTTACGATTCTAAAACCAGCAGTGAATCCAGGTCTTAACGACTCGCTACTGTCTTTGCTGTTTAATAACTGGGCTGTAGCTGTATTGTTGCTGACGGTTTTAAAAGCCATATCCGGAGAAATGTACACTTCAAGATCCCAGTCAGGATTTCTTCTTTTTCTATCGGTGGGGCAAATGATTACGTTTTTAAAACTGGATGCATGCTGATAGGCATTTACATTGTGGTTGTTTCCCCGCCAGGCAGTTTTATTTTGTCTGATAAATGCATTGCCTGCTTTTTCGGCAAGAGAATAGGCTTCTTCTTCAGGTTGGGACTCGGTTACTTCAAGCGCTACTTCAGACTGTTTATTCAGAAGAGTTCGATCAACAGTAAGCTTGTTTTGACTATTGTTTTTTAAACGCTGATCGTATGGAAAAACAGAACCGCGTTCTTTAAAGGAAGCAGTTTTGTTTTTCTTGTCTAGTTTCCATGATAGTGACGCATTTCTCGCTTTCTCTTCTTTTTTAATTGCAGATGCAGTATTGGGGGCTGTTTCAGCAACTACATCTCCTGTTGCCATTTTTTCAACTGTATTTACTGAGTTATTTTGATCGTCTTGTTTGTTTGGATTTTCTTGTACCAAAGCAGGCTGATTGGTAGATCCTGATTCCTGCACCTGAGCAGGAGCAGCGGACTTATCATTTACAGCTTCAGCGGAAAAACGATAATTGTATAAGTACGCAGCTACGGTTCCAATTAATAAAACCAATACTACGGAAGCAGCTACCCTTAATTCTTGCGGTAACCAAAATATAAACCTTCTTCTTTTTTTCTCTTCTTCACCTTCATCCAGATTGGCAGTGAATGGTTCCTGTGGAATTAATGCCGTTTGTATTTTATCCCAAAGTTGTGAAGGTGCTTCTGCCGTATGATGATATAGTTTATGTTGAACAAATTCGTCAAAAGGATCACTGGGTTCCGACAAATCTTTAGCGGCAATTTTATCCCATAATCCCGCGGGTACAGGAGCGCTGTACGAATGCAGTTTTTGGTGTATGATAGTATCGAACGCTTTGTTGTTCATTTAAACGGCAATCTTTTGTAGTTGCAGAATCTGACTCTGCAACATTTTTCTGGCTTTTACCAGCTGGCTCCTGCTGGTGCCCGCCTGAATATTCAGCATTTCTGCTATTTCATCGTGGCTGTATCCTTCAATCACACTTAGGTTGAATACCATCCTGTATCCCTCCGGGAGCGCACTGATGAGTTTCATTAGGTCTTCCTCCCCCAGAAAATGATAGGCACTGGGATCCACTGAAGGAAGATCTGGTTGATGGTCATCAATTTCCTTAAAGCTCATCTTCTTTCTTTCCAGGTGTCTTATGGCTGTATTTACTACAATTCTTCTGATCCAGCCTTCGAATGAGCCTTCAAATTTAAATTGACCGATGTACTGAAATACTTTTACAAAAGCATCTTGCAGCATGTCTTCCGCCTCCATACTATCCTGGGCATAGCGGAGGCATACCCCCATCATTTTGCCTGCGTATTTTTCAAATAGCATACGCTGGCATGCGGGGTTCTGTTGTATACAGCCTTTTATCAACTCGTGCTCGGTCAAAAGAGGGTGGTTTAGGGTTGACATTTAATAGAGGGCAGTTTTTGGTAAAATGCTGCCTGAAGGAATTAAATAATACAAAATTGTACCAAAAAGCCCCTGTTTGGCAGGGGCTTCTAATTTTTGTGAATATTTTAATGTTTGGGGCTCAATTGAGCAGAAAACTTAAACGCTCAAAAACTGGTCGTGGATATAATCTACCACACTAATCAGACTGCCGGTTTCGCGGTATACTTTCAATTGCCTGTCTGCCCCGGTTCCTCTTTCAAATATTTTGGTGACATGTTCTACTACATGTCTGCTTCCCAATTCATCCACTACATCATCCACGAAATCTAATAATTCGTAAATCAAGGCCTTGGTTTCTACTTCTGTTTCTTTACCAAAATCAATGAGCTTGCCATCAATTCCATATCGGCTGGCTCGCCATTTGTTTTCATTAATCAGGGATCGCTGATACATCATGAAATTCAGATTCTGGTTTCGGAGTTTATAAATTTTAGCACAGATGGCCTGAAACAAAGCAGCAATGGTCATGGTTTCCATGATATTCATGGGCACATCGCAGATTCTGAATTCAACCGTATTAAAAAAGGGATGTACCCTTAAATCCCACCAGATTTTTTTTGCATTGTCAATACAATTGGTCTTGATAAGCAGGTTTACATAATTTTCATAAGCCTCAAAACTTTCAAAGTAATCTGGTATGCCGGTTCTGGGAAATTTGTCGAACACTTTGGTTCGGAAAGATTTGTAGCCGGTATCCCTGGATTCCCAGAAAGGAGAGTTGGTGCTTAATGCATAAACGTGTGGAAGAAAATACCGGGCCGTATTCGCAATATGTATGGCCATTTTTCGGTCTTCCATTCCAACATGCACATGCAGGCCAAAAATTAAATTGCTTCGGGCAGCTTCCTGTAACTCGTTTACAATCTGGTTGTAACGAACATGATCGGTAATGAGCTGGTTTTCCCAATGACTAAATGGATGAGTTCCGGACGCGCCAACCCAGAGACCCAGGTCTCCCGCAATCTGTGCAATATTTCCTCTCAGGGAAGCAACGTCTTTAAAAGCTTCGTCTATGTTTTTGCAGATATCTGTTCCCACTTCTACCACAGCCTGATGCATTTCTGCTTTTACCTTGTCTTTTAAAGTTAACTGACCTACCTGCACAATTTTCTGCTCATGGCTTTTTAATTCGCGTGAGAGGGGATCAATTACCATGTACTCTTCTTCAACGCCGAGTGTGAAGTGGTTGTAATTTATTCTTGACATACTTGTCTTATTCTATCAACTTAATATAATGGCTTACCGTTTGCACTTCTTTTAATGTATTCACCCCAGGTTAGATTGTCTTTTCCTGGCTGATGTGATTGTGCTTTTTCAATGGCATAGGTAGCAGCGGTTTCAACCACCCAGTCAAAGTTTTCCTGACCTACACTTTTAATATCAGCATCCGGTGCAGGGTTGCAGAAGTCAATAGCGTAAGGGACTCCATCTCTTAATGCCAATTCAACTGTGTTAAAATCGTAACCCAGGTATTGGTTGATTTTTAATACAATATCAGTCATCATTTTTAGCTTTTCTGCAGAGGGCTTAAAGTCTGCTGCATATCTTAAATGATGAGGATTACGTGGTTCGTAAGACATGATTCTTACATATTTTCCTCCAATACAGTAACAACGGTAATATTCTTCAAAAATAATTTCTTCCTGAAGTAACATCACCAGCTGGCCCGTTTCAGAATGCTTTTCAAAAAAATCTTGCTGATCGTTTAGTTTGTAAACATTTTTCCATCCACCTCCTGCAAAGGGTTTCATATAAGCAGGAAACCCAACATATTTAAATATGCCCTCCCAATCCAATGGGTAGGATAGATTACTGAAAGATAATTCGGCCGTATCTGTTGGCAAATCCCTTGAAGGCAATATGACGGTTTTAGGAACGGGTACCTCTATTTTGGTAGACAAACAATTGTTGAAAAATTTTTCATCGGCACTCCACCAGAAGGGGTTATTAATTACGGCTGTTCCACATAATGCGGCATTTTTCAGGTACGCCCTATAAAATGGAACGTCCTGGCTAATGCGGTCAATAATAACTGCGTAACCACTATCTTCTCCCTGAATTACTTTATCAATTTTAACAGGTTCTGCCATTATGCCTTTAACCTGTTTACTGTTGATTCTTTCTATGAATGCCTGCGGAAAGCTTCTTTCCTGCCCAAACAGAATCCCGATTTTTTTCATGTTTGCCTTTTTGGTTCAGTTGTAATTTAAGTCATAAGATGATAAATAAAAAAATATAATACCCTATTTTTGAGCATATGCACGCACATTCTCCCACTGAGGCAGTATCGGTACAATTGGAAACCTGCCTATTGCCTTCTGAGTACCTGGAAAGAGAAGTTACCATTGATATTTACCTGCCAACGCAAATGAATGGCTTTGATCAAACCTCTTTATTGCTGATTAATGACGGGCAGGATCTGGTGAAGATGGATTTTCTGGGAATGATTGCTGGTTTAATTCAGAAAGAACAATTAGAGCCTATCTGTTGCATTGGTATTCATTGCGGGCCCAATCGGAAAATGGAATACGGTACGGCTTACTCTGCAGACTTTAAGGGTAGAGGAGCATCTGCTGGTTTATACACGAAGTTTATTTTTGAAGAACTGCTTCCCTTTATCCGCAAAAAATTCAATGCTCCCTCTTTCAGAGATAAATCATTTGCTGGCTTTTCACTGGGCGCATTAAGTGCCATGGACATTGCCTGGAATCATGCAAGTGAGTTCAGAAAAGTGGGCATGTTCAGCCCCTCTTTGTGGTGGAGAAGAAAAGGATATGAGGATGGATATGATGATGAGCTGGATCGTCTGATGCACTTGCAGGTTAGGAAGGGCAAGTTCTATCCCTGGCTGCAGTTTTTTATTGAGTGTGGTACGCTAGATGAAACGGCAGACCGCAATAACAATGGCGTGATTGATTCCATTGACGATGCATTGGATTTAATTGTTGCGTTAAAGGCCAAGGGATTTACGGATGAGCATATTGCTTATTTGGAATTGGAAGATGGCAAGCACGATGTGGAGACCTGGGAAAAAGCCATGCCTGACTTTTTGAAGTGGGGTTGGGGACGATAAGAATTGCAGCTTGTTCACCTAGCCATTTCAAATGTCACTCTATTTTTACCCCCGCTTTGTTAGCCCTTAACATTTGTTTCCAATAAAAAAGCCCCGATTAAAAATCGGGGCTTTTTCTATCAATGTTATGCCTCGTCCTAAAATAAGTTGACACAAAAGTTGACTTATGCAGAGTAACAATTATTTAAAGAGAACCCAAAGGGACTACAGCTTATCCTTTAAACTTCAGGTAGTTGATGAAGTTGAAAAAGGGCACTTAACCTGGAAACAGAGTCAAAAGAAGTATGGCATCCAGGGAAGAAGTACCGTTTTGGTATGGTTAAGAAAACACGGAACTTTAGATTGGACTAGTAAATCTCCCATGAAAAAGAAAGCACCACCGAAGACGTACATATCGCAATTGGAATCAAAGATCAAACGGCTTGAAGCAGAGAAAGAGATATTAAATAGAGCCATAGATATTGCCGATGATATGTTCGATACTGAGATTAGAAAAAAGTTCTTACCCCTGTCACAAGCAGCTTCCGACAAACAGGGGGAAAAAGAAGAGAATACAGCGTCGGAAGAATAGCATTAGTCTTAGGTTACAGTCGTCAAAATGTATACAAGCAGCAAAAAGATAGGATAAAAAAGACGTTAACACTAGAGGCTGTCAAAAAGCTAGTGGATAGGGAAAGAAAACAACTGCCTAGAATTGGAACGCGCAAAGTATACTATCTGATTAAAGAAGATTTACAGAAGAATGGACTGAAGTTTGGTCGGGATAAGCTCTTTGGCTTAATGCGTCATTATGGGTTACAAATCAATCCCCGTAGGCGCTACACACAAACAACCATGAGTAAACATTGGCTAAGAAAATGGCCTAATCAAATCAAGGGGAAAACAATAAATCATCAGGATGAAGTTTGGGTAAGCGATATAACATACATCAAGACAGAACAAGGAAATTGTTATTTGAACATGATAACGGATGCCTACAGCAGAAAAATCATGGGCTATGCTGTTGAAGATAATATGGAAACCGAAAGTATGATTGAAGCCTTGAAAATGGCTGTAACACAACGAAACAACCCAAGTATGTCAACCATCCATCATTCAGACAGAGGATTGCAATATTGTAGCAAGGAATATGTGCTAATGACAGCAAAAAATAATATACAATTAAGCATGACAGAAAATGGAGACCCTTACGAAAATGCATTAGCCGAAAGAATGAACCGTACCATAAAAGAAGAATTTGGAATGGATCGGAAATTGAAAAGTAAAGAACAGGTCAAACAGTTAGTTCAAGAAAGTGTATTTTTATATAACAACAAAAGACCACATCTAGCACTTCAAATGAAAACGCCAGATCAGGTCTACAACAAAAAAATCCCGGCTACCTGAGGCAACCGGGACTTATTTTAAAACTGTCAACCTATTTCAGGACAATTCATTATTCTTAATTAGAAGATATAACGTACACCTAATTGCATAGACCATGTGCTGGCTAAGCTTAGGTTGTCTTGCCAAGGCTTGGTTACCAATTGGCCATTTTGTTGCTGTAGGTTGAAAGTAGGACGGCCCTGTGTATCCAGACCTCTGAAGATCAAAGGCTGAGTAGTAGTAGCGATCTGTCTTACACCTGCTGATTTGAACAACAAGTTACCTACGTTAAAGATATCTGCAGTTAATTGTAAAGTATGCTTGCGCGCACCAATATTAGCCATGATATCCTGAACTACTCTTAAGTCGAAACGTGCAACCCATGGAAGATAAACTTCGTTACGGCCTGCATTTCTACCGATGTTCTTTCTTAAGTAAGGACTATTCTGAACAAATTGTAACCACGCATCTGCTTGTTCCTGTACCGTTCTGGCAGGATTGCTTCCGCTAGCGGCTAATGGAACAAAAATAGGAGCAGCAGTAATGTGCATCAAATCAGAGGTACTGTTTCCATCATTGTTTAAATCTCCATTGTAAGTATAGCTGAAGTTGTTGCCTCTTGCTATTTCACCAAATAAACCAATGGTTGTTGCCAGATGCTTACCAGTATTAAACTTGTAAGACATATTGGTGATGATTCTGTGTGGAGTTACATAAGCAGAATTAAACAATTGCAAATCGTTCTGTGTGCTTGTGGTAGGGTTGCTCTGCCAAGTAGAAGTTGCCTGGCTACCTGGATTCGCAGTTAGTTCATTAGCATAGCTCATGGTGTAAGCCAACATACCAGAGAATCCTTTGGTAGAAGTTTTGCTCACCATAAAAGTTAAAGATCCACTGTTTCCTCTGCTCGCATTTTCAAGAATGATTGCAGAACCAATATTGCTATACAATCTTCTGTCTGCTGTAGCAGCGTATCTTGGTCTTAAATCGCCACCGCCATTCAACTGAGAATTAGGCGCTTTTTGGTTAGCATTTCTCATCACAACCGCATTGATGTCCTTGGTAATTAAGGCCTCAAAAGTTAAGCTCCAGCCATTACCCAACTTTTTGTCAATTGCGATATTGTTTCTCCAAATTTGAGGGAAACGGAATTCTCTATCCATCATCACAATGTTAGCATTGTTTGGCAATACGCCAGCTACCGGACTAAAGCTTCCTCTGTAAGCATCCGGATTTGGATTGAATAAGAAGTTGCCTAATAAAGCTGGGTTGGTTACTGCCTGACTTGCCTGATACATCTGGCTATTACCTGGCATATTGGTTAAATATACAAATGGAATTCTACCAGTGAATAAACCAGTACCACCACGAACTACAATGTTTTCATCATCGATTTTGTAACGGAATCCAACTCTAGGAGAGAAGTATACACTATTTTGCTTAGGCCACTCGCTGGTTTTGTAATTGGTTGGAACACCATTTCTGTCTGGGAAAGAAAGTGCAGATACGTTTGGATTTTCCAATGGAGCTTCAGGGAAAATCACTTTGTCTACGCGTAAACCATAAGTCAATTTAAAGTTTTCGTTTACGTTGTATTCATCCTGAAGATATACACCTAACTGACCAATTTTAAGATCAGCTGCGTAAACAGCTGGCTTGTTTGGATCCAGTGAGAAAGTGTAAGAGAATGCAACCGGGGCTCTGTTGTTGATAAAATCATTCAATGAATTGAATGCATAGTAGCTGGCAGAACCAGGCATAAACATATTACCAACACGCTGATACTCATAAGTAGCACCTGCAGTTAGGGTATGTTTACCTGCATAATAAGTAAAGTTATTGGTCACGTTGAACACGTCGTTTTTAACGTCGTTGTTTCTGGTGAAAGGATCAGATCCCGCAGACATATAGTTCTGTCCATTGTTATTGAAGATATCAATGGTAGGGAAGATTCCACCAGCAACCGCTCTTGTTGCCTGAATTTTAGAGAAAGTAGCAATGAACTGGTTAGAGAACTTGCCATTGAAGTTAGAGTTCAATTCAATAGAACCGGTTCTGACAATATCCTTGAACTTGTAGTTTGAATTTTCAAATGACATTGAGTTCAAGCTGAAACGGTTATTAGGCAAACGGTTGATAGAACCAGCAGCACCAACAGGTCTGAAACTAGGACCATTCGGAATACTGGAGCCATTTAACTGCTGATCGTTGTTGTTAACAAGTTCAGAGTATTTTAAGGTCAACTTGTGGTTGTTGTTGATGTTCCAGTCAATTTTTCCAAGAATCTTTGTGTTCTTGGTTGCGAAGTTGGGGAAATTGTCAAATGAACCCGGATCGTATCCGTAAGTAGTTCTTAGATGATTAGCAAATTTTTGCAGAGAGTCAACATTAGTGTTACTTACGTTACCGTTACCAGATCCACCTCTTGGGCTAAATGTAATACCAGGCTGGCTTCTTTCTTCTTCTTCATAAGAAGCAAAGAAGAACAATTTATTCTTGATGATTGCACCACCTAAAGTAGCACCAAAGATTTTGTTGCTAGATTTAACTAGAGCAGGCAATTTCGCATTCCCTACATTTAAACCGTTATAATCCTGATTTCTGTATAAACCGTAAACAGATCCCTTTAATGTATTGGTACCGCTCTTGGTTACAGCGTTAATACCAGCACCGGTAAAACCAGATTGTCTTACGTCGAATGGAGCAATGTTTACAGAAACTTCTTCAATCGCATCAATCGAGATTGGGCTTGCACCACCACCAGGAAGAGGATCAGAACTTAAACCAAAGTTGTTGTTTAAGTTAGCGCCATCCACCTGCGTGTTGTTGAATCTTCCGTCTCTACCTGCGAAGCTGGTACCGTTTGCCTGTGGAGTTACACGGGTAAAGTCGGTAATGCTACGGCTAATGGTAGGCATTGATCCTAACATACGCTGATTGATTACTGTTGAAGCACCGCCGGATTTATCACCGCTGGATTTTTTCTTCAATGCATTAACCACTACTTCACTCAACACTTTAGATTCGTCCAGAAGGGTAGGGTTAATTACGAAAGGTTCACCCAATAAAAGATAGATATCATTTACTGTTTCTACCTTTAAACCAGTGAAGCTGATTTTTAGTGTATAAGGACCTCCGGTTCTTAAACCTGCTAAGGTGAATACACCGCCTTTCTTGGCTAAAGTAGAATACTGTGTACCAGATGGCGTGTGAACAGCCACAAGGCTTGCGCCCTCAACGGGTTGCCCATCAGCAGTTTTTACAACCCCCGTGATACTACTCGTAGTAACCTGGGCGGTTGTGATCAAAGTTGCTAATACGGCAACCATAATCATTGAAATTCTTTTAAAAATTCTCATAATTTTGGTTTTGTGCTGCAAATATCCAACTAAACCCGATTGTCCCCAAAATCTTGTTAAAATAATATACCCTTAGAAGGAGGTTTATAAACATCATACCTGGCAGGTAATAGTAGTTATATGCTATAATATGCTGATTTACATTTACTTATGTTGTTTTTAGACTATATGTTTACCCCCTTCAAAAACAACTGTTTGTTAATAAAAACTTAACCTAAGGCTGGTCTGAAGTTGCCAATTTCCCGTTTTATGGTTGCCTGGCTGATAATTAGGTTCGAAAAGGCTGGTATTCAGCCAACCCGGATCAAAGGAATATTGAGGAACAGCATTAGCTGCATCAGCCCATCCTTCCCACCCAATAAGTGGAATTCGGTTGCCCGGAACCTGCCATTCCCTGCTCCATTTTGGATTCATCAAACCTAATAAATTGATGATTTCAAAAGTCAGGGTCATTTTCAGTTTTACATGCTGCAGTTTTGGGAAAAACTGTTTTTGTATGGATGCGTCCAGCCGGTGAAAAAAAGGAGCCCTACTCGCATTTCTCTCTGCATGGAATCCTCTTC
The DNA here is from genome assembly GCF_000508085.1 of Sediminibacterium sp. C3. Lineage (GTDB taxonomy): Bacteria > Bacteroidota > Bacteroidia > Chitinophagales > Chitinophagaceae > Sediminibacterium. The sequence goes on along the minus strand of NZ_KI669560.1, from coordinate 2,319,020 downwards.
TTTTTTCTAAGTAGGGGTGTTGCTCAATAAAAAGATCCAGTGCCCTTCTTTGATCTTCTGCACCATAATACCAACCTTTGAAGATGGTGGGTTTAAATATCATGGAAGCGAGTTCATCTTTTTTCGGAATGTAAATTAAATCATAACCCACCGCTGTAGCATCGTCTCCCGATAAATTGTTTTCGCCATATACAAAACTAAAACTTCCCCCTTGCTGACCTGTGTAATGAATGCTTAATCTGGTTCTTTGTTTCCTTCCAGTTTGGCTTTGCCAATGGAATGAAGCGTGAATGCGATGACCCTGACTGAAATCTGAAATAGCCAGTACCGGATTATTTCTGCCATTAACATTTTCCTGCAGTCGCCAGTGATGAAGCGAGTTGCTGTAGTTGCCATCGTACAATGCATAGGATCTTCCAAATGAGTATCCCACTATCATACGAACAGGACCTTTAGTGTAAGATGATTGTAATTGCATTTGATAGCCACGGGATTGTAAACTGTCTTTATTGTGGATTAACAGTATTTGCTGATAGGGATTAACTAGATTGGGCTGAAGATTGATTTGCATGGGCAAATTGGGATGATAAATCCAACGCTGGTCAGGGCCAGAGAGCCGTGAATTCGGCATGGTGATATTGATATTGGTAAATGCTGTTTCTGTGTTCTGTTGATAATAAAGCAATTCCATTTCAAGCAAAAGGGCGTTATTAATTTTTTGCTCCCAGCTAAAACTGGTTCTCCAGATGGTTGGGAGTTTTAAAGATTCACTGCTTAAATAAACGGTGCCCTTTGTTTCGGTGTTATTCAGGGGAAGTGTCACTCTTCCATTATAGGAAGGAGTTGTGAAATAATAATTATTGAGTTGCTGCCCCTTCGATTGGATGGTTTTTAATTTATTACCGTTATTGCTTAATACCCCGGAAAGCCATACAGTAGGTAACGTGCCAATAAATAAACCGCTTCCTATTTTCAATAAACTATTCCATCGGGGTATTCTAAATATAGCCTGAATTCTTGGGGCTACACTCCATGTAAAGTTGGGCAATCGTCCAGATTGTAAATGGCCGGAATGATAATAGGACCCAACAACAGGGATAGCAACTGCCTGTGTAAAAGAATCAATTTCCGGTGAGTTGATATAGGATTCTTTTTGTAACCTGATTCCGGCCTGAATATGCAGGTTATTGCTTAACGATGATTTGTAATTTAGGAAGAGGGCTTTTCTAATCTGATGTATTGCAGACAGGAATTCGTTTTCAGGTATTTCTCTTGTTTTTTGATTGATGGAAAACTCAGCCGGCCTTCTGTTTTGTACAAAATCACTGATACTGTAATAAAAAAAACTGCCATACCCGTTGGGTATAAAATTATTTCCGAGTGAATGGTATTGTAAATCTATGCCAGCTTCCCAAAAATGCCTGCCTGTTAAAAGATTCATTCGATTGATCAGTTGAATACTTTTTTGTACTGCAGAATTCTGATACGACTCATCATTGGCACCAACTACCATTATTCCCTCTCCGTCCAGCATACGAATTGTAGGATAGTCCTGTATTTTGGGAAGCGTATTTCTCTGGTGTTGATTAAAATACAGAGAGAGTCGGTTTTGCATATTGCCTGATATTTTTTTATTCCATTCCAAACTGAAGGATACTTGTTGCTGTTCAATACGCTTAGAATTATTCGAAAATGAAAGGATGCGTGCATTAGGGGGATATGCCTGTTCTCTGTATTGCTGATTCCATCTCCCTGTAATACTAAGCCGATTTTTTGGGTTGATTGTTGCATCAAGCCTTAGTAAGAGTTTTTGGCTTCTGTAGATAGCCATTTGATCAGGCGTTCCCGGATCGTATTGAAATTGTTCCATCATGGTCTGTCTGAACCTTGATAATTTATTGATTGATCGGGTTTCACCGGTATAATTGCTGCTGTCGTACGGAAACAATACTTGTGAAGAAAGAAATTCTGTATTCAGAAAAAAGAAAATGGAATTACGTTTAACGGGTCCGCTAATATTAATACCTGCATGATTGTATTGCTGGTAGTTGGCTTTTGAATGAAAATAGAGTTCCTGTTTGGGTTGATTGGACCCTCTGCTGGTTACCACTTGAACTACAGCACCAGTAAAGTTTCCAAGTGATGCATCAAAGGGATTTTTATGGAGGGTTATCTGTTCTATACTTTCTAAGGCGAGCGGAGCTTGTCCGTTTTCTCCATTCAGTATCCCACTGGGTGAAAGTCCGAATGGATCGTTTTGCAAAACACCATCAATATAAAAGGCATTGGACCGATACTTTTGTCCTGAAAAAGAAAGAGCCCCTGAGCCATCGTTTTTAACAGTGGCAGAAGGTTCATGCAAAAACAGATTGCCCCAATGCTGGCTGTTGGATGTTTCTTCTGATAGAATCGTGATGCCGTTTCTCCACTGCTTATTGGTTACACTTGTTTTTACAATCAAAGGGGTGAGCAAATTGACCGATGGCTGTAATGGCAAGTGAATCTGAAGGTCTTCTCCTGCAATTATTTGTATGGATTGAATTTGCAGCGTATCTGCATCCGGATAATAAGCCGTTAACTGGTATTGACTGGCCGGACTTAACTGATAAAGGCCATAGGTTCCGGAAGCATTGCTTCTGGTGGAAAATCGCATTCCGGTTCCATTGTCTTTCAGTGTGATGATGGCGCCGGCAATTCTAATCCCCCTGAAACTTACAACGCCACTTACTGCGCCAAAATTATTTTGTGAAAGTGCAGCCATACTTAACAGGAGAGCACCAGAAAAACAACAGAACCTTTTCATATCATTGATTTATTCAATGCTATTCTCCTTTTTTGTTAAAATCAATGGTATTTGTACCGAATCCATTTGTTTTAAAGCGGTTGCTTGAAAGGGTTTATGTAATTTTGCGGCTTAATTCAGCATTATGTTAGATAGTATTTCTGCAGCCATTGAAGATATTAGAAACGGTAAGATGGTAATAGTGGTAGATGATGAGGATCGTGAGAACGAAGGTGATTTTATTATGGCGGCCCGATTTGCTACACCGGAAGCCATTAACTTCATGAGCAAGGAAGGAAGAGGGTTGATTTGTGCAGCATTAACTGAAGAAAGATGCAAGGAACTTGATTTAACCCCGATGGTTTCATCCAATACTTCCTTGCATGAAACGGCATTTACAGTTTCAATAGATTTGATTGGTCAGGGAACTACCACTGGTATATCTGCCCATGATCGTTCTAAAACCATTCAGGCATTGGTTAATCCGGAAACCAAAGCTTCCGATTTAGGAAGGCCCGGGCATATATTTCCGTTGAAAGCTAAATCTGGTGGGGTTTTAAGAAGAAGTGGACATACGGAGGCAACGGTTGATCTGGCACGTCTGGCTGGTTTGGAACCTGCTGGTGTATTGGTAGAAGTGATGAATGAAGATGGATCCATGGCTCGCCTTCCTCAGTTGCTTGAAATTGCTAAAAAATTTAATCTTAAAATTATTTCAATCAAAGACCTGATTGATTATCGTTTAAGTTCTGATTCATTAATTGAAGAACTGGTTCGGGTAAATATGCCTACCAAATACGGATCTTTTGAATTGATTGCTTTTAAAGAAACCTTGTCTGGCGCAGAACACCTGGCACTGGTTAAAGGCAGCTGGGAAAAAGATGAACCTGTTCTTACCCGTGTGCATAGTAGTTGCTTTACCGGGGATATTTTAGGAAGTCTTCGGTGCGATTGTGGGGAGCAGTTGCACAAAGCCATGCGAATGGTGGAAGCTGCCGGTACCGGTGTTATTTTGTACATGAACCAGGAAGGGCGAGGCATTGGATTAATTAATAAGTTAAAGGCCTACCAATTGCAGGAAGCAGGAATGGATACCGTTGAAGCCAATCTAAAACTGGGTTTTGGTATGGATGAAAGAGATTACGGAGTAGGGGCACAGATTCTTCGTGCATTGGGTATCACCAAGCTAAAACTAATGAGTAATAATCCTAGAAAGCGTGCTGGCTTAAAGGGCTATGGTCTTGAAATTGTGGATACGGTTCCCATTGAAGTGGCTCCCAATCCCCACAACGAAAAATACCTGACGACTAAGCGGGATAAATTAGGTCATGCTATATTAGGCGAATAAACTTATTTCTTTTTGCGGATGAGTTTTTTGGTTTCATCCAGCTCCTTTTTTAGCTGAATGGTGTAGAGCGTAAGTTCCTCTACTTTTTTCAGTAAAAGCGCATTCATATTTCCCAAATCAATGCCTTCTTTCATTACTTCCGCTGTGGTTGGAATACCTGGCAAGTGATGGTTCTTCTGTATGTATTCGTCCAGAACATTCAGGGGCATTAACGGATAATCTTTCTGGAATACATGGTCGTACCAGTCTTTGGAATTCTTGATGGCTACTTTAACTTTTTCGGTAAGTATGCCTTGTTCAACGTACAATTTATAACCATCCACCTGGGTATTTACCTCTCCGATTTTTACCCGGCCTTCATAAGAATCAATAGAGAAAAATTCTTTTTCAACCGCATCGGAACCCGCTTTGTGACTGATTTTAAAAGTTTGTGGTGTTTTTAATACCTCATCCCCGGACACCCTTGCTCCAATGGTCCAGTAACTTAAGTTTTTTGGATTGGAAATGTCTCCGTTCGAGAACATGATAGAAGGTTCATTCTGACCACCGGAAGCCCACTCATTACTAAGCTTCAATAAGATATTCTTGTTGCGTGTATTACCGGCTCCTTTCTTAATTTCCAAAGGAGCTCCCGGAGTTAGTATGCCAATACCCGCAAATCCCGCTTCAGGAAATACGTTTTGCTTGTCTCCTGTGGCCGCAGCATTTTCGTCTGCCGGAGGAGCAACGGTCTTGGGCTTACCACTTGGACGCTGAGCAAGCAATGAGGTATGTGCAATAGTTATGACGGATAATACAAGCAATATTCTTTTCATACAATACAACTTATTCGATTCATTAACGAAATTAAGTTAAAATTAGTGTGCACGGCTTTTTGAGTTATGCTGTTGCTTTGTTTCAACAAGAAAGGCGCTTTTCAGCGCCTTTCTCTTATCGGTGATAGGGAGGGTTTTCTTTATCCTCTCTTTCTTTTTCTTTGTCGTAAGCCTTGATAATGGCTTTAACCAGCCGATGTCTTACCACGTCTTCTTCGGTTAATTCTATATGGGCAATTCCATCAATATTCCGGAGAATACGGGTTGACTTATCCAACCCGCTTCGCATATTTCGAGGTAAATCAATCTGGGTTGGATCGCCGGTGATTATAGCTTTGGCATTGGCACCAATTCGGGTTAAAAACATTTTCAGCTGCAGGTCATTCGCATTCTGGGCTTCATCCAGAATGATGAATGCATTGTCAAGTGTTCGGCCGCGCATATAAGCCAGGGGCGCAATTTCAATGGTGCGGGTGCTCATGTAATACCCGAGTTTGTCTGCGGGAATCATATCATCCAAAGCATCATACAAAGGGCGTAAATAGGGGTCAATCTTTTCTTTTAAATCACCGGGCAGAAATCCCAGACTTTCGCCTGCTTCCACTGCGGGGCGGGTTAAAATGATTTTCTTGACTACCTTGTTTTTTAAAGCCCTAACAGCCAGTGCAACTGCTGTGTAGGTTTTACCGGTACCCGCAGGACCAATGGCAAATACAATATCATTTCTGTCGGCAGCATGCACCATTTTTTTCTGATTCTGGGTTCTCGCCCTTACGGTTTTACCATTGGGTCCGAATACCAGGATATCATTGGGGTTGCGGTCTACAAAATTATCAATGGCTTCAGCGTCGTCGCCACCCAGTATTTGTTCGAAATAGCCCTCACTTAAATGACCATTTCTCTGCAAGTACTGTACAATTAAATCGATTTTTTCTCTGGCAGTATCAATCTGTTCGGGCGCGCCGCTCAGTTTTAATTGAGTGCCTCTTGACAAGATTTTTAAAAGGGGAAATTTTTTCTTCAGCAAATCGAGTTTTCCATTATTGACGCCAAAAAACTCAATGGGATTTACCGATTCCAGGCTAATGATTGTTTCTGTCAATCTCTAGGGTTTTAGATTAAAAATCAGGTTCTCCGGGTAACCTTACCGTTCTCTCTCAAATTTAATTCAGCTATACAGATATTTCCTAATGATTCTTATGCACAGCTGTGGAAAGATTCATATGGTAACAATTCCGTAACAAGAAAGTTCTGTTTGCTTTAATGAGGTTGCTTATATAATTAATTACAGAGCTTTTAAAGCTGCAATGGTTGCTTTGGGATCGCCTGATTTAAATACGGTATTGCCCGCAACCAAAACATCAGCGCCAGCTGTTAAAATATCTTTTGCATTGTCCAGGGTAACGCCACCATCAATTTCAATCAGACAGTTGCTGGCGGCATTGTTAATAATAGCCTTTAGTTGCTTTATTTTTTCAATAGTTCTCGGAATAAAGCTTTGTCCGCCAAACCCGGGGTTTACACTCATTAAACAAACCAGGTCTACATCTGCAATAATGTCTTTTAGTAAATCCACAGAAGTATGTGGGTTCACTGCAATACCCGCTTTCATACCCAGAGACTTTATCTGCTGAATATTTCTGTGCAGGTGATTGCAGGCTTCAATATGCACGGTTAAAATGTCGGCCCCTGCTTCTTTAAAAGCCTGTGTGTACTTTTCTGGTTCCTCAATCATCAGGTGTACATCGCATACTTTGTTTGTAGCTTTTCTGATATGGCTGATTACTGGCAATCCAAAACTAATATTGGGAACAAACCTGCCATCCATTACATCCAGGTGAAACCAATCTGCCTGGCTTTCATTCAGCATCTGACAGTCTTTTTCCAGGTTTAAAAAGTTGGCACTTAACAAAGAAGGAGCAATGATTGGCATGGGGTTATTTTAGATGGCAAAGTTAATTTGTTTTTTCTTCTGTTTGGAACCTATGACAGTTTCCTGACAATATTCAAAGAGTAGCCATCTAATTTTGTAATTATATATTCTTTATTATGAAAAAAGCTTTCCTGTTTATTGCACAATTAGTCATTGTGATAATTGCTGCAGCCCAGCCCGGAGCACAACCCGTTAACAAAGTGCCCGGAGATACGCTTCGTTTTGAAGGTGAAAAATATTTCAAAAATGTACGTCAGTTAACTTTTGGCGGGGACAATGCAGAAGCTTACTGGAGCTATGATAGCAAGCATGTTGTATTTCAGCGTACCAATCCTAAGGAAGGTGTAAACTGTGACCAGATTTTTGTGGGCAAAATTCCAACCAAACCCGGAGAGAAATTTGATTATAAACTGGTAGGTACCGGAAAGGGAAGATCTACCTGTGCTTATTTCATGCCAGATGGCAAACATATTATTTATGCTTCTACCCACGAAGGCGGGGAGGAGTGCCCTCCTGTACCTGATCGCAGCAAATACGGCAATAAATATATCTGGCCTTTATATAGCAGCTATGATATTTATATGGCTGACCTGAATGGTAAAATTGTTAAAAAATTAACCAATGCAAAAGGCTATGATGCCGAAGCAACGTTATCGTATGATGGAAAGAAAATGATATACTGCTCCGATAAAAGCGGAGACCTGGAATTGTACATCATGGACCTGGCAAGTGGAAAGGAAAAACAAATTACTCATGACCTGGGTTATGATGGTGGTGCCTGGTTTAGTCCGGATGGCAAGAAAATAGTATGGCGTGCCAGCAGGCCTAAAACAGATGCGGAAATAGCTGAGTATAAGGAATTATTAAAAGAAGGATTGGTGGCGCCTACCAATATGGAAGTTTGGGTGGCAGACGCTGATGGTTCCAATCCCAAGCAGATAACCAGCTGGGGACAGGCCAACTGGGCACCTAATTTTACGCCTGATAGTAAAGGAATCATTATTTCCAGTAACCACGAATACAAAAGAGGGTTCCCATTCAATATGTATCTGGTAGATCTGGAAGGTAATAACAAACAAAAAATCAGCAGAGATCAGGGCTTTGATGCATTTCCTATGATTAGTCCAGACGGTAAGAAAATTATATTTGGTTCCAACAGAAATAATGGTGGAACCCGTGATACCAATTTATTTGTTGCCGACTGGGTTAAGCAATAACCTCGTTTGTTTATTTGTTTGTTTGGTTTGAATGGTTTACGCGAAAGCGTAAACCATTTCTGTTGTATATTGCCTCTTTATTCTATTATTATTGCCTTAAACTATTTTTATGCAAACAGGATTTGTTCATTTACACAATTTTTTACGCTGGGTGATTGTGATATTGTTAGTGGTATCTATTGTGAAAGCATATACCGGATGGTCTGCTAAAAAAGCCTTTCAGCCTGGCGATAAGAAAGTATGGTTATTTACCATGATTGCCTCTCATATTACTTTATTGCTTGGGTTATATCAGGTTGCTTTGGGACGTTATGGGATTTTTACCACACAATTGCCGGAAGGAACTTCTTTTATGAAAGACAAGTTCTATCGTTTTTTCTGGATGGAGCACCCTATTGCCATGGTGGGGGCTATTGTATTTATAACGCTGGCTCATGGGATGTCTAAAAAATCCGTTGCCGATGAAGTGAAATATAAGAAAGCATTTATTTTCTTTTTGATTGCTGCCTTACTAATTTTAGCTGGTGTGCCCTGGCCTTTCAGAGGGGAGATCATTGGAAGACCTCTTTTCCCAGGTGCATAGATTGAATAGCTGTTTCAGTTCTCTTTAAAATAGATTGTATGCCACATTATATACAACTCGGAACCATTCCGCATAAACGCCATACGCAATTCAGAAAACCAGATGGGGGCTTGTATTCCGAGCAATTGTTTTCTACTGAAGGGTTCAGTGATGATTATTCACTGTTGTATCATATATATCCCCCCACACAGATTATTAAAACGGATGCGCCAATAGATGTGGCGCCGAAAGTGGCCGAAGAGAAAATGCTCAAGCATCGTTGTTTTGAAGGCTTTCAGGTGAAACCCGTTTCAGATTATTTAGATAGTCGTAAAGCGGTTTTAGTAAACAATGATTGTCATATTGTATTAGCTGCGCCTCAGAAAAGCATGTCCGATTATTTTTATAAAAACGCGGATGCAGATGAGTTGATTTTTATACACGAGGGGACAGGTACGGTAAAAACCCAATATGGAAAACTCGACTTCTCTTATGGGGATTATATTGTTATACCCAGGGGAACCATCTATCAGATTCATTTTAATGATGCTAACAACCGACTTTTTATAGTAGAAAGTTTTAGTCCTTTCCGCTATCCAAAGCGTTATTTAAGCAGGCATGGTCAATTGCTGGAACATTCACCCTATTGTGAGCGTGATATAAGAGGGCCGAAGGATTTGGAGACCATTGATGAAAAAGGTGATTTTTTAATCAAAACCAAAAAGAAAGGGGTGCTCTATGGATTGCATTACGGTACACATCCCTTTGATGTAATTGGATGGGATGGATGTTGTTATCCTTACATTTTTAGTATTCACGATTTTGAACCCATAACTGGTAGGGTGCATCAACCACCACCTGTGCATCAGACCTTTGATGCACACAATTTTGTGGTTTGCAGTTTCTGTCCCCGATTATACGATTATCATCCGGATGCAGTACCTGCGCCTTATAACCATAGCAATATAGACAGTGATGAAGTCTTGTATTATGTAGACGGAGACTTTATGAGCCGGAAAAACGTAACCAGGGGGATGATTACCCTGCATCCAGCAGGTATTCCTCACGGACCGCACCCCGGGGCGGTTGAAAAAAGCATTGGCAAAAAAGAGACCCTTGAGCTGGCTGTAATGGTAGATACATTTCATCCGCTTCAGCTTACCGAGGAAGCTATTCGCATAGAAAATGAGGGTTATACCATGAGCTGGGCTGAATAATCCCGATTTTTCCTTAACTTATGGCATAAACAATTGCCATATGATTAAATTCAACGACATCAAAATCGGCGACTACATGATGGGCGAGTTTGAAGGAAAAATGTGGGAAGGAGAAGTTACCCGATTAAACGGAGATGAAAAGCAGGTTTGTCTGCTTACCTCTGTTCAGGAATTCTGGTTTTCAACCGATCATTTGCATCCGATGCCATTGGATGAGAATGCCTTGCTGAATCTGAGCTTCAGTAAACAGGAAGGAGAGGATGGATCTGTAAAGTACTCAAAAGGTGCTTTCCGGCTGGTAACCCCGAAAGCGGGAGATTTCTCGTCCATAGAAATGTGGTACAGGGAAGACAGAAGGCATCATCCCAATGTTCATTATGTGCACCAACTACAAAATCAGTATTCGGACATGGTTAAGATTCACCTTACCCGGGCTCCCATGTAAACGATAATTTATTCCTTACAAAAGGTATTTTTGCGTCAGGATTTTCCTGACGCTTTTTATTTTTGTGCCTCTCAGGTGCAGGGAATCAGGGAAAAAAGAGGGCTAAAACCGGGTTTTTTCGGTGGAAAACTTATTTTTTGGATTTTTTTTCCACATTTTAAGGAGTTTTCTCCCCTTATTTTTCATAATTCGGTTGTATTCTAATATCTTTGCAGCCCCAAAAATAGTATGTCGAAACAACCATTGATTAAACAGGACGGAGTAATTCTGGAAGCATTAAGTAATGCCATGTTCAGAGTGAAGTTAGAAAATGGCCACGAAATATTGGCCACTATTTCAGGAAAAATGAGGATGCACTACATCCGTATTTTACCAGGGGACAAAGTGGGTGTGGAAATGAGCCCATACGATTTGAGCAGAGGTAGAATCATTTTCAGATATAAATAAGAACAACGAACGTAACAGGAAAATAACAGTTAAACAACCAAACAATGAAAGTAAGAGCTTCCATTAAAAAACGCAGTGCCGATTGTAAGATCGTGAAGCGCAAGGGTAAATTATTTGTGATTAACAAAAAGAATCCTCGCTTTAAGCAGCGTCAAGGGTAATCCAATTAATCAAATTAACAGCATAAAACAATTATAATATGGCTCGTATTGCCGGTATTGATTTGCCAAAAAACAAAAGAGGAGAGATTGGTCTAACCTATATTTTTGGTATTGGACGTTCAACAGCTCAGTATATCCTTGAAAAAGCAGGTATTGACTTTGACAAGAAAGTAAATCAGTGGAATGATGAGGAGCAAACTGCTATCCGTAACATCATTAACAATGAATTTAAAGTAGAAGGTGCACTTAGAAGTGAGGTTTCTATGAGTATCAAGCGTTTGCTGGATATTGCCTGTTACAGAGGTTTACGTCATCGTAAAGGACTTCCTGTTCGTGGTCAGAGAACCAAAACCAATAGCCGTACCAGAAAAGGTAAGCGTAAGACAGTTGCCGGTAAGAAAAAAGCAGCTAAGAAATAATTAGTCAGCCCGAATTAACATTCGGGCTTTCTTACATAAATCCCTGTCGGTTGGATCTCTAAAAAAGAAGGAGACTGCAGGGTTCCGTTACTACGGATATTTTTTAACCATCCCCTCGGGGAAGATTACCTAAAAAAGCAAAAATGGCTAAACCACAAAAAGCGCAGAACAGTGCAAAAGCTGCTGCCAAGAAAAGAGTAGTAAAAGTAGATGCCGCAGGTGAAGTAAGAATCTCTGCTACTTTCAACAACATCATTATCAGTTTTACCAACAAGACTGGCCAGGTTATTAGCTGGAGCAGTGCTGGTAAAATGGGTTTTAAAGGTTCTAAGAAAAACACTCCTTACGCAGCTCAGATGGCTGCTGCTGATGCCGCTAAAGTAGCATTAGACGCAGGTTTGAAGCGTGTTGATGTGTTTGTGAAAGGACCAGGCGCTGGTCGCGAAGGTGCTATCCGTTCTATTTCTCAGTCTGGTATTGAAGTAACTTCTATCAAGGACGTTACTCCTATGCCGCACAACGGATGTCGTCCTCCAAAACAAAGAAGAGTTTAATATACCTAAGCCCCAACCGGGGTAGTGGAAAAAATATTGAGCCACAAGGTTTCATTTATCAAAAGGTTGCCCGATTCATTTTTTACGATTTTTAACCGATCGACGCAACGAATGCTAAAAAAATCGAAATGAAAATTTAAATTATGGCACGTTACACAGGTCCAAAGACCAAAATCTCCAGAATCTTCGGCGAACCTATTTTAGGAAATGCCAAGTGGTTAGGTAAAAATTCTAACCCTCCAGGACAGCACGGTGCTGCCCGTAAGCGTAAAACTTTAGGCGAATATGCCCTACAGTTAAGAGAAAAGCAAAAAGCAAAATACACTTATGGTGTATTGGAGCGCCAGTTCCGTAAGACTTTTGAAGAAGCTCAGCGTTTAAAAGGTGTTACCGGTGAGAACCTGATTAAATTATTAGAAGCACGTTTAGACAATACAGTATTCCGTATGGGATTAACTGCCAGCCGTCCAGAAGCTCGTCAGTTAGTTAACCATAAGCATATTACTGTAAACGGTGAAATCATGAATGTACCTTCTTACACTTGTAAGCCAGGTGATATTATTGCTTACCGTCCTAAGAGTGCACACAATTCTGGCATTACCAGCAAAACTCGTGGTAAAAACCCTAAGTTTGGTTGGTTAGACTGGAACGAATCTGAAATGAAAGGTACGTTCATCACCATGCCAGAGCGCGAACATGTTCCTGAAAACATTAAGGAGCAGTTGATCGTTGAATTGTACTCTAAGTAATTTATCTACTCACACAATTAATAAAACACGTTTTAACATGGCAATATTAAGCTTCCAAAAGCCAGACAAAATCGTTCTACAGAAAGCAACTGATTTTGAAGGTCAGTTTGAATTTCGTCCGCTAGAGCCAGGATATGGTTTAACCATTGGTAATGCTTTACGCAGAGTACTTTTAAGTTCTTTAGAAGGATACGCTATCGTAGGAATTAAAATTGACGGAGTAGACCACGAGTTTGCTACCATCAAAGGAATTACCGAAGACGTTACTGAAATGATCCTGAATTTAAAGCAGGTTCGTTTTAAGAAGAACGCCGATATGGATCTGACTTCTGAGAAAATCAATTTATCTATCAAGGGACGCAGCGAATTCACTGCCGGAATGATTGGAGAAGCAACTCCAAGCTTCCAGGTAATGAACCCTGAATTGTTAATCTGCACAATGGATCCTACCGCTAAATTAGACATCGAGCTTACCATCGCAAGAGGTCGCGGTTATGTTCCTGCTGAAGAAAACAAAGTGAAGGATGCTCCATTTGGATATATCGCAATCGATTCTATTCACACACCTATCAAGAACGTTAAGTACGCTATTGAGAACTACCGTGTTGAACAAAGAACCGACTACGAGAAATTAGTGTTGGATGTAGCTACAGACGGAACCATTCATCCTGAAGAAGCCGTTAAGCAAGCTTCCAGAATTTTGATTCAGCACTTGATGATCATCACCGATGAAAACATCACTTTCGATAACAAAGAAGATAAGAAAGAAGATGTGGTTGATGAGCATGTTTTGCAATTGCGCAAAGTATTGAAAACTCCATTAGAAGATTTAGATCTTTCAGTGCGTGCTTTCAATTGCTTAAAAGCAGCTAAAATCAACAGCTTAAGCGAACTGGTACAATACGAACAGGAAGATTTGATGAAGTTCAGAAACTTCGGTCAGAAATCCTTGTCTGAAATTGAACAGGTATTAACCGAAAGAGGATTAAGCTTTGGTATGGACTTAGGTAAACTAGGTTTAGACAATTTAGATAATTAATTATTCATTCACGCTTCCCTTACCTTGGTAAGAGAAGCAAGCTCCACAAATCCTGACACGGTGTGGAGATAAAACTTAAATGTCATGCGTCACGGAGACAAAATCAACAACCTCGGCCGTAAAAAGGCACACAGAGTAGCTTTATTGCAGAACCTTGCAAGTCAGCTAATCACGCACAAGCGTATCGTAACTACTTTGGCTAAAGCCAAGGCATTAAGAGCTTACGTAGAGCCATTGATTACCAAGACTAAAAAGAATGAGTCTGCTTTACAAATCAGCCACAATCACCGTTTGGTTTTTGCTGAATTGCAGGATAAAGCTGCTGTGAAGGAATTATTCACTGTAGTAGGTCCTAAAGTGGCTTCTCGTCCAGGTGGTTACACCCGTATTTTGAAATTAGGCATTCGTCCTGGTGACAATGCTGAAAAAGCAATGATTGAATTGGTTGATTTCAACGAAATCTATGGCAAGTCTGCAACAACTGCTGCTGAACCTGCTAAGAAAACACGCCGTAGCCGCGCTCCTAAAAAAGCAGAAGCTGCTGAAGAAACCACTGTAGCTCCAGAAGCTGCTTCAACTGAAGAAAAAGCCGCTGAATAAATTAAATGAAGTGGTGTTAACATAAAGGCAAAATCGTTTCGGTTTTGCCTTTTTTTTAATCTGTCTGTTAGCAACTTCATTCGTTTTTTTGATAAAATTGATTTTCTTTTGCACTCATAATTTTCACTATGCCTCATTCCACACTTATCCGTAAACCTGCTACACTTGTACTTGCTGATGGACATGTTTTTCATGGTCTGTCTTTTGGTAAAATTGGAACCGCCACTGGCGAAATTTGTTTTAATACTGGGATGACTGGATACCAGGAAGTGTTTACTGACCCCAGTTATACCGGACAGGTGATTATTATGAATACCGTGCATATTGGAAACTACGGGGTTAAGGAATCAGATGTAGAGAGTAATTCAGTAAAGATTCATGCACTGATAGCCAGAAACCTGGAAGAACAGTACAGCAGACACCAGGCCAATCAAGATTTAAATGCTTATTTAATCCAAAACAATATTGTAGCTATTGATGGGATTGATACCCGTGCTTTAGTGGCACATATAAGAACAGTAGGGGCAATGAATTGCATTATTTCTTCAGAAGATCTTTCTGTAGAAGAATTAAAAGCCCGTTTGAAAGAAGTCCCCAGTATGGATGGTCAGGAACTGGCCAGTAAAGTAAGTACTACTACTGAATACGAGTTGGGAGATCCTGCATCGGCTATAAAAGTAGCTGTATTAGATTTTGGTGTTAAACAACATATTCTGCAATGTTTGGTAAGCAGGGGCGCACATATTAGGGTTCATCCTGCAAAAACAAAAATTGAACGTTTGAAAGAATTTAATCCAACCGGTTATTTTATTTCCAATGGGCCAGGTGATCCTGCCGCTATGCCTTATGCCATTGAAACGGTGAAAGATGTGTTGGCAGAGAAAAAGCCAGTCTTCGGAATCTGTTTAGGCCACCAGCTACTTGCACTGGCCAACGATATCCCAACATTTAAAATGCACCATGGGCACAGAGGGTTGAATCACCCTGTTAAAAATATAATCACTGGTCAATGCGAAATCACTACTCAGAACCATGGTTTTGGTGTTGATCCGGTTGCAGTGAAGAATCATCCGAATGTAGAAGTAACACACGTGAATCTGAACGATGAATCCATTGAAGGTATCCGTTTAAAAGACCGTCCTGCGTTTAGCGTTCAATATCACCCGGAAAGCACCCCAGGCCCGCACGATAGCCGTTATTTATTTGATCGTTTTGTTGAAATGATGCAGTAATTTCATTCTATGAATATTGCAATTATCAATGGGCCGAATTTGAATTTGCTGGGAAAAAGGGAACCGGAGGTTTACGGTAGTCTTTCCTTTGAGCAATATCTGCAACAACTGGAAACAAATTTCCCTGCGGTTCGTTTCACTTATTTTCAATCGAATGTTGAAGGCGAACTCATCAACGCTATCCAGTCAGCAGCAGAGACTGTTGATGGAATTGTATTGAATCCAGGCGGCTATACGCATACCAGTGTTGCCATTGGTGATGCCATTGCTGCTATTTCTGTTCCGGTTATTGAAGTACATATCAGCAATATTCACGCAAGAGAAGATTTTAGAAAAATCTCTCATGTTTCTGCAAAAGCAAAGGGCACCATTGCCGGACTTGGATTGTCTGGTTATGCGCTGGCTGTTCAATGGTTCATGTGGCAAAAGGCCTAATATCGGTGCATCCGCCGTTTTTTTCTTACTTTTATTGCTCACTATCCAGCTTCTGAATGCTGTTGATGAAATCCTATACCAAATCAGTTCTCTATTTAATAGGCATCAGTTTTATTGTTAAACTCCTGCTGGCTTCTACTATTGAGCTGGGCAATGATGAGGTTTATTACTGGACTTATGTGTTAAGACCCGACTGGAATTATTTTGACCATCCGCCCATGGTTGCCTGGATGATACGTATTTTCAGTTTAAACGGCTGGTGGGCTTCTGAATTGTCTCTGAGATTGGGAAGTTTTGTTGGGGCAGCTTTTTCTACCTGGTTTATTTTTAAGACGGGTAAGTTGATCGGGAACGAACGAATGGGCTGGTTTGCGGCGCTTTTATACACCGCTTCTGTTTACACGGGTTTTATTGCCGGATTTTTTGTTCTGCCCGATTCTCCTCAGATGCCTTTCTGGACAGGTGCATTGTATATAATGGCCTATCTGGTTATTCACAAGTCGGAAGAAAAAAACTGGAGTGTATGGATTTTTCTGGGAGTCGTGATTGGACTTGCTACATTGGCCAAAGTGCACGGACTTTTTCTCTGGGCTGGCTTTGGATTATACATTTTGTTGCAGAAACGCCATTGGCTAAGTAATCCAAGGTTGTATGTATCTGCCTTTATTACCGTTTTGTTTTTGCTGCCTATTCTTTACTGGAATATTCAGAATGATTTTATTACTTATCGGTTCCATTCGGGGAGGGTAACCCATACTGGCATTAATACCGATGCCTTTTTACAGGAAATAGCAGGGGAATTTGCCTATCAGAATCCTTTTGTGTTTGTGTTGGTATGGTTGTCGGTAATTCTCCTGCTCAGAAAACAGTTTCGTTTTCGACAACAAAGAATAAAAGCCTGGCTTTTTAGTATGAGTATCCCAATGTTGCTGGTTTTCTGGGGAATTGCATTGTTTAATCCCACTTTGCCGCATTGGTCTGGGCCTGCCTATATTCCCCTTTATTTTATAGTAGCTGCCTGGCTGGATCAACGGAAAACTGTTTCCTTCCCAGGTATACTTAAATGGGCTCTTGGTTTTGTAGTTGTTGCTCTGCTAACTGGCATTTCCCTGATTCGCTTTTCGCCTGTTAATTTTGGTTCTCAGTCCAAAGAGGCTTATGGTGAATATTGTCCTACTTTGGATTTATCCGGATGGGCTTCTTTAGGGGAGCAATTTTCAAGTATTGTAAAAGAAGATATAGCAGAAGGTCAGATAAAATCTAATCCCTTATTAGTAACCCATAAATGGTTTCCGGGAGGGCATCTGGAATTTTATGTTTCCAGAATTTCCGGTGTTCCCTTAATTGGAGTTGGTACTTTGCAGGATCTCCATCAGTTTGCCTGGTTGAATCAGCAGCGAACCAGCCTGAAAATAGGAATGGACGCCTATGCCATTGTACCTTCTAATTTACCTTTGAATGTAGAAGAAGCTTATGGTGCTTATTTTAGTAAAATTGAACCTGCTGAAAAATTAAAACAGCAAAGAGGCGGGGGAGTAGTTCGCTACTTTTATATTTATCGGTTAAGAAACTGTAAGAAAGTTCCTGGTCCGCTTCTGCCATAAATTATACTTTTAATTACCCCTCTTGTAATTGCGCTAAAAAGAAAGTATTTTATTTCTTTTGGGCTGGGTCTGTAATAGAAACTTCTTTCTCTTTTTTACCCCAGAGTTTTTCAAAATCTCTTCTGTAAGAAATACTGGCACCCGTTCTATTTCTTCTTCCAAAATTGGAACCACTGATATCAAGGCTGTTTTTATTGAATATGATGGCTCTTAGTTTTCTGTCTTTTGAAAGAATGATCTCGATATTTAAATCGGGCAACCATTGAAAATTATTTCCCACACCGGAACGAGCACCTAAATTAAAATCAAGATCACCGCCAAAAGTTACAATTACATTGTTGTTTAAAAAGGATTTGCCGAATTTAAAATTCACCCTAGATCTGTCTAATACGTTGCTATTGTTTTGCACACCTCCGGTAGTGGCGCCAAAAATACTGGAACTATTGTACAAGGAAGCCCCCAGGTCGAATCGTAAACTTCTGTCTCCTGTAATTTTAAATAGCAATCCGGATAGGGCTTTGTTTACTTCGTTGGTTAATACCTGTGAAAGCGTATTGATACCCAGGGAACTGATATTGTAGGGGTTGGTTCCACCACTTCTACTACTGAATTCACCTGGAGGGGCAAAAGTTCCAAATACAATCAGGAAGGAAACCTGTTTTAGAATTTCGTTTTCATCTCTTTGAATTCTGTTCAGGAAGGCAGAGAATTCGTTGTCGTTTTTTACCGGGCTTCCCTGAGGAAAATCAAGTCTGAAGCTAATATCTGGCTGACTCAACTGATTTCTTAATTCAGCAATTACGTAAACATCACCCCTATATCCTCTTACAGAACCACTGAAGATATTATTTCCGATTAAATCGGATAATGAAATACGTTCTGCTGTGTATTGAGCATCGATGCTCATGGTAGCTTTGTAAGGATCTCCATTCCATTCAATATAGTTGTTGGAGTTGGGTAATAATTCAAATGGCTTTTTTAGCAGGGATTGAAAATTGAAATCATAATTTCCTCTTTCAATATTGTAACGGCCTTTAATAGTTAGCGGCTCAACAGTGCCAGCTTTAATTAAGAGGCGTCCATTACCTACGGCTTTAATAATATCACCGCTAACCTCATCTAAAATTACATCTATGAGTACTTTGTTATTGGCAGTTACATCCAGGTCTACCGTTAAATTGAAATTACTCTTTTTAGAACTTGTTTCCAGTTCTGTTCCATACGACTTAAATACAATGAAGTCGGCGCTGCCGCTTTCTTTGCTTTCCTTATTGGGTATAAAAATATGTGAGCTATCATTGGCTTCTGCTACAATGGTCATTTTGCAATCGTTCTCTGGCCCCTTAAAGCTTAGGTTGGCTCTACCGATTGCTTTGCCGTAAAACTGTTCATTGTCCTTGGCCTTGGTATCTATCATGAGCAATTTATCGGTTCTAACGTCAAAGTCAAATACCATGTCTTTAAAACCATTCTCGTATAACTTGCCGCTTGCTGTACCCGTGTAGCCGTATTTGTCTCTTAGTGTGAAACTGCCAAAATTAATTCCGTCTTCTTCAAATAAAAGATTGGCTGAATCAATGCTATATTCCACCTGCGTAAAATCTACCATTAAGCCGGCGTTTTTTAAACTGATGGCTCCAAGTAATTGTGGTGCATTTAAATCTCCGCTGATTTCCAAATCTCCGGATGCAATGCCTTTCAAATTGCTGAACAATCCTGTGAGCAGGTTTTCTATCACACTAATTTGGGTTTCATTCAAATGAATTTTGGTATTGAATGAATTACCACTGGTGTCTTTGATATTGTATGAGCCCTTGGCACTTAAATCGTAGTTTTTATTGGGAGAAACTACTTCAAAAGGCAGTAGTCCGGTTTTACTGTCATAGGCAGCTTTAATGTCTACTACTCCAATGGAATCCTGTTCGTAATAAAAAGAAGCAGCTTTTAAATTGGCAGAAGCCTGATAATCGCCAAAATAATCCGATACTTTGATGTCTCCGCTTACGATTCCCTCCAGTGTTTCCTTTCTCATGAAAAGGGAAGTGATATCGCCCAGCACAATATTTTTTAATTTCACTATCAAATTACTGGTATTCCCGCCATCTTCTTCCTCTGTAACAATTCTGATTTCCTGAAAGTCTCCCTGTGAAATCTTGACATTATTGGCACTTAACAAATTTTTTCTAATTACCAGTTCCCCATTGTCTTCAATGTTCCATTTCTTTTCCTTTAATACAAAACTTGAAGGCTTAAATTGAATTCGCACTCCGTCTTCAAGGGTATACACATCGGCAAGAAGTGCCGCATCATCTAATGTGTTGTTGGCTTTGGTATTAATGGATACAACCGAGTGATCATTGGCGGCAACTATATCAATAACAGAATTGGGCAGGCTAAGGCTGTCGCCAATTTCAAAATTTTTAATATTGGTAATGACGGCTAAGGAATCAAAATCACCGGTTCCTTCCAGTTGAAATCCGGTAGCTGCATACTGATCAAATTTGCCATAGGGAATATACGCATTGATACCCAAAGCAATATTCCGTGTATCGATGGTTCCCTTGATACTTACGTCATTGAAACCGGAAATTTTATTGGTGAATATTTTAAAATAGGGTTCAATATAAAATGTGTTGATGGCAAAATCGAAATCCTGATTAATGGGTGTTGTTTTAGGAGACGGTATATAAGCAGGATAGTAGTTGTGCAGGAATGCCTGAAAACTGGAAGGCAGTTCCTTGATATTGAATTTTCCGTTGATGGTGGCATTGAATTCATTGCTGCCTACATGAAGGGTCTTGATAGTGTCGTTATAATAGGAACTTAGATTTAAAGAGTCAAACTGGATACTGTTGCTGGCATTTTGAATATTTGCATTCAATAATTTGGCGGTTCCTATAAACTGATCAATATTACTACCCGTAAAATTCACATCGAGTAATCCGGCAATTTTTATGGAATCCTTTATTAGTTTCAGCGCATGTAAATCTGCTTTGGACAAGTCACCAACAATATTGAAGAGAGGTTCCTTTTTACTGAAATCTACTTCTACGTTACTGGTAAATCCAATATTATCGTCTTCAATCTCCAATTCACCGTTGAAAGCTTTTCTTTGGATGGTTCCGTTGGCAATGATATTGCTGTAGGTATAGCCCATGTATTCCAGGCTATGTACAATTCCATCAAACTGTGTTTTGAGCTGATCGATATTAAAACTGGAGCCAGTAACTTTCCCGCTGAAGTTGATATGTCCCAGAGAATCTACTTTCAGGAATTTTCCCAGATGAAATTTTTTAGTGCTCAAAAAACCTTCAAAACTAGGCTCTCCCTTTTCAGGAAATGCCAGGCTAATATTGGTTTGTGCACCACCCAGCCTGGTTGAAATTACACCTGCTGTATTAAAGTTATTGATGGTTCCTTTAAAATTTCCGCGAAATACAATTGGCCCAAGCGAAGGAAGATCCGGATTAGTAATGCCTTTCATACCTGGGACAAAAATGCCCAAATCATAAGCATTGGTATTTAATACCCCATTGCTGAAATTGATTTGCGTAGTGTTGATATCGGGCAGCCCTTTCATTGATAGTGAACCCGTAATACTGGTATTGGCTCCAATGCTTCCATTTAATCCGGCTACGGAAAAGTCTTCAATGGTACCGTTAAAGTTACCTCCCAATGTAATCTGTTTGTTCCATCCCTTTAGCTCGGGAGCAAAAAATGCAATATCGTCGCTGTGAATTTTAGCATTGGAGAAACGGGCAGTTAATTTTACCTGATTTAAAAAATGGGCAAAATCTTCGTTGAAATCGCGGTATTGCATGGCATAATAATTGCCAAGTCTGCTTTTGTTGGTTTGCAAATCAAGATTATTGAACTCCATGATTTGAGGCGTAAACCGAATATTGGCTGCCAGTTTTTTTAATTCAAAACCACTTCGGTCTTTTGCGCTAAGAACCGCTTTGGCGCGCATGGTATCCTTATTCAATACAAACTGCTGAAGTTTCCCGTTCATCGCCGACAATTCAATATGTGATTCATCAAATCCCTGTCCTGCTTTATCCGTATTGCCCTCAATAAAAAGACGCCCGCTTTTTATTTGAATATTCTTTACCTGTATGCCAATATTACCCGGATTAAAATAGAAGGATTTGCCGTCGTAGTATGGAGTTTTCTTTTTGAATTTCGGCGGCCTTAATCCCTCCAGATTCTGTAGTATTACATTGGGCTGAGTTAGTAAACATTCATTGATGATGTATTGATTTCGGTTAAAGTCTATCCGCTCCGCATCAATAATCAATGCTCCCAGTTCAATCGTATTCTGTGTGCCTACCCATAAATCGTTTTGAAAGAATCGAATATTTTTAAGATCGATTTTCTTCAGGTTCAGGTTAATGTCATTTTTCTTTTTCTTAGTGGGAGTGGGGCTGCTGAAATAATCTGCAATATGCTGGTAGTTCCAGGTGCTGTCTTTTCGCTGTAGTTTTATTACCGCATTCTCCAGTCCAATGTATTTTAGTTCTACTTTGTCTTTCAGAAAGAACCAGTCAGTGATATTTAATTTAAGACTACCCGCATAGAGGATGGTGTCTTTTTGTTTATCTCTGACCAATGTTCCATCCATGCTTAGTTTGCTGAAGAAGGAAATACTTACTTTTTTTATTCGTACTTCAGTCCCCAATGCTGTACTTAATTTTCCGGTTGCATATCCAACCAAAGCATTCTGAACCATATCAGTCTGAATGGCTACATACAAGAGCAGCAATACGGCTACTAGAATCAGTATTACTTTTCTGAATATGTTGAGTGCTTTTTGCAGGTTACTATATTTTTCGAATCATAAAGAATAAAAGGAAGCAATCATGATGCCATACTAATAATTGGGGTTGATTCCCGTGTAATTAACAGGCGTTATGGCTTTCAATTCTTTTTTGAGTGCAGCACTTATTTTCAGGGATTGAATAAACTGATGAATGGTTTTCTTGTCCATTTTTTGTTTACCCCTGGTTAGGTCTTTCAGTGCCTCGTATGGGTTAGGAAAGTTTTCTCTTCTTAAGATGGTTTGAATGGCTTCGGCCACCACTGCCCAGTTGTTTTCCAAATCTTCCTGTATGGCGGCTTCATTCAAAATGAGTTTGGAAAGCCCTTTTTCCAAAGATTGAAACGCAATTTGGATATGGGCAACCGGCACTCCTATATTTCTTAGTACGGTTGAATCGGTTAAATCTCTCTGCAAACGACTGATGGGTAATTTGCCACTCAGGTGTTCCAACATGGCATTGGCCATGCCCAGGTTTCCTTCTGCATTTTCAAAATCGATTGGGTTTACCTTATGAGGCATGGCAGAGGAACCTACTTCTCCTTTTTTGGTTTTCTGTTTAAAGTAATCCATGGAAATATAAGTCCAGATATCACGGCACAAGTCTATCAGAATATTGTTGATTCTCTTCAGTGCATCAAAATGAGCTGCAATGGCATCATAGTGTTCAATCTGTGTGGTAAACTGCATGCGCTGTAATCCAAGGGTTTCTTCCACAAACTTGTTTCCCAGGGCAACCCAGTTTTTTTTAGGAAATGCTATATAGTGAGCGTTGAAGTTGCCTGTAGCTCCTCCGAATTTGGCAGCATAAGGGATACTGGCAAATAATTCTATCTGATTGTGTAACCGTTCTACAAATACCATCAGCTCTTTACCCAGACGGGTTGGAGAAGCAGCCTGACCATGTGTTCTGGCCAGCATTGGGACAGCTTTCCACTGATTCGCTAAATTATAAATGCCATTCTGTAAATTAATTAAAGCGGGTAGGTATTCATGTTCCATGGCATGTTTCCAGCTTAATGGAATGGCAGTATTATTTATATCCTGAGAAGTGAGTCCAAAGTGAATCCATTCTTTTAATTGTCCAATACCCGCTTTGTCTACCTGCTCTTTTAAAAAGTATTCTACCGCTTTTACATCGTGATTGGTGGTCTTTTCAAGCTGCTTGATATATTGTGCATCTTCCAGGCTAAAATTTTCGAGCATGGTCCTAAGTGCCTGTCTGGGTTTGGCTGCCAGCTTAAAAAATTTCTGATCGGCCAAAAAGAAAAAATATTCTACTTCTACTAAAACCCGGTATTTGATTAGCGCATATTCAGAAAAATATTCTGCTAAAGGGGCGGTTTTACTTCTGTATCTTCCGTCAACGGGTGAAATAGCGGTTAATTGAGTCAGTTCCATGAATTTTAAGGGGTAAACGTTAAATATTTAGATTTAATCTTTTCTTTGTACAAAAGTAGCTGAATTGAACAAGAAGATAAGAATTGGAGCCGTAAGTTATTTAAATACCAAGCCCATGATGTTGGGTATCCAGCGATCGGGTCTCCTCAATAAAATTGAATTAACCGAAGATTACCCCGCCAAGGTAGCTGCCAACCTGCAAAATGACCTTATCGACATAGGATTGATTCCCGTTGCCATTATTCCTTCTATACCCAATGCTCAGATTGTTTCTGATTATTGCATTTCTGCGGAAGAAGATGTGGCTTCGGTGGCCATTTTTAGTGAAGTACCCTTACAAGAAGTAAAAACATTGCTGCTCGATTATCAGAGCCGGACTTCTGTGAACCTTGCCAGGATTCTGGTTCGGGATTACTGGAAACTAGATCTGCAAATGGAAGCAGCGGGCCCCGATTTCAGGGAGCAAATTAAGGGAACAACAGCTGCGGTTGTAATTGGTGACCGTGCATTGGAGCAGCGGTTACAATCCCCCTATATGTATGATTTGGCCACGGCGTGGAACAATTTTACCGGATTGCCCTTTGTGTTTGCTGCCTGGGTGGCCAACAAGCCCATTGATCCTGATTTTATAGATGGGTTTAATCGTGCATTGGGGTATGGACTTCAGCATATTGATGAAGTGGTGGCGGATTTATCTTTTGAAGCCTACGACCTGAAAACCTATTTTACTGAAAATATTCAATACGAACTGAACGAGGATAAGCGAAAAGCGATTCAGTTGTTTCACGAAAAATTAAAGACCCTTAGCCCCATTCATCCGGCATGATACAAGTAACGGTAATCAGTATTTGCTTCAATAACCTGGCCGATTTGCAGAGAACCTGTGAATCGGTAGACCAGCAATCGGTTTTGCCGGATGAGCACCTGATTATTAACGGATCTACTTCACCCGATATTGCCAACTGGTTGGCTGATTCGCCTCAGCCTGCATACAGACGTTGGATCAATGAAAGGGACAAGGGAATCGGGGACGCTTTTAATAAGGGAATCGAACATGCTCGTTACTCTTTGCTGCATTTATTACATGCCGGAGATTGTTATGCAAGCAAAGATGTAATGGAGGTTGTTAAACAATTCTATGTGGCCCACCCGCAAATTACCTGGAGCAGCGGGAATATAAAAGTTACCAGAGCAGGGGAAGAGATTGTGATAGGCAAACCCTTTGATGCCAGTAAACTATACAGGGGTATGCGCAGTGTGGCACATCCCACCTGGTTTGTGAAAAAAGAAGTATATGACCGGGTTGGCTATTTTAATAATGCACATAAAATTGCCATGGACTATGATCTGATGTGCCGGATTCATGCAGAGCCATACGGATATATTAATCATACCATCAGTGTTTTTGACGATTCGGGTATCAGTACTAAAAATTATGTGCAATCCCTGAAAGACAATATTCAGATTTACGAGTCTTATTTTGGTTATTCACTGCTATGCCGAATCTGGCAACTGAGGTTATATATTTTGCACCTGCTCTTACAAACCCCTCTTGGAAAATGGCTCTTCCAAATAAAAAAAGCATTGGGGCTGGCCAATGCTTAAAATTAAATTTTTATTTCTTTTTGTTAAGGCTTTACTGCTGAACGTCCTGTTTCATCCATGCGATGAAGCATCAGCGGTACCTGATGTTGCAGCAGGTATTCGTCTACCGCTTTTTTAGAACCCTTCCAGAATCCATAATCATCGATGATTAAAATGCCTTTGGAAACCAACAAGGGATAAAGATGTTCCATTTCATGTTTCGTAGATTCGTACCAGTCGGTGTCTAATCTTAGCAAGGCTGTTGTTCCGGGCAGATGGGCGGGAATCGTTTTCAGTATATCGCCCTGAATAAAATGAATTTTATCAGAAGGGTATCCTGTGCGTGCAATATTATGCTTTACTTCCTCCAACCCTGAATAAGCCCAGACCACACTTTCTGTTTTTTTGGAAGCGTCCTGTTTTAACTGACTTGCTGCGTCTCTGTTCAGCTGATCCACATCTTCCTCTGTTGGTGCTGTCATGCCTTCAAAAGTGTCGTAGAGATACAATTCCCGGTCTTTTATTCCTAATGCCAGTAAAGTCTCTGCAATGGCCATCATAGAACCTCCTTTCCAAACCCCGCATTCTACCAAAGCGCCGCCAATATTGTTTTTGACAATGTATTGAACACTTTCAATTAAACCATACAGCCGCTCGGGACTGGTCATGGTATAAGGTCTTACTTTTTCAATAATGGATTTATGGATATTTTCAAAATCCGGTGGTAGTTGATGACTTTTTTCGTCCTGACCAAATAGTACTTTTAGTGCTTTGATGGGTTTAATCTTCATATATGCTACTTGAAAACCGTTTTATTATTTTACGAGTGACTGATATAATTCAAACGTTTGCTGAGCCGTTTTGTCCCAGTTAAACTGAGCTGCTCTTGCATGACCTCTTTGAATCAATTCTTCCTGCAAGGTACTATTATTCATCACCTCCCAAATTTTTTCTGTGATGTCAGATGTATTGTTAGGGTCAATTAAAATAGCTGCATCACCTGCAATCTCTCCGGTACTGGAGCCCCACGATGTAATTACCGGACAGCTACAGGCAAAAGCTTCTATAATCGGCAACCCAAATCCTTCATATAAACTGGGATATACCAGTGCAATTGCATGGTTGTAAAGTGATGCCAGCGTTTCATCCGTTGGGATGGGATGATATTCCACCTGGTTTTGAATGCCCAATTGGTTTAACTGATTTAATTCTGAAGCTTTGAAGGGGCCACCGCCGGCACAAATAAGTTGCAGCGATGGATTGTCTTTTAATATGGGCACTATGCTTTCTGCAAAGCGCATGAAGTTTTTATATGCATATCTTTTTCCGGTATATAGAATATAATCATTTTCTATTAAACGAGGCAGACTATGCCTTTCTCTATTTTTATCAAAACTGTTGCCATGATAAATGGTTTCAATTTTTTCTTCAGGTACATTACATAACTCAATCAGATCCTTGCGCGTATTTTGAGAAACAGCAATAATTCTGGTTGCCTGTTGTATATGTTTGGCTCTTACGGAAAGTATATTTTCAAACTCTTTTTTATTGCTGTGAAAGCGTTCATCGATCATATCGTGAATGGTTATTACCATGGGTCTTCCGGCCGCTCTTGAAAGGGAAGATTTATTGTAATACGTTGGATGGAATATGTCGAAAGGCTGCATACGGGAAGCAAAGCTGTCATAAACGTTAGAAAGTAACCGGTTCAGGTCTTTTTTTCCTTTGAATTGAACTTCATTCCAGGCTGTCTTACCTTTTAACTGTTCCAGAAAAATATTGTCTGCAGATAAAATATCCAGTTGAATATCTACCCCGGCTTTTTGCTGTAGCCGATGAATCAATTCATAAAAATAACGGGAGATACCTCCATAGGGTTGTTCGCAAAAAATCTGATAATCATACCTAATTGTCATATTCCGTATCTTGCCTGCAATATTTGCGTTCACAATATGGTGCCTAAAAACTTCAATCCCTCCATTAAACATCCGCTTTATTTTATCAGAAAGGGTTTGTTTCGTAAAATTAGTTTTTATGCACCACAACTCAAGGGTAAACTACTCGACTTTGGATGTGGTGAAAAGCCATATCAATCTCTATTTACGCAGGTGTCTTCTTATACAGGGCTGGATTACCAAGGGGAGGGGCATGATCATAAGAACGAAAATGTGGATGTTTTTTATGATGGTAAGACCATCCCTTTTTCCGATCAAAGCTTTGATGCCGTATTTTCCAGTGAAGTATTTGAACATGTTTTTGGTCTTTCGCAGATATTGCCCGAAATAAGCCGGGTTACCAAACCGGGTGGACAATTGCTGATTACCTGTCCCTTTGCCTGGGAAGAACATGAAATTCCGGTGGATTATGCCCGCTATACCCAGTTTGCCTTAAAAGATATGCTGGAGCAAAATGGTTATGAAATTCAGGTGATGGATAAGAATGGTCATTTTGTACAGGCATTGTTTCAATTGTTTGTGTTGTATATACACGATCATTGGATGCATAAAGTGCCTTTTCTGGGAAAATTCAATTGGTTTAAAAAACTTGTTCGCCAAATCGGTATCCCGCTGCTGAATGGTGGGTTTCTTTTATTTGAACCTCTCTGGCCCAAATCGGAACGGTTTTATTTAAATACCATTGTATTGGCTGTTAAAAGGCCCAACCACTAAGTCATGAAGAAGATTGTTTATACGGTTTGTTCTGCCAATCATCTGGCGCATTCAAAAACAATGGCCGATTCCTTTATTTTCCATCATCCGGAATATACCCTGTACATCGTATTGGTTGACAGTGTTGACGGTAGATTTGATTTAAATTCATTTAAGCCTTATAATATATTAGAAATCAGCAAATTAGGCATTCCTGATTTTACTGAATTTACACAACGTTATACGGTAATTGAATTGAACTGTGCGGTGAAGTCCTTTGCTGCGCAGTATTTAGTCAAAACGTTTTCTCCTGATATTTTACTTTATATTGATTCTGATACATTGGTATTCAATAGTTTATCAATAGTTGAATCTTATTTAATGGAAAGTAATATTGTATTAACACCGCATTATACCAACCCTCTTCCACCAGACGGATTATTGCCCCGGGAGAGGGATATTTTGCGATCCGGTTTGTACAACGCCGGCTTTATTGGATTTAGAAATTGTGACGAGACGCATCGTTTTCTGGCCTGGTGGTCAGGACATATGCAAACAGAATGTCATTATAATTTTGAAGAAGGAATGGGGGTAGATCAGAATTGGCTGAACTGGGTACCCTTGTTTTTTGAAGGGGTGCAGCTGGCTTCAGATCCGGGATTGAATGTGGCATATTGGAATTTACACGAAAGAATGCTTTCTGAAAGAGAAGGTCGGTTTTGGGTTAATGAGAAATATCCACTGCTCTTTCTTCATATAAGTGGCTATGATTTTAACTTGCCCTGGCAATTGTCGAGGCATCAGACCCGGCATGATCTTTCTTCTATTCCTGTATTGCAATCCCTGCTACATAACTATACTGAAAAGGTAAGATCCAATGGTTGGGATTTCTATTCCGGTTTATCCTGTGCTTATGCTAAACCAAAAATAAAGAGCAGAGGAATTATGAAGACAATCAATCAGTTATTGGCGCCAATGAATATTAAAATCAATAAGATTAAATAATTCACACCTACTGTCCGGTTCTTCCGGTTACCACCGGCTTGTTCTTTTTGGCTTGCTTTTTATTGAAGTCTGCTACTTCTTTGGGTAGGGCTTTTGTTTTGCTTTTGGCTGAACTGTCTGCGGGAGATTTGGATTTGTTGGGGATATTGCCTGCAGAGGCATTAACGGATTGGGCATCTTTATAAGCGTTCCCGTTTTGTAATAGGGCATTCTCTCTTTCCGATTTCAATTGCCCCATAATATATTCTTCCACTTCCACGAGCGCCCCTGTATTTGGATTATAGGATCTCCAGAGCCCATGTTTAATGGATCCTCCCTCGT
The DNA here is from genome assembly GCF_000508085.1 of Sediminibacterium sp. C3. Taxonomy (GTDB): domain Bacteria; phylum Bacteroidota; class Bacteroidia; order Chitinophagales; family Chitinophagaceae; genus Sediminibacterium. Next base: position 2,289,686 of record NZ_KI669560.1, on the reverse strand, counting down.
TTTTAACCACAATTCTTTCAAATTGCAGGGGATTGGCGGGATCAGGAACGTCTAAAGTGTCGAACGCCTTGTTGGGGTTAACCGTCCTCCAGCTTTCCTCTCTTTCAAGTCCGGCTAAAGTAAAATAGCTTTGCTTTCCGTGGAGATTGCCCCAGCGATAATTTTCCTGAGCAATCAGATCACCCATTAAATTAAAAGTCCGCCAGATACCTTCTTTTTTGTCGTTGATAAATATGCCTTCAGATTCACTGCCGGGTTCGCCTCTCAATCTGGGTGTATTAACAATCCATTTGCCCTGTTTCATCCCTTTGTAATCAACGCAATTCAGGGTATCTCCCTTAGAAGATAACTGATAGGTTTTGCACTGCGCAAAACTGATATTCACCGAAAAAATGAACAGCGGTAGCAATAGAAATCTCATATTACTTACATTGGGATTCGAAAATACTAAGCCGATATGAGAAAAACATTTTTATCGCTGTTAATGATTTCTTCTTTTTTTGCGCAAGCGCAGGTTAAACCAACGCCAGCAAGTGAAAGACTGAAGAGTATTGAAATCAGAAAACAGCTGAGTTCAGAATCCCCGGCCAATAAAACTGCGTTCAGAAATATTGGTCCAACCGTACAAAGTGGAAGGGTAGTAGACATGGATGTGAATCCCGCAGATCCAACTGAATTCTATGTAGCTTATGCTACAGGAGGTTTGTGGCAAACAACCAATAACGGGATGAGCTTTACGCCCATTTTTGATTCCGAAGACATTATTGGTATTGGAGATATTGCCGTAAACTGGAAAACCCGTGAAATCTGGGTGGGTACCGGTGAAGTGAATAGCAGCCGTTCTACTTACGCTGGTTTAGGCGTTTATAAGTCAGCTGATAATGGTAAAACCTGGACCTGGTTGGGTTTGCCTGAAAGTCATCATATTGGAGAAATCAAATTGCATAGTAGCGATCCGAATACAGCCTGGGTAGCGGTATTGGGACATTTGTACTCCCCCAATAAAGAAAGAGGAGTGTACAAAACAACAGATGGCGGAAAAACATGGAAGCAAACCTTATATATCGATGAAAATACAGGAGCTGTAGATCTGGATATCAATCCATCTAACCCCAATGAATTGTATGCAGGCATGTGGTATCGTACCCGTAAAGCCTGGAATTTTGAGGAAAGCGGAAAGTCTGGTGGTATTTTTAAAAGTACCGATGGCGGCGAAACCTGGCAGAAAATATCTGTAGAAGGTGCCGGATTCCCAACAGGGGATGGTGTGGGTAGAATTGGATTGGCTATTTATCCAAAGAACCCCAATATTGTTTATGCCGTTGTAGACAATAATGAACCAAGGCCTGCTACCGCCCGAGCCAACAATGCTTCAACTGCAGATACGGGAGCATATACACTAAACACTTTCCAGGGTATAACTAAAGAGCAGTTTGCTGCATTGGATGATAAAAAACTGAACAATTTTATCCGCAGTCCAAGATATCGTTTGCCTGCTGAATATACAGCTGCTTCCATTAAGGAAGGAGTGGCCAGTGGTAAATATAGCCCCAATGTAATCTGGGATTATTTCTACGATGCCAATGCGGCCATCACCGCAGCAGCCGTTAAAGGTTGCGAATTGTACCGAAGTGACGACGGTGGAAAAACCTGGAAGAAAACACATAATGATTTCATCAATATTTACAGTTCTTATGGATACTATTTTGGTAAAGTTTTCGTGAGTCCGGTTGATGAGAACAAAGTGGTGTTAACAGGCGTAGACTTATTGATGAGTACAGATGGTGGAAAAAAGTTTACTTCTATTGACGGACCTTCTGTTCACTCTGATCATCATGCTTTCTGGTTTAGTGCTACCAAAGACGGCCATGTTATCAATGGTAACGATGGCGGATTGAATATGAGTTATGACTATGGGAAAAACTGGTCTAAACTAAATGCGCCTTCTGTTGGACAGTTTTATGCGATTGAAGTGGACATGGCTACACCGTATAATGTTTACGGTGGTTTACAGGACAATGGTACCTGGTATGGCTCCAGCAAGAATGTAGAAAATGTTGGCTGGCATGGTTCTGGTAACTACGCTTATAAGAGCATAAATGGAGGAGATGGTATGCAGGTGCAGGTAGACTGGAGAGATAACCGCACTGTGTATAGTGGCTCTCAGTTTGGCAACTACAACCGTCAGGTAATTGGCGCGCCGGCATCCGGTGAGAGAGGCCCAAGAGGTGCTATGGTGAAACCCAATCGTGCATTGGGTGAATCACCGCTTCGCTTTAACTGGCAATCTCCCATTGTACTGAGCAGACATAACCAGGATGTATTTTATTTCGGAAGCAATAAGTTTCACCGTTCACTGAACAAAGGAGAGAATATGGTGGCGATGAGCGGTGATTTAACAACCAATCCTCAGCAAGGAGATGTTCCATTTGGTACGCTGTCTACCATCAGTGAAAGCCCTATGCGTTTTGGTTTGATTTATACGGGCTCTGATGATGGTCTTATTCATGTTACCAAAGACGGTGGCTACAGCTGGACCAATATCAATGGAAAATTGCCCAAGGGATTATATGTGAGTAGAGTAGTAGCCAGTAAGTTTAAAGAGAGTCGTGTGTACGTAACTTTAAACGGATACAGAAATGATTATTTCAATGCATTGGTTTATGTAAGTGATGATTACGGCACTACCTGGAAGCAGATTGCCAAAGACCTTCCTTACGAATCTGTGAATGTATTGAGAGAAGATCCGGTGAATGAGAATATTCTTTATATAGGAACCGATGGTGGACTTTATGTAAGCATGAATGGTGGAAACAGTTCTGTAATGTGGAACAAAGGGTTGCCTTACAGTATTCCTGTACATGATATTGCTATTCATCCAAGAGACAATGAAATTGTTCTGGGTACGCATGGAAGAAGTTTATACGTGGCCAGCTTATCTGAAATTCAGAAAGCTGCAAAATAAGTTGGTTCCCTTGTAACTATCCCAAACCAAGGGTTGGTTGCTAAAAATTGAAATGAAGATTGTTTTCTAAAGAAGTTCCGGTTGCTCATGCGGCCGGGACTTTTTTTATAATCCAGCAATCCTGACCGCCCATTTTTTCGGGATGGGTTTTGCCTTTCCAAAAATGTTCTATTTGAAATCTCTGCCTGAGCATTGAACGGAATGATTCTGCTTCATGATATGTGGTCATTAAACGATGCCCTTTTTCTATATAATCTATCGTATACGTGCCCTGATTGTTTAATTGACTCAGTTGGGCTGCATTTAATTGGTGATAATAATTACTGCCATGAGTTGTAAGAATGGCTATGGCATTGTCTTTCATGATCCGGTGTAACTCAGCTAACCAATTTGCTGTTTCTTTAGCAGGAATATGTGTAAAAACGGAAATGCCCCAAATAGCAGTAAAATAATAAGAGGGATAGGGCAGGCATTCGTTGTTAATAGTGTCGAAATAAACGGCATCAATATTTTTTTTGCACCAGCTAATCAATGCCTCATCCAGATCTGATCCATAACAAACGGCATTGGACATAAGGGTAGGAAGGTGCCGGATGATTCTGCCGGTACCTGTACCCCAGTCCAGTATGACGGGTCTTTCCTGGTTCTTAATACCACTCCATTCAATTAACTCCTTTGCAGACAATAATCCGTCTTCGTAAAACCGTTGATAATTTAACTGAAAGGTATTAAAAAGCGCTCTGTCTGATGGAAAGACAAAGCGCTTGTGTTTTTTTTGAAATTGGCGGTTGCCAAAATAGTGTCGACATTGCTGGAAGCGAAAATTCAGTTCATTCAGTAACTGGTTTGCGCCTAATTGGTGAAAGAATTGTTTTCCTGCTTTTTTTGCCAGCTTGTTCATTTGGTAAAGTTACTTCTCCGGATATAACACAGCATGAATAATATTGCTGTTGTTCAACACCAGAGCGGCTGCTTTACGAATGTCTTCTATGGTAACATCATTTACAATTTTGGTATAATTCAATATTCTTTCCGGTTCGTTCTCCGAAAAGTAGATACCCTGCAGTACATTACTCCAGTAACGGTTGTCCTTGATGTTTACCGCATATTTTTCCAGCAAAGATTTTTTTACTTTATCCAGGTCTTTCTGCTCGGGTCCCTGCTGTTTTATTTTTTCAATTTCTGCATTGGCTGCCGTTGTTAATTTATCTACGTTTTCAGGGCCACATGGCAATTGTAATGCCATGGTATAACCTTCATAGGGGTATTTAGATACCGAACCATTGATACCTCCGCCATAGATACCACCAATTTTTTCTCTGAGCTCTTCAATGATTTTGATATTCAGGATTTCTGAAAGCATCTCGGTATGCAAGGCCAGCGATTCTGAATAAGCAACAGGGCCAGCGTAAACATGGAAAATAAAACTCTTCGGTTCTTTTCCTTTGTAGAATTTCAAGTCTTTCTTACCTGGTAGTATCCGTACACCATTGTCTTTGAATGCTCCTTTGGTTCCTTTAGAAGGTAACCCTCCGATATAAGTTGCCAACAAAGGTTTTACTGTATTTAAATCAATATTACCTACCATGATAAAAGTATAATCACTGGCATCATTTGTTTGTTCCTTATAAATTTCCATTGCTCTGCTCAGGTTTATCTGGTCGAAGTCTGCAGCGGTAGGTACAACAGAAGGAGCCAACGGGTTTCCACCATACATTACTTTGTAAACGGTATCTATAAAAGCGGTGGTAGGATCGGACATCAAAAACTGTATCTGAGATTTTGTCTTCTCTTTCCAGCTGTTGAATAAACTTTCGTCTTTTCTTATTTGTGTAAAGTTCAGGTACATCAGCTGGAACATAGTTTCCATGTCTTTTATACTACTGTTGCCGCTGACTCTTGTACTTAGAGCATTTAAGCCAACACTGGCATTGGCTATTTTACCCGAAAGAAATTTTCTTAAATCAACCGGGCTGAATGCGCCAATTCCCATTTGTTGTATAGCCGATGTGGCATAAGCTGCACTTTGCTTATCGGCTATGCCATATCCATTGATGCCCCCTTTTTTGAAACCGGTAAGGATAATTTCATCCTGTTTAAAATTGGTGTTTTTAATAATAACCCGGGTTCCGTTGCTATAGGTTAATTCTGTAATGTCCAGTGCCTCGTTTCTTTTTTCACTTACCAATTGACCTGCTGCTGGTATTTTTTCCAGCAAGGAGCTGGCAATGGCTTTCTCTTCATATGCTTTTAATGGGCTATTGGCAGCCATTTGAATTGAAGCCAGCAATTTGTCCTTGTTGGGTAAATTGAAATTACTTTTCTCAGGTCCCTGCACGGAAACAAAGAGTTTTTCATTTTTCTTTAGTTCGTTGGCCAGTGCATTTACTTCTGCTAATTGAACACCTGGCATTAAACTGTTCTTGTAATTGAATTCTGTTTCAATGCCGGGAATTGGTTCCTGTTGTAAGAAATTTCTGATGTATTCTTCCACCAGTACACTGGACTCTGTTTTGTCTCTGTTGTTATAAGATCTTTCAATACTTGCTAGTTGTTGTTTTTTTGCTCTCTCCAGTTCAGACTGGGTGAAGCCAAACTTTTTAATTCTTTCTATTTCTGTTAGCATAGCCATTAAAGCAGTGTCAGGACCTTTGGGACCAGGAACGGCAAAACCGTTGAATGCTTCATGACCTCTTGCATAGGATCCAAAATTACCTCCTGCAAAACTGAAAGGAGGATTGCTGCTTTGTGCCAGCTCGTTCATCCGCTGATTAAGCATGCTGGTAAATAATGACTTGATGATACTGTTTCTTCTGTAGTCATCAATGGTAAGTTCAGGTTGGGTTTTTACCGTTGAATAATTCAACTCCACCGTAAAATTAGTGGCTTCTTTATCGGTTACTACGATTCCATCGTGCTGGGTTCTTGCCGGCACTGTTGCATAAGTACGGGGTCTTGGATTGGCTGGATTTTTTAATCCCCCGAAATACTGTTGTACCAATTTTTCAGTGGCCGTAACATCAATATCTCCAACAACCATTACTGCCATTAGGTTAGGTCGGTACCAGTCTGCATAAAAGCGCTTGATAGCACTGTGCTTGAAGCTTTTTAACAAGCTGTCTTTACCAATTGGCAATCTTTGTGCGTATTTGGAGCCTGCATATTGTTTAGGATAAATTTTCCGGAACATTCTGTCTTCTGCTCCTTTCCCCAATCTGCTTTCTTCCAGAATAATGCCTCTTTCATCATCTATCTGCTTTCCTTCAAAGCTAATGCCACCTGCCCAGTCCTGCAGAATTTGAAGTCCTTTGATAAAATTGTTGGGGTCGCTTAGAGGAATAGGCAAAATATATACAGTTTCATCAAAACCGGTATAGGCGTTTAAATCAGCGCCAAAATCAACACCAATGCTTTGAAGAAAATTAACCAGTTCGTTCTTTTTGAAGTTTTTGGTTCCATTAAAAGCCATATGCTCTGTGAAGTGTGCAAGCCCCTGCTGGTCATTGTCTTCCAAAATTGAGCCTGCATTAACAACTAATCGCAGTTCCACTTTTTTTTCTGGTTTGGCATTCTGTCGGATGTAATACGTTAGTCCGTTTGACAACTTGCCAATTTTAACTTTTGGGTCTACCGGAATTTTTTCTGACAAATTAAGTTGTGCATTGGCATTAAACACAACAGTCAGACAGATCAATAAAAAAATCCGGGTAATGATTCTACTATTAGTCATAAAAAAAGGTTGTATCGCAAGATACAACCTCGTCCATATCAAAGCAAAATAATATTACAACTATTATGAATGTTTTTTTACTTTAATGCATCTTCTATCGGATTTCCGATATTTCCGCTGGGTTCCTGAATTTTTAAAAGTGCTGCCACCGTAGAAGCAATATCGTGCATATACACTCTCTTACTAGATCTTCCCTGCTTAATACCAAATCCATACCATAACAATGGGATATGTGCATCATAGGAGTACCAGAGGCCATGAGTAGTTCCTGTTGCGCCTCCATCAATATATCCAGATTTTAAAATCATCTGAATGTCTCCGCTTCTATTGTACAAAAATCCGTTGGCTACTTTCTCCCTAAGGTATTGTGGCATTGGACTAGTTAGAATTTCACTGGTTGGGAAAGCGTTTAGTATGTAATCTTTCTTCATCAGATAGCTTACCATGAACTGGTTAAGTACTTTTTTATCTGCATTTAGACTGTCTAATAAATCTCTGTTAAAATGCACCTGATAATTGTATAGACTTACTACTGCTTTGTCAATGCCAAATTTGTTTTTTATGGCTTTGTTCATTTCATCCATAGCCGCTTTGTCATCCAAAGTTCCTCCGGGTAATTTGTTCTCTTTCATGAATCCAGGTACATGAGCAACGGCATGATCTGCACTTAAAAATGCGGTATATTTTCCTTTCCCAACAGTAGCATCCAGGAAGTCGAACATTTTGCCCAGTTCTTCGTCAAGCCTTATATAGTTGTCTACTACTTCCCATGAATTAGGACCAAAACTATGGCCGATATAATCGGGAGAAGAAAAGCTGACAGCCAGCATGTCGGTTATAGCATCTTTTCCTAATTCTTCTGCCAGTACCGCTGCTTTGGCCATTTCAGCCGTTAATGTGTTCCCCCAAGGAGAACCAACTACTTTCGAAAATCCTTCGTTTTCTTTTCTGGATAGGTCATAAGGCATTTTTACCTGATTGGCCCCGAATGGTTTGGATTCGTATACTTTTTCATCAGAAGTAGCATATGCTAAATAAAGTTGATCTGCCATTGATTTATTCCATCCCAGTTTACTGAGTGAATCGGGTACTTGTCTGGTATTGAATTTTGCAACCCACTCAGGCAATTCTTTGTAATAATAAGTGCTGGTTATGAAGTTGCCCGATTTGGCATCGAACCAATAAGCACCATTGGCACTGTGTCCTGCCGGAAGAATAGCGCCTCGGTCTTTTATAGCAATTCCAATGGTTTTGCCTTTAAAATTTGTTGCCAGTCTTAATTCATCTGCTATGCTTGTAGTAAGCATATTTCTAGGACTCATTTTACCATCGCTGGCACCTTTGGCACCCACTCCCTCAACAGTTCTGTCTTCACTGCAGTAGACGGTTCTTTTTAATAAAGCGTCATACCATGCATTACCTGTTATTCCGTGAATGGCAGGTACCGTTCCTGTATAAATTCCCGTATGTCCGCAAGCGGTAACAGAAGGTGTATAACCAATCTGACAGTTGTCGTTGCTGAATCCCTGATTCATCATTCGCTTGAAACCGCCGTTTGGTTTAAACAAAGGGGCAAAACGCTCCAGATAATCCCATCTCATTTGATCTACAACAATGCCAACTACCAATCTGGGAGCTTTCTCCTGAGGACTGGTTACTTTGGTTGTTTTCTGAGCAAATACAGAAGTTCCAATCAGCAATGCAATACTCATTGCCTTGACGAATTGGCTGTTTAACTTGATTGTGTACAAAGTGCTTGATTTAATGATTTGAAAGTTTGCAAGATACTGTTTGTGCTATAATATGCCTTGTGCTTTGCCCCATATTTCTTAAATTTGCAAAAAATTTAATCTAACCAATCCCCATTGTTTATGGCAGATATTTTTGAAAAATTATTGAAGAATGCCGGTCCTTTAGGTCAGCACCGTGAACGTGCCCATGGATATTTTGCCTTTCCGAAACTGGAAGGAGAAATTAACAGCCGCATGAAATTCAGAGGAAAGGAAATGATAGTTTGGAGCCTGAATAATTACCTGGGTCTGGCTAATCATCCTGAAATCAGAAAAGTGGATGCGGATGCAGCTAAGGAATTCGGTTTGGCTTATCCAATGGGGGCCAGAATGATGAGTGGGAATTCCAATTACCACGAACAACTGGAAAGAGAGCTGGCAGCTTTTGAGCATAAAGAAGATGCTATCCTGATGAACTTTGGTTACCAGGGCATCATGAGTGCCATTGATGCTGTTTGTGGCAGACACGATGTGATTGTATACGACGCGGAAAGCCATGCCTGTATCATTGATGGTTTGCGGTTGCATCCCGGACATCGTTATGTTTTTAAACACAATGATGTGGAAGATTGCGAAAAGCAACTGGTAAGAGCTACCCAATTAATTGAAAAGCAAAAGGCTGGCGGAATTCTGGTGATTACGGAAGGTGTTTTCGGTATGGCCGGAGACCAGGGTAAATTAAAAGAAATTGCTGCCTTGAAATCAAAGTATCAATTCCGTTTATTAGTAGATGATGCCCATGGTTTTGGTACATTGGGTAAAACTGGCGCGGGTGCGGGCGAAGAGCAGGGCTGTCAGGACGCCATAGATTTGTACTTCTCAACATTTGCGAAAAGTATGGCATCTATTGGTGCTTTCCTTGCAGGAGATAAAGCCATTATTGATTTTATCCGTTACAATATACGCAGTCAGATTTTTGCCAAGAGCTTGCCGATGCCTATTGTAATTGGCAACCTGAAAAGATTGGAAATGTTGCGCACCATGCCCGAATTAAAAGAAAAGCTATGGAGCAATGCATTGAAGCTGCAGAACGGATTAAAAGAGAAAGGATTTGATATTGGGAACACCAACACACCTGTTACGCCTGTTTACATGAAGGGTGGGGTGGAAGAAGCCACTGCTATGGTAATGGACCTGAGAGAGAACTACGGCATTTTTGCTTCTATCGTTGTATACCCTGTTATTCCTAAGGGACATATCATTTTCCGATTAATTCCTTCAGCAGCACATACCGATGCAGATATTGAAGAGACTTTAAAGGCATTCAGTGAAACCAAAGCCAAGCTGGATGCAGGTGCTTACAAAGTGGAAGTGATTCCTGATATGGCTGAGAAACAAGTATCATAAGTAGGAGAAAGCTTGTAATAATCGGATTCTTCCTTTCAGGACATACCCGATTT
>NZ_KI669560.1:2218791-2279781 GCF_000508085.1 Sediminibacterium sp. C3 | reverse complement strand
AGGTCTTATGACCTGGTTTTTTATTATGTGTATTCAGAAGAATTAACGAAGGTTAAATCTAAAGTAGTTGAACTTATAATTTGCTGATTAATTCTTTTGCCATTCTTACATAGTCTGCATTCTTTGCTTCAGTTGCAATGCTGATACATTTTTCAGCACTAGCTTTTGCATCTGCTTTCTGCCCCATGTCTTTTTGAATCTTTGCAGTTAATAAGAATAACCAGAAAGCTTTTGGATTGGCTTCAGTTGCCTTATTTACATTCTTTAATGCTTTTGCATAATCCTTTTCCCACTCATAGTAGAAATTGGCTGCAGCTTGGTAAACATTGGGGTTTACTTTTTCAGCACCAAGCGCTGCTTCTACCTGTGCACGTAATCTGTCTTTTACATTAGTGCTGATTGGAATGCTTACTGCCACCTTACCCCAGCTTAACTGCAGGTCAATGCTTTCTGCCTCTACGTTTGCAAACTGGAAGGTGAAAGTTTCAGTATTGCTATTGGTTTTGGCTGCTTTAACTTTGAAACGAACTACGTCTTCACTTTGCTTGTAGCCATCGGTTCCCCAATTGTTCAAACCTTTGTTTACCACTACTTCCCAGTAGTCAACACCCGGAACGGTATACAATACATAAGCGCCGGTATCTAAAGTGGTTCCACCCATGGTAACTTTATCAGAAAAATGAATTCTGGTGGCAGCATTGGCGCCTGTTCTCCATAACTGATTCAAGGGAACCAACTCCGAATTTTCCTTTAACATTGCTCTTCCCTTTACATTGGGTCTGGAATAAGTCAATTCAATTTTTCCCATTCCAAAATCCTGAGAAATTTTCTGTGTAGTACTAGGCTGGGGCATTCTTATTTGTGCAAAACCCATTACGCTGCTCAATAAGGCAGCTGCAAGTAAAGTCTTTTTCATATCATTAAATGTTTGAACGTCAAACTTAGTTCTTCCCCTTCAATTGCCGCAATTTTTTTAGAAAAATCGGAAGATTGTTTAAGGTTTTAACAAATTGGTTATTTAAATCCGGGATGAAAACGTTGTAGCGTATCTCTTAGATAGTTATTGTCGAGGTGCGTGTATATTTCAGTAGTGGTAATACTTTCATGTCCCAGCATTTCCTGTACAGCTCTTAAGTCGGCGCCTCCTTCCACCAAATGGGTAGCAAAGGAATGCCGGAAGGTATGTGGTGAGATGCTTTTGGTGATTCCTGCTTTTAGTGCCAGCGCTTTGATGATGTAAAAAATCATTACTCTCGACAAACTCTTGCCTCTGTTGTTTAAAAACAGGTAATCTTCAAAGCCGGGTTGAATGGGCTGATGCACTCTTACCTGGTCCTTGTAAATCTTAATACACTTTATAGCGGAACTACCAATGGGAATAAGCCTTTCTTTGTTACCCTTACCAATCACTTTTATAAATTCCACATCCAGGTAGAGTCCTGATATTTTTAAGCCAACCACTTCGCTAACCCTTAAGCCACAACTATACATGGTTTCCAGTATGGCTTTGTTTCTGGTTCCTTCCGGTGTACTTAAATCAATTTGCTGAATGATACTTTCAATTTCATTGAAGTGTAACGTATCGGGCAATTTTCTTTTGGCTTTGGGGACAGTAAGTAATACAGAAGGATCAGCGTTGCAAATCTGTTCTATAATGCAGTATTTAAAAAAACTTCTAATGCCTGATATGATTCTGGATTGTGAGCTGGCTGTCATACCCAGCTGGTTAATCCATTGAATAAATGCCTGCAGGTCTTTTAAAACAATATCCGAAGGAGACTTCTGTTGTTCTGAAGTGGATAGAAAACTGGTTAACATTTCAATATCATGCAGGTAAGCTTCTACCGAATGTTCACTAAGAGATTTCTCCAGTTGCAGATAAGCTTTGAATCCTTTTTTATAGGCCGTCCACATGATTGATAAAGATAACAGCTATATCATTATATTCGCCTATAGACTCAAGTAAAAGTTTCATCGGTATGTTAGTTAATCTTAGATCCTTCAAACAAAAAGTACGTCATAACGCCAAAAGTATGAAGAGGTTTTTGGGTAAGATTGAAAAGAATCCTCCGAAGGGTTTGGATAAAATGGCAGAAAAAGTGGATGCAGAAGTATGGAAGGAAGTGGATTGCCTTAGTTGTGCCAATTGCTGTAAATCGATGAGTCCTACCTTCAATGCAAAGGATCTCAAGCGCATAGCGGCTCATTTGGAAATGTCGGTTGCGGAGTTCAAGGAAAAATGGCTGTATTTTGATGAAGAAGACGGCGATTGGATGAATAAAAAACAACCCTGTCAGTTTCTGAATCTGACGAACAATATGTGCAGCATATATGAAGTAAGACCAGACGATTGTTCCGGTTTCCCCCATCTGAAAAAGAAAAAAATGGTGGAATACATTCATGTTCATCAACAGAATATTGAATACTGTCCGGCTACTTATAAAATGGTGGAAAAATTTCAGGAATTACTCAAGAAGTAGCCTGGCAATTCTGCCGCCACCGCCTGCTAGGAAAACAGCTTTACCTTTTTTGGCTTTCTGCACCACATGAAAGCTGAGTTTGCTGATATTTTCCCAATGCATGCCACCATCGCGTGAAATGTCTACTCCCGAAGTGCCACAACTGATTAGCGTATTTTCATTTAGGTAAACAACGCTGGATCTGTATCCATGCGGAGGGGTTATGGGGTGAGTGAAACTGACGCTTTTGCCAAACTCAACTTTTACTGCATTGCCCTCTCTAACGGTATCTCTTGCAAAATCTCCGCCAACAATAAATGCAAATTTGCCGGAAGGGCTGATGTCTATGGAATTGGCCCCGGTTGATTCTTTTCCCTGTAAAAGGGGTAATGCATAGCTATCCCGCTGATCTCTTGCATTGATGATTCTGGAAGCCTTTCCACCGGTAACTATCCAGGTGGCCGATTTAAATTGTTTATTAGGAGATGCAATCTGCAGATTGCTGCCGCTGGAAGCAAAAAATGCTTCCCCTTCCTGTAAAGGAATACCGTCTTTCAAATGCGCATGCCAACCTTCGCCTTCATTATTACTTAAAGCAAAAAATGCTTTTCCATTGATTGGGTCACCCACAACCTGAATGGTTTTTCCCCCTGCATGCATGGCATCTAAAAACATGCCCTTGGTGCTGTCGGCAAAAACGGTGTACCAACTATTGCCACCGTCTTTGGTTTTTAATATCACTGCCGGTTCTGCAATCCCCATGATAATAGCAATCTTATCGTTATAGGCTTCAATGTCTCTGAAATCCCTTTTTTCAAAACCAGGAACCTGTATCCAGTTAAAGCTTTTTCCACCATCCGTTGACTTTCCCACCATGCCATTGCTGCCACTCACCCAGACAATTTTTTCAGACACCACACTTAATCCACGGATACTGGTCTTGTTGCCCTGTGTCAATACCTCGATAGTTGGAATGGATTGAGCAGCCACTCCTAAACAGCAATTAGCCAGGATGGCAACTAAAAATATTTTTAAATATAACTTCATACCTTCATTTTTGCGCTTGTTAAATCTGGTTTATTCCAATCAAATGGATTGTGTAAACAATAACAAGATAAATTAATTTATTCTCAATATAAATTCAGACGAATGATTCCTTACTGGATGAGCAGGACCCAGTTATTGCTGGGAGATGAGCCCATAGAAACCTTACAGAAAAAACACGTGCTGGTAGTTGGTTTAGGTGGTGTGGGGGGTATTTGTGCGGAAATGATTGCCAGGTCAGGTGTGGGGAAAATGACCATTGTAGATGCAGATACTGTTGACCTAAGCAATACCAACCGTCAGATTCCTGCACTTCATTCTACTGCCGGAAAACTAAAGTCGGAAGTAATGGCAGAAAGATTAAAGGATATTAATCCTGATATTGAATTGATTGTAAAGTCTATTTACATTAAAGATGAAATTACGGGAGAACTGCTTGATGAAGCCCAATATGATTTTGCGGTGGATTGCATTGATACATTGTCTCCCAAAGTGTATTTTATTAAGGCCTGCCTAGAGAGGAAAATACCCTTGGTAAGTTCTTTGGGGGCAGGTGGTAAAGTAGATCCATCACAAGTAGTGATTACCGATATATCCAAAACCTATCAATGTAACCTGGCAAGTTATGTTCGGAAAAAACTACACAGTTTCGGAATTTATAAAGGCGTTACGGTAGTGTTCAGCGCCGAAAGAGTTGACCAGTCCCGCATTATTGAAACCGAAAAAGCTTATCCCAAAAAGTCTATCATCGGAACCATATCCTATATGCCTGCCATATTCGGATGCATGGCCGCGAGCGTCGTAATCAGGGGTTTATTGAAACAGGAAAACTAATACTGTCAGATTAATACAATCGATAAGGCTCAATGACTTTATTCCAGCCGAGTACAGAGGTAAGTTTTGTGCACTGCTGCAGAAAAGCCGGCATGGGTAATTCATACAATTTTTCCGAATTCGCTATTCCGGTGAGTTTGTCAAGATGATGGATTCCATCGGGATTCACATAGGTTTTATAACCAGCCCATGAAAAATGATCCGGGTGCATATCTTTAATCATCCGTAATAAAACCAAACCAAAAAATACAGGTTTGAAACTGTCTGGATACTTTACTTTGAAATGCACCCCTTTGCATTGTTCACCCGCGAATTTGGCATCCTGCGGAATAAAATGGACGGGTTTGGCTTCCAGTTCTTCGCCAAACAAATGATTGATTTGATTTGCCAGCTTTTCATGTTGCAACCAGGGTGCACCAACGGCTTCAAAAGAAAAATCGGTAGATCGCCCTTCTGAGAGATTGGTGGCTTCCAGTAAGCATAGTCCGGGATATAACAATAAAGACTCCGCAGTTTGTATAGCCGGAGAAGTCGGGACAAAAGAAATTCCCCAATCGGACTGGAACATCGACCGGCTCCAATGCTTGCAGGGTATTACTGTAAGGTCGGCTTTAATCCCCCTGGTTTCATTGAAATACAAAGCCAGTTCTCCTAAAGTACAACAATGGCGTAAAGGAATATTCCATCTGCCGATAAATGAGGCACAGGTTTCCTCCAGAAAAGGACCTTCCTGCAAATCGGTCAATCCGGATATGGGATTGGGACGATCGAGTACAATCAGGGGTTTCTGGTATTTTGCACATGCTTCTATTAAATAACTTAGCGTCCATAGGTAGGTATAAAAACGAACACCTACATCAGGTACATCAAAAACCAGAGAATCCAGGTCTTCCATATCTGTTTGATCCGGGGCTAATTTTTGTCCATATAAACTGATAACAGGCAGATCGGTTAATTCATCCACTCCATTATGCATGGGTGCTCCATCTGCCCCTTTTACATTCAGGCCGTGTTCCGGAGAAAACAGTTTGCGAATAGTAAAACCGGCTTTTTGTAGTAAGAGTCTGGACGGTTCTAAACTTTGTGTTGTGGCTGCTTCATTGGTTACGAAACCAATTCTGCTGCTCTTCCATTCAACAGCAGGCAATTGCAACAGATGGTCAATTCCAAATAGTACAGACATATGAAACGGGTTACTGGTCTTTGGTAAAGTGCATTTCGTCTTTTAGGGCTTCCACCACATTGAATATGATGGGACAACGATCGTAATGCATAAACGTGGTAAAAATTCTTCGCTTGAAATGCGGCATATGTAAAGCCGGAAATTCCTTGCATCCCTCGAAGCGGTATTCGTAAACTGAACATTTATTATCAGACAAAAAAGGACAGGGCATGCGGTTCATGATCATTAATCCATTGCTGCCTTTTTCTAAATAAGTCTGATCAAAATCAGATCTGTGCATTTTCAGGTGTCCGGATAATCGGTCTGCTTCGTCCTCGTTCAGGCAAACCATTAAACTTTTACAGCAATTGCCACAGTCTGTGCAAGAGATGGTAGGACTGATTAAAGCATCCAGTTCCTGCACTTTGGCATCTATTTCTTCGTCGTTGAATTCCTTGATAAATGCACTAAAACGATCGTTTTCCTGTTGATGACTGGCAGCATATTCGGCCATCATGGTTAAATTGGTCTGGGGCTGAAAAGGGCTTTTCATTGATGTAAAGGTAGGATTTGGACTATACAATCCACCAAAAACAACGATTTATCCACATAAAAAGGCCTTTTGTAGATAATAAAAATTGGGCTGCGATTTGAGGGACTTAGATTTGCCGTTAGCAATATTCGACTTAAACAGGAATTATGGCAGAAGACAAGAATTTGGTAAAATATGACGAGGATAGCATCCGGTCATTGGATTGGAAGGAACATATCAGGCTTCGTCCGGGTATGTATATTGGTAAGCTGGGAGATGGATCTGCTGCTGACGATGGGGTATATGTGTTAATCAAGGAAGTGATAGACAACTGTATTGATGAATACACCATGGGTCATGGCAAGCAGGTTGAATTGACCATTGAGGGAAAAACAGTTACAGTCAGAGATTATGGTCGCGGTATTCCTTTGGGGAAAGTAGTGGATGTAGTAAGTAAGATTAATACAGGAGCCAAATACGACAGCAAAGCGTTTCAGAAAAGTGTGGGGTTGAATGGAGTGGGTACCAAAGCAGTAAATGCGTTGAGTAGTCATTTCTCTGTTACTTCTTACAGGGATGGTAAAGCAAAAACAGCAGAGTTTGAAAAAGGAGTATTGGTAAAGGATCATAAGGAAACCAAATCGGATGAACCCAACGGTACACTGGTGCAGTTTACCCCGGATGATACGGTTTTCAGGAATTTCCATTTTATTCATGAATATTTAGATAACCAGTTATGGAACTACTGTTATCTGAATGCTGGTTTTGCCATGCATTTCAATGGCAAGAAATATGTGAGTAAAAACGGATTGCTCGATTTATTGCAGCGCAAAACCAATCCGGATGAACTGCGTTATCCAATCATTCATTTGAAAGGAGATGATATTGAAATTGCCATTTCTCACAACAACGATTACGGAGAAGATATCTTCTCCTTTGTAAACGGACAATATACCACACAGGGCGGAACCCATCAGCAGGCTTTCAGAGAGGCATACGTTAAAGTAGTCAGGGATTTTTACAAAAAAGATTACGACGCTTCAGATATCAGAACCAGTATTGTTGCTGCGGTTTCTGTTCGGGTGCAGGAACCCGTTTTTGAAAGCCAGACCAAGACCAAACTTGGCTCACAGAATGTATCTGAGGGCGGGCAAAGTATGAAGTCTTTTGTGTTGGATTTTTTAGCCAAGGAATTGGACAATTTTCTACACAGAAATCCGGCTACTGCGGATGCTTTAAAAAAGCGGATTGAACAGAATGAGCGTGAGCGAAAGGAATTGGCAGGGATTAAAAAACTGGCCAATGAAAGAGCCAAAAAAGCTAATCTGCACAACAAGAAGTTAAGAGATTGCAGGGTACATCTGAATGATGAGTTGCCAGCCAAAAATAAGGAAGCATACATTGCCCTTCAAAAAGATACCACCATTTTTATCACCGAGGGAGACAGTGCCAGTGGTAGTATCACTAAAAGCAGAAATGTAGATACGCAGGCGGTTTTCAGTTTGCGTGGTAAGCCATTGAATTCCTTTGGAGAGACCAAAAAAGTTGTTTATCAGAACGAGGAATTTAATTTGTTGCAACATGCTTTGAATATTGAAGATGGATTGGAAGGATTGCGATACAATAATATTGTTATTGCAACCGATGCCGACGTGGATGGTATGCATATCCGTTTATTGCTGATGACTTTCTTCCTGCAATTCTTTCCAGACTTGGTTAAAAAAGGGCATGTTTATATTTTAGAAACCCCTTTGTTTAGGGTTAGAAATAAACAGGAAACCATTTATTGTTATGATGAGTCAGAAAAGCAAGCTGCAACTTCTAAACTAGGTAATAAGCCAGAGATTACCCGATTCAAGGGATTGGGAGAAATTTCTCCGGAAGAGTTCGGTCGTTTCATTGGAAGGGATATGCGTTTACAACCGGTTATTTTAGAACAGGGAGATCATATACAAGACTTCCTGGAATACTATATGGGTAAGAATACCATGGAAAGACAAGAGTTCATTATCAATAATCTGAGAGTTGAACTAGATTTAGTTGACTAATAAAAAAGAATAGATGATTCATATTGTATTTGAAGCAGCCAATGTAAAAGTTTTGCAGCAGGCTATGGAGCTGGATGAGAGTTTGAATGGCGAAGTCCTGGAAATTAAAGACGATTTTGCTGTTGGGCCTATCGACGATATTTATGCAACAGAAGGATATCAGCAAAGAAGGAACTGGTGGAAGGAAGTATTGGAAAATTCACCATACGAGAACCAACTGGATCTGGTAGATGATAAAATGACAGTACACCAGTTGATGAGGCAACTGCAGGAAGAGGAATCCCTTGAATTGTGGATCTGGATGGGGCAGAATGCCCATGATGTTTGCGGATATTACTGGCTAATGAGTCAACTGGCTGAATTCGCTGGCAGAATCCAGGTCTTGTATTTAAATAATCTGCCCTTCTTTAATGAGAAAGGAAATATTTTTTATCCCACTCACTTACACCAAATACAACCGCGTGAATTTATGAAGGCCAAAAAATTGGCAAGGCCTATTACACTGAGTGAATTTGAAGTGGATCCGGATGAGTGGAAAAAAACGATGCGCGAAAATGCACTCGTTCGTTTTTGGAAGGGGGTAAAAAATTGTAGCTAAGGAAGTGCAGTTTTTTGATAAGTACCTGCTGGCGCAAATTGGAAAAGAAGCACAAAAACTAAATAAGATTATTTCCGCCGCACAGAGTAAAATGCCTGTTCAGACGGGAGATGCTTTTCTGGTATGGCGTTTACGAAGTCTTGCAAATGAAGGAAAGTTAACAGTTCAGGGAGATTGGACAAAAGGCTGGAAGGAAATTACAATTCAGCTTCCTGCTGCATAGTAGAAGTGAAATGGTTGTACGTTTTATGAAAAAATTAAGTTGGTAGTTTTAAGGATATAGCATGGCAAAAGAGAAAATAGACAGAAGGGTTTTTGAAAATGAAACCGGTGTTCAGGGACAATATAAAAATTGGTTCCTGGAATATGCATCGTATGTAATCTTGGAAAGGGCAGTGCCAGCATTGGAAGATGGTTTGAAGCCGGTGCAAAGGAGAATTCTTCACTCCATGAAAGAAATGGATGATGGTAGGTTTAATAAGGTAGCCAATATCATTGGGCAGAGTATGCAGTACCATCCTCATGGAGATGCCAGTATTGGGGACGCTTTGGTAAACCTAGGACAGAAGGATTTGCTGATTGAAACTCAGGGTAACTGGGGCGATGTTAGAACAGGCGATTCAGCAGCCGCTTCCCGATATATTGAAGCCCGTTTGTCTAAGTTTGCTTTAGAAGTTGCTTTTAATACTAAAACTACTGAGTGGCAGTTAAGTTATGATGGAAGAAAGAACGAGCCGGTTCATCTTCCCATGAAATTCCCCTTGTTGCTGGCTCAGGGTGCTGATGGTATTGCGGTTGGGTTGTCTACCAAGATACTGCCACATAATTTCTGTGAACTGATTGATGCTGCTATAAAATATTTAAAAGGAAGAAAATTTGAATTGTATCCTGATTTTCAGACCGGGGGTATGATTGATGTTTCGGCTTATAATGAAGGTAAGCGTGGGGGTAAAGTTCGTGTACGTGCACATATAGAAGAGCTGGATAAAAAAACACTGGTAATTAAAGATGTTCCTTATGGTGTAACCACAACCCAATTAATGGAGAGCATTACCAAGGCCAATGAACAGGGGAAAATTAAGATTAAAAAAGTAACGGATGTAACGGCCAAGGAAGTTGAAATACATATTGACTTGGCTCCCGGTATTTCTCCGGATATCACCATAGACGCTTTATATGCATTTACGGATTGTGAAGTAAGCATTTCTCCAAATGCCTGTGTAATTGAAGCCCATAAGCCCCGTTTCATGGGTGTTCAGGAATTACTGAAGTCTTCAGTTGATTTAACCAAAGGGCTTTTACAGAAAGAACTGGAAATTAAGCTGGCAGAATTAGAAGACAAATGGCACTATACTTCACTAGAAAAAATATTCTTTGAAGAAAAAATATATAAGGAGTTAGAGCAGAAGCATGCTACTTGGGAAGAAGTAATTCAAGCCATAGACAAAGCATTTGGTCCTTTTAAGAAAAAACTGAAAAGACCCGTTGAGCGCGAAGATATTTTGAAGCTGACAGAAAAGCCAGTCAGAAGAATTTATCGTTTGGATATTAATGAATTGAATAATCAAATCAAGAATATTGAGGCCGATATTCAGCAGGTTAACCATGATCTTGAGCACCTGACTGATTTTGCCATTGCCTACTATGATAATCTTTTAAAGAAATTCGGTAAAGGCAGGGAAAGAAAGACAGAGATTAAAGAGTTTGATACCATTCAGGTTAAACATGTTGCCATTGCCAACACTAAATTGTACATTAACCGGGCAGAAGGCTTTATTGGTACAGGTCTTAAAAAAGATGAATTCTTATGTGAGTGTTCCGATTATGACGATATTATCGCTTTTACCAAATCTGGTATCATGAAAGTGATAAAAGTTTCTGATAAAACTTTTATTGGGAAAGAGATTATTCATGCAGCCATTTTTGTAAAGAATGATGAACGTACCACTTACAATATGATTTATCTGGATGGCAAATCGGGCGTTAGTTATGCCAAGCGATTTAATGTTACCGGAGTAACCCGCGATAAGGAATACGATTTAACCAAGGGAACAGAAAAAAGCAAAGTACATTATTTGTCTGCCAATCCAAACGGGGAGGCAGAAGTCTTGAAAGTTGTACTGAGTCCAAATTGTACTGCCCGTATCAAGGAGCTTGATTTCTATTTTGAAGAACTGGAAATCAAGGGAAGAGGAAGTATGGGTAATCAAGTTACTAAGTATCCAATCAAGACTGTTAAACTAAAAGAAGCTGGTAAGAGTACTTTGGCTGGAAGAAAACTCTGGTTCGATGATAAGTTTGGCAGACTAAATACAGAAGAGAAAGGACTGTATTTGGGGATATTCGAAGATGAGCGTATCCTGGTAATTTACAAGGATGGTTCATACGAATTAACTGATACTGAAATTACACAACGATTTGAACCAGAGAAAGTAGCGCTGATTGAACAGTTTAATCCAGAGAAGACCATCACGGCAGTGTACCTGGATGCCGAGAAGGGGCAGTACAATATCAAGCGATTCAAAATTGAAACCAGTACACTGAAAACCCAGTTCACATTTATCAAAGAAGGAAAGGACAATCGTCTGGAAGCGGTAACCACAGAAGCAGAACCCATTCTGGTGGTACAAACCGGACGGGGACAACAGGTTCGCAAAGCCAAATTTAAAGTGGCTAAAATGGTAGAAGTGATGGGATGGAAAGCTGTTGGTGCCAAGCTGACCGATTTTAACAAGAGCATTGAAATGGAGTGGGAAACAAGACCACCTGCGGACACAGCGCAAACTGAGTTATTTTAAATCAGCCATATGGAACCTATTCAAGTTGGTCAATACAATACATTAAAAGTGAGCCGAAAGGTAGACTTTGGTTTTTATCTGGACGATGGTGCAGAAGGGATTTTATTGCCCAAGCGTTTTGCACCCAAAGACCTGAAAATTGGTGACGAATTGCGCGTGTTTGTTTATCACGATTCTGATAATCGTTTAATTGCCACAACACAGGAACCCAAAGCAGTGGTAGGTGAAATTGCCAAACTGAAAGTGGTATCTGTTACAAAACAAGGTGCTTTCCTGGACTGGGGATTAATGAAGGATTTATTTGTTCCGGTTTCTAAACAGATTTCCGGAATGCGTATGGGTGGTTCTTATCTGGTAATGCCCTATATTGATGAAATGACGGGTCGTGTTGCCGCTACGGAGAAGATAGAAAATTTAATGAGCAACGATGATTTAACGGTGAAAGAAATGGAGCCGGTAGATTTGTTTGTTTACAGAACCTCAGAGCTGGGTTATGTGATGATCATCAATAACAAACATATTGGCATACTGCACGGCAATGAAGTTTTTCAAAAATTGGAAATTGGAGATAAAGTAAAAGGGTTTATAAAAACCATCAGACCGGATAATAAAATTGATGTGATATTGGGTAAACCTGGTTTTTCCAAAGTAGAAGATGAGGGACAGAAAATACTTCAGCTCTTACGTGAGAACAATGGATACCTTCCATATAACGACAAGTCTGATCCCACAGATATTTATGATTTCTTTGGCATGAGCAAGAAAGCTTTTAAGATGACCACCGGGAATTTATATAAGCAGAAACTGATCAGTTTTACCCAGACAGGTATTCAGTTAATTGAATCCTAATTGTGCTAACACATGTTAGTATTTTGATTAACTTCGCTGCTCAAATTCAAGGAATATGTCTACAAAAACAGTTTATATTATTTCGGCAGTAAGAACGCCAATTGGAAGTTTTGGTGGAAGTTTAAAAGATTTTACTGCTACCCAATTAGGTGGCATTGCAATTAAAGGTGCATTGGCCAAAGCCGGCATAGATGCCAATCTCGTAAACGAAGTGTTGATGGGTTGTGTGATACAGGCCAATACGGGTCAGGCCCCTGCCAGGCAAGCTGCAAAATTTGCCGGACTTCCGGATTCTGTAATTGCTACAACTGTTAATAAGGTTTGTGCCAGTGGTATGAAAGCCATTGCACAAGGTGTTCAGAGTATCCTTTTAGGAGACTCTGATATTGTGGTGGCTGGTGGCATGGAAAGTATGAGTAATGTTCCTTTCTACAGTCCGAATATGCGCTGGGGAAATAAGTACGGAAATGTGCAAATGATTGATGGTCTTGCGAAAGACGGATTAACCGATGTGTATCACAATTATGCAATGGGCAATGCAGCTGAATTGTGTGCCAAGGAATGCAATATCAGCAGAGAAGATCAGGATTCATTTGCAATTGAAAGTTATAAGAGAAGTCAGGCTGCATGGGAAAAGGGCTGGTTCAATGAGGAAATTGTTCCTGTTGAAATTCCTCATAAAAAAGGAGATCCTATTATCTTTTCTAAAGATGAAGAACCCTATAATGTTAAGTTCGATAAAATTGCTGGATTAAAACCGGCTTTCGTAAAGGATGGTACTGTTACTGCTGCGAATGCAAGTACTATGAACGATGGTGCGGCTGCTTTGGTATTAATGAGCAAGGAAAAAGCAGATGCGTTAGGCATTAAACCTCTGGCGATTGTTCGCTCTTATGCGGATGCAGAACAGGCTCCTGAATGGTTTACCACCACCCCTTCATTGGCTGTACCCAAAGCAGTTGCCAAAGCAGGATTGAAAATGAGTGAAATTGATTTTGTGGAATTGAATGAAGCATTTTCTGTGGTAGGAATTGTAAATACACAGAAAATGAATTTATCATCTGAAAAAGTAAATGTGCATGGTGGTGCAGTTTCTATTGGACATCCATTAGGCTGTAGCGGTGCAAGAATCATTGTTACATTAATCAATGTACTGAAGCAGCAAGGTGGCAAGATAGGTGCAGCAGGTATTTGTAATGGGGGCGGAGGTGCCAGTGCAATGGTAGTGGAACTTGCCTAATAATTACTAATTCCCACTCTCTGTTGAATATATTCAGATTGCGTGGCGGCTTTCAGCATTTCCAGTGCAAGGTCGCCCGCATTTATTCTGAAATGATTGGGTTCCGGCACATAGTTAAGGCTAGTAATATAAATACCCGTTTCTTCTTTATCTTTTATATCCGCAGGGCAGAAAAAAGTCCAGTCCAGATTGCTTTCCAATAGAGTTTCAAAAGCTTTTAAGTGTTCATTGCCTACGGCAAGGTATTCCTCAGGATAGTCCTCGCCATGCAAAATCAGGGTATTGTCTTCAGCATTCAGCACACCTAATCCGCCAAGGGCCACAATTCTTCTTTTCCCTTTTTTCTGCATCTGTTCTACGATGTATTTGATGCCCAGGCTTCTGGTTTTATCTGATCCATCGGAAGCCCCACCTAATACTGAGATTATTACATCTGCATGTTCTATGGCTTTTGCCACATCTTTTTCATTGAATAAATACCCTTTTTGCGCGGTCAGTAATTCATTGGTAGTATCCCTGTCAAGCAGGGATTCAACATTTCTTCCGAATGCAGTTACATGGTGACCCTGGTTTAAAGCCATTTGTACAATTCTTTTGCCCACCTGACCAGTTGCTCCAAAAACAGTAATATTCATATAAAGGGAATTTAGGTACTAGGCTGCTACCTGCTCTGCAATTTCACTCATATTGATGCCCTGGTGGCTTTCATCGTAAACACATTCACCGTTTCTGATAATCAGAATTTGCGGAGACTCATGGTATACACTGAATTTATTGGCAATTTCGTTGGAAATATTGCGATAGTTCAATAAATCGAGGTAATAGAAATTAGCATTGGCAGGAGCTTCTTCTCTTTCCAAACGGTTCAATGCCATGGAGCTGATTGAGCAACGGGTACTATGTTTAAAAATTACCTGAGGCTTATCAAATGAATCCTTAATTATCTGATCAAGTGCTGATAAATTTGTTAAATGAATCCAGTTCATAATGCTTATTTCTGCAAAATTAATTCATTTAACACAAGCCAGGCAGATTACCCTCTGAAATAGCGGGGATTGGTGGTTGGGCATCCCTTTCCTTTAACAGAAGCACAGGAACTGAATACCAGCGCTGTGCTGATGGCGATAAGAAGAATGAGACTGATTTTTTTCATGCTGTTGGGCTTTATCTTGGAAGATGTATTTTGCACCTGATCAAAGATATTCATTTAGGTGAATATGCTGCCTGTTTTAGGCTTTGATATTGTTAAATTGTTTTGACTAAACTTATAAACGTATGAAGGTTCATTTTATTTCAATAGGGGGTAGTGTGATGCATCAACTTGCCATTGCACTTAAGAAGAAAGGGTATCAGATAACCGGCACGGATGACGAAATTTTTGAACCAGCGCTCAGCAATCTCAGGGAATCAGGTATTTTACCGGAAAATATTGGATGGAATTCCGAACTCATAACACCTGACCTGGATGCAGTAATCCTGGGAATGCATGCCAGAGCAGACAATCCGGAGTTGTTGAAAGCCAGAGAATTAGGACTTCCCATTTATTCATTTCCTGAATATATTTATCAGGAGTCTGTGCAGAAAAAGCGGATTATTGTGGGAGGTAGTCATGGAAAGACCACTACCACTAGTATGATTATGCATGTGCTGAAAGAGCAAGGTATGGCTTTTGATTATTTGGTGGGAGCAAAACTGACGGGTTTTGAGCAGTCGGTTCAAATTACCTATGCACCTGTTATCGTTTGTGAGGGAGATGAATATCCCGCCAGCGTTTTAGAAAAAAGACCCAAATTTCATTTTCTGTTTCCTCATGTTGCTATTCTTACGGGAATTGCCTGGGATCATATCAATGTTTTTCCCACATTCGATTTTTATCTGGAACAGTTTGTAATATTTATTCAGAAGATAGAACCAGGAGGCATTTTGATCTATAATGATACGGATCCGGTGCTGGTTGAACTGATAGAGAAGAACAAAAGATCAGATATTCAATATCAAGCTTATGGTATTCCTCAACATGAAATAAAGAATGGATCTACAACACTGGAAGTAAATGGTATTAAAGGTGTTTTAAGTGTTTTTGGGAATCACAATCTAATGAATGCTATGGCTGCGTATTATGCCTGCTTGCAATTAGGTATTTCTGCGGAAGCTTTTTTACAATCAATTGCGAACTTTACCGGCGCAGCTAAAAGATTGGAATTACTGGCAAAAAGCGATGTTACCAACGTCTATCGAGATTTTGCACACGCGCCAAGCAAAGTAAAAGCTACGGTGGAAGCAGTAAAAAAGCAGTTTCCGGAAAGAAAATTAATTGCCATTTTGGAGTTGCACACTTACAGTAGTCTGAATGTAAATTTCATGAATGAATACAAAGGCGTCCTGGATGGGGTAGATGAAGCAGTAGTGTTTTATGCAAAGCATGCATTGGAAATCAAGAAGATGCCCGATTTGCCGGCAGATAAAGTGAAGGAAGGATTTGGAAATGATGCATTGATTGTACTGAATGACAAGTCTGAATTGTTGAATTGGCTAATGAAAATTAACAGGGTTAATGCAAATATTCTGTTCATGAGTAGTGGAAATTATGATGGATTAAACATAAATTCGTTGGCAGAAGAAATCATGCCAACCTCATCCTGAAATTATAGAATGAAATTAAATTTAACCAGCCCCATCGCTTTTATTGATCTTGAAACAACCGGTGTAAATATCAGTAATGACCGAATAGTAGAGATTGCCATAGTAAAAATATTAACGGATGGAACCAGACAGGTAAAGAGAAAACTAATTAACCCACAGATACCTATACCTGCCGGAGCATCTGATGTTCATGGTATCACAGATGAAATGGTTAAAGATGCGCCTAGTTTTAAACAGGTTGCCAATGAAATAAAACAGTTTATTGAAAATTGCGATTTGGGTGGATATAACAGCAATCGTTTTGATATTCCGATGCTCATTGAAGAGTTTTTGAGAGCAGGAGTGCCTTTCTCAGCGGATGGCAGAAAGTTGGTGGATGTTCAGAAAGTTTTTCATATGATGGAACAAAGAACACTGGGAGCGGCCTATAAATTTTATTGCAATAAAACCCTTGAAGATGCACATAGTGCAGAAGCAGATGCTACTGCTACCTGGGAAGTATTGGAAGCGCAGATAGAAAGATATCCTCAGATAGGGAATACAGTAGAAAGCATTGTGAAGTTTACCGGAGAAGATGATATTGTAGATTTCGCCAGAAGATTTGTAAAGGAAAATGGGGTAGAAGTTTTCAACTTCGGAAAGCACAAGGGGAAACCGGTGGTTCAGGTGCTTAAAGAAGAACCTCAGTATTATGATTGGATGATGAAAGGAGACTTTGCCATGAACACCAAACAGAAATTAACAGAAATATTAAACAGAACCCTGCTTAAAAAATAAATGCCGGAGAAAATTGTCATCATACCAACCTATAATGAGAAAGATAATATCTCTTCTATGATAGATGCCGTGATGGCATTGAATCAGGGATATCATATTCTGGTGATAGATGATGGTTCTCCGGACGGTACTGCTGAAATTGTAAAAAGCGCCATTCAACAATATCCGGGTCAGGTTTTTCTGGAGGAGCGAAAAGGAAAATTAGGGTTAGGGACTGCTTATATACATGGATTTAAATGGTGTCTTCTGCGAGACTATGCATTTATTTTTGAAATGGATGCCGATTTTTCTCATGACCCTAATGACCTGGAAAGGCTATATGCTGCTTGTAAACAAGGCAATGCAGATCTTGCTATTGGCAGCAGATACGTAAAGGGCGGACAAACAGAGAACTGGCCATGGGATCGTCAGTTGTACTCCAGGGGTGGTGCTTTGTATACCAAACTGCTTACCTGGATGCCCATACAGGACCCTACTGCCGGATTTATCTGCTACAAAAGGGAAGTGCTTGAAGCAATTAATTTTGATATGATTTCTTTTGTAGGATATGCATTTCAAATAGAAATGAAATTTGCCGCATGGAAACTTGGGTTCAAAATTGTTGAAGTGCCCATTATTTTCAGAGACCGTAAAGTTGGAGTTAGCAAAATGAATAAAGGCATCATTAAAGAGGGGGTGCTTGGTGTTATCAGCATACAATGGCAAAGTATGTTTAAGAACTACAGAAAACGGGTAAAAGCCAGTTAATATTTTTTCGTGAAACATGCATTAATCAAATTACATATCTCGGTATTTCTGGCAGGTTTTACCGGGATACTAGGAGTGCTCATTCATTTGAATGAAATGACATTGGTTTGGTACCGAATCATGATCACCGTTGTAAGCCTGTCTGTATTATTTACCCTGACCAAGAAATCAACTCGGATACCCAATAAGCAGGCGGTTAATTTTTTTCTAATTGGAACCCTTATAGCTTTGCATTGGGTTGCTTTTTATGGTAGTATTAAACTTTCTAACGTTTCCATAGGATTGGTCTGTTTTTCTGCGACCGGATTGTTCACGGCATTGCTGGAACCATTACTGGTCACAAAAAAATTGCAGTGGGCAGAACTAGGTTTGGGCCTACTGAGTTTATTGGGTATTTATTTGATTTTTCATTTTGATGAAAGGTATCAGACAGGTATTATTGTTGGAATTGTTTCTGCATTTCTTGCCGCTCTGTTTTCCGTTTTAAATAAGAAGCAGATAGCAGATGCTGAACCAACCATCATGATGTTATACGAACTTACAGGAGGTTTAGTGATACTTACGTTGTTGATGCCTGTATATGCTTATTTCTTTCCTGAAACTACTATTATACCTACATTATCAGATTTAGGCTGGTTATTGGTACTCAGTTGGCTTTGTACCATAGTTGCCATGCAGCTGATGCTGGACTCTTTAAAAAAAGTCTCTGCATTTACTCAGAATCTTAGCTTAAACCTCGAGCCCGTCTATGCCATCATTATGGCTTTTATACTTTTTGACGAGAATAAATATTTGTCAAACAGTTTTTATTACGGTGTGGGACTGATTATCCTATCCGTTGTATTGCAAATGACCAGAATGCTGCTTAAACATTCTGCTAAAACGAAACTATAAACCCAAATGTGGGTGTAACATTCGCGTCATTATTGCTTAATAAGAAAGGTACTGCATTGCTTCCATTTGGTTGAACGGGCAATCCATCTGTTGTTATAAAGGCAGTGTTGCTTGCATTGCGTTGGAAAGTATATACAGATGGCGCAGGGCTCTTGGCCAGGTACCAATTGGTGATATCCAGAAATACATTTAGCGTATATTTTTTATAAAACCATTTTTTGTCTATCCGTATATCGCTGCTGTTAAAAGCATTCAGTCTTTGAGAATTCACTCTGCTGAAATCAAGCACCCCAGTGCCCAGCGCAAGAAAATTTTGCCTGCTGGCTACTAAATCGTAAGGAGTGAAGGGAACCCCTCCCTGGTAACGGAATTTTAATCCGATTTCCCAGTTCCTTTTCAATTTGTATCCCAATACTGCACTTAATAAATGTCGGTTATCCCAGGAACTGGCCACATAATTGTTGCCGACATTGGTATACTGGCTTACAAACCAGGTATAGCTGAAAACACCATAAAATTGCTTGGTTAATTTTTGCTGGGCAAAGAATTCAAAACCATAGGCTCTTCCTTTGCCATTGGTAGTTACCGCTTCATTTCCAAGTACGGAGAAATCCGCCCCCTGATTCGATAAACTGATTCCATTTCTAACACTTACCGGTACGTTGCTGTAGCGTTTGTAAAATCCTTCAAAAGTAAATCGGGTGGAAGCTGAAGGCAGGTATTCAAATCCAGCTACATAATGGGTGCTTTGGGTATAGTCGGTTTGCTTATTCACCAACTCATTGTTATTGTTTCTGAAACCCAATACAGTATAGGGAAGCATTTTAAAATAAGTGCCTATGGATGCATTGAATGTTACTTTATCTGATAGCTGGTAGCTGGCAGCTATTCTTGGACTCAATGTTTTCAGTGGGTTCATTCCAGTAGTGGTGAATGTGTTCTGATCAAATCTGATTCCACCGCTAATCCCTAATTTATTATCCAGAAATCTTTTCCCAACCTGCGTAAAAGCACCCAATCTGGCAAATTGAATGGCACTATTGTAGTTGTAAGTGACGGCTGGCTGAATAATATTGTTATTATTATCGGTGATGGCATTACTAATCAGTTGATTTGTATTGTTGCTATAGTTAACCCATTGGGCTACCACACCATAACTCCATTTTAATCCATTGATATTCTGGTTAACATCAAATCTGATTTTATTCTCAGTTTCTCTGGAACCCAATAGAAGGGTTCTGGCACCTCTGACTGGCCCCAGGTTGTTCTCGTATTTTTCCAATTGATTATCCAGGCTGTTTCTGCTGATGGCCAGATTCCAGTAGCCGTTTTTCAACTGATGTTTAATAGAAGCCCCAATGGTATAATTCCACTGTTGAATGGAAGGATTACTGTTCAGTACATACAATTTGTCCGGAGTAGCTTCTCTTGGTGCTGCAAAGTTGAATTCATCAATGGCTCCAACACCTAAAAGTGTCAGGGTTGTTTTTTTACTCAACTGATGAGATATTTTATATTGGAAATCCCAGTAATTAGGTCGTATAGGTAAATCAATGGCTTTGAACAACAACTGTAAATAACTTCTTCTTGCAGAAGCCAGAAAAGTAGTTTTGCCAGATTTTCCGAGCGGTCCGTCAAAAGTGGTGGCCAATTCTGTACCGCTTAAACGAATATTTCCCTGTACACGGTTATTGTTACCTCTTTTTTGATTGAATTCAAATACAGAAGAAAGTGCGTTGTCGAAACGGGCATCGAATGCAGAGGAAGAAAGTTTAACGTCTTCAATAAAGCTTACATTCAGAATACCGGTTGGCCCCCCGGCGCTTCCCTGTGTAGCAAAGTGGTTGATTACCGGAATTTCAATTCCATCCAGGTAAAATACGTTTTCGTTGGGAGCGCCACCTCTGATAATGATATCGTTTCTGAATCCGGCTGTACTGGAAGATCCTCCAACGCCTGGTAGCGCCTGAATTACTCTGGATATGTCAAAGTTCCCACCCGGATTTGCTTTGATTTCCTCAGAAGTAAGTCTTTGAACACTTAAGGGTGTTTCAAGGGTTGCCGCTTTTGCTGAACGGTTTCGGCTGGTACTGGTTACCTGTACATTCTGTAGTTCACTGATAGCAGGTTCCAGTTCAATCACCATGGTATTTTCATTACCTGTTACAATGGGTACATTGTATCTGTATTGGGTTGTGTACCCAAGGGCTGAGAACTGAAATGTATAATAACCAGGCTTAATTTGTCTGAATATGAATTTTCCCGAAGAATCAGCAATCACTTTTTGGTTTAATTGAACCAATTCCACCGTAGCTCCGGAAATGGGTCTCTGTAATTGTTTGTCAAAAATAATCCCTGAGTAAATGCCTGTGTTTTGTGCCAGGGTACTATTCAAAAGAAAGAAAAGAATCCAAAATCCTGCCCATTTTTTCATTTTCATCCATTTATCAAATTCCCCTTAATTACAATTTATATTTGGGTATTGTTTTAATTATCTTCGGAAAATCCAAAATTACTATCAACATGAAATTTCTCCCTATTATTGGTTTGCTTGTTTTGAGTATTCCAGGTATTGCCCAGAAAAAGCCCCTGGATCATTCCGTTTATGACGGATGGCAAAATATTGCCGAAAGAATTGTAAGTGATAACGGTGCTTTTGTAGCATTTACCATAGTGCCTCAGGAAGGTGACGGACAGTTGTATATCAAACGAAAAGATGGTAGTACTGTTGCTGAAATAGCCAGGGGGTATAACGCTAATATTTCCGATAACAGCCAGTTTCTGATCTGCAGAATCAAAGCTCCATTTAAAGAAACACGTGAAGCCAGAATTAAAAAGAAGCGACCCGAAGAAATGCCGAAAGATTCACTTGCCATTGTGAATTTGAGTACTGGAAGTATTCAGAAAATGGCTGGTGTAAAGAGTTTTAAAATTGCTGATGAAAATGCATCTCATGTCGCCATTCTGTTCGAAAAGAAACCTGTGGCACCCGCTCCAAAACCTGCACAGGGCGACAGCTCTGCCAGGCCTGCTGCTCCTGCTGCTCCCAGAAATAATGCAGAACCTGTTGAAGAAGGAACTGATTTGATGGTTATGAATCTGCAATCCGGCGATACCATGGTTTTTCCCTTGGTAAGCGAATATTTCTTTAGCAAGAAAGGGAATGTGCTGCTGATGGAGACTTCCAAGAAAGCAAACGATAATAAAGTAAAGTCCGCTATTGTTAAACTGGATTTGACTAACAAGACAACCCGAACTGTTCTCGCTGGCTTTAATGATGCCAAAGCCTATCGGATGGATGAATCAGGAGGGCAACTGGCATTTATTGCAGAAAGAGACAGCAGCGCCAAATCATTACAGAAATTTTATAAGTTATACTATCATAAAGATGGTGCTGACAGTGCCACTGTTATTGTGGATAGAAATACCGCTGGCATGCCCGCTAAATATACTGTGAGTGAAAATGCGCAGGCCATCAGTTTTAGTAAGTCGGGCAACCGATTGTTTTTCGGTACCGCTCCGGTATTGCCTGTGAAAGACACTTTAACGCCTGAGTTTGAAAGAGTGAGTGTGGATGTATGGCATTATAATGATGATTATTTACAACCTGTTCAGCTGAAGAACCTTCAGCAGGAATTAAATAAAGCGTATCTGGCCAGATTTGATTTTGAAAAAAAATCCGTTGTTCAGATTGGATCACCTGCATTCAGGTCTGTGATGCAAACGCATGAAGGAGATGGGGCTGTGTTTTATGGCATGGCAGATGAAGGAAAAAGAATTGCCACTCAGTGGCTTGGAGGAGCTTATATGGATATCTACGCCATTGATCCTGTTACGGGTTCCAGAAAAATCATTCAGAAAAACATAAAAGGAAACGCTTACCCTTCCTACACTGGAAAATATCTGGTTATGTATAATGACCTTGCCAGAAAATACAGTGTGTATTCATCGGATAATCAACAGATAACTGCATTGGCAGCTGATATTAAACTGCCTTTGTATGATGTGGAGAACGATGTGCCGGACGAACCCAATCCTTATGGAATTGCGGGCTGGCTTGAAAATGATCAGGCTCTGCTAATTTATGATCAGTTTGATATCTGGCAGGTAGACCCTGCAGGCAAGAAGGCATCTGTTAATATTACCAATGGGTTGGGCAGAAAAAACCAGCTGGTATTCAGGAATATCAACTTAAACAGAGAAGAACGCTTTATTAAAAATGATCAGCAATTACTGTTGAATGTGTTCAATCGTAAAAACAAAGGCAGTGGATTAAAAGCCCATTCAATGGGGTCTGTTTTTCAGATTTCAGATATAGCTGCTGCAACTTTGCCATTGAGAATTTCAGCTGTTACCAAAGCAAAAGATGCTGATATCATTTCATTCGGTACGGAAACTTTTGAACGCTCTACCAATATTGCAGTAAGTTCTTTACTTGCCAATAGTTTAATGAAAGAGGTTCAGTCTGCAACTATACTTCACCAGCCCAATCCGCAACAGTCCCAATACAATTGGGGTACTGCTGAATTGTTTACATGGAAAGCATATACAGGAAAAGTGGCTGAAGGCATTATTTATAAACCCGAAGATTTTGATCCCAAGAAAAAATATCCCATGATTGCTTATTTCTATGAGAGAAGCAGTGATGGTTTGTATGGATACAGTGCACCAGCACCCACACCATCCCGTCTGAATATTCCTTTCTTTGTTAGCAGAGGATATATTGTTTTCGTGCCGGATATCTGGTATAAAACGGGTTATCCTGGTCAGGGTGCCTACGATTATATTGTGAGTGGAACCAGAGCTGTTGTAGCCAAGGGATATGTGGATAGTACCAAACTGGGTTTACAAGGCCAGAGCTGGGGTGGATACCAGATTGCGCATGTGATTACCAGAACACCTTTGTATGCGGCAGCTTGGGCCGGAGCGCCGGTAGCCAATATGACCAGTGCATATGGAGGAATTCGTTGGGGGACGGGATTGAACAGACAGTTCCAATACGAAAAAACACAAAGTAGAATTGGGGCCAATCTTTGGGAAAAGCCCAATTTGTATATTGAAAATTCTCCGCTTTTCCATTTCCCTAAAGTAAAAACGCCTGTGGTAGTAATGGCTAACGATGCTGATGGTGCTGTGCCTTGGTATCAGGGAATTGAAATGTTCACTGCCCTTAGAAGATTAGGCAAACAGGTTTGGATGTTGAACTACAATAATGAAGACCATAACCTGGTGGAAAGAAAAAACAGAAAAGATATACAAATAAGAGAGCAGCAATTCTTTGACTATTTATTAAAAGGAGAAAAACCTGCCAAATGGATTGCTGAAGGAGTTCCTGCAATTATGAAAGGCAGAGATTGGGGTTTAGGATATTAACAGAAAAAAAATTAACTTAAGCTATGTTATAGAATGAATGCTGCAATTAAATATAGCAAGTTTACTTCCTGGCTGGTTTTTGTGTTAATGATATTGGTAACGCAAATACTAGCCTGGAAGTGGTATGAGAAAGAGGCGAGCATTGAAAGGCAGCTGGTAGAAAAGGAAGTTACCCATATTGGTAATTTAATTGAAACCACCATTCAAAACAGTAGCTCCATCACCAGTGTTATGGCTTCGATGGTTGAGCATGATTTGCTGAACAATCATTTTGATTTGATTGCCCAGAAATTACTGCGTCAAAATAAAAATATTGACGCTATTCAATTGGTGCAGGATATGGTAATTACTCATACCTATCCGCTTGAAGGAAATGAACAGGTGATAGGGTTTAATTTAAAAACCTATCCTGAACATATACGAGAAGCCATGTTGAGCAGTTCTTCCAATCAGCTTCATTTTGAAGGTCCGTTAAAATTGAAGCAGGGGGGGATTGGTTTTGTTGGAAGATACCCGATTCTTCAACAGGACACTTTATGGGGTTTTGCAGCTGTTATTATCCGAAAGGAAAATTTTGTTAAAGCGCTTGGATTAAGTGAATCAGGAACCAGTGAATTGTTTTATTATCAGATAAGTAAACAACAGGAGGGAGAGAGATATACAACACTTTTTGCTGAAGACCGAACCAGCTTTAGTTCCGGAGTTCATGCAGAAATGTATAATGCTGTTGGTGACTGGATTATACAGGTAAAGCTGAAAAAATCAAGAGCAGTAAAAATGGGGTGGACTTTTTCTCTGATGGGTTTCTTGATATCCTTTATAGTTTTTTACTCAATGCTACTCAATCTGAAACGCATATAAAAAAATAGTCCCCGACAGGGGACTATTTTTTTGAATACAATCAAATTTTATTTGGCGTTCTTAACGTATTTCTCCAGCCACTGGAATTGCTCCCAAAGTGTATGCAATACATTCTCTTTTCCTCTGTATCCATGCGCTTCATAGGGTAGGTAAACGAATCTCACGGTTCCGCCATTGCCTTTTATTGCGGCATATAGTCTTTCGCTGTTGATTGGATAAGTTCCTGTGTTGTCATCGGCTTCTCCGTGTATTAATAGGATAGGTGTTTTAATTTTATCTGCATAACTGAACGGGCTCATTTTGTAATATAAATCCGGAGCCTGCCAGTAAGTTCTGTCTTCATTTTGAAAGCCAAAGGGAGTAAGCGTTCTGTTGTAAGCTCCACTTCTGGCAATACCTGCTTTAAACCAATTGGTATGTGCCAGTAAATTGGCAGTCATAAATGCCCCATAACTATGTCCGCCAACTGCTACTCTGTTTTTATCGGCAACGCCCATGCCAGATAAATGTTCAATGGCAGCAGCTGCATTTAATTTAAGTTGATCAATAAAATTATCATTGGGTTTTTTGTCTGTGCCTGTAGCCACAATCGGCATTTCGGCGTTGTCCAGAACAGCATAACCCTGTGTAACATAGTAAATAGGAGAGCCCCAGCTTAAAGTAGTGAAACGGTCTTTACTGCCTCTGATCTGAGCTGCATCGGCTGCGGAATTAAACTCTCTTGGATAAGCCCATATAATCAGGGGTAATGGCCCTTTGCTCTTATCATAACCACTGGGCAAATACAAATCTCCAGTTAAATCTACACCATCTGCGCGCTTGTATTTTATTTTTTCTTTTGTTACCGTTTCCAATGCAGGATATGGATTTGTAAATGTGGTGATAGCCCGGTCAGCCATTTTCAGCTTCAGGTTTTTGATATAATAGTTGGGGACCTGTTTTTGTGACTCTTTTCTGGTTAGTAATACCAGATTATTGGCATCCAGTACTTCTGAGACTTGTTCAAATTCACCTTCATTGCATCTCCATATAATTTCATTTTGTTTGGTTGTTAAATCAAATTTAGCCAAAAAAGGAAGGTCGCCTTTGGGGGATGAACCAGTGGTATTGTTCAGTAATAGTTTTGTTCCGTTATCAACTGTAACAATTACGTTTCTTCCAAAATTGTTTTTTGCTGTTACGGGTGATCCGGGGTTGCCGTATGCATCTGTTTGGTTTCTTTCGTATAATAATTCAAGGCTTTCTTTTTTTGAATTGTACAAGCTAACTCTCCCAAGTTGCTTGCTTCTTGAAATTTCATTCACCAGCGCAATATTTTCATTGCCCCAGGTTGTTCCTGCATAACGAAGTTTTGTTTTAAACAAAGTTTTGGGGGAACCGGAAAACGGAGCGCTTAATGCCAATACCTCATCTCTGAATTCTACTTGCTTTTTAATAAATCCGCTATCCAATGGTTCTGCCCATGTAATAGTAGCTGCTTCATCATCTCTCCAATCAAAAGCTCTTGGCACATTCTGGGTATTATCGTAGCCCGAAGGTGTGCCTTCTGTGGATGGCAGTTCAACCAATAGTTTAACGGTATTGCCAGATAGATCTGTGATAATCATTTTAGAAGGAAATCCATTGGCAGTTACCAGATAAGAGAAGGGTTGCTGCAACTGTTTCTGTAAAATGTATTTTTTATCCGGGGATAAACTGAAACTACTTAATATACAAGGTTTACCCGCAAGGCTTTCTACTCCATTTCTATTCATTACCAACTGTGAAGTGGCATAAAATTGAAACAACTGTTCATCGTAAGGGCTTTTAATTAAATCCTGATAAGTAGGGCTGGGGGCCGCTTTGCCAAGATTTTGCTGAATGGTTGGACCTTTCGGAGTGATGGGTTTTTTAGGAGCTGCCGCCGCAGTGGATACAGTTGACTTGTATAGAATAGTATTATCATCAACCCAGGTGTAAGCATTTCCCAATACGGTATTCAAAGGACGCTTGTTGATTCTGGTTGCTTTTTTGGTTGCTACATCAATCACATATAAATCAACCTGTGATCCTGATGAATGCGTAAATGCAATTTTATTCTCTGAGGGGCTCCAACTTACAGAAGCTGCCAGTAAATTGGCAGGTAAACCAGTAATGGTATATGTCTTGTTTTCTTTCAGATGTTTTAATTGGAAATTGTTGATGAAATTTTGTCTGCTGGGAGAAAAATTATTGGGGTTTAATCTTAATCCGGCTACCCTGATTTCAGGTTGACCCAATTCTTCCACTGTAGGGTAGGAATTTCTGCCAGATAAAAGCATCCATGTAGCGGAGCCATCCACGCTAATTGCAGGGGTGGGTGCGGCCAATAGTAAATCTGCAATCACTTTAGGGGGAGTCTGATAGCTAACAGCATCCTGCGCTTTCAGAAACCAACTGGATCCTGATAGCATAAGTGCCAGAAGGATGGTTTTTTTCATTTTCATATAATCGTATTGTTTATAAGGGAATCAATACCCCAAATTAGCAATTAATATCCTTGCTTGCCAATCTGCCCCTTCATTTAAAAATATTTTTTGTCTTTCCGAATCTGCCATGTAGTTTTGCAACACAATGAAGCAAAATTTACATTTACACCATCATCATATGCAACCCAATGGGTAGGCATCGGTGTATTGTATTATGATATTAAACACTAAGCTTACCTACTGGTAGGCTTTTTTGTTTTTATTAACTGACTAAAAAATGAATATGAAAGCAAACTTTGAATGTAACAAGCTGAGATTGGCTATTCAGAAGAGTGGTCGTTTGCATGATGATTCCATGAAACTGTTAAAAGAGTGCGGAATCGACATTAGTAATGGCGTAAACAAGCTTAAGGCAGAAGCAACCAATTTTCCCCTTGAAGTGTTTTTTCTTAGAGATGATGATATCCCACAATATGTTGAGGACGGAGTAGCCGATATAGGATTTGTAGGGGAAAATGTCATTTTCGAAAAAAATAAGCAGGTTGCAATAGCAGAAAAGCTTGGATTTGGAAAATGCAGATTAAGTATTGCAATCCCCAAAGGGCAGGACTACCCTTCGTCACAATATTTGCAAGACAAAAAAATTGCTACCAGTTATCCTGTGATTGTAAACAACTATTTACAGCGTCAGGGTGTTACAGCAGAGATACATGAAATTAGTGGAAGTGTAGAGATTGCTCCCGGAATTGGTTTGGCAGACGCTATCTGTGATTTAGTCAGCAGCGGTTCTACGCTTTTCATGAATGGACTAAAGGAAGTGGAAGTAATTTTTGAATCACAGGCTGTTTTGATTAAACAGGCCGCATTGAATCCTACTCAGGTTCAGTTGCTGGAGCGCCTGATTTTCAGAATTCAGTCCGTTAAAAAGGCAAAAAACAACAAGTACATTTTGTTGAATGCCCCCAATGATAGGCTGAAGGATATCATTTCATTGCTGCCTGGTATGAAGAGCCCTACAGTATTGCCGTTGGCAACAGAAGGGTGGAGCAGTGTTCATAGTGTGTTAAATGAAAATGATTTCTGGAATATTATTGAACAATTAAAGGAGGCAGGTGCAGAAGGAATTTTGGTTGTGCCCATTGAAAAAATGATAATGTAAACATGAATACAATTGCTTTTCCTCAAAAGTCTGCATGGGAATCCATCATTGTAAGACCTGTGTCTGATAGTGGTACTTTAATGTCTAAAGTGAAATCCGTGTTGAATGAGGTACAACAGAAGGGAGACCTTGCGATTCAGCAATACACGCAACAATTTGATGGAGTTCACTTGCCGGATTTTAAAGTTTCTGAACTTGAAATTCAGGAAGCACTTAATTCGCTGGATAATGGCTTAAAGAAAGCCATAGAGACAGCCGCTGCCAATATCCGGAATTTTCATTCCCCCCAGTTGAAAGCAGAATCAATGATAGAAACCATGCCCGGGATTCAGTGCTGGAGAAAATCAGTAGGGA
Source organism: Sediminibacterium sp. C3 (assembly GCF_000508085.1). Taxonomy (GTDB): domain Bacteria; phylum Bacteroidota; class Bacteroidia; order Chitinophagales; family Chitinophagaceae; genus Sediminibacterium. The sequence goes on along the minus strand of NZ_KI669560.1, from coordinate 2,250,962 downwards.
TAGAAAAAGTCGGATTATATATTCCCGGTGGATCTGCTCCCTTGTTTTCCACCATTTTAATGCTGGGTATTCCGGCATCCATAGCAGGCTGCAGAGAAGTGATACTTTGTTCACCACCTGATAAATCTGGAAAGCTGCATCCGGCCATTTTATTTACTGCCCAATTGGTGGGTATCCGGAGTATTTTCAAAATAGGTGGCGTGCAGGCTATAGGAGCTATGGCATATGGTACAGAAACTGTTCCGGCTGTTTACAAAATATTCGGACCCGGTAATCAATATGTAACAGCTGCCAAGCAATTGGTACAGATGGATGGGGTTGCCATTGATATGCCTGCAGGGCCCAGTGAAGTTTGTGTGATGACAGATGATACAGCTATTCCTGCTTTTGTGGCGGCAGACCTGTTAAGTCAGGCAGAACACGGGCCTGATAGTCAGGTTTTACTGGTAAGCACTTCTGAGGCAATAATCAATCAGGTAAATCTTGAATTAGAAAAACAATTAGCCGAACTTCCCAGAAAAGAAGTGGCAGCCAAAGCACTTTCCAATAGTCGCGTTGTGTTAATGAATACCATGGAAGAGGCAATTGAACTGGTGAATGCCTATGCTGCAGAACATTTAATTATTGCCTGCAATAACGCGGAGGCTATAGCAGAAAAAATTGTGAATGCAGGATCGGTATTTATTGGAAATTATTCACCGGAATCCGTAGGAGATTATGCCAGCGGCACCAATCATACCTTGCCTACGAATGCTTATGCAAGAATGTACAGTGGTGTTAGTGTTGATAGTTTTGTTAAGAAAATTACTTTTCAAAAATTGTCCAGAGAAGGCTTGGTTTCCATTGCAAATACAGTAGAAAAAATGGCTGAAGCAGAAGGTTTAACAGCCCATGCCAAAGCCGTAAGTATCAGAACTAAATAGAAGTAAAATGTTTGATGTAAATACACTGGTAAGAGATAATATTGCGCGTTTAACTCCTTATTCCTCTGCAAGGGACGAGTTCAGCGGAGAAGCCAAAGTGTTCCTGGATGCCAATGAAAATAGTCTGGGGTCACCATTGAAAAAATGGTACAATCGATATCCTGATCCGCATCAGAAAGCCATTAAGCAAAAGCTGGCAATGGTAAAAGGGATTGCAGCTGAACATATTTTTCTAGGAAATGGCAGCGATGAATGCATCGATTTGTTGTACCGTTGTTTCTGTAATCCCGGCAAAGACAATATTGTCATTTGTCCTCCAACCTATGGTATGTACGAAGTGAGTGCTAATATCAATGATGTAGCAGTTAAAAAAGTTTCTTTATTGCCCAATTTTGAACTTGACTTATCCGGAATAGAAGATGCCATTGACGATCAAACCAAATTAATCTGGATCTGTTCTCCCAATAATCCAACCGGAAATTCACTGAAACGGCTCGATATAGAAACCTTGCTGAATAATTTTAAAGGGCTGGTGATTGTGGATGAAGCCTATATTAATTTTTCCAAACAAAAATCATTCGTACAGGAACTAACAGAATATCCCAATCTGGTTGTTTTGCAAACATTAAGTAAAGCATGGGGTTTGGCAGGATTAAGGCTGGGCATGGCTTTTGCCTCTACTGCTATTATTGAGATATTGAATCGGGTAAAGCCGCCATACAATATCAATCAGGCAACACAGGAACTGGTGCTAACTGCATTAGAAGAAGTAGGACAGATAAATGATATGATTCGATTGCTGGTAGATATGCGGGAGGCATTAGCTGAAGTTTTTGCTTCTATGCCAACAGTTGAAACTGTTTACCCTTCTGATGCCAATTTTATATTGGTGAAAATAAAAGAAGCAAGGGCAGTGTATGAATTTTTATTGACAAAAGGTATTGTGTTGCGTGACAGAAGTAATGTGCAGCTTTGTAATGATTGCCTGCGAATTACCGTTGGTTCTGAACAGGACAATACTTTACTGGTAGAAGCTATGCAGGACTGGTATCAGTTGAATCCTTAATTTCACACCTTAATTTATAGAACACTATGAGAAAATATCTATTGGGAATTCTTGGCTTTTTGTCTTTTTTATCTGTAAGTGCACAAAAACAGCCCGAAGTTCCTATTAAACTTCCAGCTGGTTTTTCCAGTCAGATTGTAGCCAGTAATTTCGGAAGGGTAAGACATATTGCCGTAAACACGAATGGAGATTTGTACATGAAACTTGACCGTCTGGTAAATGGTAAAGGCATTTATCGGTTAAGAGATAAAAACAAAGACGGTATTATGGAAGATACCCTTGCATTTGGCAATTATACCGGAACGGGTATTGGAATATACAAAGGTTATTTATATGCTACTTCTGATGAAACCGTATATCGCTATCAACTAGACGCCAATCAGGATATAGTGAATCCGGATAAGCCTGAAATAGTGGTGGAAGGCTTGTTGAATCAACGTCAGCATGCATCCAAGTCTATCACTTTTGACAAAGCAGGAAATATTTATGTTAATATCGGTGCCCCTTCCAATGTTTGTCAGGAAAAAGACCGTCAGAAAGGATCTCCAGGAATGACCCCTTGTCCCATTCTTGAAACGGCTGGCGGCATCTGGCAGTTCCCTACAGCCAAATTAAATCAGAAATTAGCCGACGGGGTTCGATATGCTACTGGTATGCGGAATGCCTTGGGGATTGACTGGAATCATGAAGTAGATGATTTGTATGCAACCATTCACGGAAGGGATATGTTATTTCAGTATTTTCCTGAAATGTACGATCAGAAAAAAGGAGCGGAGTTGCCATCCGAAACCTTTTATCGTGTGAAAAAAGGGGACGATTGTGGCTGGCCCTTTGTTTACTGGGATCATTTCCAGAATAAGAAAATATTGAGTCCCGAATATGGCGGGGATGGTAAAAAAGAGGGCGCTCCCAATGCCATCAGCCCATTAGTTGGCTTCCCGGGGCATATGGCACCCAATGCATTGTTGATGTACAATGGCAACCAGTTTCCGGCAAAGTACAAGCATGGTGCTTTTATTGCATTTCACGGCAGCTGGAACAGAACACCTGAACCTCAGGAAGGATTTTATGTGGTATTCGTGCCTATGAAAAATGGAATGCCAACGGGTAACTGGGAGGTTTTTGCGGATGGGTTCTCTGGTATGAGTCCGGTTACTAATTTATCTGCAGCCAAGCATCGTCCAACAGGGTTGGCAATGGGCCCTGATGGTACAATCTATATATCGGATGATAAAGCCGGTTATGTCTGGAAAATTTCTTACAAACCATAAGCACTATGAAGAAACTGATTCTTGTATTATTTTGCTTGATTGCGGCTGATTTTTCAGGCTCTGCACAGACCAAGCCATCAGGTAAGCAGTTTAAAGCAAGCACTTCTTCTGTTAAACAGGGCTTGAGTATATTGCAGATGACCAATGGTAAGAAAGTATATGATTTATACTGTCAGGCCTGTCATCAGGCAGATGGAAACGGTGTGCCAAGGTTGAATCCGCCCTTGTCCGGAACAGTCTACGTAAACGGAAGCAAAACAAGACTTATTGATATAGTACTGAAAGGTCTATCTGACCCAATTGAAATTAATGGAGAAGAATACAACAATCCTATGGCTGCCCATGATTTTTTAACCGATCAGCAAATTGCTGATGTGTTAACTTTTGTGCGAAACAGTTTTGGAAATAAATCAGGACCCGTTTCTGTTGAAGAAGTAAAAAAGCAAAGAGCAAAAAAATAATATGAAAAGGATTTTATTTATTGACAGGGATGGAGTGGTATTACAGGAGCCGCCTGTTGATTTTCAAATAGACAGTATTAATAAGACTAGTTTTGTAAAGGGGGCTTTAACGCAGCTGTCAAGAATTGCTTCCGAATTTGATTTTTATAAAGTGATGGTGACCAATCAGGATGGATTGGGAACCGATTCTTATCCGGAGTCTCAGTTTTATCCTTATCACGATCTGATGATCAGAACATTGGCTTCTGTTGGTTTTGTGTTTGATGAGATGAAAATTGATAAAACCTTTGCCTCCGATAATCAGCCTACCCGCAAGCCAGGAACAGCGTTGCTTACACACTTAATGAACAATCCGGATTATGATCTGGCTAATTCCTTTGTGATTGGCGATCGCTGGAGTGATATTCAGCTGGCAATGAATCTGGGAGCAAAAGCCATTTATTTAAAATCTGGGTTACATGAAATAAGCGCTGAACAGGAAGAATTATTTAAAGAAGTTATTGTACTGGAGACTGATTCCTGGGAAGCGATTTATCAGTTTTTAAAAACCGGGCTCAGACAAGTGCACCATGAAAGAAATACGAACGAAACCCGGATATCGATTGACTTGAATATGGATGGAACGGGAAGGGCAGATATTCATACAGGCCTTGGTTTTTTTGATCATATGCTGGACCAGATTGCCAGACATGGAAAGATTGATCTGACATTAGAAGCAAAGGGCGATTTACATATTGATGAACACCATACCATAGAAGATACGGGTATCGCACTAGGTGAAGCTTTTGCAAAAGCACTTTCCGATAAGCGAGGCATGGAACGATATGGATTTGCTTTGCCAATGGATGAAGCGGATGCGAAAGTGTTAATTGACTTTGGAGGAAGAAACTGGTTGGTATGGAATGCTGAGTTTAAAAGAGAGAAAATTGGGGAAATGCCCACTGAAATGTTCTTTCATTTTTTCAAAAGCTTTAGTGATGGGGCAAAGTGTAATTTGAATATTGAATGTAGGGGTGATAATGAGCACCATAAAATAGAAGCAATTTTCAAGGCATTTGCCAAAGCTATTCGCATGGCCGTAAAAAGAGACCCATTGAGTAATTATTTGCCTTCTACCAAAGGGGTGTTATAATTATTTTTTGTGTTTTCCATCTTAAGTCTCATATTTGTGTTATGATTTTAGTAAACAAGCATTGGTGGTGGCATACTGACTCTGAACGGGGAATGTAGTGCTATAGCCAGTACTGAACAATATTGTAAGAGCCCCGGATGTATTTCTGGGGCTTTTTATTTTAAGTTATTTCTTATGAGTAAGATACAATTGAAAACTACCGGTAAAAAGATGTTGGGAGATATTTATACTCCGGTAGGTATTTATTTAAGACTAAGGGATCGTTTCAGGGATACCATTTTGCTGGAGAGCACCGATCATCATGCACATGACAATAGTTACTCCTTTATTTGTGTAAATGCCATTGGAGGGATTGAAATAAAATCCAAGAATCTCATTGAATACAAACTTCCGGGATCCGATCCTGTTAAGTCAGTTCTTAATCAATCAAAGAAAGTAGCTGACCATCTATGGGACTATATGAACTCATTTCAGGTATCAGTTCCGGAAGATGCTGCATATTCGTTTGCACAAGGATTATTTGGATATAACTGTTTTGATGCGATTGATTTTTTTGAACCTTCCATTGCCTCAAAAATAGAAACGCCAATGATTCCATTGGTTCGTTACAGGCTTTATCAATATGTAATTGCCTTTAATCACTTCAAAGACGAGTTGATTATTTGTGAAAATAATATTCCCGGTATCGAGGGTGATTTGCAAATGGTAGAGTCGCTGATTCGAATTAAAGATGTTCCCGTATATCCTTTTGCTGTTGTAGGGGAACAACTGTCGAATATGACAGATGAAGCCTATATCTCGCTCGTTAAAAAGGGGATAGAACATTGTATGCGGGGAGATGTTTTTCAGATTGTACTAAGCAGGCGTTTCAGTCAGGCTTTTACAGGTGATGAATTCAATGTATACAGAACACTAAGAAGTATTAATCCTTCCCCATATTTATTCTTTTTTGATTACGGAGATTATAAAATCATGGGATCATCACCTGAAGCGCAACTGGTAATTAAAAATGGCAAAGCAATTGTACATCCCATTGCCGGCACGTTTAAAAGAACTGGTGATGATGCAACTGATCAACAGGCTGCGACTGCTTTACTTGCAGATCAAAAGGAAAATGCAGAACATGTTATGCTGGTAGATCTTGCCAGAAACGATTTAAGCAGGGTATGCGAAGATGTTAAAGTAGCTCAATACAGACAAGTTCATTATTACAGTCATGTGATTCATCTGGTTAGTGAAGTAGAGGGAAGCTTCAAAGGTAGACAGAATCCATTTGAAATATTTGCAGCAAGTTTTCCTGCAGGAACATTGAGTGGAGCCCCCAAAATAAAAGCAATAGACATTATTAAAGAACTCGAGCCAACTGACCGAAGTTTTTATGGAGGTGCTATTGGATTTGTTGGATTTGATGGCAGTTTTAATCATGCCATCATGATCAGAACTTTTCTAAGTAAAAACAATCAACTCATCAGTCAGGCAGGAGCCGGTGTGGTGGCTGCCAGTATTCCGGAGAGTGAATTACAGGAGGTAAATAATAAGTTAAATGCTTTACATCAGGCAGTTGATCTTGCTTCATCCGTTATTTAATTTGATACTATGAAAATTCTTGTTTTTGATAATTACGATTCCTTCACCTACAATTTGGTTCATCTGATAGCTAAGATTACGGGTGAATATCCGGATGTTTATAGAAATGATCAGATTGAGCTGGAAAAAGTACGCGATTATGATAAAATAGTTTTGTCGCCCGGCCCGGGTATTCCAGCGGAAGCTGGTTTATTGAAGCCCCTGATTCAGGAGTATGCTTCCAGTAAATGTATACTAGGTGTATGCCTGGGACATCAGGCAATTGGTGAAGTTTTTGGAGCTACCTTAATTAATCTACCTAAGGTATATCATGGTATTGCTACACCGGTGTTTCCTCAACTGTTGGGAAATGGACAATTTTCACCTTTATACAGAGGATTGGGTAATGAAGTTGAAGTGGGTCGCTATCATAGTTGGGCTGTTTCCTCCGATGATTTACCTGCAGAACTTATGGTTACAGCTAAAGATGAAAGTGGATTAATCATGGGGCTGATGCATAGTAAGTTTGATATTGAGGGAGTTCAGTTTCACCCGGAGAGCATCTTGACACCAAAGGGAGAAATTATTATGAAAAACTGGTTAAAAAAGTAAGATGAAAAAAATATTGCAATACTTGTTTGAGTATAAATCGTTGAGCAGAGAAAAGGCTTTTGAAGTATTGGTTAATATGGCAAACGGCCAATATAACGATTCGGAAATAGCCTCTTTCATTACTGTCTATTTAATGAGAAGCATCACCATTGACGAGTTAAGCGGCTTCAGAGATGCATTATTACATTTATGTGTTAAGACAGATTTAGGTACAAACGACTTGGTTGACATTGTTGGTACAGGAGGAGATGGGAAAAACTCTTTTAATATTTCAACACTTGCTTGTTTTGTTGTAGCAGGTGCCGGACAAAAAGTTGCAAAACACGGGAATTATGGAGCTTCTACCATTAGCGGGGCATCTAATGTGATGGAAGCCTTGGGATACCGCTTTAAGCAGACTGCCGATTTATTAAAAAGAGAAATTGATGAAGCTGGAATTTGTTTTATGCATGCTCCACTTTTTCATCCTGCTTTAAAAGTGGTAGGGCCCATTCGTAAACAGCTTGGGGTCAGAACTTTTTTTAATATGCTTGGACCCATGGTTAATCCAGCCAATCCGGATTATCAGCTGGTAGGAGTGTACAATCTGGAAATGGCACGAATCTACAATTATTTACTGCAGCCAACTGGTAAGTCGTTTACCATTATTCATAGCCTGGATGGCTACGATGAAATTTCCTTAACCAGCGAAACTAAAGTGATTACCAAAAATGGGGAAGCGGTGTATTCTCCTATTGACCTCGGTAAAAAAATTGTACTGCCCGAAGCCATTTACGGTGGAAATACGGTTGAAGAATCAGCCGCCATTTTCCTGCGTGTTTTAAAGGGAGAGGGAAGCTGGTCTCAGAATGCTGTGGTGTTGGCAAATGCTGCCATGGCATTAAACAGTACCGGCAAATACGCCAATTATGATGCTGCGTATCAGGCAGCTGTTAATAGCCTGGAATCAGGAGCAGCCTATCAAAGTTTTACTAACCTGATTCAAATGCAATAGTCAAATACTTTTATTTATGACCATTCTGGATACAATCGTTGAACAAAAAATTCGTGAAGTTGCGCAGAGAAAAGCAGCAACACCAATAAGTGTATTGGAGCAGTCCGCTTATTTTTCCAGACCATGTATTTCGCTCAGGGCTACTTTAGAGAATAAAAATAAAACGGGCATTATAGCTGAATACAAAAGAAAGTCGCCCAGTAAGGGGATTATTAATGCAATTTCTACAGTTGAAGAAGTTACAAGTGCCTACGCTGAACATGGAGCGGCAGCTGTTTCTGTTTTAACGGATGAATTGTTTTTTGGGGGTCACCTGAACGATCTTTCAAATGCGGTTCAATTGACCATTCCTGTTTTGCGCAAGGATTTCATGATTAATGATTATCAGATTTATGAAGCAAAAGCCCATGGGGCGTCTGTGATTTTACTGATCGCTGCCTGTTTAACCCCAGGTGAAGTTAGGAGAATGGCTGTTTTGGCGCACCAATTAGGATTGGAGGTATTATTAGAGATACATGGATCGGATGAATTGGGTCATATCTACCCGGAAGTTGATTTTGTAGGCGTCAATAACAGGAACCTGAAAAGTTTTGAAGTCAGTCTGGATCATTCCCTAGCGTTGATTAAGAAGATTCCAAAAGAAATGCCTGCCATTGCAGAAAGTGGGATAGATCATCCGGATACAATTGTAACTTTACAAAAAGCCGGGTTCTCCGGATTTTTAATTGGGGAACGTTTTATGCGTGAAGCGAGTCCCGGAATTGCTTTTGCCAATTTTGTTAAAAACCTAAAAGAAAAACAAAATGCGGGCTAAAGTCTGTGGATTAAACAGTATTCAGCAAATGATGGAATTGGATCAAATGGGCGTAGAATTCGCCGGATTCATTTTTTATCCCAAATCTCCCAGGTATGTTTTAAAAACATGTTCCAGATTCGAGTTAAAAAAGGCAAAAGGTGCAATGATCAATAAAGTCGGAGTATTCGTGAATGAAGAGCCAGACCAACTATTAACGCTGGTAGATGAATGTGGTTTGTATCTGGCACAGTTACACGGAGATGAAACTCCCCGATATTGCGAAAAAATTGCCGACTACATTTCTGTTATTAAAGCATTCAGACTCAGAGATGATGATGATGTTTTATGGAAAATCAAGGACTACCAGGATATAGTAGATATGTTTTTATTTGATACAGCCGGTTCAGAATATGGTGGTACAGGAAAAAGGTTCAACTGGGATATTTTATTTTCTCTGAATATTAATAAGCCATTCTTTTTAAGCGGAGGTATTGGGCCTGATGATATACAGGCATTACAATCATTTAAATCAGATCCTGTTGCGAAAGACCTATTTGCAATTGACGTGAATAGTAAATTTGAATTTAGTCCGGGAATAAAGAATATGGAATTGGTAAAACCATTTATAAAGCAATTGAAACAATTATGAGAAAAGGGGGGCTGATAGCTTTGCTGGGTTTTTTCTTGTGCAGTAATCTTTCTGCCCAGCAATTAAGTAATATTCTTATGAATGTGAGTGGAAAGGCTCAGTACAAAGTAAGCTCAGGTAATACGCTTATTTACCTGGATGATCAGGGTAAAATTATTTCTGTTGAAACAGATGCTTCAGGAGAAGTGCTATACAATAATAATTTCCAGCCACAACAAGCAGGAAGTCTTGGCATTCAATTTAACTATGAAGGTTGGTTAAGCCAAATAGGGAACTTAGTAATTCAGTATGATCACACAGGACGAATAGATAAAATCGGTGATCTGGTTTTCAGGTATAATTATCAAAATTTTATATCATCTGTGGGCAATATTTCCATATTGTATAATGCCAATAAAACCATTGACCAGATTGGGGTGTATAAGATATATTATAATTATGGCGGGAAAATATCCAGAATGGACCCCAGTAAAGGTCTGATTGCGTTACAATTAAATTTTTCAAAATGAATATGGTGAGGAATGATTATCAGTCACCCGATTTGCAGGGTTATTACGGAGAGTTTGGTGGGGCATATATTCCTGAAATGTTGCAGCGTAATGTAACGGAACTCAGGGAAAAGTATCTTCAGATTATGCAGGAACCCGATTTCCAGGCAGAGTTTGCTCATCTGCTAAAGGAATATGTAGGCCGGCCCACCCCTTTATTTAAGGCTGAACGACTGAGTGAGGAATACCAAACTCAGATTTACTTAAAACGAGAAGATCTTTGTCATACAGGGGCACATAAAATCAATAATACCATTGGTCAGATTTTGCTGGCAATACAATTAGGTAAAACCCGAATTATTGCAGAGACGGGAGCAGGTCAGCATGGAGTGGCTACTGCAACAGTATGTGCTTTAAAAGGTCTTGAGTGTATTGTTTATATGGGAGAAAAAGACATTGAGCGTCAGGCACCCAATGTAGCCAGAATGAAAATGCTGGGAGCTAAAGTGGTTCCGGCCACTAGCGGAAGTAAGACCCTTAAAGACGCAACCAATGAAGCCATCAGAGACTGGATTAATCATCCGGAAAATACCCATTATATTATTGGAAGCGTTGTAGGGCCGCATCCTTATCCGGATATGGTAGCCCGTTTTCAAAGTGTAATAAGTAAAGAGATGAAAGCTCAATTATTAGAGCAAACCGGATCAGCGCTTCCTACCCATGTAATTGCCTGTGTAGGTGGTGGTAGTAACGCGGCAGGAGCTTTTTATCATTTTTTAAATGAGCCATCTGTAAAACTGGTTGCTGTAGAAGCAGCGGGAAAGGGCGTTTCAAGTGGAATGAGTGCTGCTACCACACAGTTGGGTTCTGTAGGAATTTTACATGGCAGTAAAAGCCTGCTGATGCAAACTGAAGATGGTCAGGTTGTTGAGCCGCATAGTATTTCTGCAGGTTTGGATTATCCTGGAATCGGGCCTATGCATGCTCATTTATTTCAATCGGGGAGAGGTGTTTTTCTGAGTGCAACGGATGAAGAAGCGCTGGATGCAGCATTTCATGTAAGCAAAACAGAAGGAATTATACCTGCGTTGGAAACTTCCCATGCTTTTTCAGTACTGGGGCAACTGAATTTGAAGCCAACAGATCGTGTTGTAATTTGCTTAAGTGGAAGAGGGGATAAGGATTTGGCTACTTATATGAATAGCGGAAAAATGAATTTATAAAACTGGATAATGAGCAGACTAGAAAATATATTTCAAAAGAAAAAAAAGCCTGTGCTGAATGTTTATTTTACAGCAGGGTATCCTTCTCTGGATAGTACATTGACTGTAATGGAAGCGCTTGCTAAAAATGGGGTAGAAATTATTGAGTTGGGTATGCCCTACAGCGATCCCCTTGCGGATGGGCCCACCATACAGGAAAGCAGCAACAAAGCCATTAACAATGGTATGACTATAACCAAGTTATTCAGCCAAATTGAGCATTGCAGAAAAAATTCCCATTTACAAGAAACCGGCATTGTATTAATGGGATATATGAATCCGATTCTTCAATATGGTTTTGAACGGTTTTGTGCGGATGCGGCTAATGCAGGAATAGATGGTTTGATTTTACCGGATTTACCAGCTTTTGAATTTGAAAATTCATATGGAGCAATCATTAAGAAGTATGGATTGAATTTTATTTTTCTGGTTACACCGGAAACAACAGAAGAGAGGGTTAGGAAACTAGATAACTTAAGTTCTGGTTTTTTGTATGCAGTAAGTGCTTCTGCAACTACCGGAGGAGATACTGATTTTGATAAAGTGAATGGATATCTTAGAAGGTTGGCATCTTATCAATTAAATAATCCTGTGATGGTGGGATTTGGAATTAAAGACCGGCAAAGTTTTGAAGCGGTAACTCAATATTCGCATGGTGCTATCATTGGATCTGCTTATATTAAAATATTGAGTGAAGCTGCTGATATTGATGAGGCAACAACTCTGTTTATAAGTGGAATTAGACCTAAATTGTAATAAGTGAAAACAGTAATTATACAATACAATGCCGGAAACATACAATCTGTTCTTTATGCATTAGAAAGGATTGGTTGTTCGGCAGATGTTACAGATGACCCTGAACAAATTATTCAGGCAGACAAAGTAATTTTTCCGGGTGTAGGAGAAGCTAGTACCGCTATGAATTACCTGAAGCAGAGGAGTCTGGATCGGGTAATTATAAACTTGAAACAACCAGTACTTGGAATATGTCTTGGCATGCAGTTAATGTGCAAACATAGTGAAGAGAACAACACAGATTGTCTTGGAATATTCGATGAAAAAATAAGCAGATTTACCCCGGTTAACGGAGTCAATAAGATTCCTCAGATTGGCTGGAATACGATTGAACATTTAAAAAGCCCTTTATTCATTGGTATTAAAGAATCATCCTACTGCTATTATGTACACAGCTTTTATGCTTCGTTAGGAGAACATACAATCGCAACTACCCATTATGGAATCGGCTATAGCGCTGCATTGCATCGAAATAATTTTTTCGGAGTACAGTTTCACCCGGAAAAGAGCGCAGAAGCCGGCGAACAGATTTTAAAAAATTTTATTGCTTTATAAAAATGGAAATTATACCCGCTATTGATATTATTGATGGAAAATGTGTCAGGTTAACCGAAGGCGATTATTCGCAAAAAACCATTTACAATGACAATCCGCTGGAAGTAGCAAAATCATTTGCGGATGCCGGAATTAAAAGATTGCACCTGGTAGATCTGGATGGTGCCAAGGCAGGAAAGGTAACCAATTGGAAAGTTTTGGAATCCATTGCCACCTATACATCACTAGTGATTGATTTTGGCGGGGGGATTAAAACCGAAGACGATCTGAAACTGGTGTATGAATCCGGGGCCAGCCTGGCAACCATCGGGAGTCTGGCTGTAAAAGATCCTGATTTGTTTGCCTCCTGGATACAATATTACGGAGCTGACAAATTTTTACTGGGAGCTGATGTAAAGGGAGAGTTTATTGCTATAGGAGGCTGGTTGCAGGTATCTGAAGAAACCATCATTCAGTTTATTGAAAAATATATTCAAAAAGGAATTACTCAATTGTTTTGTACGGATATTAGTAAAGACGGAAAACTGGAAGGTCCTTCTTTGGAATTGTATACCAAAATTATTCGGCATTTTCCGCAGTTGCATTTTATTGCCAGCGGTGGGGTCAGTTCCATGGATGATATTTTTGCTTTAAGAGAGATTGGATGCAAAGGGGTGATTGTAGGGAAAGCCATTTATGAAGGAAGAATTAAAATAGAAGAATTGTGCTAACAAAAAGAATTATACCCTGTCTGGATATCAAAGACGGCAGAACGGTTAAAGGGATCAATTTCGAACAGATACGAGATGCAGGGGATCCTGTTGAACTGGCTTCTATTTATGCCAAAGAAGGGGCTGATGAATTGGTTTTTTTAGATATTACCGCAACAAATGAAAAAAGAAAAACACTGAGCAATCTGGTAAATAAAATTGCCCATCATATTAATATTCCCTTTACTGTTGGCGGAGGAATTAATTCAGTTGAAGATGTTCAGGTCTTGTTGAAAAACGGTGCCGATAAAATATCCGTGAATACAGCTGCTTTTAAAAAGCCTGACCTGATTAATGAACTTGCATTGGCTTTTGGCAGTCAGTGTGTAGTATTGGCCATTGATACCAAACAGGAGGAGGATGGTAACTGGTATGTATACCTGAATGGCGGAAAAGTAAAAACCAATACATTGTGTTTTGATTGGGCCAGAGAGGCAGTCGATAGAGGGGCCGGTGAAATATTACTTACTTCCATGAACAATGATGGAACCAAAAAAGGGTTTGCGTTGGATATAACAAAACAATTGTCAGTTTCATTGCCTGTCCCCATCATTGCATCTGGTGGTGCTGGAAATAAAGAAGACTTTGCTGCAGTATTTCAGGAAGCACATGCAGATGCCGCACTTGCAGCCAGCATCTTTCATTTTAAAGAATTAACTGTACCTGAGTTAAAAGAATATTTGTCTGAACAGCAAATTCCTGTTCGTTTATAAATAACTGATTATGAAAATAGATTTTGATAAATACGCAGACGGGCTGGTGCCAGCCGTAGTTCAGGATTACCAGACTCATAAAGTGCTGATGCTTGGCTTTATGAATGCTGAAGCGGTTGAAAAAACCATGGAACTGCAAAAAGTTACATTTTTCAGCAGGTCAAAACAGCGCCTCTGGACCAAGGGAGAAGAGAGTGGACATTTTCTGCATTTGAAGTCTATTGCAGTTGATTGTGACAATGACACAGTTTTAATAAAAGCAATTCCTGAAGGACCAACCTGCCATACAGGTGCTGATACCTGCTGGAATGAGAAAAATCATGAAGAACATTTTTTAACCTATTTAGAGCAAATTATTGAATTAAGGAAAAATGGTAATCCCGAGGAATCCTATGTAGCTAGGATGTTTGCCAAAGGGATCAATAAAATTGCCCAGAAAGTCGGGGAGGAGGCAGTTGAAATGGTTATAGAGGCAAAAGATGATAATACCGATTTATTTTTGAATGAGTCGGCGGATTTGCTGTTTCATTATTTGCTTTTGCTTAACGCTAAAGGCCATAACTTAGCAGAAGTCTTACAAATTCTACAATCAAGGCACGCTAAATAAACTATGAAAACGCTTCTGACTTCTTTATTCCTTCTGACTTGTCTTTCTGTTTTTGCTCAACCCAAATTTCAAATCAATGGAAATATTGCAAATGCAAAGCCAAATATGCTGGTTTTTTAATGAATGGGAACGATGGTAAAACCATTGCTACGGATACAGTTAGAGAGGGTAAGTTCACTCTGAAAGGGACAATTGCTGCACCTGATATTTTTCAGTTGGGATTTGTAGGATATAAGGAAGCATTGGATATTTTCCTTGACAATGATGAGGTAAACATTACAGCAGATTTTAATCAGTTTTCTGCCGCTACTATAACAGGTTCTGCAGTTGAATCTGACTACCAGCAATTTAAATCAACATTTAATCCAATAAGAGATCGGTTAAATTATCTGGTACAACAAATTAATCCTGAAAAAGACAGGTTTAAAAGAGATTCCCTGATACAACTATATGAATTGTATAAGGGTAAGGTTTTGCAGGAAGCTACCTTGTTCGCAAAAGAAAAACCTGGTTCCCCTGTCAGCTCTTTTGTCTTGTTTGCTATTAGTCCATTGTTGAATGGAAACGATGACCTTGAGCAGCGTTACACTGCATTAAGTTCTTCAGCTAAAAAAGGAACTTTTGCTAAGTTGATAGAGCAAACCATTGCTGAAGCTAACCTCAATAAGGTTGGAACTGTGGCGTTGGAGTTTAGTCAGAAAGATACATTGGGTAAAGTCGTTTCTTTAAAATCTTTCAGAGGAAAATATGTGCTGATTGATTTCTGGGCAAGCTGGTGTGGACCTTGTCGTGCAGAAAATCCCAATCTGGTAAACGCATTCAAGAAATATTCCAATAAAAATTTTACAGTATTAGGCGTTTCCCTGGATGACAATAAAGCCAGCTGGATGAATGCCATCAGAAAGGACAAATTAACCTGGACTCAGGTGAGTGATTTGCAAAGCTGGAATAATAAGGTGGCTCAGTTATATAAAATACGGAGCATACCTGCAAATTACTTGCTGGATCCAAGCGGAACAATCATTGCCAGGGATTTAAGGGGGGAAGAATTGCAGATTAAGCTGAAAGAATTGCTTAAATAACCAGTCATCCCAGAATATGCAACGGGTTTTCAGGATTAGTTATATTGCCGGATGCTATTAAGGATTTCCCTGTTGTTTTGTGTATGTCTGCAGTTTTCTCTTGCTGGTAATGCTCAGATTAATGCAATGAAATCCGGTTCCGCTCATCTGGGTATTATCACCGGAACAATAACGGATTCCACACGTGGAGAAGGCGTTCCATTTGCCAATCTGGTATTGGTAGGGATGTCTGGAAATTCTCTAAGGTTTCAGGGGGTATCTGATAAAAATGGAAATTTCGAATTCAACCGACTTCCGCTGGGCTATTATTCTTTGCGAATTAATGCACTGGGCTTATCTCCTGTACAAATAGACAGTATATTTCTTAGGGCCGAGAGGTATGATTTTAATCTGGGTGATATTAAGCTAAAATATCCCGGACAGTCTACCTTAACTGAAGTGGTTGTTTATGCTGAAAAGCCATTATTTGAAAACAAGGACGATAAATTAACCTATAATATCGGAGAAAGTGCACTTAGTAATGGGGCAAGTACAGCAGAACTGCTAAAGAATATACCGCTGGTGAATAATGATCCGAATGGTCGAATTCTTTTGAAAGGTAAGGAGCCCAGAATTTTGATTGATGATAAACCTACAGAGTTAAACGCACAGCAATTACAGGATTTGCTGGAGAGCCTGCCGGGTGGTACCATTGAAAAAATTGAAATCATGACCAACCCTCCGCCACAGTATGCTTCTGAAGCCGGTGGAGTAATAAATATTGTTACAAAAAAAGGGAAGATTGGCTGGTTAGGTAGAATCAGTTTCAGCGCAGGAACCAGGGGGGAAGGCAATTTTTCCGGAAATATCAGTTACCGGAATAAAAAATTTACTTATAACCAAACCTTGGGTTTAGGTGCGAGTAGATTAATGGGAAATGGGTATAGCTACCGGACCAATTTGTACAAAGATTCAACCAATCAGTTCAATAGTTCCAATCAATATACCAATCAGAATTTGAGACCGAATATCAGAACGCAATTAGATTGGGAATGGTCAAAACAGTTTCAAATGGGATTGGTGTATCAGGGGAATATGAATTATTTTGATAACCAAAGTGTCAATCAGTTCGTTAATATCAATCGATTTAATGAAGCATATAAAATCAGCAATAGGGAGAATAGCAGCATAGGAAATGGATATACCCACGGATTGCAATTGTCGGCAGTGCAAAAGGGGAAGAAAAATGCAGCAGAACAATTAAGAATGTTTCTATCTGCCAATACCAGTAAGAACGACAATGACAGAGACTTTTATCAGCAGTTTCTGGCTACCGGTATGGTGCCTACCGGAATTGATTCAACACAGTCTCAATACTTTAATAATAGGAATAACAATTGGAGTGGTAGACTGGAATATACCAAGCCGCTAAAACATAAGGGCAGTAATTTTAGTGCAGGACTCAATTACAATGCATCCAGATTTCACAATACTTTAAATACCAATTTTCTAAGAAAGTCAGACGGAGTAATGATTAAAAATGATTTACTCAGTAATGATTTTTTCTTTTATCAGGAAATAGCCAGTGTCCGTTCGGGTTTTAGCTGGTTATTTAAAAAAGACGTTAGACTAACAGCAGGTGCACAGGCAGAGTACACTTCCATGTCTTTTGATTTTATAAAAGGGAATGTTGCCAATGTTGAAAACAGTTACTGGAATATATTGCCATATGCTACACTCAGAAAGGATTTCAACAGGCAATTCAATACTGCATTGGTATATAGATCAACCATCCGAAGGCCGGGAATTGGTGAATTGAATCCCAATATAGACTATTCCGATCCTTACAATCTCAGATTTGGAAATCCAGCATTGTTGCCAACTTTGTCTCATAATTTTGATTGGAACCTGAATTTTTCGAAAGGAAAATATTATATCAATACCTCCTTTGGATATAACAAGGTATCACAGGTCTTTAATACAATACGAAGCCTTGCCGAAGAAGGAAAAACCAATATTACCTGGTTGAATATTGCTGACCGGAACGAATACGAAGCAAGCGTATTCGGAGGCTACACATTTACCAAGCAGTTCAGGATGAATGGCAGTATAGGGTATACCTACAATGTTTATGGGGAGAGTGAGAAAAAAATGTATCTCTATAGAGACGGAGGTTCTTTGTACACCAATATTAATTACACCTATTCACCTAGCAGTGTCTGGACTTTTGAAGGTACTGCCCGTTTTAATCGCTATGCCAATCCGCAAGGGCTAAGCAGATCGAATATCAATACCAATTTTGGCGTACAACATAAAATGCTGGACAGAAGATTAATTATTTCTTTCAATGCTATTGACCCTTTTACGCCACAATCCATTCGCTCCTTTACAACCGGACCCAGGTTTGAACTGGAAAGCTTCAGTGCTACCCGAAGCCGAAACTACCGGATTTCAATAAGCTTTCAGTTGAATAGAATGGTGCAGAAATCGCCTTCGGTTGCTAAAAAATCAACAGGGGCTAAAATATAAAACGCGTTTTGGAATTGGGCGTATTATACCGTTTTTTTGATTCTGGAGGATAGCCAACTTTCTTTTACAGGAATGATCCATTCATTCATCCAGCTTCCTTTGGTAGCAACGGTATTATTAAAATAAAGCGTATCAGGTTGTATGAATTGATTCTCTAATGCATAATTAAATTGGGCAAGAGGTAATAATTCAATTTTATCTTTTATTACAAAAGCCAGATTCTGTCTGTTGAATAAATCTACTTTGCACAACTGTTCAATTTTTTTGATCACGTGTACAGAACTATCTGTGCTGCATCCGCCAACTGTAGTAGCAGATTCATCCGCCATTAAAACAATAAACTGACCAAAAAATAAATTGGCAAAACCTTTAACGGGAGAACCATGGCTTTTCCAGCCAGCTATAAAATCCTGTAAAACTTGATCTATCTCAAATGCTTCACTGATAGAAAACAGCCGGTTACTCTGGTAAATCCACACTTTAGACTGATCACTGAAGTCTGCCGGACAATTGTTCTTATACGCTTGAATATCCATGCTGCAAAGGTACAACTTATGCAATGCTTTCGGCAATCATTTCTGCTATATCCAAAACAGCTACTTCATTTTCTTTCTCCCTGTTTTTTACACCATCCATCATCATTGTATTGCAGAATGGACAGGCAGCTGCAATGAAAGTTGCCCCCGTTTCAAGTGCTTCGTCAGCCCTCTCTATATTAATTCTCTTGTTGCCTGGTTCATCTTCTTTAAACATTTGTGCTCCACCTGCGCCACAGCAAAGACCTTTTGTACGGCATCTTTTCATTTCTATCAACTCAGCATCCAGTGCTTCTAAAACTTTTCTGGGCGCTTCATAAATATTGTTGGCCCTACCCAAATAGCAGCTGTCATGGAAAGAAATCTTTTTACCCTTAAAACTGCCGCCTTCTTTTAATATAATTTTCCCTTGATCAATTAGTTCCTGCAAAAGTGTGGTGTGATGAATTACTTCATAGTTGCCCCCCAGCTCAGGGTATTCGTTTTTTAATGTGTTAAAGCAGTGTGGGCAAGTTGTTACAATTTTTCTGATATTATAACCATTCAAAATCTGAATATTCTGATAGGCCATCATTTGGAACAAAAACTCATTTCCAGCTCTTCTGGCTGGGTCGCCAGTACAAGCTTCTTCCTTTCCTAAAATGGCAAATTTTATTCCTACTTTATCAAGTATAGTAGCAAAAGCTTTGGTTATTTTTTGTGCGCGCTGATCAAAGCTTCCTGCACAACCAACCCAAAACAGAATTTCAGGGGTTTCTCCATTTGCCATCATTTCGGCCATCGTATTGATCTTCATATATTCTTTTTAATGTTTATTAGTAATTATTAAGAGGCCATTTCATTGGCCCATTTATCACGATCATCAGGAGAAAATTTCCATGGCGCAAAATTGTTTTCAATATTGCTGAAAGTGCTGTTCCATTCCTGTGGTGCATTGCTTTCTTCCATAATTAATGATCTTCTTAATTCAACAATTATGTCGAGAGGAGAAATGCTTACCGGACATGCTTCCACACAGGCATTACAAGTAGTACATGCTCTAAGTTCTTCTACTGAAATATAATCGTGTAACAAAGTTTTGTTGTCAGAAACAAATGATTGGTTGACATTGATATTTCTGCCTACTTCTTCCAGTCTGTCTCGGGTGGCCATCATGATTTTTCTGGGACTTAGTAATTTACCCGTTTGGTTCGCTGGACATTCTGAAGTACATCTTCCGCATTCTGTACAGCTATAAGCATCCAATAAATTTTTCCAGCTTAAATCAAATACATCTTTTGCACCAAAGCTGGCAGGTGGAGTAGCGTTAGCAGGTGCGAATTCAGGTTGCATTGCATACAATACTTCATTTTGTACTTCGGGCATATTTTTTATTTTTCCCGGAGCCTGCAAATTTGCGTAATAAGCATTGGGAAAAGCAAGTGCAATATGTAAGTGTTTAGAGTAAGGAAGATAATTCAGGAAGGCGAAAATTCCTGCAATATGAATCCACCATGCTACTCGCTCAATGGCTATCAATGTGCCATCGGGCAAACCTTCAAACAGAGGTATTAATTGAGCAGAAAGAAAAAAACTTCCGGTAGGCTCGTAATGTGCAACGCCTCTGTCCTGTAAAATCTGATCAGTTGCATTCATGGTTAAAAACAAACTCATTAATACAATCTCTGTAATCAGAATCAGGTTGGCATCTGTTTTGGGCCATCCGTTTAAATCCTTACTGATAAATCGTTTTAGTTTAAGCCAGTTTCTTCTGGCAAGAAAAATGATACAAACGACAATAACGCTTGCCGCCAACCACTCAAAAGTATTGATGAGCAAGCCGTAGAACTCGCCCAGATAAGGAAGAAAAAGTCTGTGGGTGCCTAAAATACCATCCAGTACAATTTCAAGCACTTCCATATTAATGATGATAAAACCGGCATAAATAATGAAGTGCATGATGGCAACCGGAACATTATGAAACATTTTCTTCTGCCCAAGTGCCAGTAATATTACATTCTTCCAGCGCTGGCCGGGGTTATCCGATAAATCCTGTGCTTTCCCAAGAAATATATTCCTTCTGATTTCGGCCACTTTTTTTGAAAACCAGTAAATGGCTGCCCCGGCCATGATACAAAACAAAACTTGTTGTAAGTACTGCATAAAGAAAGTTATACGCTAAGATAATACAATTGGAGAATGCATTATTGTTGTTATTTTGAGGTATAATTTATACTATGTCTGAAAGAAAATACGTTTTAACCGCAGCAGCTGCTCAGCAGAAATTAAAAAGAATGAGTCTGGAGATTGCGGAAAGCCTGAGCGGCCAAACAGGAGAGCTATATTTAATGGGAGTTCAGCAGAGTGGGATGATTATTGCGGAAGAAATGGCCAGCTTATTGGGGACTTTGCTAAACAAACCCATTAAAACGATAGCTGTTCAGCTGAACAAACAAAAGCCAACCGACGTGATTTTGAGTGAAAAACTGGATCTAAACGGTGCTAATATTGTTTTAATAGACGATGTAACGAATAGTGGAAAAACACTATTATATGCATTGAAACCATTATTGGAAGCACATCCGAAAAGTATTCAAACACTTGTATTAGTGGAAAGAATGCATAAACAGTTTCCGGTAAAACCCGATTTTGTGGGTCTGTCTATTGCCACCACTCAGGAGGAACATATCCAGGTTGAAACTGAAGGCGGAAAAATTCAGGGTGCATATGTTAAATAAAAGAAATGATAGTATCTTAATAATTAAAATATAAATGAGCATTTAATATGGACGCAGCAATACAAGCCAATGTAAATACCTGGTTAAACGGGAACTATGACCAGTACACAAAAGACCAAATTCTCGCTTTACAGGCCGGCAATCCTGATGAACTGGCAGATGCCTTTTACAGGAATCTTGAATTTGGAACAGGTGGTTTAAGAGGATTAATGGGTGTTGGTACCAATCGGGTTAATAAATACACTATTGGAATGGCTACTCAGGGTTTTTCTAATTATTTAAAGAAGACCTATCCTGATTCCAGCATACAAATAGCAATTGCCCACGATAGTAGGAATAACAGCCGTTTTTTTGCTGAAACCACAGCTAATGTGTTTGCAGCCAATGGTATTAAAGTGTATTTGTTTGAGGCATTAAGACCAACACCGGAGCTGAGTTTTGCAATTCGTAAATTGGGTTGTCAGGCAGGCGTGGTATGTACAGCATCTCATAATCCCAAAGAATACAATGGTTATAAAGCTTACTGGAATGATGGGGGACAGCTGGTGCCACCCCATGATAAAAATGTAATCACAGAGGTAGAAGCTATCAAAAGTGTTGATGACGTAAAGTGGGATGGAGGTGAAGCCAATATTACCATTATTGGAGCGGAACTGGATGCCCAGTACATTGAAATGGTAAAGGAGCTTAGTGTTTATCCAGATGTTGTATCAGCACAGAAAGATTTAAAAATTGTATATACGCCAATTCACGGAACAGGTATAACACTGGTACCTAAAGTTTTGCAAGCATTCGGATTCGAGAACGTACATATTGTAGAAGAGCAGTCAACACCAGACGGTAACTTTCCAACTGTAAAGTATCCCAATCCGGAGGAAAGCGAAACCATGAGCATTGGATTGGCTAAAGCCCGTGAATTGAATGCAGATATTCTTTTGGGAACAGACCCGGATGCGGACCGTGTGGGTATTGGTGTTAAGAATCATAAGGGCGAATGGGTTTTGATGAATGGCAATCAGACAGCAGTACTTGCATTTGCATACATGATGGAAGCCAGAAAAGCCAAAGGCATTGCACAGCCCAATGATATGGTAGTTTCTACAATTGTTACCACAGAAATGATTAATGAAGTAGCCAGACAAAATAAGGTTGCCTGTTATAATGTTTTAACCGGCTTTAAATGGATTGCTGAAAAAATTAAAGAACTGGAAGGGAAAGAAAATTACGTAATTGGTGGTGAAGAAAGTTTTGGATTAATGATCGGAGATCAGATCAGAGATAAGGATGCTGTTAGTGCAGTTGCATTGATGTGCGAAATGGCGGCATATGAAAAAAACAAGGGCAGATCCTTATTCGATAAAATGATTGACCTGTATATTCAATATGGTTTTTATTATGAGAATCTAATCAGCATTACCAAAAAAGGCATGAACGGACAGAAAGAAATTGCAGATATGATGGAAGGATATCGTTCCAATCCACCATCTTCCATTAACGGTTCTGCAGTAACTACGTTGCTGGATTATCAATTACAGGTGGGTAAAAATTTACAAACCGGTGAAACCTGGCCGATTCAACTTCCGAAAAGTAATGTGCTTCAATTTATTACCGCTGATGGAAGTAAGATTTCTGCGAGACCTTCTGGTACAGAACCAAAAATCAAGTTCTACTTCAGTGTAAATACCCGCCTGGAAAACCGCGAAGCATTTGATGTGAAACAAAAAGAACTGGAAAACAGAATTGAAGGAATTATCAGTAGTATGAACCTAAAATAGTAAGGTATATTCGCAGCATGCAAAAAGACAGAGATTATTTGGATACATATCATCATAAGGGAATGCGCAAAAAGCTGATTGATACTTTGCGCGAGAAAGGAATTACAGATGAAGCCGTTTTGGAGGCAATGAATAAGATTCCCCGGCATTTTTTTCTGGAATCTGTATTCGACAAAATTGCTTACGAAAACCGTGCTTTCCCTATTTCTGCAGACCAGACCATTTCCCATCCTTATACAGTAGCTTATCAAACTCAGTTACTACAAATAAAAAAGGGGGATAAGGTATTAGAAATAGGGACCGGAAGTATTTATCAGACCACCATTTTGGCTGAACTTGGACCTCAATGGGTATATACCATTGAAAGGCAGAAGAAATTGTTTGACGAACAAAAAGAATACTATCATTTCAGAAAAAATTACCCCAATGTAAAATTCTTTTTCGGGGATGGATTCAAAGGGTTGCCAACTTATGCACCATTTGATAAAATTCTGATAACCGCAGCCGCTCCATTTATACCCCCATTGCTTCTTGAACAATTAAAGACAGGAGGAATGATGGTGATACCTGTAAATGAGGGAGAAGCACAAAGGATGATGCGAATAACCAAACTTGCAGATGGAAGTTTACAGGAAGAATTGTTTGATGAATTTTCTTTTGTTCCTATGTTGCAGGGAAAATCGGCTGATTAGGTGTTTAATTTGATTCTTCTGAAAGCTTTCTTAGCCCCAAAAATCTCAAAATTTACTGTTATTTAAAACTAAGGCCCCGGTAGAAACCAGGGCCTTTCATCTTAAACTAAAACTAAAATTATTGCTGCATCATATCCATGCCACCACTTTGGTCAGCCTTGGTATTTTTGCGTTTGAATAAGCTTGCATCGAATTTTCCGAAACGGTAGCTGAAATTCAGGCGTAAAACCTGAGGATCTCTTCTACGTTGGTTGGTTTGGTTGAAGAAGGAACTTTCAGAATAACTCTGGAACAATTGTGTTCTGAAGATATCATTCATGCTTAAGGTTAAGTTGCCAGATCTGCCATTCTTCCAGGTGAACTCCTTTCTGATTGCTAAATCTACACCATAACGAGGCTGATTGTATCCCTGAGCACCGGACTGAGGCCCGCCTCCGAACATCATACCACCACCACCACCGCCACGGCCACCACCGCCGCCGCTTTGAGGTAATACGGTTCTGGCTTGATAATCTCCGCTTAACTGGATTGAAAATCCTTTGCCTAATTTGAATGTATTGTTCATTTTGGTAAACCAGCTCCATTGCTCCTGAACCAGATTAGGTTGGCCAGGTACCGTTGCATTTAATCTGGAATTGAATATATTCAGGTTAACCGTCATTTCCCACCAGCTGTTTACGGCTGTTTTATTGGTTAATTCCAAACCAAATGATCTGGCACTGTTTGCATTGATAAAAGTGCTGAAGAAAGCGCTGTCCCCGGGAATTAAGGCATTTGCATCTCTATAAACATAACGGGTGATTAAATTGGTAGAATGTTTAAAGAATGCCGTTACCAAAAAGTTTGATCCTTTTTTGTAAGCATTGTTCCAGCTCATTTCAAATGAATTGGTGAATTCAGGTTTAAGACCAGCATTACCCATATTGATATTCTGAGGGTCTGAATAATCCGGGAAAGGCATTAACTGAAAGAAATTAGGTCTGTTTACTCTTCTTGAATAGTTGATCTGGAAATCCTGCTTCTCATCAATTTTATAAGTAATGAATGCACTTGGGAATAAGCTCAATGGGAACTTAACTGAGAAAGTGGCCGAATCAGCACCTCTGGCATTTAAAAGGGTTCCGGTATAATTGGAACTTTCAGCTCTTAAACCCAACTGATAACTCCACTTATTAACTTTAAAACTATAAGTACTGTAGGCTGCATATACAGCATCTGTGTATTTGTATCTGCTGCTAATTAAAGGAACCAGTTCGTATTGGCCAGTCAATTGATTAAAGCGAAATTGATCTAGTTTGTTATTAAAATCTCTGATAGCCACACGTCCACCTGCCTCAAATTTACTGTCATCACTAAGCGGGTTCTCATAATCTATTTGGAAGGTATGGTTGGTAGTTCCTCCGGATCCAATACCACGTTGCAACAAAGGGTTGCCTTTCTGTGTGCCATCCAGATTATAAGTATAATTGCCAATATTAGTCAGGTTATCGTTGGTGCTTTTATTATAGTTATAATCTGAAGAGATATTGTGTCCGTTCTTTGCAAAATTGTGCTTGTAGCTAATTTGGGTGCCCAGATTTCTGAAATTGCTGGTAGACTGGGTTCCGATATTAGAATAAGAAGTTGGTATCCCCTTGATAGTAGAGTCAACACGCTGAGTTTGGTCATTATCAAACTGGCCTCTGTTGTAATTGGCTGTAACAGAAATGGTGTTTCTGTTATCAATAAAATAATCAAGACCACCTCTGAAGAAAGCAAAGTATCCTTTGTTGGTTGCGTCCTGCACGTTGTATATATTGCTTGGGGTTGCTAATAAATTGTTTCTGTCGGTAATACCTTCAGAAATAGATTTACGCTGATTATAAACACCGCTACCCGTAAAATTCAATTTATTCTGACGGATATTGATATCTCCACCGCCATTTAACATTCCCCGTGAGTCAACGCCTGCTCTGATACCACCATTGTACCCCACTTTCTTATTTTTCTTTAGGACGATATTTAAAATACCTGCATTACCACCGGAAGCATCAAATTTGGCGGAAGGGTTGGTGATTAATTCAACTCTTTCAATAATATCAGAAGGTATTTGATCCAGTGTAATTGTCGTTGGTCTGCCATCAATGAATAGAGTTGGGGAAGCATTTCTTAATGTTACATTTCCATCAATATCAACATTTAAAGCAGGGATATTACGCATTAATTCGGTTGCGGTTTGTCCCGAACCCATTAAGTTCTTGTCTACATTGAAGATTTTACGATCAATGCCCAATTCAAATTGGGGTTTGGTAGATGCGGTTACTGTAACGTTACCCAAATTCGTGGCATCTTCTTCCATTTTGATATTGCCTAAATCTTTATCGGCCATTCCCAGCATTTGCTGCATATTTCCACCTCCGCCTGAAGGCATTTTAATGCCGAATGAAATGGTCTGGTCTATCGTTTTATAGGCAAGAGCAGTAGCATTTAATTTGAAATTGCCAAATAGTGGCAGGTTTTCGAAACTGAAATCACCATTAGACTTGGTAATAACGGTTCCCAAAATGGCTTCTTTCATTTTTTTGGTAACGGTATCGAATTTATTACCTCTCAATTGAACGGTAACGCCTTCAATTCCTTTATTGGTTTTACTGTCAACCATTTTTCCATAGAAATGTCCAATATTCATGTTCTGGCTGGCGCCTGCACCGGCACGTCCACCCATCATTGGGGGCATTTGTGCCTTGGCATGACCCATAATCATCCCGGCTAAAAGAAAAATTCCTAAAAATTTACGCATATTCATCATTGTTATTAATTGCAAAGTTGGTTTAGACCCATTGGGATTGAATCTCCCATTTTATGAGCGGTAATATGACAAGCCTGAGTGGATAAAGTTTAACAAAATCGGCGAATAGGGCTTTTAATCCGTCGGTGACTAAGCAATCATTGTTAGCAGCACCTGAATAACACCAATAATAAAACCTAAAACACCTCCAAGAATTTCAATAAATCGGAATTCCTTAGACATGATATCATTTAATATCTGTTCTAATTTGTCTGATGAAAACCCTTTTACTTTTTCTATTACAATTTTTTCGAGGTCTAGCTGATTTTGCAACTGATTCATATAGGATTTCATTAGACCCGGGAATAGTTCCTGTAACTCAGCCATAAAAACAGCTTTCATCTGTACAATGGTCTGGTCGCCAATGAACATACTGATGATGGGCATGTGGTCGGCTAGTTTCACTCGCAGAAAATGGTCAATATGGGCGTCAATTTGGGGGATCAACGCTTCCATATTTTTAGGGTTGGTTATTTTTTCTTCAATATCCTGAAAGGAGAGCAATTCGGCGCTAACCAATTTGCCCAGTTTTTCAGCAAACTGAGCCTGCCTTTTAGGGAATATTCCGATAAAAGTGATGCCCAAAATCTTCACGGGTTCTTTGGGATGAAAAAGCATTTTAATGGCAACCCAATTGGTAAACCAGCCAATAAAGGCTGAAATAAAGGGTATCAGGTAAATAAGACTCATGCTGTAAAATTTAAAAACCTATAAAACATACGTTTTATAGGTTTTAAGTGGGAGAGCGAGGGGTCTCGAACCCCCGGCCTTCAGTGCCACAAACTGACGCTCTAACCAACTGAGCTACGCCCTCCGTTTTGTGGACGGCAAAAGTAGGAAATATTTTTTAAAAAAACTTCATCCAAACCTTTGTTAATTGAAAATGTAGTTGCAATTGGCATCTTATTTTGGATTATTTTTGGAAAGACCATGCAAAAATTCAAGCAATTTATGAAGAGTAGAAAAGGGTTAGTGTTAACGGCTCTGGTATTATTTGGCTCACTTTTTATTGCATTTCGCAGCATAAACGGAGCAGATTCCAATGAAAAAATAGCACAGCAGCAAAGATTATTGAATACCGTAGGCATGTTGCTGGAACAGCAGCATTACAGTCCTAAAAAAATCAATGATGATTTTTCAAAAAAAGTCTTTAAAGGTTATTTAGATCAACTGGATGGAGATAAAAGTATTTTTACTTCCGAAGATGTAAATGGTCTGAAGAAAATGGAAACAACGATTGATGATGAAATTCATGGTGCTGCCATGCATTTTCAGCCAGCAGTCAGTAGTATTTATTCAAAACGCGTTGAAGAAACGGTAGGTTTTTATAAAGAGATATTATCAAAGCCCTTTGATTTCTCTGTAAATGAATCGGTGCAGCTGGATGGTGAAAAACTGAGTTATGCCCCGACTGATGAGGACCGTAAGGATCGCTGGAGAAAAAAATTGAAATATTATACACTGGAACGTTTTGTTGATTTACAGGAAGAAAGAGAAAAGAACAAAGGCAAGGATAGTTTTCGTGTGTTACCAGATGATAGTCTGGAATTGAATGCAAGAAACAGTGTGCTTAAAATGATGGACCGGACTTTCAACCGGATTAAAACTACTTTTACGGAAGAACAGCGATTCAATTCTTTTATAAATGTTATTACCAATTTAATGGATCCTCATACGGATTATTATCCTCCCGTTGAGAAAAGAGCATTTGATGAGAGAATGAGCAACCAGTTTTACGGCATTGGGGCGCAGTTGCAACAGGATGATAATGGAATAAAAATAGCCAGCATTGTTACTGGAGGACCTGCCTGGAAATCAGGTGCCATCGTTGCGGGAGATATAATTATAAAAGTAGCACAGGGGGCTAATGAACCCGTTGATGTGAGTGGATATGGTACAGAAGATGCAGTTAAGTTAATCAGAGGTGATAAAGGCACAGAAGTAAGAATTACCTTCAAAAAACAAGATGGTACTACCCGAACAGTTTCACTGATCAGAGAAAAAATTGAACAGGATGAAGGATTGGCCCGTAGTGCAATTGTGATGCAGGGTAGTGATAAAATCGGGTATATCGCATTGCCAGATTTCTATGCCAATTTTGAAGACAAAAATGGTTTTAAGTGTTCGGAAGATGTAGCAGAAGAAGTTAAAAAGCTAAAAGCTGAAAATGTAAAAGGAATTGTGATTGATCTTAGAAACAATGGGGGTGGTTCCTTGTTGGAAGTGGTTAAAATGGTTGGCTTGTTTATCCCATCAGGCCCGGTTGTTCAGGTAAAGGAAAGAGACGGCAGAGTTGATCAGCAGACCTGGAGAGACAATGATGAATCGGTTTTATATGATGGACCATTAGCGGTAATGGTGAATGAACTAAGTGCATCTGCCAGTGAAATTTTTGCTGCAGCTATCCAGGACTATAAAAGAGGTATTGTTATCGGAAGTAGCTCAACCTATGGAAAAGGAACAGTACAAAGACCCATACCATTTGGAAGACCGATTGATTTTTACAGCAGTAGAACAGAGTTCGGAGCTGTAAGCTTAACATTCCAGAAATTTTACAGGGTTAACGGTGGCAGTACACAATTAAAAGGAGTAGTGCCAGATATTATTATGCCCGATACATATGAATATCTGAAGATCAGAGAGAAGGATAATCCCAATTCCTTACCCTGGGATGCTATTCCACAGACCAGATATCAGTTATGGAATGGGGGTGAAGGCACCCATCTGGATCAAATAGTTAAAAAGGAACAGGAACGAATTGTTTCCGATCCCAACCTGAAATTGTTACAGGACAATTTAAAATGGTTAAGCGCCAAGAATGAAAATCCCATTAATCTGCAAATTGATCAGTTCAAGCAAATGCAGAAACAAATTACCAGTACGGTAAATCAGAATAATGCATTGCTTAAATTGAAGTCCGAATTGAATGTACAGGCGATGGATGCAGACAAGGATAAATTTTACAATAATCCTGATAAAAATAAAGGAATTCGTTACCAGGAATGGTTGAAATTATTAAAGCAGGATTTACATATTGATGCAGGGGTGAAAGTAATACAGCAATTGGCTGAAACAAAGACAGCAACGGCAAAAAATTGATTAGCTAAACAGATAGTACGATTCAGCGAGAAAATGGAAAATAAACTAACAAAAAAATGGTACGCCATTTACACCAAGCCAAGGTGGGAAAAGAAAATAGATTCTGTTTTAATCAGAAAGGGTATTGAAAGCTGGTGCCCTTTGCAAAAGGTGGAAAGACAATGGTCGGACCGAAAGAAAATTATTGAAGAGCCGCTCTTTAAATCTTATGTTTTTGTTAGAATTGATGATACAGAAAGGTCCAAAGTACTCATGACCGACGGCGCTTTGAATTTTGTTTATTATTTGGGTAAGCCTGCTGTTATAAAAGATGAAGAAGTAGAAAACATTAAACTATACCTTGCCGAAAAAGATGCCAAAATTACCATTATCTCTGATGAAGGTTTTTCAAGTGGCGATTTAGTTAAAGTAAATTACGGCGTCTTCATGGATCAGGAAGGAACTGTAGTAAGAGGTGGAAGAAAAAAAGTATATGTACAGTTACAAGGTCTGGGACAAGTAATGATAGTGGAGTTTCCCGCTACTTTTCTTACGGTAAAATAAGTAAGTCTTATATATTCCAAGCTACAATCTGATTTGCCCACTCTGCTCTGTAGGGAGTACTAATCCTGATATAGTTGTCAGTATATCCCTCCATCATGCCTTCTTTGTTATAGGCTTCAAATAAAACAGGACGATTGGTTCCTGCATGTTGCTGAGTAAAATACTGCAACTTCATATAAGACAAATTCCGGAGGGTTTTATTGCGTTCATTACGAACAGAAATGGGAACCACAGGTTTTATTTCCAGGGCTTTGGTATTGTCTCTTTCCGAATAAGTAAATACATGCAGATAAGAGACGTCCAGCGAATGGATAAAGTCAAAGGTTTCTTTAAAATCTTCATCCGTTTCTCCCGGAAAACCTACAATCACATCGACGCCAATGGCTGCATGGGGCATCAATTGTTTAATCAGCGCTACTTTTTCTGCGTATAATGCCCGCTTGTATCTCCTTCTCATCAAGCCCAGTATTCTGTCTGATCCACTTTGAAGTGGAATATGAAAATGAGGCATGAACTGGTCGCTGTTTGCCACCCATTCAATCAACTCATTGGTAATAAGATTCGGTTCTATGGAAGATATTCGGTAACGCTCAATGCCTTTTACTTCATCCAATGCTTTTACCAGATCGGTAAAATTTTCCTGATGCTGTTTGTCTCCGTCAGGACCTTTCCCGAAATCTCCCAGATTAACGCCAGTCAGTACAATTTCCTTTACACCGTCCGCTGCCAGTTTCTCAGCATTCATAATTACATTGGCAATACTATCACTTCTGCTTTTTCCCCTGGCCATAGGTATCGTGCAAAAGGAACAGTTGTAATCACACCCATCCTGCACTTTTAAAAAAGTACGGGTACGATCGTTTTGTGAAAAGGAAGCATTGAATCCACTCACTTCACTGATATCGCAACTGCAAATTTTGGCAGGATCATTGGTTTTGGTCAGATTGCCGATATGTTCTGCAATATTAAATTTTTCAGCTGCCCCCAAAACCAGGTCAACTCCTGGAATACTGGCAATTTCTTTGGGTTTTAACTGGGCATAACAACCTGTAATGATTACGAAACTTTCAGGTGCTTTGCGTTGAATCCTGCGTACAATCTGGCGACATTCCTTATCCGCATTATCGGTAACTGAGCAGGTATTAATTACATATACATCTGCTACTTCATCAAATTCCTTTTTCTCAAAACCTTCTTTCTCCATTAACCTGCTCAGGGTGGAGGTTTCGGAAAAATTCAGCTTACAGCCCAGGGTGTGAAATGCTACCGTTTGTTTTTGATTCATGCCGGCGCAAAGTTAAGACAGGCTTTTGAAATTACCGCTTTACAATTCTAAGGCAGCATTGGTATTCAAAATCATAGGTTTACAGGTGTAAAAACTTTCTTAAAATGGCTGAATCCCCTCAATGTATTTCAATTTTCACCTATAATAAGTTATGTTTGCCAGTCTTTAAAAACCAAAACAAATATGCAGTTTAACAAGATTAATAACATTATTGGCTGGGTGGTTTTTGCTATTGCCAGCATGGTTTATACACTTACTGCGGAAGCGGGCGGAAGCTTATGGGATTGTGGTGAGTTTGTGAGTAGCTGTTTCAAACTCCAGATACCGCATCCTCCGGGCGCCCCTTTATTTGTTATTTTGGGTAGAATTTTCATTATTCTTTTTGGAGATGATCCAATGAGTGCAGCCAAAGCGGTGAATATGATGAGTGCAATGGCGAGTGCATTTACTATTCTTTTTCTCTTCTGG
>NZ_KI669560.1:2169664-2218771 GCF_000508085.1 Sediminibacterium sp. C3 | reverse complement strand
GCTATCAAATCTGGAGTATCATGGGTGCCGGTGTTGTAGGTGCCCTGGCTTATACTTTCAGTGATTCATTCTGGTATAGTGCCGTTGAAGGGGAAGTGTATGCCCTTTCCTCTTTCTTTACTGCCATCGTATTCTGGGCCATTCTAAAATGGGAAAATCATGCAGATGAGCCTGGTGCGGACCGCTGGATTGTCTTTATTTTCTTCATGATGGGATTGTCCATTGGGGTTCACTTACTCAATCTGTTAACCATTCCTGCCATTGTTATGGTTTATTACTTTAGAAAGCGTGAAAATTTCAATTATGCCTTAATTCGTTCCTGGTTTATTAAACTGGTTATTATTGGTGGGGTATTGGCTTTCTTTGGCGCATTGGTTAGTGCAGCAGCAGAAGCCACTGATAATGTGGGCATGGATGGAACAGTGGCAGGATTAATGATTTTAGCAACATTATTGGGAGTTGGATTCCTTTACCTTATTGAAAAATGGAAGCCTGAGCAAAAAGCCTATTTCGGGGGTGTTTATATTTTCTTTGTTATTGGCTGTGTTATAACAGGTGTTGTTCAGGTGGGTGTTATTCAATATTCTATTAAACTGGCAGGATCTTTTGATCGCTGGATGGTAAATGGAGCGGGTATGCCTTTCTTTACAGGATTTACCCTATTCTTTGTTATCGTTGCTGCACTTTTATGGCAGGGATTAAAAGTGGCCGCGAGAAGAGCATGGCCGTATCTAACACTGGCCATCTGGTGTATTAGTTTCATGTTTATTGGTTACAGTACTTACTTAACCACTATGATTCGCAGTAGCGCCAATCCTTCAGTTGATATGTACAATGTAGACAATCCAATGAGTTTGGTGGGTTACCTGGGAAGAGAACAGTATGGTGATTTTCCATTGTTATATGGTCAGAAGTTTACCGCTCAACCGGTAGACTTGAGAAATACGGGTATGCGTTATCAGAAAGCACGTGATAAGTACATTGAAGTAGGTCAGGATAAAAAATATGTTTACAATGCAGAGGACAAAATGGTATTCCCCAGGGTTTGGGATGCCAGTGATGATCAGTATCATGCCTATTATTATTCTGCTTTTTTAAATATTCCCAAACTGAAAGACGGAACTTATGAAAGAGCCCCAAATCAGGTAGACAATGTGAAGTTCTTTGTTGGCTATCAGGTATACTGGATGTATTTCCGTTACTTTATGTGGAATTTTTCTGGTAAGCAAAATGATATTCAGGGCGTTTACACTGGTAATGTTAGGGACGGTAACTGGATTACCGGAATTCCATTGGTAGACAATTTAATTTATGGAGATCAGTCACAATTGCCTGATTCTTTAAAGAACAATAAGGCCAATAACAAATTATTTGCACTGCCTTTTATTTTAGGCCTTTTAGGATTTGTTTATCATAGAAACAAAAGGGGAGACGATGCTTTTTCCAATTTATTAATGTTCTTCTTTACGGGTTTAGCGATTGTATTATACCTGAATCAGGCGGGTAACCAACCCCGTGAACGAGACTATGCTTATGTAGGTAGCTTCTATGCTTTTGCCGTTTGGATTGGCATAGGGGTACTGGCTGTGGCTTCCTATTTAAAAAAAATAGTAAAGCCTGCCATGGCCGCCAGTCTGGCAACCCTTATTTGTCTGTTGGCAGTGCCGGCATTGATGGCACAACAGGAATGGGATGACCACGACAGAAGTAAAAAAGTATTGGCCAGAGACTTGGCAAAAGACTATTTGGAAAGTTGTGCTCCCAATGCCATTCTCTTCACTTTCGGAGACAATGATACCTATCCATTATGGTATGCGCAGGAAGTAGAAGGTATTCGTCCTGATATTCGTGTGATTAATTATAGCTTATTGGGAATTGACTGGTATATTAATCAGCTTCGCTATAAAGTAAACCAGAGTGATCCGATTGATGTAATCTGGTCGGCAGAACAAATTGAAGGCGGAAAAAGAGATTATGCGTTGTACAGACCCAAGCCCAATATTCCGGAAGACCGTTATTATGACCTTTATGATTTAATGAAAAATTATGTAGGGAGTGATGATCCGGTGAATATGGAAGACCGCGGTAATGGAGAGGCGCTGAGTACTTTCCCGGTTCGTAAATTCTCTGTACCAGTGAATGCGGCTGAAGTGGTGGCTAACAAAACAGTAAACGCAAACGACAGTGTAGTTGCTGAGCTAAGATTCGAATTGCCAAAAGGTTCTATGATGAAGAACGATATGGCGGTTCTGAATATCATTGCAGCCAACAAATGGAAGCGTCCTATTTACTTTACCAATCCACAGGTGGATCTTGGCTTTGATGAATATCTGAGAAGAGATGGATTAAGCCATCGCCTGGTTCCGGTTCAGGGTTCTAAAGTAAATACTGACTGGATGATGTCTAAAGCCATGAATGTATTTGTTGCAGGAAATGCCAATGTGAAAGGAGTTTACTTTGATGAAGAAAACAGAAGACATTTAAACAGTATTCGTACTGCCTATACAGAGCTTGCCATTGATTTAGCTTCAAAAGGCAGAAAGGAAGATGCCAGAAAAGCTTTGCAGAAAGTAGATCAGTTGATGGATGAGGAGAACTTCCCTTACGGAATGGTTAGCAGAGGCAATATGCACAACAGGAATTCTTTAATGTTCCTGGAAGCTTGTTATATGGCCGAAGACAAGGCGCTGATTGAAAAAGTATCTAAATCCGTTGGAAAGGATTTGCAGCAGCAGATTAAATACTACAATTCATTAACCGGCAGAAAAGGTGAAATGATGGAAGATGAAAAGCGTATTGCAGAAGGATATATGGAGGGAATGGAACGAATGAAGTCCGTATACAATCCTGCCATTCAGATTCCCGGTAAATTAATGGCTCCGCGAGATAGTAGTAAATAAAATACTATAAAACGTCCCGAATTTTCGGGACGTTTTATTTTTATGATGTAAATGCTTGAACTTAACAGGCCGAAAACTGTTAATTAAAATATGATTGGGTATCAGTTTTTTTCCTTTAATCCTGCACAGAACGAACAATCCAAATTCGATCAGTTGTTGCATATTTTTTCTCAACTGTTGGTTTATACTAATGGAAGTGCAGAAGAATCGCTTAGCTGGATGAATGAACTTGACAAACAATACCATTTTACAGATAACGAATATGGTATGGGTGATTTCATTGAAGATTTAAAAAAGAATGGATACCTCAAAGAGAACGAAGCCGATGGCAGTTTTCAGATAACCGCCAAGTCTGAGCAAACCATTCGCAAGAAAAGCCTGGAAGAAATTTTCGGAAAATTAAAGAAGGCAGATAAGGGCAATCACTCAACCTTTAAGACAGGGCAGGGGGATGAAGCCAGCGCAGATACCCGTCCGTTTCAGTTTGGGGATATGCTGGAACAGATTGATTTTACAGAAAGCATTCGAAACGCCCAGATCAACAGGGGAGTAGAATCCTTTTCCATGCAGGAAGACGATTTACAAATTCGGGAATCAGATTTCAAAACCCAGACTTCCACTGTGCTGATGATTGATATTTCCCATTCCATGATTTTATATGGGGAGGACAGGATTACACCAGCTAAGAAAGTGGCTATGGCGCTCTGTGAACTGATAACCACCCGCTATCCCAAAGACACCATTGATATTGTTGTTTTCGGGAATGATGCCTGGAGTATTGAAATTAAAGACCTGCCTTATTTAACAGTAGGACCTTATCATACCAATACGGTTGCCGGCCTGGAACTGGCCATGGATTTGCTGCGCAGAAGAAAGAATCCGAACAAGCAAATCTTTATGATTACCGATGGTAAACCTACCTGTCTGAAAATTGGGAATCAATATTATAAAAACAGTTTTGGCCTGGACAGAAAAGTAGTAAACCGTTGTATTAATCTGGCTGCACAATGCAAGAAGCTTAAGATTCCCATCACTACTTTTATGATTGCTTCCGATCCCTATTTACAGCAGTTTGTAGAAGAATTTACAGAAATGAATAATGGTAAAGCCTATTTTGCTTCCTTAGATAAACTGGGATCGTTTATATTCAAGGATTTTGAAAGTGGCAAAAGAAAAAATGTATTCTAGATGAAAAAAAACAAAGTGGTAAAGTATACTGATATTTTTACACTGGGGCAATTAAAAGCCAGTGGTTACCAGTCTAAATCGGTAAAGCAGGAAATCAGGGACAACCTGATTCAGAAAATACGTGATAAAGAGAATCCTTTTGAAGGTATCATCGGTTACGAAGACACGGTAATACCAGATACAGAAAGAGCCATCCTAAGTCAGCACAATATCTTGTTTCTGGGGTTAAGAGGGCAGGCGAAAACCAGAATGGCCCGTCAGATGACTTCTTTGCTTGATGAATATATTCCGGTGATTGCCGGTTCTGAAATTAATGATGATCCTTTACAGCCCATGAGCAGGTATGCTTTGGACATCATTGCCGAGCGCGGAGATGAAACACCCATTGAATGGGTCCACCGCAGTAAACGTTATGGAGAAAAACTTGCCACGCCGGATGTGAGTGTGGCAGATTTAATCGGGGATATTGATCCCATCAAGGCCGCTAATTTAAAACTGAGTTTTTCCGATGAGAAAGTAATCCATTACGGCATTATACCCAGAAGTAACAGAGGGATTTTCGTCATCAATGAATTGCCCGATTTACAGGCTCGAATTCAGGTAGCATTATTCAATATTTTACAGGAGGGTGATATTCAGATTCGTGGTTTCAAATTGCGAATGCCGCTGGATATTGTTTTTATTTTCACTGCAAACCCGGAAGATTATACCAATCGGGGAAGTATTGTAACTCCTTTAAAAGACAGGATTGAGAGCCAGATTCTTACCCATTATCCCAAACAAATCGAGGATTCGCTTGCTATTACAGAACAGGAAGCCAATATCCTACCTATACAGAAAGACAAAATCTCCATCAGTGATTTGGTAAAAAGAATTATTGAGCAGGTAGCATTTGAAGCCCGATCCAATGAATACGTAGACAGAAAGAGTGGTGTCAGCGCAAGACTCACTATTGCAGCTTATGAAAATGCCGTAAGTGCAGCAGAAAGAAGATTGTTGATTAACCAGGAAGATAAAACGCAGGTATGGATCAGTGACCTGGTGGGAATTATTCCCGCTATCACTGGGAAGATAGAACTGGTATATGAAGGAGAGCAGGAGGGGCCCTATCAGGTTGCGGTTAACCTGATAGAAAAATCGATGCGCCAGTTGTTTATTCAGTATTTCCCCAATCCTGAAACCAGCAAAAAAAGAAAGCCAACAGGAAAAAAGTCTACAGAGGAATCACCGGTTGCAGAAAATCCTTATCAGTCCATTACCAGATGGTTTAACAATGGAAACCATCTGGAACTATTAAACGACCTGAACGATCAGCAAAAAATAGAAACCCTGTATCAGGTGGAAGGATTATATGCATTGGTGAAAAAACATTATCCATTGGCCAATATGCAGGAAAATGCCTTACTCATGGAATTTGTTTTGCATGGATTAGCCGCTTACTCCCTGATCAGCAAAAAATCGATTGATGGCAAAATCAGTTTCAATGATTTAATGGGCAGTATGATGAACTTTGGTCAGATGGAATCAGACGAGGAAGATGATTTTTAAATCAGTTCCTTCAGTTTGGCAATTACCTGATCAATTTCTGCCTTAGTGTTGTGTTTGCTAAAGCTGAAACGAACAGTTACCTGATTGGGATTATTGTTAATGGCTCTTATTACATGTGAACCCTGATCAGCACCGCTTGTACAGGCACTTCCTCCGCTGGCACAGATATTATTGATGTCCAGGTTAAACAGAATCATTTCACTTTTTTCTGTTTTAGGGAAGCTAACACTTAACACTGCATACAAGGATTTTCCCGTCGGGTCACCGTTAAATGATACACCAGCAATCTGCTTTTGCAGTTGCTCCATCATGTACATTTTTAAATCGGTAATGTACTGACTATCGTTTTCATAATGTGTTGTAGCCAGTTCCAGGGCTTTGGCAAAACCGATAATCCCATATAAGTTTTCAGTGCCGGCTCTCATATTTCTTTCCTGGCTACCTCCGTGAACAAAGGGTTTTATTTTTACATTCTCATTAATATAGAGCATTCCCACGCCTTTTGGGCCGTGAAATTTATGACCTGCACCCGTAATAAAATGAACCGGAGTATTTCTTAAATCAAATGGAAAGTGACCTACTGTTTGTACTGTATCACTGTGAAAGATTGCCAGGTATTTTTTGCAAAGATTACCAACTGCATGCAGGTCAATCATATTGCCAATTTCATTGTTGGCGTGCATCAGCGTTACGAGGCATTTTTCTTCGCTTTCTGCCAATAAATTTTCAAGGTCTTCCAGATCAATATGGCCGTTCGGCAGCAATTTTACATAGCTTAAAGCAGCTTCTCCATTGTGGTATAAATATTCAACCGTGTGGCTGGTGGCATGGTGTTCAATGGGGGAGCTGATGATATGTTTGCAACCCAGGTCTCTGACAGAAGCAGTGATGGCTGTATTGCTGCTTTCGGTGCCTCCACTGGTAAAAAAGATTTCAGCAGGATGTGCATTTAAAATTTTTGCAACGGATTTTCTGGCATTCTCAATGGCCATTCTGGACTCTCTTCCATAAGAGTAAATGGAAGAAGGATTACCAAAATACTTTGTTAGATAGGGCATCATGGCCTCTAAAACTTCGGGATCCAAAGCGGTGGTGGCGGCATTGTCCAGATAAATTCTTTCCATTGTTGTTGATTTTATTTTCCTGCAGCTTCTTTAATGTCTTTCATCAGTTGCTTGGCAATATTATTGGCAACGGTTTCACTGTTGCTTTCCGCATAAATGCGGATAATGGGTTCAGTATTACTGCTTCTTAAGTGTACCCAATCATTATCAAACTCTATTTTAAGCCCATCTTCCTCATTAATAGGATGTTTGCTATACTTTTCTTTAATTGTATTAAAAATAGAACTCAAATTTACACCGGCAGTCAGTTCAATTTTATTTTTACTCATAAAATAGTCCGGATAACTATTTCTTAACTGCTTCACTGTTTTTTTCTCTAAAGCCAGATGCGTCAGAAACAAAGCAATTCCAATTAAAGCATCTCTTCCGTAATGCAAGTCAGGAACAATAATGCCTCCGTTTCCTTCTCCGCCAATAACCGCATTCACTGCTTTCATTTTGGTAACCACATTTACTTCGCCTACTGCACTTGCGGTATATTCTCCACCATGCTTGATGGTAATATCTTTCAGTGCACGTGTACTGCTCATGTTGCTTACAGTATTTCCTTTTCTATGCTTTAAAATATAGTCTGCAACCGCCACCAGTGTGTATTCTTCTCCAAATAAACTACCGTCTTCGCAAACAAAACAAAGCCTGTCTACGTCCGGATCTACTGCAATCCCCATAGATGCTTTTTGTTTGGTTACTTCGTTGCAAAGATCTCTTAAATGTTCAGGAAGGGGTTCCGGGTTATGGGCAAACTGGCCGTTTACTTCCGCATTCAGCACCGTATATTTCTTTACACCCAGGGCTTCCAGTAATGCAGGAACAGCTATTGCGCCAGAGCTATTGATGGCATCAATTACAATAGAGAAATTGGCGGCCTCAATGGCCTCCTTATTTACCAAAGGGTAATTAACACATGCGTCTATATGCTTTTGAAGTAAATCGGTACCCGATGTTATCGTTCCCAATTCATCTACTTTAGCGTAGCAGAATGCTTCATTCTGTGCAACTTCCAACAATTCTTTTCCTTCTGCCCCACTAATAAATTCGCCCTTATCGTTTAGTAGTTTTAAGGCATTCCATTCTTTGGGATTATGACTGGCTGTTAATATAATTCCACCGACAGCTTTTTCCATCACTACTGCCATTTCAACGGTAGGAGTGGTACTTAAACCAAGATCAACCACATCAAACCCTAAGGCAATCAGTGTATTGGAAACCAGGCCCTGAACCATAGATCCACTAATTCTGCCATCCCTGCCAATTACTATCTTTTTATTCTCTGGATTTGCATTTTTTAACATAGTGCCATAGGCCGACGTAAATTTTACAATATCAAGTGGGCTAAGGGTATCTCCCGGTTGACCTCCAATTGTTCCTCTAATGCCAGAAATGCTCTTTAATAATGCCATAATATATCTCTTAAAACGGCCGCGAATATAATTCAAATTTTTTGTATGGCTTCGTACACTAACTTTGCCGTTTAAACATCAATATGGCAGACAAAGCATGGTTTAAAGATTGGTTCAATTCGCCATACTATCATATGTTATATCAGCACAGAGATGAGGCAGAAGCTGAGCAGTTTATCAGAACCTTAGTTTCACATTTAAACCCTCATCAGGGTGCAAGGGTGTTGGATATAGCTTGTGGCAAGGGGAGACATAGTATGGTACTGGCTAATCTGGGATTTGATGTTACCGGCATAGATTTGTCCGAAGTTTCCATTCAGGAAGCAAAGGCAGCAGAATCAGAGCAGCTTCATTTTTATCAACACGATATGCGAAAATTATTTCGCATTAATTACTTTGATTATGCCTTTAATTTTTTCACCAGCTTTGGATATTTCAAAAACAGGAGGGAACACGACAATGCCATACGTATGATGGCAGATAGTGTAAAAGTGTCAGGGAAACTGGTGATCGATTATATGAATGTTCACTATGTTGAACAACAGCTGATTCCCAGTTCACAGGTAGAAGTAAACGATGTAAGGTTTCATATAACCAAATGGCAGACTGAGACCCATTTTCTAAAACAGATTCAGATTACCGATAAGGATCACTTACAGCCCATGCATCTCTACACGGAAAAAGTAGCCAAATTTACCTTAGGCGATTTTACCGATATGCTGAGTTATCATCATATGCAGGTTACCGAAGTTTTCGGAGACTACCAGCTAGGAAATTATGATGTGAAGCATTCCCCCAGAATGGTGATGGTTGCCCGGAAATTAAAATGAGTTTCTAGAGATTGAATCCCAGATACTGAATCAGGCTATCCGGTAGTTTCGGAAGTTTTCTTCTTTCAATCAGATAAGTAGATAAACCGGATAAGTCTCTATAAACATAGTGTTTGTTCAAAGCACCCTCAAGGTATCCGGCTCCGGAAGTATTGCCCGTTCCAACCCGCATACCAATCATTCTTCTTACCATAATTAAGTGCTTGTGTCTCCAATTGCTCATCAGGTGATCAATCTCTATCAGTGAGTCCAGTATCTGATAGGAGGTCTGAAAAACCGGGAAGTCTCTGTAAAGCATGATGAACAAGGCAGAACGCATGGCTGCAGCACTGAAACTGGTACTGAGCATTTCTTTTTGTTCAATGCTAAGATCAGAAGGATACAATTGAAAGAATATAGCGTCAAAATCTACAGTTTTATTTTTCTCTCTTTCTGAAAGGCCATTGACATAAATGGTTCGGTATTCTTTCCAGAAAGGATGATTTTCGGGAAGCGTTTCACTGGTCTCTTCCCAATAAGCCGGGTTAAAAAATGGCATCCTTTCCAGCCAGTCATTCACTAGTTGGAGCAGATTTTTATTTTCTTCTGTTTGATTGATGTCCTGAAAATCCTTTTGAGTGAATCCCCCTTCATTGGTTCTTTTATAATAATCCTTCTGATGTCTTTTCTCCAACACCAATCCCAGTCTGGCTTCAATCAAACGGAACTGTTTGCTCTGAAAGCCGGAAGAAGGGGTCAATAAATTTCTGAATGCCAGAAAATCCATTGGAGTCATGGTATCCAGAATACTTACCTGCTGATTTAGTAATTCAAGGATTTTAATGATTCGCTTAAAACGATGTCTGACAAGGTTTAAGTCTTCTGAATTGTCATTGATTTTGTCTTTCTTGAAAACCCCCATGCAATAGTCCAACTCGAACAGGATTTGCTTGAACCATAGCTCATATGCCTGATGAATAATGATGAATAACATTTCATCATGAGCGGGTTCATTGTTAGCTTCAAAACTTACCGGATGCTGACTTTCAATAATTTTATCCAGTTGCAGATAGCTGCCGTAATACATGGGTTCTTTTTCCATATTCAATCGTTAGGTTTCAAATATAGCTTCATTCAGTCAATTCAAAAAGAACCATTAATTTCGTTGTATGACCATTACATCCCTTGTACAGCATATTCAGGAAAAACAATCTTATCTCTGCGTAGGATTGGATACGGATTTACAAAAAATTCCGGCTCATTTAAAAGAGCATCCCGATGCAATGTTAAAGTTTAATAAAGCCATTATTGATGCTACATTGCCATATTGTGTGAGTTACAAAATCAACACTGCTTTTTATGAAGCTATGGGATTGAAAGGATGGGAGATTATGAATGAGACACTCTCTTATATTCCAAAGTCTCATTTCACCATTGCTGATGCCAAACGTGGAGATATCGGAAATACTTCAACCCAATACGCCAAAGCTTTTTTTGAAGCAATGGATTTTGATGCTATAACGGTTGCTCCCTATATGGGTGAAGATAGTATTCGCCCCTTTTTGGAATACGAAAACAAAGTAACTATTGTACTTGGGTTAACCTCTAATGCAGGCAGCAATGATTTTCAGCAACTGATTCTGGAAGAATATGATGAATCACTTACCATGGTTCCCCATATTACACAAGGGGCGGTCAGCAAAAGACTGTATGAGCATGTGATAGGGAGGGTGGCAACCTGGGGTACTCCCGATAATCTTATGTTTGTAGTAGGTGCCACTCAGGCTACTGAATTCGAGAATATAAGAGACATTGTGCCTGATCATTTTCTATTGGTTCCGGGTGTGGGAGCCCAGGGAGGAAGCCTGGAAGCTGTAAGTAAATTCGGATTAAATAAAAATGCAGGGTTGCTGGTTAATGCAAGCAGAGCGGTTATTTATGCATCTGAAGGGGAAGACTATGCTATCAAAGCCCAATTGGCTGCAAAAGCATATCAGGAAGAAATGGCTCTATACTTAGGCCAACGTTAATTTTGTTTTAGTGATTGTTGTATAGATTCCGACAGTTTTTTAGCCCAGATCATATGTGTTTCATAAGAGAAATGAAGCCCATCTGTGGCAATAGCCCGTGGGTCTGATGAAAAAGCCCTTGTTTCGGTGGTAATATCAATGAATGGTGTATGAAATTGTTTTGCAATTTGTTTACACACCAAATTGAATGCATCAATTTCTTTGGTAATTTGTTCCTTGTTTTTGTCAGCCGCAAATGGGGTG
Source organism: Sediminibacterium sp. C3 (assembly GCF_000508085.1). Lineage (GTDB taxonomy): Bacteria > Bacteroidota > Bacteroidia > Chitinophagales > Chitinophagaceae > Sediminibacterium. Next base: position 2,207,529 of record NZ_KI669560.1, on the reverse strand, counting down.
TATCCCCAGTCGGGAATAGATAGAATAAATACTCTTTCATTTTTACCTGCAGCGAAATGAATGGCTTTTTTTACCAGGAATTCAAAATCGTTTTTAAAGTTATCAACGGATAGGTTTCTATATTGATTATTTACACCAATTAATAGTGTTACAAAATCATAGTGTTGGTTTAAGTGTGTATGCAGCAGATGTTCAGCCAATTCAGTGCTTGTCCATCCAGTCTTAGCTACCATTTCCGGGGCGTGCATGGAAATTTTTTCCTGTCTCAACAGTTGGGTAGTTATATATGGAAATGATTCATGAATTGGGACTGCTTCACCAATGGTGTAAGAGTCGCCTAATGCCAGATAACTATGAATATGTTGCATTAAAAGTTAGATTTTAATATTTCATAAAAACGATATACATCTGCAAATCCACAATATAATGGGGCAGGAGCAACCCTAATTACACCCGGTTCCCGATAATCTACAATGATTCCGCTCTCTATCATTTTGGCATGTATTTCTTTGCCCCTCTCTTTAAAGTAAAGAGATAATTGAGCGCCCCGTTGTGCAGGTTCTGAAGGTGTGATGATTTCAAAATTAATATTGGATAGCTGCTGCAACAGAAAAGCTAAATAATTAGTTAGTGCAATGCTTTTCTCTCTCAAAGCCTTAATGCCCGCTTTGTCTATTACTTCAAGGGAAGCTTTTAAGGCAGTCATGTTGAATACCTGTGCCGTACTGATATTCCAACTACTCGCATCTTTTTTTGGAATGAATCCCTTTTCCATTTTAAAACGGCTTGATTCATCATTGCCCCACCAGCCTGCCAATCGGTTTATTGATGGGTTGTCAAGGTGTGTTTCATGAATAAAATATCCGCCGGTAGCACCAGGACCTGCATTCAGGTATTTGTAACTGCACCAGGCTGCAAAATCAACATTCCAGTCGTGAAGTTCCAATGGAATATTGCCTGTTACGTGTGCAAGGTCAAATCCGGCAATGGCTCCTACATCATGCGTAGCTTTTGTAATGGAAGCTATATCAAAAAACTGTCCTGTGTAATAATTGATGCCACCAAACAAAACCATGGCCAGCTCGTTCCCGGTGGCTTTGATGGTATCAGTAATCTGTTGTGTGGTTAGTGTTTTTGCTCCATCCAATGGATGAATTTCAATGATGGCTTCATCCGGATTCAAGCCAAAATGGCGAACCAGGGTTTCAACCGCATATTGATCAGAAGGGAATGCCCCTGCTTCCATGATAATTTTAAAGCGATTGGCTGTAGGCTTATAAAAACTAAGCATCAATAAGTGAAGATTAACTGTAAGGGCATTCATAGCACTTACTTCTTTTTCTTTTGCACCAACCAGTCTGGACAATGCTGGTTTTAAATACTCCTGAAAATAGAGCCATGGATTGGGGCCATTAAAATATCCACCCACAGCAATTTCTTTCCAGGTATTCAATTCAGTTTCAAATGCCTTGGCCACATTTTTGGGCTGCAGTCCCAGTGAATTTCCGCAGAAATAAATAACTTCTTTACCCTGATGTTGTGGAAAGTGAAACTCATTACGGAATTTATTCAGTGTATCTTTCTGATCCAATTCTGTAGCATAAGCAAGGGTTGCCTGAAAGGGATGTTGCATTGTCCTTTTTTACCGCAAAGTAAAGCTATCCACCGATTATTTGATAAATGGTTTAGTATTAATCGGTTAAAGAGTTAATTTGGGTACCCAAAACCAATTATACGAATATGAGACTATTTCAATTCTTAGTGGTATTGCTTTTCAGCGGTACCCTATTGGCACAACAAACGCCTGTAACCAAGGCCAATTATGAATTGGCTGCCAGGTTTTCTCCCAACAAGGTTCAGAAAATGGTATTTAGCCTGAATGTAGATCCACACTGGCTTAAAAAATCAGACCGTTTCTGGTATATGTATGAAACCACAGAGGGAAAGAAATGGTATATCGTTGATGCTGCAAAGGGTGAGAAGAAATTATTGTTTGACAATGCAGTAATGGCGGCAAAATTAACCCGCATTACCGACGATCCAATGGATGCTCAGCACCTGAACATCGATAGTATGAAATTCATTCGTGATGAAAACTGGATCAGCTTTGAAGTAAAGACAACAAAAGATGTAGTTAAAAAAGATACTGCTGCTAAAAAAGGAACTCCACCTGTAATGGAGAAAAAAGTATTCTACTTTGAATACAATATTAACAGCGGCGAACTGGTACAAATTACCGATCCGGTAAAAACCAAGCGCAAACCAATGTGGGCTAGTATTGCTCCTGATAGTTCCATCGTTATTTTCGGACGCAATAACAATTTATGGTCAATGGACTGGGCCAGTTATAAAAAAGCCCTGGTGAACGACAAGGATTCTACCATTGTAGAAACACAGCTTACCAAAGATGGAGTTGAAAATTTTGGTTATCATAACAATGGTAACGGAGAAACCAATGTAGAAAAAGAGAAGAACAAAGGGATTAGAAGACCTGCCTTCATTTTATGGTCTCCGGATTCCAAGTATTTTGTGGTAAACATAACCGATAGCAGACGTGTAAAGGATTTATGGGTTATCAACAGTATTGCTGATCCAAGACCAACATTGGAAACCTATAAATACTGGATGCCAGGAGAGAAAGAGTCTCCGGTTGAATACATGCGTTTGTTCGAAGTGGCAACTAAGTCAATGAAGGAAATCAATACGGGCATGTACAAGGATCAAACGGTAAATGCCTGGAGTTCACCTGCTAAAGTCAGCAGCCGTGATGATGAAGGCAGACCCAATACCTGGTTGGGTACAGCTGATAAATTTTATTTCAGCAGAACCAGCCGTGATTTGAAGAGAATAGATATTGGGGTTGTAGATGTAAAATCAGCTACAGCTAAAACCCTGATTCAGGAACAAATGAACACTTATGTTGAAATCAGAAGAATCGGATTGGTAAACGAAGGAAAGGAATTGATTCAGTGGAGCGAAGACGATGGATGGGGGCATTTTTATTTATATGACGAAAACGGAAAGTTGAAGAATCAAATTACTTCCGGCCCATGGCACGCAGAAGATATTTTGGCAATTGATGAAAAAGCTCGCGTGTTGTATTTTTCAGCCAATGGAAAAGAAGCTGGGGAGAATCCATATTACCTGCATGCTTATCGTGTAAACTTTGATGGTACCGGACTTAAACTATTGAATCCGGGAGATTTTGATCACAATGCTTCCATGGACGACAATAAGCGTTACCTGGTGAATAATTTTTCAAGAGTAAACACAGTTCCAAAATCGGTATTGCTTGCTGCCGACGGAAGAAAAATCATGGATCTGGAAACTGCAGACCTAAGCAGTCTTTTTGCCGCAGGGTACAAGTTTCCTGAAATTTTCAAGGCCAAGGCTGATGATGGAATTACCGATTTATACGGAGTAATGTACAAGCCATTCGATTTTGACAGCACAAAAAAATACCCGATTGTAGAATATGTGTATCCAGGTCCACAGACTGAAGCGGTTAATACCAGCTTTAGCAGAGGCTTCGACAGAACCGATAGACTGGCTCAGATTGGAGTGGTTGTAATCACTTTAGGAAACAGAGGAGGACACCCCAGCAGAAGCAAGTGGTATCACAATTATGGCTATGGCAATCTAAGAGATTATGGCTTAGCCGACAAGAAAGCGGTAGCTGAACAACTGGCAGACAAACATAAATTCCTTGATATTAATCGTGTTGGAATTCATGGACATTCCGGTGGTGGTTTCATGAGTACGGCTGCCATTCTGGTATATCCAGATTTCTTTAAAGTTGCTGTTTCATCAGCAGGTAATCACGACAATGCCATATATAACAGATGGTGGAGTGAGAAGCACCATGGCGTCAAAGAAATCATAAGTGAAAAAGGAGATACTACTTTCCAGTACAACATTGATAAAAATCCGGAACTGGCCAAAAACCTGAAAGGTAAATTGATGTTATTCCATGGTGAAATTGACAACAATGTGCATCCGGCAAATACCATGCGTGTTGCCAATGCATTAATAAAAGCCAACAAACGTTTCGATATGAAATTATTGCCAACGCAAAGACATGGTTTTGGCGATATGACAGAGTATTTCTTCTGGGGTATGAGCGACTATTTTGCCAAGTACCTGATTGGTGATCAGACCGAACGTCCGGTTGATTTGGAAGAAATGAACCGAGATATTCCACAAAATAATAAAGCCTCAGGTGGAGGAAGACAACAATAATTTCCAGGTATTTATAAAAAATCCCCGACTGAATTCAGTCGGGGATTTTTGTTGATGACAATTTGTATATGTGTAATCTACCCTTATGCAAAACTTTTTTGGGCAGTTAATTAGTAGTATTTTTGTACAATTATTTTTTGATTTAAACTTCAACCATGGCTGCCAGAACCGATTTGTTTCAGTCTCCTGATTATTATCAGTTAGATGAATTGTTAAGTGAAGAACACAAATTAATCAGAGACACTGTTAGATCGTATGTGAAAAAAGACATTTCGCCTATTATCGAAGAGTATGCACAGCGTGCGGAGTTTCCTGAGCAGATTGTAGCTCAACTGGGTGAATTGGGTTGTTTTGGACCTACGGTTCCTACTCAGTATGGAGGCGGAGGGTTGGATTATATCAGCTATGGTTTGATGATGCAGGAATTGGAAAGAGGAGACAGTGGTGTAAGAAGTACAGCATCTGTTCAGGGAAGTCTGGTAATGTATCCTATTTATGCGTATGGAAATGAAGCACAAAGAAATAAATACCTGCCTAAGTTAGCTTCCGGGGAATGGCTGGGTTGTTTTGGTTTAACGGAACCTGATCATGGTAGTAATCCAGCTGGCATGACAACCAATATTAAAGACGCGGGGGACCATGTAATTCTAAATGGTGCAAAAATGTGGATCAGTAATGCACCTTATGCAACGGTAGCAGTAGTTTGGGCAAGAAACGAGCAAAATGAAATCCAGGGTGTAATTGTTGAAAGAGGAATGGAAGGATTTTCAACTCCAACCACTCATGGTAAATGGAGTTTAAGAGCTAGTGCAACGGGCGAACTGGTATTTGACAATGTAAAAGTTCCCAAAGAGAATATTTTGCCGAATGTAAAAGGATTAAAAGGGCCTTTAGGTTGTTTAACTAAAGCCCGTTATGGAATTGCCTGGGGCGCATTGGGAGCTGCCATGGATTGTTATGATACTGCATTGCGTTACAGCATGGAGCGTCAGCAGTTTGACAGACCCATTGGCGGATTCCAGCTACAACAAAAGAAGCTGGCCGAAATGATTACAGAAATTACCAAGGCACAATTATTGGTTTGGAGATTGGGAGTATTGATGAATGAGGGTAAAGCAACTCCACAGCAGGTAAGTATGGCAAAAAGAAACAGTTGTGAAATTGCTACCAATATTGCCAGAGATGCACGTCAAATGCTGGGTGGAATGGGGATTACCGGCGAATACAGCATTATGCGTCATATGATGAACCTGGAAAGTGTTATTACTTATGAAGGTACTCATGATATCCATTTGCTGATTACTGGTATGGATGTTACAGGGTATAATGCCTTTAAATAATGAAAGTTTTTTTACTTGGGTTGATGGGTAGCGGTAAATCGTTCTGGAAAAAAGAACTGGCTGCCAAACTTAAGTTAGCAGCTTATGATCTTGACTTATTAATCGAAGCAGTAGAAGAAGCAAGTATTGCCGAAATATTTGAAACTTCAGGTGAAACCTATTTCAGAAAAGCAGAAGCAAAATTGTTAAGATGGTTTGGCGAGAAGAAGTCCTTTGTTTTGGCAACTGGTGGGGGAACTCCTTGTTTTCATGAAAATATAAAGTGGATGAATCAGCAGGGAATTACCATTTGGCTGGATGAACCCGTTTCCGTTTTAGTAGGTCGATTGAAAAACGAAACGAACAACAGGCCCTTACTAAATCATCTTGATGAAAATGGTCTGCAACAATATCTAGAAAAGCTTTTAGTTGAAAGAACACCCTATTATAGTCAGGCAAATATCAGGTTGATAGGGAATGAAATAAACCTGAAAACCCTGTTATTAAAAATCAAAGCATATGCATAAGGGGTTTATTATTACCGCAGCCATCCTTGGTGCCATCGCAGTTGGTCTGGGTGCTTTTGGGGCACATGGGTTAAAAAATCTGGCAACTCCCGCCCAGCTCAATACCTATGAAACGGCAGTGAAGTATCAGTTTTATCACGTATTTGCTTTATTAATGACTTCCTTATTGTATGCTTACTTTCCTGTAAGCGGGGTGGTTTTAAGTGGCAAAATGTTTATTGCAGGCATGGCTATTTTTTCAGGGTCTCTCTATTTGCTGACTTTTCTCCAGATAGCAGGCTATACCCAATTTAATTGGTTGGGTGCCATTACCCCTGTCGGGGGATTGTTATTGGTTTTTGCCTGGATCTGGCTGGCCCTTTCAGTATATCGTTTTAAAGGATAGTGGAAAACTGAGGAGTCTTCAGGCTTTTTTGCACATTGTACTTCAACTAACAAGAATAGGGTAGGCAAACAGTATATTTGATACATGGCAAATACCCTAAGAAAAAAGACGCCACCGCCACCAGACCCGGAGGAATTAAATCCGGATAAAGACGCCACTGTATCGGTTGCAGAAGTGGTGAAGGACGAAAGGACCGAGAAAATAATCGGTTCTGCCTGCTTATTATTGGCGGGATTCTTATTTATAGCATTCACCTCTTATTTGTTTACCTGGCAGGAAGATCAGGATAAAGTACAGCAATTCGGGGTTCAGATATTTTCAACAGATGATGTAAGAGTTAATAATTTATTGGGGGTATTGGGTGCATATATTTCACATTCATTATGGTACAATGGATTTGGATTAGCCTCTTATTTATTCTGCACCGTATTTTTTGTAATTGGGGTGAATTTGCTTTTTGGAAAAAAGGTGTTCAGGCTTTTGCGAAATGGGAAATATGTATTGGTGGGTCTTGTTGTTTTTAGTATGGCCAGCGCGTTTATTACAAAAGGGGCTGAATTTTCCTGGGGTGGTGCGGTAGGAGAATACCTGAATGAGTGGATGGAGAAATGGATTGGCAGGATGGGTACAGGAGCTTTGTTGTTACTTACCGTGTTCAGTTATTTTATCTGGAGATTTAATCCGGTATTTTCATTGCCAGAATGGAAATGGAACAGCCATGCTGCTCCGGATGATACGATGGTAAGGAATTTAGCGGCTGATGATGAATTGCCTGAAGTTGCTTTAGATCATACGGAAGAAAATGATTCGTCATTTACCAATGAATCTCATGATAATAATCCGGATGAAGAGGATGCATTAGTCAGTAAGAATAAACTGAAAAATGAAGCCAGTACTATTTCGGTAATAATGCCTGCGGCCGAGCAACCAGGTAATCCAATGCATCGGTTTGATATGGTTGAAAAAGAGCCAGATTCTGATGACGATTCAATGAATCTGAGCCTGGAGCCAACTGATTTAAGCGAAGAGGAAAACGCAGCAGAAGTAAACGATGAATTAACTGAAGAACAGGAAGAGTGGTTGGATGATGAGGAAGAGGAAGAAGAAGAGGAAGAAGAGTCTGACAATCTGGAACTGGAAATAAAGGATCAGCCGGAACTTGTAACAGAAGCTGAAGCAGAAAGTATAGCAGCCACCGTCGGAAGCCTGTCTACTAAATACGACGTTACCCTCGATTTAAAAAATTATAAATATCCGGGACTGGATTTACTGGAAACACATGGCAGTGAAAAAATCGTACATGATCCTGCCGAGTTGGAGACCAATAAAAATCAAATCATAGCCACCCTTAAAAACTATGATATCGCTATTCAGCGAATTGCTGCAACAGTAGGCCCTACCGTTACATTATATGAAATTGTTCCTGCTCCGGGAGTACGAATAAGCCGTATTAAAAATCTCGAAGATGATATTGCTCTGAGTCTGGCGGCATTGGGAATACGAATTATTGCTCCTATACCTGGAAAAGGAACCATTGGAATAGAAGTTCCCAATGTTAGAAAAACAGTGGTAAGTATGAAAACCTTGCTTGCCAGTGAGAAATTTCAGAACAGCAATTTTTCTTTGCCTATTGCAATTGGTAAAAAAATCGACAACGATAATTTCATTGTTGATCTGGCTACCATGCCACACTTACTGATGGCTGGTGCCACAGGTCAGGGTAAGTCAGTTGGGCTTAATGCCATTCTGGTTTCATTACTCTATAAAAAGCATCCATCACAGTTAAAGTTTGTACTGGTAGATCCAAAGAAAGTGGAGTTGAGCTTATATCGTGTTATTGAAAAACATTTTTTAGCCAAATTGCCCGGCGAAGAAGAGTCTATAATAACGGATACCAAAAAAGTGGTGTATACGTTAAATGCGCTTTGTATTGAAATGGATAACCGTTACGATTTGCTAAAAGAAGCAGGTTGTAGAAATATCAAGGAATACAACGAAAAATTCACAGCCAGAAAACTGAACCCGGAAAAAGGGCACCAGTATCTGCCGTTTATTGTACTGGTGGTAGATGAGTTTGCCGATTTGATTATGACAGCAGGAAAGGAAGTAGAAATGCCTATTGCGCGACTGGCACAGCTGGCCAGAGCAATAGGAATACATTTAATTATTGCTACACAGCGTCCTTCTGTAAATATAATTACGGGTACCATTAAAGCCAATTTCCCTGCAAGAATTGCATTCAAGGTTTCCAGTAAAATTGATAGCCGTACTATTCTGGATGCTGGCGGGGCAGAACAATTAATCGGGAAAGGGGATATGCTTGTTAGTTATAATGGAGAAATAACCCGTTTGCAGTGTGCCTTTGTAGATACCCCCGAAGTAGATGCTGTTTGTGATTTTATTGGCAACCAAAAAGGATATCCTCAGGCATTTTTATTGCCGGAGTATACAGATGAGAAAGATATGGAAGGCCGGGATTTTGATGCAAATGATCGTGATCCGCTCTTTGAAGACGCAGCCAGATTGATTGTGAGCAGTCAGATGGGGTCAACTTCACTGATTCAAAGAAGAATGAAACTGGGATACAACCGTGCAGGAAGATTAATGGACCAATTGGAAGCTGCTGGTATAGTTGGACCCAATCAAGGCAGTAAAGCAAGAGAAGTATTGTTTAAAACAGATTCAGAATTACAGTCTTTTCTTGATACAATGAGTTAGGGTTTATCTAAAATTGGAGCCATTTTACCGAAACTTTAATACCTCAAATCCACCTAAACCGGTCGAAACTGTATATTTGCAGCCTAATTGATTTACATGCATAAATTATACATAGCTACCTTATTCAGTTTCTGTACATTTTTCTTTACCCAGGCCCAAAATGATCCGAATGCAAAAAAAGTTATTGATGCTTTTGGATCGAAAGTAAAAGCTTCCAAAGGAATTACGGCTAGTTTTTCCCTGAAATCTTTCACCAGTAAGGGTAAGGCCAATGGAACCAAAGCGCTTTCACTTTCGATGCGTGGTGAAAAATATGTTTTGAAACAAGGCAAAACCGAAATCATCTGTGACGGGAAGAATGTATACAATTTCGATGGAGCCAAAACCATTACTAAATCTGCAGTAGAAGAAAGTAGCCAGACCCTTAGTCCTCAAAAGTTGTTGGCAGGATCTTATGATAAAGATTTTTCTTATAAGTTGGTAAACAGCAATGGTAACTTTAATGAAATAGAAATGGTGCCATTGGATAAGCGTAAGAATTTCCAGAAAGTCACGCTGTATTTTAATAAAAAAAACAGCCTGCTTGCTAAAGCCAGCATCGTGGATAAAAGCAATAACGTAACTGAGTTAGGTGTAAACAATATAAACCTGAATGCAAAGCTGGCTGATGCGATTTTTGTATTTAACCGTTCTAATTACCCAAAAGATGCTGAAATTCTTGATTAATTAAAACAATATTTTCTTTCTAATTGGGTAAAAACCAATCTTAATTATCACATTTTTTAAAGCCCCCTGTTAACCATGGGGCTTTAATTTTTATTAATTTTAATACATGAGAAAGTTTTTATTGTTTCTGATGATTGCATGCAGTTCTTCACTAATGGCACAGTATAGTGCAAGATTTGTGGTGACCAATGTGGCTACCCGCGGGAATGAAGATATTTATCTCTCCGGTACTTTTAATAACTGGAATCCACAGGACCCTCAGTATAAACTAAAGCCCTTTAGCGGGGGAAGAAAAAGTATTGTATTGATTAATATGGCTCCGGGCACTTATGCATTTAAATTCTCGAGAGGTCAGAATAAACAAGAATCAACTGCTGATGGTAGAGATATAGCTGAGCGAATAATTGAAATAAACGGGGATGTTTCCAACGAATTCGTCATTGAGGGATGGAAGGATGATTATCCTGAAAAGCCAAAAGCATTTACTGCCAGTCCTCAGGTAAAACTAATGGATACAGCTTTTGCCATGCCACAGTTGAATGCTAAAAGAAGAATCTGGATTTATCTGCCTAAATCCTATGCGGGCAGCGATAAAAAATATCCGGTATTGTATATGCAGGACGGACAGAATCTCTTCAATGAAAAAACAGCATTTGCAGAAGAGTGGGGAGTAGATGAATGTCTGGATAGCTTACAGGGTAAAGGGTTTAAAGAATGTATTGTAGTAGGAATTGATCATGGTGGCACAAAAAGAATCAATGAATATAATCCTTATGATCATTTTCAATATGGAAAGGGAATGGGGAATGAATATCTTCAGTTTATAGCAGAAACACTTAAGCCATACATAGACAGTAAGTATAGAACACTGAAAGGGCGTGATTATACCTATATAGCAGGCAGCAGCATGGGTGGATTAATCAGTTGGTATGGCCAGCTGAAGTATGCTTCTGTATTTGGCGGAGGTGCTATATTTTCTCCTTCTTTCTGGATTTCTCCTCAGATTGCTGTTGATGCACAGCAATGGGATGGAATGGATATGCTAAGAATGTATTTTTATACTGGGGGGAAAGAAGAGGCTAATGCGGTTAACGATTTAAACAAGATTGCCGGTATCATGCAAAAAAAGAAAAATGCACAAATCAGAACAGTTGTTAATCCTCTGGCTCAACATAATGAAAAATACTGGCGACAGGAATTTGCTTCTTTCTATATTTGGATGAGTAATAATTGGAAAGAATGAAGCAGTTTATAGGTTTTGTTGTATGTTTTTTTGTTTGGTTAAGTACCGCCAGCACGCAGAGTAGAAATCCGCTACCCAGTAATGCACAGTTAAAATGGCATGAGAATAATTATTATTTCTTTATGCATTTTGGCCCTAATACATTTACGGGAAAAGAATGGGGTGACGGTAAGGAAAAAACTTCTATTTTCAACCCATCACAACTAGATACAGATCAATGGTGTAAAATTGCCAAAGAATCCGGAGCAAAAGGGATAATCATTACTGCCAAACATCATGATGGATTTTGTTTGTGGCCTAGTAAATACTCCACACATACGGTTCGAGAAAGTGCTTTTAAAAAGGATATTCTGTCAATGTTGTCGGCTTCCTGCAAAAAAGCAGGATTGCTCTTTGGTGTTTATTTGTCACCCTGGGACCGAAATCATCCTGACTATGGAACCGAGAAATACAATGATGTATTTGTAAATATGCTGCAAGAAATTTTTCAGAATTACGGACCTATCTGGGAACTTTGGTGGGATGGTGCTAATGGAGAGGGACCCAATGGTAAAGTACAACAATACGACTGGAGGCGATATGAGAATTTTGTAAGGAAGATTTCGCCCCAGACAGTAATATTCAGTGATATCGGACCAGATATCAGATGGGTTGGAAATGAAAGTGGGTATGCAGGGGTTACCAATTGGAATTTACTGGATACTGCCGGATTCAAAAGAGGGCACGGTGCACCCAGTCAGGATACATTGGAGTCCGGTAATTACAAAGGCGCTCAATACATTCCAGCAGAAGTAGACGTGAGTATCAGACCAGGTTGGTTTTACAGAGATACAGAAAATGATAAGGTAAAGTCAGCTGATCAGTTATTTGAAATTTATATGAAATCCGTTGGGAGAGGAGCTAACTTATTATTGAATGTTCCTCCTGATACAAGGGGGCTTATCCATGAAAATGATCAGAAAGCATTGTCTGGAATGAAACAAAAAATAGATGCCTTGTACCAGACTGATTTGTTAAAGCCTGCGATTTTAAATGAAGCTGGACCAGATAAAAATAATTCACAGAAAAAATATACCTGGTTTTATTTGCTGAAATCCCCGGTTAGTTTTAATGGCATTATTTTAAATGAGCAACTGAAATACGGTCAGAAAATTGCTGCTGCTACTATTAGTTTTTCATTACATGGAGAGCTTGTGCATCAGGAAAAAATTACTACGGTGGGCAGTCAACGTATTATTAAGTTACCAAAGCCTATGCAAGTAACGGAAGTAACCATTGTGGTAAATGAATCTAAGGGAATGCCTCTGCTAAAAAAAGCAAAAGCATTTTAAGAAGGAATTAATTTGTGCTCATAAGCCCACTTGACCAGAGACAGAATATTGTTAGTTCCGGTTTTGCGAAAAATATTTTTGCGATGGGTTTCAACTGTTCTAACGGCAATATGCATTTGGTCTGCTATCTGTTTGTTAGACATATCTTTTTCCATTAAACAGATGACTTCAATTTCACGTTGCGTTAAGTGAGCGGCTTTTACTTCACCTTTGCTTTGTGCCACAGCATCCAGGGCATCCAGAATTTCTTCCGGAAAGTATTGTCCTCCACTGGCAATTTTCTGAATGGCATGTACCAGTTCTCTGGCATTTGTTTGCTTTAAAAGATAACCACTTATAGAGGCTTTCTGAACCAGTTGGTCAATTACAGTTCCTTCTCCGTTCATGCTTAATGCAAGAATCTTTATACCCGGATAAAGTATACTAACCATCTCTGCAAATTCAAGCCCATTCATTTCCGGCATCATTACATCAGTTAATAATACATCTACCTTTTGAGTACACAATAAATCCAGCATTTCTTTTCCCGTATTGGCAGTTAATGAAATTTCAATACTGTCTTCGTTTTTCAACAATGCTATAAGCCCGTCAATAACAATCTGATGGTCGTCAACAATTCCAATCTTAATCATTGCTTTTATTCACTTTTTGTGTTAATGGTATATAAATGGCTACAAGTGTGCCATTTCCCGGACTGGTATTCCATTCAACAGTACCTCCGAGATAATGAATCCTTGATTTAATATTGGATAATCCGATTCCTTCTTTGTGAATTCGTCCTATTTCAAAGCCTTTTCCATTGTCTTCAATCATCACATCAATACCATCTTCAGATTGATTAATGGAAATATCCAAAAGGGAAGCTCCGGCATGTTTTATTACATTGTTTACACTTTCCTGAATTACCCTGTAAAGAACCCCTTCCACATGAGTAGGCAGGGATTGAAAAATCCCTTCAGTTGATAAATTAATTTTTAAGTTTCGCTGATTAATCTGACCAATGAATTCCTGTACAGCTTTTGCCAGCCCTTTCACCAGCAATGCATTGGGCATCATATTGTGACTTACCTGTCTTACTTCATCACAGCTTTCTTTAACCAAACTCAAAGATTTGCTGAATAATTCAGCGTCGTCAGGGGATATGGTTTTCAATTGGTCTTTCAAAGCCTGCAGGTTCATATAAGCGGCAGACATCATCTGCCCAACTCCATCATGCAAATCGCTTGCAATTCTTTTTCTTTCTTTTTCTTCAGCATTAATTATTTCTATCGTTGCGTTTTTTTGCTGAATCAATAATTCTTTCTGATGAGTACTTCTCTGTATATTTTGTTTTCTTTTATACAGGTAATAAACAAATAGTGAAATTAATCCCATGCTGATAACAACAATGATGATCTGATTGTTTTTCCTGTTTACTTCAAGCGCTTTAATTTTGTTTTGCTCACTTAAACGATTTATTTTCTCTTCACTAATACTTGAGTCGAGCTGAGCCTGTAAGATTTTTTTATTTTGCTCACTTAGTAATAAACTATCAGAAATAATTTGCAATTGAGCTTCTGAAAGTTTTAATTTTGATCCGCAATTTTATATAGATTCCGGTTAATGGCAAGCTGTTGATTGGTAATTGTTAATGATTTAATAGAATCTGATTTGTTCAACAGCGAAATGGTATATTCTTTTTTCTGAGTTTCATATTTGGTTTGTAATTCGTTTACTTCTTTTATGACTTTATTGCCCATAAATTTTTCGTTAATGGCAAGGAACTTTGTTCTATATTCCAGTCCTGACTTATAATTTCCCATCGCTGAATCCAAAGAAGCACGGTGATTATAGATTTCACCAAACGTGTACTCATCAGACTTTGAATCAATGGCTGTTTTCTCAGCTTTTATAAACCATTCCAAAGCTTTCTCATATTGATCCGATAAAAAATGAGAATACGCAATATTCTGTTCAATTAATGCCACCCCTGCAGTGGTTTGATTTATTTTTGCTAGTTCTAGTCCTTTTTGCAATAGAGGAATTGCCGCTTCATAGTTTTTCTGGCGAATATTCATGGCCCCCAGATTATTATATACCACCTGAAGTCCTCGTTTAAAATCTACTTTTATAAAATTTTCAATGCTTTTGTTTAATTCACTCATAGCGGTAGAGTAGTCGTTCATATCCACATAAACATTCGCCAGATTAACATGTGCAATACCTAGATTCCTCCAATCCTTAGACAAGTTGTTCGAAACAATAGCTTTCTGGAAGTATTCAATGGCTTTAGGGTAATTCTTGGTTTGATAAAAAAGTCTGCCAATATTATTCTGCGTTAAACCAATTGTTTTTGTATCATTCAGCTGCTCCTGAATTTCAAGTGATTTAATCAGGTATATCAAAGCCAGCTTTGGTTCGGTTTTCTCCGTTAGCATAGCTCCGGCATTATGGTACAAAGCACTCAGGGATTTTTGGTCATTTAATTGTTTGTAAAGCAGTTCTGCTTTATTATAATGTTCTGTTGCCAAGGAATAATCAGCAGACAAAGTATAAGCCTGACCCAACATAGCATGATTTGCAGCCACTTCAACGGGTCTCTTGATCTGTTGCCAGATCTGATACTCCTGTATTAAATACGGCAAAGCTTTTTGAGGCACTCGCTTAACTATAAAATAATTGGCATTGGCTCTTAGTGCTGCAGCCAAACCAGGTTTATAATTCCATTTAGCGGATAATTGCTGTAACTGCTGTGTGTTTTTAAAAGTACCGGCTGAATCAGTAAAGGATTGGTAAAATGAAAGTTGTGCAAGCTTTGTTAATTGCCCCGTGTCTTTTATAACAGATGGAATAACTGCTTTTAAACTATCGATTTCTTTTTGATATTGGGCATTTGAATCAAATGAAAATAGGGTACAGACTATAAAAAAACAAACAGGGGTTAGTTGCTTTTTCATATTTTAAAAGTTACTCCTTCTATGGCAAGTTGGGTGTTGGGAAATACTTCCAGTGCTTCCTTTAAATAATCGTGCAATTCTTCAAACTTACTACTGAAATGCCCCAACAACAATCCACCTGCATTTGCTTTTAGGGCGATGGTAGCGGCCTGAGAAGTTGTACTGTGAAATCTGGCCGTTGCTCTTTCTTCCATACCATTCAGATAAGTAGCTTCATGGTAAATCATCGTAACATCCTTTGCAATGGTTGCCAAACGCTCATCATATAGCGTATCGGCGCAATAGGCATAACTTCTGGCAGGACTATTCGGAATTGTAACCTGGTCATTGTAAATGACCGATCCATCTTTCGATGTATAATCATATCCTGCTTTTAATGATTGATAATACGCAGAAGGAATATGATGTTGTACTGCTTTTTCCTTATCCACTTTTCTGGGATCCTTTTTTTCTCTGATAAGAAATCCCCAGCAAGGTATTCGATGCTGGGTATGAAAAGTTTCTACGGTGAATTTTGAATCCTCCAGAATCAATCCTTCCTTTTCAAGTGGGTGGAAAATTAATGGAAAGGGCAGGGTTGTGGAAGCCACTTTAAGTTGGAGCTGAATAATTTCTTCTAAGCCAGCCGGTGCAAATAAATGAAGGGGTTGCTCTCTATTTAAAAGAGCCATGCTGCTGATTAATCCAATCAATCCAAAATAATGATCTCCGTGTAAATGAGAGATAAAAATATGATTGAGTTTTTCCCCTCCTGATCTTATATCTTGATAGCTGCATTTGGGTTCCCTCTCCGCAGTCAATTAACAATAATTGGTCGTAAATGGTAACAATTTGAGCACTCGGATGCCTGTCATAGGCGGGTAAGGCAGAATTGTTTCCTAAAATAGTTACTGCGAACATAAACGGGTTAGTAGAGGTAATAAAGTGGGAAGATACACAAATTATTATTTTTTACCCTGCATAACTGCATTAATTTATGACTGTTTGGCGCAAAAGCTCCCGCACCAGTCCCCATCTCCCGAAGGGTTTTAAAAAAAATCATATAATTTGTCTGTTTTCAGGAAAAATGGTACTTTTGCAGCGAAAAAAAAGAAAGAGTCTAATTCCGGAGTCTATTTAAAAATTTAGAGATGCCTTATTTAACTACAGAAAAGAAAGCCAGCATTTTTGCTGAATTTGGTGGAAAAGCTACTAACACAGGTTCTATTGAAGCGCAGATTGCTTTGTTAACAGAGCGTATTTCGCATATTTCAAAGCACTTGCAAGCTAATAAGAACGATCATTCAACTCAGCGTGGTCTGATGATGATGGTAGGTCAGCGTAAGCGTTTATTGTCTTACATGCAGAAGCATAACCTTACAGGATACCGTGAATTAATCGAAAAATTAGGTCTGAGAAAATAATTCTGCAGACATGTTATAAAGCCATTCCCAACTCACAATTTTTTGTAGTTGGGAATAGTTGTTTTATCCTGTATCTTACATTTTACCAATCAAAGAGATGATGGGCACTAATGAATGCCCTATCAACTACATTTTAAAGCGTATGTTATCACAACCAATAAGTGTTCAATTTAACCTGGACGAGAAGCGTCAGGTAACCATTGGAACAGGTAAGCTGGCACGTCAGGCAGACGGAGCAGTAACTGTTCAGCAGGGAGACTGCATTATAATGGCAACCGTTGTTGCCAATAAAGACCCCAAAGAGGGACAGGACTTTTTTCCATTGAGTGTTGATTATCAGGAAAAATTTGCTTCTGCAGGTCGTGTTCCAGGATCTTTTTTCAAAAGAGAAGCCCGTTTAAACGATTATGAAATATTAACGAGCCGTTTAATAGACAGAGCATTAAGACCTTTATTTCCTGAAGATTATTTCTGTGATGTGCAGGTCTTGGTTACTTTAATTTCAAGTGATGCGGAAATCATGCCTGATTCTCTGGCTTGTTTAGCTGCATCAGCAGCCTTGGCTGTTTCCGATATTCCTGTTAAGGAAATCATTTCTGAGGTAAGAATTGCAAAAGTAAACGGTGTAATTGAAGTAAATCCAACCCGTTCAGAACTAACCAATGCGGATTATGAATTTGTGATTGCTGCAACAGAGAAGAATCTGATGATGGTAGAAGGAGAAGCCAAGGAATGTTCTGAAGAAGAATTGGTAAAAGTGCTTGAAATTGCTCATGAAGCCATTCGTGTACAAATCAAGGCTCAGGCCGATTTAAGAGCTAAAAAAGGCGTTACCGGTAAACGCGATTATAAAAAGCCAGAGCAGGATGAGCAAATTAAAGACCTTGTTTACAGCTTTGCCAAAGAGCGTGTGTATCAAATCTCCAGAAACGGATCAGCTAAACATGAACGTACAGATGCTTATGCCGCATTGAAGGATGAAGTAATGGCTTCTTTACCTGAAGATGCAACTGATTTACAAAAGAAATTAGCTAAGAAATACTACGAAGACCTTAAGTGGGAAGTGGTAAGAAATATGATTCTTGAAGATCGTATCCGTTTGGACGGTCGTCAACTGGATCAGGTAAGACCATTGGCAATGGAAGTAGAACCACTACCCACTCCACATGGATCTGCCTTGTTTACCAGAGGTGAAACTCAATCATTGACTACCGTTACCTTCGGTACCAAATTAGATGAGTTGTTGGCTGAAACCGCTGCCAAGTCTGAATACTCCAAGTTTTTCCTACACTATAATTTCCCTCCATTCTCTACTGGTGAAGTGAAAATGATGCGTGGTGTGGGCAGAAGAGAAGTAGGACACGGTAACCTGGCACAACGTTCTTTAAAGCAAATGATGCCGTCTTCATTGGATTTCCCTTATACTGTTCGTATCGTAAGTGATATCCTTGAAAGTAACGGTTCTTCTTCAATGGCAACAGTATGTGCAGGTTCACTGGCATTGATGGATGCGGGAGTTCCTATGCCTAAGCACGTAAGTGGTGTGGCAATGGGATTGATTACCCGTGAAGATGGCAAGTATGCCATTCTAACCGATATTCTGGGTGATGAAGATCATTTAGGAGATATGGACTTCAAAGTAACCGGAACCCGTGATGGCATCTGTGGTGTTCAGATGGATATTAAAGTTGATGGATTAAGCATGGAAGTAATGCGTGAAGCATTGGCCCAAGCCAAGAAAGGTCGTCTGCATATTCTAGATGCCATGTATGAATGTATTCCTGCACACAGACCAGAAGTGAAGCCTCATGCTCCAAGAATGGTCAAGTTAATCATTGATAAGGAATTCATAGGTGCGGTAATTGGACCAGGTGGTAAGGTAATTCAGGAAATCCAGCGTGAAACCGGTGCGACCGTAAATATTGAAGAAGTAGGCAATATGGGTGAAGTAAGTATTTTCTCTGCTTCTAAAGATAGCCTGGATCATGCAGTAAGATGGATCAAAGGTATCACTGCTATTCCTGAAGTAGGTGATGTGTACGAAGGACCTGTGAAAGGAATTAAAGAGTTTGGTGCATTTGTTGAATTCATGCCAGGCAAGCAAGGATTGTTGCATATCAGCGAAATCAGCTGGAGCAGATTGGAGTCAATGGATGGATTGTTCAAGGAAGGTGATATGGTAAAAGTTAAGCTGGTAGGTCTGGATCCAAAGACCGGTAAGTTCAAGTTAAGCCGTAAGGCCCTAATGCCTCGCCCAGAACAGAAACCAAAAGAAAACAATCCGAATAAGGAAGCTTAATCGATTAATTGTTATAATGCAATGGCCCGTAAGGGCCATTGTTGTTTTAATTCGTTCATATTTACTGATAATAAGATTTAAAGGAATAACAAGGAATTTATGACAGACAGCAAGTACATTGAAGTGGTAATTTTACTACAAGGGTTGCAGGAAAATCAATCAGATCTTTACATTGCAGAACTGGCAGGGATGGGTTATGATGGATTTCTGGAGGAGTCGGATTCACTAAAAGCGTATATATCTGCGGACAATTTTGATGAAGAAGCACTGAAAAAATTGGGGGAATTGCATTCATTTGTTTTTTCCATCTCCATCATTGAAAAGCAAAACTGGAATATACTATGGGAATCTAATTTTAGCCCTATGCAGGTAGAGAATTTTGTAGGGGTCAGGGCTGGATTTCATCCGCCGTTTATTGGAGTGGAATACGAATTGGTAATAACGCCTAAAATGAGTTTTGGAACGGGCCATCATGGAACCACTTACTCTGTTATGAAGCTGATGCAGTCGATTGACTTTACTAATAAATCTGTTTTTGATTTTGGAACAGGAACGGGTATTCTGGCCATACTTGCTGAAAAACTAGGAGCAACTGAAATAATGGCAATTGACAATGATCCATGGTGCATAGAAAATACAGAGGAGAATATTCAGGTGAATCAATGTAAACGTATTAAGGTTGAATTGGCCGATCAGTTAAAAACTGATTTACTGTATGATATTGTTATTGCTAATATTAACCGGCATATTTTAGAACAGAATGTAGTAGCATTAAAGTCTATTACAATGAGGGGAGGAACCTTACTCATCAGTGGATTATTATGTTCAGATGAAGAAGATATGGTTAAATTATTTAATGAAAAAGGGTTTCAATATCAGAAAACTGAACAAAAAGACGGTTGGGTGGCCATACAATTTTTAGCCTGATTAGTTCGTTTATGTGTTAAGAAATCATTAACTTAGAAAATTAGATTATCTTTGTTTCCCCAATTATACGTACATGAACGAAGTTTTATTGATTTTGTTGGCTTATTTAATTGGTTCTGTGCCAACAGCCATTTGGATTAGTAAGTATTTTTTCAAAATAGATATCAGGGACTATGGCAGCGGTAATGCAGGTGCCACCAATACTTTTAGGGTTTTAGGTTCCAAATGGGGGACTATTGTAATGGCAGTGGATGTTTTGAAAGGAATCATTGCTACTTCACTTTATATTTTACTGCCTTATTATTTAACGGACGAATGGGATAGAACTAATTTTATGATTGGATTGGGGCTGGCTGCAGTTCTTGGACATATTTTCCCCATCTGGGCTGGTTTCAGAGGCGGAAAGGGGGTGGCTACATTGCTAGGGATGGCTGTTGCCATTCAACCATTGGTAGCTTTGTGCTGTGTTGTGGTATTTTTGATTGTTTTGTATTTAACCAGATTTGTATCCCTTAGTTCTATTTTGGCAGGGGTTTCTTTCATGGTATTTATCTTATTCATTTTCAATGAGAAAGAGACTTTATATAGAATTTTTGCTGTACTGGTAGCATTAATGGTCATACTAACCCACCAGAAAAATATAGGTAGAATATTAAAAGGTACCGAGAGTAAAATTCCCTTATTCAAATCTAGGGATAAGCATCGCGGAGGAAAGTAATTGAGTACTTAAGGAGGAATTCATGAAAAAATATGTTTGGAGCATTGCAGCAATAACAATGTTATTGACTAGCATAACAGGTTGTCAGCGAAATGCGATAACCGGAAGAAAGCAATTGAGTCTGGTGCCTGAATCTGAAGCTCAGTCTTTGGCAGCAACCCAATACAAATCCTTTTTGCAAACCAATAAACTGGTAACCGGAACACCGGATGCGTTGATGGTAAAGCGTGTGGGGGAGAATATCGTTAAGGCTATCAAAAACTATTACGAACAAAAAGGGCTTAGTAAAGAACTAGCGGGATATAGCTGGGAAATTAATCTGGTGAATGATAAGCAAATGAATGCCTGGTGTATGCCTGGTGGCAGAATCGTAGTGTATTCGGGAATATTACCGGTAACCAAGAATGAAGCGGGTTTAGCAGTAGTAATGGGTCATGAAATTGCCCATGCTTTGGCTAGACACGGGAGTGAAAGGATGAGCCAGGGATTATTACAGCAGGGTTTGGGGGCAGGTTTGTCAATTGCTTTGTCCAGTAAACCCCAACTAACACAGGAAATCTTCAATACCTCATATGGTATTGCTTCAGGAACCATCATGCCTGCATTTAGTAGAAGCAATGAGCTGGAAGCTGATCGTTTTGGTCTGATGTTTTCAGCCCTTGCGGGATATGACCCCAGAGAAGCTATAGCTTTTTGGAATAGAATGTCCGCTGCCACGGGTGGTGGAAGTACACCATCCTTGTTAAGTACGCACCCTAGTGACGCTGAAAGGATTGCTGCGCTTGAGAAAATCATGGCAAGTACTGTTCAGAATTACTATAAAAAGTCGTAACATTTTTTTAACTTTGCAATCTTTATTGTAACAAAATTCTTCAAAGCATGTCGAATCAAACGCTACTCGAAAAACTTCAGCTTAAAGACGAGAAGAATCTCTTAATCCAAGGTTTGCCTTCTTCTATCGAAAAGCAGTTTGCGAAGCTCACTTATGCCAAGAATGTTACTCCCTTATTAAAAAGCAAGAAAGTAGATTTTGCATTGGTTTTTGCTTTAAGCGAACAACAATTGAAAAATGTACTAAAAGAAGTTTTACCTGCCTTGCATAATGATAGTAAATTATGGGTAGCTTATCCCAAAAAAACCAGTAAAATAGCTTCTGATTTAAACAGAGACTGCAGTTGGGATTGCTTAACCAAGCAAAACTATGAGTGTGTTCGTCAGGTTGCAATGGACCATGTATGGAGTGCCATGCGTTTTAAAAAGACCGATCAGATACCTAATAAAGACAGGAATTTTTCAGAAGCCAAATTAGCGGTAAACGGAGTTGATTTTGAAAAAAGACTGGTAAAAGCGCCAGTAGAATTAGACCGTTTGTTCACTACCCATGAAGAAGCCAAAGAGTTCTTCACTTCTCTTTCTTTCACCAATCAAAAGGAATATGTTACCTGGATTGAGGGGGCAAAGAAAGAAGAAACCCGTAAAAGAAGACTGGAAACAGCTTTAGAAAAATTACTGGCCGGTAAAAGAAACCCAACAGAAAAATAAGTAAGCCCCACTTATTTATAAAACGATTTTAAACTGAAAGCCTTTCCATTGGAAGGGCTTTCAGTTTTTTATGTGCATTTCTCATTACAAACTAAACTTTGTTTTCCAGCTCCATAACCGTCTCGAACAAAGTTTCGTAGTTCTGATTAAGTTCAGCAATTCTGTTCTTAACAGACTTGTATGCTACTTCCAGTTCTGCAAACTTTGCGGCATTGGTATAAGTGTCCGGATTGGCAAGGTCTAATTCAATTTGTTTCTGTTCTTCCTGTGCTTTGTTTAAATCAGATTCAACCTGAGCCAGCTTTCGCTGATTCTTTTGTAATTCTTTTTGTATTTCCTTGTTAATCGGCTGGGTGGGTTTACTCATCGGTACTTCCACAACTTGCTTAGGAGCTTCTTTTACAGGAGTGGATTGTGCTTTTTTCTGTTTCTCCATTCTTTCGTTCCAATCTACCCATTCCTGGTAAGTTCCTTTGAATTCCTTTATCTGATGATCAACAATTTCCCAGATTTTATTCGCAGTCATCGAAATAAAAAAACGGTCGTGGCTTACCAGAATATAAGAGCCTTCGTACTTGTTCAATGCTTCAGCCAGTAATTCAACTGAATGCATGTCCAGGTGGTTGGTGGGCTCATCCAGAATTAAGAAGTTACCTCTGCTAACAATGGTTTTTGCCAATGCAACCCTTGCTTTTTCGCCTCCGCTCAATACCCTGATTTTTTTATCAACATCGTCTCCGCTAAATAAGAAAGAGCCTAGTAAACTTCTTAGTTCAACATCTGTTTTTTTACTTCCACATTGTTGAAGTTCCTCAAGAATGGTATTCGATAAGGTTAAAGCTTCTAACTGGTGCTGCGCATAAAAACTTTCTTCCACATTATGCCCCCAGATTCTTTCGCCGCTAAACGTTTCTGTGCCAGCAATCATTCGTAGTAGGGTTGATTTACCTTTTCCGTTCGCTCCAATAAGGGCTATCTTGTCACCTCTTTCAATTTCTGCTACACCATGTTCTACGATGGTGAGGTCTCCAAATTTTTTGGTAACATCTTTCAGCGTAACCAGTATTTTACCGGGCACTTTTTCCAATTGAAAATTGATGCGCATATTGGGTCTTTCCAATTGCACGTCTTCAATTTTATCTAGCTTGTCCAAACGCTTTTGCACGCTCTGTGCCTGAGCGGCCTTACTGGCTTTGGCCTTGAAACGTTCTATGAACCTTTCCTGTTGACGAATGTAATCCTGCTGATTCTCAAAAGCCTTTTGCTGCATTTCAATTCTAATGGCTTTCTCTGTTTCGTAAAACTCATAATTGCCAGAATATATATGAAGTTGTTGCTGATACAATTCAACAATCTTATTAACCATCCTGTTTAAGAAGAATTTATCGTGGCTCACTATTACAACGCTTCCTTTATAATGAATAAGGTATTTTTCTAACCATTCAATAGAAGGAAGATCCAGGTGGTTGGTAGGTTCATCCAGCAGTAATACATCTGGTTGTTGAAGAATCATTTTAGCCAGTAAAACACGCATTCTCCATCCTCCGCTGAATTGTTGATAAGGCTTTCCCAAATCTTCATTAGAGAATCCCAAACCATGCAATACTTCTTCTGCTTTGTGATGAATATTGTATCCATCCAACACATCCATTTCGTGTAAACAGTCTGTATACTTTAAAAGCAATGATTCGTCTTCATGATTTTTTTCCAGTTCAATCCCCAGCTGTTCAATTTCTTTTTCCAATTGTCTCACTCTTTCAAATGCCCCCAATGCTACTTCAGTGATAGAGTCGCTGGTGTCGAAACTCAATAAATCCTGGTGCAAATAACCAATGGTGGTTTCCTTACTCTTTTCAACAGTCCCTTTCGAAGGTGTGTATTCTCCCACCAATACTTTCAATAGGGTAGACTTTCCGGTTCCATTGTAACCTACTAATCCAATTCTATCTCCTGGCTGAATATGCCAGGTAGCATCAGAAACAATAGTTCTGGCCCCAAACTCAAATGTTACATTTTGAAATCCAATTAGCATTTACCCTTATTTTGCGTGCAAAGGTAATTGGAATGAGCTCCAAAATGAAATTGCTGTAGATTTGTTTTCTAAAGTCCTCAATATGAAATATTTACTTTCCTTATGGGTTTCCCTTTTGTTTATTGCCTGCGGAGAAACTGAGAAGAATTCCGAAAGTAAGCCGGCTCCTGAACAAACAAATGCTGTATCTATTTATTCAGATACTTTTAATAATTCATTCAAAGCATCATTAACGGCGTATTATGCATTAAAAGATGCGTTCATTGAAGAAAATATCAAAAAAGTTGATACGGCTGCTGTTTTATTATCTAAAACCATTGCGGCCATTCCATTTGATGAAATTGTTGTTGATAGTGTTAAAGCTGCTGCAGGAATATTATCTGAATCCCTGCAGTCGGAATTAATAGGGTTAAAAGGCGAGACTTTACTGGAAGAGAAAAGAAAAGCTTTTCAGTTATTGACAGAGCAAATGACTACACTGATTAAAAAAGTTCAATACAATAAGGAAATCATATACTATCAATTTTGCCCTATGGCTATGGACGATAATGGGGCAGCCTGGTTAAGTGCCAGCAGTGAAATTAGAAATCCATATCTGCCAGCCACCATGCTGGAGTGCGGAGAAGTAAAAGATACCATCAATAAACCCCGTTAATAATAGGTAAAGGGCTTACAGAAGCCAGTTGTTCGCCTGAACTATTGTTCTACCAGTTTGTATTATAGCCATGAGAAAATTCCTGCTCTGTATTTTGTTGGTGTTAGGGTTAGATGCTCGTGCACAGGAAAAATATACCCTGAATGGATATGTAAAAGACAGTCTTTCCGGAGAAACCCTGATTGGGGCTACACTTAGCTTCCGGGAATTGGGTAAATCTGTTACTACCAATAGTTATGGTTTTTATTCCATTACTCTTCCCAAGGGCAGTTATCAACTGGTTATCAATTTCATTGGTTATCAAACCCGGGAAACAAGAGTTCGGCTTACAGAAAACAGGGAATTAAATCTGGTTTTGCAACCCGGAACAGGGGTGGTTTTACAAGATGTTACCGTAACGGCAAGGAAAAGGGATAACAATGTAAAAACGGCACAGATGGGCAAACTGGATTTATCCGTTTCCACTGCCAAAGCTTTGCCAGCTTTTATGGGTGAGGTAGATATTCTGAAAACCTTGCAACTGATGCCTGGTGTTCGAAATGCAGGGGAAGGAAATGCGGGGTTTTATGTAAGAGGAGGAGGACCCGATCAAAATCTGATTTTACTGGACGATGCAGTTGTTTATAATACAGGGCATTTATTCGGATTCTTTTCTGTTTTTAATTCAGACGCTATAAAAAACGTAAGCCTAATCAAAGGGGGGATGCCAGCACAATATGGAGGAAGGCTTTCCTCTGTAGTGGATATTGCCATGAAAGAGGGAAACCAGAACAATACACAGATAGACGCAGGCATTGGGTTAATCGCTTCCCGTTTTTCTATTCAGGGACCCATTAAAAAGAAAAAATCCTCGTATATATTTTCTGCCAGAAGAACTTATGTAGACGCTATAACCAAGCCCCTGATTTCCCGTACAAGTGACTTTTACGGGTCTGGTTATTATTTCTATGATATCAATGCCAAAATGAATTTTCAGCTATCAGAGAAAGACCATTTGTATATCAGTGGGTACTTTGGTAGAGATAAATTTACTTTTAACAATGCTGCCCGATCGTTTAAAACCTTAATTGACTGGGGCAATGCCACTGCAACCGTACGCTGGAATCATGTATTCAATAAAAAATTGTTTTCCAATACAACATTGGTGTACAATGATTACCATTTTAATTTAAATGGGAGTCAGAACGACTTCAATATCAGGCTATCTTCGGGAATCAAGGACCTGACTGCTAAAACAGATTTCGACTGGTATATCAGTCCTTCACACAAGTTAAAATTCGGGGCCCTGTTTACGAGGCATCGATTTCTTCCCAATTTATTGGCAGGTAATCAGGACAGTGTTGTATTTGCTCCCAACAACACACCTCCTAAAATGGCCAATGAAGCTGCATTATATGTTCAGGATGACTGGGATTTAAGTAATCAATTAAAACTCAATATAGGTTTGCGTTATAGTTCATTCGGACCGTACAGCGGAATAGAGCCCAGAGCAACTTTCCGTTATACATTGGATGAAACCAGTTCCATTAAATGGGGGGTAACCAGAAACCTACAATATATTCATTTGGTAACAAATGCCGGTACCACTCTACCTACCGATTTATGGGTGCCGAGTACAACAAGGGTAAAACCACAGTTAAGCTGGCAATATGCAGCGGGGTACTTTAAAAATTTCAACAACGGAATGTTCGAGACTTCTTTTGAATTGTACTATAAAACCATGCAAAACCAAATTGAATACAGGGAAGGCTATACACCATCTTTAAAGGATCCAGAAGAAGAGTTTGTGTTTGGAAAGGGATGGAGCTATGGTGCTGAAATGTTTATTAATAAAGTAAAAGGTAGACTTACGGGTTGGATTGGGTATACATTGGGATGGACCTGGCGAAAATTTCCGGATTTGAATCAGGGATTGAAATATCCCAGCCGATTCGACCGAAGACATGATTTATCGGTTGTGGCCAACTATAATTTAAGTGAAAAATGGAAACTATCCGGGGTATTTGTTTATGGTACAGGAAATGCAGTTTCCGTTCCAGAGAGGTTCTATTTTATTGGAGGTGTGCTGTCGCAGCAATACGGAACCATTAATGGATACAGAATGAATGCCTATCATCGGATGGACATTGCAGCCACCTACACCCCTAAACCCAAAAAACAAAGAAAGTATTCCAGCAACTGGGTATTTAGTTTATACAATATTTACAGCAGGGCTAATCCATATTTCCTGTATTTTGATCAGGAGGGTTCTGCGGCCGATGGAACGTTAAAAGTGTCAGGTAAACAGGTATCTTTATTTCCTGTTTTACCATCTGTTACCTGGAATATTAAACTCTAATTTCTGGGTACAAATTCAATAATTACTTTTGCATTTCGGCTTTCGTTGGAGCTTAGGAAAACCTCGTACCTTTTTTTACCCGCAGTAATAACCATTAAAGCGGTATTGGGTGGAATTTCACCTAGGTTTTCAGCTACTACCACCAGCTCGTGCAACTTGTCTTCAGGGCTGCATTTAATTTTGAGGGAGATAGGATTAAAAGCAAGACGTCCGTGTTTAATGACTAACTTATTATTATGAAAAACACTGATGGTATCGTTGTCGATAGTACCATTGTCAAAAAGGTCTATTTGAATATTTTCTTCTTCAACCTGAATGGTTTTTACCAGTTTATTTTCTCTTTCTACCAGTACTTTTGGCAAAATTGTCTGTTTCTTTTCTCTGGCTTCTGTTTCTGTTTGCTCCCGTTTAACAGTTGATGAGTTGCTTTCCTCTGCTCTTCTTTGAGGCATTGTTTGCATAGCAGGTGGTTCTGCAGGAGTTACAGGTAATGCACTTACCGGCGGTGGGGATTTCTTTAAAGGCGAATTATTTGCATTACCAGGATTATTTAATTTTCCTGAATTAATTGATTTACCTGATCCGGTATTGCCGGAAATTTCAGCGGACTTGCTGCTTGTTTTCGGTAGATTGTTACCAGATGCGCTGCTTTTACCGGTAATCGCATCTTTGGGTTTGTTTAATTTGGGGATTTCTTTCTTTTCCAATTCCTGATTGCCTTTCTTTGATTTGGCAGTAGGACTCTTCTTTAAAAAATCTTCTTTTTCAAAGTCAGAATCGGGTACCCTTTCAAGATACACTTTACCGTTTCCGCAATCGCCTTTGTCTTTTATATTGATAGAAATAAATGTCCCCTGCAAAACTTCCAGTTTACCCATCTTAGAATAATCCAGATAGCAAGTCATTAAACAGGGTTCGCTTTTATCTCCGATTTTTAAATCTACTAATCCAGTCTCTTTTAAAATAATTGTTTTGGACTTTATATTGTAAATGCCCTGAAAAGTTGCTTTCCCATAGAATACCGTGGTTTTGTAAGAGTAGGTTACCCCCTTTATTCCATTATTGGGTTGTTGATCAATTTGTATTTCATACTTGTACATTTCTTCTTGAATGCCTTCCCTGTAAAGGCCGTTGCTTGAGCTGAAATATCCTCTCCAGATGCCAGTTATGGATTGGCCATATGTATTCGGCAAAAAGAATAGACAGGAGACAAATGTAAAAACCAGGCGCATTTTGCAAAAATACAGTCCTCCCCTGATAAAAAACCGTTAAGGTTTTGCATTATACGGCTGGCTAAATGCTACCTTTGCAGTCAGTTTTTTAAAGATTAGAGAAAATTATGATTAGTATTCGTTTTCCGGATGGAGCAAGCAGACAGTACCCAGCAGGTACAACCGCAATGGAAGTGGCTAAATCAATCAGCGAGGGGTTGGCCAGAAAAGTATTAGTGGCCAGGGTGAATAACAAGGTAGTGGATGCAGCCACCACGATAACGGAAGATGCAACAATTCAATTTTTAACCTGGGATGATGCAGATGGAAAGAATACTTTTTGGCATTCCTCTGCTCACTTAATGGCAGAAGCAGTAGAAGCACTTTTCCCTGGCGTAAAGTTCTGGGTTGGGCCGGCTTTGGATAAAGGTTTTTATTATGATATGGATCTGGGCGATAAAAAAATCTCGGAAGATGATTTATTGGCCATTGAGAAGAAAATGAATGAACTGGCAAAAAAGAACAGTCAGTATATCCGAGAACAAAAAGCTAAAGCAGATGCCATTGCTTACTTCAGTGAAAAAGGGGATGAATACAAATTAGATCTACTTTCTAATCTGGTAGACGGCGAAATTAGTTTTTATACGCAAGGTGCTTTCACCGATTTGTGTCGTGGACCTCATATTCCGCATACCGGCTTAATTAAGTCAATCAAATTAACAAGCATTGCGGGTGCCTACTGGAAAGGAGATGAGAAAAACAAAATGCTTACCCGTATTTACGGAGTAACTTTTCCTACTCAAAAAGAGATGGATGAATACCTGCTTATGTTAGAGGAAGCCAAGAAAAGGGATCACCGTAAATTGGGCAGGGAACTCAGTATTTTTACAATGGATGATGATGTAGGCCCGGGACTTCCTTTGTGGATGCCCAATGGGACTATTATCATTGAAGAGCTTGAAAAATTGGCAAAAGAAACTGAAGAGGCTGCTGGTTACAAGCGTGTGGTTACCCCACATATTGCTAAAGAAAGCATGTATTTAACCAGTGGTCACCTTCCTTATTATGCCGACAGTATGTTCCCGCCGATGGAATTGGATGGTACCAAGTACTATCTGAAGGCCATGAACTGTCCGCACCACCACAAAATTTTCGGTGCTGAACCCAAAAGTTATAAGGATCTGCCCTACAGAATTGCCGAATATGGTACCTGTTACCGTTATGAGCAAAGCGGAGAACTATTCGGGTTAATGCGTGTAAGATGCTTGCATATGAATGATGCACATATTTACTGCAACAGAGAACAGTTCGCACAGGAATTCAAGGCAGTGAATGAAATGTATCTTAAGTATTTCAAAATTTTTGGCGTTGACAAATATGTAATGCGTTTAAGTCTTCATGATCCTGCAAAACTGGGTCAGAAGTACGTAAACGAACCAGAGCTTTGGAAAGAGACCGAAGATATGGTGCGAAAAGTGCTGATAGAAACCGGAACCCCATTTGTAGAAGTTCAGGATGAAGCAGCATTTTACGGTCCAAAAATTGATGTACAGATTTGGAGTGCAATTGGAAGAGAATTCACACTGGCTACTAACCAGGTAGACTTTAATTCAGGTAGAAAATTCCAGTTGGAATATACCAACCAGCACAATGAATCAGAAATTCCATTGATTATTCACCGTGCACCGTTGGGAACCCATGAACGTTTCATTGGATTCCTATTAGAGCATTATGCAGGGAAGTTCCCGGTATGGTTGGCGCCGCTTCAAGTGAAAGTGTTGCCTATCAGTGACAAATTCATGGATTACGCACTTGCGGTAAAACAAGAGCTGCGTAAAGCGGGTGTAAGAGTTGAAGTAGACGACAGAAGTGAAAAAATTGGTAAAAAGATCCGTGATACTGAGCTGATGAAAGTGCCTTATATGCTGGTTATTGGTGAAAAAGAAATGAATGAGCAGCAGTTATCGGTAAGAAGACAGGGGAAGGGAGACATGGGAACCGTTTCGCTCCAGTCTTTCATTGAAAACATTAAAGAAGAAATACATCAGCGTAAATCGGGCGAATAGTTCATAATATCGTATATCTTTACCTAAAATTTTAAACCAAACAAGTTTTAATGGCATTACCACCCAAAGGAAGATTCAATCCTAGGTTCAACAGGCAACCAGAGCCTGAGCATCGCATCAACGAAAGAATTCGTGCACAACAAATCAGATTGGTAGGAGACAACGTTACCGTTGGAATTTACTCTGTTCAGGAAGCATTGAAAATTGCCCAGGAGCAGGAACTGGATCTGGTAGAAATTTCCCCTACTGCAGATCCTCCCGTTTGTAAAATTATAGACTACAAGAAATTCTTATACGAGAAGAAGAAAAAGGAGAAGGAAATGAAAGCCAACTCCAAACAGAGTGAAATCAAAGAAATCCGTTTTACCCCAAGTACGGATGACCATGATTTCAACTTTAAAGCCAAACATGCAGAAGGTTTTCTGAAAGACGGCAATAAAGTAAAAGCCTATGTACAGTTTAAGGGTAGAGCTATTATGTTCCAGGACCGTGGCCAGTTATTGCTGTTGAAATTTGCAGAAAGACTGGCAGAAGTTGGGGCATTGGAAAGTATGCCCAAACTGGAAGGAAAGCGCATGTTTGCCATTTTTACCCCTAAAACAGGTAAAAAGAAGTAATATTTTGGTGTTTTCATGCAAAAATGATACTTTTGCAATCCAAAATTTTCCCGTAAGGCCAAAACAAGTTTCCACCCGGTGGTGGAACGCCAGCAGGGAGTAATCTTTTAGAGATTATTATATGCCAAAAGTTAAAACAAACTCCAGCGCTAAGAAGCGTTTTAAAGTGACCGGTACCGGAGAAATCAGTTTCCAGAAGGCGTTCAAGCGTCACATCCTAACCAAAAAGTCTAAAAAGCGTAAGCGCGCATTAAGACAAAAAGGTATTGTTGGATCTACCAACAAGGATTTCGTTTTACGTTTATTACGCTTGAAAGGCTAATCAGCCCCGCTTAACAAAACCGATTATTAACCGTTAGCTCCGCTAACTTCAAAACATTTAGTATGCCACGTTCAAAAAATGCAGTTGCATCAAGAGCAAGGAGAAAGAAAATTCTTGACCAAGCCAAAGGATATTACGGTAAACGTAAAAACGTTTATACCGTTGCCAAAAATATTGTAGAAAAAGGTCTTACTTACAGCTATGTAGGTCGTAAGTTGAAAAAGCGTGAATACCGCCAGTTGTGGATTGCACGTATCAATGCGGCTGTAAGAGAAGAAGGAATGACTTACAGTCAGTTCATCAATAAGTTGTCTGTTAAGGGCATCGATTTGAACCGTAAAGTATTGGCTGATTTAGCTATGAACGAACCAGCTTCTTTTAAAGCTTTGATTGCTTCAGTTAAATAATAGAGCAAATAAAAAGATTAAAGCCGGTTGCAACTGCATCCGGCTTTTTTTATTTTCAATCTCCGCAACAAGGACTATTTTTACATTCTCATTTAAAGGAAATTACGGCTGATGAACAATACCTATACGTCTCTGGTTAACCAGACATTCCACTTCCCCCAAGATGGCTTTGAAGTAAGTGACAATGGTTATTTAGAATTCAATGGAGTAGATATCAAGAAATTGATTGATAAACACGGAACACCGTTGAAACTAACGTATTTGCCTAAAATAGGTATGCAAATTAATAAGGCAAAAAATATGTTTGCCAATGCTTTTAAAAAGCACAAATATGAGGGGCAATATTTTTATTGTTACTGTACCAAGAGTTCGCATTTTTCCTTTATTGTAGAAGAAGCACTTAAGCATAATATTCACCTGGAAACTTCCTATGCTTACGATATTGAAATTATCAACCGCTTATATCAGCGCAGAAAGATTAATAAGGAAACCTTTATTATTTGCAATGGGTATAAGCAAAAACAATATACTTCCCGGATTGCTAAACTAATTAATTCCGGTTTTAAAAATGTAGTTCCAATATTGGATAATAAAGAGGAGCTACAGGCTTATAAACGAAGTGTCAAAAGCAGTACACCATTTTCTTTAGGAATCAGAGTAGCTGCTGAAGAGGAGCCCAATTTTCCTTTTTATACATCCCGCCTGGGAATCAGGGCAAAAGATATTCTTGAATTTTATGTAGATGAAATTGAAGGATACGAAGACAAGTTTCAGTTGAAAATGCTTCATATCTTTTTAAATAAGGGCATTAAGGATGATATCTATTACTGGAGTGAGTTGAATAAAATCATCAATCTTTATTGTCAGTTAAAAAAGATTTGTCCTGAGTTGGATTCAATTAATATTGGTGGAGGTTTCCCAATTAAACACTCACTTGGGTTTGAATACGATTATCAATTCATGATCAATGAGATTGTTGGCAATATTAAAAAAGCCTGCAAAAAGGCCAAAGTGCCAATGCCAAATTTATATACAGAGTTTGGTAGTTATACAGTAGGAGAGAGCATGGCTCATATTTATAGTGTAATTGGTCAGAAAATTCAGAACGACCGGGAATGCTGGTACATGATCGACTCGTCCTTTATTACTACTTTGCCCGATACGTGGGGAATTGGAGAGAAATTCCTCATGTTGCCTGTAAATAAATGGGACAATGAATATCATCGTGTTGTATTAGGAGGTATCACTTGTGACAGTCATGACTATTACGATTCAGAAGAACATATTAATGAAGTGTTTCTTCCAAAGCTGACCACTACAGACAAGAAAGAAGAAGAATCCAACAAAGAACCTTTATATGTAGGATTTTTCCATACTGGGGCTTATCAGGATCAAATTAGTGGCTATGGTGGAATCAAGCATTGCCTTATTCCATCTCCTAAGCATGTAATTGTGGAATATGACAAAAATGGAAAGCTGATTGATTGGGTGTATGCAAAAGAACAGACAGCGCAAAGCATGTTAAAAATTCTTGGGTACCTTTAGAAAGCATTTATTCTATTCTTTTTTGGCTTTAAAACAGTGATATGAAAAAATACTTCTTATTTATCGTGATGGCAGCAGCGTCATTAAATACCAATGCGCAATCTGCTGAGGATTCCGTTAAGGCTACGATCCGCAAAATGTTTTTTGCCATGATTGAGTCAGACGGTGCTATGTTGCAGGACTGTTTTACCGATAATGCAATTATGCAAACCATTACTACCAATAAAGAAGGCAAGCTGATCGTAAGAACAGATTCAGTAACTGGATTCATTAAGCAGGTCGCTAATATGCCAAAAGGATTAGCAGATGAAAGAATTGTTTTTGAAATGGTAAAAATTGATGGCCCTCTTGCAACGGTATGGACGCCTTATAAATTTTACCGAAGAGCAGATTTTAGTCATTGCGGGGTAAACTCATTTCAACTGGTGCGCACTACTGACAAATGGAGAATCCAGTACATTATTGATACACGCAGAAAAACTGGCTGTGTAGAATAGTTTCCTTTACTCTTTTAATTCCGCCAACAGCTGTTGCAGTTGATTTATATAATTGCCGTATAGCTTTTTAATATACCATTTGGTAAAATAAACCAATGCAATCAGGGTAACAGCTATATAAGCAATGATGATACCCGAATAGAAATGTGTTAATCCCTTTAACTTCAGGAACATTTGCTCCAATCCTTCAATGGGCTCTTTTTGTTGGTATCCAAGTGCCATTGCCAGAAAAAAACAAACAGGAAGTAATGCCATATTGAATTGGAAATAGCGCTTGGCAAAAAGACTAAGCAAGTCAATTAGCTCTTTCAGATTGTTTTTAACTGGCAGCACCAGATTTTCAAAAGCAACAATTTTTTTAAATAAATACCATAGCACCCATATGAAAGGAATAAAAATTACTCCAAAAACACCAAAATATACACGAATGGCTGTTTCGTGGTAAATAATTGAAATAGATGCAAAAGCAATAATGCCAATAATGCAACAGGCTATTTCAAAGAGGATACTTTTCTTTATTTTACACAATAAGGAACAGGCTTTGCCCTTCAACAATTCTGCCAGTTTGTTTTCAGGTTTATTTGAGAAACCACTGAGCAGCTGCTGATTCAATTGTCCTTTCAGTTCATCTAGTTCCATGATTTTTCATTTAAGCGGTTTCAATTTTTTTTAATGTAGCTTCTCTTAGTTTGCCTTTGATTCTATTCATCTTAACAGCAATATTGTTTGCAGTGATTCCAATAATATCGCTTATTTCTGCGTAACTGTAATCTTCCAGGTAGAGCATCACAATGGCTTTGTCAATTTTGGATAGTTCTCCAATGGCCAGGTACATGGCCCTTGTTTGTTCCTCAATATGTTCTTTATCAGAATAAACCTGTTTATCGGGTATTTCTGAAACGGAATCAATAAATGATTGCTGCTTTTCTTTTCTGAAAAAAGTGATAGCTGTATTTAAGGCCACACGATACAACCAGGTTGAGAATTTTGAATCCCCTCTGAATTTATGATATGCTTTCCATGCTTGTAAGGTTACTTCCTGAAACAAGTCTTCCTTATCTTCCGGGAACTGCATGTATAAATTGCACACTTTGTGTATGATTTTCTGATGTTCATTTAATTGATGCAGGAATTCCTTTTCTGATTCGCTCATGAGATCAAAGTGCTAGTGGTTTAAGTTGGTATCCTTTGTCTCTAAGCAAGGACAATACGCCTTCTTGCCCACCCAGATGTCCGGCTCCTACAGCAAAAAAAGCAGGGGCGTCATGAATGGCAGCTATCATTTTTGGAATCCAGTTCCTGTTTCTCCTGATAAGCATATGTTGCTCAAAATCATTCGACATGGATTGATTTTTCATGTAAGCATAAATGCTGTCGGTATGATTCAATTGGTAAACCCTAACGAGTTCTCTCATTTCTTTTTTTGAAAAATCAAACTCCAGTACCATTTTTTTAAACGCATGGAGTTGACTGTCTAAGGGCTGTGCGTTAATAGCGGCTACCTGATCCGCAACAGTTTCCAATCCCTCAATACCTATTTTTGCATTTTTAGCTATTCCGGATAAAATAGTTTCCGTTTGAATCTTGTCCGGACAATCCAGGGTTTGCAAAGTAAGCATGCTGGTGCTTACAAATGGTTTGAATTGCTTAAACATATTCAACGAAATGCCGGTAATTTTCTGAAATGCCTGATCTACCTGTTGAAAATCAGCTCCCAGTTCCTTGTCCAGTGTAGTTTCAGTTAGCTTCATTTGCATCATGAGTTCCTGTTGTATTCCTGGCTTTGTAATATCTACTTCAAGATACAATTTCCTGGTGCCGAGCAGTTTTTGTTTGATGACTTCACTTATGGTATAGTCATTGGCACAAAGCATATGAAATGTGCCGTATAGATAAGAGGGTCTTGCAAGTCCATTCCCGCTGATTTCCCATAATAAACTGCTGCCCGAAGACTGTGCGGCAGCATTCATGCTGAACAATCCAATCAAAATCCCAATCATCCATTTCATTGAGCAAAAATTTAAATATGAGACAGCAAAAACTTACAAATATTACAGTGCTAAATTTAAAATTATATGTAAATTCAATAAAAACATAGTATATGAAAAAGAATATGGGTTCTGCTGATAAAACAATTCGCATCCTTATTGCGGCAATAGTTGCAGGATTGTATTATAAAGATATTATTTCAGGCACACTGGGAATTGTTTTATTGGTGCTGGCAGGTGTATTTGTATTGACCAGTCTGATTAGTTTCTGTCCGCTTTACACTTTGTTTGGCATCAATACCTGTCCTAAGGAATCTTAGTTGTAGAATATTGTTATGTAATAAAAAAGGCTCCGATTGTTGTTTCGGAGCCTTTTCGATATTGGATATTATCTAAGCTTAATTAATTGAAATTAAGCGTGGAGAATTTTTTACTTCTTCTTTTTTTGGAAGTAATAGTTTTAAAACACCATTTTCATAACTGGCCTGAATGGCTTCCGTATTTATTTTATCATCTACTGAAAAACTTCTTTTAAAGCTCTTGTAAATGAACTCTCTGCGAATGGTTTTGTAGTTTTTTTCTTCCAACTCATCTTTCTTTTCGTAAGTAATGGTTAATAATCCTTTATCCACCTGGATGGAAAAGTCTTCCTTGTTTCTACCGGGCGCATTTAATTCCAGGTGAAATGCATCGTCGGTTTCATGAATATTTACTGCCGCAACCGGATATCCGTTGTTTACCGGATTTGCGAAACCAGAAGGAAAGGAATTGAATAATTCATCAAATAAACGGGTGTTGGTTTGTTTTAAAATTGCCATAATTATAATTTTTTAATGGTTTACGAATTTTCTGTTATACCATCAAAGCTTATTCCACCCCGGAAAATCCAACAATTTGGCACCAATTAAGATACGTTAAATGCCATAAAGACGTAAATATAATTTTAACATGACATTATGGCTGTAATTTTGATTTCTCATTGGTATATTTAATGCTTTGTCGTAGATTTGACATCCAAAATTGAAATTATGTATCCAGCAGAAATAGTATTGCCAATGAAGGCAGAATTAACAGATGAAGGGTTTGGTGAATTACTAACTGCATCAGAAGTAGACCAAACCTTACAACAGGAAGGGACTACTTTGGTAGTAATTAATTCTGTTTGTGGTTGTGCAGCAGGTGCTTGCAGACCAGGTGTTTTAATGGCTGTTCAAAATGCAACCAAACGCCCGGATCGTTTAATGACCAGCTTCGCAGGTTTTGATGTGGAAGCCGTAAATAAAATTCGTGAGCATTTATTGCCACATCCTCCTTCTTCACCAGCTATCGCCTTATTTAAGAATGGAGAGTTGGTGACCATGGTTGAAAGACACCAGATTGAAGGAAGACCAGCGCAAGCCATTGCTCAACATTTAATTGCTGCATTTGATGCACATTGCAATTAATTTCGTAATTTGTTTTTAGATGGGTTAGTAAGTATGGGCCTCACTTTTGTGAGGCCTTGCTTTTTTTGCTAATTTCTGATTAACATTGCACTACATCTTATAGCACTGCACTATGTATCCCAATTTATACTACGCATTCAAGGATTTATTTGGTATTGAAATCAATGGTCTTAAACTCATCAATAGTTTCGGTTTTTTTGTTGCGCTTTCGTTTATTTTCTCAGCCTGGATTCTATCCATGGAGTTGAGGAGAAAACAACAACAGGGATTATTCCAGTTTACAGAAGAGAAAATAAAAATTGGAGAACCGGTCAGCCTAACTGAATTAATTACCAATGGTATCATGGGTTTTTTATTCGGGTATAAAATCATTGGTGCTTTCACTATTAAAGATGCTTTGCTCGATCCTCAGGCTTTTATTTATCGGGG
>NZ_KI669560.1:2135810-2169641 GCF_000508085.1 Sediminibacterium sp. C3 | reverse complement strand
ATGCTGGCCGCTTTGGGTTTTGGCTTGCTCAAGTGGTGGGAAAAAAAGAAAGTTCAATTGGATACACCCGTTGAAAGAACCATTCGTATATGGCCACAGGACAGGGTAGGAGACATCGTAATTTATGCAGCCATATTTGGTTTTCTGGGTGCAAAGATTTTCCATAACCTGGAAAACTGGAATGAGTTTGCTGCAGATCCTATTGGATCACTGATTGCTTTTAGCGGTCTTACCTTTTATGGAGGATTAATTTGTGCCGGAGCAGCAATTATTTGGTATGCACGTAAAAATAAAATCGCATTAGTTCCATTATTGGATGCATTTGCCCCAACAATGATGTTTGCCTATGCATTTGGAAGAATCGGATGCCAGGTGAGTGGGGATGGAGATTGGGGCATTGCCAACCCTGTTGCCAATCCATATAAGTGGTTGCCGGATTTTTTCTGGTCATATACCTATCCGCATAATGTGGTTCAGGATGGAGTGCCTATTCCCGGATGTGTGGGACCTTATTGTAATCAGTTACCCGTACCCGTATATCCTACCCCTCTTTATGAATTACTAATATGCTTTGCTTTATTTGGAGTATTAATCTTTTTGAGAAACCGAATTAAAGTACCTGGTCAGCTGTTTAGCATTTATTTAATATTCAATGGTTTAGAGCGTTTTTTTATTGAAAAAATCAGGGTTAATACCGAATATAATTTACCCTTGAATCCTACACAGGCTGAGCTTATTTCAGCAGCACTGGTAATAGCAGGAATCCTCAGCTGGCGTTATTTCAACAAACTATATAAGGCGAAATAGGGTTCACTTTCTAAAGCTTTTTTTGATTTGTATGATGTTTTAAGGAATATCCTCATCCGTTGACGATTCTTTGCAACCTTTATTTCCCGTTAATCCATTTAGGAATACCATTTAGCACATCTATTAACCGTCCGTGTTAAAACAATGTACTATGTAAAGCACAGTAGTTAGTTTTGTTTTGTAATAATTAAAACATAGAACTAACTAATAAATAAGTGCAATGAGAAATTTATTCAAATCTGCTTTACTGTTGAATCTTACATGGATAGCCATCGCTTCCAATGCTCAACAGAATAGCCCTGAGTTACAAGGAAAAGTCATCAACAAACAACAACCGGTGGAATCGGCTATCGTAAGTTTACTGTTAGCCAAGGATTCTTCTGTAGTAAAAACAACACTTGCTGACAAATCAGGCTTGTATCGTTTTCAGCAGGTTGGCAGTGGTAAATATTTACTACAAGCCAATATGGTCGGTTTTGAAAAAGCTTATTCCGGGCCCTTTGAATGGAACGGATCAGCAACGAAAATGTTACCGGATATTCACTTAATTGCAAAAGCCAGTGGTTTGGCAGAAGTAACGGTTAGTTCTAAAAAGCCATTGATTGAGCAAAAAGCAGACCGGACCATTGTAAATGTCGAAGCATCCCCCACCAATGCAGGAGCAACCGCTATGGAGATTCTGGAAAAATCTCCTGGTATATCTGTAGATAAGGACGGAAACATCAGTTTAAAAGGGAAAGAAGGAGTGGTAATATATATGGATGGCAGACCTACTTATTTGTCTGGCCCCGATTTGGTTAACCTATTAAAAAATACACAGGGCAGTCAGTTGGATCAGATAGAAATCATGACCAATCCCCCAGCGAGATATGATGCTGCCGGTAATGCAGGGGTTATAAATATAAAAACTAAGAAATCTAAAGTAGTAGGATTCAATGGCTCTGTAACAGCTGGCTATGGTCAGGGTGTATATGCCCGTAATAATCAGAATCTACAATTGAATTATAGAAAAAACAAACTAAACTTCTTTGGAAATATAGGCAGAAATGAAAGGCTTGGATTTCAGAATATAGATATCGACAGAAGGTTTATTGATGGAAACAGCAAACAAATTGTGTCATTCTTTGAACAGGTAACGGACAGAGGAACCTATAATCATTCTTATAATGGTAAACTAGGACTTGACTATTACGTAAGCAATAAAACAACCATGGGTTTGGTGTACAGTGGATTCAACAACAAGGGAGGGGGGTATTCTGTAGGTAATATAGATATATTCAATGCTCAACATAATTTAATTAATAAAACGGTTGCCATTAACGGAAATGCTGATAGCTGGAAAAACAGCAGCTTAAACTTTAATTTGAGACATCAGTTAGATTCAGCTGGTAGAGAAATCAGTTTTGATGCAGATTATCTTACCTACAATGGGAATACGAATCTTTATTTAAACAATGCCTATCAGAATAATCTGGGACAAACCATTGCCAAAACTGATAGTTTATTGGGCAGATTGCCACAGGTGATTGATATCTATTCTGCTAAAATTGATTATGTGCATCCACTTAAAAACAATGCCAAACTAGAAGCAGGTATTAAAACGAGCTTTGTAACCACAGATGCCAATGCGGTTTATGATACAATTTCAAATGGAGTAATCATGAGAGATTATAACAGAAGCAATCATTTTGTGTATAGAGAGAATATAAATGCTGCTTATGTAAATTATAATAAAGCCTTAAATAAAAAATGGAACTTTCAGTTGGGATTAAGAGCCGAACAAACCCTGGCAAAAGGCGATCAGAAAACAACCAATGTGCAATTCAACAGAAACTATGTACAGGTGTTTCCAACTGCTTATATTCAGTTTGCAGCCAATGAAAAAAATAGCTTTGTATTAAATTATGGTAAAAGAATCAGAAGACCTGATTATCAAAGTCTTAATCCATTTGTTGAGTTCCTAGACAGGTATACATATGAACAAGGAAATCCTTATTTAAAACCTCAGTTCAGTCATAATATTGAGTTAAGCCATACTTTCAAAGGATTCCTGACTACAACGTTTAACTATACCAAAACTACCGATATGATTCAGCAGGTAATCATGCAGGATGATGTGAAAAACGAAACTTTCATTAAGCAGGACAATATAGCTACTCAACAGCAATTCGGCTTATCCGTAAACGCATTCAATCAATATACTAAATGGTGGAGTGGCAATATTTATCTGAATGTAGCCAACAACCAATTGACCGGCCCTATCAATAATGCACAAGTGAATATTTCTGCCACTTCATTTATGGCAAATATTAGTCAGCAGTTTAAATTTAATAAAGGGTATAGTGCTGAAATCAGTGGATTTTACAGAACGGAGAGTATTGAAGGTGTTTTCAGAATTAAACCATTTGGCATTGTCAATATCGGGATCAGCAAGCAGATCATGAAAAATAAGGGAAGCATTAGGTTGAATGTAAGAGATATATTCTGGTCTCAAAGAATTAAAGGGGAAAGTAAATACGGAACGGTGGATGCCAATTTCAGACAGTTTAATGATAACAGAATTGCCAATATCACGTTCACCTATCGCTTCAGTAAAGGAAAGGGAGCTGCAGGGCCCAGAAAAAGAGGAGGTGCAGAAGATGAGCAAAGCAGAGTAGGGGTAGATTCGGGCAAATAAGTTTTTCTCTCATGTCGTATAATACGGCCTTGGTTTCTACCAGGGCCTTTTTTTGTAACTTTGAAAAAAATTTATGTATGCCATCATTTGATATAGCCAGTAGCGTAGACGTTCAGGTCTTAGACAATGCCATTAATACCGTTAAAAAAGAAGTGGCAACCCGTTATGATTTCAGAGATACAGATGTTAAGATTGAGTTGAACAAAAAGGATTTTATTGTTCAGCTGGAAGTAAACACAGAAATGCAGATGAAGCAACTGATCGACATTCTGATCAGCCGATCCATGAAGCAGGGAATTGATGGAAATGCTTTTGACTTTTCAAAAGATGCCTATCCAAGCGGGAAAGTTATTAAAAAGGAAGTTTCTGTTAAAAACGGACTTAGACAGGAAGATGCCAAGAAAATTGTAAAAATGATTAAGGATAGCGGAGCCAAAGTACAGGCGGCTATTATGGACGATATTATCCGGGTAACCGGCAAGAAAATCGATGATTTACAGGATGTAATTGCCAGATGCAAGGCTGGTGACTTTGGAGTACCCCTGCAATTTGTAAACATGAAAAGCTAACAAAGCAATTTTTTGGATAAAAAGGGGAATTCCCGTACATTTGCAATCCAAAATTTAAATAATCGTACGGCCAAATCCGTACCACCTAAACCAAATAACATGAAAAAAGGTATCCATCCTGAAAATTACCGTTTCGTTGTCTTCAAAGACATGAGTAATGGTACATCTTTCTTGAGCAAATCAACTGCAGCTACCAAAGAAACCATCATACACGAAGATGGTAAAGAGTATCCGGTTATTAAACTGGAAATTTCCAACACTTCTCACCCTTTCTATACTGGTAAGAACGTATTGGTGGATACTGCAGGTAGAATTGACAAATTCAAGAAGCGTTACGCAAAAAAAGACTAATGCTTTGCAGCATATCATTCAATCCTGCTCCTTTACGGGTGCAGGATTTTTTATTTATGTTCAATGGAACCCTTTTATTAATTTCATTTTATGCAATTAGATATTCTGGCTTTTGGTGTTCATCCCGATGATGTGGAACTAAGTTGTTCCGGAACCATTTTGGCTTCCATTCATCAGGGCAAAAAAGTAGGTATTGTCGACTTAACCCGAGGAGAACTGGGTACCAGGGGTTCTGCTGAAATAAGAGACAGAGAGGCAGCAGATGCAGCTAAAATTTTGGGGGTTCATCACCGTGAAAACCTAAGAATGGCAGACGGATTTTTTACGCATTCTGAAGAAAATTTACGGGAAATCATTGTTGTACTTCGTAAGTTCCGTCCATCTGTTATCCTTGCAAATGCGGTAGAAGACAGGCATCCCGACCATGGAAGAAGCGCCAAACTGGTAGCAGATGCTGCATTCTTAGCCGGCTTGCAAAAAATTGAGACGGTTGATGAAAATGGAACCCCACAGCAGGCTTTCCGACCAACACAGGTTTTTCATTATATACAAGACAGGGTATTAACGCCAGACTTTGTTTTTGATGTAACGCCATTTTATGAAAAGAAAATGGAATCCATCAGAGCCTATACAACCCAGTTTTACAGTGCTGAGTCAAATGAACCGAGTACCTATATTTCTTCTCCTCAGTTTTTGGAAACAGTGAAAGGAAGAGATATGATGATGGGAAAAAAAATAGGAGTTTTGTATGGAGAAGGCTTCATTACAGAAAAAACGGTCGGTATCCTTGATTTTAATCATATCATACAGATAACAACTTAATATGGCAAAAGTAAAAGTGGGCATGGTGCAAATGTCATGCTCAAATGTAAAACAGGATAACCTGAGTAAAGCAATGCAGGGCATTAGAAATGCAGCTGCACAGGGAGCACAAATTGTTTGTTTGCAGGAGCTGTTTACTTCCCTGTATTTCTGCGATGTGGAAGATTATGAAAACTTTAAACTGGCAGAAGCTATACCAGGTGCTACTACCAATGCATTGAGTGAACTAGCGGCAGAATTGAATGTGGTAATTATTGCTTCTCTCTTTGAAAAAAGAACACAGGGATTGTACCATAACACAACAGCGGTAATTGATGCTGATGGAACTTATCTGGGCAAATACCGCAAAATGCATATCCCGGATGACCCTGCTTATTACGAAAAATTTTATTTTACCCCTGGCGATTTAGGTTATAAAGTTTTTAAAACCAAGTTTGCCACATTGGGAGTTTTAATCTGCTGGGATCAATGGTATCCAGAAGCAGCTCGTATTACCGCTTTAATGGGTGCTGAAATTCTATTTTATCCAACAGCTATTGGTTGGGCAACCAGTCAGGATGAAGCCACCAATACCGAACAATATAATGCCTGGCAGACCATTCAGCGAAGCCATGCTGTAGCCAATGGTGTTCATGTGGTAAGTGTAAACAGAGTAGGGATGGAGCAAAATGGAGCCATGCAATTCTGGGGAGGGTCGTTTGTTGCCAATCCATTTGGCAGTTTATTGTACAAAGCTTCTCATGATCAGGAAGAAACAACCGTTGTTGAACTAGACCTTGCAAAAACAGATCAGTACAGAACACACTGGCCATTCCTGAGAGACCGCCGAATTGATTCTTATCAGCCTATTACCAAGAGATTTATTGACGAAGATTAATTAAAGAAATTTAATTGAATAGAATTATTTTTTATGGATCAAATACCTGCACAATTAGGATATACTTTTCCCGCTGAATTTGCCAAACATGAAGCAACCTGGTTAAGCTGGCCACACAAAGAAGCCAGCTGGCCTGGAAAAATTGACAGTATTTATCCAAATTACAGCTTGTTTATCAAATACCTGACCATGAGTGAATTCGTGAGAATCAACGTGGCAGATGCAGCAATGGAAAATTTTGCCAAAGATCACTTGCAAAAAGCAGGGGTGAATATGGATAAAGTGCAGTTTTTTCATCACCCAACCAATGATGCCTGGTGCAGAGATCATGGACCTGCCTTTCTGATTAATCCTAATGCAGAACACAAAAAAGTAATTGTAGACTGGAATTACAATGCCTGGGGCAATAAATATCCGCCATATGATTTGGATGATGTGATACCTACTTTAATAGGTAAGCATTTCAATATTCCGGTTTTTAATCCCGGTATAATTATGGAAGGCGGATCAGTGGAATTTAACGGAGCAGGAACTGTTCTAACTTCTACCTGCT
The DNA here is from genome assembly GCF_000508085.1 of Sediminibacterium sp. C3. GTDB lineage: Bacteria > Bacteroidota > Bacteroidia > Chitinophagales > Chitinophagaceae > Sediminibacterium. The sequence goes on along the minus strand of NZ_KI669560.1, from coordinate 2,162,985 downwards.
GCTTATTAAATCCTAATAGGAATCCACATCTTTCAAAAGATCAAATTGAAACCTATTTACAAAACTATTACGGAGTACAACAAGTGCTTTGGGTTTCTGAAGGAATTGTAGGGGATGATACAGATGGTCATATTGATGATACCGTTCGATTTGTAAATGAAGACACCGTTATAACTGTATTAGAAGATAATCAGGCAGACGAAAATTATGAATTGCTTCAAACCAATCTGAAGGAATTAAAAACCATGAGACTCTTGTCTGGCAAGCAATTAAACATAGTAGAACTACCCATGCCCGACGAAGTAATTTTCGAAGACCAGCGATTGCCTGCATCTTATGCTAATTTTTATATCAGCAATCAACATGTGATTGTGCCTACTTTCCGTTGCAAAAAAGATGATAAGGCATTGCAAATTATTCAGTCTTGTTTTTCAGACAGAGAAGTGGTGGGTATTGATTCAACCGATATTATTTGGGGACTGGGAAGTTTTCATTGTCTGAGCCAACAAGAACCATCAGTATAGAGAGCAGCTTATCAGGAAAGAACAGTATACTGTTTATACCCAAGGCTGCTGTTTATTTATTGTTTTTTCGAGCTATAAAGAATAGTTCTGTGCCTGCACGGGGTGCAACTGAATTATAACAGTGATCCATTCTGTCTATTTGAAAATATTTTTCAAATAGTAACAAATAGGAAGCCTGGTTACCCCCAAAAGGAGGTCCTCCTTCGAATTCTCTGTTAAATAGTAAGCCAACTAGTTTTCCCGTCTCTGCTAAAAGTGTTGCCATCTTTGCAACATATTTTTCTCTCAGATCAGGGTCTAGTGCACAGAAAAATGTCTGCTCCACAATCAGATCGTATTGACCATCCCACTTAAAAAAATCAGCTTGAATAAATTGAATGGCAGACTGATTGGGATACTTTTCTTTTAAAGATTGAATAACTGCCGGCGCAATATCAATAACGGTAATATTCGTGAATCCTTGCTCCAGTAAATAAATGGCTTCATAACTGTTGCCTGCGCCCGGAATTAAAATGGAAATATCTTTATTGGACAGTTGATTAAAATAGGCTTTCAATGGGGGAGAAACATCGCCTAAATCCCATTGGGATGCATTGTTGAGGTAGCGTTGGTTCCAATATTCAGCAGATAAAAATTCAGTCATTATCCTAAGAATCTTTTGATTTGCTTTTCCACATCCCGGTTTTTAATGGTCTCTCTTTTGTCGTGTAATTTCTTGCCTCTCGCCAAACCAATTTCTACTTTAACCAAACCCTTATCGGTAAAAAAAACTTTTAAGGGAACAACCGTGTAGCCCTTGTCTTTTAATTTCAGTTGCAGCTTTTTTAGTTCACGTTTATTCAACAAAAGCTTTCTGTCGTGAACTGCTATATGATTATTAGAAGTACCATGACTATATTCGGCTATGTATAGCCCTCGCACCCAGAGTTCTCCGTCATCGAAAAGGCAAAAAGCATCATTGAAACTGAGCTTGCCGTCCCGGATAGATTTAACTTCCGTACCCAGCAACACAATTCCAGCCACATATTTATCCTCAATGTGGTAGTTAAAATACGCCTGTCGATTGTTCATCATTAGCTTCTGAATAATTGCACGAGTTGTGCCAGCTTTTCTTTCAGATTTTTCCGGTCAATGATAAAATCAAGGAATCCATGTTCCAAAAGGAACTCACTTCTCTGAAATCCTTCCGGAAGGTCTTTTTTAATGGTTTCCTTAATTACCCTTGGACCTGCAAATCCAATCAGTGCTCCTGGTTCAGCAATATTTAAGTCGCCCAGCATACCAAAGCTGGCTGAAATACCACCAAAAGTTGGATCGGTTAACATGGAAATATAAGGTAATCCTGCGTCGCTTAGCTGAGAAAGTTTACCGCTGGTTTTTGCCAACTGCATTAAACTGAAAGCACTTTCCATCATACGGGCACCGCCGCTTTTGCTAATTACCAGATAGGGGAGTTTATGTTCTATACAGTAATCTACTGCCCGGCTAAACTTTTCTCCCATTACACTGCCGAGCGAACCTCCTATAAACTCAAAGTCCATACATGACACAACCAATTTTTCACCGTTGGCTTTGCCAACACCCACCCGCATGGAATCTTTCAAGTCGGTTTTTGCATGAATATCATCCAATCTTTTTTGATAGGGTTTAAGATCGGTAAAGCCCAGAAAATCCTTACTCTTTATTTCATCATAAAGAACTTCGTATTCCCCGTTATCAAATATGATATCAAAGTATTCTTCACTACCAATACGATGGTGATGATTACATTTTAAGCAAACGAATAAATTTTCTTTTAATTCATTGGTGGTACATATATAGTTACACTCAGGGCATTTACTCCATAAACCCTCTGGTGTTTCCTTTTTATCTGCTGTAGAAGTAAGGATATTTCTATTCTTACGGGTAAACCATCTTGACTTTGCAGGTTCAACTGGTTGCGGATTAGATTCAGCTCCAGTTAAATTTTGTTCGAAGTCTTCTTCACGCTCTTTTTTCATATATCGTGCAATCAAATTGGGGCGGAAAGATAATCAATTATCAAATAATAGGCGCTAAAATGTAGAACTCCAAACTGCTTTTCAACGGTTTGGAGTTCCTATAGATAATTTTATTAATACTAGGCGTTACGATTAATGCAATTCAGGTCTTCAAAAGCCACTTCCAGGCGTTTTGAAAAGTTTTCCTCGGCTTTTCTTAACCAAACCCTTGGATCATAGTATTTTTTATTGGGCTTATCCGCGCCTTCAGGATTTCCTAACTGTCCCTGCAGGTAAGCTTCGTTTTTTTGATAAAAATCCCTGATACCTTCCCAGAATGCCCATTGCAAATCTGTATCAATATTCATTTTGATGGCACCATAACCAATCGCTTCTCTAATTTGGTGTTGGGGTGATCCGCTTCCACCATGGAATACAAAGTAAACGGGTTTTGGCCCTGTTTTTAATTCAGCCTGAATATAATCCTGGCTATTCTTTAGAATCTCAGGTCTTAATTCAACATTTCCGGGTTTGTATACACCATGCACATTGCCAAATGCTGCAGCAACGGTGAACATATTGCCCACTTTACTCAATTCGGTATACGCATAAGCCACGTGTTGTGGCTGGGTATACAATTTGTCGTTTTCAACATCGCTATTGTCTACACCATCTTCCTCTCCGCCTGTTACGCCCAATTCAATTTCAATGCTCATGCCCAGGGGAGCCATACGCTTGTAAAACTCTACGGATGTGGAAATGTTTTCTTCAATGGGTTCTTCTGATAAATCCAGCATATGAGAACTAAACAATGGACGACCTTTTTCCTTATAAAATTGTTCCCCGGCATCAATTAAGCCACTTACCCAGGGTAACCATTTTTTGGCAGCATGGTCGGTGTGTAATACAACCGGTACGCCATAATGCTTGGCTACATTGTGAATATGCAAGGCACCTGAAATACCGCCAGAGATATTACCCTGTAAAGCATCATTCGGCATGCCTTTGCCCGCAACAAACTGTGCTCCTCCATTTGAAAACTGAATAATAACCGGGGAGTTAACTTTAGCGGCGGTTTCTAAAGTTGCATTGATCGTGTTGGTGCCGATGGTATTAACGGCAGGGAGTGCAAACTGGTTTTCTTTTGCATCGTTATACAATGCTTCCAGTTCTGCTCCAAATAGTACACCAGAGCTGTATTTTTTCATATGGCTAAGATAATGAAAAGCCTACAAAAAATAAAAGGCATTAATCGGCCCGATTCAATTGCTCAGACAAGCTGGAAAAATAGGAAGGAGCATACTGCATTCTACTGCCATACCAGCTGAACATTTCACCATCAACCAGTAAAAATGCTTTATCCGGAAATTGTGCACTTAATTCACCGATATGCTTTTCTTTAAAAGGATAGGGCTCACTGGATAAGAAAACCATTTTAGCTGCCTGCCATTCCGGATCCTCAAAATGAATTGCCGGATACCGCAGTTGATTCTCATAAGTATTTAGACAATTCATTTTATGCAACATCGAATGAATGAATGTATCACCTCCGGCTACCATATAAGGATCTTTCCAAATCAGATAGGCACAGGGGGTAGATTGAAATTGCTGTTTTTGCAGAAACGAATTCAACTGCAGAAATGATGCTTCTATCTGGCCGCTGATGATTTTTGCTTTATCAAAAGTACCGGTAGCAAGACCAACCGATTCTATCATCTTTAGGGCTGTATTATAGTCTACAACATCGGTGAGTAATATTTCAGTGAAATCTGCAAGTTGTTCTACCTGCTCTTTAATATTTTCTTCCTTGCTCGCAATCACCAGTGTGGGATGCATTGATTTTATTGTCTCAATATTAATTTGCTTGGTTCCCCCAATTCTTGTTTTACTTCTAAACCATTCTTGAGGGTGCACACAAAATTTAGTAATCCCTACCACCTGATTTCCCAGACCCAGATCGTATAAAAGTTCGGTAATGCTTGGTACCAGTGAAATAATTCTTTGATTAGATAATTCTGACATCATTGCTTCGCAAATTACAAAAGCTTTATCTGTATTTGTACCAGGATCCCGTATTCACCAGTAAAACCTTGTCAGCTTCCTTTATGAATTGAGACTGCAATAATTTTTTCGCTGCCATAAAAGTAGCAGCCCCTTCCGGACTTAGTAACTGACCTTCCGCTTTAGCTATTTGCTGAATTCCATCTTCCATCTCTTTTTCAGATACGGTTAAAGCAATGCCATTGCTTTCCCTTAGTACAGTTAGCATCATTTGAGTAGCAAATGGGTAAGGAACAGCCAGGCCATAGGCAGCGGATGATTGAGGAGCATAACTGTCTGGTAGTTTCCCCTCCTGAAATAAATGTACCATTGGAGAACATTGATCAGATTGTACCAAAACCATTTTGGGTAATATGCCCTTAATAAGGTTCATTGATAGTAATTCCTTAAAAGCTTTCCAGATGCCGATTAATCCAGTGCCACCACCTGCAGGGTATATAATAATATCAGGTAATAACCAGTTAAATTGTTCGGCAATTTCGTAACCCAGGGTTTTCTTCCCCTCTAATCTGTAGGGTTCTTTCATGGTAGACATGTCGAAAGCACCTGTTTCTGCAGCAATACTTCTTGCCATTTTGCCACAAGTATCTATTAAGCCATCTAAGAGAATTAAATTAGCTCCATACATACGACATTCTTCTTTTAATGTTTCTGCTGTATGCCTGGGCATGATAACGGTTGCTTCAATTTCTGCTTTAGCACAATAGGCACTCAATGCTCCGCCGGCATTACCTGCGGTGGGTATCACCATTTTTTTAATGCCCAGTTCTTTGGCTTTAGATACTCCCATACTCAATCCTCTGGCTTTGAAAGATCCAGTTGGATTTTTGGCATCATCTTTCAACCAGATCTCATGTATTCCCAGATGCATGGATAATTTGTTCAATTGGCTTACCGGAGTAAATCCTTCTTCCAAACTAACAATATTGGTTTCATTTAGCACAGGTAAAACTGGCTGATATCTCCACATAGTCTGGAGAGCTGTATTGATAAATTGGGCATCTCTAAAGGGCAAATCATAAATTGCATTTAATGGAACATTGCAGCAAGTGGCAAATGTCTGTATTGTTTCATGGCTATACAATTTTCCGCAGTTGCTGCATTCAAGTGAACGTATTCCGGATATAGTCATGCTTGCTGATGCTGGGTTTTTCATGTAGCAAAACTAATCCTGACTTGATAATCTAAAATGATTATATAGTTATAGTCAATAACTAATAGTTATAGATGGAATTGGCCATTTTAATGAAAACTTTATTTAACTCAGCCTTTTCACCTTTGCGTTCTATAAAGAAAAACTGTCTTTTTAATTTGAGGCCTTCAATCTGTATTTCTCTTAGTTCTCCGGATTTTAATTCTTTTTGAACTGAAATATTGGGAAGAAAACCTACCGCATCCGAAGCCAGTAAGAAATTTTTCAAAGCCTCAGTTCCTCCCAGTCTCACTTTTACATTTAATTGGGAAAGTTTAATTTTATGTTTTGACAAGCCCCGCTTAAGCACAGCCAAAGTGCCGCTTCCCACTTCTCTTAAAGCAATGGGCAATTCAATGAGTTCCTGCAGGGTATAGATTTTTTTTTTCAATACCTTACTATTACTGCTACAAACAGCAATCACCTTATCGGTAATAAAAGGAGTGTACTGTATCTGAGGAACCTTACTGTTTTCTTCAATAATACCCAGATTTATCTGTTTGTTAATTAATGCTTCTCTTACCAATTCAGAATTTCGATTCAGTAAACTTATTTCTATTTGCTGAAATTGCTGGTTAAATGCAGACATAACTTTGGGCAAGATATATAGGGCAACGGTTGTGCTGGCTCCTAATTTTAAATTACCCCTTGCCTGTAATGCATCCTGCAAAACAGAAATATCAAATTCGGTTTGTTGCTCTATTGTTTTTACCGTCTGTAAACGACTCAGCAGTAACTGACCTGCTGCTGTCAGCTCAATCTGAAGTCCTTTTCTTTCAAACAGTTTTGTCTGATACTGCGCTTCCAGCAACTGAATATGTTTGCTAATGGCAGGCTGCGAAATAAATAGTACCTGACTGGCTTTTGAAAAACTCAACAGCTCTGCAACATGCATGAAAACCATGTGTCGCGTAGATATCATAGTAATCTATTTAGCTAAACTTTGCAACACATCGTATTTGGTAACAATATGGTAGTCACCTTTTTCATCTTTTGCCAGTACAGCTCCGGTCTCTTTATTAATTAAACTTCCCAGTCTTTCTACCGGTGTATCAAAATCTACAACAGGGTAGGAAGGTTCAAGTACACTTTGCACTTTGGCTTCCTTAATATCAGAATTACTGAATACTTTCAGAAACAGACCGTTTTCTGAAACAGATCCAATAGGTTGACCTTCCTGCATTACAGGTATATGCTCAATATCGTATTTTTTCATGAGTGCTACTGCTTCTGCAACAGTATCTTCCGGACTAACGGAGATCAATCGTTTTGCCTGTCTTCCATTCACGATATCTTTGAAGGTTTTAACATCCAGGAATCCTCTTTCCATCATCCACTGATCGTTATATACTTTACCTACGTATCTGCTGCCATGATCATGGAAAATACAAACCACCACTGCATCTGCCGGTAGTTTATCTTTTAGTTGCATCAATCCCTGCAAACAACTTCCTGCACTGTATCCGCAAAATAGTCCTTCTTCCTTGGCGATCCTTCTGGCCATAACAGCACCCTCTTTATCAGTTACCTGCTCAAAATGATCTATCACACTCATGTCATAGTTCTCCGGCACAAAATCTTCTCCGAATCCTTCACTGATATAGGGATGCACATAGTCCATATTTACTTCTCCCGTCTGATAATAATGCGTTAAGAGAGAACCGTACACGTCAATAGCCCATACCTGAATATTCGGATTCTTTTCTTTTAAATACATCGCCGTACCCGTAATAGTACCGCCGGTACCAGCCGTACATACCAGGTGGGTTATTTTGCCTTCTGTTTGTTCCCATATTTCTGGACCGGTACTTTCATAATGCGCCTGACGATTGGCCAGGTTATCATACTGGTTCATGTACATGGAATTGGGAATTTCTTTTCCGAGTCTTTTGGCTACACTGTAATAACTTCTTGGATCATCGGGCATAACATTGGTAGGACATACAATCACTTCTGCACCTACTGCTTTTAGTATATCAACCTTCTCTTTGGATTGTTTGTCGGTAGTAACAAAAATACATTTGTATCCTTTTACACAGGCTGCTAAAGCCAAGCCCATGCCGGTATTTCCACTGGTACCTTCAATAATAGTTCCACCCGGTTTTAATTTCCCTTCCTGCTCTGCTACTTCCACCATTTTTAAAGCCATACGGTCTTTAATGGAATTGCCGGGATTAAAGTAATCTACTTTGGCCAGGATGGTTCCTGGTAATCCTTTTGATACTTTATTCAACTGAATCATTGGGGTATTACCAATGGTCTCCAATACGTTTTTCTTCCACATAAACTAACAAATGTTTGTTCAAAGATATTGTTTATTTCCTGATGAAATGGCTTCTACAGAAAGCTTTGATCCAGCGCAAATTTTTCAGGGAAACGGGGGTGTATATCACGATAGAATTCCATGATTTCTTTCATGGTTTCCTGGTATGAAGTTGGGATTACTTTTTTTCCAATGCCTGCAGTTTTCTTTTTATAATCTACATAGCCTAATAGAATAGGTACATGGGCATTCTGAGCCACATGAAAGAAACCGGTTTTCCAGGAAGTTTGTTTGCTTCTTGTACCTTCTGGTGTAATAACAATAATCAATTCTTCATTTGCATTGAATAAATCAACCATTGCTTCTACCAGACTGGGTCTGTTACCATCTTTTCTGGGACTGCGATCAATAGCAATTCCACCCAGCGGTTTCATGATCAGTTTAAACGGGAAACGCATCCATTCTTTCTTTACCGTAAACCTGATTCTCAATCCATAAATACCAAAGGATAATATCATATACCAGAAATCCCAATTACTGGTATGAGGGGCAGCAATTACTATTGATTTGTGAATATCCTTGGGAAGGTTGGAATCCAGTTTCCATCCGCTTAAGCGTAAAAGAAGCCTGCAAAGAATGCGGAACATGAAAAATTATTAGTGTGTTAGATTAGGATGCTTTAAAAGAAGCAGCCATTTTATTGCAGATATCACTGCTGATCATTTTCTCAGCCAGTGCAATCATATTCGAGAATGCTTTGTCATTACTAATTCCATGACCAATAATTACAGGTTTGGCTACGCCCAGAACTGGGGTACCACCATAGTTTTCGTAGTGAAAACGATTTAAATAAGTATCGTTGGAGAGATTTCTTTCTTTGGCAATATCATAGAAAGACTCTGCCATTTTTAAAACAATGTTTCCGGTGAATCCATCACAAACCATCACATCGGCTTTATCATTAAAGAAATCTCTTCCCTCAATATTTCCGATAAAATGAATCTGATTGTTTTCTTTCAACAGGGGATAGGTTGCTTGAGCAAGAATATTGCCTTTACCTTCCTCTTCACCTACATTTACCAAACCAACACTGGGTTGCTGAATTCCCAGAATATGTTCAGCATATAAACTGCCCAATACGGCAAACTGGTTTAAGACTTCAGGTTTACAATCTGCATTTAACCCCACGTCTAGTAAAACACCGGTCTGCCCATTTAATTTAGGCATAATAGTGGCAATGGTAGGTCTGCTAACCCCTTCAATGGCTTTGATGCTAAACATAGCGCCCACCAGCATTGCTCCGGTATTACCTGCACTAATGAATGCATCCAGTTTTCCGCTGGCCAATAAATGGAAACCAATGGCGATGGAAGACTTTTGCTTTTCTTTTAGGGCTTTGGTTGGATGCTCATGGTATCCAATGGTTTCTGGTGCATGTACAAAATGCAAATTAGGTGATGAAAGCTGGTACTCTTTTACAAGAGGCTGAACCAGGTTTTCATCACCTATGCAATATATGTTTACTGAATTATCGGAATTGTTCAGGTACAGGAGTATACCTTTCACCGCTTCTAACGGTGCAAAATCACCTCCCATCATGTCTATTCCTATATTCATTTCAGCAAGCAAATGGTATGTTGAACTATAAGGTTACGCTTTCAATGGAGCTTTTTCAGCTACCAGTTTTCCCTTATAGAACAATTTACCTTCGCTTACATGCGCACGGTGGCGAACATGAATTTCTCCAGTAGTAGAATCTTTGCTTAAAGTAACTTCCTGTGCTACATAGTGCGTTCTTCTTTTAGCACTTCTTTGCTGTGAATGTCTGCGTTTTGGATTTGGCATTGCTCAAAATTTATAATATCAAAAATTTTATTCTAAGTCCTTAAATTTTTCCAGTCCTTTCCAGATAGTCGGAGTGCTGTCTTTGGCAGCATCTTCTTCCATCTTTTTTAATTTTTCCAAGACTTCTTTATTGCATTTCGGCCCACCCATTTCTTCGGGTGAACAGGTTTTTTGCAAAGGGATGCTCAGGTTTACGAATTCGTAAATCCAGTCTGCAACCATCAGGTGGCTTTCGTTTCTGCTGATGTAATAAACATCCGGATCTTCTTCCTGCTCATTCATGGTATCTGGTTCGTCCACCATTTTAACAATGATATTGAACTCGTCCCAAAGTTGCAGTGGAAGCGTATTGCCACAACGATCACAGCCTGCCTGAATACTACCGTCAATATCAAATTTCAATTGCATGAATCCCGATTTTTTGTCGAGATACAGTTTTACGGTTGCATCACAAAGGCTGAAATCCTGCTCGCCATATGGAATAAAGAACTTGTCGTCCACCTTGTATTCGTACAAATGAACACCCGGCTTCAAACCCACAAATGCGATCTCATATTCGCGCCGATGATTCATATCCACGTTTTAAGGGTTTGCAAAGGTAGAAAAAACAAGGGAATTTGCCAAAGTAAACTAAAAATAAGCCCCTGAGATTCATTTGCTGTAGTAACTTTATCCGGTAAAGGATGTTTCAGTATGCTTGTAAAAGACCAAAATAACCTGAAAATTTGTATTTCGTTGGGTATTTTGGCCATATTCACCCTTTTTTTGGGGAATTGGGAAGCTTTTGTGGAAAACTACTATTCCTCTAAAATTTATCCACTTTTATCGGAATGGCTGAGAACCTTGTCTGGTATTTTTCCATTTAATATTGGAGATTGGCTTTATGCAGGTCTTATTTTGCTCATTCTAAGAAAGCTGTTTCAGAGAAAATGGGTTGTCGCAGGGACATGGATTTTTACTGCCATATTTGTATTTCAGCTTTTCTGGGGGATTAATTATTACCGAAAAGGCATAGCCGCTCAACTTAAATTAAGTAAAGCAACTTATTCTAGAGCTGAAATTAATGCCTTAACCCATCAACTGATTGATTCGGCTAATTTTTATAGAAAATGGATAGGGCAGGGCCCAATACAAAAAATGTCAATAGAGGAACTGATAACAGAAGCCCAAAAGGGTTTTAAAAATGCAACAGCACAGTTCCCTTTTTTATCTATTCAAATTAAATCTGTAAAAAAGAGCTGGTTAACACCAGTTGCTGACTATATTGGTTTTACTGGATATTATATTCCTTTTACCGGAGAAGCCAACCTTCGTGACGATTTACCGGCTATTCTGAATCCTTATATCATTTGTCACGAAGTGGCTCATCAACTGGGCTATGCCAGTGAGAGTGAAGCCAGTTTCGCAGGTCTCCTTGCTGCAGAAGCCAGTAATAATCCCACCCTGAAATATTCGCTTTATATAGATTTGCTGGGATATGCTTTCTACGAACAATACCTGCTCTCTTCTCAATTACCCTACACTGAATTTGAAAACCTGGTCAAGGAAAACAGCAGCAGGATGGATACCTTAGTGAAACAGGATAGAAAAGAAATCAGGGATTTTTTTAACCAGCGAAAAAATGCCATCAGTCCTATCAGCAATGAATTGTACGATCAGTTTTTAAAATTTCAACAACAAGCTGCTGGCATTAAGAGTTATAATGAAGTTATTGCCTGGTATATTAACTATCAAAAAACCAAATCATGAAAATAAGCAGTACACAGAAATTAATCATCTCATTAATTGCGACCATCGGAATTGGTTCTCTGGGCGGAATTTTTACCATTGCAGAAATTCCAAATTGGTATGCTGGTTTAAACAAACCATCTTTTAATCCGCCCAACTGGCTATTTGGCCCCGTATGGACCAGCTTATATACCATGATGGGAGTAGCTTTTTATTTAATCTGGAAACAAGCGGAAACGGCTACAAGGAAAAAAGCCATTCAGCTCTTTATAATACAGTTTGTGCTGAATTTTTTCTGGTCCATTATTTTCTTCTCTTTGCATTCAATCGGCGCAGCATTGATAGAAATAATGGTGATGTGGATTTTTATCCTGTTAACAATCATTCAATTCAGCAAACTTTCTAAACCAGCAGCCTGGTTACTGGTTCCCTATATAGCATGGGTTAGTTTTGCATCACTGCTTACAGCAAGTATTTGGAAGTTGAATTAAAACTTGTTCTTCCACATCATGCTCTCAATAGGCTTATTGGGTTGACCGCTGTATTTGGCATTGCCTTTCTGATTGTATTTCACGCCAATTTCTCCATCTACCGGGAAATAAATCAGCTGACCAATCGGCATACCTCTGTAAACCCTAACCGGTTGCTTGCAGGATATTTCCAAAGTCCAGTTTCCGCAAAAACCCACATCTCCCTTACCGGCTGTAGCATGAATGTCAATCCCCAATCTTCCCGTTGAAGACTTACCCTCTAAAAAGGGAACATGGGCATGGGTTTCGGTATATTCTTCAGTTACTCCCAAATAAAAACCACTGGGGTGCAATACATAACCTTCTTCTGGAATTTCGAAATACGTAATGGTGTTGTGCTTTTTTGCATCCAACACTTCATCTGTGTAGGTAGCCAGCCATTTCCCGAGGTGTACATCGTAGCTATTGCTTCCTAAATCTGTACGGTTATAGGGTTCAATAACAATGGTCCCCTTGGCTATTTCCTCCAGTATACGTAAGTCGCTTAAAATCATTCTGGTTAATTTTACAGTTGTATTGCAAAAAAATACTAATTCTGCATACAACACATAAAAAATTTTAAAGTGCCCCTGCATTATCAACATAATATCAACGATTTTACCCGTTTGGCCCTTTGGAAGATTGATGAGCCGGAATCTTTTTTTACCCGAAAAGTAAGTGTACAGCAGTCGGTTACCCATCCTCACAAGCGTTTACAGCACTTGGCAGGGCGCTATTTGCTACCTTTTCTGTTTCCGGATTTTCCTACAGATCTTATTCAGATTGCTGATACCCGAAAACCTTATTTGCCGGATGAGGATTACCATTTTTCTATTTCGCATTGCGGAGCGTATGCTGCAGCGATTGTCAGCGCCCATTGCAGGGTGGGAATTGATGTGGAACTGGTAACACATAGGGTGGATAAAATCAGGCATAAATTTTTACATACGCTTGAGTTGATGGAGTGGAATATAGAGGGATTGGAACCAGCTGAAAGATTTAGCACGCTCACATTACTTTGGAGTGCCAAGGAAGCCATGTTTAAATGGTGGGGAAGGGGAGATGTAGATTTCAGTGAATGTATGCAGGTGAAAGCCAGTAAGCTGGGTACTTGCGGCCAGTTACAAGCCCATTTTGTAAAAGGAGATTTTTACCAGGATTTGGTACTGCATTATGAGCTTAGTACTACTTTAAGTCTGGTATATGTAGTAAATCCTTAGTCAATCAAGAGTGGATCATTGTCTTCCAGTAAATTCAGATTAACCGCATCTGCTCCTGCAATGCCTTCCACAGAACCCTGTATATGTGCTGCATTCAGCAATACTTTTTCTAATTGCTTTTCCCTCGCTTTCCAAAGCTTTTCCATGGTATCTCTTTCCCGCTGAATACTCTGTCGCATGGTCATGAATCCTTCACGGATGGCTTTCCACTGTTCACTGAATTCAGTGCCGGTTAAATAGTCGTACAGCATGACCATTTTATCCCCTTTGTTTTCCTGGCTTTTTCGGGCATCTGCTATTTTCAACAAAGCGTTTCTTAATAACAAGGCTACGGATCGGACTTCAGAGAAGGTACAAATGTAAACACCCTCTTTTTCTCCGAAACGGTCCATGTCTTTCGGGAAAGTCTGGGTAACAATAACCGCAACATCAGCACCAAAACTGCGCATGTCTTTTTTTAATTTTTCAATCCATTCATTAGAAAAATCCTTGGTTCGTTTACTCTCGTAAATAATTTTACCAGATTCATTTCCAAACTGGTTGCGAACAATCTGAATACAATCTGCTCCGCGGACACCTTTACCTACTTCTTCAATTTTGTCGAAAGGAAAAGCAGATTGAAGCATTTCTTCCAGCATCAACTCCTGCACTTCACCTTGCAGTTGCATACTGCCCTGTTCTTGCTTTCTGCGCATTTCTTCTACCAGTTTTTTCTGGTCTTCAATCTGCTTTTCCAGTTCCTTGGTTCTTAGCTGATATTCCTGTTCCTTGAGGCTTATTTTATCTGCTTCCTCTTTTTGCAACTGCTCTTTAAGCTTGGTTCTTTCTTCCAGCAATTGCCGCTGTATGGTAATCTGAATTTCTTCTTCCTTTGCTTTTAAAGCCTGTTCCTTTTGAAGAAATTCCAATTCCTTTTTGCGAGACTCTTTTAACTTCTCTTCAGATTCAGCAGCTTTTTGCTGCAATATCTTCATTTGGTTTTCATAATCAGCAGCCAGAGACTTTTTAACTGTATCCTGCATTTCTGCATGCATCCGTTTTTTTTCGGCTTCTAATAGTTCTGCAGTTTCAACTTCTTTTTTCTTTTGCCAATCTATCATTTTGCCGCGCAATTCCTTCTCAATCTCTTCACGCATGGTATCACCTGGTTCAAATTGGTGATTACAGTTAGGGCAGGTAATAATAAAGCTAGACATACTAAAAATTTCAGCCATGAAGGTATAAAAAAGGCTTTCTCAACTAAAATTTATCTGGCAAAGTAAGGAAGGGGGTTTTGCCATCCGTGATTACCAGTTTACTATTATTGCTATTAGATAAAGATCTGAATGCTTCAATCTGTCTTAATTTCAGAATAGCTGGCGTAAGTGTCTTATTGATTGTATCGTTTGCTTTTCTGGTTGCCATCGCTTCAATGGTAACAGCATTAGCTTTACCTTCTGCTTCAATTTCAAAAATTCTTTTCTGGCCTCTGCCTGAATGATTGCTGCATTCTTTTCACCTTCTGCCTGAATGCGGGCTATTTCTTTTTTGCCTTCTGCTTCTATAATTCTTCTCTCAGCATCTCTTTTTTCCCTTTCTTTTATAAACTCCATTCTTTGTGCATCTTGTTCAGCTTGCAGTTTTTCTTCTATGGTGCGGGATAGTCCTTCAGGTAAACGGATACTCTTCATAAGAACATTGTCAATAACGAACCCTCTGGGTTCCAGTATTTCCGTCATCTGTTTTCTAATTGCATTCTCTATCTGAGCTCTTTCTCCGCTATGCATGTCTTTGGCAAGAAATTTAGAAGTAATATCTGCCGAAGCGGATCTGAATACAGGAAGAATTACTTCGCTTTCATAATTCAGGCCAATGTTCTGGACTATTTTAGGCGCAGCTTCTGGTTTTATCCTATATAGAATAGATATTTCAGAACGAATAGTCAATCCTTCTTTGGATGGCAAATCAGGTTTAACTTCAATATTCATGATTCGGGTGGGTACTTTTAAAATTGCTGTTGTGAAAATATTGTATCCTTTGGGCCCCTGTTCAACATACTGAGGATCAATTTTTCCAAGACGACGCTTTACACCCACTTCTCCCTGACGTATAACAGTACAGGAGCTAAAAAGAATACCAAGGCCACAGATTAGGTAAAGTTTTTGTTTCATAATGGTTTATTTAATGGTGAGATGAATTAATAAAAACCAATTATGATGCCGAGCTCTGTTAAGACTTATCTAACTCTATCTCATATAAACAACGGTCAGCTATAGCCTGAGCTTTTGTTAAAGGGATATAGGGAATTTTAATTGAATCACCAGCCGTATGCAACACCAGTGTAGCAAGATTCTTTCTTCTCAGAAAAGGACTGGTTTCCAATGCTACATGTTGTACTTTTTTAAAATTCAATAAGATATGTTCATCTCCCCAAATACCTTTCTGAATCTGCAATGAGGTTTGGTTGTACCAGAAAATGAATTTCATATGTCTGATTTTGAAAGTAACAAGAAAATAAAGGAAGAGTAGAATTGGAATAATCATCACCCAGGGTTCCCAGAAATACAAGGCTACTGATGCTGCAAAAGCCACTGGTAAAATATAAATCATCGTTACCCTCCAGGCATAAGAAGGGTGTGTATAGTTTGGGTTTTCGTTTAGAGAAGGCCATACGGGCTGATAGTACGCTGAAAGCTTTTTCAAAACATCTTCTTGCAAAACGGGAAGTTTGATGTATTGGTCATCTTTCAGAATATTTTCGCCAACCATAAAGAATCGGAGAATTTTGATGCCCAGTAATTTTCGAACAAAGTTGCTGTTCCAGCTTATCAGTTGTACTTTATTTTGCAGCATCATTTTCTGTTGTGTTTGAAGAAAGCCCCATTTTACCTTAAATCCTTTTTGATTGGCGGTCAATTGCATATCGTTATAACGCAATAAAACACGTATTACTGAGAAAGCCAGCGTAATGGCAATGCCCAAGCCAATCATGCCTGCAACAATTGAAGTGGTAAAGTTGATCTGATTTACCTGTTCATCTATTATTGCATCTGTTTTCTTACCAAAAAACTGCCTGAGATCATCTAGTCTTGACATGGCAAATGCAAAAATTAAGGATAGCGTCCGGATATGATTTTCTGAAATAGCCAGTTTAATTAAATCAAAATTGCTTAACCCCATTAATTGGGTACTGTTATTGTCGGAGATATTGGCAGCAGAAACAGCTTCTTTTTGCTGAAGGATCTCCTGTAAATCCTGAGCTTTAAGATAATCTATAGCAGATAATTCCAATTCTGTTTTTTCAGTGCCTGCTGTCTCTACTTTCATAGTGCAGGTATCTGTAAAACGATGAATATAATTCTGAACCAGGTGCACCGATTGGATTTTATGAATTGGTATGGTTTTGGTTTTTTTGGTAAAAATGCCAGTCTGCTCAATTAATTCATTGTCTTTTATGTAAATACGTGTCTTAAAAAACTGAATGAATTTTTGTATTTGAAAAAAGATTAGAAAAGCAGCAGTCAATAACAAGAAATAAATCAGTTTATCTGATCGCTTCTCGGTATCATCTTCATCCTCATTTTGCTTGACGAATGCTCTTACGATGAAGTATAAAATAAGTACCCAGCTTTCCTTGATTGTTTTTCCAATAATGAATAATAAAGCAACCAAAGAAAGCTTTTGGGGTTTAGTCCAATCGGTTTTAATTCGATTCATTCCCAATTATTTTTTCCATCATCCAATCTTTCAGCTGCTCTGCTGTTTCCTGTTTAAGACCATTGATACTTATATCCCCAAGGTGACTGGCGGCTGTCATTAATTTTATAGACGCTAAACCAAATTTTCTGCCGATTGGGCCGGTTTGAATTACACAATTTTGAACTTTCCCGAAAGGAATAACATGTGTATCCTGAAAAATCCAGCCTTTTTTGCAGATAATATCTTTTTCCCGAAGTGCCCATGCCAGATTTTTAAACCCAATTTCAATGAATGCAATAACAGTAAAGCAACTCAACAATAAGGCCCCTAAAGTGCTAAAAATTATCCAGTTTTTTTGCAAAGCATCTAACCAAATAAACAAGGGAATAACAATCGCAGTAAGTACAAGAAAGAATACAGCCCAACTTATGTATAGAACCGTTTTATACGATTTTTCTACCGGCTCAAGCGCTGTTGGCGCAAATTGTGGAATGGCAGAACTGGGCACCGGTTTGTTCGTGAATTCCGTGGGCTCAATTAAGTCCCATAAATTGCCGTATAAATCCTGGAAAACAGCAACTTTTCCGAATGATTCTTGACTGAGTTCCCTAACGATTGGTATTTGTTGTTCAAGTAGATTTTGATAATCTCTCTGAATATTATCGGTATGCAAAAACAAAAATACCCTGCCACCCGTTTGATTTCCTATTCTGGAGCTTTGTTCTTCACTGGCTGCTTTTGCCAACAACAATCTACAGTTGCCATTTCCCCTCGGCTTAATTATTACCCATCGTTTTGTCTCACTCAATACGGTATCTTCTACAAGTTCAAAATGAAGTTTTTGAGTGTAAAAAGCAATTGCCTTGTCGTAATCATCCACCACAATTGCAATCTGCGATAAATGCTGATTCATATTTTATGCTGCTTTCTTCCTATAATGATAAAATGAAGATAAATTAAATTTTATCATATATATATTGAAAGGCTACTAAAAGGAAAGAGAGTATTGGTCAAATGGCAATTCTTTACGCTTGAGAATTGCTATTCTTTTGCCGGATATTTCGTCTATTTTAAATCCAGTCTGGGTAATATTGATTGAGTGTTTCATAGGTTTATATGCAAAATCTGTATTGTATTCATAGTACCCTTTCTGAGTTGAATCATAGTTTCCGGCATTGTCCTCCTTTGATATCATGCTTAAGAGTAATTCACCATCCATATAAAACTTAGTAGTTACTGTGGAGATTCCCATGCCACTGTACGGGTCATCAATTTTAATTAATTCATACCCATCGCCCAGGTTTACAAAAGAAATCGTGTAAGACTTTTCACCAAATGTGCCATGTGTGGCAAAATTCTTTCTGAAAGTTTGAATTTGCAAACTGTCATTTACAATGTTGTACGTGAAATAACCGAGTTTTAAACCGCAGACATGACAGTCGTTGGCATTCACCATTTTTCCGGTATCATCCTTTGTCATAGGAGCAGTGCTAAAAACAGCTAAGTACGCTGTTTCATTGTTTCTATTGATAGTGAAAACGGTGTCGATGGAAGAATACAGGTACTGTGAGTCAATTAACTGACCATGATATTCTATAATATCTCCTTCAGTTGCAGACCATTTTATTATTCCAGAAGTACTGTCAAGCTTCCCATTTAAGAGATTTGATAAAATGCCGGAAGGGGTTTGCTTGATACCGGTTTCTGTTTTTAATTCTTTTTGTTTTGACATGAAAGGTTTATCAACAAGAAGATATAACTGAAAATGATGACAGGTTTCATAAATTTTAATCTAAATTAATATTGAAAGCGTATAATAAACCCATTAAATTTTCCCTTGAAAATCTTGCTTTTTTATTTGATTATTCAAGGGATGAATAGAAAAATTTACAGCAGTTCTAAAATCTGCCTTTTCCAGGTTGGTTCTGTCGAAAATGGCACCAGATAAATTACAATTATTAAAAATTGCAGCAGTTAAATCTGCTTCTGTAAAATCAACTTCAAGCAGAGCAGAATTAGAAAAAATCATCTTTGGAATTTTCATTTTGTAAAATGAACTATGATTTAGCTGGCACCCCTCAAACGAAAAGGATAAAGAGAAAGGGTTACAGGTTTCAAATTTAATACCCAGTAATTTACAATCTGTAAAAACTACATCCTGCAAAGTAGTTTTATTCAGCTTACACATACTCAGATTGCAAACCTTAAATTTACAATCAATGAATTTATATCCCGATAAATCCTGATTACTGAAATCACATTGATTGAAGATGCAATTTTCATATTCTGCTTCATCTAATTTCAGTGCCTTATCAAATTGTTGTGAAATAACTTCTTTCATTATTACAGTCTATTTGCGTTTGCTAAATTGTTAATCAATATAGTTTAATTAACAGGAAGTCTGATTAATTTGCGGCTATAAAAAAACAGAAAATGAAAAGAATCGCGACTGTTCTATCTATTTTATTTTGTTTACTACTGAATCCCAAAAGCAAAATATTAGCACAGAATGGCAGAATTACTGACAGGAATTCTATTGGTTGGTTCAATTATTTTGGCACAATAAAGTTTAATACAAAATGGAGTTTACATACAGAATATCAATGGCGCAGAGATCAAATCATTAAGGATTGGCAGCAAAGCTTACTTAGATTAGGAGTGAATTACCAATTGAATAATGATGTTCAATTCAGATTGGGTTATGCATGGGCTGAAACATTTGCCTATGGTGATATACCTTTAAATACTTTTGGAAAGCAATTTACCGAACATCGCACTTATCAAATGCTTACCATCAACGATAAAATTGGTAAAATATCTCTGTCGCATCGTTTTATGCTGGAACAAAGATGGCTTGGCAGGTATACATCTGCCGCTGATACCAAAGATGATGATTTCTTTTTTATGAATCGGATGCGATATATGATAAGAGGACAGATTCCGCTGAATATGAACGCTACTTATCCACTATATGTTGCAGCATATAATGAGATTTTAATTGGATTTGGAAAGAATGTAGGGGAAAATGTATTTGATCAGAATAGGATCGGGGTATTAGTAGGGAAAGCGATTAATAATTCTTTCAGAATCGAGGCAGGTTATCTAAATCAGATTGTACAGTTGGGAAGGGAAGTGAACAATAGAAATGTTTTTCAATACAACAATGGCATAATACTAAATACTTATTTTAATTTTTAGTTCAATCCAATTTTGGTTTAACGCATGATCTTTTCAAGTGCTTTTCCTTTGGCCAATTCATCTATTATTTTGTCGAGGTATCTTACTTGTCTTGTTAAATTGTTCTCGATCACTTCAATCCTATATCCGCAAATGGTTCCCGTAATTAAATGGGCGTTGGGATTTAGTTTGGCTTTTGAAAAGAATTCAGAAAAATTAACTTTATCCAAAATCAGTTGTTGAATTTGTGATTCTGTATAACCCGTTAGCCACTCAATTACTTTGTGTAGCTCAGCAATGGTTCTTCCTTTTTTTTCAACCTTAGTCACATAGTGTGGATACACAGAGGCAAAACTCATTTTGGCAATTTTTTCGTCGTGATTACTGGTGGTAGACATGGATTTAATTTTTATTTATCACACATATAATTAAGGGTTGATCGTCTTTACCGTAAAAAGACAATATGTCTGAATTCCTTTTGATGCGAACCGACTGGGTTAATGATTTCATTAAAACCTGTTCTGTTGTATCTGGGCAAGCCATTAAAGTACTCATGCCCTGTTTAACAATTAAATCTTGCTGATTTTTAATCTTGTACTCAAACTGTAAACGGTTACAATTTGCTCTTGCTTCCATTCTACTTTCTTTAGAGTGAAAAACAAGGTAATAGGCTTCCCGATCTCCTGTAATTGCTTTTCCATTGATTGAGGAGATAAACCATTTGACATTTTCAACTTCCGGGTTCCCATTCTTGTATAAAATATAATTGTTAGCCAAAGCCCCTTCAATCTTATTGCCTTGTATATCTAATTTCCTTAGTCTGCCTTCTTCTACTTTAAAAATTATTTTGGAGTCATTACTTGCAGAGTCTTCTAATTGGATATTATTATTATACCAGGTAAATTTTCCTTTACTGGTAAATATGCTTTGTTTCTCAAGATATTCCTGGGTTAGCACAAAAGTCTGATCCTTGTTCAATATAATTTCTGTCTCTATGCCAGGACAGGAAGCGCAGGGTAGAACTCCGGAATAAGTTCCTTCCCAATCCAAAGAATTCTTTGCTTCGTGGCCATCCAGACTGATTGAATTGGCCGTTTGATTGGAGGTACTGCAGGAGAAGGAAGTTACGAGTACTGACGTTATTATAAATAGAATTCTTGAAGACATACTTAATACTTTTCGTGATTAAATAGCCAAATAAATATAAGAAATAATGAATGTATTTAAGAATGGATTGTTGGTTGTAAAGTTGATTGTCGGCCGCACTTTGTTTGGCCGACTTCCTGGATGGGAGGGTTACCCAAAGACCCTTTGCGCCATTGGCGCAAATTAGGTTTCCCATTTTCATGCTTACAAAAGCAAGCTTTTGACGCATTCGAATAGAAAACCCCGACACTTCGTGTCAGGGTCTTTGTGCCCGAGACTGGATTCGAACCAGCACGCCGTTTCCAGCACCACCACCTCAAGGTGGCTTGTCTACCAATTTCAACACCCGGGCGCCTTTGTAGGCTGCAATATTAAAATATTTTTCTTACATCCTTTCGGGTACTTTAATACCCAGTACGTCCATACCATTTTTAATGGTAGTTGCCGTTAATACAGACAACATAATACGTAGTTGCTGCTTGCTGTTACTTTCTGCATTGGCAATGGAATGTTCTGCATAGAAAGAACTGAAAATTTTGGCGATATTGTAAATATAAATAGCCACTTTGGATGGATCCTGTTCTTTGGCTGCGTCCTGTAATGTTTCAGGGAATTGTTCCAGGGCTACCATCAGTTCCTTTTCCAGCGGACTAAATGAATTGGCTGTTTCAAGGGTAAGCTTTACTTCCTCGGTATATTGAAGTTTCCGAAGTATACTGCTGATACGGGCATAGGTATATTGAATAAAAGGCCCTGTAAATCCATGGAAATCGATGCTCTCTTCTGGATTAAAAATCATTTTCTTTTTGGGATCTACGCGAAGCAGGAAAAACTTCAAAGCCCCAAGCCCAATGGTATCATACAATGCAACTCTTTCTTCCTCTGTAAAATCATTCACTTTTCCCAACTCTTCGGTTTTTTCACGGGCAATGCGAATCATTTCGTCTACCAAATCATCCGCATCCACTACTGTTCCTTCTCTGCTTTTCATTTTGCCGGTTGGCAATTCTACCATTCCATAACTTAAGTGATAGATACCGTCCGCAGAGGGCAATTGTAGTTTCTGACAAATCAGTTTTAAAACTTTAAAATGATAATTCTGCTCGTCACCCACCACATAAATACTCTGCTGGGCGTTGAATTCTTTTTGTTTTTGTTCTGCCAATCCAATATCCTGTGTTATATAAACCGATGTGCCGTCTTTTCTTCTTACCAGTTTTTCATCTAAACCATCCCCGGTTAAATCAATCCAAACACTTTGATCTTCTTTCTGATAAAACACTTTTTGATCCAGGCCCTTATCTACCAGATCCTTACCTAATAGATAGGTATTACTCTCGTAATAAATTTTATCGAAGTCGGTTCCGATTCTTTTATAAGTAGTGTCAAATCCTTCATACACCCACCCATTCATCTCTTTCCATAACGCTAACACTTCGGGCTTTCCGGCTTCCCAGTCCAGCAACATCTGTTGGGCTTCTTTCATTATGGGAGCTTCCTTTTCAGCCAGTTCTTCAGATAGTCCCTTCGCTTTTAGTTCTGCAATTTCCGCCTTATAAGCGTCGTTGAATTTTACGTAATAATCCCCAACAAAATGATCGCCTTTCATGCCTGTACTGGCCGGAGTAGCTCCATTGGCATAGCGTTTCCAGGCAATCATACTTTTACAAATATGTATACCACGGTCATTCACTATACAGGTTTTTACCACTTCATTTCCGGTTGCTTTTAAAATTTCGGCAATGCTTCTTCCTAGAAAATTATTTCTTAGGTGTCCAAGATGTAGTGGTTTATTGGTATTGGGAGAGGAGTACTCAACCATTACTTTATTACCATTAGAGGGAGCAAAACCATAGCAGGTATTGGTATAACTCCTCAATAGCTTTTCCGACCAATAGGCATCCGGAATGGTCAGATTCAAAAAGCCTTTTACCAAGTTATAGCTGGAAAAAAGGGCGGGGTGGTTGCTTACCAGAAAATCTCCCAATTCTTTACCCAATTGTTCCGGTGATTTTTTGAGTGTTTTTACAAAAGCAAACAATACCACGGTATAATCCCCTTCAAACTCAGGTTTGGTTTGATTTACCAGCACGTGCTCCGGAAGCACTGATTCTCCATAAAGAGCCTGAATACTGTTGGCAGCTGCCTGTTTTATTTGATTGACCACACTCATAATCTTAACAATTTCGGGATGCAAAACTAACCATTTATCAACTACCTTCGCGCTCCGTTATGCAAAAGCTGCACAAATTCGTTAGTGGATTTATTCTTCAGGTAGTTGACTGGTTTTATCCATTGTTTAGCAGATTCATGCCCAAACAAACCTATCGGTATGCTGCCTGCGGTGGATTCAATACTTTATTGGATATTGGATTGTTCTTTGTTGCATACAATTATATCTTGAATAAAACCGCCGTACAATTCTATACAGTAACGGTAAGCCCCCATATTGCTTCTTTTTTATTGAGTTTTGTGGTAACATTCCCCACCGGTTTTTACTTAAGTAGATATGTGGTTTTTCAACAAACCAGTGTAACCAAGCGCACCCAGCTTGCCAGGTATTTTCTAGTGGTTTTTGGTTGTATTCTGCTCAATTATATCTTCTTAAAAATATTCGTAGACAGTTTTGGCTGGTACCCAACTCCCTCAAAAATACTGACCACCGTTTTCGTTGTTTTATTCAGTTATTTCTCACAAAAGAACTTTACGTTCAAGGCGAAACAACTACAATAAGGTCTTTTTTGCGCTAAAATGTCTTCATAATCCCATTTGACACGACGATTTGGTAGTGAATCTGACAATTTTGCACTTAACTGACAGGTGGCATAATCATTGAATATTCAATTGCAATTGAAAACATATATTATGGCAAAAATTATTGGAATAGACCTCGGAACCACTAACAGTTGTGTATCCGTTATGGAAGGTAATGAACCTGTAGTCATTGCAAATGACGAAGGACGCCGCACTACTCCTTCAATAGTAGCATTTTTAAAGAATGGCGAACGTAAAGTGGGAGATCCTGCAAAAAGACAGGCTATCACCAATCCTCAAAACACTATTACCAGTGTTAAACGTTTTATGGGTCGTCGTTACGACGAAGTAACCGAAGAAATCAGTCATTGGAGCTATCAGGTTGCCAAGGGCGATAATAATACCGTGCGTGTACAAATTGAAGATCGTATGTACACTCCACAGGAAATTTCTGCCATGATTTTGCAGAAAATGAAAAAAACAGCCGAAGACTATTTGGGTCATGAAGTGAACGAAGCGGTTATTACCGTTCCGGCTTACTTTAACGATGCACAACGCCAAGCAACCAAAGAAGCAGGTGAAATTGCGGGTTTGAATGTGAGAAGAATTGTAAACGAACCTACTGCTGCTGCTCTTGCTTATGGATTAGACAAAAAGAATGCAGACCAGAAAATTGCCGTATTCGACTTGGGTGGTGGTACTTTTGATATCTCTATTCTTGAATTAGGAGACGGGGTTTTCGAAGTAAAATCTACCAATGGTGACACTCATTTAGGTGGAGATGATTTCGACAAAGTAATCATGGACTGGTTAGCGGACGAATTCAAAGCTCAGGAAGGCATTGACTTGCGTAAAGATCCAATGGCTTTACAGCGTTTGAAAGAAGCTTCGGAAAAAGCAAAAGTTGAATTGAGCTCTTCTTCTGAAACAGAAATCAATCTTCCTTATATCACTGCTGTAGACGGAGTTCCTAAGCACTTGGTTTTAAAATTATCAAGAGCTAAATTTGAACAATTGGCCGATAATTTATTTGCTCGTTGTTTGAAGCCTTGCGAAGCTGCATTGAAAGATGCGGGTTACAGCAAATCTGAAATTGACGAAGTGATTTTAGTAGGTGGTTCAACTCGTATTCCTAAAGTACAAGAGATTGTTGAAAGCTTCTTTGGCAAAAAACCAAACAGAAGTGTTAACCCTGATGAAGTGGTTGCTTTAGGTGCTGCTATTCAAGGGGCTGTATTAACTGGTGAAGTAAAAGACGTATTGTTATTAGACGTTACGCCTTTAAGCCTAGGTATTGAAACCATGGGCGGTGTAATGACCACCATGATTGCAGCCAACACCACAATTCCTACTAAGAAAACAGAAGTGTATTCTACTGCTAGCGATAACCAACCAGGTGTTCAAATTCATGTATTACAGGGTGAGCGCCCAATGGCCAATCAAAATAAGAGCTTAGGTATGTTTAACTTAGATGGCATTCCTCCAGCACCAAGAGGCGTACCTCAAATTGAAGTGACTTTTGATATTGATGCCAACGGTCTATTAAACGTAAGTGCAAAAGACAAGGGCACTGGTAAAGAACAAAAAATCAGAATTGAAGCGGGTAGTGGTTTAAGCAAAGAAGAAGTTGAGAAAATGAAAGCTGAAGCCAAAGCCAACGAAGCAGCTGATAATGAAGCCAGATCTCGTGTGGAAAAATTAAACCAAGCCGATAGTTTGATTTTCCAAACAGAAAAACAATTCAAAGAATTTGGCGACAAAATTCCAGCTGATAAAAAAGGAGCAATTGAAACAGCATTGACTAAGTTGAAAGAAGCGCACAAAAATCAAGACATCCCTGCAGTTGATGCAGCAATGGCTGAAATGAATACAGCTTGGACTGCTGCTAGTGAAGACATCTACAAAGCACAACAAGCAGCAGGTGAACAACCTGGAGCAAACCCGGGTGCTGGTGCAGGTGCCGAGCAACCGAAGTCTGATACTGTTGAAGATGCACAATTTGAAGAAGTAAAGTAAACTATTTGAGAGGTATCCATAAACTTTTGATACCTCTCAATTCATACATATTCAATGAATATGTTTTTGTAAAACACTCTTTGCACTATCAACTATTTGAGCAATTGCAACTGAATTTGTTTTAATAGGAGAATTAATTATTTCTCTTGAAACACTATCAGCCAGATACATTTTTTTATTTTTTATATAAAAGTTCATTAGCAAATACTTTGGATAAAACCTATTTGGTATTGTAAAAATAGCCCTTTCGTAACAATTTTTTGCAGAATCAATACTCCCTAATTTTTCATAAAGAATTCCTAGTTTTTGAAATAAAACAGGATCAGCACTATAATTGATTGATTGAAGAAGAATTATTTTAGATTTCAAAAAATCTTTTTTCTTTACTAAACATGTAGAATATTCTGATAAATAAACTGAATTCCATTTAAAATCATTGTACAAATTTTCATAAGAATAATCATTAACTTTATTAATACTTAATCGTGCATCATTCCATTCAATGTAATTATTGTATAGCCTAATAACATAATACATATTAAAAAAACTGAAGGAAATAAACAACAATTTGTTTAAAACTGAATTTTTAAAATCAAACTGGAATATTGAAATATCATTTGATGAATAATAAGCTAAAACTAAAATTAGAATAAATCGAAATAGTGGTATACTTAATCCAAAAAAAATAATGAATTAAAGGTCATACAGAATACTAAAAATAATTTCAAATTAATGTTTGAAAGAAATTTAGTATTGCGAAAAATTCTCATTAAAATTGTTAAAACAATTAATAAAGCAATTAATCCATATTCAATAAATATTTCTAAAAAATCATTATAAGCATATTCAATATAACCAGCATTGTTATATTCATTTATCGAATACTTATTTAACCTGAAATATTCAAATTGTGAATCACTATATAATCGCGCGAATGTATCAATACCATTCCCAAAAAAAATGTTCCTAGAATTTAATATATTAAATGAAATTTTTAAAATAAATAATCTACCCAGAGTCGATTGAAATTTCAAATTAACCAAAGCAATCAACAATAGTATTAAAGTTATAATAATACATATA
>NZ_KI669560.1:2133852-2135418 GCF_000508085.1 Sediminibacterium sp. C3 | reverse complement strand
GGATACCTTGTAGAGAAAAAAAATGCATTTTCAATGTAACTTTAATTAGTTAGGCCATTTTAAGATTTTAAATGATACGTAACAAGGACGTAATTATATTCATTTTCATTTTGATTATCTTTTAAATTCTTATTTTCAACTTTAAAGTGCAAATTTTGCTTATTTTTATTTTGATCTAAAGAGTATTTGTTTTTACTAATTATAGCATACATTTTTTTCTTATGCAAAAATTTGGGATAAATTTTTAAGTTAATGTTATCATTTTCAAAATGAACATTAGTGATTTTTTGAGGTGCATTCTTATCAATGTATACAAAATTGTTTTCACGATTTTCAATGTAACTAAACAAATAGAATTTTTTTGAAGCATAAAAGAAATCGCCAACATGAGGTCTTTTAAAAAATTCTACTTTACTTTTATATTCACCTCTGAAAAAAATCTCAGGATTTTGATCTTCCTCATTGAATTTTACATAAAACTCCTTTTGTATATTTATTTGATTATTATTTTTGATAGAATATACTATATTATTGCCACTTTGAATAAAATACAATTTATCTTCCCCGAGGAAAAAATTATACATATTAAGTAATGATAAATTAGCAATAGATTTATTATTTATGAAAGGTAAAGTTGAAATAACTTCATTACCTTTTTCAATATTTATATTAAATGAAATTTTATTTTTAATAGATGAAAAATGTGGGAGATAAGCAGAATAAAATATTTTAAAATCGGTACCAAAATATTCAAAAGAAGCTATTGAATATGATTTTTTTTCAGTATTAATGTAATTTCCATCTAATGAAAAATAGTGAAGTTTATTAGGATATTCAAGAGTAATCAAATTTGATTTATTCACATTGAAGTTGATTGGTTTGTGTATTGTATTTGGGTCTCCATATATTCCAATTTTGTTAATTAAGGTTTTACTTATTTTATTAAATATAAATATAGTTGATACCCTATCTCTATCAAATAAATATAATAAAGTATCAGTTTCAATAACCTTGTTAAAATTTAATTCAGAAAAATCTTTTCCCAGATTCAAAAAATTTATTGTAACTGAATCACAAATGGTAGATATATTTAATTTTTTTCGCCAATATTATTCATATTTACAAATTCCATATTTTTTGAATCATAAATTTTATTCTTCCCTTTTGTACAACTTAAAACTATTAATAGCAATAATGGGTAAGAGAATTTTAAGGACGTTTTGTATTTAAATACTTTGACAAATAATTTCATAGTTTTGAAAAATATTTTATCTAAATAATTTATTTTTATTAATTATAATGCTTAACCTTGACCTCACTTTTTTTGAGAAGATTATCATTTAGCTGGTTGTGCAATTATTCTCAATGTGGTTTTACTAATTACTTTATTATTTTTTGATTCCAGATTTCCAAAAAAACTTTTTAAAATTGTAATTCTTTTTTAAATGCACTACTTAATAGACTATAAGTTTAAACTCTAGACTCAAAATAGCAATGATAAGTGTTTGACAATAACAATTTTTTTAATATAAGACTATAGATGTTAATGACATCTAATTCTAAATT
>NZ_KI669560.1:2132922-2133832 GCF_000508085.1 Sediminibacterium sp. C3 | reverse complement strand
ATAAAAAAAGAAAGATGTTATTTTCTATACTAACATCTTTCTTAGATTGACTACACGTTGAAAATATTATTTAAAAACTATTGTTGTTCATATCTCAATAAACCCATTATTTAGTATATTCAAATAAGATTCACCAATTAGTACAACCTGAATTCATATTACATCCGTCAGTTTGATATGGTACATCCAAGCATTCAGTTTTCAATCCAACACCTTCTGTTTCATTGCCTTCAGGATCTACATATTTGCACCAAGTAACATAACTTATAGATAATTTCCATTGTTCACATGCTGCATTACTCCTATTCATTAATTCTAAATCAGTTATTGACTGAGAATTTGAAATAAATTGTGATTCTAGTGCGAGTTCGTTTGATGAATAATCTGATTCAATAAAAGATGTGAATAATAAAAACATCATTACTGAGATTGAACTTAATAAGACTTTTGTTTTCATGGTTTATAAATTTTAATAATTTAAATTAACAATATAAATTTATCTGGCCAAAAATTAATTGAATTAACTAATATTTATATGCGCAAATGGATTTTTTATATTTTAATTGTATTGATTTCTGATCTAAATAACAATAGAATACCATATAAAATTTACCTAACTTTTGATGATGGTATAGGAGCAGGAACATTAAAATGTTATAAAATGTCTAAAAAAGAAAACATAAAAGCCACTTTTTTTATTATTGGAGCAAAAAGTTTAATAAATAAAAATAAATCTTTATTAGATTCAATGAAAAGAGATAAAACTAAGGTTTCAATTGGAAATCATAGTTTTAGTCATGCAAATGGTCGATACGCTCAGTTTTATGATAATTTAGTAAAAAGCTTTTTATGATTTTGAAAAGTCTAAATTATTGTTAAACCTAAAAAATAATATAGTTAGATTACCTGG
>NZ_KI669560.1:2008708-2132887 GCF_000508085.1 Sediminibacterium sp. C3 | reverse complement strand
ATACGGAGTGGCATATGCAAAAAAATTCTTCTGATCCATTGGAATCAGTTGATGAACTAATACAAATGATTTTATATCAATTGAAAAATAATTATACATTCGAAAAAAATCATTTAGTTCTTCTGATGCATGACAGAATGTTTGAATCTGAATCAAATTTAAAAAGTCTAAAAAAATTTATGTTACAAGTAAAGTTATATAACATAAAAGCAGAGATGATTGATAATTATCCAAATATAAATTAAGAATTTACAAACCCAAATTAGTTTCATTCTGAAATATTTACCGAAGAATCACTGTGCCCAACTGTTTGGTAATGGCAATTTCAAATTCTTTTAATTGCTTATGCAATTCTATTAATTTCATTTGTTCCTCGTATGGCGCAAACTCCATATCGCGTTGGTTTTGCTCGAACATTTTCTTGATCTTTCGCAGTTTAAAATAATTTAAACTCATATCTGTATCGGCAATAGAAATATCCTTATTCACGATATTCATATTGGGCAAAATTTCATCCCAACGATTGCTCAATTCAAACGGGAACATGGTCAAATTAATCAACAGCTGCCGCACATTTTCATCTTCATGATACAGCATAGATTTTGTAGTAGGCTCTAAACCTTTGTTGTACCAATCCTTATACAATTCCATTAGTTTTTCATAGTCGGCATTTTCCAATGGATAATGCTCTAGCTGCTCAAATATATACGCAGCAATGGTTTGCGAGTCATTGTACTGTTTCAATCCATATTCAAATAATACCCGGATTACATTTTTTTCAACTTGATCATCTTGTTGTAAAAGCAGTTGCCCTTCATCAAATGATTGATCGGTTTGCATGGCATCCTGCTGAATGAATTGCGCTTCATCAAAAGGCAATTTCTTTTCGTCCTTCGAAATTTTGTCGCGCTTGAACTTATTCACCAAGTTGGTGAATCCTGCTTCATCAATACGCAATAATGCCGAACACTGTTTGATATAATCCTGCTGTCTGGTAAAGTCTTCGGCTTTATTGATCTTACTCAGCGTTTCGGCAATTTGGTTAACAATGCCACTTTTTTTATTCACGTCATTGCCTGCTTCTTTCAACAACACTTCAAGTTGAAACAGAATAAAATCTTTTTTAGACTGCGCTATAAATTGATTGAAAGCTGCTGCGCCAACTTTGTTGACATAACTGTCGGGGTCTTCGCCGTCAGGTATCAACACCAGCCTAACATTGAGGCCTTCTTCAATCGCCAGGTCTAATCCACGAAGTGCAGCTTTGATCCCTGCACTATCGCCATCATAAATAATGGTCAAATTGTTCGTGTATTTTTTGACCAATCGCAACTGATCTACCGTAAGTGAAGTACCACCACTGGCAACCACATTTTCAATGCCTGCTTGGTGCAAACTCACTACATCGGTATAGCCTTCTACCAACAAACATTCATCGGCTTTATCAATGGCTTGTCTGGCAAAATAAGACCCATACAAGATTTTACTCTTGCTGTAGACTTCGTTTTCAGGGGTATTAATGTATTTAGGTGCACGATCGGCTTTGCCAATTACCCTGGCACCAAAGCCAATAATTTTACCCGTATTATTATGGATTGGAAAAATAATTCTGGCTCTGTAATTGTCTACCAATTCATCATTGCGCAGAGCCACCAATCCAGTCTTGGGTAATAAGTCTTTGTTAAATTGATTCAATACCAAAGCTTTTGTTAATCCATCTTTTCCTTCGGGATTATAGCCAATTTGAAATTTCTGCAACACGGCTTCTCTGAAGCCTCTTTCTTTTAAATAAGAGTGGGCCATTAACTGGCCTTCTTCGGTATTGAACAGTTGGTCTGTAAAGAATTTTTGTGCAAAAGCATTGATGGCATGTAGGCTTTCGGCCATTTGCACTTGCTGCAATTGTTCTGGCGATTGCTGCGTTTCTTCAACTTCAATATTGTATCGAGTGGCCAACCATTTGAGCGCTTCTACATAACTGTATTTTTCGTGCTCCATCAAAAAAGTGATGGTATTGCCACTTTTGCCACAGCCAAAACATTTGTAAATTTCCTTGGCAGGGGATACGGTAAATGAGGGCGATTTTTCTCCATGAAAAGGGCAGAGCCCCAAGTAATTGGTGCCCCTTTTCTTCAATTTCACAAATTCACCCACCACATCAATAATGTCTATTCTGCTGGTAATCTGCTGTATCGTATTGGGTGATATCATAACTGAACCAACAAATTTAGTTAAGCCAAGGCTCAACCCCCAAATAAAAAATATTTGCGTGATTATGCGGGAACTTATTAATTTTAAAGATGCTTAAGAAAGAACGCCAAGCCTATATCATACAGCAAATCAATATCCATAACAAAGTATTATCATCTGATCTTTGTGTGCAATTGGATGTTTCGGAAGATACAGTACGCAGAGACCTGCAAGAATTAGCCGAAGAAGGTAAGCTGATGAAAGTACATGGCGGTGCGTTGGCAAAATCTTTTCATTTTACAATTGAGAGCAAACAAGTCTATTCATTACCTGAGAAAAAAATCATTGCCCATAAAGCCATTGACCTCATTAAAGATGGCATGTTGGTGGTTATTTCTGGGGGCACAACCATGCGAGAATTGGTGAATATGCTCCCCCCAGACCTGAATGCCACTTTTGTAACCACCAATGTGCCCATTGCACTTGAATTATTAGAGCACCCCAACGCTGAAGTCATTTTCTTAGGCAACAAACTATTGAAAAGTGCCCAAATGGCCGTTGGGGCTGAAGTGGTACAAAGACTTGGGCAAATTAAGGCCGACCTCTGCTTATTGGGCACCAATAGCATCGATTTACATTTGGGCATTACCGATTTAGAATGGGAAATCATCGAAGTCAAAAAAGCCATGATTGCCTGTGCCCAAAAAACCGTTTCCTTGGCCATTTCTGAAAAACTCAATTCTTCCCAAAGATTGCAAGTTTGTCCACTGGATGAAGTTGACATTTTAATTACCGAATTAGACCCTTCTGATGAGCGTTTGATACCCTATGCCAAACGTGGGTTAAGCATTTTATAGCTTAGTGTAGTATAGACACTTAAATACCTGCATAAATATGTGCATTATTTTGCTGATAATTTTCTGGTTTTAACAGATGATTAACCATATATTTATGTCATCAATTATTTCATTAAAGAAATGCTAAAATTTTTTGCAGCTTTTTGCAATAAATTTTTGTCAAAGAACCAAACACTGTAGTTATGAGAAAACTCGCTTATGCTTGGAGGATTGCTTTCATGCTGTTCTTCCTAGTGATGAAAGTCTCTGCACAGGATATTACTGTAACAGGTAATATTTCTGATCTTGAAAAAGGCTCCGCTCTAGAGTCGGTTTCAATTCGTGTAGCAGGCAAAAACGTTGCAACCAAAACGGATGCTAAAGGTAATTTTACCATCAAAGCAGCCAAGGGTCAAACCCTTTTAATCACATCGCTTGGTTTTGAATCTGCCCGCGTTGTGGTAAAAGATGATCAAAAAATCATTGTGCGCCTAAAAGCCGAAACATCAGAACTTGACGATGTGGTGGTAGTAGCGATGGACCAAAAAAGAAAGCCTCGCGAATTGGGTTATTCTACCCAACAAGTGAAGGGTGCTGAAATTCAAGAAACACAGCGTGACAATTTTATTAACAGCTTGCAAGGCCGGGTAGCTGGGCTTACGGTGAACCCTACTTCAGGAACCGTGGGTGCTTCATCTCAAATTGTATTGCGCGGATTTAACTCGCTCTCTTTAAGCAACCAACCACTCTTTGTTGTGGATGGGGTAATCATGGACAACTCTACATTTGATGAAACATCTGATGGTGGTAGAGGTATTGGGTTAGCGTCTGACCGCCCCAATAGAGGTAGTGATTACAGCAATAGAGTTTCAGATTTAAACCCCAATGATATTGAAAATGTAACCGTATTGAAAGGGCCAGAAGCCACTGCTTTATACGGTAGCCAAGCCAGTTCTGGTGCCATTGTCATCACAACAAGAAAAGCCAAAACCAGTAAATTGGCTGTTCAATACGACAACGCATTTAGAACACAGGTGTTAACCCGTTTCCCACCAACATTTGATGGATTTACCAATGGTACTAACAATACACCAAGCAATATCTTCCGTTATTTTGGACCCGCATATCCAGTAGGTACCAGACTATACGATAATATTGATGCATTCTTTAGAAATGGTAAATCACAAACCCATAACCTTGGAGTAGACTTCGGTATCAAAAAGTCAATCTTCCGTTTCTCTGCTACATACTTGAAGCAAGAGGGTGTTGTGCCAAACAATGATCAAGAGAAAATCAATTTAAGTTTAAGAAATACAACCAAGATTGGCAAGTATATTGAAATCACGCCTTCAATTGCTTATACTAGAACCAATACCGCTAAAGTATTGCGTTCTGCAGGTGGATATTTGCTTGGGTTATTACAATACCCTAGCACCATTGATGTGACCAAATCTGAAGACGATGGCGGTAACAAATTGCCTTTATTCTCTGCGAACGCCAATGGAGAAGTAGACAATCCTCTTTGGAATGTGGCCAATAACAGAGGCCGCGATCAAACAGATCGTTTGTTCTCCTCTTTAGGAATTAATATCAACCCTACCAAATGGTTAAGCATCACAGGTCGTTTCGGCTATGATACTTATAAAACCATTGGTTACCAAAACTACCATCCACAATCGTTCTTTGTATCTAGCGCATTGAGAGGGTCTCAAGATAATTTTTGGAATACTTACAAGGGATACAACCATACAATCAATGCTACTGCCAAGAAAACAGTTGGAGATTTTAGTTTAAGATTAATGGCGGGTACCATGTGGCAAGATTATAGATGGGAGCTATATGCTGTGAGTGGTAATAACGTTGCTGATCCTAATAGAACAGACTCTAACAATACCGCACCAAATACAAGAGTACGTTTATTGCGCAACAATTTTGGCGAACCCAATCTACGTTTGCTAAGACAGATTGCTTTCTTTGGTGAATTTGCAGTGAGCTATAAGAATCTATTATTCTTTAACTATTCTCACCGTTTTGAATCTGCTTCAACTTTGCCAGCTGCCAATAGAAATTACAATTATCCTGGTTTAAGCTTGAGTGCCATCATGACGGATATCATTCCTGCTTTAAAGAAAGGGGGCGTGTTGAATTACTGGAAATTGAGAGGATCAATGGCTAATACAGCTCGTTTGAATACACCGTATTCTACACAGTCTGTATTTGTGAACAATTTTGGTAGCGCCAATGGCCCTGCATATTCATATGGGTTCACCAACAACAACCCAGACTTACAGCCTGAGCGTCAAAGCACTTATGAAATTGGTACTGAATTCAAATTCTTGAAAAACAGATTAAGCATTGATGCAACGTATTACAATACCTTAACCAAGGGCCAAATCATTGAAAATATGCGTTTGAGCTATGGTACTGGGTTTGTATTGAATACGCAAAACGCAGCCAGCACCAGAAATGAAGGTGTTGAAATTGCCATTGATTACCAATTGGTACAGAAAAAAGATTTCACTTGGAATACACGTTTGAATTTCAACAGAATGTGGAACGCTGTAGTTGGCTTCCCGGCTAACGTTTCTGAGTTTTATATTTCTGATACTTGGTTATTTGGTAACGCTCGTGCGAGTGTATTGGGTATTGGTAGCCCAACCACAGGTATTGCATCTTGGGGTTATGCCAGAAACAATGCTGGTCAAATCCTAATCAATCCTTCTAATGGTTTACCAATTTCAGATGGCTTATTTAAATTAAGAGGTGACAGAAACCCTGCATTTACATTAGGTATCCAAAACTCATTGCGTTACAAAAACTGGCGTTTGAGTTTCTTATGGGATCTTAAAATTGGTGGAGATATTTTCAATGCAAATGAGATGTTCTTAACTGGAATTGGCAGAAGCAATAGAACTGCCGATCGTTTTGTACCACGCGTAATTGATGGTGTCTTAAACGATGGATTTGCAAATACAGCAACTCCAACCAGAAACACCATTTCTGTGATTCCTGGTTATAACGATGCTTATTATACTGCATCCAATATGCCTGAAGAAGCATTTATTCAAAAGAATGTAAACTGGTTGAGAATGCGTGATATCACTTTAAGTTACTCTTTAACTGATCGTGCTTTGAGAAACCTAAATGGTGTTAAATCTGCCAGCATCTTTATCACCGGTAACGACTTATTCTTAATCACCAACTATATGGGTGCAGATCCTCAAGTAAGCGGTAATACTGCCGCTACCAGAGGGGTAGGTGCTTTTGGTTTCGACTATGGTACTTTGGCAACACCTATCAGTGTCAACTTTGGTGTAAGAGTCGGTTTCTAACTTGAAAAACAGCTAACATGAAAAAATCAATGATTAATATTAAATCCATCCTTACACTTGCTTTTGCAGGTGTAATTATGGCTTCTTGTCAGAAAAAATTAGACGAGGCATTCCCCAATCCAAATGCTGGGGTTAGGGTACCAGTTGAAACTTTATTGCCTGGTATCATCAGTAATATGGGCGGTAGCTCTGCAGCAGCGGGTTCTGCATATGGTACGCAAAACGATGGTTTAAACGTTGGACGTTATGTTCAGTTTTGGGCAACCAATACTTCTGGTAACCAGTTTGATCAAATGGGTGGTGCAACTGGTGCCAGTGATTTAATGGGTTCAATTTGGGCCATGCATTATTACGGTATGGGACAGAATCTGAAACGTATGATGGAATGGGCAGCCCAAGAAAAGAAATGGGACTATGTTGGTGTAGGCCAAGCCATTTCAGCTTGGAGTTGGTTAACAACTGCAGAAATGTATGGCGATATCATTGTTCGTGAAGCTTTTAAAGCCGATCAATTGGTATTTAAATACGATGAACAGTCATTGGTATACGACACGGTTCGTCAAATATGCAGAACTGCCATTACTTATTTAAACAATACCGGCGATAGCGCCAGTCCTGCCAACCTAGCCAAGGGGGATGCTTATTTCTTTAACGGAGATGTGAACAAGTGGAAGAAATTTGTATACGCAGTAATGGCGAGATCTTTCCACCATTTAAGCAATAAAACATCCTATAATGCCGACTCGGTTATTTTCTATGCCAACCTGGCGATGAATACCAATGCAGACAATGCGGTAATGCGTTTTGCCAACACGGGAATTACTGGTACCTCGAATTTCTATGGGCCGGTAAGGAACAACGTTGGAACCATGAGACAAACCGAATACATAGCCAATTTAATGACTGGCTTGAATTCTCGTTTTCCAGGTGCGGTTGACCCTAGAGCTGCTTATATAATCAGAGAAAACCCCAATGGAAATTATAGAGGAATACGTCCGAACGGTGGTACTAGTGGCTTGGCTGTGAATGACCAACCCGCTAACTTTTGGGGTAGTGCATTTGCAAGTACCGCTGCACCTACTTCAGATGCGGAGTGTAGATATATTTTCAAGAATGGTTCTCCTTTCCCAATTATTACTGCCAGCGAAATTAAATTCATGATTGCAGAAGCCCAGTACAGAAAAGGAAACAAAGCGGCTGCATTAGCTGCATATACAGATGGTATTCGTTTGAATTTTGACATGCTGATCAACGATTATGGCTCAGCAGTTCCATCGGCCAGAGCAATTACTGTTGCGGACAGAGATAATTATTTGGCCAATCCTATTGTAGTACCTGCAGCCAGTGATTTAACCCTTTCACATATCATGTTACAAAAGTATATTGCTTTGTATGGTCATGGTATTCACGAAACTTGGACCGATATGAGAAGATTCCATTATACGGATATTGAATCAGGTCAAACTACGCCAGTATATGCAGACTTTGTGGTTCCTAGCGGTATCAATTTATTTGCTAACAACAATGGCAAACTGGTTTACAGAGCAAGACCCCGTTACAATTCTGAATACTTATACAATGTAAGTGAACTGAACAGAATCGGGGCAATTGCACTGGATTATCATACAGTAGAACAATGGTTCTCTAAACCTTAATTACTACCGTTAAAATGAAAATTATGAAAATGAAACTTTTTTATATCATAGCAATGGCCGGTTTATTAACTGCATGTACCAAAAATTTTGATGGTCGTGCCAGTGAATCAGTAGGCACTACCAACAAGTCATTTATCCGAATCATGCCAGGTAGCATGGGAGCCGCCAGAAATTTTGCCACTTTAGATGGCGCACTATTAAATGGAACAGCATTGGCCATGGGAGGATTGTTTCCAGGGGCTGCAACTGTTACTGCATTCGCAACCATTACTCCGGGAGCACGTACCATTCGTATTTACGACAGTGCCGCTGTTCCTGCTCAAACACCAGTAAGCATTTCTGCTACATTCGAAGAAGGGAAATTCTATTCGGTTTACACGTATGATACCAGCAATGCAGTAAAAGCCATTATCAAGAATGATGTTTTTACCATTCCGACTGATACTACTGCCAGTGTAAAATTTGTAAACATGATTTCCAGTACTTCTGCTGTTCCGAATGTGGATCTTTATTCAAGAAGAAAAAGGGCAAATATTGCAAGTAATATTGCGATACAGGGAGAATCGGCTTATATACCACATATCAGTGGTCTTACCGATACCCTGGAAGTTAGAGCAACTGGAACCGCAACTGCGCTTACGCAATTCAACACGGTTGTCTTTAACTCAAAACGTGTTTACAATGTGGTTTTCAGAGGTCGTTATCAGTCAACATCTGGAACCATGTCAAGAGGGATAACCGTAATGGCCACCTATTAATTCAAAGCTTCAAATGTCTATCATGAAAAAATATATCGTATACATTGCCGGTTTGTTCTCCGTGCTGTTTTTTTCTGGTTGCGCAAAAGATCCTGTTAATCCAGGATACGCTCAATACATGTTTATTAATGCAGCACCGGATGTTGCAGCTGGCTTAGACTTCTTTGTGGGCGATTTAAAGCAGAATATTCTGCCCATCGCATTTGGTTCGAATACCATTTATAACAGTACCACACCAGGCAATAAGGACGTTACTGTTCGTATGGCGGGATTAACTACTTTATTTTCTGCTGGTAAATTCAGTGTTTCAGATCTGCGCGATCAACCCGCCAGATACACATTGATTGCTGCCAATAAATTGCAGAATGCAGAGTTGCTTTGGTTTCAGGATAATTTAACTACTCCAGCTGCCGGTAAAGCGCATTTAAGAATTATTCATGCCAGTGGAGATGCCCCTGCGGTAAATGCATTTATAGGAACAGCTACGACACCATTGTATGGTTCAGCTGTTAGC
Organism: Sediminibacterium sp. C3; assembly: GCF_000508085.1. GTDB lineage: Bacteria > Bacteroidota > Bacteroidia > Chitinophagales > Chitinophagaceae > Sediminibacterium. The sequence goes on along the minus strand of NZ_KI669560.1, from coordinate 2,123,602 downwards.
TACAGAGGTGCTTCCAGTTTTGTTGCTTTGAATGCAACATTATTGGGAACGGCCTACAGCATTCAAATTAGAAATGCCACAACGAATGCGCTCATCAGAACACAAACCATGACAGCAGTAGACGGTAAAATTTATACCATAGTGGTTCGTGGTTCAGTAACCCCTTCGCCTTGGTTACCAGCTAATACGGTTTCCTCAACACTGGTAGCAAATAACTAGAATAATGGTAAGTAGGTAGCTAGATAATTTTTATTAGAAGTATCTAGCTTCTCATCAAAGAAATAAATGGTCCCGGTTGCTTAAAAAAGCCGGGACTTTTTATTTTACCAGCCAATATATACCCAAACAGAGGAGTAGACTAATGAATGCAACCAACGGAATTTGTAATCGATTCCATTGGGCTTCCCGTTTTTTTTCCTTCGTTGCTAATTCTATCTTTTTTATTTGATCCTGATTGGTAAAGCACTGTTTTAATATTTGTAAACACGGCACATAATCACGATAAGGTAGAAAGGACAAACAATAAAGCTGTCTAACTAAAATATCATCCTGGACTTCTTTAGTAGCATTTTGGATAGCTAAGAGTACATGCGGCATGCCGAATGCATAATTGAATTTCCATTTGATTCTGTCGTAATTGAGAAATCGAATATCTGCTAGTTTCATTTCTCTCTCAAAAGCCAAAAAATAATGCATGATTTCAGAGACCTGTAATAAGGCTGGTGCTACAAAAGCATGATTTTTCTGAAGTGAAACACTGCGGTCGTATTGTAACTTTCTTGAAGCATTGCCTAATATTTCATAGGCTTTTTTAATCTGTTTAAATTGTTCAGCATACATGGGATTCTGGTGCTTGTCTGGATGATACTGATGCGCAAGCTTGCGAAATGCCGTTTTAATCTCAGCGGCTGATGCATTACTTTGTATTCCTAATATGGCATACCAATTGGGTTCTGACATTCCATGTTGGTTTATGCAGGCTCCTCAGGATGATTTTCAAAACTGATATCATCACTGTCCAATAATTCTCTTTCAATTTCTTCCATCTGAACAATATCCCATGCTTCAGATTCAGTAGGAGTAATATTCCAGACTTCCAGAACCCCTTGCTGGTCAAGCATCTCTTCCAGTGTATCTTCTATATTACAAACCACAAATGAAGCATTTTTTTCATAGAATACCTGTTGTATTTCAGTAAGGGCGTCTGCCACTTCAGCATCCATCTTTTTAACTCCTGATAAATCTAGTATCAGGTTTTTTGGAAGATTATTCAACCTATTTCTGCAATGCTCAAGCAGGGTTTCTGACATATTTGCAGTAATATGGTCTGTTTCAGGGTTTAACACCGTGAATTTTTCCTTGGTATCAATTTTGACATTTAGCATATATGCGGCATATTAACATTCTGTGTACAAATCCTGCACAACTTCACTCAAAAATATTCGTTATAATTGTATAAATCCAAATAAGATATGGATAATAATTTTTCAGCACAGGTAAAAGAGATCATTTCTTTCAGTAGGGAAGAGGCGCTCAGATTAGGAAATGACTTTATTGGAACCGAACATTTGTTACTGGGATTAATCAGGGACGGAGATAATACAGCCATTAAAGTATTGAAACAACTGAATGTTGATCTATATGAACTTCGAAAAGAAGTTGAATTGGCAGTTAAGGATAAAACGGGTAAAAATATTGCCAATATTAATAGTCTGCCCCTTACCAAACAGGCCGAGAAAGTAATCAGGGTAACTGTTTTGGAAGCCAAAGCATTGAAAAGTCCTTTGGTGGAAACAGAGCATCTAATGCTTAGTATTCTCAAAAACAAGGAAAATATTGCAACGCAAATTCTGAATCAATTCGAAATAGACTACGATATATTCCGCAACGAACTGGGTATGGTCGGCAGTTCTAATCCATCCCCCAGAAGTGAATTTCCGGAAGATGGAGATGATGAATACGATGAAGAAAAAAAGAGTGGTTTTCAGCCTTCAAAGTCAGGCAAACCGGCTGTTGGCGGAGCAAAGAGTAAAACACCAGTTTTAGACAATTTCGGAAGAGATATTACCAAACTGGCAGAAGCTGGTAACCTGGACCCCATTGTTGGGCGTGAGGCTGAAATAGAAAGAGTTAGTCAGATTTTGAGTCGTCGTAAGAAAAACAACCCCATTCTTATAGGGGAACCTGGGGTGGGTAAAACGGCTATCGTTGAAGGATTGGCCTTAAGAATTGTACAGCGAAAAGTGAGCAGGGTATTATTCGATAAAAGAGTTATTTCTCTGGATCTGGCAGCATTGGTTGCTGGTACCAAGTATCGCGGTCAGTTTGAAGAAAGAATGAAAGCTATCATGAATGAACTGGAAAAAAACAGAGATGTGATTCTTTTCATTGATGAAATTCATACCATTGTTGGGGCGGGTGGTGCCAGTGGTTCACTGGACGCTTCCAATATCTTTAAACCCGCTTTAGCAAGAGGAGAATTGCAATGCATTGGCGCTTCTACATTAGATGAATACAGAATGTACATTGAAAAAGATGGTGCATTGGACAGGCGTTTCCAGAAAGTCCTGATTGAGCCACCTAGTGTAGACGAAACCATTCAGATTCTCAACAACATAAAATCTAAATACGAAGAATTTCATAATGTATACTATGGTGATGATGCCATAGATGCTTGTGTTAAACTAAGTGACCGATACATGACAGATCGCTTATTGCCCGATAAAGCTATTGATGTAATGGATGAAGTAGGGGCAAGGGTTCACTTGAAGAATATCAATGTACCAGAGACTATTGTGGCTCTGGAAAAGAAAATTGAAGAAGTTAAGCTGGAAAAAAATAAAGTAGTAAAAAGTCAGCGATTTGAAGAAGCTGCTTCTTTAAGAGATACAGAGAAAAAGCTGGGCGAGGAATTAGAAAGGGCAAAATTACAATGGGAGGAAGAAAGCAAGAATAAACGCTATCCAATTACGGAGGAGCATATTGCCGAAGTGATTTCTATGATGACGGGCATCCCTGTTAAACGAATGGTGGAGGCAGAAACCGAGAAATTGCGACGCATGAACGATGATATGCGAGGCATGGTTATTGGCCAGGACGAAGCCATTCAAAAAGTAGTTCGTGCTATCCAGCGTAACAGAGTGGGCTTAAAAGACCCTAAAAAACCAATCGGTACATTTATATTCCTTGGCCCAACAGGAGTTGGTAAAACTGAATTGGCACGCTCTCTGGCTCGATATATGTTTGATTCTGAAGAGTCACTTATCAGAATCGATATGAGTGAATACATGGAAAAGTTTACGGTTAGCCGATTAATTGGAGCGCCTCCCGGATACGTAGGGTACGAAGAAGGAGGTCAGTTAACCGAAAAAGTCAGAGAAAACCTTATTCTGTTATTTTATTAGATGAAATTGAAAAAGCGCATCCGGATATCTATAATATTCTTTTACAGGTTTTAGACGACGGGCAATTGACAGATGGTTTAGGTAGAAAGGTAGATTTTAAGAATACACTCATCATTATGACTTCCAATATTGGTGTACGTCAGTTGAAAGAATTTGGAGATGGTGTAGGATTTGCAACGGCTACCAGAATCCAAAATGCGGAAGAAAACAGTAAGGCTGTAATTGAAAAGGCTTTGAAGAAAACCTTCTCTCCTGAATTCCTGAACAGAATTGATGATGTAGTAGTATTTAATTCTTTAACCAAAGAAAATATATTCAACATCATTGATATCCTGATGAAGAGTGTATCTAAACGTCTTCAGAATTTGGGATTTGAACTAGAATTGACTACGGCTGCTAAAGAATTTATTGCGGATAAAGGATATGATGTTCAGTTTGGTGCAAGACCACTACACAGAGCTATTCAAAAGTACCTAGAAGATCCATTGGCAGAAGAAATCATGAAAATGTCAATTAAACAAGGGGATGTATTGGTAGCTGATTTTAATTCAGAAACTGCTTTGCTGGAATTTACATTTAAATCGCGTCAACCTGAAGAAGCCAATACGAACTCATAGAAATTCTACAAGCTGATCTTACCAGTTCTAATAAATAAATAGCCCGATACGAAATAGTGTCGGGCTTTTTTATTTAAAAATTTTAGTAGTGATTCTTGATTATGAAAAGCAAGGCAGTCATACAAAAAATAATTATCTGGAGTTGCCCCAACGATAACTCTTTATGTTAAGGCCCGCCAAATCGAGCACCCTGTCTACCACAGTTGCGGCCACTTCTTCAATGGTTTGCGGCTTACTATAAAAAGAAGGAGTCGCCGGACAGATTATCCCCCCCGCAAGGGTAATGGTTTCCATATTTTTAATATGAATCAGGTTATATGGGGTTTCTCTAGCAACCAGAATTAATTTTCTTCTTTCTTTTAGGATAACATCTGCAGCACGCGTAATTAAATCGTCGCTGATGCCAGCAGCAATTCTACCCATGGTACCCATACTACAGGGAACAACAATCATGGTATTGAATTGCGCAGAACCGGATGCAAAAGGGGCATAGAAGTCATGCTTTCCATAAAAAGTAAAAGGATATTCGGCATAGGATTTGTCTCCAATTTCGGTTTCCCATACATCCTGAGCATTTTTACTCATAACAATACCTACAGCTTCATATTGGTCCGGATTGGCTGACAACTTATCCAAAATACCTTTGGCATAAATGGATCCACTGGCACCGGTAATGGCAATGACAATTTTATGCTTCATATACATTTAACAATACTTCTCAGGAAAGGTTAAAAAAATACCCTCCTGTTTAGGAGGGCATCTAAAAAAGAGCAATTCTATTTATTTATACATGATTTCATAGTATTCGTGCGCCATTCTGTTACTGTCGAACTGGAATCTCACATCGCGCATACCATTCTTCATAATTTGTCTCCAGGTATCATGATCTTCATAATACAAAGGGATAATCTGCTGCTCCAGAATTTCATATGCTTTATTCAAATCGTATTCATCCTGATCATGTGTGGTCATGTTTGCATAATCAGCTTTAGGAACCACAAAACCATTATTACCATGGTTTACAAATTCCGGTATCCATCCATCATCTGTTGAAAAGTTAACAGCTCCATTCATGGCTGCTGTCATACCACTGGTTCCGGAAGCTTCTCTGGGAACTCTTGGATTGTTCAACCAAACATCTGCTGCTTGTTTCAAACGCTTACTGAGCGCCAGTTCGTATCCAATAACCACTGCAACATTCTTGTAGTTCTTACTCAAATGCACTAGATTATTGAATTGAGAAATAGCCGGATAATCAACGGGATAAGGTTTACCCGCCCAGATAATTTGTACCGGATGCTTTGTATTGTTCAGCATTTTCTCAAAACGTGCCATATCGTAGGTAAGCATATCTGCACGCTTGTAGCCTGCAAATCTTCTGGCCCATACAATGGTTAGTACCTTAGGGTCAAATACCTTTCCAGTCTGATCTGCCACAATTTCAAATGCACGTTTTTTCAGGAAAGATTTACGATCATCATATACTTCATCATTCCCTTCTTCCATAGCACGATACATTTGTTTATCGGCCCAATAACGCCAGTTTTGTGCATTCGTAATAGAAGTAATAGGACAGATGCCTTCATAGTTCTTCCACATTTCACGACTTACTACACCATGCAAAGCAGAAACCCCATTTGCTTTTCTGGCGAAACGTAATGCAGCCAGAGAATGGTTAAATTGATCGTCATGGGTACCTGTTAACTTTCTTACTTCATCAATACTTAGTCCACAGAAATAACTCATTTTGTGGCATAGATATAAATCGTGCTTTTCATTGCCGGCTTCTTCTGGTGTATGGGTAGTAAATACCAAGTGTTCTTTTACTTTCTCAACGCTTTTGAATTTATTCAAAAGGTAGAAAGCAGAAGAAATACCATGTGCTTCGTTGAGGTGATACACGTCAGGGTTGAAACCCAGCTCATCTATCAGTTTTGCTCCACCCACACCCAATAATATAAATTGCGCAACTTTGGTGGCCACATTGGCATCATACAATCTGTGTGTTATGGTTTGAGATACATAATCGTTCTCTGGTAAATCTGTACTTAATAAAAACAGGGGAGCACTGTTAAATGTCTCCGGATTTAAATAATAAGCTTTCACCCAAACTGGATGTTCATGAATCAGAATCTGAAACTTGATTCCTGTATCTTCCAGAAAACTATAAATCTTTTCCATGAATGTAACCTGTAGGGTCTGATCCTGGTTTCTGGCCTGATCATAATAGCCGTATTTCCATAGGATACCCACTCCAATCATGTTCTGACGCAATTCGTATGCGCTTCTTAAATGTGAACCAGCCAGATAGCCTAATCCACCGCTATATATTTTTAAAGGTTGATGTATGGCAAACTCCATAGAGAAATACGCAGCTTTCTTAGCGTATTGCTCATTAATTTGATAAGGTACATGATAACTTCTAAAGTTCATTGCTGCTTGTTTGGTTAAAAATTGATAGGCAATATAAGGCTAAAAAACGATAATGTAAATTTTACACTAACTAACGTTTATTTAGTTTTTTCTTTTTGGGATCTTTTTTTCTGGTATAACGGTCATCAAAATAACATTTAATACCCCGATGATTACCGCAGCTTCCCTGTTCTTTAATTCTTAGTTGATTGGAGGAAAAAATAAAATCAATTAAACATGGATCTCCGTTCTTTGAATAAAGTCCTTCCATGGGTTTAGCTAATTTAAATTCTCCCTTCAATTCACCTTTGCAGGCGCCGTTTGATTTCTCAAATAAAATAAAGAAGAGATAATGATTTTCGTCTTTACCGTCTCTTACCGATACATAGTTGTTCTTGTCTTTTATATAATCCCCACTCAGTTTATTTAATTTAGGCAAGGTATCCAAGGGATTGATAACAGCAGTTTTTGCAGGATCTTCATTTGAATCATTAATAACCACCATAAAGAATCCTGCATCATTGTAAACCCAGCCAGCTCTGGAAAATAACAATTCATTGTTATCACCCATTTTTTCTCTGCTGATTAAAAAAGTAGGTTCTTTATTGATATTGAGTGATCGGTGATATCCTGACTCTTCTGTGTTATTTAATAACTCTTTACTCCCCAGAAATTTATTTTTATTGTCTGTAACTATTACTGCAAGCCTTTTCTTTTTTTGTTCTCTTTAATTACAAATAGCAAATAATTTTCCTTTCTTTTTCAATAATGCCTACAGGAGAAAGGGTATAAATTTTGGTTTTACCCATTATATTACTCAAAGCCGTATCAGGATAGAACTGTAAAAAAACTTCTTTGGCAATGGTTAGCGTATCTGCATTTTTATCCAGATTGGTATCTGAAACGTTATAAGGCAAGGAAAGGGGTTTAAACACACTCAGAAAATCCTTTTCATCCACATTTGTTTTTCCGGATAAATCAATGGGTGAATCGGAACAGGAGCCCAGCAAACAAATGCAAAAGAGGATGAACAACAGATTACGCCACTTCATTCTGAGTATATTTTCATAAAAATAAGTGATTTAGGGCTTGCGAAAGAATGTTTGAAAGAAAAGGAAATAAATTTTAGATTTGTCTAAAATTTATTTTAGGCATGACCTTATCTTCTTCTGAGGAAAATTATATCAAAGCTATATTTCAACTTCAGGTGAAAGACGGGATGGTTAGCACCAATGAAGTTGCTGCCGTTTTACAAACATCCGCTGCTTCAGTTACAGATATGCTTAAGAAACTGAAGACAAAAAAGTTATTGGTGTATGAAAAATACAAAGGGTTTAAACTAAATAATGAGGGCAGAAAACTTGCCATCATGGTTATACGAAAACACAGGCTATGGGAAACTTTTCTAGTAAATATTTTACATTTTAACTGGGATGAAGTACACGAAATAGCCGAGCAGTTGGAGCATATTCAAAGTCAGCAACTCATAGATCATCTGGATGATTTTTTGGGTAATCCTGCTTTTGATCCACATGGAGATCCTATCCCGGATGCTTCAGGTAAAATGCCTTATCAGTCTCAGCTGAATCTGAACCAATTTCCCTTACAAATTGCTGGAGAAGTTAGTGCAGTTGGTAGTCAGTCACCTGATATTCTTTCATTGCTGGAACACAAAAAAATAACCATTGGAGCGAAATTAAAAGTGATGCAAAATTTTGCCTTTGATAACTCTTTTGAAATAAATGTGAATGATAAAGAAAGGGTTCATATTAGTTCCCAGCTGGCTGAACAGATTTATGTAAAAAAAATATTGCATGATAGTAAGTAAAGCAGATCAATCGCTAAGCGAAGTTCATGAAACCGTAGATACTACTGTGCCTAGAAAAGGATGGAAGCGGATACTTGCCTATATAGGTCCAGCTTATCTGGTAAGTGTAGGATATATGGATCCCGGTAACTGGGCTACTGATTTACAAGGCGGGGCAAAATTTGGGTATCAGCTGATTTGGGTTCTATTGATGAGTAATCTGATGGCTTTATTGCTTCAAAGTTTAAGCGCAAGATTGGGTATTGTAAGAAGAAGAGACCTGGCACAGGCCAACAGGGAGACCTATCCACCCTTTGTAAATTTCTGCCTGTATGTGCTGGCTGAATTGGCTATTGCAGCCTGTGATTTGGCTGAAGTGTTGGGTATGGCAATTGGTATTCATTTGCTCACAGGTTTACCCATTTTGTGGGGTACTATTATAACAGTTTTAGATACCTTTCTTTTTTTATTTCTTCAGCGTTGGGGAATCAGAAAACTGGAAGCATTTATCATTGCGTTGGTGGCTATAATTGGAGCATCCTTTCTTGTACAGATATTGATTGCCAAACCAGCTGTAGGAGATGTGGTAGGAGGATTGGTACCGGGTATGTTGCACGATGGCGCATTATATATTGCCGTAGGAATTATTGGAGCAACGGTAATGCCACATAATTTATACTTGCATTCAGCACTTGTTCAAACCCGAAAAATTAATCCGGATAAAAAAGGGATTAAAACCGCACTGAAATATAACCTGATTGACAGTACCATTGCCCTCAATGCCGCTTTTTTGGTGAATACAGCCATCCTGGTGCTTGCAGCCACTGTGTTTTACAAGACGGGTAACACAGAGGTTGCTAAAATTCAGGAAGCCCATCATTTATTGGAACCACTTTTAGGATCTTCCGTGGCACCAATTTTGTTTGCCGTTGCTTTAATTGCTGCTGGTCAAAGTTCAACCGTTACCGGAACCATGGCAGGTCAGATTGTAATGGAAGGATATTTACATTTAAGAATCAATCCCTGGCTTCGTAGATTATTGACAAGACTAATTGCCATTGTTCCTGCATTATTGGTTATTATGATTTACGGAGACGAAAAAGTGGATGATCTGCTCATTTTCAGCCAAGTAATTTTAAGTATTCAACTCGGGTTTGCCGTTATTCCATTAATCCATTTTGTGAGTGACAAATCCACAATGGGGGCATTCGTTATTGGAAAAAAGACCCAGTTCCTTGCATGGCTGGTAGCCTTAATTCTGGTATTCCTTAATGTGAATCTGGTAGTAGAGGAAGTAGCCGCCTTATTTCACAGTGGTGTTTCCTTATGGGTAAAAATGGGGGTAATATTGGCCATTCTTGGGTTTATCTGGTTGTTTTTAATGATGACATTCTATCCAATCGCTTCAAAAAAACGAAGACTGGCCAAAGATACTTTGTACGGAGATGCCATGCAATTGGATAATCTGGAAGTAAAGAAAATCCAAAAAATTGCCATTGCCCTTGACTTTACCAATGCAGATGAAAAACTCATTGCCCACGCCTTGTCTCAAGGCAACGAGATTGTATCGTACCAGCTGATTCATATTGTTGAAAGTGTGTCTGCAAGATATTCCAAAGACTCAAGTGACGACGCTGAAACCAGAAAGGACAAGGAAAGATTACAGAATTATGTTGACCAGCTAAGATCCAAAGGGCTGAATGCTAGCGGACATGTAGGATATACCCGTAGGGTAACTGAGATTGTTCGACTAGTGGAAGAATTGGGTTCAGATATGCTGGTTATGGGAGCTCATAGGCATAGCGGATTAAAAGACTATATATTTGGAGAGACTATTGAGGACGTAAGGCATAAACTGACCATTCCTGTTCTAATTGTGAATGTTTCTTAAAACCGGATTCCCCAATAAATAATATATTTGCCGACTGAATACATCAAAAAATAGAAACTATGGCCCAAAAAATTAAAGTTGCCAATCCGGTAGTAGAATTGGATGGAGATGAAATGACAAGAATTATTTGGAAGTTCATTAAAGACAAATTGATTTTACCCTATCTAGATTTAGATATTAAGTACTACGACTTAGGTATGGAATACCGCGATGAAACCAATGATCAGGTTACTATTGATGCGGCAAATGCAATTAAGCAATATGGCGTTGGAATTAAATGCGCTACCATTACACCAGACGAACAACGTGTAAAAGAATTCAATCTGAAACAAATGTGGAAGAGCCCTAACGGAACTATCCGAAATATTCTGGATGGTACCGTTTTCAGAGAACCCATCGTTTGTTCAAACGTACCCAGATTGGTACCTAACTGGACAGCCCCTATTTGTATTGGCCGTCATGCATTTGGAGACCAGTATCGTGCTACTGATTTTGTTACAAAAGGCAAAGGAAAACTAACTGTAAAATTTGAAGGAGAGGACGGAACTGTTCAGGAGTTTGAAGTGTATAATTTCAAAGGTGATGGCGTGGCTTTAGCTATGTACAATACCGATGAGAGTATCAAAGGGTTTGCGCGCGCTTGTTTTAATCAGGCTTTAATTAAGAAATGGCCTTTGTATTTATCTACAAAGAATACTATTTTAAAGAAATACGACGGTCGCTTCAAGGATATTTTTGAAGAGATTTATCAAAATGAGTTCAAACAATCATTCACTGAAGCCGGCATTACCTATGAACATCGTTTAATTGATGATATGGTTGCTTCTGCTTTAAAATGGAACGGCAATTTTGTTTGGGCATGTAAAAACTACGACGGAGACGTTCAAAGTGATACGGTTGCTCAGGGATTTGGCTCTTTAGGCTTAATGACTTCTACACTAGTTACTCCTGATGGAAAAGTAATGGAAGCAGAAGCAGCCCACGGAACCGTTACCAGACATTACAGAGAACACCAAAAAGGAAATCGCACTTCAACCAATCCAATCGCATCTATTTTTGCATGGACTCGTGGTTTGGAATTCAGAGGTAAGCTAGATAGCAATCAGAATTTAATTAACTTCTGCCAAACGCTTGAAAAAGTATGTGTGGATGTAGTTGAATCCGGAAAAATGACCAAAGACCTAGCGGTATGTATTTACGGTAATAAGGTAAATCATGGTGAACATTATTTGTATACAGAAGAATTCTTAGACGCAATTGATGCTGAATTAAGCAAGCGTTTAGCAAATTAATTCTTTATAAAACTAAAAATCCCGGTAGTTCTAATTCTTACCGGGATTTTTTTATGCAACATTTACAAATTGATTGTTGTTCCTAAGAAACTTCCACCCAGGTATGATCGGCTAATAATTTTACGGAAGATACAAATTGCTTAAATGGTCCGCTAGCTCCCCATTCCTGAGGCGCTACTAAAGATAATATATGTGTACTATCCTTTTTTTCATATAAGTGATATACCTGACCAATTTGTGGTTTAAAATTAAGTTTGGCTTCGTAAATCATCATACTGAGTTCCTTGCGTTTTCTTATCTCCTGTGCTTGCCTTGCCAGTAATTCAATCTGCTGCCTTATTTGGTCTAATTGCATATTGGTCTGGTCTTCCATAGCACTCAATGCCTTATGTTTAATAACCCCTTCCTTGGTAGGCCGGATGGCAACCCCAGCTACAGAAGACGAATAGGGAAGTACACTGAGTTGCTTATGATACACTTCCAGGTTTTTGTATTGCTTCCCATTCTCATCGGTTCCTGCCTGCGTAATACGCATATAACCGTTGGGTAGAATTTCATGCGTAACCTCTAAAACAGACAAGCTGTTTTTGTAAAAAACAACCATTAAAGTAGAAGAATTAACAATATCCGCTTTTATTTCATCAGCAAGTTCATTGTCCTCCAGTTTTTGCATAGCATCGTTGGGTACAACTTTGTACTGAGTATAGAATGCTTCATTATCCAGGCTTACCCAGTTTATACTGAAGCTTAATGCCTGACCATTATCAAGACTCTCGATTTTATAGTTTCCGCTCTTGGGTGCAATACCTTTTTGGAAATTACATTTTTCGGGGAATAATTGCCAGCTGGACAGAAAATTATATGCTTGTACCATGATGCCTTATTCAACAGTAAAACCAAAGTTCAGGTTGCCCCAAAGAATTTGTACCATGCCGTTTTTTTCAATTGTGTAGATTAGTTTATCTGAGGTTTCAGCATTATTAGTCAGTTTTGCATCAACGCGCAAAGCGTCTTCCGTCTCTTTATATTGAAACGCACCCCATTGTTTCCAAACCTTATTAAAAATCACCGTTGCGCTGCTTTCATTTTGTAAAATAAAAAGTGAATATTTTCCAGCAGGCAACATTTTACCATTGATTTTAACATCTTTTGAAGTCTCAAATACGGTTGCATCATTAGCACCTGCACGCCATATTTTGTTTAACATTGGTTCTACATCTTTTCCAGGAGTTCTCCCTTTTAAAGAGGGCTGACCATATTTAATGGAAATTTCTGTTCCATTATTTAGGGTAGCTTTCAATTCTGTGGCCGGACTTGGCTTAGGATTGTTTTGGGCATAACCAAAAGCACTAATTAGTGCAAGACTCGCAGCAAATAATAATTTTTTCATAATAGATTGTTTAACAGAATTTAATATAAATGGTTCATTTTAATTTACAACAACAAAGTCAGGTTTTTGAATTAGTGTAGTTTGATAGCGGAATCTCAGATTTGTTGAAAGACTAATATTCCAAGGACTCATTGATTCAACAACCTTGGGGAAAAAATAGGCTTTTAATTCAATGGTGCCAAATACAAGGTTTTCATTTCGAGTTCTTACGCCGCCACCGAAGGCACTGTACAATACTCCGTTTTCAGGGTCTGAAGCAGAAAGTTTTAAAAGAGATAGATTGGAAAATACGAATGGGGCAAAATTAAAACCAGCAAGTTTATACGTATTATAAAATACAGTTTCTGCATTAACTGTAATTCTTGCAGTACCATCTATACGGGTATTTCTTATTCGGGGAATACCAAAAATACTGGATACCCTTAATGGATCATTTAACCGGATAAATTTCTGTACAGTTATGCTCCCACTGATAAAGTGCCTCATAAACCAATTTTTACCTTTCAATTGTTTTAAGGGAGTAATCAATTCCATGCTAGTGAGAGCAGACAGGTCCTCAGGCTTTTGCTGATTAATATACCCTCCGGCTTTAATGGTATAATTCAAAAACGCTTTTTTTGAGTTGAAATAACTCCGCTGATATTCAGCGCCAAAATACATTCTGGATATATCTTGTCTGTCTGCCAAGCCTCCGGTGAAAGTTAAACTGAACCCTTCAGGCAAATCTTCATTTCTTCCAAATCCATAAATAAAATTGGTATGATAGAAATCCCTCTCAAATAGGGTATAGGAAAACAATACTCCCGTAATATCATTGTAGCGGCTATCGTAAATCAATTTCAGCGTGTCAGGTCGTTCTGTAAAATACCTGTGAATAATTCTGCCAGAAAGAATACTTCTTTTTCTTATACCTAAATTATCCAGCATCCTTTCCTTTGCTCCCAAACTATAGCCAAGCCATACATCTGCATTATAATAGCCGTATTTTAGCTGCTGCTCATAAATATTAGCAGGCGTATAAGTATTGCTTGTATTATTAACAGATAGTTCAAAGCCACCTGTATAAGGATGATAGGGGCTCACCAAAGGCAAGTCTCCTCTTATGAAATACGCATTTTCTTCTCTTCTTCCCGAATTAAAGGCAGGTCTTTCCGACTGAAATCCGGCCGAGATATTTAGAAAACTTCCACCAATATTTCTTGCAAGATATTCAAAGCCATATCCATAACTAGGGCGTCTTCTTGTGTCAAAAAATTGTCGAATACGCATTCTGTTACCAGACCCAAAAACATTGTCATTATTTAATTCAACATCCAATAAGTTAGTATTGAACTCTGGTACACTGCCCCCAATTGGAAATACATCTTTTACTAAGACCATTACATCAACTTCATCAGGATTATTTTGAATTGGCATAATAACAATACTTGCATCCTGAATAATACTTAAGTCACGTAGGTACCTTATATTATCAGAAAACAAATCAGGATCTACTCTTTCTCCTGCTTTAAAGAACAAATTTTTTCGGACAACGGAATAACGAGTACTTGTATGTAATGAATTTCCCAACTTATCTAAAAAGTTATTCCGAGAAATAGAAGTATCAGAGAGTAGCTTGTTAAATCCAAGTTTGTTTACATAAACATATCGGATAAACTTCCCTTCGTACGGTTCAAAGTCAAGAGTATTTTTAGTTGCCTCCTGCGTAGGTATACCTTTTACAGGAATTGAATTATTCACAGATATGGATTGTACTACTCTGTTAAATAATTTTCGGGTAGCCGTAATACTATCCTCAGACTGCTTATTTTTTTCTTGTGCATAGATGATATTGCACATACAAAACAAGCATGAAACAAGTGATATATATCCTTTTTTTAACATTCGCTACCCATCCATTAGTTCATCAATAGAATAATCAAACTGTTTCTTGTAGTGGTATTACTACAAATTACAAATAAGTACAAATAATTCGTCAGTAACGCTTATTTAATTTTAAATTTAGAGTACATAAATGAATTTATTAAATGAAAAGCAATATTCCATTTAAATTATATTCTGGATTAGGGATTTCAATCTTTCTGGTTTTGCTAGTTGGATATTTTTCTATTGATACACTCAATAATCAGGTAGAAAAAACAACGCATTTAATAAAATTAAAAAATCAATCAGCGATGTTCAAGACCTGCAGTACAATATTTCTCAGATGCGATCTGCTCGTTTTAATTACTGGATAGGCGGTAATGAAGGAGATATCACCAATTACGAACTAACTGCATCTGCCATTAAGCCCATTTTGGTAAAACTTCATTTGGGATTGCCCGATAATATCAACCTGAATAACAAGGTTAATTCACTGGATACAGCATTGACAGCATTGAATTTATATTGGGGCAACAAAGGAAAAATTCTTTCTGGTCAATCCAGAAATACTTTACAGGAGATTGCAAATACAGAGGAAGCAGCAGTACAAAAAGTTTTGCTATTAATTGATCAGATAAAAAGGTCATTAATATTTGAACTAGATGCAACAGAAAATAGTATAAAAGCATCATTCGCTGTTTCTACCAAAATAATCGTTGGTGGTGTAATTCTTTTGATTGTAATTGTATTAATACTGGTTAATGCGGTAGTAGCCACTTTAAAAAGCAGATTCAGATCGGAGAGAAGACTTAAAGAAACGGTTGCCAAAATGGAAGATATTAACCAGTTAGCTACCGAAAAAAATAAATTACTTGAGGGAGTAAGCTACATCAATGACCATATTCAAAAATCCAATTCTTTACTTACTTTATCAACCAATGTCATCAGATCTGTTGTTGGTTATTTAGAAGTTCCTGCAGGTGTTATTTATATTAAAAATGAAAAGTCTGATTATCTGGAAATGACAGCTGGGGTTGCTATCTCATCAGATGCAAAAATTGGATTCAAGATAGGAGAGGGAATAATTGGTAATGCAGCATTGCAAAGAGAAGCAGTAAGCATTTCTGATGTACCTGGTGATTATTGGCATGTGGAAACAGCCCTGGGTGATATGACTGGCAAAGGTGAAATATTATGTATGCCCCTTTGGTTGGATAATGAATTAAAAGGATTAATTGAATTAGGAATTTTTGGAAAATTCTCTGCACATCAGAAAAACTTACTAGAGAATATTGCACACAATGTTGCATCTGCCATACAGGCAGAACAGGCTAGGGCAAAAATTAATCATTTATTAGCAGAGGTTCAGGAGCACAAAGACAGCCTTGTTAAACAACAAGAAGAATTAAGACAGACAAATAATGAACTCAGCAGACAGGCTCATGAGTTACAGGAAACCAGTAAATACAAGTCTGAATTTCTGGCTAATATGTCACACGAACTTAGAACTCCTTTAAATAGTGTTTTAATACTGGCTAAATTACTAGCAGATAATAATCCTCGTAATCTTACAGAAAAGCAAATTGAATACGCCACTATTATTCACCGATCTGGTTCTGATTTATTAAAATTGATTAACGATATTCTTGACCTTTCTAAAATTGAAGCTGGGAAAGTTGATCTTAACATTGAAGAAACCAGTATTGATAGCATTATCAAGGACTTGCATCAATTATTTTCTGTAGTTGCTTCACAAAAGAATATTGAATTTGTTATTAACAAAAATCCTTATTTGCCGCATACTATAAAAACAGATGTCTTAAGACTTGAACAGATAATAAAGAATCTGTTATCCAATGCATTTAAGTTTACCCCGGAAAATGGAAAAGTAATCGTACAATTTAATGCACTAGAACATCCTGATGGCAAAAGAATCAGTATACAGGTAAAAGATTCAGGAATTGGCATTTCAGCTGAAAAACAAAAACTGATATTTGACGCTTTTCAGCAGGCAGATGGCTCAACAAGTCGAAAATATGGTGGAACCGGATTAGGTCTCTCTATTAGTAAGGAATTGACCAGGCTACTAGGAGGAGAAATTATGGTTAACAGCACGGAAGGCAAGGGAAGTGAATTTACTGTGATTGTTCCCGTTGAAGCTTCTGGAGTTCAAAGTCAATTTATAGAGGAATTAAAAACCATAGCTGCTCCAGAATTGAATGATATTCAGGAACAAAACAAAGTGTCAGACGACAGAAATCAACTGATAGATAACGACGAAGTAATATTGATAATAGAAGATGATGAAAATTTCGCAACCATCGTAAGGGATTTCGCGAGGAATAAAAAGTTTAAAACTATTGTGGCTTTAAGTGGGGATGAGGGTTTATACTATTCTAGAAAATATAGGCCGAATGCAATTATACTAGATGTTCAATTACCCATACTAGATGGCTGGTCACTGCTAAAAATTCTGAAAGATGATCCTGAGACCAAACATATACCCGTACATATTATTTCAGCATTTGATGACAATCGTTTTAATTCGGGTGGAGCACTTGCCTATGTTAAAAAACCTATCAACTTAGAAGGTCTAAATCTAGCTTTCAATAAAATAAGCGCCTTTATAAAACAAAATTTCAAAAACGTTTTATTAGTTTCTCCTGAATACTTTAAAGACAAAAAAATTGATTCTATATTTCAACAAAAATTAAAGTCAGTCAATTTCTTTAACGCAAGCAGTATTGATGACGCTGTTGCAATTACCGAGAAAAAGCATATCGACTGTATAATTGTTGATTTAGGCAATCAAGTAAAAAAAGGAATTGAAGCATTACAGGAGTGGAGAAGTGAATTACAAAATAAAAAAATACCTTTTATATTGTTGATTGACAATGATATACCTGCATCTGAGGAGGATTTACTGAAGCCTTTTGCTGAAGCTATCATCCGCAATGATTTATCTGTAAATGATAATCTCATTACAGAATTGGATTCCTTTTTGTATCAAATAAAAAGATATGAGAAAGCAAATGTGCAAACAGCTAATATGATTTCTGATTTAAAGGACTTAAAGGGATTCAAAATTCTAATTGTAGACGATGACATGAGAAATGTGTATGCTTTAAGCACTGCAATTGAATCAGAACATGCAGAAATTATTTCTGCTGCAGATGGTAAAGAGTCCTTAGAAATGCTAAAAAAACATACAGACACTAATTTGGTTTTGATGGATATTATGATGCCTGAAATGGATGGCTATGAAGCAATGAAGAGAATAAGAAATGAATTACAACTAAAAGAATTGCCAATCATTGCCTTAACTGCAAAAGCAATGGAAGGAGACAGGGAGAAGTGTATTTCTTCTGGGGCATCTGATTATATTACTAAACCAGTTGATATTCAAAAGCTGATATCCATGATTAAAATATGGGTATCTAAATAAAGGAAACAATAATGAGTCAAGTAATAAATACTGATAACTTTTTAATCTTACTGGTAGACGACAGGCCTGAGAATCTAATTGCTCTAGAAGAGATTTTAGCTCAACCTGGGAGATCATTTATAAAGGCCAGTTCAGGAAATGAAGCCTTGAAATTGGCTTTAAAGTATGAGAATATTGGATTGGTAATGTTAGATGTTCAGATGCCCGAAATGGATGGATTTGAAGTTGCCAGAATGCTTCAGTTAAATAAGAAAACCCAGCACCTCTCCATTATATTTGTTACCGCTATCAGTAAAGAAGAGAAATTTGTTTTGAAGGGGTTTGAAGAGGGTGCTGTTGATTATTTACAAAAACCATTGGATATTAATATTACCCGGGCTAAAGTAAAAGTATTTGAGAGACTCTATTTTGCACAGCAGCGTTTAAAACAGAGTTTACTGGAAACAGAACTGGTAAACAAGCAGCTAGAACGATTCGTTTTTATTGTTTCTCACGATTTAAAATCTCCTGTAGCAACAATTGCCATGCTGGCAGATATGATGCAGAAGGAAGATATTGTTAAAAACGAACCTGAATTATTGGAAAATACTTCAATAATTTACAGTTCAGCCTCTAGATTAACAGGGATGATTGAATCCATTTTAGATTATTCCAGAAAAAGTCTAAATGAACAAGTAGTTGAAGAAGTGAATGCTTACGATTTGGTAAATGATATTGTTAAAATGCTTTCTTTAAAACCCAATACCCAACTTCATATCGATGAAAATTTGCCAAAGTTCCGAACCCGTAAGATAAAATTGCAACAGGTATTTCAAAATTTGCTATCCAATGCTATTAAATACAATAACAACCCTAATCCAGAAATAAGCATTGGTCTACATAGTACCAATTCCGAGTTTTATATATTTTATGTGAAAGACAATGGACAAGGGATTTCACGTCAGGATCAGAATAGAATTTTCAAACTGTTTGAAACCACAGATAACAAAGCAAGCGGAGAATCTAGTACAGGTATCGGATTGAATTTATTGAAAATGTTAGTAGAGGAACAAGGGGGTAAAATAAAACTGGAGAGTAGTCCTGAAACAGGAAGCACTTTTTATTTTGAGTGGAGAAAATAATATTATTTTCTCATCGCTATCCATGCATAACCAACTATCATCGAAAATACAGAAGTTACCAGAACGGCTAATTTGGCAATATCCTGTGTAGCTGTTTCAGAAAAAGCAAGCATTGAGATAAATATACTCATGGTAAATCCAATCCCAGCTAAAATACCTGCACCAATCATCTGATGCCAATTGGTCTGATTGGGCAATTGAGCCCATTTTCTTTTTATCATCCAATAAGAAGCCAGACAGATTCCCAAAGGCTTTCCGATGAATAAACCAGCCATTATTCCTGCTGAAAAAGCATTGTTAAGTGCTCCAATCCCAGATTCAGGAAATATGATTGCTGTATTGGCAAGTGCAAAAAGAGGCATTATAATAAAATATACTGGCGTATGAAATTTAATCTCCAATTCCGGCAGCTTGCTTACAGGAATGGTAAAGGCAAATAATACGCCCGCAACAGTTGCGTGTATACCAGAATTAAACATTGTATACCATAAGGCAATTCCCAGTACCCAGGTATACCAGCCTAGTTTAACCTTATTTTTCTGAAGGGATAATAAAACCAACATGATGAGTGCACTCAGCAACAGGTAAAAAAGTTTTAATTGACTGCCATAAAAAAGAGCAATTACCACAATTGCACCCAAATCATCAATGATGGCCAGTGCAGTTATAAATACTTTTAATGCAACCGGGACACGATTACCCAGCAAGGAAGCAATTCCAAGTGTAAAAGCAATATCTGTGGCCATTGGAATGGCCCATCCACTTGTATAGTTTGTTCCCCTTGCGAATTGCGTGTAAATGATTGCAGGAACAATCATTCCACCAATGGCTGCTGCAACGGGTAATATAGACTGCTTAAAAGAAGCTAACTCTCCGCTTACCAGCTCTCTCTTGATCTCCATTCCTGCCAAAAAGAAAAACGCCGCCATCAACAAATCATTGATGACTACTATTATTGAATTGGGCAAATGCAAGAATCCCCACTCAAAAGCATGTGCTTGAGTACCGTCAATACTTAGTTGAAAGAATCGGGTATATGCTTCTGAAATTACAGGTATATTGGAAAGAACTAACGAAAGTAGGGTAGCCACTAATAAACTAATACCAATAGATCGGCTATCGTGAATAAATACTTTTAAAGGTTCAATAATTACTTTCCTAACAATTTTTCTGGCAGCCATACATTTTATTTAAAAATAAGCAAGTCAAATTTAGATTTCGGTCTTAGGTTTTCATTCCATTTAAATCCTCTGATTTTTAATTCCTCATGATTGGTACCGCGCATTGGATAAGTAGTTCCCTCCAGATTTCTTAGAAAAACAACTTTTTGAGGTTTACTATCTTCAAAAAAAACATCTATTATATCTGCAGAAGATTTATTTACCCCTATGAAATTCTTTTCTTCGTCCAATGCATAATATACATTCTCTGCATTCCCTTTTGCCCTCATTTCATTAATTTTTCCATCCACAAAATTAGCATTGATAGTAGTACCTCTTAATTGGTTATAATAATCAGCACTGTCTACTTTATTGATTGCCATACTATTCTCAAAAACATACAATCGCTCTGGTTTCTTGTTTTTGATAAACAGATAAATAGTGTCTCCGGTAATCTGATTTTCCTGCGCCCAAACAATTGGTTTCTTGAACAATCGGAATACACTATCCTTTAATGAATAGAATAGACTATCTCCAGTGGCCTGAAGGGAATCCGAAAATATTTTTACATTATAATAGGCTTCAAAGAATTTATCAGCACTGTCTTCTTCGTCTTTGGGAATAAGCTTAGTCTGTTTTGAAATTGAATCTAACCAAAAAGCATCCCGAACCTGAGGAACAATTCGTTTCTTGGTAAGATCAGAAAGCTTTGCTGAATAAAGTGTATCTGCTGCAATATAAATAGTATCTGCTCCTTGTTTAATCAGCAACAACGGTTTTTGGGTAGCTACCATTGAATTTGTCTTTTTATTGGTTCGGATATTATTGGCAATCATATCGAAACCTTGAGCAGTATCCTTGCTTTTATACACTGCATTACCCCTAAATTCACCCAAGCCAGTTGAATCATCAAAAGCCATATCATCTGCTGTAAAAATGGCACTACTATCATCAATAACAGATCTCTTGTAGAGTTCTGCTTTTTTATTTTTCATATCATAAAAACCTTCTCTGGTTTTTATGGTTCGTTTATCTTTTACATTATAGACGATCGTAGGAGAGGTGAAAGTTGCAATTTCAGTACTGGTATTGTATTGAAGCGTATCCGAATTAATTTTATTGTCAGGATCAATCATTACCACTTTCTTCTTAAAAATCACATCTTTGGTATCCCCGTAATAATATCCTTCGGTACTGGTTAGCGTAGATTTCTTATTCACCAATTTACCCCCTTTTAAGTAAGTGCCAATTTTTACAGTAGCATCATATTCCAGTTCTTCTGTAGTAAGTGTTCCTTCACCATCTGTTAATCTTACTTTTTTTTGCAAATAGGCTTTTTTTTCTTTGCCCAGGTATTTTAAATATTGAGCATAAGTATGAATACTATCAGCATCATTAATATGCACATTACCAAATGCTTCCAATATATTTAATTGCCTGTTTAACACTGCACTGTCGGCATAAAAAAGTACTTTATCTTGCTTCACAATAACTTTCCCAACAAGTGAAACAATCTCATTCAAGGAATCTAATTTCTGATAGTTATATTTCAAGGCTGATAAAATATCAATTTTTTTTCCCTCAGGGGCAAGTGAGTCGGAGGGAAGTCTTTGCGCCAAAAGATTGCCGCTCAAACAAGTAATGCTTGCCAGAAGAATTAGCCAGCTTCTCATTTACTGATTTCCTTTAAGAGTATCTGCCAATGGTTGCATTAAAGGACCTGATTTATCCTTTTTCCCAAATACCGAAATATTCACATAACGTTTGGGATGCATCCTTAAATCATCCACCAAAATATTGGCACTTTTAATGGTATTATTCAGGTTATTATATAAACTGGGATCATTCAATAATTTACCCATACTACCCTGATCGGAATTGATTTTCTCTACTACTGAATTCAGATTGGCTACTGCAACTTTTAATTGATTGATTGAACCTGCCAGATCTGCTTTGGCTAAATTATCTGAGGCTTTGGCAACATTTCCTAAAGTCTGTGAAATTTTTTCATTGTTATCAGACAAATTTTTAGTGAACTTATTCACGTTATTAATACTCAAAGCAATGCTGCCTGTTTGTTGATTCAACATTTGCTGCAAGGAAGCAGAAGAAACCACTAAGCTTTCCGTTGTTTTATTTACATTGGAGATAACCGACTGAATGTTATTCTTTGTCTTAGGATCAAAAATCGTATTGATATTTTTCAATACCTCATCCAGGGTCTGAATCGTTTTTTCTAATTGAACTGTAACTGGCGTTACTTTATCCATGATTCCACTTAACATGCCTTTTGCTTCAGCCGTTTGTAATGTATCTCCTTGCTGCAAATAGGTTTTTTGATCGCCCAATTGAATATCAATACTAGGAGTCCCAAGCGGATTCTCGCGAATTACCGCTACTGAATTAACGGGTATATTATAATGGTCGGTTAATTTAATGGATACAATGATGGAAGCAATATTGGGATCTGCATTTTCTATATCAGCTACAGCACCTACCTGAAATCCTTTCACATAAACTGGGTTAGAGATTTTAATCCCCTTGGTTTCTGAATAGACTGCATATATATAATTGCCTGTTTTCAGCAGGGTTTTCCCTTTTAGAAAATTAAAGCTTAGTATAAGCAAGGTAATTGCTACTGCTGTTAGTGCTCCAACCTTGGTTTCATTTGATACCGTCATTGAAAAGAATAATTTATGGCTAGTACAAATTTACGGTTCTTCAACCGTTAATTGTATATTACCTGTTACCAGTAGAAGTTGTCAATTGCTTTTCAAGGGAAAACTTATATCGTTTTACAGCTTTAATGATGACTTCACATATTTCTTTTTGGCCTTCTTCACTGTTTAAATAGTCTTCTTCTTCAGGGTTGGAAATAAACCCAGTTTCAACTAGTACAGCAGGCATATTTACCGCATGTAGCACAAAAATACCCTCATTTCGCTGCTTAGCTTCCCGGCTGATACGCCCCACTTTTTTAAACTCATCTTCAATAGTGAGCGCCAAATCGGCACTGCGTTGGAAATAAGTTTGCGTTTTCATGCTTAAAAGCATCATTTTAGCAGGATCGTTTTGTTCAAATAGTTTCCTTTCTTGTTCAGTTGCGCTGTCCATGGCTAAATCATCACCTTGGCTGAGTGCCTTCATTCTACCGCTCGTCTTGTTTACATTGTAGATAAAAGTTTCCGTTCCTTTAGCTGGGTTGGGAATATACCAGGTTCTGTAATCCTTCACCTGCTTGGTATATTTCTTTTTCTTTTTGCCCTTGCCTTTGTATGCAGTTACGGTTTTATAACCAACAAATTCTGTTTGCTTTATGGGTCTGGCACTGTTTACGTGTATACATAGGAACAAATCACCCTTTGCCTGATTGGCAATTTCAGCCTTTCTTACAACATCGTCGTAAACATCAGTAGTTCTGGTCATGAAAATATCTACGTCTGGAATTTCCTGACGCATCATTTTCTCCAATTTCAAAGAAATGGCAAGACATAAATCTTTCTCTGTTGAATATCTACCCTTGGCACCTACATCGGAACCTCCGTGCCCTGCATCAATTACAATTCTTCTAAGGGGTTGTTTTTGCTGAGTCCCTGGGTTTTTATCTGTAAACGAAGCGAACAGAATAAAAGAAAAAGGTAAGCAGAGCCAAGCAGCAATATATCTCTTAATCATATCATTTTCATTAAGGAATCAGACTTAAAATTCTATTTACACAGTTTTAGACCTTAATTTTGTCATCAGCACCATGAACAGAAGTAGTAAAATTAACGTAAAATCGAGGCTGGCTATTGTTCTGTTCCTTTTTTTAGGGATATTCCTTCATTTACCCTCTGAAATAGTTGCACAGACTGATTTGAAGGGAAGCACTCAAACCCTTAAGGATACTGCATCTAAGAAAAATCCAGCAGACAGCATTAAGATTAAAACTGATACGTTAAAAATTTCCAAAGATTCTATTGATGCCCCTATTAAATACAACGCAGAAGATTCTGGAGTTCTGGTGATTTCTACAAGGGAGTTCTTTTTATACGGGAAGGCAAAAGTGGATTATACCGACCTGAAATTAGATGCAGCAACCATCAAATACGACCAGCGAAGTCAAATGGTGCAGGCATATGGGTCCAAGGATTCTACCGGCAACCCAGCAAGTAAGCCTCAATTCATTCAGGGAGAAATGAAATCGATCAGTGATACCATTTTCTACAATATGAAATCGGGCAAGGGCTTAACTAAAAATACTTTTTTTCAGGAAGGGGAAATTTATGTAAACGCAATAGACTTAAAAAAAATCAGCACTACCGAAGTATACGCTAAAAGAGCCCGTTTTACTACCTGTAATCTGGATGTACCTCACTACAATTTCAGAACCAGTAAAATGAAAATCATCAATAATAAAATGGGAATAGCAGGTCCTTCTTTTCCTGAGTTCGAAGGGGTTCCCATGCCATTAGGAATCCCATTTGGAATATTTCCTTTGAATAAGGGAAGGCATGGGGGATTATTACCGCCTGCATTTACGGGCAGTCCTGATTTTGGGTTAGGACTGGAAGGGCTGGGTTATTATTTTGTATTGAGCGAGAAAATGGATGTCACTTTACGTTCTAATTTATACTCATTTGGAGGCTGGAACTTAAATATTAATTCGAAGTACATTAAGCGTTATGCTTATACGGGGAATCTGAATATTACTATTCAGAATACCAAAACACTAAACAGAAGCACTTTAAGCAAAGACGAATTCAATACTACCCGTTCTTTCATGATTAATTGGTCTCATAGTAGAGATTCCAGGGCCAGACCAGGAACTAGTTTTTCTGCTAACGTGAATTTTGGTAGTAGCCGTTTTAATAGAACCATACTAAATAATCCATTTGTAAACTTCCAAAACCAATTAAGTTCCTCTATCAGTTATAGTAAGGACTGGAAAGGAAAATACAACCTATCTGTAAACTTGAATCATAACCAGAATAATAATCTCCGTTTGGTAAATATGAATCTGCCAACGGTCAATTTTAACGTAGTTACTTTCTATCCCTTCCAGAAAAAAGATCAGGTAGGTGCAGGCAAATGGTATGAAAAAATTGGTATTGGTTACAGTGGGAACTTTCAAAACCAGATTTCTTTTTATGATACCGCATTTAGTTTAAGAAGAATACTCGACACTTTGCAATATGGTGCCCAGCATAGTATTCCTATTACACTCTCTTTACCTTCCCTGGGGCCCATTACCATTGCACCAAGTGTTTCTTATTCAGAAAGATGGTATGGTCAGCGTAATTTCAGATCCTGGAACAATACCACTAATAAGGTTGATACTGTTATTCAAAGAGGATTTTATGCGGCCAGGCAAATGAGTTTTGGATTGGCAGCCAATACAAGGATTTTTGGTACCTATAAATTCAAACCAACCAGTAATATTATTGCCATCAGACACGAAATCAGGCCTACTTTGTCAATTAATTATCAGCCTGATATGAATGCTAAATACTATTACAATTTAAAAGTTGACACCAGTAACAGAACCATCAGGGTATCTCAGTTTGATGGAGGAATATTGGGTGCATTTGGAGAAGGTTCATTTGGTGGTATTGGATTTGGAATTGACAACCTATTGGAAATGAAAACCAAAAACAAACAGGACAGTTCCGATAAAGCAGGCAAGAAAGTAAAATTGATTGATGGATTCGGATTTAATTCTAATTACAATTTACTAGCCGATAGTTTTCAGCTGGGCAATTTTAATTTTTATGCCAGAAGTACCTTATTTGAAAAAGTAAATATAACCGCCAGCGCCAATCTGGATCCTTACGATGTAGACAACAGGGGATTCAGACAAAAACGCATATTATGGGATCCATCCAAATTTAAATTCGGTAGAATTACCAGTGGTAATATTGCCGTTTCTACTTCTTTCAGAAGCAAATCAAAAGATGGTAAAGACGAGAAAAAAGATTTACCCATTGATCCTTTTATGACACCGGATGAGCAACAACGTCAGTTACAATTTGCGCGCGCCAATCCTGCAGAGTTTACAGACTTTAATATTCCCTGGAATTTATCCATTGCTTACTCTTTTAACTTTACTAGGGTGCTTAAACCAGACTATAGTGGGTTTATAACACAAACTTTTTCAACATTCAACTTTAATGGTGACTTCAGTCTAACAGATAAATGGAAAGTGGGTGCTACAGGCTTCTATGATATTACCCGAGGGAATCTTCAGCAGTTGAGTGCTTTTATCACCCGTGAAATGCACTGCTGGCAACTTTCCATTAACGTTACGCCTGTTGGGCTTTTTAGATCATTCAATATTACGGTTAGTCCTAAATCAGGCATTCTAAGAGATTTAAGAATCAACAGAAGCCGCACTTTTTCAAGTTTGTAATGAAACAAACAACTTAGAATAAATTTTATAAATGGTTTTGTGTTAGGTTAATGATTCTCAATTTTAATCCTGGTGCTTCACATAATAGGCTGCCATCGTATTAAAGGTCTCTTCTTTTAGCTCTTCTGCAGAACGATTGGCAACCTCTATGGGCTGCAGAAAATGTAAACCAAGTTTATGAGGCATCAGATAAAAGAAACGGTTTGCCGGTAATGCTTTTTTCGTATTTAATATTACAGCAGGGATTATAGGGTAGCCGGATTCAGCTGCCAATTTAAAAGCTCCATCATAGAAGCGTTTCAGCGGTTCCTGAGTTCTGTTGCGGGTTCCTTCCGGATAAATACACATATGGAATCCCTTCTTCAGTGCAGCTTTCATTAGTTCGTAGCTTTTTCTTCTGCTAGCATCGCTTTTTCGATCAACTATTACAGAACCACGTTCATAGTACCATCCAAATATGGGTATTTGGGTAAATTCTTTTTTGGCGATAGTTTGATTAGGGCCGGGAATAAAAGGGGATGATAAAGGTATATCCAGCAGCGAATTGTGATTGCAGGTTACAATATAAGGCTGTCCTTTTTTAAAATAATGTTTACCTCTTACTGTAACAGGACATCCAATTAAAAACAACCAGGTATTCATCCAAAGCTTAGCCAGTTTAATGAAATAGCCCATGCCTTTGGGGTCAGGAATTAAAGCCGTTAGCAGGGATGGTATGATAATGATTAGAAAGGTAACCACAAAAGTTGTTAGCCCCCAAAAGGCCCAGATTCTTCCATATATCGATTTAAGTATTCTCATGGTATCATATTAAGGCAATCGCCAGTCAATGGGATCCAGTCCCTGCTGTACCAGCAATTCATTGGTCTTACTAAAATGTTTACATCCAAAGAAACCTTTATCTGCACTAAAAGGAGAGGGGTGTGCCGCTTTCAATACATAGTTTTTTGTTTCATCTATCAATGCTTGCTTTTCCTGTGCAAATTTACCCCAGAGCAAAAAAACCACGCCCTGTTTCTCGGCTGAAATTTTACGAATCACCGCATCTGTGAAATCCATCCAGCCAATTTTTGCATGGCTGGCCGGTTCATTGGCCCTTACTGTTAAAACAGCATTTAAGAGCAAAACCCCTTGTTTTGCCCAGGAACTAAGATTCCCAGTTGTTGGCATGGGCATTCCGATATCCTGCTGTAGTTCTTTGTAGATATTCACCAAAGAAGGCGGTGGTTTTATTCCATCAGGTACAGAAAAGCTCAATCCATGTGCCTGTCCTGGCCCATGATAGGGATCCTGCCCAAGAATAACCACTTTAAGCGATTGAAAGGGAGTGCTGTTAAATGCATTGAAAATAAGAGGCCCCGGAGGATAAATAACCGCTTTGGTGGCTTTCTCGGTTCGTAAATGAAGCGCTAACTTCTGAAAGAATGGTTTTTCAAACTCTTTGGAGAGCAATTCTTTCCAGCCTTCTTCCATTTGAACATTCATAGGGCAATATAATAAAAAAGCCCCACAGAAACCGAGGGGCTTTCGTGACCAGAGGTTGGGAATTTTCGAACCAATTTGTTTCAGATATTATGCTTTTAGCTGGTATCTGTACGCAACATGACAAGACTCGGCCCGAAAATGATCCCATTTTATGTGCGATACAGAACAGAAAAGGTGTTTGATTTACAAGAGCAATCCTCATTTTCTCTTTTAGTGAGCAGCTTTGGGTGCTGCGCCAAGATAAACAGGATACAATTATAGGCAGACTAGAACTGTGTCTAATCCTTGTATTTTACTTGGCAATACCCCCTTACCAACCGGAGGGGGGTTTGACAAGGAAAATGTATCTCCAAAGTATCTACTCCCGGCTATGTTTTAACCAGTTTTAGACTCATTTTCAAGTTTCGCAACAACATTTTCAATTAATCGCCTGATATCAAGTTTGATCTGGTAGAAATTATCCAGAATATCCTGTTGTGAAATACTATAAACAGGTGGGATTTCCTTGAAGTCTCTCATCTCCCTGTTTATTGACTCGGTATCCTGCAGGATTTCTGCGTGAAACATTTTTAGCTTAATCTTATCATCAGGATTATCCGCCACCATGCCAACAAATTCCCCGGAGGAGAGAGCGGCAATTTTTGAGGCGGGTACGGCATTGTCCATCTGCCAAGATTTGCTAATACTGGTATCATTACTATTGATACTCATACTCTGTCGCAACTGTACAATCTTACCGAACCTTTCTGATAGCAATCGGGCGGTTTCTCCTGTTACCTGACCCGAAATAATATTTCCGCAAATATTCGTGATTACATCTGCCTGATTCTTTCCATAATCCTTTTTTAGCTGTGAAAAATCCTGAGCGGCAAGTATGGTGGCTACTTTGTTGCTTCTGGCAGTTGCGATATGCCCATCAATATCGTTGAAAAAGATGGTTGGGAACTCGTCAAAAACCAAGGCACTTTTGAGCTTATCCTTTCTGTTTACGATCTTAATCAGGCGGGAGGCGTAGAGGGAGAGGACGGCCCCATATATGGAACGCTTGTCGGGGTTGTTGCCCACACAGACAATTTTTGGTTGCCAGGGCGAATTGATGTCGAGTGTGAAGTCGTTACCTGAAAGTACCCAATAAAGTTGGGGGGATGCCAGTCTGGCCATTCCGATTTTGGCGGAAGCTACCTGTCCTTCTAATTGTTCCATTGCATCGTTTTGGAATGCCGTAATAAAAGGGTTTACAAATACTTCAATTTCCGGTTCTGAATTTAGAACCGGGAACAATGTATCATATTCTACCTGCATCAGTTCAATCACATGGGGTAGGGTACAGTATACCCCGTCTTCATACTTTCTTAAAAACCAGATAATGGCTGTTACGAAGTTGATCGGAGACTCTACAAAGAAATCTCCCTGTTTTTTAATCCACTGGGTATTAAGACCCAGTAAGATTGTTCTGGCTGATTCAGTGGCATCGGTGATGTCAAACATGGAATCTGGGTCCAGCGGATTGCATCTGTGCGAGCAGGCGAGGTTGTCAAAATTGATGGCATAGAATGCAGGCGGCGTTTTATACGCGGAGGTGTTTTGTAACAACCAATTATAGGCAGCTTTTGACAAGTCATCATATTTAAAGTCGTAAATGAACATGGTGTAGCCTTTCGAGATCAACTGGCGAATCATGGGAAGGATCACAAACCATGATTTACCTGCACCCGGACTGCCTGTTACCAAAAGTCCACGGAAAAGATTGGGGAAGGATATCGTGGATTTACGAACTTTATTTTTAACCGGTATTGTGCAGCGAAGTTGATCGAGTATTCATTGACATGCGGAACTTCTTCCTGCGGGAATGTTTCATTTTCTTCATTGAAAATATCCTGCTTTAAATTGTCAAAGATCAAGCGGCTCAACCGGGCACCAGTAAAAACCAGTAATCCAAATCCCGTACTACAGGCAAGGATGTAAGAGGAGGCAGTAGTAGCCATATTCAAATCTGATGCAAGAAGAAAGCTGCTGAGAAAGAATAATAGTATTCCACAGATGATCCAACTGATCACTGCACTTAATTTGTACTCCTGGTCTTTTTTACCTTTTGCTCCCAGAAAGGAAATGATTAAGAGAACTAAAATAAGAGACTTGATTTTCAGGGTACTTTCGAACACCCCTGTTTTAGCGATGGACTGTAACATGCGGTCTGATAAAGAAGAACGCAGACCATAATCTGCAAAGGCAGCATAACAACTATAGTAAAAATGTAGCAGCAAAAGGCCAACGGAAAGCCACCTGCTTAAGTCCACTATTTTTCGCAAACCCTGTTCATTCTCACCTGTTCCCATTGCTCAATAGATTTACTTATATGCCTCTTTGTTTTTTTCGTTTCTTTTTCTTTAGGTGGAAGGGTATATGCTGAGTTCCAGGTTCCGTCTGAAGTAGGTCATTGACCAGGCCTTCGATTTGTTGCGCGTTTTTCTCTGCATTTTTTTGTTCAGCATGGATCAACTTTATGACTTTTTGTTTTGCTGTTTTCAGTTTTTTGGCCAATCCTGCTATACTGTATTCTTTGCCTAATTCTGATCCATTGAAAACGCTTCTGTTTTTATGGTCGACAAATGTGATACCATAAATTCTTCCTTCTGCATTTTGTCGCAGAACTGTTTGGATGGGTTGGTCGCTTAGGAATTGGGTCATTTTGTCAAGGGATGTAGGTCTCTGCATCAGGCAATGGTCAAGGCTGTTTTTGAGCTGCAGTTTTAAAACATCCCGATTGGTTTTATTGAGGGTAAAACGATTCTCCAGATAGGCGAGGGTTGGTTTGCCTGCAATGGAGCTGGCTTTTATGGGTATTCCGATGGCTTGACCTTCTTTATCGATCATCCGGTATAGAAGGCCATTTTTTCGGTGCGTAAAGCTCTCTTCCTTGCCACGATCTGCTTTTACACCGAACGCGGACAATATCGCGTTGAACTGCGCCAGCGAAACATAATTATAAAGATTGATGGTCTGCTTCAGCACATTGGCAATACTTCGTTTGGTTTCTGATTTGCCATATTCTAACCTATTTTGAATGCGAGAAGCTAAGGCCAGTTCATTTGACGTTGTCCCCGCCTTTATGAGTCCATGTTTTTCCTCTACCAGTTTGCGCGCCATTTCCGATTGATTCCGGCCTATGTTGTGGGTATTGATCCGTGTACCATCTCCCCGGATCGTTGTTGCGACAATATGGAGGTGAGGATGCCCCGCATCTTTATGCTGGTAAACGAGATAGGGTTGGTCGCCAAATCCGATTCGTTCCATATAATCCTGTGCGATTGAATTTAACTTATCGACTAGAAAATTTTCAGATGGCGAAAAATTCAGAGACACATGCATTGTTTTTGTAGTGGCACGTTCATTCAATTTATTCCTTTGATTGAACCAATCGAGTTTGTGGTAAAAATTCATGGCTGTGATCGGCAATAAAAAGTTGTTTTCTGCAATGCACATGGCTACCCCTTTTTGAACTTTGTGTTCATTGTAATTCAGTGTTTCACTAATTGAAGCCGGGAATGTTATCCTTGCAACCATTGGTCTGACCATTTTTGAATTTGATTACATAGCTTCTCTGTGACAGCCTGGACATCCTGTCTTGTCTTATCATAAACAGTAACCCATACGCGGAATTCAGGGATTTTATCCAGCGTGTGTAGCTTGTGAACAGCCTGGTTAAAGTTGTTGCCAATGTGATTGATTTCTTTTCGCAGCAGGATCAACTCTGCGGAAAGCTCATCCATTGATGTGTTTCTGGTCTTGATAGTTACGGCTTTGTGAAGGGCAAGTTTGCGTAGGTAATTACTGTTGGTTTTCTCAGTGGTCTTTTGGCGGTTTTTGACCAGGGTTGAAAACTCATCTTCATTGATACGAAGTGTAATGATCTTGTTTCGAATCATTCGTTTTTCCTTGTCCATCACTTTTGTTTTCAGTCAATCACAACACGAACGAGTTCCGAGTGAGTGTCAAATGATCCCAAACGTATTACGTTTGTACATCTTGCAGCCGGCGATAAGTCGGCTACCATGCGGAAACACCCAGCGACCTTTTTTCAGGGTCTGTCGGAATTACTATGTAAAATTAGAAAGGGCAGAAATGTCCTGCGTAGCTTGCCTTTATATTAGGCAAGTGAGTATAAATAAAGATCGGCGATTGCGAAGCTAAATACAACTTATAGCATCTAAAAAGCAAGCAAATAGCCATTCTGGCAATCTCTTGCTTCTGCGATTGCTTCAAGGTAGGTAACAAAGGACTTTATATTACCCTTTTCATCCACAACAAATTGCGGTTCGTGGAACCATTCTATGACATAAAATGGCCCATCTTGTGGCGGGTCATTCGGATCGACTTCCATGGTCATGAATAATAGGGTTTGCATGGTTTAGGTTTTGGAGGTAGTGATGGGAATTGGGTTAGAAGAGAACTGTTTTAAATTCAAAAAAAAGCCACGGTAAAATGTCATTCCTTCCCTGAATAAATTCCACAGAAGAGATGAACCCAAAGCACTTATAGAGGTGTTGATAAACAGATCCTGCTTGGTAAGTGCTTCGCTCATCGAACAACTGGGCTGATCATCTTCTTGCACGTCCTTCAATTGTCTGCGGTAAAGTTTGGTTACAGTAGGCAAAGAGCCTACTGTTTCGTACATCTGTGAAGCGGGTTGCTTTACCGGATATACAGTAGAAAAAATAACCTGACCTGTCTGTTGCGCATTGCCAAAATCCATCCAGTAAATGAGCTTATATGGGCCGTTGTTCTGCCTTTCCAGTTTAGATAATACAGTGGCAATTGTAAACCTTGCCTTCACTGTATCGACACAGGAAATGGTGATGTTGGCAAACAATTCCTCTTTCGGATTGGGTAGCCAATCATATTTGGAGGCTACACTTTTCCAGTTGCTCCCAAAGAACCGGTTGACTCTCGCAATCAAAGCTGCGGACTTGTGCATCCCCAATTCAGCCTTAGAAAATAGCTGCCTGCCGAGGTTGGCTTTTGTTACTACATCATCATCGAATAACCGTACGAATAAACCGGGGTGACCAAGTGCGATCAGTGAATGACTCATCCGCGCTAGTGCGGTCAATACCTGGCTTCCGGTTCCACCCGCGCCAATAAGATTTACCGTTACTGGATTAGTGGGGTTCAGCAGGTAGTTGTCCGTAAAATGCACGACAGGTTTTTGAGTAATCATGCGATCAGTTTTTTAAGGGTGATTGAATGTTTTAGAAGACAACTAACAGGAAATTTCCTGCGCGAATCTTTCAGGGATTGCCAGAGCTGAATGATGTTACCTTTTACCGGGCTTTTACCACCCAGAACATGGGAGAACCTGGAATTGAAAAAATACTCTTCCCATTTGCTCATAAATGCTTCCAAGTGGGTATGTCGGTCAATATCGATATCCACCGTTCCCATACAGACATTACCATCGTCATGTACATTGAAAAATGGAGCCTTAAAAAGCGTAGTTTTCAAGGTCGGCGTTTCATTTTTCGCAAGTGCAAACACAGTTACACTGGTACGGGATGCTTTCCATAACATCGGAGGTACCGGGTATTTGCCATCCGGTATTTTTAAGTCCGGTGTAAATGCTAAAAAATGCGTTATGGCAGGCGTGTACCAGATTGCAAATGCGTTGGAACCCTGACGCGTGTACAAGAGTTTAGCTGGCATTAACTCACGGCATTGCAGGTAACTATCCGATAATTCTGAGGAAGTCTGTAAGGTGGCCGCCAGTTGCTGGCTTTCTTGCAAGGACAGTGGATGTGGGTTGACCATCTTCCCAGCATCGTTGAAGTCATAGGCTTCCACATAATAATCCGGTGCTTCTTCTACCGATCGGTAAACTACCAGTCCCTTGTAAGGATGGTGCATGTTTGTAAAATCAGTCGTGATGTTTTTCATAATTAAAACGATATAAGACGGCGCAGAGTTCGTCCATCAGGGTGAGCAATTTGTTCTCAAATGGAAATGCGTGCGTAACCGAAGTTTGCTTCCTGTCAAAATATTGTACTGATACCGGTACTTCAAATTCTAAGAGTTCCTGCAAATCACAGTTCACGTATTCCATCAGGTGGTCGTGGATCCAGCAATGGTCGTCCCAGAAAAAGCTAAAATAATGATCAGGATATCCTCGTTCACCTTCACCTTCTTTCAGGTGTTCACAATGAATATTTTCGTGAAAACTTCTGTTTGGAAACTCTTGGTAAAGCGAATAAAATTTCCGGGCAACCACCTTTAATCTTCTTTCCGTATTACCAAGGGGTTTAAATGCATTCAGCCTTTTTTTAAATACAGCCAAATGCCAAGGATCAAGTACCGCTTTTTCAAGAATGCTGATCTTTTTATACATTGAGAAGAGTGGCTGAAACAGTTGCCCGTAAATTAGGTATGAATTTTTTCTTTGCTGAGGTGTTACCACATCAGAAACTAGAAAAAATTAAGGAATTACAGGAAGAAGGAGAGTTTGTTGCGATGACAGGAGACGGTATCAATGATGCCCCTGCCTTAGCACAGGCTAATATCGGTATTGCGGTTGGATCTGGTTCTGATATTGCAGCGGAAACAGCTGGGATTGTATTGGTCAATAGCAATCCGCAAGACGTTGTTTCATTAATTCGGTTTGGCAAGGCCACTTATAGAAAAATGATTCAAAATTTGATTTGGGCTACGGGTTATAATATAGTAGCCTTGCCATTGGCGGCGGGGGTACTCTACAGGGAATCCTGTTAAGCCCTGCTGCTGGTGCCGTTTTAATGAGTGTGAGTACGGTTGTGGTGGCTATTAATGCAAGTCTTTTAAAAATAAAATAAATCAACAACCTATATTGTTTATGGCAAAAAGTAAACACTACTACATACGAAAAATACACCGCTGGCTCGGTGTTATTTTAGGCATTCAGTTTTTATTATGGACAATTGGTGGCCTATATTTCAGTTGGAGCAATATGGATGAAGTGCATGGTGACATTCAAAAGAAAAATGCAACGCTTCTCTCTTCTGATATTTCTCTGGTCAGTCCTACAGTAGCGCTGGATACAATAAAAATGATTCATCGTATTGATTCAGTTGTCTCCATTCAATTGATTGAAATTTTGGGCAAGCCTTTTTACCAGGTTCGTTGTATAAGTACCATTCAGAATGAAACTAATGATGAACATGGGACGCAGGTAATGAATCATCTTGCCGATGCAGAAACAGGTCGGATTCGTGGACCATTGACAAAAGAAGAAGCGGTTAATGTAGCTAAAATGAGATTTAATGGAGAACCCGAAGTAAAATCAGTTGAATACTTAACTGGCACAAGTGGTCATCATGAATATCGGGAAAGCCCTCTGCCTGCCTATGCCATTACCTTTGAACATCCATCAAAAACGACTGTTTACGTTGCCAGTGAATTAGGAACTATTCAAAAATTCAGGAATAATAAATGGAGAATATTTGATTTTCTGTGGATGATGCACACGATGGATTATGAAAGTAGGGATCATATCGGTAACTGGCTGCTTCGAATATTTTCCATTTTTGGATTGATCACTGTGATAAGTGGGTTTGCATTATTCTTTGTCAGTTCAAAATGGGGCAGAAAACGGGTTGCGAAATCGGAAAAAATAGCCTGATCTTCCATCTTTTGCAACCATATTGCCATTTTAGGAGTCTATTTCTACTGAAAATTGCAATATATCCTGCTATTTTTGCTTCAATGAAATTTTTATTTTCTTTTTAGGCTTTTCCCTGCTCTACCTGTCATGCCTTGCGTGTAGCGACAGCACGGAATGCAATGCAAAATC
The DNA here is from genome assembly GCF_000508085.1 of Sediminibacterium sp. C3. Lineage (GTDB taxonomy): Bacteria > Bacteroidota > Bacteroidia > Chitinophagales > Chitinophagaceae > Sediminibacterium. Next base: position 2,087,511 of record NZ_KI669560.1, on the reverse strand, counting down.
AGAATCAAAAATTTCAGCTTCCGCCAATCACCAGGCACATAATCATTCGAAAGAAGCGTGCACGCCTTTTTGCACCTGTTCATGCTGTGCAGCTACAGCCTTTTATCATCCTCTGAGTAAGGTACAGTTCGTAAAAATTATTTTTCGATCTGAAAAGGACCCCCTTGATGATGAAAATTTTAATTCAGAAGTTTCCTATTCTATCTGGCAGCCTCCCAAACTAACTGCTTAATTTTCTCTTATTTCAGTGCAGTTATCATGCGCTGGTTTCTACATTTTTATCATTTCGTTTACAATGTGGTTATGACTAATAAAAAAAGGTCAATTACCCGCAGTAAACCAGTTTACAGCAGGATCAAAGACCCTGTAAAGCCCTTGTGGATGAGTGTTATAAGAACTGGTACATTGATAGTGCTTGGCATTATAATGCTGATGGCGATAGTCGGAATTATAATTAAGTATTATCGTCTTGTTTCAAAACATTAAATAGAAATATGCTTAATAGAATCATTCAATTTTCCATTAAAAATAAATTGGTCATTGGCCTTTTTACACTCGCATTAATAATATGGGGTGTTTATTCGGCCAATAAATTGCCGATTGATGCCGTTCCTGATATTACAAATAATCAGGTACAGATAATTACGTTGAGTCCATCATTGGCGGCACAGGAAGTAGAACAACTTATTTCATTCCCGGTGGAACAAACTATGGCCACCATTCCGGAAGTGCAGGAAATCCGTTCCATATCCAGATTTGGATTATCCGTAGTTACTGTTGTATTTCATGATGATGCTAACATATATTGGGCTCGTCAACAAGTAGGTGAGCGGTTGATAGAAGCCCGCAACCAAATACCCAATAACATCGGCAATCCTGAGATGGCTCCTATTTCTACGGGATTAGGTGAAATTTATCAATATGTTTTACATGCTAAAAAAGGGTATGAAAATAAATATGACGCCATGTCGCTTCGAACGATTCAGGACTGGATAGTCCGTCGTCAGTTGCTTGGGACACCCGGTATTGCTGATGTAAGCAGTTTTGGCGGTCTTTTAAAGCAATATGAAATTGCATTGAATACAGATAAACTTCGCAGTTATAATTTGTCGATAGCGGATGTATTTAATGCTCTTGAAAAAAATAACCAGAATACTGGCGGTGCATATATAGATAAAAAACCCAATGCTTATTTTATCCGCAGTGAAGGATTTATTAAAACAATTTCTGATATAGAAAAAATTGTTGTTACAAGAACTTCCGGTGGCGCACCGGTTTTGGTTAGAGATATAGCCACCGTACAGTTAGGCCATGCCACCCAATATGGCGCCCTTACCCGTAATACAGAAGGACAGGTAGTTGGGGGCATTGTAATGATGCTTAAAGGAGCAAACTCAAGTGAAGTAATAGGCAGCGTTAAGGAAAAGATAGTTCAGATACAAAAAAGCCTTCCTGAAGGTGTAGTAATAGAGCCCTTTCTTGACAGAAGTTCCCTTGTTGGCCGGGCTATAAATACGGTAAAGACCAACCTGATGGAAGGAGCATTGATCGTAATTTTTGTTTTAGTTATATTTCTGGGCAATATTCGTTCGGGTTTGATTGTGGCTTCTGTTATTCCGCTAGCCATGCTCTTTGCTATAGCCCTGATGAATATATTCGGGGTTTCTGGTAACCTGATGAGTTTGGGTGCTATCGACTTTGGATTGATAGTGGATGGGGCCGTAATTATTGTAGAAGCAACCATGCACCACCTCGGCTTGCGAAAGCAAAATACAAGGCTAACACAGGCAGAAATGGATACAGAAGTATTTGAGTCGGCTTCGAAAATTAGAAATAGTGCTGCTTTTGGTGAAATAATTATATTGATCGTTTATTTACCTATTCTGGCACTCGTAGGTATCGAAGGAAAAATGTTTGGCCCGATGGCGCAAACTGTATCTTTTGCCATTCTTGGGGCATTCTTACTGTCGCTTACGTATGTACCTATGATGAGCGCCTTAATTCTCAGTAAAAAAATTAGCCACAGGGAAAACTTCTCCGATAAAATGATGAAGTTTTTCCAGCGGCTTTACACCCCATTAATACGTGGGGCACTTAAGATGAAATTACTGGTAGTGAGTATTGCTGTTGGTGTATTTATAATCAGCCTCATTATTTTCAAAACATTAGGAGGTGAATTTATTCCCACTTTAGAAGAAGGAGATTTCGCAGTAGAAACAAGGTTGCTGACAGGTAGTTCGTTAAGCCAGACAATTGATAAAATAACGCAGGCTTCGGATTTACTGATGAAAAAATTTCCTGAAGTAAAAGAAGTGATTGGAAAGATTGGTGCCTCTGAAATACCTACCGACCCTATGCCCATAGAAGCATGTGATATTACCATCCTTTTAAAAGATAAAAAGGAATGGACCAGTGCACATAACAGAGAAGAGTTGGCTGAAATGATGCAGAAAGAGCTGGAGAAAATTCCCGGTGTTTCCTATGGGTTGTCGCAGCCTATACAACTTCGGTTTAATGAATTGATTTCAGGTGTTCGACAGGATGTGGGGATTAAGATATTTGGGGAAGACCTTGATGTACTGGCAGATCTGGCAAAAAAAATCGGTGTGATTGTACCCACAGTAAAAGGTGCAGAAGATTTATATGTAGAACAGGTGACTGGTCTGCCGCAAATTATGGTTAAACTAAACCGTGATAAGATTGCGCAATTTGGTTTAAATGTAGAAGATATAAACCGTACCATCAGCGCTGCTTTTGCAGGTGAAGCCGCAGGTATTGTTTATGAAGGCGAGAAACGTTTTGATATGGTGGTAAGGCTAGAAAAAACAGGCCGCCAGAGTATTGATGATGTTAAAGGATTATTTATTGCTGCACCTGATGGCAACCAAGTTCCATTGGAGCAGGTAGCCGATGTCAATATGCAGTTAGGTCCTAACCAGATTCAACGTGAAGATGCCAAGCGAAGAATCATTGTTGGCTTTAATACAAGAGGCCGGGACATTTCATCAGTTGTAAAAGAAATCCAGGAAAAAATTGAGAAACAGGTAAAAATGCCTCCTGGATATTTTATTACTTATGGCGGGCAGTTTAAAAATCTTGAAGAGGCCAATAAACGATTATCAGTGGCGGTACCTGTCGCATTAGCGCTGATACTTTTATTGCTCTATTTCACCTTTGGTTCAATTAAATATTCCTTACTCATATTTACAGCTATACCGATGAGTGCTATTGGCGGTGTATTCGCCTTATGGTTAAGGGGAATGCCATTTAGTATTTCGGCTGGTGTTGGTTTTATTGCGCTATTCGGTGTGGCGGTATTAAATGGTATTGTATTAATCAGTGAATTTAACCGGTTAAAAAGGAAGGTATGACAGATATAAATGCAATCATCTTAAAGGGAACTTCTATAAGGTTGCGACCGGTATTAATGACTGCGACGGTTGCTTCATTAGGCTTTTTGCCAATGGCATTGTCAACAGGTTCCGGAGCAGAAGTGCAAAAGCCGTTAGCAACGGTTGTAATCGGAGGATTGATTACGGCCACATTTCTTACGTTGGTGGTTTTACCAGTATTATATACATGGTTTGAGAAGATAAAACCAAAAATGATGAAGTCTGATGTGGTGAAAGGGGTGGCTTCATTACTCATCCTGTTTTTAACCTCATCATTTGCTGCAAATGCACAACAGCCAAAAATAGTTATCAATCTTAGTGATGCTGTTGCATCAGCTATGAAGAATAATCCTTTGGTTAAAGTAGGAACGCTGGATATAAGTTACCAGCAGCAGTTGAAAAAGACAGTAAAAGATTATGGCAAAACAAATTTCGGTGTAACGTTTGGGCAGTACAATAGTCGCATTGCCTATGATAATAATTTCAGCATTAATCAGGGCATACTGAATCCAGGGTACTTTAAAAGTCTCATAAAGCTATCTGAATCAAATATCAAAAGTAGTGAACTGCAATTGAGAATTTATCAAACTGAACTTGCAGCGAACACAAAAATATCGTATTACCAGTTAATCTTTTGGATGGAGGAAATAAGGTTGCTGAAAGAGCTACTATCCATTTACGAAAATATACTGAAATCTTCGGCATTGCGATACAAAACAGGAGAAACAAATGCATTAGAAAATTATAATGCTGAAAGCAAGGTAAATGAGACAAAAGCGCAATTGCGAAGTGCAGAAGAAGATTACCGGATTGAATTAAATCGTCTGAAAGTGTTCACTGCAGATTCTTCTGTTACGTCAATTGCCGACACATTACTTGTTGAAAAGCGGATACAGGTCAATTTTGATACCGCTGCCATTGCAGCAAACCCCACACTTGCATTTATTAAACAGCAGATTGATATTGCAAACAAAGAGAAAGCTGTTGAGCAGTCAAGATTAAGACCAGATTTCTCAGTAGGCTATTTTAACCAGTCTTTAGTAGGATATCAAACTGTGAATGGAGTTGATAAATATTATGGTGTTGGCAATCGTTTTCAAGGAGTTAATTTAGGTATCAGTATTCCCATATTTGCCAGGGCGCAAAAAGAAAAAGTAAAAGCAGCAGAAGTAAACCGGGTGCGCCGTGAAGCAGAACTGACCAATTATCAATTCACCCTGCAAGGTGAATTAACAACACTGTTTGGAGAATTGCAAAAACAAAAAGTTCAAATAAACTATTACCGAAATACAGCTTTGCCGCAGGCCAATCTCATCATTACGCAGGCACAAAGAGCTTTTACTGCCGGCGAAATCGGTTATTATGAATTGACACAATCACTCAATAATGCCGTTGTTGTAAAACAGGGATATACCAAACTTTTAAATCAATATAATCAAACCGTCATTGCTATCGAATTTATCGGTGGCATCAATTAATCAGAACGGGGTAAAATAAAATTAATATGAAACAGAAATTTTTGAATTCACTTATTATACTTACAGCGGCTACTATATGGCTTTCATCCTGTTCTTCCAAAGGAAATACAGAAGCAGCCCCGATTGAAGTAACGAAAACTGAAGAAGCAGATATTGTGGGCTTGTCGGAAGACCAGTTTAAAACAGTCGACATTCAGTATGGTGTTGTAGAAGAAAAAAAACTCAGCAGCGTTATCAAGGCAACAGGAGTACTGGATGTTCCTCCGCAACAGCTATTAACCGTTTCTTCTCCCTATGGAGGCACATTAAAAAATACCGATTTACTGCAGGGGAAGCCCGTGGTAAAAGGTGAAGTTATCGCCGTACTCGAGAATCCTGAGTTTATCCAGCTTCAGCAGGATTATCTGGATTATAAAAGTCAGTTGATTTACCTGAAAGAAGAATTGGAAAGACAACAAGAGTTGGCAAAAGAAAATGTAAATGCAAAAAAAACCTTGCAAAAAGCCAGCAGCGAGTATAACAGTATGACGGCAAGAGTACAGGGATTAAAAGCAAAACTGGGGCTTATCAATATCAATCCTGAGAAAATCAACCCGGAAAACATTTCAGGCAGGGCAAATATTTATGCACCTATATCGGGCTATGTTACTAAAGTATTGGTGAATATCGGGAAGTTTGTAAACGCTAACCAGGAACTATTTGAAATTGTAGATACCCGTCACCTTCATGCAGAACTGATCATTTTTGAAAAGGATGTTCCGAAATTAAAGATTGGTCAGAAAATTCGTTTTTATTGAATAATGAAACAAAGGAGCGGTTTGCAGATGTGCATTTAATTGGTCGTGAGATCAGCGCTGAAAGGACGGTTAGGGTTCATGGACATCTGTCTCAGGAAGATAATAACCTGTTGCCAGGGATGTATTTAAAGGGAATTGTAGAAACAGGTATTGCTACCACTACTGCGCTGCCTGATAAAGCTATCGTTCAAGCAGCAGGAAAATCTTACATTTTTATAGTAGCAAATGAAAAGAATAGTGAAAAGAAACCTGCCGATGGGAAAAATGAAGTCGCTACAGAAAAGCATATTCTGTTTAAAAGAATTGAAGTGACGACTGGCGTTTCAGAAAATGGTTATACCGAAGTGATTTTACCAGGAGGGTTTAACAGGAAAATTAGCGTGGTGATTAACGGAGCTTATGATTTATTGTCGAAGATGAACAATGTAGAGGAAGAAGAATAAAAATTGGATGGGTCGGAGCCCTGCTTTGTTTGCCTCATTTATGAAAATGGGAAACCTTGAGCGGCAGGGCCCCTCTACCCAAACATTTTAAAAATACACCGATGGATATCCCAGTAATAAGTTTATCCGCTACCATGGATATTAATTAAAAACAGATGATAGGTGTTAGAAATCTGCCGGCTGAAGAAGATCCAAAAACCTATTATGTTATGTAAATATTGAAAAAATGGATGTTCGATTCGAATTAATAATTGTTGGGAAACTCATCGTTTCGTTTCTGTTGGGTACTTTTATTGGCTTTGATAGAGAGAAACACGCTCGCAATGCCGGTATAAAAACCTATGCCGCTGTTTGTATCGGAGCTACTTTATTTACTGCTGTTGCGGCTCATCTTGTAGGTGATGCTGCTGCTATCTCCCGGGTAATAGCCAATATTGTTACAGGTGTAGGCTTTCTTGGAGCTGGTATTATTTATCGGAACGACAGTGCCGGAACATCTCATGGACTTACAACAGCAGCCACGGTTTGGTGTACTGCCGCAGTTGGTGTGGCAGTAGGCCTCAGTATGTTTATCATTGCTATTGTTGGAACAGTTACCTTATATTTATTGCTTTCACTGCATCAACAGAAATGGTATGTAAAATGGAAAAATAAAATGATAAACAGGCATAACGAAAAACACAACACTGATTAATTGGTTAAAATAAAATTGTATATTAGGAGTATTGTAACATGTATAGTATAATAACAGGTACCATATTATTAGGGATTACTCATGCTCTTATTCCCAATCACTGGTTGCCATTGGTTGCTATTGCAAGGTCGGAGAAATGGGAAAAGTATGAATTGATACTGGTGGCATCTATTTCTGCCTCTGCGCATGTGATGGGTACTGTTATTCTTGGGATAGCTTTGGGAATGGTGGGCTCAAAGCTGGCGTATCACTTTGAAGGATATGTGCATGTAATTGCTCCAGTATTATTGATCATATTCGGTTTGATATATTTTACAGTTAATCTGCCGCATCATCATACTGCAAATAATGACGTGCCGCACTACAAAAAGTCAAAAACTAAATGGGTGTTGATTTTTGCGACCACTATGTTTTTATCTCCTTGCCTGGAAGTAGAAAGTCTTTTTCTGACAGCTGGTGCTTATGGCTTGAATGGTATCTTATTGATCGCCTTAGTATATGCAGTAATCAGCATCACCGGGATTATCACTCTTGTAATACTTGCATTTAAAGGAGTTCAAATGATGAATTCACAATTTATTGAGCATAATGAAAAACGAATTACAGGTATAGTTTTAATTATAGTAGGTATTGTTACATTTTTTTTACACTAAATAAGATAGTATGACACATAAACATGATGAAACAAAAATTGCTGCACATGGCCATGGATCCGCGAAGGATGAAAACGAATCGGGTTGGAAAAATCATTGGGATCTATTATTGGCATTAGTAATATTAATCATTCTGCTTGTACTGGAATATGGCTTCAAAATGGAGTTCTCTAAGATTCCCTCATTGGCCATAAACCTGGGAGCTTATTTATTGGCAGGTCGTAAAGTATTGGACCTTGCCTTCAGAAAATCAAAGCGGGGAGATATTTTCAATGAATTTGTGTTGATGAGTGTTGCCACTATCGGTGCATTTGTGATTGGAGAATATGAAGAAGGCGTGGCTGTGATGGTTTTTTACCAAATCGGCGAATGGTTCCAGGATGCGGCTGTAAATAATGCCAAAAGAAGTATTAAAGCCCTGCTTGACGTAAGACCTGATGAAGTAACAGTTTCAAGAAATGGTACGCTTCTTGTTGTTGACCCTTCTATTGTTGAGTTAAACGAAACCATCTTGGTAAAACCAGGTGAAAAAGTAGCATTAGATGGTGAATTGATTTCAGAAAATGCTTCATTTAATACAGCAGCGTTAACAGGGGAAAGTAAACCAGATGCAAAATATAAGGGAGAAACTATTCTTGCGGGAATGATTAATCTGCATACAGTAGCAGAAATCAAAGTGAAAGCGCTGTTTAAAAATAGTAAACTGAGTAAGATTTTAGAAATGGTTCAAGATGCTACTGCAAGAAAATCACAGACACAACTATTTATTTCCAGGTTCGCCAAAATCTACACACCAATCGTTTTCTTTCTTGCTATTGTAGTTTGTTTTGTCCCTTACTTTTTTGTAGAAGATTATAATTTTCAAACATGGTTTTACCGAGCACTGGTATTCTTAGTAATCAGTTGTCCATGTGCATTGGTGGTATCCATTCCATTAGGATATTTTGGTGGCATAGGTCTTGCCTCACGTAATGGTATTTTATTTAAGGGAGGAAACTTTCTTGATGTAATGACAAAGGTTAATGCTGTGGTTATGGATAAGACCGGCACATTGACAAAAGGAGTTTTTAAAGTACAACAAGTCGTCTCGGTCAACATAGATGAAAAGGAGTTGGTAAAGCTTACGGCTGCGGTGGAAAAGAATTCAACTCATCCTATAGCCAAAGCTGTAACGGAATATGCTGGTGAAACTGTCAATGGTATCAATGCAGATGCAGTAGAAGAAATCGCAGGCTATGGCTTAAAAGGAAAAGTAGGTGGAAGGGACTTGCTTGCAGGTAATGCAAAACTATTGAAGAAATACAACATATCCTACCCAACAGAAATAGAAACCATTGTTGACACAATTGTTGTTGTTGCAATAAATAATCAATATGCAGGTTTTATAACTATTGCTGATGAAATAAAAGACGATGCTGCCCAGGCTGTCAAAGACATGCACAGCTTTAATATTAAAACGGTAATGCTTTCAGGCGATAAACAATCTGTAGTAGATGAGGTTGCAAGGAAGATTGGTATAGATGAGGCTTATGGTGATTTACTACCAGAGGGTAAGGTTGAGAAAGTACAGAGGCTAAAAGATGAAGGGCGACACATCGCTTTTGTTGGTGATGGTGTTAATGATGCACCTGTAGTTGCATTGGCGGATGCTGGAATAGCAATGGGAGGGTTAGGGAGCGATGCCACAATTGAAACGGCAGATGTAGTCATTCAAAACGATCAGCCGCAGAGAATAGTTTCAGCTATTAAAATCGGAAAGATAACCCGGAGCATTGTGTGGCAAAACATCATTTTAGCTATGGCAGTAAAAGTGTTTGTATTGATTTTGGGCGCAGGCGGTGTAGCTACTCTATGGGAAGCAGTAATTGCGGACGTAGGTGTTGCTTTATTAGCGATATTGAATGCGGTTAGGATTCAAAGAATAAAGGTTTAAAAAAAAATGTTATAAGATGTATTTCATTCTTTAAGCATTTGCTTAAATAATGATTCTTGCTATCTTTGATGAATGGACAATAATACTTGTATCAGGCTCTTTGCCGATCATGAGCAAATAAAGAGTTGCAAAAACAAGTTAAGAACTGCACAAGAGTCTTTTGCAAGCTTGTCTAACATATTAGCCTTGGCAGGTAACGAAGTAAGGCTCAAGATTGTTTATTTATTGGAAGAAGAAAAGGAATTGTGTCCTTGTGATCTTTCTGATATTTTAGGAATTAGTATTCCGGCAGTATCACAACATCTGCGAAAACTGAAGGATGGAAATATTGTTGAAACCCGGAAGCAAGGGCAAACAATTTATTATTCCCTTGCACAGGAAAATCTAAAGATTTTAAAACTTTTTTTTAAACATATTAATGTACAAACTCAAAAACTGAAAACGGTATGATAAGTACAAAATCAGCAGGCACATTTACGGGGGCAGGTGTTTTTGCTGCTATTGCTGCTTCACTTTGTTGTATCACACCTGTTATTGCATTACTTGCCGGTAGCAGCAGTATTGTCGCTAACTTTTCATGGATAGAACCGGCAAGGCCGTATTTAGTAAGTTTATCCATTGTTGTATTAGCATTTGCATGGTATTTTAAATTAAAACCAGCTGAGAAAAGCTTTATGTGGAAAATCCTGTCTAGTCCTGAAATAGCTTGTCAAAAAACTATTCAGCATGACAGAAAAGGTTCAAAAAAAGTCAAAGCCTAGTTTCCCCAGTAGCCAACCATATAGGCGGAGAAGCGAAGAGGAAATGTTAGAAATTGTCCGAGAAATTCAGGAAAGGGGAATGCCAAAGAAAACGGCATGCCGTAAATATGGAGTCAATAGGAACACCCTAAGGCTATTTATTTTAAAGCAATCCACAAAGGATTTATCCCAAAATCATTCATTAGATTTATTATCAACTATGAATGAAAATCAACAACACTTGGCATTGTCCAAAAAGATTAAGGAGCTAACTGGTGCACTTGAAAAATCTGAGTTAAAGGTCCTTACCCTTCAAACTATGATCCAAGTTGCTGAGGACGACCTCAAAATTAAGATTAGAAAAAAGTCTGGTACCAAACAGTCAAAAGAATAAGGCAAAGAAATCCAAAAGCATCACTGGAGAGTATTTGTGCACTGTTTGGTGTGACAAGGCAAGCATTTTATGATGCTCAAAAGCAAGAACAAAATATCACGATTGCTCAAATGATAGTTCTCTGTTTGGTCCGGGAGGCCAGGTTGATTATGCCAATGATTGGAACCCGGAAATTGGTTCATTATTTGGCAGGGCCACTGCAGGATCATGGGATAAAAATGGGAAGAGATCAGCTATTTAATCTACTGAGACACCATGGTCTGCTTGTCCGAAAGAGACGCAGGATGATAAAAACTACTGATTCATTTCATTGGTTAAAGAAGTATCCGGATTTAACGACAGGGCTTAATTTAAATGCATCAGAACAGCTTTGGGTGTGTGATATTACCTATATAAGAACCATTAATGGGTTTAGTTATTTGAGCTTAATAACGGACGCATATTCAAGATTGATAGTAGGATACTGTTTATACCCAACGCTGGAAGCTGTTGGTTGCTTAAAGGCCTTAGAAATGGCAATCAATAACAGAAGCAAGGGCTGTAAATTGATACACCATTCTGACAGAGGAATCCAATATTGCTCGGCGGCATATGTAGATGTATTGAAACTAAACCATATTGAAATTAGTATGACACAGAGTGGTAGCCCGTATGAAAATGCTCTGGCTGAAAGAATGAATGGTATTCTGAAAAACGAATTTTATCCCAAACGAGTTTATCAAAATCATAAAGAGGCTGTCAAGGTTTTAACTTCTAACATTGAGGTATATAATTCTAAACGACCTCATTTAAGTTTAGGCTATCTCACACCACGGTCAGCACATCAAATGACAGGTGATATTAATAAAAGCTGGAAGAGTTATCCCAGGAAAAAGAAACAGGTTTTTTAAGACATAGCAGAAGTACACTAAAAATAATCGGCAAAATATTTTGCCGATTATCGTGTTCATTTGGTTGGAATATCCCTGACAAGATGCCCCTCAGCAGAGCTTGTTTACGTTTCTTCCAACGTTTTAAGGCTAATAAATAGATCAAAATATACAAGGATATAAAATGACTATCTTTGATTGTAAACAAAATCCAGGATTAAGAAAAACACATGTAAAGTAATATCCGGATTAATTTTTAAATGTGTAAGGTTTTTTTAGGACGAGACAGCCATCAATTTTGATAAGGATGGATTGGTGCGATATAAGCATTGGTCAGGAACATCTCTGGAGGAAATGGTTCCCAATCTTGGCTACCTGAAAACACAGTTTGAAATCAATCAGCGGTTTTACCTGATCGACCAACAGTCACCCATCAATTTTGGGGATGCCATGCGTTTTTTGCAAAGCCGGTGGCTGGAGCGAAGGATGAACGCTGATAGAAAACTGTTATTGAAAAGCAATAGCGGGAGACAGGGTGGTCATCTGCTAAAGAAACGGCTTCGCCATAACCGTCGTCTAAATACAAACAATTCATGAATGCGGATTTCAAACTGCAGGACTTTTTCTCGGTAGTTTCTGAGGATACGCGGATTACTGTTGCCCATATCAGCCTATACCTTGCGTTAGTGAATGAATGGCAGATCCAGGGGTGCCCCATTGGAATACCCGTTGACAGAACAAGATTGATGTATCTCGCTAAGATAAACGCCCGACAGACCTATGATAAATGTATGCATGATCTCCACGCTTTTCGCTATATCAACTACCTGCCAAAAAGAGCGAAGGGTGAAAGTTGGTTAGAGTTCAGGCGCTTGGTATAGACTTTCTTTTGAGTTTTTCTGGAAATAAAAACCGGTGATTTTTTGCCGGTTTTTTTGTGAGTATGAAAAGTGAATTTTATGGGAAACTTTATCTACATGACCCCTGAAAAGGTTATGGAAATTTTAGCTAAAAATGGTAATTTTGTTACCTTATCCGAGGCGGAGATAATTCTATCATTCCTTGCCAATTTGGCCTCCATTTCTTTACATCAAATCGTAGAAAATGAAGGCAGATTTATACATCCGGGTGAGCACGGATGAGCAAGCAGAAAAAGGGTATTCCCAAAGAGATCAGGAAGAAAGATTACGTAAGTATTGCGCTTACAAGAATATCCAGATCCGCAACGTTATTTACGAGGATTTTTCTGCCAAGACATTTCTGAGACCAGCGTGGAAAAAAATATTGGAATCTTACCGATCAAAACATGGTCAAGTCCAACAGATTTTATTTACCAAATGGGGTCGGTTCAGCAGAAATGCAGCGGATGCTTTCCAGATGATTAATCTACTTCGCAAATTAGGCGTTGAACCCTGTGCTATTGAACAACCTTTAGACCTTGATATTCCTGAAAACAAAATCATGTTGGGCATTTACCTAACATCACCCGAAGTAGAAAATGACAGACGTGCAATAAATGTTCGTAACGGTATGCGAAGGGCGGTAAAAGAGGGTAGGTATATGAATGGGGCACCTATTGGATACATCAACAGAACCACACCTGAAGGGAAAAAATACATTGCGGTTGATCCTCCAAAAGCAGAAATCATTAAATGGGCATTTGAAACGATTGTAAACCGTCAGCTCCATATTGAAGAGGTATATAGGTTAGCAAAAGAAAAGGGGCTGAGCTGCGGTAAGAATCATTTCTGGAACGTATTGCGGAACCCGGTCTATTATGGTAAGATTTTTCTAAGGGGCTACAAGGATGAGCCGGATTGTATCGTGAAGGGTAATCATGATCCAATTATTTCTGAGAAACTTTTTATTGATGTTCAGGATAGATTAAATGGGGGCAAGCGGGTTCGAAAAACCAGTGGAGAAACTCCTGAGAGGTTTTTCCTGCGTGGATATTTGGAGTGCCCCTGTTGCAGAAAAAGTCTTACTGCCAGTTCCTCAAAAGGCAGATCATCTTATAGCCATTACTACCATTGTAATAGTAAATGCGGAATAAGATTTAAGGCACTGGACGTAAATGAAAAGTTCAGTTCTGAATTAAAAAAGTTCATTCCTAAACCTGGAATGGCAGACATCTATGCTGAAGTTGTCAATGACTTGTTTAAGAAAAATTCATCTTCAAATAATATTGAGATCCAAAAATTGAATACCCGTGTTTCTGAACTACAGGATCAGATAAATAAAGCGAGAGGCAAATTTATTCTTGACGAAATTGATAAGACAGATTACCACGAAGTAAGGAAAGGGTGTGAAACTGAAATAGAACGACTGGAAGCTGAAATTTTTGAGCTTTCCAAGAAACGGATTAATATCAGTGATCAAATACGAAAAGCGATTCATAACCTGTCTAATTTGAATGAGATTTTTGAGAATGGAACTGTTTCGGACAGGAGAAAAGCCATTGGTTCGATATTCCCTGAAAAATTGGTTTTTGAAGGTTCGGATTTTCGAACCACAAAAGTGAACGAAGCTGTTCAGCTAATATTCAATATAGGAGAGGGTTTTGGGCAAAAAAAAAGTGGACAAAACGATAAGAAAATCGATTTATCCACTTGGGTGATTCGGATTGGATTCGAACCAATGACCTACTGCTTAGAAGGCAGTTGCTCTATCCAGCTGAGCTACCGAACCAGTTTTGGAGGTGCAAAATAAAGGATTTTTTTTACTAAATCAAACTGCATTTCAAATTGGGCAGATAAATTCTAAATCTGTTTACTTTGCAGCAAACGATTGACTTCATGAGCTATAATTATCTTCCTTTAGACAGCAAACCACTGAATTTCCAGCAAATAAAACACTTATTAGACTTTGATCAGCAGGTTTCTATCACTTTTGACGCTCATGAAAAAATTCTGGCCTGCAGAAACTTTGTAAATGAAAAAATGAAGGACTCCGGATCAAAATATTACGGGGTCAACACCGGTTTTGGATACCTGCAGAATGTACAAATCAATAACGATCAGATAGAACAGCTTCAATACAACCTGATTGTATCACACGCTTGCGGGTTGGGCGAGGAGGTTCCAGAACCCATTGTGAAACTGATGATGATGCTCAAAATAAAACAGTTGAGCTATGGATACAGCGGGGTACATATCAATACAGTTATTCGTTTGATGGATATGTACAACCAGCAGATTTTTCCGGTAATTTATACACAGGGCTCATTAGGGGCTTCAGGAGACCTGGCACCCTTGAGCCATATGAGTCTGCCTTTACTGGGATTGGGTGAAGTGAATTTCAAAGGGAGTAGAATGCCTGCAACGGAAGCTCTTGGATTGATGAACTGGGAGCCGATTCACTTGCAAAGCAAAGAAGGACTGGCACTGATTAATGGAACCCAGTTCATGAACGCCTATGGCTTGTATTGCTTAAAAAAAGCTGAGCATTTATTGAAAATGGCCGACCTGATTGCAGCACTGTCCATAGATGCATTTGATTGCGTTATGGAACCCTTTCACGAAGCCATTCATGCGATTAGAGGCCATCAGGGTCAAATAAAAACTGCGCAGCAAATTAGAAAATACTTAGTAGGAAGCACGATATCGCAGCAAACCAAATCTCAGGTTCAAGATCCTTATTCATTCCGTTGTATTCCGCAAGTACACGGGGCTAGTAAAGATGCATTCAAACATATTCTTGCCGTATTTATGCAAGAAGTGAATTCGGTTACAGACAATCCAAACGTATTTCCCGATCTCGACCTAATTTTAAGCGGGGGGAATTTTCATGGACAGCCCCTGGCTATCAATCTGGATTATCTATGTATCGCCATGAGTGAAATTGCCAGCATTTCAGAAAGAAGAACCTATCAGTTGATTTCTGGGCAGCGGAACCTGCCACTGTTTTTAGTGAAGAATGCAGGATTGAACTCAGGGTTTATGATTCCCCAATACACTGCGGCTGGCATTGTAAGCGAGAATAAGCAACTGTGTACCCCGTCGTCGATTGATAGTATTTCCAGTTCTAATAATCAGGAAGACCATGTAAGTATGGGGGCAAATGCAGCAACCAAATGCTTCCGTTTGCTTCAAAATGTAGAAAAAGTATTGGGCATAGAATTAATGACAGCAGCACAGGCCCTGGATTTCAGAAGACCCTCCAGCAGTTCTCCGATACTAGAATCTATAATGAAAGAGTTCAGAGAAATAGTGCCTTTTAATGATGCAGACAGAATTTTGCATACAGACATGGTAAATTCAATTAATTTTATCGCCCGTTACGAAACCGGGAAACTCTAGATTATGAAAAAATTGATACTTGCATTCATCGCTTTTGCTTCTGTGCAAATAGCGAACGGACAAAATGTTCCTCAAAAATTATCTGAAAAAGTAACCGTTGTATTCCCTACAAAACCGGCAGAAAGATCAGCCAATGGTGCTACCATTTTTTTTGCAACAGATAAGGACAGCACAAAATCTTACGGTGCTTTGGTATTTGATTTAAGTGCCATGGGTTTAATGGGAGATCCCATTGAAATGATGGGTGATGGATTTTGGGAACAACTAAAAGCAGGCATGTCCAGTCAGATGGCTGGGGCAAATATCAATAAAGACATGATCACCAAATTCAAGGACAAGAACAGTCTTTATATTGAAATTGACGGAGCGAACTCCTCAGATGAGAACTTAAAAGGGAAAAAAGCTTTTGGTTATATTTTCTTTATGGGGCCTGTTTTACATCAGGTATTGTATTACTCCAGTAACAAGGAAGCCAAAGCAGCTGATGCGCAGGCTTTTTTCGATAGTGTTGAAATAGGAAAATAATTAAGAAAAAATACGGAATGAGCAGCGAAGAGAAGAGTTTGAATTTTATTGAAGAAATTATTGAAGCGGATTTAGCCAGCGGAAAACACCAATCAATTACTACCCGTTTCCCGCCAGAGCCAAACGGATACCTGCATATTGGACATGCGAAGAGCATTGTACTAAATTTTGGTCTTGCACTTAAATATGGTGGTAGCACCAATTTAAGATTCGACGATACCAATCCCGTTACAGAAGATACAGAATATGTGGAGAGCATAAAGAATGATGTAAAGTGGCTAGGATTTAACTGGGCGCTTGAACTATATGCTTCCGACTATTTTGATCAACTCTATGCAATGGCATTGCAGCTGATTGATAAAGGACTTGCTTATGTAGACGATAGTACGAGTGAAGAAATTGCTGCGCAAAAAGGTACACCTACAACACCGGGAATCAGAAATATATATGCTGAAAGAACACCCGCTGAAAACAGGACTTTGTTCGAAGCCATGAAAGCCGGAGAATTTCCGGATGGAGCAAAAGTATTGAGAGCGAAAATTGACATGGAATCTCCCAATATGTTGCTCAGAGATCCTATTATTTATAGAATTAAACATGCAAAGCATCACAGAACCGGAGACAAATGGTGCATTTACCCCATGTACGATTTTGCACATGGACAAAGTGATTCCATTGAAAAAATAACACATTCCATTTGCACATTGGAATTTGTTCCGCATCGTCCTTTGTATGATTGGTGTATTGAAAATTTAAATACATTCCCTTCCAAACAATATGAATTTGCGCGTTTAAACATGACTTATACGGTCATGAGCAAGAGAAAATTATTGCAACTGGTAAATGAAAAAATAGTACATGGCTGGGACGACCCGCGCATGAGTACCATCAGCGGGATGAGAAGAAGAGGATATCCTGCAGCAGCCATTCGTGAGTTCTGTGACAGAATAGGAGTTGCTAAAAGAGACAACCTGATTGATGTGGGTTTGCTGGAGTTTTGTGTCAGGGAAGAACTCAACAAAACTGCATTAAGAAGAATGGTGGTTTTTGATCCCATTAAAGTAATCATTACCAACTATACTCAGGCGTCTGAAGCATTAACCAGTGAAAACAACCCGGAAAATCCCAATGGTGGCGTAAGAACAGTTCCGTTCAGTAAAGAATTATGGATTGAGCGCGAAGATTTCATGGAAAATCCACCAAAGAAATATTTCAGACTGGCACCCGGTCAGATGGTTCGACTAAAAAGTGCCTATATTATCAAATGCGAGGAGGTTATTAAAGATGATCAGGGAAATATAATGGCGCTTCATTGCACATATATACCAGAGAGTAAAAGTGGATCAGACAGTTCTGGCATACACGTAAAAGGAACCCTGCATTGGGTTAGCGCAGCACATGCCATCCAGGCGGAAGTTAGATTATACGACCGCTTGTTTAAAGTGGAAGATGTGGCTAATGCTGAAGGCGATTTCAAAGACCATATCAACCCGGATTCTTTGCAAATCATTTCAGGTGCTTATGCTGAACCAGCATTGGCAAATGACCCTTCAGGTCAGGCTTTCCAGTTTTTGCGTAAGGGGTATTTTGTACAGGATCCTGACAGCAATCCAGCCAAACTGGTCTTTAACAGAACGGTTACGCTGAAAGATGCCTGGGCTAAAGAAGTAAAGAAAGGGTAATTACCACTTAAATTAACATTTCAGAGTGCAATAGTTTCAGGGGGAATATTCATTTTTGATTAAAAATCAATATGAAAAAAACTCTGCTGCTAACGCTCTCCCTCTCTTTATGTAGTGGGTTATTAAAAGCGCAATTTGGTTCTGTAAATCAGCAATTAGTTAATGGCTCAATTATATTAAGCCCAAATTCAAGCAAAAGCCAACCCAATTTTACCAATCAACAGAACAATCTTTTTTGGGTCTTGGTTTTGGCTATGGCCGTTTTAACAAAAAGAATATTTTAACTTTTTTAGTCTGGGGTATAATTACAGTAACTTCAAAAATCTCAACAACAATCAAGAAGTATCAAATGTGGGTAATGGGTTTAATGTAGGATATCGGCAAGTCCGCTTTAAAGAACTTGCCAAAAAACTCTTTATAGGACTAAGTTTCGGAGGCGGTTTCAACATTCAAACCAATACCCAGAAATTGGTGTCCAACCCATTAAGAACCAATTCTTATGGAATGAACCTGGGTATTGCTCCGGTTCTTAGCTATCAAATAACTGAAAGATTGGTGGTTAATTTACAACCCAACACTAGTTTTGCGGATATAAATTACTCATACAGTTCAACAAAAGACAATACGGGTGTCCTCTCAAAAACCAGTGGTGTAAATTTCAGTGCAGGGTTCTTTAATGCACCGCTAAACAATCTGAGTTTTGGTATAAACTATTTGCTGAAATAAAAGGCAAATAACACTAATAGTATTTCAAAGGATTTCGCTTAGCTGCAAAAACATAGTTTTTGATGTTTTTCCAGAATGCTAGAATCATGTACAAAATAATAGGGGAGCCCATCGTCAGAAAGGAGATATAAATAAACCACATTCTGATTCTGGTGGATGCAATGCCCAGCTTTTCACCTATAGAAGAACAAACTCCAAAAGCCTGCAGTTCCAGGAATTCTCTGATTTTATCCATTGTAATCCATTTTTTTACCATAATTGAAATTACGTACAAAATTATCATTTCCTTGCAAATTTATTCGCATTCCTTTGATAGCCTACAGCTGAAATGATGTAAATTTGCGAGGCTTAGAAATAGATTCATCTCATAAAAAACATCACTTTATGGCTTTTGACATAGACATGATCAAAAAAGTGTACGCAGAAATGCCTGCCAAAGTAGATAATGCAAGAAAAACCTTAGGCAGACCACTTACCTTGTCCGAAAAAATTCTTTTTGCCCATTTACATGCAGATCAGCAACTGAGTAATTTTGAAAGGGGTAAAAGTTATGTAGATTTTGCCCCTGATCGTGTGGCAATGCAGGATGCAACCGCACAGATGGCTTTGTTGCAATTCATGCAGGCCGGACGTCCAAAAGCTGCCGTACCTTCTACGGTGCATTGTGACCACTTAATCACTGCTAGAAACGAAGCCAAAAAAGACCTTGAAGTAGCAAATGCAGAAAGTAAGGAAGTATATGATTTCCTGGCTTCTGTGTCTAACAAATATGGAATTGGCTTTTGGAAACCAGGAGCGGGTATTATTCATCAGGTTGTATTGGAAAACTATGCATTCCCAGGTGGTATGATGATTGGAACCGACTCACATACAGTAAATGCCGGTGGATTAGGCATGGTTGCTGTAGGTGTGGGTGGCGCAGATGCCTGTGATGTAATGGCAGGATTGCCATGGGAATTGAAATGGCCTAAACTAATCGGCATTAAACTTACCGGTAAATTAAGCGGTTGGACTGCTCCCAAAGACGTTATTTTAAAAGTAGCCGGTATCTTAACCGTAAAAGGTGGAACGGGTGCTATTGTGGAATATTTTGGTGAAGGTGCTGCAGCCATGAGCTGTACCGGCAAAGGTACCATTTGTAATATGGGAGCCGAAATTGGTGCCACTACTTCAACATTCGGATACGATGAAAGCATAAGCCGTTACTTGAAAGCGACCGGAAGAGAAGAAGTGGCGCAAATGGCGGATGGCGTAAAAGCTTATTTGAATGCTGACCCTGAAGTTTATGCAGAACCAGAAAAGTATTTTGATCAGGTTATTGAAATCAATTTAAGCGAATTAGAACCCCATTTAAACGGGCCTTTCACTCCGGATTTGGCAACGCCTATTTCCAAGATGAAAGAAATGGCAGCAGCCAATGGCTGGCCTACGAAAGTGGAAGTGGGTTTAATTGGTAGCTGTACCAATAGTTCTTACGAAGACATTAGCAGAGCAGTAAGTCTTGCCAAGCAGGTAGCTGAAAAAGGTTTAACGCCCAAAGCACAATACACTATTACGCCAGGAAGTGAGCAGGTACGTTATACCATTGAACGTGATGGCTTCCTTGAAGTATTTGATAAAATTGGCGCTACCGTATTTGCCAATGCCTGTGGTCCTTGTATTGGAATGTGGGACAGAATGGGTGCTGAGAAGCAAGAACGCAATACCATTGTACACAGCTTCAACAGAAACTTTGCCAAGCGTGCGGATGGTAACCCTAACACCCTTGCCTTTGTTGCGAGCCCTGAATTGGTAACTGCTTTAGCCATTGCGGGTGACTTAACTTTCAACCCAATCACCGATACTTTAACCAACGATAAGGGTGAGCAGGTAAAACTGGATGAACCCACTGGCATGGAATTACCTGCCAAGGGATTTGCAGTTGAAGATGCCGGATATCAGGCACCTGCAGAAGATGGAAGCAAGGTAAATGTACAGGTAGACCCTACCAGCAAACGTTTACAATTGCTTGATCCATTTGCAGCATGGGAAGGAACGGATCTAAAGGGATTAAAACTGTTGATTAAGGCGAAAGGTAAATGTACGACCGACCATATTTCTATGGCAGGTCCATGGTTAAAATTCCGTGGACACTTAGACAATATTTCCAATAATATGTTGATTGGTGCTGTGAACTTCTTTAATGAAAAAACAGACAATGTAAAGAATCAATTGACTGGTGAATATGGCCCTGTTCCTGCTACACAAAGAGCTTATAAAGCAGCAGGAATTGGCTCTATAGTGGTAGGTGATGAAAACTATGGAGAAGGTAGTTCCAGAGAACATGCAGCAATGGAGCCACGCCATTTAGGCGTTCGTGCCATCTTAGTTAAATCCTTTGCCCGTATTCACGAAACCAACCTGAAGAAGCAAGGTATGCTGGCTTTAACCTTCAATGATAAAGCCGATTACGATAAAATTCAGGAAGATGATACCATCAGCATTGAGGGTCTTACCGAATTTGCTCCAGGTAAGTCATTGACAGTTGTTTTACAACACAAGGACGGATCAGTGGATTCAATTGTTGTGAATCATACTTACAACGCACAGCAAATTGAGTGGTTCAAAGCAGGTGGCGCGTTGAATATTATTCGCAAACAAGTAGCCGGCAACTAATTCCGGAAAAAATACCCGAGTCCCACTGAGTTTCAGTGGGACTTTTTTATTCAATTATTATTTTGTGTTCTGACCCGATCATTAATCATATTATACCTGATCATTTTTGGTTCTTATATTCTCTGGACAAGACAGCCAGATTTTTTTGACGGAGAAAAATCTCCGGCAACCATTCAATTGGTTCAGGACTCTGCCAGTGGGAAAAACATTCCCATGGCATTTTATTCCATCGGAATTCATCAATATCGCGTTGAAGCTCATTATCCATTGATTGCTTATCAGCCAGGGCAAAAAGTTACCGTGATTTTTGAATCGGCACATCCAACTAAAGCAAAAGTGTATCGGTTCTGGGGATACTGGATACTTTGGGAAGAATTAATCGGATCTATTGTAGCCCTGATAGTATTGTTTCAGGTAGCAGTTTCTATTACCAATAATCCCAGTGCTGGATCTTTAAAGGAGCAACTTGCCTATCAACCGGAGAAAAAAACCAAATACGATTAATGCGAATGAATAACTTAGTTAAATAATCCAGATTATGAAAAAAGGAATTTATTTTTTAACTGCTTTACTAGCCATTATAGGATTTGCCTGTAATTCACATCCTTACCGATCCACTAATAAAGTATATAAAAAACAGGTTAAAAACTATCTCGGTAAAATTGGTGCCATCCCTCCAGCCAGCCTTTTATCTGATACCATTCCTCCGTCGCCTTATTGGGTGGGAACCACCAATTTTGGGATTAGGAAACCCAGTTATGTAATTATTCATCATACCGCACAGCATTCCACAGAACAAACCTTAAAAACCTTCACGCTGCCCAGAACAGCGGTGAGTGCGCATTATGTAATTGGCAGTGATGGCAAAGTGTACCAGATGCTAAATGATTATTTCAGAGGTCAGCACGCAGGTGTGAGCAGATGGGGAAATCAGTTAGACATGAACTCTGCATCTATTGGGATTGAACTGGACAACAATGGATTTGAATATTTTGAAGAAGCACAAATCAACAGTTTATTGGTTGTACTTGGTAAACTAAAAAAGACTACGCAATACCAACCGCCAATTTTATAGGACACGGAGACATTGCACCTACCCGTAAGAATGATCCTAACTGGAGATTTCCCTGGAAGTTGCTGGCTGAAAAAGGGTTCGGATACTGGTATGATGAGAAAAGAGATTCAGTCCCTGCTAGTTTTGATCATATAACTGGCCTGAGAATTGTAGGATATGATATAAAAGATACCAGTGCAGCAATCGTGGCTTTTAAAAGACATTTTTTACAAGACACCACCAAAGGTATGACCCCAATTGGCAGAGAGATTTTGTTCAACCTTCATAAAAAATATTTTTAACATGTAAATCATCATAAGTTATGCGGCGATTACTGATATTGCTGGGTTGGAGTTTATTGTTTTTTACAGAGGGGTTAAATGCGCAACTACTACCGAATATTGAAATTATCCGGGCGCTGGAAGAAAGCGACCGCTACATAGCTTCAGGACAATCTCAAAAAGCATTAATTGCTTTACATAAAGGATTACAGTTAAAAAACACAACAGAGAGTGATACCTTATTGTCGCACTTGTATAATAATATAGCTATTGTTCTGGCTCGGTACAACAATTTTACAGGGTCCATGTCTTGTTTTCACAAAGCAGGGGAAATTGAAGCCACCTATAATTATAAAAAGCGGGGTAAAAGATTTATTTCTCAATTCAGTTACCAGGTCAACTATGCCAGAGCAGAGGCTGAAAGTATTATTAGTGATGAGATTCTGGAAATAATGATTCAGGCACATATTAACCAACGGACACTTAAACCTTCTGAAGAAATTGAATCTGAACCCATTGATCCATTCAGTATTGTGGATGCTTTTTTAGACAATAAGGTAGCCAGCCATTATGCTCTACTAATTTTGATTAAACAACCCATTGCCGGACAAAAAAAGACCAATACCGGTTTAGGTGAAGTAGGACATTCCTTTATTAGTTTAATCAAATACAATGAAGACCAATCAGCCGTTAATAAAACATTTGGATTTTATCCAGAATCTGGACTTCTAATACCGGTAAATCCAATTGCGCCCAAAGCAAAATCAGTCATTAAAGATGATTCTTTTCATGATTGGGATCAACTACTCGGTAAAATGGTAAGCAAGGCCCAGTTTGAACAGATATTGGAATATATTGACCATAATATTTCTAATCAATATCACCTTAGCCATTATAATTGCTCTGATTTTGCATTAACCCTTGCGCAGATTGCTGCAATTGAAATTCAAGATACCGTGGGGCCCTGGCCTTTAGGAAGGGGAGATAACCCTGCTTATATGGGACAGAGTGTATTGAGTGGCAAGTATCTCAATCTGGACACTAAAAATAAGGAAGGCCTGTTTTCCTGCAGCAATAACTTGTTTACCAAAAAAAACAAGAAGTAATTTTTTTCAACAACAAAGTACAACCTAACGCTTGTTAGCTTATTTTTGCGGCATAAAATTTAAAACCATGCAATTCCAGTTGAGCGAAGAACATTTGATGATACAGAAAGCGGCAAGAGACTTTGCCCAGAATGAATGTAAACCAGGTGTTATTGAGAGAGACGAACACCAGAAATACCCTTACGAACAAGTAATGAAATTAGCGGAATTAGGCTTTATGGGTATGATGGTAAGTCCTGAATACGGTGGTGCAGGAATGGATACATTAAGTTACGTGCTTGCTATGGAAGAAATTAGTAAGGTAGACGCTAGTACTAGTGTGAGCATGAGTGTGAACAACAGTTTAGTGTGCTGGGGATTGGAAACATTTGGAAATGAGGAGCAGAAGAAAAAATATTTAACGCCTTTGGCACAGGGAAGAAAAGATGATTCGCTTTATATTGGTGCGTTTTTGCTGAGTGAGCCTGAAGCTGGTAGTGATGCAACCAGTCAGCAAACAACTGCTGAAGACAAGGGAGACCATTATTTACTGAATGGAACCAAGAACTGGATTACCAATGGTTCTACGGCTTCCGTTTACCTGGTAATTGCTCAAACAGACCCTGCTAAGGGAAGCAAAGGAATCAATGCATTTATAGTTGAGAAAAACTGGCCTGGTGTTACTGTTGCTGCCAAGGAAAATAAATTAGGTATCAGAGGTAGTGATACCCATACCATTCTGTTCAACGATGTAAAAGTGCCTAAGGAAAACCGCATAGGCGAAGATGGATTTGGATTTAAATTTGCCATGAAAACATTAGCCGGCGGTCGAATCGGTATTGCATCCCAGGCATTGGGTATTGCCAGCGGAGCTTATGAGTTGGCTTTGGCTTATAGTAAGCAAAGAAAAGCTTTTGGTAAAGAAATTATGCACCATCAAGCAATCCAGTTTAAATTGGCTGATATGGCTACCAGAATTGAAGCAGCACGTTTGCTTTGCTTAAAAGCAGCCTGGGAAAAAGACAATGGAATAGATTATACATTGAGTTCTTCTATGGCTAAAGTGTATGCCAGTGAAGCCGCTATGTGGGTTACCACCGAAGCTGTTCAGATTCATGGAGGGTATGGTTTTGTAAAAGAGTACCATGTTGAACGTTTAATGCGTGACGCCAAAATCACACAGATTTACGAAGGAACCAGCGAAGTACAAAGAATTGTAATCAGCAGAAGTATTTTAAAATAATCGGGTGATTAATAATGATGTATCAATGTCAGTAAACACAGTTGCATACAAAGAAATTATTGATCAATTTTTGCTCACAGACACTACATTGGTGGCTGTGAGCAAAACCAAACCCAACGAAGATATTTTAGCCCTTTATGAATTAGGACAAAGGGATTTTGGTGAAAATTATGTGCAGGAATTGGTAGATAAAGCAGGTGCTTTGCCCAAGGATATCCGGTGGCATTTTATTGGTCATTTGCAATCGAACAAGGTAAAATACATAGCCCCTTTTGTTCATTTGATTCATGGGGTGGATAGTTTAAAACTACTAAGGGAGATTAACAAGCAAGCAGCAAAATGCAATAGAGTAATTCCTTGTTTATTACAAATTTATATTGCTAAAGAAGAAACAAAATTCGGTTTAGATGAAGGGGAACTTGTTGAAATTTTAGATACAATATCATCTTTACCGAATATTCAAATTCATGGATTCATGGGCATGGCTTCTTTTACAGAAGACTCCGGAGTGATTCAAAATGAGTTCCGCTATCTGAGTCAGTTATTACAGAAATATCAATCCATGATTAAGGAACATTCAGGGGCCAATCCAATTTTATCCATGGGCATGAGCGGAGATTATACCATTGCCATTAAAGAGGGGAGTACTATGGTTAGAATTGGCAGTATGCTGTTTGGGGCCAGAAATTATACTAAATAAAAAAGGCGAATCGAATGATTCGCCTTTTTATATTACTGAAAGTAGTTTACAAAGTTTCCTTCAACCATTTGAAGAATTCACGTTGCCAAACAAGCCCATTCTGAGCAGTGGAAACCCAGTGATTCTCACCTGGCAAATAAAGTAATTTGCTTTTAATACCACGTAGCTGTGCGGCCTGAAATGCCTGTAATCCCTGTTCTATAGGAACCCTAAAATCCATTCCCCCCTGAACAATCATAATAGGTGTATTCCATTTGGAAACATGATTGATTGGATTTTGCACCCCATAGGTTTTTTGGGTAGCAGGATTATTTTCCCAATAAGCACCGCCATAATCAAAATTCACAAACCACAATTCTTCTGTTGTTCCGTACATACTTCTGGTATCAAAAATACCATCATGTGAAATAAAGGTCTTAAATCGATTGTTATGTATACCAGCCAACATAAATACAGAGTAACCGCCATAGCTTGCTCCTACACACCCCAGTCTGTCTTTATCAACATAAGATTCTTTACTGATTGCATCAATAGCCGACAAATAATCCTTCATAGCCTGTCCGCCATGATCCTTACTGATGTCTTCATTCCATTTTGTTCCATGACCTGGCATACCCCTTCTGTTGGGCGCTACAACAATGTATCCCTGAGAAGCCATCAATTGAAAATTCCACCGGAAAGAATAAAACTGTGTTAATGGACTTTGTGGCCCACCCTGACAATACAAAAGGGTAGGATATTTATTAGCAGGATTAAAGTTGGGTGGATAAATCACCCAAACCAGCATTTTTTTACCATCCGTTGTTGGCACCCATCTTCTTTCTGTTTTACATTTTGCAATGGTTTGATAAAACACATCATTCACATGCGTCAACTGCTTCATTGATTTGTCTTTCAAATTCAGCGTAAATAATTCAGCAGCAGTGTTCATATCCGTTCTGGAAACCACCAATGTATTTTCTGCTTGTGCTACAATACCGGTAATGTCAAAATCACCACTGGTCAATTGTTGAATTACGGGAAGCATTTTGGTTAATCCAGTATTATTTACCTGAAACAATTGAAGTGTACCGTTAACGGGTGCCCAGAAAAACAAGAACTTGCCATCTTCGCTCCATTTAAATCCCTCCACATGAATATCATCCCTGTGAGCAGTAAGATTTACCGGGAATTTCCCGTTTACTAGAACTACCAGATCCTGTTTGTCTGCCTCAAATCCATCTCTCTTCATTTGCATCCATGCAAGGGTTCCTGCTTCATTAAACTGCGGCGATACATCGTATCCCTTATTGAATGCAGTTAAATTCTGCGTGACACCTGTTTCAATATTGTACTCATAAAGGTCTGTATTGGTGCTAACCGCATATGCTGTTCCCTTCTTTTTCTTTGCCACATAAACAATACGCTTGCCGTCCGGATGCCAGACAAAGTCTTCATCCCCGCCAAAAGGTTTGGTGGGTGCATCATAAGGCTCGTTAGGCATAATATCTTTTCCCTCACTTGATTTACCATTCTGGTAGGGCGCAAAAAAAACATGGCTGTATTTGCCATCTTCCCAGGTATCCCAGTGACGGTAATTCAATGAGGTATAAATCTGAGCATCCGATTTGGGCAAATCAGGATACAACTCTTTACCCTCTATTTTGTCAATTTTTACTTCATCGCTATACAAAATATGTTTGCCATCCGGAGAGATCCGGTCATTGCTGGTAATATTTTCATTGGCGGCCAATTCAACGGGACTTCCACCCGATAAAGGAATCTTGTATCGTTTGCGATTCATTTTATTATTGGTTACATCCGGAGTGGCAACTGTGTAAACAATAAAATTTTTATCCTTACTGATACCTACGGGAGAGACCCGTTGAATCTGCCATAGTTTCTCAGGGGTTAGTATTTCCTGGGCAGGCAATTGATGAAACGCCAAAGCTAGAAGCCCTATGAAAATTTTTCGCATATTTATTTTTTTGCTGTTTTGGCATAATCCAAAACAAGATGCACAAATGCTTTTACGCCAACATCCAGACGTGAATCACTTATCATGAATCCGGGAGTATGATGATCTGGGGCTGATGCTACTGAAGAAAACTTAGGGTCTCTGGCCCCCAGGAAAAAGAAAAAGGAGGGGGCTTTGGTTCCGAAATAAGAGAAGTCTTCTGCACCAGTTACCCAATTGGTTAGTTGCACATTGTCTGAACCTCCAGCTGCTTTCTGAAGAGAAGATAAACTCTGAGTAACCAATGCAGGATCACTGTAGGTAACCAAGGTCTTGGTATCAATCATTACTTCTGCTGTAGTTCCATTTGCTTCAGCAATTTTCTGTGCAATCAGTTTTATTTTTTCATGTACCGTTTTTTGAACCTGACCGTCCAAAGTACGGATGGTTCCTTCCATCATGGCTTCTTCCGGAATAATATTCGCCCTAACACCGGATTGAATTCTACCCACCGAAACTACTACCGGGGCTTGTGTAATATCAATATTCCTGCTGACAATGGTTTGCAGTGCCTGTACAATTTCTGCACTGACAACTATGGGATCAATTGAATTCCATGGATAGGCTCCATGACTTTGCTTTCCTTTTACTTTAATGGTAAACCAATCAGATGATGCCATGGTTGCACCGGGCTTATAATAAATTTTTCCTAAATCATATTTGGAGTTGATATGAATACCAAATACTGCATCCACTTTTGGATTGTCCATTGCACCTTCCTTAATCATTAGTGCAGCGCCACCTTCTTCATCTCCGGGTGGTCCTTCTTCGGCAGGTTGGAAAAGAAATACCACCGTACCACTGATATCGCTTCTTATCTTACTCAATACTTCGGCTGCGCCCAGTAACATGGCAATATGTGAATCGTGTCCACAGGCATGCATAACTGGAACCGTTGCACCATTGTACTCACCTTTGGCTTTGGAAGCAAAGGGAAGTCCATTTCTTTCTTCCACAGGTAATCCATCCATATCTGCTCTTAAAGCAACCACTGGCCCGGGTTTACCTCCCTTTAATACACCAACTATACCTGTCTTAGCTACCTTTCTTGTGCTGATACCTAACCGATTTAGTGTTTCTTCTACCTTTTTACTAGTATTGAACTCACGGTTACCCAATTCGGGATATTCATGAAAATACCTTCTCCATTCAACCACTTTCGGATTCACTTCAGTAAAAAGAGACTCAAGCGGGAGATTGGATTTTTGTGCGGATGCAGTACCGCAGATAAGCAGGGCAATTACCCATATTTTTTTCATACAGTTAACGATTAGCTAATGAAGATACGCTAACACCACGAGGAATAAAACTGAACTGTATAACTAATTAAGCACGAAAAGTTCCAAAACTGTATTTTTGCTGAAACTTATTCTTATGAAAAAAATTCTGTTAGGCACCCTTTGTTTAGCTTCCTTTTCTTTTTCTTCCATTCATGCTTCAAGCGTGGAAATCAGTAATAATAGTAACAAAGAGACCAATAAAAATATGGCTGCCGAAATTTCAGGTACTCAACCTAACTGGGATGATGCTGTGGTAACGGATGCCATGTCAAATTTTAAAAGCTTATCCCGGGTTGAGAGGAAGGCAAGAGTAAAGGAAGTAAAAAAATACCTGAAGGAGTATAAAGCCAATGCGGCTAATGCAACAGGTTCAAATGACAAAGTATTATTGGCAATACTGGCCATTTTGTTGCCCCCACTTGCTGTTTATTTGCACCAGGGTGCAACCAACAGTACTTTCTGGATAAGTGTATTACTTACCCTTTTGTTTTGGCTACCAGGAGTGATATTTGCATTGATTACCGTATTGTAAATGAATAACACAGATTTTATCTGTGTTCCCCATACACTTGGCGAAGTACATCAGCTATTTCGCCAAGTGTACAATAGGCTTCAACAGCCTCCAATACAAATGGCATAATATTTTGGGTTCCTTCTGCAGCTTGCTTAATATTTTGCAGGCATTGATTTACAATTTCTGTATCTCTTTTCGCTTTAAGTTCTGCAATCCTGGAAGATTGTAATTGGCGTATGGAATCATCAATTTTGAATCCAGGAACCGGACTTTCCACATCAACCGTAAACTTATTAACCCCAACAATAATTTTCTCTCCACTTTCAATATTCCTTTGGTATTCAAAAGCACTTCTGGCTATTTCATCCTGCATAAATCCTTCCTCTATAGCACTTACACTGCCTCCCAATGCATCTATTTTGTTCATGAGCTCCCAGGCTTTCTGTTCTACTTCATGGGTAAGGGACTCCACAAAATAACTACCCGCCAGTGGATCCACCGTTTCGGGAGCGCCACTTTCAAAAGCTACTATTTGCTGTGTTCTTAAAGCTATTCTGGCCGCTTCCTCAGTAGGCAAGCTCAAAGCTTCATCGTATCCATTGGTATGTAAACTTTGAGTACCCCCCAATACAGCTGCAAGGGTTTGAATGGTTACCCTGCTGATATTATTTAATGGCTGTTGTGCCGTTAAAGTAGCACCACCTGTCTGAGTATGAAAGCGAAGCATCATGGCTTTTTTATCCGTTGCCCCCAGGTCTTTCATAATAGTTGCCCACATTCTTCTGGCAGCCCTGAACTTAGCTACTTCTTCAAAAAGGTTATTGTGTGCATTAAAGAAAAAAGACAGTCTTTTCCCAAAAACATTTATATCCAGTCCCTTGGCAAGTGCAGCCTGCACATAAGCTTTCCCATTGCTTAAGGTAAATGCAATCTCCTGCACCGCTGTACTGCCTGCTTCACGAATATGATAACCCGAAATTGAAATGGTATTCCATTTAGGAACAGACTTGCTGCACCATTCAAAAATATCGGTGATGATTCGCATAGAAGGTTTGGGCGGATAGATATAAGTACCCCGTGCAGCATATTCTTTTAAAATATCATTCTGAATAGTGCCTGCCACTTTTGTTAAATCGGCTCCCTGCTTCTTTGCCAAAGCAACATACATCGCCAACAGAATAAAGCCAGTGGCATTAATGGTCATAGAAGTACTTACTTTCTCTAGTTCAATGCCCTTGAATAACAATTCCATATCGGCAAGACTATCAATAGCAACCCCTACTTTTCCAACTTCACCCTCTGCCAGTGGATGATCGCTGTCGTATCCAATTTGCGTGGGTAAATCAAAAGCCACACTTAATCCCATTACACCCTGGCTCAATAAGTAATGATAACGTTTATTACTTTCTTCTGCAGTGGAGAAACCGGCATATTGACGCATGGTCCAAAGCTTTCCCCTGTACATATCTGGCTGAACACCACGTGTGTAGGGGAATTGACCTGGTTGATTATTTAATCCTGAAAGATGCTTGCTATCTTCGGCAGTATAAACAGTTTTAATGTTAATACCACTGTCTGTCTTCTTATTATCTGTCATAGATCAATATTAAAATTATAAGACTTGTTTTGCTTCATAACTCAATGCTTCAGCAACCAATTCATGCAAAGCTGCGGCTGGATTAGCCATTAAATACTGCAAAATGGCTTTCTGCAAATCCAGACCCGATGCCTGCTCGGGTAACTGCTGGGTAAGCTGATTGATAATCTGAAGATTTTTCTCCTTCAGATTTTTAACCGCTTTCCAGGATGATGGCTGAATATACATTTGCTGAGTAACATTAAAATCGAATTCCTCTCTAATAGTCTTTGTATATAAAGCACATAATTCTCTCGCGGAAATGGCATCTGCAGAGTTTCTGCTGATCAGGTTAGGAAGGGCGATTCTGTCCGTTAACAAGATCAATCTTTCATAGGCCTGAAGTGGCAGACTATTGTTTCTTGCAGATTGCTGCTTTTCATAAATAACCAGTCTACGTTGAAGATAAATCAGGTAACCAGCCATCGCAGCCACTGAACAAGCCAATAAAACGGTAATCATCATGGAATTATCCATTCTTCACAACTTTCTGCAAAGGTAGGGGTTGAGCAAGGAATTCCTTGTATCGTAAATCCAATCTATACAGGATTCTGACAAATTGGTAATTTTGTAAAATAAACGAAGCGTATGGAAACAACAATGAATGCCACAATACCAGTAACACTTACTGAAGGTGCTATTACAGAAATAAAAAGACTCATGAATGAACCCGCCTTTGATACTACTCAATTTTTAAGAGTAGGAGTGAAAGGCGGTGGATGCAGCGGAATGACTTATGTTTTAGGTTTTGACCAGAAAGAAAAAGAAGACGATCAGTTTGAAATTGAGGGAATCCCCTGTATCATGAATAAAAGCCATGGATTGTATTTGTATGGAATGGAAATAGACTGGCAGGGAGGATTAAACAGCCGTGGTTTTACTTTCAGCAACCCCAATGCAAGCAAGACTTGTGGATGCGGAACTTCATTTGCGGTGTAATCCAATTTTGGAGGGAGCAAAAAGCTAAACCTGATAGGCCCATTTAATTCCTAAATTTGATTGAACAACTAATAAAATTGTAAATAAAAAGCCCCGAGTTTTACTCGGGGCTTTTTTATGGATAAGGCTTTTAAGCACTATTTGGTTTTTGATTTTGAACCAAGCGCTCTTCCACCTCCAAAATCTACAAGGATAGGAGCTGCAACAAATACGGATGAGTATACACCGGTAGCAACACCAATCAACATAGCGAAAGCAAAACCTCTGGTTACTTCACCACCGAAGATAAATAGAATCAGGATGGTTAGGAATACAGTAACAGAAGTCATGATAGTACGACTTAATGTTTCGTTGATAGCTCTGTTGATAATAGTTCCGTTATCTACATTTTTCATTAAAGCACTGTCTTCTCTGATACGGTCATATACAATTACCGTATCGTTCATTGAGAAACCAATTACCGTAAGAATAGCAGCAATAAAGTGCTGGTCAATCTCTAATGGGAATGGAACGAAATTCTTCAGGTAACTGAATACAATCAAGGTTACAAATACGTCGTGCATCAATGCTACGATGGAACCCAGAGAATATCTCCAGTCACGGAAACGGATGAAGATGTACATACAGATTACAAAAACAGCCAGTAAGGTTGCCTTGGTAGCACCTGCCTTCAGATCATCAGAAATGGTAGGCAATACTGTCTGAGAACTTTGCTTGTATGTGTTCTCGAAAGTATCAAAGCTGGTTCCTGCAGGTAAATGCTTCTTCAATCCTTCATATAAAGTTCTTTCAACCTCAGCATCCACATTATTACCTGTTTCTTTAATTTTAAAGGAAGTAGTAATGTTTACCTGATTTTTAACGTCAACGGTTTTAATAATCGGAGCTTCGCCGAAAACTGCTTTCAGGTCTTCTCTGATTACTTCAGGATCTACCGCTTTATCAAATTTCACCGTATAACTTCTACCACCGGCAAATTCAACCCCTTCATCAAAACCATTGAAGAATGAACCAACTCCTAAAACAAATATGATTGCAGATAATACATAAGCATACTTTCTGTATTCAATGAATTTGAAATTGGTATGGTTGAAAATTACTTTTGAAATATTGGTAAAGTATTCAAAATGTCTGTTTTTGTTGGTGTACCAGTCAGAAATCAAACGAGAAATCAGGATACCACAGAATAAAGACAAAAGAATACCGATGATTTGTGTAGTTGCAAAACCTAGAACTGGTCCTAATCCAAAGTAAGCCAAAATAATCGCGGTTAATAAGCTGGTGATATGACCATCCAATACCGGAGCCAAAGAACGCTTATATCCTTCATTTACCGCAGCGGAGTAGTTTTTACCCTTTGCAATTTCTTCCTTGATACGTTCAAAAATAATTACGTTGGTATCCACAGCCATACCGATGGTTAATACCAAACCGGCAATACCTGGTGCGGTTAAAGTAAAGCCTAATGCGCTTAAAACTCCAATGGTAAACAGTAAGTTTAATATCAAAGCGATATTGGCAACCCATCCACCCGTATTAAAGTATAACAACATCAAAGCGAAAATCACTAAGAAAGAGATACCGAAAGATAATGCACCACCTTTGATAGACTCGCTACCCAAAGTTGGCCCTACTGTCTGGCTCTGAACAATCTTAGCAGGAGCTGGCAATTTACCGCTCTCCAGAATTTCAGATAAATCCTGTGCTTCTTTAATGGTATAGTTACCACTGATCTGTGAATTACCTGTAGTAATTGGATCATTTACATTAGGAGCAGAGTAAACAAAATTATCCAAAACAATGGCAAGAGGTTTACCCACATTTCTGGTAGTCATTTTCGCCCAGATATTGGAACCCACTTTGTCCATATTCATTTTGATGGCAATTCTTCCACGCTCATCATAATCCTGAGAAGCGCTGGCAATTCTATCACCTTCCAATTCTGCCTGACCGTTGTCCAGTGTTTTGATAGCATAAAGCATCAAAATATCTTTGGCTTTTGGATCGTCCAATTCCGCCTTACCATACATGAAAACAAGATTGGAAGGGAATTTGGTTTTAACAGATTCCAAAGCAAGGTAATCGTTCAAAGTACCGGTGTCTTTAGACTGAATATATCCTAATGCAGCAGGAAATACAGGACGACCATTCTCCGCCTGATAAGGCTGAGTCATCTGCATCAGACGTAAAATTGGATTCTCGTTGGCTTTTAAAGCTGTAGAGTCCACTTTAGCAGTTGCTTTACCTGCAAGGGAAGAAATGGTTGCTGTTTTAGCTGTGTCAGCTTTAACAGTAGCGGCAGCAGCTGTATCTGTTTTTGGAGTAGTAAGAGTGGTTCCGTTCAGGTAATCCTGAACTGCTTTGTCGGCAGCTACAATCCCTGCCTGAACATCTTTATTCTCCCAGGTATACACTTCAAAAAACTGAAGGTTAGCGGTAGACTGTAAGTAGTTTCTTACACGATCCTTATCGTTCACACCTGCCAATTCAATATTGATTCTTCCTTTGGCAGGATCAGGGTTGATATTGTTAGATGAAACCCCGAAACGATCAATTCTCGTTCTTAAAATTCTATATGTGTTATTGAAAGCCGCTTCTGCTTGCTTGCGCAGATAGTTTTCAACTTTAGCATTGGAATCTTCAATCTTAATAGCATTGGCACTCTTTGCAGAAAATAGTGGAGCCAGTTTACCATCAGGGCTAACTTTTTTAAACTCTTCTAAAAACAAAGTAATCAAATCAGCACCACTATTGGCTTTTCTTTCAACAGCTGCATCCAAAGCTTTATTGAAATTGGCATCTTTAGAATAATTGCTCAAAGACTTGATTAATCCGTCCAGACCTACTTCCATGGTTACACTCATACCACCCTGAAGATCCAATCCTAGCATTAATTCTTTTTCTTTGGCACTACGGTACGTAGTTAAACCAAAAGCAAGCTTGGTGTCTTTGGTGCTGTCGAGCAAACGGAACAATCTTGTTTTTTTCAATTCTTCCAAAGAATCAGCATAAGCTGCCTGTAATTCTTTGTTGCCGGGATATTGTTGTTCCGGAGTTGGGAACTTTTTAACCCATTCAGTGGCTTTCTTTTCCATCTCAGACTCATGGCTTTTTACGAACCATGTGAATGATAACTGGTAAAGACAAATTAGCGTAAGTGCAATTGCAAAAAAACGCACTAAACCTTTCAGTTGCATATTAGTAACGGTTTACGAAGTTTTATCCTGATTTTTTCAGGTTGGCAAAGATAGGGGAATGAGAGATTAATTCACAGTAACCTCAAAGTAAAGAGGGGTATTAGGGGGAATTGAGCCTTTGCCAACACAGGAATAAGCTAAGGCAGATGGAATTATCAGCCTTATTTTGCCCCCTCTCTTGACCAAAGGAATACCTATTCTCCAGCCTTCAATTACCTGATTTAATCCAAATCTGGCGGGTGTAGCATTTGCTTCAAAAGTAACCCCATTCAAAAATTTACCTGTGTAAATGGCATCTACAATTGAGGTAGCATCCAAAGCTGCCCCTGATCCGGGTATCATAATCTGATAAAGTAGGCCACTGGGATGTTCTGTATAAGTAATATTATTATCGGTGCAGAACTTAACCATTGCAGCTTTTTCATTGGCAACTGGAACTGGTGTGCAGCCGGAATCCCCTGTTTTACCACAGGAAATGGCAGAAATGGCTAAAATAGCCATAAAACCTAATACGATCAATTTGCTTCTCATGCTCATTTTTTGTCTTTTAAGACGCAGTTCCTTGCTGGTTGGCTGCATCATTGTTCTTTATTTTTCTTTTTTTAGCTGCTATTTCCTGATAGCGCTGATCATTCATTTCCCATTTAAATTTTCTGTAAGCAAAAGCGATAAAAACGGATAAACCCAGAATGGCCATAAAAAGTACAAATGCGCTCATTTTGCTGTTGGCTTCCATGGTAGCCCGCTGATACCAGCCCGAAAGAATAACGGTAATGACTAATACGCCAATAGCAAACCCGGAAGACAAGCCCAGCATAAAGGCTTTCCGGCTGCTTTTTTCCTTCTCACTGTTTTCCTGCCAAAAGGCAAAAAATGTCTCATCGTCCATTTGCATCCCGCGAATGTAAGCAGGTTCAAGGAATTTTGAGTAGAAGTTCTCCACTTTTCTGGTACTGAAAATCTACCTATTTTGTATTAAAATTATATGCAATGAATTTCAGGAAAATTGCCGCGCCATACTATCTGCTTGTATTGATGATTCATTGTATTTTTTTAGGGTTAGAATGGAATTTGGCCTCCAAATTCACGAAGCCTTTACTCATGCCGCTACTGCTGATATATTTGTACGGCGCCCTTAAAGCCCCGTTTCATCAGCAGACACTAATACCAAAGACCGATCCTAATGGCAATCCGCTATCTACCAGGCCCATAAATAAATCGATTGTTATCCTGGCATTTGCAGCTTCCTGGGCCGGAGATCTGTTTCTGATGTTTGAAGGTCAGGGACTTTTTATAGCTGGGATGGTTTCCTTTATGACCGCTCATATTAGTTATTGTTATCTATTTAACCAGATTCAGCCATTCAGGAGAAAAAATGCGCTGTATCCTTTTTTACTGGGTGCATTTGTATTTCATCTTGGAACCGATGTTATGTATATTATAATGGACAACCTGGGTGATTTATTGATTCCCGTATACTTATACATGTTTGTAATTACCGCTATGGCAATTTTTGCTTTTATGACCATGGCTGTGAAAGAGACTGAATACTGGGGTAAATATTTTTTTGCACCCGGGGCAGCATTTTTTGTACTCTCTGATATGATGCTGGCGGTAAATATTTTTGCCTTTAAAGATCCTTTTCTTGGCGTTTGGGTAATGGCCACTTACGGTATAGCACAATATTTAATAGCCAAAGGATTCTGTAGTTACCTCCTTAGATCGTAACTACCCAATCCCTTGACCCAATAAGCAGCTTGTTATTTATTCTTTACAATCACATATTGACCTCTATTTAGCAGGAGGAGATAAGTTTTGCCATTGTACTCAGTAGCCGCACTAAGAATTGAACAGGGATCCAGTACCGGCGGCAGTTTAAATTCCATCTCCCTGATATTGGCACCATCAAAAACAGCCAATCCTGCACAGGACTCCGGTGCTTTTTCTGTCCCTAACATGATATACAATTTCCCATTATTTGTCACGATAGGAGATGAGCGAAATATTCTACCGGTGCTTAATCCGGAAAGTACGGCATTGTTGTCAAGGTTTTTGAGTTTATTACCCTGAAAGCCAATTCCCCAGACATTTCCTTTTACAGCCCTATAAACACTGGCTTCCTTGTTGGAAAATCCCGTATCCTCTTCTACAATAAATTCGTAGGTTTTCCCCTGAGTAAAAGCAGCTCCATTGTAATAGTATCCGGTAATGATGTATCGGGTTCTGGTTGGGCTGATAATTAACTGTCGCACCTGTGTAAAACTGATATCATTGTTATCGGTTGCCACCAGCGAAGTGGGTTGCACCGGTAATTCCTCTGACTTCTTAACCAGTTGATTGTTGACTACTTCCCAGATGGCCACATTGGTAGCAATTGATACCATGTGCAACTTGTTCTGATTCACCCACAGAGATAGGGTGCCCAAAGAAGCTTTATTAATCAGATTGGCATTGGTGTATTCCAGGGTATCCAAATTGATATAATTTCCGTTTTCCCATTTAAAGAGAATATACGTGTGCTCCCAATCCACTACAGGTAAAGTTGTCCGGATGGTTCTTTTTTCCCTGATACCGTACAATGCGCCATTCCATTCTTTAATAATTACCGGAGCAATATTGTTAACCTGATTTACCATCCAGCCCGAAGCTTGTTTAAAATAAAAACTTCCCTGAAACTGATTGTTGAAAGTACTAGAGTTATTGGTTACCCTATGACCAGACGTAGCATAAACAATTTCACTGTTATGTCCGGCTAAGGAATTGATTTCAAAGGTTTTATCCTGAGGAAAATTCTGAACAATTTCCCAGTATTCAACACTATTTTCGGCATCCGATTTTGAAGTGCTTTTTTACAGGATACAAGCTGAGCGCAAATCACAGCCATGACTGCCATTATTAGAAGTCTATTTCCTTTCAGGTTAAGAAATAAGTTTGACATAGTTGATTTTTACCTAAAATTCCTCCCTAATACAACCTTGTCCAATACGAATTAATCCGTATTTTCAATAAGATTTTAAGCCCCCCCCCAGGAACTTAAAAGTATTTTAAATCAGTGTATGAAGGGATTATTTAGAGTAGCATTCCTAATGATGGGTGTATTTATCTGTAGTTCAAGCAAGGGTGCTGAACCATGGGAACTTCTGGTAAAAAAAGCAGATAGTTTATCTACCAGCAATTTTTCAAAATGCGTTGAATTTTGTGACAGTATTCTTCCCAATATCAATTCTACAGTGTCCTGGAAAGGGGTGTTTACCAGTATTAGAGGAAAGGCTCATTATTTTAAAGGAAATTATGACTTGGCTGCAAAAGACTATAATGAAGCAGTTCAAATACTTCAAAAAGGCAATTTTAAAAGAGAACTAGGCTTTGTTTTTATTGATCAGGCAAAACTTTACCGAAAAATAAAAATGTTCCCTCAAGCCATTGAAACCTATGCCAAAGCAGATAAAATATTCAGAGAACTGAAAGACGAAAGTACTTTGGCAACCGTATTAAATGAGTGGGGCGTTGTATATGAATTTCAAAATGATTTTGACAAAGCAATTGACTTTTATACACAATCTCTAAAAACCAGAGTAAAATTCAATGACTCATTAGGCATGGCCTATTCTTACAGTTATATAGCCAGTGCCTCTTTAAATAAAAATGATTTTAAGAAAGCAGAAGAACTGGGGATCCGTTCATTGGAAATATTTGAAAAATAAAAATCAGTTCGGAGTTGCTATTCAAAGTTCAGACTTAGCCCTGATGTATGAAACAAAAAATGATTTCAAGAAAGCGATTGCTTATTTAAACTTAAGCGACAGTATTGCCCGATCTTTTAATTACAAAGACTTGTTATCGGAGAATTACAGGAGATTATCTGCTATTTATGCCCGTCTTAATGATTACAAAAAAGCATTAGCCCTTTACCAGGAACATATTACCCTAAAAGACAGTCTTTACAATAGCAACACACAAAAAAATATCGCCGATTTATATGTGAAATATGAAACAGCTGAAAAAGACAATCAATTATTACAACAAGAAAATAAAAATGCAAAACAACAACTTACCATATTGTTAATCGGGTCTTTATTGGCTATCGTTAGCATTTTTACTTATTACTTTTACAGATCCAGAAGATTGAAAGAGGAGAAGTTAAAATTAGAAGCACAAAATACTTTACAGAACGACCGGCTTAGAATTTCAAGAGACTTACATGATAATATCGGTGCCAATTTAACCTATATCAATAATGCAGTTCAAAGCATTCCCAATGAAGATCAACAGGTAAAAAATTTGCAAAGTCTTTTAAATGACACAATAATTGAATTAAGAAGAACCGTTTGGTTGATTAATAAGCCATCGGTAAAACTGGATGAATGGATAGTAAAACTTCGAGAATATTATTTGAAAATCAATGAGGTAAAACTTGGTATTACAATTATTGAGAATGAGGAGAGTATATTAACTTCCAAACAGGCAACCAATTTATTCCGGGTTATTCAGGAGGCTACCAACAACGCAATTAAACATTCAAACACTTCTTTTGTAAAAGTATCTATTCAAACAGAAAATAATCATTTGATTATAGTTATCAGGGATAATGGAAAGGGGTTTGATCAAAACAAGGTCAGCAATGGATTTGGCCTTGCGAATATGAGGCAGAATATACAGGAAATAGGGGGGGAGTTTATCATTGAATCCGAATCAGGAATGGGTACTATAATAACGGTAAAATTCTCCTTATAATTGGCCCCATATCAAATAAATACGAATAAATCCGTATCGGAAATCTTAATTTAATAAGGGTATTTTGTAAACAAGAGCATTCTTATGGAAAAAATTACCGTTTCAATTGCAGAAGACAATCCTTTCGAATTAAAATTAATACAGAACAAGTTAGCGGGATTCACCGAATTTGAGCTGGCATTTGTTGCAACCAATGGAGAAGATTTTATTGATAAATATTCCAGTAGTCCAACAGATATAATTCTGATGGATATTGAAATGCCCTTAATGGACGGAATCAAAACAACAACTTTAATAAAAAATCAGTACCCGGATGCCAGAATTCTTATTATAACCACATTTGACGACGACGAAAAGATTTTTAAAGCGATCCTGGCTGGAGCATCCGGTTATTTATTAAAAGACGAGCAGGCCCATATCATTCAACAATCCATTAAAAACATCCTGGAAGGGGGAGCAGCTATGTCTGCAGGAATTGCCTTAAAAGCACTTTATCATATAAAAGAGACCTATAAATCACCGGAAGAAATGGCTCCTAATTTATTAACCAAACGAGAATTGGAATTACTGAAAGCGGTTAAAGATGGCTATGTCTACAAACAAATTGCAGATATGTATTTTATCAGTGAAGGTACCGTGAGGAAGCATATTGACAATATTTATAAAAAAATGCAGGTCAACAACAAAATGAGCGCAGTAAAAATGGCTACTGACAATCGATGGATATAAAAAAAGTCCGGAAACCGGGACTTTTTTATGCTTTAACTCAAAATATTAGTAACCCATGCCGCCCATATCAGGAGCACCACCGTGCGCATGAGGAGCTTCAGGTTTTGGCTTATCAGCAATTACACACTCTGTAGTTAATAACATCGCAGCAATTGAAGCAGCATTTTCCAATGCCACACGAGATACTTTAGTAGGATCAATTACACCAGCCTTAAATAAGTTCTCATAAACTTCTGTACGGGCATTAAATCCAAAGTCCGCTTTACCTTCCTTGATTTTCTGAACCACGATAGAACCTTCGATACCACTATTTACCACAATCTGGCGTAATGGTTCTTCAATAGCTCTTTTTACAATCTGGATACCAGTTGCTTCGTCTTCGTTGGCACCTTTTAATTTCTCAAGACTTTCAACTGCACGGATATAAGCAACACCACCACCAGGTACAATACCTTCTTCAACAGCTGCTCTGGTTGCATGTAAAGCATCGTCTACACGATCTTTCTTTTCTTTCATTTCAACTTCAGTTGCAGCACCAACGTATAATACAGCAACACCACCGCTTAATTTAGCTAAACGCTCCTGTAATTTTTCACGGTCGTAATCTGAAGTTGTATTTTCAATTTGTGCTTTAATCTGATTAACTCTAGCAGCAATGTCTGCTTTCTTACCCTTACCTCCAACAACAATGGTGTTGTCTTTGTCAATGGTAATAGAAGCCGCCTGACCTAAATAAGTCAAGTCTGCGTTCTCTAATTTAAAACCTTGCTCTTCGCTGATTACAGTACCTGCTGTTAAAGTAGCAATATCAGTTAACATTTCTTTTCTGCGGTCACCGAAACCTGGCGCTTTTACAGCAGCTACTTTAATGGTACCACGTAATTTGTTAACTACTAATGTAGCCAATGCTTCACCTTCTAGGTCTTCAGCAATAATAACCAAAGGACGACCTGTTTGCGCTACTTTCTCCAAAATATGAAGGATATCCTTCATTGCACTGATTTTCTTGTCGTAAATCAGGATGTATGGATTCTGCATTTCAGCTTCCATCTTCTCGCTGTTGGTTACAAAGTAAGGAGAGATATAACCACGATCGAACTGCATACCTTCTACAACGTCTACAGTTGTATCAGTACCTTTTGCTTCTTCTACAGTAATAACCCCTTCTTTACCTACTTTAGCCATTGCAGTTGCAATCAACTTACCAATTTCATTGTCACTATTTGCAGAAATAGTAGCAACCTGCTCAATCTTTTTAGTATCATTTCCAACTGTCTGAGACTGGGCTCTTAAGCTATCAACCACTTTAGCAACCGCTTTATCTATACCACGCTTTAAATCCATTGGATTCGCACCAGCAGCTACGTTCTTTAAACCTTCGCTGATGATAGCCTGTGCCAATACAGTAGCGGTAGTAGTACCATCACCTGCAATATCCGCAGTTTTAGAAGCTACTTCTTTTACCATTTGAGCACCCATGTTCTCAATAGCGTCTTCCAGTTCAATTTCTTTTGCAACAGAAACACCATCTTTTGTTACAGAAGGTGCACCAAATTTCTTCTCGATAACTACGTTACGACCCTTAGGTCCTAAAGTAACTTTTACAGCGTTGGCCAAAGTGTCAACGCCTTTTTTCATTTTATTTCTAGCCTCGATGTCAAAATAAATTTGCTTAGCCATATTTGTTATTTGTTTTTTTAAGAATGTTTAGAATTAAAGAATAGCCAAAAGATCACTTTCTCTCATGATCAGTAAATCCTGTCCTTCAATTTGAACTTCTGTACCAGCGTATTTTCCATACAATACAGTATCACCTACTTTTACGGTCATAGGCTCATCCGCTTTACCTTTTCCGGCAGCAACAATTACACCACGTTGTGGTTTCTCTTTTGCAGTATCAGGGATAATGATTCCACCAGCTGTTTTTTCTTCAGCAGCAGCAGGCTTTACAAGAACTCTGTCGTGCAGAGGAGTAACGTTGATTTTCTTAGCCATACGTTATAAATTTTGGTTAGTTGTTTAAAATTTTAATCTGAATAAACCATAATTATGCCATTTCCTTAAATAAGTCAATTTTTCAGTCTGGCTCTAAGTTTCTTACAAATCAGTCCAATTGTT
Organism: Sediminibacterium sp. C3; assembly: GCF_000508085.1. Taxonomy (GTDB): domain Bacteria; phylum Bacteroidota; class Bacteroidia; order Chitinophagales; family Chitinophagaceae; genus Sediminibacterium. The sequence goes on along the minus strand of NZ_KI669560.1, from coordinate 2,044,726 downwards.
GTCAGAAACCATCAAAATTAGTCTGATTATTAAGTGCCAATATGCCAAAATTGCACTTTGTTGCTTTTATGCAGGCGGGATAGGCAAAAAAGCTTAGCTTTGCAGCGTTTTAAAAGCTCTTATTGAATGATCAGTAGAAGAAATATCCGCGTTAAAGTGATGCAATTGCTCTATATGATGGAAGCCGCGGATGCCAATAATTCGTTTAAAAATCCCGTACAGACATTAGAAAAACAAATGGACAAAAGCCGGGAGCTTTTTGTTTACCTGGTTTACTTTATTGCAGAAGTTGCCAGATATGCAGAAGTAAGTGCTCAAAAAAGAGCTTCCAAAAATTTACCCAGCCAGGAAGACTTAAACGTAAACATTAAAATTGCAGGTAATGATTTTATCTGGAACCTGCTTGAAAACAAGGGTTACCAGATTTGTCTGGAGCAGGATCATCCGGAAAAAATGTTGGATAAAACCCTTGTTGCACAGATTTTTCAGCAGTTAACAGCTCACCCTGTTTATACTGCCTATATTGGCGAGGAAAGTAGGGAAAAATCTAAAGAAAGGGAAATTATTAAAATTATATTCAGTGAGTTGATGTTGCCCAATGATTTATTCATCTCTCACATAGAAGAATATTTTAATAATTGGGATGATGATGCCGAAATGATGGAGCAGCTTGTATTAACTTTTATTCAAAAACCCAAATCTATAAAGTTCAATGAAATCATGAGCCCGGATAAGTGGGAATTCGCAAGGACGCTCCTGAAAACTGCCATTGAGAAAAAAGATTACTGTGCTGAGCTTATTAAGCCAAAATTGAAAAACTGGGATGCAGAAAGAATTGCCCAGTTAGACATGGTATTAATGCGCATGGGCTTATGTGAATTATTGTATTTTGAAACCATTCCAACCAAAGTAACCATCAACGAATATATTGATCTGGCCAAAGAATACAGTACTCCACAAAGTGGTCAGTTCGTGAACGGTATCCTGGATAATATTCACAAAGAATTAGTAGCTGAAGGTAAAATCCAGAAAATTAGTTTCAAGTAATTCCTTTTATTTGCAAATCATTTAAACAGATATTTTATGTTATTAAACGCGTTACCCCTTTTAGCAGCCGACCCAAAACAGGGTGGTACAGTGCAATTGATTATGATGGGTGCCATCATTCTTGTTTTTTGGTTATTCATGATTAGACCACAGGCTAAAAAAGCAAAAGAGCAAAAGAAATTTATTGATAATCTTCAGAAAGGTGATAAAATTGTAACCATTGCAGGTATTCACGGAGTAGTTAACAAAATCAACGAAGACGGTACTTTACAATTGGAAGTTACTCCAGGGAGTTACCTTAAGATTGAAAAATCTGCCTTGAGCATGGAGTGGACTGCTGCTATTAACAAAGCAACTACAGAAGATAAAAAATAATAATGCCTTATTAGGAGAACCCATACAGGTTAAACCTTAATTTTAAGTCCTGCAATTCAGTTGTAGGACTTTTTTATGCTCAGTATAGGATTAACAGGTGGAATTGGAAGTGGCAAATCGGTGGTTGCAAAAATTTTTGCAAATCTCGGTATCCCCATACTGGATGCAGATGCGCTAGCCAAAAAAATCATGCAGGAAAATGATCAAGTAAAATCTCAAATAATCAGTGCATTTGGGAATGAATCTTACAATGAGCGCGGATTAAATCGAACATTTATTGCCAATGTAGTTTTTAATGACCCTTTTCAATTACAAGTCCTGAATTCCATTGTTCATCCAGCTACTATTGAAGCGGGTAAAATATGGGCCTCACAACAAAAGGCTCCATACGTCATAAAAGAAGCAGCCCTGTTTTTTGAAGCTGGCTCCGCAGAAGGTATGGATAAAATAATTGGCGTGTATGCACCAGATGCACTCAGGATTCAAAGAGTGATGCAAAGGGACGGGCTCAGCAGAGAAGAGGTTATTTCGCGAATGCAACATCAAATTAGTCAGTCTCTTAAAATGAAACTTTGCGACTATGTAATCCAGAATGATGAGCAGTCGCTTTTACTCCCCCAAATTCTGAAAATACACGAAGAATTGAGTCAATAATTTTATTTGTAATCAAGCTTTTGAAAAATTAAATAGCCTTAGTGATTAAATAACACCATCTCTTTAATTTTCCTTCAAAGTCAAATGGGGTAGTAGCTTTGGTTATGTCTTTAACAGAGGAAGCGTTTATTGCTTCAAGATCTATCTGGAATCGGACGAAATTGGTACTGAAATACAACTGACCTCCTGGAGATAAAGCATAGAGTACATCATTGATTAATTCTGCATGGTCTCTTTGGATATCCAATATATCTTTCATCCGTTTACTATTGCTGAAAGTAGGTGGATCCATGATGACCAAATCAAAGCTATTGGGCTGCAATGTTTTTAAATACTGTTTTACATCTGCATGCACGAACTGATAAGCACTCTTATTTTTAAAGAGATTAATTACCATATTATCTTCTGCCCATGACAGGTAAGTTTTAGAGAGATCTACAGAAGTAACACTGGAAGCCCCGCCTGCCGCGGCATACACTGAAAAGGATCCGGTATAACAAAAAAGGTTCAGTACTCGCTTGTCTTTGCAACTGTTTCTTACCATTTTACGGGTAATACGATGATCCAGAAAAAGTCCGGTATCTAAATAATCTTTTAGGTTAACCAGAAATTTCAATCCGTCTTCCAGTACCGTATGGTATTCTTTTTCTTCATTAATCTTTTCGTACTGTTCGTCTTTATGACTCATCCTTTTCCGAAGCTTAAAATGCATTCGCTCTTCGGGAATTCCAATAACAGTAGCAATCATTTGTCTGCACTCCTGCATCCATGTTTCATGTTCTTCGTCCTCCATTCCATGTTTTCGCAAATATTCAGCTATATACAACTGATCCTCGTACAATTCAATGCTGAAGGGGAACTCAGGCAGGTCATGATCGTACACGCGGTAACAGGAAACCTGCTGCCTTCTAGCTAGTTTGCTTTTGTGTTTAAAAACCTTTGTAAGCCTGTTTACAAACATCTCGGCTTTAATTGGATCCATCGTACCTAAAATTGAATCACGAAGGTACAAGCCATTCATACATAAAATGATAAGAAAAAGGTGAATTCCACTATATTTAGTAACTAAAGATTGCACATGAAAAAACTCTTTTGGATTGTCAGTTGCCTTTGTATTTACGGTAAGGCAAATGCTCAAAAATATCCAACACTAACCGAACAAAACAATCGTTTGACCCAACTTGCAAAATCACATCCACAATGGGTAAACTTACAATCACTTGCCAAAACAGCAGGTGGTAAAGATATCTGGGTAATGACCCTGGGCTCTGGTAAAACAGAGAACAAGCCGGCAATTGCCGTTGTGGGTGGGGTAGAAGGCAATCATCTTATTGGAACTGAACTAGTGATTCAATTTGCAGAAAAAATACTGAAACAAATTAACAAAGACAGTATTCAGCAACTTCTATCAACACATACTTATTATCTGTTTCCCAATATGAGCCCAGATGCAATGTCTGCTTATCATGATAAAATAGTTGTTGAAAAACTAGGCAACAGCAGCCAGACAGACGATGATAGAGATGGTCGATTAAACGAAGACGGATTTGAAGATTTAGATGGAAATGGAAAAATCACTCAAATAAGAGTAGAAAGCCCTGTGGGAATATACAAAGTTCATCCGGATGATCCACGGGTATTAATTAAAGCAGATTTATCGAAAGGTGAAAAAGGAAAATACCTTCTTTTTTCAGAAGGCATTGATAACGACAAGGATGGATCTCTAAATGAAGATGGAAACGGGGGGATACATTTTAATAAAAACCTTACATATAAACATAAGACTTTCGCCCCTGGAGCCGGTGAGTTTCCAGCCAGTGAAATTGAAACCAGAGCAATTTTGGATTTCCTTTATGATGCATTTAATGTGCATACAGTGGTATGCTTTAGTAGTTTAAATAATTTAAGTTATAACGAGGATAAAACAACCACTGTTGTTAGTGATCTTTACAATAAAATCACGGGAACCAAAGACGCTCCTAAAACAAATGCAGAAGGAGGCGATTTTTTAAGTTGGGCTTACCAGCATTACGGCAGATACAGTTTTAGTACTCCCGGATGGTGGACACCTAAAGCAAAACCAGATACATCTAAAAAGGAAAAGGCATTGAGCGTTGAAGATCCAACAGCCAATTACTTAAGATGGAGTGCCCAACAAGGTCTCTCTCATTTTAATGAATGGAAAACTATTACGCATCCGGATTATCCGGAGCAATTGGTAGAAGTAGGAGGTATTGATCCATTTGTAATGATTAACCCTCCTTATCAATTAGTAGAAAGTATTGCACAAAAGCACACAGATTTCCTAATTAAAATGGCACAACTTAGAGCACAGGTTAATATTCAAAAAGTAAGTGCTGAAAAGCTGGGAAATGGATTAACTAAAATTTCCATTGAAGTTATTAATAATGGACTCTTACCTACGCATAGTAAATTTGCAGATAGAAATTATTTTGTAAAAAGACTGAAAGTTGCCATTCAATTGAACGATAAGCAACAGTTAATTGGAGGTAAAAAATTAGAATTAATCAACAACATGGATCCTAATACAATGCAGAAATTTAGCTGGATTGTGAAAGGTAACGGAGACATTTCAGTAGAAGCCGGGGCTCCGTCAATTGGTGTTGCTAAAAAAACAATTTCACTACAATAAAACAACTCCAATGAAAAAAATACTTTTATATACAATTCCATTTTTACTATGTGCAACAGTAAATGCACAAGATCCCAATCAGGTTTTTAAGGCTGCAGGTACCCCTGTGAATCCAAAAGTTCAGGCAACCTGGAACCGCTATTATGATCATGCCGGTATTACTGCACTATGCAAAAAAATTGCCGCTGCTTATCCCGAACTGGTAAAATTAACAAGTCTCGGAAAATCATATGCAGGACGAGACTTATGGTGTTTAACCATTACAGATTTTAAAAAGGGAAATGAGTTAAATAAGCCGGGCATGTATATTGACGGAAATATTCACTCAAATGAAATACAAGGAGCAGAATTTGCTTTGTATACAGCCTGGTATTTATCGGAAAGTTTTGCAGATACCAAATTCATTCAGGAATTACTTGCAGATAAAGTTTTTTATATAGTCCCTAGTATAAACCCGGATGGAAGAGATAGTTATATGCATCAACCCAATACTTCCAGTTCACCAAGATCCGGGGTTAAACCAGTGGACAATGATGGAGATGGATTGGTAAATGAAGATTGGTATGACGATTTAGATGGAGATGGGCATATTACCATGATGCGTAGAAAATCTATTCATGGCAGATATAAAATAGATCCGAAAGATCCCAGAAATATGATACTTGCCGGACCAGATGAACAGGGAGATTTTGAATTACTGGGCATGGAGGGAATTGACAATGATGGAGATGGCAAAGTAAATGAAGATGGATACGCTTTTGAATACGATCCCAATAGAGACTGGGGCTGGGGATGGCAACCTAATTATATTCAAAACGGCGCATACAAATATCCTTTCTCAATACCTGAGAACAGAGCCATTATGGAATTTGTGATGAAGCATCCCAATATTGCAGCTGCACAATCCTATCATAATGCGGGTGGAATGATTCTGAGAGGGCCGGGAGCTTCTGCTGATATTGGCACATATAATTCGCAGGATGTAGCTATTTATGATGCAATTGCCAAAAAAGGGGAAGAATTAATGCCGGGATATAAATACCTGGTGGTTTATAAAGATTTGTATTCTGCCTATGGGGGAGAACTAGACTGGTTCTATGCCGGCAGAGGGATTTATACCTATTCCAATGAATTATGGACTCCATATTTAATGTTTATGAAAGAGAGTACCAGAAGTCCGTTTGACAATAGCTCTTATAATTTTGACAGGTATTTATTGTTTAAAGATGGCTTTGTGGATTGGAAAGAATACGACCATCCCCAATATGGCAAAGTAGAAATAGGCGGATTTAAAAAGAATTTCGGAAGAGCGCATCCAGGATTTTTATTGGAAAGCGATGCACATAGAAATATGGCATTCACTATTTATCATAGTTATCATACACCTAAATTAACTATTGCAGATATAAAAGAAAAAGATTTAGGCAATGGCTTGATAGAAGTTACAGCAACCATATCGAATGAAAGACTTATGCCAACACATAGCAGTCAGGATATCAAAAATAAAATTGAACGACCTGATTACATTAATATCAATACCAATGCAAAAGTATTGGCAGGTATGGTTATGAATGATACAGATTTAAATATTTCTACGATTCAAAAAATGAATCCTTCTACCATAGAAGTTGAGAATATCCCGGGTTTAGGAACCGTAAAAGTTAAATGGATATTGGAAGGGAAAGGGAATTACACCATTTCAGTAGATAGCAAAAAGGGGGGAATAGCAAGCAGAACGAAATAGATGGTTCATTAATAATTAGAAAAGGCTGGTAAATTACCAGCCTTTTTATTAAACAAAATCTTAAGATAATTTTTTAAGTGCTTCTGCAATTCTTCCCCAGGCCTTTTCAATGTTTTCCATACTGTTGGCAAAAGAAAAACGAACACATTTGGGTTCTCCGAATGCGTCGCCCATCACAGAACTTACATGGGCCGTATTCAATAAATACATACTGAAATCAGCTGCATTTGTAATTGTTTCTGTTCCATTCGATTTACCAAAATAGTAGCTCACATCAGGAAAAACATAAAATGCACCTTCTGGTGCAAAACAGGTAAAGCCTGGTATTGCATTTACCAATTCCAGTGTTTTGGTTCTACGTCTGGTAAACTCAGCAGTCATATCAAGCGAGGGTTGCAAATTCCCGGTAAGTGCTGCTACGGCTGCTTTTTGCGTAATAGAGGACGTGCCACTGGTAAACTGTCCCTGAAGTTTCTCAAAAGCTTTTGCAATAGGTGTTGCGGAAGCGGTATACCCCAGTCTCCATCCCGTCATGGCAAAGCCTTTACTCAATCCATTAATAACTACCACTCGGTCTTTGATGCTATCAAACTGTGCAATACTTTCATGCTTGCCAACAAAATTGATATACTCATAAATTTCATCCGAGAGAATCGTAATCTGTGGATGCTTTTCAAAAACAGCTACCAAAGCAGCCAACTCTTCATTACTGTACACTGCGCCGGAAGGATTGCACGGAGAAGAAAACATAAAAACTTTTGTTTTCGGTGTGATGGCAGCTGCCACTTCTTCAGGTGTTGCTTTGAATTTATTGGATACGCTGGTTCTGATTTCTACTACTTTCCCTCTGGCAATTTTTACCAACTCGGAATAAGTTACCCAGTAGGGGGTGGGAATAATTACCTCATCGTCTTCATCAACCAGTGCAAGTATAGCATTGGCCAGACTTTGTTTTGCACCTGTAGAAACCACTATCTGTTCTGGTGTGTATGAAAGATTATTATCTCTTTTTAGCTTAGTACAGACTGCTTCCCGTAAATCTAAAAAACCAGGCACCGGGGTATAATGACTCCAGTTATCATTAATGGCTTTTATAGCAGCATCCTTAATATGTTGGGGTGTATCAAAATCGGGTTCACCTAAACTCAAATCAATTACATCAATCCCTTTTGCACGTAACTCGCGGCCTAATTTGGCCATTTTTAAGGTTTCTGGTTCACTAAAACGATTCAATAAAGAAGACAATTCCATTCATAAAAGTTTAAGCCAACAATTTACTTAATTATTGGCAATTTCCCTTTTCGCATTAACTCATGGTTGTAAACAGCAATTCCCAGATCACGCATAAAGGGGAAGCCAAGGGAATCATATTCATATTTGTCGTCATTGAAAACGCCATCAGTATTACAGGAAATAACGGCACTCAGCATGAATTCAACCTGATTCTTTTCGTCTACTATATAAGCTACATCCAATAAAAAACCGTAAGCATCACCCACTTTATTATACATTTTCACCTGTGGAAAAAGGGTCTTTCGCTCGGAACCCTGTAATAAAAATTTGCAGTAGGTATCGTAATAATAACTGGTATCGTAGGCTGGTGAATCAGATTCACCAGGATAAATCTGCATGTACTTTTTCACAAAAGCATAGTCTTTTTCAGTAAGTCTGAAACGATTCTTCTTTTTTGTGCGTTCCGGAAAAATGACAGATTGAAGCATATGATGAAGGTCTTGCAGATATACCCTGTTCTTGTTTAAAAAAGAAAAAGGTGATTCAACCAGTTTGCCTCCTTTCATGTAACCCTTACCCAATTCAAATGGTGTTGCAGCAAATTGCCCCTTGCTTGTCTGTGCGGGTTGTTCATATATAAGATTACCGGATGTATCGTAAAATTTAACCGGGTTAGTTCTGAGTTGCTGCTCCAGAGTCTTGTTCACCTGAAGACGATGACGGATAATGGCATCTGGATATCCTTTTGACTTTAGTTTTTGTTGAATATAATCAGGCCCCAGGAATTCATACAACCGGTTGAACGCATCATTGTCGCTAACCAGAAATATCTGCTTGATATAGTTGGCAATTGTGGGTATGCCATCCATGGCATTGGGCTGATTGTAAACAACATCCTGCGCTTCAGAAGCGCTGTCTGTGATCATGATGCTATTCATGGTTAAACCCGGAATAGCCAGCTCATTAATTTTTTCAAGCGCCAGAAAGGCAATTGGCATTTTAACAGTGCTGGCCGGATAAAAATATTCCTGCTTATTTACCCGATAACTGAATTCTTTAAAAGAGGGTTTGTTCTCTTTATTTCTGTTAATCTGTGTGTACACAATCTGAACCCGAAAGCTATCTGGGTTATTATTAATTCTTTTAAAGAATTCAGGGTGATTTTGTAGAATACTAGGAATTGGGTTAATCGCATCAAAATTTTGCGCAAACGAAGTGGTATTTAACCCCGGAACAATAAGCAGAATTAACAAAAAGAGATGCTTCATTTATCAAACTTAATGAAATTTGATAATTAACTTTACAACATGCCACACGAAGCAATTTCAGTATTTGACATGTTTAAAATAGGGGTTGGCCCTTCCAGTTCTCATACATTAGGTCCGTGGAGAGCTGCATTACGTTGCCTTGAAACGATTCATGAAAAATCAAATTTACACACGGTAAAATCCATCACCGTTTTGTTATATGGTTCTCTGGCTAAAACAGGCAAGGGGCACGGTACAGATATTGCCGTTTTAATGGGACTTATCGCAGCAGATCCGGTAACTGTTGATGTGAACAGCATACATTTTACCATTGAAAAAATTAAATCCGAGCACCAGTTGATGCTGGGAGGCAACTATAGGATTCCATTTTCGTATAAAGATAATCTTTTGTTTCTTACAAGCGAATCCCTTCCTTATCATCCAAATGGATTGACCTTTTTAATTGAATTTGAAGACGGCAAGGAAATAAGCGAAACCTATTACTCTGTAGGTGGGGGATTTGTGGTAAAAGAAGGAGAAGAAGCAGGGGCCAGTAAAGCAACGGTTGAACTTCCTTTCCCCACCAATAATGCAGCCGATATATTGCACTGGTGTAGAAAAACAGGGATGTCCATTCATGAAATGGTACTTGAAAATGAACACGTTTGGAGAACAGAAGCTGAAACCAAGAAAGGTGTAATACAAATCTGGCATACTATGCGGGATTGTATTTATAGGGGTTGTCATACCAAAGGAGAGCTTCCCGGTGGATTACAGGTAAGAAGAAGAGCTTTTGAACTGAACAAAAAATTAATGAAAGGGCATCCGTATCAGTCATTTGATGAATGGTTAAATGCCATACAGAATGGGGGTCAGGCTTTCAATTATATACTGGATTGGGTAAGTTGTTTTGCGCTGGCTGTAAATGAAGAAAATGCATCTTTTGGCAGAGTTGTTACCGCACCTACCAATGGCGCAGCAGGAGTAATTCCTGCGGTATTATTGTATTTTATTGCTTTCTGTGATGGCAATAAGGAAGACAAAATCATTCAGTTTTTACTAACTGCCTCTGAAATTGGATCCATTTTTAAAAAGGGAGCTACCATTTCAGCGGCCATGGGAGGCTGTCAGGCCGAAATTGGGGTATCATCTGCAATGGCCGCAGGCGCTTTAACTGAATGTATGGGCGGAACCCAGCAACAGGCATTAATGGCCGCTGAAATTGCCATGGAACATCATCTGGGATTAACCTGTGATCCCATTGGAGGATTGGTTCAGATCCCCTGCATAGAACGCAATACGATGGGCGCCATTAAAGCCATAACTGCATCACAACTAGCTTTACAAAGCACTCCGGATTTTGCACTGGTGAGTTTAGACAAAGTAATTGCTACTATGTGGAATACTGCATTAGACATGAACAGCAAATACAAGGAAACAGCTGATGGAGGTTTGGCCATTCAGGTACCACTTGGTCTGAGTGAATGTTAGTTACATTAGTTAATCATAAATTTTATTTATACTTACCATCAAATAGATAAATAAAATCTATTCGTACAAACTCACCAATTTTGCTCCGTAAAATCATTTTATGACAACAATTACGGTAGCAAAGGGCGATGGCATTGGTCCTGAAATAATGGATGCCACATTATCAATCATTCTTGCAGCAGGAGCAGAACTGCAAATTGAAGAAATTGAAGTAGGTGAAAAAGTATATCTGGCAGGTAATTCAGCAGGCATTGCTGCAGAATCCTGGGATATTATCCGCAAAAATAAAATATTCCTGAAAGCACCTATCACCACCCCTCAGGGAGGGGGTTACAAAAGCTTAAATGTAACCACAAGAAAATTCCTTGGCCTTTATTCGAATGTGAGGCCATGCAGAAGTTTACACCCTTTTATAAGCACCAAACACCCGGTAATGGACATAGTTATTATCCGGGAAAATGAGGAAGACCTTTATGCAGGTATTGAACACCAGCAAACAGATGAAGTAGTTCAGTGTTTAAAACTGATTAGCAGACCAGGCTGTGAAAAGATTATCCGTTATGCATTTGAATATGCAAAACAACAGAATCGCAAAAAAGTAACCTGCTTCACCAAAGACAATATCATGAAGCAGACAGATGGTCTGTTCCACAAAGTGTTTGACGAAATTGCCAGTGAATATCCAGAAATAGAAAATGAACATTGGATTATTGATATAGGTGCAGCAAAAATGGCAGACAGTCCGGAAGCATTTGATGTAATTGTAATGCCCAATTTATATGGTGATGTACTCAGTGATGTAGCCGCACAAATAACCGGATCGGTAGGACTTGCCGGCTCAGCCAATATTGGTGAATCATGTGCCATGTTTGAAGCTATTCATGGATCTGCACCCAGAAGGGCAGGGCAGGATGTAGCCAATCCGTCTGGTTTATTGCAAGGAGCCATTATGATGCTAAACCATATTGGCCAAACCGCCATTGCAGAAAAAGTACAAAATGCCTGGTTAAAAACACTGGAAGACGGCATTCATACTTATGACATTTATAAAGAGGGTATCAGTAAAGAAAAAGTAGGAACCAAAGCATTTGCAGCAGCCGTAATTGCCAATCTGGGAAAAACCCCGTCTATCTTCCAGCCAGTAAATTATGCCAATAATGCAGCGCTTTCCCTGCCCAAATATAAGAGAAGATCGCCCGCTGTAAAAACGCTTGAAGGTGTGGATGTATTTGTACACTGGAATGGTCATGATGCCAATGAGCTTGCACAACAACTAAAAAGCATTTATAAAAAAGAGATTCAACTTAGTATGATAACCAATAGAGGCATTAAAGTTTGGCCGGATGGTTTTCCTGAAACTTTTTGCACAGACCACTGGAGATGTAGATTTAAACCGATTGATGGCAATCAAATGTCAAAGTCAGCAATACCTTCCCTTTTAATGGCTGCGAACGAAAATGGGATAGATATTATCAAAACAGAGAATCTCTATGCTTTTGACGGAAAACAAGCATTTTCATTGGGGCAAGGGCAATAAATTCAAACTCAAGTAAAATCGTTAAATCATATAATTGTATGCAAATAAACTTAATACAAGGCCAATTCAGTGCTGCAGAAACTGCAGCACTGATTGAACAAATGCTTCAAATAAAAATCACTTTTCACGAGAATAAAATCAGTGTATTTTCTTCTGAAGAGGAGATTAAATTCAGGGAAACAAAAATTAAAAGACTTCAGGAAGAATTGGCTAGCTTCAGAAAACAAATGCATCAACAAGAAGGCTCATTCCATCTGGAAGCAGTTTGTAATATTGAAAAAAGTTAAATCATGAATGATAACCCTATTTCTATCCGACCATTTATAGGCGCAAAAGATTTTGATTTGAGCCGGGCATTTTATGCGGAATTGGGATTTACTGAAAACAGAATTAATGAGCTTTTAAGTGTTTTTCACTTTAAGGGTATTTCTTTTTACTTACAGAACGCCTATGTGAAAGACTGGGTAGACAATACAATGGTTTTTGTTGAAGTAGAGAATGTTGCAGCCTTTTGGGAAAACCTTCAATCATTAGGTCTGACGGAAAAATACCCCCAAGTAAAAATTGTTGCTCCAAAATCCCTCGACTGGGGAACAGAATGCTTTGTTCATGATCCTTCAGGGATACTTTGGCATTTCGGAAGCTTTAACAACTAATTAAACTAATGTAAAGTCTCTAAAGTTGCTTCGCTGTAATCCTTGATTTCATTGTATAAAGTACCACGTTCAACCGGCTGACGTTTTACCTGTTTGATTAAGGCAACCAAATCTGCTGTGCTCATGGTTGGTGTTTGTTCTTCACTTCCGGCCATGGAGTAGATTTTTGTGGTATCGTCAATCGTTCCATCAATATCGTTTACACCAAAAGACAAAGTCAACTGTGCATTTTTTCTGCCCAGCATTGGCCAATAAGCTTTCAAGTGAGAGAAATTGTCCAGATACAATCTTGAAACCGCGTACATTTTCATGTCTTCAACAATGGTACTTTCAGCTACATGCTGCATATCATTGTCTTTATTGCGAAACTTCAAAGGAATGAATGTGTTGAAGCCACCTGTTTCATCCTGCAACCTGCGCAAACGATCCATATGATCAATGCGATGCCAGTAAGACTCAATATGACCGTACAATAGCGTGGCATTACTATGCATACCTAACTGATGGGCCGCTTTGTGAATCGCCAGCCATCCATCTGCATCCACTTTATCTGCACAAATTTTTGTACGAATATCTGGATGAAAAATTTCAGCGCCTCCGCCTGGAAGTGAATCCAGACCTGCTTCATGCGCCATTCGCATTCCTTCTTCAACAGATACTTTGGCCTTACGGAACATATAATCCAGTTCAACGGGAGTGAAAGCCTTGATATGTAAATCGGGTCTGTGCGCTTTGATGCTTCTTAACAATTCAAGAAAGAAATCCATATTCATTTTAGGATGAACGCCACCCACAATATGTACTTCTGTAACAGGCTTGCCATCGTAACTTTTTACAATGTGCATCATTTGATCAATACTTAGTTCCCAACCTTCTTCTCTGTGCGCATACAATTTAGAATAAGAACAAAAAGCGCAGGAGAATACACAAACATTGGTTGGCTCAATATGAAAGTTCCTGTTAAAATAGGTTTTGTTACCGTGCTTGCTCTCTCTTACCAAGTTGGCTAAAGCGCCCACGTAGGAAAGTGAAGCTTTCTCAAATAAGGATACGCCTTCGTCAAAAGAAATGCGTTCCTGATTCAATATTTTATATCCGATGGATTGTAACTGTTGGTCTTTTTCGGCGTCAACCAATACCTTCACTGCGGCTGTATTCATTTCTCCCAGATTTTGTGCAAAATTACACCTTTAAAACATCAGAATGCCCGCAATTGTTGCAGACAGATAGGAGGCAAGTGTTCCGCACAATAAAGCCCTTAATCCCAGTTTAGCCAAATCAGCTCTTCTGGTTGGCGCCAATTCCCCGATTCCGCCAATTTGCATTCCCACACTACTGAAGTTGGCAAAACCACAAATGGCAATACTTACAATTAATAAGCCTTTTTCTGAGACAATCGGGATGGTTTTGGATGTTAAATTATTAAAAGCCACAAATTCATTGATGGTTAATTTCTGACCCAATAAAGAAGCTGCATTGGCCACATCCACCTGAGGTACCCCCATTGCCCAGGTCATAGGATAAAATATTTTACTGAAGATTACATCCAACGTTACACCAGGCACAATCATTCCAATTAAATAATTAATTAATGCGATTAGGGCAATAAACCCAATCAACATGGCAATTACATTCACAGCTATTTTCATTCCATCACTTGCCCCATGAGAGATAGCATCGATGATATTACTGTAAGGACTTTTTACTTCCAGTTTTACTTTTCCCATGGTTTGGGATTCTTCAGTTTCTGGAAATACAATTTTTGAAATCACCAGGGCTCCGGGTGCTGCCATTAAACTGGCAGTCAACAGGTATTCTGCCTTGGCACCCATATTGGCATATACAATCAGAATACCACCGGCAATACAGGCCAGACTTCCACTCATACTGGCCAGCAATTCACTTTTGGTCATGGTATTCAGGTAGGGTCTAATCATTACCTGGGCTTCTACCTGACCCACAAAAGCCGAAGCAACATTACTGAGTGCTTCGGCTCCGCTTACGCGCATGATAAAATTCATGGCTTTGGCAATAACAGATACAATAAACTGCATTACCCCAAAATGATATAAGATGGCTACCAGTACACAAACCAATATAATAGTAGCAGTAACGCTGAAGGCAAATACAAATCCACCCTGACTAAAGTTTTTTACACCATCTGGTGCATTAACCATAACGCCATTGTATACAAATGCAACGCCTTCACGCGCAAACCTTTCAATCTTTTCCATTCCGTGCCCCAATAATTGAAAAAATCGGGTAACCGGTGGAACTTTCAATACCATTACAGCAATAAAAATCTGTAACAGAATTCCGCTAAAAACCAGTCTGTAGTTAATTCTACGCTTGTTATTAGAGAATAAAAAAGCAATACCCAAGATCAAAATAATCCCTATAAATCCTTGAAACCTTTCCATATACAATTACTTAGTATTCAGATTAGGTTTGAAAGATACGGATTACTACATATGAGCCTGAATTTTTTTGTCTAAAACAGATTTCGGAACAGCACCAATTTGCTTGTCTACAATTTGTCCACCCTTAATAAAAAGAATAGCAGGAATTGAAGTAATACCATAGTTCACACTCAAATTAGGATTATGGTCTACGTTTACTTTACCAACATTGATTTTACCTTCATATTCCTTAGACAATTCTTCAATAACTGGTCCAATTGCACGACAAGGTCCACACCATTCTGCCCAAAAGTCTACCACTGTTAATTTATCGCTGTCTAAAACAGTCGACTGAAAATTCGCGTCTGTTAATTCTAATGCCATAGTTTAAATTTTATATCGTTATTCATCAAATTTACATCCAAAGGCTTTTGACTGCCCCTTTGACTTTTCCACCAATGTTATTTAGTTGTTTTGGCTGGCAGCTGCTGACAATGGGTCAGTCCGGAACTTAACCAACCAAGCCGACTTTCACGTCAATATCTAAATTGTCCATCAAGTATCCTGCCATTTCTTCGTTCATCTGAAAGCCCTTTTCAATAGTATACATACTGATTTTCAGGTTTTCCTTGGGTTCGAAAATATTGATTTTCAGGGTACTCTTGCCGGGAAACTTTCGCAGGTTTTCCTCAATAAACTGAACCATGGCAGGGGTAATTGCCGAAGGATGCATATTGATTTCCACTGATCGGGTCAATACCTGTTTTACCGTCTCGAGTAATGACATACTCGATATTTTGAATTCAAATACATTGGGTTGATTAAACCGGTTTCGGAAACTTCCGTTAAGTAGAATATTCTGTCCTTTTTCCAAGTAATCCTTGAACCGTATATAGTCTTCACTCCATAATGTAAACTCTGTTTTACCACTATAATCTTCAATCACAAAAGAACCAAAGTTTTTACCTGTCTTGGTAACCCTGTGTTGTACATCTGTTACTAAGCCTGCTACCCGATACATTTTATTCAGACTAACCCCTTCGGTTAACGCGTCCCTGGCTTCGTTAAAATCGGCAATTCCTGTAATTTCATAGTGCTTCAATTCAAATCTGAAATGATCTAAGGGGTGGCCACTCATGAACATGCCCGTTACTTCCTTTTCATAATTCAGCAACTCCGTTAGTGTCCAGGGCTCGCAGGGAGCTATCTTGGGCTTGGGAACATGCATCGCAGTCGGGAGGTCTCCGAATAAAGTATTGGAGGTCCCCGTGCTTAAGCTCTGTTGTACCTGACCGTAATTCACAATTTTTTCCAACCCGGTTAATCTTTCACCATCGGCCATTTTAAAATATTGCGCTCTGTGCAATTCAGGAAAACAATCAAATGCACCAGAATACACAAGACTTTCCAGTGACTTTTTATTGACCGATTTTTGAAGCACCCTTTGAACAAAATCATACACATCCTGATAAGGACCGTTCTTCTGGCGTTCTGCAATAATAGCTTCTACTGCCATTTCACCAACGCCTTTTAATCCACCCAATCCAAAGCGAATTTCTCCTTTGGCATTCACCGCAAATCCTTTAAGAGATTCATTTATATCAGGTCCTAGTACGTTTATGCCCATTCGCTTACACTCTTCCATGAAGAAAGTGATTTTTTCAATATTGCCCTGGTGATTCAACACCGCAGACATATATTCGGCGGGGTAGTGAGCTTTTAAATAGGCCGTTTGATATGCCACAAATGCATAACAGGTAGAGTGTGATTTGTTGAATGCATATTGTGCAAATGCTTCCCAGTCGGTCCAGATCTTTTCCAGCTTATCTGCAGGATGACCTTTGGCCTTTGCCCCTTCAACAAACTGTGCTTTCATTTTATCCAGCACCGATTTCTGCTTTTTTCCCATGGCTTTACGCAACACATCCGCATCGCCTTTAGAGAAACCTGCAAGGCTTTGACTCAGCAACATTACCTGTTCCTGATACACAGTAATACCATAGGTATCACTCAGGTATTCCTTCATTTCTTCAATATCATAGCTTATGGCTTCTCTTCCATGTTTTCGTGCAATGAAATTTGGGATATAGGCAATAGGTCCAGGGCGATACAGGGCGTTCATGGCAATTAAATCATCAAACTTATCCGGCTTCAGTTCTCGCAGGTATTTTTGCATACCCACACTTTCAAACTGGAATGTCCCATTGGTCTGACCGCTTTGGTATAACTGGAATGTCTTTTCATCATCGAGTGGAATATTATCAAGGTCGATGGTTACGCCATGGTTTAATTGTATCAACTCAAGAGCCGTCTTCAAAATAGAGAGGGTTTTTAAGCCCAGAAAGTCCATTTTAATTACACCTGCATCTTCAATAATACTTCCTTCAATCTGTGTTACCCACAAATCCGAATCCTTGGCGGTAGCAACCGGAATCAAATCTGTCAGGTCTTTGGGGGCAATGATGATACCTGCAGCATGTATACCTGTATTTCTAACAGAGCCTTCCAGTCTTTCGGCTTCCTTTAAGACCTGTGCCCTTAAATCGGATCCATTATAAATTTCACGAAGCTTCTTTACATTGTCAATGTCTTCCTGCTGGTAACCTTCTTTCTCTTCCAGTGATTTAGGACCTTCCTTAACCGTAATTGGGGCTTTCAATACGCGGCCCAATTCGGTGCCAGGCTTATCCGGAACCAGCTTGGCCAATAAATTACTTTCTGAAAGTGGAAGATCCAGCACACGGGCAACGTCTTTGATGCTCATTTTAGCCGCCATGGTACCATAAGTAACAATCTGAGCTACCTGACTCTTGCCATATTTCTGTACCACATAATCAATGACTTTCTGTCTTCCTTCATCATCAAAATCCGTATCAATATCGGGCATGCTTTTACGATCCGGATTCAGGAAACGCTCAAAAAGCAGATTGTATTTAATGGGATCAATATTGGTAATGCCAATGCAGTAGGCAACCACGGATCCGGCAGCTGAACCACGACCGGGTCCAATGAAAACCCCCATGTCTCTGCCAGCCTTAATGAAATCACTAACAATCAGGAAGTAGCCAGCGAATCCCATGGTTTTAATGGTAAACAATTCAAAATCGATACGTTCCTGTATTTCTGGTGTAATTTCATTGTATCGGATTTTGGCGCCCTCATACGTAAGGTGTTTCAACAACTCCCACTGGTTCAGGTTGGCATCTGCATGTATTTGAAACTCTTTGGGAATAGGGAAGGCAGGGAGGAGTATGTCTTTCTTTAGATTTAAAACCTCTACCTTGTCAACAATCTGGTTGGTATTATCCAAAGATTCCGGAATATCATGAAACAGCTTAGCCATTTCATCCGGTGTCTTAAAATAAAACTGATCGTTGGGAAACTTGAATCTTCGGTTTTTTATCTGTACCTCATCATTCACAAAATCATCAAACCCTGGAGTGCTTTGCTTTTCACCCGTATTAATGCACAATAAAATATCATGCGCATTGGCATCATCCTTCTCAACATAGTGACTATCATTGGTAGCAATAACCGGCACATTGTATTTCTTCGCAAATTTTAACAGGGTCTGATTAATCAATTCCTGTTCTTTGATATCGTGTCGCTGAATTTCAATATAATAATCCTCACCAAATAAATCGAGCCACCATTTAAATTCCTTTTCTGCATTTTCTTCGGACTGATGCAAAATGGTTTGAGGCACATAGGCGCCAATACAACAGGTAGTGGCAATTAATCCTTCGTGGTATTTTTCAATAAGTTCTTTATCAATTCTTGGGTACTTGCTGTACATACCCTCTATATAGCCTAGTGAAGTAAGCTTCACCAAATTCTGGTATCCTGTGGCATTCTTTGCCAGCAAAACCTGGTGAAATCTATTGTCTTTTGATTCTTTAGTGAATGTTTTGATATGTCTGTCTTTCACTACATAAAACTCACAGCCTACAATTGGTTTTACTACTGGTGTGGTAATGTCTTTTCCGTTGGCATCCTTTCCAATCACTTTAGTATTTTTCCAGGCCTGGCTTACAAAATCAAAAGCACCGAACATATTGCCATGATCGGTTATGGCAAGGGCGGGCATTTGGTGGGCAGCGGCTTTTTTGTAGAGTTCATCTATTGGAGCAGCGCCATCCAGTAAGGAATATTGGGTATGTACATGTAAGTGTGAAAATTGGGCCATAGAAAGAAAATAGTCTACAAAGTTCGGCCTTTGCCACCCCATTACAAAGTGTCAATTTTCCACATTAGGATAAACCCAGTAAATTGCAGCCCATATGAAGCGTAAATTATATATTAATTTATTGGTGGCAGTGCTGATGATGAGTAGCTGTAATACAGTAAGAAACCTCGTAAATAAAGACAATTCAACTCAAAAAACGGTTACAAAAGTATACGGAACAGAAAAAAGGGAATTTATCAATGGAATTGAAGTGACACTGGGTACTGTAACTACCACCAAACACAAAACTTCCAGTTCTGCCACAACCACAAAAAATAAAACCAATAACAGCGGCAATGGGAATCCACCAACCAAAGCCGAGTTGGAAAAAGCCAGCTGGTTACAATTAAAATATGCCATTGTAATGGATATGCCTGCGGAAGAATTAACGAATATTCCCTTGCTTGAGTTGATGGATAAATGGTGGGGTACCCGTTATTGCATTGGGGGCAGCACCATGAACTGCATTGATTGCTCTGCTTTCACTCAGGTCATCATGAAGGAAATTTACAATATTCAATTACCCAGAACTTCTCAGGAGCAATTCAATATCATGCAACCTATTCCCATTGATGAACTACAGGAAGGCGACCTGGTTTTTTTTAATACCGGTGGCAGAGGGATTTCGCATGTTGGAGTTTATATGCAGAACAATAAATTTTTACACGCTTCTACTTCTCAAGGTGTAACCATATCCGATTTAAACGACAAATACTGGAATCCCAAATTCAGAGGCGGCGGCAGAATGCGTTAAATTAAAACTTAGACTTCGGCTCTGTTATTACTTAGCAAAGCGCTTCATAAAATTGTGATATAGTTGGCCCGCATCTGGTGTTAAAGCCAATTTAAATACAGAAAAAATAAATAATCCCGAGAAAAGAATGCTTCTTAAAAAAATGGGAATCCATCCCTCCCTGTC
Source organism: Sediminibacterium sp. C3 (assembly GCF_000508085.1). Taxonomy (GTDB): domain Bacteria; phylum Bacteroidota; class Bacteroidia; order Chitinophagales; family Chitinophagaceae; genus Sediminibacterium. The sequence goes on along the minus strand of NZ_KI669560.1, from coordinate 2,024,546 downwards.
CTGGAAAATAAAGAAGGGGATGCCGAAAGAAATGGCTGCAGATAAAAGTGCCAATAGGGTTTTATGATCAAATGGCTGCATCCGGAATTTACGGCGTAGAAACTCGAAGCGAATAAAATTATATAAGCTATACGCAAACAATTCAGCAAAAGCAGAACCAATGATTCCGTAATGCATAATTAAATAATAGGTTAGCGGCAAACGGAAAGCCAGTAAAATTACACCACTGATAAAATCAAAACGCCAGTAAGTGGATGTATTAATCACCATTGCATTCAAGCCTGTTCCTGCATCAATGATTCTGACCATACCTAAAATAAAAATCGTAGCAATGCCGGCTTCGTATTCCCGTTGAATATGCAGCACCCGCATGCCATCTGCTACATTCAGCCAAAGATTGCCAAATATAAACAGGGCCATGATTAATAAATTGATACAGGAGCGTTTGTAAATCCGCTTGATTTCATTCATATCCTTGTCTTTCCAGGCACGGGACAAAACGCCTGCAGAAATGGCCTGTATGCTTCGCTGAGGAACCTGTATCAGATTCGCCGCATATTGAGCCAACCCGAAAACACCAACCACAGCCAGACCCTGAAACTTGGCAATAATGAAACTATCAATGGTTGCAGCAATGGATGCAATCACAGTTCCACTGTATATTAACACCTGCATTCCCAACATTTTTTTCCAGAATTTTCTGGTAACCCTGCTGATGGTTGTAGGGAAATGTAGCTGACGGGTATAGTATAAATAACTGAGTAGAATCAGGAAAATAATCAGGTATAAAAAAGCAAAGAAATATACAAAGGACTCAAATGAAATCAACTTGAAATAATAGAGCGCAATGAAAATACTCGTGATGATTCTGAGTCCGGTTTCCTTTAAAAAATTAGAGAATACGGTTTGTTGCAAAGCCCAGCAGAAACCTTCCAGTACAGAGAAAAACAACATTCCCAAAGCAAAGGGAAACATCCAGTAATAGTAGTCAACTATGAGTTTGGATTTCTCAATGAACTGAGATTCAAAAAAAGGCCTGAAATACCATCCTGCAGTTAATACCAGTATAAATCCAATGAAAGCTGCCAGCATTCCCCAGGTCATCAAGTCAATTCTGTGCTTCTCCAGGTTGTCCTTGTAATAAGGGTAAAACTTATAAATCACGGGAATCACCCCCAAAGCACCAAAAGCATACATGTTTTGTGCAAAGTCGAAAAATATACGGGTAAGGGCAAATTGCTCCAGCGTAAAGGAACCATCCTTGGTATAGATATACATATTAATGGCTCCAATAAAGAACCCTATATATACCAGAAAGCTGGAAATGATGGTTTGTTTTCTAATGGTTCCCATTTACCCTAATTCATTTTAATCTGAGCTTCTTTGCGTCCGTTTACCACGATATAAAAATAATCAGCCAATTTCTCCAGCTCTAAACCTAAAGCCTGTTTCTGGGTTAGTTGAATTGATTGCCATTGGTTTACTTTCGGCTTCAAAACTAAGGTTTCATTCCCTGCTGTAATAGGTAATTGTAAGTTAAAGTCAGGAATAGCATTAGCGTAACGGTATTTTAAATGTTTTCCATCAGCAGATAACTGGTACTGGAATTCGGGTACCTGGGTTGTACTTAAATATTGTTTGAAAACAGCTTTTAAATTGTACCCTGCATACGCAGACATTTCTTTTTCAACCATAGCAGTGGTTACCTGCTTGTGAAAAAAGCGCTTATTTAAATGTCTTAACAATTGTCTGAATTTTTCATCATTGTTCATAGACATTCTAATAGAATGAATCATGGCAGATGCTTTGGGATACATATCACCACTACCTGTATTGTGTACATTGTAAACACCCAGTATGGGTTTATCATTTTTAATATTTCTTCTTGCTCCTTTGTTATAAGCATTCCCTGCCTCTTTGCCATCCATGCATTCGGTAAATAAGGTTTCAGAATAATTGGTAAACCCTTCATGTATCCACATATCAGCAATATCTACAGAAGTGATATTGTTACCAAACCATTCGTGTCCGCTTTCGTGAATAATAATGAAATCCCATTTAAGCCCCCAGCCAGTTCCAGACAAATCCCTTCCTAAATAGCCATTCTGGTATTTATTTCCATATGCTACATTGCTCTGGTGTTCCATACCCAGATAAGGTACCTCAACCAGTTTAAACCCATCCGCATAAAAAGGATAGGGGCCGAACCAGTTTTCAAAACACTTGATCATGGGTTTAACCTGCTCGAATTGTTTTTTGGCACCTGCCAGATTTTGTGGCAATACAAAATAAGTAAGATCTAATCTGCCCCCCTCACCGTTATAGCTGTCTTTGAACTGCACATATTTTCCAATATTCATGCTTACGCTATAATTGTTAATCGGCAATTTAACCTGCCATACCCATGTTTTAGTAGCATCTTTGTGCTGGATGGTCTCTATTAATTTCCCATTGGAAACATTCATTAGCGTATCAGGAACTCTTACACCAATGGTTACTCCCTGTTCCGGTTCATCGTATTGATGATCCTTACAAGGCCACCATACGCTGGCTCCCAGTCCCTGACAGGAAGTGGCCACAAACGGATTTCCCAGTTCATCTTTTGACCAGCTGATTCCTCCGTCCCAGGGAGCTCTCACGGCTGCCCTTGGTACACCTTGATAGTAAACCGTTAGCAATCCCTCCATACCTGCATTTAAAGTGGCAGGCATGGTTACCATGGCCACATTGCCGGAACGTTGGAAAATGAGTTTTTCCTTTTTTCCTTTCTGCCAAACAATACTGTCAATTTTCAAAGGTTGCTGCAAATCCACCTGCATCTTTTGTGGTTTTTTCAGTGCTTTGAACCGAATGCTTACCGCGCCCTTAATGGTCTGTGCAGCTATGTCGGGTTGCACCCTGATATCATAATGCAGGAGATTCCACCAAGACCGTTCTGGTGTAATACTACCCCGGAGCGTATCTGCCCTGGAAAAAGCCGCAGACGGTTTTTTTGAGCCTGACTCTTCAGCGCCAACAAAAGGGATAAACTAACTGATAACAAACGAAGGAGTTTCATTTGCTAAAAGTAGCATTTTATATATTTTGACTATTGCTTTATCAATTTGTCTTTAAATACCTTTTCGAATTTCTCCAGTTTGGGAGCAATGACAAATCTGCAATATCCCTGATTCTTATTGTTGTTATAATAATTTTGATGGTAGTTTTCAGCCGGATAAAAATTTTTGAAAGGCTCAATGATGGTAACAATTGGATTTGCCCAGGCTCCGCTTTTATCCAAAGCTGCTTTATATTTTTCTGCTTTTTCCTTTTGTTCTGTATTATGATAATAAATGGCCGATCTGTATTGTGGGCCAATATCGTTCCCTTGCTGATCCCAGGTGGTTGGGTCATGGGTTTTCCAGAATACTTCTAATAATTCATCATAGGTAATGATAGCAGGGTCAAAAACAATTCTGGCCAATTCAATATGTCCGGTATTTTTATCACAGACCTGCTCATAAGTTGGATTTTCAACAAAACCTCCGCCGTATCCGCTGATGACTTCTTTTACTCCCTTTAATCGTTGAAAAAAAGCTTCCGTACACCAGAAACATCCTTCGCCAAATGTGGCTGTATCTAATTTTGCATTCATACTATTCATTTTGGGTGTCTTATTTTCAGTAACCAGATTTCCATCTTCCGTAAAAGCACAGGCAACTATCCAGGCAGAAAGAAAGGTCAGGAATAAATAGGTCTTTTTCATATTGTTGATTTATCTACAGATAATAACTACAAACAGCTTGGTATTTTTGTTGAATTCCTTCACCATTACATACGAAACAAGGATATTTAAACGCTTAATAAGTAGAAAATGATATTTTAAGATAAATTTGTGATACCGTAACCTATTATGAGCTTTCAGTCCCAATTTTGGAAGTATATGTCTCTGCGCATAGAGTCGCTACTACTGGCTATGCCACTGTTGCTCTTTTTTGTGCTATATCACTTCTATGATGCGCTCAGCATTGATCCTTATTTCGGGGTTTCGGTTCCATTTATTTTGAGCACCAATATTTTAATTTTCCATATTCCTATTTTTCTGATTCCTTACTTAATGCACCGTTTCATGCGCGATCAGGACAAGGGCCATGTATTGGTTAACTTTCTGCATGTGGCACTTTCCATTTTTTTACTGATTGCCCTTATGTTTACCTACCAGGTAATTCAACCCTCTTCTCCGGACAGAGGTACTCCCATTTTTGATTTACCGGAAAATAAGCTCTGGATGGAAGCAACCATGGCCACTTATGTAATTCTGGGAGCACAACTGCTGCTTCAGATTGCTTTTATTTTTATTCCCTTACCGTTTTATTTCCTGCCAAACAAAAACAGCCCATTCCGAGTTATTCCCATTAATTGAAAGACGCTATGTAACTTTGCGCTCTCAATAAGGCTAATATGATGCGTTTGTACCCGGAATCGGCGTTGACTCAATTGGAATTTGACAAAGTGAAAGAGACATTGTCGGGATTTTGCCATACAGACTATTCTAAAAATAAGACAGCACATCTTAGGATTCATACCCGCAAAGAATTTATTGACAGAGAACTGAGACAGGCTTTTGAATACAAATTAATCATACAGCAACAGCAATATTTTCCGGCCGATTTTACAGCCAATATCAGTAAGGATATAAAACTATTATCCATTCCGGGAGCCCTTTTAACCGGAGAGCAGTGGATGATGATTAAGCGACTTACTGAAAGTATGGGCACTATTTTTCGTTGGTTCGACAATGAAAGAAGAATGGCTTATCCGGCTTTAACCATGGTGTTACAGGACAGTTATTATGAAAAAAATATTGTCATTGCCATCAATGAAGTACTGGATGAGTCAGGTGTTGTATTAGACAATGCATCCCCTGAATTGCAGAAAATCAGGTTGAATTTATATAAGAAGCGAAATGAGCTGAGGAGGGTGTTTGAAAAAATGGTCCAGAAAATGGCCAAAGCCGGGTACACTGCAGATATTGAAGAAAGTTTCAGCAATGGCAGAAGAGTGGTGGCTGTTTTCTCTGAATACAAAAGACAGGTTAAGGGGATTTTACACGGTGAAAGTGATAGCCGCAAAACAGCATTTATTGAACCCGAGGAAACCATTGAGCTTAATAACGATGTTTTTGCACTGGAAAATGAAGAAGCAAAAGAAGTTCAAAAAATATTAAGGGCTTTAACCGCTCAATTATCGGTATATGCTCCTTTGCTGCAGCAGTATTTGCAAATTATCGGGGAATTTGATTTTGTAAGAGCAAAGGCTAAACTGGCCATAGAAATGAATGCCCATATGCCTACCGTATTGGATAAAGCAGTGGTGCAATTAATAGAAGCCTATCATCCATTGTTGTTCTTGTATAATAAGACAGCCGGTAAAAAAACCATCCCGGTTAATATTCACCTGGATGATAAAAACCGAATTCTGGTAATCAGCGGGCCAAATGCCGGTGGTAAAACAGTGACCATGAAAACCATTGGACTGAATCAACTGATGGTTCAGAGCGGATTACTGGTGCCTGTTCATCCCGATTCTGTAATGGGGATTTTTAAACAATTATACATTCATATTGGCGATACACAAAGTTTGCAATTTGAGTTAAGTACCTATTCTAGCCACTTAATGCATATGAAGCATTTCATGGAGAATGCCAATGGGAAAACCTTGTTTTTCATTGATGAACTGGGAAGCGGATCTGATCCTAATTTAGGAGGTGCTTTTGCTGAAGTAATTATGGAAGAATTGGGCAGAAAACATTCATTCGGTGTGGTTACAACTCACTATTTAAATTTGAAAGTGATGGCCAACCACACGCAGGGAATTTTGAATGGTGCCATGCAATTTGATGAAGTGAACCTGCAACCAATGTATAAATTGATTATAGGTAAACCTGGGAGTTCTTACACATTTGCAATTGCTGAAAGAATTGGGCTTCCCAAGCATTTAATCAACAGGGCAAGAAAGCTGGTAGAAGAAGACCATTTTAAGCTGGATAGATTGCTAAACAGAACGGAACAGGATCTGCAACAATTGGAAAAAGAGAAAAAAGAACTACACAGGCTTCTGAAAGAAAATGAAAAGTTGAAAAGAGAAATGGAGCAGGTAATGAATAAAGAAAAACACCTGCAACAGGTTGAATTACTAAAGAACCAGAATAAAATTACTGAAGAGCGATTACAGTATCTGAAAGACATGGAGCGCAAGCTCAAACAAATTGTGCTGGATTGGAAAAAAACGGAGAACAAAAATGAAGTAGTTAAAAATCTGCAAAACCTGCTCTTCAAACAAAAAGAAACCATTGTAGTAAATAAGCTTGCCAAAAAAGTAGATAAAAAGTACAGGGAATTAAACACAGAAATTGAGCCCGGCTCTTTGGTTAAACTCAAAAAAAACTATCAGGTTGGAGAAGTAAAAGAGATAAGGGGAAAAAGAGCAATCGTTCAAATAGGCGCACTTCCAATAAATGTTGATTTAACCGATTTGATTGCAGTAGCAAAAATTGAGGAAGCCACAGAAAATAGTTAAGCAGATTCTGTAATTTACAGACCGAAGCAAGCAAGTGAAATATTTATTCTTAATTATTCTTCCGTTTTTTGTTACAGAGATTACTGCACAATTATGTACAGGCAGTCTGGGTAATCCTGTTGTAAATATTAGTTTTGGAAATAAAAACAATCCGACGGGCCCACTGCAACCGGGTATCACCAACCTGGGTTATGTTGCTAATTCCTGCCCGAATGACGGCAACTATTCCATAGTCAGTTCTGCATTGGGGTGCTTTACCAATACCTGGCATGACATAACCAGAGACCATACGGGTGACGAAGAGGGGAAAATGATGCTCATTAATGCAACCAATGCCCCCAGTGTTTTTTATGTAGAAACCATTACAGGATTATGTGGTAATACCACTTATGAATTTGGCGCCTGGGTAGCCAATGTTTTAAAACCTACCAGCTGCGGTGGCAATGGCACAAAGCCCAATTTAACTTTTACAATAGAAACCAGTAATGGTAACGTTTTGGAAACCTATAGTACCGGGAATATCAATGAAACCAGTGTTCTAAGTTTTAAACAGTTTGGTTTCCTTTTCAAGCCTCCTTTAAATACCAACAGCGTAGTATTGAAAATCACCAGCAACGCAGGTGCCGGATGTGGCAATGATCTGGCAATTGATGATATCACTTTCAGACCCTGTGGCCCAACCATGTCAGCCAAAATTGATGGGGTGAATACTTTTAATAAAACAGTATGTTTTAACGAACAGAATCCCATGTTACTTTCTATGGAAGTAGGACAGGGATACAACAACCCGGTGTATCAATGGCAAATCAGTAACAATGCAGGAATCAGCTGGAACAATCTGAGCAATGCCAATCAAACCAATTTCAACAGAACACCAACGAATGTCGGGAATTTTCAATACCGGTTGTTGGCCAGTGAATCTGTTTATTCAGGCGTTGTTTCCTGTCAGACCGCTTCACTGCCGATTACCATTCAAATTAATTCACAGGCTCCCCAAATTGGGAACCAGGTGATTAACCAATGTTTTGGAGGAGCGGTGAATTTTGCTGCTGCTTCCGGTTCCGGATCCAATTTATCGTATCTCTGGACAGGGCCAAACAATTTCAGCTCAACGGAGAAAAATCCTCAATTAGCAGCAGTAAACAGATCGGATACCGGCAGGTATATTGTGAAGGTTACCACTTCCAATGGATGTTCATCCACAGATACTGTTAGGGTTACAGCATTCAATGCCATAAACGCAAGCTTCACCGGCAATACTGTTATTTGTCTGGGTGACAGTACCTTGCTCACAGCCATTGGAGGCACAACACAGGATTGGTACAATAATAGCAGAGCAAGCATTCATAGTGGATCTTCGCTCTGGGTAAAGCCAGTTGATACAACTCAATATCAGGTAATCATAAAAAATGTACAAGCTTGCACAGATACCCTTAACATTCCAGTTCAGGTTATTAAACCCCCGCAAGTGGATGCGGGTCCCGACAAAACAATTATGCAGGGAAACAGTACTGCCTTATTGGGTAAAATTGATGGACAGTACAATGGATTTACCTGGCAACCATTGGTCAATTTAATGCCTCCGAATTCATTAACGCCATTGGTAAGTCCTTTCAGTACCCAGCAATACACTTTAACAGCCTATGGAATGAATGGATGTACTTCAGAATCAGATACCACATTGGTAAGGGTTTTAGCCAGCATCAATCCCCCCAATTCCTTTTCACCCAATGGAGATGGAATACACGACGAATGGATTATCCCCGGACTGGAAACCTATCCCAATGGTTCTGTTAGTGTATTTAACAGATACGGACAGGTTGTATTTCAGACCAAGCCCTATTTCAGGGGCTGGAACGGGAAGCTGAACGGCAAAGAAGTTCCAACCGGTGTGTATTATTTTATTATTAACAGAGGGAATGGTGAACCCCTTTTATCGGGAAGTTTATACTTAATAAGATAACTATATGATTGTAGATTCAGTAGCACAAATGATAAAATACCAAAAACTGCATCCAAGGTTTGAGAAAGCGATGGCATTCATTGCAGCTTGCAAGATAGATGAAATGCCTGTTGGGGAAACCCAATGGGAAGGAGAGAATATCCGTGCCATCGTAATTCAGGAATCATTGGTAAGTGAAAAGGAATCCACTGATTATTTCGAATGTCATAATCGTTACATAGATATTCAAATAGTGTTTGAGGGCATGGAGAAAGTTGGATGGAAATCACGCAACAACTGTTTAAACCCAAGAGGAGAATACAGTCCGGAAAAAGATGTGCTGTTTTATGAGGATTCCCCCGAAATCTTTTTTAATTTAAAGGCTGGACATTTTGCCATTTATTTTCCGGAAGATGTGCATGCACCCATGATTGGGGATGGCATAATCAGGAAAATGGTAGTTAAAGTGCTGGTTTAACTTGTTGATATGAAAAAATATTGGCTGCTGCTTTTCCTTTTAATGAACCAGTTTGGGTTGGCTGCACAGCGCCCCAATATTGTTATTATCGTTTCCGATGACCATGCTTATCAAACCATTAGTGCCTATGGCGGCAAATTTATGCAAACCCCCAATATTGACCGTATAGCAAAAGAGGGAGTTCGGTTTAACAAAGCATATGTTACGAATAGTATTTGTGGCCCAAGCAGAGCCGTGATTTTAACCGGCAAATACAGCCATAAGAATGGATTCAAAGACAATATAAGTGCCAATTTCAATGGAGCACAGAATTCCTTTATTAAAGAGTTAGGTAAAGTAGGTTACCAAACCGCTTGGATTGGGAAATGGCATCTGCAGTCGAACCCGGAAGGATTTAGTTTTTGGCAGGTTTTGCCTGGTCAGGGTAGTTATTACAATCCTGATTTTATAATGATGAATGGTGAAAGAAAAAGAATCGAGGGCTATGCATCAGATGTGGTAGAAGATGTGGCGGAAGAATGGTTAAATAAAAGGGATACGGCAAAACCATTTTGCCTGGTAATCGGACATAAAAACACCCATCGAACCTGGATGCCCGATACCCGTGATTTAAGACTTTTCACCAAAACCCAATTTCCATTGCCCGAAAATTTTTACGATAGTTATGAAACAAGGGCTGCTGCTGCGGTGCAGGATATGACCATCGACAAAACGATGCGAATGGGATACGACTTAAAAATGTTTGAAAACAAAGCAGAAGAAGAAAAGGAGTTATCCATAAAAAGGATGAATCCGGTTCAGCGGAAAGCGTATATGGAATTCTACGATTCAGTAAACAGCGACCTGAAACAAAGAAATTTAACCGGTAAGGCATTAACGGAATGGAAGTACCAGCGATACATGCAGGACTATCTGGCAACGGCTGCCTCATTAGACAGAAATATCGGTCGTACACTTGCTTATCTAGACAATCATCAATTAACCAAAAACACCATCGTTATTTACGTGAGTGATCAGGGATTTTATATGGGCGAACACGGATGGTTCGATAAGCGATTCATGTATGAGGAATCTTTTCGTACCCCAATGGTCATGCGCTATCCGGGGATTATTCCTGCCGGAAGCATCAATGAACAGTTGGTCATGAACCTGGATATTGCACCTACCATTTTAGATGCAGCAAAAATTCAAGTACCCACTGATATGCAGGGAAAATCCTTTTTGCCATTGGTAAACAGGAATCAGAAAAAGGGGAGGGATGCCATGTATTACCATTATTATGAAAATGGCGAACACGCTGTTTCCCCACATTTTGGCATTAGTACAGGCAGGTATAAATTGATCCGGTTTTATACCAGAGTGGAAGGATGGGAATTATTTGATTTAGAGAAAGATCCCAGAGAAATGAAGAATATATATGGGCAGAAAGGATACGAGAAAATTACAGAGAAACTGAAAAAGCAATTGCTGCAATTAATTAAAGTATACGAAGACAATGAAGCAGAAAAAATATTTACTGAATCAACCCATTAAAAATGCGATGCCTTTATTAAAGGGGACGCATAAATCTGCAATTTTATTCTGAACACAAATCTTTTTAAATCCATCCCTGACTATTTTATAATCATTGTGAATAGGGCAGGGGTGAGTTGAGGAGCATTTGCTCAGGCCAAGCCCACATTCATTGAACCGATCTTCACCATCAATAGCAAGCACAATTTTCAAAACTGACAACTGGGTTTGATTGGCTGTAATATAAAAACCGCCAGATGGTCCCTTGGCACTCTTGATAATATTCTCTTTAACCAGTGTCTGCAACATTTTCCCAACCGTATGCTCACTGGCATCTATGTATTCAGCAATTTCTTTAATACTTGCTTTTTGTTCTGAGTCTAATTTTGAAGCCAGATAAATAGTGGCTTTGATAGCAGTTTTGCAGGTAATACTTAACATCTATTTTCTATTTAAAAATATTCTACCCATCTCACTGATTCGATCACTATTCCAGGAAGGTTCAAAGGTTAAATATACTTCAGCTGTAAAGTCTGAAAAAAACTTTTCCAAAGAAAGCTTAACTGTATTCAATATAGATTCCCCCATTGGACAAAACTGGGTAGTGAGCGTCATGGTACAAAATATCTTTTTGCTCTCTTCATCAAAATCAATCTGATAAACCAATCCCAAATCAATAATATTTAAGCCAATTTCAGGATCTTCTACGCTACGCAAAACATCAATTGCGAAGGAACACATGGCATTGTTATTGGTTATTATATTCATCAAGAGGTGCTTTAAAAAGAATTAGACGTATAATATTCCAACCATAAAACAGCGCAGCTATAACCAATAAACCAGCTCCATAAGAAATCAGTAAGACATTATTCATCAATAATCCTATTAAGAAAATTGAAAAACCCGTCCAGTAAAAAAATATCATCCATTTGTAAATTAACTTACTATACAGGTCTTTGGGATTTATTGTTACAGTTATTTGATTCTTATATTGAAATACTTTGTTCCAGACAATAAATGGCAGTGTTTTAAATGTCATTCCAAAAATGATTGCTGTAATCCAACCAAAGAAAATGACAAATCCGTATCCCATTACTACTGAAAAACTAACGGTATTGGTAAATGTAGCATGAACTATTATGATAATTAGAAATAAAACGGGAAATAAATTAAGCAGAATGGCAACCAAAGAAATTTTCATGGGTTCATCTACTTTCAACTTTATCCTTTGTTTATATGATTTATAACAATAAATAATAAACAACACAATTCCCGAAAAAATACATACAACGGGAATAAATAAGTAGAGCAAGGATTCTGAATACAAAAAAAGTAAAACAAACAGTATTAGTCCGGTATTGATTAACCCATAAATACGCCAAAGCAGGTTGCTATTGAAGTATTTTGAAATCAAAAACATGGGAATCAGCTTTGATCCAACCCCAATAATGGTCAGCAGGAACCATCCAACAATTCCAACATGTGCATGCAAGGGTAAATAATCAACCGAATTCTTTTGAAATAAGGGAAAGGAAAAATTATAAACCAGCATGAGGCCTAAAGCAGAGGTAACCAGCAACCAGGCGGTTGCTGTAAACAAAAAAAGGACGTGTACATTTTCCTTTTGGCTGTTCTTAATACTTTTATACAAATTATATAGATAAACTATTACCGATAGAACAATCAATCTTCCGCCCCATTTAGCAGGAGCTCCCATATTAAACTCGTAAAATCCAACTACCAATAAAGGAATACCAATCCCTGCAAGCAAAAATGTTACCATTGCCAGTTTAATACTATATAATTCAGATTCAATTAAAACGGGAATCAACTGATGACTCGCTCCTAAAATCATCATAGTGCCCCATCCAAGTGCCATCAAATGTGTAATAGCAAGATTACCGGGGGAAAAATAATGATTCAGTAAGTTATTCGCAGATAAAAGAAGCAGTACTGTACTTACCAAAAGTGCAATAGCACCATAACCATAGAAAGGAATCACTACTTTCCAGTGAGTTGTTTTAGTAAGTGGAGTATGATTAACTACAGACATTTATTCATTTATAAATTAACAAACGTATATCAGATTCAGAGAGCTTATTAATAGAAACCCTAAAACTCATTTCAGCCAATTCAGGTAATAAATATAGCGGAACCCGTTTATGGTATACATATAAAGCTTTCCCTTTTTCAAGTGTTTGCAAAGCAGAGAGAATTGCTTCCATCGGGCCTGGCATTTCCAAATTTCTCACGTCAATTTCCACTAAATTATTTTGAAACTCATCCCATACTTTGTCCCACGATTCTACTGACTCCTCGTACTCTTTAAATATAGGGGCATTTGCTTTTTCGGCTTGGTGAAAATAGATATGAAATACATCATCCGCTATTCTTTCTGCATAAGATTCAAATCCTTTATCAGATAGTAATTGCATCAGTGGGGTAGGCCTAAAACTGTTGATAATCCTAAGAACCTGAGTAGATTGAATCTCTATTATCTTATTCATTATAGATTTAAGAGGATCATTACCCTGTTCCAGTATGGGCCTAACATCAAAATCAATTATCTCATAGTTTCCAATGGATTGCATGTACAAAGGCCTGGACTCAGCAGGCTCATTTGTGTTGTCATTATTTACCGACTGAAAACCAAAGGCCGACAATTGCAAATAAAAGTCTTCAACCCTGCAGTTCCCAATACTTGCGGCCATCTGTATAGTAGTCCTGGAAGCCATTATTTTTCTCAAGATTGGATTTCTAAGTTTCTGAAACTTGGGAGAAATACTAACAATGGCTTCCAGCGCATCCGGCCTCTCTTTTAAAATAACAGACAATCTGGTATTGGCATTAATTAGCATTGATCCTGTTTTAGTTTGGACTCCAAATCCAATGCTTTGGGAAATAAAATATTATTCTCCAAGTGAATATGCATGTGCAGATCTTCTTCAAATTCCTCAAGGAATTTGTACAGAATTCCATAACTATTGCAGGCATCAGCAGGTAATAAATAGTTTTTGGTAAGTGATCTAATCGTTGCTAAATGATTCCCAACTTCTTCATGCTCCATCTCCATCATAGCAATAGGACTTTGCACCGATCCAAAATTTTCGGAGAAGGGCTGTATTTCTTCATTTTGCTGAGAAACCAGTTTCTTTATATAAGGAAACAGCACTTTCTCTTCCTTTAATAAATGCGAGGTCAATTCAGCATTAATTGCTTTTATAAGTTCATTAATCTGAAACAATTCCTCGTGCCTTTTTCCATGAACCCTGAATACTTTTTCAGAGAAACCAATGATTTCTGGCAAACTGGTTTTTACATAATTATGGTGTGTATTCACAATATAATCAATCAGAAAATCTAGGTTCCATTTAGTAAAATCAATAGGTCTTGAACCCAAATTGGCAGCTTTATTCTTATCAGCATCCTGTAATTCCTTTTCTACTTTTGTAACATCAATCCCCTTGGCTTTACATGCTTCCTTAACCGATTTTTTCCCTCCACAACAAAAGTCGATTCCGTATTTTTTAAATATCTGTGCTTTGCGGATATCATTGGCAGCCAGCTGACCTACTGACTCTTCGGTTGCGCCTTCATCTCTTCTGGTAATTTTAACCTTCCACCATTCAGGGCCTTCTTCTAGATACTCCCATATAAATACATTTCCTCTTTCTCCCAATAACTGATAGTACAAAGGTTTAGGATCATGATCATTGTGAATGGTTAAGTGTTCCCCCGGTTCAAGCATATCAAACCTGACAAATATGGTTGGATGCTTTTGTTTGGGTTCCAATACTGTTACATCTAAAATATTTTCTGTTTCTGGATACATATGATTTGTTTTAAAAGTGATTGAATACTTCAAAGGTATTGTTTTTGAACAATAAAAGTATTTAAATACCTTTATTGTTGTACAAATGACATTTAACAGACAAAGAGGGGGGAATTCAAAACAGTTACTTACCTTTGCAAAGTGATTATAATATGTACATATAGCATCTCCAGACCAAAAGCCTTTGGTACGATCACCCCGGCCTGATAATAGTAGGTATCACCCGGGGTAATACTTATACTATTTTATTCCACTTCAATTTCTATTACACCATGTCACGAAATCAATCATCGATTTCGATTAGTGGTACTATTTTAATAACCAGTTTGGTTATCAATACCCTAATCATAAGATCTGCCTATTTAAATCCCACTTATTATTGGTGGCTTATTATTAGTATGCCGTTATTGGGCATCATTATTTTCAATATAATTCAGAAAAAACATGCTATTCTTCGCAACTATCCATTGCTAGGGTACCTGCGCTATATATTTGAATCTATTCGTCCGGAGATTCGCCAATACTTTTTTGAATCCGATGCCGATGGAAAGCCATTTAATAGAAGGCAAAGATCGATTGTATATCAGAGAGCCAAGAATGTAAAACAAACCGTAGCATTTGGAATGCAGACAGATCCTACTCAAGTCGGATATGAATGGATGGTACACTCTATTTATCCAGTTCATATAAAGAATAAATCACCTAGAGTACTCGTTGGTAATAAACAATGCCGCCAACCCTATAATGCCAGTATTTTGAATATTGGAGCAATGAGTTTTGGTGCCTTAAGCAAAACTGCCATTGAATCTTTAAATGCTGGAGCGCAATTGGGAGGATTTGCCCATAATACAGGAGAAGGAGGCATTAGTCCTTATCACTTAATAGGAGGCGACTTAATCTGGCAAATTGGAACAGGATATTTCGGATGTAGAAATCATGTAGGAAATTTTGATGCAGATCTTTTTCGCAAGAATGCCAGCAACCCAAAAGTAAAAATGATAGAATTAAAATTGTCTCAGGGAGCCAAACCCGGTCATGGAGGAATTTTACCTGCTGCAAAAAACACCCCTGAAATTGCTTCCATCAGAAATGTGCCGGTAAATACTACCATTGTATCACCGCCGGCGCACACTGCTTTTTCAGACGCAAAAGGGCTGATATATTTTCTGGAAACATTAAGACAATTATCGAGAGGTAAGCCGGTGGGCTTTAAAATTTGTATTGGTAGCAAACAGGAATTTATTGATATCTGTCAGCAAATGAAACTAACAGGTATTGTCCCGGATTTTATTACTATTGATGGGGCAGAAGGAGGAACAGGTGCAGCTCCATTGGAGTTTACAGATCATGTGGGTATGCCTTTAATGGAAGCATTGAGTTTTGTCTCTACTACGCTTACTAAAATGGGGCTGAAAAAACATATCAGATTGATTGCAGCCGGTAAAATCATCACGGGGTTTGATATACTAAAAGTAATATCCCTTGGGGCAGATATATGTTACAGCGCAAGAGGGAT
>NZ_KI669560.1:1958254-2008656 GCF_000508085.1 Sediminibacterium sp. C3 | reverse complement strand
AATTTTCATAAAAATACCCTTCAGGCTGTAGTTGAACTAATGGAATCCAGTGGATATAAAGAGTTATCGGATATTAAGTCAGCTAATATTTTCAGAAGGATTAGCCAGTTGGAAACAAAATCGCTGGAAGAAATATACTTTAAAGATACCCTGGCAATCTCAACAAAAACCATGTCACAATTAAATTAATTATATGAAGGAATCTACCAAACAATTAATTCTGTTACAGGAAGATTATCAACTCCTGAAGAGCCATACGAGATTAGTAGCCGAAAACGAATCCATAGAATCTAAAAGTGCTCGTAAACTCGCAGCAGAATTGGAAAACAATCCATTGGTATTGGAAAGAGATCTATTTCCGAAAGATGTAATCAGAATTCATTCGGAAGTTACATTGCAAGACTTAAAGACTAAAAAAGAAGTCAGCTTCACATTGGTATTGCCTGGCGAAGCCAATGTTCAGTTAAAGAAAGTATCTATTTATGCTCCCATGGGGACAGCAGTAATTGGATACAAACAGGGGGATGAATTTAGGTGGGAAATGCCTTCAGGAGAAAGAGCCTATACCATCCTGCGTGTAACTAATCCCGAGTAGATTCGCCCACTTGCAGTGGATTAGCTTCGCCCCACTTACAGTGGATTAGCTTCGCCCCACTTACAGTGGATTAGCTTCGCCCCACTTACAGTGGATTAGCTTCGCCCCACTTACAGTGGATTAGCTTCGCTGATCCCAATGGTGGGGGAGGCTCAAAACAAACAGATGTCCGTTCGCCTTCAGCGAACTTTCATTTTTGATATTAGTTCGCTCAGCAAAGCAAGCTTTGCCAGCTTCCTAAAACAAAAATGCCAGCCATTGGCTGGACATCTGTTTGTTTTGGCGGAGAGCGAGGGATTCGAACCCCCGGACCTGTTACAGTCAACAGTTTTCAAGACTGCCGCAATCGACCACTCTGCCAGCTCTCCGCGGCAAAAGTAAGGGGGGAATTTTTTTTATCCAAAACTTATTTTCATTCAAAGCTATATTTGCATCCTAATTGAAAGTTTTTGAAAGAATTAGCCTCATTAAATCATTATTTCTGGAAGTATAGAAAGCGTTTCTTTATTGGGATATTCTTTGTTATTGCCTCCAACTACTTTGCAGTTTTGGCACCACAGATTACCGGATACGTTATCAGTCTAGTTCAGCAAAGGCTTCCTGGCGCCAAGCCAGCTCCTGTATACCACGCAGAAGGAGATATCTTGAACAAATTCATTGCACTGGTTAGCAATAAAGACTGGAGTTTTGGCTGGTTAATTGCCTTTTGCAGCCTAAGTATTTTAGCCATTGCTGTTATAAGGGGGGTACTGATGTTCTTTATGCGTCAGACCATTATAGTCATGAGCAGACATATAGAATTTGATCAGAAAAATGAAGTTTATCAGCAATACCAGCGACTACACACGGCATTTTACAAACAAAACAGCACAGGCGATTTAATGAACAGAATTGCCGAAGATGTAAGCAGGGTAAGGATGTACACGGGTCCTGCCGTAATGTATTTAATTAACCTGATTACACTGATTGGATTTTGTCTGGTAAACATGTTAAGCAAGGACGTGAATCTTACATTAATGGTATTGGCTCCGTTGCCGTTATTGGCCATTACGATATACAAAGTCAACAGCATCATTAATAAAAAGAGCGAGTCCATACAAGAGGATCTTTCCAATTTAACTACCAATGCCCAGGAATCTTATTCCGGAATTCGCGTAATTAAATCATTTGTACAGGAAAAAGCCATGTTCGGATTTTTTAATCAGAACAGTGAAAAATACAAACAGAATGCCATAGGGTTAGCCAAAGTGGAAGCCCTGTATTTCCCCAGTATGGCTTTAATGATTGGCATCAGCACTTTGATTACCATTTTTCTGGGAGGGATGCAGGCCATGCAAGACCCTTCTAAAGTGGGTCTAATTGTTGAATTTGTAATCTATATCAATATGCTGACTTTCCCTGTCAGTGCTATTGGATGGACCGCCAGTATGATTCAACGTGCGGCAGCTTCACAAAAAAGATTGAATGAATTTTTGCAATTGGAGCCTGCCATTAAGGATCATCCGACCGTTTTACCCGATGAAATGGTAACAGGTACCATTGAATTTAAGCAAGTAGATTTCACTTATCCGGACACTGGCATTAAAGCCATTCAGAACCTGAGTTTGCAGATCAATCGCGGAGAGAAAATTCTGGTATTGGGAAAAACAGGTAGTGGTAAATCTACCCTGGCGCAATTGTTATTGCGATTTTATGAACCCGATAAAGGCAGTATTACAGTGGGATCAAAACCGCTGCATATGTACGGCTTACAAAAGCTGCGCCAAAACATCAGTTATGTGCAGCAGGATATTTTCCTGTTCAGCGATACGGTAGCCAATAATATCCGGTTTGGGGTAGCACCCGATACACCCATAGAAAGGATAGAAGAAGCTGCCAAAAGCGCCAGCATTCACAATGAAATCATGGGATTTGAAAACGGGTATGAAACCATGATTGGGGAAAGAGGTGTTACCCTAAGCGGAGGACAAAAGCAAAGAATTTCTATAGCACGTGCATTGATTAAAAACCCGGAAATTATTGTTTTCGACGATTGTTTAAGTGCTGTGGATGCCAAAACAGAAAAACATATTATTGGTCATTTATACAACTACTTACAAGAAAAAACAGCAATCATTATAACGCATCGCATTTTTTCCGGTTTCCATTTCGATCAGATTATTGTTTTGGAAGAGGGAAAAATAGCAGAAAAAGGTACCCATGACCAATTAATGCAACTGAACGGTTATTATGCCGAATTGTACAGAATGCAGCTGGAGACTGCTGCACACCAGAATCCTGAAATTTAGCGTTGCAACACTAAGTAGTGTTTAGCATTTTTGTTGATTATTTGTATGAAATTTTTGGTAATTCCAAAACAACTCCTATTTTTAACCATTAACAAACTGTTAACCAAACACTAATAACTGTGGCGTACGAGAACAATGACAAAAAAATGGAGAGTGTGTACAGCACTCGCATCCGTGCAGGAAAGAGAAGAACTTACTTTTTTGATGTAAGGGCAACACGTGGCAACGATTATTTCTTAACCATTACAGAGAGTCGCAAACGCTTTGACAACAATGGTTATGACCGTCACAAAATTTTTCTGTACAAAGAAGACTTTAATAAATTTATTAAAGCACTGGGAGAAGCAGTAGATTTTGTTAAAACAGATCTAATGCCTGATTTTGATTTTGATGCATTTAACCACGAGTATCCGGAAGGAGAGGGTGAAGGTGAAATCTATGCACCAGAACATGCAGAAGTTAATGATGCTCCGGTTGCTGAACCAGCACCAGCTTACACTCCAACTGCAGAAGCTCCTGCAAATGAAGCTCCTGTAGTAAATGACACAGCTACTGAAGAAGTAGACAAATGGTAGTTTTTCGATTGCTTGCTTACATAAAAAAAACCCCGAAATTTTCGGGTTTTTTTCATGTTCAGTTGTTCAATTATTTCTTGGTTTCTGAGGCTTTTATTTCAATGCCTTTTTCTCCGATGCTCATATAAAACTTCTCGTATTTTTTATAAACATCATCTGATTGTGCAGTACCATTGATAATTAACTTACCATCTTTAATTTGAATATCTACATTCTCGGGATTGCTTACCACACCGTCTGTTTTTAAGGCTTCAATCAGGTCTTTCAAACCATCTTTTTCGCCACTAACAGTTACATTCATTCCTGATTCCTGGCCGCCGATACTGATTTCAATTTTCTTCTCTACTTTGGTTTCAGCAGCATTTGAAGTTGGATGCATATGTGCCAATGTAGGAGCAATTACCAAAGAAACGATTGACATTAATTTGATAAGGATATTCATTGAAGGACCAGATGTATCTTTAAATGGATCACCAACCGTATCACCGGTAACAGAAGCCTTGTGTGGCTCTGATTTCTTGTAATACATTTCACCATTAATTTCTACTCCTTTCTCGAAAGACTTCTTAGCATTGTCCCATGCACCACCTGCATTGTTCTGGAAAATACCCATCAATACACCGCTCACGGTAGCACCCGCTAAGAATCCACCCAATGCTTCAGGTCCTAATAAGAAACCAATCAACAATGGAGAAATAATAGTGATGGCACCTGGCATCATCATTTTCTTTAAAGAAGCTTCAGTAGAAATAGCCACACACTTATCGTATTCAGGCTTGCCAGTACCTTCCATGATACCAGGAATGGTTCTGAACTGACGACGTACTTCTTCCACCATGGCCATCGCCGCTTCACCTACTGCTCTGATAGCCAGAGAGGAGAAGATAAATGGAATCATACCTCCGATAAATAAAGCAGCCAATACATCGGCTTTATAAATATCAATATGTTGATTGTCTGGCATAGCCACACCAACGAAAGCAGCAAACAAAGCCAATGCAGTTAAAGCGGCAGAAGCAATAGCGAAACCTTTACCACTTGCAGCAGTTGTGTTCCCCACCGCATCTAAAATATCTGTTTTCTCACGCACTTCACCAGGTAACTCACTCATTTCAGCAATACCACCTGCATTGTCCGCAATTGGACCAAATGCATCAATCGCCAATTGCATACCTGTAGTTGCCATCATTCCTGCAGCAGCAATTGCCACACCGTATAAACCTGCACAAAGGAATGAACCGTAAATTCCTCCAGCCAATACAATGATTGGTAAGAAAGTACTTTCCATACCAATAGCCAAACCACCAATGATATTGGTAGCGTGCCCTGTAGCAGACTGACGAATAATACTTAATACAGGACGCTTGCCCATTGCTGTATAGTACTCAGTAATGATACTCATTAAAGTACCTACTACCAAACCCACAACGATAGCACCGTATACACCGTTTCTGGTGAATTCAGCACCTCTTAAAGTCATGGTTTCAGGCAATACATATCCTACTAAAAAATAACATACAATCGCTGTTAAAATCATAGAACCATAGTTACCCATGTTCAATGCTTTCTGTACAACAGCCGTATTTAAACCAGCAGTTTCACCAATTCTTACGAATAGGGTACCTACGATTGATAATAAAATTCCGATACCGGCAATCAGCATTGGCAATAAAATTGGAGACAATCCTCCGAATGCGTCTTCCAATCTGGTACCATTAGCACCAGTTACTTCATTACCCAATACCATGGTAGCCAAAACGGTAGCAACATAAGAACCGAAAAGGTCCGCACCCATACCGGCAACATCACCAACGTTATCACCCACGTTATCTGCAATGGTTGCAGGGTTACGGGGATCATCTTCAGGAATGCCTGCTTCTACTTTACCCACTAAGTCAGCACCTACGTCAGCAGCTTTGGTATAAATACCACCACCCACACGGGCAAACAAGGCAATGCTCTCTGCACCCAAAGAAAATCCGGTTAATACTTCAATGGTCTTTAACATACCATCAACATCTCCGTCCGGAGAAAAATATTGTTTCAATACAAGGAACAAACCCCCTAGTCCCAGAACAGCTAAACCAGATACGCCTAAGCCCATCACAGCTCCCCCTGTAAAGGAAACATTCAATGCCTTACTCAAACTGGTCTTCGCAGCTTCAGCAGTACGAACGTTCGCCTTGGTAGCTACTTTCATTCCAATATAACCTGCAGTTGCACTGAAAACCGCACCAATAAAGAAGGAGATAGCAATGCTCCAGTGGCTGTCTTCATTAGACTGAGCCATGAAACCTAATAAAATAGCAACGATTACTACGAAATAAGCCAGGATTTTCCACTCAGCTTTCAAGAATGCCATAGCACCCTCTGCAATATAAGTGCTGATTTCCTTCATTCTGGCGTTACCAGCATCCTGCTTGGAAACCCAGCTAAATTTAATCAAGGTGTAAAGAAGTCCGATGACTCCCATCGCCGGAACGGCATAAAACAATAGATTGTTCATAAGCAATTTGTGTCAGAGTTAAATTGTTAAAGGTTGGCAAAAATAAGGGTTCTAGCCTTTTAGTGCTACATTAAACGCGGTATGGGCATAATTATTATTCCTCTTCCATATCCGGAACCTCAGAATCCGTAAAAACGGAACTCATTTTACCGGCATGCCAGATATTACTGTTGAATTTATTGCCCAGAATAATGATGGTCGCGGTATCTCCTATAATTCTTCTGAATACAGCGTTATTACCATGCCACCAGCCATTATGGTAAACAATGGTAGGATTGGGCGGATCTACATACAAATGCCAGCCTAAACCATAGTTCTTTTTCCCTCTGGTTTCGTTGCTTAAGGGCTCATAAGCCAGCTCCTGTGTTGCCATACTAACAAATTCACCCTGGTACAGGGCTTTGTCCCAAGCCAAGAGGTCGCGTACCGTGCTGTAAACATTCTTATCCCCGTAAACACAATCCAGCTTTTCCAAAGGATAAGGCTTTTTGCCTGGGGTATAGGATGGGATATAGTTACCAGTGTCTTTCATACTAAAGACATACGTGTCTTTCATTCCGAGGGGAGTAAAAACGCTGTCTTTCATGTATTGCGGAAAGGTCTGACCTGTAATTTTTTCAATTACCAGGGCCAGCAAGGCAAAATTGGTATTGTTGTAACTGTATCTTCTGTTGGGCTGAGACTCAGGTGCAGGGCGTGTTCCGGCTAAAAAGCGAAGTACATCCTGATTCGTACTTAAGCCAGTAACACTAACCGGATCTTTCACATAAACAGTTTGCTTTACCCATTTACCCCTGCGGTTCTTTTTACGGGTAGTATAAGAACGGGTACCGGCCATCAACTGATCATATTTCGGAAGCCCGGAACGATGAGAGAGCAATAATTGCAAGGTAATTCCTTTGTAAGGAAAGGAAGGCAGGTATTGCTCTACGGGGTCATCTAATTCCACGCGGCCCTGCTCCATCAGTCTTAAAAGGGTCATGGCCGTAAAAGTCTTACTGATAGAAGCCACATGAAAAGTAGAAGAGGGGGTAATGGGTTCCTTCGTGGCAAAATTGATCATGCCACGATAGTCTTCAAAAACTACTTCTCCATTTTTGGCCACTAAAATAGCTCCATTAAACCCGGTCTTAACCAATTGTTTTTCATACAAAGGCTTAATGGCATTGGCATAGTAGGTTTTTTCACTGGATTTTAAACTACTGAATACAATGGGCTTCCCTTCATTGATGGTATCTTTTGCAGGGGCGGGGGAACCGCTACAAGCCAATAACAAATAACTGAATACGGGAACTATCATCAAACGCTGCATTTATTTTGTATAGGGTTAGATCTTGGGCAAAGATAACTTTACCCTTTGTTTATACAACCAACGTGGAAAACTATGGACTTGGTATACAAGTAGATAACATTATTTTGCAAATATGAGCAAGCAATCGAATACCAGTTATCCCAAAGACCGGATCAATATTCTTTTTTTAGAGAATATCAGCGACAAAGCGGTACAACAGTTTAAACAAAATGGATATATCAATGTGCGCAAATTAAGCGGGGCATTGAGTGAGGCTGAATTAATCAAAGAAATTAAAGATGTACATATTTTAGGCATCCGTTCCAAAACCCTGATTACCAAAAAAGTTTTGGAAGCCGCCACTAAATTGCAGGCGATTGGTTGTTTTTGCATTGGCGTTAACCAGGTTGACCTGAGTGCTGCCATGCAAAAAGGGGTGGCCGTATTCAATGCTCCATATAGCAATACCCGAAGTGTGGCTGAACTGGTAATTGGTGCTTCGGTTATGCTTATCAGAAGAATCCCTGATAAAAATATAGCGGCACATAAAGGTATCTGGATGAAAGAAGCCAAGGGAAGTTATGAATTAAGGGGAAAAACGCTGGGCTTGATTGGTTATGGAAATATTGGTTCACAGGTTAGCGTATTGGCAGAAGCACTGGGCATGAAAGTGCTGTTTTATGATACAGAAACCAAATTGCCATTGGGCAATGCAAGTGCTGCTAAAAACATGAAGGAAGTATTGAACCAGGCTGATATAGTTTCCTTGCATGTTCCGGAAACACCGGAAACCAAATTGATGATTAATAAAAATGCCATCCGGCAAATGAAGCCAGGTGCCATTTTAATTAACTATGCAAGGGGAGAAGTAGTTGACTTGAAAGCATTGGCCAATGCCATTTCTGAAAAGCATATCAGCGGTGCAGCCATTGATGTTTTTCCATGGGAACCGGAGAAAAACGGAGATCATTTTGAAAGCCCGGTTCAGGGATTACCCAACGTGATTCTTACTCCGCATATTGGCGGCTCAACGGAAGAAGCGCAACAGAATATTGGGGAAGATGTCAGCATTAAATTGTTTCAGTATCTGGAGAGAGGAATTACCAATGGATCTCATACCGTACCAGCCATTGGATTACCTCCGATTGAAGGAACGCATAGAATCCTCCATATCCACCACAATGTGCCTGGGGTATTGAGTGCCATCAATACCGCTTTGTCTAATAATAAAATCAATATCGTGGGGCAATATTTGAAAACCAATGAATCCATTGGATATGTGGTGCTGGATATTGATAAAAAATTATCGAAGAAAGCAGTGGAACTACTGAAATTAGTGAAGCATACCATTAAGGTTAGAATGCTTTACTAAACCGTATTATATTTTCAAAGTGATTAAGTCTATTACCCGTTGATGATAGACTTAATTTTTTTAATCTCTTCAGTGTCTACAAAATCAATATCAAAGTCTTCCGGCATCAGTGTGTTTTGATATAGACTTGAGCTAGGCACCCTGGTTCTGGCAGAAGTATGTACTTCTGCAACACCCGCTGTTTCCACAATGCTTTTTACATTGCTGCTATTCAGGCCACTGCCTGGCATGATGATGATGCGGTCATTGGCTTGTTCTACTAAGCTTTTTACAAGAGCAAGTCCATCGGTCACTTTAGGATGCTGACCACTGGTTAAAACTCTTGTACATCCGCACTGGATAATGGTTTCCAAAGCTTCTAACGGATTAATGCAACGATCAAATGCACGGTGGAAAGTAACATCAAGGGGATAAGCTGCTTCCACCAATCGGGCCGTATTTTCCTGATCAATAGAACCGTCCTGGTTCAGTAAACCAAATACAACGCCTTCAAATCCGAGTTCCTTGCAAAGCAGAATGTCTTTTCGGATAATTTCAATTTCATCAGGGGTATGAAAATAATCTCCGCCACGAGGGCGAATCATCGGGAAAACAGGAATGGTTATTTTTTCTCTTACCGTTTTTAAATATCCATACGATGGCGTGGTTCCGCCATTCGCATAATTTTCACATAATTCAATTCGGTCGGCACCCGCATTTTCTGCAGCAACTGCAGTGGCGGTATTGAACACACAGATTTCTAATAACATGGATGGGGATGGTTAAAGCGTTAAATCAAAAACTTACTGTCTACTAAAATATTTTTATCGTCCGCATAACAAACGGCAAAATTGAATCCTTTTTGCAATGCATATCCACCGTAAATGCCTTCTTTGTTAATCGCAATCATACAGGCCTGAATTTCTTTTGCTTTGGATCCTTTTACTTTTAATAATCTTTCAATGGCTTTTTTGCAGGCCATTTCCGGTGACAATCCCTGGCGCATGAACTCCATTACTGTATGTGCACCACCAATACGGATAATATCTTCTCCCTGACCAGTAGCTACAACGGCACCCACTTCGTTGTCCACAAATAGTCCGGCGCCAATAATAGGGGAATCACCAACGCGTCCTCTCATTTTAAAACCCATTCCACTGGTGGTACAGCTACCACTTAAATTACCATTGGCATCCAAGGCAATCATACCAATGGTATCATGGTTCCAGGAACCATCTGACAAACGCGCAGGGGCAGCAATCATTGAATTTGAGCTATTTATAGCTGCTAATTCATCTTGATTATTAGGTCTGTTTTCCTTATTCTCGCGGTTAATGGCAGGCTTGTATTCGCTTTTTTGCAGCCATTTTTTATATTCCCGTTCAGCGCCTTCAGATAAACCTTCTTTTTCCAATGTAAAGCCCTGAGAAAGGGCAAATTGCTGGGCACCTTGACCCACCAGCATCACATGTGGCGTATTTTCCATGACTTTGCGGGCTACAGAAATCGGATGCTTGATTCTTTCCAGACAGGCTACACTGCCGCAATTGGCATTTTCATCCATAATGGAAGCATCCAGGGTCACAAAACCGTCTCTGTCCGGATTCGCACCTAATCCCACACAACAATTCATTTCATTCTCGGTAACTATGACGCCTTGCTCAACGGCATCCAGTGCACGTCCATTGTTTTTTAAAACATTCCAGGCAGCTTTATTGGCCCGGATTCCGGCGTCCCAGGTAGATAAAACAATCGGTTTTTTACCGGCATATTTGGGCGCAAAACCCGCCAGGGAAAAACTACCTAAACCCAGGCTACCAACTTGTAAAAACTTTCTTCTGGAAAACATGAATCGTTGATTTATGATTGAATATTTTTAAAAATAAGCATTGTTTCAATCCACTGCGGCAAATGGGTATAATTTCAAAGACAACCCATAATAATCCACCTAAGCCACTGATAATCAACTAAAATTCAAAATAACTTATTTCTCATAATTAATATTATGTTAAATTGTACACAAGGGAGAAAAGAACTGAGTATCCCATTATTTGAAAAGACTGAAAATTCAGTGTAGCAAAACACTACCAGCTTTTAATATCCCCCACCTTTCTTATTAATGTCCATTTCCCATTTCGTTTATGGAGTAAAATTGTACTACCATCAATTGAGGTATTATCAGAATTAAACCAGCCATATGAAAGAAAACAATACGTAAAGGCCTTTTCAAAAATCGGCTTGGAAATTTTAATACAATTATCACCACTTACCAGCTGTATAGAGTTTTTAAAAGTATACCCAATTTTCTCTCTCAGCGTATCCTTTGTCATCCTTGAAAAAATACTATTTAGCTCTTGCTCACTAAACACACTATGCTCATTTGCATTTTCATACGCTGAATTCAAACTATACAATGAAACCCCCTTAAATAAGTTTGTATTCGAAAGAAATTTTCGAATAAGAATTGTATCGCTTTTTTTGATTATAAAATTTCTAGGATCTGTAAGAATACTATCCTGAAAAAATTGCAACACTTTGATTTTCTCTTCAAGATACCTTGAATCCTGGGCCTGAGTAAATCCTATAAATAAAGAAAGTTGTATAAATAGTATAGAAAGTATCTTGAATTTCATGCGGAGCAACTTACCTATATATATGACGCTATGAGCATCAATTTCCACAAAATGGAGCCTACTCCGCCACCAACCTTACAATTCTTCCCGGTCCTTCTATGGAAACATAAATAGAACCATCGGGTGCCTGGCGAACGTGACGAATGCGGCCAACTTTATCGAGTAGTTTGTGTTCTTTTACCACTTTGTTGTCATTGATTTCAAGGCGGGCTAAATATTGTAAAGCCAGTCCTCCGACCAATAAATTGCCGGTCCAGCTTTTGAATTTCTTATCGGTAATGAATGCCATACCACAGGCACCAATGGACGGCACCCAGTTGTGTATGGGGTCTGTTACCCCTGTCATAGTTGGACTTGCAGAAACGGGTTTGTCGTCGTAATTAACACCGTAAGAAACCAATGGCCATCCGTAGTTGCTTCCAGCTTTGATGATATTGACTTCGTCGCCACCCTTGGGTCCGTGTTCTGCTTCCCAGATTTCTTTGGTAAATGGATTGTAAACCAACCCTTGTGGATTGCGGTGTCCGTAACTGTAAACCGTTGTGGGTGTAGTATTTCCGGACAATACCGGGTTTCCTGCCGGAATGCCTCCGTCCTGGGTAATGCGGTGTACTTTTCCCCATGTGCTATTGACATCCTGGGCATTTTTATTGGGTGAATTCGCTCCTCCATAACTGGTGGCGCCTCCTTCCCCAACACTTACATATAGATTTCCGGCTTCGTCAAAATCAATACGGCTACCATAATGACCGGTCATGGTATTGGCTGAATTGGAACTCAATAAAATTTTAGATTCTGTAATCTGATCGTTTACCAGTTTAAAACGCATCAAATGAAAACTGCCTCCTCCGCCTGGATGGTTACCCGCATAAGTAATGAAAATCCATCCATTGCTACTATATTGAGGGGAAACCCGAACATCGAGCAAGCCTCCCTGACCACTGGTATTAATAACGGGAAGTCCGGATATTTCTGTGATTTTGTCTCCACTTTTTCTGTGGAGTTTTCCTTTCTTCTCCGTGAACAATAAATCACCGTTGGGCAAAAAATCCATACCCCAGATCACTTCATAACCACTGATCAATGGCACTGTTTTCACAGTGGGTTCCACTGTCATTTGCGAAGTATCTTCTACTGTTCCTTCTTTTTTACTGGAAGTACAGGAAACGATACCTGCAAATACAAGGGATAAAAACAGGGTACGGATTGGCATTATAAAACTTGGTTATGCTTATTTGAAAGTTCCGTGTAAAGCATCAAACTCTTTGTACTTGGCTTCATACTGATCAAAAAGCTTGGCATCTTTACCTCTAACACGTCCCATTTTATAGTAATAAATGTTGGCAATAAAGTCAACAGACTTATTCACTACACTCTTTTCGGTGTTGGTTCGGTTTGCTTTATCTTTTAAGATAGTATAAGACTTGGTTAACCACTCTGCAGCGATATCAGTCAATTCCATTGATTTCTTTTCAATGGCTGTATTTTCATTTTTAACTGCATCGGTCTTAGCCTTAAACTCTGCATCAGCTGCTGCTTTTTTCTTCGGATCTTTTACAACAGGCTTGTTGGCATTCAATTCTTGTAACTTCTTAATATTGGCTGCAAACTTCTCATCTTCCATATTGAAGTAGTTGTAGTAAGTTACTCCTACGTTGAAAGCCGCGATGGCATTGTTGTTGTTCTTCTCGTATGCTTTTTTGAAAGCTTCAATTGCTTTACGAGTATATTTATCAACGCTTGCGCTATCCAATGCATCGTCGTTTTTGGCAGTGATGAATACATCTCCAAACTGTAAATATTTGTTTTCAGTTAATTGACCTGCTGCTTCCATCTGATCGTATAATGCGGTTTTACCAGCCAAATCGTAGTTCTGATCGATGTATTCAATTTCGAAATCTTCCCAGTTTTCCTTAGGATATACTTCTTTACCTAAAGCCATGTACTTCTCAAAAGATTCCTTATTCTTTTGCTTGGTATAATAATCTACCATGTACTTATAAATGTCGGCAAAGCCCTCTCCTGTTACTTTGCTATCCGCTAATCTTGAATAGTATTTAGCAGCATCATCTGCTTTCTGCGCATTCTGGAAAGAATAAGCACAGTACAAAATAGAAGTGGTATCAAAGGGTTGTTGAGAACTGGCCCATTTGTTTTTGAAAATATAATCACTGTAGATTACTGCTTTCTCAAATTCCTTGGAAGCTTCATTGTATTTCTTATCCTTGAAGCTATTGATACCTAAGTTGAAGGATGTTGAATACATATCAAAGTATCCATCAGGTCCTTTTTCTTTTGCTTTAGCCAATGTGGGTTCCAATTCAGCAAACTTCTGGAATGCAGCGTGAGCTTCTTCCACTGCATTTGGATACTTGGCACGGGTAGCTTCATTCTGATAGAATGCTGCATAAATACGGGACTTCCAGTAAAAACCTTCCGCTTTATCCTGGTTTTTAGGATTGGCCAATGCTTTGTCCAATTCTGTTTTGGCTTCTTCAAACTTCTTCAATAAAACATTGGTTTCAACTTTCTTGAAATCCTGAGCTGTAGCAACTGTTATCATAGCTACGCTTAACAACAAGGAGAAAAAATACTTCATATGGTTGTTTTTAGTCGTGTACTTAATTTAAAGGTTCTTCATCATTATTACTGTTCAATCCGGCATCTTCATTGGCATCCTTGTTATCTGATGATGCTTCGCTGTTATTAACGGAATCGGTTTGTTCTGGCGTACCGTTTTCATCGGTTACCATCACTTCTTCTTCCTGCTCTTCAATCTGAGAAATGGCTGCAATTTCATCCCCTTCGTCCAGGCGGATCAGCTTCACACCCTGTGTGGCCCGACCTGCTTCCCTGATATCTGCAATACCTGTACGGATGGTTATTCCCGACTTACAGGTGATAATTAAATCTTCCACTTCTTTCACATACAGAATTCCTACCAGGCTACCGGTTTTTTCGGTAACATTAATGGTCTTCACTCCCTTTCCACCCCGATTGGTAATACGGTAATCTTCTATTGCGGTACGTTTACCGAATCCTTTTTCACTTACCACCAATATGGTTCTCTCTGCATCGTCCTTATTTACACAAATCATGCCAACCACTTCATCTTTGGCATCGTCTACTTCAATACCTGCCACACCAATGGCGCCTCTTCCGGTTGCTCTTACTTTTTCTTCAGGGAATCGAATGGCACGTCCGCTTTTTACCGCCATCATGATTTCGCTGGAACCGTTGGTAAGTCTGGCTTCCAATAACTCATCGCCTTCCACAATCGTGATGGCATTCACTCCATTGGCCCTTGGTCTGCTGAAATCTTCCAAAGAAGTTTTCTTAATAATACCTTGTTTGGTACATAACACGATATAATGATTTTGTACAAAATCGGTATCAGAAATATCTTTCACATTAATGATGGCTTTCACTTTGTCATCCCCTGGTAATTGAATCAGATTCTGAATGGCTCTGCCCTTGCTTTGCTTCTCTCCTTCCGGAATTTCATATACACGCATCCAGTAACATCTTCCCTTTTCAGTGAAGAATAAAATGGTATCATGCGTAGATGCTACAAACAAATGTTCAACAAAATCTTCTTCGCGGGTTTTGGACCCAACAGCTCCTCTTCCCCCTCTTTTCTGCTGACGATATTCGGATGCAGAAGTACGTTTGATATAACCCAAATGAGAAATGGTAATCACCACATCTTCATTTTCAATCAGGTCTTCAATGCGCATTTCATCTGCTAAATACTGAATCTCACTCTTACGCTCGTCTCCGAACTTTTCTTTTACTTCGAGCAATTCTTTTTTAATCAGCGCATAACGCAGATCTTCATTCGCAAGTAAAGCTTTCAACTCTTTAATCAGCGCAATTAATCCATTGAACTCTTCAATTATCTTATCACGCTCCATTCCGGTTAAACGCTGTAAACGCAATTCCAGTATAGCTTTAGCCTGAATCTCAGAAAGCCCTTCTACCTGGTTGTACAACTCGGCAGTAAGGTCTGAGAACATGGCTGAATTCAAATACCATCTTTCTTCGCGGCTCTTGGCCATCAAAGCATCTTTGGCTTCTTCCGGTGTACGGCTGGCACGAATCAAACGAATGACTTCGTCTAAATGATCCAATGCTTTCAGGTATCCTTCTAAAACGTGTGCTCTTTCTTCTGCTTTTCTTAAATCGTATTTAGCACGACGAATCACCACTTCCATTCTGAATTCAATGAAAGCTTTGATTAGATCGCGCAGATTCATGATGCCCGGTCTGCCATTGCTTAACGCCACATTATTGATACCATAGCTGGTCTGTAATTCTGTGTATTTAAACAACTGGTTAATCACCACCTGAGCAACAGCATCTTTCTTTAATTCAACCACAATGCGGGTACCATCTTTATTACTCTGGTTCCCAACATCGGCAATACCTTCCACCACTTTATTGATGGCCAGCTGACCAATGCGGTCTGTTAATGTATCACGGCTAACCTGATAAGGCACTTCTGTAATCACAATCATTTCACGGCCATTGGGCTTGGTTTCCACGGTGCATTTGCCGCGAACCACCACACGACCTCTTCCCGTCATGAGAGCCTGCCTTACTCCCTCCATACCATAAATAACACCACCGGTAGGAAAATCCGGAGCCTTTACATAATTCATCAATTCTTCGATGGTGATATCTCTGTTGTCTACGTAAGCCACACAGCCATCTACCACTTCGCTCAAATTATGCGGCATCATGTTGGTAGCCATACCCACCGCAATACCGGACGAACCATTCACCAGCAACTGAGGAATACGGGTTGGCAATACAGTAGGCTCTTCCAGAGAATCGTCAAAATTCAACTGAAAGTCTACAGTTTCTTTTTCAATATCATCCAGCATAGCTTCTGCAATACGCTGCAATCTTGCTTCGGTATAACGCATAGCTGCCGGAGGATCCCCATCCTGGTTACCAAAGTTACCCTGACGATCTACCAGTGTGTAACGCATGGTCCATTCCTGCGCCATACGCACAAGGGTATCATAGATAGCGCTGTCTCCGTGAGGATGGTATTTACCCATTACTTCCCCCACAATACGGGCAGATTTCTTAAAAGGCTTATTGCTGTTATTGCCCAGCTCATTCATGGCATACAATACCCTGCGGTGCACGGGCTTAAATCCATCTCTTACATCTGGCAAAGCTCTTCCAACAATAACCGACATCGAATAATCGATGTAAGCCGTCTTCATTTGTTCTTCAATATTGACCTGAATAATGCGGTCGTTATCGTTGGTTTGTTCCGGTAATAAATTTTCTTCCATTGGTACTTTCGGGTTCTTCTTTTTAATCCTTTTCAGACAAAAAAATATTTGGCTGAACGGAGGTCTGCGAAGATAGCTTTTTTAGGCCTTAAAATGGCTTTAAAAGGCTGTTTTTTTGAGGGTTTTATCCACAGGTTACACCCCATATAAATCATTGATTTTCACGCATCGGCGGCAATTGTTCTATCTTTATTTTTTTTAATCTCATTTGCATGCATATTGTTGTATTCGGAGCAGGAAAATCTGCCACGGTTTTAATTGGTTATCTCGGTAGAGTTTGTCAGGAAAAAAACTGGACTTGTACCATTGCAGACAAGGATATAAAAAGTCTGGAACTAAAGATTAGCGGATACCCTTCCCTGAAAGCCAATGGACTCTCCATAGAGAATGAAACGGAAAGGCAGGGGTTGATTAGAACCGCCGATATCGTGATTTCCCTGCTACCACCCGGCCTGCATTTCTGGGTAGCACAAGACTGCGTGGCTTTACAAAAGAACTTACTAACCGCCTCCTATCTGGATGCACAGATTAAAAGCCTGGAACCCGCCATTAAAGAAGCAGGTTTGTTATTTATTGGCGAAATGGGTCTGGATCCCGGCATTGACCATATGAGTGCCATGCAGATTATTGAAGAGATCAAAGAAAAAGGGGGCACTATACATTCCTTTAAATCACATTGCGGCGGGTTGATTGCACCGGAATCGGATAACAATCCCTGGCATTATAAAATCAGTTGGAACCCCAGGAATATTGTTACAGCGGGTAAAGCAGGTGCTGTATATAAAGCAGATGGCAACCCTGTTGAAATTCCTTACGAACAAATTTTTGTGGATTGCGAGCAATTACAAATTCCTGAAGTGGGATCACTGGCTTATTATCCCAACAGAGACTCTTTATCGTATATCCCATTGTATCAGCTGGAACAAGCAGACACTTTTGTAAGAACCACTTTGCGATATGCTTCATTCTGCAAGGGCTGGGAAAAAATGGTGGCAGCTCAATTAACCAGCGATGAAGAAATGATTGAAACCGATGGATTGAGTTATGCCGAATTCTTCAACAGTCATTTGAATAAACACCAGGTAAGTCTGGATACGGCTGAATTACAAGAGCAGTTTAATTTTCTGGGATTGAACAATCCGGCAATGATTAATAAGGGCCAGATCGCTTGCTCACAACTTTTACAGGAAATCCTAGAGGAAAAATGGAAACTGGCACCTGGTGATAAAGACCTGATTGTGATGCTGCATGAATTTGAGTATACACTTAATCAAAAAAAATATGCATTGAATAGTTCTTTGGTGGTTAAAGGAGACGATGAACTGAGAACCGCCATGGCTAAGACTGTTGGTTTGCCTTTGGGCATTGCAGCTGTTTTAATTTTAGAGAACAAAATTCAATTGAAAGGGTTACATATACCAATCGTGAAAGAAATTTACGAACCTGTTCTGGCCGAACTGGCCAAGGAAGGAATTGCATTCAAGGAAACAAAAAAAGAATTGGCATGAGTTTTTGGTTGATTAAGTCTGAACCCTTCAAATATAGCTGGGATCAATTTGTAAAAGACAAGCAGACTTTTTGGGATGGGGTAAGAAATTACCAGGCAAGGAACAATTTAAGGGCCATGAAAAAAGGAGACCTTGCCTTGTGGTATCATAGCAATGAAGGTTTAGAAATTGTAGGTATTGCCAAAGTAGTAACAGAAGCGTATCAGGATCCTACCACAGAAGAAACGGCATGGGTGGTAGTGGATTTTAAACCAGTGAAAAAATTAAAGAAACCCGTTAGCCTTGCAACGGTTAAAGCCGACAAGCGTTTGGCCAATATGGCATTGGTTAAAGCACAGCGATTGTCTGTTCAGCCCGTTACAGATGCGGAATGGGACATCATCATGGAGCTTTCGGAAACAAAGTAGCCTATTTGAAAAATATATAGGCGATACCGATGGCTGCAATCACACCAATTAAATCGGCCAGCATACCGGCCCAGATGGCGTAGCGCACTTTCTTGATACCAACACTACCGAAGTATAAGGCTATAATGTAGAAAGTTGTGTCTGCACTTCCCTGAAAAGTACTGGCCAGTTGTCCAATAAAACTATCGGGGCCATGGGTTTTAAAAATATCGAGCATCAATCCCCTGGCTCCCCCTCCACTGAATGGACGCATAATGGCTACGGGTAAGGCGGGAACAAAATCACCGCTGGTACCCACCGCTGTAAAGCACCAGGTGATGCCGCTGATAATGGCTTCCAGGGCACCGCTCTCTCTGAAAACCCGAATACCCACCAACATCCCAACCAGATATGGGATAACTTTTAAAATTACATCCCAACCTTGTTTGGCTCCTTCAATAAAGGCATCAAACACATTTACTTTTTTCAGGAGTCCACCTATGATGAATGTGCAGATGATCAGGAATAAAATGGTATTGCCTAATACATTGCTAAACGTTTCTTTTGTCAGTAAAGTTGGAACAGGTATATCTTTCTGAGAAGGCAATTGCTGAATAAACCAGGCAAATAAAAAGATGGCCGTGATAATGGTTCCCAGCCAGGCAATCAATACCCGGTCAAATTTCAATCGCTGATAAATCCCGGTTATAAGTATGCTGGCCACCGTTGCCACAGCTGTAGCCAGCATAAGCGGAACAAATACACTGGTGGGGTTGGTACTCCCCGCTCCTGCCCTGTATGCAATGATGGAAAGAGGTATCAGTGTTAATCCACTTGTGTGCAAAACCAGAAACATAATTTGAGCGTTACTGGCTGTTTCTTTTTCCGGATTCAAAGTTTGCAGACTCTCCATGGCTTTTAAACCAAAGGGGGTTGCCGCATTGTCCAGACCCAGCATATTGGCACTGAAATTCATCACCATCTGTCCCATGGCCGGATGCTTATCGGGCACACCAGGGAACAAACGCTTCATAAATGGATTCAGTATTCTGGCAAGAAAATTAATAGCACCTGCTTTTTCACCAATATTCATCAACCCCATAAAAAATACCATCACACCAGTTAATGGCAGGGCAATATCCATAACACTGGATTTACTGGCATCGAATATGCCTTCTACCAATTTTTTGAAAATATCGTAATCCTGAAATACTATCAGCTTAATCAGTGCAATCACAAGACCGATTACAAAAAAAAGTATCCAAACATAATTCAGTGCCATGGGTCTAAGATAGTAAAACTTGCTATTGTAAGACCACCCCTATGAAATCCTTTCCTTACCTTTGCGCCTCAAAATTTGTATAATGGCTTTACAAGCAGGTATCGTAGGTCTTCCAAACGTGGGTAAATCAACCCTTTTTAATGCAGTAAGTATTAGTGCAAAAGCACAGGCAAGCAACTATCGCTTTTGTACCATTGAACCCAATGTAGGTTTGGTGGACGTACCCGATGAACGCCTGTCCAAACTGGCTGAACTGGTAATCCCTAACAGAGTAGTACCCACCCAGATGGAAATTGTGGACATTGCAGGTTTGGTAAAAGGTGCCAGCAAGGGTGAAGGTCTGGGCAATAAGTTCCTGGGCAATATCCGTGAAGTGGATGCCATTATTCATGTGATCCGTTGTTTTGAAGATGAAAACGTACTTCGTGAAGAAGGTGCCATTAACCCTGTTGGCGACAAAGAAATCATTGAGACCGAATTACAGTTGAAGGATTTGGAAAGTGTAGAAAAGAAAATGCAGCGCGTTGAAAAAATGGCACGTGTGGGTTCTGATGCCAAAGCCAAGGCTGAATTTGAAATATTACAGCGTTGTCAGAATCATTTGATGGCCGGGAAAAGCATCCATACATTGGGATTGAGCAAGGAAGAGAAATCAGCGGTTGCCGATTTATTCCTTTTAACCGATAAGCCAGTGTTATATGTAGCCAATGTAGACGAAGCTTCCATGCATACAGGTAACCAATATTCTGAGCAATTAAAAAAAGCTGTGGAGCCGGAAGGCGCTCAGGTAATTATCATGTGCAACAATATTGAAGCTCAGATTGCTGAACTGGAAAATCCAGACGACAAGCAAATGTTCATGGAAGAATACCAGATGAAAGAGCCTGCTTTGAACCGTTTGATTCAGTCTGCCTATAAACTATTGAACCTCGACACATACTTTACAGCGGGTGTGCAGGAAGTTCGTGCCTGGACTATACACAAAGGCTGGAAAGCACCACAGGCTGCAAGTGTAATCCATACCGATTTTGAAAAAGGATTCATCAAGGCGGAAGTAATTGCCTATGAAGATTTTGTTAAATACGGAAGCGAATCTGCCTGCAGAGACAATGGCCGTTTAAGAATTGAAGGGAAAGAGTATATTGTGAAGGACGGCGATATCATGCACTTCCGTTTCAACGTTTAATATGCTTTCATTCTGGGAAAAAGACAGTTATTATGCCCACACCGATGTCATCATCATTGGTGCAGGACTAATGGGTCTTTGGTCAGCATTGGAATTAAAAAGACATAGTCCCTCCCTCTCTGTTACTATTCTGGAAAGAAACCCGACTCCATTAGGGGCATCCACCCGTAATGCCGGATTCGCCTGCTTTGGCAGTCTTACCGAGTTGTTAAGCGATGAAGCCCGGATGGGCACGCAAGCCATGTTGGAAATTCTGGAAGCCAGGTACAAAGGCATACAGAAAATCAAGTCCTACTTTTCTGAAGCAACTATTCAATACGATCCATGTGGAGGATATGAAGCCATTCCCGGTTCACATGCAACGGCTGCGAATCTGGATGATCATATTCACTACTTAAATCAACTGCTCTCACCCATCACCCAATTGGATCAAACTTTTACCAACCAGACCGCGCAGATGCAGCAAATTGGACTGAAAAACTTTGATCATTTG
The DNA here is from genome assembly GCF_000508085.1 of Sediminibacterium sp. C3. Classification (GTDB taxonomy): domain Bacteria; phylum Bacteroidota; class Bacteroidia; order Chitinophagales; family Chitinophagaceae; genus Sediminibacterium. The sequence continues at coordinate 1,987,253 of NZ_KI669560.1, read as the reverse complement.
GTGGGGAATGTTTTGGAAGCAGGCATTCACAGTGGCAAATTGGTGAATGCTTTATCAAAGCTGGTGATAGAAAATGGTGTGACAATTCTGTATGGACTGGAAGTAAAAGAATGGCAAAGCAATAATAATGACGTAGAAGTTCGGACGCAAAATGGATTAACCCTGAAAGCTCATCAGTTAATCAGCTGTGTAAATGGTTTCACACAGCAATTGATGCCTTCGCTGAATATTGTTCCCGCCAGAGGTCAAATTATTGTTACCAAGGCATTTGAACACTTACCCATGAAGGGTACTTTTCATTATGATGAAGGTTTCTATTACTGGCGTAATCTGGGTAACCGAATTTTAATTGGAGGTGCCCGTAATCTGTATTTTGAGGGGGAAGAAACCACTGACTTGTCGGGGACAGAAACTATCAGAGCCCATTTGCTGCAATTCCTTCGGGAACATACTGTGACGAATGAACCTATAGAGATTGATCAATATTGGAGTGGCATTATGGGATTCACGCCAACCAAAGAGCCACTGATTGAACAGGTAGCACCCAACACATTTGCAGTTGTTGCCTGCAATGGAATGGGGGTTGCGCTTACACCTGTTATTGCTGAAAAATTAGCAATAATGGTTACGGCGAATGTTTAACTTTAATAAAAATTATAGATGAGAGTTGGATTTTTACTGATATGGTTAGTATTAGGGGCTATCTCCTGCCAAAGCGGAGCAGAATCTGAAACACAGGGCGGAGAAAATATAAATATTGTTCAGGAACCTGCGAATATATCTTACCAGATCATTAAGTTATATCCACACGATACTTCCTCATTTACACAAGGCCTGGAATGGTATAAGGATCAGCTTTGGGAAGGCACGGGAATGGAAATGGAAAGTAAATTATTGCTAACCGATTATACAACGGGCAAAGCCGTTAAGAAAGTAAAGTTGCCCGACAATGAATTTGGGGAAGGCATTACATTTTTTAAAGACAAAATTTATCAGTTAACCTGGCAGGAACACAAAGTGTATCAATACAATGCTAAAACCTTACAAGTAGAAAAAACTTTTGACTGGCCTTATGAAGGCTGGGGGCTTACGCACAATGACACAGCTTTGATTGTTTCTACCGGTGGTAGTAATATTTACTGGGTTGACCCTACGAATTTTAAAATTGTCAAAACACTTGGTATTACTGATAACAACGGCTATGTAGACAGCATCAATGAACTGGAATGGGTGGATGGGTTTTTATATGCCAATAAATACCTTACCGACTATATTCTTAAAATTGATCCTGCAACAGGTCAGGTAGTTGGCAGAATGAATCTGGCTGGAATATTACAACAAACCAATCAACCGGTATCAACCAATACGGATGTATTGAATGGAATTGCTTATAGGCCTTCCACGAAAACTTTTTTTGTTACTGGGAAGAGATGGCCTGCGATGTATGAGATAAAGCTGAATTAATTTTTTTCCATTACATAAATAACGGAACTGCATTTAGCAGCATTACCAAGGGCAGCCCAATCCGATTTAAGTCCCTGTATAAAGGCAGATAAATAATTGATCTTACCGGTTTTGTACTGTTCACTTAACATGGCTACATAAAAAGCATCAAACCACATCGGCTGCATTTTCACCATGCTGAAACCATTTTGATTTGCCAGATGCTGCATAGAAGCAGGTGAAAAATGATACAAGTGTCGCGGTACATCATAGGCAGCCCAGTCTTGCTGATAATGGCGGGCATCAGCAGATGTATAGTTGGGAACTGCAATCACCAACTTCCCTCCTTTAGGCAAACAGGAATAAAAAGCTTTCCAATAACCCTGCAAATCATGCACATGCTCCAACACATGCCACAAGGTTATTACATCAAAACTATTCTCAGTAAACTGATAGAGTTCGTCTGGAAGAGACAATGTCAAACCAAATGTTTCAGCAGCCGTTTTTCTGGCACTCTCATCCGGCTCCAGTGCCGTTACATCCCAGCCTGCTTTTTTCATAGTGGCTGCAAAAGCACCAACCCCTGCCCCAATATCCAATAGTTTGCCCTTTTGTAAACCGGTGAATCGTTTTATTTGTCTGGCTTTTAAACCCAGTGTATAATTTCTTACCAGATGGTACAATTGATTGATGAGACCTTTCTTAGTATTTGAATGAGAGATATAATTGGCAGACTGATAAAAAGCACCAATCTCATGTATGGCAGGAATATCCTGGGTAAATCGAAAGGAACAATCATTGCAATGCCAGATATCAAAGTCCATTTGACTAACCGTATGGTCTTTCGCAGATAAGGCAAAATGGATATTGCCGGAACTACAGGCAGGGCAATGAAAGGAATGAACAGGTTTAAACATAGCTCTTAGTAGCATTAAACATAATAAAACAACAAAGCACCCAAACCTATCATTAATAGTATGACTGCATAAACCCACCAGTTATCGCTGGATTGTATCTGTGTATCCTGACCCAGCAATTCTCTGATATCTTCTTCTTCCTGTTCAGTTAAATTTCTATCTGCATCATGGTTAATTTTAACCACTTCTTTTTTGGCTATCTCTATAGACTCATTCACTTTTACCTGAGGTAAAATGTCCAGCAGATTCTTTTCAGGGGTAAAAAGAATGTATCCGTTTTCTTCTTTTCGCATCATTCCTATACCTGGAATAACGGCACCTTGCGGGGTAGTTAAAGAGGTTTTAATTTTATAAACATAGTCGTGAAATTGCTTGATGGCAGTCATCTGATCTACCCCCATTTCCTCTGAAATAAAGTCGAATAAGAATTTATCTGATGGGGGCGTTGGCTCCTGTTTAAAACGGATTGCCGGTGCGGGTGCAAATAAGAAACCATTGGCATTGTCTAGTTTTGCAGAATTCTGCTCAATTACAAAATTACCTATATCTGGTATGCTTAAACGATGATTCAGAACAAGGTATTTATGCAAATATTGATACATTCAACAGCTGTTTATTGAAACGAATATACAACTCCTCCCAAAACATTGAAACCAAAAACGGAATATTGATTCCAGCGCTGATAAACATTATTGAAAATATTGTTCATTTGAATCCACGCATTCAACTTTGGCAATACCCCGAATTCAATACCCAAATTCAAATCTGCTGCCGGCGAGAGGCGTTTGGATGCCAATGAAAAATTGTCTCTGTAAAGGGATCCATTTCTATAAAATATTTCCGATTTAATCTGCAAATCGCTCAGGGGCTTCCAGATAACTGCACCTGTTAGCTCCAGCGGAATCAACCCAAAAGCATCTGTAGTTGCACTGATTTTACTGAAATGATTGTATTGTGCTCCCGTAGTGAAAGTTAGTTTTTCCTGAACTGCATAATTCAATTCACCTGCCAGTTGAAATACATTCATATTGGAATAAATTATATCAAAGGATTTACCATCTCCCAGCTGATTAACAAATAAAGGCTGATCCCTTAACTGGCGGTAGGCCAATCGGGCATTGTAAGAAAAATGATTCCCTGAATTTCCTTTAAATCCGATGAATTGCTCAATCATCCGGGTATTTTTAATGGCATTGGGTAGCGCAATCCAGGGATTGAATTTTGCCAATGACCGGAAACTATTCTTGCTAAAACTCCCCTGGAAACCAGCTTCCAGTTGCAGAGAAGTACCGGAGAGTTTAGTTTGTAGGATTAGATTGGGTAACAAATTAAAAGCCGAATTATCCCAGCTGGGTCTGATTCCTGCTTCCAGATTAAATGCATTGGAACGATACTTAAGGGATGGGGCCAAAACCATTAGATTGTTTTTCCATGCATTCACATTGGTTTTGTAATTCGCAAGGTCGGCCTGAAAAGCTAATTGCAGGGCAAATTGACTGGTCAACTCTTTTTGAACGGGTGCATTCAGTATCAGATTGTTTTCTCCTGCATTGTCCGCATTGGTAAAGCGATTGAACTGTACTACCGGATTAAAATTAATTTTTGAGGCAGTTGGAGCACTGTTTTTTAACCCTACTTCAAGTAGTAGTGTATTATAAACCAGCTGTAACTGATCTTTTGGATAAGTTAGCGAACTAGGTAAAAAACCATATCTGTATCTTGTATTGCTATTGAAACTTGCTCTGGAAGTCCATTCCAGATTCTGTTTCGAGGTAAAATGGTTCAATACATCTAAATTGAACTTGCTGTATTGCTGTGCGTATAATTTGCCCTGAGAACGAATATAGCCTGCTTCAATTTGAGTAACAGAATTGCGAATATCTCCAAAATTGAATTTACCTTCTCCCATGAATGTGTTTAAATTACCCGCACCCAGTTTTACCTGATGAGAATTTTTCCAAACCATTGGTGAATCGCTGGGCAAAGCCAATGGCTTTAAAGGAATGGGTTGGTACAGGAAAAACAAATTGGATGAGGGCACTTTATAGGTTAAAGGCAACCTTGTAGAATCATTAATGCCTGTGGCAGCCGTAAAATTTATTTTTGCTGCATTTTGCAAGGAAGGCTTAAATGCAGAGGTAATAATTACGGTTTTGGTTGAACTGCTATCTTGGCTACTCGGAACTGTATAAGAAACAGAAAGACTTTCACCTTTTGTATTCTGCGTTTGTGTAGTTTTTTGTTTAGCAGTATTTTTTCCGGAAGCTACTGATTTCTTTTTCTTGCGAGTTGCAGCTGATTTTTTAGTGGTTGCCGTTTTTTTAGCTTTCACAGTTTTTTTCTTTCGCTGCGCAGTTGCATCGGTTGTAAACCCAATTAGCAGCAAGACAATTAGAAAAATGGAACTTGGTTTCATGACAAATAATTTATTCTGTGCTACTTAATTGTTTTTTGATTTTTCAGTAAGAACAGCGTTTAACTTGTTTGCTGCTTCCGTTTTCAGTTCAGGTATGATAGAATTCTCAGCAATGCTCTTAAATGTTGCTTCCGCGTTAAAAAAATCTTTTTGGGTAAAATAGATATCACCAGCCAGCAAATAACTTCTGGTAACCCAATAGGTATAGGAGCCATATTTTTTTATTACTTCAAAACAAGTCTTCTCCGATTCATCCAGCTTGCCCGTTAAGAACTGAATCTCGGCAATCCTGAATTGAGACTCTGCAGTAATTTCAGATTTACCCAAAGAAAGTAGATTCTGGAACCTGGCTAATGCAGAAGGATATTTCTTATCGTTAAAGTCGTTTTTCGCAATTACAAAACCCGCCATCAAACGGTCATCATTGGCAATTCCTTTTTGCAATAAAAGTTCAGCAGCGTTAGGTGCAGCCTGAGCAAACTGTTGTGTTTTAAACTGACAACGCAACAGGCCGCGCATCGCTTCCAGTTTGTTCTCCTGCTGTAATGCAATGTTTTTTACTATGGAATAATAAATGGCAGCATTATTAAAATCCTGCAAATCGAAATAGTAAATTCTTCCTGCCTGTAATGCACTTCTTTCTGCATATTTATTAGGGGCTTCCTGTGCAACCGCTATATAATACCCCAATGCTTCCCTGTTCTTTTTCTGTAATAAATTAATTTCAGCTAAAAAATAATTGGCTTCCACAGCATACCTGCCTTTGGGAAAACTTTGAATATAATTTTTAAAACCAGATTCTGCTCCTGCATTGTCCTTCATTTCAAAACGAATCATCGCAGATTTATAAGTAACTGAATCTGCTTCTATGGCGCTTAATTCCTTTCCATTAGCTTCCATAAAGCTGATGTATTCCTGCGGCTTTTGTTGTTCCACAAAAATATTACGAATGTATTCTACAGAAGCTTCCGCTTCTGGACTATTCGGATATTTTGAAATCAGTAGTTTAAACTGATCTAAAGAAGCTTCATTCTTATTCAGGTTAAAATAGGCAATACCCAATTTTTGATATGCCTGCGGATACAAAGCTGCCGCTCCTTGCTGACTAACTAATGTAATCAGTGGATCAATTGCTTTTTCAAAAGCTTCATCCGCAATATAGGTATTGGCAATTTCCAGTCTTGCCTGACCTGTTAAACTGGAATTTGGGTACAATTGCAAGAGATTCTGTAATAGTTCCAGCTTTAAAGTCTGATTATTAGCAGCACCTGCAATAATGGCTTTTTGATAAGTGGCATAATCCGCAGCAGACCAATTCAATTGAATAATCTGATCGTATAATTGAAGCGCTGGCTTATTTTCTTTTAACATAAAGAAACAATCTGCAGCCCTTACTACCGCATCTCTGTCTATATGATTCTGAGCAGTAAAAGGATTCTTATTTACCCATTCAAATTGTTCTTTTGCCAGTTTGTATTGTTCTTTTTTTAAGAAAGCATACCCCAAATTGTATCTGGCATTGGTTGAATTTACTTCACCATTTTTCTGTGGGGCTTTAAGATACTGCTGTAAATAATTGATGGCGTCATCCATCTTACCGGAACGATAACTCAACTCCCCTTTCCAGAATAATGCATAAGGAAGAAAATTGCTGTTACCAGAAGCCGACATTAATCGGTCTAGTAATCCTTCGGCTTCATTGGCACGTTGATCATTCATTAGTTCTACCGCCCTTCCATATAACAAACGGGGTAATAATGCAGTAGCCGAAGCTGTTTTATTAGGTAACGACTCGTAAAGTTGCAATGCGTCTTTATAATTGCTTGTATTGGCCAGCGTACTCACCAATAATTCCCTGGATTCACTCACATATCCTGAATTGGGAAACTGACTGATGAATTGCTGAAAACTGCTAACAGCTATATCAAAATAGCCCAGTTCGTAGGAAATTTTTGCATAATGAAACAGAGATACTTCCTTTTGAGATAAGTTACTGTTATTGGCAGCACAGAACTGAAAAGCATTTCTGGCATTCTGCAGGTCATTCATTTTTAAATATGCATCAGCCAGTAAATACATGCTGTTTTGCTCCAGGGAATCCTTGGCTCCTCCAATCTGCTTAAACCCCTGAATGGCTTTATTCCAGTTTTTAGCTTCATAATAACAATAAGACAATTCATATAAATCCTCTCTTCTGATTTTTTCAGCTCCGGCCGCATAGGCTTCCAGGTAAGGTAATGCCCTTGAAAATTCACGTTTCTGAAAAAGCAGATGTCCAACCAATTGCTTTAACTGTAAATCGTAATACTGACCATTCTTTTTGATGGCACTTTCCCCATAGGAAAGTGCTTTATCTCTGTCGCCACTGAAATAATACAACTCGGTTAAATAAAAAGGAATAACATGCTGGTAATCGGGATGCGATTCAGCAATTAACAAACACTCGATGGCCTGACTGTATTCTTTATTACTGAAAGCCAGGAAACCATAATAATAATTAGCATCAATATAGTTGGGGTCCTTGGGAAGTTGTCTGATGGCATTGAACAAGGGTCTGGCTTTTTCAAAATCCTGCTGCACAAAAAATGCATAGGCCTGATGAAATTTCATATTGGCAATTTGCCTGTTGCTAAGGTTGGCAATTCCTACCTTAGCAAAACTGGCAGAAGCGTTAACATAGTCTTTTTTCTGATAATAATATTCTCCCAAATAATAAGCCGTCAATTGCTTGTAAGTTGGATGATTACTGGTCTTCAAATAGTCTTCTGCCTGCTTCACCATTTCGGACAAACCCATTTGCAGTCCACAGGAGATATACAAAAACTGTACTTCTTCCTTCTGTTGCTGCGGCATATTCGTTTCAGTCAAGCCTGTGTGGAATACATGATTTATATAAGGAAAAGCTAAACTATATTTTTCCTGTTGATACAATAGTCGGGCCTGCTTTACTGCTGCATCAGGATCATTGAGCAACAATGTTTCCTGTGCATTGGCAATTGAAAAAAGGGCAGTGAAACCTATAATCAGTGAAATGGAAAATGTTTTCATGAAAGGGGGTATATGGTGCAAAGGTTTTTTTATTTATTCGTATTTACCTGTAAAACATTGTTAAAGATAAGTTTAGCAATTATTATGCCTGATTAAACCTTGTATTTGTGGAAAAACAGGATAAGGTTGTAAGTTTGTCAACAAAACAGAAGGATGTACGAACATATTACTACCGTAAGGGTTAGGTATGCAGAAACAGATCAGATGAATATTGTTTATTACGGTAATTATGCACAGTATTTTGAAGTCGGCAGAGCAGAATGTATAAGAGCACTGGGTTTTACCTACAAAAAAATGGAAGAAATGGGTGTTAGAATGCCGGTTGTTGCCATGGAATCCAGATTTCTAAGGCCCGCCCGTTACGACGACTTAATCACCATTAAGACCCTATTAAGAACCCTTCCGGAAGCACACGAAATCTGTTTTGAACACGAAGTTTACAACGAGAACAAGAAATTATTAACCACAGGAAAAGTCACCCTCTATTTCATAGACAATGCTACCAACAAGCGTACAGGTATGCCTGCTGATTTAAAAGAGACACTTGCCCCCTATTTCCCCCAATAAGACCGATTAGCATGGAAAAAAAATTTGCAGGCATAATAACCATCGGCGATGAATTGCTGATTGGACAGGTAATTGATACCAATAGTAGCTGGATGGCCCAGCAATTAAATCAGGCTGGAATTTTGGTCAATAGCAGAATGGCTGTTGGAGATAACCGCGAAGCCATCTGGAAAGCACTGGACAGCATGATTGAAGAAAACGATCTGGTATTAATTACAGGAGGCTTGGGTCCAACGGCCGACGATATTACAAAGCCCCTGCTTTGTGATTATTTTGGAGGCAAAATGACGATGCATCAGGAAACCCTGGATCATGTAACAAATATATTCGAGCATATCCTGAAGCGTCCAATGATAGAGCGAAACACTTTACAGGCCATGGTTCCGGATGTTTGCACTGTATTAAAAAATGAAAAAGGAACAGCTCCCGGAATGTTATTTGAAAAAAATAACACAAGAATTATTGCCATGCCAGGCGTGCCCCATGAAATGAAATGGATCATGCTGAATCATGTACTGCCCAATATACCGGAATGGTATAACACAGGATATATTGTACATAAAACACTACTTACTGCTGGCATTGGAGAATCCTTCCTTGCAGAGAAAATAAAAGACATAGAAGAAAGCCTGCCCGAATATATAAAGCTGGCCTACTTGCCCAATTATGGGATGGTCAGACTTAGGTTAAGTGCCTGGGGAAGCGATAAAATTGCTTTAGAAAAAGATTTAGATAATTATTTTAATCAATTGAAAACCAAGGCAAGTCTTTATCTGGTTACTGATCAGGACGAAACCATGGAGCAGGTAATAGGTCGATTGTTAACTTCCCGAAATCAAACCCTGGCAACTGCAGAAAGCTGTACAGGGGGATATATTGCGCATCTACTAAGTAAACACGCAGGGTCATCCGTATTCTTTAAAGGTTCCATAGTTGCTTACGCTAATATTATCAAGGAAGAATTGCTGGATGTGCCGCATGAAACCCTAATAACCGTGGGCGCTGTAAGCAAGGAAACCGTTACACAAATGGTTCAGGAAGTAAGGGTAAAAATGAACTCCGATTATGCAATAGCCGTAAGCGGTATTATGGGCCCTGGCGGTGCTACAGCAGAAAAGCCGGTGGGTATGGTTTGGATTGCCGTTGCCTCTAAAGCAAGCACCGTTGTAAAAGAATTTCACTTTAGATTTGACAGGGAAAGAAATATTGGCCTTACTGCCATCAATGCCCTGAATCTATTACGACAAATGATTGTGGATAACAGGTGATAAAAGAATGGGAATCAACTATTATCTTTGTTGATTAGTAGTGGATTGTGTATATTAACTATACCTTATTAACCCGCTTAAAAACAGTAGTACAATATGGCAATAGCTGAATTGGTGATGCCCAAATTGGGCGAAAGCATTATGGAAGCGACAATTCTTAAATGGCATAAGAAAGTTGGCGACCATGTTAAATTAGATGAAACCGTATTGGACATTGCTACTGATAAGGTTGATAGCGAAGTTCCCTCTACAGTTGAAGGTGTTATCACGGAAATTTTATACAACGTAAATGACGTAGTTCCAATAGGAACCGTGATTGTGCGCGTTGAAACTGGCGCTGCACAAGCAGCTGCACCTGCAGCACCAGTGGTTGCCCCAGTAGTTCCTGAACCAGCGCCTGTTGTAGTGGCTCCAGCCCCTGCACCACAGCCAGTTGCGGCCCCTGTTCCACAACCTGTTGCACCACCTTCTCCTGTTCAGGCACCTCCTCCGGTTGCAGAAGTACCTTATACTCCTTCTGCCCCAATGGTAGAATTATTAAGCAAACCTGCATCCAACCGTTTCTATTCACCCCTGGTATTGAATATTGCCAATAGCGAAGGAATCAGCTTGAGTGAATTAGAGCGAATTCCTGGGACCGGAAGCGATGGACGTGTTTCTAAAAAAGATATTTTACAATATATCGCAGATAAAAAAGCCGGACGTGTACCTGCATTCCAGGCAGCTGCACCAGTTTACCAGTCTGCAACCGCACCAGCTCCTGTTCAACAAATGGCTGCTCCTGCAACTGCACCCGTTCCGGTTGCACCAGTGGCAACGCCTGCACCTGCAGCAGCTCCAATCCCGGCACCGGCACCTGTTGCCCCTAGTGTACCAGAAACACCGGCATACCAGGAGCCAATTGTTCCTGTTGTTCCGGCACCTCAGCCTACACATGCACCTCAACCCGTTGTAGCAGCACCACCAGCTCCACAGCCAGTGGTTGCTCAAACCGTTGCACAAGAACCTATTAAACCAGCTTCCAGATTCCCTGAACAACAAGCGGCAGTTTACAGTGCACCCGTTCCTCCTGCGCCTCAGGCTGTATATGCAACTGCTTCTAATAAAGTAAGTGACCCATCAGGGGTTCAGGTATCAGGAGCTACTGAAATTATTGAAATGGACCGTATGCGCAAGTTGATTGCCAAGCATATGGTTGATAGTAAACATACCAGCCCGCATGTTACCAGCTTTGCTGAAGCCGATGTTACCAATATGGTAATGTGGAGAAACAAAGTGAAGAATGAGTTTGAACAAAGAGAGGGCACCAAACTTACATTCACACCAATGTTTGTTGAGTGTATAGCCAATGTTATCAAGCGCTTCCCTTATATCAACTGTTCTTTGGACGGAGATAAAATCATTGTAAAGAAAGACATCAATATTGGTATGGCTACTGCCTTACCTACAGGAAACTTAATTGTTCCTGTTATTAAAGGGGCAGATCAAATGAATATTGTAGGGTTGAGCAAGGCCGTTAACGGTTTGGCAGATGCTGCCAGAAATGCGAAGCTTAAGCCAGAAGACACAACGGGAGGAACTTTCACTTTAACCAATGTAGGAACTTTTGGTAGCCTGATGGGTACACCAATCATCAACCAACCTCAAGTTGCTATTTTAGCAGTGGGTGCCATCAAAAAACGCCCCATGGTTATGGAAGGACCTGAAGGAGATACTATTGCCATCAGGCATATGATGTACCTCTCTCTTAGCTACGATCACCGAATTGTAGATGGTAGCATCGGAGCAAGCTTCCTTACTGAAGTTGCCAAAGAATTTGAAAAATGGGATATCAATAAGAGATGGTTTCATTACCTATAAAATTGAAAAAAGCCCTGATTCTGATCGGGGCTTTTTTATACTACGGAATCAAGGTACAATCCCAAACTCCTGGTACAGGAACCTGGAATGTACTCACAGGCAGATTTAATATCAATGAGCGCTGGCATGTATTTACTGAATTACAGTTGCGTTCCCAACAAACCTATTACCACTTTAATTATCATGAAGTAAAAGGGGGGATCGGATATAATTTTCTTCCCAATCTTTCGGGCTTAATTGGTACAGGCAGGTATGTTACCTATCCGGTTAATGTAGAATTTGGGAGACCAATTTTAGTATCGGAACAAAGAGTTTGGCAGCAATTGATTTATAACCAAAAATTGAATGGAATCCGACTTGAGCACCGACTAAGAGCAGAACAACGCTATACAACTGCAGGTTACAGGAATCGATTCAGGTACAGGATTAACGCTATTATACCCATTAATAAAAAGCAATTTGGAGACAATACATTATTCATGTCAGCCTCCAATGAATTTCACTTTAATAATGAAAATGTTTTTTATGAGCAGAATCGGTTTTACTTAGGTGCAGGATATCAATTCAATAAGAACTGGAGCATGCAAATGGGATGGATTTATCGGGCAGATTATTTTAACAACCATCGGGCCCAATACAAAAACTTCATACAAACCAGTCTTCAATTTATACTTAATCCAAAAAAAGGAAATGCCCCACGTGTGGTTGGATCAGTGGATTAATTAGCATCAAAGGCTGTTTGGAATTCAATAAAGTTGGGTTAATCAACCGCAACAAAAAAAGAAAAAAGCGTTGTTCCATAATTGCGCACGAAAGAAAATCCATCAAATTTTTCGTAAGCATTTCTTGGAGTATGCTCCAATACAAAGAAACCTCCGGGCTTGATTAGCTTTTGTTTTACAATCAATTTAGGCAATTCATCAATGGTTCCCAAGGCATAGGGAGGACCTGCAAAAATAAAATCAAACTGTTTATTACAGGATTGCAGAAAGGCAAAAACATCCATTTTCAACAATTGAAGGTTTTCCATCCCCAGCATTGCGGCATTCTTTCCAATGAATGCATGCATTACCGGATCCTTCTCTACAATGGTTAGTTTTTCTGCACCACGGGAAGCCAGTTCGTAACTTATGCAGCCAGTACCTCCAAATAAATCAAGGGTTTCAATTCCCTCAAAACTCATCCTGTTCTGTAAAATATTAAAGAGTCCTTCTTTGGCAATATCAGTGGTGGGTCTGGTATGTGGCATGTTGGCCGGAGGATTGATTCTTCTCCCACCCCATTTTCCAGAAATGATTCTCATATAGCGAGTTTAAAAAACGGAGCAAAATAATGAGCAGGGTATTCTTTCTGAACTTCTTGCATCACACCACTTGCCGGAATGGTATCAATTTCAATATTCGAATACACTTTTTTCAATTGCTGATACAATTCGGTATGTAAATCAATCATACCACTTAATTCAAGAATCGCAAAAGAAGTATCAATATTGAACTGCTGGGCAGTTCTCAGAATATAGTATAAAGCGTCTTCTGCAATTTTATAATTGAAAGTCTGAATCAGTTGAATTTTACCTTCTTTAAAAATGGCAATGATGAAGTGACCATTGTAAAACTGCAGCTTTACAAATTGCTCCTCCCCTTTTCTGCGTTCCATCACATCGTTTAGCAAAGAAGTATACACATGGGAAGTCTGAAATATGATGAACTGTCTGGTCAATAGCTCTGCAAGCGATTTTTTAATCCGGTAAGTATTAATAAAACTGCGGGTGGCTATTAATTTTTCATATTTTACTTCCATTCTACTGCTTTCGCCATATACCAGATTCAGGTAATCTTCAGCAGAAGTTGCCGTTAAAAATTTTTCTGGAACCAGAATGGATTCTGGAGTGCAGAAAAAACAAGTAACTTGTTTGTACGTTTTGTTGAATAGTTTTGAAATGGTTTTAATCTCATAGAAAATGTCGTTCCAGTCTTCTGTTTGATCCTTATCCAGACTAAAGTATTCAAAAGCAACGATGGTGCCATTATCCAAAGCTTTAGACATGCATCTCATTTCCTGTTCATCTAATTCAATGATGAGCTGAAAAGCTGAGCCACTTATGGGGTCATTCTGATAAAATCCTGCTTTTTTCCTGGCCATTCAACTTAATTACGCTGCAATAATATATAAAAAAGCAATAAGACGGAACTAAGAAATTATGCGCTTTCAATTTACTAACTTTGCCAACTTCCATGAGCAATCATTCTAGTTTAAATCTTCAGGTAAATACAGGAAACAAAGCCATTTTAAAGATTGCGCTTCCAATCTCTGCATCCATTGTTGTTCCTCAGATCAATTTTATTACCAATAATATTTTTCTGGGTGGATTGGGTCAGAAAGAACTGGGTATTGCAGGCATTACCGGTGTTTATTATCTGATGTTTGCGGTTATTGGCAATGGTCTGAATAGCGGACTACAGGCATTAATTTCAAGAAGAGCTGGCGAAAACAGAATTGATGAAATCGGGGCTTTATTTTGGCATGGGGTTAGAATTGCGATGTTCTTTGCACTATTTGGAATTCTAACCACCTGGTTTGTAGCACCCATGGTTTTGAAATGGTCATTACATGATGAAGAAGGTGTAAATATGGCCATTCAGTTTTTATCTATCCGAATCTGGGGTTTACCACTTCTTTATATTTATCAGATGCGGAATGCTTTACTGGTGGGTATTAATCAAAGTAAGTTACTGGTATTGGGTACTGCAGCTGAAGCCATTGTGAATATTGTTTTTGATTATGGCCTTATCTATGGAAAATTGGGAATGCCTGCTTTGGGATTCAATGGTGCAGCCTATGCTTCCATCATTGCTGAAGCAGCCGGATTATTGGCCGTATTTCTAGTGATCCGCTTTAACGGAATGAGCAAAAAAATCAATCTATTTAAAAAAGTTCCCTTTCAGTTTACCTATATAAAATTAATCCTGAACCAGTCTTATCCACTGATATTGCAGCATGTGATCAGTATTATGAGCTGGGAATATTTTTATATTCTGATTGAACACCATGGTGCCAGAGACCTGGCTGTTTCCAATACCATGCGTAATCTGTTTGGATTCTTCGGATGCTTTACCTGGGCATTTGCAGCTACGACCAATACCATGGTAAGCAATGTAATTGGTCAGGGACGAAAAGAGGAAGTAATTCCTTTGATATACCGGATATTGAAATGGAGCATGGGATTTGCAACCATTATTTTTATTTTCCTGAATCTCTTCCCTACTGCTTTTCTCAGTATTTACGGACAGGGAGATGATTTTATTGAAGCTGGTATTCCTGTACTTAGGATTGTATCTGTTGCCATGATCATCATGTCTGCCGCAACTATTTATGTAAATGCGGTTACGGGTACCGGAAATTCAAAAATGAATTTATTTACCGAGATGGCTACCATTATCTTCTATCTCGTGTACGTATATATTGTTCTTGAAAAAATGAACCTGCCCATCACATGGGGATGGGCAAGCGAATGGTTGTATTGGTCTGTTATGTTTATTCCCTCGTTCTGGTATATTTCAAGTAAACGATGGAAAAAAATTAAGATCTAACAACATAGATCATCTGTAATTTTTGAATACTATCCTTTCAAATGATTTACCAGATCAATGTACTGTTGCATGGCTGCTTCCTTGGATAAGCCTTTCAACTTAGCCCAGGCTTCGTGTTTAAACTTAGCCACGAAATCAAACATATTAGCTGGCCCTTCTTCATTGTTATCACCTTCTGTAGCCTGCTTATATAAAGAGTATAGCTTCAATAAGGTTTCATTATCGGGTTTTTCGGCCAGGGTTTTGCTGTTGGCTACAGCTTCTGTAAAAATTGATTGTAAGTCCATATGGTTTTATTGTAATGATGCTAATAACTTGGCGCCTTCTGCTTTTAATGCCATATCATTGAAACTACGATTGGGCATTTTAACCAGCCGCTCCAATATTTCAATTGCTTTGGCTGGCTGACGGTTTTCCTTGTATGCTTTGGCTAAATCTAACTGATTGGTTACAAAATAAGGCTCCAGTGTACGGCATTTCTCCATATGCAAAATGGCTTTATCCAGATCACCATTGGGTAAGCCTCCATAAAACAATTTAACAGCAGCTTTCTTGATACCCGATAAAGTAACCATTTCATAATGCCATTTCCCTAAAGTATAATTGGCTCGGGCGTGATTGGGCTGAATACTAATGGCTTTGTCTGCATGGTCTTTCACTGCTTTTACGTAAGCCACAATTTTTTTGTTTTCAATATCCAGGTCAGTCATTTTACCGGAAGCTGATGCCATGGCATAATGAGCATCTGCACTATTAGCATCCGTATTCAATGCTCTTTCTGCATAAGACAGCGCCGATTCATAATACAGCCTTTTGTTATTGGCATCTTTTTCTCTGCTGCCAATGGCAATTTCCAGTTCCGTTGCCTTTACCAGGTATTTAATATTGGAAGGTTCCTGAATAAGCATCTGCTTGTACTTAGCCAGTGCTTCGGGTTCTTTCAACTGACGTTCAAAGTTTTCAGCCTCTTTCGCTAACAGGGTAAGGTCCTGTGCAATTGCTTCGGCTGTAATCCCCCAAAAAAGCCCCATCAACAATATAAACTTTGCTTTCATATCTCTTCTCTGTTCAAGGTTAAAGACACGCCCAAACTTCCTATAAACTGAGGAACAGGTGGACGCATTTTTTCAATGGTAATTGTTACAGAATCAGATAGAGAAAACTGTGCCAGAATTTCCCTTGCTATTTCCGACACCAGTGTTTCCAACAATGGTGTGGGTATATTCATTCTTCTTTTTACCAATTGATAAACTGCTGCATAATCAATGGTGTCTTCAATATGTTGAACAGGAAATTGTTTGGGCCTATATCCAATTTCCAGGTTAACCAGAAAATCGTTCCCCAATACTTTTTCCTCTTCATAAAGTCCATGAAAGGCAAAAAACTGCAGGTCTTTTAAGAGAACACTTGCTTTCGGCATGTATTAATGTCCTATTGAAGTTAAATATCTTTCTGCATCAAGAGCTGCCATACATCCGCTACCGGCAGCCGTTACAGCCTGACGATAATTTTTGTCCTGTACATCTCCGGCCGCAAATACACCCGGAACATTGGTTTTGGATGTACCAGGCACAGTGGTTATGTATCCGGTTTCATCCATATCAATATAAGTTTTGAAAATATCACTATTGGGTTGGTGACCAATGGCAACAAAGAATGCGCTTACTGGAATTTCCTGTGTGGTATTCTCCTTATTGTTTTTTATTCTTACCGCTTCTACTTTCTTTTCACCCAATATTTCATCTGTTTCTGAATTCCAATACACCTGAATATTGGGTGTAGCCAATACGCGGTCTTGCATAATCTTGCTGGCGCGCATCTGATCCCTTCTCACAATCATATGCACTTTTGTACAAAGTTTGCTTAAGTAAAGTGCTTCTTCGGCTGCTGTATCTCCTGCTCCTACAATCGCCACTTCTTTCCCTTTAAAAAAGAAACCGTCGCATACTGCACAAGCGCTTACACCGTATCCGTTTAAACGCTCTTCACTCGGCAAACCCAGCCACTTGGCAGAAGCACCGGTACAAATGATAACCGCATCTGCATGAATTTCTTTTTCATCATCAATCCAAACTTTATGAGGGGTTCCACTGAAGTCTACCTTGGTAGCAAGACCATAGCGAATATCTGCGCCCATTCTGCTGGCTTGTTTTTCAAAATGAACCATCATTTCAGGCCCCTGTATACCTTCCGGATAACCTGGATAATTTTCTACTTCTGTTGTGATTGTCAACTGTCCACCTGGTTGAATTCCCTGATATAAAACAGGTTTCATATTGGCCCTTGCCGCGTAAATGGCTGCTGTATAGCCCGCAGGTCCTGATCCTATAATTAAAACCGATACTTTTTCTATAGTTGATTGTTCCATATTCGTTTTTTAATCTTTGCAAATGTAAGTTTTGTATTGTGAACCATATCCACAAAAAGCACCCAATGCTCCGTTGCTGATATTCCCCTTTACTACACCAGGTGAAGAAAAAGGATTGCCAATAGATTGGAAAGCAAATTCCCAGGTTCTCCAGAATTCAAAGCTGGCTTTATCTATATTGGTAAGTTTAACGGTAATGGTATCGCCCAGTTTAAAGAACCCGTAATTTTCTCTCTCAAAAGGCAGATTCCTGTTAACCCCTCTGTCAATGGTAATATTGTACTTTTTGCCATCGATAATATCATCATCAAAAACGCTGTTAAACCCAGGAAAAAAAGGCTGACTGTTTACCCGTGTAAAGTATCGGATATAGTTTCCCAGACCAGGGGGATCAAAAATGCTGCCTTTTAATACTCTGAAACTATCGTTGGCAGGACGGTTGGGAACTTTGTCGGACCATAAACTGTCGATGGTTTTGGTAATATTGGGTATGGTGGTGGTAGACTGGTATTCCTGACCATTGTGCCTTATGGTTAACTGATAGGTTTTACCCGTTTCTCCCAGCATCATATTGTTGAGTGAGCTGGTATAAAAAACAAGCCTAGCCCCACCCTGTGTTTTAACTTCATTTCTTTCCAGAATAACGGTGCGGGAACCATTGCTCAATTGAACTAAAGCATCCTGTATATAAGAGGCAAATAGGGTTGCTGTATCTATGGTCGAAAAATAATTAAGCGATGTAGATAAGACCACGAGTGGTGGGCGACCATTTTCTATTTCAGCATCTACCACCAGCTTTGGCTGATTGTCGGAAGGCGTAATCTGAATGTCTTTTTCACAGGAAATTAGTGCCAGCACACACCAGAAAAACAGATGAACTCTTTTCATGCACTTATAACAATCAAGTACTAAAATAGATTAATGGATACGAAAATAGATAAAAAAAGCGCCCCGGATTTGGAGCGCTTTCTCAAAAAATAGCTTCAGGCTATCCATACTGCCTGAAGCGGTATTATTAACCCAAATATGCTTTTAAGGCGTTGCTATATCTGGCTTTTTGCAAGCGCTTGATAGCACGTTCCTTAATTTGTCTGATTCTTTCTTTTGTTAAATCGTACTTCATTCCGATTTGCTCAATAGTGACCCCATTTTCTCCATCCAATCCAAAATAAGCGTTTACAATTTCTGCTTCTCTTGGGCTTAATGATTTCAATACACGACGAATTTCTTCTCTTAATGAATCTTTCATTACGTCTTCGTCTGTATCATCAGAACCTTCCAACAAGTCTCCCATTGCTACATCTTCTGCTTCGTGAACGGGTGCATCCAGTGAAGTGTGACGGGTATTGCTTTGGAAAATATTATTAATTTCAGTTTCGCTCATTTCAAGAATCTCGGCAAGTTCTTCAGTTGAAGGTTCACGCTCGTGCTCCTGTTCAAAAGCCATATAAGCTTTATTGGCTTTGTTATACGTACCAATTTTGTTCTGAGGCAAACGAACCAGACGTCCTTGTTCAGCCAAAGCCTGAAGAATAGACTGACGAATCCACCATACCGCATAAGAAATGAATTTGAAACCCTTGGTTTCATCAAATCTTTGCGCAGCTTTAATTAGACCAAGATTTCCTTCATTGATCAAATCACTCAAAGACAAACCCTGATGCTGATATTGCTTGGCAACGGATACAACGAAACGTAAGTTGGCTTGCACCAATTTATCCAACGCTCTCTGATCACCCATTTTAATCTTCTGCGCCAAAGTAGTTTCC
The DNA here is from genome assembly GCF_000508085.1 of Sediminibacterium sp. C3. Lineage (GTDB taxonomy): Bacteria > Bacteroidota > Bacteroidia > Chitinophagales > Chitinophagaceae > Sediminibacterium. Next base: position 1,968,007 of record NZ_KI669560.1, on the reverse strand, counting down.
TCTTCGGGGTTGATCATTGGGATTTTGGAAATCTCTTGTAAATACTTTTCTACTGCCTGCGAATCTCTGTTGGTAATCTGGGTTGCGATCTTGAGTTGCCTCATGTTGTACTGTTGCTTTATTGTATAACGAGTAGAATACCGGATTTGTTATAATAAAAATTAAAAACGGTATAATTCTCCAAAAATTACGATAAATACAAAGGTACAATTTTACAATGAATTTCATGCTTAAACCCGCAAAAAAACTTGGTAATTCCATCAAAATCAAGCTTATTTGTAAAAAAGCTGGACTTATGATTGATTTCAGATCGGACACGGTAACCAGGCCTACAGCGGGTATGTTGAAAGCCATGCAGGAAGCCGTTGTGGGAGACGATGTGTTTGGAGAAGACCCAACTATCAATGAATTGGAGCGTTTAAGCGCTGAAATGTTTAATATGGAAGCAGGCTTGTTCTGTCCAAGTGGCACCATGACCAATCAGATTGCCATTAAATGCCATACCCAACCGGGAGACGAAGTTATTTGTGAAGCCCTCTCCCATGTTTATCTGTATGAAGGGGGTGGAATTGCCTCCAATTCGGGTGCGTCCGTACAATTGATTTCTGGCAATTTTGGAAGGATTACAGCCGATCAGGTAGCAGCAGCCGTTAACAATAAGGAAGACGTACATCGACCTTTGAGCCGTTTGGTAAGTCTAGAAAATACGGCCAACCGAGGTGGCGGAACCTGCTATAATTTCGATGATATTCAATTAATTAAAGAAGTTTGTTTAAATAATAATTTAAGTCTTCATTTAGACGGCGCCCGCGTTTTTAATGCCATTGTTGCCAAAAAAGAAAAGCCCGAACAGTATGGTCGGGTTTTCGATTCTGTTTCTGTTTGCCTTAGCAAAGGTTTGGGTGCACCAGTAGGAAGTGTATTATTGGGTAATAAGGATTTTATAAAAAGAGCACGCCGGATCAGAAAAGCCCTGGGAGGGGGAATGCGACAGGCAGGCTATCTGGCTGCAGGTGCTTTGTATGCGCTGAAAAATCAGGTGGATCGGCTGGAACAAGACCATCACCATGCAGCACTGATAGTGGAAGCTTTACAAAAGAAGGATTTTGTGGGCACAATCCCACCCGTGGAAACCAATATTGTTTTATTTGAAGTCAAGGGTAGATTTACCCCCAAATCATTGGTGGAAGCATTGGCTTTAAAAGGCATTCTGGCCATCGCCATGAGCCCTACCCAGGTGAGAATTGTTACCCATTTAGACATTTCTGAAAGTATGGTAAAGCAAACGATTAGGGAGATTGAATCCCTTTAAATAACTTTAATGCCTCAAAATTGAACTGCAGATATTTAGAATATGCTACCAAGAATTAATCCTACGAGTACACAAGCCTGGTTTTTATTAAAGAAGCATTACGATGATGAGATGAGCAGAAAGCATATGAAGGATCTTTTTGCTGCAGATCCGGAAAGATTTCAACATTTTTCTCTTTGTTTAGACCAGTTGGTGTTTGATTTTTCCAAGAATATTATCAATCCCAAAACCATGCAGCTGCTGTTTCAGCTGGCTGATGAATGTCAGCTGAGTGAAGCCATCCGAGATCAGTTTGCAGGCATAAAAATCAATGAAACCGAGAACAGATCGGTATTACATACTGCATTGCGCAATTTTTCAGACACCCCAATTCTGGTGGATGGAAAAGACATCATGCCTAAAATAAAAAAGGTACAGCAACAAATGGCTGCCTTTTGCGAGCAGGTACACAGCCAATCCTGGAGAGGATATACCGGCAAAGCCATCAAATACATTGTAAACATTGGGATTGGCGGCAGCGACCTGGGACCCGTGATGGTTACTGAAGCGCTAAAACCTTATTGGGTTAAAGGCATCCACTCCTATTTTGTGAGCAACGTGGATGGCACCCATATTGCTGAGACGTTAAAAAAAGTAAACCCTGAGGAAACCCTATTCCTGATTGCCTCTAAAACTTTCACAACTCAGGAAACCATGACCAATGCCTTTACGGCAAGAAACTGGTTCCTTGAACACGCAAAGGACGAAGCCCATATTGCCAAGCATTTTGCGGCTTTAAGTACCAATGAAAAAGCGGTTACCGCCTTTGGAATTGATAAGAACAATATGTTTGAATTCTGGGATTGGGTTGGTGGCAGGTACTCCCTGTGGAGTGCCATTGGCTTATCCATTGCATTAACCATTGGTTACAACCATTTTGAAGCCTTACTAAAAGGGGCGCATAAAGCCGATGAACATTTCAGAAATGAAAAATTTCAGCAGAATATTCCCGTAATCATGGCATTGCTGGGCATCTGGTACACCAATTTCTTTGGTGCACAGAGCGAAGCCATTTTGCCTTACGACCAGTACATGCACCGATTTGCAGCCTATTTTCAGCAGGGCAATATGGAGAGCAATGGAAAGAGCACCGACCGAAATGGGAACCCGGTAAACTATGCTACAGGTCCGATTATCTGGGGCGAACCAGGCACCAATGGTCAACATGCGTTTTATCAATTAATTCATCAGGGAACGCCACTGATACCCTGCGATTTCATAGCACCGGCAATATCACACAATCCAATTGGCGATCACCATGTAAAACTGTTATCGAACTTCTTTGCACAGACCGAAGCCTTAATGAATGGCAAGTCTGAGAATGAAGTAAAAGTAGAATTAATGAAAGCCGAAAAGAAAGACGATGAAATAAAAAAGCTAAGTCCTTTCAAAGTGTTTTCGGGAAATAAACCCACCAACTCTATTTTGGTAAAGCAAATAGATCCTGCGACCCTTGGTTTACTGATTGCTTTATACGAGCATAAAATATTTGTTCAGGGAGTTATCTGGAATATTTTCAGTTACGATCAATGGGGTGTTGAACTGGGTAAGGAACTGGCCAATAAAATTTTACCGGAGCTAACTGATGAAACGCCTGTTAGCAGCCATGATTCGTCTACAAACGGCTTAATCAATAGTTTCAAGAATTTCAGAAAACAGTCGGAGGCATAATATGGATGCGGTTATCATCAGACCTATACAACTAACGGACAATACAGCTATTGCGCATATTATACGCACTGCTTTAACTGAATTCGGCGCCAATAAACCAGGGACCGTATTTTATGATGACACCACCGATCATCTGTTTGAACTATTTGCCTCTACTCCCAAAAGCGGCTATTTCATTGCAGAAAGAGATGGCGTGATTGTAGGTGGTGCAGGATATTTTCCTACGGAAGGTTTGCCTGAAACCACTTGTGAGCTGGTTAAAATGTATTTGAATGCTTCTGTACGAGGAATGGGGCTTGGAAGAAAAATGATTGACTATGTTTTAGCCGAAGCTAAAAAAGCAGGCTATACCGAAGTATATTTAGAAACCATGCCGGAGCTGAATAAAGCAGTTAAAGTGTACGAACAATTCGGCTTCCATTATTTAGAAGGCCCCATGGGAAATTCAGGTCACAATGGTTGTGATATCTGGATGCTCAGAAAGATTTAATAGAAGCCGCCTCCGAACTATATGCACCTTACCAAAGTTTGGTAGGACACCAGTCTCCGTAACGATTGCCCAATAAAAATCCGAACAGTATTTCATGGGTTCCTTTGCTAATGGTATTCAAACGCGAAGTTTGTATATCATAGGAATACCCAATATTCAGGGTATTGCTAATATTGATTCCCACCATGGCTGCAAAACCATCTTTGTAACGGTAAGAAGTACCTGCCCATAATAAGTCCTGATATTGCAATTTGGCATTGATGTCAAAACCCAGTGGCAAGGGACTGATATATCTGATTAATGCAGAGGGAAGTAAGGTCAAATCTTCAGATAAAGGAATCCTGTAACCCGCACTTAAAAAAAGATGGGGCACCAACTTTCCTTTTGTTAAGGAAACCGTATTGTCGGAGAAGGCAATATTCTGCGGGATGATTTGTTGTGCGGCCAAACCAATAAAATAATCCTTAGAGTACAACCAAAGCCCGGCACTAATATCAGGTTTGATGCGATTGATTAAACCACTGGAAGCAACTGCCGGATCAACGGTTGTATTACCGAAATTCAATTTGGAAGCATCCAGACTCATATTGGTTATACCTGCTGAAATACCTGCCGATAAATTCATGGTCGGCGATAATCCAATATGATAACTGTAGGTACCATAGGCAGCAAATCGATTCAATGGGCCGGTTTTATCATTCAGTATAGTAAATCCCACTCCATGATGGGAAGGCGCTGCCTGATAATCTCTCCAATAGGCTTCTCCCCTTGGATTCATCCCTTTAGCTCTGAAGCCTGTTGCAGAAGCACTCTGATAAGGATCTTTTTTTAATGGCCCATGCATGGAAAGATAAGTGGTTACGGGTGCATCCTGCAACCCTACCCACTGCATTCTATGACTTGCTTTAACATCCCAATAATTTTCAATACCGGCTACCGCAGGATTGATCATGAAATTGTTCATGATATACTGGGTATAATAAGGGCGTTGCTGAGCATTTGCCAAAAGCATTAGTCCTAATCCCACCAAAAAAAGAAATCCCTTATGCCTCATGTTATCTTATAATTGTTACAGATCCGGTAATGATTTTTCTACCGTTCTTTGGGTTAATCACATAATAATAGGTTCCAACTGGCAATGGCTTACCGTTCCGGGTTCCATCCCAATCCACCGCATACTCAATACTGCTGAATACAAGCCCTCCATATCTGTCGTATACATCTACCGTTGCCCCTGGATAACTTTCCAGGTACTGAATTCTCCATCGATCATTTATCCCGTCTCCATTGGGTGAAAATGCATTGGGAATCACAGGTGCAAGTAGCAATTTTACAAATACCGTATCTGTTACCGTACAACCACCAATGCCTGTAAGATTCAATCGATAGGTAATATCGCCTAAAGGAGTTGTTTTGGGTATTGAATCCGTTGTACTATTTAAGTACGTAGCCGGGGTCCATTGATAATTCAGGTTGGTTCCATACACCCACTCTGGTTTCAATGCCTTGGTTCCTCCTTCCAGCACTACCAGATTCGGACCTAGTTCCAGCACCGGATAAGGATGCACCGTAATAACCTGACTCACGGTATCGCTAACACATCCCTGCGAATTATAGAAATAATAACTCACGTTAAAACTACCAGAATCGGTAAATAGTTTTGATGGGTTTTGTAACGTGGATCGATCAGAACCACCGAGATTCCATTCCCATCTTACTGGTGCACTGGTGATACCATTTCCCTGATCGGTAAATTGAATATTATCGCCAAGACAGACTTCAGTTCGGGAAGCAATCAGATTGGCTTTGGGCCAGGGGTAAATGGTAGTAAGGGTTTGCGTTAAAGAATCCACGCAACCATCTTTTGAGGTAATGGTCAATTTTACATCTTTATTGCCTGTTGTTGTGTATCGGTGGGTAGGTTCTTTAAGCGTGGATGAACTGGGGTCATTGGGATCACCAAAATTCCAGGCATAACTAAATAATGCTTCAGAACCATCTGCAATGGTACTTTGATTCAGGAATTTACCCCTCCCGTCCGGCAAACAAATTTCAGGCAGGCTGAAAGCAGGTTTGGGCAAGTGATTCACGCGAATGATTTGTTGGTTAACCGTACTTACACAACCACTATCGGTTACTACCTGCAGTGATGCAGTATAGGATTGAGCTGTTGCAAAAACATGTGGGAACGGAGCATTACTATTTCTTGCACTGTTTTGTCCATCCCCGAAATTCCAGTTCCAGGTAGCAATATTGCTGAAATTGGCAACAGAGCTATCAGTGAATAGCAAATTGTTTTCTTCGCAGGCGGGATCAGCAATGCCCCATTTGGCAACAGGCGAAGGCCAAACAGTAATAGGCTGATATGCGGAATCTTTACAACCAGCATTGTTTTGTACCAGGTATTTTAAAGTGTCATTGCCTACCCCAGTTGTTATAGGATTCAATAGTCCTGCAGCGCTGATTCCTTTTCCCGAATAGGTTTCTGTTGCACTGATGGCAGATATATAAGATCCCTGTGTAATGAGCCTTGGTGTTGCATCGTAACAGATATCTCTTATGTCTGCGAAGCTGACTGCAGGGGCATAGGTTACGGGAACAATTTTAGTGAGGGTTCTGGAACAGGATTCTGATTGCCCTGAATAAGCTTTAATCATTACCGAATAATTCTTGGTAGCAGGAGTTGCAGATGTGGTAGGGATGCCATAGCGGATTGCGTATAGTTTGTTCATCGCAGGCGTCTGATCTGTAACAACGGATGCTGGCGCACCTGCGAAATCCCAATAGACTTCCAGCTTTGTTACGTCGCCAAAATCAACAGTACTCTGATTGATGATTCTGATGGTATCATTGGTACACAGAGGAATACTATTTAGCAGATTGGCCACTTCAAACTTAGGAACTGGCGTACTACCGTTTACCGTAAAAGCCTTGCTGTCTGTTGACACACAACCCTTACTGGATGTGACTTGCAGGCTAACCGTATAATTTCCGAACCATTTATAACTGGGCGATACCGTTTTTAAAGTGGTAGTTGTACTCAAAGGAACAGGACGTTTATCTGCCGGAACTGTAGAAACCCCATCATCAAATTTCCATACATAACTAAAGCCAGCTTCAGAACCATCTGCAATTTTGGAGGTATCCGTAAAGGTTGCCGTTGCATCATTCAGACAAACTTCCGGCAAAACAAAACCCACAACGGGCAATGGATTCGCACTGAACCCGCCTGGCAATCTAAAGGTATCACTTACACATCCGGTATTGCTGACAACATTTAAGTATACATTTTTTGTACCCCAGGTAGTATAGGTATGTGATTGGGCGGTATTGGTATTTTGCGTAACCACTCCTGCCCCATTGTCCAGGTTCCATTTCCATTGGGCTATGGTATTATTGGCAGCACCAGCCGTAAGAGTGGAAGCGTCTGTAAAAACAATATTGCTGTTCTCACAGGTCACAGTTGGAACCGTAAACTTAGCCTGCGGTTTATTAGATAAATTAACAGCAAGCGTTTCAAAAGCAACACAACCAAAATCGGAAATAGCAGAAAGCTTCACTGAATAATTTCCGGCAGTAGCAAATGTCTTGAGCGGACTCTTATCTGTTGATGTGGTTCCGTCGCCAAAGTCCCAGTTCCAGGCAACAATCGACCTTCCTGAACCAGTTGATTGATCGGTTAATTGTACAGGAGCAGCAACGCAACCTGAATCAACAGAAGCAATGGTAAACTTTGCCACAGGTGCTTCACCTACAACAATATTATCTGTGATTTCCTGTTCGTTGGTATTGCTGCAACCATCCGATTGCGGAGACAAGGAAGTAGTGGTGAATTTAACCGGATAAGTGCCAGCAGCAGTAAATGTATAGGATTGTGGTATTTTATAAACGTAATAGGTTTTACCGTTGGATGTATAGGAGGAATCGTAATTAGTTGGATTGTAGGTTAGTGTTGGCGGCCCGGTTAGTTGATTGGAATTGGTAAAATCCAGAACAATTTTTGTGGGTTGATAACTCAGGGCAAGTTTGATAGAAAAGCTGGTTCCCACACAGGTTGCAGAATAATTGACTGTAGCCAGACGAGGAAACTGATTCTGAATAGTAACGGGTGGATTAAGGTCCACTATATTGGTTCCCGCATTGTATCCATAACTCTCTACATTACCCATTCCATAAGCAATAGCTATGAATCCACTGTCCGCTTTAATATTATGACTAGGATTGGTTTGCGTACTGTTGGTCACATCTTCCCTTAAATAAGAGTAATCAGAATTAGGGATTGGAATCCAATTGGCCGATGGTGCTGCTCCGTCAATTTTAAGACTTCCCGTATTGGCAGTCTTCATGATTACATTCAAATAATGAACGGTAATATTGGTTGCAGGTGGTGTTAAATCTCTTCTTGCAGAAATAACACTCACGTTATTGATGGTTTGCTCCAGCGGATTAATGGTAATAATTTCAGGATCCCCAATATTGCCTCCATCACAGCTCATGGAAGTCATGTATTGAACTACCAGTATTGGTTTGTCTGATGTTATAATATTAGCCTGAGAACTGGTTAAATCGTAATAACTGTTTTGCTTTATTGTATTAGGATTCAACTGAGCACCATTTACTGTAACAACAGTAGTTGGGTCTTTTACAATTATCCTGTATAAATCACCCTGCTTTCTGGCAAAGGGAGCCGTAATATAATTTCTGCCCCAGGCATTAGAGGGAAAAACCTGTTGAAATAAATTGTCTCCCCCGTTACCGCTGGTTATAGACGGAGAACAAAATCCCGTCCAGGAAGATCCGGTAAATACGGCAATGGCTTTACAGGTAGAACCAGTAGTGGAAATACTTCTTATGGTTGAGCCGGTTAAATCAGATATAGATTGTACCTGGTACACATCCCCTTTATTCAGCGGCACTGTGTAAGCCTGTCCTGCAGCTCGAATGGGAGCTCCGGAACTGTTGGCTTTTAAATTCAACTCAACCGTTGTATTGTCCTCAGTTGCAACTACTGTAATCTGGCTCCTTCCTTGATTGGGTACTTGTGTATAGTTTAAAGAAACATATTCCTTTCCCAACACATTGGTGGGAAAAACCAAAGTTGACCCCGATCGGGCAGCATTCAGAATATGGGAATAAAGCACAATTGGCTTTTCTGAAGTCACGTGTATTCCTTTTCCCACATTGGTTCCATCTGCCTGCGCATTGTACACCTGGTAAAAAGCGGGAGAAATCTGAACCGTAGTGGCCTGATTAGCTGTAACAGAAAATGGAATCGTCCTTCCATCCAATTCAACCACTCCATTGGTATTTTCAGTAGATGAAATGTATAGCGCCATCCTGGAATTGGTATTGTCAATATGGGCCGGATAAGCCAACCAAAAATCCTTTCCTCTGTTCGAAAAATCCTGTGCAATAATGCCATTAAAAACAAATGATAACAATAAGAATAGAAAACAAAATTTCTTCATCAGTTCGGGGGGGCTTTCTCCTTTCAGCAATTGAGTAACAATAATACTCCAATAAAGGCAATTTTTAAAACCAAGAGCTATTAAAATCGGCTATTGCTGCTTTTCAATAGACCAGCAGAGGAAGGTCCATTACAAAAAAGTAAATCCAGTATGCTCATATTGGGCTTGAATCCAATTCTGTCTTTAAAAACCTGATCGTATTCGGGAACGGACAAATCCAACTCCTGATCCGGTTCCTTACCGGGTAAAACGGTATTCCGGGCATCTATTATTCCTCCGTCTACGGGACGGCTATAAAGTTCCGTAGCAGAAACGACCGGTTTATGCTTTAACATTTTCAATACCCATGCAACCAATTTCTTATCCAGTGCCATCAGATAGGTTTCCTCCTGACCCAGTAAGTCGCGGATGCCGTCCCGGTAAAATTCATAGAAAGGTGCCCGGTTATAACAGGCGTCCAGGGCTCGCATCTGCTGAACCATCCATTTCTCACGGTAATCAATTTTGATATCCCTGAACAGGGCTTTCTGGTCTCGCCCTTTCTGGAGAGGTACCGATAAATTGATTACCCCATTGGCACCTGGAATGGGTGTTCTGTTGCGAAAACTCCCTTTTTGATAGCTTTCATATTCTTCAAATTCAATATTTGAAAACTGAAACAAAATTTTATAGTAATTAACTGTTCCAAAATATTGATAATCAATTAATAATTTACTCATTTTTTATTCTGTTGAAGATGGCTGTCCGGATGATGATTCGATTAACAAATCATC
>NZ_KI669560.1:1909202-1958234 GCF_000508085.1 Sediminibacterium sp. C3 | reverse complement strand
TCAATTATATTATATAAAATATTTTATATCAACTATTTAAATAAATAAAAGAGTGCTAAATTATTTATCATAAAAAATCAACCACTTTTTTGCCCTTTTTGCTAAATAGATTAGCCTACAAGTTACAAAATAATTAACGTGCTTGCGGTAGAAAATCCCCTATTTTCGAATAAAATTTACTTTCCTTGAAATCGCTCCCACTCTACCTGTTTCTGGCATTCATTTTCGTTGGCTGTGCTGCACCCAAAGAATTGGAATACCGTAAAGTTCAAAACATTGAAATCAAGCAATTGGGTTTTAACCAATCCAAATTGAATTTTGAACTGGTGTACTTTAACCCCAATAAATTTGGATTAGACTTAAAAAAAGTAGACAGTGATGTTTACATCGACAATACCTATTTGGGGAAATTTCAACTGGACACTTTAATGAAGATTCCCAGAAACAGCGAATTTGTACTACCTTCTTCCATTAACATCAATATGCAAAATTTATACAAGAATGCCGCCCAGCTATTGTTTAAAAAAGAACTGACCATCAAGGCCAAGGGGGATATAAAAATAGGTAAAGGGGGTATTTTTAAAACCTTTCCCTTTACCTATGAAGGAAGACAGGAGTTCAACCTGTTTAAATAAGTTTATTCCACCGTTTTGGGCAGAAGCTATTGTACTGGCGGAATATGACAAGGCTTGGGGGGCTTGGGACCACCGCCATCTTCGGCTCTTTTACATATTGGGGGTAATTTGGCATAGGATTCCGGCACAGCTTTTTCTTCGTTCGCATCAAAACCTGCATTGTTCAAAGCAGCTTTAATCATGGATTCATCAGCCCGGTCAGGCCAGAATTGAACTTTAATTTCCCCTTGTAACAGATTGATTTTCCATTGAATAAGCCCGGATTCCATGGTAGATTTATTGGCTTGTACCAGGTATTTCTCTAAAATAACTTTACACTCCCAGCACTTCAGGTTATCTGATTTAATGGTTACCCATTGCTGTTTGGGCTGCTGAGAAAAGGCCTGCAAGGAGAATATTAAAGCCCCTGCCAGAAAAATTTTTTTCATATCCAATTCTATTTATGGGTTCAAGCTCGTTACTACCTGTGATTTAATAATATTGCAAATACTATTCCAGATTGTTATTTGCCCCAATTCGCCGGATCCTGGCTCCATTGCATCAGGGTCTCTTTGGTATCAGCCGTTACCAATCCCTTCTCAATAGCCAGTTCAATCAAGGTGGGGTAATTGGTCAGGCTGCTGGTTTTAACCCCTGCGGCTTCGCAAGCTTCTTTAGCTGTATTGAACCCATAGTTGAAAATAGACACCATCCCTACAATTTCAGCACCTGCAGCTCTTAACACATCCACCACCTGCAGACTGCTTTTACCAGTAGAAATAAGATCCTCAATTACCAATACCTGCTGCCCCTTTTCCAGTGCACCTTCAATCTGATTGCCCAATCCGTGTTCCTTGGGCTTGGGTCTTACGTAAACAAACGGCAGTTTCAGCTGATCCGCGGCCATCGCTCCCCAGGGAATCCCTGCAGTGGCTACACCCGCTAATACGGTTGCTTCCGGGTATTGCTCAAAAATGACACTGCATAATTCACTCTTTACAAAATCACGCACATAAGGAAAAGACAAAACCTTTCTGTTGTCGCAATAAATGGGGCTTTTCCAGCCGCTTGCCCAGGTAAAGGGCTGTGCAGGACTCAATTTGATGGCCTGAACCTGTAATAATTTTTCTGCTACTGCTTTTTCATTTGTCATGCTACAAAAGTAATTCCTATTTTCATTGCGAAAAGATGGAAATATGCACAGTAATCTGGAAAATGAAAGGAAGGTAATACGCGCAGGGGGTGGATTGTTACTGAACGAGAACCATGAGTTACTCATGATTTTTCGCAGAGGCTCCTGGGACCTGCCCAAAGGCAAACTGGATGAGGGAGAAACCATGGAAGCCTGTGCCCTAAGGGAAGTAGAAGAAGAAACAGGTGTTGGTAATTTACTATTGGGTGAATTGTTAGGCATGACCCGTCATCAATATTTTGACCCCTATATTCAAGAGGAAGTGATCAAAGAAACCCATTGGTATTCCATGAATGTGAAAGGAAGTCCGGCACTGATTCCACAAACAGAAGAAGATATTACCGATATCAGATGGGTACCTTTACAGGAGGTTTCAGAACTATTGAAAAACAGTTTTGATACGATTCGGGAAATTACCGGTCTTTTCTTTTCAAAACAGCCACGGTTAAACGACTGATACAAACCAGGTGTTCTCTTTCGTCGTGAATTTTTATTTCCCACACCTGTGAGCTGCTGCCTATATGTATGGGTTTGGCGGTTCCGGTAACATAGCCATTGCGTACACTGCGTAAATGATTCGCATTGATTTCCTGACCAACGCATATGAATTGATTGTGGTCTACCACCAGGGCTGCACCAACACTACCCAGGGTCTCTGCCAATGCAACAGAAGCACCTCCATGCAATAATCCGTAAGGTTGTTTGGTTCTATGATCAACCGGCATAGTAGCTTTTAAATAGTCCGGGCCAATTTCGGTAAACTTCATACCCAGGTGCTCTCCTAATGTATCTTTCCCCATTCCATCAAACTGATCAATGGATAGGTTTTTATTAAACCAGATCATGCAATTATTTTTTTAGCGTGTTGATGACTGCCTGAGGCAGGAAGGGAGAAGCATCTCCCCCGTTTTTAATAATATCCCTTACAATGGTGGAAGCCACTGATGTATACTTGGGTTCTCCGGTAAGGAAAATAGTTTCTATCTGGTTATCCAGTGTTCGATTGGCATCCGCAATGGTTTTTTCATATTCAAAGTCACTCACATAACGAATACCCCTCAAAATAAACCTTGCGCCAATTTGTTTGCAAAACTGAACGGTTAATCCATCATATGCTACACTTTCTACTCTTGGTTCATCAGAAAAAATTTCTCTGAACCACTGCATCCGCTGTTCTGCGCTGAACATTGGATTTTTTATGGAATTGATACCAATCCCTACCACAATTTTATCAAACAAGGGAAGTGCCCTTTTGATAATATCCGTATGACCCAGGGTAACAGGATCAAAGGTTCCCGGAAATAAACAGATTCTTTGCATAGGAATTGAACTTTAATTTTCGTTGGTTCTTCCGGCCAATAGGTACAATACGGCCATTCTAACTGCAACACCGTTTTCAACCTGATTTAAAATGATGGAATGAGGTCCATCTGCTACATCGCTATCCAGTTCTACCCCTCTGTTGATGGGTCCGGGATGCATGATCACGATTTCTTTATTTAGTTTATCCAGTACCGATTGTTTAATCCCATAAGCCAGATTGTATTCTCTTAAAGAAGAAAACAAAGGCTGGTTCTGTCTTTCCAGTTGTATTCTAAGTACATTGGCCACATCGCACCATTGCAATGCTTCCTGTAAGTTATAGGTAACCCTTACGCCCAATGCTTGTTCCAGGTATTTGGGAATTAATGTAGGTGGCCCTACTACCGTAATCTCTGCACCCATTTTCTTCAACAAGTACATATTGCTGAGTGCCACCCTGCTGTGCATGATGTCTCCGATGATTGCCACTTTTAATCCTTCAATTTTGCCCGTTCTTTCCTGCATAGAAAATGCATCCAGCAAAGCCTGCGTAGGATGTTCATTAATTCCATCGCCTGCATTCACAATGGCGGCCGGAATATGCTTGGCCAGAAAATGGGGCGCTCCTGAAGCACTGTGTCGCATCACCACCAGGTCCACTTTCATGCTCAGGATATTATTCACTGTATCCAGCAAAGTTTCTCCTTTGGCAGCAGATGAACTGCTCGCTGCAAAGTTTAATACATCAGCAGATAGTCTGCGCTCCGCCAGTTCAAAAGACATCCTTGTTCTGGTAGAGTTTTCGTAGAACAAATTAACGATGGTGATATCTCTCAATGAGGGAACTTTCTTAACAGGTCTTTGTAAAACTTCTTTGAATTGTGCTGCTGTTGATAGAATCAGCTGAATATCCTCTTTCTGGAGGTCCTTGATACCAAGTAAGTGTTTGGTAGATAGTTTCATTAAAAATCAAAATTACAGTTTTAGACCAAAACAACTTCGTCTTTTTCATCCTTTTCTTTCCAGTTCACTTTTACCTTATCAGTAATAATGGTGTCAATGGCTTTACCGGCAAAATCGGGCTGAATGGGCAGCTCCCTGCTGAACCTTCTGTCGATTAAAACACATAAGGAAACTTTGGCAGGTCTTCCAAAATCCAATAAAGCATCTAGTGCAGCCCTAATGGTTCTTCCGGTGTACAATACATCATCAATTAAGATAACGGATTTGCCTTCTATGCTAAAAGGAATATCAGTGGTATTGGCAATATGCAGACTGTTTCTTACATCATCTCTGTAAAAAGTAATATCCAGTCTGCCATACTGAATTTTCTGTTGGGGCACAATGGATTTTAAAGCGGCTACAATCCGGTCACTTAAAAAGATTCCTCTTGGCTGCAGCCCAATGATGACAGTATTTTCTAAGTCCTGGTTATTTTCTAACATCTGATGAGCCAGTCTTTGAATACTCAAATCCATTTGCTCTGCGGATAATATTGTTTTCAATCTCCCAATTTTTAATAAAATTAAAGGCTTTATTCCATTCTAAAAGGGAATAATTCTGCGGGTTCTTCTTTACTTTGCGCCAATGCTTCAGTTAACCCAGATAAACCTGATTCAATTCAGAAATTACGAGACCACTACGGTCTCTTTTTCTGAACCCATTGTGGCTATCTGTGGGTTAAACGGAACAGGCAAAACCAATCTACTGGATGCCATTTATTATCTGGGATTTTCCAAAAGTTATTTTGGTAGAACTGATGCACTGAATGTACAGCATGGCAAACAAGGCATGCGGGTTGCCGGCACTTACCAGAAGGCAAATGAATTGCTTGAAGTCTCTTTCATCATAAGAGAGAACAATAAAAAAGAACTGACTGTGGGCGGTGTTCCGGTAAAGAAAATGTCTGATCATATTGGACAATTCCCCTGTGTTATGATTGCCCCGGATGATATTGCACTGATTACAGGTGGCAGCGAAGAAAGAAGAAAGTTGATGGATAGTATATTATCGCAAACCAATAAAACCTATCTGGAACAACTGATTGCATATAATAAAATACTGCAGCAAAGAAACAGTTTGCTGAAACAACTGGCAGACAACCCCTCAATGGGGAATGATTTGCTGGAGGTTTACAATGATCAACTGATACAAAGCGGACAATATATTTTTTCCTGCAGACAACAATTTCTCAGTGTTTTTCTTCCACAGGTTGGCGCCAATTACCAGCAGATTGCAGGTAAAACAGAAGATCTGCAATTGAGCTACGAAAGTCCGCTTCTTCAAAAAAGCTTTGCCAGTATTTTAAAAGACAATCTATCCCGCGACCTGGCTCTGCAAAGAACTTCCAGCGGGGTACACAGAGACGATATTGGTTTCTTTCTAAATGACTGTCTGTTTAAAACAGAAGCATCACAGGGTCAACGCAAGAGTTTGTTATTTGCCATTAAACTGGCCGAATGGGAATACCTGAGAAATACCATTGGCACTCCTCCTATTTTGCTGCTCGATGATGTATTTGAAAAACTAGATGAAAGCCGAATGGCCCATTTATTAACTACGGTTTCCCGGGAACCCTTTGGACAGGTATTTATTACGGATACCCACACAGAAAGAATCAAGGAAAAACTGGAAGGCACCAATCGACCTTATCAATTGATACAATTGTAATTTAGACTTAACTTTATATTATGGGAGAAGTAAAAATTGGGGATGCATTTAAACAATTGAAGGGACTGAATCACCTGAAAAAAGGCATACGCTCTGCTCAAATTGAGGATATCTGGGAACAACTAATGGGAAAGACTGTTGCCAAGTACACAGAAAAAATTCAGATCATTCAAAAAAAGCTCTTCATACATACCCCTATCGGTCCATTAAAAAATGAGCTGAATTTCCAAAAACCACAAATCATAGCAAGAGTGAATGAAGCTTTTGGGGAAGAAGTTATTGAAGAAGTAATTATTCAATAATTAATAAACCGGTTCAGAGAATTCATCTCCTGCTTCCAGGCTATCCCGCATTAAATCGTGAATGGTTACAATCCCTCTGAAATCAAAATCTTCAAACACAACCAGGTAGCGGGTTTTGTGCTGATTCATCAGCTTCATGCATTCTTCTGCAGTGGTATTCAATGAAACAGAAGGCAAACCCGTGGTCATGATTTCACTAACCGATGTATCGGTAGAATTCTTATTTAATAAAACTACTTTCTGCGCATAATCACGCTCTGTCATAATTCCCTTGAACTGATCACTATCTTTTACAATTACATAGCTCAGGTTCTCTGCTTTCATTAAAGAAAGTGCTTCAATTACCTTTAAAGAAGAAGGCACCCCATTGAAATAAGGCCCCTTTTTATTTAATATATGTCTGACTGTATTCATAATTGTGTTGATATTACACTAAGTTCGGTCAAACGGGTCAAATTTCAAAATTGAAAGATGCTATTGCAGTTTTTCAGCATCCAGATAACTTAGTTTCTTAAGTATGTTGGCACCTTCCATTAATACCAATGTTGGCTGAACTCTTGCAGCAGTCTTTAACACAGTAGCGTCACAGTTCAAGACCGTGTATGCGGGAAATGCTTCCTGTATTTTGGTTCCTTCCGCAGAAACAAAAATTACCGGAATATTTTTATTCAATAATCGATAATCATTCAGCCAACTGTTAAGCCTGGCTTTCCACTGATCCAGGTTGCTGGCATCTTTTACCAACACCATCAGGTATTTTCCTTTTGTTTGCAAAACAGCTTCTGTTGTATCACTACCGTTTAGTGTTTTTAAAGCAAAATCTACAATGGCAGGTTTTAATCCATTTCCTTTTTTTACCAGAACGTCTTTGCGACTTATATATTCGTAGCTATCATCAAAATCTTCTGGAAAATGGTCCTGATCAAAGGAAACAGATTTTCCGTTTTTTTGATACGTAAAAACAATTTGCATGCTATCGCTGGTTGCACCCGCCGGTGTTTCCATTTGCTTCAGAATATTATTGCCTACTTTATACGGAAGGCAATCTACCCAGGGCAAGTGTTTCAACACATATAGTTGCGCCATCACAGAAAAAATCATCGAAGCAGCAACAATGGCCATACTCCAGCTAACAGGTAAGGATGCATTGATTTTTTTCTGATAAACCACCAGGAACAAAATCAGTACCAACAAAATCAGGTCTTTATAAAAAGACTGGGCTGCGGTTAATGGGATGCAATCCCCAAAACATCCGCAGGTTTTAATCTTTCCTGAAAAAAGCGCATAGCCTGTTAAAAAGGTAAAGAAGATAATCAGCAATAACAATAGCCAGCTAAACCATTCCATTTTCCAGCCAATGATAATAGCAACCCCGGCCAGCACTTCAAAACTGTTCATGGCAACGGAGAGAAACAAGGTAAAATCATTAAAGCCATGCAGTCCCCACACTTCAAAGAATTCCTGCATTTTATAGCTGAGTCCAATAGGATCATTCACTTTAATGAGACCGGAAAAAATAAACAGCAGTCCAACAAACCAACGAATCAGCCAAAGCAAATTTTTCATGTTTTAGTGTTTTCCTTCCTGAATCAGAATCAAGGCGAAAGCAGCATAATTGATGATGTCAACATAATTGGCATCAATTCCCTCACTAATCAGGGTCTTGCCGTCGTTTTGGAGAATCTGTTTGATGCGCAGTAATTTCATCAGTATTAAATCGGCAAAACTTTCCTGGCTCATATCTCTCCAGGCTTCGCCATAGTCGTGGTTCTTTGATTGCATCGTATCCATAGCAAACTGAACCTGTTTCTGATACAATTGCTCTGTACTTTCTACCGGCAACTCTTCCACTGTTGGATTACCCAATTCCAGTTGAATCAATCCAATAATGGCGTAATTCAGAATACCCATGAATTCAGATTTAATATCGTCTCCTACTTTCTGGGTTTTTAGTTCCTGAATGGTTCTGATGCGCAGGGCTTTAATAAAAATCTGATCCACTACAGAAATGGTTCTCAATACCCTCCAGGCAGTACCATAATCTTTGGTCTTCTTAATAAAAATGTCTTTACTTGTTTGAACAGCCTGAAAGTATTGGTTGTTGGTATCCTGCATTTTAAGAATATCTTTGAATTGATTGCAATTTAATTGAAACACCGCTATGTTCACACTAAACAGCAAAGGAAGTTTATTTAGTATAGATCAACCCGTTGTTATGGGAATTATCAATGCTACCCCTGATTCTTTTTACAGGGGGAGCAGGGCCGCCACCATAGAAGCTGCCCTAATCAAAGCAGGCACCATGGTTCAGGAAGGAGCTTTCATTTTAGATATCGGTGGTCAAAGCACCCGTCCCGATAGTGAAATAGTGGATGTTCAAGAAGAATTAAACAGGGTAATCCCCGTTATTGAAGTGGTGAAAAAAACTTTTCCATCCACACTTATTTCAGTAGACACTTATTATCCGGAAGTTGCAGCAGCAGCTGTTACAACCGGGGCAGATATGGTAAATGATATCAGCGGTGGCAGATACTTTAAAGAAATGCTTCCAACAGTTGCTCAACTGAAAGTGCCCTATATCTGTATGCATAGCAGCGGAACGCTTGAGACTATGCACCAGAAATTGCCTTATGAAAATATTACCGATGCCCTGCTGAAATATTTTATTGAAAGAATTGATGCCTGCCAACAGGCCGGCATTCTGGATATTATTATTGATCCCGGTTTTGGTTTCGGAAAAATCCCTGAGGATAATTTTGCCCTGATTAAAAATTTAAACGCATTACAGATTCTCCAGAAACCCTTGCTGCTAGGCGTTTCCAGAAAATCAACCATTTACAGAACACTGGGCATTACCCCCGAAGAGTCATTGAACGGAACCACTGTATTACATACCATGGGGCTCATGAACAAAACTCATATCTTAAGGGTACACGATGTAAAAGAAGCCATGCAGGCAATTACGCTGTTCGGGAAAGTTTATGGCTAAAACAAAATGCCCCTCAATAACTGAAGGGCATTTTCTATTATAATATCATTCCTATTATCTCTGTGGCTGACCAGGCTGTCCGGGTTGACCAGGCATACCTGCTGGCTGAGGTGCAGGAGTTGTAACATCCAGCACTTCAACATCAAATACCAGTGCAGCATATGGAGGAATTACCGGAGCACTTCCATTAGGTCCATATCCCAACATGGCAGGAATAAAGATTTTTCCCTTGCCACCTTTGGCAAATGATTTTAGTCCATCTTCCAATCCTCTGATAACGCCACCGGATCCAATCACAAACACAAGGGGTTGTCTGTTAGGAGAATCAGTGTCCATATTGCCATCGAATTTCTTACCATCCAGGAAGGTTCCTCTGTACATTACAGAAACCTGCTTACCTGAATCAGCTTTAGCAGCTGCATCTCCGGCACTTGCCACTTCTACAAAAACGCCTGAAGGCAATTCCTGAGCTTTGATATTCTTCTTAGCAATATGATCTTTCAATTCCTTGATTTCACGGGTTCTTTCCTTCTCCATTTCCGCCTTGTAATCTGCCATCATTAGTTCCTGAGTGGCAAATACTTTCATCACTTCTACTCTTCCGTTAATCTGATCTTTCTCCTTAAAGATATTGTTGTACTCCAACATACCGAATTTCTTCAGGGAGTCAACACTCATTACAAATTCTACTTTGTCACCAGGAGCACACTGATTAATGATTTCAATAAAGCTATGCTTGGCTTTCTGTGCAGAATCCACCATGAAATAAACAGGGATTCTACCAAATGAACTGCTTAGTAAGGAATCTTTTGCAGGAAGCTTGTATTCAACATGCATCTTTACAAACTGACCTTGCTTTAATAAATCCTTACTGGAACCTTTTTCAATCTTATAGGCAAGACCGGTAGGTGTTTTTTCATATTGATTACAACTTGCAAACAATACAGCCGCTGAAAATAGCGGTACGATAATTCTCCTCATTTTTATTGTAGTTGGGTTTTATACGCTTGAATTACTTGTTTAAATTTTTCTACTGTTTTTTCTACAGATTCATCGCTTCTTCCACCGGAAGCATTTGCGTGTCCGCCGCCTTCAAAATGTTTTCTGGCGAACTGGTTTACATCAAATCCTCCTTTACTTCGGAAACTCCACTTTCTTTCTTCGGTTCTGTCAATTACAATGGCTCCAAAGCGGATTCCTTTAATGGTTAACAGATAATTCACCAGCCCCTCTGTGTCTCCTGTTTTTATATGATACTTCTGCAAATCTGCTTGGTGAATATACATGATTGCTGTGTTGTATTCATACAAAACTTCCATTCTGTTTAACAAGGCAAAGCCAATAAAGCGCAATCGGCTTTCCATGAAATTGTCGTAAACATGATTGTGAACAGCTGTATGATCAAATCCAGTGTCTTTTAGCTCTGCAATCATACGATGCACACTGGCTTTGGTGGCGGGGAAACGGAATGAACCCGTATCTGTCATGGTACCCGTGTAAATACAGGTGGCAATATCTTGTGTTAATTGGTCTCTTCCACCCGCTTCCATGATGAAATCATACACCATTTCACAGGTAGAGCTTTTACCGGTATCACTGATGCCATAATGAAAATTGACTTCATCGGGTTGCTCATGGTGATCAATCAAAACCTTGATGGCTTTGGCACTGGCCAGATGCGGCGCCAGGTGCTTGGTTCTGTGAAAAATATTAAAGTCCAGACAAAATAGAATCTCAGCCTTATCCAGCAAGGAAAGGCATTTCTCTTTATTGGCTTCAAAATTGATGACTTTGTCCACTCCAGGCATCCAATCCAGAAAATCGGCCCAGTTGGTTGGAGAAATTACGGTTACCTGATGTCCGCCGTTGTGGAGAAAATGATACAAACCCAGTGTAGATCCCATTGCATCGCCGTCCGGCTTCTGATGCATAGTGATAACGATATTCCTGGGTGTTTTTAATAAAGGATAGAATTCACTAATCAGTTGCATATAATCGGGCAAAAATGCAGTTTCTTCATTAGACTCTCAAAAGATTTTGAGGATTTTATTGAAATTTTAGGGTTTGATTACCGTTCAACCCCTTGCTATTCCTTACTTTTGCGCCGAAATTTAACAATATGAGCAATCAAACATTTACCATGATTAAGCCAGATGCAACCCAAAAAGGGTACACTGGTGCAATTTTAGATCAAATTATCAAAGCTGGTTTTTCTATCAAAGCCATGAAATGGACTCGCTTGACCAAAGAGCAGGCTGGTTTGTTTTATGATATTCACAGAGAGCGTCCTTTTTTCGGAGAATTGGTTGATTTTATGAGCAGCGGCCCAATTGTTGCAGCTGTTTTGGAAAAGGAAAATGCAGTAGCTGATTTCAGAACCCTTATTGGTGCTACTAACCCTGCACAGGCAGCGGAAGGAACCATCCGTAAATTATATGCAGCTTCTGTAGGTGAGAACGCCGTTCACGGAAGTGATAGCGATGAGAACGCAATTATTGAAGCTGACTTCTTCTTCTCAAAGTTAGAAAGATTCTAATTTAACTGATTTGAGTTGTATAGCTTAATTCAATCGCATGTTTTGTTGCGAAAATAATAATGAACCCGACCTGCCAAAAAGGTCGGGTTTTTTATTTGCAGTCTTCATTCAGGTATTGTATCTTATTCTCCAATACCAAAAATGAATTCCTATGCAACGGAAAAGCTTCTCTTTTAAAAGAGCTTTTATAGCAGGTTTTGGCTTGCTATTTACTGGTACTTTAATCGCGCAGGGTACCATGTTATTAAGGCAACCCAATGCCAGTAAGGATCATATCGTGTTTGTACACGCAGATGATTTATGGGTAGTTGATCATAACGGTGGCGATGCCCGAAGATTAACCAGTGCCATTGGTTCAGAAACCTCTCCTAAAATTAGTCCCGACGGTAAATGGGTAGCATTCACAGGTCAGTACGACGGCAATGCAGACGTCTTTATTGTACCCATTGATGGGGGTGCCCCAAAGAGATTAACCTGGCATCCGGGTGCAGATATTGTACAGGGATGGATGCCCGATGGACAATCGGTTTATTTTACTTCTGGCAGAGCAGGCTACCCTACTGTAAACACCAAGTTTTTTAAAGTAGATATAAAGGGTGGAACACCGGAAGCCTTGCCATTGCCTTTTGGATTCGTGGGCAGTCTTTCCCCTGATGGATCTACCATGGCTTACCAGCCCTACAGCTTCTGGGATCCGGAATGGCGGAATTACAGAGGAGGTCAGGCGCAACCCATCTGGCTGTTCAATATGAAGAACTATGAAACCACCAAAACCGTTCAGGGAAACAAGGAGAGACATACAGCCCCCACATGGAACAATGGCATTTTGTATTTCTTATCTGAACAGGATTATATCAACAATATCTGGTCCTATGATCCTAAAACAAAGACACAAAAACAGATTACTTTCTTTAAGGATTTTGATATCAAAAATCTTTCTGCAGCAAACAACAAACTGATATTTGAACAAGGCGGCTATTTGCATAGCTATGATATTGCTACACAAAAAACCAGCCGTCTCAATATTACGGTAAAAGCAGACTTAAACTGGGGCAGACCTCGCTGGAACAATATCACTGGTGCCAACTTAATCAATGCCAGCCTATCTCCTAGCGGAAAGCGGGCTTTGTTTGAAAGCAGAGGCGAAATATTTACCGTACCCAAAGAAAACGGAGACTGGAAAAATATCAGCAACAGTACCGCATCGGCTGACCGCTCTCCGGTATGGTCTCCGGATGGTCAAAAAATTGCCTGGTTCTCCGATGAAAGTGGCGAATACCAATTGGTTGTTAAGGATCAGTTTGGCTTACAGACAGCACAGTCTTTCAAAATGCCGAACAAGAAATTCTACTTCACTCCAGCCTGGTCGCCCGACAGCAAATCCATTGCATTTGTAGATACCGATTATACCATCTGGACGATCGACTTAAAAACGGGTGCTTATAAAAAAGTAGATACCGACAAATACGCTCACCCCAACAGAACCATGAAACCAGTATGGTCTCCGGATAGTAAGTGGATTGCTTATGTACAACAACAAGACAACCAGTTCAAGGCGGTGAAAGTGTATCAGGTAGAAACCGGACAAACCAAATACATCAGCAATGACCTGGCAGATGCCATTGATCCGCAATGGGATGAGTCAGGTAAATACCTTTACTTCCTGGCTAGTACCGATTACGGATTGGCTACCGGATGGCTGGATATGAGTAGTTATAACTATCCTGTAAACAGAGCTTTGTATGTAGCAGTATTGAATAAAGATGCAGCATCTCCGTTTGAACCCAAGAGCGATGATGAGCCGGTGAAGAATCCTGCAGACACTGCTAAATCTGCAAAACCTTCTGCCAGTGCAGGGGTTAATGTAAAAATTGATTTTGAGGGATTGGAACTGCGGATATTATCAGCCACCCTACCCTTGCGCAATTACAGTGCATTGGTGGCCGGACCAGAAGGTAGTGTATTTGTAATGGAAGAGGTCGAAAATCAGGGATCTGTTTTATGGAAATATGTATTGAAAGATCAGAAGCCCACAGAGTTTGTTAAGTCTGCCAGCAATGTGGTCAGCAGCTTCGATAGAAAAAGTATTCTTTATCGCTCCGGTGCCAGTTGGTTCATCAATGGCACACAAGCTGCACCCAGACCGGGTGAAGGAAGACTGGCCACTGATGCCATGCGGGTGTATGTTGATCCTTCACAAGAAGCCGAACAAATTTTTAAGGAAGGATGGCGTTTGCAGAGAGACTTTTTATACGTAGACAATGTGCATGGTGCACCCTGGAATAAAGTATTTGAATGGTACCAGCCATGGGTTAAACACGTGAAGCATCGCTCCGATTTAAATTATATCATCGACATCATGAGCGGTGAAGTATCGGTAGGTCACTCCTATGTTAGCGGCGGTGATTATCCCTCCGTACCGAATATCCCAGTTGGTTTATTGGGTGCCGACTACAGTGTAGAAAATGGATTGTTCCGCATTAAAAAAATCTACACAGGTGAAAGCTGGAACCCCGAATTAAAATCGCCTTTGAGCGGCCCCGGCATGAAAGTAAAAGAGGGAGATTATTTACTGGAAGTAGAAGGTAAAAAACTGGATGCTTCCATGAACTTATATAGTTTGTTCGAAGGAACAGCCAACAAACAAATTAAGATCAAAGTAAACAACAGCCCCAATTTGGAAGGGGCACAAACCATTACCGTTGTTCCCATTGCCAATGAAGGCGGATTGCGTTCCAGACATTGGGTAGAAAGCAATCGTAAAAAAGTAGACGAGTTATCAGTTGGCAAACTAGCTTATGTATATGTTCCCAATACAGGAGATCCGGGTTACACTTATTTCAATCGTTACTATTTTTCTCAGCAACACAAAAAGGGCGCTGTAATTGATGAGCGCAACAATGGAGGAGGATCAGCAGCTGATTATATGATTGATATTATGAGTCGTAAACTGCAGGGCTATTTCAATAACCGTGTGGAAGGACATAAAGTATCTACCACACCAATGGCTGGTATCTGGGGCCCTAAAGTGATGATCATTAACGAGAATGCGGGTTCCGGTGGAGACCTTTTACCCTATATGTTCAAGAAGATGAACCTGGGACCATTGGTGGGAACCAGAACCTGGGGTGGATTGGTAGGTACCTGGGATACCCCTCCGTTCATTGACGGAGGTAGAATGGTTGCACCTCGTGGTGGTTTCTTTGACACGGATGGCAAATGGGCAGTAGAAGCCGAGGGCGTTGCTCCGGACATTGAAGTATTTCATGATCCAAAAGCCATTATTGAAGGCCGCGATCCTCAACTGGAAAAAGCGGTTCAGGAAGCGTTGCGATTGATGCCAACGCAGGGCATTGAACTGAAAAAAGAACCAGCACCGCCCATTCGTTCTTTCAGACCAAAAAACTAAGAGATTAATGGAGGTTGATCAAAATATATTTGACCTCATTTTCCTTTTTTGCATCAAAAAGAAAAGCTCCGATCAAAAGATCGGAGCTTTTTTAGTCGGGACGACAAGATTTGAACTTGCGACCCCACGCCCCCCAGACGTGTGCGCTACCGGGCTGCGCTACGTCCCGAACTCTCATTCATTTGTTGAATGGGGTGCAAATATAGGGCTAAAAGAAATTTTCAAGCTATATTGCATAAAATTTTCAACTACTGCATGAATATTCTACTGAAGCAGGTGCTGATTAACGACCCCCACTCTCCTTACCACGGACAAGTTCAGGACATTTTAATTGTAGATAACAAGATTCAAAAAATAGGCGCTCAATTAACTGCTGATAACGCAACCATTGTACAGGAAGAGGGCCTTGAAGTTTCTGCTGGCTGGGTAGATATTTTTGCCCATTTCGGGGATCCGGGTTTTGAGTTCAATGAAACATTCGCTTCAGGTGCAGCAGCCGCAGCAGCTGGTGGTTATACGCGTGTGTTTACTTTACCTAATACGAAACCTGTTACCGACAATAAATCATTGGTAGAATATGCGGCTGGTCAATCCAGACATTTGCCTGTAACTATTCATCCATTGGGGGCCATTACACAAAAAACAGAGGGCAAGGAACTGGCAGAAATGTATGATATGCGCAACAGCGGTGCCATTGCTTTTACGGATGGATTATCCCCAGTTCAATCAGCCGGCTTACTCGTGAAAGCCTTGCAATACGTTAAAGCATTTGATGGGGTTATTATTCAGATACCCATCGATAAAACTATTGGTCATACCGGTTTAATGAACGAAGGAATTATCTCCACTCAATTGGGCTTGCCTGGCTTACCTGATATTGCAGAAATCAGTATGCTCAAAAGAGATATTGACCTGGTTCGGTACAGCGGTTCCCGTATGCATTTTACGGGTATCACCACTAAAACTTCATTGGACTTAATTAAAGCTGCCAAGCTGGAAGGATTGTCCATCACCTGCAGTGTAACGCCTTATCATTTATTCTTCTGTGACGAAGACTTGCAGGGTTACGACACCAATTTAAAAGTAAATCCTCCTTTAAGAAGCAGGGCAGACATGATGGCACTTAGAAATGGCATCCTTGATGGAACCATTGATTGTATGGCATCGCATCATTTCCCTCAGGATTGGGATCACAAGACCTGTGAATTTGAATATGCCAAATTTGGCATGAATGCCCTGGAAAGCGTATTTGCTGCTTTCAACGAATTGTTCCCTGAAATAAGCAATGAAAGATTGGTGGAATTATTTTCACTGAATGCCCGTAATATTTTTAGCATTCCGGTTACTCATATTCAGGAAAACGCTGCTGCGGAAATCACCCTTTACAACCGAAAAAAACAAAGTGCTTTAGAAAAACAAAATGTGAAAAGCAAATCACATAACAATGCATTTCTGAACAAAGCATTACAAGGAAAAGTTTGGGGAACTTTCTGCAACGGACAATTAACCACCAACCAATAAATTATTTTATGAAAGCAAATCTAATTAATGAAGGTGCCAAATACGGCCTTATCTGCGGCTTATCCGCTGTTCTTTTAATGTATGGCAGCTGGGCTGTAGACGTTACTACTTTTACCAATGTAATGTTTGCCTCAACATTCATCCCCTACATGATTATCATCTTGTTGCTGGGTGGATTCGCAGTTAGAAAGCAAAACGGCGGCTACCTTAGTTTTCAGGAAGGATTAAAATTTAATTTTTTGGCTTATGCGGTGGCTGCCTTAATCATTGCAGTTGCTACTTATATTCTGTACAATTTAATTGATGAAACACTAACCGAAAAATCTGCTCAGATAGGTTTGGAAAAAACCAGAGCCATGATGGAAAAATTCGGGGCGAGTGAAGAAGATATTGAAAAACAAATGGCTACTTCTGCAGAAAGCATGAAGAAAACGGGTCTGAAGGAAATCATTATGGGAACAGGTTTAGGATTAATTTGGGATTTCGTAAAGTCGCTTTTACTTACTTTAGTGATTCGCAAGGAAGAAAAATTTGAGGATCAATAATTTTGCATGCAGCTATCTATTGTAGTACCACTGTTTAATGAAGAAGAGTCCCTGCCTGAATTGTGCAGCTGGATTAAATCGGTTGTAGATCAGCATAGCTATAGCTATGAAGTATTGTTGATAGACGACGGCAGCAGGGACGATAGCTGGAAAGTGATTCAAACGATCGCCGGGGGGAATCCGAATATCAAAGGCATTAAATTTCAGCGGAACTACGGAAAATCGGCTGCACTGAATGAAGGATTCAAAGCTGCCCAAGGAGACGTAGTGATTACGATGGATGCAGACATGCAGGACTCTCCCGACGAAATTCCGGCACTCTACAAAATGATTGTTGAAGACGGTTACGATATGGTGAGTGGCTGGAAGAAGAAGCGCTACGACAATACCCTAACCAAAAATATTCCATCCAAATTATTCAATGCCGTGGCCAGAAAGAGTTCCGGCATCAAATTGCACGACTTCAATTGTGGGTTGAAAGCCTACAGAAAAAAAGTGGTGAAATGCATTGAGGTTTTTGGAGAAATGCATCGTTATATCCCAGTATTGGCCAAGTGGAGCGGTTTCCGGAAAATCGGGGAAAAAGTAGTAGAGCATCGACCCAGAAAATATGGTACTACCAAATTCGGCTGGGACCGTTTTATCAATGGATTTTTAGATTTAGGAACCATTATGTTCCTGGGCAAGTTTGGTAAAAAACCCATGCAGTTCTTTGGTTTGTACGGAACCCTTGCTTTTTTAATTGGTTTTATTACCAGTGGTTATTTAATGGTGGCCAAAATTCTGGATCCTGAAGTAGGCATTACCAACAAACCTGCATTTTATATTGCACTTGCGGTGATGATTATTGGTATGCAATTATTCCTGACAGGTTTTGTGGCCGAACTGGTTGCCCGCAATGCTTCTGAAAGGAATGTATATTTAATAGAAGATAAACTGGGTTTGGAAGAAGCCTGATAACAGCCCATGAAAAAAGAGCTGATTTTAATAGGAACCACCTGGCCTTTCAGAAGCGGTGGCATTGCTTCTTTTAATGAAAGACTGGCAAGGGAATTTCAGGCTCAGGGTTATACCGTTACCATTTACACTTTCTCATTACAATACCCTTCTTTTTATTTCCAGGCAAATCGCAATACAGCAGTGATCCTGCGCCAACTGATTTAACCATACACGTAAAAATCAATTCTATCAATCCTTTCAACTGGATATGGATGGGTTTTGCAATTGCCAGAAAGAAAGCGCCATTGATATTGGTTCGATTCTGGCTGCCGTTTATGGGTCCTTGCCTGGGAACCATATTACGTATCATACGTTGGAATGGGATTTCCAAAGTGGTTTGTATTGCAGACAACATCATACCACACGAGAAACGTTTAGGAGACAAATGGTTCACCCGATATTTTATTGGTGCTGTAGACGCATTTATAACCATGAGTAAAAAAAGTGAATCAGGATCTGATGACTTTTACCAATAAAAAATCCCTCACCTGCCCCCACCCTTTGTACGATAATTTTGGAACAAAGATGACCAAAGAAGCTGCCAGAAAGCAGCTGGGGCTACCTGCACAGGAAAGAATTGTATTGTTTTTTGGCTTTATCAGAAAATACAAGGGATTGGATCTTTTGTTGAAAGCGATGCAGCTGGTAAAGTTAAAAAATGAAGCCAACGGCGCTCCACCAGTGAAACTGATGATTGCCGGAGAATTTTATGATGATGCAGCAACCTATCAAAACCTCATTAAAGAATTGGGACTAACCGACTATATATACCCCTTTACCCATTTTATTCCTACCAGCGATGTGCAATATTACCTGAATGCCTGCGACTTTGTAATTCAGCCCTATCGGAATGCAACACAAAGTGGAGTAACACCGCTTGCCTATCACTTTGAAAAACCCATGCTGGTAACCAATGTTGGGGCATTGCCCGATATGATTCTGGCCGATAAAAGTGGTTGGGTAGCAGAACCCAACCCGGAAAGTATTGCAGCCGGTATTGAAGAATTATATTTGCAGGGCGAAGACCATTATTTACCCGAGCTTCGCAAGGGAAAGAAAAAATACCAATGGGATCAACTGGTTCATTCGATTGTTGATCTTGCCAAATAATACAAGCAATGTTAAATAAAATCAACCATATCATTTCCGAATCCATACAGGTGAAACAAAGCCTGCTGAACAACACTGCATTGTTAGAACAAATTGCATGTGTGGTGGATGCTGTAACAACCGCTTTTAAAAACGGACATAAAGTCCAGTTTTGCGGCAACGGGGGGAGTGCAGCTGATGCACAGCATTTAGCGGCTGAATTCTCCGGAAGATTCTATAAAAACAGAACGGCACTGCCTTCTGACGCTTTGCACTGTAACAGCTCCTATTTAACAGCAGTAGCCAATGACTATGGTTATGACGAAGTGTATAGCAGACTGGTGGATGGGACCATGCAAGAAGGAGATATTTTAATTGGTCTTAGCACGTCAGGCAACTCTCCTAATATTGTAAAAGCTTTTGAAACAGCAAGAGCCAAAAATATTATCACAGTTGGATTCACCGGAAACGGCGGTGGCAAACTGGGAGAGCTCTCCCATTTCCTGCTGGATATCCCCTCTAAGAATACACCCCGAATTCAGGAGAGTCATATCATGATCGGTCATATTATTTGCGAACTGGTAGAAGCCAATTTATTTCCTTAAGATGTTTTCACTACAAGAGATTGGCCTGGACTGGACCTTGTTTTTAGACCGGGATGGTGTTATAAACCACGAGAAAAAAGAGGACTATATCCGCAACGCTTCTGAGTTTGATTTTTATGAAGATGCAGCTCAGGCAGTTGCTTTACTGAATCAAAAGTTCAATCGCATCCTCATTACAACCAATCAAAAAGGTATAGGCAAATCCTTGATGACCATTGAAGATCTGAACAACATACATCACTACATGTTGCAGCAGATTGAAAAAGCAGGCGGAAATATCAGCAAGATATATTTTTGCCCGGACCTGGCCGATGACTCACCCAACCGCAAACCTCAGCCCGGCATGGCTTTTCAGGCCAAGGCCGATTTCCCTGATATAGACTTTAGCAAATCTATCATGGTGGGAAACAGAATGAGTGATATGAAATTCGGCAGAAACGCTGGTATGCATACCGTATTTCTGTCCACTACCCATCCGGAAACTCCTTTCCCGGATCCAATGATTGATGCACGCTTTAACAGCCTTTTTGAATTTGCACAAGCCTGCAGAAACGCAAAAATTTGATAAAATTTTCGGGGCGGCTTTGAATGGAATGAATTATTGGTATTTTGCTGTATGATTTTGCGAAGTATCCTGTCCTTCTTCCTTTTTGTTTTTCTGGCTTTTGGTCATGAACCATTAATGGCGCAAACACCTGCCAATAAAGCGATTCTGGCAGCAGCGGAAACCAATTTGAGTGGTTTTGCTTTTACCATATTAAATGCAGAAGACACCGAAGACCGACTGAGAGCCGATAGTTTTTTTACCCGTCAGTTGGTACAGGCTTTAAAAACACCTTATTCATTTAATTATCCATTTGATTCTTTAAAAACCATTTCCAGGATCTACGCACCCGATAGTAGTTTCAGAATCATTACCTGGCAACTCATGAAGGATTTTAGTTACTACCGCTACAAGGGTGCCATTCAAATAAACACCAAAGATGGTTCATTAAAACTCATTCCATTATACGATGGAACTGATTTTACAGAAAACCCTTACGACTCTGTAAGAACCAATCAGAATTGGATTGGCGCTGTATATTATAATATTATTCTGAAAGAATACAATAACAAGAAATACTATACGCTGTTGGGCTATGATGAAAACGATGCCAGAAGCACGCGTAAATGGATTGAAGTATTGCATTTTGACCCACTAGGCAATCCTTTGTTCGGTGGAAAATTTTTCAGTTATCCCAACGATATCATCAAGCCCAAACAACCCGTAAGCCGTTTCTGTCTGGAGTTTAAAAAGCAGGCCAATGCCAAATTAAATTACGATGCCAAACTGAACCGGATTGTATTTGCCAAACTGGCAAGCGAGTCCAATGAGCCTTCTAAAAAGCACACACTGGTTCCCTATGGCACTGTGGAAGGTTTTAAATGGGAATTTGGCCGATGGGTTTACATACCGGAATACGAAGCTGTTGAGCCCGATTAGGTAATCAACCAAGGCCTTATAAAGAGGACTCCGCTAATCTAACTTCAACACGGCAAGAAATGCTTCCTGAGGAATCTCTACGTTTCCGATCTGGCGCATTCTTTTCTTACCCTCTTTCTGCTTTTCCAATAGCTTACGTTTACGGCTGATATCACCACCATAACATTTGGCAGTAACGTCTTTGCGGATGGCGCTAATATTTTCACGTGCTACCACTTTGGCACCAATGGCCGCCTGAATGGCGATCTGGAATTGCTGACGAGGCAACAACTCTTTTAGTTTTTCGCATAATTTTCTTCCGAAATCGGTAGCCCTGCTTCTGTGAATCAATGCACTTAAAGCATCCACTTTATCTCCGTTTAACAGAATGTCCATTTTAACAATATCCGCTTCGCGCTGGTCAATGGGGCTATAATCAAAAGACGCATAGCCTCTGGTAGAGCTCTTTAATTTATCGTAGAAATCAAATACGATTTCAGTTAATGGCATTTCAAAAATCAATTCAACACGGGTAGGAGTTAAATAGCTTTGATTAATTAAAATACCACGCTTACCCAAACACAAAGTCATAATATTCCCGATGTATTCAGGAAGGGTAATGATCTGCGCTTTAATAAATGGTTCTTCAATACGATCAATCTTAACCTGGTCAGGCATTTCAACCGGATTGTTCACCAATATTTTTTCGCCACGTGTAGTATATGCTGTGAAGCTTACGTTGGGAACCGTAGTAATAACCGTCTGATTAAACTCACGTTCCAGGCGCTCCTGAATAATCTCCATGTGCAAAAGCCCCAGGAATCCGCATCGGAAACCGAAGCCCAATGCCTGTGAAGTTTCCAGTTCAAAAGTTAAGGAAGCATCGTTCAACTGCAGTTTATCCATACAGTCTCTCAACTCTTCAAACTCATCTGTATTCACAGGGAAAATACCCGCAAAAACCATGGGCTTTACTTCTTCAAATCCATTGATCATCTCTCCCGGGTTACTCGCTAATGTAAGCGTGTCCCCCACTTTTACTTCCTTCGCATTTTTAATACCCGTAATTACATAACCCACATCACCGGCAGATACCTGGTCTTTGGGGGTCATATTTAATTTCAATACGCCTACTTCATCGGCGATATAATCCTTACCGGTAGCTACAAAACGAATTTTGTCCCCTTTACGAAGGGTACCATTCATGATTCTGTAATAAATAATGATACCACGGAAGCTATTGTAAACACTGTCAAAAATCAAAGCCTGTAAGGGTGCATCCACACTCCCTGCCGGAGCTGGAATGCGCTCACAAATGGCTTGCAAAATTTCTTCAATACCAATGCCTGATTTACCACTGGCCAATAAAATGTCTTCCTGCTTGCAACCAATCAAATCAATGATCTGGTCGGTTACTTCCGGAATCTTAGCCCCATCCATATCAATCTTGTTGATCACCGGAATAATTTCCAGGTCATTGTCGATGGCTAAGTATAAGTTACTGATGGTTTGTGCCTGGATCCCCTGAGAAGCGTCCACCAACAACAAAGCGCCTTCGCAGGCAGCCAATGCACGGCTTACTTCATAACTGAAATCAACGTGTCCGGGGGTATCAATTAAATTGAGTACGTATTGTTCTCCTTTGTGGGTATAATTAATTTGAATTGCATGACTCTTGATGGTAATGCCTTTCTCGCGCTCCAGATCCATATCATCGAGTACCTGGTTCATCATCTCACGCTCTCCCACCGTTTTGGTATGTTCCAATAAACGATCCGCCAATGTGCTCTTCCCGTGGTCAATATGGGCTATAATACAAAAGTTCCTGATATGTTTCATAAGTGTGCAAAGATAGGTCTGGGAAGCTGAATTCAATGACAATTCAAACACAAGTTGTTAATTTTGCGTATGCAAACGGCCATTGGCACAGATATTACCATCGCAGCAGCGTTTTTACAGGCAGGAGAACTGGTGGCCATTCCCACAGAAACCGTCTATGGTTTGGCCGCAAACGCATTGGATCCGGCAGCTGTGGCCAAAATATACGCAGCTAAAAATCGCCCCAGTTTTAATCCCCTGATATTACACCTGGCCAATACCAATCAGATTACCGATTACGCCGAGGCAGATGAAATGAGCCTGAAACTGGCCCACCATTTTATGCCTGGTCCTTTGACTTTGTTATTGCCCAAAAAAAGCAATGTGCCTGATATCACTACTGCCGGCAGTCATAAACTGGCCATCAGAGTGCCTGATCAACCCTTGACCTTATCGCTGTTGAGCAAGTTGGCATTTCCGCTGGCAGCCCCCAGTGCCAATCCTTCCGGATATATCAGCCCAACCACTGCCCATCATGTGATGGATGGACTCCATGGTAAAATCCCCTATATATTAGACGGAGGGAGTACCAAAGTGGGATTGGAATCGACGATTTGTGAAGTGGCTGATAACCAAATTATTTTGCACAGAGCGGGAAGTGTTACTGCAGAAGAATTGAGTGCATTTAGCGGGCTTCCGGTGATACATAATTCAGCTATATCGCAACATGTTTCGCAGCAAGTTTCAGAAAATCAACCGGCCACACCCGGACAACTCAAGAGTCACTATGCGCCCCATACCCCTTTATTTATCGGAAATATTCCGCAATTACTACAGGAGCATGCGGGCAAAAAAATTGCGGTGATCAGTCTGGATACAGAATATGAGGGGGCTACCAATTTTAAACTGGCGACCGACCATCAACTATCAACAGCAGCCAGCCGATTGTTTGGAACCTTAAGAAAAATTGATCAGTCAAACTTCGACCTAATTCTTTCTGAAATATTTCCCAACGAAGGAATAGGCGTAGCTATCAACGACCGAATCAGCAGAGCACAGTTTATTTTAAAGCATTGATAATCGCCACAAATTCATCGGCAATTAAAGATGCGCCACCTACCAAACCACCGTCCACATCTGGCTGTGCAAACAATTCTACGGCATTGCTGGCTTTTACACTACCTCCGTACAGAATAGAAATCTGGTCTGCTGTTTCTTTACCATATTGATGAGCCAATTCAGCGCGAATAAACGCATGCATTTCCTGCGCCTGATCACTGCTGGCTGTTTTGCCGGTACCAATGGCCCAGATGGGTTCATAGGCAATCACCACTTTGGTAATATCAGCAGCAGATAAATGAAACAAAGATTCATTCAATTGGGTACCTACAAATTCATTCTGCTTTCCTGCTTCCCGAATTTGCAAAGGTTCTCCGCAACAAAAAATGGGGGTAACGCCATTCGCTAAACAGATATCAATTTTTTCTGCCAGAAAGGGATTGCTTTCGTTAAAATATTCTCTTCTTTCAGAGTGCCCCAATACCACATAATGCACACCGATGGATTGCAACATTTCTACAGAAATTTCACCAGTGTAGGCACCGCTTTTTTTGCTGTAACAGTTTTGAGCAGCCACTGCTACCCTTTCTTTATTTCCTAATTTTTCCTGTGCCATCATTAAATAAGGAGCCGGCACAGCAAATATGGCTTGCTGATTTTCCTTTAACGAATGGGGCTTTGCCAATAGGTCGTTAATCAATTGTTCCCCTTGCTGTAAAGTAAGATTCATCTTCCAGTTGGCTGCTGCGATTTGCTTTCTCATAATTGCTTGTTGTTTGTATAAATATATTGTAGAACGTTTATTTCTTCATTAGACATTTCTAGTCCCTTCAA
Organism: Sediminibacterium sp. C3; assembly: GCF_000508085.1. Taxonomy (GTDB): domain Bacteria; phylum Bacteroidota; class Bacteroidia; order Chitinophagales; family Chitinophagaceae; genus Sediminibacterium. Next base: position 1,933,288 of record NZ_KI669560.1, on the reverse strand, counting down.
TCCCTTCCAGTTATTGATATCATGAATAGCCGATTCAATCTGGTACACTTTTCCTTTTAGTCCAAAACTAAAATGCGGAATAGAACTATGCAGGAGCCCTTCTCCAAACACATTGCAGCTGACACCAATCATAGATCCCGTGTTCAGGCTGGAGTTAATGGCCACCCTGGAATAATCTCCCATAATGACCCCGCACTTCTGACCAACAGGAATATACTCATTCAGTCCCATGCTGAATATTTTTATGGTACCAGCAGAATTTTTCAGATTGCTATTGCTGCTACCCGCCCCCATATTGCACCATTCCCCAATAACTGCGTCTCCCAAATATCCATCGTGTGCTTTATTGGAGTAACCCATGAGTACCGCATTTTTAATTTCACCACCACCCATGCAATAGGGCCCCAGTGTGGTTCCACCATATATGCGGCTGTTCATTTTAACCACTGAATTATAGCCAATGGAAAAAGGTCCTCTGATGGATGAGCCTTCCATGATTTCGGCTTTCTTACCAATATAAATGGGCCCCGTACTGGCATTTAACGTACAGTACTGCAAACGGGCACCGGGTTCAATAAAAATCTGATCATCCCCAATTGCGTTCACAGAAGCAGGAATGGGCATGGATTTTCTACCCTCGGTAATCCATATAAAATCTTTTCGAATCATGGCATCATTGATCTGCATGATTTCCCAGGGAAAACGAATTCGCTGCACACTGGCAACCTTATTGGCTTGTGTAAAATAGGCCGAGGTATCGGAGGGATTAAAACTGTTGAATGCAATGACCGCTTTCCCTGCCACCAATCCCTGTTCATCCATCAGACAATCACCGTTTTGAAGCAATTGTATTTGTTCAATCAGGGCATCATCCGGAATAACCGATGCATCAATCCATAAAAAAGCTTCTGCTGCAGCATCAGTAGGAAGCAACGTAGCATTTGCATCGGCATACAAACCCTGTAAATAGGGTGCTGTATGAATGGCGGCTGGTTGCTTCAGCAACAGTTCCCATCGCTCCTGAATACGCATTAAACCAAAATGAAAATGAGACAGCGCTTTGGTAGTGGAAAGCGGTGCCAGTAAATTCCTGTAAGAAGGATCAAAAAGGATTACAGCCATACACAAATGTAGCCAAAACCCAATAGAGTTTTATTTGTAACTTGCGGCCTCAAACCTTATAAATTTTCACCTATGAGTATTGGTACATTTTCATACCCGATGCCAACCAATGAACCGGTTCAGCAATTTGCACCAGGAAGTGCGGAGAAAGCAGCTTTGAAAAAAGCATTGGCCGAAGCCAAGAAAAAACAACTGGATATCCCTATGTATATAGGGGGTAAAGCAGTAAGAACAGACAAGAAAGTAGCGATTCATCCACCACATGAATTGTCTCATACATTAGGTCATTTCAATGCAGGGGAAGAAAAGCATGCGCATCAGGCCATTGCAGCTGCATTGCAGGCAAAGGATAAATGGGCTGCCCTTAGCTGGGAAAACAGAGCACATATCTTTTTGAAAGCAGCAGATTTATTAGCTACCAAATATCGCTATCAAATGCTGGCTGCTACTATGCTGGGACAAAGTAAAAATGCATTTCAGGCAGAAATCGACAGCACTTGCGAATTGATTGACTTCCTGCGTTTCAATGTACATTTCCTAAGTGAAATTTATAAGCAACAGCCAATCTCTGCTCCCGGCATGCACAATCGTTTAGAGTGGCGTCCTTTGGAAGGATTTGTATTGGCTGTAACGCCTTTCAACTTCACCGCAATTGGTGGTAACCTGCCTACTTCTGCTGCCATGTGTGGTAACGTGGTGGTTTGGAAGCCTGCCAATACACAAATTTATTCTGCACAATTGTTCATGCGCATTTTAAAAGAAGCAGGATTACCGGATGGTGTTATTAATCTTATCTATGTAGATGGTCCAACCATTGGTAAAGTTTGCTTCTCACACAGAGATTTTGCAGGGGTTCACTTTACAGGTTCAACCGGTGTATTCAATAATATGTGGAAGACCATTGGTGAAAATATGGGCATCTACAGAACCTACCCAAGAATTGTAGGTGAAACCGGTGGTAAGGACTTTGTAGTGGCACATAAATCTGCTGATGTGGATGCAGTGGTTACTGCACTGGCGAGAGGTGCTTTTGAATTCCAGGGACAGAAATGTTCTGCTGCATCCAGAGCCTATATCCCAAGCAACCTTGCTGATGAAATCTTAAAGAAACTGGTAGCTGCCGTAAATACCATGAAAGTGGGTACTGTTGAAGACTTCACCAATTTTGTGAATGCGGTAATTGATGAAAAAGCTTACAACAGCATTACCCGTTATATCATCAACGCAAAGAAGAACAAGAAAGTAAAAATTATTGCAGGGGGTAACTTCAGTAAAACCAAAGGATACTTTGTTGAGCCTACCGTAATTGTAACCAAGGATCCAAAATCAGTTACGATGTGCGAAGAAATTTTCGGACCTGTTTTAACCATTTATGTATACCCTGCAGAGCAATTTGAAAAGACTTTGCAACTGGTAGACAGTACTTCTCCTTATGCTTTAACCGGTGCCATACTTTCTCAGGACAGAGCAGCGGTTGAACTCGCTACCAATATGCTAAGAAATGCGGCTGGTAATTTTTATATCAATGACAAACCAACCGGCGCCGTTGTAGGTCAGCAGCCATTCGGTGGTGCAAGAGCATCCGGCACCAACGATAAGGCCGGTAGTGCATTGAACCTTTACAGATGGTTAAGTGCACGTACCATTAAGGAGACTTATAATCCTCCTGTACATTACGGTTATCCATTTTTACTGGAAGCTTAATACTTTTAATACATACGAAAGAGGCTGCTTACTCAAGCAGCCTCTTTTCTTTACCTATACCAACCTTCACTATTCAACCCTGCACAAAATCTTTCAGCAACATCATTATTTAGGTAATACCACAGTATCAATAACGTGAATCACACCATTACCCGCTTTTAAATCGGCAGCTACAACGGTTGCTAAACCCCCGTTTTCATCGGTCAATGTTACTTTTCCATCTTTTAATGTTACTGTTAAAGAATTACCTGCAACTGTTTTTACAACTGCTTTTCCTTTGCCATCTTTTACTGCTTTTATAACTGCAGCGGCATCCAAATTACCCGCAACAACATGGTAAGTCAATACTTTTGCCAAAGTAGCTTTGTTTTCAGGCTTTAATAAGTTACTGACTGTTCCTGCAGGTAATTTATCGAACGCTGCATTTACCGGTGCGAATACAGTAAACGGTCCAGCACTTTGTAAAGTTCCTACCAGGTCTGCCGCTTTTACAGCAGCTACCAATGTTGAGTGATCCTTTGATCCAACAGCAATATCCACTACTGTGTTCTGAGCAGTTACACTACCGAATAATCCCATTACGGCAACCATTGTCAAGGTTAAAATGCGCATTTTCATAATTTTTCTGTTTAATTTTTTATATCTAACTCATAAACAAGAAAAAGGTTTTAGCCGACAAGTCATTTTAGGGATGAACGGTAGCTATGTTGAGTAAATCAGTACAAATTTTTTGTTTGCCTTGCACAATTATGCCTGTGCTTTTCAATGGTTTTTAATTTCCCACTTGAAACAACTTTTTTTAAGACAGGCTTGTTAATTTAAAAAGTAAAAAAGTTATGGCTCATCCCAATCTGGTTTTAGTAGATGTATTAAGACAAACGGCTCAGCATTTAGCCAACGGTGCACCTTATGCCTGGGGCAATCATGGAGCCTGTAACTGTGGAAATTTATTACAGGTAGTAGCCAATGTGAGTAAGGAAGAAATACTGACCTATGCACATACAGGCTTTGGGGAATGGACTGAATTGGCAGAAGAGTTTTGCCCGGTGAGTAATACACCCGTAAACCTTTTAATTAAAAAATTGACCGATATCGGGCTCACACCATCAGATATCCATCACCTTGAATACCTCGACGACCGTTCCGTATTGGATAAATTACCGGGCGGCTTTCGCTGGCTGAAGCGGAATGTAAGGGAAGATGTTATTCTTTATTTCTCCACATTTGCGGATATTTTAGAGGAACAATACCTCGGCTCCATTCGTATCCCATATCCTCCTGAAGAACATATGGTTGGGGAATATGCTGGTTAGGGAACTATCAAGGATAACCCCTATATTTGCCATCAAAATTTTGAAAAGTGTCTACAAAGTTTTCTAAAGAAACCTACCTCTATTGGTATGAGCTAATGCAATTGATTCGCCAGTTCGAATTAAAAGCCGAAGAAATGTATAAAATGGCAGGAAAGATCCGCGGATTTTTCCACGCTTATGTGGGACAGGAAGCCATTGCAGCTGGTTGTATGACTGCTACTCAGGCAGACGATCCATTTATCACGGCTTATCGTGCTCATGGCTTAGCACTTGCCAAGGGAGTTTCAGCCAACGCTTGTATGGCTGAATTATACGGTAAAGCTACCGGTTGTGCAAAAGGTAAAGGAGGAAGTATGCACTTCTTCAGTGTAGAGCATAAATTCTTTGGCGGACACGGAATTGTAGGTGCACAAATTGGTACCGGTGCCGGTTTGGCTTTCGCTGAAAAATACAGGGGTACACAGAATGTGGTGCTTTGTTATTTTGGAGACGGTGCTGCCCGTCAGGGTATGTTACACGAAACCTTTAACCTGGCGATGCTTTGGAAATTACCGGTGATTTTCATTTGCGAGAATAACAACTACGCAATGGGTACTTCCATTGAAAGAACCAGTAATGTAATTGATATTTATAAACTGGCCGATGCATACGAAATGCCTGCTGATAAAGTGGATGGCATGACTGCAGAAGCGGTACACGATGCGGTAGCAAGAGCCGTTAAAAGAGCAAGAGAAGGAGATGGTCCTACCCTTTTAGAAATGAAGACCTACCGATACAAAGGACACTCTGTATCTGACCCTCAGAAATACAGATCCAAAGAAGAAGTAGAAGAATACAAAGACCAGGATCCTATTACCAAAGTTGCGAATACAATTTTAGAGAATGGTTTTGCTACCCAGGCTGAACTGGATGCCATAGATGCCAGAGTGAATGCAATGGTGGATGAATCTGTTCGTTTTGCAGAAGAAAGTCCATGGCCAAGTGATGATGAAGTATTGAAGGACGTGTACATTGACCAGAACTATCCTTTTATTGTTGACTAATTTACTAAACCGAATAATCAAATAGAATGAGCGAAAAACAAGCGCCTGAAATGGTAACCCAAGAGGCAGCGCATAAAGTAGAAACCACTTTCTCTAAAATCCAGAAACCATTGGCAATGGCTATTGCAGCCGTTTTGATCATTGGCGGAGGATGGTTTGCTTATCAGCAGTACGTAGTAAAACCCAAAGAAGAAAAAGCTGCAGAAGCTTTATTTAAAGCTGAGCAATACTTTGCTATGGATTCATCGAGACTGGTATTGAATGGCGACGGACAATACAAGGGTGTATTGAATGTAATCAGCAATTTTGGTGGAACTAAATCTGCCAACCTGGCTCATTACTATGCAGGAATCAGCTACCTTAAATTAGGTGAGTTTGAAAATGCAGTAAAGCACTTAAAAGACTTTTCTACAGATGCCAAGCAAATTCAGTTATTGGCTACCGGTTGTCTGGGTGATGCTTATGCCGAATTAAATAAAAAAGAGGAAGCGGTAGAAGCTTATAAGAAAGCTGCTGCTACTTTTGTAGAAGATGAAAACAACTCTTCTGAATATTTATTCCGTGCTGCCTTATTACTGGAGTCTACCGGTAAAACTGCAGAAGCTTTGGAATTGTACAAAGAAGTTAAAAACAAATTCCCTAAAACAGATAAAGGTTTTCAGGCAGATAAATACATTTATCGTCTGAGCAACGAAAAAAATGACCTTGCTGACTAATGGCTACTAAAGGAAATACTTTATTAAACAAAGGCATCCCCGCACCGAAGGATGCCTTTGTTGTTATCGTAAAAACAGAATGGAACAGCACCATCATTAATGCTTTGGAAAAGGGTGCTAAGAAAGTGCTGAAAGAGGCGGGTGTTACCGTAAAAACCCTTGTAGTACCCGGGGCTTTTGAATTGCCCTTTGGTGTAAAGCAGCATTATGCCTATGCCAAACGCACACCAGATGCATACATTGTATTGGGTGCCGTTATACAAGGCGATACCCCGCATTTCGACTATGTATGTAAAGGGGTAACAGATGGCATTATGCAATTAAACCTGCAGATAGATGTGCCGGTTATTTTCGGAGTATTGACTGTTTTAAACGAGCAACAGGCAATTGAAAGAATAGGTGGCGTTCATGGCCACAAAGGAGAAGAAGCTGCCATCACCGCATTGAAAATGATTCATCTGAATAGAACACTAAAATAATTTTGATGAACGTACAGATATTTGTCCCTTGCTTTATAGACCAGCTATATCCCAATGTAGCTTTCAATATGGTTAAAGTATTGCGAAAAGCGGGTTGTAAGGTTCATTACAACGCTTCACAAACTTGTTGTGGTCAGCCTGCTTTCAATGCTGGTTTTCATGGAGAAGCCAAGGAAGTCTGTACCAAATTCTTACAAGACTTTGAAGGGGCCGACTATATTGTTGCCCCAAGTGCCAGCTGTGTCGGGTTTGTAAAGAACTATTACTCGCAGTTATTTGAAAATTCAGCTTATAAAAACCAGGCCTCTAAAATAGGAACTAGAATTTTTGAATTTTCTGACTTCCTGGTAAATGTGCTAAAGCAAATTGATTTTGGAGCCAGTCTGGAAGCCACCGCCACTTACCATGATAGCTGTGCCGCATTAAGAGAGTGCAAAATTAAACAAGAGCCTCGTTTGTTACTAAGCCGGGTGAATGGGCTGGAGCTAAAAGAAATGAACGACGTGGAAACCTGTTGTGGATTCGGAGGCACTTTTGCCGTAAAATTTGAACCCATTAGCATTGCTATGGGCAGCCAGAAAATAAACAATGCTTCTGATACGGGTGCTACTGTTCTGATTAGTACAGATATGAGTTGCCTCATGCATATAGACGGATGTGCCAGACACGAAGGCAAAAACATTCAGATGATGCATCTGGCCGATGTTCTGGCCAGCGGCTGGTAGCCTTTCAATATATCATAAACTGGAACATTAACTTATCCTAATTCCCATTCAAAATCTAATTGTCGTTTTTCCAGATTGGCAGCTACTAACCTAACTGTTACTTTGTCGCCCATTTTAAATATGCGACCACTCCTTCTTCCCACCAAACTATATTCCGATTCAACGAGTCTGAAATCATCGTAGTCACTAAGGCTTACAATACTTACCAGCCCTTCACATTTATGCTCAATGGTTTCTACAAAAAATCCAAAACTGGTAACCCCACTTACCACACCTTCAAAACACTCTCCAATGAATCCCTGCAAAAATTCAACCTGCTTGTATTTATTTCCTGCTCTTTCACATTCCATTGCTGCCCTTTCCCTTTCACTGGTATGTTTACATTTCTCGGGCATTTTCTTGTCTACCTTGGGGGCATCATCTAGAACAGACTGCAAGACTCTATGCACTAAAATATCCGGATACCTTCTGATGGGAGAAGTAAAATGACAATAGTGTTCGAATGCAAGCCCGTAGTGGCCAATATTATCAGGTGTATAAATGGCTTTTGCCATGGTTCTGATGCCCAGCTGTTCCAACACATGCTGTTCCGGTTTTCCCGCTGCATCTTTTAACATCTGGTTAAAACTATGTGCAATGGATTGTGGACTGCTGATATCAAATCCATGGCCATATTTTTTAGCATATTGAATAAAGGGTGCCAGTTTTTCTTCATCAGGTTGATCATGCACGCGGTATGGAAAAGGAATCGGTTTTCCGTTCACCGATTTTTTGGCAATATTTTCGGCTACTGTTCTATTAGCCAGCAACATGAGTTCTTCAATTAATTGATGCGACTCTTTACTTTCTTTTACTACAATTCCTATGGGAGTACCCTTCTCATCCAGTTTAAACCGTACTTCCTGAGAGGAAAAATTAATGGCCCCCTTACTGAAACGTTTCTTTCTTAATTTCTGTGCAATATCATTTAACAGCAGAATTTCTTCCTTATAAAGTCCTTCCTTGGTTTCAATGATTTGTTGTACGTCTTCGTAAGTATAGCGATGATCGGAGTGTATCACCGTTCTTCCCAACCAATACTGCTTTACCTCTCCCTGTGCATTCATCTGAAAAATGGCAGAGAAGGTAAGCTTGTCTTCCTTAGGTCTTAAAGAACAGAGTTGATTAGAAATATGTTCAGGTAACATAGGATTAACACGGTCCGGAAGATACACGGAAGTAGCCCTTTTATAAGCTTCTTCATCCAACGCCGTGTCTGGTTCAACATAATGACTAACATCCGCAATATGAACCCCTATTTCATATTTGTTATCTCCCAATTGTCTTAAAGATATTGCATCGTCAAAATCTTTTGCATCAACAGGATCAATGGTAAAAGTCAATACATTTCTGCAATCCTTTCTTCTGGCCACTTCCTCTTCTCCAATGATATCCGGCAACCTTCCCACTTCTTCCATTACTTCATCCGGAAAGGAAATCGGAAATCCTGCTTCGGTTAAAATTTCTTTCATGGCAGCATCATTCGGACTATCATTTTCCAAAAGACTTACTACTTCTCCAACTGGTTTTTTATCATCTTTTTCCCACCGAACCAATCGCACCAATACTTTGTCTTTGTGTTTAGCTCCATTAATCGATTGAAGAGGAATGTATAAATCTGGCATGGGTTTGTCCGAATCGGGCACAAAAAAAGCATGGTGAGCAGACACTTGCAAATGACCTATAAATTCCGTTTGTTTTCTTGAAACTACTTCTGTAATCTTTCCTTCCCTTTTTCCTGTTCTGCTATTTTCCTTTATAATTTTAACCCTGACAATATCTCCATTCAAAGCTGTCAGGAAATCATTGGGTTTAACCAACACATCGCCACCCTCGTCGTCAATGATAACATATCCCATACCGGAACGCGTTACTTCGAGTCTTCCTTTTGGCGTATGAACCGTAATAGTTTTGGCTTTACGTTTCTGTTTAGATTTAGGCTTTTTCGAGCTCATGTTCAGGTGTAATGGGTTTAAAAGGGAAATGTTGAATGAAATTAATCAGTTGATCGTTTAGTTGCCAGGACTCATCAAATAAAATTCTGTGTCTGATTGGGATAACAAAAAATGGCATCGACTTTAATTCTTCCTTAAACTTAATCAATCGAACGGCATCTTTCTCAGTAGTTACAATCAGTTTTCTTTCTGCAGAAATATCATCAAAAAGCTGTTTGATTTCTTTTAAATCGTCAATAGAAAAGATATGATGATCTGCATAATCCTGCTGATAATAAGTTTTGGCCTTCTGCAGCAAAAAGTCTTTTAATGGTTTGGGATTGGCGATTCCACATACCAGCATCACTTCATCCAGAGAGTTAATTGCATACTGAATATTAGCATCACAAATATGGTATGGAATGCCATATTCAATAGTGCTAAAATAAACACGCTGTTCTGGCAGTGGCTGCAAGTCTTTTATGATGGCTTCTTTCGTGGATTCGTCTAAATCAGCCGGACACTTGGTAACAATAATTACCTGTGCGCGTTTGGCCGATGCCCATTCATCTCTTAAATCACCCGTAGGTAAAAAAAAGTCACTGGTGTATAAATTACTATACTCAGTTAGCAGTATGTTAAACCCTGCTTTAACAGTACGGTGTTGAAACGCATCATCTAATATTATACCCTGCAAATCAGGATGATCCTGTAATAAATGCGGAATTGCAACAATTCTTTCCTCTCCTACTGCTACCGCCACATGTGGAAATTTCAATGCAAATTGCATAGGTTCATCCCCAATTTCCAATGCAGTAGTTGCTTCATTGGCCAATGCATACCCCTTGGTCCGGCGCTTGTAGCCCCTGCTCAAAGTTGCCATTTTAAACTTGGGGCTCAGCAAAGTCAACAGATATTCTACCATGGGAGATTTGCCTGTTCCCCCTACGGCCAGATTGCCTACACATATGATGGGAAAATTAAATTCAGCTGATTTTAAAATTTGCCTGTCGAACAACCGATTTCTGATAACAATGATTAATCCATACAGCGCTGCCAGCGGCAATAACAATACTCTGAATGATTTAAGAAAAAGGGTATTAAAATTCATAAATACGATTAGGGGTAACCCCTATATGTAAAGGTATATCAAATTCATGGGTGTCGCTAATCAAAGGGATAGGATCGAAATAAGAAAAACCCATCAAAACGGTGTGTTCGGCTTTTTCTGCCAGATAACGATCGTAGTAGCCTTTACCAAACCCTACCCGATAACCTGCTTCATCAAAAACCAGTAATGGAACCAGCACCAGATCAATATCTTTAAGCTCAAGCCTGTCACCCTCTTTGGGCTCTGTAATGCCAAGTGAATTGGAAACATATACAGTATCTTCATTAATGCATATAGCTTCCATTTTATGTTCATCTCTGACTACCGGATAGGCAAGTTGTAATTCCGGAATCATATGTCTTAAAAAACCGTTGAATAAATGGGTATTGGGCTCTGCTTTGTGTGGCATAGGCCAATACGTTAATACCGTATGAATACCTTCAAAAGAAAATTGCTGGAATTGGATCAATAGCAAATCATCCATTTTAAGTTGTTCGGGACCATGCAAAGCTTTTCTTTTTTGCAAATAGATTTCTCTTATCTGAGATTTATTCATTTGGCTTGCTTTGTTTTTGCAAATACTGCAATGCAATTTACCTATAAACCCCTCAATTTTATATTTTTACCAAATCTATATCTTCTCCAATACCATGAAAAAACTATTTCCTCTTTTATTTAGCTGGTTATTCGCAATAGGGACAATTGCACAATCTGCAAATCAAATCATACCTAAGCCAAATTTCATCAGCTATCCCCATGTTCCAACCCCATTTCAGATACAGGAATCTAGCATCATTTATTATGATCCTACTTTTACCAATCAGGCTACTTATTTAAGTGAGGCAATTCTTCAACAATCTGGTCTTTCATTAATGAAAAGCATGTTGAATGCAAGTACCTTTCTTCAAAAAGACAAGGGCATATATCTTTTATTGAATAACCATCTGTCTAATGAAAAATATACAATCTCCATTCATTCTGAAAAAATAGTAATTGAATCTGCAGGAATCCGGGGAATCATCAATGGGATTCAAAGTTTACTTCAGTTAATTCCTTTGAAAAAGCAGGAAAAGATTTCTCTTGAACCTGTTTACATAGAAGATGAACCCCGATTTGCATACAGAGGCATGCACCTTGATGTTGTCCGCCATATTTTTCCGGTATCCTATATCAAAAAATACATCGACTATTTAACCTTTCACAAATTCAACACATTTCATTGGCACTTAACGGACGACCAGGGCTGGAGAATTGAAATGGAAAGTTATCCCAAATTAAATTCCATCGGGGCTTACAGGGAAGAGACCCTAATTGGTCATTTCAAGGATCAGCCTGCTAAATATGATGGCCAACGATATGGAGGCTATTATACAAAAGCAGAAATAAAGGACATTATTGCTTATGCCACAGTCAGGGGTATTACCATCATTCCTGAAATTGATATACCGGGTCATAGCAGGGCAGCCATAGCTGCCTATCCGGAACTCAGCACCCGCCCCGATACCAATTGGAAAGTAGCTACTACCTGGGGCATGTATAACAGGCAAAACAATGTACTGGCACCCACGAAAGCAAGTTTTGAATTTCTGAATAAAGTTTTTTCAGAATTAGCCGATTTATTTCCCTCTCCATACATTCATGTTGGTGGAGATGAATGCAGTAAAATCTGGTGGAAACAGGATCCCGCTACACAGGCTTTTATGAAAGCCAATGGAATCAAAAACGAAACCGCTTTACAAACTTATTTTATTGAATACGTAGCCAATATATTGAAAAGAAAAGGGAAACAAACCATTGGCTGGCATGAAATAAATGAAGGAGAACTCGACACCAGTACCATCGTGATGAACTGGGGCACAGACAAACAAGCCATAGAAGCTGCAACAAAAGGATTCAGTGTAATCAATACCCCTGGTAAACTTTTTTACTTTGATCATTATCAATCGCTGGATCCAAAGGATAGTCTGGCTATACATGGCTACAATCCATTAGAAGCCGTTTATCGTTATAATCCTATTCCAAAATCCATTTCAGATAAAGGACTTGAAAGTAAAATCATTGGAGGACAAGCCAATGTGTGGACCGAATACATGGAGAATGAAAAGAAAGTAGATTATATGATTTTTCCGAGAATGACCGCACTAAGTGAAGTTTTATGGTCAAAGCCTGAAAAACTTAACTATACTGATTTTTTGAAAAGACTAAAAACAAATGCGATTCCCCGTTATGAATTCTGGAATAGCAGCTGGTTCAAAAATTATAATATCTGGGATTTATCTAAAGCCCCAAAATAAAAAGTTCCCGCAACATTGAGTCGATGTGCAGGAACTAAAACCATTAGTCAGGTATTAAAACTGAGATTTGAAATTTCTGTTAGCAGACTTCATTTCTCTGTGGATTTTCCACAAATCAACAGCACGAAATGCTTTCTTCTTTTCTTCTCTGTTCTGAACAAACATTTCTGTTGCTAAAGTTTCTTTTACTTCCTGTACTAAATCATTTAAATGCGCCTTATCTATCTGCACGATAGAAGGCATAACTTCGCCTTTCATTGTATTACTATTTTATTTTTTACAAATGTTGTTTGAGCCGGGTAAGAAATGCTGATAAAAACCCTGAAATAGAATGGCCTTCTATTAGTCTACCTGTGAAAAACCGATATAAAACTGCTCAATTGCGCCGCAAAAGTACGACGTAATCAATTAGTAGAAAAATTAAACTGTAAAATAAAAGTTAATATATCATCTGCCCTTTTATAAAATCGCTGACCAGATAACTGATTAGCTTTCCCGTACCTGCGTCTTTCTCGCCATTGGTTAATTGTACAGCGCCCTCAGATATATGCAGATAAGCGGCTTTGGTATCCGCAGCTGCATATTGAATATATTGTCTTGCCTGAACAGGTGTAATACCCACTTTGGATTGGGCACTGGACAACACACCCGCAACTGAATCCAGATCGAGTTCAATTCCACAAAGCGTATCATCCGTAAAAGAGGTAGCATGAGCAACTGCTTGTAAAAAAGTTCTTTTTTCATGGATGAATATGTCTTCGTATGTGATGCAATCAATAAATGGATTGTTCACCATATCCATCCATACATTCTGTGGAATATAATTTTCATGTATGCCAATAACACAATACTTCTCCAGATAACCATCTTCCTCGGCATAAGTAAATCCATTACCGCTATGTCTTCCTTCCATGGGTCTGAAATCGGCATGTGCATCCAGGTTAATCGCATTGATTTGTGCAATGGGTATTACGCCTGCTTTATAAAAACCTTTCGCCGCTCCCTTGATGCAGGGATAAGCATTGTTGTGACCTCCTCCAATAACGATGGGCATTTTTTTACTCTGGGTAATGATATGAATGATTTGCTCCACAGCATCATCAATGGTATTCACTGCGTGACGATAGGCTTCCATTTTCTCCTCTGAATTCAATGCGTTCTGATCAATTACTGAAGCAATGGAAGAGAAATCAAAATGCCCCAGTACCAGTATATTGCTTCCTTCCAGAAAATCATTGCTTTGAATATTCAGAAATGCATGGAGAAATGAAAGCCATGCACTGTCTGTACCACCAATCCCCCCGTTGGCTTTTACACCGATATCTTCCGGAATACCCAGAATAATATAATCAGCTGAACTGGCTTTTAGACTTTCTTCCAGATTGGATGGATTAGAAACGACCTGGACACGCTCTCCCAGCTTAGTCTCAAAACGACGGATTCGGGTAACCGAAAGTATATCCTGCTTGTTATAGAAACGAAAGTATTGCATGCCGGGAAATTTAATTTTGACAATTAATTACTTAAATATAACTAAATAAAACGACCATTGATCATCACTTTGTCAATAAGATTATTGCCAAAAGAATAAGGAATATAAGCCAGAGATGGAACCGGCTTCGTAAAAATAAGATTGGCTCTTTTTCCAGGCGTTATACTGCCCAACTCCTCTCCCAGTTCCATGGCATATGCTCCATTAAGGGTTGCTGCATTGATGGCTTCTTCCGGCAGCATGCGCATTTGAATACAACTTAAAGCAACCACAAAATTCATATTCCCGCTTGGGCTGGATCCTGGATTGTAATCGGAAGCAAGCGCAATCGCTGCATTGGCATCCAGTAATTTTCTGGCAGGCTGATAGGGCATTCTTAAAAAGAAAGCCGCTGTAGGCAATAAAGTACCAATGGTGTTTGAGCCACTCAACGCTTGAACAGCATCTTCATCCATTGTTTCCAGGTGATCCACTGAAACAGCGTTTAAGGCTACACCCAACTGAACGCCTCCGGAAGCGTGCAACTGGTTCGCATGTATTTTAGGCTTTAATCCAAAAGCAATCCCGGCTTTACAGATTCGCTCCGTTTCTTCTACATTAAAAAACCCCTGCTCACAAAAAACATCTATATAGTCCGCCAGTTTTTCTTTGGCAATGACTGGCAGCATTTCATTCACGATTTCTGAAATATAGCCTTCATGATTTTCTTTGTAAGCCAGAGGATAGGTATGGGCGCCCAGAAAACTGGCTTTTACCGGAATAGGTGCCGCTTCTTTTATGCGCTGAATAACCCTTAACATTTTTAATTCCTGCTCCGTATTCAGACCATATCCGCTTTTTATTTCAATGGCACCGGTTCCCAACTGCATTAAAGATTGCAATCGGGTCATAGCTCTTTTGAACAATTCGTCTTCGCTGCAATTGGCCAGCTTACGGGCTGAATTCAAGATTCCACCGCCTTTCGCAGCAATGGCTTCGTAACTCAACCCTTTAATTTTATCTACAAATTCTTCCTCACGGGTTTCAGCAAATACCAGATGAGTATGACTGTCACACCAGGCAGGCATTACCATTGCTCCTTTGGCATCTATCCATTCGTCGGCCTGCTCGTCTTTGTTCAATTCCTGCATGGGGCCATAGCGAAGAATTTTTCCATCTTCAATCATCAGATACGCATCAGCAATAGAGGGTAACAAAGCCAATTCAGCACCGCGTAAAACATTTGTATGCATTCTGGTGTTAACCAGCAGTTGAATATGATGCACAATCGATTTCATGATTGAAATTTAGTTTAATTTACTGTATGATTGCAACTTTACATATTGTCAGGTACCCTGCTTTTTTAGGCTGGGCCGGTTTTTTGTCGATGGCAATATTCAGATTACCCTTGTGGCTGAACAGAAAAATATCTTTTTATAAATTGATGGGCTGTGGTAAAAACGGAAGTTTTGATAAGACCCCGGATCTACGCCAGTGGGCATTATTGCTGGCTTCCAATAATGAAAATTTCACCACTCCGTTAATGATTAAAAGCTGGTGGCGATTTTTTGGATGCGAAATATGGGAATTGGAATTAGAGCCCATTGAAGGTCATGGCACCTGGGATCAAAAAGCTGTTTTTGGAAATTTACCCAAACAGACTGCATACGAAGGCCCTATCTGTGTATTAACAAGAGCAACCATCAGATTATCACAATTAGGAAGATTCTGGTCGCATGTAGATGCCATTGCCGGTCAAATGGCCGGAGCAAAAGGTTTTATTACTTCTATTGGGATTGGCGAAGTCCCCTGGATTAAACAGGCCACTTTCAGTATCTGGGAATCCAAAACTGCCATGAAGGAATTTGCCTATAAAATGCAGGAACATGCTTCCGTTATTAAGAAAACCTACCAGGAAAAATGGTACAGCGAAGACATGTTTGTCCGTTTCAGACCCATAAAATCAACCGGTTCTTTAAAGGGCAGATTGCCATTTGAAATAAAATTGTAATTTCAATTTGTGAATCATTGTACCACCATATCATTTTTAACTGCACATTTTGCATGGATGTACCATGGATTAAACCCCATGCCCGATCACTGACGTAGCTCCTCAACCCATTCTGTTTACTTATTACTTCCCATTATTTTTACTCAACTGTAATCAACGTGTATGCCATGCATATGCCTAAAATAAATTATTATGAAAGTTTCCGTAACATCAGAAATTGGAACCTTAAGAAGATTATTGGTACATAGTCCAGACAGCGGTCTGGGAAAAGTAGTTCCTTCCAAAGCACAGGACTGGCTATTTGAAGACATCGTTCATTTAGCTACCATCAGAAAAGACGAATACGATTATTATACCAAAGTCCTTTTATACTTCCTTGATCCGGAGAAAATAAAAGGCAAATTAAGTCAGATAGATTCTGAAGCAGAGAACAGGGCATTTTACAAACCCGAGCATCCGAATTTTTACAGATCAGACAAAGTGATTGAATTGCAATGGCTGTTGGCAGACTTACTACAGAATGAAGCCATCAAAACACAGTTGGTTTCTTCTATTTGTGCCATTGAGGGATGTACCTATCAGACACAAAATGAACTCCTGACCTATGAGCCTAATGAGCTGGCCAAGACCTTGATTTCCGGAACCTCCTCAAACATGCAATTGCTGTTTGCCCCCATACCCAATTTTATTTTCACCCGCGATTTGGGTATAACCATCAAGGATCATGTGCTGTTGAATAAACCTGCCAAAAAAGCCAGAACCAGAGAGGCTTTGCTGGCAAAATATATTTTCTTCAATCATCCGCTTTTTGCTGAGTTCACAGAAAAAATTATTGAACTGTCCGATTCACATCACAGCTTCCTGCTTCCCAAAGAAGACGACGAGAGAAAAATCACCCTTGAAGGTGGCGATATCATGGTGGTTAGTGAAAACCATATCCTGGTAGGCGTAAGTGAAAGAACTTCTTCTGAAGCGGCAGTTAAAATTACCCAGACCCTTTTTGAAATGGGTCTGATGGATAAAGTAACAATTGTAAAAATTCCGAAGAAAAGAGACTACATGCATATTGACACGGTGTTTACACAGGTCAAAAGAAATGTATGGGTAATGCTGGGGAATTTTTCAAGGAAGGCGGTAAAGCACGAAGATGAAACGGCAGTTGAAAGAATACTGGAAATTAAAAAAGAAGAAAAAATAAAAATCCTCCAGTTTCACAGAAACAAACCCGAAGAACCCATTGCTTTTGAAAGTTTAGAAGACCTGTTGATAGACATTAGCAAAGTAGACCTGCAGTGTAAAGAAGATGTTCAGATTATTTTCTCAGGGAATAATGAATTTCCTTACAGCGCAAGAGAACAATGGACAGATTCCTGCAATTTGCTCGCATTGAAAGAGGGCGTTGTATTGGGATATGACAGGAACGACAAAACCACAGAAGCTTTTAAGAATGCAGGCTTCACAATTATTGGGGTTAAAGAACTGTTGCAACAACTGGAATCGGGCAGTTTAACAACGGATCAGATAAAAGACACATTCATTCTAATGCCATCTGCAGAGTTATCCCGTGCACGCGGTGGATTCCATTGCATGAGTATGCCATTGTGGAGAGAACCTTTAAACAAGTAATTATGCAACACACGAGTCATCTTTTAATGATAAAGCCGGTGAATTTCAGCTTTAATGCGGAAACAGCCGTCAACAATAGTTTCCAAACACCAACTGAAGAAAAAAACATTCAGGAAAAAGCAAGGATGGAGTTTGAAGCTTTTATACAGACACTTACAGCAAATGGCATAGATGTAACGGTTGTAGAAGACACACCCAATCCCTATACCCCGGACTCTGTTTTTCCGAACAACTGGATTTCCTTTCACGAGGACGGGAGCATTTGCCTCTATCCTATGTTTGCCCTAAACAGAAGAAAGGAAAGAAAGCCTACGGTCTTGTCTGCAATTGCCGAAAAATTCAATATTGCTAAGACCCATGATTTTACTGCCAACGAAGAAAACAATCTTTTTCTGGAGGGCACCGGGAGCATGGTTCTCGACAGAGAAAACAGAATCGCTTATGCCTGTTTGTCTCCGAGAACTGATATAAAAGTCTTAGAACAATTTTGTGCTAAAATGAACTACAGGCCTGTTGCCTTTACATCAGTGGATATGGCTGGAGATCCCATCTATCACACCAATGTGATGATGTGTGTGGCAGATGAATATGTAATCATTTGCCTGGAGTCTGTAAAAGACCCGAAGGAAAAGGAAATGATTGTTAGTCAAATTCATACTACAGGCAAAAAAATAATTGAAATCAGTTTTGGCCAGATGAACCATTTTGCCGGTAATATGCTGCAGGTACACAACAACAAGGGACAAAAATTTCTGGTGATGTCGAGTCAGGCCTATCATGCACTCCAGGCAACACAGGTGAAAGAAATTGAAAAGTTTAATCCCATTTTACACAGCGACATTAAAACCATCGAAACCAATGGTGGCGGAAGTGCCCGATGCATGATGGCAGAAGTCTTTCTGCCATTAAAATGAGAAATTTTCAAAATCATTTAAGCAAACAGCTACTATTACTTGCAAGCAGACTTACTTTGAAAAAGATAAATGAACCCCCTCTGAAAAAGAGCGGGGTTTATAATTTAAAACCCTTCTGGCTTTCTCAATCTGCAAACCCGACCGTTTTGCTCTGACAACTGGTTCCGGAAAAGTGCTACTGTCAACTGGTGTAATCAGGGTTTGATCGAGTAACAAAACTTTGGCAACCTGAAGGGCCATTTCGTAAGGTGTAATTATTTCAGGGCCAGCAAGGTGAAATACACCCGTTTGGTTTTGTTCTAAAATAGCCTGAATCCCAACACAGATATCCATGATATAAGTGGGGGTTCTGTATTGATCATTCACTACTTTGATGGGTTTGCCCTGCAGCAATTGTTGCTGTACCCACTGAATAAAACTGGGCCTCCCGTTGATATGTTGCGGGCCGTACATGAAAACAGGTCTAACAATTACTGCATCCGGAATATGCTCCTTCACCCATTGTTCTGCTTTCCATTTGGAAACGCCGTAAAAATTAAGAGGGTCCGGATAATCCTCTTCGCTGTGCGGTCCATTTTCTCCAAAAATAAAATCCGTAGAAAAATAGATAAATCTGGCATTTACTTTCTTTGCTGCTTCTCCTAATTGAATAGTTGCTTCTACATTATGCCTGAGACACTCTTCTCTATTGATATCACATTCATCTGGTTTACTCATGGCAGCAACATGAATAATCCAATCGGGTTTTACAGCATCAACTACCTCCACCACCGAACTAACATTCGTTAGTTCACAAGCATGATAATTTATTCCTGAATGTTGTACCATACGGGAAGGACCACGAGAAACTGCATACACTGAAAAACCTTTATCAGCAAGGAATACAGCCAAATGCTGACCAGTAAAACCATTGGCACCTGTTACCATTATTTTCATACTACAATGCTACGAAAAAACCATTACGAACACTACAAGGCAATGTGAGTTCAAATTCGTATTTTTGGAACTCCGTGTAAAGCATACACATTATTTACATTTTGTAAACGGATCTATTTATCATTGAGATTGTAAAACATGGGCAATAAAAAAGTCAGCAAGATTGGAGTTTTAACATCGGGGGGAGATGCCCCGGGCATGAATGCCGCCATAAGAGCAGTAGTAAGAACCGGATTATACCATGGATTGGAAGTATTTGGCATCATGCGAGGTTACATCGGCATGATAGACGATGATATTTTTTCAATGAACTCCAGGTCGGTTGCCAATATTATACAAAGAGGCGGAACCGTATTAAAAACAGCCCGTTCCATGGAATTCATGGAACATGAGGGAAGAAAAATAGCTTACGAAAATCTAAAGAAAAGAGGAATAGACGGATTGGTCATCATTGGTGGTGATGGTAGTTTTAAAGGGGCACAAAAATTCAGTAATGAATTTGATATCCCTTGTATTGGATTGCCCGGCACAATTGATAAAGACATCGCGGGAAGTGATTTCACCATTGGATTTGATACGGCAGTGAATACAGCTGTTGGTGCCATTGATAAAATCAGAGATACTGCTGATGCACACGACAGACTTTTCATTGTAGAAGTTATGGGTAGAGATGCCGGTTACATTGCATTGCACAGCGGTATTTCAACAGGTGCTGAGAATATTCTGATTCCTGAAACAGAAACGGATATTGAAGCTTTGATTACTTCATTGTCAGAGCAGGAAAAAAGAAAAAAACTGGTAAACATTATTGTTGTTGCCGAAGGTGATAAATACGGTGCGAATGAAATTTCCAGTATCATCAAAAAAAGATTGCCTCAGGCCGATACAAGAGTGTGTATTTTAGGTCATATACAAAGAGGCGGATCCCCTACTTGTTTAGACCGACTAATTGCCAGCCGTATGGGATTTGCAGCAGTTGAATGTTTACTAAATGGAACCAATAATGTAATGGTGGGCATTTTAAATAATCAGCTACACTATACCCCATTGGATCACGCAATCAAAGCAAAACAAAAAATTTCGGAAGACTGGTTAAAAATTGTAAAAATCCTGGCCAGTTAATCCCCCCTAAAAAATAAAATAACACGATGTCAAAGAATTTAGAGAAGTACTTACACAAGAACATGGACAAGGCAGCAGGTGTAAAACACGTGATGCATAAAACTAAGATTGTCGCTACAGTTGGGCCTGCCTGTGATTCATATGATCAGCTATTAGATCTGGTAAAAGCAGGAGTGAATGTTTTCAGATTAAATTTCTCTCATGGAAGCCATGAAGACAAACTAGCTATTATTGAGCATATCAGAAATATCAATAAAACACAACCCTATAATATTGCCATTCTTGCCGATTTACAAGGGCCTAAATTGAGAGTAGGCGAAATTGAAAACAATGCTTTGGATTTGCAGATAGGTGATATTTTAACTTTCACCAATGAGAAATGCATTGGCACAAAAGAAAAATTTATGTCTCCTATCCCAACCTTGCAGGTGATGTGGTAATTGGTAATACCATCATGATTGATGATGGAAAAATTGAAGTGAAAGTTTCAGGCATTGAAAAAAATGGAGATGTTAAAGTGGTAGTTACTTTGGGTGGTATACTTTCTTCAAAAAAAGGGCTAAACTTACCAGATACAAAAATTTCTTTACCAGCATTAACGGAAAAAGATCTGGCTGACCTTGAATTCATTATTGAACAACAGTTAGACTGGGTGGCTTTAAGTTTTGTAAGAAGCGTAAAAGACATTGTAATTTTAAGAAGCAAGCTCGACGAAAAGAAAAGCAAAACCAAGATTATTGCAAAAATTGAAAAGCCTGAAGCCCTGGTTAATATCCGTGATATTATTATTGAAAGTGATGCAATCATGGTAGCACGTGGCGACCTGGGTGTTGAATTGCCAGTAGAACAGATTCCATTGATTCAGAAAGAACTGATTCGCAAATGTATTCACAGGGCCAAACCAGTTATTGTAGCAACACAAATGATGGAGAGCATGATTGATCGTGTTAAGCCCAACAGAAGTGAAATTACCGACGTTGCCAATGCAGTATTGGAAGGAGCAGATGCTGTTATGTTGAGTGGTGAAACTGCTGCAGGTAAACACCCAGCATTGGTGGTAGAAACCATGCGTAAAATTATTGCAGAAGTAGAGAAAAACGAATACAGATACAATCGTTCAGAAGATTTGAAACCACAACCTCATTCACCTTCTTTCTACAGCGATGCTGTATGTTATAATGCAGCGAAAATGGCAGAAGATGTTTCAGCCAATGCATTGGTGGGAATGACACAGAGTGGTTATACTGCTTTTATGCTTAGCAGTTACAGGCCATCTTCTCCCCTGTTTATTTTTACCAAAGAGAAATCCCTGGTAAATCAGCTTAGCTTAAGTTGGGGTGTAAGGGCTTTCTACTATTCTGAAGAAGAAAGCCTGGACGATATCGTTGCAGATCAAATTGATATTTTAAAACAAAGAGGCTTTCTTAAGTCAGGTGATTCGGTGATTAATACAGGTAGTACCCCGGTGGATCAGCATTTACCTACCAACTTAATTAAATTAACACGCGTAGTATAAATACGGATTTAATATTTATAAGACAATTAAATAGAAAAGATTCCTCATTCAGGGGAATCTTTTTTATTTTTATCACTTAACGATTAATCATGCTAATGAAATACCTATTTCTTGCCATTTCTTGTCTTTTCAGTTTTGCTACATTTGCCCAGCAAAGCCCAATAATTCCACAACCAGCAGAACTTAAAGTGGGTCAAGGAAATTTTCTAGTGAATAGTAAAACAGTCATTGTAACAAAGGGGGGTGGATTGGACAAATCTGCCAATTTTTTACAGGGGTACATAAAGAAAATGTACGGATTGGTTTTACCTATATCAACTACTGCAGAATACAAGGGCAATATTGTTTTATCTTATGCACGCATGGATTATGGCATTCCAGGCGCTTACCAGATGGAAATAGATAAGAACGGAGTAGTGATTGAGGGAGACAATGAAGCCGGAGTATTTTATGGTGTTCAGTCACTGATTCAATTGTTCCCATTCAGCAAAACAACCAGTCTTAGTATTCCACAGTTATCAGTAAAAGATCAACCCAGATTTGCTTACAGAGGCATGCACTTAGATGTGGCCAGACATTTCTTTCCGGTAGACTTTATAAAAAAGTACATCGACTTCATTGCCATGCATAAAATGAATACTTTTCATTGGCATTTGACAGAAGACCAGGGCTGGAGAATTGAGATTAAAAAATATCCAAAGCTAACTGAAATTGGAGCCTATAGAAATGGTACTACCATCGGAAGATATCCGGGTACAGGCAATACGAATACTCGCTATGGTGGGTATTATACACAGGAACAAATTAAAGAAATAGTAAAATATGCTGCTGACAGATATGTTGAAGTGATTCCTGAAATAGAATTACCGGGTCACTCTTCTGCCGCCATTGCCGCCTATCCTGAGTTGAGTTGTTTCCCTGATTCAAGCACAAAAGTTCCTGCAAAAGTAGCCTGGAACGGATCCAGAACCGGAAAACAGGTACAACAAACCTGGGGTGTATTCGAAGATGTTTTTGCCCCTACAGAAACAACTTTTAAATTCCTTGAGAATGTATTTGATGAAGTGATTCAATTATTCCCTTCAAAATATATTCATATTGGTGGTGACGAATGTCCGAAGGAAGCCTGGAAGAAATCTGCCTTTTGCCAGCAGTTAATCAAAGAAAAGGGGCTGAAGGATGAACATGAACTGCAGAGTTACTTTATTCAGCGTATAGAGAAATATTTAAACAGTAAAGGAAAACAAATCATTGGTTGGGATGAAATTCTGGAAGGAGGTCTTGCACCCAATGCAACTGTAATGAGCTGGAGAGGCGAGCAAGGTGGTATTGAAGCCGCCAAACAAAAACACAATGTTATTATGACACCAGGCGGCTGGATGTATTTTGATCACAAGCAAACCAAAAATGAAGACTCTGTTACTATTGGCGGTTACACAACTGTTCAAAAAGTATATAGTTACGACCCAATTCCTAAAGCCCTAACAGCAGCAGAAGCTAAATATGTATTAGGTGCACAAGCCAATGTTTGGACAGAATACATGACGAATACGGCAAAAGTGGAATACCAGATTTTCCCCAGGATGAGTGCCTTGAGTGAGGTTTTATGGACGCCAAAGGAGAAAAAAGACTGGAACAATTTTGAAAAAAGACTATTGCATCAGTTCAAGCGATATGATTGGATGGGGCTGAATTATTCAAAAGCCTATTTTGATCCCGCCAATAATAGCACGGAAAACAGCAAAAAACCTTAAAAAACCGCAAAATATATATCATAATCCTGCTTTTTTGGGAAGCTTTAATGTAAATTAGCCATGCAAAATCGTTTAACAATGGTGGACTCTTTCGAAAAAATAGAAGTCAAAATTTATCCAACGCCAGCGGATGGCTCCATTTATGCAGCTCAGGTAATTGCTCAATTAATCAGGGATAAGGCTGCGAATGGCGAGAAGGTGGTATTGGGGCTGGCAACCGGCTCTACTCCGATTAAAATGTATGCCGAACTGGTAC
>NZ_KI669560.1:1707247-1909142 GCF_000508085.1 Sediminibacterium sp. C3 | reverse complement strand
CACCTAAAGAGGAAATGAAAAAATACTGTGCTTCGTACGAACAGGCTATTGAAGCTGCAGGTGGCATTGATTTGCAGGTATTGGGAATTGGACAAAACGGTCATATTGGATTCAATGAACCCGGTTCCAGTATATTATCCAAAACCAGATTGGTGAATCTTGAAAACAGTACCCGAGTGGCGAATTCCTATGAGTTTGGCACCATTACCAAAGTACCCAGACTGGCCGTAACCATGGGTATAAGTACCATCTTAAAAGCCAAAAAAATTATATTATTGGCCTGGGGAAATAAAGCCAGTATTGTTGCCAAATCTGTTGAAGGAAATGTTACTGAAAGTATTCCAGCCAGTATATTACAACAGCATGCTGATTGTACTTTCATTATTGATCAGACAGCTTCTACAGAGCTTACCCGAATTAAATCTCCCTGGTTAACCGGAGATTGCGTCTGGACAAAACAGATGATAAAAAGAGCGGTCGTAAACCTGGCACTGAAATTAAATAAATCGGTGTTAAGCCTTACAGCACTCGACTATACAGAGAATGGATTATCCGATTTACTGGTAGAACAGGATGATGCATACGAGATTAACCTGCAGGTATTTTATATGCTGAGAGATACCATAACCGGTTGGCCTGGAGGCAAACCCAATGCAGTGATTCCGGCACACCCTGAAAGGTCAGAACCACACCCCAAAAGATGTTTGATTTTCTCTCCTCACCCCGACGACGATATCATCAGTATGGGTGGAACTTTCATGCGTTTGCACGACCAGGGACATGAAGTGCATGTGGCTTATCAAACCAGTGGCAATATTGCTGTTACAGATGAGTTTGTTACCCGCTTCATCGACTTTGCTGTAGGATTTGAAGAAATGTTTGGCGTAGACAACAGCAAGAGTATTGAACAGCTAAGTTCAGCAGAACGATTCATTGCTTCCAAGAAAAAAGACCAGATGGATACAAAAGAAATCAGAGCCATCAAGGGATTGATCAGAAGAGGGGAAGCAAAAGCAACCTGCCGTTATGTAGGACTTCCTGAAGGCAGATGGCATTTTATGAATATGCCTTTTTACGAAACAGGAACCATAGAAAAAAAGCCTTTGGGCGAAGACGATATTCTCATTACGATGGAGCTGCTCAGAAAGATCAAGCCCCATCAGGTTTATTGTGCAGGAGATTTGGCAGATCCGCATGGTACACACCGCGTTTGTCTGGAAGCCGTATTTGAGGCACTCAGAAGGATCAAAGCTGCCGGCGATGATTGGGTAAAAGATTGCTGGGTATGGTTGTACAAAGGCGCATGGCAGGAATGGGATATAGCAGAAATTGAAATGGCTATTCCTATGAGCCCCGATCAGGTTAAGAAAAAGCGTTTCGGCATTTTCATCCATCAGTCACAAAAAGACATGGTACCTTTTCAGGGATCAGATAACAGAGAATTCTGGCAACGTGCAGAAGACAGAAATGCCAATACTGCCAATTTATATGCTGCACTGGGCATGACCAAATATGCAGCCATGGAAGCATTTGTTCGTTGGCATTACTAGCCCTACTTTTGCGGCATGATGAAAAAGAACTGGGAAGAATTTCTGAGGATAAAAGCTTTCAGAAACAAGCTCGCCTTAGGAATTCTGGTGCTGGTGTTACTGGTAGCTTTTCTACCCTATTACTTTGCTTTTATAGAAGCCAGAAAGGGCATTATCATCAATGACCTGGTATTGGACTATATAGATAGTGCCAATGTTTCTATTCCTACTTTTATAATAATCTGGTCCTTAAGCTTGTGGACTCTGTATGTAAACATACAGGTCCCAGCAAGAATGCTGCAAATGCTTTGGGCATTCAATGTCCTTTCCCTTTCCAGAATTCTTAGTATTTACCTGGTACCCCTTGAACCCCCGGCTGATTTGATAGAATTAATTGACCCTATAACCAATACCATTTACGGTGCGAGGTTTATTACCAAAGATTTGTTTTTCTCTGGCCATACTGCAACCCTGGTAACTTTTGCACTATGCATGCACAAAAAAAGCCATAAACTCATTGTGTTTGCTGGTGCAATAGCTGTTGGTATTCTGGTGTTGATTCAACACGTGCATTATACTATAGATGTAATTGCAGCTTTTGTTTTTCCTTTTGTACTGGTGCCTATTGCTAAAAGGATTTGTAAGCCTTTCAATTAATGAATTCACTTTTTATTTCAGCGCGTCAATTGCTTTTTCAACGGACCGGTGTACCCAACCTTTTGAATGGATAAAACGCTGGAATAGCCAGATACCAGTAATGGCACAAACAATTCCGGCCAGCACATCTAAAACATAATGATGACTGCTGTAAACTGCAGCAAACCAGATACCCATCATGATGGCACCAAACACCCAATTAACCGGACCGAGTTTATTCCGTATAGCATAGTACAATACGATAAGTGGATAAGAAGAGTGCAGTGAAGGCATTGCCGCAAATACATTTGAGCTTTTCTCGTACAGTCCCTTAAAAATTTCAACACCGAAGAATTCATCAAAACGATAAAGTCCTGCGGTATTTCCTTTTGTATTGGCAATAAAATCGAATCCGAATTGTTGAACGTACCAAGGTGGGGCAGCAGGATAAATATAATAAATACAAAAACCCAGAAGATTTACTAATAGGAATGTTAGTGAAAAATAAAAGAACTCTCTTTTTCTGGTAAAGAACAAAACACCAGCAAAAGTTAAAGGAACTGGAATCCAGCTTAAATAGAATATACCTGTTAGTACATCTAGAGTGGCATTATGATTCATCAGCCAGTATTCATTAGGAGTAACTACGGATCCTTTATAATTGAATCCGAAAATACTTTTTTCCAGATTGTATAATTCCCTGATACTGACTGTATTGTATTCGTAATTAGGGAAAGCCTTCATATAATCAAATATGATCCAGAAAACAATGAAGACAGTAAACCCAAGAATAAATTTCCGGGTAACAGCCGATAAATAATACATAAAATTAAACAAGCCAACCAGTACCAGCTGATCTGTCTTAAACCCAATCAGGAAATAAGACAATACCAGATAGGCAACAGAAAATAATAAAACTAAAAAAGATGCTTTTATTTTCTTCGACTTCAATGGCATACAAATCAATTATGGTTTAAATCTTTCCATGATGGGTTTGTTGGTGGCAGCTTCCTTACCTTTCATTTCTATATACCTTACATTTGGATTAAACAAAGTGCCGCCGGGATCAATCTGAATATAAACCCTTTTAATTTCAGACTCCTTATTGTTTATCAGGGTATACATTTTATATGTATTGTCTATTGGCGATTTCTTCAGTGTAAATTCTTTTTTCTTATAGGCAACCAGTTGAATCGTAAAACTTCCATCCTTATTTTTTTTGGAAATAGTTCCATAAGCAAATGCTTTCTGTATAAAATTTAATTCTTTGCGCATCCCGCCCTCTGGATAACGGATCCAGAAAACTTTCACAGGTGTACTTTCATCCAGTTCTCCTTTATCATTTACATTCAGAGAATAAATTACCGTATTGGTATTAGTGGTTCTCTGCAAATAAAACAATTGATTCTTAATTCCTGAAGGAACCGGAAATGTATCCTGTGGATCTGTTTCATTAGGCAAATTAAATGCTGCTTCGCTGGTTGCTGCAAATAAAATATTTACACTGCTGATAATACCTACGAGTATTATAATAAAACCCCATACTTGCTTTCTCACTAAATTCACGCCTAACAATTTTTCTTTTTAAGTTTTTCTAATTCTTTTAAAGACACACCAATATGTCCAACCTGTTTCAATGAATCATTATCCTTCTGCTTTTTGCTTATCCTTCAAGTCTAAAGCAGCCTTTGCATCCACTAACCGTTTAAAGGCTGTATAATTGGTAAGTACCGCCATAATGGTTAATGGGAAAGTGAATACGGAAATGGTTTCAAACACCAGAACTGTAGTACCTGGCAAATACACTTTAAACTCTCCGCCAATAAAATAAGAAGTAATACCACAAGCTATTGCTGTAACACCAATGGTGATTACCCTTTCAGGTCTTTGCATTAAACCTTCCTTGCATTCTACACCAAGCCCTTCAGCTCTTGCCCTGGTATAACTCACCATTAAAGAACCAATCATTGCTATAAACGCAAAAAGAGAACTGTAGAAATAATTATGCGAAATCAGGTAATAACAAATACCGAGAAACAATACCAATTCACTGTATCTATCCAAAACCGAATCAAACAAAGCTCCAAAAGAAGAAGACATTTTACCCAGTCTAGCCACCTGTCCATCTAGCATATCAAATACGCCGGCAAATAAAACCAATGCCCCTGCCCAGCCTATATAACTCAATTCTCCTCTATGCCCTTTCTCTGCTCCCTCAATAAATATGGCGGTGACCAGTATGTTCAACAGCAATCCGATAAAAGTAACCGCATTGGGTGTAAGTCCAAGTTTAATTAAAAATTTAACAAAGGGGTTAATCACAACATAAATGGCTTGTTGTGCTTTATCTCTGAATCTTGGCTTTGAATGGTTCATTTTAAAAAATTGAATTCAATTTTTATATATCCTTGTTTAAATTAAAAGTCAACTCTAAATCTGGTTCTTATACCATAAGGTGAAATACCAGGATTATCCAAGTAACTCAATCGTTTTACAAAATCTACTCGAAGTACATTGAAAATATTCTCAACCCCAATACTGGCTTCCATATAAGGTTTGGCAGGATCCAGTGCAAAAGTTGTGGTAGCGCCATTAATGGTTGGGTACTTAAATAAATTGGGATTCAATGATGGATTATTCTCATTCCTCACTCCACCATATAATATTTTAAATGAAGCTACTTCTCTGAATTTCAATTTTTTCAACAAAGGAATTCTGTTAAATACAATACCCATGAAGTGATGTACCCAGGTAAAGGAAGCATAACGGTCACTCACAAATTCCAAGAAGTTCATCATATTATAAGAGTTCAGCTGGTAGGCAAAAGTCTGATTGGCTCTGTGAACAGTCAGCAATGGGAATGGAACCTGACCAAAAGTATATCCCCCTTCCAACGTTGCATCAGCATACCCTAATCGTCCCATGTAATTTCGCTTTTCAATACGCAAATCCAGTTTCTGATAATTGTACTGCCCACCCAACAAACCTTTAACACCAGCGGCTGCACTTAAAGTAAAAATGGGATACTTTGTAAAAATGGGGATACGGTATATTTTACCCTGATAGAATTTTTCATTGGGTGCATAACGAATCTGACCATTGATTTCAGTGGTAATTACATTTTGAATATTATCATTATTCGCCTTGGTATACGTTAAAATACCAGCTGGTTGCTGGTGCCAGTTTTTAAATCCAACACTAAATGATAATCTGTTCTTAAATTCTTTTACATATTCCGCCTGATAGATATTATTATACAACCATCTTTCATTGTTTCCTCTTTTAAAGGAAAGCAAGAAGTTGTCTTCCTGTACAAACTCTAAATCCTGTCCTGGAATTTTTGTATCGCTCTGTGCACTGATTCTGATATAGTTCAGCGGGAATGTATAAATAGACTTGTTGTTTAAGGAGTAAGTTGCACTCAGGAATCCCTTCCATTGCTTATCATTAAACCCGTAGGCACCATAGGTTTCAAAATACAAACGCTTACTTAAAACCGGCGTTGTTCTTCCACCCACACGCAACCTAAATCCCTCAACCGGGTTAAAGCTATAGAAAGTGTTAACAGGTCCAATTTCAACTGGACCAAGATTTCCATACCCTGCAAACAATAAAGTAAAAAGTGCCATGGTCCTTCTGAATGAAGGCATTTTCTCCAGACTATCAATATTGCTATATACTTTTGACTCAGGTATAGACAAAGGATTGTGTCTACGCGACTGCCAGAAACTGTCTGGCATCTTGCTGATTACCGCATCATTTCTTACGATTGCAGGTCCCTGAAAAATGGAATCAGCCAATGGCTTATTGGTAGTGAAACCTTTGTAAGACACGGTTCGCTCACCAAAAAATCCACCACTGGTACTACTTTTACTCAAGCCCATATCAGCCATCAGATTACTTTTGACCACATGGTACTTTTTATCCTCCCCTCTTTCAAAATCTAAATCAGCATGTAATTCCTTAATCCAGTTGATATTGGCATTTCTACTGATGAACATATTGATTTTCTGAACAGCATAGTTACCATCCAATGTAATAAACATATTTCCCCTAAATAACAAATCATTGGTATTACGGGGAGTAAAATACAATTTCACCAACTTTGTACCATAGTCATCAACGACGGTATCTCTGATATAGTACATATAGAATGTAGGAGCCGCATTAGCAATAGGACTCAGAAACTGGTAAGTGAAAATGGGAATATTATTTTCGTAAATATCAATATTCTCATACAACCGATTCAGCAAAGAACTCAAGCCATCGTTATCAATATAACTTCCGAAATTTACTTTCTTCTCCCCCAATATAATTGACTTGGAAGCAGCTGGATCTTTACGGAGATATTGTTTAGACAAGCGTTCTTCCATATAAATGGGAATCAAAGATTTACCACTCAGTTTTGAACTATCCCTGTTCTCAAAAAGAAAACTGTACTTTTTTAACATCCGGGAATTAGTGATCTTATCGTTGGAACTACTTAAGGCAGCATTGATTTTTTCGTACTGCTCGTACTCCACGAAATCGTAACTGGCTACTTTATTATTTTCTCTGTTCTCAATTACTTTTCTAATTAGTTCTACTGCAGGATTATCCTTGTTCCGGTACTTAGCTCTTTTATTAGTGGAGACCGTTACATTGGTTAACAGGGATGGATCCGGTCCTAATTCAATATTCAGTTCCTGCATCTTAAAACGATTCACGGTAAACTGAACCTGACGGAATCCAACAGACGAAACAACAACTTTATTAATATTGGTATTGGTAATAATCATGTAACGGCCAAGGCTGTCGGTAACCACTCCTCTCCCTTTCAGGAAATAAACACTTACACCCTGCAACGGCTTTTTTGTGATGGAATCTATTACAATCCCTTTTACCACCGTTTCCTGCGCATTAACCAGTTGAACAAAGAAAATACTCATTAATACAACAAGTATTTTAAATCCAAATCTGTCTTTCATAGACATTTATTTAAATACAAATTTTCCCTGCATCAGATAGTTATAAAAAATACCAACCAACAGAGAAATTAAAATTTTTGAAAAAATATAATTCGCATGTATAACCTGAATCATCAGCGTCATCCCTGCAATATTTAAAATGAAATTCCCAACCCACACTAAAAAATACCGGAAGGCCTGCACAAAAACCGGCTTTGATCCCCCTGTAAAAACCCAATTCCTCCCCAACAAAAAATTTACTACCCCCCCTGTTATTGTGCCAATGGCTGCGCCCAAAACTGCATATAACTTAACCCATTCAACCATCATCACGGTCATTATAAAATCTATAACCGATGCCATTAAGGAAGATGCCTGGGCTTTTATAAATGCAGATTTTACCATAGTTTTAATAGAAGAAATACATGCAGAACTAGATTGCTGTAAATACCAGCCAGCACATCATCCCCCATCACTCCCCAGCCTCCGGGAAGCTTCTCTAACCTGCGAATCAACAGCGGTTTAAGAATATCAAAAAACCTGAATAGTACCAGGGCAACAAAAACATTTAAGGCTGTAACAGGAATAAATAATAAAGATACAAGCATACCTGCTACTTCATCAATTACCACTTTGCTACTATCCTTACCCCATTTCTTTTCTACTTCATTTCCCGCCCAAACACCATACATGATTACCAATAAGGTAATGCCAAGAACCAGCAGAGAACTGGGCTCAGCTACTGCAACAAACCAGATTAAAGCTGTTGCAATAGCTGCGACCGTGCCTCCACCTTTTTTTATATATCCAATACTAAAAAAGCTGGATAATATTTCATGCAATTTTATCATAGTGCTTCTACTACATCCTGGTAGTAATCTAAGCCAAGATGTGTAATCAAATCTTCACCCATGATATGTCTCAAAGTATTTTGCAACTTGATCAATTGTTTGAAAATATCGTGCTCTGGTCTTAATCCGGGTAAAGTCTGAGGAGATTTAAAATAGAATGATAACCACTCCTGAATGCCACTCATATTAGAACGCTTCGCAAGATCCATGAACAATGCAAGGTCTAATACAATCGGAGCTGCAAGAATGGAATCACGACAAAGGAAGTTGATTTTAATTTGCATTGAATAGCCTAACCAGCCAAAAATGTCAATATTATCCCAGCTTTCTTTGTTATCACCATGAGGAGGGTAATAGTTGATTCTTACTTTATGGTATAAATCGCCGTAAAGAGAGGGATTTACTTCAGGCTGAAGAATGTCTTCCAATACACTTAGCTTGGAAACTTCCTTGGTTTTGAAGTTATCCGGATCATCCAACACTAAACCATCTCTATTACCCAGGATATTAGTAGAGAACCAACCCTTCACGCCCAACGCTCTTGCATGTAAACCAGGTGCCAGAACGGTTTTCATTAAAGTCTGACCTGTTTTGAAGTCCTTACCTGCAATAGGTGTTTGGGTTCTTTTGCCAATGCTTCCAAAGCAGGAATATCAACGGTTAAGTTAGGAGCACCATTTGCATATGGCACACCCAGTTTTAAAGCAGCATAAGCATAAATCATACTTGGAGCAATGGCCGGATCGTTGTTTTTTAATCCTGCTTCAAATGCTGCAAGGGTTTCATGCACCGCACTGGTTTCAATATATTTTTCTGTAGATCCGCACCATACAATTACAACACGGCTACATCCATTGTCTTTTTTGAATTGCTCAATATCGTTCATTACTTGTTGAGCCAGATCCCACTTGGAACTTCCTTCCTTAATATGTGTACCATCTAAGTTTTTAATATACTCACGATCAAAAACAGCTTTCATCGGCTTAATGGCTTCCAATTCAGGCTTAACCGCGTGCAACAACATGGGCTCAAGAACCTTTGCATTCATTGCAGCTTCAAATACATTATCTGCATAAACATCCCATCCGCCAAAAACGATATCCGTAAGATTAGCTAAAGGAACGAAATCCTTTATTAAAGGGTAGCGATTTTCGGTACGCTTACCTAAACGAATATTACCCATCTGCGTCAGTGCGCCAACAGGTTGAGATAATCCTTTATTAACAGCTATTACACCTGCAATCATGGTGGTTCCTACTGCGCCTAAACCTGGAATCAAGATACCTAGTTTCCCTTCTGCAGGGGCGATGTTTTGTTTCATATTTAGTGATCTTTATTTATTAAAATATTTATTGATAAGTTTTTTTTAGCCCTTTCATGAACAGATTGGAAATTGCCCCGATTCTGTTCTCCAGCCCCACGAGTTTATCGTTGAAAAAATCCCGCTCAATCCCACGTATACTGCTCACCACAACCGATGGCAATAAATCCATTTCCTGCTCAATCTCCTGATTGAACTCCCCTTTTTCTATACCGTATAAAAGAATAGACCTGATCAGATTAATCTCCAGTTGTGAATACTCATTAAATAAAACCCTTCCGCAGGGAATTTGTTCAACGAATTCTCCACAAACCAAGCGATAGAGATTCAACATATTGCTAAGAACCTTAATTCTTGTGACAGCAAAAACTTTTAATTTTTCTTCGGCAGATTCTACACTTTCAACGGCAATTTGGGTTTGTCTGAATACTTCCTGGAGTTCTCGTTGCAGAACCTCTTCAAAAATCAGTTCCTTGCTCTGGTAGTAGTAATACAATGTACTTTTCCCCTTGCCCAATGCCTTGGCAATGTCTTCCATAGTGGTCTTTTTAAGGCCGTATAGCTGGAAAAGCTTCTGGGCTTCCCGTATAATATCCTCCTTAAAAATATCTTCTTTTACCATAAACTTTTAGACCAAATTAGTTTTGGAGTCCAAAATTACAATAAATGTTGGTACATTGATTGAATTATCGGTGAAAAGCAAGAAATCTTACAGACTTCTGACAATTCAAGTACTAAAAAAGCCACCATAACAAGAGTTACAGTGGCTTTTAGTGACCGCGTTAGGATTCAAACCTAAAACCTTCTGATCCGTAGTCAGATGCTCTATTCAGTTGAGCTACGCAGCCATTCCGTTAACGGGCTGCAAATATAAATCAAACATTATAAATGGCAAAATAAGTTCGCTTCTTTTACTCTAAAATCCATTCTTTTCTAATTAGATTTCCGTTTTGCTGAACCCCTTCCACAATAACCCTGTGTCGCTTACTTCTATCATTGTTAAAATAATTGATTTTAAATTCAGGTTCTTCAGGAGTTAAATGAAGGGAAGAAACCCAATGCAAAAGTTTGCGTTTATCTATTACAGATTTCTGTTTTTCAGAATTATATTGTGGTCCAATGAAGGGCTGATAAGTAGTAAATCCTTTAATCGGGATCTGTGCAAGCATAGATCCTTTAGGTATATAATTGGCTTCATCACCTTGTTTGGTGTAAACAGCTATTGCCCCGTTGGGTGCTCCCAATGCAGCTCCTAAAAACGGGGGTCTGAATACTTTTACAAAAGCAATTTCATTAATATTCAACGTTTGTATAACCTCCATTTCCACCATCATTTGATTCAGAAAAAATTTCAGTGTGTCTTGTTGAGATCTCCAATATAAACGGGGTTTCCCATTGCCCGCATTCATCTGATCATCAAAGGAAATTTGAAGCCCAGGAACTTTTCCTCTAAGGAATTGAAAAATATTAGGGAAAGAAATTGCATTAGGTGTCATCATATTAAACCCAATTGCATCCCCACCTTTGAATAATCCGGTTGTATACTTATCCTCCAAAACCTGTAATGGGCTTTTACTTGTACTGTATACCACTACTTCATTCTCTGCAGGTACATAAGAGGCCAGATCTCTGGCTTGGGGGGATTGAAACCGCAACTCAGGCAAAGGGTAGCCGAAATCATTCACATAAGCCGGGGCATCAGAAAACAAACCCAGTTGTTGAAACTGTAGTGCAAACTTTTGATTCTTCTTTTTACGAGTGTTTAGCTGTATGCCAAGGCTGGCAGAATCATTAATAACTAAACGATCAATTAAAAAGGTTCGGGTGTCTGTTACAGGCACATCATCAATTATGGGAACAGTACCTCTTTTCATCAATGAAAAAGAAACCATTGTATTCTTCAATACTTCAGGGTCGTTTAGAAATGTCCCTTTCACCTGAATAAAAGCATCCGTATACGCAGGACTTTTTTGAACGATGAAAGAACTAGCTGTTTTGCTGTCTTTTAATATAGAATAAACAGAAGGTAGATAAGTTTCGTCCTCAATAACCGAGACAGAAAGATTCACAAAATCACCTGTCTTATTAATAACAGACCACTCATTTTTACCTTTTGCATCAAATGACTGTGAATGTTTTGTTATCATTATCAAATCATTTGACATATTCATCGCAGTATCCTGGCCAGCCTTGAATGATTTATTATATGCAGAGTCGGTTACAACAGCACTTAAATTGCTCTGATAAACAGGAACAACCTGGTCACAATAACGAAATTCAGGGATTTGATTGATTGAAATTAGTGTATATGCCCGCATCCTTAGAAAGGCAGAAGCATATTGCTTAGGTACCAGAAAGTTGATATCAGCACCTCCCTTCTGAGCCAGATAGGCCTGATGCTCCAGTAAAAGCCCTTCTGCATTATACCAGTCTACATACACATTAACAGGCTGCATTAAAAGCCTGTTATTCTGACGAACATAAATTTTGCTATATATTCTTTCACCTGCACCATAAACAGATTTTGCCTGATGTGCATATAAAGAATGAAATGAAGGCTGTTGGGCATTCAAGGAAGTGTTACCCGCAATTACTAAAATCAGCAACCAAAAAAGTTTTATTATTCTCATTAGTCAGGAATTATTTTTAAACTTGTCCTGTTACCCGCACTATCAAATCCAAATAGGATTACATGCTCTAGCTTTGGATTCAAATCACTTCGACCCTCTTTCATTTTTAAGAACAACCGGGTTAGAATAATTGTTTGATTTTGTATATATGTTTCTACAAATGCCTTTCCGTCCTGCCCAATTTTCATCCAAAGGTCTAAACCACTATAGGATACCAATTTAAGCTTGAACAAACTTTCTGAAACTTTTCTGGCATGAATACCATACGCCAGTTTACGTTGAATAGCTGACAAAGGTTTAATTACGCCACCTTCGGTGTACACCACCCGATATACGGTAACAGGTTCACGCTCATTTAATACTTTGCCTGAAGTGAAATTGGCATCATACACATAGGTATTATGGTTTTTACTGTGTTGAATAATAAAAAGCCTATTTTCAGTAGGTGCCGGAACTGGATAATTCTCCTGAGCATTTACAAGCGAATAAACAAGCAGAAATCCAATAAAAAAACAAAATCTCATCACCATTATTTGTAACGGTAATTTACTAAATAACATACACATCTTTTCAAATTATCAATTTAGAAGGAAGGATACTATTTTGCAATAAGTCTTCTGAATTCATCCTGGGCTTCCCTGCAAATACCATTATAGGTACTTCTATTTTAGATAAAGTTGTTGAAGAAGATAAATCCAGCACACAGGAAGCATTTATTTCTGTAAGACAACTGGGTAAGATTTACAATTTTGAAAACAGAATTTTAAGCAAGGATAATACTGAAATTTATTTATGCTGGAGTTTTATCTGGGATGAGCAAACGAAAGATACCATTGTTATTGGTCGAAATATCTCTGAGCTGAAAAATAACGAGAGGATCAGCTTTTAGGCAAAACATCTTTTGATCCTGACTGGAATGTAATTCACAGCGACGGATCTCCATTTCCAGGCCAGAAACATCCGGTACCCATGGCGATTGCTACGCAACAACCCGTTAGAGACGTAATTACTTGACATTCTTGATAATACTCCTGCCTTCCTTGCCACTTTCGATTTAAATTTCAAGTTCACTTATGCCAATAAAGCTTTATTAAGAAATATAGGATTAGAGGAATCAACCGATGTTAATGAAATTAATTTAAGGAAATTCAGAATCCTTGACGCAGCTTTTACACTGGATGAACTTTTAAATATTTTATTGAAGGACGGCAGCTGGATCGGGTCAAACACATATCTGAATTTAAAAAACAAGGAAATTACTGTCTGGCAGGTTGTTTTGTTACATAGGAACGAACAAAATGTTCCCACACATATTTCAGTAACAGCATTAGATATTTCTACCAATAAAGCGCTTGAAAAAGAAATTGAACTTAACAGGATTAAGTCTGAATTTGTCACAAATGTATCGCACGAATTCAGAGCCCCGCTTACCATTTTCAGAACCAGCATGGAAATTCTGGATATATATCTTAAGAAGCTAAAAATTGATTTGCCGGAAGAACTCATTAAAAGATTACAAGTCATAGACAAAGAAATTGACCGACTTACCTATGTAATTACTGAGTTTCTTACTGTGGGAAGAATGGAGTCGGGTAAAATAACGGTTAATAAGAAAGAAATCTCAATCATCCCCATTATACAAAATTCCATTAACCGGATTGCATTAATGAATAAAAATGAACGTCAGATTGATTTAACCATCACAGGTGAACCTTCTATTTTACTTCTCGATGAAATACTGATGATGCATATATTAGATAATATTATAGCCAACGCTATTAAATATTCCAAAGAAAGGAAGGCGCCTGAAGTAATGGTTAAATTTGAAAAAGAGCAGACACTTATTATTGTGAAAGACTATGGAATCGGGATCCCTAATCAGGAGAAAATAAAACTTTTCAGTTCGTATTTCAGGGGATCCAACACCAAAAATATCAAAGGAAATGGCCTTGGATTGGTGCTTGTGAAAAATTTTGTAGACATGCAAAACGGAAAAATATCATTGGTAAGTGAAGAAAATGTAGGCACCACTGTAACCATTGAGTTCCCGTCGATTACTGTTCAGTAAGTTTCATCTTATTCAGATTTCCAAAGCATTAATTTTTTCTTCAGTAACAGTTCTTTGCTGTTCTTACCAATCATGATATTTATTAAGCCTGGTTCAAAAACAGCGTTTCTTTCTTTATTAATCAGATAAAACAACTTACTGCTAAGGGAAAAAACAACTGTCTTTTTTTCACGTGGCACTAAATGAATTCTTTTGAAATCAGCTAAAGACTGCACTGGAGTGGCAACTGAGGAAAGAAAATCATTTACATAAAGCTGAACCACTTCCTCTCCTTCTTTTTTACCTGTATTCTGTACATCCACAAAAATATTTATCTCTCCTGTCTCACTAAGACTGTCATTACTAAAACGAAGATTGCTATATTGAAAATCTGTATAACTCAACCCATAACCAAATGGAAAAAGCGGCTCTCCGCTTAAATCATGGTAATCGTCTCCTCGTCCTGTAGGCTTATGATTATATACCAGGGGCACTTGCCCCTCACTAATAGGAAATGTAATTGGCAATCTTCCGGCTGGATTCTTTTTCCCGAATAAAATATCTCCAACCGCATTTCCTCCTTCTTCTCCCGGATACCAAAGCATAATTACACCATTTACTTTATTCAGCCATTTTTCCATAGTAATGGCACTACCACCCGTCAACATTACAACCACAGGTTTTCCGGTTGCAGCAATCGCTTCAATTAATTTCTCCTGATTTGAAGTCAGGGACAAACGAGCTCTGTCCTGAAATTCTCCTTCATGAATACCTGCAACAACCAATGCCAAATCGGATTGTCTGGCTACTGCGACTGCATCTGCAATTAACCTATCAGTACTATCAGTCACTGCCCGATTCCATA
Source organism: Sediminibacterium sp. C3 (assembly GCF_000508085.1). Classification (GTDB taxonomy): domain Bacteria; phylum Bacteroidota; class Bacteroidia; order Chitinophagales; family Chitinophagaceae; genus Sediminibacterium. The sequence continues at coordinate 1,894,317 of NZ_KI669560.1, read as the reverse complement.
ATAATTTTATTTTAGCATTGCCTTTTGATTCATAAAATTCTACCCGAATAGCATATTGCTTTCCTTTCTCCAGTAACAGCGACACAATACTTCTTCTATAGGATAACTTACTCCACTGATTAATGATTAAACGATTGTCCAAATACATTCTAAACCCGTCATTTCCTTCCAATGCCAGCTGGTATTTTCCTGTTTTATATGGAACCAGATAACCAGTATACCGGACTGAAAAATGGTTGGCATCAAGAGTACTATCAGGCGACATAAAAGTATAGGATTCATTCAGCTCATTTACTTTTTTAATCTTTACCAAACTTTTACCAGGTTCCAGCCCATTAAAATAATTGGCCATTAAACCTCTGGTACTTCCAGAGTTGTCGGTGTATAAATTTTCACTTGGAATAACCGAAAAAAGATCGGATTGAACAGAAGCCCCTTTGGAATAAATAAGCTTACGATTCTTTCCAGCAGCAGCTTTTATTCCATCCAGGATAGTTGCGACACCATTGCCCGGGCCACTGTATCCACCTAGCCTTCCTTTGACTGCTTCTTCACCAATCACGGCAATGGTTCGCACAGCAGGCTGAATTGGTAGCACTTCCTGGCTATTTTTAAGCAGCACAAAGGATTTAGCAGCAGCTTCCCTGGCCAATTTTTTATGCACCGAATTATTTACCCACTTAGCTGCTTCATTTTCATCAATAAATGGTTGATCAAAAAGCCCCAATTCGAACTTAATGCGCAAAACTCTTCTTACTGCATCATCTATTCTTTCTTTAGAAATGCTGCCATCTAAAAAAGGGGGCATAAACAATTCGTGATGCTTATACTGAGTTTGAAAAATCACATCCAGGCCATTATTAATGGCATCAGCTGAAGACGCAGGATAATCAGCCGTGGTATGATGCAAAACGGTTGATCCACCAACTGCACCCGCATCTGAAATTACAAATCCTTTAAAGCCCCAGTCCTGCTTTAATTTTTATTCAACAGCCAATCATTGGCTGTAGCAGGAATTCCATTCACAGAATTATAAGCAGTCATAATGGATCTTGCACCAGCTTGCTGTACAGCATATTTAAATGGGGGAAAATACAACTCATCCAATAATAATTCGCTGGCATGAATTGGATAACTATCTCTTCCACCATCTCCTACATTCGCAATAAAATGTTTAGGAGTAGCAACAATCCCATTTTGCTCCAGATTCCGTATATAAGTACCCGCCATCTGTGTTACCAATAAGGGGTCTTCACCATAGGTTTCTTCGGTACGGCCCCATCTTACATCAGATGCAATATTGAGTACAGGTGATAAAATATCCCGGATACCTCTCACTTTTGATTCAATTGCAATGGCTCTGGATACAGCACCCATCGTTGCTGTATCAAAAGTAGCAGCCAAAGCAATGGACTGCGGAAATGCAGTTGCTCCATTACGTACTAGCCCGTGTAATGCTTCGTCAAAAGGAATAATAGGTATACCCAACCTGGTTTGATGCACAAAATAAGATTGAATTTGGTTTACTTTTTGGCTAAGGATAAAGCATCTTCTTTTGTATTGTATAACAACATCTGATTACCAGCAGAATTTCTGGCGTTAGCTGCACTTACCTGGAAACCAAACAAACCTTCCTTATACAAATCCGGTTGTTCACCAAGGTCTCCCGGAATCATAAATAACTGCCAGAATTTTTCTCTTTGGGTCATTCGTTTTAAAAGATCTTCTACTCTTTCAGCATTGGAATACCTGGGATTTTTATAAAGAGGACTTTGTTCCTGAGAACATACATTATTCCATATACCCATCAACAACAATAGAAATACAATTGGTCTTAACATAGAATGAAATTAAGAAAAACAACCATGCTGAAACCTGATTATTCCTAACTTTAATAAACAAGGTTATAGCATGAATAAAAGATCATTTATAAAAAGCTTTGCACTTACAGGATTGGCCATTCCGGAATTAAGCAATGCAATGGCAACTGAAATAAGCTTACCCAAAAAGGATTCATCTTTTCCGATTGCAGAAGATGAGAACTACTGGGCTGGCATCAGAAACTTGTACAAAATAAAACCCGATTATATAAATCTGGAAAACGGGTATTATAATTTACTTCCTGAACCTACATTGGAAAAATATCTCTCTATCATTAAGGAAGTAAACTATCATGCGTCCTTTTACATGAGAAAAAGACAGTTTAATGAGAGAGCCGAACAGAACAAGCTAATAGCATCATTCACTGGTTGTAATCCCTCAGAAATTGTTTTAACCAGAAATACAACGGAATCACTCGATTTAATTATCAGTGGATATCCCTGGCAAAAAGACGATGAAGCCATATTTGCAGAACAGGATTACGGAGCCATGATTGATATGTTTAAACAAGTAGCTAATAGATATGGTATTAAAAACACTATTATTTCTATTCCAAATATTCCAGCTTCCGATGAAGAAATCGTTTCCTTGTACGAGCGTGCCATTACCCCTAAGACAAAACTGATCATGATATGCCATATGATCAATATTACGGGGCAAATTTTACCTGTAAGAAAAATATGCGATATGGCACATAAATACGGAGTGGAAGTAATGGTAGACGGAGCACATGCCATTGCACATCTTCAATTTAAGATACCCGATTTAAATTGTGATTACTATGGAGCCAGTTTACACAAATGGCTGGCAGTTCCTTTAGGTGTGGGATTGTTATACATAAAGGAAAAACACCAGAGCAAAATTTGGCCACTCTTGGGTGAAAATGAATCTGTAACAGGAATCAACCGTTTGAATCATTTCGGAACCAATCCGGTACATACCTATCTGGCACTTCAATTCGCAATTGACTTTCACAATAAAATTGGTGCAGACAATAAAGAAAGAAGACTAAGATTTTTGCAGCAGTACTGGACAAAGCAGGTGGCCAATCTACCAAAGATTCAAATTAATACTCCTACTGATAATGAACGTTCTTGCGCCATTGCCAATGTGGGAATAAAGGGGATGAAACCATCAGATATGGCAAATACGCTACTAAATAAATATAAAATTTACACAGTAGCAATTGATGGAGCTGGTGTTCATGGTTGCCGGATTACTCCCAATGTTTTTACTACATTGAAAGAATTGGATGCTTTTGTAAATGCACTGATGGAAATGGCTGGTTAAAAAATAAATCGGAAACCACCTTGTAACCATCTTCCCGGCAATGGCGTACCAACAAAGTCATTAATAGATTTATTAAAAACATTATCGGCCTGTAAAAACAGGATATGCTTAACCTTATTGAAATGAATATTAATTCTTGAATTCATTACGAAGTAGTTACTGCTTAATGGTACTAATAAAGGGTTATTGGTTTGTGCAGACCTGCTTTTGTATAATCCTGTAAAACTAAAATCCACATTTTTCAATTTGATTCCTGCGGCAAAATTGGCAAGAAATTTAGGGGCAGAAGAAAGATAAAAACTTAAAGGTCCTTCCTTGCTTTCTGTACTCAACCAGATCAATCCTGATTTTACTCTTATGGAATTTTGTTCGTTTAATTTCTTTTCCAGCATATAATCCAGTTCGAGACCGGAAACAGAAATCCGGTTTTGATTTTTAGCTAAAAAATAATTTCCATTCACTACAAGATTTTCTTTTCTGGGCATATCAGCGTATGCTGTGAGTGACCAGTCAATTAAATCCCTGCTATCTCTGCTAAACAAACTAAATGACCATTTACCCAACTGATTGTTTGCCCAATCAAAACCCACCTCGTAGTTAATACTTTTTTCTGCTGATAAATTGGGATTACCAATTGATCCGCTTCTTACACCCGTTCTGTTATAATTATTATAGAGTTCTGTAAAGTCTGCATTTCTGTATGCATAACCAAGGCTTGCCCTAAGTTGCAGTTGATTAACTTGATACGAAAAATTAACCTGTGGTACAACTATCCAGCCAGCATTATCTGTATACTCAGTTCTTAAGGAAGTATTTGATATAAACTGATTGCTGAATGCATGTTGCAAAATACCATAAACAGCCAGCTGATTTACCGTGTGTCTTCCTCTGTCATTGGAACGGATATTTCTTCCTATGTACTGAGCCCCCAATGAAAATTTTGTCTGCTCTGTTGCTGTTCTTGTATAAATAGTATTAATTTGAAAGAGATTGGAGAAACTGGAATTAGCAGAGGAAACCGAACTGAATTTGTAATTGTCCTCCGTATTTTTAAACCCTGCATAGACAGAAAGCTGGTCTTTGTTTTTCTGGTAATTCGCATTGAACTGATTCCAGAAAATTTTTACTTTTTCCACTGCCGTGTCTGAAACAAAAGAAGTATAAAAATTTTGTGCAGCAAATTCTCTTTCATTGTAAGCGGATCTGAAAGAAGTTAGCCAGTTATTTTTTTGTTTGCTGAATGCAAATGAAAATGCATCTTCCTGCATATATCCATTGATGCCTCTTTGCTTGGGTCCGTCAGCCCTGTTTCTAAGCGCAGAAATCTGAAAATGATTGGAGGGATTGGAAACGCTGTAAAAACCAGAGCTACTCATAAGTCCGAGGTCTCCACCAGCAACTTGTATAATCCCCCTTTTACCATTGGCCTTCTGTTTAGCAAAGCTTTTCGTAGTAATGTAAATAACACCACCCACTGCATCAGATCCAAAAATCCCCGATGAAGCACCTTTTAATATTTCAACTCTTTCAATTTCATCTAAAACAACCGGAATATAGCCACTGAAATGTCCGGTATTCGGATCATTCAATCTTAGCCCATCCAGAATAACCAAAACCTGCTGAAAAGTTCCTCCCCGCATACTGATATCACTTTGTGCCCCCAACGCACCCCTGGTTTGTACATCGATACCAGGAAGGAAACGCAACAATTCGTCCGGAGTTCTAACAGGAAGCTGAGAAATTTCTTTAGCAGTGATTACAGTTATATTCCTACCTGTTTTGGAAGCTCTTGTTTCAATGGAAGAACTGGTTACAGTTATAGGGTCCAAAAAGGATACCTTTTGGTGCGCATTGGAATTGCTATCCTGAGCAACTAAACGACCAATTAATAGCATTAGAAGATGAATGATTAATGTCTTTTTCAAGAAGTGTCAGTTTGGGGAGCAAATCTATGGGCTAATTCCTATCTACTGCTAAAAACTGAATTGATGACTAAACTTTGACATTAGGCGACGAAAAACGAATAAATAAAAAGTTATCCACATTTTAAAAGGCGCAATTTGTGGGGTATTTTAAGCATATTCTGCGTCAGAACCTTCCACAAGCAAAGGCTAATTTTAACAGAACTTCTCATAAAATATTGAATTTTAGTTATTTATATGCTAAAATTCTGCAAAAAAATACAAACTGCTTGGTAGATATAATAGAAAGTTGGGCTTTGAAAAGACAGTTTCACAAAGAAACTAGCTTTCCCATTTTTGGAAAACCACAAAAATTGATATCAATTGCGGAATTGCTTACAAAAAAGGGAACATATTGGCTAATTTTATGGTAAATGCGCGTATACTTAAATCTATTCGTATCCCCCAACTGCTTTGATTTTAAGCACGGCATTTAAAAATTATTTAATTAAAACTAGGCTCATGAAATCAAAAATTTTACTCAAAATTTTGATGCCCTTTTTCTTCCTGCTAACTGCATTTACCTCAGTTGCGCAGTCCATTACTCCTAGTGGTAGCATCACTGCGTTTACAGCAACGTATGGATCTGCCGCAACAGAGCAATCCTTTACTTTTACAGCAACAGGATTAACTGCGTCTACCAACGTAGTTGTTACTGCGCCTGCGAATTTTGAAGTGTCTTTATCTTCAGGTTCAGGATTCGCCGCTTCGGTAAACGTTCCAACAGACGGATCCGGAGATGTAGCATCAACCACTATATACGTAAGAATGCCAGATAATATTAATCCTGGTTCAATTACGGGGGGCAATATCACTTTAGTGGAGGGCGCAACAAATAACACAGTTGCAATTCCTACTAGTACAGTAAACGTTAAACCACTTACTATTACTGGCTTAACTGCCAATAATAAAGTTTATGATGGATTAACTACTGCTACTTTAACTGGAACAGCTACTTTAACTGGAGGTTTAGTTGGTTTAGACGTTGTTACTATTTCGGCAGGTACTGCAAACTTTGCAACCAAAACAGTCGGAGTAGGTAAAACCGTTACTGCCACAGGTTTTTCTCTTTCAGGAGCAGATGCTGCAAAATACAGTGTAAGCCAACCAACAATTCCCAATGCGGATATTACTGCAAAAGCACTAACCATTTCGGGTTTAACTGCTAATAGCAGAGCATATAATGGTTTAACTACTGCTACACTTGCAGGCACTGCTGCTTTAAGTGGTGTTGAATCGGGCGATGTAGTAACAATTGATGCAACTGGTACCGCTTCATTTGCAGATAAATTGGTAGGTCTTACAAAACCAGTTACGGTGGTTGGATTTACTATTACTGGTGCCGACGCTGCTAACTACTCTTTAACACAACCAACTGGATTATCTGCTGATATTACTCCGAAAGGTTTAACCATTTCTGGTTTAACTGCTAACAATAAAGTATACGATGCTTCCACTTCAGCAACTTTAAGTGGAACAGCAGCTCTTGTAGGTATTGAATCGGGTGATGTGGTAACCATTGATGTAATTGGTACTGCCTCCTTTGCAGACAAAACCGTAGGTACTGCAAAACCCGTAACGGTGATTGGCTATACAATCAATGGTGCCGACGCTACTAACTACACTTTAACTCAACCTTCGGGATTAACTGCTAATATTACTGCTAAAGCGCTAACCATCTCAGGTGTAACTGCTGACAACAAAGTATATGATGGATTGACGACTGCTACCTTAAGCGGTACAGCTGCTCTTGTTGGTGTAGAATCTGGTGATGTGGTTACCCTTGGTGGAACTGCAGCTGCCTCTTTTGCTACTGCAGCAGTAGGCCCTACTATATCAGTAACTGTTACGGGATATTCCATCTCTGGTGGCGATGCTGCTAACTATACATTAACTCAGCCAACTGGCTTATCAGCAGATATAACCCCTGCCCCATTAACCATTACGGCAAATGCGGTTTCTAAATTCCATGGTGAAACAATTGCTTCACCTGCTACCGGTGTAACTGCCTTTACCTCTACTGGTTTACAGAATGGTGAAACCATTGGATCCGTTACTATGGACTATGGTCCAAATGCGGCTTCAGGAGGCAATTTAGGTGTATACCCAGGTGCAGTGGTTCCAAGTGCTGCAACAGGTGGAACCTTTAATGCAAGTAACTATACCATTTCGTATGTTGCCAATCAATTAAGTGTTGTACCGAATAATAATGCATTTTTAAGTAACCTGGTAGCTTCTACTGGTCCATTGAATACTGCATTCAATAAGTACGATCTGGATTATGATACTTATGTTCTAACCGCCATTGATCAATTCACTGTTACTGCAACTGTTGAAAATCAGTTTGCTACCATTCAGGCAAGAATTGATACCGGTATGGGACCTGGTGCTTATATTCCGCTTACTAGTGGTGTTGCAAGTGCACCTTTCCTAATCAGAGAAGGTGACAATATCATCGAAATCCTGGTAACTGCTGAAGATGGTACTACTCAACTAAACTATCGTATCCTTTATCGTCGTGAGTCTTCTTTTGTAAGCGGCGGTGGCGGCGGTGGTCTTGAAAGTAAGAGCCTGGGTGATGCTATTGCTCAGCGTGTGCTCAACAATGCCATCAATGATATGAACGGTGCAGTTGATTACAACAAACTGCCTGTTGTTGAAACTGCTCAGGGAACCATCCGTTCTGCCAGCACCAACAGCATCTTCAGCCTGCAACTTTCCAGCATCATGCCGGATCTGTCTAACAGAGGTTACAAAGCTTACAACAGCTCTCCTGTTGATATCGTAAGCTTTACCAATGCCAAAGAAGTATTTGCGGTTGACTATGTTAATACCAATAAAGAAACCAAAGCGGTTGCTTTCACAACCAAAACTTTGGGTGAATTATACGACCACACCAAACCAATCTGTGACCGTTTAAAAGGTGCTACTTTATTAGATGTTGAATCAGTGAAAATTGATGGATACGACTTCATCAACTACACCATCAGAAACGACAAAGGAAACCTTGAATATGCTACTGCATTCACAGTGGGTGCTAAAGCAGGCAGAAACAGCTTTAACTTACAAAGTGCGTTCTTATCAACCAGCTATGTAAACGAAGATCAGATGTACAACTTCCAGATCTGGGCTGCTTCTCCTTCTATCGTGAATGATATGGTGAAAGAAGTATTGGCTAAACTAAAAGATGTTGCTCCGGTTAACCAATCAATTGTAAATGCTAGTCCTGATACATATATCGAGTCTGGTAAGCGCGAAGGTGCTAACCTGAAACTGGTAATCAAGAACGGTACTGCTGCTACAACCGGATTCTTTAAGTTCGAAGACAGATCTAATGAATCTTCTACTGGCATTGTTACACGTAACGTTCCTTTCACTGTAAACGCGAATGGTACTTCTACCATCACTGTTCCAGTAGGTGACAAATATGAAAGCTCTATCTCTATGTCACTAAACGGTGAAGTAAAAGATATGCTTTACATGTCTGACGGTACATGGGCTATTGATTACAACAGAAACACTACCAGTGTAAGTGCCTTTACCGTTACCAACGACGCTAAGCGTACGATCTCTGCCAACGAATTCCCTGTACTAAGAAATGTAGAAGTAAAAGCCAATAGCTCTGATTTCGTTTCTTTATTCAAACTGTTGAAAGCAGGTGGTATGGAAGCTGACCTAAGCGGATATGCTGGTCTTAAGTTTACCGCTGCCGGTGGATATAACCTAAGAGTTACCATGGTACAAAACGGCATCAGTGAGTGGAAAAATCAATACACTACTGATATCAGACTAGGCTCTGGTCAGCAGGAATACTTTATTCCTTTCAGCCAGTTCAAATCTGCCGCTTCTACCAAAAACATAGATCCAAAAGACGTTACTACACTGGTATTTACTGTTGAAGTAAATGCAGGAAGAAACAGTCCAATTGCTTCTACCTTCAGCAATATCAGCTTCACCAAAGAAAAACCAGTATTGAATACAAACGATCAGGAAGAGAAAACCATCCAGGTATTCCCTAACCCTGTAACCGACAATGTGTTCACTGCTAGCTTTGTAAGCCCTGTAGCTGGTGAGTTGACCATGAAGATCAACGACGCTTCCGGACGCTCTATCTTCACCAAACAGGTGAACGTAGTAAAAGGTCCGAACGCCGTACCGGTAAGACTGAACAACGGTGTAATTGGTACACACTTCCTAACCTTAGAAGGTAAAGGCGTTAAGTTCGCCCCTACTACGGTAGTGATAGTGAAGTAACAAAACCAACTTAATTAAAACCAAAGCCCCGTCCACAAGACGGGGCTTTTTAATTCCCCTTAGTAAATTAACTCCATCGAGACGATTTTGCTCAATTTTTTATACATCCAAATAGGTTTAGGGAAAATAAATCAATTGGATAGTCCGGAACTTTACCATTGATTTTTTACCCTATTGATATTATTATAATCATCTCTTCCTTATTTGTTGGAATAGCCAGCTTTCTGCTTATTTACTTAATAAGTAAGTTTGAAGAAACCAAGAAGACATTGATTGGTATTTATATAGAAATTAGCTTATTGCTTTTTGCCAGTCAATACTATTTTAGATATGGTGAACATTCCGGACTAAATAGGGTTGCATTCTTTGTTGCCAATGGTTCACTACTGATTTTGGGACCTTTGCTTTTCTTATTTGTAAAAAATTTCTTCAAACAGGAGTCTAATAATATCAGGCAGCATTGGATTCAACTTATCCCATTTATACTTTCTAGTAGTGTAATCATTGTATTCTATAATGAGTTATCAGATCCACCCAATTCTATCTATTCAGGGTTGGCCTGCCTGACGCATTTAACCTTTTATCTTTTTTATTCGCTCTACATTGTTATTAAAGAAGATGCTGAGCATCCGGAAAATTTTGAACATGAAGTAGCATCACTTGCTTCACTGGTTTATCTTTTTTTGCTTTTCCAATGTTACTTTGCTATCTTATATGGATTATTTCTATATAAGAATATTAAACATCAGACAATGCTCACTATTTTCTGGAACGACGATGCCAAATACCAACTCGACAATATTGACAATGGCGCATACTCCCTTATCATCCTGGTTATTATAACCGTGTTTTTATTAGGGATTATCAGGTTAAGAAAAATACGTTTCCGAACAAAGCAACTTCAATAAACCCACAATTTTAGTATAATAACAATCGCTGGAAATCATTACTCTAATATTCGCTCTACCCTAGTCATTTTACCGTTAGCATTGAATCCTTCCAATACAATTTTCAATTTTGTAGATACATCGTTATTATAAAACTCTACCTGATACCTTGGGGACTTTTTATTGGTTATAATATATGGATTCCAGTACAAGGTATTTCTTGTGTCTGGTTCAAATGATGCAGCAGTTTTATCATATACAGGATTGTAGAACTCTTTGAAAACTGAATATCCGCTTAACAAAGTGCTTTCGAGACCTTTAACATTTTGGCCACCTTTGGATTGGCCTCCTCCCTTCTTAGTATAAACAACAATAGCACCACTTCCTCCACCTGCACCTGTTCCAAAGAATGGAGGTCTGAAAACTTTTATATACGCAACATCTGCTACTGGAATGGTAGAAACCATTGGAATATCACTTCTGATTTCGTTTAGGTAGATATCCGGAATACCTCCACGCCAACTTAAATTAACAGCGGATCCGTTTCCGGTTACTTGCAATCCAGCCACTTTGCCCTGTAAGTAGGTGAAGATATCAATTGCCAGATTGGTTCCTTCTGTTAAGTCGAAACTATAACCATCCCCTCTGGAAAATAAACCTGAAGTATAGGTTTCATCCATGATTTCAATCTTGGATTTGGTCTTGGTTTTAACGATTACTTCAGATAATGTAGTGCTTGCTTTTAATCTGCGAAGTTTTTCCTGTTCGGATAATAAAAAATTCATGCGTACAATGGCCATGGAATCAATCCCTCCCCAGATAGGGGGTAAATTACCTAAACCCACTTTGGCTCCATTTTCCTTTCTCAATAATCCGTTCTCAATTTTCACCTGGGTTGCACCACTCAATTTAGAGTTATTATTAAATCCGTAATAAACTTTTACTGTGTCATAGAAAAATATACCTGGCTGCTCAAAATTACCATTGGCGTCAATGGCCGCAAACTGAAGGGATTTACTACTGTCTTTAGCCGCCATTACAAAATTCAGTTGCTGGTCTTTTACCATTCCCGGTTTAATACCAAATACGGAGCCTTTCAGCGACATGTACTCTGTCTCTGGCATATATTTTAGTTGTGGGCCGATTCCTTCTCTTAGTTTCTCCCAGTTTATCTTTCTCCAGCCATTTGTCATCATTACCAAATCCAGCCTGTTCATGATGCTGTCTGCGTCACTCTGAAAGTAATAGGAAGGATTATGAACATATCCCTTTATTTCACTTGCCAGAAGAAAATTGGAAAAAATGGAATGCGGATCATTCGTATTGGCATTGGCATCAATTACTGCAACCGACATATTGGTCATAGAAGTATCTGAAACAAAAATGTCAAACTTATTTAAAGCACGTTTGCCCAGATTTGTAACAATAGGATTTATCTTGGCATTAAAGTCATGAGTATGGTTGTTTATAAAAGCAATACGCTCTGCTACTGGTATCCAATCTGAGGTAAATAAAGTAAACTGTACAATGCCGGTTGGTAATTCATCAATCGGAATTTCTGCCCTTTGAAAATTTCTTTCGGACATTTTCAGACCCACTTTGTACATAAGTGACTGGTTCATATGTACCAGCAAATTCATTTGCTTAAAGTTGGCAGAAGCGGGTTCAGATCTTTCAAATTGCAAAAAGGCTTTTTCATTATTGGTTCTAACCGTTAACACCACCCCCTCTTTCTTGATATCTTTTACAGGAGTTGTTCCTGCTCTTCCAAATTCATCCGTCCAGTTTAACTGATATTGCTGACCCGGCAATGGTTTCAGTACAAATATGCCCATCCCGTCATGCTGAACTTTTAGGCTATCCAGTACTTTTTTCTGTGCATCTACCAACACCCCTTTAATTTTCACAGGTAATCCAGCTTGATTTATGGCTTTAAAAGCTACTCTTGAATTTACCCCTTCAACTAAAGTTCCACTTTCCGGAAAAATATCTACCCGCGTTGGAGAGGGCATTCTACCGATAACTACATTGCCCCCGTTGATTGGTATGTTTTTCTGAAACAAATACGCTACATCATCATTCAGCATCCATCTGGTGAAAGCTTTTACATGAAGAAATCCGCCTCCATAATTTGCTGGTACTTCAAAACTGCCCTTGGCCGTTGCCTGATACAATGGGGCTACAGTCTGCTTTATGAGGGTTCCGGTTGTGTCGTACCATTCCACATAGAGGTTTTTGCTGAGCACACTGGGTTCATTGCCCGCCAGCAAATACACTTTATAAAATAAGGTATCTCCAGTGTTATAAACGGGTCTATCAAAATGAACATGTATTTTTTCTTTTGGGAATCCTTCTGCATACACACTCATCATAGAATCAATTTGTTGTGCATTTGCCACAGTACTTACCCCAAACACCAATAAACAAATGATACTAACAGTTAAATTTCTCATTAGAAAGCAATTTGTATGTAATATACTTTGAGTTTGGAAAAGAACAAAAGCTATGCCAATTGGATTTACCCAAAATTGTGCTTACTTTCAATCTATGAAACTACGCCTGATTTCAGTTGGCAAGCCCAATGAATCTTATGTAAGCGAAGGAATTGATGATTTTACCAAAAGAATCAATAAATACTATAAAACAGAGTGGCAAATTATTGCCCCTCCCAAAAATGCAGCCAGTTTACCTGAAGCTGAATTAAAAAAAGCAGAAGCAGCGCTCATATTAAATGTGATTGATAAAGACGATTATCTGGTTTTGCTGGACGAAAGGGGGAAAAGCTTCAATTCTCCGCAATTGGCAAAGTTTATTGAACAAAGAGCCAATGAAAGTTGTAAACAACTGGTCTTTTTAATTGGAGGTGCATTCGGTGTAGAGCATGCTATTACACAGCGTGCTCAGGCAGTATGGAGTTTATCGGCATTGGTATTTCCCCATATGCTGGTAAGGCTGATATTAGCAGAACAGGTGTACAGAGCCTGTACAATCATTAAAAACGAAAAATACCATCATATTTAATGTCCAGGATACTATGATAACCATAACACTCAGCATCATATTACTGACCAGTGTCATTTCCTTTACCGGATTTTCTAACCAGAAAGTCTTAGACGATTTAATTTTTTATCCTCCGGCCATCACCAACAGAAACCAGTGGTATCGGTTTATTACCAGTGGATTGATCCATGCAGACATCATGCACTTGTTGTTTAATATGTATTCTTTTTACCTGTTTGGAGATCTGGTAGAAAGAACTTTTGTGCAAATATTCGGCGAGTCGGGAAAATTAATATACCTGATATTGTATATCATTTCGTTAATCGTCTGTTTGCTTCCTACTTATTTTAATAACCAGAATAATTATCACTACAGAAGTTTGGGGGCATCGGGTGCTGTTTCTGCTGTCATCTTTGCTGGCATATTTCTATATCCTACAATGGGCATGGGAATCTTCCCGATTCCTTTTCATATTCCTGGCTTTGTATTTGGCCCACTGTATCTTATTTTATCTGCTTATTTGGCTAAAAAAGGGCACGGAAATATCAATCACTCAGCACATATCTGGGGAGCTATTTTCGGTATCGTATTTTTAATTATCACCACCAGTTTTCTAAGCAAATTCAATGCATTTGAAAATTTCATCAATGCAATAAAACTTTATATAGCGGGCTATTAATTTTTTTCAGGTGGGATTGGAACCGGCTGTAAATGTAATAGCCAATTGTTGGGTGGTACCCTCTAGACATCTGAAGCGATGGTCAATTCTTTTGCCCAACACAACCATAATTTTATTCTCAGACTCAAGAATCCAGATTTTTTCCTTTTCTGTTTTACTTAATTTAAGATCCATCAAAAACTTAGCAATTTTTTTCTTCTTTCCCATCCCCAGCGGATAAAAGTAATCTCCGGTTTTCCATTTGCGTAGTAATAGCGGGAATTTCACAGCACGGGCATCCAGTAGTTCAATAGAGGCCTCCGCATCTCTACCTGAATTTGCAGAAGACAAGGATGCATCAGATTTGTTGCGCAAACTAAGCTCCAGTTTCCCTTCTGAAAAATGAATCACTCCTGGCTTATCAATCACAATATTCACTGCCTCTTCACTTGCCAAAGGTGCAATAATCATCCAGCTTCTATTCCTGATAATCCGATGTGTAGCTGACTGTATATAACTGCTGTTCGCGGCAGTGAGTAATTTTATCACTTCCGGAATCTGATTTGCCGTAAATTCAAATGGAGAAATGATTTCCCAGGTAATAGTATGGAGTGGATTCGCTTTTTGCCAGAGCATTACCGGCACATGACATTCCTTGCCTTTCCAATGCAATAACTTTTTCAGGTGCCCAATCACTGCCTGTTTATATAATTCAGTTGCTTCAGTGAATCGCGTGAGATTAGCCAGCAGGTTCTGTTCCACACCTGGAAACACTTTTTTTACAGAAGGAATTAACTGATTTCTGAAATAGTTTCTGGTGTAGTCATCCGTATCGTTGGAAGAATCTTTTACGAAAGCAATGGATTGACCAATTGCAAATGCTTCAATTTCTTCTTTTAAAAAAGGCAGTAATGGCCTGATGATTTTTTTCTCTCTATGAACAGCTACGATCCCTTTTAATCCCTCTAATCCCGTCCCTCTGAAGAAATGCATAGCACTGGTTTCGATGGCATCATTGGCATGATGCGCAGTAATTACCCAGGAGCCTGCCAGTGCTGCATTTTCCTTTCTCAACTGATCAAACCAATCATATCGAATCTTTCTGGCCGCTACCTGAGTAGATAAACCCGTATCAGTCTTGTATTGGATTGTATCTACCCGTTTAATCCAGCAAGGGATAGCATGATTACTACAAAAGGATGATACAAATGCTTCGTCTCTGTTGCTTTCTTCACCCCTTAGCTGATAGTTCACATGGGCTACGTTAAAAGCTACCCCAATCGATTTCAGCAGTACAGCCAGCACAGTACTGTCTGCTCCCCCACTCATGGCGAGTAAAAAAGGCTGCGCTGGTTTTTGTAACCCGGCAAAATGTTCATTCCAGTGTTGCTGAAAACGCGTTAACAAGATTATGAGGTTTTCTTTAAATAGGCTCCTGTTAAAGCAGCAAAGCCACTAATCAGTCCGCCGATTATTCCGGTAATCAAAATCAACATGATATAGGATCCACCTAATGGCAATATCTGAGATACTTTCGTAGAAAGAATATGCTCATTTGCAGCATCCTTGATGATCGCCAGTATCACCCATAACAGGAATAAGCCCAGAAATCCACTCAGGAAAGATTTACCCGGAGACTGTGTAATCAACGCAGATACCACAAAAGAACTGATGGCAAATATCCACCAAGGTAACTGAGTAAATAATCCGGCAACAAAGGCAAGCAAAGCGGTCAGCAATATAGATACAATGAATTTCATACAATAAAATTTTATGCTTTGGTAAATGTCATCAACCACTTGATACGCTTATGGGTTGGGGCATCCTTTAAATGTAAAAACAAAATCGGGTAATATTTTCCAGTAGCCCAATGATTGATAAACGTATCATAGTACTTGCTTCCCGGATTACCGTGTTGACCACCCGGATACACACCATAGGCCTCAATTTCATCAGTCATATGCACAATCATTCTCCAGCTTGGACCATGGGTTTCGGTAGTGGCGTTAATGATATGCCTTCCTCCGCCAATAGGCAAATGCAAGGCACTTAATGGATTTATTTTGAGCAGGTGACTCACCCGGGTATCCTTAAAAGCTGCCCATCCTAGTTTACCCTCTTTATCCGCTTTTTGTAAAACAACAGTAGCTTTTTTAATGGCGTCCATTACTGCACCTGAAATTGTTTCTACTTTATTCTTTGTTTTAATATTGTCTGCAAAAGAATATAAGCTATCCCGCTTCAAACTCTCCAACAGGGTTATTTCATCTGGCCAACCAATATTGGTAGTTGCACCTGCAAACTCATCTCCCCAGATACTTGTTTCCAGACTATCCCAAATAACATTAAATACAGTAGCCCCTTTTTCATTTACATCACTTACCAGGTTCCAGCTGTTCATGATATCCACATACTTCTTTTCATCAGCAGTCAGTGCCGCTTGATTTACATATTTCATGATCACTGGTCTGGCCATTTCAGCAAAAACATTATAGTTGTCCATTTGCAGTTTTTGAATATCAGCTGCAGTGGCATTACTAAGAGCCGCCAGCTTTCTATTGATAATAACCCCTCTGTAAACAGGAAAATTGGAAGCTGCACCAAGGTAATAAGGGTAAGTATGATCCGTAGACTTTTGATTGGCACTACTCACAAAACCTCTTTCCGGATTTTTAATCATTGGGTTCTCATTGGTGGGAATATAACCCTGCCATGCATAGGTACTATCCTGACCAGGTAAAATAAAATCACCCTGTCTGTACCATCTGGCAACAAAGTTTGCCTGTTGTTTCAAAGCAATATCTCCTGTTTTTGAGGCAAAAGCAAAATTCTGCCCGGTTGAATTCCAATGAGAAATAGCTTCTAGGTAATCCTCATAATTTTTGGCATGATTCAACTTGTAGAACGCCAGTAGTCCGCTTCCTCCGTCGTGAGCAGTCCATCTCAGTGCTAAATTTTTCCCCCCAGAACCACTATTTTTATAATGATAATCGTACATGGTTGGTCCGTAAACCGTCATAGCAATATTTTCTATCACATTGGCACTATCTTTTACTTTGATAGTCTCTGTCCGTTTTTCAGCTTTTACCCACTGACCATTGTACCAGTATTCATTTAAAGTAGAATCTTTAAATTTCATTTCATAGTAATCCAATACATCCCTTCCGGCATTGGTTACACCCCAGGCAATGCTGTCATTGAATCCGATGATGACAGCCGGAGAACCTGGAAAGCTTGCTCCATAAGTTCTGTGAGTGGGTGTGGAAATCTGTACTTCAAACCAGAGAGAAGGTAGGTTTAAACCCAGGTGCGGATCATTTGCTAAAATGGGTCTGCCCGATTTGGTTTTACTTCCGCCTACTACCCAGTTATTACTACCGTTGCTCTTATTGGGAACAAATGGAGCCATTGCGGTTGAATTTCCGGAAGTATCCCCTAGATAAGCGGTTTGAACATCAGCAGGTGGCACTACTTTAATTGTAGGTTTTGCATACACTGTTCCTTTAGGAATAATTGGATCCAGCGAATCTTGCACATCCGTAAACAAACGATCAAAATCTTTGTAGCCAAAATAATTTCTGGCATTGCTCATTTGCAAATCGGTTACAGCGCCTCTGCCTGTTAAGTCGTACGACATGAACATCTGGAACAGGTACGTTTTTAAAGAAGTCCAGGCTTCAGGCTTATAATCCAATAATTTATATTCAAATGGTATTTCCTCGGGCTTCAACTGAGCAATATAGGCATTTACCCCTTTCGCATAGGAATCAATGGCTGATTGCATTTCAGGATTGTTTTTCTCTACAAAGGCCTTTGTTTTTTCTGCGCCGTATACCATTCCCAGCCTTCTGAAAAACTGATCAGTAGGAACCCTCTCCTTACCCACAATTTCACTTAATCTTCCGGCAGCCACATGGGTTTGAAATTCCATTTGCCAAAGTCTGAACTTGGCATGCAGGTATCCCTGCACATAGTAGGCATCATTGTCTTCATCTGCATAAATATGAGGAACCAGACGGTCATCAATATACACTTCTACTTTACCCTGAAGATCTTTCAATACAATATTATCATTGTAATTGGTTTCTGTAGATTCCGCATTCTGCCAGAACCCATGTTGAGGAGATAAGAAATAACCCAGTCTGGGGGTTTTACTTCCTCCTACTGAGAGTTGGGTATTGAATAAATGAATTGCCCCCCAGGTTAAAAGGGCTGACACAAGCAATGGAACTATCCTCATAGCAAATATTTAAAGACTCAAAATAAGCAATTCTCAGCAGAAGGTATATCCTTATCTGGCTTCCATAATCAGGAATTTTTTCCCTTTCAGCTTTTCGTCACGAACCGCTTTCAACAAGCCTGGTATTACTTTTTTTCTGATAGCAATAAAGGAGTTATGGTCTTTTACAACAATCAATCCCAGCTCTTCTTTCTGTAATTTTCCCTTCTGCAGAAAGAAACCAACAATATCAACCTTATTGACTTTTTCTTTTTTCCCGGCATTAATATAAACCGTTCCCCACCCTGAAGGCTTAGGTAGTTTCTGTTTTTCCGGTAACGTAAAAGCAGGCGGTGCTTCTCCCAGATAGTTGGGGATGGTATCTGATTCATGCAGGATGATATAAATATTTCCCGTTTTATTCATACGGGCAGTTCTGCCATTTCGATGGGTAAACTCTGCAAATGTGGATGGCAGATGATAATGAACGATATGTTCAATATCGGGGATATCCAGGCCTCTGGCTGCCAAATCTGTTGTTATTAAAAACTGGGTAGTTCCGTTGCGGAATTTAATCAGCGCCTGTTCACGCTGCATCTGCTCCATGCCTCCATGAAAAATCCCCGTTTCAATACCCATTTCTTTTAAGAGGCCACTGGTTCTTTCAACGGATTCCCGATGATTACAGAAGACCAACACCTGTTCTGTACCTATGGAACAAAGCAATTGAAACAGCGTCTTCACTTTGTCTTTATCATCGGACCATACTGTAAACATTTCAACAGACGGAACGGCTTCTTCCTGCTTCAGAAAATTAAGAACAGACAGGTTTTTAGGAGCAGCGAATTCAGGAATAACAATAGAGGCTGTTGCAGATACAAATACCCTAAGTGCAGCCGTTCTGACTTGATTGGTAATGTACTCTATGTCTTCCTCAAATCCGAGTGCCAGGGATTTATCAAACTCATCAAAAACAAAATGCCTGATGGCTGTTGGATCAAATGACTTTCGTTTCAGGTGGTCGGCAATTCTTCCGGGAGTTCCTACTAACAGCGCAGGTGCTTCCTTTAAACTATTAATTTCACCAGGCATATCATGACCACCATAAGCACAAATCACTTTAAAGCCGGTCTGCATTTTTTTCCAGACCTGTTCAATTTGAATGGCCAGTTCCCTGGAAGGTGTTAACACTAATGCCTGCACTTTATTACCCTTCGGATTCAATTGTTGTAAAATAGGGAACAAAAAAGCCAGGGTCTTCCCTGACCCGGTTGGAGAAAGCAACAATACACCATCAGCTGTTTCAAAAGCAGATCTGGTTGCATTTTGCATTTCATTGAACCCGGCAATTCCCAGATTATTTAAAACAGTTTGAGTTGCATTAGAAGCCTTCATATTTAATATTTTAGCACCGTATATCCCTGAGGTGCATAAGTAGTAATAGTGGTAACAGCAGATTGCACAATTTCAAATTCAGGTGCCAGCGTTGCTGCGTCTACTTTTCTTTTGAACAAAGTCTGCCCGCATACATACAAAGGAATTCCAGCTGCTTTTAATGCAGTAAACAGGGGTTGATTGGGATTGTCTACACCAAACTTCTGCTTATAGGTTTCATTATTTAAAATGAAAGAGACAGCCGACCCATGAACTACCGCCATTACAGAGAGGTTCTCGGGCTTTACCCCTGCCGCAACATGCAGGTTGGCAATTCTGGCTATGTTTTCAAAATGTTCACTGATTTCTTTGGCATTGGCTGCGGGACTCACAATATCAATCAGTATTTTATATTTATTTTTTTTGTTTACTACTTCTTTGGGAGCATTTACTTCGAAAACATCCCCATATGCTGTTATATAGGGTCGAATTGTTTTCTGCGCAGCAGCTTCCATAAAGAAGGCAGAGGCAATAACTGCAAATAACCAATATTTCATTGCTTTACATTTTCTCCTAAGTTACATTATTTGCCAAACTTCTTTTTTAAAGCCTGTAATGCGTCTGTAACATTCATATTACTCAGGTCTTCTTCTTTCTTTACAGGTTGATTAGAACGCTTATGCTGCGCCATGTCCTTTCTACCTCCTACACCCGCTGCTGGTGCGGCTTCTGTTTGTTTGATAGAGAGTGCAATCCGCTTGCGTGCAATATCTACTTCCAGCACTTTTACATTTACTTTCTGACCTAACTTCAATGCTTCACTAGGATCTGATATATATCGATGGGCAATTTCACTTACATGCACCAATCCATCCTGCTTCACCCCTATATCAATAAATGCCCCGAAACGGGTTAAATTCGTCACAACACCCGGCAATACCAGACCCACCGTAACTTCTTCAATTGTATAAATATTGGCAAACTCAAACTGCTCCAGTTCGGAACGTGGATCCAGCCCTGGCTTTTGCAATTCTTTAATAATATCATTCAATGCAAGCTGTCCAACTTGTTCAGTTACATATTTTTTAGGATCTATATTCTTCAATAGTGATTCATTGCCAATCAGGGCTTCTACATTGGTGCCCAGGTCGGCCGCCATTTTCTCTACGATCGGGTATGCTTCTGGATGCACAGCACTTGCGTCTAAGGGATGCTTGGCTTTAAGAATTCTTAAAAAGCCCGCGCATTGTTCAAAAGCTTTAGCCCCCAGTCTAGGTACTTTTAATAATTCTTCTCTGGAATTAAATGCGCCAATCGTTTTCCTGTGCTTGATAATATTATCCGCCACCGATTCATTAATACCACTCACATAGCTAAGCAATTGCTTGCTGGCTGTATTCAGGTTTACCCCAACCGTATTAACACAGCTGACTACTGTCTGATCGAGTTTCTCCTTCAATCTGAACTGATTTACATCATGCTGATACTGTCCTACTCCAATACTTTTCGGATCAATTTTAACCAGTTCAGCCAATGGATCCATCAATCTTCTGCCAATGCTTACTGATCCTCTTACGGTGATATCATAATCTGGGAATTCTTCTCTGGCAATTTCAGAAGCAGAATAAACAGATGCACCGTCTTCATTTACTAAAAACACAGGAAGTCCTAAGTTCATTTTTTTAATAAACTGTTCTGTTTCTCTGCCTGCAGTACCATCTCCTATGGCAATTACCTGAACCTCAAACTGCTTAACCAATTGTTTGATTTTATATTCACTGTCATAAAGCTTACCCGCTTCGTGCACATAGATAAGGTCTGTTGTCAGCAATTCTCCTGACTCATCCAGACAAACTACTTTACAGCCTGTTCTGTATCCCGGGTCAATGGCCAGCACTCTTTTACTTCCGAGCGGTGCACTTAATAATAGTTGTCGTAAATTTTCTGCAAACACATTGATGGCTTCTTCATCTGCTTTCTGTTTTAAGGCAGAGCGGTATTCGCTTTCCAGGCTGGGCTGCAATAATCTTCTGTAAGCATCCTTAATAGCTTTCTTAATATGAACCACAGCAGGACTTTGTCCGTTCAGATAAAAATCTTCAATCATTTCAATGGCTTCTTCTTCGGAGGGAGCAATACTGATTCTCAGGAAGCCCTCTAAGAACCCACGCAGAATCGCCAAAATTCTATGTGAAGGAACTTTGTATATGGGTTCGGAAAAGTCAAAATAATCCTTGTATTTGATGGCTTCGGTTTCTTTATCGGCCAATACCTTACTCTGCAGTACAGCAGTATCCTCAAACAATTTTCTCAACTTGGCTCGTACGTCTGCCTGCTCATTTACATTCTCTGCAATAATATCTCTGGCTCCCTGTAAAGCTTCATCTACCGTGGTGATTTTTTCATTAAAATATTTAGCGGCTTCCTGTTCAGGGTCTTCATTTCCCTGAGCCAGTAACAATAATGCCAGCGGTTCCAATCCATTTTCCCTGGCCACCACTGCTTTGGTCTTTCGCTTCACTTTAAACGGCAGATAAATATCTTCCAGTTCTACAATGGTTGTAGCTGCATTGATTTTAGCCTGAATGGCTTCCGTCATCTTACCCTGCTCTGTAATGGTCTTTTCAATAAATTCCTTACGTTCGGTAAAAGCCTGCAAAACTTTCTGTTCATCCTGTATTTGCTGAATCTGAACTTCATCCAGATTACCTGTACTATCTTTTCTGTATCGGGCAATAAAGGGAATGGTAGCACTCTCAGCCAATAGTTCCAGTACCGTTTCAACCTGTGTAACACGCAAATTCAATTTTGCGGAAATAATGGGAGCAAAAGACATAATCAGTTTTCAATTTTAGGGAGGCGAATGTAGATTATTCCACTATACGTACCACACGATGAGGATATCTTTCCAGATATTTCCTGAGCATTGATTTAATCACTTCATTTTCCGCATAAGGTGTTACTGCTTCCTTGATGGCTGCAGCATAAGCGGGTTCCAGCGGTTCGGCCACTTCAATATGATCAATGGTTCCCATCCCCACAAACCTTCCCTTCTCTACCAATATGGCGGTGTTTTTTTCTTTGATGATATAGGATTCTTTTTCTTCGGCAATCCAGGCAATTACTTTCTCCACCTGTTGATTGTGCAACTGAACATCGGGCCATTCATTGGGAATGGTTTTATCAAGGAAACAAAGTGCGGGATGCAATTCAAATTCCCTGACCCATTTCCAGAGTTCCCGATGTGCATCGGCCAACAGTGAAAAAGCCTGCAGGGGTTGTGTGTTTTTATGTTTTTTATCTATGGCCAAACGCAGATAACCCCGGCTGTCTTCAAACAAATAAATGCCCCATAACTGTTCAAACCTTTTCTGGCTTTTATTGAATGCCGGCCACAATCTTTTGATTTCAATGCTTTCCAGTAAACTGGCAATGAATTCGGTTGGACAAACCGCGTAACGGACCGCATAAATCTCTCTTAAAAAATCCTGTCTTTTTTTACTGAGGTCTAAACCGGTAAAATGACTCCAAACCCTTTTTTTAATATTCTTGGCCTTGCCAACATACACCACTTTATCCTGCTTGTTATGAAAATAATATACCCCGGGCTCCTGTGGAAGATCGTGCAGGAAATGACCAGGTAAATTGGGGGGCATCAACTGTTCCCGGTTTTCTTTTTGCAACATTTCCTTTACCAGGCGTTCTCCGTTGTTCTGAAGCACCATGTCCAGAATTTTGGCAGTAGCTTTTGCGTCGCCTCCTGCCCTATGCCGATTTTCAATTTCTATATTCAATTGTCTGCACAAATGCCCCAGACCGTATTTGGGGAATCCCGGAAATACCTTTCTGCTCAACCGGATGGTGCAAAGCTTTGGCGTTCCCAAATCGAAACCGGCTTCCTGTAAATGGTGTTTAACAAAGCTGAAATCAAAATTTACATTATGCGCCACAAATACCCTGTTTTTCAACAGATTATAAATCTGCGGAGCCACTTCGTGAAAAGAGGGAGCTGCTTCTACCATGGCATTGGTGATGCCGGTCATGCCAACAACAAAAGGAGGAATGGGCTGGTGAGGATTCACCAATGTTTCATAAACTCCCTCTATCTCAGTACCATTATGTAATACTATTGCTATTTCTGTGATTCCATGCTGACTGGGAAATCCACCTGTCGTTTCAATATCTACTACCGCAAATCGCATGGCTGCAAGATAAGATTTGTAATATTCTGATAAAAATTACAACTAATGATAAAAATTCGGCTCTTGATTGTAACAAATCATCAATCAACCCGTTTAATTGATAATATGAAACCAAATGCTGCTTTACTAAAGATTCCCCAGTCATTGCTCATTGGCTGTGTGGGAATTATCATGGGATTCAGCGCCTGTCACTCTCCTGAGCAGACTGTAAAAATAATAGGAAAACAAGCCAGACAAAAAGTAGGACAACTTTGCACCAGTGCAAAGATCAATCCCAAAGATTGCATTCCGGAAATGGAGGATGTTTTTGGGTCCCCCTCCCTTTCCAATCAGTTTACCGACAAAACAGAGATCATTTCTACCTGGTAATAACCCAAATAGAGAAATACTGACAGCTCCTTCAGTTTCCTTAAATTTGCAGCCAATTGATTTTATGGAGCTGAGCAAGAATTACATTCCTACCGAAATTGAGGCAAAGTGGTACCAACACTGGATTGACCGTCAATATTTTTCAAGTAAACCCGACGAAAGAGAGCCTTATACTGTTGTGATTCCCCCTCCCAATGTAACCGGGGTTTTACATATGGGCCATTGCTTAAACAATACCATTCAGGATATTTTAGTGAGAAGGGCCCGTATGCAGGGGAAAAACGCCTGCTGGGTTCCGGGAACCGACCATGCTTCCATTGCTACAGAAGCCAAAGTAGTGGGCATGCTCAGAGAAAAAGGGATTGCCAAATCATCTCTAAGCAGATCCGAATTTTTAGACTATGCCTGGGAATGGAAGGAGAAATACGGAGGGATTATTCTACAGCAATTACGCAAAATGGGATGCAGCCTCGACTGGGACAGAACCAGTTTTACCATGGACCCGGACTACTACGCATCTGTTATACAGGTATTCGTAGACCTGTATCAGAAAGGATATATCTACAGAGGGAAGCGGATGATTAACTGGGATGTAAAAGCAAAGACTGCATTAAGCGACGAAGAAGTGATTTACAAAGAGGTACAAAGTAAATTGTACCACGTAAAATACAAACTGGAAAACGGAGGCTTTATTACCATTGCAACTGTAAGACCAGAAACAATTTTGGGAGATGCTGCCATCTGCGTAAACCCTGCAGATGAAAGATACAAATCACTGCATGGTCAGTATGCATTTGTACCATTAATCAACAGAAAAATCAAAATCATTCCTGATGAATATGTGGCACTGGATTTTGGAACCGGTGCCTTAAAAGTGACGCCAGCCCATGATATGAACGATTACCAGTTGGGTCAGAAATACCAGCTGGAAATTATTGATACCATGAACGACGATGGTACCATGAGTGAAGCCGCCCAACTCTATGTGGGCATGGATCGTTTTGCTGTGCGCAAGAAAATTGTGGAAGACTTGGAAGCGGCCGGACATATTGAAAAAATTGAAGAATACACCAATCAGGTAGGCTTTAGTGAAAGAACGGATGTAGTAGTAGAACCTCGTTTAAGTTTACAGTGGTGGGTTAGCATGAAAGAATTGTCTGCACCTGCTTTAAGCGCTGTTATGGACGATGAAATACATTTTCATCCTGCCAAGTTTAAAAACCTTTACAGACACTGGATGGAAAATGTAAAGGACTGGTGTATCAGCAGACAGCTTTGGTGGGGACATAGAATACCCGCATGGTATACAAAAGACGGCTCTTTTGCTGTAGCGAAAACAGCGGAAGAAGCGTTGGAGCAGCTGAAACAAAACACGGGTAATACTGCTTTAACCCTTTCGGATATTCACCAGGACGATGACTGTCTGGACACCTGGTTCAGCAGTTGGTTATGGCCTTTTGAAGTATTCAAGGGCTTAAGCGATCCGAATAATAAAGAAGTTAATTATTACTATCCAACCAGCACCTTGGTAACGGCTCCGGAAATTATCTTTTTCTGGGTGGCCCGAATGATCATAGCTGGCTATGAATACAAAGGACTGAAACCTTTTAAAGACGTATACTTTACAGGGATTGTAAGGGATAAGCTGGGTAGAAAGATGAGCAAGAGTCTTGGCAACTCACCCGACCTGTTGGCCCTGATTGATCAGTATGGCGCTGATGCAGTAAGATTTGGTATCCTGATTGCTTCTCCAGCAGGTAACGATATTTTATTTGATGAGAGTTCTCTGGAGCAAGGTCGCAATTTCAATAATAAGTTATGGAATGCCCTGAAGCTCATTAAAATGTGGGAAGGCAGACTGGATTCAGCAGCAACAACAGATACTGCTGATGCTGCATTTGCCATCAACTGGTTTGAGAACAGATTGAATCAGGCAAGTTCGGAAGTAGAAGAATTGATGACTCAGTTTAAATTGAGTGAAGCACTTAAAACCATTTACTCCTTAATCTGGGACGATTTCTGCAGCTGGTATCTGGAGTGGGCCAAACCAGGTTTTGAACAACCGGTATCTCCGCTCGTTTATGATAAGACGATTGCTTTTTTTGAAAGATTAATGGAATTGTTGCATCCGTTCATGCCTTTTATTACAGAGGAAATCTTCCATCTGTCAAAACCACAAACAGAAGACCTGACTGTTAAGTTGCAACAAAAAGCAGCAAAAGCGGATGAAACTGTTCTGGCTTCGGGCGCACTATTAAAGGAGGTTATCACTAAATTAAGAGACGCCAGAAACAAAAATCAGTTAAAGCCTAAAGATCCAGTAGCCTTGCACATTATGGCTGGGGATATCAAAGGCTATCAGGCAATAGAGCAAATATTAATGAAACAGGTGAATGCCAATAAAATTACCTATACGGCAGAAGCCATCCCCAATACCATTGTAATTAATATTGAGCAGGATAAGTTCTTCATTGAAGCCGCCCAGCAACTGGATACAGATGCTATTAAAGAGCGTTTGCTGAAAGACCTTGCATATGAGCAAAACTTCCTTGCATCTGTAATGAAAAAATTAAGCAACGAGAAATTTGTTCAGAATGCGAAGCCTGAAATCATTGCACTGGAAAGAAAAAAACAGGCAGATGCAGAAGCCAGAATGAAAACCATTGAAGAAAGTCTGAAATCATTGGCATGATCAGAATAGCCACATTAGACGATATCCCTGTTATTCAGGAAATAGCATACCAAACCTGGCCTTCTACTTATGGAAGCATTATATCGGAAGAACAAATCCGGTATATGTTAGACATGATGTACAGCACAGAATCCCTGGTGCAGCAAATGAGTAAGGGACATCAGTTTTTTTTATCTGAATCAGAAGAGAAAGAAAATGCAGTCATGGGTTTTGC
The DNA here is from genome assembly GCF_000508085.1 of Sediminibacterium sp. C3. Lineage (GTDB taxonomy): Bacteria > Bacteroidota > Bacteroidia > Chitinophagales > Chitinophagaceae > Sediminibacterium. The sequence goes on along the minus strand of NZ_KI669560.1, from coordinate 1,867,316 downwards.
TTCCGTTTCAGATGAAAACAATGGTGTATTTAAACTCAATAAATTATACGTACTGCCCAGTGCACACAAAACAGGAACAGGCAAAGCTTTGCTGAATGCAGTAAAAGCATATGCTAAGCAAAAGGGCGGGAAAGAATTAATCCTTCAGGTAAACAAACAGAATACAGCCATTGCTTTTTACAAAAGCCAGGGACTAACCATTCAAAGCGAAAAAGTTTTTGAATTAGACCATGGTTTTGTAATGGACGATTATGTTATGGGAATTTCGCTCACATAAATATTGTTTACGTACCACAGTAAGTGGCATAAAAACCATCCCCATTAACAGGTGGCTCCTGAAATGCACTATAATCGGCCGCGGGATCATAAGGATGCTGAACCGCCTGCAAGAGTTGATTAAATGGCCGCAAGTCGTTGTTTGCTACCACTGCATCCAGCGCTTCTTCTACCCTGTGGTTTCTTGGGATGAGTAACGGATTCTGCTGATGCATCATTAGCTTAGCCTTATCTACATTTATTCCTGCAACGGATAAAAGAGAATTGCGCTTCTCCATCCATGATTCAAAGCTATTGCCATTGTAAGTTCCTGATGGCAACAGTGTGCCTTGAATGGTTAAAAAGGTATTGGTATAATCTGCCTGTTCCTTCTGCATCCATTGCATAAGTTCTTTCAGCAAATCAATTACTTCGTTGGAAATACTCTTTTCATCAAACCCGATTTTTGCAGCCATGGTGGCTGTATACAATTGTGTGTACAAAGAAGGAAACTGATTCAACACTTCTGTAGCCATTTTCACTGCTGTATCAGTATCGGAATGAATAATAGGAAGCAATGCGTTGGCCAGACAACTCAGGTTCCAGTGCGCAATATTTGGTTGGTTACCAAAAGCATAACGACCATTGGTATCTATGGAGCTAAAGGCTTTGGTGGGATCATAACTGTTCAGAAACGCACAGGGTCCGTAATCAAAAGTCTCCCCTGCAATCGACATATTGTCGGTATTCATTACCCCATGAATAAAACCTACACGCATCCAGTTGGCAATCAAACGGGCTTGTTGATGCAGCACCTGTTCCAGTAAAGTCAGGGCTGCATTCTGTTCAACCTTCACATCAGGATAATGTCTCTCCAAAGTATACAGGGTTAGTTTCTCCAGGTCTTCTGTTTTCAAAAACTGTCGCGCATATTCAAAAGTGCCTACTCGGATATGGCTTTTCATGATACGCGTTAAAACGGCACCGGCTTGTATTTCTTCCCTAAAAACTTTTTCTCCGGTAGTTACCACAGCAAGACTTCTGGAACTGGGAATACCCAGACCATGCATGGCTTCGCTAATCAGGTATTCCCTTAACATAGCACGTAAAGTTGCCCTGCCGTCTCCTCTCCTGGAATAGGGTGTTGGCCCTGCTCCTTTTAGCTGTATATCCCATCTTTTACCGTCAGGACTGATATGCTCTCCCAACAGTATCGCCCTCCCATCGCCCAGCATGGTAAAATAACCAAACTGATGGCCGGCATAAGCCTGTGCAATGGGTGTTGAACCAGCAGCTAATTGATTCCCACTTAAAATGGCTGCAAGTACCGATTGATTTAGTTCCTGATTTATTCCAAGCTCAAGGGCAAGCGAATGATTAAATAAAAGCAAGGCCGGAGCCCCCACAGGCGTGGGCAACACTTTTTTAAAAAATGCCTCTCCTAGCGATTGATAACTATGATTGAAATGAAATAGAGAATCCAATATTAATTCGTTTTTACAAAAATAACCAATCAATGTACCAATACATGGGTTTGTTTAATTACGCCCATTACAAAAACCGATTGTACATGACCAATATTTTCTGCCTGGGACAATTTGTTAACGTGAAAATGATAATAGTCATCCATACTTTCTGCAACCACTTTCAGCATAAAATCAAACTCCCCTGAAATATTGTAACACTCAATTACTTCATGCATTTCCTGTATGCGTTTGATGAATTTCCCCCCGGCTATCTTATCGTGTTGTTTTAAAGAAACATAACAAATAACCATCAATCCCTTCTTCACTTTCGTATGATCCACCAATGTTGCATACTGCTTAATTACCCCGGCTTCTTCCATTCTTTTAATACGCTCATGAACCGGGGTGGTACTCAGGTGAACCTGATCGGCTATTTCTTTTACCGTTGCCCTTGCATTGTGCTGTAACAACTTAAGAATCGCCAGGTCTTTGGCGTCCAGTGAAAAAGAAACAGTGGATTCGGCTTTTTTAAGGACTTTAGGCATGTTATTCTGCTATTATATACTGCAAATTAGCTATTAAATAGATATTTATTCTATTCTTACAAATAATTATGCGCTTTTATTCTTTAAAATTAGCTTTGCAACCAATAAAATTCTATTATGTCTACATTAACATCTACCATTGACTTCAGCCTTCCATACAAAGTGGCTGATATCAGCCTAGCTGATTGGGGTCGCAAGGAAATCCGTTTAGCAGAAGCCGAAATGCCAGGACTTATGTCTTTACGCGCAGAATACGGTGCTTCTCAGCCTTTAAAAGGAGCAAGAATTGCCGGATGTCTTCACATGACTATCCAGACTGCCGTACTAATTGAAACTTTAGTGGCATTGGGTGCCGAAGTAAAATGGAGCTCTTGTAATATCTTCTCTACACAAGATCAGGCTGCTGCTGCCATTGCTGCTGCAGGTATTGGTGTTTTTGCCTGGAAAGGCCAAACCCAGGAAGAAGCTGATTGGTGTATTGAACAAACTTTGTTCTTCGGCGGTGCCGATCGTCCATTGAATATGATTCTGGATGATGGTGGCGACTTAACCAATATGGTATTTGACAAGTACCCTGAATTGATTGCCAATATCAAGGGGCTTTCTGAAGAAACCACTACAGGGGTTCACCGTTTATACGAGCGTATGGCAAAAGGCACTTTACCTATTCCTGCTATCAACGTAAACGATTCTGTAACCAAATCTAAATTTGATAACAAATACGGTTGTCAGGAGTCTTTAGTGGACGCAATCCGTCGTGCTACTGATGTAATGATGGCTGGTAAAGTGGCCGTTGTTGGTGGTTATGGTGACGTAGGTAAAGGTTCTGCGCTTTCATTGCGTGGTGCTGGTTGCCGTGTTATTGTAACTGAAATTGATCCTATCTGTGCTTTACAGGCTGCTATGGATGGATTTGAAGTGAAGCCAATGGCTGCTGCTGTTACTGAAGCTGATATCATTGTAACTGCTTCTGGTTGCAGAGACTTAATCACTGAAAAGCATTTCCGCCTGATGAAGGACAAAGCAATCGTATGTAATATCGGACACTTCGATATTGAAATTGATATGGCCTGGCTAAATGCAAACTATGGTCATACAAAAGATACCATTAAGCCTCAGGTAGATTTGTATAATATTGAAGGCAAAGACGTGATTGTATTGGCTGAAGGTCGTTTGGTGAACCTTGGTTGTGCAACGGGTCACCCTTCATTTGTAATGAGTAACTCCTTCTGTAACCAGACTTTGGCTCAGATTGAATTGTGGCAGAACCACAAAAACTACGAGAACAAAGTGTACGTTCTTCCTAAGCACCTGGATGAGAAAGTTGCCCGTTTACACCTTGCAAAAGTAGGTGCGCAATTAGATGAGTTAACAGACGAGCAGGCTGCTTACTTAGGTATCAGCAAAAATGGTCCTTTCAAGTCTGATATGTACCGTTACTAATTGAATCTGCAGATATGATCTGTTTCTTACAAAAAAGGCTCCGAGTGGAGCCTTTTTTATTTTCCCACTGACTCAACAGGACTTTGCTACCCATGCTTTTATGACAATAATCATTTTTCCAGGCACCAATTCTTGAATTAATTTTTTTAATATTGTATACCCCTCAGCCAAAATGAAAATCAGGTTACCAATGAAAATGAACTCTTTCATTACAGCATTATTGGTTGTGCTTATCATCTGGGGATGTAAACAGCCCGATACCCACAATGACTGGAGTACAAAAGGGAGCTTTATAGACTCTAATATCAGTTTAATCAGCAAACAACAAGTGACAGATAAAAGGGAAGAAAGCCTTTTTATTGACTCTCTTGTTCGAAAAATGCAATTATCAGACGAGCAGAAAGGTCATTACTATCGTTATAAATCATCCTATTATTGTTATTATCTGCAAAAAGGCGATTCTGCCATCTTATATGCGGATTCGGTCTTATTATTATTGAATAAGCTTTCTCCTGATCAATATCCTAATGCGTTTGCTATGGCCTATTATACAAAGGGAGATGCTTTATATGCCAGCAATTTATTTAATGAAGCCTATACTTTTTATTACAAAGCAAGGCAGTTCAAATCTACACAAACCGACTTCTGCTCTCAGAAGGAATACAATTATCGGCTAGGAATGATTCTTTACAAACAGAAAAAGTTCAAAGAAGCAGCCTACAGTTTTAGAAGAAGTCTTGAAGATGCTGAACTGTGCGATGAAGGAAAAGAATATGCCAGTTATTACAGAAAACAGGAGTTGATGAATAATATTGCCCTTAGCTTTTATATGCTGGGGAATTATGACAGCGCAAGCTTCTACTATAATAAAGCACTGAATTTCATTAGTAACCACCAACAGCAGGATACATCTACTCAGTTTTATGATGAAATGGCAAAAGGGGTATTATACGGAAATATGGGAGACGTTTTTCGTAAAAAAGGGAACCTGAAAGAAGCCGAAAGCCTTTATAAAAAAAGTATTCAGATAAATTTTAAAAAAGGCGGGGAAACCATGGATGCACAGCATAGTTATTTAAAACTGGCTGAACTGTATCAGGAAACAGAAAGAATAACTGATTTGGAAAATGCCCTGAAAGAAATCAGACTCTCCCTGAACAAAACGCCCAATCAAAAGGGAGAAATTAAATGGCATAAACTTTCCTGGAAATATTATGAATTGACAGACGACCCCAACAAGGCCTACTATCATTTATCAAAATACCAGCACTTATTTGAAGAAGAGGAAAAGCTGACTAAAAAAATTTACGAAGTTGATATAAATAAACAGCTTGAACTGCTGGAACAGGAAAATCAGCTGCAGATTGCCAGAAAGGAAAATGAAATTTCCCGCGCTTATTTATTAATGTCATTGGCTGTATTAGCCTTCATCATATTACTCAGTATTGTATTGGCCAGGAACTGGATTTTATCAAAAAGGCACGTAAAAAAATTAAAAGAATTGAATGAGACCGTTCATTCTCAGAACGAACAACTGGAAATTGCCATGGGGGCGTTGCAAAAAACACTGGGTGAAAAAGACAGCATTCTGAAACTGGTAGCTCATGACTTAAGAACACCGGTTGCCTCCATCCCTACCATGGTTGAAATCATTATGACGGAGGAAAACGAAGAGCAGAAGAAAGAATACCTGGAAATGATAAAATCTGCTTGTAATAGCTCGCTGACGCTTATCTCAGAAATCATGGCGACTGCAGATATTTCGAGCAGTAATATAGAAAAGGAACCTACTTTACTCAATGAGTTTATAAATGATTGCGCAGCCATATTAGATATCAAAGTCAAAGAAAAAAATCAACAATTAACGGTTCAGTATTTAGACAAGGATATCAGCGTACCTATGAATCCAGAAAAAATGAAAAGAGTGGTTTTTAATCTGGTAACCAACTCCGTTAAATTCAGTAAAAGGGATACTAGCATCAAACTTTCCTTACAGATAAAAGACAATCAGGCCATCATAGAAATAAAAGATGAAGGCATTGGGATACCGGAAAAACTGCTTCCCGAGATATTCAACATATCAAAATCCGGGAAACGAAAAGGAACGGAAGGTGAAAAATCTTACGGTCTGGGATTAAATATCTGTAAGAAGATTGTAGAAGCACACGATGGCAAAATCTGTGTAAAAAGCAAAGAAGGAAAGGGTAGCACTTTTATTGTAGCACTACCCTTATCCTAATCAGTTAAACTTGAAATTGAATGTTTTATTTACTTAACAAAGCATATATATCATCCTTCAAATGAAGTCTTTTTTTTCTTAACTCAGTCAATACTTCATCAGCATGATTTTCTACTCCAGATTCAATTCTATGTATTGAATGATTTACTTCATCGTACTGATCCGATAATTTTTTAAAATGCGCATCTGCTACTTTTAATTCAGAGATTTTAGCATCAAATTCAGGGAATTCATGGTGCAAATCGTGTTTTTCCATATTGTTGTAATTTTATAGATTAAAGTTAGCAACAGCACCCTTTTTAAAAAATGATTAATATCAGGTATTTAATAAAATACAGCACACTTATACTTGTAGTGTCCTTACTAGCGGGTTTATCATCCGCTTTTTTTTTATACACCCTGGATATTGTTACCAATTTTAGAACCGGGAACCCATGGATAATCTGCCTTTTACCTTTGGGTGGTTTAATCTGCGTTTGCTCCTACAATCTTTTATGCAGAAATGCCGAAAGCGGAAACAAATGGATATTAGCCAGAATAAAAAAACAAAGCGGAAAACCCATTTCACTATTGATGGCCCCGCTGGTATTAATGGGTACATTGATCACCCATTTGATGGGGGGCTCTGCAGGGAGAGAAGGCACAGCATTGCAGCTATCTGCTTCACTGTCCTCTCCTCTCTTCCATTGGTTTAATCTTTCACCTGAAGAAGAAAGCATTTTTTTAAGATCCGCAGTAGCAGCTGGTTTTGGTGCTGTATTTGGAACGCCCGTTGCCGGAATCATATTTGCCTTTGAATGGGAATCATTCCTGCCAAAAAAAATATCTGCGTTAGCGCCTGTTATTATTTGTTCATTCCTTGCAGACTGGACTACCAGAAGTCTGGGCATAGAACATACGCTTTATTCAATACCATTGACTTTCAAGACTCCTCCTAATCCTTTGTTATGGAACATCCTGGCTGGAATTATTTTCGGACTATCCGCCTGGTTATTTAAATACCTGATGAAAAGAACAGCCAGCTTCAATCAAAAATGTCTGACCAATAAATACACACGGGTAGTACTGGGAGGAACCATTGTTTCCTGTTTCCTTTTATTTAGCCCATATTACAGTCTGGCTGGTCTGGGAATCCCATCTATCATCAATAGTTTCAATGAAGCGGCACCTATGCAAATATTCATTCTGAAAATAGCATTAACCGTTATCACCATACAATCCGGATTTAAGGGAGGAGAAGTTACTCCGCTATTTTTTATAGGGGCCACATTAGGAAGTGCACTAAGTATTTATATACCGCTTTCTCCAGCATACCTTGCCGGAATGGGCATGGTAGCTGTATTTGGAGCTGCAGCAAAGTCGCCGATAACTGCTGCAATTTTGGCTGCTGAACTATTTGGCATCGGTTTTTTACCTTTCGCGTTATTAATATCCATAATTTCAAACAAAACAGCAGGTAAGAACTCCATATATCAATTGAATAGCAATGAACTGGCAACCCACTGATTTAAAAAATGAAAAAGTTTGTTTGATTCCATTAAAGGAAGCTGATTTTGAAGAGCTATATTCAGTAGCATCTGACCCATTGATATGGGAACAACATCCCAATAAAAACCGATACCAAAGAAATGTATTTCTTAATTTTTTTGAAGGGGCCATTCAGTCAAAAGGAGCATTTATTATCAGAGATACACAAACCGGAGAAGCGATTGGAAGCAGCAGATTTTACAATTACGATGCAGATGCCAGTTACGTTGAAATCGGCTACACATTTTTTGCCCGAAAATATTGGGGTAAATCATTTAACAAAGCCGTAAAAGAATTAATGATTCACTATGCCTTTCAATTGGTCAACAGCGTTCACTTTTTTATTGGTGCCGAGAATTATCGTTCTCAAAAAGCCATTGAAAAACTGGGAGCCAAGAAAATCAGAGAATTGGTAATGCCTTATTATGGAGAACCGGATCGTTTAAATTTTGAATATGAAATTAAAAAGACAGGCACAAGCTAAAACGCTGAGGGATTTCAGAAAAATACACCGCATTACAGGTATTTTGCTATTTGCCTTTTTCTTTATTGTAGGTCTTAGCGGCATTTTACTGGGATGGAAAAAAAACAGCGGGGGACTCATTATGGCCGAGACCTACAAGGGTCAGTCCGATAATTTAGCCGAATGGATTAGCCTGGATAGTTTACATAAAAACGCCTGTAACTATTTAAGAGATTCTGTTTCCCCCACCCTTTCTACAGAAGTTGACCGGATTGACATTAGAAAAGACAAGGGAATGGTAAAATTTACTTTTAAAGATCATTTTACCGGGCTTCAGCTGGATGGAAAAACAGGCCATCTTTTATTTATAGAAAAAAGAAGAGCAGATTATATAGAAAAAATACACGACGGTTCTATTATCGACTATTATTTAGGATGGGATGGCTATTTTAAACTGTTCTATACCTTAATTATGGGATTGGCCCTGATTGTATTTACCATAACGGGTTTCTGGCTCTGGTACGGGCCTAAACTGATGCGCAATAAATAAGATAAAATGAGTAGTAGTGAATTTTGGATGCTGGTAGCGGGACTTGGCCTTTTTCTTTACGGGATGTCTCATTTGGAAGAGGCACTCAAGCAAATGGAAGGCCGTTCATTTAAGCTATTCCTGCAAAAAAATACCAAACAGAAACTCAGGGCCATATTTAGTGGAACTCTTGTAACTGCTTTGCTGCAAAGTAGTTCAATTGTAAACCTGATGGTGCTGTCACTGGTAGGTGCTGGTATTCTTACCATGCGAAACGCAATGGCAGTTGTGCTGGGGGCCAATATTGGAGGCACTTTCAATAGCTGGCTGGTTGCATTACTGGGCTTTAAGGTTGAGCTGAATAGCATTACTTTCCCATTGATTGGACTTTCGGGAATTAGTTTGATTATTTTCAGCAAGAAAAAAAACCTGAAAAGGATTGCCCTCTTTTTTATGGGCATTGGTATGCTGTTTTTAGGATTGCAATTCATGAAAGAGAGCATGGATTCATTAATGAAAGCATTTGATTTTACGCCATACCTTGCTTATCCCGGTATCCTCTTTTTATTAATTGGATTTGCCATTACGGCTGTGGTGCAAACAAGTTCTGCTACTGTAGTTGTAGTGCTTACCGCATTATACTCTAATATTATCCCTATTGAAACTGCTATTACTGTTGTACTTGGTGCAGAACTCGGAACCACGGTAAAACTTATTCTGGGTGCCATTGGTGGCAATGCTGCAAAAAAGAGAGTGGCCCTAGGAAACAGTTTATTCAATCTATTTACTTCGGCAGGGGGCTTTATTTTTATACAGCCCATCATTGCCTTGATTGCCAAAATGGGAGTCAAAGACCCCATTCTCATATTAGTTGCCTTTCAGACATTCATCAATATTGTAGGGGTAATTGTCATCTACTTTTTTCTGAATCCATATGGTGATTTTCTGGACAAGCAGTTTAAAGAGCTTAAAAAATCTTACACTAGTTTCCTTCAAAATGCAAGTATTGAAATTCCATCCACTGTAACAGATATGATTAAAAAAGAAGTTGAATCATATCTGAACAAAGCGATAGCATTTAATCTGGGAAGCTTTCATTTAAAACCAGCCTGGATTCAAAACTTTCAAACAGAACTACCGCTATTGGAATCTTATCAGATACTTAAAGAAACAGAAGGTGAGATATTGGCATATTATGCCAAAACAATTCCTCAGTTAAGAGAAACAGAAGAAATGAAATCTATTAACCAGCTCCTGGAGTCTTTAAGAAATGCCATGTATTCCTGCAAAAGCATGAAAGACATAAACGCTGACAAAACCGATTTTAGCAATTCTACCAATGAAGTCAAATATGAGATGTTTCATGAGTTACAGGCATCACTGAATATTTTTTATACAGAACTACACCAATTCTTAATGAATGAATCCGGCAATAACACTGCATTGAAACTGGATGAATTAACAGAGCAAATCAGAAAAGGATTCAATGACAGAATAGAGCATTATTACTTTCATGCAGGTCAGAATAGTCTTAGAGAAAAAGACATTTCAACCCTGTTCAATTTAAACAGGGAAATTTATTCATCCTGTAAAGCCATTGCATTGGCCGTTGAACAATATAAAGCTGCTTAAACAATATAACTACAGAATAAAATAAAAAGAGGAGCCTAAAAAGCTCCTCTTCAAATGATTAACGCCCCATCATTAACTTTCCGGATTGTTGTTTTATCATCCGGCTGCTGTAGATGGAACTTATAAATTTCCTCTTAAATCCTGTTCTCTTTCCAAGGCTTCAAACAATGCCTTGAAATTTCCTTTTCCAAAACTCTTGGCACCTTTGCGCTGAATTATTTCAAAGAACAGGGTTGGTCTGTCTTCAACTGGTTTACTAAAAATCTGTAACAAATAACCTTCTTCGTCCCTATCAACCAGAATTCCCAGTTCTTTTAACGGAGCGATGTCTTCATCAATTTCACCTACTCTATCTTGTAGTTCATCATAATAGGAAGCAGGCACTTTCAGGAACTCAATGCCTCTATTCTGCAATTCAGTAACGGTAGCTACAATATCATTAGTTGCCAATGCAACGTGCTGGCATCCTTCGCCGTCATAAAAATCCAGATACTCTTCAACCTGTGATTTTTTCTTTCCTTCAGCTGGTTCGTTAATAGGAAATTTTACAAATCCATTTCCGTTGCTCATTACCTTGCTCATCAGAGCAGAATACTCAGTAGAAATATCATTGTCGTCAAAACTCAGAATGTTTTTAAACCCAAGTACGTTTTCATAAAAAGCCACCCATTTATTCATTTGATTCCAACCCACATTGCCTACACAATGATCCACATACAGAAGCCCAGTACTGGAAGGATTATAAGATGAATTCCAAGCGACGTAACCAGGCAAGAAAACTCCACTGTAATTTTTTCTTTCAACAAATAAATGGACTGTATCGCCATACGTATGAATTCCACTTATTACTGCTTCACCGCTTTCATCAGTATATTTTACCGGATCCATAGCAGAAACTGCTCCTCTACTAGTTGTCTGAAACCAAGCATCTGTCGCATCATCTACCATTAAAGCCAGGTGCTTAACCCCATCCCCGTGCCTGTAAATATGGTCAGCGATCGGATTATTAGCACGAAGAGGAGTGGTAAACACAAAAGTTAACTTGTTTTGTCTTACCACATAACTGGCTTTGTCTTTAATACCTGTTTCAGGACCAGCGTAGGCCAGACTCTGAAATCCAAAAGCTGTCTTGTAAAAATGAGCGGCTTGCTTAGCGTTTCCAACATAAAATTCAACATAATCCGTACCGTGCAATGGCAAAAAATCCCCCTGTTTAACTTCAGGGTTTACAGGCATAGCAGAAATTGTATTCATAAAATTGATATTATGATAATTAAAATTCAAGAAATAAGTTGACAGTAAAATGAGAGGGCCTGCTCTAATTTAGTAAACTAATGAATACAGCCCAGAAATTGAGCCCCATCAATGACTGATGGTTAAAGCTTCTATCAGCAGATTATAGGCAACACGTAAATCACTGAAACGCTTATGAGGATAATCGGGTAACATAGCTGCAAATTTAACTATCTTTACCCTTATGAAAGTTGGAATTCTGGGAGGAGGCCAATTAGGCCGCATGTTATTGCAAGCAGCTGCCAATTATACTGTAGAAACCCATGTTTTGGAGAATGATGAACAGTGTCCGGCGGCACATCTTTGTCATCAATTCACCAAAGGTGATATCACCGATTTTGATACCGTATACCGTTTCGGGAAAGGTTTGGATGCCATCACCATTGAAATTGAGGCCGTAAATGTAGATGCGTTGGAAAAATTACAGACAGAAGGAGTTCGGGTTTATCCTCATCCCTCCGCTATCAGAACAATAAAAAATAAAATAATACAGAAGGAATTTTATAAATCCAATGGGATACCCAGTTCTGATTTCAAAATAACAAGTTCAAAGTCAGAAGTGTTGGACCATATGGATTTTTTGCCCGCTGTCCATAAAATTGGGGAAGGAGGCTATGATGGAAAAGGTGTTCAGATTATCAACGACCATTTCGATGCCGATAAAGCGTTTGATGCGCCCAGTGTATTGGAGAAAAAAGTTCGTATTAAGAAGGAAATTGCCATGATTGTAGCCATGAACGATAAGGGGGAAACCGCCTTGTTCCCGGCTTCTGAAATGATGGTCAATCCGGTTTTGAATTTGCTCGATTATCAGGTGAGTCCTGCCATTATCCCTGACAAAGTGCTTTGGGTGGTTGAAGCAATTGCCATTAAACTTGTTAAAGCACTGAATAGTCCCGGATTATTCGCTGTTGAAATGTTTATTGACGAAAAAGATGAAGTTTGGGTAAATGAAACAGCCCCCAGAGTTCATAATAGCGGACATCATACTATAGAAGCCAATTACTGCAGTCAATACGATATGCTTTGGAGAATTATGTTACAATTTCCGCTGGGTAATACCGATGCCATATTACCAGCAGCCATTATTAATATAATTGGCGCTGAAGGTCATAGCGGAAATGCGGTATATAAGGGGCTGGAAGAAGTGTTAAAAATTGAAAACGCTTTCGTGCACTTATACGGTAAAACTCATACAAAACCTGGCAGAAAAATGGGACATGTAACGGTTATGCATAAAGACTACCAGGATCTTACGCATAAAGCAAATAAAATTAAAAATTTATTGAGCGTAATCAGTCAATAAATAATTATTACCGGCTGTTTATTAGCATAGAAAAAGTCCTAGCTTTTTTTTGTATTAAGTGGCTTTAAAAAACCAATCCCAATCAGGCTTTTGGTTTGTAGTCCCGGCGATTGTTTGGAAGGCCCAAACAATCTTACATCGTCATCATAAATTAAATCTAGACTGTAAGTGGCAGAGAAGAATTTATTGATTTTAAAAGAAAAGAGATTGGTCATAAAGAGGTCTACATTCTGGGGGCGGTTCTGGTAATTGGAAAAGAGATCCATCTTACCCCTGTAAGTTATATTTTTGGCAATTTCATTGTTGTAATTCAATGTAACAAAAGCACCAATCTGATTAAAGGAACCGGCCCCTGGCGGAACACCATATCCCCCCCGCTCTGAAAGGGATTTGTTGGCCAAGACAATCCACCTGGAAGTAAGCGGCGAGATAAAGACGGATAAATAGGGGTCTGGCTTATAATCAAAACCTGCTGACAAAATGATATATGCCGGTGAAAGCAATGAAGAGGTAAAAGTGGGAATATTGTTATTGAAAGTGTAGCCATCAAAAAACTGCGATCTGAAATTAACCAGCGTAGACACATACCATTTGCCGGATGAGTCCATTTTGTACCCATACTTACTTAAATAATCTATACGATCGTCGTTTTTACGACTGCCTAAACTGGTACTTTGAATATAGCCAAGATTAATATCTACCGAATTATCCCAGAAATGACGATTCTGTTTATACAGAATAAAATAATTCATATATCCGTTGGCAGAAAGGGAAAAATTATCCCCTCCGGCTGCCCAGTTACTCAATGAACCCTGAGCCAGATTGAAACTAAAAAGTCCCCCTCTTTTCCATTTCCAGCCTGTTGTGTCATTATCCTTTTTTATTGTTCGATTAATCTCTCTTTTTAATGCCTGAACCACATTGTCCTGCCCTCTCACAATAAATCCGGTTGTTAACAAAAGGGTTAACCACAGGAAAAATATTCTCATGTGTACTTATTTCTATCTCAAATATAATAAACCCCTGCTATTTTAGAGGATTTAACGCTGACAAACTGGCATAAACAAGGGAATAATTGTACATTTGTAACTTAATTAACAAAGAATGGAACTGGTGGAATTAATGAATAAAACACACGATGAGTCCAGACAGGGAGAAGCCTTTCAATCGGATGAATCTACGGCTGATTTTCATAAAAAATTTTATATAGAAAGCTATGGGTGTGCCATGAATTTTTCGGATAGTGAAGTAGTGGCTGCAATCCTTCAGGAAAATAAATTCAGTGCTACCCCTCAGTTTGAACAGGCTGATCTGGTTTTAATTAATACCTGCTCTATCAGAGAAAAAGCAGAACAAACCATTAGAAAAAGACTAACTGAATTCCGAAAGGTAAAGCAGAGCCGACCCGGAATGTTGATTGGCGTATTGGGATGCATGGCAGAAAGACTGAAATCACAGCTGCTGGAGCAGGAAAAACTGGTTGATCTAGTTATTGGTCCAGACGCATACCGTTCACTACCCGCGCTAATTGAAGAAGCGAGTTCAGGACAAAAAGGAGTAAATGTATTATTGAGCAGAGATGAAACTTACGGAGACATTTCTCCAGTTCGTTTAAACAGCAATGGCATTACCGCTTTTGTGTCTATTACCAGGGGCTGTAACAATATGTGCAGCTTTTGCGTGGTTCCTTTTACGAGAGGCAGAGAGAGAAGCCGATCCGCATACTCCATTTTACAGGAAATACAACAGTTGGTAGATACAGGATACAAAGAAGTTACTTTATTAGGTCAGAACGTAGATAGTTATTACTGGGAAGATGAAGAAAAAAAGCAGATGGTAACTTTTGCCAACCTGCTAGAAATGGCAGCCCTTGTTAGTCCTGACTTAAGAATTCGCTTCAGCACTTCACATCCCAAAGACATTACGGACGACGTGTTGATGACCATGGCCAAATATGAAAATATTTGCAAGTGCATTCATTTACCGGTACAAAGCGGAAGTACAAGATTGCTTCAGTTAATGAACAGAACTTACTCCAGAGAGTGGTACCTGGCTAAAGTAGACAGAATCAGGGAACTATTACCTGACTGTGGAATTACTTCGGATATGATTGCAGGATTTTGTACAGAGACAGAGGAAGACCATCAGGATACCTTAAGTCTGATGGATTATTGTGGTTTTGACATGAGTTATATGTACTTCTACAGTGAACGACCAGGAACCCTGGCTGCCAGGAGATTTAAAGATGATATTCCACTGGAGGTTAAGAAAAGAAGGTTGCAGGAAATTGTAGATAAACAAGGAGAATTATCTACTAGAAACAATCATAGGGATATTGGAAAGACTTTTAAAGTGCTCATTGAAGCTGACTCAAAAAGAGATAGCAATGATTGGACAGGCAGAACCAGTCAGAACAAAATAACTGTTTTCCCTAAATCGAGCAGTCTGCAAAAACCCGGCGATTATGTATGGGTTAATATTACGGATTGCACCAGGGCTACCCTTTTGGGAAAAATTGTTGATCATCCATAAACCAAAATAAATGGATTTACAAAGTATTAAAAATCGTTTCGGCATCATTGGTAACTCTACTGCACTGAATCATGCATTGAATACAGCAGTTCAGGTTGCCGCCACCGATTTAACCGTATTAATTGTTGGAGAAAGTGGAGTTGGTAAGGAAGTATTTTCGCAAATCATACACTCGCTCTCCTCGCGCAAACATAACCCTTTTATTGCCGTTAACTGCGGAGCCATACCTGAAGGCACGATTGATTCAGAATTATTCGGCCATGAAAAGGGAGCTTTTACAGGTGCGGTAGATAGCAGAAAAGGCTATTTTGAAACAGTGAACGGAGGTACCCTATTTATGGATGAAATTGGGGAAATGCCCTTGGGAACACAAGCAAGATTGCTTCGCGTGCTGGAGACCGGAGAGTTCATCAGAGTGGGTAGTTCCAAAGTTCAGAAAACGGATGTAAGGGTAATTGCAGCAACCAACAGGGAACTATTAGATTTTACACAAAAAGGAAAATTCAGGGAAGATCTTTATTATAGATTAAGTACTGTGCCTATTCGCGTTTCTGCATTAAGAGACCGAAAAGAAGATATTCTTTTGCTCTTCAGAAAATTCGCAGTTGATTTTGCCGAAAGGTATAAAACATCACCTGTTCAATTGGATGATGATGCAAAGCAGTTGCTCATCAACTATCCTTGGCCAGGTAATATCAGAGAACTTAAAAATATTGCTGAACAAATATCTGTACTGAGCCAGTCGAATATGGTAAATGCCAGAGAAATGAGTTTGTTCCTTCCGGATAAAAAAGAGAACAGAATGCCAATCATAGCCGGCGGATCTGCTTCCGGAGAATTTGCCAACGAGAGGGAAATACTATACAAACTATTTTTTGACATGAAAAAAGATGTTACGGAATTGAAAAAGATGTTTGTAGAAATATTACAGAATCCTTCATTGGCAGGTGCTGCAGCTTCTTTTACCAAAGAGTCCATTCTGAATGATTATTCTCCTGCGGTTAATGAAGTTCCCATAATCAATACCGTTACAGCTCCGGGCAATAGCGGCAATAATTTATTACCTGCACAGCATTCGGTTACCACTTCACCGGTAATATTGCACGATGATGCCATACAGATGCATGAAGAAGTAGAGGAATCGCTGAATATTATGGATAAGGAAAAAGAATTAATTGTAAAAGCGCTGAAGAAACACAGAGGCAAAAGAAAAGACGCATCCATAGACCTAGGCATTAGCGAAAGAACATTATACAGAAAACTAAAAGAATATGATATTGACGAATAATTTAAAATCTGGCCTCTTTACCGTAACCGCATGTCTGATTCTTTTATTGCAAGGTTGCTTTGTTTATAAATTCAACGATGCAGTAATACCTGCAAATGTTAAAACAGTAAAGATTGGATTTATAGACAATAAGGCACGGTATGTAAATCCACAACTGAGTCCTAAACTAACAGATAAGCTACAAGCCAAGATTACCAGCCAGACGAAATTAACCAGAACCAATAACGATGATGCCGACTATGTAATCAATGGCAGCATTACCAACTATGACCCCAGTCAGACCGTGGGTGTGTCTGCACAACAAGCCAGCACAAACCGTTTAACGGTTACTGTTCATATCATACTTAGAAAGACGCTTGAAAACAAAGTTGAGGAGTTTGATGTAACCCGAAGTTTCGACTTCTCAGCCAATCTTACTTTGCAGCAGGCAGAAGGTCAATTACTAGACGAAGTAATTCGGAATATCACGGATGAAATCTTCAATCGAATATTTAATAACTGGTAATAGAGTTGTATCTTTATAGTTTATGAAGTTTACGCAGGAAAAAGCACTGATGCACTTAACCGGGAATTCCGATTTGTCTTCCACTAAAATGGAAGTCATAGAAAAGCTGGTGCATGAATATCCCTTTTTTTCCCCGGGTCAATACCTGTTTGCAGCCAAACTAAAAAAGGAAGATCACCCTTTGGTGGGTTCTCAGGCCATGAGAACAGCCCTTTATTTTACCAATCCTCACTGGCTGCAATTTCAATTAGAAGCGCTGAAAGATCCTGGAATTGATCAGGCACCTAAGCAGGAATTGGATACTGCATTGTTAAGATCAATCAGACAAAAAGATCTGGAGTGGGATGAAATGATTAATCTGCCCAAGATTGAAGAAACCCTGGAAGATGCAGAAAAGTCTTTTGTTGCACCTGAACTACCTAATCCGGATATTTCTATTCCAACCATAGAATCAGTTAGAGAATTAATGAAAGGAATTGAACCTCTAGACAAACCAGGTACCATTATACCGGTTATTCGTGAGAATTCACCTTCAGAGCCTGTTGATTATACATTGCCAGAAGTTCCTTCCTCAGAAACATTTGACCCTGTTTTCAGCACACTGAATCAGCCAGAGCAGCCTGCCGAACCAGACAACACTGAATCTGTACATACTGCCGCAATGGTTTCTGAGCCGGTTGTTCCTATTCAGGAGCCACCTGTTACAGCCGCGGTTACTGCTCCCCCAGCCTCCTTACTATTACCTGAACAAGAATACAGTGAAGAAGAGGAAGGCAGCAAATTGCAACACCCCGATCAGGACAAGAGCGATGCAAAAATTGCCAGTATACTTTCCAGCCAATTGGCGGAATTTAAAAAGCCCATAGAAAACAATGCAGAATTAACCATTGAACCTGTTCAGGATAAACTGCATACCATTGATTACTTTGCCTCACAAGGTATTCAGATAGATCTGAGTAAAATACCCCAGGATAAACTTACTACTAAACTCAGACGGTTTACCGATTGGCTGAAGGATATGAAAAACCATCATCCCAATCCGGAAGATTTGGGTACATCACCGGAACAGGAGAAAAAAGTAGCAGAAACGGCCCTGGTTTCCAATGAATCCAAAGAAATTCTAACAGAAACAATGGCTGAAGTATTGGCTAAACAAGGCCAAATTGACAAGGCAATTCAGCTATATATTAAATTAAGTTTCTCAAATCCTGAAAAAACCGCTTATTTTGCAGACAAAATTCAACAATTAAAAGGTATTTAAAATGATTTATCTGTTTTTGGTTCTGATTGTTATAGCTGCGGTTGGTCTTGGTTTTATGGTATTAATCCAAAATCCTAAGGGTGGTGGTCTCGCTGGAAATGTAGGCGGTATCAGCAACCAATTGATGGGCGTTAAGCAAACTACCGATGTATTAGAAAAAGGCACCTGGATTTTCGCAGGCATTATTGCGGTATTGGCTTTGTTTTCTACCCTTTTCTTAAAGGGTGGTGGCAATGACGTAAATACAGAAGTTTTACAGAAAATCAACACCACTACTACTGCTCCTGCTCCGGCAAATAATCAGGCAGCTCCTGCAGCTACTTTGCCGGCTACAACCGATACCAGCAAGAAATAATTCGCATTTCTACATAATTAAAACCCTGTCCTTTTTAATGACAGGGTTTTTTATTTAATTTACCTTATGGCAAGAAAAAAAACAGCTCCGAAAAAAAACAGCTCATCTAAGAAATGGATGATTGTAGTTATTAGCCTGATTGCTATTACAGGGTTAGTTTTTGCTTCACTTTTCTTTCTGCCTGCAACCCGTTTTGAAGAAAAAAGCAGAATGGTGACCATTTACAAGGATCAAACCCAGAAATCTGCGGTGCTGGCTGCTTTTGAAGAAGCAGGAATACTAAGATTCAATTCCTTATTAGGGATTGCTGGGGCCCCTTTTAATATCTGGGACAAGATGAAACCGGGCAGATATGAAATCAAAAGAGGTCAAAGCGTTCTGGACATTGTTAGAATGCTGAAAAATGGCAGACTGGCAGAAGTAAAACTGGTGATTAATAGGGTAAGAACTAAACCAGAACTGGCCAGATTAATCAGCAAGCAGTTTTTTACAGACTCAACGGAAGTAGTTCAATTTTTACAATCTGCTGATTCGCTTACCGCTCTGGGACTGGATACTGCATTATTGTTTACGAAGATTATACCTGATACCTATAACTTTTATGCCGATGCCTCCATGACGGTTATACTGGAAAAGTTGAAGGCAGCATCAACCAGATTCTGGTTAAAAAACAACCGTCTGCAAAAAGCTGAATCATTGGGATTAAGTCCTGAAC
The DNA here is from genome assembly GCF_000508085.1 of Sediminibacterium sp. C3. Taxonomy (GTDB): domain Bacteria; phylum Bacteroidota; class Bacteroidia; order Chitinophagales; family Chitinophagaceae; genus Sediminibacterium. The sequence continues at coordinate 1,847,962 of NZ_KI669560.1, read as the reverse complement.
AGGTTTATATACTGGCTTCTATTGTTGATGAGGAAACCAATTATACGGAAGACAAATACAAAATTGCCAGTGTATATTTAAACAGGCTTGCCAAACAAATGCCTTTACAGGCCTGCCCTACCATAAAATATGCAATGAATGATTTCACTATCACCCGCATTTACGAAAAGTACCTGAGCAATCCCTCCCCCTATAATACTTACAGAGTAAAAGGTCTGCCTCCAGGTCCTATTTGTACTCCTTCTCCAAAAACCATTGATATTGTTCTGGATGCACCCAAAACCAGTTATATCTATTTTGTAGCCAAAAGTGATTTCAGCGGATATCATCATTTCAGTGACAACTATGAAGAACACAACAGATATGCCAAGGAGTACCAGAAAAAATTAGATGAATACATGGAGAAAAAGCGAACAGAAAAGAAATGACAAAACTCGAGAGAATCATAGTAAGCTGGCCTCCTATTGCCTTTCTGATCAGGAAGAGTAAAACCTTTATTATACCTGGGTTTCAAGGGATTCCTCTTTATGACGTCATTCTCTTTTTTATTAAGCAGGTGAACAAGATTGGATTAAATGAAAGAGCCGCAGCCATTTCATTCAATTTGATTATGGCACTTCCTGCAACGATTCTCTTTCTGTTTTCCATACTTCCCTATTTCCCGGATTTTCTGAATATCAAACCACAAATTCTCTCTTTATTTAAAGACATAAGCCCCAATTCCAATACCTATCGTTTTATTGAGAATATATTGGACGATCTGATGCAAAGAAGTATCGGGATTTTTTCCTTTGGTTTTTTATTGGTTGTGTACTACGCTTCCAATGCAATGATGTCCTTGATTCTAACATTTGACCGGTCTATTATGGAGCATAAACGTTTCTTTCTGCACCAGCGATGGAAAGCCATTCAGTTAACCACATTGATTATAATTCTACTGATTGCCTCTACCCTTATTTTGTTGGGTCAAGCACAGCTTACCTACCTGATTGTTAAGTTATTCGGACTAAAAAAATCAACAATGCCCTGGCTAAATAGTATCCGATGGATGGTAATCATTGCTTTATTTTTCTATAGCATCGCTTTCATTTACAAATACGCACCTTCGGTAACGATCCGATGGAAATTGGTTTCTCCTGGATCTTTACTGGCAACAACTTTAATCTTAGGTACTACACTCATCTTTTCGTACTGGGTTAATAACTTCGGCAGCTACAATAAAATCTATGGTTCCATAGGTACGGTAATGATTCTGATGATTCTGGCCTATTTTAATTCAATGATTTTATTAATTGGCTTTGAGCTGAATGTTAGTATTACCTATTTAACCCAAAAAGCAGCTCAAAGAAAAAAAGAAGAACTTCAGTCAGCTGAATAACTTGACCATAGTTGTCGGATGCTTTCTGCATTCGGATGAGTAGTTGCTTCCTGATCATAGAGTCCGGCTTGCTTTCTTTGCCTATAGGCTTCATAAATAGAAACTGCGCAAGCAACAGAAATATTCAAGCTTGGGATCATCCCTACCTGAGGAATTACAAAATTTCCATCTGCCAGATTCCGCGCTTCCTCAGAAACCCCGTTGTGTTCATTCCCAAAAACCAGCGCTACTTTTTGGGTAAAATCAATCTCATATAAAGAGGCACTGGATTCACCCAAATAGGTGGTATAAATACTATTATATTCCTTTCTTAAGGCCTCAAAACACGCTGACACTTTATCAAACTGGTGAATGGTCAGCCACTTGTTGGCACTGCTACTACTTTTTATTCCAAAATACCCGGATCGGGGCAACTCGGTATTTAACACATAAATATCCTGAATTCCAACTGCATCACAGGTTCGCATGGCAGCATATATATTATGCGGATCATGCACGTTTTCCATTACAATCGTAAGTCCGGATTGTCGCATTTTAAGTACGGATTCTATTTTTTGCGCTCTTTTTGGGGTCATAATAATACAAAGGTGTTGGTATTTTAAAGCATTACCACTCAGAATTGAGCAAAATTGCAATTAAGTCTTGATTTATTGATATATTTTTGTCCTGTACCCGTAGTCAAACCCTATGACAACACGTCTCATCCGTGCAGAGAATCTGCTCTGGGCGGTGCCTATCTTATTTGGCCTAATCGCCAACTATGCCGCATACAGCGACGTAGCTATACTGTTTGTAGAGGAGAATTACTACATTTTGAATTTCCCTTCTATGATTGGGATACTTCTTATTACGGTACTGGTCCCATTTATGATGCATTCCGTTTTAAGAGATCTTGGACAAAGAAGCTTTTTTGCTTCCTGGGCACATGTCTTTTTTACTTGTCTGCTCATGACTACCATTTTCCTGATATATACTTATGCCCTACCCATTAACTTGAAATGGAAATACTATATGGGGGAACTCCCTGCCTACAAGAAATGGGACTATTACAATAGCCTTGCAATTGGAATTTACGAATTGCTTATTTACATTCAGGCCGCTTATGTTGTATATGGGATTGGTGTACTCGTTCGCCATCGTTTCGAACAGAAAAAACAGGAAAAAGCCCATTACGACTATATCATCGATCATTTAGATCAGAATAGAAACAGCGCCATAGCATAAGTAGTTTTACGCATTGGATATCCCCATCGCTTCTCTCTTCATTTTCTGAGCTTGCTCTTTACCGAGGTAATTGTCCATTTTATTTTCCAGAAAATAGATAAGAGGTGTAAGTAGAATAGCCATGGTAAACTTATAAAGGTAGTTTACTACTGCTATTGCAAGCACTAATTGCCAGCTCCATCCATTTCCAATTTTAAATGCGATAAATAAAACCACAAAACTGTCCACCATCTGTGATACCATGGTTGAACCGGTTGCCCTTAACCATACCCACTTTTCCCCGGTTGCTTTTTTGATTTTATGGAAAACAGTAACATCTACAAGCTGGCTTACCAAGAAGGCAGTCAGACTACCCATTATAATCCACATCCCCTGTCCGAAAATGCTTCCGAAAGCCGACTGCATATTTGCCACTCCTTTATCTACTCCGGATAAAATCCAGAAATCAGCTGGTGGAATTTCCATAGCAGCATAAAACATAATGAAGGCATAAAGAATCAGCACTACTGCAGTATAGCTGATTCGCTTTACGGATTTAGGGCCGTAATATTCATTTACGATATCTGTGATCACAAATTCCAAGGGCCAAAGCAAAACGCCACAAGTCAGGTTGAATGAGAGACCTGACTGACCGAGTATGGTAAAATTAAACGGAGGGATGCCCAGCAACTTCTCCAATGAAAAAATCTTTCCCCCAATACACTCGGCAATAAGCGCATTCGCAACAAAGAAGGCCGTGATGCCCAGAAAAAGTTTAGTGGGCTTGTCGTTTAATATTTTACTGATCACGATGGAAGAATAAAGTATACAAAAAATTGGATCAACAGGATGACTACATTAAAAATAGCAATCCAGTTAGGGATCCGAATTGTGGACTTGCTTAGTAACACCAATCCGTACCAGAAGTTCGCTACCATATTTTGGACGGGCGCCACCATCCAACCCAATAATAACACCAATGCACTGATTTCCTTATTGGGGAGAAAATCATGGGTACGTTGAATTACCAGACATAACAAAAACAAAATATTGCAGATAAAAGCCATTCTGGAGGCAAATAAAAGTGGTCTCATGGCATAAAGTTATTAGGTTTGTTGCATATTTTTAGAGCTATGAACAGGATCAATTGGAAAGCGATTATGCCGCATGCGCTGGCGGTGGTGATTTTCTTTGTAGTGGCGCTTATTTATTGCAAACCTGCCCTTGAAGGAAAGGTATTGCAACAGCACGATGTTACCCAATGGAAAGGGATGGCGCAAAACTCCTTTCAGTCAAAAGAAAAAACAGGACACTTCCCTTTATGGAGCAATGGAATGTTCAGTGGGATGCCTGCTTATCAAATAACTGGCATCAGTGAAAACCCTATTTCAGTTGGCTATCTGGGAGATATATTTTTAGTAGGATTACCTAAACCCGTAGGCGTTTTCTTCCTGGCCTGCCTTTGCTTTTATTTCCTGACTCAGGTTCTAAGTATCAATGCCTATATAGGAATCATCAGTGCGCTGGGGTATACTTATGCTACATATAATCCTATTATTCTGGCAGCAGGCCACGATACCAAAATGAATGCCATTGCGTATTTGCCAGCCATCATCGCTTCTTTAATTTTAATCTACGATAAAAAATATTTAGCGGGTACTGCGTTAACAGCGCTGTTCACTTCATTGCTCTTAGGCGCCAACCATTTACAGATCACTTACTATGGATTCATCATCATTCTGTTTATGAGTGTTGCTTTTGCAGTTAAATGCATTAAGGAAAAAGAGACACCGCACTTATTGAAATCAGCGGGCCTTGCCATCATGGCGGCGTCCCTGGGAATTATGGTGAATGCCGTAACCCTGATTACGACCTATGAATATGCCAAAAAATCCATTCGCGGGGGGAGTGTACTCGCTGATAGTACCACCAACGTTACCAAGACCGGATTGAGCAAGGACTATGCACTTAGTTACAGTGTTTATAAGACAGAGCCCCTGGTGATGATGTTCCCCAGATTCTACGGCGGAAGCAGCAATCAACTGGAACTTGCTCAGGAAAAATCAGCTGCCATTGCAGCCCTTCAGAATATGCCTGCAGATCTGGGGCAACAATTACAAGGCTATTTACAATTTTATTGGGGGGGGATTGATGGCGTTGGCACTTCAGGGCCTCCGTATGCAGGTGCAATCATCTGCTTTTTAGCCTTAATGGGGCTGGTAATGGTAGATAAAAAATATACTTACTGGATGGCGGCAGCCATGGTATTCACTTTGCTACTTAGCTGGGGTAAATACCTGGAAGGTTTCAATATTGCCATGCTCAAGTATCTGCCTATGTATGATAAATTCAGGGCACCCAGTATGATACTGGTAGTTCCCACATTTTTAATGAGCATGCTGGCTGCACTTACCTTAAACACCATTACAAAGGAGGCAAACCCTTCGATACTTTGGGAAAAATATAAAAAAGGACTCTGGGTAGTGGGGGGCGTATTTGCCATTGCTGCACTGGTTTATTTTACTGCAGATTTCAGCAATTCATCAGATAAAATGCTCTTAGACCAGATTTCGAAAATTTCGGATGCAACACAGAGAGCTCAATTAGAAGCTCCGGTAAAAAGTTTTGTTGAAGGCTTACGATCGGACAGAAAGACGCTGGCTATGAATGATATGCTGAGAACCCTTTTATTCTGCCTGGTTGCAGCATTGGCTGTATTTGCCGTTATCAAACAAAAGATTAAGCCCCTTTATGCCATTATAGCCATTGGTGTTTTTGCCATGATTGATGTATTTGGCATTAACACGAAATACCTGAATGAAAATAATTACCAGGACGCTGCTGAATATGAAAATAATTTCACCCCTTCCCCAGCAGACCTGCAGATATTAAAAGATACCAGCTATTACAGGGTATTGAATGTGTCACAGGGTATTTCGGCTGCATTTAACGGAGGTGCCCTCAGCTCCTATTTCCATAAATCCGTAGGTGGATACCATCCTGCCAAACTAAGTATTTATCAGGATTTAATAGAGCGTCAATTGTATAAATTCCCCAATTGTCTGCCCGTATTAAACATGTTGAATACGAAATATATTATTGTACCCGATCAACAAAACGGACAGCCAATGGTACAACAGAATCCGGAAGCACTGGGGGCTGCATGGCTGGTAAAGTCTTTGCAATTTAAAGAAACACCTGCCGCTATTATGGATGAACTAAGCAGTTTTAATCCCTCAGAAACAGCTGTACTTTATCAAAAAGATCAGGGCGCAATTGGCGCCATTCAATACGATAGTACTGCCAGTATCCAACTGGTAAAAGCAGAAAACGATCAGATGAGTTATGCTTCCAATGCTGCAACGAATCAGTTTGCTGTTTTCAGTGAAGTGTTCTACGATGCAGGATGGAAAGCTTATGTTGACGAAAAGGAAACCCCCATCTTTCAAACCAATTATGTTTTAAGAGGCATTCAGGTTCCTGCTGGTAAACACAATATTCAGTTCCGTTTTGAACCCGCATCTTATTCGGTTGGATTAAAAGCAGCCATGGGGTCTTCGGCAATTATCTGGTTATTGCTTTTGTGGGCAGCAGCAGGCGCTATCAGAAAACCTAAGAAAGCCTGATGAGAACACCCAAGGTATTGGGCATTGTTTCTTTTAAAGTTTTTCCCGCCCATATGGGTGGACAGCAATATATTGTACAGTATTACCAATCGCTTTCCCAATACGAAAAGGTAGTATTGGCAGTTTCCAGTGATAATAATATTGAGGATAAAAGCATATGCGGGGCTGACAGGATTGCCAATAACAAATTAGTACTCTTTCCTATTTTATTTAATCACTGGCAGGGCTGGAAGAATCTATTTCGTTTAACAGATCTGACTCGACTCATCCGAAAAGAACAAATAGAATGGATCATTATTGATCATAGCTATTTTGGATGGCTGGGATTTTTACTGCGTTTATTAACCAGTAAAAAATTTCTCATTAAATCAGCAAATATTGAATCCATCCGATTCAGAGATATGGGGAGAAAAGGATGGAGACTCTATCAATGGTATGAAAAGAAAGTTCATCAGCTGGCTAATTTCAGTTTTTTCATATCTGAAACAGACAGAGCATATGCAATACAGCATTGGGGTCTGCCGCTACATAAAACAGGGGTAATTCCTTTTGGAACTTTTCGCAAAAAACCTTTTCCCCCTGAGCAAAGAGCAGAATTAAAAAATTCATTATTGAATAAATTCCAATTAACAGATAATACGGTTTTGTTTTCTTTAATGGAACATTGGATTATATCCCTAACAAAAAAGCCATTTACGATATTATACAAGAGCTGATTCCAAAATTGAACAAATCGTCGCTTACTTATAAAATCATTATTAGTGGTGTACAGATTGAACCGGATTTATTAGCTCATATTTCTAATTGCCCTGAAATTATTTTTGAGGGATTTGTACAGGACGTTCAGACTTATTATGCTGCCACGGATTGTTTTATTTGTCCGGTTAGTTTGGGAGCGGGAGTTAAAACCAAACTAATAGATGCACTGGCAGCAGGGCTTCCGGTAATCGCATTTGAAAAAAGTGCTGAAGGCATTTCCAGCTTACAGCTGAATAATCAATTGACCCGTATTAGTAATTTCAACTGGAATTTATTTTCAGAATCCATGATTAGGTTTACTGAGTTTAATAGAAAGCAAGAATCGGTTTCAGTTGATTTCTATAAAGAATTTCATTGGGACCATATAGTTCAGGAATCCATTTTATCTTTACCAAAATGAATCATCAACAGCCTGAAATATCAGTTGTTATCTGTACTTATAACCGGGCCGTCTATCTTCCGGAGGCATTGGGCAGTTTGTACAACCAGACAATCGGTAAAAATAAATTTGAAGTTATTGTAGTAAACAATAATTCAACGGATAATACCGAACAGGTCTGCAAAGATTTCATTGCAAATCATCCTGAAGGGTTGTTTTTTTATACCAATGAACCCCAACAGGGCGCTTCTTTTGCCCGTAATACAGGGGCTGCCCTAGCAAAAGGGGAACTCTTATGTTTCATGGACGATGATGCCGTAGCAAAGCCTGATTATCTGGCACTGATTCTTGCATTTTTTGCAGCGCATCCGGATGCCGGAGGATTAGGGGGCAGAATTATTCCACGTTATATTCCGGAAGAACCCAAATGGATGAGTCATTTTGTTTCCTCTCTCGTGGGCAATTTTGATTACAGCAAAGAGGTTTGTGTGTTTAGTCCAAATAAATATCCCCTGGAATCGAATATGATTATTAAAAAATTAGATTTTGAACAGGTAAATGGATTTAATACAGCACTACCTGGTGTAAAAGGGACTTTGAGAATTGGAGGCGAAGGAAAAGAATTCTTTCTCAAATTAAAAGCAATAGGCAAAACCATATATTACCATCCTCAGGTTATTGTTGAGCATGTAGTAGAAACCCAAAAACTAACCCCTGAATATATGTACCGGGTTGCCAGTGGTATTGGCAGAGGCGAAAGAGTCAGGACCCATGAAATTGGCAAAACCAGTTATTGGCTCAAAGTGTTGGAATACCTTTTCAAATTAGGGGCTTCATTTGTATTAGCATTAGGCTATTTTCTACAGGGGCATCCTGCCAAAATGAAGCCTGTAGTACAATTCAGAATTGATGCCCTAAAGGGTTTACTGGGTTACTAAAATATCCAATAACTTAATTTTTAGCAAGCATCCTTTTGAAATGCTTGCTAAAAAACAAGATTTGGTAATCAATGGCGTTTTCCCAGTATTTCCAGTCATGATTACCAGGTCTTTCTGTATACTCATGTGCAATTTTAAGCTTCAGCATTTTTTCATGAACTGCTCTGTTCATGGGCAGCACCCTGTCTTCAATGCCACAATCAATAAGTATGGCCAGTGAATCTGCAGGTTTCTGCTCAATTGCATTCAACACACTCCAGTCGTTCCAATATTTTTTATTAGTCAGTGTATCCCCCAATATTTTCTCAACCCCATACCCCTGTCGAATCACTGTTACGTGTAATACCCCACTCATACTACCCGCCCCACTAAAATTGTCCGCATGTCTGAATCCTAAAAACAAGGAACCATGACCTCCCATGCTAAGTCCGGTTAATATCCTGCCCTTTCTATTTGGAATGGTCTTGTAATGCTCATCAATATAGACCGGAAGCTCTTTAGCCACAAAAGTTTCATACCTGAAATTGCTATCAACCGGACTATCAAAATACCAACTGGTTACCGCTCCGTCAGGACATACTATCACCATCTGGTATTGATCAGCCAGCGCTTTTATATGAGGCACACGGGTAATCCAGTTGCGATAGCTACCCCCTGCCCCATGCAACAAATACACAACAGGAAAATTTTGTTTTGCATTTTGGTAACCGGCAGGAAGTACAATTACAGCAGGAATATTTTTATTCATGGACTTACTGGGTACCATCAATGTATCTACTTCAGCTGTAAAGCCATTGAATCCCATTAAAACGAAAGAAAGAATTATCCCAAGTTTTTTCATTGTGTGTTTTTTAAGCAATAACGCAACTTATTAATGGAAACAAGTTGCGTTATTATTATCTATATTGAATCGTTTAATTAATTCTTTTGCTGTGCATGTTGCATTGGATTCATACCGGAAGACTGTCCTCTTCCTCTGCCTGCACCCCCTTTAAATAAACTGAACTTGGAAGGCTCATCTAGCACTCCGTTCGGCCATTTGTTATTTGATTCATCAATATCAGCTGTTTCTTTTAATGGATCCAACTGAATAGATATCGCTTTCTTTTGTGTCATAAACAGTTTGGTTACTTTCTGTTCATTCTTTCTCCAGATTTGAGCAGGAATTTTTTCCGTTTCCTTGGTACCATCTTCAAAGGTGAATTCTACGATGATTGGCATTACAAGACCTCCCTTGTTGGCAAAACTGATTTCATATAAATGAACATTTTCATAAGCGGCCAATGCCTCCCCTGACAAAGGTTCAGGCGTATTCATCACCGGCGCCGGATATTTAAAACTGGAATCATATGGTTCCAGACCGCGGGTATATCTCCAGTAGAAATCTCTTAAACTGGTATCAGCATCGGTATAAAAAATAATGTTCTTATCATTTCTGTTCCGCTGCTTGGATATATCATCAAAAGCTGCTGCACCACTGAATAATGGCTTATCCAGACTACGCATTGCCGGTGCTCCGGTTCTTGGCGCAACTGCTGCAGGCTGTTTGTTCACCACTGCATGCTTTACTCCTTCAATGGCAATATCGCATGGCTCTATGCTATAGAACCAGCCTCTCCAGAACCAATCCAAATCTTCTGCGCTGGCATCTTCCATGGTACGGAATAAGTCTGCAGGAGTTGGATGTTTAAATGCCCATCTTCTGGCATACTCTTTAAATGCATAATCAAATAATTCCCTGCCCATGATGGTCTCTCTTAAAATATTCAGACCAGTAGCAGGCTTTGCATAGGCATTCGGACCAAACTGAATAATATTGTCGCTGTTGGTCATAATAGGCTCCAGCTGTTCTTTCGGCAAGCGCATGTAATCTGTAATTAGACGGGCTGGTCCACGACGGCTGGGATATTTATTGTCCCACTCTTCTTCGGTTAAAAACTGAACGAATGTATTTAACCCTTCATCCATCCAGCTCCACTGGCGCTCATCGCTGTTCACAATCATGGGGAAGAAATTATGTCCCACTTCGTGAATAATCACACCAATCATTCCATACTTGGTAGCTTCCGCATAGGATCCGTCTTTATTGGTTCTTCCGTTATTGAAACAAATCATTGGATATTCCATTCCATTAGATGCTTCAATACTTTGCGCTACCGGATATGGATAAGGAATAGAGAACTTGGAATAGGTTTTAATGGTATGGGCCACTGCTTTGGTAGAGAACTTACGATACAGTCCGTAAGCTTCCTTTGGATAGCCACTCATACACATGACTTTCTTTCCTTCAATATAAACAGGCATGGCATCCCAGATATATCTGCGGCTGGTTGTCCAGGCAAAATCTCTTACATTCTCTGCTTTGTAGATCCAGGTTTTGGTTTTGGCAGATTTACCGGTTGATCTTTGATTGGCTTCATCCAGTGTAGCAATTTCAACAGGCTCCTTGCTGGTTTGCGCCTGATTCCAGCGACTTAATTGTGCAGGCGTTAATACCTGTGCATAGTTTTGACAAACGCCGGTACTTAGTACGATATGATCAGAAGGCACGGTTAAGGTTACATCATAATTGCCAAAAGTCAATGCAAATTCTCCTCTTCCTGAAAACTGCTGATTCTGCCAACCCTGAAAATCGCTGTACACGCATAAACGGGGAAACCATTGTGCCATAGTAAACAAATGATTTCCATCTTCCAGCATTTCATATCCACCTCTTCCGGCAAAAGTCATTCTGTCGGAAATCTTATAGCTCCAATCTACATTGAATGCAAATTTTTGACCAGGTTTCAAAGGCGCTGGCAATTCAACCCGCATCATCGTTTTGTTGATAAAGTATTTCAATGGCTTACCCATTGCATCTGCTAGCCTTGAAATTTTATGGCCATACCCATTATCAGTTTTAGCCGCAGCCAGCTTATCCAATTGATTCGTGTTGATGGCATTCTCCAAATAGGAAGCATCCTGATAATTGGCATTGTTAACCGTACTGTGCTGATTTTCATCGAGCTGCAACCACAAATAAGTTAACACATCAGGAGAATTATTGTAATAGGTAATGGTTTCTGACCCCGTTAAGCTCAGTTTGGGTTCATCCAGTGTAGCTTTAATTACGTAATCAGCTCGCTGTTGCCAATACTTTGGACCTGGAGCCCCACTGGCTGTTCTGTATTCATTGGGCGTGGGTAATATGGTACCCAACTGCTCAAACTTATTCCCATGGTTAGATGTGGGATTATTCATGATGTTTTGCGCCTTTGCGGAATACACAGCTAAAATGGTAAAAGCAAGCGTCAAAAATTTCTTCATACACTATTTTTTATGAATTGCTATAGCTAGGCTAAAATACAAAATGCCACCCGAATTTAAGCAGGTGGCATTGTATATTGTTTTAAACTATGTATTAGTTAGATTTCTGCATGGCGTTTTGCATTGGATTCGCACCGCTGGATTGACCACGGCTTCTTCCGGAAGCACTCTTGAATAAGCTAAATTTGCTTTGTTCAGGAGCAACCCCGTTTTTGGGCCATACATTGTTTCCTTCGTTAATATCAGCAGTTTCTCTCATTGGATCTAACTTAATATGCTTGGCTTTTTTAGTGGTCATGAACAACTTGGTTACTTTTTGCTCATTTTTTCTCCAGATCTGAGCAGGAATTTTTTCCGTTTCAGTGGTTCCGTCTTCAAAAGTAAACTCTACAATAATTGGCATTACTAATCCCCCTTTATTAGAAAAAGTAACTTCATAAAGGTTCACATCCTGGTACTTGGCTTTCTCTTCTGCAGTCAATTCTGTTGGTGCAGGGAAACTAGGGACAGGCACGCGGGTTACTGAATCATAAGGCTCCAATCCACGGGTATATCTCCAGTAGAAATCTCTTAAGCTGGTATCCGCATCGGTTAGGAAAATAATGCTTTTATCGTTTCTGTTTCGCTGCTTTGAAATGTCATCAAAAGCAGCCGCACCACTAAACAAAGGCTTGGCCAAAGGCATGGTTTGTGTGGATGCTTGAGGAACATTTGGTTTGGCATCAGGATTCATTACCGCATGCTTTACGGTATCAATTGCTATATCCACAGGATCAATTCCATAAAACCAGCCTCTCCAGAACCAATCCAGGTCTTCTGCACTAGCATCTTCCATGGTACGGAAGAAATCAGCGGGTGTAGGATGCTTGAATGCCCATCTGCGAGAGTACTCCTTGAAAGCATAATCAAATAATTCTCTGCCCATAATGGTTTCACGAAGAATATTTAAACCGGTTGCTGGTTTGGTATAAGCATTGGGGCCGAACAAAATAATATTTTCGCTATTGGTCATAATAGGCTCCAATTGCTCTTTAGGCAAACGCATATATCCAGCAATACCCCAGGCCGGGCCTCCTCTGGAAGGATACTTATTATCGAATAATTCCTCTGTAAGGTACTGAACAAAACTGTTGATACCTTCATCCATCCAGCTCCACTGACGCTCGTCACTGTTTACAATCATCGGGAAGAAATTATGTCCTACTTCGTGAACAATCACCCCAATCATACCAACCTTGGTTTGCTCGCTGTAAGAGCCGTCTTTATTGGTTCTTCCATTATTGAAACAGATCATTGGGTATTCCATACCATTGGAAGCTTCAATACTTTGGGCAACCGGATAAGGATAAGGAATAGAAAACTTAGAATAAGACTTGATGGTATGAGCCACTACCTTGGTTGAAAACTTTCTGTACAAACCATAGGCTTCTTTGGGGTAGCCACTCATGCACATAATCTTTTTACCCTCAACATAAACCGGCATGGCGTCCCAGATATATCTACGGCTGGTAGTCCAGGCAAAGTCTCTGACATTTTCAGCCTTGTATACCCATGTTTTTTTCTGTGTACTTTTTGAACCTTCCTTGGCTTTTGCCTCTTCTAAAGTGGCAATTTCAACAGGTTCTTTAGCAGTCTGAGCCTGGTTCCATCTGGCCATTTGTGCAGGGGTTAAAACCTGTGCGTAGTTTTGACAAACGCCCGTACTTAATACAATATGGTCTGCTGGAACCGTTAGGGTAACATCATAGTTTCCGAAAGCAAGGGCAAACTCTCCTCTTCCGGTAAACTGTTGGTTCTGCCATCCCTGAAAATCACTGTATACGCACAAACGGGGGAACCACTGTGCCATGGTAAATAAATTGTTGCCATCTTCCAGGGTTTCATAACCACCTCTTCCCCCTTCAACCATTCTGTTGGTGATTTTATAACTCCAGGCCACATTGAAAACAAATTTTTGTCCTGGCTTAAGCGGTGCAGGTAAATCAACACGCATCATGGTTCTGTTGATGGTGTATTTCAATGCTTTTCCAGTAATATCAGTTAAAGATGAAATAATATGTCCGTTCCCATTGTCTTTCTTGGCGTTGGCCATATTGTCCAGCTGACTGGTGGTTAGCTGACGAGGCATAGAAGTAGCATCCTGGTAATTAGCATTGTTCTTGGAACTGTGCTCATTTTCATCCAGCTGTAACCACAAATAAGTCAATACGTCCGGAGAGTTATTGAAATACGTTACGGTTTCTGTACCCTTTAATTTCAAATTGGCTTCATCCAATTCTGCTTTAATAACATAGTCTGCTCTTTGTTGCCAGTACTTTGGACCGGGTGCCCCGCTGGCAGTCCGGTATTCGTTAGGGGTTGGCAAAATGGTTCCTAACTGTTCAAACTTGTTCCCATGATTAGATGTGGGATTGTTCATGATATTTTGGGCCTGTGTGCGAGCAGCAAACAAAGCAAGTACCATGAACAGCGCAACTTTTTTCATAATTGAGTTGGTTTATTAAAAGGGTAATCTTTCTAATGCCATTTGCAGAGCAATGGCGAAAATTCCGCCGGAAACATATAATAAATATTCCCTTCGGTTTATTTTAAAAAGCTGAACGAATATAAGTGAAATAATAAGAATAGCGAGTACGATTACCAGCTGTCCGGCCTCCAGCCCCAGATTAAAGGCCAATAATTCCGGAACAATATTTCCCTCCTTGCTTAAGAGACTTTTCAGGTAATTACTAAAGCCCAATCCGTGAATCAATCCGAAAAAAGCGGCAAAAAAATAAATCAGCGGGAATTTGGCCTTGTACACAAATTTTTTAACAAAAACATTGCTTATAGCAGTAATAACAATGGTAACCGGAATCAGGAATTCGATCCAGTTAACGGAATAATTGACAATATTAAAAACACTTAAAGCAAGGGTGATGGAATGCCCCAGCGTAAAAGCGGTAACCAGCCAAAGCAGTTTTTTCCAATCAGCAAACTGATAGCGAATGCAAAGTGCGGCAACAAAAAGAATATGGTCGATTCCATTTAAATCAGCAATATGCTCATATCCCATCTGGAAAAAAAGTCCAAAATCAATCATAGCAGCAATATAAATTAAAACCGACATTTGCTGTAAATAAACTGGTTCAATGGCTACAATTTTTGTTCAATGGCTGCTATCAGCAAGCCTTGCACTTTTTCACCCTTTTTTTGTTTCGGTGATTGAAATCAACCATAACGAAAAAGAAGCAACGGCTGAAATAAGCATCCGCATTTTTACAGATGACCTAGAAAAAACGCTTCAAAAGCAATCAACCGGTACCATTGATATCATTAAACCTGCCAACAAAGCCTATATAGATCAGCAAATCAACCAGTATATTGGAAAGACATTACAAATTAAGATCAACGGGAAGCCGGTAAAATTCAACTATATCGGTTACGAAATCATAAGAGAAAGTGTTTGGTCTTATTTTGAAGTGGAACAAGTAAAAGAAATGAACACCGTAGACATTCATTGTTCAATTCTTCACGACTACGAAACCAGTCAGATTAATCTATTCCATGTAAAAAGTAAGGGGAACCAAAAAAGTTACAAACTAGATTATCCGCAAAAAACCATTCAATTTAGCTTCTAATCATGGGTAATCAATGGCTCGCTTGACGTAACAAGGACTTTGTCAATCCGGTGATTGTCCATGTCAACAATTTCAAAAGTAAAGGATTCCCATTCAAGGGTTTCACCCGTTTTAGGTATGCGCTCCAGATGATGAATGATAAATCCGGCCAGGGTATTGAAATCCTGCTCCCATTTTTCCATCCATTCTGTTTTGTCAAACTTACTCAGGAAGTCGTAGAATGGAATCTGGGCATCTATCAGGTAAGAGCCATCTGCTCTTTCAATAATTTCATATGCTTCATCTTCTTCCTGCGGAATATCACCTACAATGGCTTCCAGAATATCGTTTAAGGTCATCAGCCCCTGCACACTGCCGTATTCGTCTACAATAAAACACTGATGAATTTTTGTTTGCTTGAATTTTTCCAATACCTGATAGGCTGAATTGTTTTCCGGCACATACATGGCTGGCTTCATAATGGAGAAAATAGTTGCATCTGCGTCGGCTGCGAACAAGTCCTTAATGGATACGACACCTTTAATATGATCAATATCCTCTTCACAAACCGGATACACAGAGTGAATCATGTCTTGCAGCAAACTCCTTACTTCTCCTACTTTCTTATCTCCCTCTATCCATTCAATATCGCTTCTGTGCGTCATTAATGAAGTAATATTCCGGTCACTTAAGTGAAATACTCTTTCAATAATTTCCTGCTCAGCCTCTTCAATGGTTCCCTGTTCAGTACCTTCACTGATAATGGCCTTAATTTCTTCTTCTGTTACCTGATTCTCATTGGCCTTTATGCGCATCAGCTTAACTATAATATTAGATGACTTTGACAATAGCCAGATAAATGGGAAAGTGAGCCAGCCGGCAAAACGCATAGGGCCTGCAACAGATTTAGCGATTCCCTCAGGATTACTCAGTCCAATTCGTTTGGGTACCAACTCCCCTAAAACAAGGGACAAATAGGTAACAATTATAACAATGATGGTAGTTGCAATGGTACTTGCATAAGCAGTAAATACGGGAAAGCCTGAAAGCCAATTGGCCAAAGGTTCTTTGAATTTATCACCGGAAAAAATACCAGTTAGTACACCTATTAAAGTAATCCCAATTTGAACAGTAGATAGAAACGTATCCGGATGATTGGCCAGTTTCAATGCTTTTGCAGCATCTTCATCACCCTTGGATGCCTGGGCTTCCAACCGGGCTTTCCTGGCAGACACCAAGGCAATTTCTGCCATGGAGAACAATCCGTTCAGAATAATTAAGAAAAGAATTATAAAAAACTCAGTCATTTTGGTAAAATTAAGCAAAATTCACAAGTCTAAGGTTTCCCGTCTAAATCGATGATGATGTATCTGGGCGTTTCCTTCTCTCTTGTTGTAGGATTTAAAAAAGGCAGGGTTAATAAGGATACGGAAAACTGATTTCCTTCATGAATTACTTTAGCTTTTGGAAAAAGAGGAGAAAAACTACTCAGACTATCCTTGCTCGTCAGCACTTTTTCTGAAGGAAGGAAATCAGATGGAGATTTCTTAAATGGGAAAATATGATTGGCGTAAAAATGAAGGGCATTGCTATTGTGAATACCATACAATTTCAATTTAGCTTTTTCTATCTGATTACGTTCAATAAATGCTGCCGCATCGTTGCCCATTTGAAATTGTAATAGTTTAGGATAAAAACCAGTAGACAACAATAGATTGACCCCAATACCTGTGATTAAAAAAGGCATCAGAAATCGGGTTCTCTGAACTGCGATGTTTTTAAATGACAAAACAAAAAAAGTAACCCCATTAACCAGTAGCAGAATAAACACAAAAGATTGTTGAGGGAAAACAAAGAGCACAATCATTCCAGCGGCAATCCATAAAACAGAAAATATAAATCCATGCCATACCAACATGGGTTTAATCCATTTCGGATATTGGTTCAGTATTAAAAAATCGTAGATAAACCTGGCAGTAAGAATGGCAGCTAGCGGATACACAACAAAAATATAATGCGGTAACTGAGCCTGACTTCTGGCTAACACAAGATAAGTTAGCACAAATCCTGCAAGCGTAATCAATTCCTCTTGTTCACTGATTTTACAACGTTGAATGATTATTTTCCAGCAAGCTGTTAGCAAAGCCAGCAAGAAAACAAATATCCAGGGAAGAAAACTCCAGAACATATTTTCAAGCAGAAAGGTAAAATGCCCCATTTCCTTGTAAAAATTCTCTCCCGTATATCTGCCAAAGCTTTGCGTCCAGAAATAAAATTTCAAACCGGAATCAATCGGTCTTCCATTGATCAACTTGCCGGGCTGCAGATCATATTGCTGATAAAGCCCCATACACATAGGTAAGAGTAATATACCAATGATGACTACCCCCAATAAATACTCCCAACGATATAACTGTTTCCAGTTTCGCTGTGCAAGAAAATGAGCGGCAAATGCCAAGCTGGGAACCATTAATGCAACAGGTCCTTTGGTCATCATTCCACAAGCAATGAAAACAAAGGCGCCAATAAAATTTTTCCATTGCTGAGACCTAAACCATTCAGCCAGCTGCCAGATAGTTAATATTACCCAGCCCATCAACATGGTATCGGTTCTGATATCATGGCTAATTAAAAAAACAGCCTGAGAACTGGCAAGTACCATTACACTTATGCGGGCTATATCTTCATTCTAAAAGATTCTTGCCAATTTACCTGTTGCATACAACCCAGCCAATAAAACCAATAGGGATGGTATTCTGTAAGCCCAGTCATAAATGCCAAATATTTTCATTGACAAAGCGGATAACCAGAATAATAAAGGTGGCTTATCCAGATAATCCTGTCCCTGATCAAATATTTGTAAAAAACTGTTTCGCTGCAGCATCTCACGGCTAATAGATGCATACTGGGAAGCATCAATATCCATTAGGGGGATCATAACCGCCCCAAGACAATAAACCACCAAACAGGCAGCCAGAACGGAAAAATAAAACCGATTGCTAATCATTTAGATTGTATTATATATTTCTGCCAAACTGATTTTTTCAGCAGTACGATTGTGCCAGTATCCGGTAATCCATCCAATTAAAGATCCCAGTAAAGCTCCAAAGAAAATGTCTAAAGGGTAATGAACGCCAACATATACCTGACCATAGGCAATTGTTGCTGCCCAAACCAACAATAAATATTTCCATTTACCAATCATACTTCCGATAGTGACCAGAAGATATACGGCAAACCCAAAGTGATTGGTGGCATGCGAAGAAGTAAAACTATATCCTCCTGAACACCCATTTAGTAGCATTCTAATCTGATTCATGAGATAAGGATCCCTACAGGGTCTGGGTCTTTCAAAAAAGGGTTTAACCAAGCTACTGCTTATTTGGTCTGTCAAAACAATGGTTATAACAGCAAAAAGAATAAAAGGAAATGCCTTTTTCCCAAAATTCAAAATAGAAAATACCACCAAAAAAAGATAAAAAGGAACCCAGGCATTCCCTTCTCTGTACCAGGGAAAAATAGCATCTAAAAAAGAATTTGTGTATCCTTTATTCAATAGCAGAAACAGTTCCTGATCGGCCTGTATGATTTTCTGTATCCAATCTGCAGATAAGGTTATTGAAAGAATCATAACGCAAAATAAGAAGAATATGCAGTTATTATTTTTTTAAGGATATGACCACAGTCATAAAAGTTCGGATTTCAGATAAATAGTTTTACATAAAATTTAGCATTATGAATATCAAACCAATTGCTTTTCTACTGATAGCTGCTAGTACATTAGCGGTTATTGCCTGTGGAGGCGGAGGCCAGAAAGCTGACTCATCAGCCAGCTCAACTCAGGAAGCCCCGGCAGCCACTGCATCTTCTCCTTCCGATTATGACCCTAAAAGAGGGGAAGGTAAATTTGACGCTTCCAATGTAACGGTTGGTCCTCTGGATCAGGCCATGGCTGCAAAAGGTGAATCAATTTCAGCAACCAAATGTAATTCATGTCATAAAATGACTGAAGAAAGACTGGTTGGTCCAGGATGGAAAGGCGTAACAACCCGAAACGCTCCTTATTGGATTATGAACTTTATTACCAATCCGGATCCAATGATTGAAAAAGATCCTAAAGTACAGGCACAATTAGAGCTTTGTCTGGTGAGAATGCCTAATCAAAGCCTAACTGATACAGAAGCCAGAGAAATATTAGAATTCATGCGCAAAAACGATGGCGCTAAATAAAATAAACAACTATGAAACTTATTCAATCCACCACAATTGCCGCTGTTTTTGCAGCTACAGCGTTATTTTCCTGCAAGCCTAAAAATTCAGGAAGTGCCGTTAGCGGAGACGCTGCTGCCAAAGCTTATGTAGCACCTGGTAAATACGACGAATACTACAATTTTGTATCAGGTGGTTTCAGTGGCCAGATGAGCGTTTACGGTTTGCCAAGTGGCAGACTCTTAAGAGTGATCCCTGTATTTTCTGTGGATCCAGAAAAAGGATGGGGATACAGTGAAGAAACCAAACCCATGTTGAATACTTCCAACGGTTTTGTTCCCTGGGACGATTTGCACCATACAGAAATGAGCCAGACCAATGGCGAAATCGATGGTAAATGGGTATTTGCCAATGGTAACAACACACCCCGTTTGGCAAGAATTGATTTGAAAACATTTAAGACTGCAGAAATTATTGAATTGCCTAATTCTGCCGGTAACCATAGTTCTCCTTTCGGAACAGAAAACTCTGAATACATTGTTGCGGGGACCCGCTTCAGCGTACCTTCTGATGAAGACAACGGAGACGTTCCTATCAACTCCTATAAAAAGAATTTCAAAGGACATATTTCCTTTGTTAGCGTTGCAAAGGAAACCGGTGAAATGAAACTGGCATTTCAGTTGAAAACACCTGGCGTAAACTTTGACCTTGCCAGAGCTGGTAAAGGCAAATCACACGGATGGTTCTTCTTCAGTTGCTACAATACAGAACAGGCAAGTACTTTACTGGAAGTAAATGCTTCTCAGAAAGATAAGGACTTTATTATGGCTGTTAACTGGAAAAAAGCTGAGGAATACATTAAAGCCGGCAAGGGTAAGAAAGTTAAGGCAAAATATGCGCACAACAAATGGAACGAAGCTACCCACTCTGCTACTTCAAAAATGGAAGAAGAAGTATTGGTGTTGGATGTGAAGGAACTTAAAGACATCGTATACTTTATTCCTTGTCCTAAATCTCCTCATGGCTGCGATGTTGATCCTACCGGTGAGTACATTGTTGGCTCTGGTAAATTAGCTGCTTTGATTCCTGTATTTAGCTTTGACAAAATTCAGAAAGCAATTGCTGATAAATCATATGATGGTGATTACGAAGGTATCCCTGTAATTAAGTATGATGCTGCATTGTACGGAGAAGTGAAGAAGCCAGGTCTTGGACCTTTGCATACAGAGTTTGACGGTAAGGGTAATGCCTATACTTCCTTCTTTGTTTCTTCAGAAGTGGTAAAATGGAATATTAAAGATTTAACCGTTGTGGATCGTGTACCAACCTACTACTCTGTTGGTCACTTGAGCATCCCTGGCGGAAATACCAAGAAGCCATCACCCAAGTATTTGGTTGCCTACAATAAAATCACCAAAGACAGATACCTGCCAACCGGTCCGGAACTGGCACAAAGTGCTCAGATATATGATATCAGCGGAGATAAAATGCAGTTGATTTTAGACTTCCCAACCATTGGTGAGCCTCACTACGCACAGTCTGCCCCAGCTGATATTATCAGAAACAACGGTCAGTATAAAATTTACAAAATCGGAGAAAACAAACATCCGTATGTTACTGCCGGTGAAGCCAATGCCAAAGTGGTTAGAGAAGGAAACAAAGTGCATGTTTACATGTCTTCTATCCGCTCACACTTTGCTCCGGATAATATTGAAGGTATTAGAGTTGGCGATGAAGTGTATTTCCATGTAACCAATTTAGAGCAAGACTGGGATGTGCCTCATGGCTTTGCCATTAAAGGTGCAGATAATGCAGAACTGTTAATCATGCCTGGTGAAACCACCACTTTAAAGTGGGTGCCTAAGAAAGCAGGTATGTACCCCATGTATTGTACCGATTTCTGTAGTGCTTTGCACCAGGAAATGCAGGGTTATGTAAGGGTTTCCCCTGCAGGAAGCAATGTTCCGCTTAGCTTTAGTTTAGGCAAACCAGTTCCTGAATCTAAGTAAGCTGGATTCATTAAAAGGAGCAGGAAGTGAAAACCTACTGCTCCTTTTTCATTTAAAATTTTTGAAGATGAAGCAAGAAATAAGTAAACAATCAAAAATGCTATTGATTGTAAGTGCCATTTGTTTAGGTATATCCATCTTTGTTCCTATCTGGAGAATAGAACTGGATGCACCACAATATCCAGAGGGATTAGGACTGCAAATTTTCTCTTATAAATTGGGAGGTGATGTTGACATTATTAATGGTCTGAACCATTATATTGGTATGCAAACCTTACACGCTGAAAACTTTATTGAATTTACCCTCCTACCCTATATCATTTCATTTTACGCTTTATTAATGCTGATTACAGGCATAAAAGGCGGAAAAAAAATGCTACTAACCACTTTTATAGCATTTGTAGTTTTTGGAATAATTGCCATGGTAGATTTCTGGAGATGGGAATACAACTATGGACACAACTTAGACCCTAATGCAGCTATCATTGTTCCGGGAATGGCTTATCAACCACCGCTTATCGGATTTAAACAATTATTGAACTTTGGCGCATTTTCTGTACCGGATATTGGCGGCTGGTTGTTTATTGTGGCAGGTTTATTAGCCTTAATTGCAGTTGCCATAGAATTCGGCTGGCTAAAAAAGTGGATTAAACCAAATACCACCATGCTGCTCATTACTATTATAACGCTTAGTTCCTGTGGATCAAAAAATCCAGAGCCGCTGGTTTTAAATAAAGACCTGTGTGAATCGTGTAAGATGACGTATGCTGATGTTAGATTTGGAGCAGAATATATAACCAGCAAAGGAAAAGTATTTAAGTTTGATGACCTAAGTTGCATGTTGGCATTCAGCAGTAATAATAAAAAAACGGTAATTGACAAATGGTATATCAACGATTATAATGGCAATAACGTATTGATTGATGCTACCAAAGCATGGTATGTTTTGCATGAAACCATCAAAAGCCCTATGAATGGCAATACTGCTGCATTTGCACAGCAACATGAAGCCGAAAAATTTGCCGCAAGTTTTGCAGGAAAAGTTTCAACCTGGGAAGAAATTAACTAATAAACATGAAGTATGTTTTCTTTTTGGTGCTACTCTTGCTATCGGGAATTACGGGGCATTCAACTAAACTACACGTAGGCCCCGATAAGAAATACAAGAAGATTAAGCAAGCAATCACTGATGCAAAAAAAGGCGATACGATAATTGTATTCAAAGGTCTTTACAAAGAAAGAAATATTCTAATTGACAAGTCTGTTACATTAATTGGAATCAATCTTCCCATCATTGATGGTGATAGAAAATTTGAAGTCTTATCGGTTAAAGCCAGTAATGTAACAATCAGTGGATTTAAAATTCAACATTCCGGTTATGCTACATTGGATGACCCCGGCGGCATAAAAGTGTATGAATCCGAGAATGTAAAGATTATCAATAATGATTTGTATGATAACTTTTTTGGTATATATATACAGTTCAGCAAAAAATGTGTAATTAAAAACAACCGAATTATTTCTTTTGGCAAAGAAGAACAAACAATTGGGAATGGAATACACTGTTGGAAAAGCGACAGTCTCCAGATAATCGGAAATAGTATTAGCGGGTGCAGAGATGGCATTTATTTTGAGTTTGTGAACAATTCTACCATCTGGAAAAACAAAGCCTACAACAATATCCGTTATGGCCTGCATTTTATGAATTCTAACGATGATGCCTACTATTCTAACAAATTCAGTAAAAACGGAGCAGGTGTTGCTGTTATGTTCTCAAAGAAAATAACCATGCGCAACAATCATTTTGCTGATAACTGGGGAGATGCTGCGTTTGGAATATTATTTAAAGAAATTTCGGATTGTATTTTAACTGGAAATACATTCGATAGAAATACAGCTGCTGTTTTTATGGATGGCAGCAACAGAACTTTGGTTGAAAACAATCAGTTCACCAATAACGGATGGGGACTTAAAATACAGGCCAACTGTATGGATAATATCATTCAAAAAAATAACTTCATCAAAAACACATTTGATGTGAGTACGAATGGAACTCTATTATTAAACCAATTCAAAAACAATTACTGGGACAAGTACACAGGCTACGATTTGAACAAAGATAAAATTGGGGATGTGCCTTACAGGCCACTTAGTCTTTATGCTGTTATTGTAGAATCAAACCCAACCAGCATGTTACTCTACCGTAGTTTTATTGTTTCCCTACTTGACCAGTCGGAAAAGAAAATACCCAGTTTAACACCTGAAAACTTTATTGATGAAAGTCCTTTGATGAAGGCGTTGAAATTATGATAGAAATTAAAGACATATCAAAATCATTTGGCAAACTCTCAGTCTTAAGAGGAATTGATCTTAATTTAAACAGAGGCCAGTGTATTGCACTTATCGGACCCAATGGTTGTGGGAAAACCACATTAATCAAAATTATTCTTAGTATGGTGATGGCCGACAATGGTGAAGTAATTATTAATGGTCAATTAATCACCAAGGATATAGCTTATAAAAAGATGATTGGATATATGCCACAAATTGGCCGCTATCCGCAAAACATGACGATTGGCCAGATTATTGAAATGGTTCAATCCATCAGAAATACCAGTGAAAACCTGGATCTTTCTTTGTATCAATCCTTTGGAATGGATGGCCTTCTTGATAAAAAGATGGGAACACTGAGCGGTGGTACTATGCAAAAAGTAAGTGCGGTGCTGGCTTTCATGTTCAATCCTCCCATACTGATACTGGATGAACCGACCGCAGGTCTGGATCCTATATCGGCTGAAATTCTGAAAGAAAAAATTATTGCAGAAAGAAACAATGGGAAATTGATAATCATCACTTCTCACCTTCTTAGTGAACTAGACAATATGGTTTCAGAAATCATTTTCATGCAGGAAGGAAAAGTAGCTTTCCATCAATCTGTTGAGAAATTGAAAACATCTACAGGAACTACTAATATATCAGAAGCCATTCTAAGAATTTTAAAAAGCAAAGTAAATGAATAGAATTCTGAAATATATTTTACTTGATATACTCAAAAACAAATTCGTTATTGCCTATACAATTATGCTGGCTGTAATAGGCTGGTCATCGTTTACGCTTGAAGACAATAGCGCAAAGGGAATATTAACATTACTGAATCTTATATTACTTACGGTTCCCTTGGTTTCCATACTATTTGCGGCCATTTATATTTACAATAGCGCTGAATTTATTGAACTACTGATAAGTCACCCTATAAAAAGAAAAGACATCTGGCTTAGCCTGTTTGGAGGATTAGCCGGAAGCATGGTACTCGCATTCGTTTTAGGTGCTGGTATTCCCCTGCTAATTTACAGTGATTTTAGCCAGTCGATTCTTATGTTAGCCATCGGCATAATCATTACTGTCATTTTCGTAGCATTGGCAATGCTATGCACCATCATTTACAAAGACAAAGCAAAAGGCATAGGCCTAACCATTATTCTCTGGATTTACTTTGCCTTACTTTTTGATGGCATTCTGTTGTTTTTGATGTTTCAATTCTCAGACTACCCTATTGAAAAACCAATGGTTGCCTTAACAGCTTTAAGCCCAATAGATCTATCCAGAATTTTAATGCTGCTGCAACTGGATTCTGCCGCATTACTGGGATATACGGGTGCCATATTCAATGAATTCTTTGGTAACACCAAAGGCATGATAATTTCATTTATGCTCTTGCTGGGATGGATTGTTTTACCATTGATTATTTCATTGAAAAAATTTAATCGAAAAGACCTCTAAAATCATTCAACATGAAAACAGATATTACCAATAGAGGGGATATTGAAAAACTAGTTAACAGTTTTTACGAAAAGGTTCTGAAAGAACCTTCTATCTCGTTTTTCTTTACGGAAATTGTTCCCGTAAACTGGGAAAAGCACTTACCAGTCATGTACGATTTCTGGGAAAATATTCTGTTCTTTACGGGTGGTTACGACGGAAATCCTATGGCCAAACACAAGGATATTCATAAAAAATGCCCCATGAAGATGGAGCATTTTCAAAAATGGTTAATGTTATTTACTGAAACGGTAGATCAATTATTTGAAGGAGAAAAAGCCGAACTGGCTAAACAACGTGCAACCAGTATTGCCACTGTAATGCAAATAAAGATGTTCAGTTAATTATTTAGGCAATAAAACATCGTTAATTACATGGATAATTCCATTGGAAGTAACAATTGAGGCTACAATTTCAGAGCCATTTACTAAAATCTTATCACCATTTTTGGTGATTTTTACTATACCGCCATTCACTTGTTCAAATTCCTGTCCATCCTGCATATATTCGGATTTCAAAACGCCAACATAAGTGTGGTACTCCAGGATGTTCTTTAAATCAGCCTTCTTTTCTGGCTTTAAAAGCCCTTCAACTGTTCCGGCAGGTAATTTTTCAAATGCAGCATTTGTAGGTGCAAATACAGTAAATGGTCCTGCATTACTAAGGGCATCCACCAGACTGGCGGCTTTAACAGCAGCTACGAGCGTACTGTGATCCTTACTTCCTATAGCTACCTGAACAATATTAGGGCTGGAAGTTTCATCCTTAACAGCAGATTGTCCTACAGAAGTTTGTTCAGTACTGGCAGCATCAGCAGGAGCTTCAGCGTTTTCGCTAGCGCAACTTACACCCAATAAAATAAATAAGCAAGAATAGAGAATCGGTTTTGTTTTCATGACCTTTAAGATTTATTTGCCTAAAGGTCAGCATTGATATATAATTTTTTTATGATTACAATCACAACACGCCATTTTTTTGGGGCGCTAAATATCGCATAAACCCAATTGCGGAAAGCAGCAGCAGTAATGCAACGCCTAACAAAATTTCATTGATAAAAGGAACCACTGTATAACTCAAAGAGGCTATGCCCTGAATACCAAGAAAAAATTCATTTAAAAACACCATAACAGCAAAGAATTTAATTGCCTGAGCCGACTTCCTGTTCAATGTAAAATAGGGCTGATCAATTAAATATGCCAGTAAGAATAACAAGGTAAATGCCAGGAGCACAAGGTGTAAATAAGCAATCACAATAGGTCTAAATCCAAAAGCCAGTTTACTAATACTGGGTATGGTAGATCCCGCCTGTAAAGCTATTTTAACCATTAGGGCTAACATGGATAATAATCCCACAAAAAATAAAACGGGTTTCTGATCTGCTTTTTTTTTAAAGCCGGCAGTTAAAAATTGTCTGATTAAATAAAATAGCCCAACACATTGTACAAGCGCAGACAAAACCACCAATACATAAATCCAGACCGGAAGTTTCAGCCATAATACTGATAACCCATAAGCCGGAATCACACTAATAGCAAAAGCTTTGAAAAAAGTATCCTGATGAGCAAAATTCAATTGGTGCTGATTCATCCAGTTCACTAATAATCCCATGCAACCAAAGAAAAACCACCCATTATACTGAAAATGTAAAAACCAGTAAGTAGCTGCCAGGTAATTGTGTTGTTTTATACTGCCAGTTAACCACATTTCAATTAACCAGAACTGGGCAATCAAAGAAAACAAAAATAAAACCCCACCCATTTTAAACCAGCGCATGGCAGAACTTTTAAGTGCTGCCCACTTAAACAGCCCTAAAACAACAAAAAGTAATACGGCAATAAAACTCATCAACTGAGCTGTTACGGCAATCATTCCAAACCCTTGCCAGATAAATGCCATACAGGCTACATAAGAGAAAAATAAATTGGCATGAATAGTATGCGTCAGCAATTTCAATTGACCAGCCCTTAGTGAATCATGAATAACAAACAAAATAAATGTTAACAGAAAATGGGTAATTAAACCCGAAAAAGCAAAACCAGAATGAGCAAGCTGCAAATGTTTCTGATTAACAATGGGGAATGAAAATCCTATCTTATACCGCATAATAACACCAAGTAATGCTACGATAATCAAACTGAGCAATCCTAGTGATAATAAGCGTTTTGGATTCATTTGTAATACAATTTATGGTCGATAATTTTCACCTTGTTTCTTTCAGACAACTTTGATAAGGTTCGGATTACTGTTTCCACCCTTAGACCTGTAAAGTCTGCCAGCTGTTGTCTGGTAAAAGGCACAAGGCCCTGTTCGTTTAATTTTTCCTCGTTTTTAATTTTAAGTAAAAAGCAATTAATTTTTCTTCGGGTGAATTATTCACGAGCATATTTGCTGTTAAGGTTTTACAGTATAATCTATCTGCAAATATCTCAAACAATCGCCTAAACAACAGAGGATGATCGTCTAATAAATGTAAAAATTTATCTCTTGACAATCTGTAAATCAGAGAATCCGTAATGGCATAGGCACTGGCAGGATAGGGTTTCTGCAACCATAAAGCAGGTTCTCCAAAGCTATGTCCTTCATGAAAAACGCCCTGTATAAACTCTTTACCATCATTTGTGATACTGGTCATTTTAACAGCCCCTTCATCAATCTGATGAAAGTACCTTGCTTCGTTTTCCTGAGCAAAAATCAGTTCTCCTTTATGCCATTTTTTTGGAGTAGCTCCATAGGCAAGTAATGTATCTGTATCAATTAGCATGTTGAATGGTTCTTGATTAGGATTACATCGAAATTACAATTTATTTTATGTATTAATTTAACAATTTCGGCAATATTTTATGTTTCCATATAATATACCCCATCCCATTCATGTGCAAACTGTCCTTAAGGAATATTTCGGGTCTGGGCAAGCCGGATTCATTCAACATAGCACTCCAGATATCTATATAAGATGTATTATGCTTACTCCCTAGGAATTCGCTGATAGACTTATTGGCCTGTAGCATTTTTTCCTTTAAATGCCACCTCGATGGGCTTGGCTTCATGCTTACAAAACTGATATGAGTGTTTGGCAACCGTTTCCGAATCATTCCAAACAATGTTGAAAAACGATTAACTACACTATCAACAGGCAAAAACTTATCAATAGCAAAGTCGTTTTCGCCGCAATAAATAACCACCTGCTTCGGTTGGTAGGGAAATAATATTTCTTCAGTATATCTGATAACATCAGGCAAAGCAGATCCCCCAAATCCTCTGTTGATTATTGTAAAATCTTTAAAATCATCTTTAATGTTATGCCAAAGTCTGAAAGTGGAGCTGCCAGCAAAAAGAATGGCGTTTTGAGGCGGCATGTTTAAACTATCAGCCTGCTTAAAGGCATTAATTTCCTTGATAAATGGTTGTGCTTGACATATAAATGAACTACACCATATTGAACAAACAAAAGCAAGTATACGATAACAATATTTCATTAAATTATTTTAAAATGGTTAAAGTTGCCATTACTGGAAAATGATCTGAAGGATATTTCATATCATATGAATCCGTAATAGTTGCAAATTTATCCACTATAATTTTAGGATGCTTATTAACAAAGACATAATCAATACCTCCATTGGGTTTTGATAAAAACTTAAATGCGTTCCAGGTATCAATATTACCATAAACCAGTTTACTTATTTCTCTTGCATTTTGCATTTCACTGGCAATTCTTTGAATAGGTTCTTCGGTTGACCTTAAGTTGAAATCCCCTAATAGAATTACTGGTTCGTTTTTAGTATTTAAACTTTAATTTTTTGTAAGATCAGTTTCGCCGATTCTATTCTGGCTGTTTTACCTACATGATCAAAGTGCGTATTGAATACCCATACGAGTTGCTTGGTCTTTTTATTTTTAAAAAGACCATAAGTACATACGCGATTGCAAACAGCATCCCATCCCATAGAAACAGAGTCGGATTTAGGTGCCAACCAAAATGTTGACTGGTTAACAGGTATGTATTTATCAGTATTGTAAAAGATACAAGAATATTCTCCCTGCGTTTTTCCGTCGTCTCTCCCTACTCCAATATAACTATAGTTAGATAAACTGCTATCCAAATACATAAGTTGATGATGTAACACTTCTTGGGTTCCTATGAAATCAGGCTCATGGTATTGCATTAAACCAGATACTCGGTTCTTTCTGAGTTCCCATCTGTTTTCGCCATCGGAAGCGGCATCTAAGCGAATATTAAACGACATTGCCTTTATGGTTGTTTGAGCCTGCATTTGCAATAAACAAAGACAACCCAAGAAAGTGAAGCATAAATATTTCATATAATTATTTTAAATACGGACTCGTAAATCCTAATTTTTTTAACCCTGCTTGTACATCTGGACTACTCATAAATAATTTCCATATAAAACCTGAACGGTAATTTTCCATCATTACAACAATAGGGCCCTGATCAATGGCAAGATAACGAGGTTGAAACCAATTATGATGGATACTAAATGCGTCATAAAATCCATATTTACCCCAGACCTTAGAACCTAAATCATTATACCAATATTTCATTGCTGCCATAGATTCCTTTGGTGTATATGGGAATGAGGATAAGGCTGCAGTTGGTGAAATAACACCTAGATCACGCTCTTTGCTGGGAGCATGTCCGGCATATCCATTTATTGAATAACTAGAGGTAAGACCCCAATTATTAGATCCATACCCTTTAAATCCTCCACTGTTCTCTACACACCATGTGTAATTAATTTTAGCATGATTTACAGTCTCATTCCAATAATTTGCATATTGATCTTTCAAACCCCTGGGATCAAGTCCCAAATAGGAATAATGCGCCCAGAAGAGCGGCCCCCCATTTGGTGGATTTCCCTGATGTTTTAAATCTAAAGACAATGCATAAGATGTTTTTGTTTCTTTGATTTTGCCATTCATAGCCCATCCTTCATGATATACTTCTGCAGGCACCGGATTAGTGGGTGAAGAAGCCGCAAGAATATACATGATTAAGCATTCATTGTATCCTTTTACAGGGAAATTCATTTTCCAGGCATGATTAGGGCTCCAATGCCAGTACAAAACATTTTGTTGATTCCGATAATAATTAAAGTCAACTTCTTTCCATAGCTGATCAGCTCTCGCAGCAATTGATTTTTCCTGTTTGTTCCCATTTTTAAAATACTGCCTTACACACAACAATCCCTGTAACATAAATGAAGTTTCAACCAAATCGCCGCCATCATCATACCTGCTGAATGGTTTTACTTTCCCGGTTGTTCCATCCCACCAATGCGGCCATACTCCATGAAACCGATCTGCTGTTTCCAAAAAATGTAAGATAGTTTCCAGGCGCATTACACCTTCCTCTCTTTTAATAAAGCCTCTTTCAATACCTACTAAAATAGCCATAACTCCAAAGCCCCCACCACCACTTGTTACTACATTTTGGTCGTTCTGTGGATATATATTATCTAAATGAACCCGTTCTCTTGCTAAACCACTATTAGGTTCCGCTCCATTCCAGAAATATTGAAAAGTTGCTTCTTGAACCTTTCGAAAAAGTGCTGTATCTTCTGTTGGAATCGGAGGAAACTTTGGCAAAGTCTTTTGCGCATTTGTCCCCAAAACCAACCAACAACTTAAAATTGATATAAAGTATTTCATATTTAAAATTAATGTATTAAAAATACCCGCCCGAAGGCGGGCATTTGTCAATAAACCCAGTATTCAACCTAAAAAGAATCCAATCAATTATTTGCCAGCTAATCCCAAATTATACAAGGCGCGTATATGCGCGTCTGGCAATGCAATATTATAGACTCTCAATTCATCCATCACTCCTGTCATTGCTCCAAAGCTAACATCGGAGCTGACTGATTTACCAGGAATCACATTATAGTTGCCACCAATGATAACTTCACTTGGCTCAGCTGCCCTAAAATTGTTATTTCCAGTGCCACGACTGGGGAAAGCGCCTGCTCTTCTTCCATTAATCCAAATATCAAAGAAGCCATTGCTCGCATTGTAATTCAATGCCAAATGCACCCATTTATCAGGACCAATTGGAGGAGTGATATAAGGCATATAGTTAACCGATCCAGGGGCATCTCTCAAAGTATTGATATTGTCCTGCGTGCCTCCCCCGACAGTTACAAATGTTGGCTGTACTTTTAAATCGGTTACATTACTAGCAGGAAAAGAATTAGTATTCAAAGAAAAATTAAGACTACCATTAAAAATGCCTGGTCTGGTTAACTGAAACAGCATAGTTCTCTTTGAACCATTGTTTGAAATTTGTATCCAGGTACTGATTGCAAAACTCTTAAACACATCTGTTTTAAAAGCATTGAACTGTGTTGGGTAATATAAGAACCCATTATTCAACCTTAATGCTTGACCTTTAATTCCACTTGCTACATAACTATTGTTTAATGAAGTACCTGGTGCTGTATTTGATTTAACTTCGTTTGTAGAATTATCAAAAGGCCAGTAAGCCACTAAACTTTCAGGAAAGACTTCATCCGATGAGGTAAAACCATCAATTTTACCAACATAATCTGCAGTTGAAACAGAAGGTAAATTATTGGGATTACCATCTTTTTTACATGACACCAAAAAACATAGTGCCAAGAAGCTATACAGCGATAAGCTCAATTTATTTATACTGAATTGCATATTAAATAATTTAAAAAATCAATTAATAACCAGGATTTTGCT
This sequence comes from Sediminibacterium sp. C3, assembly GCF_000508085.1. Taxonomy (GTDB): domain Bacteria; phylum Bacteroidota; class Bacteroidia; order Chitinophagales; family Chitinophagaceae; genus Sediminibacterium. Next base: position 1,816,014 of record NZ_KI669560.1, on the reverse strand, counting down.
TTAAAACACCGGCAGTTAAGTCAATTTGGGTTTGTGGGATGGGTAATAAAACATCTCTAGCAGCATTGAAATTAGACTTGCCTGCAGCATTCATAACTGACTGTGAAATTCCCCATCTAACAATATCGAAAAACCGATCATGCTCCATTGCCAATTCAACTCTACGTTCTCTTCGGATTGCTTCTCTTAGTAATGCCTGATCGGTAGTGGTAACATCTGGCAATATGGAATTATTCCCTGCTCTTGCCCTAAAACGAACACTGTTCAATGCATTTCTTGCTTCTGTAATATTATTGGTTCCCCCAACTTCATTGGCTGCTTCTGCATACATTAATACAACATCCGCATATCTTAAAATTCGAACATTATTCCACCATCCAAAACGGTTTCCAACAGCTGCTCTTGTAGCAGGATTAGTATGCACTTTATGGTTGTATCTTGGATTTGGTAATCCAACTGGAGTTACTTCACCATAAATGGTTATGCCAGGAGTGGTAGCAGTACTTGTAAACAGTATGGTTCTTGCTCTTCTAGGATCATTCGGCTCATATGCATCCGCTAAAACTGCACTTGGCGAGTTCCAACCCCATCCTAAATCCCATGGGCCGGCGCCTCTTACACCCTGCAAATTGGTATATTGTATGCCCTGTGATGTTGGATTTACAGCATCAGCTCTTGCCTGCACTTCAAACACAGATTCCTTACTATTCTCTCCTTCCTCAGAGAAAATAGTATTGTAAGGAGTACTTAAATTGTATTGACCAGAATTCATTACCATACTAGCAGCGGTCATTGCCTGAGCCCACTTTTGCTGGGTTAAATAAACTTTAGCCAAAAGGCCATTAGCAGCACCGCTTGTGATTCTTCCCGGGAACTTAACAGCATCCCAAAATGCAGGCAAATAGGCGGCAGCAAAACTTAAATCTCTTTCAATAAAAGAATAAATCTGGTCCACTGAACTTTGTGGCACATTATTTTGTGCTGCCGGATCTGCAAACAAAGTATCAATTATTGGAACTCTTCCAAACAATCTGGTCAACATGAAATAAGAATACCCACGAATGAATCTCACTTCAGCTTGAGATTGTAATTTAATTGCATCACTTGCTACAATTTGTTTGTTTGTACCTATTTGAAATAAGGTATTATTGCATCTGTTGATTAAGCCATAGTACCCAACCCACAAAGCATTTGCTCTGGCACTATTAGGTAATACTGGAAAATTATCCATACTAATAACATCAGCTCCCCCATCAGATGGGGTACTTCCTTTGTCTGCGTCATCGCTTCTGATACTTGTTGCATTTATAAAACCGTCTACATGCACATTATAATCGCGTAAGCTATTATAGGCACCAAATATATATTGATCATATGGGCCTGACCCCCCAGGATAAGGGTAATTTTCTTCGTCATATCCACCTTGTCTGGCTGTATCCAAAAAATCCTTTTTACATGCTGTAAAAATAGAAACCGTTAAAAGCAGTAGCATCCATGTAGTGATGCTTTTTTTATAATTTAAATTATTCATGGTTGAATTGCTTTAAAAGTTCAATTAAAATGTAACATTTATACCCATTGAATAAACGGCAGGGACAGGGAATACACCGTTATCCGCACCACCACCGAGAATGCTGCCAATTTGCGCTTCGGGAGAATATCCGGTTACCTGACTCCAGCTTTTGATATTTTGTCCGTTTATAAAAACACGGGCTTTTGAAATGCCCAATCTTTTGAGTGAACCATCGGAGAAAGTATATCCAATTTGTAAAGTTCTTAATCTGAAATAATCTCCTGGTTCTAAATAATAACTACTAAACAAAAAGTTATTACCCCGAGTATTATCTAAAATTGGTTCAACATTAGTAGTACCTCCGCCAGTCCAAGCATTTAAACGATTGGCTTCAAAATTTAAGGTAGCAAAGTTTGCAATTCTTCGCTGGGTATAGATTTTATTGCCAGCTACACCTTGACCTTCAATTGTAAAATCAAACCCTTTGTAAGCTAAGTTGATATTTAAACCGAAGCTATAAGGAGGGAATGGAGTACCCAAGTAGGTGCGGTCAGCCGGTGTTAATACTCCGTCTCCATTGATATCTGCATAAGCAATATCGCCAGGTAATGAATTGCTGAATCTTGCCATTCTACCCAACTCAGCAGTGGATTGATAGATGCCTATTTGTCTGTAACCAAAGAAATATCCAATGGATTTTCCTGTTTCAGTTAGGTTAGCACCTCCGTTTCCAAATAACTGAAAGTTAATTCTATCTCCAATTGAGTTAACCGTATTGCGATTGTAACTGAAATTGGGAGCGATTGAATAAGTGATATCCTTTCCGATTTTGTCTGTCCAATTTAAACTTAACTCAATTCCTTGATTGGTTATTTTACCCAAATTGGTAAAGTAACTTCTGGTTTCATTTGGCAAAGTAACAGCGGTTAAAATATCAGAAGTTGTTCTGTTGTAGAATGTGAATTCAACATTTAACCGATTACGCAATGTCTTTAAGTCAAAGCCAATATCTAAGCCTCGCACCACTTCCCAACGCAAATTAGGGTCAGGAATATAGGCCGCTTGTATTGCCGTATAAACATTATTACCAAAAATTGCAGTAGAGGCATTTGAAATACCTGGTCGGAATAGATTATCTGCAAAGCCATTTGCATTACCAGTTTCGCCCCATGCTGCTCTTAATTTTAAGAAATTAATAAAATTGAATTTTCTAATAAAGGATTCCTCAGAAGCAATCCATCCTAAACCCACTGATCCAAATGTACCCCACCTGTTTTGCGGAGCAAATTTGGAACTACCATCTCTTCTTAAAGTGGCATTTACTAAGTACTTATTTTGGTACGCATAACTTAATCTTCCAAACAAGCCCATAATGGCGCTTTCGCCTCCACCTCCACCATAGAGACCCGGGTTATTGGCATTGATAGTACTTAGGTACCAGAAGTCTGGATTATTAGGTACGTTCACAGATGTATCTCTTCTGTTACCATTAATATTTGTACTAATACTATAAATTGAAGTGAACCCTACTAGAGCAGTTAGTTTGTGGCTATCTCCCAAGCGTTTGTCATAGGTTAATGTATGATCTTGCTGGTATCTTTTAAACTCGGCCATTTCCTGACTTACACCTGTTCTAATCGTATTATCAAAGAAAGTAGAAGTAGGTGCAGTGCCTTCACCTAAATTAATAAATGTAAATGGCAGGGGTGTATAAGATCTAGAATTATTAAAGCCTAAATCAGCAAAAAAGGAAGACTTCAGGGTAAAGTCTTTCAAAAATTTGACTTCTGCAAACAATGACCCAATAAACCGAAATCCTTTATTAATATCGGTTCCGTTATTCCGGTTTAAAGCAGCAATGGGATTTCCAACCTGCGCTCTCTGAAAAGAAGGCATACTATAATAAGTGGTAGCATTTTGTTGAATGGGTACAATTGGTGCCGCCCATAATGCATTTGTTAAACTAACAGCAGCAGGGTTTTGAATCCAATGAAAAGCATTGATTTCACCGCCTACTTTAATATTACTGTTAAACCTAATTTCCTGATTCAAACGAATCATAAACTTCTCGTAGCTGTTAAACTTAACTACCCCATCTTGCTTATTATATCCAACGTTCAAATAAGTACTACTCTTTTCAGAGTTATTTGATACACTTAAATTGTTAGTGGTTAATAATGCATTTTGCAAAATTTCGTTCTGCCAGTTAGTATTCGCTGTATAATTACTATAGTCAAATGGAGCTGCATTAATATTTGCCAATTGAGCATCATACAATTTTTTAAATCCAGCCGCGTCAGTCACTTTAATTTTATCAGTAACTTTTTGAAAACCAACTGTGCTTTGGAAATTAATTCTAGTTTGCCCCCTAGCTGCTTTTTTAGAAGTAATAGCAATGACACCATTGGCGCCTCTTAATCCGTAAATCGCAATTGAGGAAGGATCTCTTAAAATGTCAATCGTTTCAATATCAGCTGGATTCAAGAAATCAATATTGTCTTGTAAAATGCCATCAACAACGTAAACCGGGCTGGCGCTATTAGTACTATTTACTCCTCTTATTCTTACTACTGGACTTGCGCCCGCAACACCTGAATTAGCAACCGTTAAACCAGCAACTCTTCCTTGCAAAGAACTAATTGGATTGGTGTTAGGCATTTTGGCCAACTCCTCCCCTTTGATAGTAGTAACAGAACCTGTTAAATCTCTTTTCTTTTGAGTACCATATCCGGTAACTACCACTTGTTCTAAATTATTAACTGCTGCAGTTAGTTGAATATTAATATCTCTTTTACCAGTTACTGAAATTTCTTGTTGCTCATACCCTACGGATGTTACAATCAACTTTGCATCCTCATCAGCAACTGTAATACTAAATGCGCCGGTATTATCCGTGGTTGTTCCCACTTTAGTACCCTTGACCTGTACGGAAGCACCAGCCAAAGGCTCTCCTGTTGTAGAGGTTATTCTTCCTTTTACAACAATTTCAGCCAACTCTTTATTGTCTACGCCAGATAGCTTCAAGACAACTAGGTTGGTCCCTAAAATTTTATAATTAATACCGGTATTAGCTAATATTTTGTTCAGTGTTTCATCTAAGGTTGCATCTACCAAATTGATGGTTACTTTAGGTTTGCCCTTTACTACCTCTTCAGCAAATAAAAACGATAGTCAGTTTTTTTCTCTACTTCAAACAATGCTTTTTTCAGGTCAAGCGAAGCCATCTTTATTGTGATCCGGCTTTGAGAAAAGCCGATTGCTGAAACTTGCATACATACAAGCAGCAGTAAAGCAGTAGTAATTTTCATAATGCGGGCAAGCTTTTTTATCAAAAGATCTTTATGTGAAACAACAGGTGTTTCAAAATTTTTCATATTTTCAGATTGAAAGGGTTATGAATGTCATTCAGATAGCACAATTTGTTGATTTCTAATCCTGGCGGAGTTCCGCGCCAACGGAACTTCGCCTTTATTTAAGTTGAATTTATTTTGAATCTCATATGGCAGCTGTTTTTTATTGGTAAATAATAATCGTATTCCCTTTTTGAATCGTTTTAAACGGTATAATTAGTTTTAAAGCTTCAATTGCCTGGTCAATTGTTTCTTTTTCAAAATTCCCATTCATTCTTGTCGACTTTAATGTTTCTGTTTGAATATCTAATTTCACATTATACCATCTTTCCATCATCAATGCCAACTCTTCGAATGTTTCATCTCTAAAAACCAATTTATTTTCAACCCATTGATTTTCAGCGACCGTACTATCAGGAGTAATAAATTTTAATTTATTGATTGAAACAGCTGGTAGCAAATCAACATTCTTTTGCCTATTAGGGTTTTCAATAATTGCATTTTCTACAATCAATTTTTCATTAGGCGATAAAATAATCTTATCGTCAGGCCTGTTTTTTATAGTAACTTCAATTCGCCCCTGAATAAGGCTCGTTTCAGTTTGTTTATCCTCAGGATAAGCCTTTACGTTGAAAACAGTACCCATCACTTTAATACGTATGCTCTTTGTATTGATGATAAAAGGCACATCCTTGTTTTTAACAACATCAAAATAGCCTTCTCCGGTTAATGTTACTTCGCGCAATGATTTGCCAAACTCTTTGGGATAAATCAATTTGCTACCACTATTTAACCATACAATTGAACCGTCAGGTAATTTCACCTGAGATTTAGAACCTAACCGTGTAGAAATTTCGTTAGACTCAGGTTGTATTTTAGCTAAGGTTTTGGGGGCAGTCTCTTGTGTAATATAGTATGCTAACCCTATAAAAAGAATGACAGATGCAGCTGCATAATAAACCCATTTAGGGAAAAATGGTTTAGGAGCTATTGCAATGGCTTCTAATTCTTGTGAATTGAAAGACTGGTGATCTGCACATCTGTTTAAGTGCAACAGGAAAGCGTCTTCCGCTTCATTCGATTTCAGAGGCGTAGGAATTTGCCAGATACTTTCAAGATTTTGAATGGCAAACTGCCATTCGGGGTGATCTTGCAAGAGCTTGTTGAGCTCAATCAGCTCTTGCTCATTTGCTTCGTTGGCAATCTTTTTGGCCACTAATACCCAAAATCTTTCTTGGCTCATTGTTATCGTTAGTTCAAAAAGTATAACAACTGAGCGGACTATTTACCCCTAAAAGATTCTATTTATTTTTTAGTCTTTTTTCAAAAACCGGATGCGACTGCAAATCGAGAGGCATACATTGAGCCATTCTTCTCATGGCGATTGCCATTTGCGCTTCAACAGTTTTTACAGAAATATTCAACAATTCAGCTACTTCTTTATATTTTAACCCGTCTTCTTTCGTCAATTTAAAAATTAACCTGCAACGATTGGGAAGGGTATTGATTGCCATTTTAATTTTCAAAACCATATCCTCGGTTATCATCAATAAATCTGGCCTAAAATAAATGCTGTTTAATTGTACTTGCCAATCATCCATAGACAGACCTGCCCGACGTTTCTGTTTTTTAAGCAAATTCAGCGACATGTTCCTGACTGTTGCATAAAAATAAAATAAAGGAGATTCCAGTTGACACAATTGTTCTTTTCGTTGAAGGATAATCATGAACAAATCCGATACTATATCTTCAGCCTCCTCCTCGGATCTAACGATTGAATAGGCAAATTGCTTAAGTTTTGAGTGTAATGCAATAAAAAGTGTTCGATACGCGGCTTGGTCGTTGTTGTAAGCAATGGCAATTAAACAGTTGCGAACAGCCTCATTTCCCTCTACTGAATTCGAAGAATGCATCTACGTCTTTTTTAAATTGTACCAGTGACGGTTTGTGAATATAGTACATATGTCCCGATTCATAGAAATAGAACTGAATATTCTTTCTTTGTTCAGGTCTTAAAAACATATGCTCAATATCGTATTTGGCAGTAAAATACGGGGTGGCAAAATCGTAATAACCGGCTCCCATATATACTTTTAAATCCGGATTCTTACTCATTGCGTCACGAAGACTTTCTGCAACATTTAAAAATTGATTTTGAACATTACTGTAATTCCAGGGATACACATCTCCGAAAATATTGTAGCCATTTTCTTCTTTAAAATTCAATTCACGCTGAAAATAATCGTTCATGGTTGCTGTGAACGGTCCGTCTATATTTGCAAAGGAGGGATCAAAACTGTTCACTTCACCGGCATCATCCAAATCACGGCCAGTGAATCTGGCATCCAGCCTGCCAATAGTCAATCCGTCTTTTCTTCTTAGCTCTTTATAGAACCTGCTTTCTTCTACTCTTAAATTAGACTGTAAGCAGTACTCTTTTGAAAGGCCTGTGTAATAACTCATTTTTTCTGCAATAGCGTTCTTTTCAGATTCACTGAGCCAACCTCCTTTTATAAGCGCTGATGCATAAGGTCCTATTGCAAAAGCTTCTGCTTCTTTTAAGGCATTCTCTAAATTGGCCTGTAAAGCAGGTGCCAGTTTCTTGTGGTACCAGGCAGCTGCCGTATATGAGGGAATATACAATGCTCTGGGTAAATCGTTTCCTACATAATAATCATTGGTACCGAAATTCAGTACGGCTGAAATCATGAATATTCCGTTCAGATATATCCGGTGTCTGTCTTGCAAGAACTTGGAAAGTCCTGCTGCACGGGTGGTGCCATAACTTTCACCCGCAAGGTATTTGGGAGAACCCCATCTTTCATACCTGGATAAAAAGTGACGGATAAATGAACCCATGGCTGTGATGTCTTCATTAAATCCATGAAACTGCTTTGGATTCTCACCGGGAGCGGGTCTGCTATAACCTGTAGAAACCGGATCAATAAAAACTAAATCCGTTTTATCGAGCCAGCAGTATTCATTGTTTACAAAAGTGTAGGGCGGCCCCTCTGAAAAACCATCTTCATTAAACTGAACTCTTTTGGGACCCAAGCCTCCCATATGCAACCATACGGAAGAAGATCCTGGCCCACCGTTAAAAGTAAAGGTCACTGGACGCTTTGCCACATCATCGCCCTGTTTTTGATAATAAGTAAAAAAAACTTTTGCAATCAGCTTGCCCGTATCATTTTTCAAATGCAGGTACCCCGTATGCGCCGAATAATCTATTTTCTTACCAGCAATCATCATGGAGTGACGGGTAGTTACCACAGTAACGCCCGCAGGATTGGCCTGCGTATTTGCAGTAACTGATTCTGCTGGTGCATTGGTGCGTTGTGCATCCAACACATTGAACTGAGCCAGCATACATAATCCGACAATTAGTTTTTTCATAAAATAAGAATGGATAAAATGAGTTGTTAAGTTAAAGAATTTATCGTGCTTCCAGCACTTCTATATCAAAAACAAGGATACTGTTTACTGGAATATCCTTACTTCTTGTTCTAATTCCATATGCTTGCCCTGAAGGAATATAGAGCGTGATTTTCCCACCCACATTAATTTTGGGCACCGCCAATTGCCAGCCTTTGATTAAACGGTTTAAAGGAAATGTAGCTGGTTTCTCTTTTGTCTGATCAAAAACAGCCCCATTGGAAAGCAAACTGCCCTTATAATGAACGGTTACTGTATCTGTAACATTAATGTTTTTACCTGTTCCCTGACGCACAATATGGTAATATATATCTGAAATACTTCCAGTGGTATCTATCTCTTTTTTGCCAGCAGCATCCTTAATTAGGGCAAGATCCAATAAAGCCTGTGCTAGTGAATCATGATTTCTATTTAAATCAACCTGCGGTCTTGCACCTGATGCCTGCCTGAAAATGGTATTGCCGTAAGCAATATTCGACGGCTTAAATCCCCCATGTGATAAATAAAACTGTTTGCCTTCTGCCCCTGCTCCATAATCTATCCGATGTCCTGCTCTGCCCGTTGCGTCATAAGAAAATTTACTGGTCAGTATTTCTTCCCATCTGCCATTTGCTTTTTGTATCCATTGATTGCCCATGTATACTTTTCTTTCCAGCTGACCATTAACTCCCCAGAAATTTTCACTGAAGGAATACAAATTCGACAGATAATTCCCATCCTTTGGTGCACTGAAACTGGCTATCAGTTTCCAACGATTGGTTTCCGGCATAAAAAAGTAACCACTGTAAATGGTATTAGCCTTAGCAGAGTCGGTTAATGCAGTAACCAGAAACTGATACTTCTCTCCCGGTTTCCAGGGATAAACAAAATGACTATGCCCCCCTGTTCCTTCATTACCAAATTCATTGGCAACAACACCATCGCCCTTCCCCAATAATTTTACTTTGTTGGAATCAGGAACTTTTTTGGGATCAATTGCTTCATTACCTGCATCCCAAACTGAAAATATAATTCTTCTTTCAGAAGGGCTGTTTACCTGCATTCCAAAGTATCCTCTTTTAAAGCCACATGCCATATAGTAACTATACAAGGGATCATTTCCTTCAGGAACAGTTAACTCGTTATAAAATCCAATCACTTTGGCTGAATCTTCTGTGGGATACCTTAAATGGACAGATGCAGCATTTCGTCTTGCTACCGGATTAAAGTGAATGCCTTCAGTGGGCTTCCCCGATAATTCAAGAGATTGAATGTTGGCAATATGCTTACCTGCTTTTTTAATGCAGGTAATGGTTATCTGGTAAAACCCGGTATCTGCAATCAAAACTTTACCAATCCGTGTCTTTTTTGGTGCAACACTACTAATTAATTTTACAGGAAACTGTTTTCCTGCAAGGGAAACTATTATATCTGAACCGGCATTTATTGCCTTGGTATTAAAACTCAACTCAAGTTCTCCCGTTTGCTTTACCTTAAAAAACCAGTGAATACTTTGTTTGGTATCCGTCCAGCCCCGAAGACCATTTTTCTCTGTAAATAACAACTGTTCATCGGATTCTGCAGGTACAGCATAGCCAGTAAATGCAGGTATAATTACAGACTGCGCAGATAAGAAATCAGAGAAAAGTAATAGCAAAAGACAAATCGGAATCTTCTTCATATTGTTTGAATGATTCCTCAACTTAATAAAAACAAGGGAGAATTTATAATAGTAACCCTTGCAAAAATAAATAAGCGAAACTAAAATAAATAATCAGCCCGGTTACATCTACCAAAGTAGCTACGAACGGAGCTGAAGACACTGCCGGATCGGCACCCAATTTCTTCAGAAGAATAGGCAACATTGATCCGGTTAATGTTCCCCAAAGTACCACTCCAATCAGTGAAAAGCCCACCGTTGCTCCAATCATTGCCCAGTGAGGACCATATATTTCTGGCATGATTGAGTGCCAGATACCCACTCTTAAAAATCCAAGTATGCCTAAAACCGTCCCTAATAGTATTCCACTGATGATTTCTCTTTTCAGAACCCTCCACCAGTCTGACAAATGGATTTCTCCAACAGCCATAGCCTGTATAATCAGTGTGGATGCCTGAGACCCGCTGTTGCCCCCGCTTGAAATAATCAATGGAACAAAAAGAGCCAAAACCAGTGCCTTGGCAATTTCATCTTCAAAATGCCCCATAGCAGTGGCAGTTAATAATTCGCCAATGAATAAAATGATTAACCATCCAACTCTTTTCCTGAAAAGTTTTAACAAGGGAATATCCAGATAGGGCTCATTCAGCGCTTCAGTACCTCCCATCTTCTGCATATCTTCACTGAATTCTTCATTCGCTACCCAAAGCATATCATCAATGGTTACAATTCCCAGTAGAATATTATTTTCGTCCACTACTGGCAAAGCCACCCGGTTATTCATTTTAAATACCTGACTGGCATTTTCCTGGTCGTCGTTTACTTTTAAAGAAACAACTCTTCCGTCAATTACATCTTCAATTCTTTTATCAGGCGCAGCCAGGATAATATCTCTTATTCTCACATCATCTACCAACTGACCATGTTCATTAATCACATAAATTACATCGATGGTCTCACTGTTTCTTGCGTATTTACGAATGGTAGCAAACACTTCATCCATTGTGTTATGCTGGTACACATATACGTAATCGGGGGTCATTAATCTACCCACGCTATCTTCCGGATAACCTAAAAGGGATAAAGTTACTCTTCGCTCTTCGGGATCTAACAATTTGATAAGATCTCTGATAGCTGCTTTTGGTAGTTCCTCAAGAAAGTCGGTACGGTCATCCGCAGGCAATTCATTCAGCAGTTCAGCTGTTTTTGCAGAAGGTAGTTCCTTAACAATGTCCTTCTGTTGTGCTATATCCAGAATTTTAAAGACACTGGCAGCCCTGTGAACAGCCATATTCGCAATAATTCTTGCTTCGTATTGCGGATATTCATTAATTAAATCGGCAACATCACTGATGTTCTGATCATTCAAAAACTCCCTGATCTCAAGTGGATCATCCACTTGAATCAATCGTTCAAATTGTTCAAACAAATCAGGGTGTTCCAGTTCAAGTGCCATTGTATCTATTAACTGTTTTCTTGTTGCATCATTAAATAGGCCTTAATAAATCCATCTATTTCCCCATCCATCACCGGCCCGATATTTCCTACTTCATAATCAGTACGATGATCCTTTATCATTTTATAAGGATGAAAAACATAAGAACGTATCTGACTACCCCATTCAATTTTTTTCTTGCCTGCGTTGGTCGCATCAATTGCCTCCTGTCTTTTCCTAAGCTCTTCTTCGTACAAGCGGCTCTTTAACATCTTCATAGCCAGTTCCCTGTTCTCGCCCTGCGTTCTTGCCTGCTGACATTCTACAATGATACCACTAGGAATATGCTTTAACCTTACCGCTGTTTCTACTTTGTTTACATTCTGACCGCCACTGCCGCCACTTCGGTAAAAAGCCCATTCCAGATCTCCTGCATTTACATTAATTTCAATGCTATCATCAATTAAAGGATAAACAAAGACCGACGCAAAAGAAGTATGTCTTCTGGCATTGCTATCAAAGGGTGAAATTCTCACTAATCTATGCACCCCGCTTTCTGCTTTTAAAAAGCCATAAGCAAAATCTCCATCAAATTGTAAAGTGGCACTCTTTATTCCAGCCCCATCTCCTTCCTGAAAATCAAGTTCCGTAACTTTCCAGCCTTGCTTCTCACCATACATTCGATACATTCTCAGCAACATTTCGGCCCAGTCCTGGCTTTCTGTTCCACCTGCACCGGGATTAATCTGGAGCACAGCCGGCAATTCATCTTCCGGCTTGTTCAATGTACTTTTGAATTCGGCTTCTTCAATTTTAGAAATCGCTTCCTGAAAAGCAACTTTGGTTTCTTCTTCAGATGCATCACCGGATTTCCAGAAGTCAAACAGCAAGGCAAAATCTTCCACAGCATTATCCAACTGTTTGAATAATTTCAACCAATATTCATTCACTTTAATCTCCTTCATTACCGAAGTAGCCCGGGCATTGTCATCCCAGAATCCCGGAGATAAAGATAGTTGTCGATCAGTTTCTACTTTATATAGTCGGTTATCGACGTCAAAGAAACCTCCTCAGGACCTGAACGCGGTCCCTCATAAATTTAACTTGTTCCTGTGTCATACCTCAAAAATACGAAAGAAGAAGGAGGTCTAGAGTTTTACAAATCGTTTTCTTGCAATGATTCTTCCGGCACCGGTTACCAGTTCTAAATTGTAGATCCCCTTTGGTAGTTGCGTCAGTTCCAGATCATATACAAAATTACCAGTTGACCCTCCTGTAATAATTCGCCTGTTAATCATGACAATCCCTGAATTAGAAATAACTTTCAGGAATGTGCTATTGTTAGAAATAGGCGTAAAAATAATTTTAGCAGTATGCTGCACTGGGTTCGGGAAAAAATAAAGCTGTTGTTCAGTAGTTAAATCTGCCCTGATATCAATTGAGTCAGAAACAGAAGTGCATAGATTCGTATCAGTGATGGCAACATGATACCTGCCAATGGTAGAATAAAATACAAACAACTTATCAGTAGTATCTGGGATGGCATTTAACAAATTGCCATTTCTGTACCAAAGTAATTTGCTTACTACCTTTCCTGAATCTGCTGCAGCTATCAAACGTGTGGTGTCGCCTGGTAAAATATTTTGTTTCCCCAATATGGTTAGTTTCGCGCCAGGTAATGGTTTGATTGAAACGGTTACTTTCTGACGAACACTCTGACATCCGGTTGCAACATTGGCTCTGGAGACCCAATAATTAGTTGTTCTGATAGCGTTGGTAACAGGTATCGGAGCAGTTGCAGAACCCACCCCACCATTGGCTGTTGTGTACCAAAGTAAGCTATCTCCTAAAGCACCTAAAGGTCTAGGCGTTTCATTTAAACAATACTGGATATCGAATACGGTGGGTTTAAGGGGAACATACCCACTATCTAAGGCGAATACATTTGATTGAGTGGTACAGCCAAAATAACTGGTAGCCACTGCCCTGTATTGACCTTTGGTCCTGGGAATAATAGCAAAACTCGTATCTGCAGATGCATATTTCTGAACTCGGAAATTATTCATATCAGATATATAAAAATTCCCATCCACATCTATGAAAGCGTTTCCTGGTGCATCCAGTTGTTCTGAACTATTGCCTTTATTGTTGATTCCTCCAGCAATCACTATTCCGGTATCTGCTCCCAATTGCCATCCTCTGATTCTGTTGGCTGTACCCCCCTCTGCTATTAGCATTCGATTATTGGCATCTACAAAAACATTTAGCGGAGTAACCAACTGATTGGCCCCATTCCCCTTTCCTCTTCCTCCTGCTACAACAGTTCCTCTTACCTCTCCTATTCTCCAGCGAACTATCCGGTCATTTTGAGAATCTGCTATATACATATTCTGACGCTGGTCAACAAAAACACCTAAAGGAACACTTAACTGATTGGTTGCTGATCCAGCAAAATTACCTCCTGCAACAGTTTTACCAGCAATACTTCCTCTTACCCATAACTGAACCCTTGCGTTTAAAGCATCTGCCACATACACAGCGCCATAGGCATCTACAAAAACGCCCGTAGGATATGAAAGCTGATTGGCTTTTAGCCCTCTACCATTACCCCCCGCAACCACTCTACCAGTTGTATCTCCTTCTCTCCAAACCACAACACGATCATTATCGGTATCTGCCACATAAATTAGTCCATCAGCCGAAACAAAAATACCTGCAGGATTATTCAATTGGCTCAACCGATTACCAGCCCCCCTGCCTCCTGCAACAGTAATAGCTGCTTTAGCACCAGGTGCCCATTTCTGGACACGGTGATTCCACTGATCACAAACAAAAATGTTTTTCTGTTCATCCACAAAAACAAAACTGGGTCTTCCCAATTGCGTTGAATCAGTACCACCAGTAAGTTTTCCTGCAACCGTTTCAGCAGTTCTGGCATAAGTAGTGGTTATTCTTCTTAAGCTATCGCTGTTTAAAGTCCAAAGTACAGTTCTGGCAAAAGGACTTGACTGTAACCGCATAGGTTCATTGCTTAAACAAGTTGGACTGATAATACTAATTTCAGGTTTTTTACGAACCGACACAATTACTTCTGCTGTTGAATTACAACCATTACCAATAGATGACACCACTGTATATTTGGTTGTTACAGAGGGTCTGGCAATCACAGTGTCTCTTGTGGTGGTACTTAGTCCTGCTGCAGGTGACCATCTGTAGTTGGTACCCCCAGAAACAATTAAATTAGACTGCCCCCCTTCACAAATGGTTGTTGTATCGTTTTTAATAATCAGGTCAGGGGCTACCACTACGTTAGCAATTCCTGAGCCGGTAACACAACCTGAAAAAGAAGCAGATAAAACAGTGTAAGCACCTGAAAGTCTTGTTTGCAGAACTGTATCCGCCTGAGCAGCAATTCCATACTTCTGTATTCGATAATTTCTGCTATCTGCTACATACATATTTCCACTTAAATCAAAACCTACTGCATTTGGCAATTGCAATTGATCTAAAGCAGATCCCGAACTTCCATTAGCCAAACCGGCAACAGTAGTACCAATCGTATCATACAGCGCCCAGCGATGAATTCTGTTATTTCCCCGATCTGCAATAAACATATTGCTGTTTCCATCTACAAAAATACCTGAAGGGAAATTCAGCTGAAAAGGCAATGTTCCTGCACCTCTGTTACCTGCTGCAACTGCCCCGGCCAATTTAGTCTGATCATAAAACATGATACGGTGATTCTCTGCATCGGCCACAAATAAATTATTTCTTTGATCCACGAAAACTGCCTGAGGATTATTTAAACGGATACTATCGTTACCAGGCGTGCCGTTACCCGCCACAGTTCTTACAATTGCCCCACCATTCGACCATTTTTGTACCCGGTGATTTCCGGCATCTGCTATGTATAAATTACCGTAGTTGTCTACAAAAACACTGGATGGAAAGTTCAACTGATAAGTGCTGTTACCCAATCCCAATCCTCCGGCAACAGTAGTGCCTGTTTTGGATCCTTTTGGAAAATATTGAATCCGGTGATTGTTCTGATCCGCTACATAAATATTACCAGCCGCATCCACATAAACACCGGTTGGATAATTCAATTGATCATTGGCACTTCCCTCTCCATTTCCACCAACAATGGTTGTACCTACCAGATCACCTGGTTTCCATAATTGAATACGATGGTTTACTGCATCGGCCACATATACATTTCCTTTCTGGTCTACAAATGCCCCCAAAGGCAATCCCAGCTGCCCTGATGCATTGCCAATGCCATTTCCACCAGCAAACACTGTCCCCAACTTACTCCATTCCGGAAAAAAGCTTCCCGCTTTTATTCCATTCCCTCTAAAATAATTCAGACTTGCAGGTCTTTCCCCTAGAATAGTGGTTGTTACTTTCGTAGCATCCGGAGATAAACAAAGCGTTGGAGTAACCACAGGTACAGACCTGATTCCTACATTAATGGTAAGCGCCCTGTAAGAAACACATCCACTATCCGATACAGAATTGATTCCATAAAAAGTAGTAGAATCAGGCTTTATCAAAAAAGTACTATCAGTAATTTTATTCACGCCCGTTGCAGGAAACCAGGTGTAATTAGTATTACCCGTTAATTTTATTTCAGTTACATCACCAGCACATATAGCAGTTCTGCCAATAACATTTATGGCTGGCCTGGCATTTACATTTATTAAATTGGACTGTTGTACACAACCATTAAACGATGTTACTTTTGCCAAATATAATCCGCCTTCATAAGGTCTGAATTCAGGACTCATTGGCATAGCACTGTATTGTTGCACCCTGCCGTTTTGCTGATCCAAAACAAATAGATTACCTGAGGCATCAAATGCCATACCTGTTGGGTAACTGAATTGATTCTCTCCAGAACCCGAAATTCCATTGTCGCTGCCCGCTATGGTAATCATTCCAATACCGTTATTGTATAATTTGTGTATACGATTGTTTCCAGCTTCCAGAACGTACACTTCCTCAAAGGCATCCACCAGAATATCAACAGGCTGAAACAAATATCCGTAACCCGTTCCCTTACCCAATTGCCCCATTATAGTTTTGCCTGCATAATTTCCCAACTTGAATTTTTGCACCCGATGATTGGCAGAATCGGCCACATAAATATTAAAGTCCTTATCTACTGCAACCCCCTGAGGGCTATTTAATCTCATGGAATCAGCACCCGGACCTAATCCTCCTGCTACGGTAAGACCCGTTGAACCGCCCTGTGCCCATCGCTGAATTCTGTGGTTTCCTGCATCCGCTATATACACAAATCCCAGTGCATCAACAAATACATCACGCGGATCACTCAACTGATTCTGCCCGGATCCTTTTCCATTTCCACCGGCAACCAGAAAGCCGTTGCTAGATCCGGGAGCAAAACGCAATACACGGTTATTGTACTGATCTGTAACAAAGAGGTTGCCAAATCCATCGATAAATAAACCTGCCGGTTTATTCAGCTGATTTGGCATATTGCCTCCGCCGTTGCCGCCTGCAATGGTTACCCCATCTGGTGAATTTCTGCTATAGGCTACTATCCGGTTATTGATGGTGTCAGAAATATAAATATTTCCATTATTATCCAATGCAATTCCATGAGTACCGGATACCCTTGCCCTGGCTCCTACTGAACCAGAAACAACGGTTGTTGAAGAAGAACTAAGTGTAGCTTTCGTTTTTTGAACAACTGAATCATTTAATATCCATTCTATCTGATAAGGACTTCGACTAAAATTCCCCAGAATAGTTCCTTCACCGGCACATTTGGGTCCGCTGATGCTCACAAATACACATTGTGCAGCTAACCAGTTGGTTGCCAATATCAGCATCAAACTGAAAAACCCTTTTACACAATAGTTACATGTCTTACTCATCAACTTCATATCTGGTTATGGACAGAAAAATTGTTTCATCACTTTTACAGTAATGACAGGGTGCAGATAAAAAACACTATAAACCTCATAAGCCGGATTCTGTTTCAACTCCATCATTTATCTGGCCGCAACATTACTGTTACGATCTTGCTGCCTACCCTGGATTGCGTTTCAATAAAGAAAGCGAGAACGAGCAGCTCTCAAACAATCCTATACATGGCATTACAGTACCCAAGGTTTACCCATAGCTTATGTTACCATCCGCTATCGTGAGCTCTTACCTCACATTTTCACCTTTTCCGTTTAAAACGGTAGTTATTTTCTGTGGCACTTTCTCTTTTCCGATTGCTCGGAAAGCCGGCGCTTAACCGGTGGGTTGCTCTTTACTGTCCGGACTTTCCTCCCCGACAAGTCGGGGCGATGGCTCGGGTTTATAGTACTTACGAAGATACGTAATGCTATCCCAATGTGGTCTTAGTGGTCATTTTAAGGGGGGCTCCATTGAAAAAATACCCAATACTTGGTATAAAATTAACCGCAATGACTGCAGATTATTTATAATGAAAGAAAACCTGAGTAGCACCAAACCCAAAACGGGGATCGTATTGATTTACAAAATGTTTTACTTCTCTTTTGGTTTTCAGGTAATCGTGTACTTCTTCTCTTAACTTGCCAACACCCACACCATGAATCACAATCAGCTCCTGCTGACGGTGACTGATGGCTATATCAACCCATTTTTCCAGTTCAGCCAATTGAATAGAGAGGATTTCAAAATTGCTCAAATGCTTGTAATCATCTGTCAGTTTCTCAATATGCAAATCAATGACTGACCTTGCAGGAGGAAGGTATTCCTTTATTTTCCCGGCATCATACACTTTAAATCCCTTTGCCTTAAGGCTGTCAAGCGGCAGGGACTCTGCTTGTTTATCGGGATATTGTGTAAATAAAGTATAAGAGAATGTTGGCTCATTTTTCTCCTTTAGCTGCTCAATCTTTTGAAATACCTGCTTTGGTTTTAGTTTTAACTGCACTTCATAATGATCTGCCTTCCCTTTTTGTTCTGGTAGCAGACTGAAATCAATAGAAAAGGAAGGGGTGTCATTTACCGCTTCAAATTTAATATCGTGCAGGTAAAAATCGTGAAAGGGTTGAATTTCATTTACCAGACTGAAGTGTTCTTCCCCATTAAAATATTGTTGATAGGTAAATCGGAAACCATCATTGGTTTTATTTACTAAATGAATCTTCAATAACTCAACCACTTCATCATTAAAATCATCGAGTGCAAATTTGGGAATAAAAGAAAGCCAGACTCCTTCTGACACTTTAATCTGATTGGGTTTGGGCGCTTCCTTTGCTATCTGATCCACATAAATTTTGGGTTCAAGTTTTTTCTGTGGTATCAGCTTTTTCTCTGTAAATCTTTTGAAATACGGGAAATCAATCTGGTCCATATAGGCAGGGAACTTCACACCCCTAACTTCAATCATCACCATTTTATCGTTGATGATTTCAATTACCTTCCCTTCTTCATTGCTATGCAACACTAAAATATCATCCCCAACTTGGTATTTCATCAGCTCGCCAGTTTACTCTTGTTTTTACCGTATAAAAAATAAATAATCAACCCCAGTGACATCCAGCCAAAGAACCATAACCAGCTAATGGCGGGAATCTCAATCATCAGGTACAAACAACACAATGCTCCTGCTACAGGGATAAATGAATAAGAATATTTGAAACTGAAAAATGCAGTGATTAATGCTATCAACATGAAAACCAGAAATAACACTTCCTGAAAACCTTCATGACCAAGATTGACAAAAGCATCATTGATTCTGGTTCTGGAAAACCAGGTCATAAATAGAACCAATACCGGTATAATATATTTACCATTGATATACGGTAACTTAAACCCCTTTCTGGCAACATTCTCATTCAGCTTCGGCAATACCAGTACACCAAAACAAACCAATACAAAGGCAAACAAAGTGCCGATGCTGGTTAAATCAGTCATGAAACCACTACTGATAAACAAAGAAGGAACTGCCACAATTAATCCGGTAAGGATTGTAGAGAAACCCGGTGTCTGGTATTTGGGATGTACTTCTGCAAATTTTTTAGGCAACAATCCATCCCTGCTCATACTCATCCAGATTCTGGGCTGCCCCATCTGGAAAACCAGTAATACGCTGGTTGTAGCTACAACTGCACTGATAGAAATAATGTAGCCGATTTTATTCATGTTCAGCTTGTCAAAAACATAGGCCAGTGGATCATCTACTTTTAACTCACTGTAATGTACCATGCCTGTTAAAACCAATGCAACCAGAATATATAAAACAGTGCAGATTAATAAGGAGTAAATCATGCCTTTGGGTAAATCTCGCTGAGGATTCTTACATTCTTCCGCAGTAGTAGATATTGCATCAAAACCAATATAGGCATAGAATACAGCTGAAACACCAGCCAGTACGCCTCCGAAACCATTGGGTAAAAAAGGAGTCCAGTTATCCGTATCCACATAGAAAAATCCAAGAACGATAATACCAATGATTACTGCCAGTTTGAATATCACCATCAGGTTCGTGCTCTTCTTACTTTCTTTAATTCCTATATAAGCCAGTCCGGTAATAATCATCACTATAAAGAATGCAGGCACATTCAGTATTACTTTCCAGGAACCAATCATAGGAGCATTCATGATGGCATCATAACCCAGTCTGGCATGCTTGGTCATTGTTTCCGGTGCTTCCCCTGCTGCCAAAGCTTTTACAGCCTCTTCATAACCGAGTTGCGCATTGCTGGCATTGGTAGCCAACCATCCGGGCAAACTAATATTAAATCCTTCCAGCAGATTATTGAAATATCCACTCCAGCTGATCGCTACTACAATATTTCCGATGGCATATTCAAGAATCAATGCCCATCCAATAATCCATGCAACCAATTCTCCAAAAGAAACATAGGCATAAGTATAGGCACTTCCTGAAATAGGAATTCTACTGGCAAATTCTGCATAACACAATGCACTGAATCCACAGGTAATGGCTGTGATTACAAAAAGGAAGGCAATCCCAGGTCCGCCATTGTAGGCTGCAGATCCGATAGTTGAAAAAATTCCTGCACCAATAACAGCTGCAATACCCATAAAAGTTAGGTCTTTAACACCTAGTACTTTTTTTAAACCACCACCATGACCATCACTGTTTCCAGCTGCTGCTTCAGCAGTAATCTTATCAATTGATTTCTTTCTAAACAAAGAAGACATGCTACTTGATTTTGGTAGGAAGATAAGTAAATTAAACGTCACGCTGAATGAGGAAGTCTGCCAATTCCTTGAGCGGTTTCTTTCTGGTTGAAACAACAGCAATGGCTTCAAGATGTTCCATCGCTTTTTGTAAATATTGCTCTTTTAAAGTATTGGCCCAGGCATCCACCCCACAGGCTTTATAAATGGCCAGCACTTTCTGTACCTTATCCGCAGTCTGTTCCTTCATTAAGTTGTATAACTCTCTTTTCTGTTCCTCTGGTGCAACATCCAGCGTATGCAACAATAAAAATGTTTTTTTATTCTGACGGATATCGCCCCCCACTTCTTTTCCAAATTTTTGAGGGTCCCCGAATGCATCCAGGTAATCGTCCTGAATTTGAAATGCAATACCCAGGTTTTTCCCAAATTCATACAGGTGTTTACAATTGCCTTCACTTGCACCACCTATAATGGCCCCCATTTCTAAACTGGCTGCCAGCAATACAGAAGTTTTCAATGTTATCATTTCAATGTAAGCTTCCAGGGTAACCTGATCCTGATTTTCAAAATCCATATCATATTGCTGCCCTTCGCAAACTTCCTTTGCTGTCTTATTAAAAAGCTTCAAAATTTTTTGCAAATAACTGCCATTGATTTTGTTCAATTCTTCATAGGATTGAATCATCATTACATCACCGGATAAGATGGCAGTGCTTTGATTGTATTTGGTATGGATGGTTTCCATTCCTCTTCTCAGGACTGCAGCGTCCATGATATCGTCATGAATCAAAGTGAAATTGTGAAACAGTTCCACCGCAGCGGCAAGATGATAAGCATCTTCATGAATATCATCAAACAATTCATTCCCCATTAAACACAGAATTGGGCGAATTCTTTTACCTCCAATAGTTAAAAAATAATTACAAGGCTCATAAAGCGTTGAAGGAGTTGATGGGAACCGCGAGTGATTGAATCGCTGACTGAATGCTGCAGATAAATCTTTGAATGAAAACATGCTACAAACCTAATTATAAAATAATGGAACTATTCAGGAGCTTAACATTTTTTTAGCATTCGGTTGCAGATTGGCACGATTTTGTTAGGATAACCCTAAACAATGAACATGAGAAAAATGATGATGGTAATGGCATTGGCCTTTACAACAAGTTTACTACACGCTCAAAACAATGGTAGCACTTATCAAACTGCACTGGGTGTAAAAATGTATCCAGGCGCCATTTCTGTAAAACATTTCACGCAAAAGGGCAGAGCAATTGAAGGGCTGGGTTATATTTCCAACGATGGATTGAGACTAACAGGATTATATGAACTCCATTTCCCTATCTCAGGTGCTGAAGGACTTCAATGGTATGTAGGAGGAGGCGGACATATTGGGGTCTGGAGCGATAATTGGAGATCCAGATATCCAGGCAGAGCCGATGGGATAGCCATTGGTGTGGACGGAGTATTGGGACTGGATTATAAGATTAAAGGAGCACCGCTCAATCTAAGTTTTGACTGGCAGCCCTCCTTTAACTTTATTGGATATAATTATTTTGAAGGGGGATGGGGTGGATTAGCTATCCGCTATACCTTTTAAATCCTGACTTCCCAATTAAAAAAATAATTGAGATAGCACGTTGGCCGGATCATTGGTAGCAGGTTTTAAACCTAAGAATTTATTCATTTGATTCTTTAACAATATTCCGGTCAACTTTGATTTCAGACCTTGAAAAATACCAGACTGACGCTGCGTATATTCAGCTGGATTGGTTTTTTGCTTGTCAATAAATTGCGCTTTTTGTTTCAGGTATTCAGTAACAGCTTCCGCTACTTTTGGCTTTTGAGCACCTGTAAGTGCCAATGCAGGTCCCAATTTACCCATAATACCACTCGATAAACTGTTAACATCAAATCCAGCAACAGCTCCCACAGCTTTTGCCTTGTCTAATACATTTCCCAATTGTGCATTGGAGGAAATGGATGCAGCCAATAAAATGGCAGAAAACAGAACGATTTTTTTCATACTAGTTTATTTTTGAATAGAAAATAAAGTATCAACAAAAGCTTCTTTATTAAAAATAAGAAGGTCTTCCACTTTCTCACCCACACCGATGTATTTAACGGGAATATTGAACTGATTGGCAATGGCCAGCACCACCCCGCCTTTGGCAGTTCCGTCCAACTTGGTAATTGCCAGGGCACTCACATTGGTTGTAGCGGTAAAATGTCTTGCCTGTTCAACGGCATTTTGTCCGGTTGAGCCATCCAATACCAATAAAACTTCATGTGGCCCCTCGGGTACAATTTTCTGAATTACCCTCTTTATTTTATTCAGCTCATCCATCAAATGGGCTTTATTGTGCAACCGACCAGCAGTGTCAATAATAACTACATCCGCATTTTTTGCTACGGCACTGGCCACTGTATCATATGCAACTGCACTTGGGTCAGAACCCATTGCCTGTTTTATAATGGGCACCCCCACTCTTTCGCTCCAGATGGTCAATTGATCAACAGCCGCTGCCCTGAAAGTATCTGCGGCACCCAATACAACTGAATTTCCTGCAGCTTTAAAACGGGAAGCCAGCTTTCCAATGGTAGTAGTTTTCCCAACTCCGTTTACCCCTACAACTAAAATGATATAAGGCTTTTTCCCTTCGGGGATTTGGAACCCTTGTAAGGAATCCAGCGGTGCATCCACTAGAACAGATGCAATTTCTTCTTGAAGTATAGTATTTAACTCAGTGGTATTGAGATATTTGTCATTCTTAACTCTTAACTCAATCTTGCGAATAATTTGCAATGTAGTATCTACGCCAACATCCGCTCCAATTAAAGCTTCTTCCAAATTATCCAGCACCTCATCATCGATCGTGGTTTTACCCGCAATGGCTTTGGTAATTTTAGAAAGGAATCCTTCCTTGGTTTTTTGCAAACCCTGATCCAGACTCTCTTTTTCTTTTTTCCCGAATAATTTATCAAAAAAGCCCATGGTCGATATTTATTGGTTTAATACAAAAAAGCCTCCGACGATGAAGAAGGAAGCTTTAACATTATTGACAACGAAAGACTACTTGTTAGCGATGAAATCGTTCACTTTGTCCTTGTGTATAATTTGCTCTTTGAAAGTGTAAGCACCAGTTTTAGGGCTACGAACGGCCTTAATAACTTTAGTCCAGTTCTTTGCTTCAGCTGCTGCTTTTAAGTCTTTTACTTTCGCGTTTTTGGAAGCTACTTTAGCCATGATTATTTGATTTCTTTATGAACGGTTACTTTTTTCAAAATTGGGTTGAATTTCTTCAATTCAATACGCTCAGGCGTATTCTTCTTGTTCTTGGTAGTAATATAGCGACTAGTACCTGGCTGACCGCTGGTCTTGTGCTCAGTGCACTCTAGTATTACTTGAACCCTGTTACCTTTCTTTGCCATTTTATAGGTAGTTTACTGTGTTTAGTTAGATTTTAGCGCCGTTGGCTCTCATTTCTTTAATTACTGTACTTAAACCATTTTTATTAATGGTTCTTAAAGCGTCTGTAGACACTTTTAACGTTACCCAACGATCTTCTTCAGCAAAGAAGAAGCGCTTCTTTTGCAAATTAGGTAAGAAACGACGCTTGGTTTTGATGTTTGAGTGAGAAACACTGTTACCAACTATTGGCTTTTTACCGGTTATCTGACATACTCTTGCCATGACTCTAATGTTTTTTTCCGATTTTTTCGGACGGCAAAGGTAGGAAAAATCACCAAATTAACAAACCTAACAAAGTATTTTTTCCATTTTTTTTAAAAAAAGCCTCCATTTATCAAGTGTGAAAAACACTTTAACAATTTTCATCACAGGAAATCAGCCCTTAACTTTTTCTAAACAAAACTTTGCAATCCCACGTCCGAATTAAGTTTCAGCAAATATATCCTATTTCTGTTTACCGCCACTCCTACCATTCATCTAATAGACCTATAGGGTCATGTAACCTATCACAATCCCCTTCGTCTGATATATGCAAGCTAGTAGTTTTGACTTGTTAATCTTAAAAAACAAACAAAAATAAAAACATGAAAAAGATTCTTATTGCAGCCGCCATTTTAGTAAGCACCAGCAGTTTTGCCAACCCAATTACCCAGGACTCAGACAAGGGGAACCTTAAGAGCCTGTTAGGGAAAGTAAACAGCGTACAGTGGAAATCCGCTGCCAAATTCGAAAAAGCCAGTGTGCAGGTAGAAGAACAAAAAGTAGAAGTATTCTATAATACAGAGGGGGATTTAATTGGAACAACCCGTTACCAGGATTTTGACAAATTGCCTAAAAATGCCTTGAAAACCATAACCAGCAAGTACACTTTCCCCGAATATGCTTTACAGGAGTGCATTGCATTTACCAACGAATACAATGAAATCAGTTACTATGTGTCTATGACTACCGAAAAAGAATACCTGGTACTGGCAATTTCTGAATATGGCGAAGTGAGCATATTCTCAAACAGCAGAAAATAGTTATCACTGCTTCATGGCTCTCTATTAGTTATAGGTTGATGGAAGCTGCTCCAAATGGGGCAGCTTTTTTATTTAGGAAAGCTGATTTTCCCCATGGTTACGGAAGGGATTCCTGCATTCCCCCCTCCGATGGATACAGAGCCTCCGGCAACATTTTCATTGGCAAGAACCGCAAAAAGTACTGCTTCCTTTGCATCTGGATTAATCTCCAGGGCATCGGTAGTATAAAAATGTGCATCCGGCAATGCTGCTTTTATAAAATCCATGATCATCGGATTGTGCATCCCTCCACCGCTGCTGTACACAACAATTTCTTTATTTCCAATCATTTCCTGACCACGTTCGATAGCCGTAACTATGGTGGAAGCCGTTAACCTATTTAAGGTTGCCATGATATCGTAATGGCTGATATTATCTTGGCCGGAACGTTGAATGGCTTTTTCCAGATAAGCCAGATTAAAAAGTTCGGGGCCAGTAGTTTTAGGGAAGGGTTCTGCAAAGAAAGAGTCAGACAATAACACATTTAGCAAATCTTCATTTACTTTTCCCTGTTTGGCAATGGCTGCATCTTTATCGTATGCACAATTAAAATGCTTTTGAACATACTGATCCATTAATGTATTTCCCGGACCGGTATCGGTACTGAAAATTTTGGCAGCATCTAAGCTTCCGGGTAAAAAAGTATAATTGGCAATTCCACCAATATTCAGCATAATCCGGTCTTCACCTTTTTTGCTGAAAATGAAATAATCACCATAAACCGCCAATGGGGCCCCTTCTCCTCCTGCAGCTATATGTTTTTGCCTGAAATCGCTCATCGTGATAATCCCGGTTTTTACAGCAATCTGATCTCCGTCTCCAATCTGTAGCGTTGCATTGCCGTACTGAGGTTTCCCGTGTAATAGCTTGGGCGCATGATAAACCGTTTGCCCATGGCTGGCAATCAGGTCTATTTCGGCGGGTTGAATCCCCCAACCCTTTAATGCCTTTAATATCATGGCTGCATGCTGCTCACCCACCCAGGGATTTAACAGACATAGCAATTCAAAATCAATTGTCTTTTTAGAAAAAATTTCCCTGATAGCCGATTTGAATGTTTCATCAAAAGGAATGGTGGTGAAATGTTTTACAGCTACTTC
Source organism: Sediminibacterium sp. C3 (assembly GCF_000508085.1). Classification (GTDB taxonomy): domain Bacteria; phylum Bacteroidota; class Bacteroidia; order Chitinophagales; family Chitinophagaceae; genus Sediminibacterium. Next base: position 1,789,850 of record NZ_KI669560.1, on the reverse strand, counting down.
TGTTTCCATGCCACTGCCAGTAATATCGCAAACGGCAATATCCAAACCATCCAAGGACGTACCGCTCATTAATCCAATAATTGTTCTTTTCTGTGCTGCCCCCATTCGGGCTAACTGGGCTATGTACTGATTCATGATTGGTAATTTTAAGAAAAAAGATTCACATAGCCTAAATTGAATACAACAGGAAATTAAAGACTTTCATTTGTCTTTAGGGCCTTTAGGTAATTCTCAATAATCTGAATATCGCTTTTCATTCTTCTGCGTTTGATTACAAAATTGTAAAACAACAGCCAAGCAATCAATGCTCCCCAGATTCCCCAAAGCCATATCATGGCTTCTTCCCTATTATTCAGTAAAAAAATATCCATCACAGGATTTATGTATAGATAAATACCAATACATAGCACCAATGTGTACATCATTTCACCATATGTATGCATGAATGTATTCAGTCTTTTATATCGTTCTAGCTGTTCAATGGTATGCAATACACTATGGGTTGGTTTAATGGCATTTAACCTGTATAAAAGGTAGGATTTACTGAGTGCATAATAAAGTGAACAGGTCAGAAGTATGAAAAGTCCCCAGGATGAAGTTTCTATTTTTTCTGAATTAATCTTATCAATAACAATCAAAACAATAGCAGTGGAAAGAAGCATTATAATATTGGCAATATGGTTCTGCCTAAGCTTTGATAAATCATGTTTTGCCTTTTTTTCAATCCCTTCCGTGGATAAAGTCACAGAAGCTTTCTTTTGCTGAAACAACCCTTTCAGTTCTTCAAATTCCTTATCCATATTATTGATTATTTAATAGCATTTCTTTCAATTGACTTTTAATACGATGTACTTTCACATTAACATTGTTTTCAGTAATGCCCAACACCTCTCCAATCTGTTTTTGCGGAATTCCTTCCAGAACCATTGAGACAATCAGTCTGTCCATTTCATTGAGCTTACGAATGGCTCTGTAAAGATTTTCAGATTGTTTTTCCTTGTCATTATTGTACTCTTCCAATGCCTTATCCTGCAACTGTTCACGGTAATCAACCGGATTGTTTTTCTCCCTGCGAATTTGCATTAAACAGGTATTAGTAGCTATCCGATAAATCCATGTACTATAATCAGAACGATGCTGAAAATCGGAAAGGTTCAGCCAGACTTTTGAAAAACATTCTTGCACTAGGTCTTCTGCCTCCGTTTCGCTATTGGTATAACTGTAGCAAAGACGATAAATCCAGTCCCTGTACCTGATAAAAAGTTCGTCAAAAATCGTCTGCTTATTTTCCAACCTTCAAGTTTTTTAAGAATTTATCTAGCTCAGTAATGAACCATTCAGGCTGGTCGTTTGCCATGAAATCCCGGGCATCTTCGGTTATTGCGTGAGTTAGGTTGGGGGTTTCACCATACATTTCTTTCAATTTTTTATCTGCCTCTGAGATTGGCATGTTTTTGTACGTTTTGGCGAAGAACCAGGTAGTAAATACCAACATCGGAATTTTATTGTCTTTCAAAACGGGTCGTAAATCCGTGCCAAACTGTTCGCACAAAGTTTCTGCAAGCGTATTGCGATCAGATTTTGCCTGCCATTGAACAAAACGGGCTACATCTTCTTTTTTAGTAAAGTTCATCATTTCTGCAGTTTGCTTTTGGGTAGCTGCAAAAGCTTCAGCTTCCATTTCCAACGTACCTTTTCTGATACCGGCTTTCATCTGTTCAAGCTGCTCACTTGTGATATTCGGGCTCAATACCATACTTAAATTTGGATAAAAATCGGAAGCAATAATTGCTTTGAATTTCAAGGACTTATCTGAAGCTGTTTTTACCGCTACAAATCCCCCGTAATTCTGACCAACCAGCACAATATGCTTCAAATTATTCTTTTTAATGAATTGGCGGATAGCATTCACATAGTTTTCTGTAAAATCAGCCTTTATGGGAGTTTCCCCATTAAATCCTGCAAAATCAGCGAGATAAACTGCGTTTGTTTTTTGAAAATGAGCAGCAATTTCTTTCCACATTTCAGAAGAACAGCCAATATGTGGCAGAAAAATAATGGGATCCCCCTTTGTACTAACCTGAGTAAATCTTACTGCATTCTGGGATATGGCATATCTGGAAATAAAAAACGCAAAAATAAAAAGGGCAAGTTTCTTCATAATAAAGGAATTGTTATATCAGTATAATTTAAAAATCAAGTCACCTACTATGTATAGATGCTTCTTAATTTAAAATCTTACAACAATCCAAAAGAATTTTTTGCGTATCCCTTTACGCAATATGCTGCAAGCTTCCACCTTTGGCGAATAAACGATCTAACCGTTTTTCTACTGCCGGGTCTTTTTCTACCGGGGGCGCATGATGAGGTTTTATTCGGGCATCTATAACCAATGGTCCTTCACAACCCCAATGCTTGTTGATGACACTTTCTTTAATACCATGAATATCGTGTGAAGGATTGCAACGGGTATAAGTAACCCACAGATAATTGCGCATATTGGCTGCTACAAAATCAGCATCATCACAAACCACTATCTTTGCAATGCCCTTTAGCTGATCCACAGAATCATGCAGTTGATAGTTCAGCATTTTTATTTCTTCTTTTACAGTTTGATAATTGGTAAAAGCCTTGGTTTTGATGGCTATTACCCCTGGCATCACCAGTTGGGGATTTTCAAAATGCGTTAATTCATTCAGTACAGATGGAATTTCAGTTGCCAGCTTTCTAATGGGTTCGCCATAGGCTGCAAAAACAACTTTACTTCCTGAATTCAATCCCGTACCGGAATAATCCAGGGTATCAATGGTAGTATTGGTATAAAAATGTACATCTCTCTGCAGGTTGAGTCTTTCCAGAACATAGTGCAGGAAAGGCTGAACAGGATGTGTACTTAATTGATTGGTATCATCTGCCGCAATGTATAAGAACTTGGCTAAACTAAGCTGACCAGTACCCAACACATGGTTGGCAATGGTAAGCAGCTCTGCTGGTTGTTTGGTAGGTGTATAGGGTGTATACCTTTCACTTCCTACTGCCAGCAATAGCGGGTGTACACCTGCAGCGTCCACCGCATGAACTTCTTTCAGGCCAGGTATTTCCTGCGGGATTGCAGCCCCTGTTATTTCATGAATCAGTTCGCCAAAGCTGGTGTCTTCCTGGGGAGGGCGACCTACTACCGTGAATGGCCAGATGGCATTTTTTCTAGCATATACTTTATGAACACGCATCAAAGGAAAATCGTGCTGTAAACTATAGTAGCCTAAATGGTCTCCAAAAGGTCCTTCCGGTTTATTTTCTCCGGGATATACCTCCCCTGTGATTACAAAATCTGCATCGGTACTGATGCAGAAACCATCTTCATAGGCATATCGGAATCTGCGGCCGCCGAGTACTCCGGCAAAAGTCATTTCACTGATTCCCTCCGGCAATGGCATCACTGCAGATAAAGTGTGAGAAGGAGGACCTCCTACAAAACAACTTACTTTCAGGGGCTCTCCTTTTGCATTGGCTTTGGTTTGGTGAACACCAATGCCTCTGTGCAACTGGTAATGCAACCCTATTTCCTTGTCTTTTGCATAATTATTGCCTGTCAATTGAATACGATACATACCCAGATTGGCTTTCATGATTCCAGGCTGATCAATATCTTCTGTATATACCTGAGGTAAGGTAACAAATGCCCCCCCATCCATGGGCCAGTGATGAATTAAAGGAAGATCACTGATCTTGATTTCTTCGTACATCACGGGCTTGGTCCAGGGATTCTTTAAGGGCAATGCTTTGAGAGCCGCAAGACCAGCCGATGCATTTTGAAGGGGTGATTTAAGTGCTTTAATTGGATCGTTTTTTAACTCTATTAATTTTTGTACACTTTCTATCGTGTTCCGAAAAATAAACTTGGAACGATCCAGGGTACCGAAAATATTAGAAGCTGCTCTGAACCGGGAACCTTTTACATTTTCGAATAATATAGCCGGGCCCTTGGCTTCGTATACCCTAAGGTGAATGGCTGCCATTTCCAAATAAGGGTCCACTTCTTCCTTTACGCGAACTAGGTGACCATTTTTCTCCAGGTCAATTAAACAGGCTTCTAAAGATGAATAATTCATATGCTATCAACAAAGCTAAAGCCTAAAAGGTTGATATGCGAATAGTTTAAAGTAATTTTGCTTCATGACTAAGCTGAGTGTAAATATCAATAAGCTGGCAACACTAAGAAACAGCAGAGGAGGCAATAACCCCAACCTAATTCAGTCAGCCATGGATATAGAACAGTTTGGCGCGGATGGCATTACGGTTCACCCAAGACCAGACGAAAGACATATCCGTTATGCAGATGTGTATGAATTAAAAAAAGTACTGAAAACCGAATTTAATATTGAGGGGAATCCAACCGAACAAAAGTTTGTAGACCTGGTGCTTGCCACCAAGCCCGCTCAGGTAACCCTGGTTCCCGATGCACTGGGACAGCTAACGAGTAATCACGGTTGGAATACCATTGAACACCAATCTTATTTACAATCTATTATTGGGGTTTTTAAATCAGCAGGTATACGGGTTTCCATTTTTGTGGATCCTGTGGTAGAAATGGTGGAAGCAGCAGCAACTACTGGCACAGATAGAATAGAATTGTACACAGAATCTTTTGCAGTTGGATTTGCTGCCGGAAATAAAGAAGCTGCGATTGCACCTTTTGTTGCAGCAGCAGAAACCGCCAGACGTTTAGGCCTGGGACTGAATGCAGGACACGATTTAGACAGATTTAACCTGGGCTATTTCAGCAAAGAAATTCCCTGGTTAGATGAAGTGAGCATTGGGCATGCACTCATATGCGATGCCATTTATTTAGGACTGGAGAATACCGTTCAGATTTATAAAAGACAATTAACGCATTAATTACTATAACATGAACAATCAACCTCAGGTAGGAATTATAATGGGAAGCGACAGCGATTTGTCCGTAATGGAAGCTGCCGCACAAGTGTTACAGGAAATGGGCATTACGTATGAATTAACCGTAGTGTCTGCACACAGAACCCCGCAAAGAATGATGAACTATGCATCATCTGCTGCAAAAAGAGGATTGAAAGTAATTATTGCAGGTGCCGGTGGTGCTGCACACTTACCAGGCATGGTTGCTTCAGTTACAATTTTACCTGTAATTGGTGTACCTATTAAATCTTCCAACTCCATTGATGGATGGGATTCAGTTTTATCCATTTTACAAATGCCAAATGGTGTTCCTGTTGCAACCGTAGCATTGAACGCTGCTAAAAATGCAGGCTTGCTGGCTGCACAAATCATCGGTGCTTTTGATGCGAACATTGCAGAAAAAATGGCGCATTATAAAACTGATATGAAACATGCTGTGGAAGAAAAAGCAGCTGGCATGAAGGCAAAGTGGCCGAATCAGTTTGATATGTAAATTCGGATTAGCTCGCTTCGCTCGCTGATTACCGAAGAGTGGGTCTTACCCAAAGCCTCTTCACCGCCTTCGGCGTTGAAGGCTTTTTTATTTGCTCACTTAGGCAAACAAGTTTGCCTTCAAATTTTTACAGAAAAGTTTTATTGTAAAATTACCGGAACGGATTAGCTCGCTTCGCTCGCTGATTACCGAAGAGTGGGTCTTACCCAAAGCCTCTTCACCGCCTTCGGCGTTGAAGGCTTTTTTATTTGCTCACTTCCGAAAGCAAGCTTTCGTCGTTCACAAATAAAAAAGCCTCTCTGAATTCTCAGAGAGGCTTTGTGCCCCGGAACGGAGTTGAACCGTTACTCGCGTTGCGGCGAACAGGATTTTAAGTCCTGCGTGTCTACCAATTCCACCACCGGGGCTGCCATAAAAAATCCCGCAACTGTGAGCGGGATTTCTTGGAGCGGAAGACCGGGCTCGAACCGGCCACCCCGACCTTGGCAAGGTCGTGCTCTACCAAATGAGCTACTTCCGCGTTTTGTAAGAACTAAATTGGGAGTGCAAAAATAGCAATCTCTAGTTCATAACAAAATTTTTTTTCGATTATTTATATTCGGGTTTGTATTTAGAACTACTTTGAACTTCAACCTTCGGCTTTCCTTTATAGCGCTGGTTGTACATACGGTAACATCCACCCAATACAAAAGCTAAAATGCAAAATACCTGTAGATAAAACAAGAATCTGGAAGAATTCACCCAGTTTGTCTTGATGTCTTTTGCCTTGTGTTCTAATATTTCCTGTGACATAGTTAATAATTACGGTGCAAAAATAAGGTATGAAACCAAAATTATCATCTCCTTGTGGATATAATTTCCAGAAAACGTTTTTTATTCTCTACAAAATAATTCCAGACCACTGATCCCGTGTAAACTCCATTTAGGGTATGCATAGGTTTGGTTACTTTATTAATTCCGGCATATCTGCACAAAAACCACCTGCCAAAGGCAAAATGCGCTTTCATTATGGCTGTGAAAAAATAAATGTCTCCGGTTAACAATCCCTTCCAGGCAGAAACCGCATCCAGAAAAAACCGCATTGGCAATTTCCAAATCAATTCCCCGAATGGAAGATTCTTCGCCAGCATGATCAGGTTATTTCGGAAATTCAAAAAAACCTTTCTCCCCCCCCTAGGTAAAGTACCTCCGCCAACATGGTACACTGCTGAATCCGGACAAGCCATAATGGTATATCCAGCCAGCTGCATTCGCCAGCACAAATCAATTTCCTCCTGATGGGCAAAAAAATAAGGATCAAATCCTTTCATTTCATGAAAAACACTGGCTCGTACAAACATGGCCGCACCGGATGCCCAGAAAATGGGTTCAGACTGATTGTACTGTCCCTCATCCGTTTCACAAATATCAAATATCCTTCCTCTTGAAAATGGATAGCCTAATTTGTCAATCCATCCTCCTGCGGCACCCGCATATTCAAATGAGTCAGGGTCTTTAAAAGACAGCATTTTGGGTTGGGCAGCTGCAATATTCTTATCTTTCTCCATCAACTCTATCACAGGTGTTACCCAATCATTGGTTACTTCTACATCAGAGTTCAGCAATACATAATAATCGGCTTCTACCCTTTTCAGTGCCCAGTTGTAGCCACCTGCAAACCCTTCATTAAGATGGTGGTCCAGAATTTTAATATGGGGAAAGTTTCGCTGTACAAATTCAATGGAATCATCTGTAGACCCATTATCCGCCACAATAATCTGCAGATTTAAATAATTGGTTGCCATCACCGAGGGCAAAAATTGCTCCAGGTGTTTTTTACCATTGTAATTTAAAATGACTACTGCAACAGAGGGACTCAAAATCTTAGTTTTGGCGAAAGTACAATCAAATGTATTATAAACTCAGCCCCCAGTTAATTAAAGCCCTTACTTCTCTTGGAACAGTCTGAACCCTTTCTTTGGAAGCTTTATGAGCCAGCCTTACAATGATAGTTTGTTTGGAAGGGATCATAATAATGTACTGACCCAGGATTCCGCGGGCATAAAAAATTTCGGGATGTTGCGGGTCAATCCACCACTGATATCCATAATAATTACACTTCTCCCCCTTTGTATCTGTAATATTACAAGGTGTAATGGATTGTTTCCAAAACAAACTGTCTATTACAGGCAGCCCATTGATTTTGCCGGAATCCAGCATAAACTTACCAATGCGGGCAAAATCCCTTGCATTGCTGTTAAAGCAGCAGTAAGCTTTTGTATTTCCATTTTCATGATCGGTACTCCATAAGGCATCGTGTGTAGCACCAAGGGGTTGCCACAATTTTTCTGCAGCGTATTCATTGAGTTTTTTCCCTGTTGCTTTTTCCAGAATCAACCCCAGCAATTGGGTGTCCCCGCTTTTATAATAGTGAATGGCGCCGGGTTTATTTTTCATTTTTACCTGTGTGGCCGTCTTCTGTAAATCGTTTCCATAATAGGCTTCAGCGGTAACACTGAATGGATTCCAGTAACTCTCGTTCCAGTCCGTTCCACTGCTCATCGTCAACAGGTCTTTAATAGTAACAGCCGCTTTCTCCCCCTCAGAAAATTCAGGAATAAAATCCCCCACAGGCTGATCAACCGTCTTTATTTTTCCATCTTTAATGGCAGCTCCTATTAATAGGCTGGTTATGCTTTTTGCTACCGAAAAAGAACCCGATAAAGAACTGTCACTATATCCATCCCAGTATTTTTCAAATTGCAGGGAGTCGTTTCTAATTAATAAGACCCCAACGGTTTTCAATTCTTCAAGCAGGGCATTCAGGCTATCGGGGTATACTATCTTATTAAAATCAGTCCTGTAGGGCCAGGGCTTATCAACAGATGCACTCTCTACTTTATCATTACTGAAAATTTTATAATCATCAATACCAGAAAAATTATGGTAAGCTGCTTTAAACAGATAGTATTTATTGCCCAATATGGCATACGCAGAAAAAACACCCACAATAATCACTAGTACGAAAAATATCCATTTGAGTAATCTCATGCCGTAAAATTTTGAATGAATATAATTAATTATCTTGCAGCTATGTTATTTATGCACTTCCTCCATTTTAATTTAGATTTTCTGCATCATCCTTCGGGTAGATAGTTCTACATATTCATTTTCACTTTAATCCGGCTAAGCCGGCATTTTTACATGCAAAATCTGATAAAATGGAAACAGCGAACTTGTCGCCTGTTACAGCAGCGTATTTACAATTAGAAGAAAAATTTGGTGCACATAACTATCATCCGATTCCCGTTGTACTTGAAAAAGGGGAAGGCATTTATCTCTGGGATGTGGAAGGCAAAAAATATGTTGATTTCCTGAGCGGCTATTCTGCGGTGAATCAGGGGCATTGTCATCCAAAAATTATTCAGGCATTAACCCAACAGGCACAGCAACTTACTTTAACCTCCAGGGCTTTTCATAATAATTTACTGGGACAATACGAACAATACATTACCGGGTATTTTAATTACGATAAAGTTCTACCCATGAATACGGGAGTAGAAGGCGGCGAAACTGCAATTAAACTGGCCAGAAGATGGGCTTATGCTAAAAAAGGGGTTCCAGAGAATAAGGCAAAAATCATTTTTGCAGAAGGTAATTTCTGGGGAAGGACACTAGCGGCCATTTCTTCCTCCACGGACCCAAGTAGTTACCATCAGTTTGGCCCTTTCATGCCGGGCTTTGAACTGGTCCCATACAACAACACCGAAGCATTGGAAAAAGCATTACAGGATCCGAACGTTGCAGCCTTTATGGTAGAACCCATACAAGGCGAAGCAGGTGTTGTGATTCCTGACGAAGGCTATTTAACAAAAGTGAGAGCGCTTTGCACCCAATACAATGTGCTATTTATTGCAGACGAAATCCAGACGGGATTAGCCAGAACGGGTAAAATGCTGGCCTGTGATCATGAAAATGTAAGACCAGATATTCTCATTTTAGGTAAAGCCCTAAGTGGCGGCACCGTACCGGTATCAGCGGTTTTAGCAGATGACTTTATCATGATGAATATAAAACCAGGTGAACATGGATCTACCTATGGTGGAAACCCATTGGCCTGCGCAGTAGCTATGGCTGCGCTTGATGTTTTAAAAGAGGAAAACCTTGCCGATAATGCGGAAAGAATGGGTCAGTTGTTACGTGCAAAATTAGAACAGTTGCAATCCCCCTATATCAAAACCATCAGAGGGAAGGGATTACTGAATGCCATTGTAATCAATCATCCCAACCCTGACGCAGCATGGGAACTTTGTCTTTTACTAAAAGAAAGAGGATTACTGGCCAAGCCAACACACGGAGACAAAATAAGATTTGCACCTCCGCTTATTATTAATGAAGCACAGATTAATGAATCTGTTGCACTTATTGGCTCTGCTTTGGCAGCGCTATCTTAGGCAGGAATGACATAATCATTGTAGTGGCCGAAAAAGCAAGTAACAAAAACAAACCTACTTGCTTTTTCGGGCATTCACCCCCATCACAGGTAGTTAGGATTATATAGTTTCTTACAGCCCATGCAAAGAACATAGCCGTCAGGAATACATTGATACGTTTTGCCCAGATCTTGGGAATAAGAAATAAAACTGCTGCAATTGACCCCATATAAACCAGGAACATTCCGGGTCTTCCGAATTTGGTTCCCGCTGCTTTAAATCCACTAATGGTAATATCCCTGCTTTCAATTACCACCCAAGGCATGAAACAAACCAGTATAGTTAATAATACTGCAAAAAATCCAATGGTTTGAGAATGCTTCATGTATTAAAAATCTTTTAAAAGTTTTATTTCATTTCTGTATAACAAAATTCTCCCATCATTTTCCAATTGCTTTAACAAACGCGAAATTACAACTCTGGAAGTAGCCAACTCATCTGCAATTAAATAATGGGAAGCTTTGATAACACTGGATCCTGTAATTTGTTTTTTTTCTCTTAAATATGCAATCAACCTTTCATCTAATTTGTGAAAAGCAATGGATTCAATATTTTTTAAGAGTTCCAGGAAACGGTCGTTAAAACTCCGCATAATATAATTCTTCCAGCTGGGAAACTTACAAAGCCACTCTTCCAGTTTTACGTGCGGAATAGCCAGTAATTCAACGTCTTCTTCTGCAATAGCTTTTACTTCACTTTTCTTGGCTTCCACACAGCAGCTGTAAGCCATAGAACAGCTTTCGTTGTTGGATAGATAATACAGTAAAAGTTCTTTTCCGTTTTCGTCTTTCCGAAGAACCTTGATAGTACCCTTTAAAATCAATGGCATATAACGGATGTATTTTCCGTAATCCATGATAAGGTCTCCTTCGCTAAATTGTCTTACTTCACCGAACTGGTACATTTCGGTTACCAGCGCAGGTTCAAATATTGCATCAAAAGGCGTAACGGTTTTTGCCATGCTTAAAAATGATAATTCAAAACAAAGTTATAGAGAACCATATTAACTTTATTGATTTCATTTTTAGGATTGTTATAGAGATTACCCTGATTCATTTTTGCTACAATGAGTAACTGGGCATCCATTCCCTGAAACAGACCAGCAAAAGAATATCTTACATCAGCATTAACCTGCCAGTAAGAAGGCATTCCAAATTTATTAAGAACAGGATTGCTTATATCCGGCATATCAAAATAACCACCAGACAGATTCAGCTTCCATCTTTTTTGTGGGATTGTATACGCCGCTTTTGCCACAATTGCATGAACGTCTCCAAAGCCCTCATTTCTTTCTCTTGGCATAAAAGTGAAGAAGGGATCTCTGCCCCATTCTCTGGGCATTAAATAACGGCCCTCTTTTGTGATGCGGTTATAATTGATAGAATAATCCCATTGCTCATTTTTAAAACCCAATCGGGCGCCAAAGGTGAATGCGCCACTACCCTTTTCAATAAACCGCTTTGCTGGATCTTCATTGCCACCGTTAGACAAAGCATGCTGCTTCAAAACCTGTGCTCCTGCATAAACAACTTCACCAGATTTTTGCGATGGAAATTCAACATCCAGTTGTAGCATAGCCGCATTAAAGACATTGGGTACCCAAATATCCCATACCTGCAGCATTTTATTTTTACCAATATCTCTCTTAACGCCCAACATTGATACCTGCTTCACTTTTATATGATCAGGATAACCTGATTTTGTGCCATCTGTATTAACGCCAGAAGGATATAGTCCAAATGACTCTCCCATTTTGTACCAATTGACTGTACCTCTGGGAGAAATGGCATATAACACTCCTCCTTCCCATCTGGTTTTCTTTTCTTTGTTGGTTACCAGCCAAACTCCTTCTACACCCGTTGGACGCATTCTACCATCCTGTAGATTAATAAATGGCGTGTTGATTAATTGCCTGCCCCAAGTAACAGATGCATTATTAAAATGATACTTTAGGTATAACTCTTCTAATCGATCCAGGTCTTTTTTGTTATTTGGATCTTCAATATCAAACAAACTTGTTTCATAACGACTGCCCAAATTAGTTACAGGATCTTTTTTATTAAAGTCAGATGAACCCATATTAAAACTATAAAAACCACTCACCGCAAATTGGAACCGCTTGAATCTGGCTGTTTCAAAACGAATGCCACCGCCAGCCGCATTGGCATAAAAATCGGTGAGTCCTTTGCGATTATCAGTTGCCATAAAAAAATAACGAAAGTGACCGTTGACTGTCCCATTTTTAAATGCATGCAAAATAGAACTGGTATCCACCGGATTTTCTTTGGCACCTTTCCACATATCAGGTTTGGTGGCAATTTCCTGATGTTGAGAAAATACCATCCCGTTCAACAGCAATAACGCTGTTAATAGAATTATCAAACGCATACCTATTACTTGTTTATTCTTTATCTGAATTCATAATCAACCCCTGTAACCTGAGACAATAAGGTTTCCGGTCCATCTAAAATGATGGCATTTTTTTCAGGAGTAGGTGTTACTGGTGAATTGTTTTTTAAATAGTCCGCCATAGTACTATGTAAAGTAAAAGCTGTATTCTGAGGATTACGTACGTTTCTCATTCGGCAAAGCATATCGGAAGGATCACCATCCCTTTCACAGGCGCAGATGGAATAGGTTTTTGTTGTATCCAACAAAGCATTGCCTACCAAGACTTCCTTTACCCTCTTTCCCTTTTCTGCAAAGACTTCAAACTTCACTTTCATGCCTTTGAACCTAATCACCCAACCCCCAAATCTTTCCGAAGCTTCTTTGGCAAAAACATTATTCAATTCTTTTTCCAGCCAATCTAATAGTTGTTTTCCTGATACTGTGCCTGTTCTAATTGTACTGTCAACCGGCAACATATCGTAAATAAATCCTTCTGTAATGGGTATATTTCCGGTTGCGTCCGGGGTTGTTCTGGGTGGGCAAAAGCGAAATCCATTTGACAAGACTATATCAATTTCAGGCAATTTCCAGTGTAGTGCATTCAGAATCATTGTATCAATCGGATTCTCTACAACAAAATAGCGATACAAAGGAATGGAGCTATAACCCACAACTTTGTGAATCTGATTCGCAAAAGGTTCTTCATACTGGCTAATCAGATTCGCCATTTTTTTATCCGCTTTATACTGGCTGACATTTACTTCATCCAAAGTATATGCTTCTCCTACCATCTTGCCATTATTAAAGCGCAACTTCAGTTTTCCAACAAAAGAGCCAAAAGCACCGGGTTCTACCACTTTTGCATACTTACAAATAATTGGTTTTCTGACACGTTCGTGTGTATCTCCACCTAAAATATAATCCACACCGGCACAAACGGGCAGATTGGCCAGATGAATTTGTTGCGACAATCCCAAATGGGCAATAATCATTACAGCAGAGCACTGTTCCTGATTTCTCAATACATCTACATAGTATGCCAGATTCTCTTCCGGCTGGGTATAAATAATCCCTTTACTGTAATTAGGTGATTGCCTTAAAGGAACCAGGGGATCGGTGTAACCGATAAACCCAATCTTAATTCCATTTACCTGCCAGATATGATAGGGAGGAAAAATCAATTCACCCTTTTTGCCATCTCCCAGATCGTGGTACATATTCGCACAAACCTTTGGCGCGTGTAATGCGCCGAGCAAAGTTTGCATGGCTTTCTTATAATAAATTACTTCCCAGTTTCCCGGCAAATACAAATCATACTGCAATGCATTCAAAATAGGAACCATTGCCTTACCCAGTGTTTTCACCGAAAGTTCGCTCCCCTGGAACATATCCCCCGTATCAATCAAAAAATGATGCGGATTGGCTTTTCTCTCTTTTGCCAGATAGCTGGCCAAATGGGCGTATCCACCGGTTTTTCTGAAAACTGATTTACCGTTCTCCCAAAATAATTCATCGTGCGGATGAACCTGACAATGCACATCCGTCGTTTGCAAAATGGTTAGTTCTGTTATCTCAACTGACTGAGGAAATTCAGAAAAACTTTCTGAGTAATCTTCCGACATTTTATCGTCTGTAGACTTTGCATCCGCAGAATTGCTCGCTGCAACCAATCCGGCAGTTCCCAAAACTCCTATTTGCTGTAAGAATGTTCTTCTGTTTTTTGACATGGGATTTAAGGGGTTTTATTTTTTTGCTTTATCTGCTATCGGCTTAAACGGACCATATTTATGTTGCTTTTCTGTAAAAGCATCCGTATAAGGACCAAACGGATGATCAATTGGTTTTTGGGTAATATCTGGCCAATCTTTAGAAACAGTAATATGTGGTCTTTGTTGAGATAAAACATAGGCGGAAACATCCCATGCTTCTTCATCGGTCAGCTGAGGGTTTTCATGTGTTACGCCCAATGGCATATTGTATTTAACATACTTCGCAAAGTTGGTAATCCGATACAAGCCTGCACCATCATTAAAACTATGCTTCCCCCATAATGGAGGAAAACTATATTCTATTTTGTCGGGATTAAGAACGCCTTCTCCATTGGCCAGATGACAACTTTGGCATTTGCTTTCATACACTACTTTACCTTTTATCGGATCTGCTGCTCTATCTAAAAATACCAGATCTTTTAATCCGGATCCAGCTGCTTTTTCTCCTTTCTTTACATTGGAGCCAATATGATTGATATAGGCAACAATTGCCTGCATTTCTTTGCTACTAGTGTCCAGTGCCTTTCCGTTTAAACTTCTTTCAAAACAATCGTTTACCCGCTTATAAATATTTTCAACTGAACCACTTCTGGCTCTGAATTTCGGATAGGTAGATGCTACGGATCCATAGTTATTTCCAAAAGCCATAGTTCCTGCCTGCAAATGACAATTCTGACAATTCTGTCCATTTGAAATTTGAACTACAGAGCCATTCGGCCCAAGGTATTTGGCTGTATGCGCAATCAAGTCTCGTCCATAGTAAACCAATTCTTTTTCAGCGGCGTCTGGAACCAAATCCAATGCTACAGGCTGCCAGTAAGTTTCAACAGAAGCGATATTCTTTTTTTCTTCTTTGGTAGTTTCAGGAACTGCAGGAGTAATAGCTTTTGCGTGATCCGAACTGAACCATCCTTTGATAGTGTCGGCATTGTAAATGACCAGCGGTAATAAAACAATAAATATCACCAGTACAATAATCAGATTCAGCATCCGCTGGATCATTCTGATCAAACCTTGTCCTTTTCATTAGATGGATTGGTTTGCATACACTTGGTATTTACGCGTGATAATTGAAAAACTGAATACTAATGGGGTAATTTTTTCATGAAAACACCATACAGATAGGTACCTACGATGGCAAAAAGAAAACAACAATCATCGATAAAAATCCATACCCAATATTTACAACCATCGGACCAGGGCAGGCACCACTCAAGGCCCATCCCAATCCGAAAATTGTACCACCAATCAGGTATCTGATAACTGACTTATCCTTTGGAAAGAACAAAATCGGGTTTCCATGAAAATCCCTGATATTAAACTTTTTGATCAATGCAACACCAATCACACCAAGTGTTACAGCTGTTCCAATAATTCCATACATATGGAATGCCTGAAAGCGAAACATTTCCTGTATTCTGAACCAGGAAATAGCTTCTGATTTGGCCATCACAATACCAAATACAATTCCCAGCAATAAAAACTTTAAAAACTTCATAGCAAACAGATTAATTCAATTAGTTATTTTACTTACTTATTTTAATATGAATGGCATAATTAAGTGTGTCATTAAGAGTCCTCCTATAAAGAATCCGATAACGGCAATTAAGGAAGGCAACTGAAGATTACTAAGACCACTGATGGCATGTCCTGAAGTACAACCACCTGCATACCTGGAACCAAATCCAACCATCAGTCCACCAAAAGCAAGAATCAAAAATCCTTTCACACTAAATACTGCCTCCCAGCTAAATAATTCATTGGGTTGTAAAGAAGTGGGCGCGGCAATGCCCATTTTACCTAGGTCTTCAATGGTTGATGCAGAAATCTCAACCGGACCACCTGAAGAAAGATAGTTAGATGCTATATATCCCCCAATAATGGATCCAACCAGAAACACAATATTCCATAGCTGAGCCTTCCAGTTAAAATCGAAAAACTTGGTTTTCTTACCAAGACCTGCTGCTGCACAAATGGTTCTTAAATTAGAAGAAAAGCCAAATGATTGACCAAAATATAAAAGGAAAAACATGATGGAAGCAATCATTGCCCCTGAAAACCACCATGACCAGGTTTGCGTTATTAATTCTTTCATTGCTTGTTTTTACTTATTTAAGTTGAAATGAGATAATGGGTTTAAATAAATGATTCACCATTTTTTCCATGGCACTCTGATGGAGCAATCCACCTTTACCATGTGTTCCAATACAAATCATATCCATATTAAGCATTTGGTTAAAATGGATAACACCATTTTCAACATCTGTATCACTGATAACATGACATTCAAAGTTTTCAATAGAATTCAGTGAAGCAAATTGTTTCATTTGAGATTCTATGGCACCCTTACTTGCATTGACATCTCCGGAAACAATCTGGAGTAAATGAAGCGTTGGATTAAAGGCTTTCAGAATTTTATGCATCAACGTTAAATTCTCAGATTTGGGAGTTGAGAAATCATGTACCAATAACAAATGATTGATGGCAAGATCAGAACGATCACACATCAAGGACAATAAGGGAATAGTTGATTTTCTCGCAATCATCTGTGTTTCTGTTCCAGAAACTTTTTCTTTAATTCCCCAGGCGCCCTTGGTTCCCATAACTATCAGATCAAACTGCTGATGGCTGGCAAACTGAATAATTGAATCTGTAACTTTTCCCAGCTGGAGATGTGTTTTTATTGAATCACCGTAATGGTTTTTCAAAGAAAGCAGATTTCTGTTGGCAATGGAGACCTGCTGTTCAATATACTGAACATCAATTTCACCACAGGTAGAAATTTTTCCCTGTGCGTCCATCGTTACCGTATCAGGAACCGACAATACATGCAAAAAATGCACATCCACATTAATTTTTTCAGCAAGCTTTTGCACCATAACATAGGCATATTCTGCCTGAACAGAGAAATCGGTTGGTATTAAAATTTTTAAAGTTTCCATTGTATGTTTTTATACTTATTGAACAAATTGTGCAACATGCTGCCAGGTACCCCCATTCACTACATTAGGAATTCCTTGCTGCTCAAGCAATGATTTAGCCATTCCACTTCTGTTACCGCTTCTGCAGAATACAATCACACTCTTTTTGTCCTTGAACTTAGCAATTTCTTTGGTGATATTATCCAATGGTATATTCACTGAACCTTTTACATGCCCATCAGCAAATTCACCCGGTGTTCTTACATCTACTAAAAAAGCGCCTTCATTAATTAAAGACTTTAAATCCGCGGTATTATTGTTCCCGCCAAATAGCATATCAAAAATGCCCATGATTGATTATTTAAATTGTTGAAGAATATTGATTAATCCGTTTTTGGGTACAACACCACTTTGTCTCCACAATGGTTTCCCGTTTTTAAAAACAATTAGTGTAGGAACACCCTGTACCTGATAAGCTGCTGCTGCCTGTGGATTTTTGTCTACATCCACTTTGATGATGGTTACAGCATCGCCTAAACTGTCTTTCACCTCTTTCAATATAGGAGACATCATTTTGCAGGGACCACACCATTCGGCAAAAAAATCTACCAGTACAGGCTTATCCGATTGTATCATTTCATTAAATGTCATATGATTTATTTTTAAGCTTGATTGGATTCTTTTTTATCTTCCTTTTTGAACATTCCAAAAACCAACGCCCCCATCATTGATCCATATAAAGTGCTGTTCAATGGTTTGGAAGTTATGGCACATGTACCTGATACACATCCCACCTGTTGCCAGTAAATGTAACCGCCAATAGCACCTACCAGACTTCCGATCAGGTATAGCTTGTTACTATTTAACCACTTCTTCATACGTAATATCTTCTGTGCTTTTGTTGGATTTTTGAATGGGTGTATTACAGCCACCTACGCCACAACATCCTGTGTTAAAAAGGGCCATGATGGTAAAAAGAACACCTGCGACCCCAAATACCGTGTCTTTATTGGCAATTGCCTGGATAATAATGGCAATCCCCGCCAGCAAACGTATCACCCGCATCCAATTCCAATTGCTCATAATGATTTCCTTCATAGACCTTTCGTTTTATTCAATACAAATGTAAAAAACAAGCAACCCTACTCATGGTAACAAAGGTTACACAGCAGGAGAACATTCCTGCGAACGCCAGAATACCTTTAAGGTACAACACATACGAACATTAGCAATTAACCCTGCCCCGGCCGTAATGGCAGCAATCGCATACAATGCCGTTTCCAGACCCAGCCAATCGGCAAGCACACCACTTAACAGAGCCCCAACTACATACCCCATATCCCGCCAGAACCGGAACACACCCATCACTTCTGCTCTCTGGGTTGGATGCGCATTCTCTGCAACCACCGTTAAAAAATTGGGATATACCAGGCCTGTCCCCAAGCCAAGTAAAACCGCAGCTGTAATTGCCGCAGAAAATGAAGTGAAAAATACAAGAAGAATAATGGCAATTGCCTGAAGCAACATGCCCATTGTGATCAATTGTTTTTTACAAAAATGATCCCCCATTTTACCTGTAAAGAGCTGAGAAATCCCCCATACTGCGGGATATATCCCGGCAATCATCCCAATCTCAGATACAGTAAACTGACGTTGAATAAGCAATAAGGGTACCAGTCCCCACATAACGCCATCATTCAAATTATTAACCAACCCATTCAGGGTTACACTGCCTAAATTTCTGTGATTCCAGGTGGTCTGAGACCAGATATTTTTGATCAGCGGAATAGGGCTTTCTTTGGATTCAGCCTGAACAAAGGCAGCTGTATCTTTTACGAAAAATAAGGAGAGTACTAAACCTGCCAGTACAAAAAACAATCCAGGAATAAAGGGATAAATAGCGTATCCATAGTTACTTGCTATTCTTGCTGATAAATAGGCAGCCAGTCCTACCGATAGATAACCGGCAAACTCGTTAATACCCATTGCCAGCCCTCTGTTTTTATTACCTACCAGATCAATTTTCATGACAACTGTAGTGCTCCAGGTAAGCCCCTGGCTGATACCCAGAAAAATATTAGCTAGAATTATCCAGTTCCAGTGATTCGCATACATCAATAAAAAAGGAACCGGGGCCGCAATCAGCCAGCCAAATACAAGCAATTGCTTTCTGGTAAATCTCTTTGAAAAAGCGCCAACTGCGTAATTACTAACAGACTTACTAATGCCAAACGCAATAATAAAGCTGGTAATCGCAGTTGCGGTGGACAGCGAAAAGAGTGTCTTGCCAAATTCCGGAAGGATAGATCGCTCCATACCCACCATTGCCCCTACAAAAGCATTGACAATAACAAGAAGTATGAATTGAATTTTATTCTCCTTTAAACCCTGCATGCAAAAGAATTTGCAGCAAGTTAGAAAGAAAGAATCTCAGGAATGGTAACAAAAGTTACGCATGTGCAATTTTCACAACTGCATCCAGTTTCACCGTTGCTTTGATGGAATTGGAAATTAAACAGGCTTTCTCTGTTTTTTCCAATACCCTCATGGCTCTTTCTGCAATGGTTTCATCAGAAATCACTAATTCCGGCTTCAACAATACAGTTGTAATCATGTATTTCCCTTCAGGTTGTTCCAATAAACCCACTGCCTTCACATTCAATGATACAAATGGCAATTTGGAATTTTCAGCGATGGCTAAAAAAGTAGTCATATAGCAGGAGTTTACTGCAGCAACGAGTAAATGTTCCGGAGACCAGATACCTGGCATTCCCTTAGGAAATTCAGGAGGAGTAGCCACTTCAATGGTATTAGATAATACAGGGGAGCTGATGGTTCCTTTTCTATCAGATTGCCAAACTAAGTCTACTTCGTAATGAAATGGGGTACTCATATTTTAGAGTTTTAAAGTTTTGGAAGGGCACACAAAATCGGTTCGTGGGATATTGGTTTCTGCGATGGCTTTATATCCGCCTGCGATTTCTGTAAAGTTTCTGTATCCACGGGCCTGTAAAATGCTGGCAGCAATCATGCTTCTGTATCCGCCTGCACAATGCACAAAGAAATGTTCGGACGGGTTGATGTCTTTAATCCATTCGTTTATATACAGCAATGGCTTATTGTAGGCGTTTTCAATATGTTCTGCTACATACTCTCCTTCCCTTCTGATATCAAAAATGGTATCTGAGTTCACATCCAGCATTCCAGCAAACTCAGCAGCATCAATTCTTTCAACTGTATCAACCGGCTTACCGGCATTCAGCCAGTTTTCAAAACCTCCTTCCAGATATCCAATAACATGATCAAAACCAACCCTGCTTAACCGGGTAATGGCATCCTTATAAGATTCCGCTTCACAAACCAATAAAATGGGTTGCTTTACATCTACAATCATGGCACCTACCCAGGGAGCAAAATCTCCCCCCAATCCAATATTAATAGATTGAGGAATAAATCCTTTATAAAAAACGCCGGAATCTCTGGTATCTAAAATCAATGCACCCGTTGTTTCTGCTGCTGCTTCAAATGCTTCCACAGATAATGGTGTAGAACCTTTATGCAGAACAGATTCAAAAGAATCATACCCCTGTTTATTCATGGCTACATTCATACCAAAATAACCGGGAGGTGGCTGAAGTCCATCGGTAACCGCTTTAATAAAACTGTCTTTATCAGGCTGGTTCAGGGCATAGTTTACTTTCTTCTGATTACCTAAAGTATCTACGGTTTCCTTCATCATATTCTTACCACAGGCACTACCGGCACCATGCGCAGGATAAACAATAATATCATCAGGCAAGGGCATTATCTTATTCATCAGACTATCGTAAAGTAATCCTGCTAATTCCTCCTGCGTCATATTCGCTGCTTTCTGCGCCAGATCGGGTCGGCCAACATCGCCCAGAAAAAGGGTATCTCCGCTAAAAATACAATGGGGCTTATCCTGTTCATCCTTCAATAAAAAAGTACTGCTCTCCAATGTATGACCAGGTGTATGCAATACTTTAATATGAATCTTCCCTAATGAAAATTCTTCTCCATCATTTGCAACTACACAATCAAAACCCGCTTTTGCTGTTGGGCCATAAACAATTTTTGCGCCCGTTGCCTTACTCAGGTCTAAATGACCACTTACAAAATCTGCATGAAAATGCGTTTCAAAAATATACTTCAATGTAACCTTGTCTTTTGCCAATCTTTCCAGATAAGGCTGTATCTCCCTTAATGGATCAACAATAGCTGCTTCTCCTTCAGATACAATATAATAAGCGCCCTGCGCCAGACAACCCGTATAAATTTGTTCAATTTTCATACAAATGAATTTAAATGTTATTGTAAAACTCCAGAATCATTGAAAAAAAAATGGTATCAAAAGTTACAATTCACGCATACTTATTTTGCGGTTACATGAGACTGCGGATTCAGCAAAAACTCAGCCTTACATTCACTTGCACAGAAGCCATATACCTTACCACCATAATGAGCAGTGTCAGCAATACCAGCTGTTACAGGCATTCCGCAGATAAAATCCCTTTTATTGGCTACCATCTCAGGAGTGTACTTAGCAGCAGAATCAGAACTGGCATGATGCTCCATTGATTCTCCATGTTTTACTGGTGCCATATTCGTATCTGCTGCTTTATCTGCTGGTGCTTCATTACATGAAACCAGAAGAACCATTAGTATTGCCGCAAAAAATACATTCAATTTTTTCATACTTTCTATTTTCCGTCCAAAATTAACATACAGGCTTTCCTAAAAAAATGAGTTTAATCATAAAAAAAGCTGCCCGGGGGAAGGCAGCTCTAACTAAACTCATACTCACTATGCAACTACGGGTTCGCCGGAGCTGATCCATTCATTCATTCCTGGAGAATAGTTAACAATATTATTAAAACCATTTTTTGCAAGAATAGAATAGCCAATAGACGCCCTGTCTCCACCCTGACAGTGTATCATTACTTTTTTGGTTTTGCTTATTTTATTCAGGTTGTCTGGCAATGTTCCTACGAATACGTTTTCGGCACCCTCAATATGACCTGCATTAAACTCTGCCACACCTCTTAAGTCTACTACCTGCACTTCCGGATCCTTAGCTAAAGTTTTAGCAGTTGCTAAATCCACCTGATTTACTTTGCTTAAAGTGCCACCAGCTTTGGTGTATGCTTCTACAGATGGCAAATAACCTGCTATATTGTCCAAACCAATTCTCATTAATTTTCTGGTTAAATCATCCAACATAGATTCATCTGCAAGAATCATGAAAGGTTCGTCGTAACTAAGATACCATCCCGCCCAGGTTGCGAAAGAATTATTGCCTTGTACGTTTAAGCTACCAGGAATAAATCCAGCGGCAAACGCTGTTTTTGGTCTGGCATCAAGGAGCTTGATACCTTTAGCCATATTGGCATTCACTTCTTCTATTGAAAGTTGCTTCAGCTTGGGAACTTCAGTTAATAAAGGACGATCTACCTTGTTTAACTTCTTCATCATAGCAAAATACTTCGGCGGCTCTGGTTGATCGGCCAACAGGAATTTGATAAAACCATCTTCATTTTTTGCATACTGGAATGCCCAGTTTCTGGCTTTCTCATAACCCACCGTTGTACTTGGAACCGCGCCCAAAGCTTTACCACAGGCAGAACCTGCACCATGTCCGGGCCAAACCTGAACATAATCGGGCAATGCATTGAACTTATTAATGCTCTGATACATTTGCTTGGCCCCTTTGTCCTGGGTTCCTACCATACCAGCAGCTTTCTCTAATAAATCGGGTCTGCCAATATCACCTACAAAAACAAAATCACCGGTGAATAACATAACAGGTTCATCACTTGCAGGATGATCTGTTAAAAGGAAGCTGATACTTTCAGGCGTATGACCTGGCGTATGCATTACTTTAAAGCTCAAATTACCCAGCTTGATTACATCGTTATCTTTTAAACCTATATGCGGAAACTCATACTCCCATCCTTCTCCACCTTCAGCGGACAAGTATAGCTGCGCACCGGTTAGCTTAGCAAGCTCTCTTGATCCCGCAAGGAAATCTGCGTGAATATGTGTTTCAAAAATATGGGTGATGGTCATATTGTTAGCCTTAGCTATTTCAAGGTAAGTGTCCACATCTCTTTTGGCATCTATCACTGCAGCCACGCCTGCTTTCTGGCATCCAATAAAATAGCTGGCTTGCGCTAAACTCTTGTCGTAAATGTGTTGGAAAAACATATGGTTTCGTTTTTAAGTTTTTAATATATACTGCAAATATCGATTGTGAAAAATTGGCGTTTGGTAACTTTTGTTGCATTAGTGCCCCCCACCTGCAGGAAACAATAATTCTTTAATTATGATGTAAATTCCCATGATTAAAACAAACCAGCCAAATGCTGATTTTAGTTTTTCTCCTGGGATCTTCTTGGACAAAATGATTCCAGCAAAAATTCCAACTACTGCAAATCCAGTAAAAGTTAATAGCAAACTCCAATCAATCACTTCACTCCCCTGCAAATCTCCTGTAAATCCAATCAGAGATTTGGCAGCAATAATGAATAAAGAAGTTCCCACGGCCAGTTTCATTGGCATTTTAGCGAGCAATACCAGTGCAGGTATAATTAAGAATCCCCCCCCTGCTCCTACCAAGCCTGTTAATACCCCAACCAGGGATCCTTCCAGTAAAATCATGGGATAATTGTATTGCATGGGTAGATTTTCATCTGTAGCTTGTTTCTTCCCAGGCTTAATCATACTTACAGACGCCAGAATCATTACTAATGCAAAAAGTAACATCAGGGCAATGGGCTTGGTAATAACTATGGACCCAATGGTGGCCACTTCTTTTGGAATTAATGGAACCAGCCATAAACGGGTAGCATAAACAGCTGCAATGGATGGAATACCAAAAATAAGTACGGTTTTAAAATCAACTCTTTTCTGCGTGGCACTTTGAATACCGCCCACCAATGCAGTGGAACCCACAATGAACAAGGAATAGGCGGTTGCCAAAACAGGATCAACTCCCATTATATACACCAGAATAGGTACGGTTAAAATAGACCCACCGCTTCCGATAAGTCCCAAGGAAATACCCACCAATGCTGCTAATAAATAACCTAGTATGATCATTGAATCAATTTTAGAATACAAAAATGAAGAATCAAAAAGGTAAAGATGGTTACAAAAGTTACAAAATGGCAACTAATCCATTTATGAAATAGAAAAGGGTTGTCGAGCGACAACCCTTTGTGAGGTCCCGAGCGGATTCGAACCGCTGTAGAAGCTTTTGCAGAGCTCTGCCTAGCCACTCGGCCACAGGACCTTGTTTGGGGATGCAAAAATAGCGGAAAGAAAGGAATTTTAAAATTCTAAATAAGAAATCCCGAATTTTACTTTCTAATTCTTATAAATATGCTCAGAATTGCAGAAAGTGAATTGATCATTAATGACAGAGGTGCAGTTTATCATTTAAATGTGAAACCAGAAGAACTGGCCAGTACCATCATTACAGTTGGAGATCCTGGCAGAGTGGCTGAAGTAAGCAAACATTTTGACAAGATAGAAGGCAAATATGAGCACAGAGAGTTTATTACGCATACCGGAATCATTGGCAAGAAAAGACTTTCTGTAGTATCCACAGGAATTGGTCCTGACAATATTGATATTGTATTTAACGAATTGGATGCATTAGCCAATATAGATTTTAGCACCAGAACCATCAAGTCGGAACTAACCAAACTGACCATCGTGAGAATGGGCACTTCAGGAGCTTTGCAGGCTGATATTCCCGTTGATAGTTTTGTAGCCAGTACACATGGATTGGGAGTGGACAATCTGCTTCATTTTTACAAGCAGCAGAATCATGAAGAAGAATCGCAAATTTTAAACGCTTTTGAAACACACACGCAATTGGGCAACAATGGGATAACTCCGTATATAGCTTCCGCTTCTGCCAGTGTGCTCAAAGAATTTGTAGAAGGTTTTCACCATGGCATCACCGTTACCTGTCCTGGATTTTATGGACCACAGGGAAGAATTTTACGCTTACCACTGCAATTCCCCAACTTGATTTCACAATTAACCAGTTTCAGTTACGGTAATCATCGGATTACCAATTTTGAGATGGAGACCAGTGCCATGTACGGATTAGGAAAAATTCTTAACCATAACTGCTTAAGCCTTAGCGCAATCGTTGCTAATCGCGTACAGCAAAGTTTTAGCAAAGACGGAGGCAAAGCCGTTGAATCACTAATCGTAAAAAGCCTGGAAATATTGTCTAAAATGCAATAAATATTTTTTCAGCCCATTTTTAGATAGTAAATTTGATTAATGTCTGAAAATACAAAGCAGGAATTATCCATATATCAGCATTCCATCCTGGCTGCCAAGGAAGTATACCGGCTAACCTGTACACTTCCCGTTCAGCAACGTTTTGTATTATCTGCACAGCTCAGAAGAACCATTATCATTGTTTGTAACCGTGTGTCTGCCATTGCAGAAGCCCCTTCTAAACCAATTCTTAAGTGGCAGTCTGCTCAGTTCATCAAAAGTTACGCTGAATTAATTACTCAAATGAAAATGTCTATCAGACTGGGCCATTTTAAAGAAGCTGATTTAGCTGAACTTAGTAAGTTCATGGACCAGATACTGGTCATTTGTGAATCCAATATAAAGGCAGGCCATCGCAATTAAACGCTGTTACTTCCCTATTTCAACCTAAATTGCAACATGCATTTAGTGTTCTATAAATACCAGGGAACGGGTAACGATTTTGTTATTCTGGACAACAGAAACAATCTTATTAAACTCAATCAAAAGCAAATTGCGCTTTTATGCCATCGAAGATTTGGTATAGGAGCAGATGGATTAATGCTGTTGAATAGCAAGGCTGGCTATGATTTCGAAATGAAATACTATAATGCGGATGGCGCCGAAGGTAGCATGTGCGGAAATGGAGGTAGGTGTCTGACTAAATTCGCATTTGACACGGGTATAATTAAAGAAAAATATTGTTTTATTGCTTCAGATGGACCACATGAAGCCATAGTAACAGAGCATGACTGGGTAAAACTTAAAATGATTGATGTAAACAGTATAAGCCAGCTTTCTACAGCATGTACCGTTAATACAGGCTCCCCTCATTATGTGCAACAAGTAATGAATCTGGAAGATTTGGATGTAGTTACAGAAGGCAAAAACATCAGATACAGCAATGAATATAAAGAGAAAGGCATCAATGTAAATTTTGTTGAAAAATTAGATGAAGGCAAAATCTACGTCAGAACCTACGAACGTGGGGTTGAAGATGAAACCTACAGTTGCGGTACTGGCGTAACTGCAGCTGCTTTAATTATGTCAATGAAAAATAACACTACCCAACAAACCGTGCAAATCAAGACCAAAGGCGGAAATCTTGCCGTTGAATTTGAGAGAACAGGAACGGAAAGCTTTCAGAATATTTGGCTATGCGGACCTGCGGAATTGGTATTCAAAGGAACCATTGATTTAAACGGTACATCTAAAGTGTAAAAAATGATCCAGTATTTTAAAAATATAGACGGACAGACCATTGAGATACAGAAAGCAGATCAGGGTGTCTGGGTAAATTTAGTTCCTCCTTTTAAAGAAGAAGAATTTGTAGAATTAAGTGAAGAGCTGGAAATTCCCATTGAATTTTTAAGAGACTCCCTGGACATTGATGAACGCCCCCGTTATGAAATGGAGGACAATGTAAAAATCATTATCATCAAGACCCCAACAGAAAACAACTCGTTTAATGATTCGGACGCATTTTATATTACGATACCTATCTGTATCATTCTAACCCACAATCAAATTATCACAGTAAACTCTTTCGACAATGGTGCCATTAAAAAATTCCTGAACACT
Organism: Sediminibacterium sp. C3; assembly: GCF_000508085.1. Classification (GTDB taxonomy): domain Bacteria; phylum Bacteroidota; class Bacteroidia; order Chitinophagales; family Chitinophagaceae; genus Sediminibacterium. Next base: position 1,762,990 of record NZ_KI669560.1, on the reverse strand, counting down.
TTTCAGAAAAGACACCCTGACAAGAGAAATATGATGGTATTAAAAGTGTTCGAGAAAGTGGTACAAACTTTTCTGGATTACCTGAAAGAAATCAACCATAGCAGAAATCAGTACGAGCAAAGTTTATATGACAGTAATAGTAACGTAGACTTGTTGAAATTAATGCGTGTACAGAAAAGCCTGGTTTATTTTGTTACAGCATTGAGGAGTAATGAAATGCTGATGATGAAACTGGAAAGAACCAATTTTCTCGGACTAAATGAAGACGAAAGAGAATTCCTGCAAGATTTAATTGTAGATACCAGTCAGGCGTTGGAAATGGCGAATATTTATACCAATATCCTGAGCAGCACCATGGATGCATTTGCCAGTATCATCAGTAATAACCTGAATAATGTTATGAAGCGATTAACATCCATTACCATTATTCTATCATTACCCATTTTGGTAACCAGCATTTATGGCATGAACGTAGATATTCCTTACCAACATTCCAATCATGCTTTCTATATCCCTGTAATTATTTCTCTTTGCGTTTCTATCATTATCGGAGGATATTTTTATAAGAAAAAATGGTTCTAAGCTATGCCTCTTTTCAATGTACGCGTCTACGGAATTCTAATTGATCAATACCAGCGATTACTGGTAACCGATGAATTTATCAGAGGAGCTTTTATTACCAAACTTCCGGGCGGTGGATTGGAATTTGGTGAAGGAACCAGAGACTGTTTAAAGCGAGAATTCAGGGAGGAGACCGGACTAGAAGTAAGCATTGGGGAGCACTTTTATACCACTGATTTTTTTCAGATTTCAGCATTCAATAATAAAGATCAAATCTTATCTATTTATTATCGCGTGCATGCCGCCAATACCTCAATTCTACCCACAAGTGAAATTCCGTTTTCTTTTCAGCCAGAGCAGATAAAAGACCCCAACGGAGAAGCAGAGGTATTCAGATGGATTCCGCTGGAAACTTTATCTGAAAAAGACATGACACTTCCGATTGACAAAGTAGTGGTAAAGCTTTTAAAAGAAAATACCTAAACCAGGTTTACCTGTAAGCGCTACTCTTCCATTATTGTATTCGACTCCTTTCGCATTGGACTCAGTCAGCAACAACGGGCCATCCATATCCACATAATCCAGCTGTGGCAGAAAATGGGCAATGGCAGCTGAACCAATAACCGACTCATTCATGCTCCCCATCATAACTTTCAATCCTAAAGATCTGGCTTCCTTAATCATTCTTTTGGCAGGTGTTATACCACTGCACTTTGTTAATTTAATATTGATTCCATGAAAATAACCTGCACACCTGGCTACATCTTTTTCACTCACACAGGATTCGTCTGCAATCAAAGGAAGGGATGATATTGTAAACAGTTGCTTCATACCCTCCCAGTTGTCTTTTGCCAAAGGCTGTTCCACCAACTCTACCCCTAATTCGGCTAGTTGAGGTATAAGTGCAACTGCCTGTTCTGTAGTCCAGCCAGCATTGGCATCTACCCTGAAAACAGCTTCTGTTTTTTCTCTAAGCGCTTTAATAATACCAATATCATCAGGCGTACCCAGCTTAATTTTATAAATTGGCCAGGGTTTCGCCAGCATTTTCTCAACCATTTTATCAGGGGCATCTATACCGATTGTAAAATCACATACGGGCAATTCATCCGACCAGCTGGTATCCCATAATTCATAAAGGGGCTTGCCTTTCATCTGACCAAATAAGTCCCAACCGGCAATATCCAAAGCGGCTACCAAAAATGGATTTTGTGGAAAAAGGTGATGCAGATAATGCCAATACCTTTCCGGATCGGTCATGGCAAATTTCTCTGCCATTTTATGCTTAGCCTCAAGATCGGCTATCATTTTATCTACTGTAATATCATAGTAAGCAATTGCAGGAGCTTCCCCATATCCGGTAAAAGGGCCCAGTTTTAATGCAACCAACAAGGCTTCCTGATGCGTTTTGGTTCTACCATTCGAAATTGTAAAGGGATGAGCGAATGGCAAACTGGTTTTGGTATATCTTAACTCCACTGTTTTCCGATTATCTTCCTGATTGTTGAATATAAGACTTCAATTCTTCATTAAACGCTTGGGTCTCCTGCAAAGTTTCAAATGGCAAATGCATCCGGTAGCGCCAGAAATGATTGGGATCTGCCGGAACATTAATTTGTTCATCCAATGGATTTTCCCTTCTGATCTGCTCATGCATTCCCATTAAATCCTGTAACTGAAAAACAGCCCACATGGCTGGAGAAAATAAATGCTGCAATACAACTGCTTTATTGATCCAAGCTTCACAATAGGCAGGTGCATCTCCCCATTGTCCTAATTCCTGGTTATAAAATTGTTGAATCGTTTTTCGGTCTTCTTCCCACCAGCCTCTGATGGTACTCATATCGTGCGTGGAGGGGGTTACAACACTTAAGTAAGGAGCATCATTGGGATGAAAGAATGCACGTTCTGGATTCTTAGGCATTCTTTGTATTTCCAGACTCAACAAACCCAATTGCTGCATTACTTCCGGAACACAACCAGGAACCATTCCCAGATCTTCCCCACAAATTAACATATTTGTGACCCGCTTTAAGGAAGGTAATTTTTTATAGGCTTCTTTTTTCCAGAAATCATCCTGCATTTTATAGAAGTACTGCACATATAATTCCTTCAGCTGCTGCTGAGTGCCAAACTCCAATGCCTTAAACGAGGACGTATTTTCAATTCCAAATCTAAAGTGAAATTCTTGACCATCACCATTCGCATCAAATAAAATGATATTGCTGATTAAGCTATAAAGGCCTTGTTTAATTTTCTGATGTTGTGCATCATTTTCCAGAGTAGCAAAATGGGCCTCAATTTTTCTTTGTGTATCAAAAGCTTCTTTTAGCTGATAGAGTCCGTTTTTATTATCCGTAAGAAAAAGGCTCTTCACCAATTCATTGTCATAGCCGAATATCTCCCATAAAACAGAATCAGAAATGAAGGGTTTTGTGTATCGATCATAATCAAACCAGATTCCCTTTTCTGCAAAAGACCGAAGGGTCAGCGGAATGGCAGGCACAAAATGTCCCATAATCCCTTCCACTGCATGCATAGGTATACTCCAGATTCTGAAAAACCCGAGTATATGATCAATTCTGAAAGCATCAAAATAGCGCCCCATTTGCGCAAAACGCTGTTTCCACCAGGCAAACCCGCTATCCTGCATGATTTGCCAATTATAAGTGGGGAAACCCCAGTTCTGACCCTTTACGGCAAAATCATCAGGAGGTGCACCTGCCTGAAAATCCATATGAAATAAATGAGGATGTTGCCAGGTATCAGCCCCATAACGATATACCCCAATAGCTATATCTCCTTTAATAATAATTCCTTTCTTATGCGCATAGGAAGTGGCTTCCTTTAATTGCAGATGTAACTGATACTGCAGAAAATAATGAAAAGCAATTTCTTTATGCGATTTAGATCCCTCCTTTAAAAGCTTCGCAACCTGATTCTCATTATACTGTGAATGTGAAGGCCAGGTGGCAAAATCTACGCTGCCATGCTTATCCCGCAGATAGCAAAATACAGCATAGGGAGTTAACCAGTCCTTGTTCTCATTAAAAAAGTTTTTGAAATCTTCCTGTGCAAGCACTTCTTCTCTCACTGCATCATATACTTTTTTTGCAAAATCAATTTTATATTTCAGTACATCTGCATAAGCTACGGTTGGCAACTGATTCAATTCATTTCTGGTTGATTCCAGCTTTTTTAGTGCGGCTGCAAACTTTTTACCTGCTATCGACTTCAGATTTAAGTAAAGTGGATGCAGTGCAAAAGCAGAAATGGCTGCATAGGGATAAGAATCTTTATTGGTGTGCGTTGCAGTAGTATCATTGACAGGCAATAATTGTATCATTTTTAATCCCACCGTTTCAGCCCAATCAATCATTTTTTTCAGATCAGAAAATTCTCCTACCCCAAAACTGTCATGGGTTCTGATACTGAAAACCGGGATGGAAACACCAGCTCCTTTCCAAGTATGATTGGGGAGATACAGGAATCCATCCTGTACCATTGTTACCTGTTTAGTTTCAGGAGCTGCCTGTAATATTCTGTTATCCCCCGATTCAAACTGAATCAGTTTTTTTGTTTTAACATTATAAACTCCATACTTATAAGCAATTGGGAATTGCTCTTTAGATAAATTTAATTGTATTTCGAAATAAGGGTTGTCAGCTTCCTTGCCCATACAAAGCACCCCTTCAGTATCCCAGTTATTGGCCGATTTAAAAGAGCCAGTCAGGCAGACTATTTCATCCTTATTTAGTAAGGGATATTTTGCCCTGAATATATGAGTTGCTGATTTCAAAGACCTAACCTTTGCTACCGTTTCATTTTGTTTTAATAAAACTTGCTGAAAAGGTTCTGTATAAAAGGCATTTTCAAAATAGCCTGCATGGTTCCAGGTATCCAGAATATGAACTTTAAGTGCTGATAGTTTTTGAAAATCCAGCAATCTGTCCGATCCCCAGTCTACTACTACAGATCCATCTCCGTTAACCAAAACATAATTGTAGCTTATCTTTTGATTAAGTGCAGTAGTTGACAATTGAACAGTAGCCGTCCATGCTTGTTCATTTAAATATTGCATGGGGATGGCATTGGCAATATCACCATTACCCAACAAAAGATGATCCCCAACAATAAATAGATTTTGTCCGAATTCAGTATGGTATTTTAACTGAAACTGAACTGTTAGAAAATCAGCAGTAGCTTTTTTATCTGTAACAGTCTTCTTTACAGCAATCGTTTTTTTTGTAGTAGCCAATGGAGTGGATTTATGACTGCTAAAATAACAAACAATGTGTATATCTCACACTTTAATTACCCGAAAGGATAAGGTCTGCTGCTTTTTCGGCAATCATTACGGTAGCAGCATGGGTATTACCGGATACAATGGTTGGCATCACAGAAGCGTCCACTACCCTAAGCCCTTTGATTTTTTTTACTTTCAAACTCGGGTCTGTTACGGCCATTTCATCCACTCCCATTTTGCAAGTGCCTACCGGGTGATACAGGGTTTCCAATGTTTGTTGAATATGTGCTAACATCTCATTATCAGACGCATCGGCCGAAGGAAATAAATCTGACTCTTTAGCATAGGCTTGCAAAGATGAGGCTCTCAGAATATCCATTGATTTTCGCAAAGCTTTAATTAATAATTGCTGATCTGTTTCAGATTCCAAGGCTTTGTGATCGATTAGTGGGCTGTCTTTGGGATTGGATGTTTTTAAAAGAACGGTGCCCCTACTCTGAGGATGTAATAGAATAGACATTACAGAAACTTGATCTACCAATGGAAAGGTTTTCAAATCATACAAATCTGTTGAATAATCTCTCGCAACACCCAATGGAGCAAAATGAAATTGAATATCCGGTCTGTTTTGATTCTCCTGCAAACGAATGAAGGCATTGGCTTCCAGTGGACTGTTCCCCAATGGTCCTGACTTCAGCAACAGATACTGCAAAATGGCTTTGGATTTATTCCAGGGTTTTAATAATGAATTGGCGGAAGGAGTATTGGTTTCCATACTTACCCCACTCCAGAAATGATCCTGCAAATTTTTTCCAACGCCAGGCGAAGAAGCAAGCACATCTATGCCAACTTTCTTCAATTCCAAAGGGTCGCCGATACCCGATAACATCAATATCTGGGGAGATTGAATAGCTCCGGCAGAGAGCAAAACTTCATTATTACAATTGATTCTCTCTGCTACTACCGATCCATAGCTTACTTCCACACCAACTGCTGTACTGTTCTCAATCAAAATTCTATTGACTCTGGTATTGACTTTAATGGTCAGATTTTTTCGTTTCAATATGGGTTTTAAAAAAGCAGCGGCCGTGCTGAATCGCTTATTGTCTTTTATATTGAACTGTAAAAGATGAGCTCCTTCCTGCACCGCACCGTTATAATCCCCATTCGAAGGAATTCCATTCTCATTACAAGCAGCAACAAACGCTTCTGCAAAAACGCTGGGTTGTTTGGAATAACTAACATGCAAGGGACCGCCCTGGCCATGGTATTCAGATTCAATTTGTTCGTTGTACTCCGACTTGATGAAATAAGGAAGCACTTCCTCATAGGACCATCCTTTATTTCCCAGCGCAGACCATTCATTAAAATCTTCTTTGTTACCTCTCACATAGGCCATGGCATTGGTGGAGCTGCTGCCCCCCAATGTTTTGCCTCTTGGAATATATAGCTTACGATTTCCAAGCGTCTTTTGGGGTACTCCCCAGAATTGCCAGTCAATATTGGTTCGGTGTAATTCTCCGTAGGCACCTGGAATATGAATTTCTTTTTTGGTGTCAGGAGAACCTGCTTCAATCAAAAGCACTTTGTTTTCGGGATTCTCAGAAAGCCTGTTCGCCAATACTGCACCGGCAGATCCCGCGCCAATAATGATAAAGTCGTAAGTCATATCTTAAATATAATTAAATCACTCTTATATTTGTAAACTAACAATTGTTCGCATATGAATTTAACACAAAACCGCAATGAAGACTGGATGAAACTGATGCTGAGCGAAATGAAACAGCGGATGGAAAAAATTGCTTTGGGAGGTGGTAAAAAAGCAATAGAAAAACAAAGAGAAAGAAATAAACTCACTGCAAGAGAAAGAATTGAATATCTCTGTGATAAGAACCAACCCTTTATTGAAATAGGCGCTTTTGCAGGATACGATATGTACAAAGAGGAAGGAGGTTGTCCGGCTGGTGGAACCGTTGCTGGTATTGGATACATTAGTGGCAGACAATGTGTAATAGTAGCCAATGATCAAACGGTAAAAGCAGGTGCCTGGTTCCCGATTACAGGAAAGAAGAATCTCCGTATGCAGGAAATTGCTATGGAAAATAAACTTCCCATTATATATCTGGTAGACAGTGCAGGTGTTTACCTGCCCATGCAGGATGAAATTTTTCCTGACAAGGAACATTTCGGTAGGGTTTTCAGGAACAATGCCAGAATGAGTGCTATGGGCATTACACAAATTGCTGCTGTAATGGGTGCCTGTGTTGCCGGAGGTGCCTATTTGCCCATCATGAGTGATGAGACCCTAATGGTTGAGGGCAATGGTAGTATTTTCCTTGCTGGTTCTTATTTAGTAAAAGCTGCCATTGGAGAAGATATTGACAATGAAACTTTAGGGGGAGCCGTTACCCATACTGAAATCAGTGGTATTGCCGATTACAAATTTGCAACTGAACAGGAATGTCTTGATCAGATTAAAAAAATCATGAGCAAAATAGGTAAAACGGAAAAAGCAGGCTTTGATAGAATTACGCCGGCACCTCCCAAAAAAGACCCCAATGAATTATACAGCTTAATTCCGGAAGGCAATCTGAAACCCTACGACATGCTTGAAATTATCGAACGCATTGTAGACAACAGTGAGTTCAATCAATTTAAACAGGACTATGGCAAAACCATTTTGTGCGGCTATGCTCGTATTGATGGATGGGCCGTTGGAATTGTGGCCAATCAACGCCTCGTGTGTAAAAGTAAAAAGGGGGAAATGCAAATTGGAGGCGTGATTTATAACGACAGTGCAGATAAAGCGGCTCGTTTTATCATGAACTGTAATCAGAAAAAAATCCCTTTGGTTTTCTTACAGGATGTTACTGGTTTTATGGTAGGCAGCAGAAGCGAACACAGTGGCATTATCAAGGATGGAGCAAAACTGGTGAATGCAGTAGCCAACTCCGTTGTTCCCAAAATTACCATTGTCATCGGCAACAGTTACGGAGCTGGTAATTATGCCATGTGCGGTAAAGCGTATGACCCCAGATTTATATATGCATGGCCTTCTGCAAAGATTGCGGTCATGGGCGGAGACCAGGCAGCAAAAACACTGGCGCAAATTCAGGTAGCGACCATGAAAGCAAAAGGAACCGTTCCTACTCCTGAAGAAGAGAAAAAACTACTGGATACCATAAAAGACCGTTACAACCAACAGACATCGCCCTATTATGCAGCAGCAAGAATCTGGGTAGACGAAATTATTGATCCTGTAAAAACCAGACAAGTTATTGCAGAAGGAATTCATGCAGCCAATCATAATCCAAGCCTTGAATCATTTAAGACCGGCGTATTTCAGGTATAATCAATAAAAAAGATTTATTTCGCGGCATGTCGCATCAATTATTGATTTATACAGATGGTGCCGCCAGAGGGAATCCAGGACCCGGCGGTTACGGCATCGTACTTATTTGGGGAGATAAGCAAAAAGAAATTTCAGCTGGTTATCGGTTAACAACCAATAACCGAATGGAACTAATGGCAGTAATAGTTGCCCTTGAATCTCTTAACAAAAAAGGAATTCCTGTAACTATTTATACAGATAGCAAATACATAGTGGACAGTGTTCAGAAGGGATGGCTGGAAAATTGGATCCGTACTCAATTTAAAGGTGGCAAAAAAAACAAAGACCTCTGGTTAAGATACCATGCCATTGCCCTTCAATTTCATGTAAGATTTGTATGGGTAAAAGGTCATGCTGATAATAAATACAATAACCGCTGCGACGAATTGGCCACACAGGCAGCTGATGGGAAACAGCTACTTATAGACGAAGTGTACGAGTTAGAAAACGGTTAAAATCAGCATTACAGCATTAAGCTAACTTTACGTTGTTGGCTTTTTTAATCAACATCCAGCTCGCAAAAAATACGGTGCTGAAAAATAAGGTTGAATAAATGCTATTCGGGTAAAATGGAAGACCATCCGCGTAGGTCATCATCAAACCATCCAAGGTTTTAGGTCTGTGCCATCCGCCACCTCCTAACCAAACCAATCCGTTGGAAAGAATAAAATAAACAGTTGGGGCTGCCAACGAAGCACCTAAAATGGAAACAATTTTATTTTGATTCACCAGAAAGCCGAAGCTGGTTAAACCAATAATTAAAAGGTAATTTTTCCACTGACCAGCATAAAATCCGGAAATTGGAGTTAAATCATACATGTATAATAACTGATACAAGCTGTCCGAAATAAACATGGACAATAATGGCATCAAAAACGCCAGTTTTTTATGTTTCACAAACAAAGAGCCGGCGAAAATAGCAATGGCCATCTGGGGTGCAAAGCCCATGGGTCTGTTAGGAAATACACGGTATATAGCAGAAGCCAAAACCATCAATACCAGAGAAAATATAAATTGTTTGTTCAGTTTCATCTTTATCAATTTCAAAGCAAAAATAAGCGTATTACATTAAGAACCACAGGCATTTTTACCCATTATGTGAATAATCCCTAAAGCACTGGAACAAAAGCTTTGAAAACAGTTGCTTGACCCGGAGCCAGTAGTGAATATTTTGTTTCAGCTAAGATAGCAGCACACTCTCCTTTCTTCAACACCATATGCTGATTTAACAGCACTGAACCTTCTGTAACTATAAAAATTTCAAGTGAATAGGTTTCGGATTGAAATTCCATTCCCTGATTCAAAGAAATTTTACTCAACCCAAAATCGGGAACAGGGCAAGGGTATTTTAGCTCTCCGGGCATAAGAGGAACACCTTTCATTACCTGCGGAACCACTTCTTCAAAAAGTGTATGCTTCATTAACTCCGGAACATCCACATGTTTAGGGGTTAAACCTCCCCTTAAAACATTGTCACTATTGGCCATTAATTCAATATTCTGACCTTCCAGATAGGCATGTGGTACCCCAGCTTTCTGAAACACTGCTTCTCCAGGATTTACCTGAACAATATTGAAAAAGAAAATACTGAAAATGCCTCGGTCAATATGTTCCGGGATTCCTGTCTCTTCATATAACTTAGCCGCCCACCAGCAAGGACTGCTCTTGGTAATACTACCTTCTTTTTTAAATCTGAGGGCCCGCTTTACCAAAGGAGTAAGGAGATTATCTACGTCTACCTGATCCATTTCCATCACAAACTGGTATAATCCCTTGATTCCTTCTTTTCTAAACAATGGCAGTAGAACCGTTAACTCCAGCGTGTTCTGCAAAGTATCTTCCAATGCCTGTTTGCTTTTAAATCCATGTAGTAACCAAAAGTCGCTTAAAGCAACCATTACTTCAGGTTTGTGATTCCTATCCTTATAATTCCTGTGCGGGGCATTCAATGGAATTCCTGCTGCATTTTCTGCATCGTATCCAATTTCGGCATTCGCTTTTGTTGGATGAACCTGAATCGAAAGCATATCTTTTACATCCAGTACTTTAAACAAATACGGTAATTCACCAAACTTTTCAACCACTGCAGGATGTAAAGCATCGGAGGGATTGGAACTGATGAGTTCATTCAATTGCTGCCAGGAATCGGTTCTGTAAATCTGCGAAGGAGCAGAGGAATGCGCTCCCATCCAATACTCCGCAGAGGGCTTTGAAAAATCTGGTGCAATACCCAGCAATTCAGGAATAAAAGTATTCCCTCCCCATGCATAATGCTGCACTACTCCTTTCAGTTTAAAAATCCGTTCCTTGCTTTCCATAATCAGTATTTATACCCCTATTAACGTGATTTCGCTGAATATCTTGTATATATGGAAAAGAATAACCTTGCTTTAGGCAAACAGGGAGAGGAATTAGCTTCGTCATACCTGATTAATAAGGGTTTTAAACTGCTAGAGCGAAACTGGCGTTTTAAAAGGCTTGAAATAGATATCATTGCCATGAAAGACGGGCAACTTTATTTTATAGAAGTAAAAACCAGGGCTTCATTAGAATTTGGTTACCCGGAAGAGAATATTCTGAAGAAAAAAATGAAGAGAATCAGAATAGCCGCTACCCACTATCATTTCCTGCATCCCCAGTACAAAAGAATTCAGTATGATGTATTGTCAGTATATATATCAGGTGAAACCTGCACGGAAATCAGGCATTTTGAGGACGTATATGGATAACCCTATTTTTTAAATGCAAAATAAACCGCTCCCAGTATAAACAGAAAGCTAATCAGGTATTTACTTTGAAAAGGTTCTTTCAGATACAAAACGGCAAAAACAGTAAATACAACCAGCGTTATGACTTCCTGTGTAATTTTCAGCTGAAAACCGTTCATCCCGCTATTATAGCCAATTCTATTGGCAGGGACCATCAGACAATATTCAAAAAAAGCAATAAACCAGCTAACGACTATCGCTTTCCACAAAGGCACTTGCTGATCTTTCAGGTGTCCATACCAGGCATAAGTCATAAATACATTAGACAACAACAACAAAGTGATAGTCTTAACCATATTGGGTAAATTTGTTTTGCATTCAAATTAAAGACAAAATGCGAATCAAACATTTATAGCATGAAAGTTGTAAGAATAACCTTTTAAAAGGATTTCAAATTTGAAAACGAATATGAGGAATAAGATATATCTAAGTTGGATCTGGATGATGATGATGGTATTTGCTTTCCAGTCAGTAAAGGGTCAGTCACAACCGGAATTAAAAGGAATATGGCGGGGGGCATTTCCCTTATACAATGGGGAAGAAATTCCCTTTAATTTCTCTGTTCAGGAGGACAGTACCAGCGAACTTTCTGTTTATTTCATAAATGGTAAAGAATCTTATTTTGGGGGAAAGCTGGTAAAAGTAAAAGATAGCATTCAGGTCTGGATCAATCAATTCGACCGCATAATGGTATTGGGTATTACAAAGGAGAAACGCTGGCATGGTAACTGGAGAAGACAATCCGGAGAGGATGCGTTTCCCATATATGCAGAACCCAACAATACTGAAAGATTTTACTGGAACAACAATGAGGCACCAGCCAATATGAGTGGCAAATATGAGGTTGTGTTCACCAATGATTCAGGCAAACAGGTAAAAGCCATCGGTTTATTTACTCAGGAGAAAAACACAGGCGGTGTTACTTTTATAAGACCTAGCGGAGATAGTCGTTACTCTTTTGGACGGGTACAGGGAAATCAATTTAAGTTTTCCCTTTTCATTGGATATTCGCCCCTGATGTTCACTGGCAGTCGGGAACCAGATGGTTCCATCAAAGGTGTTCAACAAGGTCTAAAAACCGTTCAACTGATCAGGGCTTATAAAAATGAATTCGCCCGTCTTCCAGATCCTTCTACCCTAACCAGACTGAAAGATTTTACTGCCCCCATTCAATTCAGTTTAATGAATGCAAAGGGTAAAAAAATCAGTTTAGAGGATTCAGCCTATTTCAATAAACCGGTTATCCTTACAATTGGTGGTACCTGGTGCCCCAATTGCGCAGACGAAGCTATTTTTTTATCGGACTGGTACAAGAATAACAAACAAAGAGGAATTGAAATCATCACTGCCCAGTTTGAAGTGGTGAACAACTTTAACTATGCTCAAAAAACAATGACCCGGTTCAAAGAAAAATTTGGCATTGAATACGAGCAGGTATTCGGCGGAGAATCCAATGGCAACTCTGTTTTAAAGACTTTCCCCTTTCTCAGCAACTTCACAGGATTTCCAACTACCCTTTTCATACGATCTGACAGAACAATTCAAAATATTCATGCAGGATTTTCGGGTCCGGCAACAGGAGTATATTATCAACAGTTCAAAGACAGCTTTAATCATCATGTGGACGCACTTTTACAAAAAACGCATTCAGACAACATAGAAGACTGGAAAAGAGCAAGAGTAAGGGCACTAAAAGCCACAGATGGATGGTTAAACCTGGAAGGATTGTTCTGGCTAGAGGAAGGAAAGAACACCGTAGGTGCAGGCAATAAGAACACCATAGTGTTTCCAACATCCAAAATCAGCACACAGGCAGGTTACTTTTTAAGAAACGGAGATTCAGTTTGGCTGGTACCCAATACAAATACCAACTACACCATCAACGGAAAAAAGATAACAAAGAAAACCCTGATATTCAGTAAACCGGAAGAAATAGTAATGGTTTCCAGCGGTTCACTTCAATTCAATATCATCAAGAGAAGTGATAAAATTGGAATTCGGTTAAGAGACCTGCAATCAAGCAACCTGACGCATTTTAAAGGAATCAATTATTTTCCAACCGACAGTTCCTGGAGAATAAAAGCACAGTTCATAAAACCGGCTTTTAAACAGAATATCATTATAAAAAATGCTTTAGGACAGGAAAATCCAACTGAGCTGGCGGGAAAAATAAGGTTTGCCTACAAGGGAGGTTTTTACACACTGGATGCAATATCAGAAGGCGATTATTTGCTGGTAGTTATGGGAGATCAAACTTCGGGAAATAGTACTTATGCTGCAGGCAGATTTTTATATATCCCAAAGTCAGAAACAGAAAAAGATGATTTTCACATAGACTTTAATATGGCCTATAATCCACCCTGTGTCTTCACTCCTTTTGCTACCTGTCCCATTCCTCCGCCACAGAATATGCTACCCTTTGCTGTTACAGCAGGTGAGAAAATGTATGAACACCATTAACATTAATGGTATAATTTCAACTCAATGAATGAATTATTTTACACCTGGCAGGGAGAAGATTTAATTCTGAACGTATTGGTAACAGCGGGCGCCAAAATAAATCAAGTAGGAAAAATTAAAGGAAGTCAATTAAAAATTGCCATTGCAACCCAACCGGAAAAAGGAAAAGCCACAGCTTTTTTAATTGGGTATCTTGCTGAGCTGTTTAAAGTTCCGAAACAGTCCGTAGAACTCATTTCCGGAGAATTTATTCCCAGTAAGAAAATAAAAATTCATCAACCCAGACATATCCCTTCCTTTATTCAAAAACCAATTTAAAATGAAAACCCTATTCAGCCTGATTGTAGTTTTTAGCTGCTTGCAATTAGTTGCACAATCACCAGAAGAAAAACTAACAGCAGCGGGTATTGTATTGCCAACTGTCTCCTCTCCGGTAGCCAACTATGTAAATGCGGTAAGAATAGGAAATCTGATTTTTCTCTCGGGCAAAGGCCCTTCCGATACGCAGGGAAAATACATCACGGGCAAACTGGGTTCAGACCTTAGTATTGAACAAGGATATGCCGCTGCCAGATTAACGGCTATCAATCAGCTGGCTGTACTAAAAAAAGAATTAGGCGAACTAGGTAAAATTAAAAGAATTGTAAAAGTACTGGGTTTGGTTAACAGTGCTTCAGACTTTTATGACCAACCTAAAGTAATGAATGGATTTTCCGACTTAATGGTATTAGCCTTAGGTGAAAAAGGGAAGCATGCCCGTTCCGCAATAGGAACCAACACCCTTCCCTTTAATATGGCTGTTGAAGTAGAATTGATTGTAGAAGTAACCGATTAAAGAGTTTTCATATCCAATACAAACCGGTACTTCACATCGGATTTAATAACACGCTCATACGCTTTGTTAATGTCCTGTACCGGAATCAACTCAATATCAGAATAAATATTATGGGCTGCACAATAGTCCAGCATTTCCTGAGTTTCTGCAATCCCCCCAATCATGGATCCAATGATGCTTCTTCGCTTGGAAATTAATTTAGCCGCACTGTAAGCTGATTCTTCTGGCGGTATACCAACAATCAGCATTTTACCGTCTAATGTAAGCAGATCCAGAAATTTATTCATGTCATGCTTGGCCGCTACAGTATTCATAATAAAGTCGAATTTCCCTTTCAGGGCTTTCATCTGCGCCGGATCTGTTGACAGAGCAAAATGATGTGCCCCTAACTTTTTGGCATCTGTTTCTTTAGATGGGGAAGTACTTAACATGGTAACTTCTGCTCCAAATGAAGCCGCGAATTTAACAGCCATATGTCCCAATCCTCCCAAACCAAGTACTGCCACTTTATGTCCTTTCCCTACTCCTGCAAATTTTAATGGGGAGTAGGTTGTAATTCCTGCACATAATAATGGAGCTACCCCTGCTAAATTTTCTGTCTGAGGAATATGCAAAGTATATTTCTCGTCAATTACATAGCAATTGGAATATCCGCCGTAGGTAGGTGTTTGCTTATCACGGTAATAACCATTGTAAGTAGGCACCATACCTTCCTCGCAGTATTGTTCCAATCCTGTTTTACAGGGTTTACAGGATCTGCAGGAATCTACAAATACCCCAACACCGGCAATATCCCCTACTTTAAACTTGGTCACAGATTCCCCCACCTGTATCACTTTACCTATAATTTCATGGCCAGGAACTACCGGATAAATAGCGGCTCCCCATTCTCCTCTTGCTGTGTGAATATCAGAATGACAGATACCACAGTATAAAATATCAATCAATACATCAGATGCCCTTAACGGCTTTCTGTTAAATTCCAATGGTACAATTTCACTGTCTTTGCTGGTTGCACCATATCCTTTTGCTTGTATCATTTTTTCTGTTTTAATATATCTTTTATAATGGCCAGATGATGTGCCGTATGTATCTTTAGCATTTTTAGTGCTGCTTTCTGATTGAGTTTTCCAAAGAAAGGATGCACAAAAAACTGATTGGGCTGCAATGTAGTAATAATGGCCAGACTGTTTTTTGTTTGTTCAATGGTTGCAGCAACTTTATCAACATCAAATGCTTCAACAGGTCTGACTTGCCTGGGCGCTTTAGCTACCCCTCTTGGAAATTTATTGAATGTGAATGCAATCCAGCGCTTCAAATTAAACTGATATTCGTATTCAGTTGTATCAGACATCTCCATCGCTTTCACAATCTGATTGATGACCAGCAAACAATGATCGATATGCCATCCCACATTTACAGCAGAAACAGCTGGATTTAATTTTTCTGCCGCTGGTATAAAGGTTTCCAGTTCAATTACCAATTGCATCAATCGCTTCATGTTAAAAATTTTTCTTCGTGATTTTTTCAACATTGGGCAAATAAGTGGCTAATGCTGCCGATCCATACCAGGGGAAATACTCAGCCTGCAATAATCCGGAATTTACAGCAGGATCTGTTTTCAATAGCTTTTCTGCTTCTTCCTTTGTTGCAACATTCAGAATAAAAATTCCCCGAAAAGATTTATCATTTTTACCCATTGGCCCTGCTACCACTAATTTGTCTGCTTTAACCATCACATCCATATTACTCATATGCCCGGCAAAACAGCTGTCTATAAATTTTTTATCCTGAGAGGTATTGGTTCCTGTTTTGAGTATAACGAATATATACTGTTTCATTCCATATTCGTCTGCACCCAGTTTTTGGGCAAGCTTTTCATCATATGCAGAAGATTGAGCGAGAACACCCAACGAAAAAAATGAGGCTATCAAGAATAAAAAGGGCTTCATTTGTATAAATTTAATTGCTGTACTTTATTACCAAAAATGAATTTATCTGAAATATACAACTTGTAAAAATCCATAAAAGAAGGGTCCCGGCCTACTGGAATAAAATGATCCTGAGAAGGTGCAAAGCGATATTGACCGGATCCATTCACTAGGCCTCCGTCTCTCCAGAGATGTACATAAGAAATAGCATGATTCCCTATTCCCTTCATGAGTTTTTTAGTAAACCATTCAGGATAAGGGATATTCATAAATCCTGTTTCTGCCAGCGCCGGAAGCTTTTTTCTCTCTTTAGATATCTTGGTTAGAATAGATAATCGCTTATCAAGTGTAGTTTCAAAATCGTTGTTATTCGAGGGGTCTCCATATTGATAAAAATCAAAACTCATAATATCAACATATTCATCCCCGGGATAGTATTGTAAAAACTGGGCTTCATTCTCAAACTTCTCCGGATTGTAAGCAAACAATAAATGATTAAGCTGTTTTATCTTGGTTAAATAGTCAAAAGTAAATTTCCACAGAGACTTGTATTCTTCGGGAGTACAAACATTCTGACACCACCAGAACCAGTTTCCAGTTAGCTCATGAAAAGGTCTGAAAATAACAGGAATAAAGTCCCCTCCAGGAGCTTTTAAATCCAAAAGGAAGCTGGCTATTTTGTCTAGCCAGCTTTTGTATTTTTCGTGCAGGCTACCACCGGGAATAATGGCTGATACAGCATTCCCCGAAATATCCCAGGCGTTTTTTCCGGTAACTGGATTATTGGCATGCCAACTAATGGTTATAACTCCACCGCGACTATAACCTTCCTGAATGAATGTTTTCATTTTTTGAAAAGGAACACTATCCAGATTATAGCTTGCATCCAACTCCAGGTCACCCAATTCCCAGCCATACATAGCGGGGTATTCTCCAATTGCATCCTGCACACAACTTTTACCCGGTATATATTCCCAACCAAGTCCATATGCAAGGTCATCCTGGTGCCCGAAAAGAATACCCTGTGGCAAAATCCTGAATAAGTTATTGTATAATTTAACCGTCTGCAAGCTGGCGTTGGGGTTAGCGGTACGATATGCTTGGGAAAACATGGCAATGGGGCTGCTAATAAAAAATGTAAAAAGAATCAGCAATCGCATAGTTGAAAGTTGATGCAACTCAATTTAACCAATAAAAGTTAATCGGATGCAGTTATCCAGCTAAATAGGAGACAAGAAAAAAGGTCCCGAGTAAAACTCGAGACCTTTGTGGGAGCACACGGGTTCGAACCGCGGACCCTCTGCTTGTAAGGCAGATGCTCTAAACCAACTGAGCTATGCTCCCTTATTGTTTGGGAGTGCAAAAATAGGGTCTGAAATGTAAACAGCAAAAAAAAATCTATTTTTTTCAAAACAAATTTTCATTTTTCTTTAAATCAACACCGATTCTATAATTTTACTGCATGTCGAATGTTTATTCTTCCAATAATCCGCAAATCTGGGAGTCTCCCTCCGCAGATACCGATACGCTTACTACTGATCAGTATAGTTTGATTGTCTGGAATGATGAAGTCAATACATTTGAATGGGTTATTGAGACGCTTGTAGAAATCTGCGGGCATACGCTTGAACAGGCTGAACAATGCGCTATGTTTATTCATTACAAAGGCAAGTATGCTGTAAAGAAAGGAGATTACGATACATTAAAACCCATGTGTAACAGCATTACAGAAAGAGGTATTGGTGCTACGGTAGAACTGAACCCTTAATGCATATTCTTTCTTCCAGATTGTATTTCCCCCCAGTTGAAGATGCCCTCGAAGATGGCTTATTAGCTATTGGTGGTGATTTATCAACAGAACGATTAATACTGGCTTATCAAAAAGGGATATTCCCCTGGTATGAAGGAAGTACTCCATTGTGGTGGAGTCCTGATCCAAGATTTATATTATTCCCCGAAAAACTAACTGTTAGCAAAAGCATGAAACAAGTGATTAAAAGAAAAGAATTTGTTTTTCTTTTAACACCCGTTTTTCAGAAGTAATCCGGCAATGCAAAGTCAATAAACGCCCCGGGCAACTAGGAACCTGGATAACCGATGAAGTAGAAGCGGCCTATATAGAAATGCATAAACAAGGTTTGGCCGTTTCAGCAGAAGCTTGGAAAAACAATCAATTGGTAGGGGGATTATACGGAATAAGAATGGGCAGATTATTTTTTGGAGAAAGCATGTTCAGTCTTGTTTCCAATGCCAGCAAGTTTGCCTTTATTCAATTGGTATCTCAATTGATGCAGGAAAAGGTTGTATTGATAGATTGCCAGGTACATACAGAACACTTGGAAAGTCTGGGTGCTGAAATGATTTCCAGGAAAGATTTTCAAAGCTATTTACAACAATATCTTTAGCCGGGATAGCCATACATGCGGGCCACGTCCTTTACTATTTTTTCCATTTCTGCATCTTTGGTCCCGGGATCATATGGCTGCTTTAAGTTACTACCAAAAACAAATGCCACAGTTTGCCAGAAAGCTGCTGTCATAAAACCTTTGTATTCTTCAATAATTTCATAACAGTTGTTCCCGGTTTCGCGGTTTATCAACTTCATTAATACCCTCCCCTGATAAACAGACAATTTGGTCAGCTGGTCTGTAAATTGCTTTTTCATTTCTTTTTCCCTGGATCGAATAATTTTCCTACGCATCTGTTTATCCGAAACATTTACCAGTTGCAGATTAATTTCATTAATAATCCGGGAAGCAGCTTTAGCATAAGGATAAGTAACATAAACCGCATTTCTCAGGCGGGTCCATTCCGCCCAATATTTTCTACCCGCGGCGTTTAGTTTCCCTATCACTTCAACAGAGGGAAGCCAGGACTCTCCGATGGTATCGCCTTGGGGCGTGATATAAGCATATACCCTTACGGTATCATATATACCTTTGTCCTGTGCTTTTAACAGCCCGGTGCAGCAGATGCTGCAAAAAAGGAGAATGACAGGGAAATATTTGGTGCCCATATGAATTCAATTTAGTCAAATCAGACTAATATTAATACAATGACACTCAAAATGTAACCTTTGCTGCCGCTATTACAGGGTGCTTTTTGCCAATTGTTTAACACGCTGAACAATCGACATTACAAAACCAATGACCATAATTACTATACCCAGCCATAAGAGATTAATCATCGGGAACTCATACACTTTTAAGGTAATCAGGTCGGTAATATTACCACTTTCCTTAACTCCAATTTCCAACTCACCCTTATCCTGATTAATTACTTTATTGAATTTCAACACCAGACTCTGCGAAATAACACTGTCGGGCAAGGATCTAAGCTCCTGTCCTTTTAATGCAATCCCAGGAAATGCCCGATACTGTTTTCCTTCTTTGGAAATAACGGTCATATCCAGGAACAAAGCCGTTTCGTCCTTATTGTACTTGGAAGCTAGATCTTCGGGATTTACAGATACTTTATTCAGGATCATCATACCATTTCCATAAAACAAAGTATCGTTTACTTTCACAGCTCTGTTCTTAAAACTAACCGTATCTGCTGCCCTGTTCTCCTGGAAAGAAGTGATATAGACAAAAATGTCTTTATGCCAGTAATGCTTGGCTGCAGGATTGGCCGCAAAGCCTTCCATGCCCTTATTATTCTTTATAACATCCGGGTATAGTTTGAACTGCTCACTACCATCTTTGGCTTTAAAATCAATTTCAAAATATCTTTTGCGGTCTCTGGAATTAGTGGTATCCATAGTATAGGTTACCATATACTTGCCCATATCGGTTGCCACTGCTTTAAACAACGTTAAGTTTTCTGCTGGATCACCTGCTGGATTTCCCTTATCATCCTTGCTCTCCATACTTAGAGGTGTTACCCCTGTTGTGTTCCAGCTAAGCACGGTTTTTTTACCAGAGGAAATCAATATACCTACCAGTGCCAGACCAAATCCAATATGTGCTACTGAAGCCCCGGCAGCTTTAATCTTTCCCTTAACTCCCAGCCAAATATAGGCTGTGTTGGCAACTACTGCGTAAACAGCGGCAAAAATCCCTAAATGAATAGCGGCTAAAAATCCAGCACCCTTTTTCGTGTAGGAAATATCCCCCCAGATACTGATGGCAGCAGAAATAGCAACTGCAATAAAAGTGGGGATCATAATTTTTTTCCAGAATTGACCGCTGGGGGTATCCTTGTATTTCAGGTATTGTGTGGTTGCGGTAAGGATACCTAATATGATTGCTACAAAAATCTGAATCTGGTTATGGGCAAATTCCGGGTCCTGTGGCGGAGCAATATTGGTTCCAAAAACTTTGTTCCAAACAGGTGTGGAAGTTTTAGCTATAATAACCATACCCGACAAAAACAATACGAGTGAACCAATGAACATCCAGAATTCCCTGCTATAGGTGCTCTCTTCTTTCTGAATAGATGGAATTGATTTGTATCTGATAAAATACAAAATCATACCGGGTATAAAGAAAATCAAAACAAACAACAACAGCTGTGCATTCAATCCCATATCGGTAAAGGAGTGTACGGAAGTGTCGCCCAGGATTCCACTTTTTGTTAAGAAAGAGGAATATAAAATCAATGAAAAACTAATGATGTAAAAGAAATAAGTAGGTCTTAATGAGTACCCACTACTCTTGTAAATTAAATTGGTATGTAATCCGGCAATCAATGTTAACCAGGGAACCAAGGATGCATTCTCAACAGGATCCCAAGCCCAGTAACCCCCAAAGGATAAGCTTTCATAAGCCCAGGCCCCCCCCATCATAATACCCGTTCCCAAAACCGCTGCTGAAAAAGAAGCCCAAGGTAAAGCAGGCTTCACCCAATCGTGCTCTTTTTTGGCAAGACCTGCCATTGCATAGGCAAAGGGGACAATGGTAGAGGCAAAACCTAGAAATAAAACCGGAGGGTGTATCACCATCCAATAATTCTGCAATAATGTATTTAATCCGGTACCATCTTTAATAAAATCGAGATAGTTGGGTTGGCTGAATATGGGGGCGTCCATTTCATTTCTAAGCAATGCAAAAGGACTGATTCCGACTCTGGTACCAAAAAAGTACATGCCTAAAAGCATAGTAGCTATGAAAAACTGCGCAAAACTAATAACGGTCATTACCGGTGCTTCCCATTTGCCACTTTTCCATATAATAACCCAACCCAATACACAATGCCAGAAACTCCACAACATGAAACTACCTTCCTGCCCTTCCCAGAAACAACTCAAAAGGTACTCAAACTGAAGACTTAAATCGCTGTGCGTATAAGCATACTTATATTCGAACAGATGGTTGGAAATAATATAATACAAAGCCCCAAACAAAACAAGAATACTGACAGACTCAATGCCAAATGACCATCTGGCCAGTATTTTCCAAGACTTTTGCTCTTCTGCCGCAACACTAGAGGCTTTATAAAAAGCAAAAGTTGCCAACAGAGAAGCAACTAGACTCAGGATTGCAAAAAAATGTCCAATTTGACCTGGCAACAGGTGTTCACCAATATAATTCATGAAGTTAGCTTATGGTATGGAATAACATTAATTAGAGGTTTGCAGCTGTTTCTGCATGGCTGAAGGATCGTCCTTGTATTTGGATGGACATTTCAATAAGATATGTTCACATTCAAACTGATTATTTTGAACCTTTCCTTTCAAAACAATTCTTTCACTTTTTTCCATGTCGGTGGGCTTGGTATCGTGGTAAATCACTTTGATGGAATTACCAAGGGTATCAATTGCAGTAAAACTCAGGTAATTCGGATTTTTTACCGCATCATATTCAATTGCCTGCGTAGTATCTAACTTGGCAATCAAATTTACAAATTTACCCTCCTTTTCTTTTGCGGAAGCAATGGTCTCATAAGTAGTCAGGTCACCACTGTACTGAACCAGTACCGCGATAGCTGCAGCAATTAATACAAGAATGATAATATGCGTTGTTTTCATGATCTGAATTATAGTGCAAAGGTAACTTAAAAACAATAGGTTCAATGATTTGTTGTTACTTGTGGCTTGTTAAAATTTTTAACCTTATACAATAACCCGACATGTCTGAAAAAGCAGAAAAAATCATTGAAAATGCAGAAGATTTCAGACTTTTTATTGCCCGCATTCTGTTGGGATCTGTATTTATAGTTTTTGTGATAATGCTGATTTTGCAACAACTTCCCTATCAATGTGCCGATCAAAATCCAATGCTTTTGAAAGCAAACACAATCAGTGGCATCCTAAGTGTTGTTAGTTCCAGTTTGGTTATTGCCGCCTTTTTTATCCCGACTAAATATTTAGCCATTTCAACCACTGTATTGTTGTATCTATTCAATTTATCATATCTGGGTACAGAAAGAGAAATATATTACAGTTTCATATGGTGGGTACCTATTCTTCCACTTTGTTTTTCAGCTGTACGGTCAATTTATCTATTGAATAGGTATAGATGGTTTATACCGCTATTTGCAATGGTAGACGCCTATAATAAAGGGCTCCATTTATCAGCCTTTCCAATTTATCTGCTTTATTTTGTCCCTTTTTTACCCTTTAAACGACTATTTGTTTCATTTAACAGTCATTTTGAGCCCAGATAACCGATTAAATAGTGTTGTTTTAACATTTAGCACCTAACTTGCATCCCGTTTTCAACACTGCTCAATATGACAGACTTATCTGGCTTTAACCCCAATGCGGTTGCCAACCCCAACAACAATATTTTTGGGCTCCCCTTCACTGAAGATGAATCAAGCGTTGTAATCCTTCCTGTTCCCTGGGAAGTAACGGTTAGTTACGGTGCAGGAACAGCCAGGGCTGCAGAACATGTTTTTAAAAGTAGCATGCAGGTAGACTTACTGGATATGGATGGAGATGCTGGCTGGAAAAAAGGCTTCTTCATGAAGGAAATCGATAAGAAATTACTATTGAAGGGAGACTACCTTAGAAAAGAAGCAGAATTATACATTGACTATATTTCCCAGGGTGCTGAACTAACCAACAATAAGTTCATGTGCAAAAGTTTGAAGGAAATAAACGAGGGGGGTATATATCTTAACAATTGGGTATACGAACAAAGCAAAGCTTTGCTGGATAAAGGGAAGCTGGTAGGTATATTGGGCGGAGACCACAGTACCCCGTTGGGCTTAATGAAAGCCCTGGCGGAAAAACATGGTTCTTTCGGAATTATTCAGATTGATGCCCATTGCGACCTAAGAGAAAAATACGAAGACTTTACTTATTCGCATGCTTCCATCATGTATAATGCTTTGAAGGAAATACCGGAAATAAGCAAACTGGTACAGGTTGGAATTCGCGATTACTGTGAACAGGAATGGGAGTATATCTGCAACAGTAATTTCCGTGTCATTACTTATTTTGATAAAAACGTGAAAGAGAGAATGTTTGAAGGCCAGACATGGGGAAAAATTACCGACGAAATCATTCAACATTTACCTCAAAAAGTCTATATCAGTTTTGATATTGATGGATTAGACAGAAAACTTTGCCCCAACACGGGTACACCCGTTCCGGGCGGTTTTGAAACAGAAGAAATTATTTATTTATTTAAGAAGATAAAGCAAAGTGGCAGAGAGCTGATTGGATTTGATCTGGTTGAAATTGGCGTGGGCCAAACAGACTGGGACAGCAATGTAGGTGCAAGAATTTTGTGGAGACTTTGTAACTTGATGGTATTATGAAAACCTACGACTACATCATTGTCCTGAAGAAAAGAAGTTTTGCCACCGTTGATCTGGTTAGCCAAATCATGCTGATCATTGCTGCCATTGCATTTGTAGCTGCTTATTTCACCGGTTTTATTATTGGCACCATTAGTATCGTTATGGCGGCAGCAGTACTTGCCTGGCTTATCTATTGTATCTGGCAAAACAAGAGAGGCATTGCTCCTTTCTATCGCTTTGGACTGTTGATTGGTGCCATTGGCTGGTATTCGCTGGAAGATGGTATCTGGGTTGCATGGATTTACTTACTGGCTGCCATGTTAGAAAAACAGGTAAAATTTCCGGAAGAAATTGCCTTTGATGAGAACGAAATTGTAAAAAATAGTTTCCCTAAAAAAAGATACAGCTGGTCAGAACTGAACAATGTGGTTTTAAAAGATGGATTGCTAACCATCGACTTCAAAAACAACCAGCTCATTCAAAAGGAACTGGAATCCGGTACTACCGAAACATTGGAACAGGAATTCAATGCCTATGCCAAATTAAATCTAGAAAAAACAAATTATGCAAATTAGTCCCTACCTGCTGTATTCTGATGGTGAAGGAAATATATTTGAAGACGATACCCTCTATGCAGTGGGACGTGCCGGCTGGGATGCATTTCCGGTAGAGCCTGATCAGTGGATAGAATTACCACAGGGAGGTAATTTATATGAATTGCCCGGAAGAAGAGGCATTGGGATTGATGTGCAAACAGGTGAAATGCGGCTTTGTGAAAAAGGATGGGCAGTGGCAGCATTTATTCCACCGGCTTATACCGGATTATTTATTGCAGCATATGAAACCATGCCGGATGCACCAACCCTACCCTTGTTCTGTTATACAGCAGTAGGCTGGATGAACGACAAAAACTATGTACCTGCAGTAAGAATAGAAAAAGACATCAGACAGGAAGCTGCCGGATTTGATCCGGAAGCGATTGAATCAGGTACAGCTCATTTACTCAAAGCATATCCAGATAACAGGCTGGTAAAGCATTTAATGGACAATTGCTGCATGACTTATCATTGTCCGGCAGCCAGAAACTTTTCGCTTGGCAGATGGGAATGCCCTGTGCCTACCTCTCCTGCTTGTAATGCCAACTGTATTGGCTGTATTTCTTTTCAGCCCGAAGAAGAAACCATTGTAAGCACGCAAGATCGCTTAACATTCAAACCCAGTGCAGAGGAAATTGTAGAGTTCACCGTTCCGCATTTATTGAATGCTCCTTTCCCCATTATCAGTTTTGGTCAGGGATGTGAGGGAGAACCCTTATTGATGTGGGAAACCATCAGGCAGTCAATCATAGAAATCAGAAAGCATACAGATAAAGGAAGTATTAATATTAATACAAACGGATCAAAGCCTGCTGCAGTTGAAGAACTTTGTAAAGCAGGATTAAACAGCATCAGGGTCAGTACGAATTCTGCACAGAAGCATATTTATGAAGCTTATTACCGCCCTAACAATTATACTTTTGAAGACATTGTTGAAAGTTTAAAAGTGGTTCGCAGGTATGGAGGTTGGACTAGTATCAATTACTTTGTATTTCCAGGTATCACAGATAGTGAATCAGAATATGAAGCACTCAGGAAACTGATATCAGAAACTGAACTCAATATGATTCAATGGAGGAATTTTAACATTGATCCGGACTGGTATATGGGTAAAATCGGGATGGGTGAAACAGGTGATATGCTGGGCGTTAAACAATTAATGGACCTGATTCATGAAGAGTTCCCTGCTGTAAAATTCGGATATTTCAATCCCCCAATGGAAAGAATAAAGGGAGACTTTAATCATCAATTTGCCGGCGCACAATAACCCATGCAAGCCAAAGCAAATACGCAAACAAGGGATGGGGTTTTACTCGCAATTGCCGCTACACTTTTATGGTCTGGCAATTTTATTATTGCCAGAAAAGCAAGTGAAAGCATCGGTCCTGTGAGTCTTGCTTTTTATCGCTGGTCTTGCGCCACCATCGTCTTATTCCCTTTTGCATTGAATAAAATAAAGGCAGAATCAACTGCAATGAAATTAAACTGGAAAATTTTATTGCTCTTGTCTTTTACAGGCATAGCCTTGTTTAACACGTTTGTGTATGTTGCCGGACATCATACAACGGCCATTAATATGGCATTGATAGGCACTACATCCTCCCCCATTTTTGCCACTGCCATGGCAGCTTTTTTTTTAAAAGAAAGAATGGGCTTTTTCAGAATCATAGGGATGTTGATTTGTATCGCTGGAATTATTCTGCTCATTTCAAAAGGCAGCTGGGATGTACTTAAACATTTTAAATTTTCTATTGGTGATGCCTGGATATTAGCAGGGTCTTTTGCTTTTGCGGTTTACAATATTCTGGTTCGCAAGAAACCTTCCGGCATTAGTCCGCTATCTTTTCTTTGGATATTGTTTTGCTTAGGCACTTTCATGCTACTTCCTTTTTATTTAATGGAACAACACTTTACCAATTACCAAACTAACTGGTCTTACGGTTTACTTGGATCTATTCTTTATTTGGGTATTGGTACATCTGTTCTGGCTTTCTGGAGCTGGAATCTGGCGATTGCCAAACTAGGGGCAGGCAGAACCGTGCTTTTTGGAAACCTGATACCTGTATTCAGTACATTGGAAGCTGTTTTTTTATTGGGAGAAAAAATGACAATGATTCATTTGTCAAGTGGAATTCTGGTAATAGCAGGATTAATTATTGCCAATATAACCCTTCAAAAAAATAAACAATAATGGAATTTGAAGTCATTGCCTTATTGTGTTTTTTCGCATTCCTTGCAGGATTTGTAGATGCCATTGTGGGAGGTGGTGGATTAATACAATTGCCGGCTGGATTAATTCTGCTTCCGCAATATGCTGTGGGAACAGTGGTTGGTTCACTTAAAATACCTGCATTCACAGGTACTGCATTTGCAGCCAGGCAATACCTTAAAAAAGTGGCTGTTAACTGGAAACAGGTTGGAGCAATGTGTGCGATTGCTTTTACTGCTGCCTTTAGTGGTTCTCAATTGCTTTCTGTTATCAGCAATCAATACATGAAGCCGGTCATTTTTGTAGTGCTTTGCCTGGTTGCCATATACACTTATTCTAAGAAAAATTTTGGTCAGACCAATCTTGCCCCGCTATCTCTTAAAACGGAATGGAGATATACGATTGTGATAAGTGTGATCATAGGATTTTATGACGGGTTTATTGGCCCGGGCGCAGGGAGTTTTTTCATCATGGCATTTATTGGAATTTTAGGTTTCGATTTTTTAAAAGCAAGCACACATGCCAAACTCATCAATCTTGCAACCAATCTGGGCTCTATCAGCCTGTTTATGCTAAAGGGTTCTATTCTATGGTCAGTTGCTATTCCCATGGCCATTTGCAATGCAATTGGAGGTATCCTCGGAGCCAAACTGGCCATTTACAAAGGCAATCAGTTTATCCGCATTTTCTTTTTATTTGTAGTAGCAGCAACTTTAGTAAGATTTGGCTATGATATTTTTCTGAAATAAGATTCAGGAAATTAACCTTTCATTCCTAAAGAAATTAGGGGATTATTGTACTTTTAGTGCCGATGAAATCAGCAAATGTAAATTCGCAGCAGATTCAGGTTAAAGCCGCAACCATCACGGCTATCATTACTATTATTTTATTTTCCCTGTTTTTTTATGTACGCTATCAATTGCCACAACCACAGGTAATACAGGAAGGTGAAGGTATTGAGGTAAATCTGGGAAATGCAGAAACTGGCTATGGGGATATTCCTGTATCAGGCAATAATAATCCTTCAGAAGCCGAATCTACCAATTCGGATGCTACTACTGATAACGACAAGGCAACGGAAGAAGTAAACAACGAAGAAGATATAGCCGTAAACAGAAACAAACCCATTGAAAATAAAAAGCTCAATCCGGTAGTTAACAATACGCCTCCTACTCCTAAACCCAAAGCTGTATTTTCTAATAATACCAACAGGAACACTGCCAGTGGCGGGGCCTCCATGAACGATAGCTATAAAAATGCAGCAAGCCAGGGTATTGCAGGAGGTAAGGGAGATCAGGGCAAGCCAACAGGTAATCCATTATCGGACAGCTACAATGGCAATGCTGCCAGTGGCAACGGAGGATTGGGCGGAACGGGGGGAGTTAAAATAAGAAGCGGGCTGGATGGCAGAAGAATTACCAGACTACCCTCTTTTGAAGATGACTTTAATGAAAATGCAAAAGTAGCTGTAGACATTACAGTGAACGAAAGCGGGTCTGTTATTGCAGCCAGTATTAATCCCAAAGGAACTACAACAACCAATCCTTCTATCAGAAATATTGCCATTCAAAAAGCAAAGTCTTTAAAATTAAATGCAGCCGAAGCTTCTGAACAAACGGGCACTTTGATTTTTGATTTTAAACTGAGAAACTAAGCATTGTTTTTTCATGAACTATTCTGAAACACTTGACTATTTATTTAGCCGCCTGCCCATGTTTAGCAGACAGGGAGAATCGGCTTACAAAAAAGATTTAACCAATACCATCGCTCTTTGTAATTTTCTGGACAATCCACATAAAAAGTTCCCCAGTATTCATATTGCCGGAACCAATGGGAAAGGCTCTACCAGCCATATGCTTGCATCTATTTTTCAGGAAGCAGGATACAAAACAGGTTTATACACATCCCCGCATTTAACTGATTTCAGAGAACGGATAAAAATAAATGGCAAGTGTTGTAGAGAAGAATTTGTAATTGATTTTACAGCTAGAATGAAGGAACAAATAGAATTGATAGAACCTTCATTTTTTGAAATAACGGTTGCTATGGCCTTTGAATACTTTGCAGCAGAAAAGGTAGATATTGCCATTATTGAAACTGGATTGGGAGGAAGATTAGACAGCACGAATATTATTCAGCCTGTTCTAAGCATTATTACCAATATTGGCATGGATCATATGAACCTGCTGGGAAATTCCATCCCTGCCATTGCTGCTGAAAAGGCAGGCATAATTAAACCAGGTATACCAGTGGTTATTGGAGAAACGCTTCCTGAATCCTTACCAGTTTTTTTAGGTGCTTCATATGCCAGCAACATTTCTTTCGCACAGGAAAAGAGATACATTCACGACTGGCTGTTTCAGGATTTGCATTTACAGGTAACTATTGTTGATAAAGAAAAAAATGAATATCACCGGTACTTACTGGACTTGCCTGGATTTTATCAGACCAAAAACTTATTGACTGTTCTGGAAGCTTGTGAAGTGCTAATAAAAGCAGGATGGAAAATAAAAGAGGATGACATTCAAAAAGGCCTCTCCAATGTTAAAAAATCAACAGGATTATTTGGAAGGTGGGATCAGATTCACCGTTATCCAACTGTGGTATTAGATGTAGGTCATAATGCAGATGGTGTAAAAGCCATACTGGCTCAACTGGATTTATGCAGCTACAAACAATTGCACTGGATCATGGGGATGGTAAAAGACAAGGAGATTGATGAAGTTTTATCTTTACTTCCGTCTACCGCAAAATACTATTTCACCAAAGCACAGATTCCAAGAGCACTGGACGAAAAACAGCTTCAGGAAAAAGCAAAACAATTCGGTATTGCAGGAGATGCTTATGCGGATGTAAATCTGGCACTCAATGCTGCCATGGAGCAAGCCGATCAAAATGATTTGATTCTGGTTTGTGGCAGTGTTTTCCTGGTTGCAGAAGTAGACCGGATTCCATTCAATAAGAACTAAGCCTTTATCCAACCCAATTGAATAGCCGCGGCATACATGGCACTCAGTTGAATGCCGTGTTGAAATTCGTGTTGAAGTAATTTCTGCATAAATGCTTCCCGCTGCAGAAAAACCAGCTCAATGTCTTCGAACGGATCTAATGCAACCGTTCCTGTTGGTACCACATTTTTAGCTAAGAAAAAATATGCCTGGTTTTTTTCCAAAGGAGGATTGGGATGAATTTTATATAAAAATTCAAACTCTTGGGTTTGGAAACCTGTTTCTTCTTCCATTTCTCTTTTTGCTGCAAACGCCGGATCTTCCCCGGGTTCAATAATACCACCTGGAAGTTCCAGAGAAACAATCCCTGCAGCGTGCCTGTATTGACGAACCAGTACAACTTCTTCATTGGGTGTTACCATAATAATATTGCAAAAGTCCGGAACACTAATTGTAAAATAAGGATCAATAACAGAACCATCCGGTAGTTGACAACGATCTTCCAATACGGTTAACCATTTCTTTTTATAAACCTCTTTGGATTCCAGCAGTACCCATTTTCGGCTATTATAATCCATACTAATACACAATTAACTTATTTAATTTCATCAAAGCATACAGGATAGTACTGGTTTGCATAGACTGAACAAACTTCTGAGATTTAAAATCGTCAATGAACTGATCCCACTCCAACTCAAGCACTTCAACTTCTTCTTCTGTATCTCTTACTGCGCTTGGATCCTCTTCACCTCCTGTTGCCAGAAACATATGCATTACATTGGTATTGGTGTTGGGATTGGGAGAAATTTTACCCAGGTATTCTATTTGTTCAAACCGGTACCCTGTTTCTTCCAGCAACTCGCGCTCAATTGCTGTTTCCAGCATGGTATCCGTTGGATCAACACATCCTCCGGGCAACTCAAGAATAATTTCGTCAATACCGGGTCGGTAAATTCTCTCTACAATGACGGTTCCTCTTTTGGTGATGGCCAATGCCGTTGCATAATCCGGAAACCCATAGATGTAGAAAGGCTCTATTACAGAACCATCATTTTTCTTGTAACTGTTTTTTCTAACATCACACCACTTGTCTTTAATCAGCTGTTCTGAATGCAAGAGCTCCCATTTATTCATATTGATGTTATTTACCAGTTATTCTTAGTTCTCAAATACAGGATATGTCCTGTGTGGTGTTTGCCATGCCAGGCATACATTCCCAGCATATACCATAAAGTCATTATTTTTTTACTACCCGGATGATATAAAGTCCTTTCCCAGTCTGCTTCGCTTAACCCTTTTATAGTTGCATGCCATCTGGCATGAAGGGCGTGCAGCAAAGTGATAGAGGTATTGATGGGTACTGTATCTATATCCGCCAGTTCATTCCACTTATTTTCATCATACGGTTTAATGATAGGCTGATCTTCTGTTAATGCCAGTTTAAAGCGGGCATAGGCATTAATATGGCTATCTGCCAGATGATGTACCACCTGATGCAAAGTCCACCCGCCCGGTCTGTAGGGCGTATGCAATTGAGCTTCATCCAGATTAAGTACGGCATTTTCTACCTCCTTAGGTAAAAACAAAATGTCAGCCACCCAGTCATTCATTACCTCTTTGCTGAAAGGCTTAGACTGGTACTGCCCTATTGGATATTGTGCTTCAAGCATGCGATTAATTTTCTGATCTTAACTGATGTCCTGTAAGGTTTATAAATACATCTTCCAGATTGGCATTTTTTACTTGCTTAGGTCTTTCAAATCCTGTGGCTACAAGGTTGTCAATTAAGGCATCCGGTGTGTCTAATGCGATTACTTTTCCCGAGTCTATAATTGCTACCCGATCGCAAAGAACTTCCGCCTCATCCATATAGTGTGTGGTAATAATTACCGTGGTTCCCTTAGATCTGATTGACTGAATGAGTTCCCATAAATTTCTTCTCGCCTGAGGATCAAGACCTGTAGTAGGCTCGTCTAAAAAAATTATGCGGGGTTGATTAATCAATGTAGTTGCAATAGCAAAACGCTGCTTCTGCCCCCCGCTTAATTCCTTGAATTTTGCTTTTGCTTTATCAGTTAAATTAACCAGATTCAATAGTTCTTCCGGATCCGTCTTTTGGTTGTATAAACCTGAAAACAAAGCAATCAACTCAGATAAATTCAGATTGGGATAGTACCCGGCCGTTTGCAATTGCACGCCGATGATTTTTTTAATTTCATTGGGAGAGTCATCCAAATTATATCCAGCAACTTCAACCAGACCACTGGTCTTGGTTCTAAGTGTTTCAATGATTTCCAGCGTGGTAGATTTTCCGGCTCCGTTTGGACCCAGCAAACCAAAGATTTCGCCTTCCATCACCTCAAAACTAATCCCTTTCACTGCATGGAAGTCACCATACTTTTTATGCAAATCGTGTACACAAATAATTGAGTTTGCCATGTTTACCATTTTACCACCAACCCCAGGGATTGGTTCCCCACCCCTATTGATACGGTTTGTCTTTTATTGTATTGCTGATTAAACAAATCTACGGCCGTTAGCAGATGACGCTGTGCCACCAGGTTAAAATACCCCCCTGCAATGGAGCTCAGGAATCCAGCGCCTACCAAAGTCCAGGCAGTTCCGCTATTGTTACCTGAGAATTGATTCACTCCAACTAGCAAAGTGATGGCACCAGCAAAATTAAAAATCTGGCCGGTTATTTTATTCGATTGATGTTTCTGGTAAGACCCGATGATTTCACCATTTCCCGATCTGTAAAACAATTGCTTGAATTGCGCACTTCCTTTATAAATAGTATCATTATAAATGATATTATTTGGCTTGGTCATCATAGTATAATTCATTTTCCCTGGCAATAGTGGCTGTTGGGCGTAGAGCTTGGAAAAAACAGAAAAAAATACAAATAAAAAAATCATGGTATATCTCATAAACACTATTTTTTTTCCAGCACATCCGCAAGTTCTTGCATCATCATTTTGCTACCGATAAACAAAGGCGTTCGCTGATGTAAAGAGGTTGGAACAATATCAAGAATCCTTCCAACCCCATCGGTTGCAACCCCACCTGCCACTTCCAGAATAAAGGCAAAAGGATTAGCTTCATATAATAAACGCAGTTTACCTTGAGGTTTGTCGGTAGTTCCCGGATACATGAAAATCCCTCCTTTAATTAAATTACGGTGCACGTCTGCCACCATACTTCCAATATAACGTTGGGTGTAAGGCCCCCCGTTTTCTTTGGTTTTACGTTGACATCCATCTATGTATTTTCGAACGGGTTCTGCGTATTGAAAAAAGTTGCCATGGTTAACTGAATAAAACTTTCCTGTTGGGGGACAGGTAATATTGGGATGACTCATGGTAAACTCTCCGATGGAAGGATCCAGGGTAAAACCGTTGACCCCCCTACGGGTTGCATAAACAAACATGGTACTTGACCCATATATAACATATCCGGCAGCCACTTGATTTTTTCCTGGTTGCAGAAAATCTTCCTTGGTGCAGGGTTTTCCTAAGGGGCTTACCCGCTTATACACACCAAAAATTGTTCCTATGGAAACATTCACATCTATATTACCGCTTCCGTCCAGGGGGTCAAATAACACTACATATTTACTGTTATTGCTTACTTCATCGTCAAATACTACAAAATCATCCATCTCTTCACTTCCAATTCCAGCACAGCTGATGCCATGCTTCAATACGCCCATAAACTGGTTATTGGCGTATATATCCAGTTTTTTTACATCTTCTCCTTGAACATTAATGCTACCTGCATCTCCCAGTATATCTACTAGCCCTGCTTTATTCACTTCTACGTTTACCCTTTTTGCCGCCAATGCCATGTCTCTAAGCAAACGGCTCAGTTCTCCTGTAGCCGACGGGAACTGCCTTAACTGTTGTAGCGTAAACTCATCTAAGGTGAGTACGGTTCTGTTAATTGTCATATAGCGCTTTCGTTTATATAAAGATAATAATTGGGCGGGTACGGAACGTATATTTGTACGAACTGAAAAGATTATCACAAGCCATCAAGTATGAAAATATTCAAATTCGGAGGTGCCAGCGTAAACAGTGTTGACAGAATAAAAAACTTAAAATCAATCGTTGCCTCCCATCAACAGGAACGCCTGGTAATTATTATCTCTGCCATGGGAAAAACAACCAATGGACTTGAAAAAGTAGCAGATGCCTATTTTAAAGGAAATAAGGAAGAAGCCTTGCAGCTATTCAACGTGGTAAAGAACCAACACCTTACTACAGCTAAATATTTACTGGTATTACAATACAACGAATGCGTGCAGCAATTAAACGACTTTTTTACAGAAGTAGAATGGCTTTTACATGATAAACCAGTAAGAAACTATGACTACTATTACGACCAGATAGTTTGTACAGGCGAACTTTTCAGTACCTGTATTATCAGCCACTTTTTAAAAGAAGAAAAAATAAATAATCAATGGCTGGACGTAAGAGATTTGCTTAGAACGGATAATAATTTCAGAGATGCGGGAGTTCAATTTGATTTTTCTGCATCCAGAATTAAAGCAGCAATTGAAGAGTTCAACGGCCATATTACCATAACGCAGGGATTCATTGGAGCCACAGACGACAATGAAAGTACTACATTGGGCAGAGAGGGAAGTGATTATACAGCTGCCATTTTTGCCAATATTCTGGATGCTACTGAATTAACCATTTGGAAAGATGTGGAAGGGGTAATGAATGCCGATCCTAAATCATATCCTGATGCACAGCTAATTAAAGAGCTAAACTTTAATGAAGTAATTGAAATGGCTTATTATGGCGCCCAGGTAATTCATCCAAAGACCATAAAGCCGCTACAAAATAAAAATATTCCTTTACTGGTGAAATGTTTTTTAGACCCATCTCTTAAAGGAACCATCATTCATCACAAGCACGTAAAAAACCTTCCTCCTATTATAGTAAACAAGGAACACCAGGTTTTGATGCACCTGAAAACAAAAGACTTCTCTTTTATAGGAGAAGAGCCTATGAGTATTCTGTATCAGATTTTCAGTGAAATAAAAGTGAAGCCCAATTTAATTCAGACTGGAGCAATCAGTTTGCAGCTTTGTCTGGATGATCACGAGGAAAAAATAGCAATGCTTGCGGAAAAATGTAGTCATCTATTTGACGTACAGATTGAAAAAATGCTGACTTTAATAACCATCAGGCATTACAACGAGGAAATCATTAGTCATTTATTAACCAATCGGCAGATATTGCTTCAGCAAAAAACAAAAGAAACTATTCAGACTATTTACAGAACCCAGTAAATTACGCTAAATATTTTTCCAGCGTAGCATACAAGTCATCCTGTTTAAAGGGTTTTACCAATACCTGATTGATTCCTGCAGCCAGATAGTCGTCCAGATCATCCTGAACAATGGTTGCTGTGAGGCCAACTATTGGCATATTTCGCTTGACTTCATCAGGATACTGCCTTACAAAAACAGCGATTTCGTCTCCCGTTAACTTTGGCACATTAATATCAGTGAGAATAATATCGTAAACATTCTCTTTAAACATCTGCAATCCCAGCTCCCCGTCTTTAGCAATATCGTACACAATTCCGACCTTTTTCAACAACATGGTCAATAACATAATGTTCACGTCATTGTCTTCAATCACCAACGCTTTTTTGCCCTGAAGTACAGGAGAAATACTAGTCATAGTTGTTTGTTCTTTATCTGTATCAACTTTTTCGGTTGCCAGTTCATATGGAATGGAAAATGTAAAAACTGAACCATGGTTCAACTTACTTTCAACACCAATGGTCCCCCCTTGTAATTCTACCAGCATTTTACATATTGACAAGCCAAGCCCTGTTCCTTTGATGGCTCTTCTATTATCCTTTGTGGCTGTGTTATTAGACACCTGCGTAAATTCTTCAAAAACGGTTTTAATCTGATCATTGGGAATACCTATTCCAGTATCAGCTACAGCAATACGAATAACCGCTTTATCGGGGGTTTTAGATGCAATTACAGCATCAATGGTTACCCCGCCCTTTTCTGTAAACTTAATAGCATTGCTTAATAAGTTGTACAGAATTTGTTTTAGACGGAATAAATCTCCCTTAACCAAAAGACTTTCCGGCAAATTAATTACGGTGTTAACTCGGATGCCTTTTTTGGCTGCGCTGGTACTGGATAAAGCAAAGCTAACTTCCTCTATGGCAGATTTAATATAAAAGGGTTGTTTTTCCAATTTCAGTTTTCCTGCATCCAATTTTGAAAAATCAAGCACGTCATTAACAGTAGACAATAAATGCTCAGATGAGGTTTTAATAGCATGAAGAAAATTCCTTTTTTCTGCGTCTGTCTCAATTTTATCGATGATTTCCGTGAAGCCCATAATTGCAGTTAGAGGAGATCTGATCTCGTGACTCATATTGCTCAAAAACCTGCTTTTCACCTGCGCCAGTTTTACCGCTTTTTCCCTGGCTTCCAGTATTTCATTCTCATAATTTACCATCTTGTAAATATTGTATACCAGTACTCCCACAATAAACAAGATGATAAGCAGTGATATCCAGAAAAACTTTTGAATTACATCGGTACCCGTAACGGCATTTTTGAATATGGTTTGATTTAAATTTTCCCTAAATGCATCTTCTTTTATTAATACCCTTTTAAACTGTTGATTATATTGGGCCAATAAAATGTTTACAGAATCTGTTTCACTAATCCGGGATACACCAATCTGATTTTTTTTGAATTTCGAAGAAAGATTTTGAAAATCTGCAATCATTGCTGGCAAAGGACGTTCTTTTGCCAACTGATGAACAATTTGAGCAGCTCTGCCACTATCACTTTCCTGCTGCAGATTTATTAATCGTTTAAGGGTATTATCGACCAGCTTTGAAGATAAATCAATTAAAGAAGCTTCACCGGTTTGTAAATATTTATTATACACCAATTCTAACTCTACCAATTCATCACTGGCACTCCGCAATAAGCTGATGTTTTTATTCTCAATACTTAAAGTGTCTATGGAATTTTTAAGCGTTATGATATTTCTGGTGTTGATTACATTTAAGAACAAAATGGAAACCACCACTACCAAACAGGCTGTAATTAATATGATATTTGAAAAGGAAAGCTTAGCTCGCTTCATTAGATAACTACAATTGTATAATTAAACCAAGAGGTCTTCAGCGGCTATCAGGATTGTAATAATTAGTCACAAAATACTAAATAATGCAATACATTGCTTACCGGACAAGTATTTTGTATGAACCCTCCTGTGTAATTCCAATGATTGGCAATTGCTTATATTGTTCAAAATAATCGTAAATATCTTTCAATTGGCTGGTAAACCGATGGTATTCAGGATTGGCTCCTACCAGCATCTGTATGGCTTTAGCGGACTGATGATTATTGAATCTTATGGGATATATATGAACAGGTATATAATCTTGACCTTGCTTTTTTACAATACTTGCCAGTACATATAACTCTTCAATAGGACTATTTAAAATGGGTATACAACCCACAGTTGCACACTGTCCGTGAATATAAATTTCCCCTCCCGGAGCATTTCTGTCTGCAAAAACCAGATCACTCTGATTGGGGTAATTAAGTCCAAGGGAGAAATGGTAATCGCTGTTTGGATTAAACTCATTAATGTAATAAATCCCTTCCGGAACTTGCTTATCCCCCTCTCTTCTTTTGGGTCCAAGCTTACCGGACAATGCACAAATATTATAAGTTTTAAATAAAACAAATGGCTCGGTTAAACTATTCTTTACCCATAATTCTAGCACACCATCCTGTTTAAAACTGCGTATATACAGCTGCTTTGCAGGCCAGCTTAGATTGGCCTCCTGAAACTGTTGTTTTAAAGCATTCTCTCTTCTGTTAAAAACGATCTGTTCTTTTTTGGTCAATGCTTTAAAATCCTGGGCAAACAGTTCGTTGCCAGTAAAATGCAAGGATAACAATAATAAAACAACACAGTATTTCATACGATTATCGAATTAAAGGACCAAAACAAACAGCATTCATAAACATTTTAGAAGTCCCCAGCCAGAAAGCTCTGAAATTCAGGTTATCTACCATGGAGATAATTCTGCCACGGCCCAGATTATCAACATTTACGGCTGCGGTATTTTTTACAGCATTTTTATAGCCTCTGTAAAGATAACCACTCTGTAAAGGTTGGTCTGTATACATCACGGGAGAGTCATAGGCACCATTGTTCTTATCCATGAACAAGGTATTAGATTTAAAAATGGTAACCGATGGATTATTATAACCAAAGCCCAATGGATGTGTCAGATCAACCTTGGCTTCAAACAGGGAGCCGGTCATATCTTTCGCTCTGGTCTCATCTGAACGCAGGAAATAGGGCAATTGCAAAGTGGAATCTCTTTTATCATCTCCGGATTTAAATAATACTTTAGTGAATCCATTGGAAGAGAGCCACTTGGTTGCATCTTCGGTTGCAATTAAAGTACCGCCAGCGCTGATCCATTCCTTCAGCTTATCCTGAGCGTTTTTATTTAAATTGTTATAAGTGCCGGAAGCCATAATAATTACATTATACCTGTCTGCATTAATAGAACCAAAACGATCCACGTCTACAATGCTCACAGGAACATTGAAACGGGTATCCATCATATGCCAAATTTCTCCCACATCTGTGGCACTGGTTCCGTTGCCCCCAAACATCATCACTGATGGCTTTTTAAGATGAACAAAACTATTGCTTCCCAAATCAATCCCATCTGAAGAAAAGCCTGTAGCCAATGCATAGGCATCTACTCCATTCTGTTGTATGGCTTCATTTACCATTCCTGCAACGGTTTGAGCATCCATAGACTGAATACTCAGTGGAACAATGATAGTACCATAATCGAAGAATTCTTCCTTGCCGGCAATCATCATTTTAAATTGTTTGGATGCCACTTTCGTTTTAATTCCTCTATCCTGAAGCTTATAAAGTACTTTAGGTGAGTAATACTCATTCCATTTAATGGCATATGCATAAGGATTGGCACTGCCGATAACAGCGGCAGTTAGTTCAACAGGCTGGTTCAGCTTTTGCGAATTAGTTGAAATAAGGGTTTTGATTTCTGCATATGGCAGGCCAAAGGCAAGCGGCATAGTCCAGGCAGTAACATCATAGAACAAGCTGTCCTTATAATTGAATGTTTTTTCAAAAACTGTTTTAATGATTTTGAATTGTTTCTGAGCAGTTGGAATCAGGAAGGAAGAACCGGGTTTAAAAATTTTACCTTCTGCATTGATCTCCGATTTTACCGGATAAATTTCAATCTGATGCCTTAACAACATTTCTACAAAAATCTGGGTCTTGGCCTTATCCTGTGCGTCACCGAAAACAAAGGCTTTTACCGGATAAGCTTCAGCCTCCTTAATTACATCTTTAAAAAAAGATCGCTGATAGTCCAACATTTGTTTTCTTAGCCCCTTGGCTGCTGCCAGTGTGGATAGAGTAGTGGTAAACTGATTCCTGATTGTAAAAGGAAAACTCAATAAACCATTCTCGGTTTCCTGAAGATGCCCCCGGCTACTCGCCTGCTCAAACAAAATTCCAACAGCTCCATTGATATCCGGATAAGTAGACCCCTTACCGTAATAAAAATCATCGTAACCTTCTTTGGTAAAATACAAGGAACCGATGCTATCTAAAAACTGTGCATGATAATTTCCTATAGCAGCCGTTAACTCCTGATTTTTAGCAGGGGTATTCGGGTTAACCCTGGAAGGAACACCCGGTTGAAAAAAGAAAGTAGAATTACTTCCCATTTCATGGTGATCCGTTAAAATATTAGGCTTCCAATCGTGATAAAGAGAGAGGCGGTTTCTGCTTTCCTTGTGCTGGGCCGGTAACCAGTCGCGGTTTAAATCGAACCAGTAATGATTAAATCTTCCTCCTGGCCACACTTCATTAAATTCTCTTGCATTGGGATCGCTCACCGGTGTAAAACTCTTGTGCATATTTACCCAATTGGCAAAACGATTTAATCCGTCTGGATTAAAAGAAGGGTCCAGAATAATCACTGTATTCTTTAATAAAGCATCTATTTCAGGGCCTTGTGCTGCAGCCAGATAATAAGTAGCCAAAAGAGCAGCATTAGCTCCACTGCTTTCATTTCCGTGTATACTATATCCCATCCAGACCACAACAGGCATTTCACTGATATTGAGGCTAGAAGATTGATCAGGATTGGTTAGTGCCAGATGTTGCTGACGAATCTGTTCTAATCGCTGTTGGTTTTCAGAAGACGTTATAATCAGCGCCAGTTGCTGTCTGCCCTCGTTGGTTAGTCCGAGTGGTTTCAGGATCATTCGGTCGGAAGCCTGGTCAACTGCTTTTACATACTGCACCAAACGGTCATGGGTAACATGCCATTCCCCTACCTCATGGCCAACAATACTTGCAGGCGTTGGAATTGATTTATTGTATTGAACGTTCCTGGGTAAATAATACGACAGGTCCTGTGCAAAAGCTGCTGCAACAAAAAGTGACAATAGAAATGCAATCGTAATTTTTTTCATTCCTTACCAATTTGAAGCGGTAAGTTACTGAAGAAAAATTATCTAGGCATACATTTCAGCACGCAACTCTTTCACCCTTGCATCTTCCAGATATTCATCAAATGTCATCAGACGATCAATGATTCCTTTAGGGGTTAATTCAATGATTCTGTTGGCCACGGTTTGCATGAAAGTGTGGTCATGAGAAGTAATGAAAACAATACCAGGGAATGACTGACAACCTTCGTTAAAGCTTTGAATACTTTCGAGATCCAGGTGGTTGGTTGGCTGATCCAGAATCACCAGATTCGGATTCTGCAACATCATACGGCTAACCATACAACGTACTTTTTCTCCCCCACTTAGTACATTTGTTTTCTTTTGAATATCATCACCGCTAAACAGCATTTTGCCAAGGAACCCTCTGATAAAGGGTTCATCTGCATCGGTTACATGTGGTGGCACATATTGACGGAGCCAGTCCATCAAACTTAATCCTTCCTTAAAGAATTCACTGTTTTCCTGAGGTAAATAAGCCTTTGTAATGGTAGTCCCCCACTCAAACTTTCCACCTTCCAATGGAGCATTTTCTGTAATGGTATCGAAAAAGGCAGTAACGGCTAATGGATCCCTGCTCAGGAATGCAATTTTCTCGCCCTTATTTACACTAAAGGTTACTTTATCAAAAAGAACCCTGCCATCAATCGTTTTTTTCAGGTTCTCCACATTTAAGATTTGATTACCCACTTCTCTTAATGGCTGAAAAATAATACCGGGATATTTACGGTTGGATGGCTCAATTTCTTCAATTGTCAACTTCTCTAATGCCTTCTTTCTTGAAGTTGCCTGCTTACTCTTTGATGCATTGGCCGAGAAACGGGCAATGAAATCGAGTAATGCCTGGCGCTTTTCTTCGTTCTTCTTATTCTTATCGCTGATTTGACGGCTCATCAACTGACTACTTTCGTACCAGAAAGTATAGTTACCGGTGAAGACTTTAATCTTTGAACGGTCTACATCAGCTACATGCGTACAAACAGTATCCAAAAAGTGACGGTCGTGACTTACTACCAAAACGATATTCTCATAATCAGCAAGGAAATTCTCAAGCCAGCCTATTGTTTCAATGTCCAGACCGTTGGTAGGTTCATCCAATAATAGAATATCCGGATTGCCAAACAATGCCTGAGCTAGCAATACCCTTACTTTTAAGTTACTCGGAATCTCGCTCATTAAACTATTGTGCAACTCATCATGTACGCCCAGACTGTTTAAAAAGCTGGCTGCATTGCTTTCCGCTTCATATCCTCCCATTTCGCCA
This sequence comes from Sediminibacterium sp. C3, assembly GCF_000508085.1. GTDB lineage: Bacteria > Bacteroidota > Bacteroidia > Chitinophagales > Chitinophagaceae > Sediminibacterium. The sequence goes on along the minus strand of NZ_KI669560.1, from coordinate 1,721,504 downwards.
AACTCTGCCTCCAGTTCTCCTGCACGCATGCCATCCTCCTCTGAAAAATCTTCCTTGGCATATAAGGCATCTTTTTCATGCATTACTTCCCAAAGCCTTTTATGTCCCATTAAAACGGTATTTAAAACCGTACAATTATCAAACTCAAACTGGTTCTGTTTTAAAACAGCCATTCTTTCACCTGGTGTAATTTCGACTGTTCCTTTATTGGGTTCAATTTCACCACTTAAAATCTTCAGGAAAGTAGATTTTCCTGCTCCGTTGGCACCAATTACGCCATAGCAGTTACCCTTGGTAAAATTGATATTTACTTCGTCAAAAAGAACCCGCTTACCATAAGCGAGTGTAATATTCCTTGCACTTAACATTGATTGGCCGTTTTGGGCTGCAAAATTACGACTTTAAAAGGGAAATCCGAAGGAACTTGCCTTTTGATTACCATTCCGCTCTTGCAGAGGGGTTAACAGACAGAGAAGCAAAATCTCCTTTTTGAAATTTATGGTAGGCAGTAATGGCTATCATAGCAGCATTATCTGTACAATAGCTGAAATCGGGAATAAAAGTTCTCCAACCCCGTTTCTGGCCCAATTCCATCAATCCGTTTCTTAAACCACTATTTGCACTTACGCCACCTGCAATACATACTTGTTTTACATTCGTTTGCTGAACAGCTTTGGCCAGTTTCTTTAAAAGTATCTGTACAATGGTATGTTGCACGGAAGCGCACAAATCATTTTTATTGGCCTCAATGAAACCGGGTTCCTGCTTCTGCAAAAAATACAACACAGAAGTTTTTAAACCACTGAATGAAAAATTAAGTTCCGGAATCTGAGGTTCGGCAAACTTGAACTTTAAGGGGTCTCCCAATTTTGCATACCGGTCAATTAATGGACCGCCAGGGTAAGGCAAACCCAGCAACTTAGCTGTTTTATCAAATGCTTCTCCGGCTGCATCATCAATGGTCTCTCCAATTACCTCCAGTTCATGCGCCGATTTAGCCAACACAATCTGTGTATGTCCCCCGCTAACGGTTAAACATAAAAATGGGAAAGATGGTCTATTCTCCGGTATCAAATTGGCCAGCACATGCGCCTGCATATGATGCACTGCAATCAGTGGAATCTGTAAGGAAAGGGAAAGTGATTTGGCAAACTGTGTCCCTACCAGAAGACTGCCAATTAAACCGGGTGCCTGTGTGAAAGCAACGGCACTGAGATCCGACAGTTTTGATCCTGCCTGCAATAAAGCCTGATCTACAACGGGTACAATATTTTGCATATGTGCCCTGCTGGCTAATTCGGGCACTACACCCCCATATTGTTCATGTACAGCTTGAGACGCAATGACATTACTTAGAATTTCACCGTCTTTGCAAATGGAAGCTGCCGTTTCATCGCAGGAAGATTCAATTGCCAAAATTGTTATGCCCATCTGGCAAAAATACTATTTAGTTCTGATGGCAACTACCGGATCTAGTTTAGCAGCAATGGAAGCCGGAATGATACCCGCCAATACGCCTAGCCCAATACAAATACTAAGTCCAAGTAGCACGATATTGGGAGCTATATAAATAGGAAACGGGAGTACTGAACTTAACACCAGTGACAAAAGCCAAACCAGTGTAAGTCCTATTAAACCTCCCAATACACATAGAAAAGCACTCTCCAGCAGAAATTCTGTTAAGATGGTACTTCTCTTGGCTCCGATTGCTTTTTTTAATCCAATCTGACTGGTTCTTTCTCTTACCGTTACGAACATGATATTGGCCACCCCGAAAGCCCCTACAATCAAACTCAATCCTGCAATGGCCCAACCGCCTGCCGTAACCTGTCCAAAGAATCCGTTCACCTGCTCACTGAACATGGCCACATCATTACAAGTAAAGTTATCTTCTTGTGTGGGACTCAATTTTCGCAATTGTCGCATTACCCCATTCAACTCATCCTGCAAGGCAGAAGAGGCAATTTTGGGCTTGCCTTGAACTATTATATTGGGGCTGCTGGTTTCCGGGCTATATATGCTTGCGAAATAGCGATAGGGAACAATCATACAATCATCGTAGTTAAAGCCTCCAATGAAACTCTGACCTTGTTTTTTTATGACGCCTACCACATACACTTTTCTCCCCCCAAAAGAAATTTCTTTTCCCACTGCTTTTTCTGCTTTCCCGTACAATTCTTCTGCTACTTTAAAACCAATAACCCCTACGGCAGATCCCCTTAAAAAGTCAGACTCAATTAAATATCTCCCGGTTTCTATATCAATTGTCTGAATATTATTGAACTCACCAGTTACTCCGTATATACTTGTATTATTCAGAATATTGTCGAGATAGCTGTAGTTTACATTTCTACTTACAAAAAATGCTGCATAAGCCGCCAGCTCACTTTTCTGCTTTAATGCGTCCAGTTCTTCAATTTTAACATTCGGCCGTTTCATGTATTTCCACCAGGGGTAATCAGGCCCTCCACCATAATTCCACTTGTCAATATAAATGGTATTGCTCCCTAATGTTTTAATGTCGTTCTGCACTTTTCTTTCCAGACTATCTACAGTTGCCAATACCCCGATTATGCAGAAAATTCCAATGGTAATTCCAAACAAGGAAAGAAAAGTACGTAATTTATTTACTTTGAGCTCCTGCAAAGCCATGCGGAAACTGTTCCATAAAATACTCAGTAATTTAACCATACCCAAATGTACGTTTAATCATCACTTTTGAGTGGTGTTTTATGTAAACGGTTGATTGTACTGTTCAAGCAGTCTTTATAAATGACAGCAACGAATTCAACAGGATGCATTTATTGTATTTCTTTACAACCAAAGTCTTCGCCTATTGTATATATAAATGAGTTAAATTTGCGGAGATTTAACCAAAATAATCTTGCTATATGACCTGGAAACAAGTCTTTACATCGTCAGTTGGGAAAAAGCTGGTTATGGGATTAACCGGAATTTCCCTTGTTTTGTTTTTAATTGTCCATGCGGGTATCAATGCCTGTGTTTTTGCAGACATGGTCGATCCTAATGAGAATGGAGAAATGTTTAATAAGGCCGCCCATTTTATGGGTTCTACGGTTTTAATCAGAATCATGGAAATTGGACTTTTTGCAGGTATTATTTTACACATTTTCCAGGGATATCTTTTAACGCTTGAAAACAAGCAAAAAAGATCAGTTGGCTACGCTGTCACTTATACGGACGGTAGCAAATGGTACAGCAGAAGCATGGGTTTGTTGGGAACATTAATTTTGATTTTCCTTGTTTTACACCTTTACCACTTCTGGGTTTCCGCACGTTTTACACATGAAGGATTAGCTCCGGTAACCTATAATGGCGTTGAAATGCACAATATGTTTGCTTTGATGCAGGCAACTTTCACTGAATGGTGGGTGATTGGTGTATATACCGCAGGATGTATATCTTTAGCTTATCACCTGGCTCACGGTTTTCAGAGTGCTTTCAGAACTTTAGGAGTGCACAATAAACGCTATACCACCTTATTAACCACTGTGGGTTATGCCTATTCAATCATCATTACGTTGGCATTCATTTTTATGCCGTTGAGCTTTAAACTAGGATGGATCGGATAGTGGGTCATTATTTAAAAAGTATATTCAAATCATCATAAACCTTTGGATCTATGTTAAATGCTAAAATTCCTACCGGACCATTAGAAAATAAGTGGGCTGAGTACAAGGGACATTGCAAACTGGTTAACCCTGCCAATAAGCGGAAACTGGAAGTAATTGTTGTGGGCACAGGATTGGCGGGAGCTTCTGCAGCTGCTTCGTTGGGTGAACTTGGTTATAAAGTAAAAGCATTTTGTTTTCAGGATTCCCCTCGCCGTGCACACTCTATTGCAGCACAGGGTGGAATTAATGCCGCTAAAAATTATCAGAACGACGGAGATAGTGTATTCCGTTTGTTTTACGATACCATTAAAGGTGGGGATTACAGAGCAAGAGAAGCAAATGTGCACAGACTTGCCGAAGTAAGCGCCAATATCATAGATCAGTGCGTTGCACAAGGTGTACCTTTTGCAAGGGAATATGGTGGTTTGTTAAGTAACCGTTCATTTGGTGGTACACAGGTACAGAGAACCTTTTATGCTGCCGGCCAAACAGGACAACAATTATTGATTGGTGCCTACCAGGCTTTGGAGCGTCAGGTTGCTCTTGGTAATGTAACTATGTACAGCAGACACGAAATGCTGGAAGTGGTAACCATTGATGGCAAAGCAAGAGGTATTATTGCACGCGACCTGGTAAGCGGCAAACTCGAAAGACATTTCGGGCATGCTGTATTATTATGTTCAGGCGGTTATGGTAATGTATTTTATTTGTCTACCAATGCAATGGGTAGCAACGTAACAGCTGCATGGAAAGCACACAAAAAAGGAGCCGCTTTTGCTAACCCTTGTTTTACTCAGATACACCCTACCTGTATTCCAGTAAGTGGCGACCATCAAAGTAAGCTGACGCTAATGTCAGAGTCTTTAAGAAATGACGGAAGAATCTGGGTACCTAAAAAACAAAACGATACAAGAAAGGCGACCGATATACCTGAAGAAGAAAGAGATTACTATTTGGAAAGAAGATATCCTGCCTTTGGTAATCTAGTACCAAGAGACGTTGCTTCCAGAGCAGCTAAAGAGCGTTGTGATGCAGGATACGGTGTTGGTAGCAGTAAGCAGGCGGTGTATCTTGATTATGCGGATGCCATTTTAAGATATGGCAAAATTGAAGCAGGTAAGCAAGGTAAAGTGAATGCTTCTCAGGAAGAAATTATTGCCTTAGGTAAGGAAGTGGTGAAAGCCAAATACGGTAACCTTTTTGATATGTATGAAAAGATTACCGGTGAAAACCCTTACGAAGTTCCCATGAGAATTTACCCTGCGGTACACTATACCATGGGGGGACTTTGGGTGGATTATGAATTGCAGACAACCGTTCCTGGCTTATATGCCTTGGGAGAAGCCAATTTCAGTGATCACGGAGCCAACCGTTTGGGAGCTTCTGCCCTGATGCAGGGGCTGGCTGACGGATACTTTGTTATTCCGTACACATTAGGTAACTACCTGGCAGACGAGATTTATAACAAATCCATTGAAACTTCTCACCCGGCTTTTGAAGAAGCAGAAAAAGCAGTTAGCGATAGAATTCATCAATTGATGAGTATCAAAGGAAAGCAGTCTGTTGAAAGTTTCCACAAGCGTTTGGGTAAAATTATGTGGGACAAGTGCGGTATGGCCAGAAATAAAGAAGGTTTGGAGCAGGCAATTAAAGAAATCCAGGCTTTGAAAAAAGAGTTCTGGAGCGACGTTAGAATTCCAGGAGAAATTAATGAAATGAATACCGAACTGGATAAGGCAAACCGTGTAGCAGATTTCATTGAATTGGGTGAGTTAATGTGTATAGATGCATTAAATCGCAATGAAAGCTGTGGCGGACATTTCAGAGAAGAATTCCAGACTCCGGACGGGGAAGCTTTAAGAGATGATGCAGGCTATATGTATGTAGCAGCCTGGGAATTCAAGGGTGAACATCAGTGGGATTTACTTAAAGAAACCCTTAACTACGATGTTATCAAGCCAACTCAACGTAACTACAAATAATCGTTGTATTTAAAGCAAATTAAAAACCGAATTAATTTTTAGCAATGGAACACTATCATATGAATCTGAACTTAAAAGTTTGGAGACAAAAAAACAGCAATACAAAAGGTGACTTTAAAACTTATCAGGTAAAAAACATTTCATCTGAAATGAGTTTCCTGGAAATGTTCGATGTACTGAACGAGCAATTGATCAGCGAAGGGGAAGAACCAGTTGCATTTGATCATGATTGTAGAGAAGGGATTTGTGGAATGTGTTCAATGTACATCAACGGAAAGCCACATGGCCCCTGGCAGGCAAATACTACCTGTCAATTGCATATGCGTGCATTCAAAGACGGAGACACAATTGTGGTTGAACCCTGGAGAGCCAATGCCTTCCCGGTTATTAAAGATTTAACAGTAGACAGAACTTCATTTGATAGAATTATCCAGGCAGGAGGTTATATCAGCGTTAACACCGGTAATGCGGTTGACGGAAATGCCTTACCTATCAACAAAGACAATGCAGACAATAGTTTTGCAGCTGCCATGTGTATTGGATGTGGGGCCTGTGTAGCAGCATGTAAAAACAGCTCAGCCATGTTGTTCCTGAGCGCCAAAGTGAGCCATCTGGCGCTGTTGCCACAAGGAGAACCCGAGCGCAAGACCCGCGTATTAAACATGGTAGCGCAGATGGATAAAGAAGGCTTCGGTGCTTGTACCAATACAGGTGCTTGTGAAGCAACTTGTCCAAAGGAAATTTCGTTAACGAATATTGCCAGACTCAACGCAGAATACCTAAGTGCGAGTTTAAGTGCAGAGAAATAATTTTTTTAGTATTGTTGAGTTCTCAATATTAAACTGAAATAAATGCGAAAAGTCCCAACATGTTGGGACTTTTCTTTTTTTACAATCCTGCAATTATCGCTTAATCAAATTGCCTGTTTTAGAAACCATATGGTGAATGGCTTTATCCAGATCCTGCGCAGCGGTTGCAATCCCCTCTTTTACCAAAATAAATGTATCCGGATCATTCGGAACATCCCGCATCAATGCTGCCAGACCCAATATATTACTCAAAGGTGCGCGGACCGTATGTGAACTCATAAATGCAATCTCTCTTAAATAACCATTTTGCTCTCTGATCATTTGCTCCTGGTGTCTTGCCTTATTTCGCTCATTAATCAATCGTTCATAGACTTTCCTTTCAAAATAAATACCAATGTAGGCAAACACTGCACAAAGCACAACCACGGCTATGGCATTGGTCGTAAACATTTTTTGGTAAATATCATCGCTGATGTTCTGCCATTTACTTGAATTGGGAACAAAAAGAATGGTTGCGGCAAAAGTTAGTACGCTGATAACAAAATACCCAATTACTTCTGCCCTGTATTCCCTGGTATTGCCCAGCATAAAAACCAGGGCAAAAATGGTGGGAATAATATAGAGATAAGCCCCAGCATTTAGTCCCTCCACCGAAGTGATTGCACACAAGAATATGTTTACTGCTAATACCACTGAAGTATTTTTAAACCTGCTATAGCCCCAATAATCCAACAACATAATGATTCCAATAACAAATGCAAATGCGTATAAAAGACAGGCAGATAACCAAAGACCTCTGATATGGTTGGTTATACCTGTGCCCAGAATAACGGTAAGTGCAACAACACCAAAGGAAATAAGTCTGCGGGAAGCGGCTCTTTGTTTGGAGATGATTGAAACCATAGGGATGATTTTATGCCCTATCTACGAAATATAATACCATCCGGTTTTCTCATTATTCATTATTTTCATAAAAATGAACCATTCCATGAGACTGATTTTGTCTATATGCGTTTTTTCCCTGCTGCTGACAGGCTGTTCCAATGTAAAAAACAAGAAAGAAATGAGCTATCAATGGCCGAAAGTGCAGGCACCGGTTGCCGCCCAAAAAGAACATACTAGAATATTGCATGGTGATACTGTTCCAGACCCTTATTACTGGATGATTGACTATTTTAAAAAAGGTCCTGACAGCACGGAAGTAGTCAAATACCTGACAGAAGAAAATGACTATACAGAGAAATTGATGGCTGGAACCAGAGATTTACAGACCCAGCTTTTCAATGAAATGAAAGCCCGGATTAAGGAAAAAGATGAATCTGTTCCTGTATTCAATAATGGATATTATTATTACACCCGAGCAGAGGAAGGCAAACAATATTATAAATATTGCCGGAAAAAAGGAAGCCTTAACGCAAAAGAAGAAATTTTACTTGACGTAGATCAGATGGCCGAAGGAAAAGCCTATTACTACATCACTGGCATTACAGTGAGTCCGGATAACCGGCTCCTGCTTTTTGGTGTTGATGAAGTGTCCAGAAGGCAGTATACTTTAAAAATAAAAAATCTGGAGACCGGAGAAATATTATCAGATGCCATTAAAGGAACCAGTGGCCAGGGCGTATGGGCCAACGATAACAAAACGATTTTTTATACTTTAAATAACCCAGTTACTTTACTGTCTGAAAAAATCATGAGGCATCAGTTGGGAAGTTCTGGCACAGACCAAATAGTTTACGAAGAAAAAGACAAAAGCAATTATATCGGGGTGAGCAAAACCAAAAACGGACAGTTTATTCTGATTACTTCACAGGCAACCCTTTCTTCGGAAGTTTTATTCATCAATGCCAATCAGCCCAATGATGCTTTTGTTTCATTCCAGCCAAGAATAAAAAATGTACTATACGACGTTGTTGCATTGGATGACCGTTTCTTAATCCGGACCAATTTGGATGCCCTGAATTTCAGAGTCATGGAATGTCCACTCAATAAAACCGGTGTTGCCAACTGGAAAGAAGTGATTCCACACAGAAAAGATATTCTGGTTCAAAGTGTTGATGCATATAAAAAATTTACCGTTATTACAGAGAGAAAGAATGGACTCATCCAACTGAATATCAAACAGAGCTTTAGTTCCGGAGAACATTATATTGCCTTTGATGAACCAGCTTATACAGCAAATTTAGGGGCGAATCCTAATTATTTTACAGACTCTATCAGATTCATCTACACATCTTTAACTACTCCTTACTCGGTTTACGATTATCATGTTCAGAATAAGAGTAAAACCTTACAAAAGCAAGTGGAAGTGCTGGGAGGATATAAAATCAATGATTATGTAACAGAGCGTATTTATGCACCAGCAAGCGACGGCACAAAAATTCCGATTTCATTGGTTTATAAGAAGGGATTAAAGAAAGACGGGAAATCTCCATTGTTATTATATGCGTACGGATCTTACGGATATTCGCTGGATGCTGAATTCAACAGCACGATTATCAGTTTATTGAACAGAGGATTCGTATATGCACTGGCCCATATCAGAGGAGGCGAAGATCTGGGAAGACAATGGTACGAAGAAGGAAAATTATTGAAGAAAAAAAATTCATTCACCGATTTCATCAACTGCGGAGAGTATCTGATTCAAGAGCAATTTACCAGTAAAGAACATTTGTACGCCAACGGAGGAAGTGCTGGTGGATTATTGATGGGCGCTGTTAGTACCATGGCGCCAGACTTATGGAACGGTGTTATTGCAGAAGTACCTTTTGTGGATGTTGTAAATACCATGTTAGATGAAAGTATTCCGTTAACGACCAATGAATTTGATGAATGGGGTAATCCAAAAGAAAAAATCTATTACGATTATCAGAAGAGCTACTCTCCTTACGAAAATGTTACTGCTAAAAAATATCCGAACTTATTGGTCACAACCGGATTACATGATAGTCAGGTACAGTATTTTGAACCTGCTAAATGGGTAGCCAAATTGAGGAGTCTGAAAACAGACAATAATTTGCTGCTTTTAAAGACAAATATGGATTATGGTCATGGCGGTGCTTCAGGAAGATTTGACTACTTAAAAGAAACGGCCTTTAACTTTGCATTCCTGCTTGCCCTGGAAGGCATTATGGAATAACAGAATGGCTAATACTTATTTTTCTTTTAAATCCTTTACTGTACACCAGGATAAAACTGCTATGAAAGTTTGCACAGATGCCTGTTTATTCGGGGCATGGACTGTAAAGCATGCACTTAAGCCTGAGACAAAACAAATACTGGATATTGGTACCGGTACCGGATTACTTTCCTTAATGCTTGCCCAGTTTACCCAATCAACTATTGATGCTGTAGAAATTGATAAAAATGCAGCTATTCAGGCAAGGGAAAACTTTGATGCTAGTCCATGGAAAAATCAACTCTTTGTTCATCATCAATCGATGGCAGAATACCTACAGGAACAGAACAGAAAATTCGATTTAATTATCTCGAATCCTCCATTTTTTGAAAATCAGCTAAAAAGCAGTCAGCATAACCGGAATCTGGCCATGCACAGCCAGGAGTTCAGCTTAAATTTTCTGGCTAGGGCAATGGTAGATTTATTATCTGATGACGGAATTGGAGCCGTATTAATACCATATCAAAGAACTGAAGAATGGAGGGAATTGGCCCACAGGGAAAAACTATCCCTTGTTCACTGCTGCTATGTAAAACAATCAGAATCTCATCCATTTTTCAGATCAATGTTTTTACTTCGAAAATTAAAAAAGGAGAAAAAAAACAATACGACTGAAATAAAGGAAGAAATCTGCATAAAAGTAGGTCCCGATTATTCAGAAGTATTTAAATCCATACTAAAACCCTACTATCTGGCGTTTTAATGGACCATCTTTGCAATGGGGTTAATTAACTAACTTCGATAAATGAAACTGAATCATTTTTTGACAGGAATATCCTTAATGCTTGCAAGCTGTAGTACAACTTCCGCTCCCATGGTTCCGGCAGAAAACGGCCTGGATGCAGGAAGAGAATTTATTGATGCCTGCTTAAAAGGTGATTTTGAAAGAGCTTCTTTCTATATGCTGGATTCTAAGGAAAACAAAGCCATCCTTGAAAATATAGAAAAAGAATACAGGGAAAAAGACAAGGAAGGCAGACAGGAATTAAGGACTGCTTCTATTAATATTAAAGAAGTTTCAGAACCCAATGACAGCACTGTTTTGATGTATCATAGCACTTCATTGGATACAACCGGGAAAAAGACAATCATTATCAAACAAAATAACCGTTGGTTGGTGAACTTGAACCAACCCAAACAATAAAGAACCAAGATATGAAGCAAACTACAGTATTACACCCCTGGCATGGAGTTCATTATGGAGAAAATGCCCCCCGCATAGTAAATGCAGTAATTGAAATACCTCAGGGATCCAGATGTAAATATGAAATAGACAAGCCAAGCGGACTTTTAAAATTGGACAGAGTAATTTTCTCTTCCTTTTATTATCCCATTAACTACGGATTCATTCCTCAGACTTATGGTGGAGATAAAGACCCGCTTGATATTTTAGTGATTACTTCTTTACCCGTGCAGCCTTTAACTTTAATGGAAGCTAAAGTAATCGGGGTAATGCAAATGATTGACGGAGGAGAACCCGATGATAAAATCATTGCAGTTGCCGCCACCGATCCGGGTGTGAACCACTATAATAATATTGAAGAACTCCCCAGACACTTTTTTGATGAACTCAGACACTTCTTTCAGGAATACAAGCGCCTGGAAAAAAAGGAAGTACTGGTAGAAGACTTTGGAGATAAGGCAAAAGCCTTAACCATTGTGGAAGAAGCTATCAGCTTTTACAAGGAAATTTTTGGACAATAATTTTTATGAGTACCACCACCCTTCTGCTATTGGTCATCATTGGACTTGCTGCCGGATTTCTGAGTGGCTTGGTAGGGATTGGCGGGGGAATCATCATGGTGCCGGCGCTTGTTTTTGTATTGGGATTTACCCAGAAACAAGCACAAGGCACTTCGCTTGGGGTGCTTGTTTTACCTGTAGTAGCACTGGCTGTATGGCAGTATTACAAGCAAGGTCAAATTAATTTCAATTATGTATTTGTAATTGCGCTGGCTTTCCTGGCAGGAGGATATCTGGGAAGCAAACTGGCATTGAATCTTTCCGACGATAAAATGAAGAAGATTTTTGCATTAGTAATGCTATTCCTGAGTCTGAAAATGTTGTTTTTAGACAAAAAAAAGCCGGTTGAGACGAATCATACAACAAAAAATAAACAATCTATTGAAGAGACGAGGGTGAATTGATTCACCCTCCTTATCTTTGTTAAAAATTAAGATACAATGGAAGCTAAACAATCTACTGGTAAATATTGGATGTTGTTCTTTTTCTGGCTTACTGCCATGATTGTACTCCTGATTGTATACCGTGAATTCTTCTGGCTTGCCCTTCCTGGCGTGGTTACCTATTTTGCCAAGGGTATGGATTTGATGTAATTTTTACTCCCCGGAATATCTCTTTATCAATCTGAGGGAATGTGTTCTCTCTCCTGTATCTGTGTTCAGTATACCTGCCTGGTCAATACTGTCAATACGTACTTTACCAGATGCGTGTATTATTTGCGACTCACTGAGCAGTATTCCTACATGTGTAATTTTTCCTGAAGGGTTATCAAAAAATGCAAGATCTCCGCATTTTGATTCAGCAAGAAATGCAATATCGGACCCTAATTCTGCCTGCTGGTAGGCATCTCGCGGAAGCGCTATATTGAAATAACGATAAACCTGCTGAACAAATCCGCTGCAATCAATTCCAAACAGGGTTCTCCCTCCCCACAAATAAGGCGTATTCAAAAAAAGAGTAGCAATTTCTTTTATTTTTTCTGTTGTTAGCAGATTATTCTCTGGATGGATTAATTGCCCCTGATAGGTAAACTGATACCCCTCCAGATTCAATTGCTGATCCTTGAAAAGCCCCAATGAAACACCAAAAGGTAATTGCATATTTGTCCCATTCACTTGAATTGGGTTCAAAAAGCCCCCAGCAATTTCTGCTGTAAATTGAATGGCCAATGCTTCTGGCACCCTTGCCAGCTGTGCAGCCTGACACCAACCTTCATACCCATCAAATTGGGTTTTGATTTTAACAAAGCTACCTGTAACTAAAAGAGGATTCCCTTCAATAATTTCTGCCAGTTCTCCGAATAACAATTGAGATACCATTTCCGATTGATGAGCCGCTTCTGCCCTGATAGGCACTACGGCAACGATGGCAGTTATAAATGTCATTTAAATTTTAAACGGAAGATATGGAATTTAATTATGCCTGCATCTTAAGAAAAATGCTTTTATTTAAACTGTGAATAAGGCTGCTTTTAACCATATTACCGATAACGAATTACTTAAAAAGTACCAGTCAGATTTTAATAAAGAATGGCTGGGTATTTTATTGCAGCGGTACACCCTTCTTCTGTTAGGCGTTTGCATGAAGTATCTGAAAAACGAAGAGGAAGCAAAGGATGCAGTTCAGCAAATATTTCTGAAGGCTTTGAATGAGCTGGAAAAATACCAGGTTGACTATCCCAAAAGCTGGCTATATAAAATAGCCTGCAATTATTGTTTAATGAAATTAAGAGATAGAAAAAGTACCTTAGAGCTAGATCAGCAGGATGAAAAGCTATTTATAACAGATACCGATAAAGAATACATAGCCGAAAAAGAAATAAATTTAAACCTGTTGGAAGAAGCACTTGAAGAATTAAATCAAGAACAGAAATCCTGCATAACTTTATTTTATCATCATAAAAAAAGCTATCAGCAAATCAGTGAAATCACCGGGTATACCCTTTTACAGGTAAAAAGCAATATTCAAAATGGAAAGCGAAATCTTAAACTGTTGCTTTTAAAAAAACAAACCAGAATATGAAAAGCTGGAAAAACATATTTAAACAGGAAGAGCCACTTTCAGATGATGAGCTACTGAACTATCTGAAAAACGAAGTGAATGCCGCTGATATTCATGTTCTGGAGGAAAAAATTGCTTCTTCTGATTTTAATATGGATGCATTGGAAGGCTTATCCGCATTCAAAGACAAGTCACAAATTATAAGTACCACGCAGCTCTTAAATAAACAACTTAAAAAACAAATTAGCAAAAGCAAATCCAAAAGAAAAAATAGAAAAATAGAAAATCAGCAATGGATTGTTGTAGTAACACTCTCTATTTTATTACTGATTATTCTAGGATATTTTCTAATTCATTATAGTCGTTAATGCCTGCAAAAAGCAAATATTAGTTCCTTTTGATCAGGAAATTCAGCTGCAAGTCTTTCTCCATTAGCCAATTCAAAATCAGCAAAATCAAAACCAGGGGCAACAGTACACCCCACCAAAGAATAAACACCTTCTGTTTTACTTGCGAACCAGGCACCAGCAGGAACGACTGCCTGAAAAACTTCATTCCTCAAAGCATTCTTTCCCAATTTAATCAAATGGTAATTTCCATTAGGTTCAATTACATGAATCTGTACCGGATCCCCATCATAAAAATGCCATAACTCGTCCGACTTAATCCGGTGAAAGGCGGAGAATGAATTTTGAACCAATAAAAACAAGATCGCTGTAGAACAATTTCTCTTACCCTTCATCCCATTCTGCAAGTGAGTCCCTTCCAGCTCCATTACAGACCGATAGGTTTCCTTATAATACCCACCTTCAGGATGAGGCAACAATTTATACGATTGGATAATAGCAGCTATGATGGCATTCATCCTGTAAAGAAAATAAATATTCTATTAAAAAATCTACTTAATGG
>NZ_KI669560.1:1607167-1707227 GCF_000508085.1 Sediminibacterium sp. C3 | reverse complement strand
TAAAGTTGCAGCCCTAATGTCCTTTAAATAAATGAAATACACTAAATAATGCCTATTATGAACGAAAAAACTAAAACTAAAGGACAAATTTTTAAATTAATTAAATTAATATATTAATATTTTATATCAAATTCAAAAAATATACTAAATTGTATCTGTTTTAATTTAAATATAGATTTTATTTAATTCAATCATGTACCAAAAGAAACTCAACTTTTACAACGTCATGCCCTTTCTGGTTTTATTAGCGGTTGCCTTACTCGGCGTATTTGCTCCCGCCGATATCAGTTTTGTTGATAAAAATGGAAATTACAATTCAGCAGATATTGCCTGGATACTAACAGCCACTGCTTTGGTTTTTTAATGACGCCAGGACTGGCCTTTTTTTATGGCGGCATGGTGCATAGAAAAAATGTTATTTCAACAATGATAAAAAGTGTGGTTGCCAGTGGCGTAGTTACTGTTTTTTGGGTAACAGTTGGTTTTAGTCTTTGCTTCGGCCATTCATTAAATGGCTTTATAGGCAACCCTTCTACCTATTTATTTATGAAGGGAGTGAATAGCGGAGCTCCATGGAGCCTTGCACCTACTATTCCACTTGGACTTTTTGCCATGTTTCAATTGATGTTTGCCATCATTACACCAGGATTGGTGGTTGGCGCAGTAGCCGAAAGAATCAAATTCACCAGTTACATTTTGTTCATTGTTCTATTCAGCATTTTGGTTTATGCTCCTATTGCACACTGGACATGGCATCCCGATGGATTCCTTTTCAAAATGGGCGCCTTGGATTTTGCGGGAGGAACAGTAGTACATATATCTGCTGGTTGCGCAGCACTTGCCGGCGCTTTGGTTTTAAAACGAAGAAAATCGCATATTGAACAAATTGAAATTCCACCTGCTAATATTCCGTATGTTTTAATTGGGACAGGCTTGCTTTGGTTTGGTTGGTTTGGATTTAACGGCGGCTCTGCCTTAGGGGCCAATTCTTTGGCCGTATCCGCAATTACAACTACCAATACAGCTGCAGCATCAGCTGGCTTATCATGGATGTTTTTTGATGTATTAAGGGGGAAGAAACCATCTGTCCTTGGATTCTGCATTGGCGCTGTTGTTGGACTGGTGGCTATTACACCTTCTGCTGGATTTGTTGCTGTGCCTCAAAGTATATTTATTGGATTTATTACTGCTATCATTTCAAATCTTGCTGTTTATTACAAATCGAAGTCTTCACTTGACGACACACTTGATGTATTTCCCTGTCATGGTATTGGAGGAATGGTTGGAATGTTACTCACTGGAGTATTTGCTAATAAATCAGTAAATAGTCTGGGGGTTGACGGTTTGCTATATGGCAATTCCAGCTTTTTTGTTACCCAGCTAAAAGCTTTACTGATTGTTGTAACCTTCAGCTTTACAATGTCGATCGGCATATTTAAAATTATCAGTATCATGTTGCCTTTACGGGTAAGCTCAGAAGAAGAAGAACTAGGACTAGATGCAACACAGCACAACGAGAAATATTTACAAGGAACATTAATTCTTTCAGAAAAAGCCTAACCTATATAACCATTGGTTGTAAATTAGAATAAAGCTTGTAAAACAACCTTCATTTCTGCAGGGTATATTTGTTGCTTCCTTTAATATATCCAAATGAGAAAATATATAACCATTTGCTTGGCTTCGCTTTCTCTGAATGCAATTGCACAAACAGACAGTACAGACAACTTTGACTATAGTAAGTTCGGAGATGCAGAAGGAGTAAAAAGATATGCAACTCAAAAAGTGGCGAATCAGAGCCCGCAACGCATATTTAGTCTTGGATATGAATACCAGGGTGGTTTTACAATGCCTGGTGTAAAGCTGGGTCCCCTTCTTCCAGCGTTTCAGGATTTTCAGGTTGAACAGATTAGCACCATTAAAGCCCAGGCCAATATACCTGTTATTTCAACTAATAAAATCATTTGGCAAATGGGTTTAAATTATTCGTCTAGTAAATTTAATATTGCCAATGCCTCCATCAATTCATTTACCAGTGGCATCAATGCAAATGCAATGACCAGTGCTGGAATCAACACAATTCTATTTAAACCACTAAATGAAAAAAACTATCTGATTCTACAATCCAGTGCAGATTTTAATGGTGTTTTTTCTTCTCTGAAAACCATCAACCACCAATCATTAACCATTAGCGGAACCGCTATCTATGGATGGAAGACGTCGGAAAAAAATATGGTAGGCTTAGGAATTTCTAGAACTTATAGGGCAGGAAGTGTTTTACATATACCTGTACTATTATGGAATAAGACCTTTAATGATAAATGGGGAATGGAATTATTACTCCCTGCAAGAGGTAATTTAAGATACAATTTCTCAACAACCAATATGCTTCAACTGGGATTTGAACTGGAAGGGAATCAATATTGGATGAATTTACCCAATAGCCAGAATGGAGCGGTATTTATTCAACGCGGCGAGTTAAAACCGAGAATCATGTGGGAAAGAAAAATTTCTGAATTTGTGTGGCTAAGTGCACAGGCAGGGCTGAGATATAATTGGCGATTCGATGTAATGAATGAGTACAACGGAAAAAGAGATAACCAACGTTATTTCAGCAGCAATCTTGGCAATCCATTGTACTTTAATATCAGCATTAATTTAGTATCACCTTAAAACAGCAATCAGTAATACGAATTTTATTTGGCAACCTGTCTGGTCCAGGTATCGGTTCTTCCAATTAAAGAAACCCCAATGAAACCGCGTACTTCCAATGTATTGGCATTCACGAGTTTCATTGTGCATGAATAGGTATTCCCATTCTTTGGATCATAAATATTTCCCTCATCCCAGATATTTTTCTCTTTATGAGAAAATCCCCAAACATTAACCAATCCAATGATTGGTCTGCTGCGGTTGGCTTCATCCGAATGATTTTTATCTAACTTGGGCTTACCCGTCTCCGGATCGTTGGGTTCTTTTAGCCAGACTATTTTACCCTGAAACTTCTCACCGTTTTTGTAAATGCGAACCATTGCATTCCCATCTCCGGTTTTCCAAACTCCAACGATTGCATTGGGATCTTCCTGTATTAAAGTATACCCCTGAACAACAAAGAATGAAATGATTGCAAAGAAAATCTTACTAATGCGCCTCATAAAACAAAAGAATTTAAGTTTAATCAGTATAAAATCTGAAATAAATATCCTTAAGTTTTGGTCTTCATAGAGAACTTTTTTAAACAAGAGAGTTGTAAAATCATTAAATGCAGGCATTTTAATACATTTGGTTTTTGAATCCTTCATGAAATCAATCATAACCTTAATTTTTATTTTTTTAACCCGATCTGCTTTTGCATCTGATAGTCTGACAATATTGCAACTTCTTAACAGAATTGCTTTTCTTCAAACAAAAGAAGATATAATTTTCCCTAAAGGTTCCATTCCATCCTATCGAATGTATGCGCATAATAAAGACAGATTTAAAGCAGATATCAACCCTTTCTTTACAGGCCTGGTTTCATTTACTTTACAAGACATTCATTCTGATTTAACAGCAGAGCAAAAGAAAATTTCTAGTCAGATTATAGGCAATAGCTTTTCTGTTTATGAAAAATTCAAAAACAGAAAAAACAATTATCCCACTTATAATTTCTGGCCAACAGATACACCACAGATTTTCCCCAATGCAGGCTGGCTGAATCATCTTGATAAAAGCAGGTCCTTGCCCGATGACATGGATGATACGGTAATCATTTTAATGGCAATGCAGGCCAATGATTCCATTGCCCGATTAGTGCATGAGCTCATGCAAAAACATGTTAACAACCATTCCAATCCCGTAAAAAATACATTTAAAGATTACAGGAAACTGGGGGCCTATTCTACCTGGTTTGGCAAAAAAATGCCTACGGAGTTCGACATAAGTGTATTGATGAATGTGCTTTACTTTGTTCAGAAATATAATCTGGATTGGACTGCTGCAGATTCAGCCAGTTTAGGTTTGATAGAAAATGCTATTCAAACCCATAAACATATTGACTATGCGAATTATATTTCTCATCATTATGCAAAAACATCCATTGTTCTATACCATCTTGCAAGATTAATGTCTGTAAAGCCCATTCCTTCATTGGAATCATTAAAACCCCAACTGATTAAGCAGGCTACTACTCTTTTTAATCAATCCAATTCATTTATGGAACAGATATTATTGAGTACTTCCTTGCTAAAATGGGGTGCTGAGCCTCCAGAAATTTCAATAGGCCCGGATCAGGATTTAACCCAACTAATAGAAGACGAAACTTTTTCATTTTTCATAGCCAATATGGGTTCTATTTATCCGGATCAGGTAAAGAAATTTTTAACCAGATCTAAACTGGGTACATTTTATTATTACAGCCCTGCTTATAACAATTTACTCGTTTTAGAAAACTTAATCTGGCAAAAAAGAATGAGCCAATTGAACTAACCGGCAAAATTAATAATACTGGGAATGATACTAATTTTATTCCAATAAAAAACCCCGAATTCCTTCGGGGTTTTTTGTGGAGCCGACCGGACTCGAACCGGTGTCCAAACATCGCGACCATTAGCTTTCTACATGCTTATTTCTTTATTCATTGTCGGCAATGCACAGGAAAAGAACAAACCAATACATTACTTAGCTGGATCATCTTATTCAACAGGCACAGCCTACTGTTGCAGCATCTTCTTTTGTTTTGAGTCGGCGGCGGCACCTGGAAAGAAGCGAACCTGTGCGGCGGCCCAAATGGTTACTTAATCACTGATTAAGCAGCCATGGCATACTGTGTATTGCCAATTAATGGTTGAATATTCAGATTAAAGTGCTAATTATCCAACGCACTGCATGCTTACACCAACCGTTACATATGCTGTCAAAACCAAAACGGCCCCGTGAAAGTTAAGTTTACAAAGGTAAGCGCAAATTCAAATATTACTTGAACAAACGCCAGAAGTCTAACCCCAAAGCGTATGCCATTAATCCCATCAACAGGATCATACCTGCCATTTGGGCATATTCCATGAACTTATCGCCAGGTTTTCTGCCGGAAATCATTTCATACAGGGTAAATAATGCATGCCCTCCGTCCAATGCCGGAATGGGCAGAATATTCATAAACGCCAGTACAATAGAGAAAATACCGGTTAGAGACCAGAATCGTTCCCAATCCCAAACACCAGGGAATGTATTACCGATACTAATCACACTGCCCAAAGAATCGCTTGCATTTACCTTCCCTGTAAATAGCTGCTTCAGACCGGTTACATAACGATCCAGGGTTTCCCAGCAACGGTTAAAACCAATAGGAATAGATGCCCACAAATCGTATTGTATATGCTCGGTACCTAATATCGCCAACGGACTTTTCTGAAAAAAGCCAATAGCCCCTTTTTCATTAACCAATGCCTTAATTTGTACCGTATCTTTTCCGCGAATAGCAGTTAATACCGCTACCTGATTGGATGCTTTTTTCTTAAGACCGTCAAATTCATGGTAATACCTGAAAGCCTGGTTATTAATTGCAATCAGGGTATCTCCTTTTTTCAATTCGCCGGCATTAAATACAGCGGTATTGCTTACAGAATCTACAATTACAGGGTACTGAGGAATCAACATCCCGCTGAACTTTTTCTCCTTGATTATTTTTTGCATGAACTGCTCCGGAACCTTGATTTCCAGTTTTTCTCCGTTTCGCATTACCGTAAGAGACTTTGCTTCGGTAAGTACCAGCTCTGATTCAATGGTACCAAAATTTTCAATGGATTTACCGTCCATGGCTATTACATTATCGCCATCCTGCAATCCAAGGCTCTTACCCAATGAATCCACATGAACACCATAAGTCAAATTCTTTGTGGGCAATTGCTCATCCCCCCAATACCAGGTAATACCAATGAAAATAACAATGGCCAATACCACATTTACAAATACTCCACCAATCATAATAATCAAACGTTGCCAGGCTGGCTTGGACCTGAACTCCCAGGATTCAGCTGGCTTTTTCATTTGCTCCTTGTCCATACTCTCGTCAATCATACCGGCAATTTTCACATAACCACCAAATGGTATCCAGCCTAAGCCATATTCTGTTTCACCCTTCTTCTTCTTGAACAAACTGAACCAAGGATCAAAGAATAAATAAAATTTTTCAACCCGGCAGCCAAACCATTTAGCAGGCAAAAAATGCCCTAATTCGTGCAATACCACTAATATGGAAAAAGATAAAATAAACTGTCCGGCTTTTACTCCTACACTACCCCAGTCAATAGCTAATAAACTCATACAATCCCCTCTTTATTAATTTAAATCATTTAATTACATATGTAACAAGGAAGCGGCGAAGTTACGTGCCTCTGCGTCGCTGTCAAAATAGTCTGTTAAACTTGGCTTTTCAATGAATGGAATTTTATTCATGGTTTGCTCAACCACTTCTGTGATATCCAAAAATCCAATCCGGTTCCTTAAAAAAGCAAAGACCGCCATTTCATTGGCCGCATTCATTACGCAAGCGGTATTTCCCCCTTTATACAAAGCATCTGTGGCCAACGCAAGATTCCGAAAAGTTTTCATATCCGGCTCCTCAAAAGTTAGCGTAGATGGCTTTTTAAAATCGTATCTCGGAAAATTATTTGGAATGCGCTGGGGAAAAGCCAGTGCATATTGAATGGGCAATTTCATATCGGGCAAACCCATTTGCGATTTAATGCTTCCGTCTTCAAATTGAACCATGCTATGAATAATGCTCTGTGGATGAATCACCACCTGAATCTGATGAGCTTCCAGGTTGAACAACCATTTGGCCTCAATCATTTCCAGCCCCTTGTTCATAAGGGTTGCAGAGTCAATAGTAATTTTAGCCCCCATACTCCAATTGGGATGTTGCAGCGCATGGTCTCTTTTTACATTCACCAGAAAGTTGGGCTTTTTACCAAGGAAAGGTCCGCCACTTGCTGTAAGAATAATTTTTTCAATTTTATTTCTTCCCTCACCAACCAGACATTGAAATATAGCAGAGTGTTCGCTATCGACCGGAATTACTGCAACTCTTTTCTCCGCTGCTTTCTGCATCACCAGATCTCCGGCCACTACCAGCGTTTCCTTGTTGGCCAAAGCAATTGGCTTACCCAACTCAATGGCATTTAAGGTAGGCTTTAGTCCTGCATATCCAACGATAGCAGCCAGCATCATATCGTAACAATCTACCGATGCAGCTTCAGCCAATGCATCTTCTCCGGCAAAAACTTTTATATCCGTTGCAGCCAATGCCGCTTTAACGTTCTGGTATTTTTTCTCATCTCCAATAACAACAATATTTGGATTAAACAATAGTGCCTGTTTAATCAAAAGCTCATCGTTGCTCTGAGCAGTCAGAATTTCGGCACTGAACAAATCAGGATTCGCTTTTATTACATCCAACGCCTGTGTTCCAATTGAACCGGTAGAACCAAATATGGCAATACGTTTTTGACTCATGATAGTTGAACTTTAAGAATGGGCATAGTTACACAATATATAGCAAAATTTTCCTCCCTTGGATTATGCATGCAGAAATTGCTGCAGCCCCTCTGCAATTTTCCGGTCATTACTTAATCTGGGGACTTTATTCTGTCCTCCCAATTTGCCCTCGAGTTTCATGTATTGGATAAACCCATTTTTTTGAACAGGTCTAATTTGCAGAGGCAACAGAATATTACCCTGCATCAAATCCTGGTAATACACATTTTTATTGCTCAATCCTTCATTTAAAGAGGCAGCAAATGCAGCCATATCCGAAGGAGGGGTTTCAAATTCAATATACCATTCATGGTAGCTCTTTCCCGCCCCTTGCTGAATCATAGGAGCTACGGTGAACTCTGTAATTTTTGCCGGATGCTTTTCCAATGCCATTTGCAAAGCAGCCTCCACTTCTTCTCCAATTACGTGTTCACCAAAAGCTGATATAAAATGCTTTATTCTACCGGTAACCAATATTCTGTAGGGATTTAAACTGACGAATTTTATAGTGTCGCCTATATTATAACCCCACAACCCTGCGTTGCTGTTAATAATTAAGGCATAGTTCTCGCCCAGTTTCACGTCGTTCAGACTGAGGCGGGTGGGTGATTCATTAAAAATTTCTGCAGCCGGTATAAATTCAAAGAAAATACCACTGTTGGTGTTTAATAACATCCCCTCCTGATCCATGGTATCCTGAAATGCAAAAAAACCTTCGCTAGCTGGGAACAATTCAATGGCATCCACCTGTTTCCCAATACTCTCCATCAGTCGGGCTCGGTAAGGTTGAAAATTCACTCCTCCCTGCACCATAACACTGAAATTTGGGAATATCTCTGAAATTCTTTTGCCAGTGCGCTCAATCAATCTGTCAAAATACATTTGCATCCACGGAGGTATACCGCTGATCAATGTCATGTCCTTGTTCAGGGTTTCCTGCACAATTTTATCCAGCTTGGTTTCCCAGTCTTCTATACAATTGGTCTCGAAACTGGGCAACTGATTAGAGCGTAAATAGGCTGGAATATGGTGATTTACAATCCCACTTAACCTGCCAGTGGGTATATCCCCTGTTCTTTCCAATACCGGAGACCCGCTTAAAAAAATCATTTTCCCATTGGCAAAAGCGGTATTACCGGTTTCGGCCATATAACAAAACAAAGCATTTCTGGCTGTTTGGATATGGTTGGGAATGGAATCCTTGGTAATGGGTATATATTTTACCCCACTGGTAGTTCCACTGGTTTTGGCAAAATAAATAGGTTTCCCCTTCCAGAGTATATTAGGCTTCCCGGCTTTAATTTGCTCTATATAAGGTTTCATCAATTCGTAATCCCGAACGGGAACAGCCTGAGAAAAAGCCTTGTGATCCATACCTGCGGAAAGGTGGTGATCCTTTCCAAACTGGGTTTTAGCCCCCTGTTTAACCAGGTTTTTTAAAATAAGCTCCTGGTGCTGTACCGCGTGCATCATCCCTTTACGGATACTATTATGTATAACATTGGCAAAGGGCTTTGCCAGCAGCGACTTATAGTTCATAGGCTAAAATTGATCCCAAAGCAACAAAAATAGGCTTATCCAAGTCCGTTTCAAGTGCAGAAGGCGTATTTTTGCAATAATTTATTTCTAAAATCTTTGTGTTATATCGGGCGGAAACCTTACCTTTGCCGTCCTAATTTTGGACAGCTATGTTAGCAATAGTAAAAATCGCAGGTCAACAGTTTAAAGTACAAGAAGGTCAAAGCTTGTATGTTCCCCACCTGCAGGGTAAATCCGGTGACAAAGTAGAGTTTAACGACGTACTGTTCGTTGACAATGGTGGTAATATTTCAGTAGGTGCTGCTGTTAAAGCAACCGTTAAAGCTGAAATCGTTAGCGACCTGGTTCAAGGCGACAAAGTCATTGCTTTTAAAATGAAAAGAAGAAAAGGATTTCGTAAAAAGCATGGTCATAGAACGCACTATACCAGAATTAAAATTGAAAGCATCGCTTAGTAATTAACATTTTATCGGTTAATACCGATATTATAAAACATACAATTATGGCACACAAAAAAGGGGAAGGTAGTGTTAAGAACGGTCGTGATTCACAAAGCAAACGCCTGGGTGTAAAAATCTATGGTGGTCAGCCTGCACTATCCGGTAACATTATTATTCGTCAAAGAGGAACTCAATACCATCCTGGTAAGAATGTTGGAGTTGGAACAGACTTCACTTTATTTGCATTAACTGATGGAATTGTAGAATTCAAAAAGGGCAAAGCAGACAAGACAACCGTATCTGTTTTACCTGCGGAAGCAACCGCATAAAAAATTTTTTTTGTAGTTCCAAATACAAATTTTATTTTTAATGTATTATTTACTAACCATTAAATCTAAAAAACATGGCAACTGCAAAAAAAGCCGCTCCTAAAAAAGCCGCTGCAAAAAAAGCTGCTCCTAAAAAAGCCGCTGCAAAAAAAGCCGCTCCTAAAAAAGCTGCTGCTAAAAAAGCCGCTCCTAAGAAAGCTGCTGCAAAGAAAGCCGCTCCTAAAAAAGCTGCTGCTAAGAAAGCTGCTCCTAAGAAAGCTGCTAAGAAAGCTGCTCCTAAGAAAGCTGCTAAGAAGAAGTAATTTTCTTCTTATTTCTCAAGCAGAAATAGATTTAAGGCCCGTTCCAATTTTGGAACGGGTTTTTTTGTATAAACCCCTACTTGTTCCTAATTTCCAAGCATGATAACAAATGATGAAATAGCCGCTCAATTTAGTTTACTAGCTAAATTAATGGACATACATGGTGAGAATGCATTCAAAGCCAAATCCTATGCAGCAGCGGCTTTTAGCGTAGATAAATTACCAACCCAACTGGCAGAAATGGATCGCAATTCTATTTTTTCTATTAAAGGCATTGGTGAAAGCGCAGGTAAAAGAATTCTGGAAATTTTAGATACCGGACAGTTGGCTACCTTGAATGAAATGGTTCAGAAAACGCCACCGGGTATACTTGAAATGTTAAGCATTAAAGGTATCGGACCAAAAAAAATTGCCACCATCTGGAAAGAACTTGAAATAGAAACCTTAGGTGAATTACTATACGCCTGTAATGAAAACAGGCTGACTTTGTATAAGGGATTTGGTGAAAAAACACAGCAAAATATCAAGGAAGCCATTGAATTTTACATGGGTTCCATGGGACGTTATTTATACCAGCAGGTAGAAGAATTTCAAATGGAATTAGAAAAATTGCTTTCTGTTTCACTTCCCTACCAATTTATCCTTACCGGAGAATTCAGAAGACAATTGGAAATCATTGACAGCATTGATTGGGTTACCAATGCCAAAGCAGAAACGCTTAGTTCCTTTTTGCAGGATATTGGATTCAGTGTAGTTAAGCAAAACAACCATTCAATCAATTTCAGAAATGAAAAAAATATTCGACTTCAGTTCTGGTTGGCAGATGAGCAAACCCTCCCCACTGTCCTATTTAAAACCAGCTGCAGTGAATTGTTTTTTAAAGAATGGTCAAAAATAAATGGCTGGGACGATACCAAAAATTATGCTGAAGAAAAGAGCATTTTTGAACAAGCTGCTTGTCCATTCATTCCTGCTTGTATGAGAGAAGATTCGGAAATCATAAACCTGGCAAAGGAAAACAAGATTAAGCCAACCATTACCGAATCGGACATCAAAGGGATTATTCATTCCCATAGTACCTGGAGTGACGGAGGTAACACCATTCAGCAAATGGCAGAAGCTGCCATAAAAGAAGGCCTGGAATACCTGGTTATTTCTGATCACTCTAAATCTGCATTTTATGCAAATGGTTTAAGTATTGAAAGAGTTTTGCAGCAACACCAGGAAATTGAAAAACTGAATCAACAACTGGCACCATTTAAAATATTCAAGAGCATTGAAAGTGATATTTTAAATGACGGAGGTTTAGACTATCCAAATGAAATTCTTACTCAGTTCGACTTAGTGATTGCATCGGTACATTCTAATTTGAAAATGAATGAAGAGAAGGCAAATGCCAGAGTAATCAAAGCTATTGAGAATAAATATACCAATATTCTGGGCCATCCTACCGGAAGATTACTATTGAGCAGAGCGGGTTATCCAATTGATCACGAGAGAATCATTGATGCCTGTGCAGCCAATGGAGTAGTTATTGAATTGAACGCACACCCAAGAAGACTGGATCTGGATTGGCGATGGATCAGGAGGGCGCTTCAGAAAAATGTACTAATATCCATTAATCCCGATGCACATACCATTGATGGATTCAAAGATTGTAAATATGGGGTACTAGTAGCACAAAAAGCCGGATTAACTCCTTTACAAAACTTAAGCAGCTTTACGCTTTTGCAACTAGAAACATTTATACTAAACCAAAAGCAGAAACATTAAACGTAAGCAAAGAAAAATTACACGCTAGCAATAGGAAATTGAATGGTAAAAAGCGTTCCAACCCCATCTGTTGACAGATAGCTGATTTGTCCATTGGCCTGCTCTACAATGCCTTTACAGATAGCCAGTCCCAAACCGGTTCCTGCAGACTTGGTAGTAAAATTAGGTCTGAACATATTGGGTTTCATTGAGGCAGGAATTCCACCTGAATAATCCTGTAATAGAATCATAAGAAAATTCCCCTCATTTTTCAGAAGTATCTGAATCCGGGCTTTCCCAGAGAACTCTTTTCCTGCTTCTATGGCATTCTGAATTAAATTCATGAACAAGCGATTGATTTGCACTTTGTCGGATTCTATTGTAACAATCCTGGCTTGATTATCTAAATCAATGCTAACAGTATCATCTCCCTCGTACAAATGCTGAAAAGATTCCAGTATGGGAACGATAGAAAATTTTTCAAGCTTTACGTTTCCTATATTGGCAAACTGTGAAAAATCGCCGGCAATTTTGGCCAGCTGATCTATTTGTTCAATCAGTGTTTTAGCCAGCTTAAGGCTTAATTCCTGTACATTGGGAGCCCCTCTTTCCACCGCATTCTGCAAATATTGAATACTTAGCTTCATGGGAGTGAGTGGATTTTTAATCTCATGGGCAACCTGTCTGGCCATCTCTCTCCATGCGCCCTCTCGTTCGGTCTTGGCAAGAGATTCAGCGCTTATTTCCAACTTTTTAACCATGCTGTTATATTCGTTCACCAGGGCGCCAATTTCATCGTTTCTATACCATTCAATAGGCTGATTCTTTGCTTCCAGACTCATTTTCTGCATAGTTGCGCCAATTAACCTGAGCGACGAAGTAATTCTGTTGGTAATGAAAAAAGCAATAGCTCCTGCCAATAAAAATATAAACGCATTTAAATTAATGAGTGTAGCAAGAAACCCTGAAATTTCCTGATTAAGTTCCAGCTGAGAATTTAAATAAGGAATATTTAAATAGCCATATGTATTTCCAGTTTCGGATAATAAGGGCGTATATATACTCGTGTATTTGAATCCACCTATTGATTCAGACTGAATAAACCGAATACGGTTATTTCGTTGCATTTCATAAAAAGCAATTGGATCCATTTTCCGGCTCAGCAAGTTCTTATTATAGATATAGGGCTGCGTAGAAATAATCAGATCACCTGAAGCACTGTAATAATTAATATCTACATTATGCAAATCAGAAATTTCTGCAATAATATTCTCCAGTTCATTCTTTATACCGGGATTATTGGGTTCGTCATCTGTGGCCAGAATACTAATAATTTTGGCGTTCATTTCATTCGCCATGACCTGTATAGATTTGGTCAGTCGTTCTTCATTGGTAGAATTATACCGATAAATAAAAAAAGAAATGGTTGCTACCCCAATTACAAGGAATGAGAATACACTCACAAAAATAATAGTGGCTTGAATCTGCGATCGGATATTTAATCTTAATAAAGCAACCATTTGGTGCCAATTAAATTTTGCATCCACCAAAAGAGACCCAATATGAAAAATAAAAATGATCAACAGAAACGAACAAAACAAATAAGCAAATAAGGTAATTGATTCAATAAACCATGCATTCTGCTTAACCACAGCAACCTGTCTTTCATTTCCTGCATTATACCATAGCTCTATATGATTTTTGGTTTTTCGGTAAGTAAACTCAAAAACAGGGTTCTCGTTAGCAGTTAAAACTGTTGGAAAATTATAGTTGTTAAAATGATTAATCAGTCTACCCTTACTATAAATTGCATATGCGTAATCACTATTAATATTCGCAATTACATCCTGAGACTGGTTAAATAATTCCGGATACAAGGCTTCGCTCTTGTATCTCTTCGATTTCATTAAAACAAACAAATGACCAATGGTAGTATTGTTTCGTTCTACATCTACCTGATAAATATAATTGAACCCATTTGCGTTATTGTAGTAAGTAAACAAATCTGAAACATCCGTTGCAATTGCCTGATTCAGCACAATCGTCTTAATTGATGAATAGTTAAGAGAATCTTCGTTAAACAATGGATGGAACAAACTGTCAAACGTGTATATTCTGGTATCATACTTATTGAGATAACCTGAAAAATTCTGGTTAATCAAACTGTCTTTAATGAATTTATTAGTGTATTCACTTTCACTAAAACGCTGAAAATTATCACTTAAGAAACTATTGTTAAAATTGGATGCAGCTATTTTTAGCAGGCTTTCTCCGGAAGGATCAGATTGTATTGCAAGCTTTTCAGCTATTCTTTTCCTTTGTTCAAACTCAACATTTCTTTTCTGGTATATTACCAGGGAAGCAATCGAAAGAGCAAAAAACATTACCCAGAATATAAAAAAAGGAGATTTAATAATCTGAATTTTCATATCTGAACGCCTGATATGAAGAATGAGAAAATAAACAATTACCCAGACTATCAGAAGCAGGTAAAATATACCCTGACTAAAATTGTTTATCAGCAGTATATTACAAAATCCACTCAGCACAATTACCAATATCGGGAAAAACTTACCCGATCCGCTCATAATCATTTTAATGGTTAGCACTTGTGACAAATAAAAATAGCCCAGTGCCAGAAAACAAAGAATAACAATACTTATAGTACTGTAAATTGTTAAACTGAAAAAATTGGTTACATCAAATGAGATTTTGGCATCTCTTACTAAACTTTGAATAACACTAACTACTATAAAAGCAGCAGTAGTTAAAACAAATAGTCTTAAAACAACACTAAAGCTGCTCATTACTGGCTTTTCTTCTGTTGTATTTACGTAATGAATCTTCACAAATCTCAGTACCCAGTAAAATAAAATGGCATTAATTAACAATGCCCCTAAAGAGGAATTCACCCAATTGGAAGCATAAATGGTTGGGTCGAACAAAGGAAGTTTGGAATAATCAAATGGGAAGGGAAAAAGATAAGCGACTAACCTTAAAAAGAAAACATTGATAATCAGAAATACAATTCCTGTCTTAAAATTAATTGTTCTAATGAGTTCAAGGGTTATGCCATGAATAAAGGTAAACAGAAGAAAAACAGAGATTAATCTGAATAAGATGGTTACTATATCATAAGCAATAAACCTTTTGCCCTCTTTCAATTGAAGGCTGAAAAGATACTCCCCATTTTTACTGTAAACAGGATTCTCAGTGATGACATCCGCAATTGTGTATTGTTCATCCAACCCTGGAAAATCAGCAAAATCAGAAACAAAGTATTTATTCTGAATAAAGTAAGCCCATTTTACAGGAATCATATTTACCAGCCAGAAACTCTTCCCTTTCAGGGTCATTTTCTTTTTAAGCAAAATGAACTGCCCATTTGAAGTGTTTACAAACTTTACTGGGTTAAAACTAACAAGTTCCTTTTCGGGTACTGAAATTTTATTAGTGCTCCAATAGGCCAGCCTGGATGGCTGACTGGCATTTAATTCATATACAAAATAACCGGCCTGTTCTTTTTGCAGCTCTAAAGGAACATCTGCATGTACAGTATCATAAATTAATCCTGCAATTAGCGTGGTATCTTCTGAAAGTTTATCAAATCGGGTCTCCAGCTTATGTATCCTGGCTGCAATATTCTCACTAACTTTATTTGGGCTGGAATTATAACTAAAATAGTTAGAGAAAATAAAAGATAAAGTATATAACCAGGCTGCAGTTATAATTAAATAACCATTTTTGTACGCTGCCTGTTGAATATGATTAATTATCCGATTCATGGTTTTGTTTGGCCGCATTCCATAATTCATCCATTTCAGACAGATTCATTTTATCGAGTGTAAGGCCTTTTTCACTTGCTTTTTTTTCCATGAACATGAACCTGCGGATAAATTTCTGGTTGGTCTTTTCCAGTGCTGCTTCTGGGTCTATCTGCAAAAACCGTGCATAATTAACCAAACTAAAAAGAATATCTCCAAATTCACCTTCCATTTCGGCCAAATCTCCCATCTGAACGGCCGTAGAAAACTCGTTCATTTCCTCTTCTACCTTGGTCCAAACATCTTGTTTATTCTCCCATTCAAAACCAATTTGTTTTGCTTTTTCCTGAACTCTAAGGGCTTTTACAATAGCTGGCAACGATTTGGGTACCCCTTCCAGAACCGACTGAGCTACTTTCCCTTCAGCTGCTTTAATTTTTTGCCAATTCTTTTTTACTTCTTCTTCGTCCTTGACTTTCACATCACCATAAATATGGGGATGGCGTCTTATTAATTTTTCTGCAATCCCGTTTAATACATCTTCCAGCAGAAATTTTGATTCTTCCCTACCGATGCGGGCATAAAACAATAAGTGAAGAAATAAATCTCCCAACTCCTCTTTAATGCCTTTCCAATCATTTGCATCAATGGCATCCACCAATTCATACAATTCTTCAATGGTCATGGAACGAAGGGTGTGAATCGTTTGTTTTTTGTCCCAGGGACACTGTTCCCTTAATTCGTCCATTATGGTAACCAGTCTTAAAAAAGCTGCAGAAGTATTATTCATGGCATTAGATTATCATGAAAGAAAAAAGAAAGAATAAGAGGAATAAAAGAGAAAATAAAAACATATTGATAAACAATTGTAATCCGAATTTTACAATAGTTTTTCGCCTGGATTGTCCATAAAAATTTCTTAAAGAGCGGTACCAGTAATATCCAGCTACAAGAGATAGATATTCAGAACCTATAGCGCCATTCAAATAATTTTTACCTTCTGCACTTTGGATTAAATATACTTCAGACCAATCCAAAAATATATTCAAACAGATTGCAAGAAAAATAAGAATGAAGACCGTAGAATAAAAATGCAGCGTAAAAACTACATGATCAACATAATAATAGCTTCTATTTCTTGCATACAATAGAAACAATATAAATGAAAACAAGGGTAGAGAAACAAATAACATTTTTGGAAATTGATGTGTAAACACCTCAAAAACCTTATTCATCATATTCTTTCGGGAGGGGTATTTCTCTTTCAAAATCAGGTATTGCCGCTGTAGCTTTTGAACAATATAGCCATCCCGCTTTTCAGTGGGTAATCTTTGCTGAATAGAATCATACTCCTTTATACTTGAAAAATCCTTGTCAAGCTTTAATATTTCTGCGCTAACAGAATCGCTTTGGGCAATGATTGCACTGTCACTCATTTGCTTTGATGAAGTATCATTTACATTTCTCTCAATATTCACATCAACTTTACCAGGGCTCACCATAAAAAAGAATAAAAAGAAAAAGGCCGATGTAAATATGTAAAGTCTTATAGGATGAAGATAATCCATCCTGCGCCCCCCTTAAATGTTCCTGCGCCATGAAACCTGGCTTAAGCAACAGGTACTTCATGGTTCTGAAGAACTTCCCATCAAAATGAAATAGGTCAAAAACAAAATGGGTAAGCATATGACCAAACTTTTCGCGGGGCTCCGTGTTCTCCTGTCCGCAGACATGACAGTACCTCCCATGAACTGTAGCATTACAGTTCAAACAGTTCTTTTCTTTTCTTTCAGTTAAGCCAGACAATTTTTTTCTTTAAAAATACATATTATAAGATAAGGCCGAAGGTAGTAAATTTGAATAAAGTGTAATTATGAGGGGCTTAATGCTGTTTTTATTTATCACCCAGTATTCTCTGGTATCCGGACAGTATTATTATACAGATCTGATTGGTTTACAGCAAACACAAAAGAATTACGAGATTATTAGAAAAAACAGGATTAAACTAATTTCAGGTACTGGTATAGATGCAGAAGGTAATGTAACCATATTAAGCCGAACAGAAATACCAACGGATGGCAAAAAAATAACCAGAACCCTTTCTGAAAATAACAGCATCAAAGAATTGGTTTACCAATTTTATGAACTGGGGCGGCTAAAAAAAACAACAATTAAAAAGCCGGGAACAGAGACAATTATAGAATACCAGTACAATCCCAATGGACTTTTAACTACGCTTATATCTATCACCAAAGACAGCGCCAGCGGTAGTAGCATTTCTGAATTGCATCAATGGGAATATAGTTCAGGAGGAACTCCCAAAAAAATGATTAAGAAAACAAGCGGAATGGATTCTGTAACAATTGAATTTCAGACCGACTCAGCCGGCTTGGTGCTAGAGGAAACATGGATTAAAAAAGACAAGAAAATTGAAACCTATTACTTCTATTACAATTCCGAAAACCGAATAAGTGATATCGTAAGGTATAACACAACAGCCCAAAAACTACTGCCTGATTTTGTTTTTGAATACAATGAGAACGGGCAATTGATCAAAATGATTCAGATAGGATTGAATGGAAGAAATATTACCCACTGGAACTATTCCTATTACCCCAATGGTTTAAGGGAAAAGGAAATTGCAAAAGACAGAAACAAAAGTTTAATCATCAGCACACAATATCAATTTGAAAAGCACTAAACAATCCCCAGTTATTAAAACAGCACTGCTTTCCTATGGAATGTCCGGAAAAGTATTTCATGCCCCGTTTATTCATAACCATGCTGGTTTTGAGTTAGCAGCTGTTTGGGAACGTAACAAAAAAACCGCTTCAGAAGACTATCCTTCTATTCAGGTAGTTCAACAACTAGAAGAAATATTGGATAACGATGAAATTGAACTGGTAATAGTGAATACGCCCACTGCAACCCACTTTGAATATGCGCAAAAAGCATTACTGGCAGGTAAGCATGTTGTTGTGGAAAAGGCTTTTACAACCTCGGTAAAGGAGGCAGATATACTGATTGAATTGGCCGAAAAACAGGAAAGAATACTGTCTGTTTATCAGAACAGAAGATGGGATAGTGATTTTCAGACCGTCCAAAAAATTGTAAGTCAGCAATTACTCGGTACAATTCATACTGCTACTATAAGATTTGAAAGATTCAAGGACATTTTAAGTGCCAAACTTCACAAGGAACAGCCTGGACCGGGTGCGGGATTGCTAATGGATTTAGGCCCCCATATCATTGATCAGGCCCTGGTACTCTTTGGAATGCCCAACGCTGTAGAAGCTCATATCAGAACGCTCAGAACGCAATCAATGGTTGACGATGACTTTCTGATTCATTTATTGTATAATAATTTACGCGTAACCCTGATCAGCAGTTTACTGGTTCCCTATCCAGTGGAGGCCTATCTGATACATGGTAGTAAAGGAAGTTTGATTAAGCAGCGGGCAGATATTCAGGAGAGTGCCTTACTGAAACAAGAGCAACCCTTCACTGATTACTGGGGAGTTGAGCCAGAAGAATTCGCCGGAAAACTAATTTCAATACATAACGGTGTTGAAAAAGTAGAAAATATCGCCAGTTTGCCTGGAAACTATGGTCTTTACTACGAAAATATTTATTCTGCTATTCGCCACCATGAACCCCTTAGCATTTCAGGAACGGATGGAAAAAACGTGATGAAAATCATTGAGGCAGCCAAAGAAAGTCAGGCAGAAAAAAGGCAGATTTGTATTAATCATTAGCAACCAGCTTCGACTTATCCCAGGCATTATCCGGTTTGTGCTCAATGAATTTTCTGTCTTCTGCCAGCAATCTTTCCTGCTGTTCTATCTCTTCTTTTACAGATTTAAGATAGCTGTCGTAATCGTGTCTGTGTTCAGAGAGTTTTTTAAGCGCATTATTATCATGAAGTATAAAATCATTGGCTTTCCTTAGCGAAGTATATTTTCTGAAACCCAATTCTGATAGAATATCTACGCCCATATAAACAGAAGCATGAATGGATTCTCTATAGATATTATTTATACCATTATCTATTAGCTAATAGGCATTTAATCTGTTTTTTGCCCTAAAAAAAAGTTTTAAATGAGGATAGTGTTTAGAAACCAGCGCAGACAGTTCAATATTCTTTTCTGGTATATCCAATGCTGATACCAGGATTTTTGCGTGAGCTGCACCTGCCGCATCTAAAATTGCAGTACGTGTAGCATCCCCGTAAAATACTTTAAATCCCATTTTACGTAGCAATACTACCTGCTCACTATTATTATCAAGTATGGTAGCTTCTACCCCATTTGCCCGTAAAAACCTACCCAATGTACTTCCAAAATGACCAAATCCGGCAATTATGATATCATTGTGTTCCTTTGGATCCACTGTATATTCTTTCTCCTCTGTTTTATTAGAAATAATCTTACTGGCAATAAATTTTTCATTGACAAACAGTAAAATGGGGGACATAATCATACTGATAGTAATTACCGCCATGTAAAAATCAAGCATTTCTTTTTCCAGTAGTCCAAGCATACCAATGGATCCCATAAGGATAAATGCAAATTCTCCTATTTGAGAAAGCAAGAGGGTGAATAAAATATTTTGCATTAACACTTTATGGAAAATCTTACCTACAATAAATAAAACAAATGACTTTAATAACATGAAAAGCAGAACGGCCTTAAAAATGGCTAATGGCTGATGTACGATCAATCCAAAATTAATGGTAGAACCAACTGCAGTAAAAAACAAACCCAATAAAAGCCCTTTAAATGGCTCAAGATTACTTTCTAATTCGTGTCTGAATTCACTGTTTGCCATTAAGACCCCTGCCAGGAAAGCCCCCAATGCCGCACTTACACCTGCCAGATCCATTAGCCAGGAAACCGCAATCACCAGAAATAAAGCTGAAGCTGTAAACAACTCCCGCATATGAACCCTAGCAATTAAATGTAAGAGAGGACTAAATACAAATCTTCCTAATAAAATAATGCTAGATACGGCTACTAAAATGGTAATGGTTCTGTTTTCATCCATCCAGCCAAGCACTCCGGTTCTGGCAACCTTTGTTTGAACCTCTCCCAATGCTAGCAAAGGCAGTGCAGCCAAGATTGGGATAACAGCAATATCCTGAAACAATAAAACTGCAAATGAGGATTTCCCGGCCCGAGATTTATCGAGATTCTTTTCTTTCAATGTTTGTAAAACAATTGCAGTTGAAGACATTGAGAATGTAAGGGCTAATGCAATGGAAGTGTTTAGTTCCATTCCTGACCCAAAATAGAAGAAAAGAAAAAATAAGATACTGGTTAAAAGCATCTGCAAGCCCCCCATCCCAACAATTCGTCTCCGCATTCTCCAGAAAGATTGCGGGTTTAATTCCAATCCAATTAAAAACAACATCATAACCACGCCAAACTCCGCCGCATGCATAATATCTTCTCCCTCTGTTCCAATAAATGCCAGTACAAAGGGGCCAATAACTACACCTCCGATAATGTAGCCCAGCACACTACCAATGCCTAGTCGCTTTGCAATGGGGACAAACACCAATGCGGCTCCCAAAAAAATCATGGCGTTTTGTAAAACGGATGCT
Source organism: Sediminibacterium sp. C3 (assembly GCF_000508085.1). Lineage (GTDB taxonomy): Bacteria > Bacteroidota > Bacteroidia > Chitinophagales > Chitinophagaceae > Sediminibacterium. The sequence continues at coordinate 1,685,984 of NZ_KI669560.1, read as the reverse complement.
CCCATTCTGCTGATTTTATTTGATTAAAATTATCTACTTGCTTGAGTTTGTCAAGATCTATTGGCTCTTTCATTAAAAAATGAAGAATTTGCTGATACCAGATCATGTTTTCTTCAATGTCTTCTTCACTTAGCTTATTGGCTCCTGCTACCACAAAAGGAGGCAGGTATTCCATTTTGCAGAGATTGGCTGTCTGATCAAAAGAATTTAAAAATTCTCTGTGTGTAAACCTGTTTCTACCTTCTTTCTGATAAACATGAAAATCGCCTCCGGAGGTAATTACATTCATCACCCACTTACCTTGTAATTGATTTCCCCCCGTTCCATACGCCCAACCGTATTCCAATACCAGATCTAGCCATTGCTTCATTAAAGGAGGGCAATTGTACCAGTAAAAAGGATGATGCCAAACAATTATATCATGCTCCCGCAATAAGGACTGTTCTTTTTCTACATCAATATTAAAGTCAGGATACAATTCGTACATATCCCGAAATGTGATTCCCGAGAGATGCTTAACCCCTTCTGTTAATTTTACATTTACCCTGCTGTCTTCGAATCTGGGATGGAAAAACAACAACAATAGTTTCCTGCTGGCCATAAAGAATTTTAGCTGATATTACAATTTACGCAGATTTAGGCGCTTTACAAACTGCCCCAAACCAATAACAGGACCAATTACCAGAATTGGCCATACCCATATAAAAGGTAATTGTGTAAGTAAATACCCTGTAAACTGAATGCTGATTACAGTAATGAGAAAACCAATACTGTTAACGAATATAATGGTACTGCCTCTGGAGCTGGCAGGTGCCGACATAGCAACAAGACCTGAAAACATAGGAGAATCTGCCACAACGAAAAAGCCCCATACAACTAAATAACAAATGAATAATTCATTGGAAGCAAAAACAAATAAAACGGGAAATAACAAACAGCAACAACAAGAAATCAGCAAAGCCAGGCTTGCAAGCTTTTCCAATGGAATCTTTCTGGATAGTAAACCGAACACTGCACAGGACAAAGCACCAGTTGCTATTACCCAGAAAGAATAAAGGGAGATGGAGTTGAAAGACCAGGAGGTTTTCTTCAGAATCAGCAGTGGCACAAAAGTCCAGAAAGTATAGAGTTCCCACATATGCCCCCAATATCCCAAAATGGCTTTTCGCAAGGAACTAATCTGGAATATCTTTTTAAAATCGGGGAGCTGAAGTTTTCCCGCAGGCTTTCTGAAAGGACCATCATTAACGATGAGATAAAGGGCTAATCCACCCAATACACATAAGCCCGAACTTACATAAACTACGAATTCCCATTGCAGGCTAATGGACAGGCTTTTGATAAAATGTGGAAATGCAGTACCAAGCACTAGCCCTCCAACTAAAAAGCCCAGAGATTTTCCCAATCCTTCTTCGAAATGATCAGCTGCAATTTTCATACCGACCGGATATACTCCTGAAAGAAAAAAACCCACAAAGAATCGGGAAATTAAAATCCCATTCTCCCCTATTGAATGAACAGATAAACAAAGATTTGATACTGCTGCAATAAAGGACGAAAAAAAGAAAATCCTGGCAGGTGAAAAACGATCTGTAATTCCCGATAAAGCAAAAATTAAGGTTCCGGAAATAAATCCAACCTGCACAGCGCTCACCAGATAAAGTAGAAAATCTGCTGACAGTCCTTTTACGGTTCCAATATCATTCAATACCGCGTTTCCTGCAAACCAGACTGAAGTACAGAAAAATTGAGCGATTACTATAACCAGTAATTTTAATCTCATGCAGTAAAATAAACCATTAATTTAGTTGATACACATACTATGTCAAAATATTTAAAAGAATTAGAAGGATTATTTATAAAGGCAGCCAAACCGCAGAATAGCTTTGGCATGAAAGCATATATGCTCAATCAATTTGATTTTTTTGGAATCAAAACACCTGAAAGAGATGCTATAGTTAAATCCTTTTTAAAAACAAAAACCCTCAGTTCCCATAAGGAACTTTCGGAAATTATTTTTAAAATGTGGTCATTCAAAGAAAGAGAATGGCAATATGCTGCCATTGATGTATTCAGGCATCATCACTCCCTATGGGAATTAAAATCAATTGATGTGATTGAATCCTGCTTAACAAAGAAAAGCTGGTGGGATACTGTTGATGGGATTGGAAGCGACTGGATACCCCACTATTTTTCATTGTATCCCGACCAAATTATTTCTGTTACAGAGAAATGGAATCAATCAGACAATATCTGGTTACAGAGAAGCAGTATTTTATTTCAGCGATCCTACAAAAGCAAAACCGATACCCGATTATTAAAAAAATACATTCTGAACCATAAAGATGCCAAAGAGTTCTTTGTTCAAAAAGCCATTGGTTGGGCACTACGGGAATACAGCAAAACCGATCCTGATTGGGTTATTAATTTTGTTGCCAAAAATAAAATAGCCCCTCTTAGTAAAAGAGAGGCTATCAAAAGAATTATTGCAAATAACTGATTACATTTTCTTTGCGTCTTCCAAAAACTTAGCAAGACCAATATCAGTTAAAGGATGCTTCAACAGACCTACGATAGAATCCAATGGGCAAGTGCAGATATCAGCTCCTAATTCAGCTGCTTTAATAATATGTAATGGACTTCTGATAGAAGCAGCTAGTATTTCAGTTTTGTATTGTTGTACATCAAAAATATGTCTTAACTGTCCAATCAACTCCATGCCATCCCAACCACTGTCATCCACACGGCCTATGAAAGGAGATACATAGGTTGCACCTGCTTTAGCTGCCAAAATTGCCTGGCCAGCAGAGAAAATTAAGGTACAGTTGGTGCGGATTCCATTATCTGCAAACCACTTGATGGCTTTAATTCCGTCTTTGATTACAGGAACTTTCACCACAATATTCGGATGAATGGCAGCCAGTTTTTTCCCTTCTTCCACCATCGTGGCAAAATCTGTGGAAAGAACTTCCGCACTCACATCCCCGTCTACCAGTTCACAGATGGTTTTGTAATGTTGCGCAATGGCTTCTTCGCCTTTAACGCCTTCTTTCGCCATCAGGGAAGGATTGGTAGTTACCCCATCCAGAATTCCTAAATCGTTGGCTTCTTTAATTTGTGCAAGGTTACCTGTGTCAATGAAAAACTTCATAAAAGTGGAGTTAAAAAATATGGCAGGCTACTCGCATCGCACCGCTACAACCGCTTATCCTTGCTGCATTCCTGCCCTGGGGAGGTTCAGCAGGAGCTGGTCGTGCAAGACCTGCCACGGCGCAAAAGTAAGGATTGATTGCTTACCTTTGAAAAAAAATTATTTATGGGTGTAGCAGATCAGTTAGCACAATTAAAAGCCGAAAAAGCAGCGGCAAATTTAAAAGAAGGGCAGGCTTTTTTAGCAGCCAATAAAGTGAAGGAAGGGGTTGTAGAACTACCCAGTGGTTTGCAATATGAGATTATAACGCAAGGTACAGGCCCCAAGCCAACTGCCAGTAATGAAGTTACCTGTCATTATCATGGCACATTAATTAATGGAACAATTTTCGATAGTTCTGTACAAAGGGGCCGTCCCGCATCCTTCCCGCTTAATATGGTTATTAAAGGCTGGACAGAGGGATTACAACTGATGCCAACAGGTAGCAAGTGGCGCTTTTTCATCCCTCCGCATTTGGGATATGGGGATCGTCAGGTTAGTGCACAAATAGGCCCCAACAGCACATTGATTTTTGAAGTAGAATTAATTAGTTTTATCTAGCATCTTACTGAAACTCGCTGAGCTCCAGCCAGCGGGTTTCTTTTGCTTCCAGCTCTTTTTCAATTTGTAACAAACGCTCTCCCATTTTTTGCATGCTAGCATAATCTGCATCACCAGCACTCATCTTCGCCGTTATTTCTTCTTTTTCTTTTTCCAATAAAGGCATTTCCTTTTCCAGGGTTTCCAGTTCTCTTTTCTCCTTATAACTTAAAACCTTTTTTACAGGAGCAGCCGTTGTAGTGGTTTGTTTGGTTACAATTTCTTCGGTACTAGCCCCTTTACGTTTGTTAGCTTCTAGATCATCCCATTTCTGCTCTTTCTTCTCATTTTCCTTTAGCCAAAGTCTGTACTGTGTATAGTTGCCAGGAAAATCCCTTACTTCTGCATTGCCTTCAAATACAAATAAGTGATCTACCAGCCTATCCATGAAATAGCGGTCGTGAGATACAATCAATATACAACCAGGATAGTCTATTAAAAAATTCTCAAGTACCGCCAACGTAGGTAAATCCAGGTCATTGGTAGGTTCATCCAATATCAGGAAGTTGGGATTTCGGAATAAAACAACCAGCAACTGTAGGCGTTTTTTCTCCCCCCCACTTAATGAATTCAAAAAAGTGTATTGCTTATCAGGCGTAAATAAAAATAACTCCAGAAACTGGGCTGCACTTAAAGTAGTTCCGTCCGCCAATGGAAAATTCTCTGCAAAACTTTTCACGTATTCAATCACTCTGATATTTTCCTTAAACACCAACCCCTGCTGAGAAAAATTTCCAAATACAACAGTATCGCCAATATTTATTTTGCCACTGTCTACCGGCTCAATTCCCTGTAGTATGTTCAAAAAAGTAGATTTCCCAACGCCATTTTTCCCGACTATCCCAATTCTTTCTCCTTTACTGAACTGATAATCAAAGCCTTTCAGAATAGATAAGTCGCCATAGCTCTTATACACTTTCTTCAACTCTACAACTTTCCCTCCCAGTCTGCTCATTTTAACCTGTAACTGCAGTTGAGCATCTTCAATCTTTTGCTTGGCTTTGGCTTCTACTTCATAAAAATTGTCTTGCCTGCTTTTACTCTTGGTAGTTCTGGCCTTGGGTTGCTTTCGCATCCATTCCAGTTCCTTTCTATAGGTATTTCTGGCTTTATCAATACTGGCCTGTTCACTTTCAATTCGGGCAGCTTTCTGCTCCATATATTGTTCGTAATCTCCCTTATAAACATATAGATTTTCCCTTTCCAGCTCCCAGATTTCCTCACAGGTTGCATCCAGGAAATACCGATCGTGGCTTACCAGCAGCAGTGTCACCTTTTCCTGTGAGAGATAATGTTCCAGCCATTCAATCATTTCAACATCCAGGTGATTCGTGGGTTCATCCATAATCAACAAAGTATGCTGGTGGGCAAATCCAATGTCGATAAGGGTTTTCGCCAGGGCCACTCTTTTTCGTTGACCGCCGCTAAGGTCTTTTACTGGATTGGTCAGGTGATGAATATTCAGCTTTTCAAGGATTTGCTTCACTTTGGCTTCAAAATCCCAGGCACTTAAATTGTCCATCGCTTCAATGCCTTCCGTTATCCCAATGGCATCTTCCGCTTCTATAGCAGCTTCGTATTTTTTAATTGCATTGATTATAGGGTGATTCAAGTGGAAGATATTTTCCAGCACCGACCAGGATTCTTCAAACTGGGGATCTTGCTCAAACAGAGCAACGGTTACATCCTTGTGAATCCATACTTTTCCGGCATCGGGTGTTTCCAGACCAGCCAGAATGCGCAGCATAGTAGATTTCCCAATTCCATTTCTGGCAATCAGGGCAATTTTATCACCTTCGTTAATATGAAAAGAAATATTCTTGAAAAGGGGGTTTATACCGTAGCTTTTGGTTAAACCTTCAACTGAAACATAGTGCATCTTGCAAAACTAAGTATCTTAGACGCTAATTCCGAGAAACACTGAACCTAGTTTAAAAAGAAATGATCAAAACCCATTTAAGGAACTTAAGCATACGAAATAAGCTTTTTCTGTCTCATTTTCTGATCCTATTGATTACCCTTTTAATCATTGTGATATCAGTAAAAATAAATGACAAAAGACTGATCATTCACCAAATGATAGCTCAGTTAGACAAAATAAGAACTCATATAGGAAAGCAGGCAGCAGCCAGACAGATTTTTTTAACCACCGATCGCTTCTCTGAAAGTTTTCATATTACCGGATCTTCCAATGCGGTTATCCATTATCAGCAATTGGTTAAGCAAATAGACAGTAGCCTGATTGCTATTAATGAAAACAAAATTGCCACCAAACCTCATATCGCTGAAAAGCTCTTATCCATTACCAGAAATATTCATGCCCAGGAAGTGTTTTTTGAAAGAATGGTAGATTCAGTAAAACAATTGGGCATTGGTGAACAGGGTTTAATGGGGGCGCTATTGAAACACAAAAAAGAACTTAAGGATAACCGGCTGATTTCAGAAGCAGATTTGAGCAGGCTCGAACAACTTTCCAATGATTACTTTACCAAAAAAAGCCAGACTGCTGCTATTTCTTTTGATTCTTTGGCACGTAAACTCATATTTGTTTACGAAAACAATCCAACTACTGAAATTATTCTGGATGAGTATCGTAAAACATTCGTTAGAATAGTTAAACTGGAGAGAAGTATTGGAGGCTCTGATGAAGAAGGCCTGCAAAATGAATTAATTAAACAGAGCAGAAGTAATGATGAACAAATAGAAGCTGCCTTACAATCTATTAACCAGTTGTATGAAGAAGATCTAAGTCGTATTGAACTTATTTTTTATGGCCTGATAGGCGTAACGCTAATTGCTGGTTTATTGTTGAGCTACCTTATTTCAATGGAAATTACCCGGCCAATTATTGAACTGAATAAGGCCACAAAAGAAGTGGTGGCCACGAAATTCAAAGATGATATCAATCCTGATTTTATAGATGAAATGCGAATGGATGAGATTGGTCAGCTGGCAATTAATTTTAACCTGGCTATCCGGAAAATCAGAAGATCTATTAAAATTATTCAAGACAAATCGGAAAGTTTACAGGCTAAAAATCATCAGTTGCTGGAAAATGAGGAAACATTGAAAATGATCAGTGCACAGAAAGATAAATTCTTATCAATCATTTCGCATGATATGCGTGCGCCACTTAGCAGCATTATCAGTTTCCTGGACTATTACAAAGACAACTTTAAAAACTTCAGTGAAGCAGAAATTGAATTCGTATCCAGTAATTTAAATACACATGTGAAAAAAGTGGTTGAGATGCTGGATGGGCTGCTAATGTGGTCTAGGTCTCAAACCGGAGAAATTCAAATGAATCTTCAACCTATTGATCTGGCTCAGATTATTACGGATACTATATCAATTCTGAACCAAAGCGCCCTTAACAAAAAAATCAGAATCAGACCCTACATTCATAGTCAGCTCATCTGGGCCGATAAAAACATGACAGCCTTTATTATCAGGAATATTATCAGCAATGCCATTAAATTCACGAATGAAGGCGGCATTATTGATATCAATACCAAGCGCAACAAATACAATGCATTTGTTATCATTAAAGATTCAGGGGTTGGCCTGTCTCCGGAAGCTTTATCCCGTTTGTTCCAGGATAATGTAAGTTATTCTACATTTGGCACTGCCAATGAAAAGGGAATTGGCTTAGGGCTTGTATTGTGCAAGGATTTCATGAATAAAATGAATGGCAATATTGAAATTGAAAGCTTGCAGGGAGAAGGCACTACCGTGAATTTATTATTTCCATTAGTTGGAAGAGGAGATTGATGCAGCACTACTACTACATATTGAACAAACCATGTAATATGGTTTCTCAATTTAAAAGCAGTCACGCTGTTCCTTTACTGGGAAATTTGCATTTCAATTTTCCGGAAGGGATCCATGCCATTGGAAGACTAGACCAGCATTCAGAAGGACTTTTACTGTTAACTACCAACAAGAAAGTAACAAGACTTCTTTTTCAAGGAGCAACTCCACATTTGAGAGAATATCATGTATTGGTTAATAGCAAGGTTAGTCAGAACCAATTAACTCAGTTAAGTCAGGGAGTTCCTATTCGAACCGGGAACGAAGTTTTTTATACAACCCGCCCTTGTTCGGTCAGACTGGTCGATCCGCCATTAATTCAGTTTAACAGTGATTATATTCCTTCAGAAAGGGTTCCTCATAACTGGATAAGCATAAGCCTTTCAGAAGGCAAGTTTCATCAGGTAAGAAAAATGCTTACCGCGGTTGGACTAAAATGCAAGAGATTGGTGAGGGTCCGTATTGAAAACCTGCATTTGGGAAACCTGGCTCCGGGTTGCATAAATGAGCTTACAGAGCAGGAATTCTTTGGAGGATTGAATATCATCGATTACTGAGTCGGGACGAATAGGCGGGTCAGGCTAAGCCCATCAACGAACTATTTCGTATTTTTGCGGTTTATATACCATGAAGCAATTCACCATACCGAATATATACCGAAGTAACTTTATCAGCCGAATTAAGGAAAGCAGGAAAGCCGCCGATAAACTGAAAAAAGATTTCAGCCCCACCCTTGTTAAAATGGGATCTGTAAATATATTTCTTGCAAGACATTTTGGCTTCTGTTACGGGGTTGAAAATGCCATTGAAATTGCCTTCAATACGATCGAACAAAACCCGGGAAAAAGAATCTTTCTACTTAGTGAAATGATTCACAATCCACAGGTGAACAAGGATTTAATAGAACGTGGGGTACAATTTCTTCAGGACACTTATGGCAAACAAATTATACCATTCGATTCCCTGCAGGCAGATGATGTAGTCATCATACCGGCTTTCGGTACCACGCTGGAAATAGAAGCTTTATTAAAAGCAAAGGGCATTGCCATTGAAAAATACAATACTACCTGCCCGTTTGTAGAAAAAGTCTGGAACAGGAGTGAACAAATTGCAGCCAAAGGATACAGCATTGTAGTTCATGGAAAACCCAAGCACGAAGAAACAAGGGCTACTTTTTCGCATGCATCTGCCAATACACCAACTGTAATTGTAAACGACATGGCCGAAACCATAGAATTGGCCAAATTTATTACAGGTGAAAATAATCCGGAAGATTTCTATACGGCGTTTAAAGGAAAATATTCCGAAGGATTTAATGTAGAAAAAGACCTGCAGAAAATTGGAGTGGTTAACCAGACTACCCAACTGGCTACTGATACCCAGGCCATTTCTGATTATTTGAAATCAATACTTATAAAGCACTACCAATTAAACAGCGACACAATTGCTAATCATTTTGCAGATACCCGAGATACATTGTGTTATGCTACCAATGACAACCAGTCTGCAGTAAAAGGAATGCTGGATACCGAAGCAGATCTTGCCATTGTAATCGGAGGGCACAATAGCAGTAATAGTTCTCATCTGGTAGAACTTTGTGAAGCCAGATATCCAACTTACTTTATTGATGGCCCCGACAAACTGATTAACAAGGAAAATATACTTCATTGCAATTGGCAAACAAAGGAATTTACCCAAATTGAAAATTATCTTCCAAAAAAGGAACCCGTCAATATCGTTATGACCAGCGGAGCAAGCTGCCCTGATGCCGTTGTAGAAGCAGTAATCAGAAAACTGGGAATGTTTTACGGAGTTGAACTAAAAGACTCAGTAGATTAGTTTACAAAATTCCACCAGATACCAATTCTATTCCAAACCCCTTGTGCTGGATATTGATCGGAAAGCAGATTTACTTTGGAAAACAAGGTGTTCAGGTTTTCAAAACGAATAAACCCTTTAAAGCTTTTGATTCTGAAATGAAGAAAAGCGTGCATATCTGGCCTGTTATTAAAAGTCTGACTGTTCTGATAGAAAAACTGACCTAAAAGCGGGCTGTACCCATCCGCTTTAAAAGGAGTATTATACCTGATTTCTAAACCTGTAGACAGGAATAAATTAGTGTAAAAATTACCTTCAAATGCCAATCTGTTTCTTGTTAGAATCAAAGGTAAATTAACAGGTGCCGTACCCACTGTTTTCTGCGCATGTATTTCCGTATACCAATTCCAATTTCTGGCCAACTTAAATTTCTTAAATATGCCCAGCTGCAATACATTAAACAGCGTAGCTTCCTGTTTGGCTGCAAAAAAACTATCAAAGTACAGGTAATTGCTTACCAGACTATACTCTGCCGATACCCTTATGGCTTTTGCCGGATTCTCATACACCCCAAAAAACTTTACAATATTTTCCTTATTGAAACCAGTTCTGTTTTGAACCGGGAACCTACTCTGGTCATTAAAAATAAAGGAAGGGGTTCTATTTATATTGTGTAACCCAATATTCAGGTACCCGATTTTTTTACCCAACAATCTTTTCATACTCACCAGTGCGCTGTAATCTCCCGAATTATATCCATTCAGATACAACTCCCCTTTTGCCTCCAGATCCCATACCTGATTCTTGGTTCTGTTGCGGTATTCACCTATGGCGTATATATTATTTAGTTTTATAGAACTAATCGTATCAAAATTGCCGCTGATTTGCTGAACTGCAATTGCTGCTTTTAAAAATTGACTTTGATTGGTTTTATCCGGGAAGCTGATCAGGGCAAATTCATTCGTAAGTATCTTCCAGCTATCCTTAAATTGAAAATACTGACCATTCCGGGTTCTGTAATTAAAGTAATTGAGATAACGTAAGGAATCTACATTGTTGTCAAAAAAATGACCAAGTTGTTGCTGATATTTTAATGTGTGTTCTATTCTGAAACGAGGGTAAAATATTTTATAAGTAGCTGTATCAGTTACCAGTGAATCTTTTTTACCTAAATCATAATGATGACGGATCAAGAGCATATTGTCCCTTTGTAAATGCCCTGTGCTAACATTGGTATTAAAGGGATTTCGGATAGCAGCACCGGATCTTCCCAATCTTGTCTCTAATTCATAGGGATCGTTTAGTGCCAGGCTATCCAGTTTTTTAACATCTACCAAACCACCGTTTTCAGAAACAGATGACTTATTGGAAATATAAAGAAAGAAGATCTCGTATTGCCTGTTATTAGACTGATAATGAGAAGTAAATCTGAAATTATTATGACTTGCATTTTGGTTTTTTAAAGCCCCGGGTGAGTTACTGAATCGGTATTCAAATCCAAAATTAAAATTTGACTTCCGGTTCTGTGTATGCTTTAAATCTATCAGCTGTTCAGCTTTGGCTCCTAATAAATACCCTAATTCTGTGTAGGGTCGGGTTGTTTGATAAAACCTTGTATTTTCTAGGGTGAACTTATAAATATCAAATGCATGAAAACCAGCATCAAAGCCCGTTTTCATTAAAGGGCTGAACAACATAGACCTGGCTGCTGATCCCAAATTACCCATATGATAATGGGTATAGGGCAAAGGAAACCGGGTAGTAAAATCATTGATGGAGGAATCCATTCCTCGGTTTCTTGTTGAATCAAATGATTTATAAAAAATGGTTATGGAGTCTGCCAACAAGTCTCTTTTCTGCAAAGAATCCATTTTCGATTTTCGGGTACCCATTTGCTGCATCATATTGCCTCCAGCTGGAAAAGAGCCCATACCCGGTCTGAATCCCTGCGCCCATCCCCATTCTGCATCCGTAAGAACGAATAGCAGCAATAGTAATCCAAGAATGGTTCTGCGCTTCATCATGCAAAAGGGGTAATAACTTATAAACTACGGATCAATTCCTTGAACAATAAAGTAAGTTTCGGTTCTGCTGCTGTTGCTGCTTCCAATACTTCCTCATGCGTAATTACATTTTCCTCTTCTCTGATGCCTAAATCGGTAATCACACTGGTAGCAAATACTTTCATACCACAATGCACCGCAACAATATTTTCTTGAACAGTGCTCATTCCTACTGCATCTCCTCCTAAAGCATGTATCATTTTATACTCTGCTCTTGTTTCAAATGTGGGTCCGGTTACACCTGTATAAACTCCTTTTTTTAATTCAATCTGATTCTCAGCAGCAATTTGCATTGCTTTTGCAATTAATGCCTTACTATAAGGCTCACTCATATCGGGGAAACGGGTACCCAGCTCCTCCTCGTTTTTACCCAATAATGGATTTACCACAAAAAGGCTGATATGATCGGTAATCACCATTAAATCACCTACGTTAAAGTCAGTATTCACCCCCCCTGCTGCATTTGAAAGAAACAAGGTTTTTACCCCTAATAAATGCATGACTCTAACCGGAAAGGTAACCTGGTGAGGTGTATACCCTTCATAAAAATGAAACCTTCCACTCATCACCCACACTTTTTTTCCACTTAGTTCTCCAAATAATAAACTCCCCCCATGCCCTTCTACGGTACTTACCGGGAAATGAGGTATTTCTGAATAAGGAATAGAAATCTCCACTTTAATTTCCTTGGAAAGATTACCTAAACCACTACCTAGAACAATTCCAATATTGGCCTTTTGATTGACTTTTGAACCTATAAAAGCGGCTGCTTCTTTCAGTTGATTCATTAAAACTGACATAATAAGAAATTAGGCGACAAATATACGCTGATAAAAAATAAGGCCATCAACGGAAAGTTGATGGCCTCTGATAAGGTATGTAATTTAAGACTAGCTTAAACGTTTTACATTTACTGCATTCAAACCTTTTCTTCCTTCCTGCACATCAAAGATAACTTTATCGTTAGCTTCAATCTGGTCGATTAAACCATTTGCATGTACAAAAGTTTCTTTGTTGGAATCATCATGCTTAATAAAACCAAAACCTTTTTCTTCGTTAAAGAACTTTACAGTTCCTTGAATTTGTGTGTCCATTGTAAAAATTGTAAATAAATAATACTGCAAAGGTACACTTTAATACCTGCCCTGCCTAAACTTAATTGTTAAAGTCTCAAATTAGGCTGAATACTGCTGATTTGCCTTAATCCAACTAATTCATCGTGTCTTCCACCAAAGGGGCGGTAATACACCAGAATAGTATAGTTATTCTCTGTTTCCCAATAATTCCCCTCTGTAAAATCATAGGTTGCAACCGGATGCTGGTTGTTACCATCCTTAACAACATATTGATAACTATAAAACCCTTGCTTTAAAGTTAATCGCTTGTAATAGACCATTTTACGCTCATCAAATTCCATCAGCGAACTATCGCTCAATTGATTTCCGGTTAACTCTCCCATTAAATATACTGGCTGTTTAAGTGGCTGACGATTTTCGGTAGCCAGTGTAAATTCAACTTCAGCATAATCAGACTGCCACCATGGATTGATAGACTCTGTTGTGGAAATGTCAAAAAAACCATTCAAATCCCTATACCATAAATATCGAACCCCGGTTCTGATTGCATCTGTTTTAGCATACACTGTTACAGGAATATGGGTTCTGCTGATTCTCTCTATGCGATCACTTTCGAAACGCAAACTTCTTAAATCAATCCAACGATACTCTTTACCTGCTGGAAATAAACAATCCTGTTCTGCATTGTATTCAAGTATATTCCCGCGAATAAAAGAAGGAACCAATTTCTGCGAGGCATTGTCCCACCTTCCATTCTGCAATATGGTTGTCTGAATCTGCTGGGGTTGAATTGCCTGAAGCGTAGATGTATTTACCGACAATTGAATTTTCTGATGCGTCCTATGTTGAGATGCATTGAATGGCTGCTGCATTTGTGCCGCAATACCCACTTTATTGTCTACCACATAAAAACGCTTAGTAAACAATAACTTAGAGGTATCCGCATCCTGAAAAACTTTTAAGATATAATTACCGCTTCTGGTTGGCACACAGGATCGTTCGGGTAAATTAACCTGATAATGTACATATTGCACCTGTGCAATTGATGAAATACGATACTGGCTAATTCTGCTTTGCTGAAACCCTCTGATATAATCGAAAGGGCTCCATTGTGCTTCCGACCAATCTGCATTGCACAATTGAAAAGTATAAAAATAGTTTTTAGGATAATTGCCCAGATCGTCAAAATGAAGCTCCAATTGGTCGGATGAATTCAATTGAATAATAGGAAGTCCCAATTGATTGTTTAGCGGGAACAATTTTGGGGTTTTTATACTGGGATTATAAATATAATCGGGCTTAATTTGGGCCATCACAAAACTGCACATCAAAAGCAGTAGCATTGTGTAAATGAATTTCATCATAGATTAAACTTACAGAAACAATTGTATTATTAGTAGCTTTGAATACTTCAAAAATTATACCGTTTGAATTTTCCAGCCTATATCGCTCAGAAATTAGCTGCTAATCACAAGCAAACCTTTTCCCGTTTTATTATCCGGTTGTCTGTTGGAGCAACTGCAGTAGGTGTTGCAGCTATGATTATAACTATTTGTTTTGTGAATGGATTTCAACAGACGGTTGCACAAAAAGTATTTAACTTCTGGGGGCATATTCGCGTACAGCATTTTGAACCGGACAAATCACTAATGGCAGAGGAATTGCCCATCAGTAAAAACCAGCAAATAGAAGATTTGCTGGATAAACAGCCTGGGGTACTAAGACACCAGGCTTTTGCCACCAAGTCGGCCGTACTTTCTTATCAACAAAATATAGAAGGCATATTACTGAAAGGAGTTGAATCAACTTATGACAGCTCATTAATCAAACCTTTTATTACGGAGGGGAAATGGCTGGGATTTTCAGACAGCATTTACAGCAGGGAAATCATCATTTCTGAACAGATAGCCCGTTTGCTGAATATTCGCCTCAACGATACCGTAACTCTTTATTTTGTGGGCAATGAAACTGCCCAGACTACCTATAGAAAATTAAAAGTAATAGGACTTTATAAAACAGGAATTGAAGAATACGATAAGCTATTCATGCTTACGGATCTTCGGTTGATAGCCAGACTGAATCTGTGGGAACCGGATCAGATTGGCGGATATGAAATATTTATAAAAGAAGGGGTTCAGCCAGATTCGGTAAATCAGGTTTTACAAAATGAATTACCTACTGAATGGATGAGCAGAACAGTTGCTTCTATTTATCCCAATATATTTGACTGGCTGCAGATTCAGAATATGAACAGGGATGTAATTTTCATTATCATGGCAATTGTTGCCATCATCAATCTGGTTACCTGCCTGCTGATTTTAATTTTAGAAAGAACCCCCATGATTGGCATCCTGAAAGCACTGGGTGCCAGAGACAGGCAAATCATAGAAATCTTTTTATACCATGCCGGCAATATTGCCTTTAAAGGCGTTATATGGGGATTCATTGTGGGCATGGGTACGGTGCTATTACAACAGCGCACTGGCTTCATCAAACTGGACGAATCAGCTTACTACGTAAAGGAAGCCCCTGTTTTAATTATTTGGTGGCAGATAATATTGGTTTGTTTTGCTACTTGGATTTTGTCTTTTACCATTCTGCTTTTGCCGGCACTTCTGGTAAAAAAAATCAAGCCTATACAAGCTATACAGTTCAGATAATATAAAGGCGTGCAGTTTAATATTCCTGATGAAATCATGCATCAAAATAATCAGGACGGCTTTAAAAGATGAGAGAGTAAGATTCCTCCGGCCACTCCAGCGTTCAGTGATTCTGCTCCCCCTATTCTTGGAATACTAACGGGTATATTAACCAATGGTAGTAAATTTTCGCTGATTCCATTGGATTCATTACCAATCAACAGTACCCCTTCGCTCAATGCAGATTGCTGATAAACTGAATTCCCGTTTAACAAAGCTCCCAGAACAGGTAGTGCTGATTTACTCAGATATTCTACCAACGAAGTATACCCAACAGAAACCCTAGCGAAGCTTCCCATCGTACTTTGAATCACTTTAGGATTGAAAACTTCAACAGAATCCTTTGAAGCTACAATTTGCCTAATTCCAAACCAATCCGCTATTCTTATTAATGTACCCATATTGCCCGGATCTTTTATTCCATCCAATGCCAGGGTCCATTGACCTTTTACTGGCGCTTGTAGAACCATTTCCGGCTGAGATGCTATAGCCAGCACTTTGTTGGGTGTTTGAAGTAAGCTTATTTGATGTAAGGCCGATTCGCTTATTCTGACAAGGGGAGCTTTATTCATGTTGGGATGTTCCCAATTGTCCAGTGCATAAATTTTCTGCACCTGTATGGGACTCTTCAAAAGCTCATCTACTCCCTTTACTCCCTCTACAATAAACAAGTTTAAAGCATCCCTTTGTTTTTTATGGAACAAACTTTGAATATATTTGGCTTCATTCTTGCTTAACATTGTCTATGCATTTTAAAGTAAATACCCGATTCTACAGCACAATTGGATTCATTTTCACATTATTATTCCTGGTATCCTGTGCTGAACAAAAAAGAACCTGGGTTAGAAACTATCCTAAAAACCAGCCCTTTGTTTATGACAATCAGATTAATCTGAATGGCAATTTTACCAAAGATGAGAAAAAACGTTTATTAACCAATTTGCAAAATTACTGGGACGACAGTTTAAAAGTACCCAAACAACAGCAATTTGGATTATTTTATAAAATTAAAAACCCGCCTGTTTTCGATACCAGTAATATTCTCCGTTCTGCTCTTTTCATGAATTCATACCTGAATGCACAGGGATATTACTATGCAGATTTAACCAATTCTTACACTATCGACACGGTGAAAGACCAAATAAGAACCAGTGTGTTTATGAATATCAATGCAGGAAAAAACATCAGCATTGACGAAGTAACCATTGAAATGAATGATTCATCCCTGCAGCATTTAGCCAGTACAGAATCTGGTAAAAGTCTTCTAAAAAAGAATAAACCCTACTCTAAGGAAATCATCAGTAACGAACTGGATCGACTGGTAGGATTATTCAGAAAAAGTGGCTATTATAAAATTACCCGTGAAGATGTTTACGCTTACGTTGATTCCAATAATACCAAACTCTTTTCTTTAACCACTGACCCTTTTGAGCAGGCAAAGCTCTTATCTGAAATAGCCAAAGCAAAAAAAGAAAATCCAAACTGGGATATTACCATCAAACAAAGAGAACTGGAAGATAGTTCCCGCTTAATCAAATACCATATTGGCAATCTGCATTATTATCCTGAAACGAAAATCTCGGATGTACCTGATAGTTTGTTGAAAGACAAATCTTTTTTTGAGAAGAAAATTCCGAATGGAAGCATACGCTACAAAAAGGGCTTGTTCAATTACAGGCCCATGAAAGAAGACACTTATTTTTCAAAAGGAGATGTTTACAACGAGCAACGTTTTTTTAAAACTGCAAATGCATTAGGTCAATTACCCGCCTGGCAAAACGTAGATATCCGCCCGGAAATCAGGGATAAAGACACGCTGGACATGTATTTTTTTATGACACCTGCCGTTAAACAAAGTTTTACGGTTGATCTGGAAGCCAGTAGAAATATTGCCGATATTGGTGTTACCAATCTGCTGGGTATTACAACCAACTTTTCCTATAACAACAGAAATGTCTGGAAAAATGCCATTCAATCAGTGGCAACTGTAAGAACGGGAGTTGAATTAAATATCCTGAACAGCACTAATCAGCCAGACCAGTTATTTCAAACCTTCCTTTTTAATGTCGGACACACTTATATTTTCCCGGGAATCATTCAACCCTTTAAACCTTGGAAGGGATTGGACCTGCTGGATAACAAAAGAACCCTTTGGTCTGTGAATCTGGGTTATGTGGACAGGAGAAACTTTTATAATATCAGAAATTTCACTACCAGCTATGGCTTTGAGTGGAAAAAGGGAAACAGTTCCTTTTTGTACAAACCTATCAATGTAGAATTATACTCAATTGAAAAACTGGATTCATTGGATCAGTTAATCATTAAAAACCCATTCCTGAAGGCTTCTTTTAATGAAGGAAGTATTGTGAGTCAGAGTTTTTCTTTTGTAAAAACAACTAAGGGAAGCAGAAATCCGGCAAAAGACAAGTTTTATCGGATTGCAGTTGAAGAAGCCGGAGGCCTATTTGGATTTATCCCTGGATTAAAGGGCAATATCTACCGCTATTTAAAACTGGAAACAGAATACAAACAGTCGGTAAAGTTTCCGAAATCTGAATTGGCCTATCGGGCGTTTGCCGGTATGGGGTACAATTATGGCGGGGATACCATTATTGGACCTACTCTACCCTTCTACAAACAGTTCTCTGCAGGTGGTCCCAACAGTATGCGAGCCTGGAGATTGAGACAACTGGGATTGGGTAGCTCTAACCAGAGTGAAAGAGACACCGCTGCCAATGCATTCAGGGATCGTTTTGGAGATATGCAACTGGAGTTTAATGTTGAGTACCGATTTCAATTAGCCAGCATTGGTAGTTTTAAAATTGGGTCTGCACTGTATGCGGATATTGGTAACGTATGGAATATTAAACGAGCAGCTTCAACAGATATTGACACCCGATTTTCTCTCAGCAATTTTACAAGAGATATGGCCATTGGTATTGGAACCGGCCTACGCTTCGACATGTCTTATTTTCTGATCAGATTAGATTTTGCCTATAAATTAAAAGATCCCCTTCGAGCGACAAACAATGGTTGGATGAGCATTAAAGACTTTACATGGAACGATACCAGACCTAATGGCATTAAGGTTCCCAATTTCGCATTACAGCTTGGAATAGGACTTCCATTCTAAGCTTTCAATTGTTCAATCTTTGATTCAAAGGATTCCATGGTTTCGGCATCAGATACCTGGAAATGGCCAATCCTGGTTCTTCTTAGTGAACTCATATATGCCCCTACTCCCAATGCTTTTCCGAAATCATGGGCAAGGCTTCTGATATAGGTTCCTGTTGAACACACTACCCTGAAATAAACCACAGGCATTTCTATTTTTTCAATCTCAAATGCGTGGATGGTTACCGGTCTTGGCTCCAGCACCACATCTAATCCCTTTCTTGCCGCTAAATAAACTGGCTTACCTTCCTGCTTTATAGCAGAATGAATAGGCGGAACCTGCATAATCAGTCCGGTGAATTCCTGCGTTGCAGCTTTTATTTGTGATTCGCTCAAATGGTCGGTATCACAAAAATTAACCGGTTCAGATTCTAAATCATATGTAGGTGTGGTTGATCCCAAAGTAAAAGTACCCGTATACTCTTTTTCCATTCCCATGTACTCATTAATTTTCTTTGTATACTTTCCGGTACACACAATCAACAAACCAGTTGCCAATGGATCAAGGGTTCCGGCATGTCCTACTTTTACAATGCGGGTAATATTTCTAATTTTCCTGACAACATCAAATGAAGTCCAGTGAACGGGTTTATCTATTAAAATAGCCTGTCCTTCCAAATAAGGTTGCAATGCGGGATGAATTTCTTTCTGCTTCATTTTACTTTAGTTCTCTCCAGATTGAATCCCTGAGTGGATTCGCTGCAAAGGAACTGTTTTTATAAGGAATAGCAAAAGTCTCCGCATGTTTAATTCTGTCATCCGTTGCAGGGTGTGTGGACATAAAACTTAGAACAGAAGGCATTTCAGGTGCATTCTCTTTTAAAGTTTGCATCAGCTGTTTCATTGCCAGAGGATTTATTTTATTTTTCACCAGCACTTTCATACCCACTTCATCTGCATTCTCTTCCATACTTCTGGAGAACTGCATCGATCGCAATCCTTCTGCATTTTCTACCAATATGGATAAGATTCCGGAAACATCATTGAAAATGACAGATATCATTAAACCTGTTGCCGCAGAACGCAGGACCGATCGCAAACTATGTCGCTCAGTAATATGAGCCGCTTCATGCCCCAGCAATGCTGCCAGTTCATCAGGCGATTGCATGGTACGCAATATGCCTGTATATACTACTATATTCCCTCCTGGTATCGCATAGGCATTTACTTCCTGGTTTTTTACCACCGTAATTTTTATCGGATAGACCTTGCTCAATTCCAAAGAGTTGGCAAATGACTGAACCAGAGCTGTTTTCCTTCTGTCAACGCTGGCATCCCCCATCATCGCCTCATGCATTTTTTCTCCCAATTCTGTTTCTGTTTCAGGTTTGATGATTTTAAGACCCGCCCATGGAACAACGGTTGCAATCCCCCAGTATACTCCGGAAAATAATAACAGAACAATCAACAACAACGAAAAGGCATTCAGTTTAAACAAGCTTGTTGCGAAAGACTTCTCAACTGGTTGAAGTAATTGAATAATGGCCACTGCTGTTGGGTCATGTGTATCAACCGTAAAGTAGGCTCCCGTTTTTTTATTCAAAAAAACGATGAGCTGATGATCTGCTTTTTGATAGGAACATTCTACTTTGGGGAAATATAAAACCGGCGCACCTGCATTCCAGATAGGA
The DNA here is from genome assembly GCF_000508085.1 of Sediminibacterium sp. C3. GTDB lineage: Bacteria > Bacteroidota > Bacteroidia > Chitinophagales > Chitinophagaceae > Sediminibacterium. Next base: position 1,665,923 of record NZ_KI669560.1, on the reverse strand, counting down.
CCCACCTGAAGAGAGAAACCTGCTTCAGAAATATGTAACAATGCCGATTGAGGGCCAGCCTGCAATCCATCAAAATATTGAACTGAATTAAGTACTTCCATTATATAATAAATCCAAAGTCTAAAAAGTCGGCAATATCTTCTCCCGTTGCATCATCATAATTTGGCTGGGTCTGTTGCAATTCATCAAAAGCAATGGTGCCATCCAACACCATATTCGAAAATAAAAATCGCATAGTTCTGACAGCAATCCATGGAGTAGCCAGTCCCAGCGTAAACACAAAAAGCAAAAGATTCACCAAAATCAACGCAAGAAAATCTCCTCCTGTAGCGGTTGATCGTAACAGCATCGTCTGTTCTCCCCTGGTCAATCTTAGGTTATTAATAAAATAAGCATATAAATCTTTTTGCCACCAGAAAAAATAGAGTCCCAGCGTAAAAATGCTTAAGAAATATCCTTTCAGGTTCAACCAAAAATATTCTCCGCCAACCCCTTTGTAAGAAAATCTGGCATCCCCGATTTTTACATTACACAACAGATATCTTCTCAGATTCATCATGAACCAGGCACCATAAATTCCAAATGTTATCAGTGTTAACAGTGTCCCTTTAATAAAAAGTGCAAATAATTCCCATTTGTCTCCTGTATACCCAAAACGAATTCCACTCCAAGCAGTTTTGGCAAACCGATATCTGTAGGAACCATGGATAGCAAGCGGGAGCAGTAGTAGAAAGAAGATATAAAAAAGTGCGAGGCCTACCAGTTCCTGTTCGTTCAATACCAGATAGGTCACCAATCCATATATGCCAATTAATAAAATAAAAGCTTTGATGAAACCCTTAAACATTTCTGACCCAGTTCCGGTAAATACAAAAGCCTGACCATTGAACAGCGTATTACTGTAGAAATACTGCAGAGAACGAGCCCTTGCCCACGGATAATACAATCCCAGGGTAATGGTTACCAGGATGATATTGACTAGCAATATCTTAAAATAGGATGCGCCACTCCCTTTAAAGCTAAGGCTGTATTTATTATATTCCATATAATAAATATATCAATATGCCCTCGCAAACAGCACTCTTTGGGTAGATTTTTTTCCGGATAAAATGCAAATGCCTTCTTCCTGAGGATTATCCAGTGGAATACAGCGAATGGTTGCTTTTGACAGTTCCTTAATTTTTTCCTCTGTCTCAGGTGTTCCATCCCAATGGGCAGATACAAATCCTGCCTTGGTATCCAGTATGTTTACGAATTCCTCCCAGGTATTTGCTGTAGTAATATGTTCCTGTTGGAAAGCTTTTGCCTTATTAAACATGGCTATCTGAATCTCATTCAGCAATTCCTTAGTATATGCAGCGATACCTGAAATAGAGATGTTTTGTTTTCTTTGGTATCCCTTCTGGCAACTTCTACCACCTGATTGGCCAGGTCTCTTGCGCCAACTGCTATTCTAACAGGCACCCCCTTCAATTCATATTCTGCAAATTTCCATCCCGGTCTGCTATTGTCAGCGTCATCGTACTTAACGGTAATACCTAGGGCTTTCATCTCCTTCATCATTACACTTACTACTTCGTCAATCTGAGCCTTCTGATCCTCTCCTTTATAGATAGGCACAATAACCACCTGAATCGGCGCAATCCGTGGAGGTATTATCAATCCGTCATCATCACTATGCGCCATTACCAATCCACCAATTAATCGGGTACTCACTCCCCAGCTGGTTGCCCATACATAATCAAGTTTATTATTCTTGTCGCTGAACTTTACATCGAATGCTTTTGCAAAATTCTGACCCAGAAAATGGGAGGTGCCTGCCTGTAATGCTTTACCATCCTGCATGAGCGCCTCAATGCAAAAGGTATCTTCTGCTCCGGCAAAACGCTCATTGGGCGACTTTACTCCCTTTATAACCGGCAAGGCCATCCAGTTCTCAGCAAAATCAGCGTAAACATCCAGCATGCGTCTGGTTTCTTCAATGGCTTCTTCAGCAGTTGCATGTGCAGTATGACCTTCCTGCCAAAGAAATTCTGCCGTACGCAGGAATAAACGCGTACGCATTTCCCATCGCACTACATTTGCCCATTGATTAATCAGCAGGGGCAGGTCACGATAACTTTGAATCCATCCTTTATAGGTATTCCAGATAATGGCTTCACTGGTTGGACGCACCACCAGCTCTTCTTCAAGTTTTGCTTCCGGATCAACCATTAGCTTACCTGCATTATTCGGATCTGTTTTTAAACGATAATGGGTAACCACTGCACATTCTTTAGCAAACCCTTCAGCATTCTTCTCCTCAGCTTCAAATAAGCTCTTGGGTACGAAAAGCGGGAAATAGGCATTCTGATGTCCAGTCTCCTTAAACATTTTATCTAACACATCCCTCATATTTTCCCACAATGCAAACCCATAGGGTTTGATGACCATACAGCCCCTTACAGCAGAATAATCCGCCAGCTGGCCCTTGATAATTAAGTCGTTATACCATTGTGAATAATCCTGCGATCTTGAGGTTAGCTCCTTTCCCATAAATATTTTTATTTTTTTTAACCTAAACAACACTAACATTTGTTAGTTGGCATGTAATTTGCCTTTAATTGTTTGTAGTTACCATTCGCAAATGTATGTAACTTCACTCAACCAAATTGATGCACCTAAAAAGGAAAATCATGAAAAAGCTTGTATTCAGTGCGCTAACACTTGTTACCATCTTAAGTGGCTGCAGCACGGCCTATCAATCAGGTCAAACACCGGATGATGTATATTTCTCTCCCGGTGAGGATAGAGAGACTTATGCTTATGCAAGTGGTAAAAACAGTGATGATCGTTACCAGGAATACGTAAGTACCATGGACGATCGTTATTTAAGAATGAAAGTAGGCAACAGAGACCGTTGGGGTTCAATAGATAATTTCAGCTACTGGAATGATATGCGTTATGATTTTTCACCCTATAGTTTAGGCTATGCCAATTTAATGAATCCCTGGATGTTGAATCCAGTGTTGAATCCATGGAATATTGGTTTTGGTTTCAGCCCCGGATTTAATGCATGGAATAATTACTTTGGTGGTGGATTTTATGGTGGTGGATTTTACAGAGGTGGATTCATTGGTGGTGGTTTTATGAATCCCATAGGCTGGAACAACCCATTCTTCTCCGTAATCACTTATGCAAATCCAAAAGCAAATATCATGACTTCCGGTTCAGGATCCAATTTGAGTGCATTAAGAAACAGAATGTATAACAATAGCAATTCAGCAAAAGGGGGTGACTGGTATGCACCAGGCTCTAACGGAAGCAGCAATAACTTTGGTAATTTGGTGAAAAGAGTATTTTCAACACCTAGCACACCTGGTGGACAATCCAATAGCTTTGACCGTTCTATCAGAACCTTTAGCAATAATGGATCTGTACCAATGACAAACAGCAATGCTGGTGGTGCAAGTGGTGGATTTAAGAGTACCGGATCAAGCGCAAGTACAGGCAGAGGTGGTAGAAACTAATATTGCCAGCATTTAACAAAACAAGTATGAAAAAATATTTCGGCTTATTTATAAGCGGCCTGTCATTCTTTGCCCTTACCGCAAAATCCCAAACGATTGATGAAGCCATTAGGCTCTCCTGGTTCACGCCGAATGGAACTGCCAGAAACATGGCAGTGGGTGGAGTAATGGGATCACTGGGTGGTGATATTACCGCCAACCACGTAAACCCTGCAGGCATTGGATTATACAAAACCAGAGAGTTGGTATTATCACCTGGAATGGTGATGAATAACAATAAATTCAATTACCGTGGAAACGATACCAGTTCTACCAGATCTGGATTTGGGTTGGGAACAAGTGGATTAATACTGGCTGGCAGCAATAGAAATGGTTACAGTAAATGGACCAGCTCTGCTTTTGCTATTTCGGTGAATCAACTGGCCAACTACAATAATCAGGTTAGTTTCAGGGGATTGAATAATTTCAGTTCGTTTACCGAGAAATATCTGGAAGAGTTAACCCGTGACCGCGCAGATACCAATGCAGCACTAAGCAATTATATTTTTGGATCATCTCTTGCCTTCAGAACCTTTCTGGTGGATACCTTAAGCGGCCCGGGGGGGAGAGTAGAAGGTTATCAGAGTCTGGTGCCAATTTCATCAGGTATTAACCAATTACACAACGCCAGAACCAGTGGGGGCTATAACGAAATAGCATTGGGATTGGCAGGGAATATGGCAGACAAACTTTATGTTGGAGGTAGTTTAGTAATCCCCATTATTAAATATTCAAGAGAACTATTTTACAGTGAAAGAGATGCCACAAATGATCCGGGCAATCAGTTCAGCTTTTTTGAATTCAGGGAAACCTATACTTCTCAGGGAGCGGGTATAGGATTAAAACTGGGGACCATGTATAAGCCTTCCGACTATGTCAGGGTTGGTTTTGCCTTCCATAGCCCACAGATTATTTCAATGACAGATAGAATTAGAGCTTCCTTAATTGCCGATACTGAAGGATACGCTGGCAGACGTTCAGAGAGCAGCGATAATTTAAACAATGGTCAGGCAGGCAGAAGCAAATATACCATTACTACTCCCTGGAGAGCAATTGGTAGCTTTAGCATTGTACTTAGAGAAGTAAGTGATACCCGTTTACAAAAAGGATTTATTAGTGCCGATCTGGAATATGTTCATTATAAGGGGGCAAGATTTGCCGTTGCTTCTGAAAACGCATTTGATGCCGGATTCAGAAATTATTATTCCGCATTAAATGAAGCTGTAATTGACAATTTAAAAGGGAATATCAATGCAAGAATCGGGGGTGAACTAAAGTTTCATACCATCATGTTCAGATTGGGTGCAGCCTATTATGGAAGCCCTTATCAGGATGAAGCAATTCAGGCCAGCCGGGTAATTGGATCTGGTGGTATTGGGTACAGAAACAAAGGTATTTTCATTGACCTCTCTTACTCTCATATCATGAATAAGGAGTCTGTATTTGCCTACAGATTGAATGACAAACCCAATACTTTTGCTAATCAAACCGGTAATAGAGGGAATATGATGTTAACATTCGGGTTTAAATTTTAACCCAATACTTCTCCCTCTAAATCATAATCATAAGCTTTGGTTATTTTAACCTGAACGAACTCGCCAATGGCGAGTTTTTTCTTGCTATGAATTACTACTTCATTGTCAACTTCCACACTATCAAATTCTGTTCTTCCCAAGTATCGCCCGGCTTCTTTTTTATCAATTAATACTTTAAAAATCTGCCCTACTTTCTCTTGATTTTTCTCGTAAGAAATCTCTTGCTGTACTTCCATGATTTCCTGAGCACGGGCAGCTTTTACTTCTGCAGGCACATTGTCTTCAAGGTCATAAGCACTGGTATTTTCCTCATGACTATAACTGAAGATACCCACTCTGTCAAAACGATGTTCTTGTAAGAAAGCTTTTAACTCTTCCACGTCTTCCTCCGTTTCTCCGGGGAAACCAGCAATCAAAGTAGTTCGTAAACAAATACCCGGTACACGGGATCTGATCTCATGAATCAACTCAGACATTTCTTCACGGGTAATATTCCTGCGCATGGCTTTCAACATGCTGTTGCTGGCATGTTGCAAAGGCATATCCAGGTACTTACAAATATTGTCGCGTCTCTGCATCACTTCCAGTATTTCTAATGGAAACTTGCTTGGGTAAGCATAGTGTAAGCGAATCCACTCCAGTCCTTTTACATCAGCCAATGCGTCCAGTAACTTTGGTAAGGCTCTTTCTTTGTAAATGTCCAGTCCGTAATAAGTTAGTTCTTGTGCAATCAGCATGATTTCCTTCACGCCCTTTTGCACCAGCGCTTCCGCTTCCTTAACCAGATCTTCTATTGAACGGCTTATATGCTTTCCGCGCATCAATGGAATAGCACAGAAAGAACAGGTTCTGTTACATCCTTCAGAAATTTTTAAATAAGCATAGTGCTTGGGGGTACTCAGCATTCTTTCCCCTAATAGTTCTGCTTTATAATCGGCTTCAAATTGTTTTAAAATTAATGGCAGTTCCAAAGTTCCGAACCAGGCGTCCACTTCGGGCATTTCAGCTTCCAGATCACCTCTGTATCGCTCACTTAAACAGCCGGTAACATATACTTTGTCAAGTTTTCCTCTTCGTTTCAATTCCACCTGATCTAAAATGGTATTGATGCTTTCTTCTTTGGCCTTATCAATAAAACCACAGGTATTCACCACCACGATATTATGATCAAGTTTGGTATTTTCATGCACCACATCAATTTCATTCGCAGCCAGCTGACCACTCAGTACTTCTGAATCTACCAGGTTCTTGCTGCAACCCAGTGTAATGATATTAACCTTGTCTTTTTTTAGAGTTTTTGCCTTCATGAGAGGGCAAAATTAAGGATTTTGAGGGGAACACTAGAGTAGCTTCCCGAGTAGGCCTATCAGTATTTCAGCACCATTCTGGATATTCCCGATGGCTTTGACTTTGTCATTGTTGCTTTTGGTATGGTCTTTCACAATTTTTATAAGTTGAGAAAATTCCTTTTTATCCATGTTGTATTCTGCCAGCAATTCATTTAATCCAGGGGGATTAAAGCTACTGAGCTCCCCAATTTCCTGAGCCAATTCGGCATCGGTCTCTTTCTGTGCCTGAGCGGCTCTCTTTTTCCATTTGTTATCCATATCAGTTCAATATTTTACTGAGGTCTTTGTTTAGATTACCTACCATCCCACCAATATTTCCGGAAGACTGAATAAAACGGTCGAGCAATTCAGCAAGCTGATCGTAGTTGATGCCCTTCTTATTCAACCATTGGGATTGATTTAACAACTGTTTCTTGCTTTCATTCAATTTTACCGCTGATTCCAATAATTTTTTCATCTCTGTAGTAGCCAGCTGATACTGCTTAAAATCGGCATTCAACTGATCCAGCAATTTTATTTTGGCAGAATCCAGCGCCAGCTGCATAGCATATTGCCTTTCGGTAATCAGGGGTAAAGCCGCCGCCATCATTTCAGGCAAAACTGATTTGGGATCTGTTTCATCGTCTAGATCATCCGTCATCTTAGCCACGATTTTTGCTGTGTATTCTTTTTGAATAAAATCGTTCACCCTGTTTTTTTTCTCTGCAAAAACCTGATGCACCAACAATATATTCAAGCGATGCATTCTCTCGCCCTCTTCCTGAATTTTTTCGGAAAGGGTAATACTTTGCAAAGGTATTCGGGTACAACCGATTTGGCTAAGAAACAAACAAAGCAATAATCCCCAGGTATAAGACCCTAGCAATAACTTACGCATAATCCCATTTTATTGTGGTAAAATAGGGTTTTGCCGAAAGAAAAGAAACCGTGTTTTCACGGTGTTTTTAATCCCCCAGCCAGGAATTCAATATGGCGTTTTGTGCAGGATTAATATTGGGTAGTGCCTGAATACGATACAGCGTTTTTTTTTCGTTTCCTTTTTCCTCAACGCTACTTACCAACTCAAGTCCAGCATACCCCAGGTATTGATTATAATTGAGTGCCTGAGTAGTATACACATAATCAAACTCAGCAGCCAATGACTTTCCCGCCATTTGTTCGCAGGCAGATTGAAATTCAGCGTCCGTAAATCCACGTTTCCTTTTCTGATAATACTCCCTGTACATCAAGCGCATTACATCGTCGAGGGATTTTTTATTTTGAGAAGCCTGCCGGATGGCTAAATCGAGTAGCATGCCTACAACCGGACCTTTATCATAATAAGAAATGGCTTTGTTTTTATCGACTCCGCTGGTACCGAAAGGACCATCTGACCAGGTATTATAGCTGGATTGAATTAAACTTTGGTAAGCCTTACCAGGATTGTTTTCATGTGCCGTAATATTATTTGCAAGATTGTTGAAAAACATATTCCGGTCTACAATTTTAGCCCGCTTTACCATGAGGTATTCAAAGTAAACAGAAAGTCCTTCACTGATCCATAACTGTGTGGTTCTGCTTCCCTTATCATAATCAAAAGGCCCCAGCTCTACCGGACGGATTCGTTTTACATTGTAGTGATGAAAATATTCATGGCTTAAAAAATTCATGATGCGATTGATATCAGCCTGTGTTTTTAACTCATTGCCACTAAAACTAACCGTGGTATTGTTCAGGTGTTCTATTCCACCTTTGCCCGGACCAATTCCAATAAATGTATATTCTTTAAAAGGGATATCATCTATAATATTCACCCCCTGTTCAATGGCTTTTTGCAAAGTATTCATAAATAGTTGTTCGTCAAAGCTCCCCATTGTATACCCGATAAAACGGTGAGGCACTCCTCGTACAGTAAAAGCTGGCAACTCTTTTAAATCGCCTACAAGGATGGGACAATCATATAAAATATCAAAATCCGGTGCAGTAAAAACATTGGCTTTCCCGGCTACTTTTTCCAATCCGGTAGCTATTGTTTTAAAGCCAGGTTGATCGGAATTATTCACCTGAATTTGCACAGGGAGTTGCAGCATACCCTCTACATAAAGAAAATTATTCGCAGGTACTATATAGGCATGTGCGCTGTCTATGAAACTATTGGCCACAAACTTTCGATTGGTCTTAACCTGATAAGTAAGCGTAAAAGCAGACTTCTTGGGAGCAATCACCTGCCAGGTGTTTTCAGCCAACCTGTTCACTGTTAATGCTTTCCCCTGTTGATTCCTGGCCTGCAAAGAATCCACCCCCTTTGCATAGTTCATGAGCTGATAATAACCTGGCATCCAGTTGGGCATTTTAAAAACCAGTGTATCTGTTGCAAAACCTTTTGCTTCCAGCATTATGTGAAACTTTCCCTGTGCTGCCTGTGGCATGCTGACCGTGTATTTGAGATTAGGCTGAGCGCTAACAGTTTGCGCATATACACAAGTAGTCAAGAGCATACCTAAAAGCAAGCCAAAAAAAATCTTCTTCATAAACAATAATTTGTTGAACAAACAATCGAATTAAAGGTAGATTTTCTAGAACAAAACTCAATAACTTATACTCAGACGGAACAAGCCTTCGAAAGAAGCAATTTACTTATGCACTTCACTGGTAAAATGGAAAGTGATGTCCGGATTATTCGTGATTTCAGTGTTTAAGAACCATTCACTCTGTGCTAAGTAAACTGGCTGTCCGTCCTTGTCTTCAGCAGCGTTCTGCTGTTTAAAGCGAAGAAAATCATCCAGCTTCTTGGGATCCTTGCTGGTTAACCAACAGGCTTTGTAAAACGGCAAGGTTCTGAATTCACAGGCCGCACCGTATTCCTGTAATAGACGATATTGAATTACTTCAAACTGAAGATCACCCACACAACCAATGATTTTTTTATTCCCACCATGCTGCGTAAACAACTGAGCAACTCCTTCATCGGTCAACTGACTGATTCCTTTTTCCAATTGTTTGGTTTTCATTGGATCCTTGTTCACCAATTCTTTAAAGATTTCAGGTGAGAAAGTTGGAATGCCGCTGAAGTAAAAATTTTCTCCTTCGGTAAGGGTGTCTCCTATTTTAAAATTGCCGGTATCAAATAAACCTACCACGTCCCCTGCATAAGCATCTTCCACTACTTCTTTGGAACGCGCCATGAAGCTGTATGGATTACTGAAACGCATATCCTTATCTAAACGCACATGATGGTAATATTTATTGCGCTCAAACTTACCACTACAAACCCGCATAAATGCAATACGGTCGCGGTGCTTGGGGTCTAGGTTCGCATGAATTTTAAAGATAAATCCACTGAATTTTTCTTCTCCCACTTCAATGGTGCGAACAGTTGTTTCTCTGGAACGAGGTACAGGCGCTATTCTGATAAATGTATCCAGCATTTCTTTCACTCCGAAATTATTCACCGCAGATCCAAAAAATACCGGTGCAATAGAGCCACTCAAATAATCAGCCGGATCCAATTCTCCATACACCCCATCAATCAATTCCACATCTTCTCTTAACTGATTGGCATCCCTGGCACCCACTTTAGCATCTAAAACAGGGTCCGCCAAATCGGTAATAGCAATCACATCTTCATCGTCAGCCTTGGTACTAGCGGTAAACAGGCGAAGACTCTTATTGTCTAAATTATATACACCCTTGAATTCCTTACCACTGTTGATGGGCCAGGTCATTGGGTGTAGTGATATGCCTAACTCTTTTTCAATTTCTTCTAACAAATCAAACCGGTTCTTACCATCGCGGTCCATTTTATTAATGAATACAATTACAGGTGTATCGCGCATTCTGCAGACTTCCATTAATCTGCGGGTCTGGGCTTCCACCCCGTTCACACTGTCAATCACTAGGATTACACTGTCCACCGCAGTCAGGGTTCTATAAGTATCTTCTGCAAAGTCTTTGTGGCCGGGGGTATCCAATAAATTGATTAAGATATTCTGGTACTCAAAAGTCATTACAGAAGTAGCCACCGAAATACCTCTCTGTCTTTCAATTTCCATGAAATCGGAAGTAGCCCCTTTTTTAATTTTATTGCTCTTAACCGCACCCGCCACCTGAATGGCACCTCCGAATAACAATAGTTTTTCGGTCAGCGTGGTTTTACCAGCATCCGGGTGGGAAATAATCGCAAATGTTTTCCTTCTGTTGATCTCTTTTTCGTACTTCATATTGATAATAAAAACGCCCCCAAAATAAAATGGAGGCGCAAAGGTAATTGATTAAAACTTAGTTCAGGCTCCTGAAATCTACTGGGACCAGCTTACTTACCCCAGGTTCTTGCATGGTTACCCCGTAAATCACGTCTACGGCCCCCATGGTTTGTTTATTGTGGGTTACAATAATGAACTGGGAATTATCGCTGAACTTCTTGATCATCTGCGTAAACTTACCCACGTTGGCATCATCCAAAGGAGCATCCACCTCATCCAGAATACAGAACGGAGCGGGTTTAATCAGATAAATCGCAAACAACAGCGCTGTAGCGGTCAGGGTTTTCTCTCCCCCACTTAATTGGGTAATGGAACTTGGACGTTTGCCCTTAGGCTTTGCCACAATTTCAATACCTGTATCCGCCAGGTTCTCTGGATTCACCATCAACATATCAGCGGTATCTTCTTCTGTAAACAATGCTTTGAAGACCTTCTGGAAATTTTCTCTTACTTTATTAAAGGTATCCAGGAACAACTGATTGGCTGTTTCTTCTACTTCAAGAATAGTTTGCAACAAACTTTCCTTTGCAGTAACCAAGTCATTTTTCTGTTCCAAAATGAAATCGTAACGCTTCTTCATCTCCGTATAGGCTTCAATGGCAGTAGGGTTTACTTCACCCATATTGTCCATTCGTTTGCGCATTCTGTCCGAGGCAGCTTGTAATTCTTCCAGTGGTGTATCGGATGTTCTGGGTTGATCAAGGATCTCGTCCAGTTCAATCTTGAACTCAACATGCAAGCGCTCCTTCATTCCAGCTAGCTGCAATTTCAATTCATTCAGCTTATCCTTTAATTCGTTCACCAGGTGATCAATCATTTCCTTGCTCTTCACTTTCAAACGCAACTCACTTTCTTTCTCCTGTAGGGCATTTCTGAAGTTGTAATACGCCTGGTCTGCTTCGTTCAGCTTCAATTCTTCTTCTTCTTTCTTGCGCATCAATTCAAGCAATAGTGCTTCCACCTCTTGTAAAGACGCCACCCCATCCACAATGGCCTGCTCTGCTTCTGCTAACTGAGCCGTATTGTTTTTGATTTGAACATGTAAATCGTTCAATTGATTTTCCTTGAAGAGTAATTCCTGTTTAATGGTCGTCAATTTACTTTGCTGACGGGTTAATTGAAGATTGGTTTCGTTGAACTGACCCGATGCAAAATGATATGCCTGTTCAGATTCCTGATAGTCCAGCTCCAGATTCCGCATTTGTTCTGCCGTATCCTGCAACTGTATGTTCAATTCTGCCAATAGTTCTCTGGTTTCAGCAATAGCATCCTGCTCGTCTTGTAAGCGGTTGTCAATATCCACCAGTCTTTGCTCCCCGTTTTGCTGAGCAGCCTGCAGGTTTTCCATTTTATTTTTTGCCGCGAAAACCTGGTTATTCAACTGATTTATTTCTTGTTCAGTTGCTTTAATGGCGTGCTCTTTTAGCTGATCGCTGAAAGTAATTACTTCATTGTGCTTGGCCTGAATATCGGCTTTCAATAAACTTACCACCGATTCCTGGTCCTGAATTTCTTCGGCTAGTTTTTCGAGGTTCTTGGCACGCCCGATTTTTTTACCCTCAAACAATCCCACACTTCCACCAGTAAGGGTGAATTTACCTTTTACATATTTACCTGTTTTCTCCAACACCACAGCCCCGTTGGAATTACGGATGGCTTCGTCGTTTTCACCAATGTAAACATTACCTAAAAGGTATTCAGCCAGTTTATAATATTGATCATCTACTTCTATAACCTCCAATGCCTTAATGGTCTGTGCTGGCTGATGGGTTTGTTGCTGGAAATTGGCAAACTGATCCAGTAGGAAGAAATTGGCTTTACCCTTCTTGTTATCATCCAGTAAGTGAACGGCTTTCAAGCCTTCTTCCAGGTTATTTACCACGTAGTAGTTCAGGTAGGGCTCCAACACATTCTCAACCGCAGCACGATATTCTTCTTTTACATAAATGATATCGGACAAGATAGGAGCATTATGGTTCCAGTCGTTGTTTTTATGAAGGAACTTGATGCTCTCCGGATATCCTTCCATGGAATCAATCAGGCTCTTCAATAAATTATATTCATTGCGCTTGGCATCTAGTTTTCTGTTTTCATCGGCCAGTTCAGAACGCAATACTTCCAATTGTTGTTGGGTTTCAAAAATCTGTTCCTTGGTTTTTTCGTGTTGCTCTTGCAACTGAACCAGGTCTACCCTTTTCATTTCCAAGGCTTCTTCCTTCTCCGCACATTCTGCCTGCAACTGAGACAATTGCTGCAAACGATTGTTCTTCTCTTCATTTAACTGCAACTGCATCCGCTGAAGGTTCTGAATAGAGGTATCAGCAACGGCCACTTTTTTCTCGGCATCAAACTGATTACGCTGAAATTGCTGGTACTGATTTCTAACAGCATCTACTCCGGAACGCTTCTCGTCAAAAATCTGACGCTTGCTCTCCACTTCCATCTTGGCTTCTTCCACTCTTTCCTGTAAACCCTTTAAATTAGCTTCTTCTTCTCCAACCTGCATCTGAGAGTATTCAATAGAGTCCCCAATGGTTTTCAATTGACCTTCCGCTTTTTCCAAAAAGTCTTTGAGGTTATTTTCCTTTTCTTTCAGGTATTGCAATTTCTGGCTGGCAAGGTTCTTATCGTTTTCAGTAGAACGAAGGTTTTGCTGTAATTCATTGAACCCCTGTTGCATGCTTTGTAGGGCACGCTCCTGGGTAATAAAGGCAACTTTCTCCTGCTCAATGGCAGCTTCATCGGTTGCAATTTCTGCCTCCAGCTGCATTTTTTTGTCGAGCTCCAGCTCCTGCTGTTCGGTTAACTCACGGTAAGATATATTGAACCCTTCCAAAGCGGCTTTGGCCAATTCAACTGCCACCTCTTTGTATTCCTTTTTTATTTCATAATACTTCTCTGCCTTTTTTGCTTGGCTTTCCAAAGTTTTCAGCTGGTTATTGATTTCGAACAACAAGTCCTCAATGCGGGCCAGATCCTGCTCGGTGGCATCCAGCTTGTTCTTGGCTTCTTTTTTACGGGTTTTGTAAATGGTAATACCTGCAGCCTGCTCCAACATCCTTCTTCGGCTGTTGTCCTTGTCTTTGATGATATCATCCACCATGCCCAGTTCAATAATGGCATAGCTATCGGTACTCACCCCCGTATCTAAGAATAAATTATGAATATCTTTCAAGCGACAAGTAACATCGTTCAACCGGTATTCACTCTCTCCGTTTTTATAAAATCTTCTGGTAACTGTAACGGTACTGAATTCAGTAGGCAATAAATTCTTGGTATTTTCAAAAGTTAGGCTCACTTCGGCAAGACCACTTGCACTTCTGGTTTTACTACCATTGAAAACCAAGGCTTCCAGATTTTCACTTCTAAGGGCTGATATCTTTTGTTCTCCAATTACCCAACGAATGCTATCGATAATATTGCTTTTGCCACATCCGTTCGGCCCGATAATTCCGGTAATACCCTCATCGAAGCTTACGACTGTTTTATCAGCAAAACTTTTAAACCCCTTGATTTCTAATGATTTTAATCTCACGTTATCACTATTTAGTACCTGCGAACATAAGTTAAAAGCAGTAGAATTTATATAGGCAAAAGCCCATTGTGAATAATAAGTGAAGAAGAAATCCAGCTTGAAAAGCCAATAGAAGAAAAGTACTTTAATTACAATAAACTAAATAATTATTAATCAATTAATTATATTATTTTATTGTAATAAAATATTGCATAAAAATATGAACCTTTTACAAGAAGTTATCCACCAAAAACCGTGAATAAATCAGTTGGCACAGATTACCGAAGCCAAAGGCTTTGTATTGACCCTATATTTGTTACATGCAATCGATTGTATTTACGGTAACCAACGAGATTTGCTATGATCAACGCATGCAGAGAATCTGCAGTACCCTAGCTGCCAATGGATATACCGTAACCATCATTGGCGTGAAGAGGTCTAAAAATCAGGCCATTCCAATCCCGCCACTTTATGGAAAAGCCTATGAGCAGCAACTAATCCGGTGCTTTTTCGGGAAAGGCCCCTTATTTTATATTGAATTTAATATAAAATTATTCGTTCTATTATGTTGGTTATCATATGATATTGCATGTGCAATTGATCTTGATACCGTATTACCTGTACTTACCGCTACTACCATCAGAAAAAAGAAAAGGGTATACGATGCCCATGAATTCTTCACTGAAATGAAGGAAGTAAGAACCAGACCCCTCATAGCAGCTATCTGGCGGACCATTGAGAAAATCAGTTTGCCCCATTTCAGAAGGGGTTATACGGTAAACCAGGACCTTTCTGACTTGTTTTATAATCGACTTAAAATTAAATATGAAGTAATAAGAAATCTCCCATCCCTCGCATCTACCTCGGTTTCAGCTGATCATCTAAATGAAAAAAAGACAGACGTTTTGGCAGAAGCTGCACTGGAAAAGCGTAAATATGCATATACTTTTACTTCATATAAACTTAATCAACTTATTAATAATCAACTCAAAGACAAATTTATTATATATCAAGGGGCGGTGAACCATGGAAGGGGATTTGAAACCCTGATTCCAGCTATGAAAAAAGTGAATGCTCCCCTGTTGATTGTAGGTGCCGGCAATTTTCTACCTGAAACAGAAGGACTCATCAAACAGCATAACCTGTCTGAAAAAGTATTTATTCACCCTCCCATACCCCCAGCTGAACTCAAAAAACTGACTCCCTTGGCCTATATGGGAATTACCATTTTTGAACCGGAAGGAGTCAATCAATACTATTCTCTGGCCAACCGGTTCTTCGATTATATGGCTGCTGGTATTCCGCAGGTCTGCGTAAACTATCCTGCCTATTCCGAAATAGGTCGGCAATATCCTTTTGCCTTGTTAATCAATGACATTGAAATGGATACCCTTAGCACTGCAATGAACAATTTGCTCTCTGATACTGTTTTGTATAAGAGTTTAAAGCTGGTCTGCCCCGAAGCCGCCAAAATCCTAAATTGGGAAAAAGAGTCGGAGCAACTATTGGCATTTTACAGGAGATTATAAATTGGAAAAGCACTTACACATTATTGCCTTTGATGTTCCCTATCCAGCCGATTATGGTGGAGCCTGTGATGTATTTTACAAGCTTCCCGCATTTAAGCAGCAAGGGATTAAAATCCATTTACACTGTTTTGATTACGGCAGAGGGCATCAATCTGCTTTAAATGCCTATTGCGAATCCGTCAATTATTACCCAAGGGTTCAGGGGCACAAGGGATTTTCCAGCAGTTTACCTTATATCGTGAGTAGCCGAATTAACGAAAATCTCTACCAGAATCTCTTGAAAGACAACTACCCTATCTTCATGGAGGGTGTACATTGTACCTACCTGTTGCACGATTCACGTTTTAAAAACAGAAACTGTTTTGTGCGTTTACACAATGTAGAGTATCGCTATTATCAGGATTTATATAAAAACGCCAGTTCACTTGTTAAGAAAGCATATTATTGGAACGAATCAAGGCTCTTAAAAAAATATGAAGCAGACCTTGCCGGAAGGGCTACTTTCTGGGGAGTAAAAGAAGCAGACAACGATGTGTATCGCAAAGAATTTGGTTGCAAAAATATTGAGGAACTATCCTTATATATACCTAACTGGGAATTAACCGCACCAGAAGGCATTGGTTCTTACTGTTTATATCACGGAGATCTGAGTGTGGAAGCCAATGAAAAAGCAGCAACCTGGTTACTGGAAAAAGTGTTTAAAAACTTAGCCATTCCGTTGGTTATAGCCGGTAAAAATCCCTCCGAAAGACTAAAAAAACTGGCATACTCTAGTAAGTTTTCTTGCTTAGTTGCCAACCCAACAGAAAAGGAAATGCAGGATATGATTGCCAAAGCACATATCAATGTATTACCTGCTTATATTAGTACAGGCATGAAATTCAAATTGCTGAATGCACTATTCAATGGCAGACATGTAGTGGTAAATGAAGCCATGATTGCCGACTCCGGACTTGAACCGCTTTGCCATACAGGCACAACAGTCAATGCTTTTAAGGAAATCATTATGCAGCTCTATCACCAGCCTTTCTCAGAAGAGGAAATCAGACTTAGAAATAAATGGTTGGTTCCAAAATTCAATAATACTGCCAACGCTCAAAAGCAGGTTGGCTGGATCTGGGGAAACTAAGTCTATAAAGTGGACCCGCGCTACACTAAATGTGTGGCACTGTCGGCCACTCTTCCGTTTTCTGTTTTTAGCATTCTGCTTGGATAGCGATTGATCACAATAAAATCGTGTGTAGCCATCACAACTGATGTACCGTAGTCCCTAGCAATTTGGAACAGCAACTGCATAATTTCATCGCTGGTTTCCGGATCTAAATTACCGGTAGGTTCATCCGCTAAAATAAGTTTGGGGGAATTAAGCAGGGCGCGGGCAATTTCAACCCTTTGTTGTTCACCACCACTCATTTCAAAAGGCATTTTAAAGCCCTTGCTTTTCAAGCCCACTTTATCTAACACATCATTGATTTTTTCTTCAATCAATCGCTCGTCTTTCCAGCCTGTAGCTTTCAACACGAATTTCAAGTTCTCGTGTACATTTCTGTCTGTGAGCAATTGAAAATCCTGGAATACTACACCCAGGTTTCTTCTTAAGAATGGAACTTTCTTCCAGTCCATTCCTCTTAAATCAAATCCTACCACAGAAGCTTCTCCCTCTGTTAAAGTAAGTTCACCATACAATGTTTTCAACAAACTACTCTTACCCGTGCCTGTTTTACCCACTAGGTAAACGAACTCGCCTTTGTTAATGGTGAAATTAACATCTTGCAAAATCAGGCTACTGCCCTGATAAATATTAACATGCTTTAAAGAGACAACAGTTTCAGACATAGTATGCATTAAATAGTGTTACAAATATAAGTGCAGACTCCTCAATCTAAAGGTTAATATTGATAAAAGACTTCTCCAAAGCCTCCCTTGAGCGTTAAGGAAGATTTCCCGTTTTGAGCCGCTTCTACCCTGCCCACCACTTGTGCATCTATACCAAGCTCATTCGCTAATTGGATCAACGCTGCCGCTGTTGTTTCTTTCGTAAAAATTTCCAGTCGATGCCCCATATTGAATACCTGGTACATTTCCTTGTAATCCGCACCAGAGTTCTCTTGAATAATCTTAAATATCGGAGGAACCTCAAACAGGTTGTCCTTCAGAATATGGAAAGGTTGGGGCAGGTATTTCATGCACTTGGTTTGGCCTCCGCCGCTGCAGTGAATGGCTCCATGAATATCATCGAAATGCAGATCCAGTATTTTTTTCATCAAGGGTGCATAGGTTCTGGTAGGGGACAATAATAATTTTCCAACCGGTATTTTCACTCCTTTGATATTCACGATATCGGTCATTTTGTTCTTACCGATGTACACTACTTTATCCTGTAGTTTAGGTTCAAATGTTTCCGGATATTGGCGGGCATACATTTTTTCCAGCACATCATGACGGGCACTGGTTAAACCATTGCTTCCCAATCCACTATTGTATTCCGTTTCATAATGCGCTTTACCGGCACTCGCAAAACCCACAATCACATCTCCTTCCTGAATCTTGTCGTTGGTAATCAGTTTATTCTTTGGCCAGCGTGAAGTCATGGTTCCATTTACAGCAACCGTTCTAACCACATCACCTACATCTGCCGTTTCACCTCCGAGGTAATGAATGTTAACGCCATATTCTTTCAGCGTATTAAAAAACTCCTGTGTGCCGTTGATAATGGCTTCCAGTACATCCCCATTGATCAGCATTTTATTTCGATCAATGGTACTTGAAAACAACAATTGGTCTGTAACACCCACGCAAAGCAAATCGTCCAAATTCATGGCTACTGCATCCTGAGCTATTCCTTTCCACACGCTGATATCGCCGGTTTCTTTCCAATATAAATAAGCAAGAATACTCTTGGTACCTGCCCCATCTGCATGCATGATATTTACCCATTCAGGATTGTTGCACAAAAAGTCGGGATAGATCTTACAGAATGCATGGGGATATAAGCCCTGGTCTAATTTCTGAATGGCTTGATGCACTTCTTCTTTTTGTGCAGATACCCCTCTTTGTGCGTATAAAGACATGAATGGATGTTTTGAAAGTATAGAATGGGGGCAAAGGTACAAAAACGAGGTATCTTACCGGCAGGAACTTTGGCGTGGAGTCCGTACTTTTGCGCCGATTATGAAGGTATATCGTGAATTGGCAAACGAGTTGCCCGCGTTCCGAAACGCGGTGGTTACCATTGGCACTTTTGATGGGGTTCATCAGGGGCACCAACAGATTTTGCAGCAAATGAAATCGGAAGCAGCCCGTGTGAACGGAGAGACCGTTATCATTACTTTCCACCCCCACCCGCGTAAAATTGTTTCTTCTGTCCCCGGAGATATTAAATTGATTAATACACTGGAAGAAAAAACAGCTTTATTAGAAAAAGCGGGGATTGACCACCTGGTAGTGATTCCATTTGATCATCAGTTTTCGAATCAATCTGCGGATGACTATGTGCAAAATTTTTTGTATCGATACTTTAAACCCAGCGTTATTATTATAGGCTACGACCATCGTTTTGGAAAAGGCAAAACGGGGGATTATCACTTGCTGGAAAAATATGGCCGCGAACTGGGCTTTGAAGTGAAAGAGATTTCAGAAGAAATGTTGAACCAGGTTGTGATTAGCTCTACTCGTATCAGAGAAGCATTGTTGAACAATGATATTAATACGGCTAATCATTTCTTAGGCTATGCCTATTTCTTTGAAGGCTTAGTGGTAGAAGGAAATAAAATCGGAAGAACCATTGGCTTCCCTACGGCCAATCTGCATATCAGCAGTGAAGAAAAATTAATCCCTGCCAATGGGGTATATGCGGTTTCCATTGATATGGATGCAGAATCTTTCAAGGGCATGATGAATATTGGCGTAAGGCCTACTGTAGATGGTAAGAAGCGGGTGATTGAAGTAAATATTTTCGATTTCAACCGTGATATTTACGGAAGAACACTAACCATAAGAATTGAAAAATTCCTGCGAGGCGAAGTCAAATTCAATGGACTGGAAGAATTAAAAGCCCAATTAAACGCCGATAGAAACCAGGCGATAGAGGTCTTTGCATCTTAATTGAGAAGTCGAGCGGAGCGCGATTTCTGACTTATGCCATTATTTTTACTACCAATTCTTTCATGAGCCCCGCGTCATTGGCGGAACCATTGTGTACGCCCAGGCTTCGCAAATTGTATTCGTGTAATAGTAAAAGAACCTTCTCCACTGCTGCGAAATCGTACTTGCGCGCGGCGGCGTAATAATCTTTTACAAAAAACGGAGAAACACCCAGCGCCGCCGCTGCAGCGGTCTCATTCTTATCCGGCAAAGACAAGAGCACATAGAGTTTACTAAAGAAATTATAAATGGAAGGCAATATCAATTGAATGGGACCTGCTTTTGGATTGGATTCAAAATATTGAATAATCCGAATCGATTTTGCCAAATCTTTTTGCGCAACAGCGGCCTGCAATTCAAAGGCATTGAATTCCTTGCTCACCCCAATGAAATTCTCCACGTCTTCTTCCGCTATGGATTTTCGTGTGCCCATATTCAGCATGAGCTTCTCGATTTCATTTTCAATTCTGCTCAAATCGTTACCAATATGATCCACCAGCATGGCCAATGCTTTAGGAGTAATGGTGTGACCATGATTTTTTATCATTTGCCCTGCCCAATCCGGGAGTTGATTGTCATACAATTTCTTAGTGGTAAGTACTTCGGCTTTTGTCTTTTTTAAGGCAGTAGCCAGCTTGCCTCTCCCATCTACTTTTTTTTCCTTGTGACTCACCACAAAAATGGTAGAAGCCAGAGGCTGCTCAATATATCCCAGTAACTTTTCCAGGTCTTTCATCTGTTGAGCTTCCTTCAGAATAACCACCTGCTTATCCGCAAACATGGGATAACGTTTACAGGCATTGACTACCTCCGCCCAGTCGGCATCTTTTCCATAAAAAATAGTCAGATTAAACTCCGCTTCAGCCGGAGACAACAATTTTTTCTCGGCATAATCTACCAGCACATCAATAAAATAAGCTTCTTCCCCTTCCAGCCAATAAACCGGCTTATAGCTATTCTTCTTCCAATCCGATAAAATTTTCTCCGCAGACATAGCGCAAAGATGCTGAACCCCAAAGGATTTTCCATAGCCCAACTGGCTTTTTTGTACACAATTTTCAAGGCTTTTTCGATTTTGGCACGGTTTTGGAAAATAGGAGTCCAGAAGCAATCAATCATTAAAAAATCGAGACTATGAGTACAGTAAACAATGGCGCAGCGCCAGATAACAGAAAGACCATTTATGGAATATTAATTGCCGCATTGGTATTAACCTGGGGCTATATTTTCTATGACAAAAGCCAGACCCAAGACACCATTCAGGGATTGGAAACCAAGATCAGTAATGTAGACAGTGCAAGATTGGCCATTCAGCAGGAATTCATGAATGTATCAGCAAAAGCAGATTCCTTAACCAAGGATAACATTGAATTACAGGGTGATTTGGCTGAGAGAAATGCCGACATCCAGAAATTAAAAGGCAATATCAGTTCCATACTAAAGAAACGCAATGCAACTGAAAAGGAATTAGCAGAAGCCAAGCAATTGATTGGCGAACTCAATGGTAAAATTGATGGTCTGTTTGCAGAAATTGAAAAATTAAAAGGCGAAAACCTACAGTTAACCAATGCCAACGAGCAACTGAATACAGAAAAAAACCAATTGACTGCAGACAAGCAAAACCTAGAGTCTACCTTGAATACAACCAAGACCGAAAAGAAACAATTAGAAGATAAAGTAGACGTGGCGTCAACGCTGCATGCGTCAAGAATTGGTATCAACGCAATTAATATCAAAGGCTCTGGTAAAGAAAAAGAAACTACAACTGCAAAGCGTGCTGATTTAATCAGAATCTCTTTTGTAATTGATGAGAACAGAATCACTCCTTCTGGCACCAAAGAATTCTTTGTAGTGGTTACTGCTCCTGATGGTAAAGTAATAACCGAAGGCGCCAACTTCAATACTAGAGAAGAAGGAAGCCGTCCTTATACCAGTAAGGTTTCTGTGAATTATGAACAGAATAAAGCCATCCCTGTAAGTTTTGATTGGAAACAAAAAGACGCTTACAAAGAGGGAGACTACAAAATTGAAATTTATAACAACGGATTTAAAATAGGTCAGGGCGTAAAAACCTTGAAAAAAGGTGGATTATTTAGTTAATCATACAGGTAGTTAGTTAGTTTAGCAAGCAATCGTGAAAGAGCCGTCCCACAAAATGGGGCGGTTTCTTTTTTAGTACGGCCCGGTCAGAAATTTTTAACCCAACCAAAAGCTTATTTTAGTAGCATGTTTAACAAGGGATTCAACTTTACCAATGTTCTCTTTATTTTGGCCATTGCCATTGTAAGTGGAACCATTGTATATTCACAATACATTGCCCAGCAAATAGCGGGTAAAGAAAGACTGGCAGTGGAAGCCTGGGTAGAAGCCGAAAGAACCATCCTTAATGCAACAGATACGGTTTCCATTAACCTCGCCGCTAAAATCATCACCGAGAACACTACCATACCCATCATTGAAACCGATGACAAAGACCAGCCCACAGGTAATTATGTAAACCTAGACTCAACCGCCGTAGCAAAAGATTCACTGTATTTACAAAAACAATTGATGGCATTCAAGAGCTATAATAAAAAGCCCATTGAAGTAAAACTGAAAGCCGATGATAGCAATCCCATTCGCTATTATTATGGTCAAAGCAAATTGTATAGAGAAGCTCAATGGTATCCCATAGTACAATTGATGCTGGTCTTCATGTTTGTTTGGATTGTGATTTATTCTTTAAGAACCAGACACCAAAGCGGACAGAATCAATTATGGGCTTCCATGGCCAAGGAAACGGCCCATCAATTGGGCACTCCTGTAAGCAGCCTAGAAGGTTGGTTAGAAATTTTAAAAGAAAAAGATGAGAGTAAAGAAATTGCCCATGAAATAGCCAAAGACATCAATCGATTACAGCTCATCACCGATCGATTCGGGAAAATAGGCAGTACACCCAAAACGGAATTGAGTTCCCCCTTTGACCGAGTAAACGCTGTTGTAGACTACATAAAAAAAAGAAGCAGTGAGCAAGTAGACTTTCAGTTAGATCCAGGTAATACAAGCCATTTACAATGTTTACTCTCTCCTACCTTGTTTGACTGGGTGGTTGAGAACTTACTGAAGAATGCCTTAGATGCCATGGATGGAAAAGGCAGTATCCATATAACCATGACCCAGCAAGGCAATCAACTCAATATTCTAGTAAAAGATAGTGGGAAGGGAATACCTAATAATCAATGGAAAAAAGTATTTCAGCCCGGCTTTACTACTAAAAAAAGAGGATGGGGCATTGGC
This sequence comes from Sediminibacterium sp. C3, assembly GCF_000508085.1. Classification (GTDB taxonomy): domain Bacteria; phylum Bacteroidota; class Bacteroidia; order Chitinophagales; family Chitinophagaceae; genus Sediminibacterium. The sequence goes on along the minus strand of NZ_KI669560.1, from coordinate 1,642,788 downwards.
TTATCCTTAAGTAAACGCATCATAGAGCAATATCACAAGGGACAATTGTTTGTACAATCCAGTGAAATTGGAAAGGGAACCATATTCTGCATACAGCTCCCTTCATGATTTAAGACAAAAATTTTATCAGTTACATTATATTGATTTTCTCTTAACTCTAAAAAGAATTGCAAGAATTAGGCTTGAGAATACTGCAAAACCTAAAATCATCAAGAAAGTAAAAAGACTATTGTATGTAAAAAAATCTCTTTCTGGATATTGTACAAAATAAAAATTAGCCCTTTCTACGTAGCTCATAATCATGAAAACAACCGTACCAAAGGAAATGATATTTAAAAAATTCAACTCCATTTTGTTTTGATATTTAACAATCAATGTTGAACCAATCAAAACAGTTACATAGGTCAGAATAGAATAATATCCTTTAATCGGCAAACCCTTGGTATAAATAAAAAGAAGCCCTCCCAAAATTCCACAAATAATTGCGACTGGAAGAGCTTGTTTTATTTTGATTTTATTATGAGACATACAATTGATTTATGTCCAATGTAAAGAAGTCTTTTTTAAATAATTAAGCAATTTCATGAAACCGCATAATTACTTCATGAATCCCCCTAAATACTCCATGAGACCCCATAATTATTGAATAGATAAACTTAGATCCGCTTAACCGTTCCCCCACTACCTACTTTAATATCTCTGATATTGCCTTCGCCTTTGTAACGAATAGATCCACCACTGCTGGCACGGGCAATAATTTCTTTGGACACTTGCACCTGTACACTACCACCACTGGAGCTTTCAGCATCACAGGTTTTAGCAGACAATTCATAGCCTTTGAACATGGCGCCACTACTGGCATCTACACTAATATCATCCGCTTTGCCAGATAGTTCAGCCAGCGCACCACTGCTCATACGAACCGTTAATTTATCAAAGTCAAGGTTGGTACCAGAAACCAATGCACCACTGCTAGCGTTGATTTTATTCAGGTCTTTGAAAGAAAGATAAACCGTTACTTTCCAGTTCTTCCACTGTTTCCAGAATTGCCAATCCTGGTTACGGGTAATTTTCAAAACTCCGTCTTTTACGGTGGTTTCAATATATTCAAGGTAAGCCGGGTCTCCTGTCGCAACCGCCAGCTCTTCTTTATCGCCCTGCGTTAAAATCAATTTGATGCCGGAAGAAACTTCTACAGCGTGAAAAGACTTTACGCTTCTTTTTTCAACATGAGGTTCATTCACAGTTTTTTGTGCCATTACAGCCAAGCCCGCAAAAGTGAATGACAATAAGAATAGTATTTTTTTCATAAACGATTTTTCTATGAAACGAACGCCTGGAAAAAAAGTTACTACCGTTCATCATTCCTTATCGCAGTACAACCGCTCCTAATGCCGGCAAATGCACTTTCAGCTGATAACACTTGGAAGGCTTGTCTACCAATTTACTTTGTATAGAGGGATTAAACACGTCGCCTGTTCCCCAGAATTCCTTGCTATCGCTATTGAAGATTTCTGTCCACTTTCCCTTTCCGTGAACATAAATCTCCCAGTCGTGACGAACCACTGGGGTCACGTTCAATATCACCAGCACATCGTCTTTCTCTTTTTTACCTTTTCGCTTATATACCATCACCGAATCACTGCGGTGGTTCAGATCCACCCATTCAAAACCTCCTGGTTCAAATTGCTTTTCATATAATGCGGGTTCTGATTTGTACAATTGATTCAATTGTTGCACACAATATTTCATACCGCCATGGCTAACATGTTGCAGTAATTCCCACTGCAATTCCGATTTATAATTCCATTCATTGGTAGCCCCAAATTCATTCCCCATAAACAAGAGCTTGGCACCCGGATGCGTAAACATATAAGTATAGAGAATACGAAGATTGGCAAACTTCTGCCACTCGTCACCAGGCATTTTATAAATCATCGGACTCTTGCCGTGCACTACTTCATCATGACTCAGTGGTAGCATGAAATTCTCATCATAGAAATACATCATGCTGAAAGAAAATTTATCCTGATGAAACTGCCTGAAGATGGGATCCATTTTAAAATAGTCCAGGGTATCGTGCATCCATCCCATCATCCATTTCATGCCAAAGCCAAGTCCACCTTCAAATGTAGGCTTACTGATTTTGGGCCAGTCGGTTGCTTCTTCGGCAATAGTCTGAATATCCGGGAAGTCTCTGTAAAGTGTTTCATTCAAATCTTTAATGAAAGCAATCGCCTCCAGATTGCCGTTACCGCCATATTCATTCGGCTCCCATTGTCCTTCACTGCGGCTGTAATCCAGTCGCAGCATGGAACTCACCGCGTCTACTCTTAATCCATCCGTATGAAACTGATCGCACCAGAATCGGGCACTACTAATTAAAAATGATTTTACTTCACCGCGCTTATAATTAAATATATAAGAGTTCCAATCGGGATGATAGCCTTTGCGCATATCCGCATACTCATAGGTATGCGTTCCGTCGAACATGAACAAGCCGTGCGCATCATAAGGAAAGTGCGAAGGCACCCAATCTAAAATCACACCAATACCTGCCTGATGAAATGCATCTACTAAGTGCGCATATCCCTGCGGGGATCCAAATCGCGAAGTAGGCGCAAAATAGCCTGTGCCCTGATAGCCCCAGCTTCCATCGAAAGGATGCTCCATTACAGGCATGAACTCAACATGCGTGAATCCCATTTCTTTTACATAGGGCACCAATCTTTCTGCAATCTGCTCGTAGGTATTGTAAGATTCTTCGTCGTTTTTGTCCGGGCGCATCCAGCTGGCCAGGTGCACTTCATATACACTGTAAGGACTCTTGAGCGAATTGTGTTTTTTGCGATGCTTCATCCATTCCTGGTCCTTCCATTCATAATTGGTTTGCCAGGTGATGGATGCCGTGAAAGGTCTTTTTTCCCAGAAGTGCGCAAAGGGATCTCCCTTATCTAACTTAATACCATTGAAACCATGGATATGATATTTATACGCTTCTCCTCTTTGTATACCTGGAATAAAACCTTCCCAGATACCGGAATTATCCAGTCTTACCTTTAATGGATGACTGGTTTTATCCCAGTTGTTAAAATAACCCGTCACAGAAATATAAGTAGCATTGGGAGCCCATACGGCAAAATAAGTTCCCAGCACACCCAGCACTTCTAATTGCTTGTTACCAAAATACTTGTAAAGCTGATAATGCGTCCCGTTCTGAAAGTTGCGGATATCTGATTCTGTAAATAAGGAATAGTTCCAGACAGCTTGCTGAGTATCAACAAAATGCGTTTCTTCAAATTTCTTTGGGGCTTCCTTTACAACTTTTTTTGTGCCACCCACTCTTCTTGTTGACTTAATTGAATCAGACATGCCACTTTTATTTAACAGAAATATGTGATGAATGGAAAAAATTTATCATAAGATTTATGGAATTTACGACAAAATTCATCTAAAGACGAATTAACTGCATTTATGACCAAACTAACGCTGATGGCTTTGTTATTAATAACAGCCATCTCAAATGGGTTTTCTCAGGAAACCGGAACTGTGAAGGGAACTGTAACAGACACGCTCAACAAACAAAATTTAACCAATGCTGTGGTGGCGGTACTTAGGGCCAAGGATTCTGTCCTTGTGAAGTACACTCGTACAACCAAGGAAGGACAATTTAATTTACCCAATCTTGCTGCTGGTAAATACATCGTCATGGTCTCCTATCCTACTTACGCAGATTATATAGATATGGTTTCAGTTACGGGGGGATCTACAACTGACTTAGGCAAAGTGCCTGTTATCACCAAAGCCACACTGTTGCAGGAAGTAATCGTAAGACAAACCGTTAGTGCAATTAGGGTAAAAGGAGACACTACTGAATACAGGGCCGATAGCTTTAGAGTAAGCCCCAATGCAGATGTACAGGAGCTCCTGCGAAAATTGCCTGGCATACAGGTAAATAGCAAAGGAGAAATTACAGCTCAGGGTGAAAGGGTACAAAAAGTGCTGGTAGATGGGGAAGAGTTTTTCAGCGATGATCCTGCCGTAGTTACCAAGAATCTGAGAGCCGATGCAGTAGACAAAGTTCAGTCCTTTGATAAAAAAAGTGATCAGGCAGTGTTTACCGGCATTGATGACGGACAGAAAATCAAAACCCTGAACCTTACTTTAAAAGAAGACAAGAAGAAAGGATATTTTGGCAAACTAGAAGGGGGTGGAGACTTTAATAAATATGCAACTGGCAAAGCATTGGCCAATGCTTTTAAAGGGAAAAGAAAAATTTCCGGTTACCTAACAACAGACAATACCAAATACGAAGCATTGAACTGGGATGAGAACCGAAACTATGGTGGCGATGCCAATACCACAACGGAATTTACAGACGATGGAGGCATGATGATTTTTTCTTCAGGTGATGAATTCAGCTGGGGACGGGGATTTCCTACTTCTACAACAGGAGGTTTACACTTTAGTAACAAATGGAACAAAGACAAACACAATTCCAATAATACCTACCAGTTTAATCAACTGGATGTAAGAGGCATCAATACCAATAAAACACAGAATATTTTACCTGGGGCGGATTTAATTAGTACCAGTGTGCAGGACCAGGTGAGCAGTAAAAGAAGAAACAAACTCACTAGTATTTACGAATGGCAGATTGACTCGTCCAGTTCTTTAAAAATTACCGCCAGAGGATCTGTTGTAAATGGCAGTAGCGCTTCCGATTATTTTGGAAGAACCATTAACAGCGATAGCATCTTATTAAACCAGAGTAATAGAAGAACTTCAGTTGAAGATGAAAACAAAACCCTGAATGCTACCATTCTTTATCGCAAACGTTTTAAGAAAACAGGAAGAAGCTTTTCCTGGAACAACGATATTAACTACAATGATCGTGCAGACAATGGTTTTTTAACTGCAGACAACCAGTTCTTTGACCCATTGGGAAATATTGTAAGAAGGGATTTGTTAGACCAGCAAAAAATAAACAAACAATTGATGACCACCATCAATTCAACGGTCAACTATACAGAACCCTTGTGGAAGAACACCTTCCTGATTTTCAACTATCGGTTGAATGTGAGCAGAAATGATGCAGAGAGAAATACATTTGCCAAAAACACAGCGAATAATAAATACGAGAATTTAGTGGATACACTCAGTAACCATTTCATATTCAATACAACTGGCCATACTGGAAATCTGAGTTTCCGATATGCAGTGAAGAAACTGAACTTCTCTTTCGGATCTGGAATCGGACAAGTAAACTACCGCTTGAAAGACCTGTTTAAGAATTCTGATCGCAATGTCATTTTCAACAACTTTATTCCTGCCGTTAGCTTGAATTACAATCCCAAACAACAAAGAAGATTCTATTTTAATTACAATGGTTCAACCCAGAATCCAACGCTTGCGCAGATTCAACCCATTATTGACAATATTGACCCATTGAACCTGACCATTGGAAACCCGAATCTTAGACAGTCTTTTAATCATAGATTCAGCATGGGCGCTTCTGATTATAAAGTACTAAAAAGCAGAAGTGTTAGTTTTAATATTAACTACAACAGAACGGACAATGCCATTTCCAATGCCAGTTATGTTGACAGCGCAGGTAGAAGAATCAATCAGGCCATCAATGTGGATGGAAATTATAATTTAAGTGCAAGAGTAGGTTATGGTTTTGAGATCATTCCCTCTTTAAATATCAATTTCGATATCAGCCCCAGAATCAGTCAGAATGCCAACCGTGTAAATGGCATAGATAATATTACCAAGAACAAAGCCATGCAATACAGTATCAATGCAGGGTATTGGGGAGACAAAGCCATCAACTTCTGGTTCAACGGCAGTGCCAATTATAATAATTCTGTTACTTCTATCCGCCCCGATATAGCTACCAAATTCTGGACTTACAATGCTTATGGTAATTTGCAGTTGAAATTCAAGAAAATCAAAACCTATATTGATATGGGTATTGAAGCCAATATCTATCAAAAAACAGCGGTATTTGCCGATCAGCGAAATGTATACCTGGTAAATACCACTATCAGGAAAGTGATTTCCAAAAACGATCAGTGGGAAGCCAAGATCTATGTGAATGATATTTTCAATCAGAATTTAGGCATCAACAGAAATGCTTCCAGCAACTTTATTACAGAGAGTACCAATCAGACCATTCAACGCTATGCACTTTTCTCATTGGTATGGAATTTTAGTAAAAACGGTAAACCTTCTCAAGGATTTTAATATGAAAAAGTCAACTTTATATAGCAAAATAGGATTGCTTATTATTTTTTCTGTTTCCCTTTTCGGCAATAAACTTTGTGCACAAGTACAATTTATACAGTCTGGAAAAATTGAGTTTGAAAAGAAAACCAATCAACATGCCCCCCTGCAAGATGAACCAGATAATATCTGGAATGCAGAGCGAATGAAGGCATTTCCCAAATTTGTTTCTGATACTTATGAAATCAAATTCAACAACAACAAATCAGTTTATAAATTGGCCAAAGACAACCCCAATAACCGCTACATGATTTGGGGTGGCAAGCCCGTAGATACAGATGCTACCATTCAGGATCTAAAGCAAGGAACATCAGTTACGCAAAAAGAAGTTTTTGAAAATACCTATTTAATCAAAGACAGCAGCCGAAGCTGGGAATGGAAAATAGCCGATGAAACACGAGAGATTGCCGGCTTTGAATGCAGAAAAGCCGTTACCCGTATTTGCGACTCTGTGGTAGTAGTTGCTTTTTATACAGATCAGATTCCTGTTAGTGCCGGGCCTGAAAGTTTTGGCGGGCTTCCAGGAATGATTCTGGGGTTAGCCATTCCAAGATTATATACCACTTGGTTTGCAACGAAAGTAGAATTAACGGAGCCTACTAATAATGATTTCAACCTAAAGCAAAAAGGGAAAACAGTAAACAGAACAGAGTTAACTGCAGAGTTATTAAAGGGCGTAAAAGACTGGGGCAAAGAAGGAGCTACCAGAATCTGGATGGCACAATTGTAATGGCTGCTGATAAACTTTAGTGCCCGCATTCAACGGCATCAGCCCCATGTATGGCTTTATGCAGATAGGGACTTACAAATGGAATATCCAGGTTCAATCCACGCAATATTAACAGGATTCCAATAATCAATGAAAGAACCGGAATCAGTTTTCGGATTTGTTGACGGAATCCACCAGATAAAGATTGTGCGACAAGTACCAATAAGAGCATAGCGGGTACAGTGCCCAGGCCAAAGCTACCCATGAACAATACCGACTCTGTAATGGTGTGAGCTACCAGTGAAGCTGCTACAGCCGTATATACCAGCCCACAGGGTAGGAATCCATTCAGGATTCCGAAAAAATACATAGATGGTGCTGACCTTTTTTGTAAAATGGTTTGCATGGTAGTAATCTGCCATTGTTTGAATCCATTCAGAAAAGGCAAATTCAGTTTTGAAAAGAGTCTGGGTAATAATACAGATAACACAATAAAAGAACCCAATACAATAGAAAGAATCTGAGTAAGTCCAAACCAGTTAAGACCTCTTCCAAAAACACCAGCTATAATCCCTATGAACATATAACTGGTAATTCTGCCGAAATGATATCCTCCTATCGCCAGCCATTTTTGCCAACCAACAAACTGTTGAAAAGGCAAAGAAAGCGCTAAAGGTCCACACATGCCTACACAGTGCACACTTCCTGCAAAACCTAAAACAAATCCGGAAAATAAAAGGACTTCCATGATTAAGGAATAAAGATCACTTCTTCCGTGTAATAATTTTTGTTGCCACTGGTGAAGCTGATCTTGGCTATATATTTTCCTTTATTCAAAGCAGTAACTGGGAAAGTATACACCCCCTTGGCCGATGCAGCCAGGGGCCATTTTTTATCAGCCTTCTCGGAAGCAGGATTATAAAAATGCACTTCTGCATTCGTGATAGAGGCTGTGAGTGTAGAATCAATGGTGATAATCACCTGCCCTTCTTTTTTGCTAACTTCAATCTTATTGGTCAATCCATTGGCATTGGCAGTAGCCTGTAACTTTCCATTCAATGCCATTTCCTTTTCATAATAATTGGACTCTACCATTTCAATATCTACCTGCATGGTTTTCCATACAAGAAATAAGATAAATGCCACGCCAGCTCCAAATGCAAGAACAATTCTATAGCCCCAATTCATGTAATTCGTTTAATAGTCGCTGATAAAAATAGCTTTTTTTGTGGCAATTAGTTTATCGCCACTCATGAGCTTGATTTCATATTCCTCTTTCCGCTTCTCAATCTTGCTGGTGTCCACTTTAATAAAGAAAGTTTCTTCTGCCAGCTGCCTTCCTTTCAACGTATCCAGCTTATGTCCAATTCTTTCAATCTTTACGTCAGGATTACTCGGAACCAATGCATAAGGTAAATCTCTGTTGCTCTTGTTGGTAACTTTAATCCGGAAAAGGTTACTGATGGTTCCATCTTTGTTTTCCTGCATCCCCTGCCCTGGCACACGCAAAATAGTGGCATCAAATGTGGTGCGGGTAACAATCAATACACCCAGTAAAACAATTAAGACCGCCAGCACACCGGAATAGGCCTTGATACGATAAGTGAATTCAAATTTCTTGCCGGATGCAATCTGGTTTTCGGAAGCATAGGTAATCAGATTTTCAGGTCTGTTCACTTTTTTCATCATCATATTGCAGGCATCTATACAGGCAGTACAATTGATACACTCCAGCTGTGTGCCATTTCTGATATCAATATTGGTAGGACATACATTCACGCACATGCCACAATCAATACAATCCCCTGCCCCTTCAGTAGCTTTCTTTTTATTACGGGGCTCTCCTCTTAAATAGTCATAGGCAACAACAATGGAATTCTTGTCCAGCAAAACCCCTTGCAATCTGCCGTAAGGGCAAATTACGGTACAAACAATTTCACGCACAAATGCATACACAGAATAAAAAACCAGCGTGAAAAACACAATGGCAATAAATCCTCCAATATGTTCCGAAACAGGATCTGTAATGATTTTGAACAACTGATCTGTACCAATAATATAAGCCAGAAAAGTATTGGAGATAGTGAAACTCAGCAAGAGAAAGACAATATGCTTGATCGTCTTTCTAACATACATTTCAGTTGTCCACTTTTTGCTGTTATTTATTTTTTGCTTGTTCCCGTCTCCCTCAATAAGGTATTCAATTTTACGGAAAATCATTTCCATGAAAATGGTTTGCGGACAAACCCAACCACAGAAAAAACGACCATAAATCAAGGTAAAAATGACCACGAACAGAATGAAGATGATCATTCCCAGGCCAAACATGATAAAATCCTGTGGTGTAAAAAGTGAGCCGAAAAACGTAAATTCTCCCTGAGGAATATTAAACTGGAATAAAGGGTTTCCATCAATGCGAATAAAGGGCATGGTGAAAAATAAAATCACATATACATAACTCAAATAAGTTCTGTATCGGTAAAATTTTCCCTTGGGTTGCAATGCATAAATCCAGTTTCTTTTCCTTTGCTGTTTACAGTTGAATGCAAACTGCGAAAATCTGGTTGGTTCGGCTCACTCATAATCAATCTTATTTTACTTCATTGCTGGCGCAGCGCTGGAATCAGCTTTAGGTGCAGCACCCTCTTCTACAAATAATTCTCCCTGTTTTTCTTTAGCAGGTTGTGGATTGGTTCCCTGTAAAGACTTTACATAACTTGCTATTTGAGCAATTTGAACAGGAGAATAGTCGTCCTTCCAGCTCTTCATCCCTTTTTCAGGCCAGCCATATTTAATAGAATAGAATATCCCTTTAATATCACCCTTGTGTAACCAATACTCATCTGTTAAGTTAGGTCCAATACCAGGAGCTCCATTAACAATACCGCTTCCGTTTTCCGCATGACAAGTAGCGCATGCGCCAGGTTTGATATACAATTCCTTACCTTTTGCAATATCATCAGCGCCCATCATTTTCACTGTATTTTCGTCTACGCTGTTAGCAGACTTCTCCAGATAAACTGCTTGTTCTGCAGCAGCTTTTTCCAGGTCCATTGCCAGTTCCTGTTGCTGTAAAGGCTTTGTTTCTGCAACGTGATAATTGTACAAGTATACCACGCCAAAGATTACACTGATGGCAAAACCCCATCTCCACCATACCGGAACTTCATTATCCAGCTCCTTAATTCCATCATAATCGTGCCCCAGATCTAATCGGGCTACATCTTCGGCTGTATTTCGGTTGTACAAACGATCAAACCAGGAAATTTTTTCTTTTTCTTCAACAACTTCACCTTTTGCAGCTGCCATCTTCAACGCATCTTTCTTTAGGAAGCTGCGTATACCATTGGCAAAATAGATAATGATAATCATTTCAATGGCAACAATAAATGCCAGCAGATGAACAATGGTTTCAGAAACTACTGTTGGTGTGCCTGCAGGTACATTCTTGGCTTGTGCAAATAAGGAACTGGCAGACACCAATAACATCAGCGCAGTTAATGCAGCAGCTTTTCCTACTCCTGATTGCTTTTGCTGTTCCATCTTATTTTTAATAGCAAGCACAAATACATTACCCAACATATAAATAACGAGGGCAAGTAAACCAATAACGGTTAACAATACATAGGCAACTGTGGAATCATAAAAAACATCTTTGGGAGCAGCAGGTGCCGCAGCTTCTGCTGCATCCTGAGCCCAGATAATATTCGCAGCCAGACTGGCCAGCAAAAGCAGCAACATTCTCTGAAAGGCGGCTTTGTAATTTTGTTTATAAGTGATAGTGGTAAACATAAAATTATTTTTATCAGTCATTGATGGGTATTTGACTATTCTTTTCCATTTTTTCTTTGTTAGCAGAAAAAACATACCAGGTAACTACAGCAAAGAATACAGTAAATATGACCAATGAAATCATTGGATAGATATTCACATTATCAATGGTGGTTACATAATTTTTAAACTTCATACAATAAATTTTAGTGTAAGTTTTTAATTTCTGCCTCTGGTGCTTTTTTCAAATCGGCACCCAGTCTTTGCAAATAAGCAATCAATGCAATGATTTCTTTACCACTTTGAGCCTTGATATTATTTGCCTTTAAATCTGCCGCAATTTCATCTGCCTGCATTTTCAAATCATTGTTTGCTTTCTGATCGTAGCCCTCAGGATAAGGAACTCCCAGAGTTTGCATCGCTCTGATTTTTCCAGGAGTAGTACTGATATCTAAATCATTGTCCAGCAACCATGGATAAGGAGGCATAATAGACCCCTGTGAAATTTCTTCAGGATCATTCATATGACGATAATGCCAGCTATTGGGATACTTATTTGCCAAACGGGCCAAATCCGGACCAGTACGTTTACTACCCCACTGGAATGGATGATCGTATACAGATTCACCTGCTTTGGAATAATCACCATAACGGGCTACTTCATCTCTGAAAGGACGAACCATTTGAGAGTGGCAGGTATAACATCCTTCTCTGATGTAAATATCCCTTCCCTGTAATTCAAGTGGCGTATAAGGTTTAACTGTACTGATTGTAGGTACATTCTCCTTCACAATAAAGGTTGGTATGATTTCAATAGCACCTCCTACAGAAACCACAATCAGGCTCATAACCAGCATTTGAACCGGTCTTCTTTCAATAATAGAATGCCAGTATGCTTTTCCTGAAGGCAAAGGTTGAGCAGACAATGCAGGTGCTTCACTGGTTTCTTCTGCAATGAATGACCCGGACTTAGCTGTTTTAATTAAATTAATTACCAGCAATACGGCTCCGGTTAAATAAATGGTTCCGCCAATACCTCTTACAATATACATTGGAATAATACGGGTAACAGTTTCAAGGAACTGGAATTTCAACTGACCTTCCGGAGTAAACTGCTTCCACATTAAGGCCTGAGAAACGGCAGCCCAGTACATAGGGATGGCGTATAACAAAATACCTACAGTACCAATTAAGAAATGGGTATTGGCCATTTTAACAGAATACAATTTGGTATTGTATAAACGGGGTACTAACCAGTACAACATACCAAAAATCAGAAACCCGTTCCAGCCCAATGCACCAACGTGAACGTGTGCTACTATCCAGTCGGTGTAGTGTGCAAATCCATTTACATTTTTCAAAGACAACATAGGGCCTTCAAAAGTGCTCATACCATAACAGGTAAGTGCCACTACAAACATTTTTAAAATGGGGTCTTCTTTTACCTTATCCCAGGCACCTCTTAATGTGAAAATACCATTCAGCATACCACCCCAGCTGGGTAAAATCAGCATTACACTGAACACCACACCCAGAGACTGTGCCCAATCAGGTAAAGCTGTGTACAACAAGTGGTGAGGACCCGCCCAGATATAAATGAAAATCAAAGCCCAGAAGTGAATGATACTCCATTTATAGGAATAAACAGGTCTTCCGGCTGCTTTAGGAATAAAATAGTACATGATACCCAACATTGGGGTTGTAAGGAAGAAAGCCACCGCATTGTGACCATACCACCACTGAACCAATGCATCCTGCACACCTGCATACCAGCTGTAACTATGTGTTAAGGATGTAGGCAATGCAAATGAGTTTACAATATGCAACAGTGCTACTGTAACCCAGGTACCAATAATGAACCAAATGGCCACATATAAATGACGCTCTCTTCTGGTTAAAATGGTGGCAAACATATTGATACCAAAAATTACCCAAACCAGGGTGATAGCAATATCAATAGGCCAGATTAATTCTGCATATTCCTTCCCCTGGGTTAATCCCAATGGTAAAGTAATAGCAGCGGCAACAATGATTAACTGCCAGCTCCAGAAATGAAGATTTCCAAGCCCCTTGCTCCACATACTGGTCTTTAACAAACGAGGCATCATATAGTATACCCCGGTGTAAATACCATTGCCCACAAACGCAAAAATCACAGCATTTGTGTGGAGCGGTCTTAATCTACCAAAACTGGTTAATGAAATACCTAGATTGAGTGCCGGATAAGCAAGCTGAAACGCAATGATTACCCCTACCAGCATCCCTACTAATGCCCACAATACAGTGGCAAAAGCAAATTTCCGGACGATGGAATTGTCGTAAGTGAATTTTTCTAACTGCATGGTTGTTTATTTATTCTCTGTTGGTTGATGGGTTTGATCAAAAAATATTTTATTAGCGGGTGTAAAGGAATCATCAAATTGTCCTGTTTTTGAACCCCAGATAAAAGCAATCAGGAAGCCAGATGCTACCAGTAAACTGATAATTAATAACATTACAATAATGCTCATGCTTGTATATTTTTAGGATTCAGAATAGGTTTGAAACAGTATTTTTCTATAAGGGCCGAGCCCAACATGGTTGTCATTACAATGGTGAATGTGCTGGAAGGCATTAAAATAGCTGCCACTAAAGGCGACATCTGAGCGGTTACAGAAAAATACAATCCAACAACATTGTATAAGGTTGATATAACAAACGTAGTTTTAATGAGATTCTTAGACCATTTTGCTGCGCGGATATATTGATCCAGTAATGGCAGTTGTTCAGACAACATAATGGCATCACTGGCAGGTGAAAATTGAATCGTATTATCCACCACAGCAATACCTACATTACTTTTGCTTAGCGCACCGGCATCGTTTAATCCATCCCCTACCATCATCACTTCTTTACCTTCTTTTCTTAGGTTATCTATATAATGAAGTTTGTCTTGCGGAGTCTGATTAAATAAATACTGAACAGGTCTTTGCAAATTCTGCTTTAAATATTCTTCAGAACGATTATTATCACCACTTAAAACAGTGATGGGATAAGGTAGCTCCTGTATCAATCTTTCTACATGTGCTCTCAGCACATTTTGTACAATGAATTTTCCGAATACTTCTCCATCAACAGACACCCATACTTCAGATCCCTTAACAGCGTCAGAAGCTTTTCCAATAAAGGCTGCAGAACCTAACTTATAATGCGTTTCGTTTTCCCATGCTTCAATACCAGCCCCTGCTACTTCCTTAATATGGGCAATCTGACTATGTGCAACTTTTAATTCTTTTGCTATCGCTTTGCTTAATGGGTGCATCGATTGTGCCGCCATTGAACCAATAATAGCTCTGTCACTTGCACTGAGAGGCTTGCCTTCATAATGAACAGTAGAAGCGTGAGGATAAGTGAGGGTGCCTGTTTTATCAAAAACAACCTGGTTAATTTTGGCTATATTCTGAAGCACCAGCGCATTTTTTAAAAACAACCCATGCTTACTGAAAATATTCAGGACAAAACCTTCCGTAAATGTGGCTGTAATCAATAATGCACAGGGACAGGCAACAATTAATACGGCTGTCATTGATTGCCAGGCATAATTAATATTGGTACCATACCAGTAAATAAAACTGCTGAAAGCAACAGTCAATACAACAATAGAAAAGTAATTGCTGATAACTGTTGTAAAAGAATAATCGTTTTTGTCCGATTTCTTAAAAGCGTCATTATTCCAAAGCTTGGTAAAGCTGTTTTGAGAAAATGGCTTTACTACCAGCAAATCGATGGCTCCATTCAATTGTTTGCCACCCGCATAAATTAAATCTCCAATAGCCAGCGAAACGGGCTCATTTTCCCCTGTAACAAAACTGTAATCAATTTCTGCTCTGCCTTTGATATGCATACCATCCACAGGAATTACTTCGTTGCTTCTGATCCGGATAGTATCATCTGCTTTCACTTCTTGTACAGGTACGAATGATTCGTTTCCGTCTTTGTCCAGCAAACAAACCGCAACAGGAAAATAGGAAGTAAAATCTCTGTTAAAGGAAAGATCGGCAAAGGTTTTGGTCTGGAATGATCTACCCAGAAGCATGAAGAAAATAATGCCGGACATACTGTCCAGATATCCTCCACCGGTTCCGGATAGAATTTCATAAACACTTCTGCCAAAAGTAACTGCCAGTGCAAGGGCAATAGGAGCATCTATATTCAGTCTTCTTTGCTTGAAACTATAAACGGAATTGATAAAAAATTCAGCGCCACTGTATAATAAGACAGGCAAAGCCAGTAAAAGATTTACGTAACGGAAAAGATTGGCATTCAATCCATCCCTTGTAATGGTTTCCAAACCCAGGTATTCAGGAAAACTCAACATCATGATATTGGCAAAACAGAATCCTGCAATACCAATTTTAATCATGGCTGTACGAGCCACTATTTTTTGCTCGCGCTTGGCTTCCTGACCATCGTTTAAGGTAATATAGGGTTCATAGCCAAGAGAGCTAAGCAATTCTGCTGTAGCTCTTATACTGATTTTTTCAGGATCCAGATAAACGGTTAATTCCTTGGTTGGAAAATGAACGGTAGAAAAGTAAATACCCTCGTGCACTTTCTGCAAATTCTCTAATAACCAGATACAAGAACTGCAATGAATCTGAGGCAAATAAAATTGAACTGCAATTTGAGCAGGTTTAGAAAAAACGATGTAATTGGCGGCGATTTGGGAATTATCCAGAAAGGCAAATTTCTGGGGATCACGGGCTTCACTCATTTTAACCCCTGAAGCATCGTGCAGATTATAATATTCGCAAAGATTACTTTTATTTAATATCTGGTAAACAGAACTACAACCTTTACAACAGAAAGCCTTCTCATCAAAAACCACAGGTTCCCCCACACAGGCGTCACCGCAGTGAAAGCATTTGGTGGATTCTAAGGTCTTATTCAACATGTTGCAAAAAGTTGTTAAAAGGTACTTAATTTTTAGAACTGTAAAGAGTAAAATTTTAATTATTTTTTGTTTTGTCATGAGGGTTTACCCCCAGTCCTTTCAGGACATTCGATTGAAAACAGCTGCAGGCGTTCAATCGGTCTTCAATCATTTTATTCCACTTGTATTTTTCTTTTACAAAACTGTCATTAAAAGCATTGGCTAAATCGTGTTGCTTAATGGCTGCTTTGTTCCAGGTATTGGTAGAGAGCAGGCTGGTTAATGTACTCACCTGTGCCATAATCTTGTGCTCCTTGCTGCGGGTTAACTGCATCAAATCAAATAAGTTGGGCATTGGAACTTCCTTGGCCGATTTGGCATTGAACACCTTCATAACCGATGGAAAAACCAGTTTTTGTTCGCAGGTAACCAGCGAACTAAAATCATTCTTTATCTGCTGCATCAGCTCCTTCAGATAAGCCGTAGCTTCTGCATCATAATCAGAAAGAAAATGACAGTGTATGGCGTTCTGAATTTTTAACTCCAGACAGGGATATACATTATCTAAAAGGTGGGCAATGAATTCAGCAGTCTGGTCGGCATGTTTACACATGGGTAAAATTTTACCCTACAAAATTGTCACCGTAACGTCAGGAATTCAATGAGATTTGAAATGCAGAAACATGATTAAAATCATAAAAAAAGGCTAATCCTCTATATTGGCCGTTTGAATTAGCTTTTGTAGATTGAGTATACTGATCTTTTTCCCCTTTAAGAGAATTAGCTTATCGGTATTAAATTCTGATAACAAGCGTATACAGGATTCTGTGGATGTGCCAACATAATCAGCTATTTCTTCCCTGCTTAAACTAACATTCAGGGTCTGATTATCCTCCTCAAATCCATAGGTAGCTTTGAGGAATAAGAGTGCTTCTGCCATGCGCTCTCTTACATTTTTCTGAGAAAGAGATACAATATGATCTTCTGCCATCTTAAGGTCGTGGCTCATTTTCTTTACCACTTCAAACATCAGTTTCGGCGAAGCGGCCAGTGCGTCAAAGAAGTATTTTTTATCTATAATACAAATAGATGCATCTTCCAGTGTTATGGCAGAACAGTGATAGCGTTCATTGGAAAGCAGGGCACGGTAACCCAAAATATCACCAGACTTAACCAGTCGAAGAATTTGTTCCTTACCATCATAACCAGTAGTGGTTAATTTTATTTTGCCGCTGTTAATGCAAAACAACCCATTGGGTAGACCATTTTCAGTAAAAACATATTGCCCTTTCTTATAAACCGCACAGGATTTGTGCGCACAGAGTTCCTGTGTTTGTTCCTGGTCCAAAACATTAAATACAGAGCTTAAACGAACATTACAATGTAAACACCCTGTTTCAATGGATCCGTTATTCTTCATTATTTCCGCTGTATTGCTTTAAACAAAGTTAAACATATTGGTTTTATTTTGACAATAAAACTACGCTTGATTCCATAGGGTTCAACACTTTTTTATCCGCCAATATTTCACCAGTAATTACATCATATGCCTGTTTAAATCCATTGGTTCTTTCTGCATACTGTTTCCACTCCAGTGTATTTGGTTTTGAAGACGCATTTAATACTACCATTACTGTTGAAGTTTCATCGTATCTAAAATAAACATACATCCCGTCCTTGGGTAAATATTGCATCATTTTACCCGTTTGCAGGGCTGTATTTTTCTTTCGGAAATTAGCCAGGGACTTTACATATTGATAGGCGGTGTTTTCGGTGGGATTAAGACCACCGCCAAGACGTTTATCACTCATCGCATCCGGGAACCCAAAAGGAAAATCCAGACGAACCATCCCATCATTGGGGTCCTTGAAATTTTTCATCCACAGTTCAGTACCATAATACAATTGCGGAATACCCCTTAGTGTGAACAAAAGATTCATGCCCATTTTGAATTTGTTCATGTCTTCCCCAATCATAGAAACAAATCTTTCCATATCGTGGTTATCCAGGAATATACAGTTCTTCTCCGGTGTCTGATACAAGAAATCCTGCGATAAAGTCATGTACAATTTATTCACTCCCTGGGTCCAGCCAAAGGGTTGATTCAATGCATCCATCATGGAATAACTCAACGGGAAATCAGTAGTCCCCGGAGCATTGTGTTTAAAGGCAGCATTCATATTGTTTTTGGTAAAGTAGGCACTGCCTGCCACTGTATTAGCTACTGCTTCACCAAATATGCTGATAGTAGGGAAATCATTTTCCAATGCTGTATTAACCTTATTCATAAAAGCTTCATCGCAATATTTATAGGTATCTACCCGCCAGCCATCAATACCAAACTCTTCCACTGTCCAGAGCGCATGCTGAATTAAATAGTTTGATACAAATGGGTTTCTCTGATTAATGTCTGGTAAATGGGGTACAAACCATCCGTCCAACATCACTTTCTTGTCTGCTGCGTTTCCCATCGGATCAAAAATGGCTTCATCCCGATGATTGGTATTGGTGTAGGATGCCCACTGATTAATCCAGTCTTTAGCAGGTGCATCTTTGAACATCCAATGCTCATTACCAATATGGTTATAAACTGCGTCCTGAATTATCTTCATTCCTTTTGCATGGGCAGCATCCACCAACTTCTTATAGGCGACTTCTCCTCCTAACCTTTTGTCAATTGCATAATGGTTGGTGAACCAATAACCATGATATCCGGCCATCATTCCGGCTTGTTCGCTTTGCAAAGGCATATCATTTTCAATAACTGGTGTCATCCAGATGGCAGTTACACCCAGTTCTTTCAGATAATCCAATTGATTGATAACTCCTTCCAGATCTCCTCCATGCCTTTTGATAGGGTCCTTTCTATTAACAACAGTGTCCAGATATCCTGTTACCTTATCATTAGCAGGGTTGCCATTGCTGAATCTGTCTGGCATTAACAGATAAATAAAATCTTTTGAGGTTACGCCATTGGCATAAGCAGTGCCCATTCCCTTTCTGCGGGCTTTGAGTTCCCAGGTCAGATTGGTTTTGGTATTATTCCCATTCAACTGCATTTGTACTTTACCAGGCTTGGCTATGGTCTGAATGGTCAAATCAATCGCCAGGTATTTTTTATTTTCAAACGCATGCACTTTTGTAATGGTAACACCGGGATAATTAGTTGTAACAGAAATATTCTCAAATGTGGCATTGGTGTTGCGCACCAGCAATTGCACTTTATTCCACTTCATACCGGTAAACCAATGTGTTGGATATAGTTCAATATTTTTTTGAGCAATCAGTTGCAGCCCCCAAAATAATATCGCAAAAACCAAGCTTCCTTTTTTCATACTGTAATTATTTTGATTGATTCTCTTTAACAACTAAAGCACAAATGATTGCAGCTGCTACAAGCAGCCCTCCACCCACTTGTACTGCCATCAAACGATCATTGTGCAATACATTTTCCATTACTTTTCCAAAAAACAGCGAAGCGATAATTTCGGGCAATACAATGAAAAAATTGAAGATACCCATATAGATGCCCATTTTAGCAGGGGGTATACAGCCTGCCAGCATAGAATAAGGCATCGACAAAATGGATGCCCAGGCAATACCTACCAGTCCCATGGATATATACAGAAAAGAAGGATCCGAAACATATTTCACAGAGATTAAGCCTATGCCTCCCAATACCAAACAAATAGAATGAGTATATTTCTTACCCAATTTATTTACCCAGAAAGGAAGTGAAAAAGAAAAACCAAATGTGACCAAATTCAAAATGGCAGAAGTGGTATTGGCGAATTCCAGTCCCTGCGTGTATAAATCACTGTTGGTAGTTGTGTTCCCCCCGAATATATCAGTTGCCACCCCTGTGCTGTAGTAAAACCACATGAGAAATAAACCTGGCCAGGTTAAAAAATTAACCAGCGCCAGCCGCTTCATCTGATCTGGCATATTCGCGACTGCACTAAAAATTTCTTTCACTCCACCCATGAATCCTTTGCCTTCTTCGTCCAGTTTCTTTTTCCATTCGGGATCAGCAGGTGGATATTCTTTGCTCTTAACCACCGTATATACAACAGCCAGTAAAAAAACTGCAGCACCTATGTAAAACGAATACATGATATTTTCAGGAATGCCTCCAGCTGTTTTTTCCCTTGAAACCCCTAACCACTGAACCAGCTTCTGAGGCAAGTATCCTGCAATAAATGAAGCCAATCCTATAAACATACTTTGCATGGCAAAACCCATGGGTTGTTGCTCTTCGTCCAGATTATCTGCTACAAAAGCACGGAAGGGCTCCATACTGATATTAATACAGGAATCCAGAATCCACAATACACCTGCAGCCATCCAGATAGCAGAGGAGTTGGGCATGATAAACAAAGCCAGCGAACTCAAAATAGCACCAATTAAAAAATAAGGTCTTCTTCTTCCTAGACGCGGATGCCAGGTTCTGTCACTCATATAACCTATAATTGGCTGAACAATTAATCCAGTCATAGGAGCTGCCAGCCAAAGGCCTGGAATCTGTTCAGGACTTGCACCCAGGTATTCATAAATGGCACTCATATTGCCCATCTGCAGACTCCAGCCAAACTGGATACCCAAAAAACCAAAACACATATTCCAGATCTGCCAGAAACCGAGTTTTGGCAGTACCGCTTTAGGGGTAGTTGACATAGCAATCGATATTTATTGGTTGATATTGTGTATTGAATACACATCTCAATATACAAATAAAAACATCCCCATAAAGAGGATGTTCATGAAAATTTGCGTTGAACTAAATTGCTTAAATCACAAAGCCATCTGGCAATATGGCCGTTTTCTTAACCACTACAATTCCATCTTTAACGGTATATAATGGATGGTCAGTATTGGGCAAATGACTTCCCCCGTTAATCCGCACATCGTTTCCTATACGGCAGTTTTTATCGATGATGGCGTCTTTGATATAGCAGCGCTCCCCAATGCCTATTTTAGGTAATCCTTTACTTGTATTCAATTCCATTTCTTCAATGGTTTCGTAATAATCATTACCCATGATATAGGTACTTACTACAGTTGTACCATGCCCAATGCGTGAGCGGATACCTACCACACTTTGTTCTATGCGGCTGGCATGAATAATGGAACCTTCAGCAATAATGGTTTTCTCCAAAGTGGTCCCGCTGATTTTTGCAGGAGGCAACATACGCGCACGACTATAAACCGTTTTGGTATTGTCGAATAAATTGAAAGGCGGAATCTCCTGAGTCAAAGCCAGGTTGGCTTCATAGAAGGAATAAATATTCCCGATATCTGTCCAATAACCATCATACTGGAAGCTGGATACTTTATAATTTTCAATAGAATCAGGAATAATTTCTTTACCGAAGTCGGTTGCATTGGGATGCGCTTCATTCAATAATTTATCCAGGATTTTCTTATTGAAAATATAGATGCCCATGGATGCCAGATAGTTTCTACCCTGCTTCTGCATCTCTGCCCCCGTATCACTAACCCACTCTGGTAATAAATCCTTCTTAGGCTTCTCAATAAATGAAGTAATCACATTCTGTTCATTGGTCTTTAAAATCCCGAACTCAGGCGCGTCCCTGTCGTCTACTGGTATGGTGGCAATAGAAATATCTGTCTGACTGTCAATATGGTTTTTTAGCATATCGCCAAAATCCATTTGGTACAACTGGTCTCCACTTAAAATTAGAATATGGTCATACTCTAAATTAGAAATATGTCTCAGTGACTGCCTTACCGCATCGGCTGTTCCCTGAAACCAGCCCGGATTGTCAGGCGTTTGTTCCGCTGCAAGAATGTCTACAAAACCCGTACTGAAAGCGCTGAAGTGGTAAGTATTCTTAATATGCTTGTTTAGCGAAGCAGAGTTAAACTGCGTTAAAACAAACATACGATTGATTCCACTATTGATACAGTTACTGATGGGAATATCTACTAAACGGTATTTTCCGGCGATGGGAACCGCTGGCTTGGACCTGCTTGCAGTTAATGGGAAAAGACGAGTACCTGCTCCCCCGCCCAATATCACAGCCAAAACTGATTTGGAAATACTACTCATAAAATGGATTGCTTTTATACTGCTTTGAAGTTAGTTTTTTTATTTTAAATTCTGATAAACTTGTCTGTATTCAGCAACTGTACTCTCCCAACTATGATCTATTTGCATCATTTGTGTTCGCATTTTTGCCATTTGCTGTTGATCCTGATAAACAGAAACGCCCCTGCCAATAGAATAGGCAAGGTCTTCTACAGTGGCATTGTTAAATCGAATGCCAAAGCCATCGGGATCACCCATATCTGAAACGGTATCTTTCAAGCCTCCTGTGCTTCTTACTACAGGAACTGTTCCATATCGCATGGCATACATCTGATTAAGACCACAGGGCTCAACCCTGCTGGGCATCAATAAGAAATCTGCCCCCGCATAAATAATATGACTCAATTGTTCATTGTAACCAATGTAAGCATTGTAGATGCCCTGATGGTGCTTTGTCATCTGCTGTAATTCCCATTCAATATGTGTTTCACCACTTCCTAATATTAAAAAACAGGCATTTCCCTGTGTTTCGTGCATGGCAGTTCTAATGGCGTCTGGTAAAATATCGGCTGCTTTTTCTCCCACCAATCTTCCAATAAAAACAAAGAGCGGTTTAGAAATATCCAGTCCAAATTGTTCGCAGAGTATTTTTTTATTTTGCTCTTTTCCTTTTTTAACGGTCTTAACAGAATAGTGATGTTTTAAATAAGTATCCGTTTCCGGATTCCAGACTTCGTTATCAATTCCATTCAAGATACCTATGCATTTTCCCTTCTCATACTCAAATAAAGCTTCCAATCCATTGGCATTCTGCCTGAGTTCATCCATATAGCTCCAGCTAACTGTAGTTACTTTATCTGCACATTTTACACCGGAAGCAAGAGGATTTATGTTGCCGGCCCAGTCGAGCATGCCCCTTTTCCAAAGATCCCACTTGGGGATATAGATGCTTTTATCCCAGCCCATCCAGCCCTGGTACTGTCCATTATGAATGGTCACAACAGTCGGAACCGAACCCAGGTGCTGAAAAGCATAACAATACTTCATCATAAAAGGAATCAGGGCAGTATGATGATCATGGCAATGTACCACGTCGGGCTTGTGTTCCCAACTACTAATCCAGCTAACCACTGCAATTTGAAAAGCAGTGAATCTTTCCGCATCGTCATCGTATCCATAAATTTTCTGACGGTCGAGCAGTCCATTGATATCTATCAAAAACAAATCGAATCCCAATTTATTGCCCGGTTCCTTGATTACCGTAAAATCAAAATTCCAGTTACCCAAATTAGCACTGCCCTTATAATCAACAGTCCAGTCATTTTCATATAGGAACTTAGTTCGGTACATAGGCATGACTACTTTGGCAATATCCCCAGATTTGCACTGGTATTTGGGAAGCGCCCCAACCACATCTCCCAGCCCACCTGCTTTTGCCACCGGATAGCACTCTGCACTTACGTGTATAATTTCCATAAAAGAGATTTAAAACTTCTTTTTCAAGATAGCCAATAAACCGATTCCCTCAAATTCCGATTTAAAATTTTTGCTTCCCGCATTTATTACTATTTTCCCTGTTTGTAAAATTGAACGTTTGTTATGAGCCAAACCAAACAGCCTACCAATTCCGGTGCGTTAGCCACCCTTGTGATTGTATTTTTTTTCTGGGGTTTTATTGCTGCTTCCAATAGCATTTTTATCCCCTTTGCCAAAGTACATTTTGAACTCAATCAGTTTGAATCTCAGTTAATTGGTTCCGCATTTTATGGAGCTTATTTTATTGGCTCATTAATTCTATTCATTCTATCCAATTTTGTAGGGTATGATATCTTAAATAAAATCGGATATAAGAAAGGGATTATCTACGGTCTTGCCATTTCAGTGGTGGGAGCTTTGTTGATTATTCCCTCTGCCAACGCCAATTCTTTCCCGGCTATTCTGGGATCATTTTTTATTGTTGCACTTGGATTCTCCTTACAACAAACATCTGCTCAACCTTTTGCTATTGTTCTGGGGGATCCCTCTACCGGATCTCATCGATTAAACTTAGCTGGTGGGGTTAATTCATTAGGAACTACATTAGGACCAATCATTGTTAGTTTCTTTTTATTCGGATCAGTTGGAAATGCAAACACAGAAGTTACTGTAACCAATATCAATACGCTGTATTTAATTGTTGCTGCAGTATTTGCAGCAGTGGCTTTGTTCTTTGCTTTTTCTAAACTGCCGGAAGGTAAGAACGATGAAAAATTTGAGAAAGCCAATAAAGCGGCTTCTTCTCTTTTAATTATGACTTTATGTATTGGACTGATCATTGTTGTTGGTCAGTTTACAGAAGTACCTAAAATGACTTTGTTGTTACTATCATTAATAAGTGTAGTAGGTATTTTATTTTACTCCAATAGCCAGGCAGTAAAAAATCCGGAGGGATGGGGTGCCATGAAATACCAGCAATTAATTTATGGTATGATAGGCATTTTTGTTTATGTAGGTGTGGAAGTTACCATTGATAACAATTTTGGTGCACTCTTACGTATACCAGGTTATTTAACAGAATCAGGATTGGAAGAAAGTCAGATTTCCAAATATGTATCCTTGTACTGGGGTAGTTTAATGATTGGGAGATGGACAGGAGCCATTGGAGTATTTAATCTGAAAGGCATTACTAAAACAATTGCAACCATTGTAGTTCCCTTCTTTGCCTTTGGGGTGGTACTTTATGTAAATAACCTATACGGCAGCGATGTTTCTGATTTATTTGGATATTCAGTTTATATTGTATTGGCTATTGCCGCATTTTTCTATGGTCAGGAAAAGCCGGTTAAAACTTTGGTTGCAGTATCCACATTAGCAACGATTGCTATGCTGATTGGCGTATTCACCAATGGTCTGATTTCTGTTTATTCTTTTATAGCAGGAGGATTATGTTGCTCTGTGATGTGGCCATGTATTTTCTCTTTAGGTGTAGGCGGATTAGGGAAATACACCAGTCAGGGTTCTGCATTTTTAATCATGATGATTCTGGGTGGAGCCATCATCCCTCCATTACAGGGAGCAATTGGAGACAATGCATCTATCGGCATGCATCAGTCTTATCTGTTAGCAGCGGCCTGCTTTGCTTTTCTGGCTTACCTTGCTTTAAAAATGAAATCTGTATTAAAAGCACAGGGACTGGATTTTGACGCACAGGTTGGCGGCGGACATTAATTTCAAATAGATCTTCCATTCATAATACTCAGGAAATATGAATACCAAACAAAAAAACAGAAATACATCAGCAGCACTGGAACCCTTGGCTATTGGAATTGATATTGGTGGAACAGGAACCAAATATGGAATCGTTGACCGTGTTGGAAACTTATTATTTTCAGGAGAGATGAGTACGCGCAATCATCCGGAAGTAATGCCCTATATCGATAATCTTTATGAAAATATTGCGCCTTTAATTGAACATGCCGGAGGCATTGGTAGAATAAAAGGTATAGGCATTGGAGCACCCAATGGAAACTATTACAAAAACACCATTGAATATGCTGCTAATTTGCCCTGGCAGGGTATCATTCCATTTGGTAAAATGGTAGAAGACAAATTTAAATTGCCTGTAGTGCTTACCAACGATGCCAACGCAGCAGCCATAGGTGAAATGATGTACGGTGCGGCACAAGGCATGAAAGACTTTATCATGATTACACTAGGCACAGGGGTTGGAAGCGGAATCGTTGCCAATGGGAAACTAGTTTATGGCCATGATGGTTTTGCAGGTGAACTTGGCCATACCATTATTATACCCGATGGCAGATTACATGAAGGCACTAAAAAAAGAGGTTCTCTGGAAAGCTATGCATCTGCAACAGGAGTAAGGTTAAATGCAATTGAATTTCTCGAAAAGAGCAACAAGCCCAGTTTGCTAAGATCAATACCCCCTGAAGAAATTGATTCCAAAAAAGTGTACGATGCAGCCATTGAAGGGGACGAATTGGCGAAAGAAATTTTTGACTATACCGGGAAAATCTTAGGAATGGCACTGGCTAATTTTGTAATGTTCTCAAGCCCTGAAGCCATTGTATTATTCGGGGGCTTAACCAAGGCAGGAGACTATATTTTAAAACCAACCAGAGAACATATGGAAGCAAACCTGATCAAAGTCTTCGAGAACAAAGTAAAAATACTGGTAAGTCATTTAAAAGAATCTGATGCCGCTATTCTTGGTGCATCCGCCCTTGTTTGGGAGATGAAATAATCCATACGGCGGGAACCGGGCGTTGCCCGGTTTTATCGCTGGGTTTAATGGTTTCTTTTCCGTTAATCAGCATGGTGCTGCTTCCGCCACCATCTAAATTCAAGGCTTCTATACAACCAACAGATTGTAAAAGTCTGGCCAATTGAATTAAACTAGCACCTTCTGCTATGCCAGGATTTCTTCCTTCCACTACCATAACTATCAAATAGCCATCCGTTGTATATCCCATGGCTGTTCGGGGATGTTTGTCGTTAATCTGATTACCTGGAAAACGAATTTCTTCATTATTGCTGATACGGATTTGCCCATCCTGAATCAATACCGGGCCACCTGCAACAGCTGTTTGCATTTTCCATTTTTTCAGTTTATGTGCAGACCGAAAAATTGTTGGATTCACTAATACATTGCTGTCCTTAAAAAAAGGAATCACAGTTTGAGAAGCCAGTGGGTATTGCTGACTGCTATCTGTATACAACCAGGCAATATCTGCTCTCCGCTTCTTGGAAATACCAATGGCACTGGCAAAAGCATGTCGATAGGTAAGGGTATCTTTTCCCCTGCCAGGTAAACTATGTACATTGTAAGCGACCAGCTTCCCATCCTGTACAACTGCATTTAAGTTCCTGTTATTTACAAACTCAAAGAAAGTAGTATTCACCACCAGAAATGGCTGATCATTTTGCTGATAAAATTCAGAAGGGGTAAATCTTTTTCCTTTTCCCACTTGAGTGGTAAAAAAAAGGTTCCTTTTCTTCAAGGGTATTTTGCAATAAAAGGCTTTATTGGATTTGCCATTGAGCGAATCATTGCTATAAAACAATTCAACTCCCTTCGGCAAAGTTCCGAATGCGGTATCCGCTTGAACCCATGTATATTGAGCAAATCCCGTTAAAGGAAACAAAAAGAATAGCAGGAAAGCCCTAAGCATGAACGGCTTTTTCCATTAGCCATTTATTCTTTCCGTATCCAGGAATCACGTGCTTTTCACTGTGGTAAGAGGATCGAACCAATGGGCCACTCTCTACATAATCAAAGCCAATATTGTATCCAATTTCACGTAATTCAGCAAATTCATCGGGGTGAACAAAACGTTGAACAGGTAGATGCTTTTTGGTTGGCTGAAGATATTGTCCAAGTGTGATGACATCAGTACCCACTTCCACCAGATCTTTCATGGTCTGAACTACTTCCTCTTTGGTTTCACCCAATCCAAGCATGATACCTGTCTTGGTTCTCATACCACCTTTCTTTAAGGTCTCCAGTACTTCCAGACTTCTTCTGTATTTAGCTTGAATTCTAACCTGACGGGTTATTCTTTCCACGGTTTCCATATTGTGGCTTACTACTTCAGGGGCGGCGTCAATGATTCTCTGTATCTGGTCTTTAAAGCCCCTGAAATCAGGAATCAGGGTTTCTAAAGTAGTATCCGGATTCAAGGCTTTAACTGCTTTGATGGTATTGTACCATATAATAGATCCTCCGTCTTTCAATTCATCTCTGTCAACACTGGTAATAACAGCATGTTTCACTTTCATCAGGTGAATGGCTTCAGCAACTCGCTGAGGCTCGTCAAAATCAACCGCCAGCGGTCTTCCGGTAGCCACTGCACAAAACCCGCAGCTACGGGTACAGATATTACCCAATATCATGAAAGTAGCTGTTCCTTCTCCCCAGCATTCCCCCATATTCGGGCAATTTCCACTTTCGCAAATCGTGTGTAATTTATGGGTATCCACCAATCCTCTTACGTGCTTATAACTCTCTCCAATTGGCAACTTAACTCTAAGCCAATTGGGCTTCTTTATAGGGGTATCGCTGGATACTATGGTATCTTGGGGTAACTTAGGTACAACAGGTAATTCTTGCATCTGCATCAGTTCTAAGGCACAAAATTAACTACTTTCTTCTACCGAACGTAAATGCTGCGTAAGCATTAAAGAAGAAGTTCTTTTCGGGGTTTAACAAAAGAATTGGCATTTTCTGGGAATAATAAGAAGCATTGATGCCCACATCAATCGCTGAAAGCAATTCATTATAGCGACCGTAATCAAAGCGAAGGGCAAACTTAGCATGGGCCCCGGGAACGAATTTTATTTCATTAAATCCTTTAAATAGCCCCCCTCTTCCCAAAATGGCATTAGGGTCCAGAAAAGTTGATTGATTGGTTCCGTCGTATTTAATCTGAGTCCTTTCTCCTGTCTGCAAGTTCTGAACATCCAAATAATATGGCTTTAATAAACCGGCACTTAGTCCGGCACCATAAATGGCAGAAACGGCAATACCATTTTTATTCCCCTTACCTCCTATTAGTTTTTGCTGTCCAAAACCCAGATTGAGGTAGTAGAAATTATTCCTCTTTCCGTAGATATAGTTGGAGATAAGTATAAAACCACCGGAAGACGAAAGCGTTGGAATCCGTTCTTCCTTTGGATGTTTCCTCTCACCGAATTCAAGCCACCAGAGATTAGTGGAAGTAATGGATTTATATTTTCCTTTCTCGTATTTAAGTCCCCAGCCATCCGTGTTTAAGTTGAAACTAAAGGCACTTTGTTTATTGAAAATCAATGCACCTTCTTCTTCCTGTTTAATTAACTGATTTATTTTCTCTCTTCTTTCTTCTTTCTTTTGCGCACGCTGCATAGCTGCTTCAGAAAGTTGTTTTTTCTGCGCCATTAATCCTGTTCCCGACAAGAGACAAATCACGAAAAATAGTTTCTTCACTTCCATTTAATTTGATAGATGTAAATTTAAAGCAAAATTGATGCAATGACTTCACAAATTATTTATACCAGCGACTTAAGAACCACTGCAACCCACTTACAAAGCGGATCAGCAATTGAAACCGATGCTCCAACCGATAACAAGGGAAAAGGGGAAAGGTTTTCCCCCACCGATTTAGTGGCTACAGCATTGGCTTCCTGCATGATAACCACCATGGGTATCAAAGCCCAGACCATGGACAATATTGTGTTGGACGGAACCAAGGCAGATGTTACCAAAGTTATGTACCCTGACCCTCGCCGGATTGGCAAAATCATTGTGCATATTCAATTTCCTGAATCCTTAAAAAACCTGAGTGATAAGGAAAAAACCATATTGGAAAACACTGCCAGAACCTGCCCGGTAGAAAGGTCACTACATCCCGATCTGGAACTGGATCTTACATTCAGCTGGTAGAAGATACGGAAAAAGGAAAGGCTGCTGCTTACAAAACAGGCAGCGCCTTTACCACCCTGCTTACAGGCAGGCCCATCACATTGTAAAAGTCTCCGTTAATGGCGGCAATTCCAATCACCCCAATCCATTCCTGTATGGCATAAGCACCCGCCTTGTCGTAAGGCTTATACTGGTCTACATAATGTTCTATCTGAGCCTGACTAAGTGAATGGAACTGAACCTGTGTGGTTTCAGAAAAAGCAATCTCTTCCTGTTTATTTAAAATGACTACCCCTGTAATAACCCTGTGTTGCTGACCAGATAATCTGGAGAGCATGGCAATGGCATCTGCCCTTTCTTTGGGCTTATTAATGATCTCATTGTTTAATACCACCACCGTATCAGCAGCCAGGTAAACAGGTATATCAAAGTCACGACCTTCCATTCTCCGCTTTTCTTTTACAGCAATGGCTTTAGCCCTGGCAATATGAATGGGGATTTCAACAGGATCCATTTCAGTTGAAAAACTTTCGTCTGTTTCCACCACTTCCACAGTAAAATTAATTTCTGCCCATTCCAGCAATTGTTTTCTTCTTGGGCTTTGGGAAGCCAGTATCAATGGTCTTTGCATATTAACTATTCATAAAATTGAAAGAATACCATCGAAAGAATACCTGTAAACATTACCCATTTAATCAGGGTACTTAAACGATGATAATCTACTGTTGTATGCGCTTTGTATAACTTTTGTGCAATTACTATAAGGGGTACTATAATAAACAACAAACAATATAAGGCACTGTGCCACCAACCCAGGCCTAATACATAAAATTGTAAAATCAGCAAAGCTGCAATTAATACAACCAGCCATACTGCAATAAATACCTTGGTTGCACGAATCCCCCAGACGATGGGCATGGTTTTACAACCATATTTTTGGTCGCCTTCTATATCTTCCATATCTTTTACCACTTCCCTAACCAGTGATATGATAAAGGCAAATGCAGCATATAATACAGTTAATCGAAAGAACCTCACTTTGGCATGATCCAGCCCAAGCATTTCCTGCATCACCAGAGGGTATTTGGCAAAAAATAAAATTAAAATTACCCAGGCTGTTAATAAGGAAATAAGAACATTTCCTATCAATAACTGCTTTTTAAAATTGGTAGAATATAACCACAACAATAGTATCGCTGCCAGGTTACCCAGTACCAGATGCCAGTATTGTTGAATGGGCAAAGCCAGGGCCGTAAAAAACAAACCAGCAAGGCTCAATGTCATATGCCAGAAAATAACCCAGCGTCGGTTGATGATTACATTCACCACCATTTTTTCCGGCTTGTTAATCTGGTCAATATTCTGATCGAAATAATCGTTAATGATGTACCCGGCAGCAGCTATCAAAACAGAGGCGAGTACCAATTGTATAAAGGAATTAGAGAATAAAGCTGAACCTGCTGTTGGATATACGCGACCATAAATAGCCCATTCAAACAAACATTGTGTTATAACAATGAAAACCAGATTGGGCCATCGGATTAATCTTAAAAATGCAGCAATCAGTTTCAAAAGCTTAGCTTATTTTTTCAGCGCTTATTGAGCCCTGAGTGTAAAATCTTCGTTCCAGTCATTCCGTAGTTTCATAACTTTTTCAATTACATCCCTAACGCAGCCCATCCCTCCGTTTTTATCCGAAATATAATAAGAGACCATTTTTACCTCGGTTACTGCATCGGTGGGACAAACTGCAACTCCAGCCCATTTCATACAAGCCAGGTCGGGAATATCGTCTCCCATGTACAGACAATGCTGTTGCTGCTGCTCAGCGGTTCCAATCAACTTCTGCAAAAGGGATAATTTGTCCGTTACCTGCATATAGACTTCCTTTACCCCTAGTTTATTTAATCTATCTATTACTTCCGGTGAATTACCCCCCGAAATAATAATAACCCGGTACCCCTTTTTTACAGCCAGCTGAAGCGCATATCCGTCCTTTATATTCATCCTACGGGCCATTAGTCCGTTTGGCATGACCAATAAAGTACCATCGGTTAACACTCCGTCAACGTCGAATACAAACGTGTTGATTAAACTGAATTTTTCCAAAATATTATTTTTGGTTGTCTCTCCATTCATAAACCCATGCACTCTGAATCATCTCCAGATGACCTTCTGTACTTTGCTCACGGGTTCCTTCAAAACCGGGTACTTCTAAAATCCATTCCAATAAATCGGTAAAACGGATTCTGTAAATTTTTGCTTCTGTGAAATCGTCTCCGAAACGCTCGTACAATTTCATGGCAATATCTTCATGGTCATTCCAGTGAATGGGTGGCTCAAAATGGCTCATATGGTTTCTTTAAATTGCTTCAATGAATAATTATTCTCCTAAAAACTGAGTCTGGTCGGGTAAGGTAACACTAACTTTTCCTGAACCAGGTTGCAAAATACACTGACAGCCAAGCCTCGAATTAATCCTTGGGTTTACCGCTCTGTCTATGAAGTCCTCTTCTCTGTCACCTAATTCTTCCAGGTGCTCTGACCCACTATTCACATACAAATGGCAGGTGCTGCAAGCACAAACCGCCCCGCAGTTGTGGTGCAGTTCGATGCCATTGTCTAAACAAACCTCCAGTAAACTCTGGTCAGGGGCAATATTATTCAATACTACTTTATCAAGTCCTTTTTGTTCAAATTCAATTTCAATGGTATACATAATCACGATTTGGTTGGCAAAAGTATTTAAAACTCTTATTAACCCCTATTATGCTAAAAAGTTTAGTCGGGATTAATTAAATATCTTTGGAGTATGAAGATGAAATGGAGTCAGCGGATATTACTAAAGTATTACCGTACCAAAATAAAAACTTTGGGAATGGTTTCACCTGAAAAAGCAGCAGCAGCAGCATTTGACCTGTTCTGTACCCCTTTCAGGGTTAAAAAGGAAGTTAAGGCCCCTGCCATCTTTCACCAATCCACACCCGTGTCTGTAGAACTGAATGGGATTACCGTTCGCGGATTCCAATGGAAATCAGAACTGGCACAGGCAAGAAAAGTGTTGATTATACATGGTTTCAGCAGTTATGCCTACAAATTCGAAGCTTATGTTTTGTCTTTAGTTAAGAGTGGATATGAGGTATTGGCATTTGATGCACCCGGGCATGGTATCAGTGATGGCAAAAGAATTAATGCGCTTATATACAGAGACTGCATATTGGCCATTGAGAACCAGTTTGGCCCCCTTTATGGAATGATAGCACATTCTTTAGGTGGACTGGCCGCCAGCTTAGCCATAGAAAAAATGGAAAATAACAGCAACCGGAAACTGGTATTAATTGCCCCTGCTACAGAAACGAAAAGAGCTATTGAGAACTTTTTTAACCTGATACCCGCCAAAAAACAGGTGCAGGAAGCCTTTGAAGCTCATATACAACAGTTGGCAGGTGAACCTATAGAATATTTTTCAGTGCCCAGGGTGGTAAAAAAAATTAGTGCCAGTGTATTATGGGTTCACGATGAAACCGATACTATATGCACGTTTAAAGATGTAAAACCTTTATTGTCACAGCATATTCCTGGTACTGAATTTTACATAACAAACGGATTAGGGCATAATAAAATCTATAAAGAATCGAGTACACGCAATAAAATAATAGCATTTCTGGAGCCATCTTCTGAGTCCAATTTTTTGTGATTTAATCCTTTCACCTAATATTGCATTGCATTTAACCCTAATCATTGAAGTAAAATCTTAGAATCGGAATTTCTACATGGCAAAAAATTTACTGATCGTTGAGTCGCCCGCTAAAGCAAAAACCATTGAAAAAATTCTGGGTAAGGATTTTGAAGTGAGAAGCTGTTATGGTCATATCAGAGACCTGGAAAAGGACGATATGGGCATAGATGTAAACAATCATTATCAGCCCCGCTACAAGGTTCCAGACGAAAAGGAAAAAGTAGTAAAAGAACTGAAACAGATGGCTAAAAAAGCCGATGAAGTATGGCTGGCATCGGATGAGGACCGCGAAGGAGAAAGTATCAGCTGGCACCTGGCTGAGGTATTAGGTCTGGACCCTCGTTCAACAAAAAGAATCGTATTCCATGAAATTACCGCACCGGCTATCAGAAAAGCAGTGGACAATCCACGCCTGATTAATATGAACCTGGTGAATGCACAGCAAGCAAGAAGGGTGTTGGATCGTTTGGTCGGATTTGAACTGAGTCCGGTTTTATGGCGCAAAATTGGCATGCAAAGAAGCCTAAGTGCGGGAAGGGTTCAAAGTGTAGCGGTACGATTAATTGTTGAGAGAGAGCGTGAAATCAATCAGTTCATTGCAGAAAGTTCCTATAAAATTGAAGCGATATTCAAAGCCACTGATATCAATGGCAAACCCGTTCAATTTAAAGCAGAAGGCCCCGGCAGGTTGCATACAACTGAAGAAGCCAGCGCTTTTCTGGAAAGCTGCAAAAATGCAAAATACACGGTTAAAGACATTCAGGTAAAACCTGCCAAAAGAACTCCGGCAGCCCCTTTTACCACTTCTACCCTTCAGCAGGAAGCATCCAGAAAAATGGGATACAGCGTAAGTAAAACCATGCTGATTGCACAGAAGCTCTACGAAAGTGGTAAAATTACTTATATGCGTACCGATAGTATCGCATTAAGTGAAACCGCACTGGGTGATATTCAGAATGAAATCAATAAAAGCTACGGAGCCAGATACCACCAGCCCCGTAAGTTCAAGAATAAAAACGAAAGCGCTCAGGAAGCCCACGAAGCCATCCGTCCTACTTATATGAGCAATCATACCGTAGAAGACGAAGAATGTAAGCGCCTGTATGAACTGATTTGGAAAAGAACCATTGCTTCTCAAATGAGCGATGCTGCTTTTGAAAAAACAACCGCTAAAATTGAAGTAAGCACTAACCACGAAATGCTGACAGCAACAGGTGAAGTGATGCAATTCGATGGATTTTTGAAGGTATATATGGAAGGCAAGGATGAAGAAGATGAGGAAAGCACAGAGGGAATGTTGCCTCCGATTAAAGTGAATGAAGTACTTGATTTTCAGTACATGAATGCAAGTGAAAAATTCACAAAGCCTGCAGCCAGATACACGGAAGCTTCTCTGGTAAAAAAGCTGGAAGAATTGGGCATTGGACGCCCCTCTACCTACGCCCCTACTATTTCTACCATCATGAAAAGGAACTACGTAGAAAAAAGGGACAAGGAAGGAATCAGAAGAGCAGCCACCATATTGAAGCTGACTGCCAGCAACGAAATTGAAAAAGAGATTATTCAGGAAAATACGGGAGCCGAAAAAGGAAAATTATTCCCAACCGATCTGGGAATGGTGGTTACAGATTTTCTAAAACAACACTTTAACAAAGTGATGGACTTTGGCTTTACTGCCAAAATAGAAGCCGAATTTGATGAGATTGCAGAGGGTAATTTAAAATGGAATAATATGATTGATGGTTTTTATAAACCCTTTCATGAAACCATTGAACATACCCTGGAAAATGCTGAAAGAGCTAAGGGCGAAAGAGAACTGGGTATTGATGCTGCAACCGGCAAAAGAGTAATCGCCCGTATGGGAAGATATGGCCCCATGGTGCAAATTGGGGATACCAGTGACGAAAACGAGAAAGCCCGTTTTGCCAAATTAAAACCTTCCCAAAGCATTGAAACCATTACCCTTGAAGAAGCAATGGAACTATTTTCATTGCCAAAAACACTGGGAGAATATGAGGGCGCAGAATTATCAGTAAACCTTGGCCGATTTGGTCCATATATTAAACTGGGTGAGCAATTCATTTCTATACCAAAAGGCGAGGACTTACATGAAATGGATTTAAACAGAGCTGTTCAGTTAATTAAAGAAAAACAGGAAGCCGACGCTCCTATCGCTTTTTATGATGAACTACCTGTAACAAAGGGAAAGGGAAGATTCGGGCCATTCATCAAATGGAACGACTTGTTTATTAATATTCCAAGGGCTTATAATTTTGATTCATTGAGTCAGCAAGACATCGCGGAATTAATTGAAAAGAAGCTGGAAAAAGAAGCCAATCGTTTCATACAACAATGGCCATCTGAAAAAATTGCTATTGAAAACGGACGATGGGGTCCATTTATCCGCTTCCAGAAAAAAATGCTGAAACTGGGAAAACTGGCAGACGGAAGTAAGCCTACTGCAGACAGCCTTTCTCAGATCAGTCTGGAAGAAGTGAAGAAAATGATTGAAGATCAATTACCCGGGGCATTCACCAAAAAGACTGCTGCCAAAAAAGCGGCAAGTAAATCAGCTGTGAAGAAGGCTGCACCCAAAAAGGCAGCTGCTAAGAAAACGGCATCAAAGAAAGCAGCTACCAAAAAAGCCGCTCCTAAAAAAACGACAAAGTAGGTCAGCGGAATTTTTCGACAGCTATTGGAATAGCTTCTAGTAAATACATATTTTAGTTATAGCAAATACTATTGCAAAAAAAACTC
>NZ_KI669560.1:1446963-1607147 GCF_000508085.1 Sediminibacterium sp. C3 | reverse complement strand
AGCAGATTAAGCCCTCCCCATTTCTCTTAAGAAACGCACATGGGCCACCACTGCTCTGCGCATAGTTGGGTATTCTATATACTGCAATTGGTATTCCTGACAAACCTTCTTTACAATCTCGCTGATAGCAGGATAGTGCACATGAGATATTTTAGGGAATAAATGGTGTTCAATCTGGAAGTTCAGTCCTCCTACCAACCAGCTAATTAACTTATTATTAGTTGCGAAATTAGCAGTAGTCTTAATCTGATGTGCAGCAAACTCATCGGGCAATCTGTGTGATTCAATATCAGCAACTGGAAATTCAGTATGCTCTACCGTATGAGCCAATTGAAAGACAATACTCAATACAAAACCTGCAAATAAGCTCATGGTGAAAAATCCAATGACCCAATTCACCCATCCTACAACCGCAACGGGAATCACGATGAAAACAGCAGCATGATATACTTTAACTGCCCAGAATTCAATATGGTCAGAAACACTCATTTTCTTTAAAGGGACGTTTCCGATTTTTTGTGTGAAATATTTTTTATAGTCTGTAAAGAAAATCCAAAATACATATAACAGCATATATAGTACCCAGAAATACAAATGCTGGAAACGATGCGCCTTCATTCTTTTTTGAGTTGGGGCCATACGCATTAGGATTCCGATTTCAATATCATCGTCAACCCCATCTACATTGGTGAAGCTGTGGTGAATCATATTATGTTTCATATTCCACATAAAATGATTTGCCCCTAATAAACTAATTGAAGATGCGGCAATTTTATTTACCCATCTGTTGGTACTAAAACTACCATGGCTACCATCGTGCATTACATTAAAGCCGATTCCAGCAACTAAACCGCCGAGCAAAATACATTCTGTAATGGCAAAATACCATGCAGGGGTAAAAAACACTAAGTGTGTGTAAACAATTACGAAAGCAATTACCATAATAATTGCTTTGGTAAATAACTTGGGGGTCCCTGTGGCGTCTATGCCACGTTCATCAAAATAAGCCTGTACTCTTTTTTTTAACTCTAAATGAAGGGATTGCTTTACAGCAGGAAATTTGGGGATAGAAAATGTACTCATTCAAAAAAATTGATAATCTCAAAGGTAGAATTTAACTGTCAGATACCCTTGTTAATATTACTAATTTAGGCAGAAAATGACAATACAACGACAGAGTGTTTAAATTATTATGCCACAAATTCAACATATATCCACAAGGTTTGAATAACTTATCCTTGCCCTTTTCATAAAAATGAATTTAGTTTGATATTGAATAAAAGAAAATATGCAGGAGACCAAAGAATTAAATGCCCTGTTTACCCTTATCGACGATCCGGATGAACTAGTCTATTCCAGTGTTACAGAAAGACTGGTAGCCTATGGGAAACCTGTAATACCCAACCTGGAACATTTATGGGAAACCACTCCCAATCAGGCTGTACAGGAAAGAATTGAAATGATTATTCATCGCCTGCACTTTACCGATTTACAGCAAGACCTTACAGAATGGAAAAATAGTTCCTGCCCCGATTTACTCTTCGGTGCTTTACTGGTAGCAAAATTTCAATACCCGGAACTACAAACTACCCCGGTAATTCAGGATATCGAAAAAATAAGACGAAATGTCTGGCTCGAATTGAACAGCTTTTTAACTCCCCTGGAACAGGCCAATGTTCTGAGTAGTATTATTTATAACTATTACCATTTAAAAGGTATTGAGTTAAAGTATGATAATCCCGACGAATTCTTTATTCATAAAGTGCTTGAATCAAAAAAGGGTAATGCCATTGCCAATAGTATCATTTATCAGATCCTTTGTGAAAAGCTGGAAATCAATGCCAGGCTGATTCAAATACCCAAACAATCCCTGATAGCCTTCTATCATTCAGATACAGACTTTGTTGATACTACTCAATATTATAGAGATCAGATTCATTTTTTTGTTGATGCTACAAATGGACAAGCATATTCACATAATGATATTGAGACTTACTTAAATCGTCTGGGTAAAACAGCTGAGCCAAATTATTTCACTCCCAGAACCAACAGAGCCATAATCAGTAAGTTGATAAAGGAATTATCACGTTGTTTTAACAATGCGGAAAATCAGTATAAACAAGAAGAATTGATTCAGTTAGCCAATGTATTGGATGAGTAATGATTAGTTGGAAAGACTTTGAAAAAATTGATATTAGAACAGGAACCATCCTATCGGTTAATCTGTTTCCAGAAGCTATTAAACCAGCCTATCAGCTCAGTATCGATTTTGGCGAACTAGGCATAAAAAAATCATCTGCACAAATTACTGCCCATTATCAACCGAAGGACCTTATTGGCAAACAAATCATCGCAGTAGTTAATTTCCCGCCCAAAAAAATTGCCCATTTTTTTAGTGAATGCCTTGTATTAGGCGTATATGATCAACAGAATCAGGTGATTTTACTTGAACCCAATTTACCCGTAGTAAATGGGGCTAAAATTGGGTAATGAATGGGTTTGTTCTGTATATTTAGATAGCTAAAATATGCCAATGGGTGAATTGCATTATACGTATTATGAAAGTCCTGTAGGATTATTACAAATAGGCGGCAATGACCATTATATTGGCGAATTGAGTTTTGTTGACAATAAAGATCAGTTGCAACATGGTATTCCGGGGATCACAGAACTTATGCACCAGTGTACAGAACAGTTAATTGAATATTTTCACGGAAAGAGAAAACAATTTGACTTACCCGTTCATCAGGATGGAACTGATTTTCAAAAAAGAGTCTGGAATAAACTGATGGATATTGAATTTGGGAAAACCATCAGCTATATGGACCTGGCTAAGAAATTGGGTGACCCAAAAGTAATCAGGGCAGCAGCCACAACAAATGGCAAAAATAAAATTGCGATCATCGTTCCTTGTCATAGGGTAATTGGAAGCGACCGGTCTTTAACCGGCTATTCAGGCGGCATGTGGCGAAAAAAATGGTTATTACAGCATGAATTTAAAATTGCACATGGCGTACAAACCCTATTTTAAATTATGCAACAGTTTGCTACTGCCTCTCTGTTTACTTTTTTCTTCCGGTATACAGGCAGAGCCCTCGCCAAACAGAGTAATCGTTATTGGCACTAAACATAATGGCAATAAGATGTTAACCGTTAAAAGCATGTACAATGCCATCAAACGGATAAACCCTGATCTCATTTTAATGGAACTGGACTCTACAGTTATTAGTAATTGCTCCATTAAAACTGTCTGGGGGGCAAAAACTGCCGAATGGCTGGGAATCTGGAACAATCCTATTGAATACAGGGCTGTCAGAAAATATCAGAAGAAAAATAAACAGGTTTGCATTTCTCCCTTTGATGTATTTATCCCTAATAGAAAAACATATATAGCTTACAATAGAGCAATGGAAAAGAGCCATCAGGAAACTTTATCCAATGTGTATCAGCAGGGATTACTAAATAGCCCTGAGTCGGTTGAATATGAAAAATATGCAGAAATCAATAATGCTTTTTTGCAAATACTCGACAGTTCTTTGCTCCAGATGAACAGAGCATCCCTTACAGATACCATTGAGAATATTTTGTATAGGGAGAAACATTTTATCAGAAGACTTACGCTACAATATGCTGCATTGCAGCCTTACGGTAACTGGTATAATGCACAACTTGATTTCTGGGATGAACGAAGTGCGGCCATCAATAAAAAAATACTGGATCAGCTGAATGCAAACAGCAATAAAACAATTGTGATTATAACGGGACTCTTACACAAATCGGACATTGAGAGCTTTTTGCAAAAAAAGGAATTGAACACTTTATGTAAATTAATCACACTTGAATCAGCATTATCTAATCCACCTGTTCCTGATTTCTAACACCTGATCTGAAATAATCCAGTTCAACCTGAAGGCGCAGATAAGGATATTGCTCCATCAGTCTTTGAGTAACCAATTCATATTTATTTAAGAACTGTTGATGCTGTTGCGTTGAAGGATTAAAGGGCTTGTGCTGATATGCCAGTTTTATTTCCCTTATGGTTTTAAACAACTGAGAACTTGATTCATCAATACAGGCATCTACAAATTTTTCCCAAACATATTGAGTAGCCTGATAGTTGGGATGTACCAGATCTTCGGCATAGAAACGATAATCGCGTAAATCATCAATTACCAGCTCATAGGAAGGGAAATAATAAAGGTGTTCATATGCTGCTACCAAATCATGAACAGCTTGAATTAACACTGCTTTACTGCGGTTGTTTTCTATCACCCCTTCACGCAAATGCCTTACAGGACTAATGGTGAAAATAATTTTCAGTATGGGATTGAAATTTCGCAAAGAATCAATCACTGATGCCAGGAGGTTTTGAACCCCCTCAGCAGTTAAAAGCCTGCGATGAAACCAGGAAGCAGGTGCTTTATGGTTATTGGCTACAATGTTACCTGCTGTTCCATAAGCAGCGTCAGTTAATTCATATACCCATGCAGAGCCAAGGGTTACAATCATGTAACTGGCCGTCTTTAAAAATTGATGCGCTTCGTCAATACTATGATTCATTTTAGTAAGCGCCTCTTCCTTTGTAATTCCAGAATACCTGCTATGAAATTTCCAACTATGCCAGGTTTCATTCAGCTGAAATAAATCTTCTTCATTAATGCTGACTTTGTTGATATAAGAATAAATGGCATCAGCAACACTAACTGGATTAAATAATATTCCATTTGGATTTTCGAGTACCTGGAAAGAATGACTCCTTAAATATTGACCAATATTTTCTGTAAAACAAGATCCCATCATCAATATCCGATGATGATGTGCCATGGGAGAATCCATTTTTTTAATTGGAAAATCAAAGTGGAATTTCATGCATCAATTATTGAAAAATATGAACAGCCATCTCGCTGCAATTTTGCAGGGCTTTTGGATCAATTGAAATCGCTATTTTTTTTTCCTCAAAAAAACCAACCATTTTTTCTGTATCCATATTGCCCACTAGTTCATCCTGTGCCATCGGACAACCTCCGATACCTTTTATGGCACTATCAAAACGATGGCAGCCAGCAGCCAAAGCTGCTTCCAGCTTGGGTTTCCAATTCAATGCATCAGCATGTAAATGTACCCCGAATTCCACCTGCGGATAAACAGGAATTAAACTTTGCAGTGCACTGCTGATTTGGGCTGGAGTTGCTACGCCAACCGTATCAGCCAGCGAAATAATTCGTATACCCAGGTCTGTTATCTTACTGGCCCAATACAACAAAATATCTTCACTGTAAGGATCCCCATAAGGATTACCAAAGCCCATACTCAAATAAATAACCAGTTGCTTTCCATTAGCCTCGCACAAAGCTTGAATAGATTTTACCCTTTCAAAACTTTCTTCCAGACTGCTATTGGTATTTCGCATTTGAAAACTGGGTGAAATTGAAAAAGGGAAACCTAGGTAACTGATATCTTCAAATTTCACTGCCTC
The DNA here is from genome assembly GCF_000508085.1 of Sediminibacterium sp. C3. GTDB lineage: Bacteria > Bacteroidota > Bacteroidia > Chitinophagales > Chitinophagaceae > Sediminibacterium. The sequence continues at coordinate 1,601,671 of NZ_KI669560.1, read as the reverse complement.
TTCCGCACCTCGTTCATTGGCAACAATCACCAATAACTTTGTTACAGCATCTTGCAAATCTAAATTAGAAATAACTTCCGCTGTATCTGCCATTTGTGGAATGGCTTTCGCTGATACAAAACTACCGCAGTCCAGTACGTCAAAACCAACCCTGAGCAGAGCATTCAGATACTTGATTTTATCTCCGGTAGAAATAAAATTCTTCCATCCCTGCATGGCATCTCTCGGACATTCAACCAACGTAAATTTATTTTCTTTCATTAGACTGCTACTTTTAAAATCAGCATAACTGTTTTAGTATTCAATTATTCAGGAAGCATGCATCCGCTGTTTCATGCCTTCATATAAAATCATGCCTGTGGCTACCGAAACATTTAGGGAATCAAATTTAGCCGCCATAGGAATTTTAAAAAAAGCATCTGCGGCTTTAGCCAGATAAGGCTGCACGCCTCTTCCCTCATCGCCCATAATTACACAACAAGGAACAGAAAAATCAAGATCATATACGTTTTTATCTGCACGCATTTCACTTGTATAGACTGCAATACCATTCAGATGCAAGTCATCTACTGCCTTCAGTAAACTATTCACCCTGCATATATGAATCTTTTCCAGCGCACCTGCACTACTTTTCATGGCTTCTTCATTTAAAGCACCTACACCTTTATCTGGAATTACAATAGCCTGCGCACCACAACAAACAGCCGTTCTGGCAATAGCGCCAATATTTCTTACATCAGTTACTCCGTCTAACATTAGAAATAATGGAACATCCCCGTTTGAAACTACATGATCAATTACTTGTTGCAAATCCAGATATTGCACCAACGCAACAAAAGCAATTACCCCCTGATGATTTGCTTTGGTAAGCCCGTTTAACTTTTCTACCGGTACCAGTTGAATAGGAATATTATGTTCCCTGGAGAGTGCCCTGATTTGGTGAACCACTTCTCCGTTCGCATTTTTTTGCAATAAAATTTTATCAATTGCTTTTCCTGATTGCAATGCTTCCACCAGTGGCTGACGACCAATGATAATGGATGATTTTTTAATAGCCATCTGCAAATGTATTTAATTCAATTTGCCCTGAAGCAATAAGAGCTGAACTTTATAGACCGCAGCAACCGTCATAGAGTCAGTAATTTGCCCGGTTTCAACCATATCAAGCATTTCAGCAAATGGAATTTTCTTCACCTGCAACTGTTCGGTTTCTTCGGGTTCCGCTTCAAACTGCTGCAGATCTCTTGCCAGATAAATAACCGCCAGTTCATCAGATACAGAGTTGGATAAATGCATCCGGAACAAAAGCGTCCAGTCTTTGGCCACCAGTCCCGTTTCCTCAAGAAGCTCACGCTTGGCGCTTTCCAGCGTATCTGATCCCACCGGACATCCTCCTTCGGGCATTTCCCATGAATACATATTTAAAGTAAACCGATATTGGCCAACCAGATAAGTATGCAAATCCTGATCCAATACCATTATACCTACTGCAATGTTTTTAAAATGGACTTTTCCGTAAATGCCCTTACCACCACCTGGGTTAATTACATCGTATTCTGTAAGGGATATCCAGGGATTGTTATAAATCTGTTTTTCAGCATTAATTTTCCAGGGATTGGCTTCCATTATTTGTTTTTATAGAAGAGATAAATGGCAAACTGATAACAATATACAGTATAACCACCAGCAACAATAAAAATTTAGCCCCCGCACACCAATTGGTTAACATGAGAGTAAAATCGGAAAAGCTTCCTGCAAAACTGTCGAGCATGAATTTGTTTTCAATTAAATCGAGTGCACCTGCAACATATACTGCTTTAGAAAGAGATTTACCTGCGTAATGCATTCCAGCATTCTTCCAAGCGCGGGAGCAACCCAATGCAGCTGTAGAAAAAAACAACACGTAGAAAGGTATAAAAACAAAATCAATGTAAATATTGGCTTTGACGTCGGCATTGGGCCAGCCAAAAAGCACAGCATTGAGTTCTTCTGCAGTACTGGCAAATTCAAGGTTGACTATCCCTAATGGTGTAGCTTCTGTTATTAAGTTCGCTCCTTGCACTCTAAGGATAAAAAAGAACAAAGCTGCCAGCGAACCAAAGACGATTAATCTGGTTTTCATCAACCTAATGTAAAAAAATCCCCTGCATTTCTGCAGGGGATGATGATATTTTTATATTTAGACCTATTTCAACCCAAAAGCCTTTTTCACTTTGGTTACATAATCCAGCTTCTCCCAGGTAAACAGTTCCACTTTTACCTTCTTCTCCTTGCCATCCGGTGTTCTGAAAGTCTTGGTAACCACTTCCGGCTTGCGACCCATATGGCCATAAGCGGCTGTTTCACTGTAAATAGGGTTTCTTAGCTTCAGGCGCTGCTCAATAAAGTAAGGACGCATATCGAATAAGCCCTCTACTATCTTCGCAATCTGGCCATCGTTCAGGTTCACTTTGGCTGTACCAAATGTGTTGACGTTGATGGAGGTAGGCTGAGCCACACCAATAGCATAGGAAACCTGAACTAAGATTTCGTCCGCTACGCCGGCAGCTACCAGGTTCTTTGCAATATGACGGGTAGCATAGGCTGCAGAACGGTCTACCTTACTTGGGTCTTTACCACTGAAAGCTCCACCACCATGCGCTCCTTTACCACCGTAAGTGTCTACAATGATCTTACGGCCGGTTAAACCCGTGTCTCCGTGAGGACCACCAATTACAAACTTACCCGTAGGGTTAATATGGTATTTAATGTCTTTGTTAAATAGTTTCGCGTATTTCTTGTATTTCGCTTTTACTCTTGGAATCAAAATCTCAATAATGTCCTTCTTAATCTTGGCCAACATTTTCGCTTCCGTATCAAAATCATCGTGTTGGGTAGATACCACAATCGCATCGATTCTTACGGGTTGATTGTTATCGTTGTATTCCAAAGTTACCTGACTCTTGGCATCAGGTCTTAGGTATTTAATGGCTTTGTTCTCTCTTCTCAAAGCAGCCAGCTCAATCAGAATCTTATGCGCTAAATCCAACGCCAATGGCATATAGTCTTCGGTCTCATTGCTCGCATAACCAAACATCATACCCTGGTCGCCTGCTCCCTGCTCTTCTTTCTTCTTCTTATCTACCCCCTGGTTAATATCTGAACTCTGCTCATGGATCGCAGATAAAATACCACAGCTGTTTGCTTCAAACATATACTCGCTCTTGGTATAGCCAATCTTGCGAATAACACCACGCGCAATCTCCTGCACATCCAAATAAGCTTTAGACTTCACTTCACCGGCCAATACTACCTGACCTGTCGTTACCAAAGTCTCACAAGCCACTTTACTCTGCGGATCAAACGCTAAAAAGTTATCAATCAACGCATCTGATATCTGGTCCGCAACCTTGTCCGGATGTCCTTCAGATACACTCTCAGAGGTAAATAAATAAGGCATATTATAGTTTTTAAATGTTGTAAAATTAAATCCTTGAATAAACAATTCTCAGTCGCATTCTGAATCGGCTATGCGATCCTCCACCTAAGCGAACCCTGCCATTGGCCAGTTCATTTCCTTGTGCAGGACTTAAATAATACATCTGAGAAACAAAATTATTCGGGAATGGGGGGAAATAATTCAATGAATCGTTAGACGGTGCTGATAAACGCAATGTAAACGAAGAGTCTTTGCGTGTAACAATACCTTGAACATATCGGCTTATAACAAAATTGTAGGCAGCAACCCTATCGTAGCCATTGATTGTTTTGAAAGTTCTGAACCCGCCAAAATCTACCGTATTAGGTCCGGATGAACCCACAATATAGTCGTTGGGGATGCTTCTTTTTTGATTCTTAGCTGAATCAAAGGCGCTAAGTAATAGCAGTCGCGGTGCTTGAAAATACCGATCAAGTGTCATGATATTATTGTCATCAGGCACTTGTTCTGCTATCAACTCTGCACGATGTACAATTCGGTTGCTCAGGTTTTGTAAGCCTGGAACCCTAATGCGCACATAGGTGCCGGGGGCACTCTGCACATAAACCAAGGAATCGGGTCTTGAAGTTGTAGTAATTCGATTGCTAATTTCTGCACCAGTTGTATTTCTGGTAACAAAGTTGGCATATCCCCCAAAGGCAGAATTAAACTTGAAATAGATAACTGAAGTATCTCTTACCGTTGCCCCGGTAGTACTGGTATTATAGTATAAAGCCAGTTTGGTGTTGGTGTCCAGTAAGTTCACATACAAAAGCGCATTGGCAGGATTGGAAGATTGAACTTTAACTGAGAAGCCCTTAAAATAAGACTGGAAAGCACTATCGTTCAGGTAAGCATTTGTAGAATCATAGTCTTTCAAAAATCTTCTTGCAACATCCATTCTTAATGGAATTCTGATTTGATTATTTGCATTTTCAAATCTGTTCTTTACAGAATCTCCCAATGTTCTTATGTCAAGCGAAATTGTATTAGATAAAGTACCAATCGTGCTAACAGGTTTTACAGTTGGAAAATTTACCGGATAATTATAAAAGGGGTCCAACGGAGTAGTAGGGCTAATTTCATGAACAGCAACATTCAGTGGCTGGGTGGAGTCGCCATAATATCCTTTATAACTTAAAATCAGTACAGCTGAGTCAACTACAAGGCTATCTTTCGTCCCGGGAACCTTAAAAGGATAAAATGATGGCTTAAGTTCAAAATTCAATTCAGCCTGCGTGGTACCAAAAATTGGGTCATTGGAAATGGCTCCAATAACCATATTATTAGCATTGTAGATCCGGGTTGTATCAGACTCATTGAATGTGTCTGTCTGCAACTCCATAATGGTATCAAAAGTATTTACCCCGTCTACTACAGGAATTAAACCTGCTCCCAGTTCAGTGGTGGTAATTCGGGTACATGCTGCTGAGAAAATCAAAAAAACAAAGAAGAAAATTCGCGCAAAATGCATTTTAAAATTAGCTAACATGTTCTGGTTTTACTTACCCGCAAGGTCGTTGTACAATTCTAAATACTCTGTTAAATCAGAATCCCATCCTTTGAATGGAATTACCTTTTTGCCTTTCACTTTGGAAAATTCGTCCACCAGTTTTTTATCAATTACATCGGAACCAAATGAAATGGCGTCAGCAAAATGTGCTCCCCCTTTAAAAAGGGCAGTGTTATTGCTATCTTTAAAAACATCCAGGTCTTTATCTTTCACGTTCACATTTATCACTGCACGCTTAAGGAAATCCGGACCCAGGCTATCTTCAAAAGTATTCTGACCAATCGTAAACACCACTTTGCTATTGCCAAAAACAGGTTCCTTTTTATAGGCAGTTTTTAAATAGGCAGGAATCAATCCACTCATCCATCCGCTGCAATGAATAATATCAGGGGGCCATCCAAATTTCTTCACGGTCTCAAGTGCTCCCTTGCAGAAAAAAACGGTTCTTAAATCGTTGTCATCAAACCAGTTTTCCTCATCGTCATGAAAAATTTGTTTACGCTTAAAAAAATCTTCATTTTCCAGAAAATAAACCTGTAACCTGGCATTGGGTAAAGAAGCCACTTTAATTTGCAGCGGGTGATCATCGTTGTCAACTGTAACATTAATTCCAGATAATCTTACCACTTCATGTAAACGGTGTCTTCTTTCATTAATTACTCCAAAACGGGGCATGATACAACGCACTTCCAGACCACTGTCATTGCTTTTGATAGCCAGTTTATTAATGACTTCTGCGAACTCCGTTAATTCCAGATACGGAGACATTTCAGTAGCAATGAATAATATCCTTTTCTTTGTAGACATGAACATTTTTTTTAGAGCCTGACCCTGAATAAGGGTGCAAAGTTAAGAAATATAGCGCGAAATTCAAGGCTAGAGGGGTTTTTGATTGATGACTGGCTGTTAAAATGGGCTTAATAACAAAAAAACTATCTTTGGAACATGCGAAAAAAGGGGATTGCTATTGTTCAATATGCCATATTTCTGGGCATTGGTTTATTCCTGGTCTGGTGGAGTATGCAGCAAATACCCCCTGAAAAATGGGAAGATTTTAAAAAATCCCTGCAAAACGCCAATTATTGGCTATTTATTCCAGTTTTTCTGATATTAACAATCAGTCATTTTATCCGTGCGCTGCGCTGGAAAATCCTGATGAAGCCAATGGGGTATTCTCCACGTCCGGGAAACGTTTTTTTTGCTGTAATGGTAGGATACCTGGCCAACCTGGCTGTACCCAGATTAGGTGAAGTATTAAAATGCACGGTTTTGGCCAAATACGAAAAAGTGCCGGCAGATAAACTGATAGGTACCATACTGGTAGAAAGGGCCTTCGATGTAATAGCCCTGGGACTCGTTTTTGTGATTGCCTTATTTAGTCAGTTTGAAGTCGTTGGGGATTACGCGGCACAATTAATGGCCCCTCTGATGAATAAGTCAGCAGATAACCAAAGCCTTTTTAAGTGGTCCATTGTGTTGGGTATTTTGGGTATCATCATCTGGGGTTCCTGGTTTATTCTGAATAAAATGCCCCACCATCCCATTATACAGGTATTTCAAAAAATATTGTCAGGTGTCTGGGAAGGATTAAGCAGTATCCGTCAATTGGAGAGCAAGGGTTTATTCATTATTTACAGCGCACTAATCTGGTTCTTATATATTGCAGGAACCTGGATAGGGCTTATGGCTACTGAAGGTACCAGTCACCTGAGCTTTGCCGTTGCCATTTCAGCACTGGCTTTTGGAAGTATTGGAATGATTATTACACCCGGAGGTATCGGGGCCTACGCCTACTTTATTGCCAAGGTTCTGGAAAAGAATCAGGTTGGTTTTGAAATTGGCTTTGCCAATGGAACACTGCAATGGTTTGCACAATTTATTATTGTGCTAATAGTGGGATTCATCAGTCTGGGTTTATTGCCCTGGTACAATAAAAAAAATCAAAATCATGAAAGCAACACAGGCAATCCAGCATAAAATTCTTACACTACCCAATCTACTCAAACAAATTGCAGCCTGGAGAGTATCGGGCAGAACCATTGCATTTACCAATGGTTGCTTTGATATACTACACGAAGGGCATATTTATTCATTAAATCAGGCAGCAGCTGAGGCCGACGTTCTCATTATAGGAGTAAACAGTGATGCCAGCGTAAAAAGACTGAAGGGGCCGGAACGTCCGGTAAACAGTGAAATAAGCAGAAGTATTGTATTGAGCAATCTTGCGGTAGTAGATGCAGTAGTCATTTTTGAGGAAGATACCCCATTGCAACTTATACAAGCCATTTTGCCTGATGTAATTGTAAAAGGGGGAGATTATACAGTAGAGCAAATTGTAGGAGCCAAAGAAGTCATTCAAAACGGAGGCAGAGTAGTCATTAATAAACTGGTTGATGGTTTTTCCACTACTGGAATTATAGCTCATATAAAAAAATCTTACTCTTAACTTGTTTTAAAAGCATTGCTATTCAACAAAGACTTAACATTCATTCTTTGTTGTAAAACTTATATTTGAATATGTCTAAGAAACATTTAATTCAGAGAGATATTAGCTGGCTTAGTTTTAATGCAAGAGTATTACAGGAGGCAAATGATCCTACTGTTCCCTTAAAAGAAAGAATAAAATTCCTGGGCATTTTTTCTAATAATACAGATGAATTTTTCAGGGTAAGGGTGGCCACATTAAAACGCATGATTGAGTTTTCTGAGAAAAGAAAAAAACTCAACATGTATATGGAAGAAGATCCTCAAAAAATTCTGGATCAGATTCAGATGACCGTTTTGCAGCAACAAAACGAATTCAACAGAATCTGGAATGGTATTCAGAAAGAATTAAAAAAGAAAAAATTGCCCTGCTTACAGAGAAGGAATTAAATAAAACACAACAAAATTTTGTAAGAAAATTTTTTGATGAACAAGTACGTTCCAATATCATCCCTCTGATGATTGAATCATTGCCACAACTCCCCTACCTGAGAGATAAAAGTATTTTTCTGGGAGTTGTGATGCGCAAAAAAAATTCAGCCTACCAGCAGAAATATGCTTTGATAGAAATTCCAACCAAAGCAGTGGGACGCTTTATTCTGCTGCCTAAAATAAAGGATGAGCAAAATATCATTTTACTGGAAGATGTAATCCGATTCAATTTACCGGTAATCTTTTCCTATTTCGGTTACGACATATTTGAAGCCCATGTTTTCAAAGTTACCAGAGATGCTGAAATTGATCTGGATAACGATATCAGTACCACATTTGCTGAGAAAATAGAAAAAGGAATTAAAAACAGGAGAAAAGGCAAACCAGTTCGATTTGTATATGACAAGGAAATGGATCCGGGATTGCTGGAATTTCTAATCAGAAAACTAAATCTGAACCGAAAGAGCAATATTATCCCTGGTGGTAGAATCCATAATTTCAGGCATTTCATGGATTTCCCGGATATTCTTGCAGATAAAAGTACAAGACGTGCCTCCTTCATTCCTAAATCACTTCAAACCGCTTTAAGGGTTACCGACGTTATACTCAAACAGGATGTTCTGTTGCATTTCCCTTACCACGCATTCGACCCGATTATAGACTTACTCAGAGAAGCTGCAATGGATCCGGATGTAATTTCTATTAAAATAACAGCCTACCGGCTTGCACCCAATTCTAAAATAATCAATGCGCTGATTAATGCAGCCAGAAATGGCAAACAGGTAGTGGTAATGCTGGAATTAAAGGCCAGATTCGATGAAGAGGCGAATTTAGAATGGAAGAATATTTTAGAAGAAGAAGGTGTAAAAGTATTATTAGGCGTACCTAAGACCAAGATTCATGCAAAGCTTTGTGTAATCAGTAAAAGAAGCGGTACCCGTTCCAGACAATATGGTTTTGTAAGTACTGGAAACTTAAATGAAAAAACGGCAACCGTATATGGAGACCACTGTCTGTTAACATCGAACAGAAATGTCATGAACGATATCAATAAAATATTTCGCTATCTGGAAAACTGGAAGGATGGCTCTTCCATACTGAAATCCTGTAATACATTGATGGTATGCCCAACCAATATGCGGAATGAATTGTATAAACTCATTGAAACAGAAATAAAGAATGCGAAAGCCGGAAAACCAGCCGGTATCATTTTAAAAGTGAATTCTCTTAGCGATGCAAGCTTAATAGACAAATTATATGCAGCAGGAGCTGCCGGAGTAAAAATTGAAATGATTGTGAGGGGTATTTTCTGTGCAGAGATTGATAGAAAAAAATTCAAACAACCGGTTAAAGCTATCAGTATTGTGGATGAATACCTTGAACACTCAAGAGTAATGATCTTTCACAACGCAGGCAATGAAAAGGTATACATTTCCAGTGCCGACTGGATGGTAAGAAACCTGAATCATCGTGTAGAAGCTGCAGTTCCTGTAACCAATCATGAACTTAAGCAGGAAATTATTGATATTATCCACATTCAGTTAAAAGACAATGTCAAAGCCCGGATTCTGAACAGTGAATTAGCGAACAACTATGTACCTTTCACGGGTAAAAAGAAAATAAGATCTCAGATTGAGACTTATCATTACCTGTTCAGAAAAAACAATTTAAAGAGTGAGGCTAGCAGCAATTGACATAGGTAGTAACGCAGCAAGACTATTAATTGTAGAAGTAAGCTACGATACCAAAGGGAATCCCATTTTCAACAAACTAAACCTGGTTAGGGTTCCATTAAGACTGGGCTTTGATGTGTTTGAAAACGGCGAGATATCCAAGGCCAAAAGAGGTATGATACTTCAGACCATGAAAGCCTATAGTCACCTGTTGAATGCCTATGAAGTAAAAGACGTTATAGCCTGTGCAACAAGTGCCATGAGGGATGCCGCCAATTCAGCAGATATTATAAGAAAAGTAAAGCTGGAGACGGGTCTAAATATTGAAATTATCAGCGGAGACCTGGAAGCTTCCATTATATACGAGAATCATATTGCCGAAAATATGGATGTTGCCAATAGCTATCTGTATATAGATGTTGGAGGAGGCAGCACAGAACTTACATTTTTTGCCGACGGCAAACTGAGTTTTAAAAAGTCTTTCAACATTGGAACCATTCGTCTATTAAAAGATATGGTTACAACCAATCACTGGGACGAAATGAAAGATTATATAAAATCGGCTACCAAAGGGCAGAAAAAAATGATTGCCATAGGCACAGGAGGTAATATCAATAAAGTATTTTCACTCAGCAAGAAAAAAGACGGAAAGCCATTAAGCCTTGAATTGTTGAAAGATTATTATAAAGAGTTATCCAGTTTTAATCTGGAAGACAGAATGCAGGTCTATAAACTCAGAACCGACCGGGCAGATGTAATTGTTCCTGCACTGCAAATTTATATTAACGTAATGCGCTGGGCCGATGCAGATGAGATCTATGTGCCTAAAATAGGACTTGCCGATGGACTGGTGCAGCATTTATATGCCAAAATTCACCGATGAATCGCCCCTTTTCAGCCCTTTTTTTCCTAAATCAGGTATAGACCACTTAAATTTGAAGTGATACAAGTGTTATTATTCATATGATTACAAATATTTCAGATAAGAACAGAACCGTACAGTTGGTTGCCCACCTGGCTGCCTGGTTGTGTTTTTTCTTTCTCCCCTATCTGGTCTTTTTCCCAAGGCTCAGAGACTTCAGTATGAGCAATCATATGCTCACTGTAATCATACTAAATAATATTATGTTAATGGTATTTTACTATCTGAATACCATGGTATTAATACCCCGTTTATTAATAAAAGAAAAATGGTTTCTATATATACTTAGTCTGGTGGCTTGTCTTTTATTTTTTCTTTATGTACCCAGAACGGTGGCCATGATGATATACCCACCAGAGATTCCTGCTAATATCACGGAAAATACCAGGGGTGTCAGATTAAATAGTAACCGAATAGGAAGAATCAGAAGAAGACCCTATGCTGATTTCTTTAATACCGTTCTATTTTTATTGGTTATAACCTTTGGCGCCTGCATTGAAGTTGTAAGAAGATGGCTGAAGACAGAGCAAAACAGAAAAGAATCCGAGCATGAAAGAATCAATACGGAATTGTCTTTTTTGAAATCACAGGTTAACCCTCATTTCTTTTTTAATACACTGAATAATATTTATTCCCTCGCAATTGTAAAAAGTGAGAAAACGGCCCATGCAGTCCTGAAGCTTTCAGCCATTATGCGTTATATTTTAACGGAAACAGAGAGAAAGCTTGTTCCGCTGGAAAATGAAGTAGCATTCATTCATAATTATATAGAACTGCAGCAGGTAAGACTTACAGACAAAGTGCAGGTGAACTTTGCCATTAAAGGAGATACAGCTCCATTACTGGTTGCTCCCCTCCTTTTTATTCCTTTTGTGGAAAATGCCTTTAAATACGGGGTAAGTACAAAAGAACAAAGCACTATTGACTTTGACCTGACTATTGAAAAAGACCATATTCATTTTTATGCCAAAAATTATATTGTTCACAGCGAAAACAATATGATGGAGAATACAGGTATTGGCATCAATAATGTAAAAAGAAGACTTGAATTGTTATATCCTGAAAAATATACCCTTAGCAACCAGATTGAGAACGGGTATTATATTGTAAAGCTAACCATCAACACCCATTCATGATTAAATGTATTGCTATAGACGATGAGCCATTGGCGCTTCAGGTTGTACAGGAATACTGTAGTAAGATTTCTTTTCTGACACTGGAAAAAACTTTTACGGACACGGATGAGGCAAGAGCCTATTTGCAGGAAAACAAAGTAGATGTATTGTTCTTAGACATTCAGATGCCAGATATCAATGGTTTACAGTTTTATAAAAGTTTAGCAATAAAACCAATTGTCATTTTCACAACTGCCTATAAAGACTTTGCGGTAGATGGATTTTCTGTTGACGCAGTTGACTATCTGCTAAAACCTTTTGAATATGATCGTTTTTTAAAAGCCTGTTACAAGGCAAAAGAATATCTGGAATTTTTAAGTTCACAGGAATTGCAGCTTAATTCCATTTTTGTGAAAGTGAACTATGAAATCATGAAAATCAATTTAAAGGATATTGAATTAATTGAAGCGCTGGATGATTATATTAAAATTTACATAAAGCCCTCTCCTGTGTTAACCCTGATGACATTAAAAAGCATCAGCGATAAATTGCCCGCCAGAGATTTTTTGCGGGTTCATAGGTCATTTATTGTACCCACTCACAGAATTGAAAAATTCAGTAAATCAAAAATCTGGGTATCAGGAAAAGAAGTACCCATTGGCAGCAGTTATAATCAGGTATATGATCAGTTACTGACTATTTCGAAGCTGACCTAAGCCCCGGTATTCCATTTTTTGGATGTACCTTTGCAAAAAACACATTCGTTATGGAATTCTTGCAGCAACTGGGGTTACAACAAAAAAATCAAGGTGTTTCAACCGGCACCCAATGGTTATCGGCCAATGGAAATGCAATCAAATCTTTTTCTCCGGTAGACGGGCAAGAAATTGGGGAAGTAAAGAGTGGAGACCAGCAAAGCTATGAGCAGTTGGTACAAACCAGCCTGGCTGCTGCTAAAGAATGGAGGAACTGGCCTGCTCCTAAAAGAGGGGAAATCGTTCGCCAGATTGGAGAAGCATTAAGAGCAAAGAAAGAACCGTTGGGTAAACTGGTAAGCTATGAAATGGGTAAGAGTCTGCAGGAAGGATACGGTGAAGTTCAGGAGATGATTGATATATGTGATTTTGCAGTTGGCCTTTCCCGCCAATTATATGGATTAACCATGCACAGTGAAAGACCGCAGCACAGAATGTACGAGCAATGGCATCCGTTGGGTGTTGTTGCCATTATTTCTGCATTTAATTTCCCTGTTGCTGTATTCAGCTGGAATGCTGCACTAGCCTGGATTTGTGGTAATACTACCATCTGGAAACCAAGTGAAAAAACACCTTTGTGCGGAGTAGCTGTTCAAAATATCATTGCCGAAGTATTTGCAGCCAACAATGTACCGGAAGGAGTAAACTGCCTGATCCAGGGTGGACGTGAAGTGGGTGAATGGTTGAGTCACGATACAAGAATTCCACTGGTTTCAGCAACCGGATCTACCAGAATGGGTAAAGAATTAAGCAAGGCAGTTGCAGGAAGGTTAGGCAAGAGTATTCTGGAATTGGGTGGGAACAATGCTATTATCATTTCCAAAGACGCAGACCTCGACATGTCATTGATTGGTGCTGTATTTGGAGCAGTGGGAACCGCAGGTCAAAGATGTACTACAACCAGAAGATTGATTATTCACGAATCGGTATACGAGGCTTTCACACAAAAAATTGCCAAAGCCTATGCTCAATTAAAAATCGGAAATCCTCTTGATTCACAGAATCACGTAGGACCATTGATTGATAAAGATGCAGTTACTATGTACCTGAATTCCATTGAACAATGCAAGGCTCAGGGAGGTAAATTTATTGTGGAGGGTGGTGTTCTTTCGGGAGCCGGTTATGAAAGCGGCTGCTATGTAAAACCATGTATTGCCGAAGTTACCAATGAACTTGCTATTGTACAACACGAAACATTTGCCCCTATCTTATATGTTATGAAGTACAAGGATCTGAATGAAGCCATAGAAATGCAGAACAATGTTCCTCAGGGTCTTTCTTCAGCTATCATGACACTGAATTTAAGAGAGGCAGAACTATTCCTTTCTGCCAATGGAAGTGATTGTGGTATTGCTAACGTAAATATTGGTACCAGTGGTGCCGAAATTGGTGGCGCATTCGGAGGGGAAAAAGAAACCGGAGGAGGCAGAGAAAGTGGCAGTGATGCATGGAAAGCGTATATGCGCAGACAAACCAATACCATAAATTACGGAACCAATTTGCCATTGGCTCAGGGTATCAAATTTGATTTCTAAATAGCATAATTACAAATTCATCTCTGTTCTATTCGGGATGTAACTTGTGAATTATCTAATAAAAAAGTCTTTGTATTCAATACAGAGACTTTTTTTATAGGGCTTTGCCGGTGAGGGATAAATTTAATGTGAACTGATGAAAAACGCGCTGCTGGTAAAAGCCTGTTGCATACCGAACATGCAGCTTTTTATGAAGAAATCCTGCACCTGCAGTTAAGCCATTTAATCCACTCGCCGAATTAAATACATTCAAATCCTGCCTGCGAAGAAAATTATAACCAAGGGTTGCCTCAACTTTATCTCCAATATATATCTGAGCAGAGAGAATCAAATGCGCAAAGGTTTTTTGAAGAATTCCTGCTATCCTTAGATCACCTTCGGAACTATTGAAAGTCGTATCATTATATAATATTCTTAAGCGGTGTAAATTATGGGCAGTTAAAGAAAACTGAATCGGAGCATTCGCTAGTCGTTTACTGATTCCTGCCTGCACATCAAAAGGAAGTTCTTCTTTCATGCCCCCGCCGTAGGTACTTATCTGAGTACCCATATTCTTTACTTGGAAAGCTGCCTGCCACTGATTTGCAGTATCCTGATAGGTTAATCCAACGTCAACAGCAATACCTGAAGACTGGAAGGGGCCATAATTACTTTGTATAAATTTCAGCGTAGTACCGATATAAAATCGTTCACGGTACTGCTTACTTGCCATTAGATGTATGGCAAAATCACGGGGCCTGATGGAACCAAAAACAGTTCCTGAGGCGTCTGTTTGTGTGATGGAACCATAATCCAGAAACTGAACTCCTGCCCCCCAGTTTAAAGAAGACTGACTGAATGCTGTTACAGCTGAATAATTATTGATTCCTGCTAAAAAACCATTGAATGAAGTAGCCACCTGGTGGTGCATGGTGCTTCTAAGCAAAGCGGGGTTGCTTAATCCCAGAGAAACATCATTTGACTGATGACTGATATTGGTTCCACCCAATGCCGCAATTTGTGCACCTCCAGGCTGTGTAAGAAAATTATAAACAGCATTGCCACCAAGCGTTTGTGCTTTCAGCTCAGTGGCAATGAATATAAATAATAGTAGAATCTTTAAAAAATGCATGCTGCTATAAAAGTACAATTATAACAGAGCATAATCAATAACCTGTTGCATGGTTTTAACATAGTGAAAATGCAGGCCCTTTATAAAACTACTGTCAATTTCGTCCACGTCTTTTTGATTCAAATGACAAAGTACTATCTCCTTTAATCCGGCTCTTTTAGCAGCAAGCACTTTTTCTTTTATCCCCCCAACCGGCAATACCTGTCCTCTCAATGTAATTTCTCCGGTCATGGCAAGGAAGGGTTTTACTTTTCGTCCCGTAAAGGCAGATGTAATGGATGTTAGCATGGTTATGCCTGCACTAGGTCCATCCTTAGGTACCGCCCCTTCCGGAACATGAATATGTATATTCCTTGATTTGAATAATTCCGGATCTATACCGAGCTTTTTGAAATTTGCCTGAATGTAACTCAATGCTGTAGTTGCACTCTCTTTCATTACATTGCCTAAATTTCCCGTCAGCTTCAAATCTCCTTTACCCTCACTCAAAATGGTTTCAATAAACAAAATATCCCCGCCTACATAAGTCCAGGCCAATCCCACAACTACACCGGGCATATTGGCTGTTTTATAAATTTCATTACTATAGCGCTGCTGACCCAGAATTTTCTCAATATCTCCGGCACTTAAACTTATTTTTACCTTTCCCTTCAGCGCCATTTCTTTTGCCTGGTATCGCATGATGGAGGCAATCTGTCTATCGAGTTCACGAACTCCACTTTCACGAGTATATTGTTCAATAACTTTTTCCAGAACCTTATCAGCTATTTTAAAATTCACTTTCCCTAAACCGTGCGCCTCCTTTTGCTTTGGCACCAGATGGCGTTTGGCAATTTCCAGTTTCTCTTCTACTGCATATCCACTCAGATCAATGATTTCCAAACGGTCTCTCAGCGCGGGTTGAATGTTCTGCAAATTATTGGCAGTGGCAATAAACAATACCTTGCTTAGGTCGTATTCCAGTTCCAGATAATTATCATAAAAAGTATGATTCTGTTCAGGATCCAATACTTCCAGTAAGGCAGAGGAAGGATCTCCACGATGATCAGCTCCAATTTTATCTATTTCATCCAGGATCATCACAGGATTGGATGTCTTTACTTTTCGAATATTCTGCAAAATTCTTCCGGGCATAGCACCAATATAGGTTTTACGATGCCCCCTGATTTCGCTTTCATCGTGAAGACCACCTAAACTAAGTCGAACATATTTTCTTCCTATTGCATGTGCAATTGATTTACCCAAGGAGGTTTTTCCAATTCCGGGAGGTCCAAGGAAACAAAGAATTGGACTTTTCATGTCTCCCTTAAGTTTTAATACTGCAAGGTATTCAAGAATTCTGCTTTTGATTTTCGTCATGCCATAATGGTCAATATCCAGTACCTTCTGTGCATTTTTTAAATCATAATTATCGTTGGTGTATTCTTCCCAGGGAAGATCCAGCATTAAATCGAGGTGGTTATATACTACCGAGTAATCTGGTGTAGACGCATGCATTCTTTCCAGTTTCTGTATACCGGTATTAAATGCATTCTTTGCTGCTTCAGACCATTTTTTGGTCTCGGCCTTTTTCTTCATTTCTGCTATTTCCCGCTCATTGGTATCACCTCCTAATTCTTCCTTGATACTTTTGAGTTGCTGTTGTAGAAAATAGTCTCTCTGCTGCTTATCCAATTCAGTTCGGGTCTTATTGGTAACCTTGTCTTTCAATTCTGCAAACTGTAATTCCCTTTGCAGAATTTGCACGAGTTTCACAGCACGCTCTGTAATATCGTTGATTTCAAGTAAGGATTGCTTCTCTTGTAAATCGCTGTTCAAATTATTGCTAACGAAGTTAATCAGGAAAGCAGGGTTCTCAATATTTTTTAAGATAATAGAAGCTTCTGTAGGTAAATTCGGAGACAGCTGAATAATTTGTGCTGCCAGATCTTTTATAGTACTTACGTAGGCTTTAAAATCGTCTTTAGCTGGTGCTTCATTTTCATTAAATAGACGGATGCTTGCCTTAAAATAAGGATCGTCACTAATCATTTCCAGCCACTCAAATCTTTTCTTTCCCTGAATAATAATGGTAGTGCCACCATCAGGCATCTTTATTAGTTTTACAATTTTGGCAACCGTACCAATCTTGCATAGATCCTTGGGCTCAGGTTCTTCAATGTTTGCATCTGTTTGAGCAATTACCCCAATTAATTTGTCAGATTTATAAACATCGCTAACCGCCTTGATACTTTTGTCCCTACCTACCGTAATAGGCAACACAACTCCCGGAAACAAAACCGTATTTCTTAACGGCAGAATTGGCAACTCATTTGGTATTTCCAATTCATTATCCATATCTCCATCCTGCTCACCAATAGGGAGAATCGGCATAAAATCCGTTTCATCCTCTGCTTTAAATAATATTTTTCTCTTATCCATAATTTTCTTTAGTCAAAATGTCACAAAAATGATCTCACCACCCAATTTCTGGCCGGGCAGAATAAAGTACAATATTGATGCCATCTGCCAAAGAGGCCAGGAAAAAGTACAAACTGACACAAAAAAAATCCTCCCGATTTGTATCGGGAGGACCTTCTTGCAAGAAGTAATATTAGTAACGAGTACTTGTATTTACTATTTCTTGGTTGTGTCTACAGCAGCAGCAGTTGTATCAACAGTTGCAGCAGTTGTGTCTACAGTTGCAGCAGCAGTGTCTACAGTTGCAGCAGCAGTGTCAGCAGTTGCTTCAGTTGTTTCAGCGTTGTTACAAGCAGTCATTAAACCTGCTACAGCCAGAATTGCGAATACTTTTTTCATTGTACTTGTTTTTGGGTTTTTTATTTGGTCGCAAAAATAGGGTTTTAAGATGATTTTTGCCAAAATTTTCTTAAAATTTTTATTTTTTACGGAAGAATATGCGAATTGGGACCCCTTTGAAGTTAAAATTAGCCCTCAGTTGATTCTCCAGATAATTCTTATATGGCATTTTAATATCATCCGGGAAATTGGTAAAAAAGGCAAAAGAAGGAACCGGTGTTGGCAGTTGAGTAACAAACTTAATCTTTATTGAGTGCCCTCTAACTACAGGAGCATGGTAATTTTCTACCGCCTTTAACATCACTTCGTTCAATTCAGAAGTAGTTACTTTTCTCTTTCTGTTTTCAAAAACTTCAAGTCCCATTTCAATAGCTTTGAAAATTCTGGTTTTTTCCACTACTGAAATAAATAGAACCGGAACATCAGTAAAGGGTGCCATTTTTTGTTTCAATACTTTTTCATAATCACGGGCAGTATTGGTTTCTTTTTCAATCAGATCCCACTTATTTACCAGAACAACAATTCCTTTGCCCTTTCTGGCAGCTAAGCTAAAAATAGAAATATCCTGTGCAGTTATACCCTTATGAGCATCAATAACCAGCAAACATACATCTGCTTCATCCATAGCTTTAATAGCACGGATGATAGAATAGAATTCCAGGTCATCTTTCTCTTTGCTTTTTTTGCGGATACCAGCCGTATCAATCAGCATGAATTCTTTCTGAAATAATTTATAGTGTGTATGAATGGTATCCCTGGTGGTTCCAGCAATATCACTAACAATGGTTCTCTCCTCGCCAATCAAAGCGTTCAATAGAGAAGACTTCCCCACATTGGGCTGACCAATAATGGCAAACTTCGGCAGTGCATCATCAACTGATTTTTCTGCCCCTTCTTCTTCGGAAATATTCGCAACAACACCATCTAGTAAATCACCAGTACCACTTCCGGAAATACTGCTGATGAAAAAGGTATTTTCAAAACCTAAACTATAAAACTCAGCGGCTTCCAGTTCACGGGTACCATTGTCTACTTTATTAACCACTACAAAAACAGGCTTACTGGTTCTGCGCAACAAATCTGCCATTGCTTCATCAAGATCGGTAATACCCGTTGCAACGTCAACCATAAAAATGATTGCATTGGCTTCCTCAATGGCAATTTTTACCTGCTTTCTAATTTCTACTTCAAATATATCTTCACTTTGGGGAACAAAACCGCCGGTATCAATCAGGTTAAAAGTTTTTCCATTCCAGTCTGCCACACCGTACTGGCGATCTCTGGTAACCCCGCTTATGTCATCAACAATGGCTTTACGCTGTTCTAACAAGCGATTAAAAAAAGTACTTTTTCCTACATTGGGTCTGCCTACAATAGCAACAGTGTAACTCATTTTTATTTAATTCTGGTTGAGGCAATCAGTTACCATTACTGGTAACCATATTCTTTTAACTGAAGGTCGTTATCGCGCCACTTAGGTCTTACTTTAACGAACAACTCCAAAAATATTTTTTTCTGAACAAATGCTTCAATGTCTTTTCTGGCTTTAATTCCAATCTGTCTAATCATGATTCCCTTCTCACCCAGAATTATCGCTTTCTGGGTTTCCCTATGCACAATAATATCAGCCTGAATTTTTATAATGTTACCCTTATCCTTGTATTCGTTCACCATAACTGCTGTATGATAAGGTATCTCATCTGCAAACAACTCGTAAATTTTTTCACGAATCATCTCCGATACAAAGAAACGGGTTGGTAAATCACTAAGGTCATCTTCATCATAAAAGGGAAGACCCTCCGGCAGGTTTTCAACAATTACATTCAATAGTTTATTCAAATGCAATTTCTGTAATGCTCCAATTTTAATAAGTTGCTTACAATAGGGCTTATTGGCAAAAAAAGCTTCTGCTTCTGCAATTTTTCCATTGCCTGCAATATCAATTTTATTCAATAAAACCAATGCCGGAACTTTCAGCTTCAAAGCAGAGAAAATGGCATCGCAATCCTCTAAATTGTCATTGGCATCTACCATCAATAAAGCCAGATCTGCATCTTCCAGAGCTCCTTTTACAGAATCCATCATTTTCTGATGCAGCTTGTATTTAGGATCAATAATGCCCGGAGTGTCCGAAAAAATAATCTGGTACTCACCCGGTTTATTCAAAAAAGCCTTGATTCTATGACGAGTCGTCTGAACTTTTGGAGAAACAATAGCCATCTTCTCCCCAATTAATGCATTGAGGAGTGTGCTTTTACCCGCGTTCGGTTTTCCAAATATGTTTACAAATCCTGCTTTCACTTTTTGAATTTACTCATTATTCGGGCAAAATTTTGCCCGGCTCTGGGTAGTTAAACGAAAAAAGGCCCCAAAAGGGCCTTTGAGTTGTTGCGAGAGAAGGGATCGAACCTCCGACCTTCGGGTTATGAGCCCGACGAGCTACCGCTGCTCTATCTCGCGATGTATTGGATTGCAAAATTACGTCTTTGCAAGTCTTTTTCCAAATAATATTTAAAAATCAGTCATTCTTTCTTTTAACGGAAGATGCACCGCTGCTGTTAAAATCCTTGATGATGGCTTCGCCTTTGTATTGAATACTGCTGGCACCGCTGGCTTCCGCACTTATTTCCTTGGCTACATTTACACGAATGGAAGAAGCACCACTGGCATCAATCTTACAATAATTACTCACTAAATCAAATGACTTAATAGAACTGGCACCACTAGCAATCATTTGTGTTTTTTCTGCTTTCCCTTTCAGATTGGCCTGTGAAGCGCCGCTTAGATCTACCCTCAGGTTTCCTAATTCTATTTCACCAGTAAAATCTGAAGCCCCGGACAATTGTATTTTGAGATCATCCAATTTCATGGCACTGGCAGTTTTAATATTACAAGCACCTGAAGCCTCTAACTTGGTAAGCTCATCAAATGTTACATAAGCCTTGATTCCGGTGTTTCCCCACTTCTTCCAGTTTATTCCCTTGGTATCCAAAGAAATATACAAAACATTGTTCCGAACAACTGTTCTGATCTTTTCCAATAACTCCGCATCGCTGGCACTTACCGCTACTGCAGATTCTTTACCCTGAGATAAATACAAACTAATTGCCCCTGATATTTCAATACCGGAAAAAGACCCAACCGACCTGGGTTGAGCATTTGCATCGAATACCAGCTTTTTTTCTTCCTGTGAAAAGGCCAGAAAAGCCCAACAAAGGCCTATAAGGAATAAAACATGTTTTTTCATTACTGCAATTTTGAATAAAACGGTTCAACAAGGTAAAAGTTACAAACCATTTAAAAAAGATTGATTTACTTTTGTGTAGTCCTCGGGGTGCTCAAGCGTATGCTTTGGCTGAGAAATACCCGTTGAACCTGAACAGGGTAATTCCTGCGAAGGGAAGGTGAAATTTACTGTACTACCTCTCCTATTGCATTTCCCTGTTCCCATTTTTTTAACTCAAAATCATTGATGAAATGAAGAAAAAAATCATGGGAACAACCGCGCTGGTGTTAATTAGCCTACTGGCATTTGCACAGCAAAGTCCCCAAACCGAAAATCAAACGGGCCAAGTTGTTGAAAAAGGAAGTCTACTGCCCATTCCAGGAGCCATTATCAGTTGGGGAAACCAACAAACTCTATCCAACGAACAAGGTGTCTTTAGTATTCCAACCAATGCAAAACAGGGATTTAACATTAATAGTCTGGGCTATGAAACCCTTAGGGTGGGACCAATGGATAGAAATAAGTTGATTGGAGGGATAGGTAATAAAAATAATATTCAATTTGAATTGACCCCCATCCCGCTTTTCCTGCAACCCCTGGAAGTAAAAGCAATCAGGGCAGCAGATCGGGCACCATTTACCAAAACCAACCTGAATAAATCGGCCATTGAAAAAACTAATCTGGGAACAGATATCCCATTTCTGTTAAATCAAACCCCATCCGTAGTTATCAATGCCGATGCAGGAAATGGAGTGGGATATACAGGTATTAGAATCAGAGGAACCGATGCCACCCGCATTAATGTTACACTAAATGGCATACCTTATAATGATGCGGAAAGCATGGGAACATTTTTTGTAAACCTACCAGACTTTTCCTCTTCTGTTAACAGTATTCAAATACAAAGAGGAGCAGGTACTTCTTCGAATGGTGCCAGTTCTTTTGGTGCCACGTTGAATATGTCAACAAACGAATTCAATAGTAAAGCCTACACAGAAATCAACAATAGTGTTGGATCATTCAACACAATAAAAAATACGCTGAAATTTGGTAGCGGTTTAATTGGCAATCATTTTACCCTGGATGCCAGACTTAGCAGAATTACCAGTGACGGTTTTATAGACCGGGCCAGCAGTAACCTAAAGTCTTATTATGTAAGCGCCGCTTATTTAAACAAAAAATCATCAATCAGACTCAATGTTTTTTCCGGCAACGAAAAAACTTACCAGGCCTGGTACGGTGTAGCAGAAAATTTATTAAAAACAGACAGAACCAATAATCCTGCCGGAACAGAGAAAGCCGGAACTCCTTACGAAAACCAAACGGACAATTACACACAAACACATTATCAACTTTTTTACAATACAGCATTGAATAACAATTGGTCATTCAACACTGCATTGTTTTATACCAGAGGAAAAGGATACTACGAAGAATACAAGGCCGATCAGCGATTTTCCCGTTATGGATTACCCAATGTAGTAATTGGAGGCAATACACTTACGAGAACAGATCTGGTAAGGCAACGATGGCTGGATAATCATTTCTACGGTCAGATTTTTTCACTACAGTACAAAAAAGAAAAGCAGGAATTTACCCTGGGTGGTGGTTGGTCTACCTATGACGGTGTGCACTTTGGCACAATCCCATTTGTGGCAATCGGCACAGTTCCTGCTAATTATCGTTATTATAATTTGCCTGCACTTAAAAAAGATGCGAATATTTATGCCAAGTGGCAAACCAATATAACCAATCAACTCTCTGTATTTACCGATTTACAATACAGATGGGTAAGACACCGCATGAATGGATTCAGCGATAATCCAACATTAAACGTAAACAGAAGTTTTGGCTTTTTTAATCCCAAAGCAGGCATTGTGTATAATGCAATGGGATGGCAATCCTATTTAAGTTATGCTGTTGCCAGGAAGGAGCCTAACAGAGACGATTTTCAGGCGGGTGTTAACCGTCAGCCAACTTATGAAACCCTGCACGATTGGGAGCTCGGAATTGAAAAAAAGACTTCAAAATATTCTTTTGGTATTACGGGCTACTATATGAAATACAATAACCAATTGGTACTAACGGGTGAAATCAACGATGTGGGTGCCTATACCAGAACCAATATCCCCAATAGCTACAGAGCGGGCATTGAAATTCAGGCAGGTGCTAAAATCAATCAATGGCTGAACTTCTCAGGAAACACCAGCATTAGCAGAAATAAAATCAGCACATTTACAGAATATATAGATGATTACGACAATGGGGGGCAAATAGCCATTAATCATAACAATACCGACATATCCTTTTCCCCTTCCTTGGTGTCAGCACTTACAATCAACATTAATCCTTTGAATAATTGGGAAATCAGTTTGCTGAATAAGTGGGTAAGCAAGCAATACCTGGATAATACCCAAAATGAAAATCGAAAACTCAATGGTTTTTATACACAGGATTTCAGAACCATCTACACCATTAAACACAAGTGGATTAAAGAAGCTCAGCTGATCTTTCAGTTGAATAATTTATTTGATAAAAAATATGAACCCAATGGATATACATTCAGCTATGTAGCCGGAGGATCTGTAACTACAGAGAATTTCTACTACCCCATGGCAGGCAGAAACTTCATGCTAGCACTTAATATCAAATTGTAGTTGAACCCATATTTTATTGGCACCATCTGTTAACTATTTATAATTCGGAATCGCAAATTAAAAAGGGTAAGCCTGCTGGCTTACCCTTTTGTTTAATTGTAATTATAACAATCATAACTATATTCCTTTACGGAAAACTTTCGAAAGAATTTTAATACTATTTCCCAGCCAGAAATACTGCATTTGCAATTAACAAATAACCATTCTCCCAGAAGTTTCTGAACAAAGGATCTTCAGCAATATATACTACCGTACCTGCACCCATATCCTGAACTCCGAAAAGCATACCATCTTTAATACCTGGCTTCAGTTTTGCTCCAACAAAACCGGTAACATATGCATCCTTCTTTATTGTACCTACATTCCAGCCATCCTTCATGAACTCATATACATTTCCATCCTGCTTTAGTGTGTAATAAAAATCAGGATATCCAAATCCGAGAGGATGTGTATTATCTAAATCCATTTTATAAATAGCCCCCGGAATGGAATTGGTTAAATAATCCTTTTCACGGTCCGCATATTTCTTAACTGAGTCTGCTTTTTCATCTCCTTTTCCTTCTTTCAATTTAATTCCCCAGTCTCCTCTGCTCATGGTAGCCATTGCATTTTCCAAAGCCACAATTTTTCCGCCACCACGAACATAATCCTTCATTTTATCTGATACCGATTTTTCATTTAGCACCCTGTAATTACCATCAGGAATAATTAATACATCGTAGTTTTTCAAATTGTATCTGGCTATATCGGCTGCATTTAAAAGAGTGATAGGATAATCAAGTATCTTATCAAAATAATGCCATACTTCACCGGCTGCCAAAGAGGAAGTTTGATCCCCGGTTAACATAGCTACTTTTGGCGTGGCTGCAATATTTTTTATATCAGGAGAACCAAAGTCTGAACCCTTATCCATATAACCCGTTTCTACTGCCTCTGCCTGAACATTGTATTTTGAACAAGCTGCATTCAATACAGATTGCCAATCGGCAGTATTGCTGGTTTTTAATACCACCAATGTTCCGCGATCATAACTTTTGTTTTTATAGGTAAATGGTTTTTCAACAAAGCGAACTTTAACGCCATGTTTCAGTAAATAGGCAAGAACCTTCGCACTGTTAAATGAAGTATAAGGTATCAACGCACCGTAATTGCTGTTAACCGGTGCAATTGCAGCAGCAGCTGCACTTTCTGAATTTACTGCTAATTTTTCTTTTACTGCATACCCCTTAATGCCGTATGCATACGCAGCTGCCCAAGCGGTAATATCGTAGGTATTGGAATCCGTAACTACGGTTCTTGGCTCCAGCAAAACCTTTGCCATTACCGATCTGGGTTGAAATGCGCTTACTGCAATATGATTTCCTTCATCTGCAAACACATCATCTTTTCCGGTAAAATAATTGAAGCCACGGAAATTCTTATTATTCAGTACCCCATATTCAATACCATTCTGGCTCAATAATTTTTTGAGAGCAGCCATTTTGTTTTCATCCTTTGCTGTGAATACATAAGTTTTATACTCCCCAATTTTACCAGCCCTGCTATCATCAAAAAACTGCTTAAATTCAGATAGCAGTCTGCTTTTGTTTTTAGAAGCTATTTCAATAGTAGATAATCCTGTGGTAAAATGATGAGCCGCACGATCTACTAAAGTAAGCGTATCATTGTCCTCATTCAATATTCCCAATCCGGCACGTATACCTCCCTGCTCATAGGTCATGCCAATAGCACCATTGTATACCGGATAGGTATCACCATAACTGGGATACAACAAGTCAAATCTTTCTTTGGTAAAAAACAACCAATTATTCTGATCAAAATATTTTGCATGATTTCTTCCAATCATAACCTGAAAGTCCCGCTGCCAGGGAGTAATTACTTCGTGTAATGGTTCTGCAGCCGGAGCAAAATAATAGGGTTCATTGAATCCCTGTTCGTGATAATCCACATGTACCTGCGGCATCCACTCATGGTATTTTTTTATCCTTTGCTGGGTTTCTAACTGTGTTTGCCAGGCCCAGTCTCTGTTCAGGTCAAAATTATAGTGGTTACTTCTTCCTCCGGGCCAGGGTTCTGCATGCTCTCTTGACGCCGGATCCGCATTGTAATGCTTTCCAACTACAGAATTATACCAATTAATGTAACGGTCTCTACCGTCAGGATTAATACAAGGATCAAGAACTACAATGGTATTTTTCAGCCATTCTTTGGTTGCTTTATTATTGGGGTCCGTTAATGCATGAATCGTTAAAAGAAACGCTTCAGATGAAGATGCTTCATTACCATGCACATTATAACTTAACCATACAATGGCCGGGGCATTTTCCAAAGCAGGTGCGGCTTTATCTTTCGCCAGGCCTGCCATCCTTAAATTATTAACTCTGATTTGATCCAGTTGTTGCATATTTTCCGGAGTACTCACAAAGGCCAGCATTAATTCCCTGCCTTCGTTGGTTTCACCATATTTCTCCAGTTTAACCATATCGGGTCTTGCAGCAGCAACAGACTTTGTGTATTCCACAATCCGGTGGTGACGGGTAAAACGGGTACCCACTTTGTACCCCAAAAATTGTTCAGGACTGGGTACTGACTGTGCTAATGATAACACAGAAATGCCCAAACAAAATAGTCCAAATAATAATTTCTTCATAAGTTTAATAATGAAGCATGAAAGTAGGAATATTGGGAAATAAAACCCTATAAAATTGTAAATTGTAATATGAGAAAGATATTATCAGGATTTCTGTTCCTGGGATTAATACCGGTTGCCAATGCACAGCATGTAACATCTATTGTAGGGCCCAACAAGGAAGTAGACCCATTCCATTATTCTGTAGTTAAGCGCGGAAACTTTAAACAGGCTTCTGTGAGCAGTGCACACCCGTTGGCCAGCATGGTAGGTGCGGCCATCATGAAAAAGGGAGGAAATGCTTTTGATGCAGCCATCGCAACACAATTGGTGCTGGCAGTAGTTTTCCCGAATGCAGGAAACTTAGGTGGGGGTGGATTTTTACTGGCGCGCAAAACCAACGGTGAACTAATAGGTATAGACTACAGAGAAGCAGCACCTGAAAAAGCATCGCGGGATATGTACCTGGACAAAAACGGGAATGCCCAGTTGAACTTATCACAGAATGGACATCTTGCTTCGGGCATACCTGGCACTGTGGCAGGTTTATTTGCTACTCATGCATATGCAAAACTTCCGTTTGCTGAGTTGATTCAGCCCGCTATTGACATAGCTGCCAAGGGATTTGTATTAACAGAAAAAGAGGCTGCCAGTATCAGCAGCGTAAAAGATGGTATTGCTCGTTTCAGCACACAACCAACCGCTTTTTATAAACCAACCCGCTGGAAAGTAGGTGACACACTTATTCAAAAAGAGCTTGCGCATACTCTGGAAAGGATACAACAGGAAGGCGCAATGGGCTTTTACGGCGGGAAAACAGCAGACCTGATTGTAGCTGAGATGGAACGTGGAAGAGGCGTTATCTCACACGCTGATTTAAAAAATTACACTGCTAAATTAAGAGAGCCGATTGTATTCAACTATAGAAGTCACGAAATCATCAGTTTTTCTCCCCCCAGCAGTGGCGGAATCTTACTGGCTCAAATGATGAAAATGGTTGAAAAATATCCCATGAGTAAAATGGGATTTCAAACCCCTGAA
Organism: Sediminibacterium sp. C3; assembly: GCF_000508085.1. Lineage (GTDB taxonomy): Bacteria > Bacteroidota > Bacteroidia > Chitinophagales > Chitinophagaceae > Sediminibacterium. The sequence continues at coordinate 1,574,322 of NZ_KI669560.1, read as the reverse complement.
TCTGTTCAGTTAATGATTGAAGCCGAACGCAGGGCTTTTGCGGATCGTGCAGAACATATGGGTGATCCGGATTTCTGGAAAGTGCCTGTGAAAACACTTATCAGCGATTCATATTTACAACAGCGTATGAACGATTATTCACCCGGCAAAGCAGGCAACAGTAAGGAAGTGAATGCAGGTGTTATAAATGAAAGTGAGGAAACTACCCATTTGAGTGTGGTTGATGCTGCAGGTAATATGGTGGCAGTTACAACAACATTAAATGGAAGCTATGGATCAAAAGTAGTGGTAGGCGGTGCAGGATTTTTATTGAACAATGAAATGGATGATTTTAGTGTAAAACCAGGAGTCCCCAATATGTTTGGGGCTGTAGGGGGAGAAGCCAACGCTATTGTTCCCGGTAAAAGAATGCTGAGTTCAATGACCCCCACCCTTGTATTAAAAAATAAAAAACCTTATATCGTTATTGGTACTCCGGGCGGCACTACCATACCCACTTCGGTTTATCAGGCGCTGATTAATGTGATAGACTTTAATAAAACCCTGGGGGATGCGATTGACGCGCCAAAATTCCATCACCAGTGGTTACCCGATGAAGTGATGATAGAGAATGGCTTTGATAGCAAAACCCGGGAAACACTCCAGAAAATGGGCTATCTGCTTAAAGACCGTTCAAGCATAGGCAGAACCGATGGCATTCGGATATTACCCAATAAAATCAGAGAAACAGCAGCAGATAAAAGAGGAGACGATTCTGTTGCAGGTTACTAGTAAGGCAATGTTAAAAATAGAAAGAAGTTATATATCCCTTTAATTTTATATAAGTTTTATGCTATTTTTGATTTCTAATGCATTATTTACTGAAACAATTCATACCACCCATTTTCAGGACGCTTTATTGGTACAGTTTTAAATATGGCTGGAAAGGTGATTACGAAAGTTTTGAGGCTGCCAACAAAATAGCCAGCGGATACGACGAGCAGAGCATACTTGAAAAAATCAAGGAAACTACCCGCAAGGTTGTTAATGGAGAAGTAACTTACGAAAGAGATGGGATTGTTTACGATAAGCCGAAAATGAATTTCAGCATGTTGGCTACGCTGCTTACTGTTGCAGCTGAGAATAATTGCAACCTGACTGTATTGGATTTTGGTGGTTCTTTGGGCACAACCTATAATCACAAAAAAAACTACCTCCAATCTGTTCATAATTTAAATTGGTGTATAGTTGAACAACCCAACTATGTGGACGCAGGCAGAAAAGAGTTTGAACACGAACGGCTGCACTTCTATTATTCCCTGGAAGAATGCCTTCAGCATCATAAACCAGATATCATTATTTTCTCTGGTGTAATACAGTATATAGAAAAAACCTATGAACTCCTGGACCAGATTGTATTAAGCGGCGTGAAATATTTATACATCGATTATATAGCATTCAACGACGAAGACCGTGACCGAATTGCTATTCAACATGTTCCACCGGTTTATTATGGTTCCCCGGCTTCCTACACTTGCTGGTTTTACAGTAAGCCCAAATTTTATAAATACATGCAGAATCGTTTCGATTTAGTGTACGATTTTATTGTAGATCATGACAAATATTATATCCAGTTAAAGCCCTTCTTTTACGAAGGTCAATTATGGAAGTTAAAACAAGCCAGATAATTCTAATAACAGAGAACACTAGCCTGTTATAATTTACCTTCCTTAAATTGTCTTGCGGCGTATTCAGCTGCCCTGGCTGTTATTGCCATATAAGTCAATGAAGGATTTTGATTTCCTGTTGATGTCATGCAGGCACCATCTGTAACAAATACATTTTTACAATGATGCATCTGATTGTATTCATTTAAGAGAGAAGTATGTTCGTCTCTACCCATTCTAACACCTCCCATTTCATGAATATCCAGGCCAGGAGGTTGCTTACTGTCCCAGGTATTGATATTGGTACAACCTGCTTTTTCAAGCATTGCCTTACCTTCCTTAAAAAAGTCCTGCAAAAGCTTCTCATCATTCTCATCATAGTCCACATTCACAACCAGCTGAGGTATGCCCCAATCATCTCTTTCATAGTCGCTTAAATACACTTGATTGGTTACTTTGGGTATGGTTTCTCCCTGCATCATCATATATATATGCCAGGCTCCGGGTTCTGAAATTGCGTTTTTAAAATCAATACCAACCCCGTCTACCTTAGGACGGCCCCTCGAAGCACTAAAATGTACCATGTACCCTCTTAAAAAATCAGTATTCTGCTTGTAGACATTTCTAAAACTTGGCATCATCAGCTGAGTAGGCCTGCGGCCATAATAATACTGGTCTAGTGGGCCCTCAAACGCTGCTGTAATATTGCCTCGGTAATTATGAAAAGCAATATACTTTCCCAGAAGTCCATTTTTATTTCCTAATCCATCGGGGAAATAATTACTTCGTGAATTCAGCAGGATCAAATTAGAGTTTAAACAGGAAGCATTTACAAAAATAATTCTTGCAGTATATATTTTCACTTCATGTGTCAGCGCATCTACCACTTTTACTCCAGTTGCTTTACCTAGCTTTTCATCATATATAATTGAATCAACAACTGCATGCGTTTGAATTTTCAGATTACCTGTTTTTTCTGCAGCGGGCAAGGTTGAACTATTCGAGCTGAAATAAGCACCAAAAGGGCAACCTCTTGCACATAAGTTTCTTGCCATACACTGCCCCCGTCCCTGCAACAAATGTTCAACACCGGGTTGTGTTAAATGCGCGCATCTACCCTGCACAACATGTCTATCAGGAAACGCTTCCATAATTTTTTGCTGAATAATTTTCTCTGCACAATTCATTTCCCAGGCAGGCAGAAATTCTCCGTCAGGCAAAGTATCCAGGCCATCTTTATTACCGCTTATTCCTACAAATTTCTCAACATAACTATACCATCCAGACAAATCATTATAACGAATTGGCCAGTCAACTGCAAAACCATCACGCTTCGGAGCTTCAAAATCAAATGGACTCCAGCGTTGGGTCTGCCTTGCCCACAAAAGTGATTTACCACCAACCTGATAACCCCTTATCCAGCTGAATGGTTTTTCCTGTACATATGGATGTTCATTGTCCTTTACAAAAAAATGCTTTGTATCCTCTTTATAAGCATAACAGTTGCTTACAATAGGATCCTTATCCATTTCAGGAGGTGGAATATTACCTCTATGCGGCATATCCCAGGGATGGTAATTGGCTGTAGGATAATCTTTTTTATGCTCTACCATCCTGCCCCTCTCTAATACAAGCGTTTTCAGCCCTTTTTCACAGAGTTCTTTGGCGGCCCATCCCCCACTGATACCAGAGCCTATTACTATTGCATCAAAATTGGTATTCTGTTCAGGCATAATTGCTAATCATTAAACCATTCCGAAAATTTTTTCAGATCTACATTTCCTCCGGTTAAAATAATTCCTATTCTTTTCCCGCTAAACTGTTCCTTGTTTTTAAGCATTGCGGCAAGCGGTACAACACAACTGGGTTCTACTACTATTTTCATTCGCTCATAAACCAATCTTAATGATTCCTTTATTTCTTCTTCCGTCACAAGAAATATATCAGTCACATGCTTGCGAATGATTGTTAAGGTTCTTTCGCTTAGTGTAGTTAATAACCCATCTGCAATTGTATTAACATAAGGAGCTTTTTCAACTTTGCCTGATTGAAAGCTCAGTATAGCGTCTGCAGCTCCGGCTGGTTCTCCTGCATATACCTTAGCAGCTGAATGAAAATAATGCGAGCCCAATGCTGTTCCAGATAACAAGCCACCACCACCAACAGGAGTAAAAATTACTTCAAGGCCAGGTACTGTAGCAATTAATTCCTTAACACAGGTTGCCTGACCGGTTATCACCCTATCATCGTCGTAAGGGTGTATAAATTCTGCTCCTGTTTCATCCACTACTTTTTGCAAAGCAGTTTCTCTAGCTGCCTGATTGGGTTCACAAAAAATAACTTCAGCACCATACCCTTTCACGGCATTTACTTTTACAGAAGGAGAATTACTAGGCATAACAATATATGCCTTGGTACCTAGCGTCTTTGCAGCAAAAGCAATCGCCTGCGCATGATTTCCGGAAGAATGCGTAGCCAAGCCTTTGGCCAGTTGTTCTGGAGTTAAACTTAAGGAAGCATTCATTCCTCCCCTGATTTTGAAAGCGCCAATTTTCTGGAAATTCTCACATTTAAAAAATAATTCTGCACCTGCCATTTCATTGATACTGCTATTAGTTAAAACAGGGGTATGATGAATAAATGGTTTAATTTTCCCGTGTGCCTTTTCTATCTCTTCTTTCGTTATCATGGCTTATTTTTTTTCTCTGGTTAATTTAAACTCAGAGCCTTCTTTCCATTTTGGAAAACTTGATTCAAAAGCCATTCTTCTGCCAACGGTAAACAACAATTGTAAATCGTTGATAGCTCCTTCTCCCGTCCAGGACTTTTCATCATAATGATCAGATGGCTGATGGTAATGTTTTTCATTAAACTCTTTTTCCATTGCTTTACCGTATGAACTGTCTTTACCAACAAAATCCTTTCCACTGTTTGCAAACAAAGCAGGAATCCCTTTTTTGGCAAAATTGAAATGATCAGATCGGTAATAATACCCGGCTTCTGTATGCTGATCAAAAGAAAGATAACCTCCCTTCTTGGTAATAGCATCATTCAGGTAATCTTCCAGCTCAGATTGTCCTTGACCAACCACAACCATATCTTTGGTTTTACCGAATCTGTTCAGACCATCCATATTGATATTAGCAACTGTTTTGTCAACAGGAAACAAAGGATTCTCTGCATAGTATGCAGAACCTAGCAGACCTTGTTCTTCAGCGGTTACAGCTAAAAAAACTATGGTTCTTTCCGGCTTCTTATTCATGCTTTTAAATGCTCTGGCCATTTCTATCAAACCGGCCGTTCCGGAAGCATTGTCCAATGCTCCGTTGTATACTGAATCTCCATCTTTATTGGGTCTTCCAATTCCCAGATGATCCCAGTGTGCCGTATATATAATTACTTCATCAGGTCTTTTACTTCCGGTAATTTTTGCAATCACATTACCAGATTTATTAAAACTGGCTTTTACTTTCATAGAAGTAGTCAGCTGCAAATTCAGGGGAACAGGTTTAAAACCAGACTGATTGGCTTTCTTCAGCAGTGTAGAATCAAATCCCGAAGCAACAAATAAGCGATTAGCTACATGCTCCGGAATCCAGCCAATCATATCACAGTTCGGAATATCTTTTCCTCTGTTGTCTAACTTTAGACGAGTTGTATTAAAACTGTTTTGTTGAACACTGAAAGGATAACTTGCGGCAGCAGTGTTGTGAATAATCAGACAGGCTTTTGCTCCCTGTCTGGCAGCTTCTTCAAACTTGTAAGTCCATCTTCCATAATAGGTCATTGCTTTCCCTTTAAACAAACTTGAATCTCCTATCCAGAAACCCGGATCATTCACCATAACCATCACAACCTTTCCCTTTACATCCAAACCTGCATAATCATTCCAATTGTATTCAGGAGCTACTACTCCATATCCGGCAAAAACCAGATCTGCATTATCTAAAGTAAAACTGGAATCGGTTTTATCTGTCCATACAATATAATCATCAAATGCTTTTAGCATAAAACTGCCTTTGCCGGATTTCACTTGCATGGAAGGCGCAGCTGTAGCCAGAATATTAGCCATGGGTACAGATTGAATATAACTGTCTCCATTACCTGGCTCCAGTCCTAATTGCCTGAATTGCTCTACCAGGTAATTAACGGTTTTAGTTTCTCCTTCCGTGAATGGTTTACGACCCATGAAATCATCAGAGGCAAGAACAGCAATATGTTTCTTAAGGGTATCAGCGTTGAATACTGAAAGACCATCTTCTTCAGAAAATTTTGAAGTGGAAGAATCGCATGCAAAAAAGAAAGGCGAAACCAGTAAGGTCAAATATTTTTTCATTGTACTAATTATTTCAAATTTTAATCTTTTAATTTATTTGCGCGAGCAATCAAATCAACATCAATTAACTCTAAAGATTGCACCATATTTTTTACAGTTTCCTTGTATAAAAGAAAATGAGGTGTTTGTATATGGGATTGATATGCTGCAAGGCTTGCATAAATTTCTAAAATAGTAATATTAGATGGATCTATTTTATCAGCAACTGCATGATAACTCAATACCCCCGGTTCCTTCTTAATTGCCTCCTGCATCTGAACTTTCAATGCAATATTATATTTATCCAGTTGATCAGGATTCACTTTTATCTTAGCAATTCTCACCATCTGCTTGGCACGCTGCATAGAATCATTCGGAGAAGATTTTTCAGATACCGGAACCAGTTGGCTTTTAGCCACTTGTGCTTGTAATGGAGAATATGTATTGAATAAAAAAAGACAAATAAACAATCGTAACATGGCACTGGTTTTAAAGATTACCAAGTTACAATAAAGAATTTATCTGGAAGGAATAGTGATGGTTTTTCTGGCGGTATCTGCGCAACCATTTCCAGTTACAATTAATTGAACAGTATAGGATTTGCTCGTTGTTTCTTTATTATATACTGTTTCTATGAAGCTGTAAAATTCATTATTGGTATTTCCATTTCCAAAACTCCATTGATAAGAATCAATGGTACTAGTAGGTATGGTAGACTTGCTGTTAAAGGACCATCTTTGAGTGGTAGGATAATCCCAAACCAAAGTCTCTTCAAACTTGGCAGTAGGCTTGGGATTCTCCCCTTTTGCGTTTACCATTTTATGGGTTCTGTAAATTTCCCTGCCATTGAGTTTTACACTCATAATAACATCATAGTCATTGGGAAATTTATATTTATACATGATTGGATTACCTGTTCTTACACCAGTGCCATCAGAAAAATCCCATTCATAAACTGCACCTGTTGGAACATTCTCTGCTTCAGCAGTAAATAATATTCTCTCGTTGGTACATGCATCAATAGACTCTGTTTTGAATTTTCCTTTGATATTGTACCTGCCTGGTATAGTTAATAAAATCGTGGTATCATCACTACAACCACTATTAGAGAGAATTGTCAATTTTACAGAATAAGTAGAATCATTGATGACTTTAGGAAATTCATGTCTAACCAGTCCAACCGAACTGATATGCTCTGTACCATCACCCCAACTGTATTTATACTGTACTATATCTCCTTGATTAATGGACGATGTACTGTTGAATGTCACGTAACTCAAATTCTGAGGAAAATCAAATTTAGTTGTAAAACTGGCTTCAGGCTTGGTTTGCTGACCCAATGCCTTAACGCCAAAACTTACTTTAGCCAGCATATTATTTGCATTGGCCATTACCATCAAAGTCACAACAAAAGATCCGGCAGCCTGATAAGAATGCGTGGTAGTAGCTCCTGTTGCTATATTTCCATCTCCAAATTGCCAGCTATAATACCCCCCCGCCGGTAAAGCAACGCCAGAGGCAGTAAAAGTAAATACTTCTGTAGAAGGGAAACAGGTAGAAGTCTGGCTAAACTTGGCTTCAACATTACCGTAAGTTACTGTAGTAGTATCTCTTGATACTGTAACAATTGCTCCTTTTGTTATTTGCGCAGAGTCTACCTGCACCAGCTTATCCAAATCAATAGCAGCGTCTTTTTTACAAGCAAAAAGACCCAGTACAGTCAGGCAAATGAACAAATGGTTACGTATCAATCTCATAAGGCTTATTTAGCCGGTACAGTTATATTGGCAACAGTTGTGTCTTTACAACCCGTATTACCAGTTACAATCAATCTAACTGAATAATTGGATGGTGTTGCAGCTTTTGTAAATTCCTGTTCAACTATCGTATTGAAATTATCGTCTACTCTGTTAAATGGCATTTCCCATCTGTAACCAGTTAAATATCCGTGTGGTATATTGGATTGACTGTAAAAAGCCCATACTTCCTTGGTTGCAGTAGAACTAACCACATTCTTTAACATCAGTGCTTTTGGCTTAATATTCTGCCCAAAAGCCCGAACTGGTTTATGGGTTTGATAAATGATTTTACCTTTTAGGGTAACCGTCATTTTAACATCATAATCATTCTGATAAGTAAACTGTTTTTTAACTGGACTGCCTGTAACCGCACCAGTTGCATCAGCAAAATCCCAAGTGTATTCTGCACCTGCCGGAACACCTGTTGCAGTTGGAGTAAAAATAAAATACTCATTCGTGCAAGCATCAAATTGCTCCGCAGTAAAGTTCCCGCTGATATTATAGGAAGCCGGAACAAATACATTCAAAGAAGCCGTATCCCTGCAACCAGAGTTGGCAGTAACAATCATCTTTACATTGTAGTTTTTGTCTTCCGGAACTTTTGGAAAGTTCTTTGGCATAAAAGAATTGGAACTATTGCTGGTAGTACCATCCGCCCAATCCCAGAAATGATCAACAATGGTACCAGTGGGCACTGTAGACCTACTGGTAAATGTCATATTGTTCAGGTAATTGATATCGGGCAAAGCACTGGAAAAAATGGCCGTTGGTGTTACTTGCTGCCCCAATGCTTTTACTGAAATGGAAGCTTTATGAAGCAAAACATCAGCCGAGTTCTTAATCTGAAGAATAATGGTATACGTAGCAGGGTTTCTGTACATATTTCTAACCGTAGTACCCGTTAAGGATTTACCATCCCCGAATTCCCAGATATATTTTGCACCAGCAGGTATTCCTGCAGCAGTTGCTGTGAATGAGAAAATTTCATTGCTGGGGAAACAGGCATCAGATTTTGCATAAGTAATGGTTACTTCTCCGTCTTTTACTGAAACTGTATCCCTGAATACAGCCGTTGCCCCTCCAATCGGGGGACTGTTGTCTTCTGTGGTTTCCTGAGCATCTGCGGGCTTATCTACCTCTTTTTTACAGGCCGATAGCAAGATAGCAGTAGTAAATCCTAATGCGATGAACAGTTGACTGAATTTCATGGTAATTGCTTATGCTTAACTAACAAGTACAACGAAAAACAAGCCTATTTATTGTAAAAATCATGTATTTGAGGCCATTATAAGGCTATAAAACAATTTTTTGACATTCAGTACCTGCAACTTACATTTGCACTCCTATGGGGGGTTAGCTCAGTTGGCTAGAGCGTCCCGATGGAATCGGGAAGGTCGCGGTTCAAAAACAAAGTTCTTTTGAAATTAAAATAAACGGGGGGTTAGCTCAGTTGGCTAGAGCGCTTGCATGGCATGCAAGAGGTCGTCGGTTCGACCCCGATACTCTCCACTCAAAAGCCCCTTTATGGGGCTTTTTTTATGCACTACAACGTATACATAATCTATTCACTTTCGCTCAACAAGTATTATACTGGTTCCTGCGAAGACTTCCCTACTCGCCTATCTCAACATAATGCAGGTAGAAATAAATCAACCAAGCCAGGTATCCCGTGGATACTTAAACACATTGAAAAATTCAATACACTTTCAGATGCCAGAGCAAGAGAAGCCTATATCAAAAAAATGAAAAGCAGAAAGTACATCGAATCTTTATTCTCTAATTAAATTAGAGCGCCCCGAATGAATTCGGGGAGGTCGTCGGTTCGACCCCGATACTCTCCACCAAAGCCCCTTTATGGGGCTTTTTTATTGCCCTTTACCTCTCATAACCAGAATACAAAATGGGCCGTTCGGCCCATAAATTAGGGAGCAAATAATAATATTTTGCAGCCGTATATGAGAAAATATAAGTACTGCGGAATTTATAACATCAAGTCATTTGCTTTAGGAATTTTATTATCCATAAATATTTCAGGTTTTTCACAAATAAGTGAAGCAGCAAAACAGAAGAACCTGGCAGCTGATAAAGCCTGGTCATCCGGCGATCAAAATGAAGCCGTAAGATTGTATCTGGAATCTATAAGCCTCTCGCCTAAACAAATGCTCCCTTATCAACGTTTAGCTTTCTTCTTTGAAGCTAAGGGATTAACGGACAGAGCTTTGTCTTACCTCACTAATGGTATTTCTCAGAATCCAACTGCTGCTCTTTTTTCACAAAGAGCCTTAATCTATTCTTCATTGAAGAATTATGATTTGGCAAAAGCGGACGAAGAAAATGCCATATTGCTTAACAAAACAGATCCAGTACATTACTACAATGCAGCACTTTTTTCTTACTATCTGAAAGAAGCTAATCCAACCCGTTATTTTGATGAGGCAGATAAAATTGCTTCCATCCCCAAACCTGAGATTTGGCTCAGACGTGGATTATATTTTGCAGCTGGACCTGCAGATTATAAAACTGCAAAAAATTGGTTTGATAAAATTTTCACAAATGGAGATCATCCTTCCTATTCCCCCAACGACTTAAACCTGATGGGCATTACATCCTATCAAAACAAAGAATTCAATAATGCCGAAAAATTGTTCAAGGGTTCATTGGAACGCAAGGAGGACCCGGATGTAATGGGAAATCTGGCATCCGTATATGTTGACCAGCAGAATTGGCAAAAACTACTTGAATTATCAAAAAACATGGTCAGCAAATACCCCGAACATATCATGGCAAATGCCTATTACGGTGTGGCCCTGGTTCGAACAGGTCAACAGAATGAAGGCAACCGGTTCATAAAAAAAGCCGAATCACTTCAGCAGAAACAGCAATAACACCCAATACATGAAGGCTATTTTATTTATTACTTCTTTAGCTTTACTATCTACAGCCAATGCGCAATGCATTAAAGGGGACTGTACCAACGGAACCGGCAGCTTCAACTTCGGATACGCAATATATACTGGTAGCTTTAAAAATGGCAAACCTCATGGAGCCGGAGTAATGGATTATGGGAATGGAGAAAAATATGAGGGCCAATTTGTTAATGGAACAGAAGAAGGAGAAGGTGTTTTTTATAAAAAAGGGACTTCAAAAAAAGTCTGGTATGAGAAAGGAAAAATCGTTCGCGAAACAGAAATGGTTATCACAGGAGGTCATATGCCTAATGTAGAAGGCTGTTCCTCCGGAGATTGTTTAAATGGTTCCGGTGTTATGATTTATCCGAGCAAAAACAAATATTCCGGGCAATTTAAAAATGGACAAAGACATGGAACCGGCACTTTCACTTTTGCAAGTGGCAATAGTTTCGTGGGAAAATTTCATCAGGATCTGCCTGTTGAAGGAACATTCAATTATGCGAGGGAGTCGGTTAGCTTCACAGGCAAAGTAAATGAAGACTGTACTCCGCAAACTGGCAATTATTATTATCCCAATACAGAAGCCACGGTGACCATACTGAATGGCAAAATCACCAAAATTGTAAATCCAAAGGCAGACAAACTGAAAGCAGAAATGAGCCAGATGGATGCCGCACAAAAACCTACCACCTGTACCCGCTGCAATGGCAAAGGCATTTCTGGCTATTCCAGGGTAAGTGTTACCAATACTGTTGAAAATGTGGGGGTTGACCGCTATCTGAATGGCCGATACACTACTACTACTCGTTATGGCAGAACATCTTTCCCGGATATCTGCACAGACTGTGGGGGCAAAGGAATTAAAACAAATAAATAATCATGATCAAATTATCAAAATTTGTAAACAAAAGACGCCGTAGCATTTTTTTAATCGGGAGTATATTTTTACTTCTAACCATCCATTCGAAATCGAACGCACAAAACACGAATGCACTTCCACCACAAGGCGCGCCCGGAATTTTTACAGTTTCGGTAAATGGTAAACCCATGTTGTTCAATCCAAGTAAGCTACTTGCTTTCAGGGTAAAAGAAGACGGATCCATTTCCATTTCTGCGCAAACATCTACCGATATATTCAACACCAATATTCTCGTGATGAATATTGCACCATCAGATACCACCAAACTGATTACGAATGGAGAATATAAAATTGTGCCAGAAGATGATGCAAGCAACTTCATAGTTAGAGCCGAATATTCTTCCAATGCAAATGGGAATAGCTCGTATTGGTGGAGTGATGCAAGTCGGGTAAAGGGCGGACAAATTATCATTGATCTAATCACTACAGACCGAATCAAGGGCAGGTTCTCCTTTACCGGTGTATTAGAAAAAGAAGACGGCAGCATGGATGCTAAGAACCTCGTGAAAATCACCAATGGAATTTTTGATTTACCGCTGGAAACCAGAAGTCGAATAGACCCAAGATAAAAACAACGTCGTCTAAAAAAACATAAAAAGTATGAAAAAAATTATTGTCATCCTCTCCTTATTCTTGCTTTCTCATAGCATGAAGGCTCAGGAAACAAATTCCAGTAAATTAAGATTTGATTTGGTTTTTTTAATCGCAGATGCTGCAAAGGGATTTCCGGAAACCTTTAATTCTCTTACAGACAACAAACCCTACGGGAGGTATTATAGCGCAAAAAGAGCGCTTTTTGGAATTACGGAAAGTGCAGGTTTAACCTATCTTCCGCCGAGGGAAAAAACGAAGTACAACGAAGCAGAAAATGAGGCGTTTTATTTTACTCAATTATTTAAAACTGGGAAGCCCTATTATGATATTATTAAGGACTCTCTGGAATTGATTTTAGATGGTTCAGCCAAAGAAGCAGGTCTTAAGAAAATTAAAATTAAATCCCCAAAACAGTCTAGTTTTAAATGGACAGGATACCAATACGCCATCAATAAAAAGACTGCCTTCAGCATCATTTATGATGATGATGATGATAATAGTATCCGACTAAGAGTTTATTCGCCCTTTCGTCCTGCAGATGTTTCTCCTCCTTTAAAAACATTGGGCTGTATTGTTATTTCATTTGACAACTTCGTTTATAAATATGTTGCACCGGTTTACGGAGAGAGCATGAATGACATTAGCAGCACAGCTGCATTGGCTGCTAAAGCATTTAATAATTCGGGTATTGTTGGGAAAGATTACCAATACACATGGTACCCCAACAAAACCGTATATGATATTCAACAGATGTTTAAAAAACCAATAGTTGTAAGTGAAATAGGTGGCGTAACAGCCAAATAAACAAGATTGATTAAGCAAAAAGCCCGACCAAATGGTCGGGCTTTAAAATTTTATAAGGTGCCTCGTCCTAAAATAAGTTGACACAAAAGTTGACTTATGCAGAGTAACAATTATTTAAAGAGAACCCAAAGGGACTACAGCTTATCCTTTAAACTTCAGGTAGTTGATGAAGTTGAAAAAGGGCACTTAACCTGGAAACAGAGTCAAAAGAAGTATGGCATCCAGGGAAGAAGTACCGTTTTGGTATGGTTAAGAAAACACGGAACTTTAGATTGGACTAGTAAATCTCCCATGAAAAAGAAAGCACCACCGAAGACGTACATATCGCAATTGGAAGCAAAGATCAAACGGCTTGAAGCAGAGAAAGAGATATTAAATAGAGCCATAGATATTGCCGATGATATGTTCGATACTGAGATTAGAAAAAAGTTCTTACCCCTGTCACAAGCAGCTTCCGACAAACAGGGGGAAAAAGAAGAGAATACAGCGTCGGAAGAATAGCATTAGTCTTAGGTTACAGTCGTCAAAATGTATACAAGCAGCAAAAAGATAGGATAAAAAAGACGTTAACACTAGAGGCTGTCAAAAAGCTAGTGGATAGGGAAAGAAAACAACTGCCTAGAATTGGAACGCGCAAAGTATACTATCTGATTAAAGAAGATTTACAGAAGAATGGACTGAAGTTTGGTCGGGATAAGCTCTTTGGCTTAATGCGTCATTATGGGTTACAAATCAATCCCCGTAGGCGCTACACACAAACAACCATGAGTAAACATTGGCTAAGAAAATGGCCTAATCAAATCAAGGGGAAAACAATAAATCATCAGGATGAAGTTTGGGTAAGCGATATAACATACATCAAGACAGAACAAGGAAATTGTTATTTGAACATGATAACGGATGCCTACAGCAGAAAAATCATGGGCTATGCTGTTGAAGATAATATGGAAACCGAAAGTATGATTGAAGCCTTGAAAATGGCTGTAACACAACGAAACAACCCAAGTATGTCAACCATCCATCATTCAGACAGAGGATTGCAATATTGTAGCAAGGAATATGTGCTAATGACAGCAAAAAATAATATACAATTAAGCATGACAGAAAATGGAGACCCTTACGAAAATGCATTAGCCGAAAGAATGAACCGTACCATAAAAGAAGAATTTGGAATGGATCGGAAATTGAAAAGTAAAGAACAGGTCAAACAGTTAGTTCAAGAAAGTGTGTTTTTATATAACAACAAAAGACCACATCTAGCACTTCAAATGAAAACGCCAGATCAGGTCTACAACAAAAAAATCCCGGCTACCTGAGGCAACCGGGACTTATTTTAAAACTGTCAACCTATTTCAGGACAATTCAAGGCTTTCAAGCCATAATAGCAATTACTCCCAAATCTGGTCTTTGCCTTCCAGCCATAATTTCACAGACTCTGTAGTTACAGATTTTGGTCTTTCCAACGGGAAGCCCAAAGCTCTATCCCAGCAAAGGCTTGCCATTACACCCAATGCACGGCTTACTGCAAATAACACGGTGTAGAATTCATATTCAACAAAACCATAGTGTACCAATAATGCACCACTATGAGCATCTACGTTCGGCCATGGGTTTTTGATTTTACCCAATGATTGTAAAATTGGAGGTACTGTTTCGTAAATATTCCAAACAGTATTTACCAGCTTATCATCCGGCATATGTTTCTTGCCAAATTCCATTTGTGCAGAGAAACGCGGATCTGTTTTACGCAAAACAGCATGACCATATCCTGGTACTACTTTGCCAGAATTCAAAGTATCCTGCACATATTGTGCAATCTGCTCTTTACTTGGACTATCCGTTCCCAACTTTTCCTGCATTTCAAAAATCCACTTGATCACTTCCTGATTAGCTAACCCATGTAAAGGACCAGCCAAACCATTCATACCCGCAGCATAGCTTAGGAATGGGTCACTTAATGCAGAACCCACCAGGTGAGTGGTATGAGCGGATACGTTACCTCCTTCGTGATCTGCATGGATTGTCATATATAAGCGCATCAACTCCTTAAAGCTTTCATCGTCATATCCCATCATGTGGGCAAAATTTCCTGCCCAGTCTAACAAACCATTGGGTTGAATATGTTCGTTATTTCTATATTTTCTTCTGTATATATACGCTGCAATTCTAGGCAAACGGGCAATCAAATCCATTGCATCGTCATAGGTTGCATCCCAGTAATCTTTTTTATTCATTCCCTTTGCATATTCCTTGGCGAAATTGCTTTCAGTCTGCAAAGCCATGACACCCACTACAAACATGGTCATTGGGTGCGTATTCAGCGGAAGCGCATCAATGGTAGCAAAAACATGGTTCGGAACATGGCTTCTTCTCTGCCACACACTGGTAATATGGTTCACTTGCTCCTCAGTGGGCAATTCTCCCATTAACATCAGGTAGAACAATCCCTCTGGTAAAGGTTCCCCTCCACCGGGTGCTTTTGGCAGCTTCTCCTGTAATTCAGGAATAGAGTAGCCTCTAAATCGGATACCTTCCTGAGCATCCAGTAAACTGGTTTCAGTTACTAAACCGGTAATACCTCTCATACCCTGATAAATTTGGGCAAGAGTAACTTCACCAATTTTTTTATTTCCGTGATCTTTTAAAATGGATTTGATTTCAGCGGAAGCTATATCAGCTTTTGCTTTAAACCTTTCTTTAATTATTCCCATGGCAATCTATTGTTAGATAATCTGTTTTTCAAAGGTAATTGAAGTTGCAACTGTAACAAAATCAATGCCAATCTGGTTCTAAATTTTCACAAATAATTATTTTGGAGCCTTACGATACAAGTACGCCACAACCAGCAGGAATATCATATTGGGTATCCATGCTGCCAGCAAGGGGTGTAAATCACCCTTTGTGGAGAAAATGGTTGAAAAACGGTCTGTAACGATGAATAAGGCAGCGGTCACAAATCCCACCGCCAGGTGTACCCCACTTCCTCCTCTGACTTTACGTCCGGCAACTATGGCACCGATAAGCGTAAGTAAAATGACCGTTACGCAAGTGGCATCCCTGCGATACCGCTCTACTTTTAAACTATTTAAACCTTCAGATCCCCGCAATTCTTCCAGCGCAATGAAACGGGACAATTCCGGGGTGGTCAATTTGTCTTTTGTGTATTTGTCTCTTGTTAAGTCGGATGGCTTAAAATTAAAGTTCATGAGGCGGGTAGCTTCCTGAACCACTTGTTCCTGCATGGGTTGAAGCTTTCTGTCAAATACAACATCCATTTTCCATTTCCGCGAAGCAGTATCCCAGATGATGGATTCTGCTCTTAGATTCTCTACCACTTCGTTACCCTTTACTGTATACAAAAAAACAGGTCCCCCTCTTTTTACCAAAGTATCATAATAGTGGATACCTGCATAGGTAAAAGAATCTATCCGCAGATAAATATGATTGGACTGACCCAGTAAGGCATTATAGCTTGAATTGGCATCGATGTATTTGGCTTCAAAATTTCCCCTTAGCACATTGGCTTTAGGTACCACATACTGGTTGGCAAACCACAATATGGTAGCCATTATAATTCCCCCTATCCAATAGGGCCTCAGCCATCTTGAATAACCGGTACCGCTGGCAAGTATGGCAATGATTTCACTGTTACCTGCCATTTTAGAAGTGAAAAAAATGACTGCAATAAACACAAACAGTGGAAAAAGCAATGCAATGATATGAGGTATAAAACCAGCATAATAATCGGTCACAATCCGTCTGAATCCGAGTTGAGAGCGTACAAAGTCGTCTGTTTTTTCACTAACATCAACAACCACCGCTATCACCGCGAATAAAAAAATAGCAAAGAAGAAGGTGGTAAGAAATTTTCTGAGTATGTACCAATCAAGCTTCTTCATTCATTCAAAGATAAAAAAAACATCCATTAAAATGGATGTACAATTTCTGGGCTTCAGTAGGTAGCGGATTAGTAAGTATTACTAAAATAATCACACTCCTTCAACCTGCATGACTTTTAAGATGAAAGTGAATAAATATTAAAATGCGCTGCGCTTATCCACAGCCTTTTTTCCGGGGGGAGATTACAACCGCCGCTTCACTATTTCTAGCATTTCTTTTTTCCAGCTTGCAAAACTATTGTCCAGTATATGCTTTCTCGCTTCACCCACTAACCACAAATAAAAACTGAGGTTATGTATACTGGCCAACTGCAATCCCAGAATTTCCTCTGCTACAAACAAATGGCGCAAATAGGCTTTTGTATAATACTGACTGGGTTCAGAAGGCAAACCAGGATCAATGCTGCTGAAATCGGTTGCCCACTTTTTATTTCGGATATTGATTACACCCTGCGTTGTAAACAGCATGCCATTTCTACCGTTACGGGTAGGCATTACACAATCGAACATATCAATTCCTAAATCGATGCACTCCAGTAAATTCCAGGGTGTTCCTACTCCCATTAAATAACGGGGTTTATCTAAAGGCAGATTTTCGGTGCAAAGTGCGGTAAACTCGTACATCATTTCTTCAGGCTCTCCCACACTTAACCCACCAATGGCATTACCCACAGCATTGCGTGAAGCAATGTACTCACAGGAAGCTTTTCGTAAATCTTTGTAGGTGCTTCCCTGAACAATAGGGAATAAATTCTGTGTATACCCGTATTTATCAGGTGTTTCAGCTAAGCGGGCAATGCATCGGTCCAGCCAACGATGGGTTAATTCCATGCTCTTTCTGGCATACTCATACGTACTGGGATATGGCGGACATTCATCAAAAGCCATGATAATATCTGCCCCGATACTCCGCTGAATATCCATTACCGATTCAGGAGAAAACAAATGCCGGCTCCCATCTATATGAGACTGAAAAACCACCCCTTCCTCTTTTATTTTTCTGTTGGCCGCCAACGAAAAAACCTGATATCCGCCACTATCTGTTAAAATAGGTCGATCCCATCCATTAAAGCGGTGTAATCCACCGGCAGCTTCCAGTACGGCCGTACCTGGTCTTAAATACAAATGGTAGGTATTTCCTAAAATAATCTGCGCCTGTATATCCAGCTTCAGTTGTTGCTGCGTAACCGCTTTTACTGAGCCAACTGTGCCAACGGGCATAAAAATCGGAGTCTGAATCTGACCATGATCGGTTTGAATGGTTCCTGCCCTTGCAGCGGTTCCATTTGAGGTATGTTCAAGTGAATAACTTAGTGCAGCCATCCTGCAAAAGTACTGGTCTTTGCCCTATTTTTGCGGCATGATCATACCCGATATTGTCTGGACCATTAGTTTTGGACTTTTTTGTACAGTTATTGCCATTCAGGCTTTTTATTATTTATACTTCTTCAGAAGAATGGCTTATTATCATAATAAAGAAAAAGAAGTATCTGTTGAACATCCCGTATCTGTAATTATTTGTGCAAGAGACGAAGCGCATAACCTTGTGAAAAACCTTCCCGGGGTTTTGGTTCAGGACTACCCAACTACTCACGAAGTTGTTTTGGTTAACGACAACTCAACCGACGAGAGTAAATATGTAATTGATGAATTCAAACGCTCCTTTAAAAACCTGAACATGATTGAGCTTACCCAGGAAGCCAAAATGATCAGTGGTAAAAAGTTCCCTTTATCCATGGGAATCAAGAGCGCCAAATATGAAATTGTCTTACTCACAGATGCAGACTGCGTTCCCGCTTCCGAAAACTGGATTAAAAAAATGCAGGACGCTTACGACGAGGAAACAGAAATTGTACTGGGTTATGGAGCTTATCACAAAAAACCCGGCTTACTCAATAAGCTGATTCGATTTGAAACTTTTCATACGGCTATGCAGTATTTTTCTTACGCTTTGGCTGGTAAGCCCTATATGGGCGTAGGCAGAAACCTGAGCTACAAAAAAGAACTCTTTTTTAAGAATAAAGGATTTTCTTCCATCAATCAAATCCCTAGCGGAGATGACGATTTATTTATCAATCAGGTGGCAACTGGTTCCAATACGGCTGTATTAATGGATCATGATGCGCACACCCTAAGTGATCCCAAAACAACCTGGGGCGAATGGATGACACAGAAATACCGTCATTACACAACCGGTAAATATTATAAACCCATTCATCAATTTCTGTTGGGTTTGTATTCCTTTTCCTTGTTCTTCGTTTACCCGCTTCTGGCTATTTCCATCATTTTCTTCAATTGGCAACTAGCCTTGGGAGTGTATTCAGTCAGATTTTTATTGCAGGCATTTATCCTTTACAAAGGAATGGCAAAACTGAATGAGAAAGACCTTTACCCCTGGTTCCTGTTTTTTGATATCTGGATGTTTTTTTATTACCTATTTACTGTACCTGCTATATGGAAAGCGCCGCGCAAAAACTGGGATTAATTACCAAGTACTTTGATGATTTTACTCCGCAGCAGTTGCATCAGCTGGGTATGCTGGAAGAATTGTATAAAGAGTGGAATGCCAAAATCAATGTCATTTCCAGAAAAGACATTGACAGTATTTATTTACACCATGTACTTCATTCATTAAGTATTGCAGCCATCGCAGATTTTAAGAAAGGGCAGCAGATCATTGATATAGGTTGTGGTGGTGGTTTCCCTGGCGTACCATTGGCCATTTTTTTCCCTGAAGTAGAATTTCTTCTGGTAGACAGTATTGCAAAAAAATTAAAAGTAGTAGATGCCGTATGCGAAGCAGCAGGCATAAAAAACATCACTACCAAGCATTCCAGGGCAGAAGATATTACCAACAGAAAATTTGACTTTGCTGTTTCCAGAGCAGTTGCGCCACTGAAAGAATTATTAAAGTGGAGCATGCCATTAATTAAAAAACCTAACAGCCCAATAACAGATGGCAGCATCAGAAACGGACTCATCTGCTTAAAGGGGGGCGACTTAAATCAGGAAATATTTGAAAGTGGTGCCAGGCCTAAAATGATGCCCATTGTGAAAATTTTTCCGGAAGAATACTTTGAGGAAAAATACATTTTACACGTTGCCAAATAAACACAATAAAAAACCCGCAGCATCTATTTACTGCGGGTTTTGTTTTTGGGCAATCCCTTCTAATCAGGAATCACCAGTTTATTATTGGTTCTGTTGATATCTGCCAAACGTTGGCTAGGATCAATCTCGATGGATTTTATATCTGATATGGCTCTGGATGTATTAAAGCTGTAGTCGGGGTGAGTCCATTTCCATGGAGTGTGCATGGTTCTTGGAACAGCAGACTCAGCTGCTTTTGATCCATACATAATATCCAATGGCATATAATGCATTTCCTGGCTGCCATCTTTAAAAGTCACCAGTACATCTACCGGCATGGGCATTTTACCTAAACGCTTGATGGTGATGGAAGTTTTATTGTTAACCATTGCAATATCTCCTACTGCATAGTCAATAGTCTTGGTACTGTTGATCCAATATTCCTTGTACCAGTCCAACTCTAAACCACTTGCCTTTTCTGCAATACGAATAAAATCATTTGGATTAGGATGTTTAAATTTCCAGGTATTATAATAGTCCAATAAAATTTTATCTCTTACTGTGGCACCTGTAATGTATCCGAGTTGCTCAATAAAAACAGCTCCTTTGCTGTAAGCTGCAGAACTATAAGCATAATTGGTATTGAAATGGTCGGCATGGGTACTTGCAGGTTCTTCGTATCCACTTCTTGCCAGTCTGATATACCCCATGTAAGTTCCGTTATACCAGAAGCCCGGGCTGTTGCGCAATGTGGCCAAAGCGCGCGTGCTTGAATAATCTGTAAAGCCCTCATCCATCCAGGGATACAATGCTTCATTGCTGCCTAAAATCATCTGATACCAGCTATGCATCCATTCATGAATAGCTGTTCCAAGGCTGGCACTTTTAATAAGCGTAGCCATTGGATATTCCATACCACCATCGCCACCCTGAACAAACGTGTAAGTCTTATAAGGATATGCTCCGAAAGTTTTTGCAATAATCGGATATACCAAAGCACAGGTATCTGCCATTTTCTGCCAGCGATTTTCTAAGGAATCCACTTTCTTATAAACAACACGCAACAGCGGACCTCCTTCAGTTGTTCTGGTAATCATTTTGTATTCGGGATCGGCTGCCCACATAAAGTCATGCACATTATTGGCCTGCCATTTCCAGGTTAAGGTTTTACCAGATGCAGGTTTCACAGTTACGCCTTTGGCTTCATATCCAAATCCAATTTCATTGGCATTCAGTAAATCTCCGCCAGCGGTTACCATATAGTTTTTATCGATGGTGATATTCACTTCAAAATCGCCCCATACACCGTAGAATTCTCTGGCAATATAAGGATTGGCATGCCAGCCCTGATAATCATATTCCACAACTTTGGGGTACCATTGTGCCATGCTATATCTAATGCCTTCTGCATTATCTCTTCCGCTTCTTCTGATTTGAACAGGAACCTGTGCTTCAAACACAACATCCAGGGTAATTTTAGATTTAGGAAGAATCGGCTTGGTCAAAACAATTTCCAGGATGGTTTCATGCTCTTTTAAAGCTTGAGCAACTCCGTTAATTGTGACTGATTTTACTCGTTGGTATCCGATTTCATCAGGTGTTAGTTTGCTGATACGATCTTTTACACGCGCATCCCAGTCAAGTCCATCGTTGTTTCTTCGCGGGTCTGACAACTTTGTTTTACCAAGCTCCCTGCTTCTTACATCCATGCTACTGTTAGGCTGAAAAGCATTCCAGTACAAATGCATAAACATCTTGTTCAGTGTATCGGGGGATTGATTAAAATAATCTATTTTCTGGGTGCCGGTAAAACGGTTGGTAGTTACATCCATATTTACATTCATGGTGTATTTAATCTTCTGTTGCCAGCGGTCGGGTTGTGCTGTAACTGCTGTACTGATCAACAGTAAACTAAAAATAAAAATTGCGTCAATCTAGGCATGGTATTGATTTATCGTTAGCAATGAATTAAAATAAAGGAAGGTAAATTTCCGAAATTAATTTGAGAATTCTAATCAGGCAAGCCATCAACTACCAGTACAATTTCACCTTTCACCGATTTAGATTTAAAATATTCTGCAACTTCTATTAAAGTTCCTCGTTGATTCTCCTCAAATATTTTGGTTAGTTCTCTGGCAACAGAACATTTTCTCTCCTCGCCAAAATATTTCGCCATTTCTTCGAGCGTCTTTACTAATCGCATGGGACTCTCATAAAAAATCATGGTCCTTTCTTCGTTAGCCAGTTTTTTCAATAGGGTCTGCCGGCCCTTTTTCAAAGGCAAAAAGCCCTCAAATACAAACCGGTTGGTTGGCAATCCACTATTTACCAATGCAGGCACAAAAGCTACTGCACCCGGCAAAGTCTCCACTTTAATTTTCCGTTGTATGCATTCGCGAACTATCAGAAAAGCCGGATCAGAAATTCCAGGTGTTCCTGCATCGGTTATCAATGCCATGGTTTTACCAGTTTCCAGTTGATCGGCTATATGCGATACAATTTTATGCTCGTTGTGCTGATGATAAGGACTTAAAGGCTTCTGAATATTATAATGCTGCAGTAACTTGGATGAAGTTCTGGTGTCTTCACACAAAATAACATCCACCGCATTCAGTACTTCCAGTGCGCGTAAAGTAATGTCCTTCAGATTGCCTAAAGGTGTAGGAACTAAATAAAGCAAATTATGCGTTTATACTGATCTCAAAAAACTCCATCACCTGATTAGCCAGTAGTTGTTTAGCCGCTTTTTCAGCAATCAATTTTGCTTCTTCTGCAGATCCGGCTTCAACCGATAGGGTAATGCGTTTTCCCACTCTTACGTCTTCAACCTGGTGTATGCCTAAATTGGCCAACCCTCCTAAAACGGCTTTACCCTGAGGGTCTAATAAATCTTTTAAAGGCATTACATTGATGGCTACTTCAAACTTCATGATTCGGTTGATTTAAAGAACAAAGATAGAATTACATAAGCAATAAACCCTGCCGAAATTGCCAGCCAGCCAAAAAGAAAGGCAACGGGTAAGGCAATAGCCAAAATTATTAGAAAAGGTATTATTTTACGGAAATTGATTCCGTTGAATTTCAACGCCAGCATTGGTATCGTAGATATCATACCAAAACTTAGAAACAGGATCAGACCATACCATAACCAAGGATTTAAGAGCAAATCCATAATCCACGCATCTTTGGCATACCAGTTAACCAATGGAAAGGAGGCCAGCAGAATTCCGGCAGCGGGAATGGGAATTCCTTTGAACCCAACCGACTTTGACGTATCTAAATTAAAACGGGCCAGTCGGTATGCACCAGCGCAAGGCAATAACAATGCTGGTAATAATGCCCATTCCGTGATATCTAATCCACCTTCTGAACTTGAATAGGAAAAACGCAGAAACTGAAGGACAATCATTGCTGGTGCAACCCCAAAACTCACTACATCGGCAAGAGAATCCAATTGTTTTCCCATTTCAGAAGCCTGTTTCATCCAGCGAGCTACAAATCCATCCAGAAAGTCAACCAGACCAGCCGCAAAAATGAGCCAGCTGGCCCACATCATTTTTTCAGGAATACTCACCAAGCCATCCCCTTCCGCCTGGTAAGTCAGGCCAGGTTGCAATATGTACAAAATAGCTGTTGCACCTAAAAATAAATTCAACAGCGTAAAACAATTAGGAATATGCTTCATGCTATTTACGCTTCATATATGATTCAATCTCATCTGCAGTAATCGGGATATTCTTCATCAGATCATTGTTCCCGTTTTTGGTAATCCAGAAATTATTTTCAATTCGGATGCCCATTCTTTCTTCTTCAATGTAAATACCGGGTTCAATGGTAAATAACATACCCGCCTGAATAGGTGCCGTCCTGGTTCCCAGATCATGTACATCTATGCCCAGGTGATGAGAAATTCCATGGTACAAATATTTGCGATATGCTCTGTTTTCCTTGTCTTCATTTTTTACATCGGCTTTTGTTATCAGACCAATTTTAATAAACTGTTTGGTGGCTTCCTCTCCCACTTTATCGGTATAATCCAGAATATTGATACCTGGTTTTAAAATTGATTTGGCGTAGTTATGTAAATGAAGACAGGCATTGTATACTTCTTTCTGCCTTTTGGTAAACTTACCGTTCACAGGAATGGTTCTGGTTAAATCCGCACAATAGCCACCATATTCAGCGCCAAAATCCATCAACAACAAATCTCCGTCCTTGCAAACTGCATTATTAGAAACATAATGAAGGGTTCTGGCATTATCGCCACTGGCAATAATACTTCCATATGCCGGACCCGTTGCACGATTACTAAGAAAGCTATGCCAGATTTCAGCTTCAATTTCATATTCATGAACCCCAGGTTTCACAAACTTCATGATTCTCCTGAATGTCAAATCGGTAATATCAATGGCTTTTTGAACTACAGCTATTTCTTCCTTCGTTTTAATGGCGCGCAAGTCCTTCATTATTTTAGCCGCACGCATAAACTGGTGCAATGGGTAACGGGCTTTCATTTCAGCAATGAAGCGATACTCCCTGGTTTGAATATTAGAAGCCTTTCTGTCATTTTCGTTACTGTCTAGATAAATGGTATCAGCCAGATGAATCCACCCCTGTAACAGAGCATCCAGACTATCTAACCAAATAATGGTTTGAATGCCTGATATTTTCCTGGCTTCTTCTGCTCTCAGTCTTTTCCCATCCCATTTTTCTTTCAGTTCATTGGGTCTAACCAATACCAGCACTTCCCGAAAATTGGGATCAGGATTATCAGGAAACAAAATCACCATTGAATCTTCCTGAACAATACCACTCAGCCAGAATAAATCGCTGTTCTGTTTAAATGGATGCAGGGCGTCTCCATTACCTGGCCACTCATCATTGCTTACAAATACGGCAATACTATTCGTGGTCATCTTGCGTACGAAACGCTTTCTGTTATTGATGAAAATGTTTGAGTCTAATGGAAGATATTTCATGCGTAATCGTTTGTATTACGCAATATATAAAGTTTGAGGCACTTAAAAACGAACAGTAGGACATTTAACAGAACGTCCATTCGAGCTGGAGAAAATCCCGTGTTTTATGATGGATAACTCATATGCGCCTCTGGTTGCATTTAATCTGCCCAATGAAGAAATAGTTGCATCATAATTAACCGTAATCTGAAGATCATTAATGGAATAGCCAATCATAGGAATAATTGCATCCCTGTTTCTGTAATAAAGCCCCACAATCATTTGTTGTGCTCCGTTTCCACCTAAGTTACGGTTAGCATTCATTCCCATTACCAATTCATTTTTATTTCCAATGGTACTGAAATATATATTGGGATTTAGTATCCAGATATCTTCTACTTTAATACTTGCATTGGCGAAAAAATTAAATCTTGCAGGCACTCTTGCATCACTGATATTGGCAGCAAAAAAACTTTCTCTCGGGCGGTTAATATGCATCATAGAGAAACCTGCATTGAAATAAAAGTTTTCTGATGCGAAATAAGCATAGTTCAATCCCATATTCAAATCTAAATATCCCACCTGGCTAAATGCAAAGGGTTCATTGGAAGGAATAGAAACATCAAAAAACTGACCATTCCACTGATTGTCAAAATTTAGTTTGGCAATATCAACCCGCTTGGTGGTTACTCCTGCACTGAATCCAGCACTCAACAAACTATTGTACCCCAGCATCTGATGCCATGCCAAAGAAAGGGATGCTCCGGTTGCTGTTAGTTGTCCTGTTCCAGCCACATCTTTTAGGATGCTGCCTCCAACACCCATCCAACCATTCTCGAAACGATTGGCAAATAGTTTCGCATCCGCCCATACACCCATCGTTTTATATCCTCCACCAACTGACGTAAAACTATTTCTGTAATTTAATCCAGCCCTGTAATCATAGTCTGGATTAAACCCAGTGTTGGCAGGATTTACCAGCAAGGGAGAATTAAAATATTGAGAATAATTTAATGCCTGCGCAGCAACCCATTGCTGCATCAACAACATCAGCAATAAACCCAGCAAACGGTATGATATTTTCAATACTTTCATTATTTGATTTCTGTATTATCGCAGAAGGGTAATATCCCCTTTTTTAGTTGCTTTTTCTTTATTGCTAAATTCAATTTCAAGCGTATAATGGTATACTTCCTGTGGCTGTAACTTTCCGTTATAGGTACCGTCCCAGCCGTCCGACGGACTGGTTCCGAAATAAACCAGGGTTCCCCATCGATTATAAATCCGCCAACTCATTTTAGAGATCCCAAAACCCCTTACAAAAATCCGGTCATTTACCCCGTCTCCATTAGGAGAAAATGCATTGGGTACATTAAAGCCGGGAACAATGGTAATAGCAACGGGAACACAGCTGGTATCGGCACAACCAGCATCATTAATGGCAATCACACAGGCATTGTAAGTACCCGTAGCATTGTATAAATGTTTAACAGTAGTGTCAATGCGACTGGTAAATAAACTGTCCCCATCACCAAAAGTCCATTTATATCTGTCAGCTCCGAAACTACTGTTCGTAAACGTAACAGGCGTATTGGGTTCGGTAGGATCAGGACTAAAGCTAATGCCAGCAGTCGGTTTACCTCTTACACTGATCGTGAAATTGGTGGTATCTGCAATATTACAGGTAGAGGAATCAATGGCTATCAACCGAACATTGTAATTACCCACTGCAGTATACAAATGCTGAGGAGATGTTTGAGTAGATGTATTTCCATCACCAAAGTCCCAGATAAAAGTACGTCCGGCTAAAGAAGTGTTGTTGAACACAGCTGTATAAGGTGCACAACCCAATGATGGTGTTTCAAATCTGGCATCCACCAGCGGTGAAATTCTGAGTTGTGTTTCAATGCTATCCAGTTCATTACAAAAACTGGTATCAATTAAAATCAAACGAACATTGTAAGTACCAGGCGCTGCATAGGTATGCGTTACAGGACCAAAAGAAGCTACTTGTCTGGTTCCATCGCCGAAATCCCACCGGAAGGCATTGGCACCAAAGTTCCTGGGTGCAATGGATGTATTATCGAACCGATAAGTTAAGGATTCACAAGGCAATAATTTATTGGGAGTAAAACCCAATACCGCTTCATCCGCTCTTACCCGCATGGTAATAAAAGCAGTATCGTTCACATTACACGATGCCGGATCGGTGGCAATTAATCTTACACGATACACCCCAACATTGTTGAATGTATGGGTAACAGAAGAATTGTTCGTGGATACTTCAGGTGATCCATCATTGAAATCCCATCGATAACTCCGGGCCAATTCCAGTGTATCAGAAAAAACAACGGTTAAAGGAACACAACCGGAAGTGTCCCTGGCAACCCCGTTAATGGAGGTTTTGATACCTGCACCAACCCCGGCCAAATTGAAGGCAATTTTAATGGCAAGCAGGTTGCAGGAATTACTGCGGTTAGCCGTAGACCATGCACCACCAGTACCCAGTATAGGTCTGCTTGGATCACCGTTTCTTCTGCAGGAACAAATGGATTGATAAATGGTACCATTCGGATCAAATCTGCTGGTACCTCCATCAACGTGATCTGCAAACCCACCGGTTTGACCAAAGAAAGAACCATAAAGTTGCCTTTGTGCATCTCTCTCGAGCACAAAGAAATAAAAATCTGCACCGTCCGTATTAGATTGATAGGCATCTGAAGTAATGGGTAGATTGGTAATTGGGCTGGTTGGGAAACTATTGATATTACTGCCACCCCAGCCTGAAACATACACATTCCCACAACGATCAACCAAAAATGCAGAGATAGACAAGTTGGGAGTGGTTGATCCAGCAGAACCAAAATTGCTTAAATAAATTATGCTAGAAAGATCCGGCTGAAATTTTACAATAAACTGTTTACCGGTTGCCTGTACAGGATTGGCCGTATTATAAGGCGAATTTTGCGGCGTGAGTGTTCCAGTGGTTGTGCCCACTATATAAGGATATCCCTGGCGATCAAACTGAATACCAAAAATAACGTCCACCAGATTGGTTCCAAAATAAGAAGTGCTTTGGATAGTAGAACCATCCGGAGATACAATGCTGATGAATCCATCTACCCCTCCGTTGAAATTCTGAAATCCAGCGGGTGCATTGGCTCTTGCAGGCATATTATCACTTGCGGTAGCGCCTGCTACATAAATATTATTGTTGGCAGGGTTAATAGCCAGTACAAAAGCAGCATCATCATCATTCCCACCCAGGTAACTGGAAAAAATAACTTGAGAAAGTGTTGCATTTAATTTTATCAGCACGCCATCCTGCATTCTTCCGTTGAATCTTGCGGCACCACTGCTTCTTTGAAAAGCACCGGCACTGGTAGGAAAATCGATTGACTGTGTTACAGATGCCAATAAAATATTTCCCTGACTGTCAAAAATCACTTCACTTCTGGCATCATCTCCGTAATTTCTTCTGGTAGTTTCCGGACCGGTAGGATTTTCATAATTCGGACGAATATTAATACCATCTCTGCCACTTCCTCCAATACGCAGAGAGCCAATTAAGGCGGTACCGCTGGGATTTAGTTTGGTCAGGACTATATCATGGGTTCCCCCTCCCGATCCATACAAAGGAAAGCTACTTACTGTTGGATAATTATTAATAGAAGAGGTTCTGCCCGCAATTACCAGATTTCCCGCCGCATCAGCTACCAAACTATGTGGCTGCTCGTTCCCCGATCCCCCAATATAGGTTGCATAAATGAGGCTGGTTCCTCCTGGTTCAAACTTCAGGATACCCATATCAAACCCCTGGATTTGTCCTTCGCTGATTCCTCCTCCGAATTGCCTTTGAAATGCACCTGTAGTTGTAGGAAATCCTGGACTGAAAACAATTCCGCCAGCATAGAAATTACCTAATAAATCATAAGTGGCTGTAAAGCCCCAATTATCCGCAACACTGCCTGAATAACTGATAAACACAGGCTGGGGGTCAATCACCAGTGTCTTTGATTTATCGTAAGTGTTATTCACTTTTATCTGCACCAGATTACCCTTCACTTCATAGGCACAATCAATTTCTTTTCTATTGGCATCAGACAATTGATAACTATAGGGAATGGTCTCCTGTAAAACACCAACAGAAGTCTTGATTTGCAAAGCACCATTCTTTAGAGAGAGTCCATTGGTTCCTTCATAAAATAAAATAATTTTTGATGGATCACCTCCGGGATGTACAATAATGTCATATTTCAATACCCCATTATTGGTGTAATATCGGATATCAATATTGGGGTACATATTTTTATAAGTTACCGACTGAAAAGTCTTGACATCGGTTGCCCATTTAGCAGGATCATTCCCAATAAAATAATTGCTGATCCCTGCTACTGGTTTTTCCTTAATAATCTGGGGATTGGGATTCGCGTTCAAAAATCTTACATCATAAGCATGAGAACGCAATATCAATTGATCATTGCCTGTTTGAAATTTGGGAGTCACTTCCGATTTAACGGATGGTTCTCCGTGAACAGAATGTGCATGCCTTGATCCTGCAATGGCTGCATAATCATCCACATTGTGTTGTAGTACCCTGTAACCGTTTTTGGTTAGTGCAAATGCACTGGCAGATAATTCACTTTTAAACTGAATAAAGGATTCCCATTGTCCCTTATTTTCTACAAAATCCAGGTATCCCTGTGCGTCAACACGAATAAATCCAATGCAGAAAATCAATATCAGGCTAATGTATTTCAAATTCACAGTTTTAAGTTACGCAATTTTGCTCCAACCTATTTTGGTATGCTTTTGCGTAAGGTAGTTTTTTAACAAAGCATTCTCAGGTTGTTCCAGATGCAAATCCCGTTCCACAATTTGTTCGGCTTTCTGCTGAGCCAGCTGTAACAACCCTTTATCATTAACAATGCTGGCTAACTTAAAGTTCAGTGCCCCACTCTGCCGGGTACCTTCAATATCACCCGGACCTCTCATTTCCAGGTCTTTTTCCGCAACTTTAAATCCGTCATTGGTGGCACACATTATATTGATACGTTCACGGGCTTCTTTGCTGGCTTTGCTACCCGTTAATAAAATGCAAAAACTTTTTTCACTACCCCTTCCTACTCTACCCCTTAACTGATGCAACTGAGACAATCCAAATTTTTCGGCACTTTCAATCACCATAACCGAAGCATTGGGCACATTCACCCCCACTTCAATAACGGTTGTGCTAACCATGATTTGGGTATCACCTGCAACAAATCGTTTCATATTGATTTCCTTCTGTTCAGGCGGCTGTTTACCGTGAACCATACTGATCTTATACCTTGGCTCAGGGAAAAAACTTTTCACTTGTTCGTATCCCTGCATTAAGTCTTCGTAACTAAGCTTCTCGCTTTCTTCTATCAATGGATAAATAAAATACGCCTGTCTTCCTTTTTCAATTTCTTCTTTCACAAATCCCATCACACTGGCCCGGGCCATTTCATTCCTTTGTACGGTAGTAATCGGTATTCTTCCAGGGGGCAATTCATCCATTATACTATAGTCCAGATCCCCATAGGCGGTCATGGCAAGGGTTCGAGGTATAGGGGTTGCCGTCATCACCAGCACATGCGGGGGAATCACCGACTTGGTCCAGAGTTTGGCTCGCTGCGCAACACCAAAACGATGCTGTTCATCTACAATCACCAATCCCAAATTTTTAAATTGTACTTTATCTTCAATAATGGCATGGGTGCCAACTACTAAGTGTATATCATCATTTAATAACCCTGCCAGAATTCTTTTTCGTTCTGCTGTTTTTGTGCTGCCGGTTAGCAATGCTACTTCCACCGGCATTTTATTTAATAACTGAGTAAGTCCCTGATAATGCTGTTGTGCTAGGATTTCAGTGGGCGCCATTATTGCACTCTGATAACCATTATCAGCAGCCAGCAACATACTTAAAAGTGCAACCATTGTTTTTCCGCTGCCCACATCTCCCTGCAATAAACGGTTCATTTGTCTTCCCCTGGCAGTATCCTGTCTAATTTCTTTAACAACCCTCTTTTGTGCGCCCGTTAATTCAAAGGGTAAATAATGTTCATAGAACTCATTAAAATAAGGACCCACTTTTTCAAATACCACTCCCCGGCTTTGTGCGTTCCGCTGCAGACGTACCAGTTGTAATCGCACTTGTGCAATAAAAAATTCTTCGAATTTCAAACGCTCCAGGGCTTTCTTATAATGTTGATCCGTACTTGGAAAATGAATATTGATATAGGATTCATATCGACCCAATAGTTTGAGTTCCTTCACTATAGATTCGGGAATGTTTTCAGACAAGTCTGCAGGCTTAATCAGTTCCAGCAAAGAATAGGTAAGCTTGGCCAATTGCCTTCCATTTAAGCCCTTGGCCTTTAATTTTTCTGTGGAAGGATATACTGGTTCCAAAAAAGCTTTTCCTCCCAGTTTTGCGGGCACGAAAGATTCTATTTCTGGATGCACCATCTGGGGCTTACCGTTAAAAAAGCCGGTTTTCCCAAACACGAGGTATTCTGTTCCGATATAGAGGGTTTTCTGAATCCAGGAAATACCCTGAAACCAGGTAAGTTCAATGGTACCAGTGGCATCTTTCAATTGGGCTACCAACCTCTTGGAACGTTTTTCCCCTATAATATCAAACTGAATAAGTTTCCCTGCTATCTGGATGTAATCTGTCTGATAATTAATTTCAGCAATGGTATTGATTTTTGTTTTATCAATATGGCGGATGGGAAAATGTTGCAATAAATCTCCAAAAGTATAGATCTCCAGCTCTTTTTTGAGCATATCTGCCCTTAGCGGTCCTACCCCTTTCAGGTATTCAATGGGTGAAGCGAGTATGTTATTGTTCGTAGAAATAAGATTAAAATATGTTTCGGGCTACAATTTCCGAATTCTTTTTTGGTCTGCCACAAAAAACCAACCTCAATATTTATCTTCGCGACTATGGAAAAAGAGGTTGTTGTAAGTGGAATCCGACCTACAGGGTTCCTTCACCTAGGAAATTATTTTGGTGCCATGCGGAATTATGTTCGCATGCAGGACGATTTTAATTGTTATTTTTTTGTAGCCAACTGGCATAGTTTAACCACCCATCCTGATACAAAGGAGTTAAAGAACAGCGTCTATCGTGTTATTGCAGAAAATATTGCCTGCGGATTAGATCCTCAGAAAGTGGCATTTTATGTTCAGAGCGATATACCTGAAATTGCTGAACTCTACTTGTATTTAAATATGCTTTCTTATAAAGGAGAGCTGGAAAAAACCGTTACGTTTAAGGAAAAAGTTAGATTACAACCTGAAAATGTAAACGCGGGATTGTTAACCTATCCTGTATTACAGGCTGCGGACATTATCATTCAACGTGCAGTAAAAGTGCCGGTTGGTAAAGACCAGGAACAGCACCTTGAAATGGCCAGAAATTTTGCAGACAGATTCAATTATCGTTATGGAGAAGTATTCCCACTTCCCTATGCATTTAATTATGGAGATGAACTGATCCGGATTATGGGTCTGGACGGTAATGGGAAAATGAGTAAGAGTGAGAACCAAAATGCTACCATTTACCTTGCCGATGACGACGATTTAATTCGTAAAAAAATCATGAAAGCAAAAACTGATCAGGGACCGGAAACACCCAATTCTGAGAAACCAGATTATATACAAAATCTGTTCACCATGATGAAGTTGGTAAGTGCACAGGATACATTGGCAAAATTTGAAGCAGACTTTAATGCAAGTTCTCAGGGGAATTGTATTATTCGATATGGGGATATGAAAAAGCAATTGGCAGAAGATATGGTGCAGTTTATAAAACCAATCAGGGAAAAAGCTGCTGATTTACTGGCCAATACGGATGAGTTACACAGAATTATAAAACAAGGGGCAGATAAAGGAAGGGCCAGGGCTTCAGAAACTTTAACCATGGTTCGGAATGCAGTTGGACTAAATTATTAGGGAGCTTCATTTATTTTAAATTAGTTTACATAAGTTGCACACTTTAACAGAACAGTCCAATGGCAAAACCTAAAAAACCTAAACACGTTGCAATAGCAGGTAATATCGGCGCTGGAAAAACCACCCTTACCGAAATGCTTAGCAAACACTATAGATGGATTCCACAGTTTGAAAATGTAGATACCAATCCATATCTGATGGATTTTTATGAAGACATGCCCCGCTGGAGCTTCAACCTTCAGATTTATTTTTTAAACAGTCGCCTGAATCAACTACTCGATATTCAACATGGTACTGAAACCGTAATTCAGGATAGAACCATTTATGAGGATGCCAATATTTTTGCTCCGAATTTGCATGAAATGGGACTGATGAGTAAAAGAGACTTTGATAATTATTATCAATTTTTCCAAACCCTCAAAACCATGGTGCAGCCTCCGGATTTGTTAATTTATCTAAAAGCATCGGTTCCTACCCTGGTATCACAGATTCAGAAAAGGGGTAGAGAATACGAAGAGAATATAAGACTCGACTATCTGAAAAAACTGAATGAATATTACAACAAATGGATTGACGGTTACAAAGAAGGGCCGTTATTGGTAATTGATTGCGATAAAAACAAATTTGCTGAAAACGACGAACAGTTTGGTGAAATTATCAGCAAAGTGGATGGTATGCTTTTTGGATTGTTTTAATTTACTACAATACCCCTTTTTGCCTTTAACATCTTACAAATAAAAAGCCCCGAGTTAAACTCGGGGCACTTAAGGCAAACAATCGAAAAACTTTAGCAATCAATAGTTAAACGATTGGGGCAGCCGCCAGAATCTCTGCCGAAACACCGGCTGCATATTTTTCAAAATTCTTTACAAATTGCTGGGCAAGATTTTTAGCCGTTGCATCATATGCTGCTGCATCTTTCCAGGTTGATTTAGGATTTAATATTTCGCTAGGTACTCCCTCACAAGTCGTAGGAATCATCATACCAAAAACAGGATGTTTTTCAAATTGCACATTATCCAAACTTCCGTTTAAAGCAGCTGTAATCATGGCTCTAGTATAGCTAAGTTTCATACGGCTGCCTGTACCATAAGAACCGCCGCTCCATCCTGTATTAATCATCCAAACATTCACCTGATGTTCCTTCATTTTTGCACCCAGCATTTCAGCATATTTTCCCGGATGTAATGGAAGGAAGGGAGCACCAAAGCAAGCACTGAATGTAGATTTAGGTTCAGTAACACCTGCTTCTGTTCCGGCTACTTTGGCTGTATATCCGCTGATGAACTGATACATTGCCTGACCCGGACTTAATTTGCTGATGGGAGGTAAAACTCCATAAGCATCACAAGTTAAAAAGAACAAATTTTTAGGTAATCCTCCAATACTTGGCTCCTGTGCATTCGAAATAAAATGAAGCGGATAACTTACTCTTGTATTTTCAGTAATGCCTTTGTAAGCAAAATCAATTTCATTGGTTCCATTAACGAATCCAATGTTTTCTACCAACGCTCCCGGACGGATGGCACGGAATATTTCAGGTTCTTTTTCTTCACTCAGGTCAATGGTTTTTGCATAACATCCACCTTCAAAATTGAACACACTATTATTGGTCCAGCCGTGTTCATCATCCCCAATTAATTTTCTGTTGGGATCTGCACTCAATGTTGTTTTACCAGTACCGCTCAAGCCAAAGAAAACAGCCACGTCTCCTTCCTTACCCATATTGGCGCTGCAGTGCATGCTTAATACATTTTTCTGCTGAGGTAAGATATAATTCAAAATAGTGAATATTCCTTTTTTCATTTCACCGGTATATCCAGTGCCTCCAATTAAAATGGTTTTATGCGTAAAAGAAACAATGGCAAAATTGTGTTGACGCGTGCCATCCACAGCAGGATCTGCTTTAAAGCCCGGTGCCTGAATAATATGCCATTCCGGTTCAAAATTTACCAATTCTTCTTCTGTTGGTCTTAAGAACATGTTATAGGCAAACAAGTTGCTCCAGGGGTTTTCATTAATCACACGGATGTTTAATCTGTAGTTGGGATCAGCACAGGCATAAGCATCTCTCACCCACACTTCCTCTTGTTGACCCAGATAGTCCAATACTTTAGCCTTTAACTGATGAAAATATTTTTCATCAATGGGAATATTGAAGTTATTCCAATGAACTGTATCTTCTGTAATAGCATCTTTTACAATGAATTTATCCTGCGGACTTCTGCCTGTAAATTCACCCGTTTTAATGCAAAGTGCTCCCGAGTTATTCAACACACCCTGCCCTTTCAATAATGCCTGTTCTACTAAGGTTTCCGGAGACAACTGATAGTGTACTCCATTTTCATTCTTTAAACCCAAGGCTGATAACTTTGAAAAATCTAATGATAAAGTTGGTAATGACATATGCAAACAATCGTTAGTTAGTATACAAAAGTACACTGTTTAATAATTTGATTGCATTATTTGTGTACGATTTACACAAATTTTAGCCCCCTCAACCGTATTTTTACCAAAATTTAATTTCAGCTTTCATGCAGCAGGGAAAGATAACTACCGCTATTTTAAACAGGTTTCAGGAAATCGTAGGCAAAGACCAGGTCTTGGCAGATAAAGAGACCTTAATGGAATACAGCCACGACGAAACTGAGAAGCTGGTATATATACCGGAGGTTGTAATCAAACCCTCTAATACAGAGGAAATAGCCGCCATTATGAAACTCTGCAACGAGCATCAAATACCCGTTACTCCCAGAGGAGCAGGTACGGGCCTGAGCGGAGGTGCATTGCCTCATTTGGGGGGTGTTTTGCTGTCCACGGAAAAACTGAATAAAATTTTAACCATTGATGAACGCAATCTGCAGGTAATAACCGAACCTGGCGTAATTACGGAAGTTTTACAGGATGCTGTTAAAGAAAAAGGGTTGTTTTATCCGCCGGATCCTAGCAGCAAAGGCAGTTGTTTTATAGGAGGTAATATTGCTGAAAACAGTGGAGGCCCCAAAGCAGTTAAATACGGAGTGGTAAAAGATTATGTACTCAATCTGGAAATTGTATTGCCAACAGGTGAAGTAATGTGGACCGGAGCCAATGTTTTAAAAAACGCTACAGGGTATAATTTAACCCAACTAATCGTTGGCAGCGAAGGAACACTGGCCATTGTTACAAAAATTGTATTGAAGCTAATTCCCCTACCCAAATACGATTTACTGATGCTGGTACCCTTTGCTTCACTTGAAAAAGCAGGAGCAGCGGTTAGTGCCATTTTCAGAGCAGGCTTCACACCCAGTGCATTGGAATTAATAGAAATTAATGCATTGCAGATTGTAAGCAAAATGGTAGACAGCAATGTTGTT
This sequence comes from Sediminibacterium sp. C3, assembly GCF_000508085.1. Lineage (GTDB taxonomy): Bacteria > Bacteroidota > Bacteroidia > Chitinophagales > Chitinophagaceae > Sediminibacterium. The sequence continues at coordinate 1,538,047 of NZ_KI669560.1, read as the reverse complement.
CCAGTTACAGATGAAATGGAAGGTCATCTGATTATAGAAGTGGATGGAAATAATATGGATGTCTTAATGCAGGAAATGGAAGCCATTGCAGAGTTGTTGTCCAGTTTTGATGCAGGCGATATTTTATTTGCAGATGATGCACAACAAAAAGCAGCCCTATGGCAATTGCGAAGAAAAGCGGCGGAGGCGGTAAAACTGGAAGGATACACCATTGAAGAAGATACCGTGGTGCCTCGTGCAGAGTTGCCTACCCTTATTAAAAGTGTGAAAGAATTAGGACAACAGCATGGTTGTAAAGTAGTTTGTTATGGTCATGCAGGAGATGGAAATCTCCACATACGTATCAATCATCCAACAATAAAAAACAGCCATGGCAATCCGGAAATGACAGCCATTTTGCAATCCCTGTTTGCAATCGTAAAAAAACTGGGAGGTACCATCAGTGCAGAACATGGAATCGGTCTCATTCAAAAACCCTATATGGAAACAGTTTTCAGCCAATCTGCCATTCAATTGATGAGAGATATAAAAAAAGCTTTTGATCCTAACAATATTTTAAATGCAGGAAAAATATTCGACAGCAGGGATTAACTATTTTTACTAAAAGTTCAGCTATGAAAAAGTGTGTGTTGATTTTCGCAATATTAATAAGTTCTTGTTTCGCTGGTTTTGCTCAAATGGAGAAACCGGAAGAACCAGTAGGATTTGACAGGAACAGAGTTTTTATAGGTTCAAGTTTAAACCTGGGTTTATCCAACCGCTTTTTTAATGTGGGATTAAACCCAACCATTGGCTATAGTTTGAATAACTGGGTAGACGTTGGAGTAGCCATGAATTTCAATTATTATTCACAAAGTGCATCAGCATTTAATTCTTTCAAATACAAAAACTTTAATTACGGAGGTGGTGCTTTTTTAAGGGTTTGGCCCGTTTCCTTTCTGCATTTACAAATACAACCCGAATATAACTGGATCAGTTCTTCCCGAACCGACCCTATCAGTGGTCAAACTACCAGATTACAATTACAAGCGCCAAGTATGCTTGCTGGTATTGGTTATGGTACCAGAGAAATTGGCAGACAATTGTCTTATTTAACCATCATGATCGATTTAAACCAGGCAGTCAATTCTCCATACAGAGATGGTATTGCCGGCGACCCTCAACCCATTTTTCGCGGTGGATTTGGATTCTATCTTAACTCAAAAAAGAAATAGCTTCCGAAGCAGAACCGGCAACTAATAAACGTTGCTTCCAGTCTTCATAAAGAAAACCCTGTTGAAACATCGTGTCAATATGCGCAATCAAATGATTGTAGTATCCATTGACGTTTAGCAAGACAATTTTTTTGTTGTGAATCTTAAGTGTATTCCAGGTAAGCATTTCAAAAAGCTCATCCAGTGTGCCGTTACCTCCGGGCAAAATAATGGCTGCGTCACAAAGTTCATAAAGCATTTTTTTTCTACTATGCATATCGCCCACAACGCGTAAATCGGTAATACCCTTGTGTTCATGTTCCCATTCCAATAACACTTCCGGAATAATTCCGGTAACTTCTCCTTTCCCATCCATTACAGCATCAGCCACAGCACCCATCAATCCTTTATTGCCGCCTCCGTAAATTAATCTGATACCATTTTCAGCCATTAATTTTCCAAGAATCATCGTTTCTTCTAAAAATCGGGGATCGTTACCCGACTTTGACCCGCAGAACACTGCAATATTTTTAATTTTCATTGTATACTATTAGGACAGACAAAATACCTTAATTATTTTTACTACTTTACAAAATTCTTTAAACCAAACGAATTGCCATGTCTCCATTATTGCTTTTTTCCTTTGTAATTGGGTATTTTCTGATTTTACTGGCAGTTGCTTGGTATACCGGAAAGAATAGTGATAACCATTCTTTTTTTATTGGAAATAAGAATAGTAACTGGATGTTGGTGGCATTCGGTATGGTAGGAACTTCCTTAAGCGGTGTCACTTTTGTAAGTGTACCAGGAGCAGTTGCAAAAGAATCCTTTGCCTATATTCAGATTACACTGGGTTACCTGATAGGCTATGCCATGATTGCCTACATACTACTTCCTCTTTATTACAGGCTGAATTTAACATCCATCTATCACTATCTAAGTTCCAGAATGGGTTTCAATGCCTATAAAACCGGTTCCTCTTTTTTTATTCTATCCAGAACCCTTGGCGCAACAGCCAGATTATACCTGGTGGTTAATATTTTACAGGAAACTATTTTAAACAGTTTCAATGTACCATTCTGGGCAACTACTTTAATCATCCTCATCATGATTTTACTCTACACTTATGAAGGAGGAGTAAAAACCATTGTTTACACAGATACCCTACAAACCACTTGTATGCTGGCGGGGTTGGTCATTTGTGTATTCTATATTTTGAATCAAATGGATATGGGATTCGCCGAAAGTCTTCAGGCAATGAACGACAGAGGATATTCTACCATTTTCGTAACAGATCCCAACAGTAAATTTTTCTTTTTGAAACAAATCATTGCCGGAGCATTCATAACAGTAACCATGACAGGCATGGATCAGGAAATGATGCAAAAAAACATCTCCGTTAAAACACTGAAAGATTCTCAGAAAAATGTGATGTCAATGGCCATTACACTGGCTACTGTGATTGTTATTTTCCTTTTCCTTGGTGGACTATTGTACCTGTATGCAGAACGATTGAATGTAGGCGCAACCGGTGATAAAATATTCCCTGTACTGGCAATGGAACATATGCCTCCGATTGTATCCGTAATATTCATTATTGCACTTATATCTGCATTATTTCCCAGTGCTGATGGAGCCATCACCGCTTTAACATCAACTTTTTGTATTGATATAATTGGTATTCAGCGAAGAGCTGATTTAGATGAAGCAACTCAGAAAAAAATCAGACAAAGAGTGCATTTAACTTTTGCAGCTATATTCCTTGTTTTTGTTTTAATTTTCAAATGGGTGAATGATCCCAGTATGATTGGCTTATTGCTAAAAATTGCAGCCTATACTTACGGACCTTTATTGGGCTTGTTTACATTCGGCATAATTACCAAAAGAATGGTGAACGACAAATGGGTACCCTATGTTTGTGTTGCTGCACCAATCATTTGTTTCCTATTAGATAAGTTTCAGAAAGACTTATTAGGTTCCTATGAAGTGGGATTAGAACTGTTGATTATCAATGGAGCACTTACTTTCATAGGCCTGTTACTGATTTCCAAAAAGGGAAATAAATAATCCGAAATGGAATTGATAAACCCCCTTGTTGAATCCTATACGGCAAAATTTACGAGTCCTGAAGCAGCGGATTTAAAGGAGATCAGTGAACAAACCATTGCAGGTCATCCATTGTCCCATATGCTTAGTGGTGCAGTGCAAGGGCAGCTACTGAGTATGATCTGTGCAATGATTCAGCCAAAATATGTGCTGGAAATAGGCACTTTTACAGGATATAGCGCACTTTGCCTTCAAAAAGGCCTGCCCGTAGGGGGAATGATTCACACCATTGAGCTGAGGCCGGAAGACGCAAATACAGCTGCTGAAAATTTTAAGAAATTTAATGCAAATAAGCAGATAACTTTGCACGTCGGAAATGCAAGGGAAATCATACCTGGCTTACCCTTTATCTGGGATCTGGTTTTTATTGATGCAGATAAAACAAGTTACATCGATTATTACGAAATGGTGTTGCCGGTTTTATCTGAGAACGGTTTCATAATAGCAGACAATGTTCTTTTTCACGGACAGGTGCTGGAAGAACCGTTAAAAGGTAAAAACGCAAAAGCCATTCATGCATTTAATGAGCATGTACAGCATGATCCCAGAACAGAACAAGTGATGCTTTCCGTTAGGGATGGTATCAGCATCATAAAAAAGAAAAAAGCATGATGAAGTGGGTTTTTAGTTTAGTTGGGTTTGTATGTTTTTTGCAGTTACATGCACAGAATAGCAAGACCATTGCCTATATAGAACAATACAAGGAAATTGCTATTGAAGAAATGATTCGTTCCGGTGTTCCTGCTGCTATTACTTTGGCACAGGCTGTATTGGAATCTCAATCAGGTGAAAGCGACCTTGTAAAAAGATCCAATAATCATTTTGGCATAAAATGTAAAACGGAATGGACTGGTGCCAAAACCTATCACGATGATGATGCAAAGGGGGAATGTTTCAGGGTATATGATAATCCGGCTTCTTCCTTTAAAGACCACTCAGACTTTCTCAGAACAAGAGCACACTATCAATTCCTTTTCAAACTAAGTCCAACCGACACAGAAGGTTGGGCAAAAGGGTTAAAGAAAGCTGGCTATGCCACCGCTCCTACCTATGCACAGAAGCTAATGAAAATCGTAAAAGATTATCAACTGGACCAATATAATACAATGGCATTGGCCAGAATGAATAATCCACAACCCTACGATTACAATACTCAGGTGCTGGCCCAAACTGACAGAGCCAGAGACCTTGTGCCATCCAATTCAAATAATAACAGCACAATTAAGGGATCAGAAGCCTTAGGAACCAGTCAGGAAATAAAAAAACAGGAACCAATCGCGGACAATGAACCAGCTTCTGAAACCTATATTCCTACAGAGCAAAAGAACAACTCTCAAAAAGCCAAATACGGACACTACAATTTCCCCGAATCCGTATTCACCATTAATAATTCCAGTGTAATACTGGCAAAAGCAGGCACTTCTTTGCTGGCAATAGCCAATCAGCATAATATTTCATTGGCAAAAATTTTGCAATACAATGAACTGGAAGAAACAGATATCATTTCTGAAGATCAGTTAATTTATCTGGAAAAAAAACCCAAAAAAGGAGAGCAGGATTTTTATATAACCAAAGCAGGCGAAACGCTATTTGAAATTGCACAACTAAACGGAGTTAGACTTGAGAATTTATTACAGTACAACAATCACTTAAATAAAAAAGCCATTCCTACTCCTGGCACCAAGGTATTTCTAAAGATGCCAATAACCGGCAAGACAACTCCAAACAGAAAATAATCATGTCTGATATTCAGCTTTTTAATAAAACATTTGAACCCTATTTACCGGAATCTTTAATTCAGGAAAAAATCAGTGAACTGGGCAAACTGATTAGCAAAGAATACGAAGGCAAAAAACCTTTGTTTATAGGTGTGCTGAATGGATCCTTCATGTTTGCCGCAGATTTGTTTAAACAGATAACTATTGAAGCAGAAATCTGTTTCATTAAACTGGCTTCTTACAAAGGAACAAAATCTACAGGCAATGTAATTACTGCTATAGGTCTGGATACAGATATCAGGGACCGACATTTGATTTTACTGGAAGATATTATTGACACCGGTAAAACCATGCATGAATTTATTCCTCAGCTACAGCATCAGCAACCCGCTTCCGTTAAAATGGCGGTACTGTTACATAAACCGGATGCAACCATCTACCCTGTTCAAATTGATTACTGCTGCTTTAGTATTCCCAATCGATTTGTCCTGGGATACGGACTTGACTATGATGGTTTCGGCAGAAATCTTAAAGAAATTTATCAGCTTAAAGAGAGCGAATAATTTCCCGCAAGAAAGCGTCAGCCAGATTTCTTAATTTGTAGGAAATGAAAAAGGTATTTCCCATACTTATTTTACTTTTTCTGGTTTCAGAAGGCTCTGCTCAGTATTATTTGAGAGGACAGATTAAAGACAATAGAGGCAGAAAACTTGAGGGAGTTACTATTCAGGTAAAATCAAAGGGACTAATTCCGTATTACAGTGGCAAAGACGGCGACTTTGGTATTTCTTTATCAAAATCAGAAGACAGTATATTTCTTTCATTGGCGGGTTATGAAACAACTGGCTTCCTGGTTCATAGCAGTATATTCCAACAGATAATATTAGAAATGTTACCCAGTACCGCCAGACTTTACCAAAAAAATCTGGCTTCTGTTATAACAGATCTAAAACCAGCAGAAAGTATATACTATGGGGGAATGGGTGAAAGTTACAGTGGGTTAATCGAAAACGGGTTTATTAAAACCAACCAATATCCACAAACCGGATTCTCTTTAAATATTGATAAAGCAGCTTATAGCAATATCAGAAGATTTTTGTCCAACGAAATGAATGTGCCCTCTGATGCAGTTAGAACTGAAGAAATGCTTAATTATTTTTCCTTTGATTATCCCAATAATAATACTGATTCATTGTTCAGATTAGAATCTGTTATTACAGACTGTCCATGGAATCCCAACAATAAATTACTTTTAACAAAAGTATTTGCTCCCAGAATTAATCTAGATAATATTCCACCCAGCAATCTGGTATTTCTAATTGATGTATCAGGCTCCATGGACCACCCCAATCGATTACCCCTATTACAATCAGCCTTTAAAATACTTACTGCCAACCTTAGAAATATAGATACCATAAGCATTGTAACCTATGGGGGTAATGTATCAATCGCATTATACCCAACCAGCGGTGCCGAAAAAAAAACGATTAATGCTGTAATAGATTCATTGAGTGCCAATGGTGATACCCCGGGAGAAAATGCAATTAAAGTAGCTTATCAGCTGGCAAAGGGGAGCTTTATAAAGGGAGGCAATAATCGTGTTATTTTAGCCACAGACGGTGATTTTAATGTTGGTCAAAGAACCGAGAAAGAACTGGAAGACCTGATTGTGAGTTACAAAGAACTGGGAATCAGTTTAACCTGTTTGGGTGTTGGAATGGGCAATTATAAAGACAGTAAATTAGAAACGCTTTCAAAAAAAGGCAACGGCAATTTCTCATATATAGATCAGGTAGCTGAAGCAGAGAAAATACTTTTCAGGGAATTCACTACTACCCTTTTTTCTGTTGCAAAAAATACCATTTTAAATATTGCATTTAATAAAGAAGCCGTTAGTGCATATCGTTTAATTGGGTTCGACAACAAACGAGATGCCATATCAGACAGTTCTGCTACATTACTGGGTGGAGAAATTGGCAGTGGACATGTATCCATTGCATTATTTGAAATAGAATCAAGCAACACGATTGCTGCTGATGAAATTGCAAGGATTCAGCTAACATATGAATCAACATTGAATCATACTGCAAAAGAACTATCAATGCAACTGAGCAATAATCACATTCCACTTCATCTTCTTGATTCTGCAGGCAGGCGCACCATTAGTATTGCTGCATTAGCCGGCCTGTTGCGTAAATCTAAATTCATGAAAACCTTTACTTATAATGATTTGCTGAATTTGGCAACAAATTCCTGCAATCCGCTCAATACGTTGCAAAATGAACTACTTCTACTTATTCAAAAAGCAGACAAAATATACAACCCTTCTAAAAGAAAAAAGCCCCGAAAAACATAAAGTATATTCTTCCGGGCCTATCAATTTATTTTTTATGCAATTAGCTAAATGCCTCTTTTACCCTATCAAAAAAACTTTTCTCTCCTTTTGATGGATTGGGTTTAAAATTGCTACTCGTACTAAATTTTTCAAGCGCCTGTTTTTCCTCTGCACTTAAATGCTGAGGTGTCCAGATATTTACATTAATCAGCTGATCGCCACGGTGATATCCTTGCACTTCAGGAAATCCCTTCCCTTTCAAACGGAAAATTTTTCCACTCTGAGTACCTGCAGGAATCTTTATTTTGGCGCGGCCATCAATGGTTGGAACTTCTACCTGGGTACCAAATACCGCATCCGGGAAAGAAATATGTAAATCATATGCTACATTCAACCCATCTCTGTGAAGTTCTTCATGAGATTCCTCTTCAATCTGTATAATCAAGTCTCCCGGCGCACCCCCGCGCTCTCCGGCGTTACCCTTTCCACTCATGCTCAACTGCATTCCTTCCTGCACGCCTGCCGGAATATCGATGCTGATGGTTTCTTCACCATAGACACGTCCGTCACCTTTACAACTACCACATTTAGCAGTAATAGTAGTTCCTTCCCCGTTACAGCTTGGACAAGTAGATACGGTTTGCATTTGCCCCAGGAAGGTACTGGTTACTTTACGAACTTGACCCGAACCACCGCAGGTTGAACAGGATTGTGTGCTGTTTTTATCTTTTGCACCTGATCCAGTACAGGTTGTACAAACCACATGCTTTTTAACTTTAACGTTCTTAGTAACACCCTTGGCAATTTCCTCGTAGTTCAGTTTTAGCTTGATTCTTAAATTAGAACCACGAGTACCTCTTTGTCTTCCACCACCCCGCTGACGACTACCACCACCAAAGAAGCTACCGAACATGTCTTCACCAAATATGTCACCAAACTGGCTGAAAATATCATCCATATTCATGCCTGCTCCACCACCGTAGTTGCCGCCTCCAGTACCAGGACCAAATGCAGCATGTCCAAAACGATCGTACTTGGCTTTCTTATCTGCATCACTCAATATTTCATAAGCTTCCGCAGCTTCTTTAAACTTTTCTTCAGCTGCTTTGTCTCCTGGATTTCTATCCGGATGATATTGCATGGCTACCTTACGGTATGCTTTTTTAATTTCATCCGCAGTTGCAGACTTAGACACACCCAGTATTTCGTAAAAATCTCTTTTAGACATAAATAATAAATTGGATTATTTCCCTACCACCACTTTTGCAAAGCGGATAATTTTATCGTTTAAAAAATAACCTTTGGTTACTTCATCAATTACTTTTCCTTTTAGTTCTTCTGTTGGAGCAGGAATTTCCGTAATAGCTTCATGTTTCTCCACATCAAAGTCGGTATTAATCGTTTCCATTACTTTCACTCCCTTTTGCTGCAAATTATTTCTGAGCTTATTAAATACAAGCATTACCCCTTCTTTCTGAGCTGCAATATCTTCTGTTCCCTGCAGTTGTTTTTCTGCCCTGTCGCAATCGTCCAAAACATCCAGCAAGGATACAATAACATCTTTTCCTGCAGTTTGAATCAGTTCTAAACGTTCTTTTGCAGTTCTTCTTCTGAAATTGTCAAATTCAGCCATTAAACGAAGGTATTTGTCCTTCTGCTCCGCCAATTCTGCCTCCAGTTTTGCTACAACAGACTCTTCCGCAACAGGTTCATTCAAATTTGACGTACCGGCTGCATTTTCGTCAGCATTAATGTTTATTTCTGCTGTTTTTTCGGTTGTTTCTGCATTATTCTGCAATTCTTGCTCTTCCATAGTATATTTTATTTGCTAGCCTATATAGGCAATAATTTTGCCACGCAAAGAAAAGGGAAAAAATGACAGTTATTGCCTGCTTATATTTGCGAGATGACAAAGGTATACCTGAAAAAGAAGATAGCCCCCAGAATTGCCAACGGACACCCCTGGATTTATGCCAATGAAATAGACCGTATTGCAGGGGAAACAGTTCCCGGAGATATAGTGGAAGTTAGATTTGCCGATGGAAAAATTGCCGGTGTGGGCTATATTAACCCGAAATCACAAATTATCATTCGGCTTTTAAGTAGAAGGCCGGTAGAAATTAATGAAGCATTTTTTCAGCAGCAGATACTGAAAGCCTGGCATTACCGGCAGAAAACAGGATATACCGAAAACTGTCGCCTGGTATTCGGCGAGGCTGATCAACTTCCTGCTTTAATCGTAGATAAATTCAATGATTACTTTGTTATTCAGACACTTTCATTGGGAATGGACATAAGGAAACCAGCTATTGTAAAAGCGCTGGAAGTCATTTTTAACCCAAAGGGCATTTATGAAAGAAACGATGTTCCGGTAAGAACCCTGGAGGGATTAACACAGCAAAAAGGATTTTTATCCGCTCCTTTTGATACCAATATCATCATTAATGAAAACGGGCTTCGCTTTCATGTAGATATTGAAAATGGGCAAAAAACAGGGTATTTTTTAGATCAGCAAGACAACAGAAGAGCCATTCAGCATATAGTAAAGGGGGCAGAAGTAATGGGTGCTTTTACCTATACAGGTACTTTTGAAATTCATGCTGCTCACTATGGCGCGAAATCGGTACTGGGAATAGATATTTCTGAACAGGCAGTTAATCAGGCTAATAAAAATGCCGTATTAAACGGACTGGAAAAAATTGTTGAATTCAAGGCAATGAATGCTTTTGATGTTTTAAAAGACTGGGGAAAGGACGGCCCCCGTTACGATGTGGTAATGCTGGACCCACCTGCATTTACAAAGAGCAGAGACAGCATTCAGAATGCAGTGAACGGTTACAAGGAAATTAATTTAAGAGGAATGAAACTGATAAGAAACGGAGGTTTTCTGGTTACATCAAGCTGCACCAATTTAGTTCACCCACAACTTTTTTTGGAGACTATTCATGCCGCAGCCAAAGACGCAAAAAAGAAATTAAAGCAGGTTACATTTCAGGCACAGGCAAGCGATCATCCAATTGTGTGGGGCATGGAAAATACAAACTACTTGAAATTTCTGATAGTAGAAGTTACAGACAGGTAATCAAAACTGAAAGAAAATCCGGGAATAAGTAATGGGAAGAAATTAATGCCCAATGGATATAGAAGATCAGTCTTAACGAGATACCTGAAACTTACCAGACTCTACTATTCTGCCACTGCGATCTTTTAATTGATAGATGTAAAGACCTCTGAAATAATTATCATCAAAATAGATCGTCATTTTACTGGCAGTAACCCGCTGTGAAGTCATTTTACGTCCCATAAAATTATAAATTTCCATACTAAAAGATTTATCTACGGAAGGATCTAATTCAAAATGGATAAACTGAGTAGCAGGGTTAGGATAAAATCGTTGAATCTTGGCTTCAACATTACTTACGTATACATAATCAAAACCATTATAGTTCGCAACCAAAACTGTGCTGCAAACCAGTAAGAAAACCCCTAAAATTGTTTTGTAAAATATCTTCATCCAATGGTTTCTGGTATGAAAATAGGCAAAAATTAGGGTATATCCAAAAATCAGTAGGGCATTATTCCCCAATTAATTGGAAAACAATGCCCTAAATATATTTATTAATTATAAAGAAGCTAGTGTTGACTGGATAGCTTCAAAGCTTGGAAGATCGCCAGGTGTAGGGCAAACTTCAGCATATTTTACAGTACCCTCAGCATCAATAACAAAAGCAGCACGTTTACTAACTCCCATCATTTCAAAAGCAGGGAAGGTTTCATACAAAACTCCATAAGCCTTAGCTGCCTCCTTATTAAAATCACTTAATAATGGGAAGTTCAGGTTTTGTTCTTTACTGAACTTGTCAAGGGTAAAGAGGGAATCTACTGAAATACCAAAAACCTGCGCATTGGTATTATTATATAAGGCAATATTGTCTCTAACGTTACAAAGCTCGGCCGTGCATACTCCTGTAAAAGCCAGAGGGAAAAACAATAATACTACTGGTTTGCCTTTTAACTCATCCAGGGTAACTTTTTGTTTTTCAGTATTAAAAAGAGAAAATGACGGAGCTTTTTGTCCTACTTGAATACTCATTATGATTGATTTTAAAGTGAATGTTATTTAAATTGTTCAACAAAAATGGAGGAAAAAGGTTTTAGGAGATTTGCATTTCAGGAACGAAATCAGGAACAACCAGCTTACCCAGTGTTTTTGATTTAATTTCTTCTACAGACACACCAGGGGCTCGCTCATGCAGGAAAAATCCATCAGGAGTAACAGAGAGTACAGCTAATTCGGTTACAATTTTTTTAACACAGGAAACGCCAGTTAAAGGTAGACTGCAAGAAGGTAGCAATTTACTCTCCCCCTTAGGATTCGTATGCATCATTGCCACAATGATATTCTTAGCACTAGCGACCAAATCCATTGCCCCTCCCATTCCCTTAACCATTTTACCAGGAATCTTCCAGTTGGCAATATCGCCTTTTTCACTCACTTCCATAGCCCCAAGAACTGTCAGGTCAATTTTCCCGGCCCTGATCATTCCAAAACTTTCTGCGCTGTCGAAAAAAGCACCACCAGGAATTACGGTTACAGTTTCTTTACCAGCATTAATTAAATCGGCATCAATGGACGCTTCATCTGGATAAGGCCCCATACCCAATATTCCATTTTCACTCTGAAAAACAACAGCAATATCAGATGGTATATAATTCGCAACCAATGTAGGGATACCAATGCCCAAATTCACATACATGCCGTCTTTTAACTCCTGTGCAATACGCTTAGCAATACCAAATTTATCTAAAGCCATGATAAGGGTTTGTTTTGAAATATCATTAAATACGGGTAGTTCTTCTTTCTATTCTCTTTTCATAATTCTTCCCTTCGAAAATGCGATGCACATAAACGCCTGCTACATCCACTTCATCGGGATCAATTTCTCCCGGTTCAACCAAATGCTCTACTTCTGCAATAGTTATATTACCTGCTTTAGCCATTGATGTAGAGAAATTTCTGGTAGCTTTTCTAAAAACCAAATTACCTGCTTTGTCTCCCTTCCATGCTTTTACAATAGCAAAGTCTGCATGAATGGCTTTTTCCATTAAATACATTTTACCGTCAAATTCCCTTACTTCCTTTCCCTCGGCAATTTCAGTACCATAACCAGCAGGAGTAAAATAAGCAGGTATGCCCATGGCTGCCATTTGTATTCCGGTTGCCAAAGTACCCTGCGGAACAAGGTCAACTTCAAGCTCACCGCTTAACAATAGCTTTTCAAACAATGCATTTTCCCCAACATAACTGCTAATCATTTTCTTAATCTGACGGGTCTGCAATAAAAGTCCAAGACCAAAATCATCAACACCTGCATTATTAGATATACAGGTTAAGGATTGAACATTATGCGCTACCAAGGCAGCAATACTGTTTTCCGGTATTCCGTTTAAACCAAATCCACCCAGCATAATTACTGCACCATTTTTAATATCTGCAGTTGCTTCTAATGCATCTTTAAATACCTTGTTCATTCTTATTTGGATTGTGATTTTTGATTAATCAAATTTCTTTCGCGCGTTGCAATGGCATCAATTGAATCAATCAGAACTTTAAACTGACTGGGATGTGCTTCATAATAATGATAGCTATCGTAAAAATTTTTTCTTTTAATGCCATAGCTACTGAATACCTGCTCATACAAACGGATATTCTCTTTAATCTTTAAATTCAATGTGTCTTTGGCTGTAAGGCGGAGATAGTATTCATCCATCTTTATCATATCCCACATAATCTTACTCATATCATTGACGGGAATAACATTCTTGGGAATTTTCTCACCTCCGCAAGCCAACATAAAAAGAACAATCAGGGAATAAAATAGTTTTCTCACTTCAGCTCCTCTTTATATTTATTGGCGTTGGGAATATCCAGGAACGATAATAATTCAACCGCTTTTTGTTTTTCTTCAAAACTTCCTTTCTTGAATATTCCAATCAATTCTGTTGTTTTACCCTGCATAAAAAATTGCAGAATCATACTATTTGGATTTTCCTTATTCAAAGCATTCAATTGAATCAGTGCCTGTAAAATATTGGCTCTCGCTTCATTCTCATTTTCAATTAATTTGTCCAGACCTGCCCGGTAGTATGTATATATAACATCATGAATAATATTAAACTTGGTATTAATCAGATTTTCGTTAAGCCAATAACGGTTTCTTAACCCATCAAACATTCTCCATCCCGCAATTTTACTCCCCTCCGGAGCATTGTTCACAATATTCTGTGCTTTTCGGAAATAGGGTTCCCCGCTTTTCGGAGAAAAGGAATCATAGTCCAAACCAATAATCATATAAGCATAGTAAGCAAGCACCGCCGTTAAATTTGCCATACTTGCATCGGTACCCTGTACCCTGTTCTCATTAAATTCAACAGGCTGAAACTCTACATATTTAAACAGTAATTCCGGGTCGATAAAATTTACAAGCGCAGACTGATACGAGGCATTGAAAACAGGTCTAGCCGCTTGAATCGTTAAAGAAGCTTTGTATATATTGGGTTCTACAGCGGACTCAATGTTGATGATAAAACTGCATTCAATTTTTTCATTTTCTTTAAATACATCATTCGTCCATTTTCTGTTATTCATGAAATTATTCAACTGTGTCTGGAGGGTTGTGAATATTTTCCTGTCTACAGTAGTAGCAACCCTTGCAGCCATTACGGAAACTTTTGCTTTCAACTCCTGTGCACATAAAAACTCTGGCAAAGTAAACAGGGAAAGAAAAAGAATGGTAATACGTAAGAAATACATGGTAAGATTAGGTTGAACAGAAACTAAAAATAACAAAAAACGACAGTAAAATACTGTCGTTTGAATCATTTTAGAAAGAATTAGCTTATCGGAATAAGTCTGTATCTAGATTTTTTCTATGGTACACTTTCCCTTCCATGAATTCGGTAGTTGCCAAAATTGCAGGATTAGGCATCTTCTCGTATGCGCGGGAAATTTCAATCTGCTCCTTATTCTCATGAATTTCTTCCAGACTATCTGTATGGCTGGCAAACTCTTCCAATTTGTTGTGTAATTCTTCACGCAGAGAAATATTAATCTGGTTAGCTCTTCTTGCAATAATTGCAATAGATTCATACAGATTACCTGTTTTCTCTTTTATGGAGATCAGGCTTTTGGTTTCTACCACACTGGCGGTATTGGCACTCATCTGCCTTCTTAGTTTACTCATTTTTTCCCGTTTTTTTAAGTATGTTAAGGGTTTGTGTTTTATACTTGTTTACTTCTTCCAAATATTTACTGTCGGTAAATCTTTCTGCAAATTCATTACACTCCGACAACACTTTTTCATAACGCTCTTTCTGCTTTTCTTCGTAACTCATTTCAGCATACTTGAAGTAAGACTTAATCATGAGTACTTTATATTCATCCGATTTTTTTGAATCGGGAAAATTGTCAGCAACATTACTAAACGCTATTGCTGCAGCTTTATAAAATCCCAGATTATAATACAATTCTGCACTCAGGAATTCCTTCAGCTCTAATTTTTCCCTGCATAAATCAATGATCTCTGTAGCTTCTTTAACCCTTGGCGATGTAGGATGCGTACTAATAAAAGCCTGCATCAGACCCATTGTCTTTGTGGTATTGGTTTGATCCAGTTCAACTTTGGGTGACTGTTTATAATAACAGTAGGCTCTCATGTATTCGCAGTCCTGTGTTCTGGTGCTTGCAGGAAAGTTTTCTACAAAGCTTTTAAACATATTTTCCGCATTCAGATAGTCCTTAATATAGAAATAGGAATACGCATACTTATAGTACATGTCTTCATATCGCTGAGAACCTTTTAAATAAGGGAAAATATCTTCAAAGAGCCTTAATGCTTCCGGGTATTTTTTGTTGGCATAATACTGCTCCGCCATTTTGTACTTATACTCATAATCTTTGCTCTTCATTATCTTGGCAAATTTGGTAGTACAAGCGGTTCCCAAAAAAACAATAAGCAATAAAATAGTTACAATTCTACCCATAGAAGTTGGCGAAATTACGTATAAAAAGGCAATTTAAGAAGGGATTTTTGGAAATCGGGGCGGCGGCCGTTAATTAATAGCTAAAAAGGCCATCCAGCGTTTAAACCGGACAGCCTTTTTGTATTACAACTTTAGGTGATATTACTTGCTATCACCCTCTCCTTCCTGCAATTTTGCCTTGATTTCAGCAAGAGCACCTAAGTCACCCAAAGTAGCTTTTTCTACTTTAGCCTGGATGTTCTTAACTGCTTTCTTGGTGTTATCAGATTCAGCTTTTGCTTCTTTCTTAGCAGCTTCTTTTTCTTCAGCTATATGCTGCTCCCAAATACGGGCGTGGCTAAGAACGATGCGCTTTTCGTTACGGTCAAATTCAATTACCACAAACTGTGCAGTTTCATCGGCTTTAACCTGAGTACCATCTTCCTTATTCAAGTGACGGTTAGGGGCAAAACCTTCTAAACCATACTGTAATTGAACCAATGCACCCTTGTCATCTTTACGGGTAACTGTTCCTTCGTGGATAGAACCGATGGCAAAAGTTTCCTCAAGAGAATTCCAGGGATCTTCTTCCAACTGTTTGTGTCCTAACTGAAGTTTACGGTTTTCTTTATCAATGCTAAGGATGATAACGTCAATCTGATCAGCAACTTTTGTATAGTCAGTTGGGTGATTGAAACGCTTCAACCAGCTTAAATCGCTGATATGAATCATTCCACCAATTCCTGGCTCTAACTCTACGAAAACGCCATAAGGAGTGATGTTTTTAACCAAACCTTTGTGCTTGCTGTTCTCAGGATATTTATTTTCAATGGTGTTCCAAGGATCCTGAGTCATTTGTTTAATGCTCAAGCTCATCTTGCGGGCATCTTTGTCTAAAGTAACCACTTTAGCTTCGTGCTCGTCACCTAATTTAAAGAATTCCTTCGCATTAATTGGGGTATTAGCCCAGGTAATTTCAGATACGTGAACCAAGCCTTCAACACCAGGTTGAATTTCAAGGAATGCGCCGTAATCTTCAATGTTTACAACTTTACCTTTTACTACAGAACCTTCCGCCAATCCTTCAGGTAATACATCCCATGGATGTGGGGTCAATTGCTTAAGACCAAGGCTGATACGCTTTTTGTCATCATCAAAGTCTAATACAACCACCTGTAGTTTCTGATCCATTTTCACCACTTCGCTAGGGTGAGAAATTCTACCCCATGAAATATCGGTGATGTATAGTAAACCATCCAATCCACCTAAGTCCATGAATGCTCCGAAGTCAGTGATATTCTTAACGATACCTTCTAATACCTGACCTTTTTCAAGTTTACTCATGATTTCTGCACGTTGTGCTTCAATATCACTTTCAATTAATGCTTTGTGAGAAACAACGGCATTCTTGATGGTTTCGTTAATCTTAACTACTTTAAATTCCATTGTTTTACCAACAAACTGATCGTAATCAGTTACAGGCTTCACGTCAATCTGAGAACCTGGTAAGAAAGTTTCCATACCAAATACATCAACAATTAATCCACCTTTTGTTTTGCTGGTAACAGTTCCCGTTACTACTTCACCGGTTTTATGAACTTCCACAATTCTTTCCCAAGCACGGAAAATTCTTGCAGACTTACGGCTCAAATGAAGATTTCCGGAACGGTCTTCTTTTTCAACAACCATTACTTCAACTTCATCCCCTACCGCCAAACCTGGCAAATCACGGAATTCATTTAAAGAAACAAGGCCATCACTTTTAAAACCAATGTTTACAACAACATCTGTTTTAGTTAAGGCAACCACTAATCCTTTAATGATTTCACCGTCTTCAATTTGTACGAAAGTATTGTCATATACCTTATCGTACTTTTCACGCTCTGTAGCCGCATAATGACTTACATTTCTCTTGTCAATGCTCCAGTCAAAATCGTCATGAGCAGTTTCTACTACTTCAGGTGCTTTTGTTGTCGCAGTAGGTACGTTAGCGGCTTCTGAAGCGGCTGCGTTCTCCTGAGCATCTGCGTTTAGTTGTTTATTAAATAAATTCATACAATAACCCGATGGTTTTAATCGGGGGGCAAAGGTAACAATTATTGTTAAATTTTAGCTTGTAAATAGTATTATTTCCCCCTTTGCTATTGCACATATATAAATATTTCGCTAATTTGTCCTTACTAAGTGTAAAAACTGATGAAAATCCATTTATCCTACCTAATTGTAGGGGCTCTTTTAATCGGTGCAGTCAATGCCCAATCCCATGATCCGCGAGTAGAACGAGCTTTGCGGGCACAGAAAAAAGCCATTGAAGCGCAAATGATGGCGAATAAGGCAGAAAGAGCCAAAGCCATGGCCATGGGCAAAAAGCCAAAAAATGCGGAGCCAGTCTTAACTGACGCGGAAAAAGCCAAAAAAAATAAAGAAAACCTGGATAGTATTCGCAGAAGGATGCAATTTATTCAAAACACCACTTCTAATGCCAACCCGGAAGCAAAATACAAAGCAGGACCTGGAGGAGCAGCAGAAAGGATTGGCTCACCCGGATACAAAAGCCCCAGCAATAATACAGAAAGAAAAGAAGCCAAAATAGCCCAAACATATCCCAGAAGATATTAAATCAGAATCTGTAATTTGGCAGCTGAACAAACCAATTTAATCATGCTAAAATCTTTCTTGCTCAGCTGCCTGTTTTTATGCCTTGTCTATAATGGCTTCTCACAAAAAGGGTCCACCCAAAACCCTGCTGATATTAAAAAAATTCAGCAATTTCAAAAAAAATTAATCCTGCTGGTAAAAACAGTCAGGTGATACACCCGAGCAAGTCTGACGGATCACCGGACATGAGGTATAAGGCCAATAAAGAAAAATTCAGAGCTACCGCACCAGGTCCAAGAAAAGCGGATGGTACACCTGATATGCGATACAAGGAAAATAAAGAAGCAAAGAAATCTCCTGTGAAAAAATCAGGGCAATAACCCCATATCGAAATTCTTTAACGATTACTAATCATTACAAGGTAATCAAGATTCAAAAAATCATCTAGAAACAAAACAAAAAATCCGCCCGGTAAACCAGAGCGGATTTTTTATTTCAACGAAGAATTGTATTAGTCTGCCTTCAAAGCTTTATCGAGTAAGAAAATCAAATGTGTTCTGTGCGCTTTGGTATCTTCATTAGGAGAAACCGCAGCAGCCAATTTGGTTCTCAATTTTCTCAAAGTATACAAAGCCGCCGATTTAGATACTTCATCTAAAGTTGAGGTAGGCGCAATTAAACTTGCAGCACCTTTTACAAAACTGATTTGCAAGTATCTACGGTACATATTTACATTGATATTGATATCCGCATCAAATATTCCTTTTACCAGATCTCCCATCACATCTACAACTCCGTATTCATTTCCATACAACCGGGTATTATTGATTCTTTGCAAAGTGATTGGATTTAAAATATGTGCCAATGCACCATTCACCTGCAGACCTAAGAAATTGCTGGTTACTTTAAAATCTTCTCCATTCCCTGGCTGATTAAAACCACGACGTTGCATTTGCAGGTAAGGGAATACCTGGGTGTCAGCTTCAAATGCATTCGGAGCAAACACATATTTAGTCAACACTTCCATAGCTTTCTTTTGTGTAGCATAAGGTGTAGGCGTATAGGGTTTGTTGCCTGAATTCTGTTCAGGGAAACTACGATCAATATAAACACCCCCAATATAGCGGCTTACTGCATTAATCTGACCACTACGTTGTCCTTGCAACATACTGTATCTGGATCTTAATTCTGCAAATGACTGACCAGGCTTTGTATATTTCTGCACCAGTTTACCCATTACATTATTTACCAGTTTAAAACGCTCTTCTGCATAAGCAATGGCGTCACTACTCATATCATTCACATTCACTCTTGGGTCAATCGCTTTACCTGGTGCACGCATATCATCACCATCATTTCCAAATGCCAATTTTGGATCATTGCTTCTAGACAAAATCTTGCTTAACATCACTTCCTCTTCAGCTTCAGAAATAAAAGGAGTATAACCATATTCAATAGCCCAGATATCATAAGGTCCGGCTTTGGTTGTATAATAATCTCCTTGTTTACTTCTATCTAAAGAAATATTAACAGCAGGATAATCCATAACAGAACCAATCAATCCAATTTTCCGGGTAATAGCAGTATTGTGTACTTCTGAAGGAGAAAGCATCTGACTACTCTTCATATTATGATTCAGCCCAAGAGTATGCCCCATTTCATGCATAATTAAATAAATAAGAAACTGTTCATGCATCGCCTTGATTTCTTCAGGGCTTGCATTCGTTGTTTCTAGCGTAGTTAGCCCAGCTGAATATTGCATTTTTAATTCAGAACCAATATTGCAATTAAATGCATGCTGGTGCTCCATACCAGGGAAAATTAACTGAGGCATGGAAGGTCCGTTAAACAATTCATCCTGAATTGGGGTTGCACTACCAGAATACCATTCAACTGTAATATCCGAACCTAAAATTTGTCCGGTTCTCGGATTCACAAAACTAGGTCCAATGGCACCATAGGAGGGCTGTGCAGAAGAAACCCATCTGATAACATTGTATCGTATATCTGCTGGATCCCACTTGGCATCATCAGGCATCATTTTCATTTGAACAGCATTCTTAAATCCTGCCTTTTCAAAAGCTTCATTCCATTTTAAACCAGCGTCTATAATAATTTGTCTGTACTCAACAGGCGTTGTATTCTCAACCCAGAAAACAATGGGCTCAACAGGCTCACTCAACGCAGCTGATGGATCTTTCTTTTTCAAAAACCAACGGTTAATCATATCCTTGTAAGGCACAGTGCTAACGCTGGTCATATTGGTTCTCTGCTGCATAAAATATCCAACGCGCGGATCGTCTCTTCTTGCCCTGAAATCATTCTTAGGCATTTCCAGAAAACTATGCTGCATTCTTACACGAACATATCTGGGGTCAACAACATCAGGTCCGCCACTTGCCAGTGTAGTTGGATTATCATAAGATAAATCAACTACAACATCTGTATTATTCGGATAAGAACGGATATCGGCATATTTTGATTTGGTGGGATTTAAACCGCCTAAATTAAACATGAACATCGCCATAGGGCTGGGCGCCATTTGTGGTTTAACAGGGTCCATCTTCTCACTTAAAAACAAACCATCCACACTAATCAAATACCCATTTTCGTCTTCAATGCTAAATTTGTCATTAAAGAAAACGGCTTCAGGTTTGTCAACATCAGCAGATTTGCTCACCGCATTTTTCGGGTCATAATAAAAATTAGTGTTGACTTCAGAAAATTCCAATTTATCGAAAGCTTTTTTAATCTTGTACACAGCTGTATTTCTGTGCATGCTCTGATTCAAAAACAAAGTGGTTGGACCACTGATTGAAAAGCTCTGATAAATGAACTCTTTTTCCAATTGGTCTTTTCTAATATACATCTGTAAACTTCCAGTAGTAGTATCCTGGTAAAGCGTAAAAAGGCCTTCCAGTTTTTTGGTGCCCTTTGTTTTATCTGCAACGGTTTGTTTTTTGGGGGCAGCCGGCTTGGCCGTATCTGCTGTAGCTGGTTTAGCGGGAGGGGTAGACACCTGCTGTGCATTTACCAGAGTGCTTACACCCAGAAAAAGCATGGCAGAGCCGATTACATATTTTTTCATACAAGTAGTTTAGTGAAGAACAAATTATGCATTCTGCTAATACGCAAAATGGAATTAACAAAATCTTTGATGATTGGTAAAAAAAGCAGTCGATAAGTAATTAGCCATTATGAATGGACCCCTCAATATTCAAAATAAGTAGCTACAATTCCCATTGGGGCTAATCAACTTAAGATTGTAAATAGTTTTCTAACTGAGTGATGGTTTGTTGTTGACTCAGGATGGTTTCAGCCACCAAATCATTCATACTGATAATTCCGGCAAGCTGATCATTTTGCATTACAGGCAAATACCGGATTCTTCTTGAACTCATCAACTGCATGCAATGTTCAACCGTATCAGTTAAAGTAATAGACGGGAAATCTGCACTCATGATTTCGCTTACTGGCGTATCACTGGAATGCCTTCCCATCAGTATTACTTTTCTGGAGTAATCACGTTCTGTTAATATTCCTAAGAAACGTTCTTTATCCATAACCACAACAGAACCAATGTTTTTTTCTGCCATGACTCTTAGGGCTTCAATTACGGTAGTATCAGGAGCAACTACGGTTACCTGAGTGCCTTTACGGTTGAGAATATCACTTACTTTATGCATAGAAAAATATTTCTTGCAATAAGTTAAGCAAAGAAATTGAGTTATGCAAACTTTTGAGCAATGGCAGTAGCAGCAATAAAACCGCTTGTCCAGGCATGCTGAAAATTAAATCCCCCTGTAATTCCATCCACATCCATTACTTCTCCCGCAAAATAGAGATGGGGGGCAATCCTGCTTTCCATGGTTTGGGGATGGATTTCAGAAAGGGCGATTCCTCCCGCTGTTACAAATTCCTCCTTGAATGTGGTTTTACCGGAAATTGAATAACTACTATGGGTCAAGAGCTGAATCAGTTTATTCTGCTGAACAGATTTCAGTTCGGCCCACTTGGTATCCTCGCTAATACCCGCTTCATGCAATAAAAATTGCCACAAACGATTGGGCAATGCAAAGGGAGATTTACCCCACATTTTTTGAGTAGCCATTTGTTCCCGGTAAAATGACCATTCCTCTCTTAAAAGGGTTTCATTTAGTTCACCCAGCCAGTTCACAACAACTTCAAAATGATAATTGAGCTCAGCCAATTGTCTTGCACCCCAGGCAGATAGTTTCAGAACAGCAGGTCCGCTCAACCCCCAGTGAGTAATCAATAAAGGACCGGATTCTTTTAATTTAGAACCTACCACTTTAAGTGAGACATTGGGCACTGAAACCCCCATTAAAGCTATAATAGGATGTTTGGGCATATTTAAAGTGAACAGAGAAGGGATGGGTTCTACAATACTGTGTCCGGTATTTTTTAACCAATCAAACATAGACAATTTGGGCAAACCACCACAAGCAACACAAACTGCATCTGCTATAATCTCTTCCTTTTTCTCAGTAAGAATTTTCCATTGATTGCCCTCTTTTACAATGGAATGTACACCCGTGTTCGTACTTACTTTAACCTTATATAAATCGGCTTCACGCAATAAACAATCAATAATAGTAGCAGACTGGTTGGTAACAGGAAACATTCTGCCGTCGGATTCGGCATGAAGTTTTACGCCTCTTTCTTCAAACCAGTTAATGGTGTCCCTGGTATTGAACTGGTGAAAAGCCTTTTTGATAAATTGCTCTCCACGAGGATATTTTTTAACCAGGGCTGGAATATCAAATAATTCATGCGTGGTATTACATCTGCCCCCACCACTGATTCTTACTTTAGATAAGAGCTTGGCAGATTTTTCTAATAGTATCACTTCCAAAGCCGGATTCATTCTCGCTGCATTAACAGCGCAAAAAAATCCAGCAGCCCCACCTCCTACCACAACCAGCTTTTTCATTTATAAAATTGAATACTAATAATAACTGGAGTTCAAATGTGGATTGGCTTTTTCTTCTGCTTCAATAATACTGTAATCAGAAAGGATTAAAGCCTTATTTCTCTTTACACAAACATCGTGTTCAAAATGAACAGAAGGCTTCCCGTCTCTGGTTTTAATGGTCCATCCATCCTCATCAGTATATACTTCCCTGCTACCCATATTAATCATTGGCTCAATGGCCAGCACCAGATTTTCCTTCAACTTGGGTCCTGTACCTCTTTTACCATAGTTGGGCATTTGCGGATCTTCGTGCAGGCTTCTTCCCAAACCATGTCCTACCAGTTCTCTTACTACGCCATACCCGTGTTTAATTTCTGTATGCTCCTGAATGGCATAGGCAATATCACCAATCCTATTATTTACAATTGCTTTTTCAATGCCTTTGTAAAGAGACTCTTTGGTAACCTTAACCAGTTCAATGGCTGCAGGATCTGCATTGCCCATAATAAAAGTATAAGCATGATCACCGTGCCAACCGTTTAAAATAACGCCCATATCAATAGAAACAATATCACCATTTTTCAATGGGGTATCATTGGGAAATCCATGAACAACCACATCATTCACTGATGCACAGATAGTGAAGGGATAGCCTCTGTAATTTAAAAAAGAGGAAGTAGCATTGTGCTTTTGAATAAAATTGGCACAAAACTTATCAATTTCAAGCGTTGTAACTCCAGGCTTCAATATTTTGGCCACTTCAGCCAGTGTTTTGCTAACTAAGACTGCAGCATTTTTCATTAAATCTATTTCCGCATCCGTTTTATAAATAATCATCTCTTTATTTCTTCTGGTCATTGTCTATTAAAAAGTAAACCTGTTCAGCATTGCCAAACAGGTTTACAAAGTTCGTTATTTTATTTGATACTAGATGGTAGAACTGGTTACCCCCTGTCTTCCCTGAACTCTTCCGCTATTCATTAAGCCATCGTACTGACGCATTAACAAGTAGGTTTCAATTTGTTGTAGGGTATCTAAAACAACACCTACCATAATCAATAAAGAAGTTCCACCGAAGAAGGTACTGAAACCTTGCGTTACACCTAGTCTTTGAGCAAAACCTGGAAGAATACCAACCAATGCTAAGAATATAGCGCCAGGTAAAGTAATCTTATCCATAATTGCTCCAATATAATCTGCAGTAGGTTGCCCGGGTTTAACACCGGGAACAAATCCATTATTGCGCTTTAAATCTTCTGCAATCTGCTTAGGGTTAAATATCAATGCAGTGTAAAGGAAAGTAAAACCAATTACCATTACAGAGTAGATTAACATATACCATGCATTGCTGTGATCGTTAAAGATTTTCACAATGCCGGAAGCAGAATCCAGATTAGTAAAAGAAACCAAGGTAGGCAGGAACATAATGGCCTGCGCAAAAATGATAGGCATAACACCGGCACTGTTCACTTTTACAGGTAAAAACTGACGTGCGCCGCCAAATTGTCTGCTACCAATGATTTGTTTTGCGTAGTTAACTGGTATTTTTCTTACACCCTGAACCAGGATAATCAATCCCATGATAATGGAAACCAATACGGCCATTTCAATTAAGAAGATTAACAATCCACCGCCACCGCTAACACCTTTGGCACCAAATTCCTGGATAATGCTTTGTGGTAAACGGGCAAGGATACCAACCATGATGATAATAGAAGTACCATTACCTAATCCCTTGTCCTGAATTCTTTCACCTAACCACATAACAAACAAAGTACCTGCAGTTAAGGTAATAACGGTTGAAAACCAGAAGAAAGGCTTATAAGCTGGTAAAATCGCTTCGGCATATCCGGGACTATTCAGGTAAGCTACATAAGCACCTGCCTGGAATAAAGTAACCAATACTGTCAGGTATCTGGTCCACTGGTTGATTTTTTTACGACCACTCTCTCCTTCTTTCTGTACCTTCTGTAACTGAGGAACCAAAATGGTCATCAATTGCATAAAGATAGAAGCAGAAATGTAAGGCATGATACCTAAGGCAAGAATAGAAGCTTGTGAAAAGGCACCACCGGCAAACATATCAAATATGCCCAAGAGGCCATTGCTCTTAGCTGAATTGGCAGCTGCTTCAATTTTATTCGGATCAATACCTGGTAAAACGATATGCGTACCAAAACGATAAGTTAACACCAAAGCAAGGGTTACAATAATTTTATTACGTAACTCTTCAATGGTCCAAATGTTCTTAAAAGTCTGAACTAGTTTTTTCACTTCACTAAATTAAATGGCGTTAAACTTAATTATTTGATAATCTCAACTGTTCCGCCTGCAGCTTCAATAGCAGCTTTTGCTTTTTCGCTGATGGCGTTAATTTTGAAACTGAGCTTTGACTTCAGTTCGCCATTACCTAATACCTTAACACTATCAGTACGGTTGATTAAACCATTGATGTATAAATTCTCAAGAGAAATTTCAGTGAAACCGTATTTCTCTACTAACTGATCTAACTGACCTAAATTGAATACTTTGTACTCAACTCTGTTATTGTTCTTGAATCCACGCTTAGGAATTCTACGCTGAATTGGCATCTGACCACCTTCGTGAGCCATTTTGCTCTTGTAACCAGCACGGCTCTGACCACCTTTGTTACCTTTGGTTGAAGTACCACCTTTACCAGATGCTTCACCACGACCTAATCTCTTTTCTCTTTTTACTGAACCTTCAGCAGGCTTTAAATTGTGTAGTTTCATTTTACTTTGATTTTGAACTTACGGGGTATCACCCCTCGCGTTGTTTATAATAAATAAAAGTCAGGAGTAAAGATATCCGCATGAAGCGGTATATCCAAACTACTGACTTAAAAAATTTTTAATTAAGCAACCTCTTCAACCTTCACCAGGTGGCTAACTTTGTTAACCATACCTAATATTTGTGGAGTAGCTTCTACTTCTCTAGAGGCATTCAACTTCTTTAAACCAAGCGCAATAAGGGTTTGCTTCTGACGCTCAGGTCTGTCGATACCGCTTTTTATTTGTGTGATTTTAATCTTTTTCATAAATATTATCCGTTGAATACTTTGCTCAATTTAATGTTACGTCCTTTAGCAACCTGAACTGGTTCTCTCAAAAGGCTTAACGCTTTGATAGTAGCTTTAACCACGTTGTGAGGATTTGCAGATCCAAGGCTTTTAGCAAGTACGTCGGTAATACCAGCACTTTCCAAAACTGAACGCATGCTACCACCCGCGATAACTCCCGCTCCGTGTGCAGCTGGCTTAATAAGTACTTTAGCAGCACCATCTTTAGCCCACTGTTCGTGAGGAATTGTTCCGTGCATAACCGGTACTTTCACAAGATTCTTCTTAGCATCTTCAATACCTTTAGCAATTGCTTCCTGTACTTCTTTTGCTTTACCAAGACCCTGTCCTACAATACCATTTTCGTTTCCAACAACAACAAGTGCAGAGAAACTGAATGTACGGCCTCCTTTTGTGGTTTTTACCACACGGTTAATTGCAACAACCTTATCTTTTAATTCGATGTCGCCACCCGCTTTTACTTTATTTACGCTTACTTTAGACATTTATTGAGCGATTAAATTGATGTTAGTAATTAGAATACCAGACCACCTTCTCTTGCTCCGTCTGCTACAGACTTCACACGGCCATGATATAGATTTCCACCTCTGTCAAATACACAATTAGTTAAACCCAGAGCCAAAGCTTTAGTTGCAACTGCAGCACCTACCATTTTAGCTTTTTCAATCTTGGTAACTTTCTGAGCAGCGATGTCTTTATCTCTTGAAGATGCAGCAGCTAAAGTAACTCCATTATCATCATCAATTAATTGTGCATAGATTTCGGCATTGCTTCTGAATACAGAAAGGCGTGGCTTTACAGCTGTACCAGCAACCTTCTTACGGATGCGGTATCTAATTTTCTGCCTTTGAATTAATTTACCCATTGTTTTTTATTTTATACCTCCGATTCGGCCGGGGGATTGTTAGTTTAATTATTTACCTGCTGATTTACCTGCTTTTCTTCTCAAGATTTCACCAGCGTATTTCACACCTTTTCCTTTGTATGGTTCAGGCTTACGTAAGCTTCTCAATTTAGCAGCAACCTGACCAATTAATTGCTTGTCAATACCTTCAAGGAACACTTTAGGGTTTTGTCCTTTTTCGTTGGTAGTGGTTACTTTTAATTCACTTGGAATTTCAATGATGATATTGTGAGAATATCCTAAAGCAAGATCCAACAAATTACCTGAGTTTGCAGCTTTAAAACCTACCCCTACTAACTCTAATTCTTTTTTATATCCTTCAGTAACACCCTTCACCATATTGTTTACCAAAGAACGATATAGACCGTGCATGGCGCGGTGACGAATCTGATCTGTAGGTCTGGTAAATGTAATATTACCTTCATTAATGTTAACAGTGATATCTCTGTCAATTGCCTGAGACAATTGTCCTTTTGGACCTTTTACTGTTAAAACGTTCTCTGCATCAACGGTGATGGTTACACCTGCCGGAACTACTACTGGTTGTTTACCAATTCTAGACATAGTCGATTTTTGTTTTTATGTGTATGAAAGCTCCGTGTTCAGCCACGACTAAGAGGCTTAATTGTCGGAACTCAATTAATTAAGAAATGTAACACAATACTTCACCACCCACATTCTGAGCCTTGGCTTGCTTATCAGTCAATACTCCTTTAGAAGTACTTAAGATTGCAACTCCCAAACCATTGATTACTCTTTTAATTTCAGCAGGCTTAGCATACTGACGTAAACCAGGACGGCTTACTCTTTCCAAAGAGCGGATAGCTGGTTGTTTGGTAGCAGGATCATACTTAAGCGCAATCTTAATAAGACCTTGCTTATTGTCGTCTTCGAATTTATACTTCAGAATATAACCCTGATCGTATAAGATTTCTGTTAAACGCTTCTTTAAATTAGAAGCAGGAATTTCAACCAGTCTGTGACCAGCCAACTGAGCATTACGAATTCTAGTTAAGAAGTCTGCTATTGGATCAGTTACCATATTATTTTTATTATATCAGTTCTAAATTTTGTTTTAGCAGCGGGTAGATTACCAGCTTGCTTTCTTTACGCCCGGAATCATACCATTCAAAGCCATGTCACGGAAAATAACCCTTGACAGACCAAAATAACGCATGTATCCTTTAGGTCTTCCTGTAAGCTGACAACGGTTCTTTAAACGTACCGGAGAAGCATTCTTAGGTAGTAGGTCCAAACCTGCATAATCGCCTGCTGCTTTTAAAGCCGCACGCTTTTCAGCATACTGAGCTACCATTTTCTCGCGCTTTCTTTGTCTGGCTTTTACTGATTCTTTTGCCATAATTTTTTTGTTCTGAGTTTAATTAATCTTTCTTGGTTCCTTTAAACGGCATACCCAATTCTTTTAAAAGCTCATAAGCTTCTTCATTGGTATTTGCTGTTGTAACAAAAGTGATATCCAATCCGGTGATTTTATTTACTTTATCAATATCAATTTCAGGGAAAATGATTTGTTCAGTAACACCTAAAGTATAGTTACCTCTACCATCAAATGCTTTGTCGCTGATTCCTTTGAAATCACGTACACGTGGTAAAGCAACAGATACCAATCTGTCAAGGAATTCATACATTTTTTCACCTCTTAAAGTTACGCGGGCACCAATTGGCATTCCTTTACGTAATTTAAAGTTAGAAATGTCTTTCTTAGACATGGTAGGAACTGCTTTCTGACCAGTGATCATGTTCAATTCTTCTACTGCAATGTCTACTAGTTTCTTATCTGTAACCGCACCATTAACACCACGGTTGATACAGATTTTTTCTAGTTTAGGAGCTTGCATTACTGTTGAGTAAGCAAACTTCTTCATAAGAGCAGGTACTACTTCTTTAGTGTACTTTGCTGCTAATCTCGGTGTATATTTCTCTGTACTCATTATTTGATTACCTCCCCAGATTTTTTAGATACACGTATTAATTTACCATTCTCACGGGTACGCTTCACTTTGGTTGGCTCGCTTTTCTTGGCATCCCACAACATTACATTACTGATGTTGATTGGAGCTTCTACTTTTACTATACCACCTTTGGTATTTTGAGCAGAGGGCTTGGTGTGCTTGGTAACGATATTCACTCCTTCTACAACTACACGACCTTTATCGATAATCACTTCCAATACTGTGCGAGGCTTTTTCAAATCCTTGTCATCACCGGCAATAACCACTACGGTATCACCTTTCTTGATGTTGAATTTGGGTTTAAATCTTGTACTCATTTTATTTAGCTTTTAGCTTTTTTTATAATACTTCAGGAGCAAGAGAAATAATTTTCATATAACCCTTATCACGCAACTCTCTTGCTACTGGTCCAAAGATACGTGTACCGCGAGGTTCATCTGAGTTATTCAACAACACTACTGCGTTGTCATCAAAACGGATGTAAGAACCATCTTTTCTGCGGAGTTTGTTTTTAGTACGAACAATAACTGCTTTGGATACTGTTCCTTTTTTAACACCACCTGCAGGAATTGCGTCTTTAACCGTAACAACAATTTTATCGCCGATTTTAGCATAATCCTGACCGCTGTTACCAAGTACCTTAATACAAAGTACTTCTTTAGCGCCACTATTGTCAGCTACATTTAACCTGCTTTCTTGCTGAATCATTTTATTTAATTTGAAATTTTACATTCAAGCATCAGATACCTGTTGAGGTATAAGAAACTCAAATCAATATTGTTATTTCGCTTTTTCTACAATTTCAACCAGTCTCCAACGCTTGGTTTTACTAAGCGGACGAGTTTCCATGATCTTTACCACATCACCGATGGTGCACTCTCCCTTCTCATCATGAGCATGGAATTTGGTAGTTTTCTTTACGAACTTACCGTAGATAGGGTGTTTTACTTTTCTTTCAACCGCAACAGTGATGGTTTTATCCATTTTATCGCTGGTAACGATCCCTGTCCTTGTTTTGCGCAAATTTCTTTCAGCCATTGTGTTTAATTTATGGTTTAAATACCCATTTCTTTTTTCTTCAATTCCGTTTTAATACGGGCGATGTCTCTACGAAGTCCACGAATAGTCATTGGATTTTCAAGTGGAGAGATAGCGTGAGCAAATTCCAGTTTCTTTAAACGAAGCTCGTCTTCCTGGATTTTAGCTCTAAGATCTGTTACACTTAGATCCTTTAGATTCTTGTTGAATTCGTATGTTTTTTTATTAGCCATTGCAATTTCTTTTATTGGTTATGCTTGCAAATCTCTTCTTACGATGAACTTGGTTGCGATTGGTAATTTCTGTGCGGCAAGACCCATCGCTTCTTTAGCTACAGCTTCTGTAACGCCATCGCATTCAAAGATGATACGTCCTGGCTCAACAACAGCAGCCCAGTATTCAGGGTTACCTTTACCCTTACCCATTCTCACCTCTGCAGGCTTATGAGTGATGATTTTATCAGGGAATACTCTGATCCATACATTACCCTCACGCTTCATAGCACGGGTCATGGCCTGACGGGCAGATTCAATTTGGCGGTTGGTTAACCAAATGGGTTCCAATGCTTTTAAGGCAAATGATCCAAATGATATAGCAGTTCCACGCTTAGCTACTTCGCGAATGCGTCCTTTCTGCTGTTTCCTATGTTTGCTTCTTTTCGGCTGTAACATTTTTTAGTTTTTTGGTCCACGAAATGAATTCGTAGTTATTTAAAACTTTAGTAATAATTATTACTAGTTCTTATTAGTTTCTGCGTTCTCCTCTTCCACCACCTCTTCTGTCGTCTCTTCTTTCGCCACCTCTTCTCTCATCAGATCCAGATCTTTCTCTTCTGTCACTCATATCGTTCTTTCCACCAACAAAGTTTGGATTCAATTCACGCTTTCCTAATACTTCACCTTTACAGATCCATACTTTGATACCAATTTTACCATATACAGTCTGAGCAAATACATTGGCATAATCAATATCCATACGGAAAGTATGCAATGGAGTACGACCTTGTTTGAATTCTTCGCTACGTGCAATTTCAGCACCACCCAAACGACCGCTTAATTTTACCTTGATACCTTCAGCACCCATACGTAAAGTAGAGGCGATTGCCATTTTGGTAGCACGTTTGAAGTTGATACGATTTTCAATCTGACGAGCGATGGTATCACCTACGATAGTCGCATCCAGTTCAGGACGACGGATTTCCAAAATATTAATTTGAACATCGTCTTTACCGGTTAACTTCTTCAATTCTTCTTTAATACGATCAACCTCATTACCACCTTTACCGATGATAATACCTGGTTTAGAAGTATGAATGGTTACAATCAATTTACCAAGCGTACGCTCGATAACGATTTTTGCGATACCACCTTTGTTGATACGGGCACTTAGGTAGGTACGGATCTTATGATCTTCGATCAGTTTGGATGCATAGTCTTTTTTACTACCATACCAGTTACTGTCCCATCCGCGGATGATGCCTAACCTGTTACCAATTGGATTTGCTTTCTGACCCATATAATGGTTTTACTAATTAGTTTTTAGAATCTACGATTAATGTTACATGGTTGCTGCGCTTACGTACTTTGTAGCCACGACCTTGTGGTGCAGGGCGCATACGCTTTAATACTCTACCGCCGTCAACGAATACGGTCTTTACAATCAGACTACTGTCTGCAGCATTTGATCCGCTGTTTTTTTGCTCCCAGTTACTGATAGCGCTCTTCAACAACTTTGCCAATGGAGTGGCATTGTGCTGAGGATGATGCTCCAGAATAGCAAGTGCTTTTTCCACTTCCATTCCGCGGATCACATCGGCTAACAGGCGCATTTTACGCGGACCTGTTGGATAATTGTTCAGTTTAGCTACTGCTTCCATTTCTTTTTTTGTTTGATGTATGGGGATTAACCCTTACAGTTATTTTTAGTTCCTGCGTGTCCTCTGAAGTTTCTGGTAGGGGCAAATTCACCTAATTTGTGACCTACCATGAATTCTGTTACGTAAACAGGGATAAACTTGTTACCGTTGTGTACGGCGAAAGTATGTCCAACAAAATCAGGTGTGATAGTGCTGCGACGACTCCATGTTTTGATAACGTTTCTCTTTGCTTTTCCGTCGTTAATCGCAACTACTTTACCTTCTAGGTTAGCGTCTACGTAAGGACCTTTTTTAATCGAACGACCCATAATTATTTGAGTTTACTGGTCTATTAGTTATTTTAATTATTTCTTCTGGTTAAATTATTTAGCCAGCTTTTTACCGTTTCTGCGCTGGATGATTAACTTATCGCTACCTTTTCCTTTGGTACGTGTCTTCTCACCTTTTGCGTACTTACCGGTTCTGCTACGAGGATGTCCTCCGGAGGCTCTACCTTCACCACCACCCATCGGGTGATCTACAGGGTTCATCGCAACACCTCTTACGCGTGGACGAATACCCTTCCAACGATTCTTACCGGCTTTACCAGCAGTTTCAAGGTTATGGTCGCTGTTAGAAACCACACCAACGGTAGCATAACAGTTAATTAATACTTTTCTCAACTCACCAGAAGGCATTTTCAATACTGCGTATTTTTCTTCCTTGTTGGCTAACTGAGCAGAAGCACCAGCACTTCTTACCATTTTACCACCCTGACCAGGTTGCAATTCAATGTTGTGGATGATGGTACCCAAAGGCATGTTTTTCATAGCCAATGCATTTCCAACTTCAGGAGCAACCGCATCACCTGCAATTACAGTCTGACCCACCTGAATTCCCTGAGGAGCAATGATGTAGCGTTTTTCGCCATCAGTATATTGAACCAGTGCAATAAATGCAGTACGGTTTGGATCGTATTCAACAGATACAACTGTAGCAGCCATATCTCTCTTATTACGCTTGAAATCGATAATACGGTAGTGATGTTTGTTTCCACCACCCATGTAACGCATAACTCTACGACCCTGAGAGTTACGGCCAGCAGTGCTCTTTTGAGGCTCTAACAAACTCTTTTCAGGCTTATTAGTAGTAATCTCAGCATAAGCATTTCCAATTCTCCAACGAGTTCCTGCTGTGATTGGTTTGTACTTTTTTAGTGCCATTGTTTATTTTTTTGTGCGGAATTCTCAGCTCCGCTGCTATAAATTAAATATTTGCGTAAAGATCAATTGTTTCACCTTCTGCTACTGTTACAAACGCTTTCTTGTAAGCAGACTTCATTCCCTGAATAAAACCAGCTTTTGTGTAACGGGCTTTATTTTTTCCAGGAGCAACTGCAGTATTTACATCTACTACATGTACGCCGTAGAATTCCTCGATTGCTTTCTTGATCTCCAACTTGTTTGCCTTACGGTTTACCTTGAAAGCATATTTTCTTAGCGAATCTTGCTGAGCATTTGCTTTCTCGGTTAATATAGGCTTTATTAAAATTTCTGACTGTCTCATTTTGTATGATTGAAACGTTACTTAAATTAAGCTGCTGCTTCTTCTTCGTTGAAGATTTTCACAGTGTTCTCTGTTATTACTAATACATCTGCATTCATGATATCGTATGTATTGATGTCAGCTAACAAAGTGCTGCCAACATTTGGTACGTTACGAGAACTTAGATACAGATTATCGTTGTACTCAGGTAAAACAATGAGTGCTTTTTTATCAGCAACTTTCAAGTTACCCATGATGTCAACCAATTGCTTGGTTTTTGGAGCATCCATTTTAATTTCTTCTACCACTACAATAGCACTTTCTTTTGCTTTGTAACTTAAGGCAGAAATTTTAGCCAAATCCTTCACTTTACGGTTCAATTTGAAATCGTAAGCATGAGGCTTAGGTCCGAAAATGGTACCACCACCCTTGTATAAAGGGTTACGGATATTACCTTTACGAGAACCACCAGTTCCTTTTTGCTTGTGCAGCTTACGGCTTGCACCTTGCACTTCTGCACGGGTTTTAACCTTGTGCGTTCCGGAACGACGAGCGGCTAAGTATTGCTTAACGGCTAGATAGATAACGTGGTCGTTGGGTTCAATACCAAAGATTTCCTGTGGTAATTCAACCGTTCTACCGGTTTTCTGTCCTTTTATATCTAATACATCTACTTGCATGATCTTTCAATTAATCTGTCAATTAAACAGGGTGATTATTTCTGAATTAAAACGATAGAACCGTTGTGACCTGGAACAGATCCACTGATCAGGATATAGTTCTTTTCTGAAAATATTTTAACTACTTTCAAACCTTTCATTTTAACACGGTCTCCACCCATACGACCGGCCATTCTCATTCCTTTGAATACACGTGAAGGATAAGAAGATCCACCGATTGAACCTGGAGCACGCTGACGATCGTGCTGACCATGGGAAGCTTCACCCACACCAGAGAAACCATGACGCTTTACAACACCCTGGAAACCTTTACCTTTTGTGGTACCAACAACTTCAACAGTATCACCTTCAGAGAAGATATCTACTGTTACAGTTTCACCTAAATTCTTTTCTATTGAATAGTTGCGAAATTCTTTAACAAATTTCTTGGCTGTAGTCTGAGCCTTTGCGAAGTGATTGATTTCGGCTTTTGTAGCGTGCTTTTCTTTCTTGTCGCCGAATGCTAATTGTACTGCAGAATAACCATCAGTTTCCTGCGTCTTGATTTGAGTTACGGTATTCGGAGCAACTTCAATGATGGTACAAGCAGTTTGCTTTCCATCAGCGGCGAAGATGCTGGTCATGCCGATTTTTTTTCCAATAATTCCTTTCATCGTTTTGCGGTTTATGCCCCGCTCGGTTATGAGGACATCCCACCGATGAAGCGGGATTCAATCCTAGTTTGCTACCGACCTTTTCCTTTGTTTTCCTGCTTAAAACAAGAAGGGGAAGTACCGGTAGTAAACAAACCTCGAAGGGCCTGTTTATATGTTACCCATCAGTTTCATTGTGAAGCTGATGATTTATTTTTTAATCAGAGCTGCTTTCTCAGGGTTAAGCTGATTGGCAGATAATGTATTTAATAAGAACTAATGCTGTTTACTTTCAAACAGCGGCCTGATTTATCAAGCTTTAATTTCAACCTCAACACCAGATGGCAAATCTAATTTGCTCAACGCATCTACTGTTCTTGAAGAAGAAGTGTAGATATCCATTAGACGTTTGTGCGTTGCTAACTGGAATTGTTCACGGCTCTTCTTGTTTACGTGTGGTGAACGCAATACAGTGAAAATTTTCTTATGAGTAGGCAAAGGAATTGGACCTGTTACTACTGCACCTGTACTACGTACTGTCTTAACGATCTTCTCTGCAGATTTATCTACAAGATTGTGATCGTATGATTGTAATTTGATTCTGATTCGCTGAGACATAGTCAAAAACCAATTTTTACGTTGGGGTTGCAAAGGTAAGGAGCTGTAATTGAACAGACAAGTTTTTTATGTTTTTTTTCGCCTTTTTTGTGGATTTATTTTTTATTTTCTGGTAAAAAAGCTGGTTTTCCACAAAATTGGCCTTAATATTAAAACAAATTTTAATTTATTTGATGAGAATCCAGCCGATTCCGCACCACTTGAATCCGAAACCAAGCTAAGTACAACCACCATCTCCCCTATTCTATAATTTGAATTCCCCGACAAACTTTTCGCATCTGCGCAAAAAAACGCCCCGATAAATCGGGGCGCCTATTTCAAGTCAATTATAATTTAGACTAGATGAAATTATTCATCGTTCTTAACCTTACCCTTGTTCTTTGCCATTACTTCTTCGGCAACGTTATTAGGTGCTGGATTGTAATGAGAGAACTCCATGGTAGAAGTTGCACGACCAGAGCTTAAAGAACGCAATTGGGTTACATAACCAAACATTTCGCTCAATGGAACTTTAGCCTTGATTACCTGAAGGTTGGCACGGCTGTCCATACCTTCCAGCATACCACGACGACGGTTCAAGTCACCGGTAACATCACCCATGTACTGGTCTGGAGTAAGTACTTCCACTTTCATGATTGGTTCAAGCAAAGTAGGCTTTGCTTTACGTCCTGCTTCACGGAATCCGGACTTAGCACACAATTCAAAGCTCATTGCATCAGAATCCACATCATGGTAGCTACCATCAAATACACGGATTTTCATGTTGTTAACAGGGTAACCTGCCAAAACACCTGTACTCATTGCAGTTTCAAAGCCCTTGGTAATAGCTGGTACAAATTCTTTAGGAATAGATCCACCAAATAAGTCGTTTACAAACTGGAAGCTCTTTCCTTCGTTTGCTGCCAACCACTCTTCATCAGCTGGTCCAATTTCAAACTGAATATCGGCGAACTTACCACGACCTCCGGACTGCTTCTTCAATACTTCTCTGTGCTGAATAGTAGTTCCGAAAGATTCTTTGTAAGCTACCTGAGGAGCACCCTGGTTAACTTCAACTTTAAACTCACGACGCATACGGTCAATGATGATTTCAAGGTGTAATTCACCCATACCACGAAGGATGGTCTGACCTGTATCTTCATCTGTATTTACACGTAAGGTAGGATCTTCTTCTACTAGTTTGGCAATTGCCATACCCATTTTATCAACGTCAGCCTGAGTTTTAGGTTCAACTGCAATCGCAATTACCGGCTCAGGGATGAACATATTTTCCAACGTAATAGGATGGTTTTCATCACAAAGGGTATCACCTGTTTTGATTTCTTTGAAACCTACAGCAGCACCAATATCACCCGCTTCAATAAAGTCAATTGGATTTTGCTTGTTGGCAAACATTTTCATGATACGGCTGATACGCTCTTTCTTTCCGCTTCTTACGTTTAATACATAAGAACCTGCATCCAAATGACCAGAGTAGCAACGGAAGAAAGCCAGACGACCAACGAAAGGATCGGTCATGATTTTGAAAGCCAATGCAGCGAATGGTTCTTTAGCGCTAGGCTTTCTGGTGATGGTTTCACCTGTATTAGGATCAGTACCTACGGTATCTTCAATATCAACTGGAGAAGGCAGGTATCTACAAACAGCATCTAATGCAGTTTGTACTCCCTTGTTCTTGAATGAAGATCCACACATCATTGGAACGATGCTTAAATCGATACAAGCTTTACGGATGGCTTCGTGAACCTCAGCTTCAGAAATTGAATCTGGATTGTCAAAGAATTTCTCCATTAGGTTGTCATCGTATTCAGCAACTGCTTCAATCAGGTTTTGTCTCCAATGCATTACATCTTCCAGCATATCAGCTGGAACATCAATCTCATCAAAAGTCATTCCCTCTGTTTCAGCATGCCATACAATACCCTTCATTTTAATAAGGTCAACAACCCCTTTAAAATTATCTTCAGCACCAATTGGCAACTGCAACGGAACTGCTTTCGCACCCAACATTTCTTTCACCTGGTTAACCACATTTAAGAAATCGGCACCAGCACGGTCCATTTTGTTTACGAAACCAATACGGGGAACTTTATAACGATTCGCTTGACGCCAAACGGTTTCAGACTGAGGCTCTACACCATCTACTGCAGAGAACAATGCAATCAAACCATCCAATACACGCATAGAACGCTCTACTTCTACAGTAAAGTCCACGTGTCCGGGAGTATCGATGATGTTGAAATAATAAGACTTGGTTTCAGGAGTAGACTTTCCCAATACAGTAGGGAAATTCCACTGACAGCTTACCGCTGCAGAGGTAATAGTAATACCTCTTTCCTTTTCCTGCTCCATCCAGTCGGTAGTAGCACCACCATCGTGTACTTCACCAATCTTGTGGATCATACCAGTGTAGCGCAAAATACGCTCGGTGGTAGTGGTTTTACCGGCATCAATGTGAGCGGCAATACCAAAGTTTCGTTGAAATTTCAAATCAGCCATATAGTATTCTTATTTTTTTAGAGGCCGCAAAGGTACAGATAATCCCGAACCAACAAAGGTTTCAGCCCCATTTATTTGTTTTGGGGATAAAATATTGAATAATTACATAATTCGGTCTGCCGGGTAAAGTATAGATCTGCGAAGCAAGCGGATTTTAAACAAGCAGAAAGAGTTAAAGATTCCGTAAGCTCCAAAAACAAAAAAGCCCCGAAAAATTCGGGGCTCTGTGAAATTTTATATGCTTACACTTTAAAGTGTGAGAATGCCTTGTTGGCTTCAGCCATACGGTGTGTATCTTCTTTCTTTTTGAAAGCGGCACCTTCACCTTTAGCAGCTGCCATGATTTCATTAGACAACTTATCTGCCATAGTACGACCGTTTCTTTCGCGGCTGTAGCGGATTAACCACTTCATGCTCAAAGAGATTTTACGGTCAGGGCGAACTTCAGAAGGAATCTGGAAAGTAGCACCACCGATTCTGCGGCTTCTTACTTCAACGGCAGGAGTTACGTTGGCAATGGCTTTTTTCCATACCTCGTATCCATCTTCACCAGTTGCTTTTGTTATTTTGTCAACTGCATCATAGAAAATGTTGATAGCAGTACTTTTTTTACCATCCCACATCAAATTGTTGATGAAGCGGGTTACCATTTTGTCGTTAAAGCGACCGTCAGGCGCTAAGGGTAATTTTTTGGCTTGTGCTTTACGCATTGTTTAATTTTTAAAAGGGACTGAAGGTCTTCAAGTATTAAAACTTTACTCAGTCGCTATAGTGAATAAAACTATTTCTTAGCTTTTTCTTTCTTAGTACCATACTTGGAACGGCTCTGCTTACGGTCTTTTACACCAGCAGTATCCAAACTACCACGTACAATATGGTAACGTACACCCGGTAAGTCTTTAACACGACCACCACGGATAAGTACAATTGAGTGCTCCTGTAGGTTGTGGCCTTCACCTGGGATATAGGCGATAACCTCAACTTTATTGGTCAAACGCACTTTCGCTACTTTACGCAAAGCAGAGTTTGGTTTTTTAGGAGTAGTAGTATATACACGAGTACATACACCACGACGCTGAGGACAAGCATCCAAAGCTCTAGACTTACTCTTAGCCCTGATAATTTCGCGGCCTTTTCTAACTAATTGTTGTATTGTAGGCATTATAAACCATTTAAAATTTCGGACGGCAAAGGTAATGGCTCTAAATGAGAATCCAAAATGTTTTCCAAAAAAAAGTATTTCTACGGGCAAAAAAAAGGGATTTAGCCCAATTTTCACCCCCCTATTGTTTATAAACCAAATATAACCTTGCTTTACAGAGTAGCCCCGCAAAGCCCCCAGCCCAAGTTATGAAGCAATCTTTATGCTTATGGCTCTTGGTATTTCAAGCAGTCTATAGTCCCTTACGTGCACAATCCGGAAGCAGCCTGATTTATTCCCAGGCCAATGTTATTTATCAGCAAAATTTTAACGGCCTGCCTTCGAGTGGCAGTTTTGTTTTAGTGGGGAAAGGCCCCCACGCTTTTTTAAGTACACCTTTTGCTATTTCTTCAATGGCCGGCTGGGAAATGATACAGCGTTCCGGCAGCAGTTTAAATGCAGTTTTTTCAATTGGCACTGGCAGTTCAACGGCAGCAGGCACCTACAGTGTGGGAAACACAAACAACGACCGGGCATTGGGAACCCAGTCTGCGGGTACTGGCATTTATGCTGTTGGGTTGATTATAACCAATCAAACAGGAAAGACACTCCATACAATCAATGGATCTTTTACTGCGGAACAATGGCGTAAAGGAGGATCGGGCAATACAAATACCTGGACAGGTAAAATCGGAACCGGCGTATTCAACGGCATAAATGCCAGCTTACTTAGTGCAGCACCTTCTCTTAACTTTAACTCTATACAAAGCAGTACCGGTGCTGGAAGTCTTAACGGCAACAATCCGGAAAATCAATCCATCATTCAATTTAATATTGGTGGGTTAACATGGAAAAACGGGGAACAGCTGGTGCTTCTTTGGGAGGATTCAGATGAAGGAGGCGGTGATGATTTAATGGCAATAGATGATTTTAGTTTTAAGGCAGATTCAGACAGTTCAGCGAATAATCAAGTACTGATAGATAGTCTGCATTCAACTACTTCCGGCGTTACCAATGCAGACACTATTCAATACGCATTCAAACCCAGCGGGGACATCACAGGACTGAGCACTCAGAATTTTGTACTGCACACCCAGGGACTGGGCAATGCTGCTATAACAGAAGTAACCGGATCGGGTACAGACTATCATATAAAAATTTTTACAGGAAATGGAGAGGGAAAAATGGTATTGGGTATTAACAATAACGACAACCTGATTCCAGGGTTGGCAGGACTCCCCTTTTTCAGCATTGATACGCAATTGATTGATAAAATAAAACCCATTCAAATTAGCCTGATACCTTTGAATGACTCAATTCTCAAAAAAGGAGATACGTTAACACTACAACTCAGTTTCAATGAATCCGTTCATCTTGACTCATTGTCCCCCTTGCAATCCATTCCCATACAAATCAGTAACCAGATTAAACAGGCATCTTACTGGAAAGGGAATCATTCTAATAATTTGTTCTTTAGGTATATCATAGAATCAACTGATAAAGACCTGGATGGAATTCAACTGGCCGGTTCATACAATCCAACACAAATTGTCATAAAGGACCCTGCGGAAAATAGCAGCGAATTATCGGTAACCTCCGGCTCAATTCAACATATACGCATCAACGGAATTCCCATTCATTATCAAAACGACGGGGATAGCACTGTTTTACAGTGTAATACAAGAGACAGTATAGACATCGCCCCTATTCTGGCAATAGACAGTACTGGTAACGGTGAAATATTAACCTGGAAAATAACAGAGGGTTCAGTCAGATGGAATGGCAATCAATCCAGTTTTACTAAAATCAGTGAAGGAGGTATCATGCAACCTGCATCTATCAAATATGCTGTTGCCAACATACAGTCTGCCGATAGCATTCTTGTTTCTGTTTCCAATGGTTTTACAGACACACAAAAAAAATAAAGCTGGAATCTCTAAGCTGGATAGGGTCTACAGACAGCAACTGGCACAATCCACTCAATTGGTGTAATGCACTGATACCCGACAGTAATGCCTATGTTACCATTGGCCCTAATACGCCGTATCAGCCGAATATTCTACAGAAGCATATTATCAAAAATCTTTGGATGGCTTCTGGAGCAAAACTAAATATTACCGGGACCCTTCAGGTTTTAGGTGAATTACTGGCTGATAGTGCCAGCATTGAAGCCAAAAACGGCAATATTGAACTGAACGGAGTAGTTGCGCAACAACTCAATGGCAATATTTTCAAAAATAAGACCATCGGAAGCCTGATTGTTAATAACAATATTACACTGTTGAATCCTCTGTATATTAATGAATCGTTACAATTAAAATCTGGAAATTTTTTAACCAACAATCAGTTGTATTTTAATGCATCTGCCATCATCAGTCCTGCTGCACAGGGAGCTACACTAAGCGGAAATGTATTTGTAGCCAATACCTTTAAACAAAAGAACTCAGGTATATATTTGGCAGGGCATCCGTTTACTGATTCTTTATCCTTGCAGCAATGGGTCAACACACCAAACATCCACTGGAATAATGCTGTTTTAAATACAGATAGTTTCTCTATAGAAGCGGGCTGGCAGACACTTGCTCAGGGAAATGAAAACCTTTGGAAACAACAACAGGGAATTCGATGGAATATTGGCAACAATGAAGATAAGACCAGCTGGGCCGATTACTTTAGAGGCAATATCCTTGTGGGCAATTATATGAAAAATCTGTCCTCTGCTGGAAATGGATTTCAGCTGGTAAGTAATCCCTATCTCAGTCCAATCAATTCCACATTAATTGTGAAAGGGAACTCCATACAAAACTACAAGTATGTATGGGACAGTCAACTTGGAAATGCAGGTGGGTATACTACAATTCCATACAATCAGAAGTATATTTTAAATCCATTTGAAGCAATCATTTTACAAACAGATAGTATTTCCGGAAATGAATTACTATTTAGTGAAGCATCAAAATCAAATGAATGGAACAATGGAAAAATAGAGGAATTTAAAGAATTGAATGGCTACTATGCCAATATAC
Source organism: Sediminibacterium sp. C3 (assembly GCF_000508085.1). Classification (GTDB taxonomy): domain Bacteria; phylum Bacteroidota; class Bacteroidia; order Chitinophagales; family Chitinophagaceae; genus Sediminibacterium. Next base: position 1,496,128 of record NZ_KI669560.1, on the reverse strand, counting down.
AGCTCTACTATAATCAACAACTACAAGACAGGTTAATCATACGTGAACAAGGCAATGCCAAAAATGGGAAAGACCAATTTGATGCAGGCAAACTGTTAAATCCAGGGGTAAATATTTTCAGCTATTCCGCTGACAATAAAAAATTGGCGGTTGATAGCCGTGTGTTTAGTGAACAAACCAGAATACCAATTGAGCTTTCTAATTTAACGAATGGAACCTATCAGCTAAAAATAGCAGATGCTTACATGCCCGGTTCCCTGAAATTGGTTTTGTACGATACTTATTCCAATCAACAATTAGAACTATTGAAAGACAGCAGCATACGTTTTGATATAAATTCAGACAGTTCCAGCAGAAGTAATCAACGTTTCTATATTGCAAAATGGGCGCCAAGAGCAATAATACCCCTGGCAAATCTGCTAACAGTTAAAATATATCCTAATCCTTCAAGTTCTGAACTGAATGTTATTATTAACGCGGCAGTACCAGCAAACAGTGTCTTACGAATATTCAATATGGAGGGAACCCTTCTCAAAACAATTGCAGCCGGTACCATGCAGCAAGGCTTCATCCGCGTACCCATCGGGAACCTAGTCAATGGCCAATATCTATTACAGATAACCAGTGGTATTCATCAGCAGAATATTCCGTTCTTTAAGCAATAAATCAGGTTAGGACTATAATTCAAAAATTACGGCACTATAATGGTTGAATACAGTCAAAAAAGAAAAGCCCCGGGAAAACCCAGGGCTTTTTTGTTATTATTCCTGCCTCGTCCTAAAATAAGTTGACACAAAAGTTGACTTATGCAGAGTAACAATTATTTAAAGAGAACCCAAAGGGACTACAGCTTATCCTTTAAACTTCAGGTAGTTGATGAAGTTGAAAAAGGGCACTTAACCTGGAAACAGAGTCAAAAGAAGTATGGCATCCAGGGAAGAAGTACCGTTTTGGTATGGTTAAGAAAACACGGAACTTTAGATTGGACTAGTAAATCTCCCATGAAAAAGAAAGCACCACCGAAGACGTACATATCGCAATTGGAATCAAAGATCAAACGGCTTGAAGCAGAGAAAGAGATATTAAATAGAGCCATAGATATTGCCGATGATATGTTCGATACTGAGATTAGAAAAAAGTTCTTACCCCTGTCACAAGCAGCTTCCGACAAACAGGGGGAAAAAGAAGAGAATACAGCGTCGGAAGAATAGCATTAGTCTTAGGTTACAGTCGTCAAAATGTATACAAGCAGCAAAAAGATAGGATAAAAAAGACGTTAACACTAGAGGCTGTCAAAAAGCTAGTGGATAGGGAAAGAAAACAACTGCCTAGAATTGGAACGCGCAAAGTATACTATCTGATTAAAGAAGATTTACAGAAGAATGGACTGAAGTTTGGTCGGGATAAGCTCTTTGGCTTAATGCGTCATTATGGGTTACAAATCAATCCCCGTAGGCGCTACACACAAACAACCATGAGTAAACATTGGCTAAGAAAATGGCCTAATCAAATCAAGGGGAAAACAATAAATCATCAGGATGAAGTTTGGGTAAGCGATATAACATACATCAAGACAGAACAAGGAAATTGTTATTTGAACATGATAACGGATGCCTACAGCAGAAAAATCATGGGCTATGCTGTTGAAGATAATATGGAAACCGAAAGTATGATTGAAGCCTTGAAAATGGCTGTAACACAACGAAACAACCCAAGTATGTCAACCATCCATCATTCAGACAGAGGATTGCAATATTGTAGCAAGGAATATGTGCTAATGACAGCAAAAAATAATATACAATTAAGCATGACAGAAAATGGAGACCCTTACGAAAATGCATTAGCCGAAAGAATGAACCGTACCATAAAAGAAGAATTTGGAATGGATCGGAAATTGAAAAGTAAAGAACAGGTCAAACAGTTAGTTCAAGAAAGTGTATTTTTATATAACAACAAAAGACCACATCTAGCACTTCAAATGAAAACGCCAGATCAGGTCTACAACAAAAAAATCCCGGCTACCTGAGGCAACCGGGACTTATTTTAAAACTGTCAACCTATTTCAGGACAATTCATCCTCATGAAATCATTTATACGGGCAACATCCATCCGTATTTGTCTTCGGTTTTTCCCTGACGGATTTCGTTTAATCTTTGTTTTAAAGCTGGAGCAACCGTCCATTTTTCGGTATCAAAGAACATGGATTCATCTTTATAACGCAACTCTTTTATCAGAGAGATAGTTGCAGCAGTTCCAGCTCCAAATACTTCTCTTAACTGACCTGCTTTATACGCTTCCATCAATTCATCAATAGATATTTTTCTTTCCACTACTTCCAGTCCCATTTCTTCCAATAGGGTAAGTGAGCTCATCCGGGTAATACCTGCAAGAATAGTTCCCTCTTCCAGAGAAGGAGTTACTGCCTGATTACCGATAATGAAAAATACATTCATCATGCCAACTTCCTGTAAATACTTATGTTCAAAAGCGTCTGTCCATAGTACCTGATCGTATCCCATTTCCTTTGCCAGATTGGTCGGGTACATGCTGGAACCATAGTTACCTGCATTCTTAGAGTATCCCACTCCCCCAGCAACTGCACGTGTGTATTTTTCTTCCACAAAAATCCGCATAGGTGTACTGAAATAAGGCCCAGTTGGGCTTAAAATAATCATGAATTTATAAGAATCAGAAGGCTTTACACCCAATACTGCATCAGTAGCAAACATAAAAGGTCTGATATACAAGGAATGATCCGGCATGGAAGGAATCCAGTTGCGGTCTAATTTAACCAGGGCTTTCATCCCATCTATAAAAATTTCTTCCGGAACAGTTGGCATCTGCATTCTTGTAGCAGAAATATTGAAACGTTTAAAATTTTCATACGGTCTGAAAATGGCGGCTTCTCCCTCCTCGTTCTTATAGGCTTTAATCCCTTCAAAAATAGACTGACCATAATGTATAGCAGCCAATGACGGATCCATTGACAATGCTTCATAGGGTCTTATTTCAACATTCTTCCATACTCCATTACTGTAGTCAGCTACCAACATATGATCGGTAAACACTCTGCCAAAAGGGATATTCTCTAAACTAATCGTATCTAACTTAGACTTTTCTGCTCTCTTAATGTTTATGTCTAGTACTGCGTTCATAGTTTTATATTTGGCGCAAAGAAACAAAAAAAATAAAAACTAACAACTGTTAATATTTAAACGGAGTAACCATGGCTGAACAACTACCCGATTTTGTGTTGGCGCAACTTTACCCATCAAGCCTGGTGATTGTTGAAACGGAAGAGGCAAAACCAAAGCCAGTACTGGATCAGGCAGTTTCAAAACAAATACAGCACTCCGCTTCAACAGAATCGCAAACAGCGGAAATTAAAACAACTGGTGATACTGACAATCTATCCAATCTTGCAACAACTTTAACAGATGAACCTTTTCTGCCCAAACAACCATTGCCTTTAAAAGAAAGACCAGAAAACTGGTATTTAGGAAAAAATGCAAAAAACATTACGATACTGGTACATGAAACAGATGCTGTATTCCTGAATGATGCGAACCTGGATTTTCTTACCAAAATACTTGGGGCCTGTAAGTTGAATATGGGCGATGTAGCTGTTATTAATACTGCGAGATATTTAGCACTGTTTCCCGAAATCAAAAAGGAACTCACTCCTTCTACTTATATATTGTTTGGCGTTAAAACAACGGATATTCAACTTCCTTTTATGATACCTGATTACCAAATTCAGCCTTACGATCAAAGTAAATTTTTGGCAGCACCGTCGTTTGACCAATTTGCCGGTGATCATGCAGAAGCCAAATTAGAAAAAACCAAACTTTGGGTAAGTTTAAAAACCTTGTTCAATATATAATTGATTATGCCAACTGAAATTATCTTTGCAACCAATAATGCCAACAAGGTAAAAGAGATCAAAGCTGTTACCGGTAACCTGTTGACTATTTTGTCTTTGGAAGAAGCCGGAATACTTATTGATATTCCGGAACCTCACGACACACTTGAAGCAAATGCCAGCGAAAAATCCAAAGTGATTCATCAATTAACAGGAAAAAACTGTTTCAGCGAAGATACCGGATTGGAAGTGGAAGCACTCAATGGTGCACCTGGCGTTAAAAGTGCCAGATATGCAGGAGACACCAGAAACTTTCAGGCAAATATTGATTTGTTATTAAACAATCTGGAAGCCCATGCCAATAAAAAAGCACAATTCAGAACAGTCATTTCCTTAATCTGGAATAACCAGGAATATTTATTTGAGGGAATCTGTAAAGGTCAGATTACACATCAGGCAAAAGGCATATCAGGATTTGGTTACGACCCTGTTTTCATTCCGCTTGGTACTGATAACACTTTTGCAGAAATGAGCATGGAAGAAAAAAACCTATACAGTCACAGAAAGAAAGCCATGCAAGCGCTACTTGATTTTTTTAACCAAGTTGGCGTTTTATAATTCAAATTATCATTGTTTTATGAATCGCATCAAAATCAATCTTCCGGAAAAGTTCAGCTTTTCAACTCATCTACAGATAAGAATAACCGACCTTAATTATGGCGGACATGTTGGTAATGATACAGTCCTATCCATCTTGCAGGAAGCCAGACAACAGTTCTTACAATCCCGTGGCTACGCTGAATTACAGGTTGAAGAATATGGATTGATTATGGCTGATGCGATGGTGGAATACAAAAAAGAAATGAATCACTTAGATCAGATTAAAATTGAAATTGTTGCCACCGATTTCGACAAAATGGGATTTGATTTATACTACAGGGTGATGATTCAAAAAAACGGGGAGGAAATTTTAGCCGTAAGAGCAAAAACCGGCATGATGCTGTTTGATTACCAATTGGGCAAAAAAGTTTCCATGACCGAAAAAATCATATCTGTTTTACAATAATCCGATTGTATTCAATCATTCAATTTTGAGTTAAGAATTCCAGATACGCCAGCTCTCTTCCGCTTGTAAAACAAGCATCTCATACCCATTTTGTACAGTAGCCCCTTGCTGCTTCCCTAATTCCATGAAGCGGGTTGTTTCGGGGTTGTAAATTAAATCGTATAAATGGTGATTGGGTCCAAGTAATTCATAAGGTATATCCGGCGAAGCAGTTAAATGAGGATACTGGCCTACCGGACTGGTATTGATTATTAAAGTGTACTTGCTTAAAAAAACAGCATCCAGCTGCTGGTACTGAATGGTCTGCTCGCCACTGTTACGGGAAACAAACAAATAGGAAATCTGAAGCTTTCTCAATACATAGGCAACAGCAGCAGCAGCTCCACCTGTTCCCAAAATCAATGCATGAGTATGAGAAGGTTTTAAGAAAGGCTGTAAGGATTGTTCAAAGCCAATAATATCTGTATTATATCCATAAAGCTTATTGTTTTTAATCTGCACACAGTTGCAGGCACCCATTTCCTTTACAGCATCGTTCATCTCATATAAAAAACGCATGATTTGTTTTTTGTACGGAATAGTAACATTGAATCCTCTTACATCAGGATATTTCTGTAACAATGCAGGAAACGCGTCTATTGATGGAACTTCAAAATTCTGATATGCATGCGATTCGGTTAACCCCAATTCTTTAAACTTCTCAGAAAAATATCGTTGCGAAAAAGAATGAGTTAACGGATATCCTAATAATCCATAAAGCTGCATACTAGGCTTTGTCTAAATAAAGATGAAAAGTGTCTCCTCTAAGTCCAATACGCATGGCTTCTAATGGCAATACTTCGTTTGGCGCTATATTTCCCAGGTTCACATTGCAGCCTATCAATTCAAGAAAGTACAATTGCTGTGCTTTCTGGGGTGCTTCCCAAATAATTTTATCCGCAGGAATCTGGGTTAAAATTTCCTGTACCAACCCTTCTCTAACTTCACCACTGCCCCGGTAAATTCCTACATTTCCGGCTTCTCTGGCTTCTGCAATAACATAGGAGGAACCTGCTTCTAACTCAGCTCTCATCAATTCAATCCATTTATAGGGGGGTATAATATGTGCAGCGTCTTTGCTACCCACTTCACTCAACACAGTGGCATATTGGGTAAGTTTTTCTATATAACCACATTTTTCAGCATGTGGTATGGTGATAGAACCATCGGATACTTCAATATAACTTACCCCATATTCCTTACATACTTCAACATAGTCATCAAACTGATTCCTAATCAGAAATGCTTCAAACAAAGTACCCCCAAAATAAACGGGCATATTGGCTTCACGGTAAACGGCTAATTTTTCCTTCAAGTTTGGCGTTACAAATGAAGTTCCAAACCCAAGCTTTACAATGTCAACATGAGGACCAGCTACACTTAAAAAGTCTTTAACCTGATTGATGCTTAACCCTTTATCCATCACCATAGTTAATCCTGAGGTTCTGGGTTGTTGGGTACGTTCCGGAATTTGTGAAAGTCTGTAGTTCATTCGAAGATCATTATTGAACAACAAAAATACATATTTATATTTTCTTTCCTTTCTTGTATCTGGCTACAATATCAACGACCTGGTTATTTTGTAATACAGATGGATTTAAGTCCAGTAATTTTTTAAGCAGTTTGGGAGATTTCTCCATTCCAGCTTCCAGTTTCAGCAACGCTTCTTTGGTTCTGCCCAATTCAAGTAATATGGCTGTGGCATAATAATAAAAAACCGGCTTCTCCCCTGTAGCCATAAATGCTGCAATACATTGCTCGTAGGCTTCTTCAAGCATGTCAGCATTTATAAGACATCTTAACAAAGCTTCCCAACCGGCAACTGATTTGCTTTTGTGTTTTACAGCAGTCCCAAAATAAATAATGGCATCTTTGAATTTCCCCAGATTCATCATACACTCTCCCATCGCCAGGTTATATTCGGGAATAGTACGGTTCATACGCATGGCATTCTCCAATTGCTTTGCTGCAGCCTGCCATTGCTCTTCCAGCATATAAGTAACAGCAATTTTATAATGAAGCTTACTATCGCCAGCATTCAGGTGTACTGCTTTTTTATAATTAAACCTCGCCTGAGCATATTTACCCATCCGATGATAACAATGTCCAATGGCTTCATAAATTACATCTTCAGGTCTGCTTAGTTCCAATACTTTCTCCAGCACTTCAATGGCTTCTTTGTATTTGCGCAACCGCAGATAGGCATCTCCCATATTGCGGTAAGCATAATCAAATTTTTCATCGATGGCTACTGCATACTGATAGGCATCTATGGCTTTTTCATACAGTTTTAATCCCTGGAAAGCGGCGGCCAAATTAAACCAGGCAAGTTCACTAAAGGGGTTTTCTTCTATAATAGACTGGTGCAATTTGATACTCTCTTCGTTCCTTCCTGTAAAATCTGTCCAGAAACAGATTTTATACAAAGCTTCTTCATTATTGGGATCTTCCTCTAAAATGAGTTGAAGGCAATCAAAAACCTTGTCAAATTCCTCATAATCATCGTACACATCGGCCAGCTCAAACAATAAATCAAGCCTTTCTTCTCCATCAAATAACTGCAATGCAGATTCTAACAATTCAGCCGCTTTGGCTGGCTGGTCCAACGCCAGATAGGCGTCTGTTTTCAATATGAATAAATTCAGGTCTGTACTATCAAAAAGTTCAGCTGTCTCCAGCAGACTTAAAGCCTCCTTGTATTTTCGGGTTGCCAGTAATAAATCAGCCTTTTTTATCATTAGACTCGCTGAATAGGGAAACTGTTCCAGCCCCATATCTGCTGCCTCCATTGCTTCCTGCAAGTCGTCTTTTTCGTCGTAATAATCAATGATTCGCTCAAAAGCTTCTTCTTCTAAATATGGGTGGCTTCTACCATGTTTAAGATGCTGATACTGAATAATCAACTCTTTCAGTGCTTCCCTGTCTTCTCGATACGGATTATTGCTCATGGGTGAAGGTTTACCTAATTTATACAATTATTTGTACTTTTTTTGGTAAAAACCAAACTTTTTAGCCCTTATTAACGTTTGTTAATAAAAATAAATCGTTAAAATATTTAGGATATATCCTACCTTTGCCATATGTTAATGCAAAACAAATCCGTAAAAAAGACAATCCTGATGCTGGCAGTTTGCCTGCACCTGGTATTAGTTGCGGTTGCATTTACAGGAATTGTAGACGAAAAAACCAAAAACAGCAAGTTCACTTTGAACAGCCTGAACAAATATTCAAAGAAAGGGCTTTCCTTGTCAGCTATAAAATCGAATCTTAATTACAAAGGCTTAACACTTTCAAATAATAGCAGCAGTTTAATGAATGCAAATACTGAACTGAATAGCCTTTTGCAATACAACAATGGGAACACTTCTTATATCTATCCCTACAAGATAAAGGTGAAAGTTCCTAAATTCAAAGTTCCTGAAAATCGCAATTAAACTACCGTAATTCATTTATTGATTCAATAACCGATATCCGGTTGTTGGAATATCAAATTTTCCTCCGGGCACAGGGTTCAGATTTATTTTGGTAGCTGTATAAATAATCTTCTGTGTGTATCCATCCCTTGCCTCATACTCTAGAACAAAACCTGGTATATCTTTAAATTGATACTCAAACTCTTTTACAGAGGGTACAATATTAGAAGCATAGTAAACCGAAAAAGTACTGCCGTCTTTTAATTGTATAATGGCTTTCTTGCAATCGTATCCCAGAATTGCTTTTCGTTCTTCTGTAAACTGAATAGTTAAATCCGAGAATTTATCATTCTGTTTGGCCCATTGTAAAGCATTCATTTTGGTTAGAAACTTATTCGCACCAATCTCCCTTAATATGGCAGCATCGCCGGTAGCTTTATTGTATATTAATGATTGTGAAAATGAGGGGCTAATTAAATCTGAGCGGCTATGATTCCCCTTGATATAAACCGTCTTCACACTCTGTTTCAACAGGGCTAAAGCGTCCTTATCTAGGGCCTCTTCATTATTGATAGTGATGGCATATGTTACGGTACATTCGGCCACTACTCTTGTTTGTGCAAATGCGCTACTTATTGCACCACAGAAAAAAAGAATTAATAAGTAGCGCATATGATTTATTTTTTATTGGTCTTGTTTTTCAACTCCTGTAATTTCTTCTGACTCTCTACCATCTGTTCATAACGTTCCTGCCATTTGCTTTTGGTTTTTGGAGCTTTCCGCTTGGCTTCAATCTTAGCCAGAATTTTATCATGATCAATAATGTAATTCTGAATTACAAATTGCAATAACAGGGTTATTACGTTTGATACGGTATAATACCAGGTTAACGCCGAAGGAAGACTGTTAAATATAAACAGTAACATGAATGGGAAAATATAAGGCATGTACTTCAATGCAGGATTGTCCTGTGTTGGAGTCATACTCATATTATAGATAGAAATTAAAAAGCTTGTTAATACAGCTGTTATGGTAAATAAACTTACATGATTACCAAAAGCAGGAATACTAAAAGGAAGAGACGCTATGGAATCATAACTGGATAAATCTGCACTCCAAAGGAAGGATTGACCTCTCAATGCTATTTCAGAATTAAAAAAGCTATATAATGCAAAGAAAATTGGGATCTGTAATAAAGCAGGAATACAACCTCCCAGCGGATTCACCCCAGCTTCTCTGAAAAGCTTCATTTGCTCCATGGCAAAACCTTGCTGATCATCCCCCATTTTCTTTTTCAACACATCCAGTTCCGGACGCAATGCCTTCATTTTGGCTCCACTTAAGTAACTGCTATACGTTAGAGGAGCGGTTACCAGACGAATGAATAAGGTTAATAGGAAAATCACCCATCCGTAATTCTTCACAAACGATGCAAAGAAATCGAATACAGGCATGATAATATATTTATTTATAGGCCTTACAAAGGAATACATGTCACGACCCAGATTGATAATCTTATCCATTTCAGGTGCCTGTTTGGAGAGGATTTCGTACTCATTTGGTCCTACATAAAAACGGAATGGAATTTCAACAGATGCAGCTGCCGGTACTTTAACCTGAAGCGAACTGGTAGTATTGGCCAGACTTCTGGATGAGTCTGTAGCACGAGCCCATTTAATACTGCCTGAATTGAAGGAATTATCTGCAATTAAAGTGCTATTGAAAAACTGCTGAACTACCGAAACCCACTGTGCAGGTTTTTCAAAAGTATGGTCGGTATTGGAAGAGATGTAGTCGAACTCATTATCCTCAGAGAAACAGATATTAGAGACCTGACGCTCATACTGAGAAGTACGCTCCATTTGCTCTGTTGCAACATTCCAGTTAAGATTCAGTTGTTGATTGGTCAGCAACTGTGAAGCGCCGTTCATACCCAGTTTCCAGCTAATATTATAACTATTAGGTGCCAGGGTAAATGTATGAACTACAGACTGTCCATTTACAGAAGCAAGCTTGAACTGCAGCGTTTGTGATCCATCTGCATTCTTTACAATTTCTCCCGGAGTGAAATACAAATTTTCAATTCCTGCAGATTGAGCAGGGGCTGTATTAATCGCATAAGCAAGGGTACTATTATTCAATAACTCCACCGGCTGCTCTTTTGCATCTTTATATTGTTTAAGCACAACAGACTTAATTTGAGCACCCTTATTGGTTAGATTGACTTTAACAAGATCATTCTCAAGTGCAACCACTGTCTCCTGTCCAATCGCAGCATCCGTAAAGCTACCTGCACTGGCTACTCTTACCGCAGAATCTCTTTTCAGGGAATCTACTTTAAGAGCCACCGTATCCAGTAACTTCATACGGGCAGCAGCCACTTTTGCCAAAGAGTCTTCTTCCCTCTTTTTCATTTCAATAATGGCATTCTGCTGCTGGCTGGTATACCAGAAATACAAAAACATCAGAATACCCAGCAACACAAACCCAATGACCGTATTTTTATCCGTCTTCATACAAACTTTTATTGAGCGGCAAAGGTAACGTTTGCCTAACAAAAAATGTCTTTTCTTTGTATTCTCAACCAGCCAACCAACACCAACCCCTAAAACCTGTGCCTGCCATAACCTTAATTGAAAGTTATGCAGGAAAATTACACCCCGAACAATCGGGAAAAAATGCTGTGGTGGCTTAGCACCGCCGAAACCGAACTGGTAAAAAATGCAGTTGTAGACCGCAACAGACATGCCATTATTGGCATGCTTATGCTGGGGACCTGGTGTTTTGCAACACTGGCCTGGACCTATTTTTTCAGTACGGTAATAACAGAGTTATGGAAAGCCGCACTGCTGGGCATATTTATGGGTGGTATGATCTTGTCAATAGACAGGGCATTGATTAAAGGAATTGGAAGGATTACGAAAAAAATCTGGCTGACTTTGGCATTCAGGGGAGCATTGGCCATTACAATCGGTTTATTTATGGCTCAGCCTGCCCTGCTATTTCTGTTCCAGAAGGAAGTTAAGCTGCAAGCATCGCTTGACAATGAGGAAAGAATGAATGAGAAGCAAAAAGCCATAGAAAAAAGGCTTAAAACCGAAAGAGAAAAGCTCATTAAGGAAAAGCAGGCTATAAGGTCAGAGTTACAAACTTTATATGAGGAAGTAGTATCAACTCAAAACTCTTTTATACAGGAAACCGATGGCACAGGTGGATCGGGAAAGCTGGGGCTGAAAGCCATTGCTTTGGCCAAGAAAGAAAGAGCCGACAAGGCAGAAAAAGTATATCAGAATACGCTCATCAGGCTCTCTCCGCTGCAACAGCAGATAGACAGTAATTTGCAGAGAATGGACCAGAATACACAAGTGGAACTGGCCCGTTTTGAAAGTTTATTGAATAATGGCTTTATCACACAAATTGAAGCCCTTAATCACCTGATTAAAAATAATGCTGCCGTGGCATACCGTTATTATTTACTGGTAGCTTTGCTGTTGCTGATAGAACTCATGCCCGTGATTTCTAAACTCCTTTTGCCAACGGGAACCTATCAGGTATATGCAAAAAAGATAGAGGAACAGGAAATTGCAGCGATTGAATCCACTTAATCGTATCTCATTAAAGTATAATTGCCAATATTGCTAGTTGCCATTGCGTCAACCACCCGGATTACTTCCTTATAATCCACTTCTTTAGCTACTGCTATGCAGAAAGACTCGCGGTTAATAAGGGAAGCGTTTTTCTGGATAAAGCTTTGCAGGGAATCATAGGGTACGGAAATTTCGGATGAATATAAATTAATGATTACCCGTTCACTTAACAAAATGGCGCCGTGCATTAAATCTTCATCTCTCGCTAAGGGTTGACTTTCTACAGGTGAGAGCACTGGCATGAAACTGAAACTGGAAGTTGCTTCCAAATTGCCTTCCATCTGAAATACGACGGAAGGAAACAGTAAAATAAAAACAATCAGTGATTTTTTCATTTTCAGGATGTATTGGAAATCAACTGTACTAAGTTCCTACAGGAATAATTCCCAAAATGAGAAACTTCACCAATCCCCCTGTTTTTTTCATGAAACAGGGGGATTTCTTCATTAACACCTAAATAACAGCGTCTTTTTTATTTCCTGAGTTCAGAGAGCTTCTTTGCTCGTTGTATTTTTTTGCTGCGTCGATAAACCCTACAAATAATGGAGCGGGTCTTTCCACCGTACTCTTTAGCTCAGGGTGATACTGAACCCCAATAAAGAAAGGATGATTGGGCAATTCAATAATCTCCACTAACCCTGTTGCAGGGTTCTTTCCGCTTGTTCTCATTCCTGCTTCCTGGTATTGGGTCAGGTAGGCATTATTAAACTCATAACGGTGTCTGTGTCTTTCTGTAAATTCTGCTGTGCCGTATATTTTGTGTGCCAGCGATCCCTCTTCTACTACACAGGGATAAGCCCCCAAACGCATGGTTCCTCCCATCATGGTAATTTTCTTCTGCTCTTCCATCATATTGATTACCGGATGTTCAGATTGGGCATCCATTTCAACTGAATGCGCATTTTTTAAACCCAGCACATTTCTTCCGAATTCAATCACCGCCATTTGCATACCCAAACAGATTCCAAAGAATGGAAGACCTTTCTCCCTTGCATATTTTACAGCAATGATTTTACCTTCGATGCCCCTGTTTCCAAATCCCGGAGCAACCAGTAATCCATCCAGCCCCAACAATTTCTCAGCCACGTTTTCATCCGTTATAAATTCAGAATGCACATTAACTACCTGAACCTTAACTTCATTAATGGCGCCTGCATGTACAAAGCTTTCCAGTATAGACTTATAAGCGTCCTGCAGTTCAATGTACTTTCCAATAAGACCAATGGTAACTTTGCTCTTGGGATATTTCAATTTATCCAGAAACTCTTTCCAGTTATTTAGATTGGGTTCACCAAATTGGGTAATATTTAGCTTCTTCAGGCAAATTAAATCTAGTTTTTCTCTCAACATATGCAAGGGAACTTCATAAATCGTGCTTGCATCCATCGCTTCAATTACTGCTTCTTGTTTTACATTACAGAACAAAGCAATCTTACGCTTGATATCATTGTTCAAAGGTTCTTCAGTACGACAAACAATAATATCAGGGTGCACACCTGTTTCACTCAACATTTTTACACTATGCTGTGTTGGCTTAGTTTTAAGTTCTTTGGCGGCCTTTAAATAAGGAATCAACGTAAGGTGTACCACCATTACATCTTCTTCGGGCAATTCCCATTGCAACTGTCTTACTGATTCTATAAAAGGCAAACTTTCAATATCCCCAACGGTTCCTCCAATCTCAGTTAAAACGATATCGTACTCATTATTCTGACCTAATAAAAGCATTCTGTGCTTTATCTCATCTGTAATATGGGGAACAACCTGTACCGTTTTTCCCAAAAATTCACCTGCACGTTCCTTATTAATTACAGTCTGATAAATTCTGCCAGTTGTAACATTATTCGCCTGAGAGGTAAAAATATTCAAGAATCTTTCATAGTGACCAAGATCCAAATCTGTTTCTGCTCCGTCTTCCGTTACATAACACTCCCCGTGTTCATAGGGGTTTAATGTTCCGGGATCCACATTGATATAGGGATCAAACTTCTGAATGGTAACACGAAGCCCTCTGGCCTGTAACAACTTTGCCAACGAGGCGGCTATAATCCCTTTACCTAAACTGCTGGTTACGCCACCAGTTACAAAAATATACTTGGCCATAAAATGACTATTTTACTGCGATAAATGAAATAACAAACTTGGACCTGGAAAATGAACTGAAATAGTTCGGAGGTCGTACAAAGTTAGCTTTAATAAGTGAATAGAAAAAATAGACCAGACAATTTCAACCAATCTGACGAAAAACTGTTAGTGAAAAGTGAACAACTGTTCCAAAATAAAACGAATAGATATGAAACATTTACAATTATTTGCTTTATCGGTTATTGTTCTGATTGCCGTTCAGGGATTCCGTTTTAAGGAAACCAAAAGGCAAATTAGGGCCACCGAAGACTATCTTGCCTGCTACAGCGATGTTCGCGATCAGTTCAGAGATGAAGCCATGACACCTGAATTTGCTGCTATGCACGAAAACCCTTTGCCCTTCCATCTAACCAATGCTACCGGCGAAACCATTCGCTTTGAAGCAACAGACGGTAATCAGGCTTCTGGCTATTTTATTAAGAGTAAGAAAAAGACCAACAACTGGATTTTTGTTATTCAGGAATGGTGGGGATTAAACGACCAGATTAAGCAAGAAGCCGAAAAGCTATCTGCAGAGCTGGGTGATGTAAACGTACTTGCACTGGATATGTACGACGGAAAAGTGGCAGCCACTGCAGACAGTGCCATGAAGTTGATGAGAGCCGCTACTACGCCCAGACTGGAAGCCATTGTAAAAGGTGCTTTAAACTATGCAGGACCTAAAGCCAGAATCTTCACAATCGGCTGGTGTTTTGGAGGCATGTGGAGTTTACAAAGCAGCATTCTTGCCGGCAAACAGGCTGCAGGAACTGTCATGTATTATGGACGTCCGGAAAACAATCTTGAAAAACTAAAGACGCTGCAATCAGAAGTAATTGGCTTCTTTGGTAATCAGGACAGGAGCCCTTCTCCTGAAGTTGTAAATGCATTTGAAAAAGACATGGCTGCTGCTGGTAAAAAAATTACCATTCACCGTTATGAAGCCAATCATGGATTTGCCAATCCAAGCAATCCATCTTTCAACAAAGAAGCTACGGAAGATGCGCACAAAAAAACAATTGAGTTTTTGAAAGCGAGATTGTAATCCTGCAATAAATAACTTTCAAAAATTGACTCATATATATTCTTGAGATATCATTTCACTGAAAAAACAAACCCGACCAATCAGTCGGGTTTTATTTTTATGCGATAGTATATTCTTAATATGATGCGTTTCTTCTTAAATAATTCCTTACATAATCCGTAACTCCTTCTTCCAAAGTGTGGAAGGGTTCAGTGTAACCTGCCGATTTTAATTTCTGCATATCCGCTTGCGTAAAATACTGATACTTGTCTCGGATATCTTCCGGCATATCAATGAATTCTATATTGGGTTCAAGATCCATTCCGGCAAATGTGGCTTTCACCAGGTCGGTAAATGTTCTTGCCTGTCCGGTACCCAGATTATAAAGCGCATTATGAGCTTTGTCCCATTGTTTATCAGTCATCGTCTGCATCATCCAGGCAATCACCGCAATCACATCTTTTACATAAATGAAATCTCGAAGCTGTTCTCCGTCTTTATATGCAGGATGGTGGCTCTTGAAAAGTTTTACCAATCCTCCCGATTCTATCTGATTATATGAATGCCAGATTACTGAAGCCATTCTGTGCTTATGTGCTTCATTGGGACCATAAACATTAAAAAATTTAAGTCCTGTCCAGCAAGGAGGCTGGGGGGTTTGCAATAAGGCCCACTTATCAAATTCATTCTTACTAATCCCATATGGATTCAAAGGTTCAAGCTTTTCTACCAAAGCATGATCATCTTTATATCCGTTTTCGCCATTGCCGTAAGTAGCTGCACTGGACGCATAAATCAGTGAAATCGCTTTAGCAGCACAATAATTCCAGACTTGTTTTGAATATTCCAGGTTCAGTGTTTCATGAACTGCATAATCAAATTCAGTGGTATCGGTTCTGGCACCTAAATGAATGAAAATATCTATTACCGGTTTGTTTTCATCCAGCCAATCAAATAATCCTGTTCTTTCGATAATGGCAAGAAACTTTTTGGATTCCCAGTTTTTTCTCTTTTCCTCTACACCAAAATCATCTACCAGATATAACCGGTCATATCCCAGGTTATTCAAATACTGAACCATACAACTACCAATGAACCCTGCAGCGCCTGTCACCAATATGGTTAGCTTATTGTCCATTACCCCTGTATCATTTTTTCAATTGCAGTATCGTACTTTTCTTTCCAGCTATCAATAGAACCCCAGCTAGTTCCGTTAACAATGACTGCATCATCAGTTACCGAACCCAGGGTTGTTACAGGAATCTTATTTTCATTGGCCAGTGCAATAAATTCAGCTGCCTTTTCAGCAGAGAGAGAAACGACCACGCGTCCCTGTGCTTCTCCAAACCAATAGGCATCTTTTCGGATGGAAACCGTTGGACTCACATCGAATCCCTTGTTTCCAGCGAATCCGCTTTCCAGCAAAGTAATCATCAATCCGCCTTCACTGATATCGTGTGCACTCTTCACCATTTTTGTTTTAATACAATTGGCAAGGAATTGCTGCATGGCGTACTCATCATCTAAATTAAAATAAGGTGCAGGAGAATGACTAATGCCTTTTATTTTATGTAAATATTCACTGGACGCAATATCATTGGGTTGGTCTCCGATCAAAACAATTACATCTCCCGCTTCCTTAAAATGCAGGGTCATTTTCTGATCTACATTATCCAGTACACCTACCATACCAATGGTTGGGGTAGGATAAACAGGACCGTCCGGATTCTGATTATAAAAACTCACATTTCCACCTGTTACTGGCGTATTGAATTTCTTACAGGCATCCCCCATTCCTGTTACTGCATGTACAAACTGATAATAAACTTCAGGATCATATGGGTTACCAAAATTCAGACAGTTGGTAACACCAATGGGCTCCCCACCACTGCAAACAATATTTCTTGCGGCTTCAGCAACTGCAATCATACCACCCACTTTAGGGTTGGCAAAAACGTATTTACTATTACAGTCAACCGTTACTGCCAAAGCCTTTCCGGTACCTTTTGCCAATACTACCGCTGCATCACTCGGATCATTGGTACTGGTATTGGCAGCACCAACCATGCTGTCGTATTGGGTATACACCCATCTTTTACTGGCAATATTAGGCAGGCTGATTAAGGCCTCCGCTGTTGATTTAAGATCATCGGTATCGGCCACTGTGTTTATATCAAAGGAATTGATTTTGGCAAAGTAGGCTGGCTCTTTGTACTCTCTGGTGTACTGAGGTGCCCCTCCACCCAATACCAGCTCATAAGCAGGTATACTGGCTTCCAATACTCCATTCATGTGAAAATTCAGCATGCCATCATCTGTAACATGCCCGATGGTGCTGGCACTTAAATCCCATTTTTCAAAAACAGCTACTACTTCAGCTTCAAGGCCCTTCTCTACCACCATCAACATACGCTCCTGGCTTTCACTCAATAACAATTCCCAGGCTTTCATATTTTGCTGACGGGTAGGCACTTTCTCCAAATCAATATGCATTCCCACATTTCCCTTTGCACTCATTTCAGCAGTAGAACAAATAATTCCTGCCGCCCCCATATCCTGCATACCTACTACAGCACCGGTTTCTAAAACCTCCAGACAGGCTTCCAATAATTTTTTCTCCTGGAACGGATCTCCCACCTGAACGGCAGGTAATTCCTGAACAGAATCGTGGGTAATATCTGCACTTGCAAAACTAGCTCCGCCAATACCATCCTTTCCGGTAGCGCTACCTACATAAATAACCGGATTACCTGTACCTTTTGCTGTAGCACTTACCATTTTATTGGCCTGCATAATGCCCACGCTCATGGCATTTACCAGGGGATTGGTATGATAACAATCTTCAAAATAAACTTCACCGCCAACCGTAGGTACTCCAAAACAGTTTCCGTAATGTCCAATCCCTTTTACAACCCCAGCCAATAAATGCTGTGTCTTTTTATCTTTCAGATTGCCAAAGCGCAAGCTGTTTAAGGAAGCAATTGGTCTTGCTCCCATTGTAAAAATATCACGTTGAATACCCCCTACCCCTGTTGCTGCTCCCTGAAAAGGTTCAATAGCACTTGGATGGTTGTGACTTTCAATTTTGAAAACCACCCCAAATCCATTGCCCATGTCCATTAATCCGGCGTTTTCTTCCCCGGCTGCCACTAGCATTCTTCCCCCTTCTCTGGGCAGGGTTTTTAACCATTTTATGGAGTTTTTGTAACTACAATGTTCACTCCACATTCCGCTAAAAGCACAGAGTTCTGTGAAATTGGGCGTACGACCCAATTTTTGTTTAATCAACTCAAATTCTTCTTCGGTTAGCCTTAGTTGCTGGGCGGTTTTAACTGTAATTTCCATAATGCTGCGAAGGTACAAAACGAAGGCTTAGTCTCCGAATGAAGTTTTCCCAATAAAATACATACAAATTAGTAGGTATTTAATACGTTTTAGGCCTATTGGCACGTTATTAGCGTATTGAATCTATCTATATACAGTAATTTTATACTAAAATCTAGTGTTATGAACCGCCCTATCCTTTCATTTGTCATTGCGTTGTTACTTATTTCCGGCGCCGGACAGGTTCATGCACAGAACTACACCTACCTGGGAACTTATAGTTCCAGTGGAAGACCCAATTACCTGGTAACACCCGGTGACAGTGTCAGTGCATTTTTCAGAACCTTAATAGATATTACTTTACCAGAGTACAGGCCTGTACCTGTATATAACCCCTTGTTAATTGCCCCGGAAAGAGTAAAAACAATCGGGACCAATTGCCCATCAGATATCTGGATTAGTTTTATTGACGAAGGAGCTTCTTATCTGAACTCTTTAGGATACTATACTTTTCCAAAAGGAAACCCTCCGAGTACCCCTCCTAATAATCAGGATATCAAGATTATTTTCCCCAATGCTTCCAAACAAGGCTTTGGTGGCTCCCTGGTTGCAGGAGATAAAGTATATCTCGGAAACTTCCCTGCCAACACTGAAATTGGATTTGTGTTAATTTCCAACGGCTGGGATGGCAGTTCTGTTAAGCAAGGCAATTGGAAAGTATATTCCAATCCAGAATTCAATCCGGAGTCGAATGATTCATTAAAACAACATACAGTAATCGTTAGAGATACCATGACCAACCGCCTGGTGATTGGATTTGAAGATATTTTAAGAGATCGCAATGATTGTGATCAGGATTTTAATGACTTATTGTTTTATGCAACCGTTACCCCTATTCTTTGTACCGAAAGACTGGATTCCATTCCTATTTTTACTGAAGATGGTGGTGTATCCTTTTCCGGTAACACAGGTGGACTGGAAAGCAAAGGACTTGGCAATAAAATAGCCAAGAGAACCTTAACCAAACTAAAACAGGGGCTTAACGGACCAGTCGATTATGCACGCATGGAAAAACTGAATCTGGAAAGCAACCAGATTCGAAGCATGTCTTTAAACAGACCCCTTGGCCTTGCTGATATTATGCCAGACAGAATACCGGAAGGCGCTTACACTGCCTATGTAAGTACCCCCACCGACATTCCTGGCATCACAAATGCAGTTGAAGTAAGGGCTATTGATTTTACCGAGAACGACACTTGTAAGGCTGTTGCCTTTGCTACCAAAACACTGGGTGATGTTTACGACCATACCAAACCAATATGCGATCGTCTTAAAGGAGCCGTATTGCTAAACATGGATCAGTTCAAACTTCGTGACCTTATTTTTACCAGATACGAGCTTAAACAAGAAAACGGCAATATTGAATACTCCATGAGTTTTTCTATTGGCAAAAAAGCGGGAAGAAACAGTTTCTCTTTTCAAAGTAACTGGCTGAATGCTGATTTTGTTGGCGAAGACACTATGTTCAATTATCAGGTATGGGGTGTTGCTCCTTATTTATGCATCGACATGGCATTGAACGTTTTGGATAAACTGGAAAAAATAATGCCCGTAAAAGCTATGGCTAGTCCTAACCCACTTCCTAATACCTATATCCGGTATGGAAACAGAGATGGTTTAAAAGTGAATTTACTGGTAGAAAATGAAACAACTTTCACAAATGCCTATTTTGAAGTAGAAGAAAAGTACAATGAACTTTCTCCGATAGAAACCAAAAGAATCATTCCTTTTACCCTGAATCCAAATGGTAAAACCAATGTATCATTCCCGATGAATGATACACATGAAAGCCTTATTTCCATGTACATCAATGGCAAACTACAGGATGTGGTTTACATGAGTGACGGAAGCTGGGACCTAGACTTTGATTCTAGCAGAACAGTGATTGAAACATATAGTATCACCAATGATACTGCCAGAAATTTTGCAGATACCTATCCCGTCTTCAGAGACATACAGTTCAAAGCAAAGACAGATAGCTATGTAAGTGCCTATAAATTGCTTAGAGGTGCTGCAGCTCAGCAAGACCTGACAAGCTATAAAACCATGAGCTTTAAAGCCAAGGGAGAGGGTGCAAACCTAAAGATTACACTAGTAAAATATTCCATTAAGAACTTTGCAGAACAGTATAGTTATTCTATTCCACTAAGTAAAACATTGACAGACTACACCATTAATCTGGATGAGTTTACTGGAATTGATCCATTGGAAAAAATACATGCCAATGATGTAACTACAGTTGTTTTTGCCTTTGAAAATTCAACAGGATTAACCACTACGATTGACGGGGCCGTTGCCGATATATTCTTTTCTAAAAAATCAAAAGAATACGTAGAGAATATAAAACAACAAAAGATTCATTTATTCCCCAACCCTGCAACTGGAGGAAAATTCAATGCCACTTTCAGGTCTGATACAGAGTCTACTTATACGCTAAGAATTTTCAATACCTCTTCAGGCAAAACTATTTTCAGTAAAGTAATTCAATCCATTAAAGGCGACAATGTTATTCCTGTACAATTGAATAGTAAACCGGCAGCAGGTATTTACACAATTAGTATTGAAAAAGCTGGAATGAGATATGGTAGCAATCAGCTTATTCTGAATTAAATCAGATATTAAATTCTACTAAAAATTTAACCAAAGCTGCAGGAGAATTCAACTGCAGCTTTTGCATTATATTCTTACGGTGCGTTTCCACTGTGTAAATACTTAAATGCAAAGTGTCTGCAATCTGTTGATTGGTATAGGTTTGCTTTAAATACAAAAGAATTTCCTTTTCGCGCTTTGTTAAATTGTATTTGCGCAGGAATAAATCCATTTTTTTGAATGCATCTTCCTGGTTTGGCTCATTTTGTAAATCAAAATGGGGCTTGCCATCCACCACATCCATAATAGCTTTCATTAACTCATCCTTGCTGCTATTCTTTAGGATATAGCCATCGGCACCCGCCTGTTTTGCCTGAGTTACTACTTTCTCATCACTGTAGGCAGAAAGCATTAAAACTTTGGATGATCCGAATGACTGTTTTATGTACTTAATGGTATCCAGTCCGTTCAGATTGGGCATATTCACATCCAGTAAAATCAAATCAATATCGGGCTGCTGAGTAAGCAGATACAAGAGTTGTTTACCGTCATTTGCAATACCTGAAATCTGCAAAAGATCATTGCTGTTCAGAATCATCTTTAATCCCTCTACAAAAAGGGGATGATCATCTGCAATCATTATTTGAATCTTTTTTTCCATATAAACGAATGACAATATAAGTTATTTTTGGGGAACAAACATTGGCCCCGCAAAGCAAGGATACGCTTTTATTTTGTAGACACCATTTTCATAGTAGGTTTCGGCCCAGCAATATTTTGAACCTGGCCTGTCATCATTTTTCATTTGAGGCACATACCAAAAAACAAGATCGGTATTTACAGTTGATTCAGGATTGGAACCAATAAATTTTTCAGGTCCCTGTTGAAAGTCTGTATTGCAGCAAGGACCAATTGTTACAAGGTCGGTATTGCCCTCATCCTTATTGAGATGATTCTTAGTAAGATAAACAAAAGCATTGTCTCCTTTGCCTCCATCATTAAACTGCCCATTGCCAGGTGCTACCATATAGCTGAGAGAGGGGCTGGTTTGTATTTTATACTGAAATCCGTTGGAATC
The DNA here is from genome assembly GCF_000508085.1 of Sediminibacterium sp. C3. GTDB lineage: Bacteria > Bacteroidota > Bacteroidia > Chitinophagales > Chitinophagaceae > Sediminibacterium. Next base: position 1,473,902 of record NZ_KI669560.1, on the reverse strand, counting down.
ATATTGGGTAGTGGGTTGCTGTAATTGCCAACCTTCCTTATTCCATTGTTTCCAGCCAGTGGAAGCATATTCATAGAAGTTCTGCTGGTTTCCGGCAAATGCAATTCTGAAAACTGGCCTGTAGGTACCATTGTTACCACAGCCTCTACCGATACTTGCACAGGTAATCCGGAATCTGCCATCCTTATAAAAAAAGTTTCTTTGAGAGTAACTATAATTGCAGGGGCCTGGCCATAACTCTGAAAAAAATTTCTGCTCAATCATAAATCCAACAACAGAATCTCCTTCAACAATATCTGCAATCCGGGGGGGATCGGTAGCCACTACAGCTGCCTGACTGTAGATAGGACAGCCAACGGCATCACTGTAACCAAATCCGTCCGTTCCTGAATAACTTACATGCCAGTCAACCAGCTTGGCACTATTCAATACTTTTTGATTGCCAAACTGAACATTACTGATTTCCAGTCCGTCAGAAGCAGTCAACAAGTAATCCATTTTCCATCCGTACTTTTCAACCGTATTTACTTTTTCACAATAACAGTCTGCAACGGTTTCGTTTTGGAGTTTTCTCTCTGTTACAACCGCTCCGTCCTCCCCTGTATTGGTCCAGCGCAATCCTACAAGCCGATTATCAGTCAAATCTACAATTGCCCAAAGCGCCCGATTGCCCTGAATAAAAGTGGGTGCAACACATAAATGTTGGGAACGCTCGCATTTGGTTCTATTTAATGCCGTTTTAGTACTGGTCATTACCGGCTTCTGATTCCCGGGTTTATAACCCAGTGCCTTTTCTACTTCCGGTGCATTCATTGCAATTTGCTCGGCCAGCTCAATCAAAGACTGTGGAATATCCGGCTGCATATCCGGATAATGATCGGCACTCACTAGTTTCTGTGTAAATAAATCAACAATCCCAATAGTTGTGAGATTATTTGCATAATTGTACATTTCCACGCGCATCAGGGTTCCGGGCAATGCTTTTATCCCTTTTTTAATATCACCGGGTCTGGCAGGATAAACTCCAAAAATTTCATTCCATAATGGCTTTTTCGTTTTGAGATCAAAAAGGTATCGAGTAAAGAAACCATCAGACAAGGCAATTTTCTGTGCCAGCATAGCCTGCGCTCCCCCCTTTTCGCGAAACAATTTTACAGGGAGAGAATCCTTTAGAATATTTTCAATTTCCTTTTTTCTTGCAATAATAAATGATTGGGTATCCTTAACAGTGGGTGACATTAATCCCTTTCTGTACTCATTCAGGTAAACGGATGATTTTGTTTTGCTTTTTTGATTTTTAGTATTTTTTATCTGGGCATCAGCTGACAGAAAAAAACCAAGCAGTATCGTTAAGAAAATCAGTCCAGACTTTTGCATATACAATTAATATTGAAATGGATTTAGCAACACCGTTCTGCTAAGATAACTAGTATCTGTTAATGCCTTGAGAAAAGCAAGCAGTTGTTGCTTTTCTGATTGATTCAACTGAAAGGAATATTTAGATTCGTAATGGCCAATCACGTCTTCTAGATTATCTAGTCTGCCATCATGCATATATGGACCCGTTAACCAAATATTACGCAAAGAAGGAACCTTTATTCCATCCACAAATCTGGATGGAACAGACTGAAATGGTCTTTCCGGCTGATGACATTTACTACATTTCGTTTTAGCTGAATTAAACACCAACAAACCTTTTGCTGCTTCTGAGCTCAAAGCATTTTTACTCCCTCTTATATACCCATCATAGGCAGAACCATAAGCAACCAATTGTTCTTCAAAAGCTACAATGGCTGTTTTTATCTGCTCTGTTGTAAACCATTTTTTTGCAGAAGGAAATGACAACCTGAATAGTTTACTGTAGACTGGAACTGAAGCCAGTCTTTTTAAAATTTGTGTTTCATGTAAAGTCCATCCCAATTCTTTGGGTTGTTCATTAAAAAATGGAAAATGAAGCTGTTTATACAAACTATTTACGGTTGAATCTTTCCAGGTAAGTGAAGACCGGTAAACAGCATTTAGCAAAGACGGTGCATTGTGCCTAACTGCATAACCATCGGCTCCTACAGATCTTCTGTAACCATCTGTGAATGCTAGTTTAGGATCATGACAGGAAACACAGGACTTGGTTTGATTATAGGAAAGCCTGTTATCATAAAATAAAAATCTTCCGAGTGAAACCCTCGCCAATCTGGTGGATGGAACGCTATGAACAGAGGTTCTAATCAAACCCATCAGAACACCAGACACGGTTATTATTAAACCCAATATGTAAAGCTTTTTCTTCAATTTTACTGATACTGAATCAGCCCCCATTTCTGCTCTTTAGGGAGCCAGATAAATGTATAAACCGTTTCGGGTTTCTCACTGGAGGCCTGAAGATTATAATTGAATGCAGTTCCGCTAACTATCATCTGATTGCCACTGAATTTAATTTTCCTGGCTTTATCATCACCACGAGGCCCATAGCCTTCTAAAGTTAACTCTCTTCGCTTCGATTTACGAATCCATTTTCCATTCGAGTTTACCTGCACGGAATATATTTCACCAGTTCTGGTTTTTCCAAAATACAATCGCTTGTTCCCTTTTTCATCCAAGGCAAAAGCAAGTCCCATAACGTCTATATTCCGCAGCGTATCCGTGATTTTTTTTGATTCCACATCCAGCAAATAAATTACGCCTCTTTCATTATATCGGTCCGATCCTGCAACTGATCCAACGGCCATTGTTTGCTGCAAACAATCATACGTAATTCCCAATAAGCCAAAAGGATTGGTGATACCAGGTTTCCCGTAAAAAGGCAATGACATCCATTCGCTCATTTCACCTGTATTTGCATTAATCTGATAAACCGTATTTAGCTTTTCTGTTTTATTGTACAACATGGAAATTAATGGTGCCGGTATGGCATATACATTTCCCTGCCTGTCAAATGTGATGGTAGAAAGATAACCAGCTTCTCTCCAACTGGGATGCTGATATATTTCCTGTTTAGGCGTTTGCGGATTGGGTGCAGTTTCGCCGTTTTTTTTCTCAAACACAACTAAACTAATTCCAATCAATTTTTTTTCAGAAGTACTCAAGCCAGTCCAAAGCGGATCAAAACCCAGGGTTCTGATAAATGCAGGCTCTTGCTGACAAGGTTTTATTTCGCGTTGCGCATAAAGGCAAACTGGCCCTAAAGTAGTCCAGACAAAAAGCAGGGTAAATAAAATTTTATTATACAACAAACTCCGTTTTTTTCAACTTTAAAAATACACCCTATCTGGTTTGTAAAATACCCTTCCCTTGAAATATGACCATTTTTTTATATTCCAGCGGGATAATTTCCTACAAATCGGTTGGTATTTTTCGCCCAAAAGCCTTGATTTTAGGGCATTTTTAGCAAAAAAACCAGCATTGTATCTACCTTTAGTTTAATATTTAATCAGTGATTTTACCTTATTTCTAAATATCTGTTTTATGAGTCGTTTTTACACAGCTGAACCAACCAAAAAAGCAACGCAATCCCAACGAATGATGGGTTGGGTTATCACCGCTTTTTTTTCACTGAGCTTGATGCAATCATTGGATGCTCAGGTTAGTGGTGTTGTTTACAGAGATTTCAACTCTAATGGTGTTAAGAACAACACAGCTTCTTACAATGAGCCGGGAGTTGCGGGTATCACTGTGAAAGCCTATGATGAAACGGGCACCGTATTAGGAACTACTACATCAGGCACAAATGGCATCTATAATTTTTCTGCTGGTACAATACCTGCCGCAACCAAGGTAAGACTTGAATTCAGCGGATGGAATGCAGTTGATTTCCCTGCTGCTTCTGGTGCAAACAATAAAACCTCTGTTCAATTTGTAACTGCACCTGCAACCAATGCAGATTTTGGAATTAACTATCCTGGCGACTATATAGACAATTTGAACGCAAGAATCATTGTACCTACTTATACGAACGGAAACAACAGAATAAGTAATGGAGACTGGTTTAACGCAGCTAATAACGATGCCAGCTATGCTTTTAATTATGACGGTGTTGCTGCGGCCAATGTTTTAGCAGATATGGGACAAATAGGTTCGGTTTGGGCAACAGCCTATAGCAGACAGGCCAATAAACTCTTCTATGCAGCATTTGTAAAACGCCATGTTTCTATGGGGCCTCTTGGAATGAATGGAATCTATGTTACCAACAATGCCAAATCAACAACGAACAAATCGAACACAACCAGTTTTGTTGACTTAAAAGCAATTAACCCTGCATTTGATGCGGGCGATATACCTGGTAGAAATTTCAATCCAGGAGATAACGATATCAGATCAGCCAACTATGATGCATTGGCTTTTACAGAAGTTGGTAAAAAAGGTATCGGAGGTATGACTATTTCAGATGATGGTCGTTATTTATACCTGATTAATTTGAATGACAGAAAATTGTGGAGAGTGGAAATTGGCGCGAACGGAACAGCCCCAACTTTAGCCTCTCAAATTGTATCTTATAATACTTTCCCTGTAACAGAAGGCAATAGTAGTTTCAGACCTTTTGCAGTTAAATATTACAGAGGCGCCATTTATGTTGGGGGTGTATTGGATGGAGTAAAACCAGACAACTCAGCCGTTGACAGAAATGAATTAAAAATGGTTGTATTAAAAGTGGATGCAACCGCTACTCCAGGCACAGCAACATTTACAACTGTTCTGGATGCGCCTTTAACCTACAACAGAAGAGCCAATATCAACACAGGATTTAATATTTATCACAATACCGACTATGTAGATCCTAACGGCACGATACCATTTGCAACTACCAGCCATGGATCATGGCATCCGTGGGCCAGAACTTTTACAGAATTAACAGTGAAAGGAAATGCAGGTACTGCCATCTATCCTCAACCCATGCTAACCAGCATTGAATTTAATCCAGCAGACGGATCAATGATTTTGGGTTTAATGGATCGTACAGGTCATCAGACCGGCAACCAGAATTTTGCGTTGAGCGGTTCAACTTTATATACGGGTAATGCTGCCGGAGATATTCTAAAAGCAAGCAACAATGGAACTTACAGCAGTTTTACATTAGAAAATAATGGCTCTGACGGTTCCCTTACTTCTGCAGGTGCCGGAAATGGTGAAGGCCCTGGAGGCGGTGAATTCTATTTTACAGACCGTTTCAGAAAAAATGAAGGCAGTGCATTAGGCATGGGCAATACCGCAAGTGGAAAATTATTCCTTGATCATGAGGAAACCAGTACCGGTTCAGTATTGAATTTTCCCGGTAAGGAATTGATATCAACCGCATTTGACCCAATCAATGATTGGTACACTGGAGGTGTTAGATATTATAATAACAACAATGGTGTTGCTACCAATGGTAAGGTTTTATATACCGGAAATGATGTAAGCGTATTCGGTAAAGCCAATGGACTGGGTGATCTGGAATTGATTACAGCGCCTGCTCCTATTGAAATAGGCAACCGTGTATGGTTTGATGCAGACGGAGATGGTGTACAGGATGCCAATGAAAATGGCATTGCCGGCGTTACCGTAACCCTGGTTCAGGGAGCTACTGTAATTGCAACAGCTACAACTGATGCAGATGGCAACTACTTCTTCTCTTCTGATCCTAATGGTGTAAATACTGCTTCTGCTATCTATAATATCAGTCAGTTACAGCCAGGTGGATCTTATATTATTCGCATTCCAAACGCAACAGGTGGTAGCGTTCAGACTCCGTTAAGCACTTATGAATTAACGATTATAAACAATGGTGGAGTTGATGCTGATGCTGATTTAAGAGACAGTGACGCCGCACTAAACAACAACGATGCTGATATTACCATCACAGCAGGCGTTTATGGAGAAAATAACCATACTTACGACTTTGGTTTTGTAACCATTGGTGGTGTAGGTGGTGGTGGAAGCGGTGGTGTTGAAAGCAAGAGTTTAGGTGATGCCATTGCTTACCGTGTATACAACAGAGCTGTAAAAAGTGAACAAGGACCTGTAGATTATGCAAAATTACCACAGCCTGATCAGTATAACCGTTATGCAGGAGCATCTGTAGGAACTACTTTGAAATTACAGGACATTCTTCCTACCCGATTATCAAACGGTTACAAGTCTTATATATCAACACCAACAGATATCATTTCCATTACCAATGCAAAAGAAATCATGTCGATTGATTTTGTAAGTAATAATATTTCTAAAGCAGTTGCTTTTGGAACCAGAACGGTTGGACAGGTATACGACCATACCAAAGCAATTTGTGATCGCTTAAAAGGATATGAACTTATCTCTTTGGGAACAATCAAAGTAAAAGGTCACGAACTGGTACAATACAATCTTAGAAACAACAAAGGAGAAATTGAATACGCTACCAGTTTTGTAATTGGTGCAGAAAGTGGAAGAAACAATTACACTTTACAATCCAACTGGTTAAACAAGGACTATACATTGGAAGAAATGATGTACAATATTCAGCTTTGGGGAGGTTCACCAAGCCTGGTTATTGAAATGGCAAACGATATCATTACCAGACTTAATAACAGTTTACCAGTAGTTGCAGTTCCCAACACTGCGGGATTACCTAATGTATACTTCACTGCAGGTAACCGTCTGGATGAAACCGTTACCTTAACATTAAAGAATAATACTGCAGGAACCAGTGGTTACCTTGAAATTACCGACAGAGCAAATGAGCAAACCACTACCCAGGTAAAACGTACCATACCATTTACAGCCAATGCAAATGGATTAAGTACCGTTACCATCCCTACCAGTGATTTATTTGAATCTTCTATTCACTTATACATGAATGGAAAACTAGAAGACCAGGTATTCATGGCTGATGGTGCGTGGGGACTGGATTACAACAATAACACTACCAGTGTTAAGAAATTTACTGTAACCAATAGCAATGCTACTAGAAACAAGGAAGACTTTAATGTATTCAGAAATGTAGAAGTTTCAGGTACCACTCCTGACTATATAACTGTATACAAATTATTAAGAGCAGGTGGCGTACTTCAGGATCTGAGCGCTTTCAAATCTTTGAAATTTACTGCAGCTGGAAATACGCCTGTAATTATTACCCTGGTGAAACAATCCATTGCAAAATGGGATGATCAATACAACCTTACCTTGCCTATCAGTACGGAAGCTAAAGAATACGCGGTTGGCATTGAAGATTTCAAATCAAGCGCATTCAGCAGTACAATTGATTTAAAAGATGTAAACTCAATTGTTATCACTGTTGTTCCTCCAACAAAAGGGAAGTCATCCGATTTACAGTTGGCTATGAGCAGTATTTCGTTCAGTAAAGAAGATAAGAACTACCTGAACAGCCTGAAAGAAATGAGCATGAGTGCATTCCCTAATCCTGTTACCGGCAATAAATTCAACGTTCGGTTTAGAAGTGAGAACACCAAAACACTTCAATTGAAATTAACAGATGCTGTTACTGGTAAAGTAATATTGACCAAACAGGTAAATGCTTTCAGAGGAGAAAATATTGTACCTGTTGAAATGAACAGCAATGAAGTTCATAAAATCATGATTCTGAACCTGGATGGTACTGGCGTTGATAATTCTAAATACAAGCCAATCAAAATCATGGCAGGGAAATATTAGTAATAATTATATGTAATATTTTTTGGTTATTTTATTCACATTTTAAGCCTATTTGCCTGAAATATTTAACTATTAATGGCAAATAGGCTTATTTTTGCTCGAAATAAACCAAAAAATATGTCTTTACGATTTAAAGCAATCAGTAGCATTGCCAATGATGCGGAAACAGCCATCCCAGAATTCAGCAAAAAAATCACTGCTATTTTCGGAGAAAACGTTTTTACCCAAAAAACTGCCCGGGAATATTTAAGCGACGAAGCATATAAAAGTTTAATCAACAGCATTCGCGGTGGTAAAAAAATTGACCGCAGCGTGGCAAGTCAAATTGCGAATGGCATCAGAGCCTGGGCAGAAAGCAAGGGTGTTACCCATTTTACACACTGGTTTCAGCCATTAACAGGTACAACTGCTGAAAAACACGATTCCTTTTTTACCTTAAAAAGTGACGGTACAGCCATTGAAGAGTTTGACGGAGCTGCGTTAATTCAACAGGAACCCGATGCTTCTTCTTTCCCCAGTGGTGGCTTAAGAGCTACTTTTGAAGCTCGTGGTTATACAGCATGGGACCCTTCATCCCCGGCTTTCATCATGGAAATTGGAAAAGGTAAAACCTTGTGCATTCCAACCATATTTGTATCGTATACAGGTGAATCACTTGACTATAAAGCCCCCTTATTAAAAGCAACGGAAGCGCTGAATAAGGCAGCTGTGGAAGTATGTAATTATTTTGATAAGAATATTGCCAAAGTAACCACAACGCTTGGATGGGAACAGGAATACTTTGTAATTGATGCAGGATTAGCTACTGCAAGACCCGATTTAATTCAGTGTGGCAGAACCGTTTTTGGTGCAGCACCTGCAAAGGGCCAGCAAATGGAAGATCACTACTTCGGTTCTATTCCTGAAAGAATATATGCTTTCATGAGAGATTTTGAACAGGAATCATATAAATTAGGGATTCCTTTAAGAACCAGACACAATGAAGTAGCACCGGCTCAGTTTGAGTGTGCGCCAATTTTTGAAGAAGTAAACATTGCGGTGGATCACAATATTTTATTGATGGATGTGATGGCCCGCGTGGCAAAACGCCATAATCTTGTTGTTTTACAACATGAGAAACCATTTGCAGGAATCAACGGAAGCGGTAAACACAATAACTGGAGCCTTGCAACAGACACAGGTGTAAACCTTCTCGCTCCTGGCAAAACGCCAAAGACCAATCTGATGTTCCTTACTTTCTTTGTGAATACCATTAAGGCAGTACACGATCATGCAGACATCATGAGAGCAGCCATTGCATCAGCTTCAAACGACTACCGATTAGGCGCCAATGAAGCTCCCCCTGCAATTATATCGGTATTTGTTGGACAATATCTTTCTAAGGTACTGGCAGATGTTGAATCAAGAGTCGGACACAAATTTGATGAGCAGGATGAAGCCATCTTAAAACTAGATTTACACAGAAGCATTCCGGAATTAATGCTGGACAATACAGATAGAAACAGGACTTCTCCATTTGCATTTACTGGTAATAAATTTGAATTCAGAGCAGTTGGATCTTCTGCAAACTGTGCGAATGCCATGACCGTATTAAATACAATTATGGCTGATACGCTGAAGAAGTTCAAGGTTGAAGTTGATGGCATGATTGAGAAAGGAGAAAAGAAAGAAATTGCCATCATGCACGTAATTCAGAAATATATTGTTGCCAGTAAGAATGTATTATTCGAAGGAGATGGATACAGCGAAGAATGGCATAAAGAGGCAGAAAGACGTGGTTTACCCAATCTAAAAACTACTCCTGTAGCCTTAGATGCAATGATCACTGAAAAAGCCATGAATTTGTATCAATCCAATGGCATTTATTCTCATTCAGAACTGGAAGCCAGATACGAAATTGAGTTGGAGAAATACATTAAGACTGTACAAATTGAAGCTCGTGTAATGGGTGATTTGGCCATCAATCATATCTTACCGGCGGCTATCAAATACCAGAATGATTTATTAAACAATGTAAACGGACTAAAAAATGCAGGCCTGGATGAATCAGCCTACAGCAGTCAGTTAACCATTCTGAAATATATCAGCAAACATATTTCTGTTGTACACACCAAAGTGTATGAAATGGTAGAAGCCAGAAAAGTTGCCAACAATATTGTTCATAGCCGTGAAAAAGCGATTGCTTATGAAAATATCAAGAGCACTTATTTTGACGAAATCAGATACCACGTTGATAAACTGGAACACCTGGTAGACGACGAATACTGGACCCTGCCTAAATACCGTGAGTTATTATTCATCAGATAGTTGCTCAAAAACCAAAAATAAATGCCGACCTCAGTTGGTATTTGACCGATAAACAAATAGTGGATTCAAAAAATCCACTATTTTGTTTTATAAACTTACAAAAATGAAAAAAATAATCTCTTTAGCCGTATTTGCCTTAGCGCTTTCTATAGGAAGTGTTCAGGCCCAGGGTATGGGTCAGATGGACCCAGCACAAATGCTTGAAATGATGAAGCAACGTGTAAAACCACAATTGATTGAAAAAACCAAATTAACAGATGCTCAGGCAGACAAAGTATTGGAAATCCAGCTTTGGAGTCAGGGAGAAATGCGTGGCATGCGCGATATGAGCGAAGAAGAAAGAGCCACTAAAATGAAGACCGTGAATGATGAAAAAACCAAAAAATTCAAGGCAATTCCTTTAACGGATGATCAGATTAAAGCTGTGAATGACTTCTACGAGGAGATGAGAAGAAACCGTCCACAGAGAGGTGGTGGCGGTTCAAAGTAATGCAGGAAGCTTCACTAATAACGTGAAGCATACATGCATTAGCAGATAGAAACTGTTAAAAATTTATATAAAAAGCCCCCGAAAATACATTCGGGGGCTTTTGTTTTAGGTATCCATATTATCTGAATGTATTACTTCATAGTAAAGGACTCCAGGAATTTGGTAGTAAAATTACCTTTTCTAAAATCTTCATTTTGCATCAGCTGTAAATGGAAAGGAATGGTTGTTTTAACTCCTTCAATTACATACTCACTCAAAGCTCTGTACATGGTATCAATGGCTTCTTCGCGGGTTTGTGCAACCGTAATTAATTTCCCAATCATGGAATCGTAGTACGGAGGGATTACATACCCCGCATACACGTGACTGTCTACTCTAACGCCATGCCCACCGGGTGTGAAAAGATTCGTTATCTTTCCTGGTGAAGGTCTGAAATCATTATACGGATCTTCCGCATTGATTCTGCACTCGATAGCATGTAACTGGGGCTCATAGTTTCTGCCAGAGATTTTTTCGCCCATGGCAATCTTGATTTGTTCTTTAATCAAATCGTAACTAACCACTTCTTCTGTTACACAATGTTCTACCTGAATTCGGGTATTCATTTCCATGAAGTAGAAATTGCGGTGTTTATCTACCAGGAATTCAATCGTTCCTACGCTTTCGTAGTTAATGGCGGCAGCCGCTTTAATAGCTGCTTCACCCATACGGGCGCGCAAATCTGCAGTCATGAAAGGAGAGGGAGATTCTTCTACCAGTTTCTGGTGACGACGCTGAATAGAGCAGTCTCTTTCACTTAAATGGCAAACATTTCCGTATTGGTCACCAGCCACTTGAATTTCAATATGACGTGGCTCCTCTACAAATTTCTCCATGTAGATACCATCATTCTTGAAAGAAGCAGCAGCTTCCATTTTAGCGGTAGTATATGCTTTTTCAATTTCGTCTTCACTCCAAACCACACGCATTCCCTTTCCACCACCACCTGCAGTAGCTTTTAGAATAACTGGGTAACCAACTTCTTTGGCTAAAGCCTTGGTTTGTTCAATGCTTTCCAGCAATCCTTCTCCACCTGGCACCACTGGAACACCCGCTTTAATCATGGTTTCCTTAGCGGTAATCTTATCTCCCATTTTACTGATCATATCAGGAGTAGGGCCAATAAATTTTATACCGTGGTCCGCACATATTTGAGAGAATCTTGCGTTCTCTGCCAAAAATCCATACCCGGGGTGAATGGCATCTGCATTGGTAATTTCTGCAGCCGCCATAATATGCGCAATATTCAAGTAAGAGTCACTACTCTGCGGCTTACCAATACAAACCGCTTCATCTGCAAACTTAACGTGAAGGCTATCTCTGTCAGCAGTTGAATAAACAGCTACTGTCTTGATGCCCATCTCTCTACAGGTTCTGATTACGCGCAAAGCAATCTCACCTCTGTTGGCAATTAGTATTTTTTTAAACATGTAATTTTTTTTAGGTAAAGAATCGATTAAGCCGGTTCAACCAGGAACAATGGCTGATCATACTCTACTGGACTAGCATCATCCACCAGTACTTTCACGATGGTTCCTTTCACTTCACTTTCAATTTCATTGAATAGCTTCATTGCTTCAATAATGCAAACAACTTTACCTGGCGCAATTTCTGTACCTACTTCTGCAAGGATTGGTTTATCCGGTGCTGGTCTGCGGTAGAATGTGCCAATCATAGGGCTCTTAATGGTAATCAGATTATCAGCCTTTGGTGCAGGGGCAGCAGCAGGGGCAGCTGGTGCAGCAGCAGCCGGAGCAGGTGCCGGAGCGGGAGCAGCAGTAGTATACACTTGATGACTTGGAGCGGCAGCCACGGTAACAGCAGGTTCTTCCTTCTGCTTGATGGTTACTTTACCATCTTTATCCTCGATGCTGATTTCTCCGATATTACTTTTGTTGATGATTTTGATTAATTCGTGGATTTGCTTTAAGTCCATAAATGGCAATTTTAGGGGTAAAAACAGTTATTTTTTACTGAAATCGGGGGCAAAATAGCCTTTTTTTAATAAAAACAGCGGATTTTCTGTTTGTAAACAAAATGACCTGAATCGCAGTGTTCAGGTCATTTTTATCCGGCAATCCGGTATATTATTCTTTTACGCGTTCTACGTAATCTCCGGTTTTGGTATTGATACGGATTAATTCATCCTGATCAACAAACAAAGGCACCATAACGGTAGCTCCGGTTTCAATAGTTGCCGCTTTTAGCGCTCTGGTAGCTGTATCACCTTTTAAGCCTGGTTCGCAGTAAGTAATTCTTACTACAATCTTTTCAGGTAATTCTGCACCAATCGGTTGTTCAGTTTCTGTATTGATGAATACAAAAACCTCGGAACCATCCATTAAGAACTGGGGTGCATCAATCATTTCTTCTGACAAAGCAATTTGCTCGAAAGTTTCATTGTTCATCAGATTGTAGCCAGTTTCATCTTTGTAAAGAAACTGAAAAGCCTTCTTTTCTACTCTTACAGGGAAAATGGTTTCCCCACTGTTCCAGGTTTTTTCAATAGAACGCTTATTGTCTACTCCTTTCAACTTGGCCCAAACCTTAGCTGCAGCTCTGGCAGTCTTGTTTTCACCAAATTCTACAACAGAGTATAAATTACCATCCAATTTTAAAATCATGCCACGACTGATGTCGGAAGTTGTTGCCATATAATTTTTTTTAATATAGTGTCTGGATAAGACGGGTGCAAAAGTAGGAAATACGATGGAAACAACAAATAAGCTTGCTTATTAGCCGATTATTGTCCAAATAAATAGGCGTATTTACGCAAAAGTCTGAAACTGATTTGAACATGGATGATTGCAGTAATGCTCACAATAAACATGATAACAGCCACTGTTTTGAACATGCTTACCATCGTTTCCATAGAAATCTGTCCGGACAATTCGGGTTGTTGTTCCATTACATCCGTTAACATTTGCTGCAACTGTAAATCCCCCAGAAAAAAAACACCTGATGAATTCAGAAAAAACATACCTGCAATAAACAAAGTTCCATAGGCATTTACCTTAATCCAGTCCCGCAGAGAATGACTGCACTGGCGCTGGTTGCCAATGCCATTGAGCAAAAACCGTAACGAGGTAAACACATAAATCACCAGACAGGCCATCACAAAGGCAATGAACAACATGGCAGGATTACCGGAAAGCCCCATCAGCAAAACAAATATGTCGATTAAGGCAATGAAAAAAGCAACAGGAACCAATATAAAAGAGAGAATTCTGTAAATAGTCAGTTGTTTCATAAATGCAAACGATAAATAGGGCCTAAAGGTAAAGAATTATCCCATGGCGATTCCCAACAATGCATGAGAGGATTAATACACAAAAAAATTATGCATAATTTACTTATGTATAATGAAATTATGTATTATTGCATAGGATTTACATCATTCATTCAGTAGTAATACATCAATCATGAAAAAATCTTCTCTTTACAAAGGGTGCCTGGAACCCATTCTATTGCGGCTATTAAAAGACAATGGCAGAATGTACGGATACCAGATGACGCAGATGGTTAAAGAAATTACTAAGGGTGAACTAACCATTACGGAAGGTGCCCTTTATCCCCTGCTGCATAAGCTGGAAGAGCAGGGAATTGTTGAAACAGAAACAGAGATGAACGGTAGCCGTATGCGCAAATATTACAGCTTAACAAAGGCAGGTAAAAAACAAACTGCAGTTGCCATGGATGAAATGAAAGCATTCATGCAAAGTCTGGAATTCATTGTAAACCCTAAACCCGTAATAGGATGATTACAGAAGCCCAATACGAAAGTCTCTATGCCTTTTGCAGAAAGCATTATGTACAGTATTATGATGTACAGGTTGAACTGGTAGATCACTTATCGGAAGCCATAGAAGAAAAAATGAAAACCAATCCCAAGCTCTCTTTTGATCAGGCATTGGATAAAGTATACGCGGGATTTGGTATCAAAGGGTTTGCTGATATTGTTGCCACCAGAATGGAAATGGTGAGCAAAAAAAGCAGAAAACAAAAATGGAAACTGTTCTTCTCCTATTTCACCGTTCCAAAAATTGCAATGACGCTTTGTATTTATGCGGCAATGCTCTTAATAGGTAAATTTTTGACGCAGGATTATCACCGTGGACTTTTCTTATTCATAGTAGGTGTTTGCCTGTTTGTTTTTGAGATCGTATACACCCTTAAAATGAATAAACTTTTCAAAGCACAAAAAAAAGAAATGATACTGACCAGTGAGCGGCTTTCAGGAGTTATTCATTCAGGTTTATTTGTACAGATATTTTTCAGTAACAGTTTATTTGATTATGCAGGAGTAAAACAAATGCACTTCACGGCCTATGCCATAGTTGCACTCTTCATGTTGATCATATTCATTTCTCTTTTGGCCCACCGCGATTTTGTAAAGGAGCTGCACCGCAATGCAATTACATTATACCCTAAAGCTTTTGCATGATTATTTCAAATTCAATTTAATCTGCAATTCATCAAACTGCTTGTCATCAATACTGCTTGGTGCATCCAGCATCACATCTCTTCCGCTATTGTTTTTAGGGAAGGCAATGAAGTCACGGATACTTTCACTTCCACCTAAAATAGAACACAAGCGATCGAATCCAAATGCTATACCACCGTGTGGAGGGGCACCATATTCAAATGCTCCCAATAGGAAACCAAACTTATGCTGAGCTTCTTCTTCGGTCATACCCAGGGCTGCAAACATTTTTTCCTGTAGCGGACGCTGATAAATACGGATAGAGCCTCCGCCTATTTCATTACCATTCAACACCATATCATAGGCATTGGCTTTGATATTGGAATAAGGGTGTTCCAGGTATTTCTCTGCATTCTCAATCACCGGATTGTTATTGATCATAATATCAATCTGGTCAGGCTTGGGTGAAGTAAACGGATGGTGTCGGGCAACCCAGCGATTCTCTTCCTCTGCATATTCAAACAATGGGAAGTCCATCACCCATAGCAACTTGAATTCATTGTCCTTGCGCAAACCCAGTCGCTTACCCATTTCCAATCGCAATTCACTAATGGCTTTTCGGGTTCTTTCTTCACGACCTGCTAGAATCAATACCAAATCTCCGGCTTTAGCTCCGGCAGAATCAGCTATTGCCTTGAGTTTTTCTTCAGTATAAAATTTATCTACGCTGCTCTTGTAAGTACCGTCAGCATTGCATTTGATAAACACCAATCCCTGCATGCCAATTTGTGGTCTTTTCACCCACTCGGTTAATTCATCAGTTTGCTTGCGTGTGTATTCAGCACATCCGGGCACGGCAATCGCCAATACTGTTTCAGCATTATCAAATACCCCAAAACCTGCACCATTAATGAGCTCCCCTGTTGCAGCAATTTTACCTGCTTTCAAAAAGGCACTCTTCAAATTTGAAAGCTTCATGCCAAAGCGGATATCCGGTTTGTCGTTACCGTAATTCCACATGGCATCTTCCCATGACATACGCTCTACTGTTTCCGTATAGTCAATATCCTTAACGTCTTTGAAAATGCGCTTCACCATTCCTTCAAACATCTGCAGAATATCTTCCTGTTCTACAAATGCCATTTCACAGTCAATCTGCGTAAACTCAGGTTGACGATCTGCACGCAAATCTTCATCTCTGAAGCATTTTACAATCTGGTAATAACGATCATAACCGCTCACCATCAACAATTGCTTGAAAGTTTGCGGACTTTGTGGCAATGCATAAAACTGACCCGGATTCATTCTGGAAGGAACCACAAAATCTCTGGCCCCTTCAGGCGTAGATTTAATCAGGAATGGAGTTTCAATATCCATGAAATGGTTCTCATGCAAATAATTTCTGGCAGCGCGATTCACTGCATAACGCAATTCTAAATTTCGCTTGACTACATTTCTTCTTAAATCCAAAAAGCGATACTTCATTCTTAAATCATCTCCCCCATCGGTATCATCCTGAATGGTGAATGGTGGAACAGCCGACTTATTCAGAATGGTAAACTCACTCACCACTATTTCAATATCACCAGTTGGGATATTGGGATTTTTATTACTTCTCTCCTGCACCAATCCTTTGGCCTGCAAAACAAACTCACGACCCAAGGGTTGCTCTTCTAATTGTTTAGCCAGGTTTTCCCCAAACAACAACTGGGTAATTCCATAACGGTCTCTCAGGTCTACAAAAGTTATGGCACCAAATTTTCTGACAGTCTGAACCCAACCCGCTAAAACGGTTTCCGAGCCCACATTAGAGATTCTTAATTCTCCGCAATTATTTGAACGATACATAATCTAACTGAAGTTTATACCAGGCCAGGCCTGTTTCTGAGCGCAAATATAACCTAAATGGGTCAAGTAGCAGGATTGAGGTATTTTTGCAACCTGAATCAAGTATATGGGTCATCAAACACTGTCGAAGCGAACGCATCGACTGGCAATCGGAACATATTTTTTTATTGCTGGAATTACATTTGCCAGCTGGGCCAGCAGGATCCCAGATATCAAACAGAAACTGGAACTCAATGATGCTGAACTGGGTGGTATTTTATTTGCCTTACCCACCGGATCCATGGTCAGTTTGCCCATCTCTGGCTGGTTGGTAGCTAAACTGGGGAGCAGAACCGTTATGTTACTGGCTGCACTATGCTACCCGCTGGTGTTGAGTTTACTGGGAACAGCTGATTCTGTTGTAGTGCTAACCAGCTTATTATTTTTCTTTGGCTTATTGGGCAACATGATGAATATATCCGTGAATACCCAGGCAGTTGCTGTGGAAGAATTATACGGTAAATCCATTATGGCTTCCTTCCATGGCATCTGGAGTCTGGCAGGATTTACTGGTGCTGCTGTTGGGACTTTAATGATATCATTGGGATTAATTCCTCTGCAACATTTTTTGATTGTTGCCCTTACCATGATGGCTTTGGCATTGATCATGAAATTTGGCAGAATGCCCAAAGATGCCGTTACAGGTAATCAACCCATTTTTGTAAAACCAGATTCCTCTCTTTTAAAACTCGGATTAATCTCTTTCTGTTGCATGGCAGCAGAAGGTACCATGTTCGACTGGAGTGGTATCTATTTTCAAAAAGTGGTACAAGCTCCCCCATCATTGGTAACCCTGGGTTATTCCGCATTTATGGGTACGATGGCATTGGGAAGATTTTTAGGAGACGGCCTGGTGTTACGTTTTGGAAGAAAAGAAATTTTACAGGCAAGCGGGGGAATTATAGCTGCCGGCTTATTAATGGCAGTTTTCTTTCCTTCAATCGTTACCGCAACTATCGGCTTTCTGATGGTTGGATTTGGTGTTTCTTCTGTGGTTCCCATTGTATATAGTCAGGCAGGCAAATCAGAGAAAATGAGCCCGGGCATGGCATTGGCTGCTGTATCCAGTATCGGGTTCTTTGGATTTTTTATTGGTCCTCCATTAATTGGATTCATAGCAGAGGCTTTTGGATTACAGTGGTCATTTGGTATTATTGCCATACTGGGATTTGGTACCACGATACTAGCCAGATTCACTAAATTTAAAACCTAAACCTTGAGGTGAATGTTGTTCGAATCTCAGATACCGCTTGCAGAAAGAATGCGTCCCAATACCATTGATGATATTGTTGGTCAGGAACATATCACAGGAAAGGGAAGCATACTAAGGACTTCAATGGAAAACGGAAGCATTCCTTCCATGATTCTCTGGGGGCCTCCAGGCGTGGGCAAAACAACGCTAGCCAATGTAATTACCCAAACCCTTAGGGTCCCTTATTTTCAATTGTCCGCTATCAGCAGTGGCGTGAAAGAAGTAAGAGAAGTAATTGAACAGGCGAAAGAATTGCAGCGTGCCGTTTTATTCATAGATGAAATACACCGCTTCAATAAAAGTCAGCAGGATGCATTATTGGGTGCAGTAGAAAAAGGAACCATTCGCTTAATTGGGGCAACAACAGAAAATCCATCCTTTGAAGTAAATGCAGCCTTGTTAAGCCGCTGTCAGGTGTATGTACTCAAAGCACTGGACAAAGAAAAACTGGTGCAACTATTAGAAGAAGCTATTCAGAAAGACGAACAGCTGAAAGCAAAAAATATACAGCTACAGGAAACCGAGGCCTTGATCAACCTTAGCGGTGGAGATGGCCGAAAATTATTGAACCTACTGGAAATTGTTGTTCAGTCAGGTGTTACGGAAATTACTGATGAGGCAGTTCAGAAAGTTGCACAAAAGAAAATAGCCTTATACGATAAAAGCGGCGAGCAACATTACGATATTGTTTCAGCATTTATTAAAAGCATGCGTGGCTCAGATCCAAATGGAGCGGTGTACTGGTTAGCCAGAATGATTGAAGGTGGAGAAGATGTAAAGTTTATTGCCAGAAGGATGCTCATATTTGCGAGTGAAGATATCGGCAATGCCAATCCAAATGCCCTGCTGCTGGCCAACTCTACTTTTGATGCAGTCAGCAAAATCGGTTATCCGGAAAGCAGGATCATTCTTTCGCAGTGTGCTACCTACCTGGCTTCCTCTGCCAAGAGCAATGCTTCGTACGAAGCCATTTCAAAAGCACAGCAGGCAGTGCAGAAGCACGGAGACCTGCCGGTGCCGCTGCACCTGCGCAATGCACCCACCCAGCTCATGAAGCGCATGGATTATGGAAAGGACTACCAGTATTCTCATTTGGGAGAAGGCAATTTCATAGAACAGGAATACCTGCCGGATCAGTTGAAGAACACCCCTTTTTATGTTCCCGGAAACAATGCCCGTGAAAATGAGCTCCGTAAGTTCCTGAAGGAACGATGGAAGAACAAATATGGATACTAGGAGTCAGTTAATTCATACCTTCGCTTTTATTTGACCAAAAGAATACTACATGAAAGTTGATACTATGCGAAAGATAGACAAATGGGCAGGTGTTCCATTGTGTACTTTATTGAGTGTAGTATCGATTGTTACCGATCTGTTTCGCGGAAAATCGGGCAGACCTGCCATTGAGCGCACCCTGTTCATTGAATTATCCGAAATGGGCAGCGCCATCATTGCCGACCCGGCCATGCGCAAACTCAAAGCCGAGGGCAATGCCGAACTGTTCTTTGTTATTTTCAAAGACAACGTAAAAAGTCTGGAGATTTTAAAAACCGTACCCGCAGAAAATATTTTTACCATGCGGCCCAGCAGCCTGCTTCACCTGGCTGGCGACCTGATCCGTTTCATGATCTGGTGCCGCAAAAAGCAGATTACCTGCACCATCGACCTGGAGTTGTTTTCTCGCTTCACTGCCATGCTCAGCTTTTTTAGTTTAGCCAAAGACAGAGTGGGTTACAGCAGTTTTCACGACGAAGGTATGTTCCGGGGCTGGCTGATCAACCGTCCTGTGCGGTACAATCCGCATGTACACATGGGAGTGAATTTTATTTCGCTTACCAATCAGGCGCTGGGTTTTTACCAGAACCCCTATCCTACCAGCCTGGTTACCGGGCATGAACTGGAACTGGCTAAAGCAACCGTACCGGAAGAAGCCAAAAACAAAGTCCGTGAAAAAATAAGGGGGCTGTATCCGGAATGGAAGAATGAGCGTGTTGTGCTGTTCAATGTAAACGCATCCGATCTGTTACCCCAACGCAGGTGGTTACCGGCCAACTTTGCCCTCGTGGCACAAAACCTGGTAGCGCAGTTTCCCGATATCCTGATTGTTTTTACCGGCTCTCCTGCAGAACGTGGTTATGTACAAAACGTGATTGATATGACGCCCGGCACCCGCTGTGTGAATTCTGCCGGTGTATTTTCTTTCAGTGAACTGGTTCCCCTGTACAGCGTAAGCTCCTTTATGATTACAAACGATTCCGGGCCTGCTCATTTCGCTGCAGTAACCGATCTGAAAGTGTTTGTATTGTTTGGGCCTGAAACACCCAGCCTCTACCTGCCCCTGGGTGGCAATGCCGAACCATTTTATCTGGGACTGGCCTGCTCTCCTTGCGTGAGTGCAGCCAACCATCGTAAAACAAGTTGCACAGAACGTCCCTGCATCACCGGCATCAGTACCATACAGGTAGAAGAAAGACTGGCAAGATTTTTAGCTGCAGGCGTTTAAGTTTCATCCGCCAACAAGATTATTGAACCCGCTTTCCTGTTTGCACAAGGAACATAGGACTCAGTTCCTGTTCTCTGGTTGCTTTGTTCAGGAAGGTTCCGGTAAGCATGGTTACATGAAAGTCTGTAAACTGATGAACCGGTTTCCGTGGTATCTGTAAAGAGTCGATCAGTTCCAGCCCGCGTTGTGTTGTGTACACATACTTATCCTGCAATTCATCGGGTTGTACTTTATCTGTCCACAGAGGAGGCACCACCGTATTTAATTTAAAGCTGGTACTGAACGATGTTACATCCAGGCTTACGAGACGGTCTTTGGGCAATTGTTGTTGCAGGTAATAATCTGCCACTGCAGACTCCGACTGATATGTGGTGAGTATTGGATAAAACTCCCTGTTCAGGTAATAGTTGATGCTCAGGGTAACCAGTACCGGAACAAAAATCATCCGGGCAAATACAGGCTTGTTTTTAGCAAAGAAAACGAAACCAGCCAGCAGCATACCTGCAAGCAATACCAACAAAGTATCTGTATGAAGGAAACTACTTTGAAAAAACACCATCAGCATACCCAGTGCAATCAGCAACAACACAACGGTTGCAGACTGCATTACCGTAAGTACCCGCAGTGCTTTTTGCGATGCGTTCATGAGCGCTTCGGCAGCCATGATGGCCAGTAAAGGGAATACCGGGTTCAGGTAATGTGCCAGTTGAAATTTGGATGCGGAGAAAATCAGGAACATGACCAGGAAACCAAAATAGGTATAGGTTTCCGGAACATGTTTGCGTTGAACCAATGCTTTTGTTCTTAGCGCCAGCCCATAATAAGCCAGCCAGGCCCAGGGTAAAAAAGCCCATAAAAGGGTATGCACAAAAAAGAATGGATCGCCGCTGCCCTTGATCGGGCCACTGTTGGCAAACCTTCCCCACTGGCTGTCGATCAGGAAGAAACGGATTCCGGAAACCTGCTGCTTCCCGAACACCCATTTCTCGGGATGAAGGTCGAACTGCTGGTAGTAACCATAAAGTGTCGGAATCATGAAAAAAACTGCAAGTACTGCCAGCAACAGCCATTGCCAGTGCAATATTTCTTTCCATTTGCCCCGGTACAGCAACGTACATCCAACCCCTGCGCCAACAGGTATGATGGTAAAGAGCCCCTTGGTCATCATCAAAGCGGCCAGTGCTGCGCTGCAATAAATCAGATGGGCCATTTTTTTGCTATCCAGGTACACCACTACATGGTACAGTGCCATGATGGTGAAAAGCGTCATATAAGGTTCTGCCCGTACATCCATATTGGAAGTAATGGTATGCTGGGCAGTAAGTAAAATAAGTGCGGCCACCACCCCATGTTTCTCTGAATAAAAACGTTTGCCATAGAGATAGGTATACCAGGCAGCCAACAGCACACCAATAACGGCGGGCAGTTTATAGGCAATAATATTTACGCCAAACAAACTGTAAAACCAGGCAGTAACCCAGAACTGAAAATGGGGCTTATCCAGCCAGTCTGCCCCCATCAGAAAAATATCCATCCATTTACCCGATACAAACATTTCGCGCGATACTTCGGCGTATACAGCTGCATCCGGTTCCAGCACTTCCACAAACAGGCCGGCCGCATATACCACCAGGGTCAGGAAGAAAACAAGCTTCCATACAAGAGATTCGCTGATGCTGATTTTTTTCATACTCGTCCGGATTGTTTAAAAAATGGTAGCGCTGTGCAATAGTACAAAAATCAGGGCAACGGCCGGTTTCATTTTAAACGCTATTTTTATCCTTAAATGATCAATACAACTGCCATGTCCTTTACCAGCCATTGGGTTATTAAACCATTCGGGGAATTAACGCCCCTGGAATTATACAGCATTATACGGCTTCGCAATGAAGTATTTGTAGTGGAACAGAACTGTGTTTTCCAGGATGCCGATAACAAAGATCAGGAAAGCTATCACCAGATGTACTGGAAGAACGATCAGTTGATTGCTTATTGCCGTTTACTGCCACCCGGACTGGCCTATAATGAAATGAGCATTGGCAGGGTGGTAAGCGCACCTGCTGCCAGGGGAACAGGCGCAGGAAGAGAACTGATTGCCATGGCCATAGAGCAATGCTACAAATACTTTGGAAGAGGTCCTATCCGGATTGGCGCACAACTATACCTCAAACAATTTTATGCTTCATTTGGATTTGTGGCAGTGGGCGAAATATACCTCGAAGATGGCATTGAGCACATTGAGATGGTGCTTTAAGCCTCGCTACGTTAATGGCAGATACACATAGAATGAGCTACCTGCTCCTTCCTTGCTTTCGAGCCGGATCTTTCCTTTGTGTACTTCGATGATTTGCTTACAGATAGAGAGTCCAAGACCAAAGCTGGTTTCACAGGAAGTTCCTTTTCGTTTGGCTTCTGTAAAAGAGTCGAATACTTTCTCTTTTTTATCTTCAGGAATTCCGATACCATGATCCTTCACTGCAATCACTGCTTCATCCTGCTGCCTCGACAGCGAAATATTGATTACGGAATTGGGATTGCTGAATTTAATGGCATTGTTCACCAGATTGGTAATGACCCGATCAATTTTGTCGGGATCTATCGAAGCAATCAGGTGCTCATGAACCATTTCAGTCCGAAGCTGAATTTTTTTATCGCTGGCATTGAATTCCAGCAGGCGAACCGACTGATGCAACACTTCATTCAGGTCGGCCTTAACAAATTTATAAGAATGGATCTCCTTCAGATTGGTCTGCAGCAGATCATTGATTAATCCAATTGTATTAGAGGAAGAATGCTCCGCAAGCTGCAGCAATTCCCTCTGCTCTGCAGTAAGGTTATCATCCATCAGGATCAGCTTGGTAATACCGGCAATACTGCTGATCGGGCTTCTCAGATCATGCGCTACGGCATTGAGTATTCTTTCTTTTTGTTCTTTGGCTGCAGCGAGCTCCTGGAATGCTTTTTCCAGCTTCAACTGATAATTCAGGTATCCGTGTTTTAGATAAAACAGACAGAGAATAAAGATCAGCATGGGCAGCAATATCTTAACCGTTTCTACCAACAGGTCTACTCTGGAGATCGTGGATATGGGTATATCGGCCAGGCGAATAAATACAAAAACAAAGGCAACCATGATGGCAAAGACCGTGTACTGCCATAGTTTATCGAAGAGTACTACCGCCGCAATGATCATGATGAGCATGCGGTATTCATTTCCTGACTTAAAAAAATAAGCTGCCAATAGTCCAATAAAAGCAAGTACAATCAGCATTCCGGAACGCAGATACAAGTATTTCTGCGAGTACGAGATCCAGAAGCCAAAACAAAAAATGGAAAACTGTAAAGCGCTTACAGCTGCTGGTAAGTATTGTTGATTAGCCAGGTTGAATAAAAAAACAAAAAAAACAAGTGGAGTAGCAATGACGAGAAACAAATTGAACATATAGCTCTTCTGTATCTCTACAAAGTGCATCTCATCATTGATTCCCAACGTAAGGATCTTATTGAAAAAGGATTTTATTGGGTTAGCCATTGGTTGATAGTAAAATCAATACAAATGCAAAATACAGTAAAAAAACAGCAATCTGCAAGTTATTGAAAATAGGGAGGTGGTTTGAGAAAATGCAGCTATTATAATAATAAAAAAAGCCTCGATCCGAGAAAACGGAACGAGGCTTGAATAAATATGGCAGCTACCT
The DNA here is from genome assembly GCF_000508085.1 of Sediminibacterium sp. C3. Taxonomy (GTDB): domain Bacteria; phylum Bacteroidota; class Bacteroidia; order Chitinophagales; family Chitinophagaceae; genus Sediminibacterium. The sequence continues at coordinate 1,449,680 of NZ_KI669560.1, read as the reverse complement.
ACTCTCCCAGCTAGATGCGAGTACCATCGGCCATGGGGGACTTAACTTCTCTGTTCGGAATGGGAAGAGGTGAACACCCCCGGCAAAACCACCATAAAATCTTGGGTCATACGACCTTAATATTTTACATATTGGAAAGGAAAAAAACAAAACATAAAAAAATAAAGCTTACGGGCAATTAGTACTACTCGGCTTTGTTGTTACCAACTTTACACCTATAGCCTATCAACGTCGTAGTCTTCGACGACCCTTAAAAGTAAACTCATCTTGTGGAAGGTTTCACGCTTAGATGCTTTCAGCGTTTATCCTTGCCGTACATAGCTACTCTGCATTACACCTGGCGGCATAACAGATACACCAGCGGTACGTGCAACCCGGTCCTCTCGTACTAAGGTCACGTCCTCTCAATTTACTAGCGCCCACCACAGATAGGGACCGAACTGTCTTGCGACGTTCTGAACCCAGTTCACGTGCCACTTTAATCGGCGAACAGCCGAACCCTTGGGACCTTCTCCAGCCCCAGGATGTGACGAACCGACATCGAGGTGCCAAACCTTACCGTCGATATGAGCTCTTGGGTAAGATCAGCCTGTTATCCCCGGAGTACCTTTTATCCTTTGAGCGATGGCCCTTCCATACAGAACCACCGGATCACTTTAGCCAGCTTTCGCTCCTGCTCGACGTGTTTGTCTCACAGTCAAGCACCCTTTTACTAATGCGCTCTGCGTACGATTACCAACCGTACTGAGGGTACCTTTGCGAGCCTCCGTTACTTTTTAGGAGGCGACCACCCCAGTCAAACTACCCACCATGCAATGTCCCCTTGTTCAGGGTTAGGTTCTAAGCAACAAAAGGTTGGTATTTCAACGTTGACTCCACAATGCCTGGCGACACTGCTTCATAGTCTCCCAACTATCCTACACATTTGTTGCTCAAAATCAATGCAAAGTTGTAGTGAAGGTTCACGGGGTCTTTCCGTCCCGTGGCGGGTAACCGGCATCTTCACCGATACTACAATTTCACCGGGCTCGTGGAGGAGACAGTGTACAACTCATTAGACCATTCGTGCAGGTCGGAACTTACCCGACAAGGAATTTCGCTACCTTAGGACCGTTATAGTTACGGCCGCCGTTTACTGGGGCTTCAGTCAGGAGCTTTGGCTTGCGCCGAACACCCTTCCTTAACCTTCCAGCACCGGGCAGGTTTCAGGCTCTATACGTCAACTTACGTTTTTGCAGGGCCCTGTGTTTTTGTTAAACAGTTGGTTGTACCATTTTACTGTGACCATCTCGCGATGGTACGCTTTATCCCGAAGTTACAGCGTTAATTTGCCTAGTTCCTTCTCCACGGCTCACCCGAGCGCGTTAGAATACTCATCCCGTCTACCTGTGTCGGATTCCGGTACTGGCTGCTATGCTCGCTTTTCTTGGCAGGGATTTTATGATTTCGCTTCATCCGAAGACTCCACTCAGGCGTACACTTCCGTCCGTACGCAACCACCACGTCCCTGCGTCACTTTTATTGCATAGTAGGTGAAGGAATATTAACCTTCTTTCCATCAGATGCCCCTTTCGGGTTTTCCTAAGGACCAGACTAACCCTGATCCGATTAACGTTGATCAGGAAACCTTAGACTTTTCGCGTTAAAGTTTTTCACTTTAATTATCGTTACTTATGCCTACATTTTCTTTTGAAATCGCTCCAGCATATCTCGCGATACACCTTCTGTGCAGATTTCAATGCTCCCCTACCACTCTAGCAAGCTAGAATTTAGAACTTCGGTTCGTAGTTTGATGCCCGATTATTTTCCGTGCAGGATCTCTCGACCAGTGAGCTGTTACGCACTCTTTAAATGAATGGCTGCTTCCAAGCCAACATCCTGGCTGTTATAGAAATCCCACCTCGTTTGATCAACTTAACTACGTATTAGGGACCTTAGTTGCTAATCTGGGTTATTTCCCTCTCGGCCCTGGACCTTAGCGCCCAAAGCCTCACTGCTGCAGATATTTATTAGCATTCGGAGTTTGTCAGGGTTTGGTAGGCGGTGAAGCCCCCTAGCCCAATCAGTAGCTCTACCTCTAATAAACTTCATAATGCAACGCTGTTCCTAAAAACATTTCGGGGAGAACGAGCTATCTCTCAGTTTGATTGGCCTTTCACCCCTATCCACAGGTCATCCCAAGACTTTTCAACGTCAACGGGTTCGGTCCTCCAGTGTGTGTTACCACACCTTCAACCTGCCCATGGATAGATCACAAAGTTTCGCGTCTGCCCCCACTGACTATTCGCCCTATTTGGACTCGCTTTCGCTTCGGCTCCGTTATATAAGAACTTAACCTCGCCAGTGAGGAGCAACTCGTAGGCTCATTATGCAAAAGGCACGCCGTCATCCCGATAAATCGGGACTCCGACCGCTTGTAGGCGCACGGTTTCAGGTACTATTTCACTCCCCTGTTCGGGGTGCTTTTCACCTTTCCCTTACGGTACTGGTTCACTATCGGTGTCTGAGGAGTATTTAGCCTTACCAGATGGTGCTGGCAAATTCACGCAAGATTCCTCCGGTCCCGCGTTACTCAGGATACTGCTCGTCCTTGTTAATTTGCACCTACAGGGCTATCACCTGCTATGGCTCATCTTTCCAGATGATTCAGTTTGATAACAATTTCTAAATGCAGTCCTATAACCCCGGATCAGCACGCTGACCCGGTTTGGGCTCTT
>NZ_KI669560.1:1074463-1444463 GCF_000508085.1 Sediminibacterium sp. C3 | reverse complement strand
CCCTAAAAATCTAAATCGTAAGAACTGGTTTTGTTATCTCGCCGTCTCCTCTTTCTCTCTCTTTTCTGCTTTCTGAACTTTCTCAGAATCAATCACTTGCGAAGAACTTTCGGTTGTTATTAACCACCCTTTTACCGAACGGGCGGCGAAAATACGAAGCTTTTTTATTCCGCCAAATTTTTATTCAAAAATTTGAAACTTTTTTTCTCCAAACCTACTCTCAAAACCTCTTAAAGAACATCCCCTTTTGGTTAAGCGGGATGCAAATATAGGACAGATATTTTAGCTGGCAAATGTTTTTTGAAATTAATTTAGGGGCATTCGCCAGAGCACAATACTGGTAAGGGTTTCAGCAGGTAATTTTTTTTAAGGAAAAATCACTTTAGCTAAAAAAAGGCCCTGTGGCGGGGTACTGAAATCGGCTTTTGTGCAGTCCTTTGCTTCAATAATACTTCTGAACTCATCCAGACTGATTTGTTTGCGACCTGCTTTCAGCATGGTTCCTACCAATCCGCGGACCATTCCGCGCAGAAACCGGTTGGCTGAAACCGTATACTTTAATTGTTTTGCGGTGGGTTTGCTCCACCCGGACAAATCAATGGAACAATTATGCGTAAATACCTGTGAATTGCGTTTGGCAAAACTGGTAAAGTCTGTATACTCTTTTACTATACTGGCTGCAGCCTGCAATAAATCAAAATCCAGTTCAAAAGGATAATACCAGCCCCGGTCTTTCATAAACGGATCTTTCTGCTGGTATATATAATAATGATACTCGCGTCCCAAAGCATCAAAACGACAATGCGCTGTAGCACTTACACAACGAATGCTGCGCACGGCAATATCATCGGGCAAAATCGCATTCAGGTTATATACATGCTTATCGGTAATCGGGAGTTCCGTATCAAAATGAAAATAATTCTGCAATGCATGCACACCCGCATCTGTTCTGGAAGATCCTGTTAAAGCTAGGGGCTCTTTAAATAAAGTAAGCATGGCTTTTTCCAGTGCCAGCTGAACAGTAGCTGCATTATCCTGAATCTGAAAGCCATGATAGGCAGTGCCCTTGTAAGAGAGTTCAATAAAAAATCGGGGCATGGTTATCGGTTCTGCTTTTTCTGTGCCTCTCGAACAGTAACCGGCTTGGGAACCGGAATCAAAATAACCAGGTTTTCGGCCTTACCCCCATTCCTTACTTTATATACCTGCTCAATACCCGCATCGGTTACACGATCAGATAATTTTTCTATTTGCTTTTCTCCCGGCTGCACAGTAATAGGTTGTTCAGGTGCTTCTCCCCTAACCAAGGCAAGGGTAACCATATCCATCAGCATCCATTCTCCATCCTGAGTAATCTTTAATGCATAGCCTTTGGGCTTGCTGTTGATGCTGAATTTAAAATTGTATTCCCGATAAGCACCGGAAGGAAAACCTAGCACCATGCTGTAATCGCCATTAGGTAAATTAGGAATTAATAAATACCCTTTTGCATTAGAAGAATGGATATTACCTTTAAGCTGTATATGATAAGGCTGATTGTTTTCGGACTGTATATACAAAAAGTTATTTTGGGCATTGGATAGTAGCGCCATTAATAAAAGTCCGGTTAAAAAGGATAAACGGTGTAGCATACTACGCATGAACATGTAAACTTGCTTTTTTCAAATTTACTACTTAAAACAGATTATGAAGAAACTATTACTGATTATTGCCCTGGCACAGCTGGGCAATTTAACAGCACAGGAAGCGGGAAAAGAGACCAACAAGCAATACAGGTCTGTTCCGGAAAAAATTAATAACCTGGTACATACCAAACTGAATGCGAATTTCGATTATAGCCAGTCCAGGTTAAACGGAAACGTCTGGATTACCCTGAAGCCGCACTTTTATGCAACAGACAGTTTACAGCTAGACGCCAAGGGGATGGACATTAAACAACTGGCAATAGTAAAAGCTGGTAAGAATATTCCGTTAAAGTACCAATACGATGGATGGGTGCTTCGTGTTAAACTGGATAAATCGTACACCCGTAACGAAAGCTATACGGTATATATAGATTATACAGCAAAGCCCGATGAACTGGAAGTTAAGGGGAGCGCAGCCATCACGGATGCAAAGGGTCTGTATTTCATTAATCCAAAAGGAGAAGACAAAAACAAGCCCACACAAATCTGGACCCAGGGAGAAACAGAAGCCACTTCTGTTTGGGTACCAACCATCGACAAGACCAATCAAAAAACAACACAGGAGTTTAATTTAACCGTGCCTGCCAAATATGTTACACTCAGCAATGGCAAACTCGTTAAACAAACCCTGAATGCAAATGGTACCCGAACCGATAGCTGGAAGATGGATTTACCGCATGCACCTTATTTGTTCTTTATGGGTGTGGGTGATTACGCAGTAATTAAAGATGCCTACAAGGGTAAGGAAGTAAGCTATTATGTAGAGAAGCCTTATGAAAAAGTAGCACGCAGCATTTTTGGGAACACGCCTGAAATGATGCAATATTTTTCAAGCAAATTAGGCGTGGATTATCCATGGGTTAAATACAGCCAGATCACTGGAAGAGATTATGTAAGTGGTGCCATGGAAAATACCACTGCTACCCTGCATCAGGAATCGGCACAACAGGATGCCAGAGAATTAACCGATGGCAATAGCTGGGAAGGAACCATAGCGCACGAATTATTTCACCACTGGTTTGGGGATTATGTAACCGCAGAAAGCTGGAGCAACCTAACGGTAAACGAAAGCTTTGCCGATTACAGTGAATATTTATGGGCAGAATACAAACAGGGAAAAGACGAAGCGGCTTTTATAAACTGGAGTGCAATGAATGGATACTTAAACAGCCCTTCCGATGCAAGCAAACACCTGGTAAGATTTTATTACGATACGCAGGAAGACATGTTTGATGCAGTGAGTTATAGTAAGGGCGGTAGAATCCTTCACATGCTTAGAAAGTATGTGGGAGACGATGCGTTTTTTGCTTCGCTGAATAAATATTTAACCGATAACAAATTTGGAACAGGTAGCGGACATAAACTAAGACTGGCTTTTGAAGCTGTTACCGGAAAAGACCTGAACTGGTTCTTTAATCAGTGGTATTTCAATAGTGGTCATCCGAATTTAACATTGAGTCAGCAATACGATGGCACCGCTAAAAAGCTGATGGTAGTTATTAAGCAAACACAAACTCATCAGATTTATCAGCTTCCTATTCTGATAGATATTTACCATGGTGCCAATAAAAAAAGAGAAATGGTTTGGGCAAAAAATGCAGCTGATACTTTTTATTTTGATGTAGCCACACAACCCGACCTGGTGAATATAGATCCTGAAAGAGTGTTGCTTGCAGTGAAAAAAGAATCCAAAACCATGGAAGCCTATGCGCACCAGATGAAATATGGTGGTCACTATTTAGACAGAAGAGAAGCGATAGACTATGCAGGTAAAAAAATTACAGAACCAGGAGCATATGCATTGGTTGAAGCAGGTTTGAAAGACCCATATTTCAGAATCAGAATGAAGGCTTTGGGTAGTTTCGGCAATGCCAAATTAACAGAAGCAACCATTGCAACTATTGAAAACCTGGCTAAGAATGACCCATCCAAATTAGTAAGAGCAGATGCCATCAGTATACTGGGCCGATTGAAAAATCAGACATATGCATCTCAGTTTGAAAACTACATCAAAGACTCTTCCTATTCAGTTGCCGGGGCAGCTTTGATGGCATTGAACGATTTGGATGGAAAGAAAGCTTTTGCCATTGCGAATGAACTGAAAAATCAAACAGCAAAGGGCAGATTGAGTTCTGCAATCAGTTCAGTGATTATTGCCAATGGCGATGAATCTGCTTACGAGTATATTATGAAAAACTTTACCGAAATGCCATTGTCACAGGCAAAATTCACGGCCATTGGTTCTCTGGTTGAATTCCTGTCGAAAGTAAAAGATGCATCTAAATTCAAAGCAGGTGTGGATGCCATTGTGGAATTCAGAAATGCCATTCCATCCAGTGCAAGATCTCAAACAGATCCGGTGATCAATAATATGTTCTTAAAAGGATTGGCTACCAAGAAAGAAGCCAGCGGAGAGCAGGCATTGGCAGACTATGCAAAAGAGAAAGCCAAGCAATAAAAGCAGATTGATTCGCTTGAACAGATTGAGTTTATGATTGCCAATTATCAAAGCCCTGGGTTTCTCCCGGGGCTTTTTTATGAAAAAAGCCATGAAAAATACAATGCGAAATTGATTGGGCTTTTCTGAAAGTGGATGGATTGAAACTAATGCTGCGTCGGTAAAGAAACAGTAGTACTGGAACTCAATTCAATGGTAACAGGCAGTACTTCTTTTTCCATCGTACTGCTGCCCGAAAGTTTTACTTTCATAGACTCTGACTGCATAATGCCGGAAACTAAATCGTAAACCCTTTCCGTTCGGGCAATACCTTTAAACTGCTGTAAAACCGACTTCCCCAGTTGACTCAATTTGTTTTTAATGAACCAGTCTGAAAGAACGGAAACAAAAACCTGCCGGTCAATTATTTTTGTAATAATGTACTGATGCAATTGCCTGGAACTATCCTGAACAGTAGAGTCTGACCAGATTAAGCCGGCTTTCACTGTTTTTTTATCAAATGGTAAAAAATATTTACCAGGGTCTTCTTCAATTTCAAAGTAAAAGGGTTTACTGGACTCAATTGTATCGTATAACAATCCTTTTGCATGAAAACGGCTGATAACCATTTTTCTGGGCTTATTAATATTCGCCATCAGCCATGCTTGTTCGGCTGACTGCAGTCCGGCAGTATCATTGCTGTTGAATTTATCTTCTCTGCCAAAAGCAAATAAGCTACCTGAAATATTTTCAGTGGTAGCTTCCAGTTCAAAATAATTTGAAACAGGGGTTAATAAACGATAACTGGTTTGAGTTGACTTCTGAGATTGAATGGTAATTGGCTGATCGGGAATATGCAGGTTGGTAATATTACTAACCTGATGAACCACACGGAACAAGGGCATTGAATAAGTTTGTGCACTCAGTTTACCCGATGCAAAAATCAGTATCCAGAATAACTTCCCCCCTATCCAATTCAATTGTTGCATGATATTAGCATTACCAGGACCCGCCTGCTCCACCTCCGCCACTACTACCTCCCCCAAAACCGCCGAAGCCACCGCCACCGAAGCCGCCACCACCAAAGCCGCCGCCTCCACCTCTATTATTGCCTCCTAACAAAGTAGACCACAACAAAGCTTCAGCCACATTGGCCGCACCTCTCCGGCTCATCATTCCGCCTCCACGGCCACCTCTTCCGCCACCACCACGGCCTGCGCCTAAAATAAAAATGATAACGATAATGATAAAAATGAAAGTAAGTATAGATCCACCGCTATCTCCGTTATTGTTTTTCTTAACCCGTTTGGTTTTGTATTCACCCACTGCCGCTTTGGCCAATGCATTAACGGCATTATCAATTCCACGATAATAATTCTGTTGCTTAAATTCCGGAACAATTTCATTTCTGTAAATGCTGGAAGCGGTTACATCAGGAATTGCACCTTCTAAACCATAGCCTACTTCTATCCAGATTTTACGATCTTCAATGGAAGCCAGAATCAGGACCCCATTGTTGGTTTTTTTATTCCCTATGCCCCAGGAACGAAATAATTTATTAGCGTATTCCTGAACTTCGTAGCCCTCCAGGGTTTTCAGAATTACTACCGCAATCTGGTTAGAAGTGCTATCGTCCAGTGCCACCAGTTTTTCTTCCAAGATGGCAACCTGCTCCTTGCTTAACACACCCGCATAATCATTCACCAGCCTGGGTGGATTCGGCGGGGGCACTACTGTCTGAGCAATGCCTGTTACAAAGGAAACAACCAACAATAATATGAGTAGTAACTTCTTCATTTATTTTCCAAAAACAATCTCGTCAGGTAATTCATTTTTGTCAGTAGTTCCGTCGTATGGGAAATGGGCCACCAGGGCTTCACCAATATCTTCAATAATATGGCAGATTCCTTCTATAAAGTGCTTTTCTCTGAATTCGGAAAGCATCATTTCCACTTCTTTCAGCCAGAATGCATGACCTACTTTCTGGTGGATGCCTTCATCCCCAAAAACAGCCAGCTGATGATCCTCCATGGCTAAATACAACAGCACCCCGTTACGGGATGCTGTTTGATCCATTTTTAATTGGTAAAATATTTCCTTCGCCCTGTGCACCGGATTCACCAGTTCACAATTGGATTCCACATAGATTCTGATTTCGCCACTGGTTCTTTGTTCAGCTTTTTGAATGGCTGCAACAATGGCATCTTTCTCTGCCTGGGTAAAATATTCTTTTCGTTTTTTTCCGAATAATCCAAACATGGGCCAATTTTAGAATTTAACTTCCGGAGCTTTCTCAGAACCTGCATCAGCTTTGAATCCTTCCTTCACTTTAAAGCCGGTTATGCTGGCCAGAATATTCATAGGAAAAGAACGGGCTTTCACGTTATAGGCAGCTACAGCAGCGTTGAAGTCGTTTCTGGAAACCTTGATTCGGTTTTCAGTTCCTTCCAGCTGTGCCTGCAAGCCACGAAACGCTTCATTGGCTCTAAGATTAGGATAATTTTCTGTAACCATTAATAAACGACCTAAAGCCTGAGATAACTGACCTTGAGAGGCCTGAAATTCCTGTAATTTTTCCGGAGTCAGGTCTTTAGCATCTACTTTCATCTGGGTAGCACTTGCTCTGGCTTCTACCACAGCCTGCAAAGTTGACTGCTCAAAATTGGCTTCTCCCTTAACGGTATTCACCAAATTAGGGATAAGGTCTGCCCTGCGCTGATAATCACTTTGTACGTTGTTCCAGGACTGGCTTACGGTTTCATCTAATTTAACCAATCCATTGTAACCACTCATACCGCATCCGCCAATTAATACAATTAATCCGATAATGACAATAAGGGTAATTCTCTTTGTGTTCATGTTTTTATATTTGAAGTATTGAATATACAAAACGGATGCCATATTTATGGGGTGGCAGAATGACATTTCACATTTTGCAAACGTTTTTCACCTATTTTTGCCCAAAATTTAAAAATCTCCGAAACGATAGGCTATGTCAGTATTAGTAAACAAGCACTCAAAAATCATTGTTCAGGGTTTTACCGGAACAGAGGGAACGTTTCATGCCACTCAAATGATTGAGTATGGAACCAATGTGGTAGGTGGCGTTACACCCAATAAAGGTGGAACAACCCATTTAGATAAGCCCGTATTTAATACAGTAGCCGATGCCGTAAAGCAAACTGGTGCTGATGTAAGTATCATTTTCGTGCCACCTGCATTTGCAGCAGATGCCATTATGGAAGCGGCTGAAGCAGGAATCGGTTTGGTAGTATGTATTACTGAAGGTATTCCAGTCCAGGATATGGTAAGAGTTAAGAATTACTTACAGGGAAGCAAAACCCGCTTAATCGGGCCAAACTGTCCTGGCGTAATTACTGCAGAAGAAGCTAAAGTAGGTATCATGCCTGGCTTTATTTTCAAAGCAGGCAGAATTGGCATTGTTTCAAAGAGTGGTACCCTTACCTATGAAGCAGCTGATCAGGTAGTAAAAGCAGGATTAGGTATCAGTACTGCGATAGGTATTGGCGGAGACCCAATCATCGGGACCCCAACCAAAGAAGCAGTAGAATTATTAATGAATGATCCTGAAACCGATGGTATCATCATGATTGGTGAAATTGGAGGTAGCATGGAAGCTGATGCTGCAAGATGGATCAAAGACAATAAAACGAAGCCTGTTGTAGGATTTATTGCAGGTCAAACTGCTCCTCCCGGAAGAAGAATGGGACATGCCGGTGCCATCATTGGCGGTGCAGATGATACAGCAGCTGCCAAAATGAAAATCATGGCAGAATGCGGTATTGAAGTAGTAGCAAGCCCTGCGGATATTGGTATTACCATGGCTGCTGCACTAAAAAAATAAACAAGCAAATTGTTAATAAACGACCCGAGGCTCTAAAGCTTCGGGTTTTTTTATGCAAAAAACAGCATCTTGCATCCTTAGCAATACATCCCAAATTGATTTCTATGCGTCTTCTATTTTCTCTTATCATACTAGTGGTTTCCTTTCAAATAAAAGCACAGACAACAGATGCTTATTATAGTGAGCAATATAAAATCATTGACAGTTTATTGCTCAAAGACAGATTGCCCAAAACGGCATTGGAAAAAGTGAAAGCTCTGTACAAAAAAGCAGTCGCAGAGAAAAAAGAAGGGGAGCAAATCAGGGCCATGATTTATGAAACAGAAATTGATCAGGAATATACAGAAGAAGGCTATACCCAAACCTTGCTGGTATTAAAAAAAGCCAGTCAGCAAGCCAAAGAAAATCCGGCACTACAGTCGTTATTACATGTATTGATTGCTAAAAAATACAATGAATATTACGAGAACCAGAAATGGAATTTGTACAACCGGAAAAACTGGAGTGCGCAACCTTTAAAAGATAGCATTGAGACCCAATTTAAACTGGCCAAAGCCAATGCAACACTGCTAAAAAACAATTCACTAAACGTATATGCTCCTATTATTGTAGGGGGATCAGAACCGCTGCAACATTATACAGCCTTCGATTTACTCTTGATTGAACAGATACGCTATTACACGCAGGGATTAGGAAATGATGCCAATGAACGTCACCAAAAATTCGTGTCAGATTTATTCCAGGAATTAATCAACGGAAAGAAAACCGGCGAACCACTGCAGCAACGTTATCGTTTCAATTTTATTAAATGGCAGTATCAGGAAAACATCATAAAAGAAAAGGAATATTCAACCGCATTGATGCAATTCACCAAAGCAAATGCGGAAGGATCTGTTGAAACAAATAAAGATGCATCAGTGATAGCCGATGCATATTATGAATTGGCAAAGCTTACTGCAGAAAAAGGAAGAAACTATCATCCTTTCAGAGATACGACCAACCAATTTGCTTTCGTACATGCACTGGCGATTATTAAAGAGGCAGAGAAAAAAGTTGAGCCAGTGCAGATGAGTAAAAGCGGTTTGACCGATTTGCAGAATGAAATCAAGGACAAGAAAGCTTGGATACAGGTAGAAGAATACAATGAGAGCAACAAACCATTCCGTGCATTTCTCCAATTTAAAAATCTGGATACACTGTATGGAAAAATCTACAAAGTAAATTTTGGATTTTATCCCAAAGGGATTGAATCTGCAGAAATTTTATCCACTATCCTGAAACAAAATTTTGTCAGGGAAATAACCATCCCAATTCCTGCAACCGGAGATTATCAGACTCATTTTACAGAGTTTAAGATAGACCCGCTTACAGATGGCACTTATCTTTTGCTTACCAGTGCAGGCAAGTCCTTTAATGTAACAACGGACAAACTGGGATATACGGTTTTCAATGTATCCAACTGGGTGTACATCAAAGACAACCAGCAATACTTCATCAGAGATTATGCAGATGGAAAACCTGTGGTTAATGTGTCCGTAAGTGTCATGCAAAATGTATATAACCGAAATACAGGAATTACAGAACAGAAAACCCTTTTAGAAACCAAAACAGATGAGCAGGGCGGTTTTCAGATTACTCAAAAAGTAGATAATAACATCACTGTTCAGGTAAAAAACAAAAACAGCATTTTACAGTTTAGTGAGTACCAATATCAATTCAGAAGCTTAAATAGCGATACAGACCCATCCATACAATTTGAAAAGGGTAATAAGCGAATGCATTTTTTTACCGACCGATCCATTTACCGACCGGGGCAAACCATCTATTTTAAAGGCATTGCCATCACCAAAGACTGGAATACAAAACAACCCAAACTGATAACAGAAAAAGCCCCTGTGCTTTGCTATCTGTATAATGCAAACTGGCAAAAAGTTGATTCCCTTTTTCTAAAGTTGAATTCCTTTGGAAGCATTACGGGCCAGTTTCCAATTCCCAACAAAGGGCTTACCGGAGCATTTACCATTGTAGCAGTAGATTACAATGATTCAAGAGCCACCGTTAAGGTAGAAGAATATAAAAGACCTACTATTCAGCTGGTTTTTAACCAACCTAAGTCTGGTTATCGTTTAAACGACAGCATACATTATACCATCCAGGCCATGGGCTATGCAGGGAATGTAATCAACGGAGCGAAAGTAGTTTACACAGTTAAGCAATTCGGAAGACGCCCACAACCCGAAGGCAATATCATTGCATCCGGAAATGGTATTACCGATGCCAGTGGAAAATTTATTATCCCCTTTAAAGCCTTGTACGATAGTTCAAAAAACAAAGAAGAAGAAGTATCCATTAATTATATTGTTCAGCTAACCGTTACTGATTTAAACGGAGAGAGCAGATCGGGCAATATTAATATCAGCGCCGCAAAAACCGCATGGAGACTTTCTATTCAAACACCTGCGATCGTTTTTCAAAGCAAACTGAAAAATATTGAAACTATCGTGCAGGACCTGAATGGAAACACAAAACATATTCCCGTACAAACATCCATCTATAAAGTAGCAGAGCCAACACAATTTATTCGTAAAAGATACTGGGATCGTTCGGATATACATATATACGACTCGGTTACCTACAGAAAATATTTCCCGCATGATGAATACAATCGGGAAACAGAAATAGAACACTGGCCTGTTGCTGCATCAGCATCAGACGTAAGTAAAATTGAAGTAGGCACCTATAAAGTAATCGCTACTGCAATTGACAGTTTTGGGCTGCCACTCAAATCTGCTCAATACCTACAAGTGATTAACCCGGAAAAACCAAGACAATATCCTGATCTGTTACAATTGTATTCTGCAACCACTACAAAGCAAGGCGATACTTTACACATCACAAAAGCATACCCTATCCCTAATGCGGCTGTTATTCAAAAAATAAAAAGAGGAAATAAAGCTTCGACTTATCAATATAAACAAACAGAAAATATTTCAAGGGAAGAAATCATTATTAATGAAGAGGATAAGGGAGGAATATTTTTGCAGGAAGTATTTATTGCAAACGGAAGAATGTATAAACAAGCTCAATCCATTGCTGTACCTTTTTACGACAAAGAATTATCCATTAAAACAGGAACTTTCAGAAATGTCTTTGAGCCAGGCGCCAAGGAAAGCTGGCAAATTGAAGTAGCCGGTAACAAGGCAAATGAAAAAGCAGCAGAAATACTGACAGGTATGTATGATGCCAGTCTGGATGCATTGAATCCACACAATTGGGATAGATTAAATCTGTGGAACAATACTAATTACGATGATGGATTCTTCAGTACCCTATTCCGAGCCAGCCATATTACCCTATTACACGACTATCAGTGTTTCTGTGAAGCAAAACCCTATACAGATCCGCAACTACTCAATAGCATTCCTGTTCAATGGAAAATAAAAGAAAGGGTTTTATATGAAACACAGGCAAAACGATCCATTGCAGCCCCACCCCCGGCCAATATAAAAATCAGGGGAACGAATTCCGTGATGGAAGAAGACTATGACAAAGTGTATACTTATGTGGAATACAAAGATCCGATAACAGGAGATATTTTCCGGAACGGAAGAACCATTCCCGCCAACAAACCTGCTGATGGATTTGAGCCTATCAGAAAGAACTTCAATGAAACGGCGTTTTTTATCTCACAATTGTATGCAGACAGCACAGGTAAATATACATTCAGCTTTCAGTTTCCGGATGCAACCACCCAATGGAAATGGATGACCCTGGCCCATACCAAAGAGCTGGCCGTTGGCTATACGGAACAGAAAGTGCAGACGCAAAAAAGCCTGATGGTTCAACCCAACCTTCCCCGTTTTTTAAGAGAGGGAGATCAGATGGAAATACCAGTGAAGATTGCCAACCTTACCCAAAAAGAATTAACTGGCACCATCACACTTGAATTGATTGATGCCACTACCAATACACCGGTAGACGGATGGTTTCAGAATGTATTTCCGCAGCAGTATTTTACTGCCGAAGCCGGGCAATCTGCTATTGCACAGTTCCCTGTACAAATTCCTTTTAGCTACAACAAACCATTGCGCATTCGGATGATTGCAAAGACCAATAGCTTCAGTGATGGGGAGGAGCATATCATACCCGTTTTAAGTAACAGACAGTTCATTACAGAAACCCTACCCATTTACTTATCCAAAGACACAACACAACAATTCAGTTTCAGTAAATTAATAAACAACCAAAGTGAAGGTATCAGTACAGAAGCGCTGACCGTTGAATACACTACACAACCCGCCTGGAATGCCATACAGGCACTGGGTTATATGAAAACAGATCCTGAACAATCTGCCATTCAGCAATTCAGCCGCATCTATGCCAACCTAATGGCATTGCATATCCTTAAAAAATATCCTGTCATTGGTCAGGCATTGGAAGCCTGGAGAAAAGACAGTACCGCCTTACTCAATCCATTAGAAAAGAACAATGAATTAAAGCAGATTTTGCTGGAAGAAACACCCTGGGTATTAGACGCGAAATCAGGAAATCTCTTATTGAAGGAACTGGCCAACCAGTTCAATGAGGAAAAAATGACTGCCGAAAATGAAGCATGGATCATCCGTTTAGAAAAGTTGCAGGGTAAAGAAGGAAGTTTCAGTTGGTTCGAAGGAGGCAATGCAGATCCCTTTATCACCAACTATATTTTACTCCAGATAGGCAAACTAAAAAGAATCGGCGCCATTAATCCATCCCTGTCTGCAAGATTAAGAGGGATGCTGGTGAAAGCCAATCATTATATGGACAATGAGATCCACTACCGTTACAAAAAAGACAAATCAGCTAAACAGATTAGTATCCCACTTGATTATTTGCTGATGCGAAGCCTGTACAGAGATATTGCCATTACCAATGATTCTGCCTATCAGTTTTATCTAAAGAAAGCACTGACCAACTGGTCGCAGCAAAATCTATATGGTCAGGCAATGGCAGCATTGCTCGCACACAGAAACAATCAGACTGCATTTGCTGAAAGAATTTTGAAATCATTGGCCGAACAATCGATGAATGATACATATAAAGGTGTTTATTGGAAAAACAGAACCACTTCCCGCTGGTATGCAATGCCCATACAGCATCAGAGCATGATGATTGATTGTTTCAGCGAAATTAACGCTACGCTTCCAAAGCAACCCTACAAGCAATTCATCAGCGGCATGCTTACCTGGTTAATTTTGAACAAAGAAGCCAATCATTGGGGCAACAGTATAAGTACAACAGAAGCTGTGTACAGCATAGTTGCGAATGCAGGAGAATGGTTCGGCAATAAAAGAGCAGTTCAGATAAAACTAGGCAATACCACTACCATTGGAACTGCAACAGAAAAAACAATGGAAGGATCCGGTTATTTTAAAAAGAGACTGGAAGGCAATAAAGTGAATGCTTCCATGGGAAATATCACGGTAACAACAGCTACCCAAAATATGGTTTCCAATCAACCTTCTTATGGAAGTATCTACTGGCAATATTTAGCCAATATGGATGAAATTACAGCCAGCACAGGACCTATTGAAATCAATAAGACCCTCCGTGTTTTCAGAAATAACCAATGGATTTTATTGAATGAAAATGAGCCTGTGAAAGTGGGTGAATTATTAAATGTAACGCTGAGTATAAAAACAGACAGGGAAATGGATTATGTGCATGTTAAGGATTTACGTCCGGCAGCAACAGAGCCAACCGATGTTCTAAGTGGCTACCAATGGAAAAGCCGTTCTATTTATTATCAAAGCACCAAAGATGTAAGTACCAATTATTATTTCCATTCTTTACCCAAGGGTACACATCAACTGGATTATACCATGAGAGCCACACATACTGGTTTATACACAGCGGGGCTTGCTTCCATTCAAAGCATGTACGCTCCGGCATTAAAAGCACATTCCAATTCCATTAAAATCAGAATTGAACAATAATCATGCAGGTAGACACACTTATTATAGGCCAGGGGTTATGTGGTAGTTTTTTAAGTTGGAACTTACTAAATGAGGGCCAGCGGGTTATGGTAGTGGATACAGCAAAGCTATACACAGCAACCAAAGTAGCCAGTGGTGTTATCAATCCGGTTACCGGAAGAAGAATTGTCAGAACCTGGGAAATAGAAACCTTTATGCCCTTTGCGGTAAATGCTTATCAGGAAATGGGAAAGGAATTATCCGTTGAATTGATTCGCCAATGTAATGTGCTTGATTTTCATAGTACGCCTGAAAATAAAATCGCCTTTTCCGAAAGACTAAAAACCGAAACAGAATATTT
This sequence comes from Sediminibacterium sp. C3, assembly GCF_000508085.1. Taxonomy (GTDB): domain Bacteria; phylum Bacteroidota; class Bacteroidia; order Chitinophagales; family Chitinophagaceae; genus Sediminibacterium. Next base: position 1,430,161 of record NZ_KI669560.1, on the reverse strand, counting down.
ATCGGAAGTAGATGAAAAAAACTGGAATTCCTTTTTTCATCTTCAGTTTGGCATTGGTGAAATACATCCCTGCTGGTTGATTCAACTGAATGATCTGCTGGAAGGGTGGAGAAAGAAGCTTATTTCAGCAAACGCTTTGATAGAAAGCAAATTCAACTTCCATGACTGTATGGTTAAGGATGAAATCATCCATTGGAAAGATATATCAGCTGACCGTATCATTTTTTGTGATGGTAATGCAGGAACAACCAACCCCTGGTTTCAACTCCTGCCCTTTGCTCCCAATAAAGGAGAAGCCATTATTGCCTCCATACCCGATTTGCCTAGAAACCATATCTACAAGCAAAGCCTTAGCCTGGTTCCCTGGAAAGAAGATTTGTTCTGGATAGGCTCTACCTATGAATGGAAATACGATCATCCCAATCCAACACCTGCCTTCAGGGAAAAAGTGGAGTTCCAATTAAAAAACTGGCTCAAGTTACCCTATCAGATTGTGGATCATATGGCATCAGAAAGACCTGCCAATATTGAGCGGAGACCTTTTGTGGGGTTCCACCCCATTCAAAAAAATATTGGCATACTCAATGGGATGGGAACCAAGGGTTGTAGTCTGGCCCCCTATTTTGCACATCAGTTTGCACAGCATATTATCAATAACCAACCCATTCACACATTGGCCAGCATCGATCGTTTCAAGAATATTTTAAGTCGATAATTGCTTACAAAAAATTAATATTGTGCCACAAAAGAATTTGAATGGAGCAGCCCCCTTCGGTACATGATGACAGATACGATATTCCGCTGAAATACCGGAAGATGGAAAATCTCCATATTGTATTTTGGCTATTCAAAGATGTGGCCTGGTGTCTTGGACTCAGATGGCTGGGCACTTCAATGATTCTCCCCACTTTACTGATTTCTATTATTATTGCCTACAGAACCCGTCAGTACATGTCCGAATTATGCCATAACCTGGCGATAACGGTGTGGATTTCTGCCAACTCTTACTGGATGGTCAGCGAATTTTTTGGATTTGACCATATTGAAATCTGGAACGGATATACCTATAAGCATATAGCACTGATTCCTTTCACCCTCGGAATTTTAATACTGGGATATTTTTATTTAGTTTGGAAACCGATGCAAAAGAGTAAATCTGCCTATTAAATAAACAGGCCCCATTCGTCTTCAAAGCTATCTTTCTGAAAAGTACTTACCCATTGTTTATAGAGTTCTCTGAACTTATACAAGGCTTCTTCAATTACCTGTTTATGAGCTTCGTCTGCCCACCCCATCAAAACGGCAAAACCAATCTGCTCCATCATTTGCTTTGCATTGGTTCTAATAACGGAAGCATTCTCCATTTTCAAAACATATAAATCCATGCTGATGGCGCCAATAATTTTAGGCGCAACAATCATTACGTTTTCATAGATCAATGCCTTGGTAGAAGCAGGATGCGTTTCTTCTCCATCATCTGCTAAATTTTCTGCAAAAGCAACAACCAAACCAAACACTTCTCTCCATTGATTATACATGGCTTTGGCGATAGCCCTGGCCGGCCCTCTGCGCCACTCTTCTGCTGCATCATCGGGTCCCACTTTGTAGCGGCTTTCATCCCACTCTGGCAAAAAATTTAGGTCATTCAAATTCATAGAATGAAGTTAATTCATTTCAGCTTTTAAAAAGCGGGCAGTATGACTGGTTTTATGTTGCAGCATTTTCTCTGGAGTTCCTTCAAATAAAATCTGACCACCTCCGTCTCCTCCTTCTGGTCCCAGATCTATTATATAGTCGGCCATTTTAACTACATCCAAATTGTGTTCAATTACCAATACTGTATTACCCCTGTCTACCAATTTATTCAACACATCCAGCAAATGACTGATATCCTGAAAATGCAATCCGGTAGTAGGCTCATCCAGAATATAAAATGTTTTACCAGTGTCTTTTTTCCCAAGTTCTGTTGCCAGCTTTACTCGCTGTGCTTCTCCCCCACTAAGGGTTGTAGCAGACTGGCCCAAAGTAATATAGCCCAATCCTACTTCCTGCAATACTTTAATCTTTCTGTACAAATAAGGAACAGGCTGAAAGAATTCGCAGGCTTCATCCACCGTCATGTTCAGCACATCACTGATGGATTTTCCCTTGTAACGGATTTCCAATGTTTCCCGATTGTATCTTTTGCCATTGCATTTCTCACAGTTTACATATACATCTGGCAGAAAATTCATTTCAATCACTTTCATTCCCCCGCCTTCACAAATTTCACATCTACCGCCCTTAACATTAAAGGAAAAACGACCCGCTGCATAACCCCTAATTTTAGCTTCGGGTACAGCAGCAAACAAAGTTCTGATTTCTGTAAAGAATCCACAATACGTAGCAGGGTTACTTCTTGGTGTTCTACCAATGGGTGACTGATCAATTTCAATCACTTTGTCAATATGCTCCAATCCTTTCACAGAATGAAAAGGCATGGGCGTTACTTTGCTATTGTAACAATGCTTGGCCAAAATTGGATACAGTGTTTCATTAATCAAGGTACTCTTACCACTGCCACTTACCCCACTCACCACAATTAAATTACCCAGTGGCAAACGAACAGAAACATTTTTTAAATTATTTCCGGAAGCCTTATTCAATTCCAGAAATTTACCACTACCAGCCCTTCTTTCTGCGGGCACCTGAATGCGTTTTTGTCCATTCAAATACTGAGCAGTATCTGCTCCGGATTCCAACACTTGTTGCGGTGTTCCTTCAGCTACAATGGTTCCGCCATATTTACCCGCACGAGGACCAATATCCACCAGATAATCCGCTGCCAGCATAATATCTTTATCGTGCTCTACGACCAATACACTGTTCCCTATATCACGAAGATTTTTCAAGGCCTGAATCAACTGATGATTGTCGCGCTGATGCAAACCAATAGAAGGTTCATCCAGTATATAAGTAATCCCCTGCAACTGAGATCCAATCTGGGTAGCCAGCCTAATTCGCTGTGACTCACCACCACTAAGGGTTCTGGAAGAACGACTCAAGGAGAGATAAGTTAGTCCAACATCCAACAGGAATTGTAATCGCTCCCTGATTTCTTTTAAAATATCTTTAGCAATCACATTTTGTTTCTTGTTCAGCCGATCTTCCAGATTGGTAAACCACTGCTGTAGTTTATCCAAATTCAAAGCACTGAGTTCTGCAATATTTTTATTATCTATCTTAAACCAGAGACTTTCTTTTCTTAATCTGTCTCCGTTACAGGTAGTACATACTTTTAATTCCATGTATTGTTCTACCCACTCCCTCATACCATCCGATTTTACACCGGCAAACCAGCGCTTCAGCATTGGGATGATTCCTTCAAACTCACCGGCATAAGGATCTGCACTCATCCCATCTGTTTCTTCAGGATCAACCATTAAACTATTTCCATCCGGATTGCCATACAACAGAATATTTAATCCCGCAACCGGCAAATCCTTCACCGGCTTATCCAGATTGATTTTATTTTTCTTTGCCAGCTGCTCTACATTGCGGAACATGTAAGCATCTCTTTGCACACCCAATGGAGCAATACCTCCCTCTTTAATACTCAGATTCGGATCTGGAATTACTGCAGATAAATCAATGGAATACATATGCCCTAATCCTTTACAGGTTGGGCAGGCACCATAAGGAGAGTTAAAGGAAAATGAATTCGGAGAAGGTTCTTCATAAGAAATGCCCGTGTCTTCGCACATTAATTGCTTTGCATATTGCACCGTCTTATTAGTATCATTCAACAATAAGAACATCAGGTCCTTTCCCATTTTCAAAGTCTGCTGCACACTCTGGCTAACCCGCACTTTTAAATCATCGGTAACCTGTAAACGATCAATCACCACTTCAATATCGTGAATCTTATAACGGTCAACCTGCAGCTTGGGTGTTAAATCAATAATTTCTCCATCTACCCTCACTTTCAAAAAACCTTTCTTTCTAATATCTTCAAAGAGCTCTCTGTAATGCCCCTTTCTTCCTCTAATCAGGGGTGCCAGCAAACTCACTTTCTTGTTTTTATACTTTGTATAAATATTCTCAACAATTTCTTCTTCACTAAACTTGACCATTTTTTTACCGGTCTCATAACTGTATGCTTCACCAATCCGTGCATAAAGCAAACGAAGAAAATCGTACACTTCAGTTACAGTACCAACCGTAGAACGCGGATTTTTGTTTGTGGTTTTCTGTTCAATCGAAATTACCGGAGACAATCCAGTGATTTTATCAACGTCAGGTCTCTCCATGTCACCCATGAACTGTCTGGCATAAGCACCAAAGCTTTCCATGTACCTGCGCTGACCTTCATTATAAATAGTATCAAAAGCCAATGAAGATTTTCCACTGCCACTCACCCCTGTAAAAACAACTAATTTATTTTTAGGAATAGCAATGTCAATATTTTTCAAATTGTGTTCACGGGCGCCCATTACCTGAATAAAGTCGTTATCGTTCGCAGGTATTGATGCAGTAGGAATTGATTTCTTTGCCATAATAGAGATTAAAGATACAAACAAGGATGCCGCTTCAAAGTTTGGTTACTGAAAAAAGAAAATCAGCAATACCCAAAAAAACAATACATGACTAAATGAAAAATCAGCGAAAATTAAATAATCTACCAATTTTATAGACTTTTAATTTGGTGAATTAACATCGCTGATGTACATTTGCACCAGTTCTTTCATAATCTTATCCAGAAAGGCGGAGGGTTTTGGCCCTGTGAAGCCTTGGCAACCCATATTACTTTAACTCAGTAGTATGAAGGTGCCAATTCCATCCTGATAAAGCAATGCTTTAACGGGAAAGATAAGTCAGAGTCAAGCTTTTATTATTACCGCAAGGAAATTTATATATGCCCATCTGATTTTATCAGGTGGGTTTTTTTTTGGCCTATTAGCCATGGGAAGCCACCTAGAGATTGAAGAGAACGATATTTTTTAATTCAAAAAAATCGTCACATGCTCAATGCAACCCAACTCATTCATGCCATTCCGGTAGATCCGCTTACCGGGGCCATTTCTGTACCCATTTACCAAACCAGCACTTTTGTACAGGAGTCTCCGGGAGTGAACAAAGGCTATGATTACTCAAGATCTAATAATCCAACAAGAGCTGCATTGGAATCGCTCATTGCAGAACTGGAAGGAGGCTCAACCGGTTTGGCTTTTGCAAGTGGACTGGCCGCCATTGATACAGTAGTTAAACTATTAAAAAGCGGAGATGAAATTCTGGCCGTTGATGATATTTATGGAGGTGCGTACCGATTATTTACGGCTGTCTATGAACAATATGGTATCAAAGTAAACTTTGTTGATACCAGCGATCTTGAAAAAGTATCTGCTGCAATTACAGTTAGAACAAAACTAATTTGGCTGGAAACACCGACCAATCCAACTTTAAAAATTTCGGATATTGCTGCTATTGCAAAAATAGCCAAAGCCAATAGCTGCCTGCTTTGCGTAGACAATACTTTCGCCACTCCTGTTTTGCAACAACCCCTGTTATTGGGCGCTGATCTTGTAATTCATAGTGCAACTAAATATCTAGGTGGTCATAGTGATTTAATCGCTGGCATTTTGGTAGCAAAAGAGGAAACGGTGGGAGCCAGACTGAAGTTTTTTCAGAATGCCTGCGGAGCCGTACTGGCACCCTTTGATAGCTGGCTGGTGATCAGAGGAATTGAAACCCTGCATTTGCGCATGAAACATCATAGCAGAACTGCATTGAAAGTGGCGCAATACCTGGCTACTCACCCTGCAGTGGCTCATGTAAATTACCCCGGGCTGACCACACATCCCAATCATGCACTAGCTATTCAGCAGGGAAAAACAGGGGGAGGTATTATATCCTTTTCATTGGTAAATGATACCAATGAAGCTGCTATTGCCGTAACAAGTAATACCCAATTGTTCAAGCTGGCAGAAAGTCTCGGAGGCATTAAAAGCCTGATTTCACATCCAGCCAATATGACGCACAAATCTATTCCTGCAGAAAAAAGAAGAGCAGCAGGTGTTAATGATAGCTTAATCAGACTATCTATTGGGCTGGAAGAAGCAGAAGACCTGATTGAAGATTTAAAAAAAACATTCATAAGTAGCAAAATCGAAAATTAAAATGGAAACACACAAGCAGTTAACAATCGGATTATTCGGATTTGGTGTAGTAGGAGAAGGATTGTACAAAGTATTACAACAGACCCCCTCATTAAAAGCCAGTATTAAAAAAGTCTGTATCAAGAATGCAGATAAAAAAAGAAATGCGCCGGCAACATTATTTACTTCGGATAAGAATGAATTATTACAAGATCCTGAAATCAATGTAATAGTAGAAGTGATTGACGATTCGGTTGCGGCATTCGATATTGTATCCACCGCATTAAAAAATGGTAAATCAGTAGTGAGTGCGAGCAAAAAAATGATTGCAGATAATTTGCCTGCACTACTGGCATTGCAAAAAGAAACAGGACTTCCCTTTTTGTATGAAGCAGCCGCCTGCGCTTCTATTCCAGTTATCAGAAATCTTGAAGAGTACTATGACAACGATTTATTACACTCAATCAAAGCCATCGTAAACGGATCTACCAATTTTATCTTAACTAAAATGTTTGAGGAAAAACTGGATTTTTCCGCAGCATTGTTGCTGGCCCAGCAATTGGGTTTTGCAGAAAGCAATCCCAAACTGGATGTGGAAGGATATGATGCATTGAACAAATGGACTATTCTGCTGAACCACGCATATGGCGTAGTGACTGCCCCATCAGAAATTTTGTTCACAGGAATTCAAAATATTCAGGGCTCTGATGCACTTGTAGCAAGAGAAAAAAATCTTGATATCAAACTGATTGGACAAGCTAAAAAATTAAAAAATGGAAAAGTGGCCGCATTTGTACTACCGCAATTTGTACCAGTACAAGACCCGCTTTCCTTTGTAAAAAATGAGTACAATGGAGTTGTTATTGAATCTGGATTTGCAGATAAACAATTCTTTTATGGAAAAGGGGCTGGTAGTTTTCCTACCGCTTCTGCTGTATTAAGTGATATTGCTGCATTACGCTATAACTACTGTTACGAATACAAGAAACTCTACCATCACAAACCACATGAGTTAACCAACGATTATTATTTAAAAGTGTATGTTAGCTTCGACGACCTTAAATATATTCCCAAAGAAGAATTTGAGTGGATTGAAGAATGGCATGCTCAGGCCGAAAGAAAATACCTGATTGGGGTATTGCATTGTAGTAAACTCATTAACCAGCAATGGTGGAAACAAAACAATACTTCATTAATTCTGGCACATGATGGCATCATTGATGATATTGATGTAGTAAACCTGAAAAAGAAAAGCCTGGAACTGGCAGGCGTTATTTAAAATAGCTACTTGTGTTTGGGTGGAACCCCGTTCTGTGGGGCGGGGTTCCTTTTATCTTCAGCCCCTATCTTTGCATAAAACCCAAAGATTGACAAAGCTTAATACCAACGCATATAAAACAGCCAGTATCCTAAGTATTGTATTAGGGACCCTATTGCTTCTATTTAGTTATCTGGGTGGTAAAGATGAGCTGTTCCTTTTATTGAATGGAAATTTGGGCAGCATCGCCGATTATTTTTTTGCAGCATTTACCTATGCAGGTGATGGCATACTCTGGGTTCCGGTAGGTCTTTATTTTATTTTCTATAAACGGAAGTGGCTTCCTCTGGTTTTAAGTGCCATTCTATTTTCAACCCTTTTTGTGCAGGTAGGTAAAAAAGTCATTTACCCCAACGAAGCAAGGCCAACTGCCGCTATTGAAGCAACGGCAGCTAATCCTATCCATACAGTAAAAGGTGTAACCGTTCACACCAGTAATAGCTTCCCCTCAGGACATACTACTACGGCATTCAGTTTATTCCTGCTGGGAACACTGGCAATCCCCTATCGCTATTTCTGGATTCCAGGCATAGTAATGGCCACATTAGCGGGATACTCAAGAGTGTACCTGGCACAGCATTTTCCACTGGATGTTGGTGCAGGCATATTCTGCGCGGTGATTTCCATGAGGCTTTCCCTACTCATTCAGCAATGGGCATATTCCAGAAAAAAATCAGCTTAATCCCAACGCCATTCACCGGCAATTTGCAAAGCTTCTTTCAGGTTATTTTTAATCATAAAATCACGAACTTCCAGATCGGTAAATCTTTTAGCTTTTAACTCTTTTGAATCCGCTACACCATAAAGCAACATGGCACCATAACGAACAGTATTTCTAAGCCCCTTATCATCCACCAATTTAAAATCATCGCAATCAGCATGGTAACAAGGGCCTGCATTATTTGGCAATCTACCTCCTGCACCTCCGCCCGTTGGAATTCCCTGCAGCATGAAAGGCTGGTGATCACTGTGTAAACCAGCACCATTATTGAACAAGTTTTTATAACTGGTATCAAAACTCTGGGCAATGGCCCCAATTCCTTCAAACAATTCCTTACTTTCTATGATAGTAGTAGAAAAACCCTTGGGGTCATTCGTCATATCATAATTCAGCATATACCTAATCTGGTTGATGCTTTTATTCTTCATGGCCTGATCTACATATGCCCTAGAACCCAGCAACCCTTGCTCCTCTCCCATGAACATTACAAATTCAACAGTCCTTTCTGGCTGCAGTTTCAGTGCCTGAAATGTACGAGCCATATCCATCACGGCAAAAGATCCAATTCCGTTGTCAATGGCGCCGGTAGCCAAATCCCAGCTGTCCAGGTGACCACCAATAATTACTTTTTCATTGGGCTGAGTTTTACCTTTTATAGTAGCAATTACATTTCGGGCTTTAATTAATCCAGACTGATTGGTCATATCAATAGAAGCATAATGCGTTGTCTTCTTCATCTCCTCTTTTAACTTCATGCCATCTTCTTTCCCAATACATACCGCAGGATCCGGTATCAACTTACCCGTAACAGAAGCTGTACCAGTAAGTAGAATACCCCCATTGGCAGTATTGATGATGATGATACCCTTTGCTCCGTATTTGGTAGACAAAGCTGTTTTCTCAGAACGATGCAAATTCTTCAAGCCCGATTTGGAACCAGGTAAAATTCCCAGATAAACCACAGCAATTTTCCCTGTTGCCTTTCCAGGATTACTGGTATAATCTTCTTCCAGACCATTTCCCATATCAACCAATTCCAGTTGTACATTGGCTTTTACAGGAGCATGCGCCAGAGAAACAGCTTTCACTGCCTGCAGGTTATTTTTATCTGAACCAATCTTAACTGTTAAGCTACCCCTGCTCCAGCTTTCCACTTCAAAGGGTTGATATTTTACATCTTTGAATCCATAAGACTTCAATAAATTATACGCAAACTCTTCCGCCTTCTTTCCATTTTCCGATCCCGTTAATCGATGACCGATGGTCTCGGTTGCAGTTTTTAAACTACTATAGGCTTTTGAATGCTGATCTACTTCAGCATTAATTTTAGAAAACACTGTTGTCCATTCAGGTTTTACCTGCGCGCTTGCAGCAGTTGTAATTAACCCTGCTAAAAAAAGACTTGAGAAGAATTTCATTTAGAATAAATTGTAGTTAGGTTACTATTTTGCTTTTCAAGTTACTTATTCCAGTTTAATCTTGCAGATTTTAATGTTTGAGCATCTGTTCCAATAAAAATGTCAAAGTCGCCAGACTCCCAATCAAACTTTAGATCATAATTATAAAACTTTAAGTCTTCAGGAGTAATAGTGAAACTAACTTTTTTAGATTCACCCGGGGCTAAACTTACTTTCTGAAAACCCTTTAACTCAAGTACAGGCCTGGTGCTGGACCCAACCAAATCTCGTATATATAGCTGAACCGTTTCTTTACCTTGATATAAGCCAGAATTGGTTAACATAACACTGGCAGTAACTGTTTGATTTCCCTTTGCCTTTGTGGTACTTAATTCCACATTTCCATAACTGAAATTAGTATAGCTCAGTCCGTATCCAAATGGATATAAGGGCTCATTACTAACATCTAAATAATTGCTCTGAAATTTTTGAAACCAGGGCCCTCTCAAAGGCCTGCCGGTATTCTTGTGATTGTAAAATAATGGAACCTGACCTACATGCTGTGGAAAAGTAGCCGTTAGTTTTCCCGAAGGATTAACATCTCCGAATAATACATCAGCAATAGCATAAGGTCCTTCAGAACCAGGGAACCAGACATTTAAAATTGCCGGAATATTTTCATTTTCCCAGTTTAGGGTTAAAGGTCTTCCCGTGAATAAAACCAAAACAACTGGCTTACCAGTTTTTAAAAGGGCTTTTATTAAATTTTTTTGTACAGATGGTATATCAATTTGAGCACGACTGCTGGCTTCACCAGTCATTTCAGCACTTTCTCCGCCAGCTACAACAATAACGTCTGATTTAGCCGCAGCTTCCAGCGCTTCATTTAACAGTTGCTCATCCGTTCTATTGTCACGCTTTAATGATTTTCCGAACATACCTGCGCGCTCCTCAAATTTAGCATCTTCATGTAAATTAGATCCCTTAGCATAATGAATGGCAACCTTATCGCCAATGGTCTCTCTAAATGCCTGCAACAATGATGTGGCTTTACTCAGATTTGCGGCAACACTCCAGGTACCTCCCATATTTTCTTTATTGTCGGCCAAAGGTCCAATCAATGCAATTGATCCTGACTTTTTTAAAGGAAGCGTTTTATTGGCATTTTTCAATAAAACAAAACTCTGAGCTGCAATAGATCTGGCTTCTTTTCTATTGGTTTCAGAAAATATTTCTGTCTTTGCACGGTTTTCATTTATGTACCTAAACGGATCATCAAATAAACCCAGTTTATATTTGGCTTCCAATACTTTTCTACAAGCTTCATTGATTCTGGCAATCGAAACTTTTTTATCTTTTACAGACTCCCCCAAAGTGGTTAAAAATCCTTCCCCAACCATATCCATGTCTAATCCGGCATTCATAGACAAGGCTGAAACTGTTTTAAGATCTCCTACTCCATGTGCAATCATTTCGTTAACCCCTGTATAATCCGAAACCAACAATCCTTTAAAACCCCATTGTTTCTTCAACACATCGGTCAATAACCATTTGTTGCCATGTGCAGGCAATCCGTCAATTTCATTAAAGGAAGCCATTACAGATCCTACACCTGCTTCAACAGCAGCTTTATAGGGTAGCATATACTCGTTGAACATTCTAACCCTGCTCATATCGGTTGTTCCGTAATCCCGACCCGCTTCTGAAGCACCATACAATGCATAGTGTTTTACACAGGAAAGCAATGTATTATTTTTAGACAAATCATCTCCCTGGTATCCTTTAACCATTGCTTTTGCAATTTGCGCTCCCAAAAAAGCATCTTCCCCATTACCTTCAGAAATTCTGCCCCATCTGGGATCTCTAGATACATCCACCATCGGAGAAAAAGTCCAATTGATACCATCCGCAGTGGCTTCATTAGCTGCAATTCTGGCTGATCTTTCTATTAGATGCATATCCCAGGTGGCACTCATTCCCAAAGGAATGGGAAATAAGGTTTCATAGCCATGAATAACATCCATTCCAAACATTAAGGGAATTTTGAGTCTGCTTTTTTCTACAGCCAGTTTTTGCACTTCTTTAATCTTGGCAACAGATTTAATATTAAACAGCCCACCTACTTTCCCAGCTACAATTTTTTTAGCAATATCAGAGCTTTCAGCTGACCCGGTAACGATATCACCTGAACTTGGCAAGTTGAGTTGTCCCAGCTTTTCTTCTAGTGTCATTTTTGCCATTAACTGATTAATAAATAGATCCATCTTTGAATGCTGCGCATATAAAGTATTAACACATAAAAATGCAAAAGCTAAAACCAGGCGCTTAATAAAACTTTTCATTAGTCTACTTTTAAAATTTTAGATTTAACAGAAACTCCATTTTCGTTGATTGATTCAATGGTATAATAATAGGTTTTTTTAAGATCCATCCCTTTAAACCAATACTCATTGGTATCATGAACCATAATACAATTATACAATTGATCGGGATGGGTACCATAATAAATATTGTAAGCATATGCATTATCAACGGGAGACCATTTTATCCAGGCACTTCGTTTATCCTTCTCGGTTCGCAGAACCATAAACTGTTTTACGGAATCTGGAAGCTGACCATTTCCATTTCCAAAAACCCTTAACCCGCTTAAGGCAAACTTACCACTAGCCATATGTACATTTTCAATCTTTATGAATCTGGTAGAAATTGGTTTTTCAAGTTCAATGTAATCATGAGGAACATCTGTTTGATTATTGCTTTTATCTTTCAGCAGTGTCCACTTTTTACCATCCATTGAAGAATAAAGTTTATACTGATGAAATAAATTGGTTCTCTTACCTAATATATCAGCATCCTGATCAGCATAATTAATTTGAATAGCATGAACGGTAGATATGGAACCCAAATCGGACTGGAACCACTCACCACTATTACCGGTTGATGCACTCCAATAAGTTTTCATTTGTTCATCTACTGCCAGATTGGGTGTATGTCCACCCAATGAAGAGGAAGCCATTACTGGTTTTTGATAATTCAGCAACATCCATCCGGTAAAAGCAGGATTTAATTCGCGAGGTTGTATTTCTGTTTTCCTAAAGGCAGGTAAATAATGCGGATAATCGCCAAATGCAGTGCTGGTCCACATCATATCCTGAGCATCAAAACCAGCAGGCCATATTCCAATTCTTCGTTCAAAATTATTTTTAACTGACAACATGATGGTACTCACATGCCAATATCGGTTGTAAATATCTGAGAATGTTGCACCATGTCCTGCACCTCTTGCAAAACCACCTAGCTTCATACTCAATGGATCCGACTGTTCTGTAAAATATCCAAGTGGGCTGTCTGCCACTGCTACTCCATCTGCATATCCGCTGAACTCTGTACCGGGTGCCCCATATTGTAAATAATACTTGTTCTTGTATTTAGTTATCCATGCACCTTCCATAAAAGGATCCAGGAATGTGTTATCCATATGTTCCCCAAATCTTTGCCATCCATATCTCCAGGCTTTTAAAGAATGAATTTCTTTTCTGGTTCCAATTGGTTGAAATGTTTTCCTATTTAACTCTATCCCATATAATGGATATACATTACTACTGCCGTTGTACATATAGAATCGTCCATCATCATCGGTAAAAAATGCAGGATCCCATCCACCAATTTCAAAAGAATCTACCAATGGTTTCCAATCATTCGCCTTAGGATTTGTACTCATCCACAAAGTAAATTTACTGGTATAGGTTGAGCCAAATACAAGCATTGTGTCGCCCACTATACCAACTGCTGGTGCGCATAATTCATCGTACCCTTCATTCCAGGGTCGTAGAAATTTTCTGGAAACGAAATTCCAGTTCAACATATCATTACTCCACCAATAGCCCCACTGGTTGGTACTAAACAGATAGTAATCATTCTTATAATTAACGATTACAGGATCTGCTGTTGCGCGATGTCTTCCCCACTCAGAAAAATTGGGGATAGGCGTAAAGCCGTAATCGATATTTATAGGATTGCAATAGGTCTTTTGCTGAGCCAATACATTTTTACCTGAAAAACAGGCAAGGAAAAAAAATAAGATCGCAATAAGATTTCTCACCATTATTCAATTTCATTTATTATAAATAGGGGGCAGTAAAGCCTAATTTTTTCAAACCGTTTTTAATTTCCGGGCAAGCCGTAAATAGTTTCCAAATTAATCCTGATCGATAATTCTCAATCATAATAATAGAAGGACCCTGATCAATAGCTAAGGTAGAAGTAGAAAACCACAAATCCTGTAATTTAAAAGCATCGACAAAACCGTATTCTGTCCACAACTTATCGCCTAGCTTATAATAAAAAAATTTCAAGGCCTGCATACTTTCCTTAGGTGTAAACGGGAATGCTGACAAAGCGGCTGTAGGTGCTATTACACCCAGATCATTCGTAGGTGAACTGGCGGAATAACCATTGGGTATATCCGAAGCGCTTAATCCCCAACAGTTCTGGCTATAACCCCAATACATTTTGGGATTGTTAATACAATAATTATAATTGATTAAACTATGGTTCACCACTTGTTCCTGATAATCAGCAAAGGGGTCAGAAAGTCCACGGGGATCAATCCCAAGAAAACTGTATTGAGATAAAAATAAAGGACCTCCCAGCTCCGGACCAAGTGGCAATTTGTAATTATAATAAACTGCATTGTTCTTCATTGAACCATTTCTGGCAAAACCATTCAGATAGGTCTCACGTGGAATTGCATTGGTATTGGAAGAGGCAGCAAGCACATAGGTTATGAGACATTCATTCCAACCTGATATTTTCAGATTCAAATCCCATTGATAATCTGGACTCCAGTGCCAATATAAAGTTTGCTGATTGTTCTGGCGGAACCAATTCCAGTCTACTGCATCCCAGATTAAATTAATATTGTTTCGAAGAGTGGATTCTTCTGTATTTAAACCTGAAAAATACATTCTTGCGCTTAAGAGTCCTGCAATTAGAAAAGAAGTTTCAACAAGGTCTGCTCCATTATCTTTTATACTAAACGGAACAACATCTCCGGTAATCCCGTTTAACCAATGAGGAAAAGCACCATGAAAACGTTTTGCTTTATTTTGAAGAAAAGATACAATGGTCTTCATTCTTGCGAGACCCTCTGAACGTGAAATGAAATTTCGCTCAACAGCCACTACCAATGCCATAATACCAAAACCCGTCCCCCCCGATGTAACAATATCACCTGAAGTATTTCTTTCCCTTGCCATTCCTGATATTGGATGACCAAAATTCCAGAAATAATTAAATGTTGCTTTTTGAGCAGTGTCTAGTAAAGCTGCTTCTGTAAGAACAGGAAATTTATCAGTAGAATCCATAGTGGTGATAAAACCCATTGAAACTGGTATAGAAAGCGTCTGTTTACTTTCAGATTGCAAACTATTATCTATAGAAAGAATATACTTAGTTAAATAAGCCAGCGATGCCTGAGCAACAATGGAAACTGCACTATCATTTTGAAGAAAACTGTAGTTAAGCTTTACCGATTCATTACCATTCTTCAGTAATACTATGGCATTGGCAGCAATTGTTCTGTTTATTTTCTTATTAAACCGTAATACAATATTCGGTGTTGTATTCACATCATAACTGATAAGGTCTTTTGAAAAACTCTCGCCATTTATACTACTGCCTGCTAAAAGAAATGGCGTATTATTTACCACCTCATTTGATTGGTTACTTGCAGCTTTTTTACAAGATGTAAAAAATGCAACACTACAAAAAAGACCAATAAAATTAAATAAGAAAAATCTCATTATTCCAGATAGTTAAATTACAAAAGTAGCAACTGCCCCTGCGTTTAATTCTGCGCTCAGCCATTTCTGAGCATGCCGAATATTGAAGCTAGCTGTTTTAGATCCACTGTTTAGTACAATAACTACTTTCTTTCCGGTAGGAGTAATGAAAGCGGCTGAATAGAAGTCACCGGCAAAACTAGATGCAATTCTAACAGAACCAGCTGGAACAAATTTAGAGGCATGGGCAATAATATAATAACTCACATTTCTGGTTACGGTAGAACCAAAAATGTTCAGTGCGCCCTTACACTCAGTACAACCGCCAGGGGTATGCATAGATAAATCAGGGGTATTTGCTAAATTCCATTCCAACGCAACTTTACTATGATTACGTACAGAACCAATGATAACGTTTTTAATATGCCACATTAAATCTCCTCCAAATTGACCGTTTTTACCAGTCCACTGTTCTGTAAAATAAATTGCCTTATCTGGATGAGCCGCTTTAACTACTGATAAAGCACTGATATCTCCACTATACAAATGAAAGGCAGATCCATCTATATACTGCTTGGCTTCAGGGTCATTCAATATTGAAATAGGATAGTTTGGATTGTCACAATTATGGTCCCAGATAATAACTTTTGTAGTTATCTTATTCTTCTTGAAAGCTGGCCCTAAATGATTCTTGATAAAATCTGCCTGTTCAGAAGCAGACATTAAAAGGCTGGGGTTATTACCTCCGTGCTGAGGTTCATTCTGAATAGTGATGGCATCAACCTCAATACCTCTTTGTTTCATTGTCTGCAGATATTTAACAAAATAGTTGGCATAAACACTATAATATTTAGGTAGTAAAAAACCACCAATACTGCTTTGATTACTTTTCATCCATACGGGTGGACTCCAGGGTGAGCCCATGAACTTAATTGTAGGATTAATCGCTTGTATTTGTTTTATTATTGGTATAAGATCTATTGTATCCATGGAAAGAGAAAATTGATTCAACATGGTGTCCGTTTGACCAGCTGGAAGGTCATTGTAACTAAAAACAGTCTGACTAAGATCAGAAGCTCCAATACTGATTCTGAGATAAGAAATACCAATAGCATCTTCTGAGTTCCCAAACAATTCTTTCAGTAAACTCAATCTGGTCCCTGCATCCATTTGGTTAATAAGGTAAGCACTTCCTCCAGTTAAAGTATACCCAAATCCGTCTATCTCCTGAAAGCGTTGAGAGCTATCAATATCAATAACAGGATGCGCATTATTTACATTCCCTGTGAACAAAGCAATAGTCTGCTTCTTTAAAAGTACAGATTGATCAGCATTTGTAACCCAATAAAAAACAGTTTCCGTGGCCGGTGCGTCAATATTCACTTCCTGTTTCTTTGCACAGAAAAAAGAGAATATGGCTATTCCCAAAAAAGACATTTGCTTCATAAGGATAAAATTCAGATTCACGATAATTATATTTATTGAAAGAATAATAACGAATTGTTATTCCTGGATATCACCAATATTTTCTTGCCATCTTTACCCATAATCCATTTGGCATCCCGAAATTCACCAACCAATTCATTGAAAGAATTTTCTTTAGAAACAGAAACCAATTGCTTATCTATGGAAAAAGCCGTAGGATACAATCCATCATATTGTCCCTCGTAAGGTATAACACCATAAAAATTCCCACAGGCTAAATACAATGGCAGCTTCCCATTTGATAAAGAGGTAAATGAAAAAACAGGCGCAAGCTGTAATTGTTTTGGCAAGGAATGTTGAATAAACCCTCCCTTTGTATCGTTAATAAAATAGGAAGTACTCAGTGTTTCCACTTTTAACTCCTGATAATCCTTGAATAAATCATAGAACATATACTGAACTGTTTTCCCTGCTACCTCACTGTATTTTAAATAAGCTTTTTTTAAAACAGGCAGGGCCCTTTCCAACTCATCTTTTGCCAAAAAAGTGTATTCCTTCCCTTCTCTCGTATAGCATAATATTTGCTCAACAGATCCATTAGAATCAAAATCTTTGATGTATAACTTTAGCGGATTATTTTTTGAAACATTGAGCTTACTGTTTTCGCCCCAGTTTCCTGCAAAAAAATCTATATACCCGTCTCCGTTAATATCAGCAGAAAAGACAGATTGCCACAATCCGCTTGTTCCTGCAATCTCTTTTTTAATAAATTTTCCTTTGGCATTTTCAAACAATGTAATATTCATCCACTCCCCTGTTACTACAATATCTTGCCATCCGTCTTTATTAAAATCGATTGTAGTTGAACTGGTTGCAATGCCCAAAGCCGTTGCATCAATTGTGTTTTTATTCGCTAATGAAAACTTTCCATTCCCGTCATTCAACAATAAATAGGAGGACTGTGGAATACCAAACATTTTGGCATTGGCCAAACCAGTAACAAAAAGATCAATATCCCCATCTTTATCATAATCAGCATGAGTAAGAGAAGACTTATTATAAGCCAAGGAAGGAATAAGACTGTCAGCCACCATAAATCCCCCTTTTTTATCATTCAAATAAAAGTGGTCGAGCAATGCAGGGTTACCATCATCGTACTGATTCCCACCACTTACAATATATAAGTCGGGGTATCCATCCTTATTGGCATCAAAGAAATTTGCATCTACTTTTTCAGCATGCAAAGACATTCCCGCATTCGGCAATATCAGTTGTGAAAAACCCCCATCTTTTTTTTGAATCATTATTACGTTGGGTTGCTCTGAAGCTCCACAAACAAAAAAATCATCCAGCCCATCCTTATTAATATCGGCAACGGTCAACTTAGGTCCTCTGGTAGATTGTTTGTGAGGTATTAAATATTGCCTGTTCTGGTCAATAAAATCATTCTCTTTATGTTGCCAGTTCAGGTTTACCTGATTGGTAATATTGGTTAAATCAGATGGTTGTTTCTTAAAGAATTCGTTGTACACAAAATTCCCTTTGGCGTTGATCTGATCCACTTTCATCAAACCAGATTTGATATTAGATTTAATCACTTGATATTGCTGATTGGGCCAAATCACCAGAATACTGTCAGGCAGTTTTCCATCGGCTAAACCAAAGTGTAAAAAAGGTGTACTAGAAGATTGAAACCCCCTTGTCAACATTAGTTGCTGATACTGCAATTCAGCACCCTGAAACAAATATACTTTTGCCCCAATTCCAAAAGTATTTGCATTGTTTCCTTTAAATGAAAAAGCAAGATGATTGGTATTGGCATGAATATTCTTCAAAATAACAGCCGGTGCATTTATTGGATTAATCACAAGATCGAGTAATCCATCATTGTTTAAATCAGCGTAGGACGAACCGGTAAAGTATCCTTTCAATTTGGCTATTCCCCAATCTTCACTAACATCTGTAAATTCCATTTTACCATCTCCCTTAAAAAGAAAGGGATGACTTGCCCCATCAGGCATTTTATCAATAACTTCCTGATCAAATTTATCAGTAATATCTAGCCCCTTATTAGACTTCATATCACTTACAAATTGAACATAATCCAGGTCTACTGGTCTTTTTACAATTCCACTTGAAATAAACAAATCCTTCTTACCATCATTATCAAAATCTGCAAATAGAGGAGCCCAGCTCCAGTCAGTTGCTGACACCCCACTCAAAATGCTATTGTCGGTAAATGAAATCCCATTACCATTGTTGGTTTGCAGAACATTTTTTGAAAATTGCTTTTGATAGCCATTTCTATCAATTTTAAAATTGTAGATGTCCATATTTTCATCGCTACCATATGTCTTGAGAATTTTTTCATCCTTTGGCAACATATCTACTGTAATCAAATCCAATTGACCATCATTATTATAATCAGCAACATCATTCCCCATACTGAACCTGCTGTAGTGTCTGAAATGATTAGACCCCATTTCGGAAAATGTACCATTTTGATTGTTCACATAATAATAGTCGTTCTCATGAAAGTCGTTTCCAACATAAATATCATCCCATCCATCATTATTAAGATCTGCAATAGCTACACCCAGACCATAACCCAGATTACTCTGAAATATACCTGCATTAGCAGATACATCCGTAAACTTTCCGGTCGCATTCAAATCGTTTCTATACAGTCTATCTCCGGATAAAGAATCATATACATTTCTATTAACAACATTTATTACATTGGAATGTGGCTTATGAGATTGATTAAGAATAAAACAATCTAAATCACCGTCGCGATCATAATCAAAGAAAACAGATTGAGTACTAAAACAAGCTGTATTTAAATTGTACTTTTCAGACTGTTCTTCAAATACATTTTCCCCTTTATTTATGTATAACTCGTTATGTCCTTTAAGACCATATTTATTGCTCACTGTTGAAACATAGATATCCAACAATCCATCGGCATTCACATCAGCCATCGTAACACCAGAACACCAATCAGAAATTCCAGCCACTCCTGCCTGCTTCGTAATGTCTTCAAATACAAAATTTCCCTTATTCAGGTATAATTTATTGCTGCCTTTACTATTAGCCGTAAAATAAATATCAATCAAACCATCATTATTAATATCTCCCGTAGCTACGCCTCCGCCATTATAGAAATAAAGATAATACAGGATGCTTAGCCCATCTCTTTCTTTTATCTCATTTGTAAAATCTATATTGGAAACAGAAGAAGAAACCTGAGTAAACTTTTGATTACCATTTTTACAGGAAAGCAATAAGATTAGCATGCTAATCACTACCGAAAAGGCAGATGTTAAACTAAATTTACCTATTCTCATACTATCTCTATATTAAACAGTAAAGGACTGATTCAAATATGACCAGCCCTTTACCTTATCATTAAACTGCCAATAACTATTGTTTAGCTGCATACAATGAAGCAACTTCCGTTGCAGTCAATGCTTTGCCATATAATCTAAACTGATCCATAGCCCCTGTGAATGAACTAATCCATCCATCAGTTGGTCCGGTAATATTTGCATGCTTGTTCCATCCACCAATTACCAAATTGGTTGCCTGAGAAAAGTTTACAGCTCCTCTTGGATTGCCTGCATTCTTTGCATCAGTTTGTGTTGGAGTAAGTCCAGTTACCAATGCACCATCAAAATAATAATTCATTTTTGAGGTAGTATGGTCATAAGCATATACAATATGATGCCAATTACCATCGAACATTGGTTTTACAAAATCACCTTCCAGCCACTGATCCATTAAACCAAATTTCATAGTTGCCTTAGTAGCTGTCTGGTTTTCTACTAAAACAAATGCCGCACTGTGATGCCAGCCATATGTGTCATCTACCAATGAAAACAGAAACTCAGTACGTCCGGCCTGGGCAGCATTTTTTAGCCATAAAGCAATACTGAAGCTGCTTGTTGATTTAAAATCATTGGCAGATGGATACAATAGTGCTTTCCCATCAGCACCCTGAACTGCCTTTCCTGAAATACCAGAAATAGACGCCAAAGGATTGGCTGAAGCAAATGTGGCTCTAATACTATCTACTGCATTCATCAATGGATTGGATGTACTTCCGTCAAATGCCGTATAAAACTTTAATGGGCCACCGGGGGGATTGGCATCTTTAACATAGTTTCCTAATGCCGGGCGATCCATTTTTTGACAACCTGTTAAAACAAATGTGTTCAATGCGATAGCAGCGGCGATAAATATTTTAAAATTATTTTTCATTACATTTTTTTTGTGAGTGAACATTAAAAAAATACAATTACCATTCTGGATTTTGTACCAGCAAACCACCTGATTTATCTATTGCAGGCTGAGGAATTGGATAGAACCTACATTTATTGGTATAGCCCAAAGGTCCAAGAACAGTAAGTGCATCACCCCATCTTACAAGATCAAAAAATCTCTCACCTTCAACACCAAACTCAACTCTTCTCTCTTGTTTAATAATATTACGCATTGCCAATTGTGTGGTAAAACTGATATCCGTCAACCCTGCTCTGTTTCTAACTGCATTAACTAAAGGAGCAGATTGTGCACCATTACCCATTTCATTCATACATTCTGCTGCCATAAGCAATACATCCGCATAACGAAATACCCGCTTATTGATCCAGCTAGGATTATCGGACTGACCAGTAGATGCTCTGTAGGCAGGATCTGCATAAATCTTTTTATTCCAGTATTTTCTTGGTAAAGGACCAGCAGGCACATCAAAAGTAGAGCCGGGAAGTACTCTCCCATAACCACCCGTTGATGGATCATCAGACTGACCAGAGAATAAAATGGTAGATCCTTTTCTAACATCTCCAGCTTCATAAGCACCTACTAAATTATCGGTAGGCGTATTCCATCCCCAGCCTAAATTCCATCCGCTTGCATTGGAACCACGAACACCCTGTGTAGTAGCATACTGACATCCATTATTAATAGACCCATTTGGACTTACATATGCCTGAATTTCAAATATAGACTCACTACTATTTTCTCCGGCATCCTTGAATATACCATAGTAACTGCTATATAAAGAATAAACGCCAGAAGAAATAACCTGTTGAGACAAACTCAATGCCTGAGACCAGTTTCCTCTGAACAAATGTGCTTTTGCATGCAGCGTTTTTGCCGCACCACTGGTAAGTCTGCCCGGATATTGATTACCCCAAACAGTTGGTAGATTAGCAGCTGCATAAGTAAGGTCAGCATCTATCAGTGCATAAATAGCAGAAGCCGGTGATTTAGCAATATTGGCCTGAGAAGCAGTATAAACGCGGAAATCAATTTTAGGAACGTCTCCGAAACTTCTAACCAAATCAAAATAAGCGAACGCTCTGAAAAATCTTGCTTCTGCAATATTATTAGCAGAGGCTGGATCAGTCAATTTAAGTGAATCAGCAGTTTGAATGGCAGTATTTGCCAGATTAATTAGTGCATAATGATCATCCCAGTAGGTATTGGTAGCCCAAAGATCTTTTACATACTGGTATCTGTCAAAAGGAGCAACCCATTCAGCTCCATCAGAAGGATCTGATCCTTTTTCAGAATCGTCCGATCTGAAATCGTGCATAGCCAACCATGGAATGGTGGTAAAACCTGCACTGTTACGTAAGTTACTGTACAATCCATAAACCTGTCCTTCCAAACCACCTTGATTCAAATCATCAAGGGTTGCAGTTAGCGGTTTACGATCAAGAAATTTACTGCAACCTGCAAGCACCAATAACATTGATGATATAGTTAGCAGGGAGAATAATATTTTAATATGCTTTTTCATAAATTATAATAATTTAAAAGACTTAGAATGTTACATTAATTCCAAAAGTGGTAGTCAACGGAATGGCACCGCCGGCATTGTCTACGCCAAATGAAATGGCGCTTCCACCAAATTCAGGTGTATAACCAGAATTTCTTTTCCAGGTATTAAAGTTTTGAACATTCACAAATGCTCTTAATGATTTTATTTTAGCTCTGTTCAGGAATGAAGAAACTACGTTGTATCCAAGCTGGATATTTCTGATTCTGAAATAGCTACCATCTTCAATATTGTAAGTAGATGCTTCATAATTAACTCTGTGGTCCTGAGCCAAAATAGGATCCCAGTTGGAAGTACCCTCACCATGCCATCTGTTCATCTTAAACGAAGCATAATTCACTCGTTGGAAAGGTGATTCTGTACCACCCCAGTTTCTGAAAATTTCATTACCATAAACACCTCCCAAATCAATACCGAAATCCAGATTCTTATACTTTACAGAAATGCTACCTCCATAGGCAAAGTCAGGAGTTGGATTCCCAATCATGGTTCTGTCAGCTGTATTTATTTTACCATCACCGTTAATATCTTTGTATTTTAAGTCGCCGGGACCATAAGAGAACTCAGTATTAACCGGAGAAGCCAGCTTATCAGCATAAGATTGATAAATGCCTTCTACTATATAACCATAGAAATAACCAATTGGCAATCCTACTGTTGTTCTGTTTACGCCATTTACAATAGAGAACTCCTTGGTAGCAAGTGATTCAACCTTATTCTTATAAGTAGTGAAATTACCATTTACAGTGATAGAAAGGTCTTTGTTGATATCCTTAGTATAGCTTGCAGACAATTCAATACCGCTGTTTCTGATACTACCGATATTATCCAATCCATTAGACACACCCTGACTACCAGGAATAAATGTCATTAAATCTTTAGTAAGTTTATTGAAGTAATTAATTTCAACGTGTAACTTATTCTTTAAGGCATTGAATTCTACACCCACTTCTTTAGCGTGTACAGTTTCCCATTTCAAATTTGGATTAGGCAAATAGGATTGTGAGAATGCGTTGTAAACCAGGTTGCCAAAAACTGCAGCATTACCTGCAACTAAGCCTGGATAAAAAGGATAATCATACCCATAGGTATTCTGGTTACCCAAAACCCCGATTGAGGCTTTTAATTTTACATAGTCAAAAACATTCTGATTCTTGAAGAAATTTTCTCTACTAATTTCCCATGCACCCCCAATAGCCCAGAAATTCTGCCAGCGGTTGTTTGGTGAAATCTGAGAAGAACCATCTCTTCTGATTGATGCATTCAGGTAATATTTACCCTGATAATTATACAACACTCTTAACAAAGCAGAAGCAGTTGTTCTTTCTCGCTGGTCAGAATTGGAAATCTTGGTAGTTGGATCCGTAAATCCATTATTTATGAACCAAAAACGATTATCATCCGGTATTGCAGCACCAGTAGCACTTTGTCTGGCAGCCGCTGACCTGTTGAAATTACCGTAGTAATAAGTAGTCCATCCAGCCATTGCAGTTAAACTATGATCTCCGAAACTCCTTCTGTAATTAAGAATAAAATCTTGCTGGAATTTCTTATAAGACTGATCCGATTCAGAAATAGTTGTAGTACGGCTATACAAAAATGGCCTCTTAATTGCAGCGTCGTAAGCATTGTACATAGGTGTATACTGACGAGTATTTACATTACTGATATCAGCATAAAAACTTGCTCTGAAAGTAAAATCTCTCAAGAAGTTCACTTCTCCAAAAACACTACCCACTGTTCTGTATTCAACACTCTTGGTTTTGTCCCATTCATTTTCAAGTTGAATTAAAGGATTCACAACACCTGAGTTCTGAATAGAAGGTAATTCGTAATACAAATTCTGAACAGTACTATCTAACCCGTATGGGTTCTTCGCTTTTACAGCAATAGTTCCATCACTAACCAAAGGAATTACTTTTCTTGCCTGATCCAGAATATAAGTTGCATTATAAGGATTAACCTGTCTGGTAGCATTAAAGTTTACTCCAAGCTTAATGGCTTTATTCAATTTAACCTCATCATTAAAAGAAAGTTGAAATCTTTCCAGTTTTTCATGCTTGATTAATCCTTCGTCACCTGTATAACCAATTCCAAAATTGAACTTATTCTTTTCAGTACTAGAAGCTAAGCTCAGATTACTACTACTGAATGTCCCTGTGCGCGTAACTGCATCAATCCAATCTGTATTGGCAGTCCAGTTACTGTAATCGAAAGGAGAAGTAACACCAATATTTGCTTTTTCTTCTTCGTACAGGGTTTTAAACTGCTCACCGCTAACTAATGCAATTTTATTTACCAGTTTTTTAAACCCATAAGTAGAATTGAAATTAATCACTACCTGACCTGCTTTCGCTCTTTTAGTTGTGATTGCAATAACCCCTGCTGCACCTCTTACCCCGAAAATAGCAAGAGATGAAGGGTCTTTTAAAATTTCAATTGACTCAATATCATTCGGGTTGATATAATCAATATTGTCATTGAACACTCCATCCACAACATATAAAGGTCGAACAGATCCGATACTGATAGTACCTCTGATTCTGATATCTGGAGCTGCACCAGGAGTACCATTATTTACAACGGACAAACCTGCTACTTTACCTTGCAAAGAAGCAACGGGATTGGTGTTAGGTTTATCAGCAACTTCCTTTCCTGAAATTTTCACAATAGAACCAGTTAAATCTCTTTTGCTGGCAGATCCATAACCAATTACAACCACTTCGTCCATTTTCTTAACAGCAAGTGACAGTTGCACATCAATGATAGCTTTTCCTGCAACTTTCACTTCGGTTGTTTCATAACCAATACTACTGATAACCAGGGTAGCATTTTTATCAACAGTAATTTTAAAATTACCATTGTTGTCTGCAAATGTTCCATTATTGGTTCCTTTTTCCAAAATAGAAGCACCCGATAAGGTTTCTTTGTTATCCCCTACAATTTTACCGGTAATAGCAATTTTATCATTTTCAACTTCATTGGTCGAAATAATGGCAAATAAATTTCCTCCCAGTTGTTTGTATGTCAGGTTGGTTCCTGCAAACAAATCGTTAAGAGACTGTCCAATGGTCCAGTTAATAGCGTTAAAGTTTACTTTATTCTTAAGGTCCTTTAAGTCAGAATTATACAAAAATCGAAAATACCCTTCATTTTCAATTTGCTTTAAGACCTTTTTGATCTCTGTTTTGTTTGTTTTTACACTGACTTTTTGTCCTAGAGAGGTAGTTGCACTTACCTGCATAATTGATACCAAGGTAATTACAATGGCAAGCTTCATAATGAGCAAGGTTTTGAGAAGCGTCCTGCGCCACTTTTTGTGGCCAAGAACTACACTTTTTTGCATAATTTTGATTTTGGTTATAAAAGAATGCAACGCCTATGGATTTTATCCATAAGATTGCTGTGCTTTTAGCGGGAAATGCTGCAACATTTCCCGTTTTTATTATTTTTTACTGATAGTTATAATATTGTTTTTGATTTCATAATTAAAAGGGATTAATAATTGAAGGTCACGCAAAGCCTCATCAATTGTTTCGTCTACAAATGATCCGCTTAGTCGAATATTTTCAATGTCTTCGTTAGCCAGATTAATTTGAACATTATACCAACGTTCAAGTTTTTTTACAATGTCTTTTACCTTTTCTTCTTCAAAAAGTATTTTGTTATACACCCATGATGTTTCATGTATACTGGAATCAGCTAATGTTTTAGAGATAGGAACTACCTGCACATTAAAAGAGGTTTCCCGAATTTCTTTTATCTCTGCTCCCGCTATCACCTCTTTCTTCGCATTAACAGTGCTCTCCTTATTGAAAATAATTTTTTCATGAGGCTTCAACATTAACTTAGGAGCATCTTTTTGATTTCTGTTGATCACTTCAATGGAGCCCTGAATCAGTGTAGCTTCAATGGTTTCATCCACTGAATATGCTTTCACATTAAAAACAGTTCCCAATACATGAATATCTATGTCTGAAGTATGTACAATAAAGGGTCTGGAGGGATTATGAACGACGTCAAAGTAAGCCTCGCCATCCAACATCACCTCTCTGTATTTTCCATTTAAATTTTCATCATAAGTCAACTTGCTTCCTGAATTAATCCAAACCTGGGTTCCATCAGGTAATACAATTTTTGACTTAGACCCCTTACTAACAATCACTTCATTCTGAGGCTTGCTTTTAGCAAGGGCAGGAAGCTCTGATTTGCTGAAAAGAGTATTGAAAAGAAAGAATGCACCAATACTTACTGCAGCAATTGAAAAGGCTACCTTGATCCACCTGGCAATTTTTGGTTGCTTAGTTTCAATATGAATAAAATCGTTGGCAATCTCATCATCTACCATATCAAAATCCTGAACCTGTGCTTTAAGTCTGTTCACATGATTGAGGTAATGGTCTTCCTGATTTTGCTTATTGGAGCTAGAAGTTTTAGGTGTATTGGATGCGAAAAAATCGGTTAGTCTGTCATGAGAAGCCAGAAAATCTTGATTTGAACTTATATAATCCTGCAATTGCTTCAATTCCTCCTCAGAAGCTTCGCCGAAAATCTTTTTCGTAAGCAGAATCCAAAATCGTTCTTCTTTCATGGCAAGTATATGGTCAGAATAAGGACAAGCCAAAAGCAGAAATACCCCTAAAAGGGATAAAAAATTATTTTTTGGCTAAAATAGAGTGGATCTCAGGGAATTCATGTTTAAACTCCAAACATTGACGAATTCTTCGTAGCGCAATTGCCATTTGAGACTCAACGGTTTTAACAGATACATCCAGCAGCTCGGAAACTTCCTGGTATTTTAATCCGTCTTCCTTTATTAGTTTAAAGATGATTTTGCATTTTGGAGGTAAGGCATTCACTGCATCCATAATTTTTTGAGTCAGCTCAGCAGAGATGGCCAATTCCTCCGGATTAAAAAATACACTTTCCAGTTGCATTGAAAAATCATCTATTTGAAGCGATGCCTTCCGCTTATTTATTTTCAAGCGGTTCAAAGCAAAGTTTTTCGTTCCAATCAGCAGATAAAGCCTGGGGTTTTCTAACCGCTTTAAATTTTTTCTTTTCATCCATAAATTAATAAAAAGATCAGAAACCACTTCTTCTGTATCTTCAGAAGACTTAAGTATGGCAAAAGCAAACCCATAAAGGCTTTCATGCAATGACACAAACAGCGCCTTATAAGACTTTTCGCAATCTCTTGCAGAGATGGCTTCAAGCAATTCATTAATTTCTACATTGGACAGCACGAAAGCAATTGAGTAATGAAGCTACAAATTAAATAATAATATTGAGAAAAATTTAACAGTCAAATATGAGTTTTATCATGTAAAAACGGTAATTAAGACTTTATTAATCTTTTAATTTTGCCATTCGCAATCAAATCATAAAATAGTCTCATGTACATTTCTGCTTCAGAAGCCATTCAAAAAATCAATACCGACCAAAAAGTATTCCTGCACGGAAGTGCGGCTACTCCAATCAGGTTAATCAATGAACTGATTGCACAAAAAGACCGATTGTATAATGTAGAATTAATAAGTATAACCCAACAGGGTGTAGACTTGAATGACCCTTCGCTGAAAGGACATTTTTACATGAATTCGCTTTTTGTTTCTGAAAGCAACCGAAAAGCCATCAGCATGGGTATGGGGGATTATACGCCTGTTTTCCTAAGTGAAATTCCTTTGTTGTTCAATAGAAATATTTTACAGGTTGATGTAGCAATAGTAACAGTGTCCCCGCCTGACAAACACGGCTACTGTTCACTTGGCACTTCAGTAGATATTGTAAAATCTGCTTTACGCTCAGCAAAAACAGTAATTGCACAGGTAAATCCAAATATGCCAAGAGTGCACGGAGATGGATTTATTCCTTTCTCAAAAATAGATTTTGCCGTATGGACAGATGATCCACTTCCGGAAGTTAGCTATGCAAAAGGGTTGACAGATGTACATGAAAAAATAGGAAAAATCGTAGCTGAATTAGTAGAAGACGAGGCAACCCTTCAGTTGGGGATCGGAAGTATTCCGGATGCGGTTTTAAAAAATTTAACCAATCATAAAAACCTGGGATTGCATACAGAAATGTTTTCCGATGGTGCCATACCGCTAATTCAGAATGGCACCATTAATAACAGCAGAAAGAAAATTGTAAAAGGATATTGTGTTACTTCCTTTATGTTGGGAACCAAAGCACTCTATGACTTTGCCGATGACAATCCAATTATTAAGGCACTCGATATAGACTATGTAAACGACCCAAGGGTTTTAAGTCTGAATAAGAAAGTAACTGCCATCAACAGTGCCATTGAAATAGACCTAACTGGTCAAGTATGTTCAGATTCAATAGGCATGTATCAATATTCGGGGATTGGAGGACAGATGGATTTTATTAGAGGGGCTGCTTTATCAGAGGGAGGAAAACCAATCATTGCCCTTCCTTCAGTTACCAACAAAGGCATTTCAAGAATTGTACCTTACCTAAAACAGGGGGCTGGCGTTGTTACCACACGGGGTCATATTCATTGGGTAGTAACTGAATACGGTGCTATCAATTTATTCGGTATGAATATGGCACAAAGAGCCAAAGCACTAATCAGCATTGCACATCCGGATCATCGGGAAGAACTGGAACGGGCAACAGTAGAGAGATTCAAGTGTTAGTCAACCCGCTCTGCCTTTAGATAAAAATTAGAATCAACTTCAAATTGGTTATCTTTTTTGAACCCGTTAAATACCGAGGTTTTCCATGAAACAGCAGGGTAAATCCATTCCCGTCCTGATAAATTGGTTTTAACTGGCATTGTAAAATCAGTATTGCAATTGATAAACCTGTATCGAATCTGATTCCCTTTGATTGCATATTGAAGTACAGGAACTTCTGTAGTTCTTAAATATTGATCAAAAAATGGTTTCAGTTGCAACCGGGTTTCCCGGATAAAATAATTCTCGATAGCATTGGAGGAAGTTACCTGATGATAAAACTGCTTGTTCAGCTTTTTTAATATTGTTATAAAGCGGGCATCATCAGACAACATAGTTTTTATCATATGCAATACGGCCCATCCCTTTACATAGTTATCCTGACCACCATCTTCATTAATCCCATAGCGACCAATTATCGGTTTGTCATTTTCAATTGTCCTGAACCTTCCCTGCATGAAGGCATTTCCCGCATCTGCTCCCCAATAATGGGCAATCACCAGTTCTTCTGCCAAACCAACAAAACCTTCCTGAATCCATCTATCGGCAATATCACTGGCTGTTATACTATTACCAAACCATTCATGGGCAGTTTCATGAACCAGAATGCGATCCGTTTTTTTTCCCCATCCTGTATTGGATATATCCCCTCCTTTCAAGTTGGTTCCTTTTCGGTAAGAACTTCCATACGCAATGGCACTCTGATGTTCCATGCCTATATATGGTGCATCAACCATTTTAAATCCATCCTGATAAAAAGGATACGGACCAAAACTATGTTCCAACGCAACAAGTGTACTATCGGTCTGGGGCATCAAATGTTCAATTGCCTTTTGGCGATTGTAATCCAGCACCCAGAAATCCGTACTTAATTCTCCCTTTATACCTTTAAACTTTCCAGACAATTGAACATACTTACCAATATAAAAAGAAATGCCATAATGATTGATTGGACTCTTTACCTGCCAACGGTACAAGGTTTTACCTACAGCCATTTTTTGCTCCAGCATTAATCTCCCATTACTTACCGCCATTAAACTATCCGGAACAATTACAGATACTGTTGCTCCATTTTCAGGTTCATCCGCTAAATGATTCTTACAGGGAAACCAGAGACTGGCACCTTTGTATTGACAGGCAACTGAAATCCAAGGTCTGCCAAGTGAATCACTAGACCAGACCATACCGCCATCCCAGGGAGCATGAAGAGATTCAACAGGTTTACCTGAATAATAAATACTGATTTGCTTTTTTGAAACCTGCTTTTGTCTGTTTACCTGCAGATACCAGAAATCACCAACTTGTCTAAATGGAACTTTTTTCCCATCCTGTATTACACTGTCAATTCCCAATGGAAATACCAAATCAATCTGCATCTCCGATATGAGCCTATTATGGGCAATACCATAAGTTATTGTATTAACTCCATTAAGTCGTTTATTTACCCAATCTGGTTGAACAGTTAAATCGTAGTGCAGCAAATTCCACCAGGCTCTTTCAGGCGTGATAGAACCTATTAAGGAATCTTTTTTTTACAATATCCTGTAACAGATTAACAAATGGAACAGGAGCAGACCATTGGGGATTATGATCGGCTTCCAACACAGACACCGGCCATTTGTATTTTCTTGCCTTATCTGCCTGGGTAGAAAAATCGTCTTTGGTTGGATCTTTTCCTTTGTCTACGGTAAGGATATAATGGGTAGGTATTGTCATTCGCTTTGGATTCTTCAGACTGATTTTATCTGTGAATGTTTTAACAGAATGGGGTACATCTTTAGGAGGCGCCTGATCAGGCCTAACCCATTTGGGAACCAGAAATCCATTTTCAATCAAGGGCTTCATGGCTTCCGGTGTTTTGCCCTGTGCAAAAACGCTTTCTCCATCCTCTGGAACAAATGCATCCAGGTAAATCATCTGGGTTATTCTTTCGGGTACACTATCTGCCACACCCGTTATTACCATCCCACCATAACTATGTCCTACCAGCACAATATTTTTCAAGTCTTCAAAAAGAATCATGTTGACTACATCTTTGATATGTGTGTACAAACCTACTTCAGGAGTGGCCAGGTGAACCCGCTCTCCCTGACCCGTTAAGGATGGGCGATAAACAAGCGCACCTTTGGCAGTAAGCAGAGAATCTACTTTTTTAAATGCCCAGCTTCCCCCCCAGGCACCATGTACAATAACATAAGTGGGATTAGAGGAAGATTGTGCATAGCAAGGTTGCAACCAAAATGCTGAAAAAATGAGGAGTAATAACCAAAATATCTTTTTCATAAAAAACATGCTGAACTAAAGATAAAAATTACAAGCCAATAAATCACTTTTCTTGATTTTTTACAATAAATCAGCGTTTCATTGTTACTGTAAATACAAACGCTCAATTCCTAATAAAGTATCCGCAAAAAGATCATACTCCGAAAATAGGAGAATGCTTATCTGGAAACTGGACTAAAACCATTCACATAGTTAAATGAAGGAAACTGTTCATTGAGGTATTTATAAATAATCATAAAAAGATAAATGATTTACTATGTGAAGTAATCATTCAGGAAGTAAATGAACATAATCAAATCATTAACCCTACCTATATTCCATTTACTATTGGAACGGATACAGAAAAATCAAAATGGACAAGATTTGAAATACCGGCGATATTAGATTAGCTCACTCCGTTCGCTGATCCCATTAGGATTCACGTCGTTTCACTCTGTGCCCAAAGGATTAGCTCACTCCGTTCGCTGTTCCATTAGGATTCACGTCGCTGTGCTCCGTGATCCTAATGGGGGTGTACTAAACAAATAAAACCCTTCAGCGCTTCGCGCTGTGTGGTTTTTTATTTCTCGCCCTTACACGAACGAGTTCGCGACGTGCTCCAAATAAAAAACCCCTCGACTTCGTCGAAGGGTTTTTTTGTTTCGTCGGGAAGACAGGATTCGAACCTGCGACCCCCTGGTCCCAAACCAGGTGCGCTACCGGCCTGCGCTACTTCCCGTGAACCGTTCATGATTTTCGCCGGAGAAAATCAATCTTTTTAGTTTGCTCGCAGATTATTGAAAGATAATCTGCGGTGAGGGCGGGATTCGAACCCGCGGTACAGTTTAACCCGTACGGCAGTTTAGCAAACTACTGATTTCAGCCACTCATCCACCTCACCGTCCTTACTCCTTTCGGAGAGGGATGCAAAAGTAAGTTTCCTGAGGATAACTGCCAAAAATTGAGGCAAAAATCCAAAAATAAAAATGAATTACATAGCTGCGAGCTGCACCTTCTGAGTTAGCTCCATCACATTCTCTCTGAAAATAGAGTCGGTATCCATCAGGTCTTTAACAGTTTGACAGGAATGGATTACAGTGGTATGGTCTCTACCTCCAAAATGCTCTCCAATGGTTTTTAAGGAGTTCTTGGTGAAAGCCTTGGCCAGGTACATGGTAATCTGACGCGCCTGCACTATTTCGCGTTTACGGGTTTTGTGTAACAGGCGATCGTACGGTACATCAAAGTATTCGCAGACCATTTTCTGAATAGCGTCAATCGTGATTTCCTTGCTGCTGGTTTTAACGAAATTGCGTAGTACTTTTTTAGCCAGTTCTACATCAATTTCTTTCTTATTTAAAGAAGATTGAGCCAGTAATGAAATCAAAGCGCCTTCCAACTCACGAACGTTGGTATTGATATTGTATGCCACGTATTTTATTACTTCCTTTGGCATATCCAAACCATCGTTCTTCATTTTCTTCTCCAAAATCTCAATTCTTGTTTCATAATCAGGCACCTGAAGGTCGGCACTTAATCCCCATCTGAAACGACTCAGCAAACGTTCCTGCATTCCGTCAAGGTCTTTGGGTGCTTTATCAGAAGTCAACACCAATTGCTTACCGCTCTGGTGCAAATGATTGAAGATGGCAAAAAAGGCATCCTGACTTTTCTCTGCGCGGCTGAAGAACTGAACATCGTCAATAATCAATACATCAATCAACTGATAGAAATGTATAAAATCATTGATGGCATTGTTACGACTATGATCTACAAACTGATTAATAAATTTTTCACTGCTCACATATAAAACCACTTTGGAAGGATGCAATCTTTTTACTTCATTTCCAATTGCCTGAGCAAGGTGGGTTTTACCCAATCCAACACCTCCATAAATTACCAAAGGATTAAATGAGTTAGCACCAGGCTTCTCAGCAACTGTTTTACCGGCTCTGCGCGCAACGCGGTTACAATCTCCCTCTATAAAAGAATCAAAAATATATCCCTGATTCAGCTGCGGATCAATCTGCATTTTTTTCAATCCCGGAATCACAAATGGATTCTTTACAGGATTGTCTATCACCAATGGAAAGTTCATTTCATTGTTGTTGATAGATTTTGGACCTCTTGCCGGCAAATCAACAGAACCGCGACTATTGGTGTTGCCGCTGTCTACCATGATGCGGTATTCTAATCTTGCTTCTTTTCCTAATTCACGTTTCAAAGTTTTCGCAAGCAACGTAACATAATGCTCTTCCAGGTATTCGTAGAAGAATTGAGAAGGAACCTGAATTAATAATACATTCCCTTTCAACTCTACTGGAGTAATTGGCTCAAACCATGTTTTGTAATGTTGCCATTCAACAATGTCTTTGATAATTTTTAAACAATTGATCCAAACATTTTCAGCGTTCTTAGCCATACAATAAAGTGAACAATTTTATATAATCAGTTAAGTTTTGTCTTTGCTTACAAGTTATCTTATTTTCCCCATATGTGGATATGTTTCGAAAATAAAAACCGGGTTGCGAATATGTAGACTTTATGTTGAAAAAAAAATTTTTTTATTCGCTTGTTTTTCTCATCACAACAACAGTATGGGCTTTCGGCGATTTATTTCTTTTTACTTCCGAAAAATTATAATCCAGACGCCCCATTTGTATGCCCCCCCACCCCACTTGGTTCACCAAAATATCCCCGCCATCCCTGTTTTTATATTTTCTGGGTTGATCAAAAAAGCGGTGTGTATGACCACCGATAATTAAATCAATGTTGCGACTCTCTTTGGCCAGGATTTCATCGCTCACTTTATTGTCGTTGTATTTGTCTCCCAAATGAGAAAGACAAACAATCAAATCACATTTTTTCTGCTTCAACAAATCAGCTGTTTGGTTAGCTGCTACAATCGGATCATTGTACACGGTATTCCCGTACAAATTTTTAGGAACCAGTCCTTCCAGTTCAATGCCCACACCTAAAATACCAATCCGTTGTTTTCCTTTCTGAATGATAGTATAGGGCTTATACAAAAACTCCATGGGAGTTCCCTTGAAATCATAATTGGAAATTACTACCGGAAAATTGGCGTGCTGCAATTGATTGGCAAAGTTTTCGATCCCTGCATCAAAGTCATGATTTCCCATCGTGACGGCATCATACCCCATTTTGGCCATGGCCTTTATTTCAGGTTCACCTTTGTACAAATTAAAGTAAGGCGTTCCCTGAAATATGTCGCCGGCATCCAGCAATAAGGTGGAAGCATTTTCTTCGCGAATAGATTGAATAATGGACGCTCTTGCCGCTACTCCACCCAATCCCTGGTTCCTGCCCCCATCCATGGGAAAAGGTTCCAGTCTGCTATGCACATCATTGGTATGCAAAATGGTTAAAAGGGATTGCTCAGGTATGGATTCAACACCCAAAATTCCACCATTTGAAGAAAGGGCCTGTGCCTGTAAAACTCCCTTACCAGCAATGGCGCTGGTTGCCAACGCTGCACCTGTGAATGCGGTCTGTTTTATAAAATGTCTTCTATTCATTGTTATTGCTGGTTACACGGTTTTCAATTTTAGGATCCAGGGGTTTACCACTGGCAGTAATTTCAGAAACATAACTAATTAACGCATCCCGTATTAAATAACCCTTATTCTGAAAGGGAAAAGGTTTTAACATGGCGGCATCACTGCCTCCCTGAGCAACATAATCGGAATTGGCAACAATATATGTGGCGTTTCTATCCAGTGGTTTTCCATTCACGACAATGTCAACGGCTTTCTTATTCTGAATTTTAAAAGAAGACCCTTTGGATATGGGCCAGCCTCCATCTGCTGCAACATGCTGAAACAAGGCTTCCAGCACCGATCCCTTCAACTCCTGAATCACTAGCAAATTGTCAAAGGGCATCAACTCATAAATATTTCCTACAGTAATATTGCCTTTGTTCAGCGTAGTTCTGATTCCTCCTGAATTCATGAAAGCAATATCTACTGCAACTTCAAATTTCCGGGCTGCCATATCCTTCATACAGTCTGCCATAAAATTACCCAAGCCGCTCTCGGGTAACCGTTTGGACAATGTAGCAGGCGTAAACCCTATCACCTTATTCATGGTACTGTTTATTTCAACCGAATAAGGTTGAATCAGATTCAATAGCGCCGTGTCTTGCTTTTGCTTGCCCGATACAGATAAACCCTGATAATTCACGGCATTTGGAACCTGTATGGTACCACAGGATATAGCAACAAAAAAGAAGAAAACAAGCGGAAAAAATAATCGCTTCATAGAAATCAGTTGTGAACGAAGAAAGGTACAATTTTAATTGGTAAAAATACACCTACTTTTGTTCAAAATAAACCTTACCCATGAGTTATGAAATTGTAGGCAAGCTGGTGGCCAAATTTGATATTGTTCAACGTACAGAAAGTTTTAAAACCAGAGAATTTGTCATTGAAAAATCTGAAGACATAAACGGAAGAACCATCACGAATTATGTGAAGTTTCAGTGTGTGCAGGATAAAACGGCCATGCCCGACAGATTCAATATTGGGGAAGACGTAAAAGTGCTTTTCAATATTAAAGGAACCAAATGGGTAAAAGACGGAAGAGAAAATTATATCACCAACTTGGATGCGTGGAGAATGGAAACAGTGAAATTAGCAGCTGAAAGTGATATGCCACCACCTGCTTCTTACAACGATATGCCACCCAGCGACGAAGTGGTAGACGATCTTCCATTCTAACGCTTTTTACTTTTTAGGATCAATACCTGACAGTATGCAAAAAAATGTCTCGCTTAAATTAAAGCCCGAAGAAGCGGCCAATCCAATAATGGTGCAATCCATGCTGGCTGCAGCATTGGGGATATCGGCTGAAAATATTTCGGGTTACAGCACCCTCAAACAATCCATAGACGCCAGAAGTCGTCAACAGGTCTGGATCAACCTAACCTTGAACGCTTTTGTAAATGAGCCCTTCATCGAAAGGAATAAATCTCTGTTCACATTTGAATCATTGCCTAAAAATGCCAGAAAAGTAATTATTGTGGGGGCTGGTCCCGCAGGGCTTTTTGCCGCATTGGAGCTTTTACAGTTAGGCATTCAGCCCATAATTATTGAGAGGGGTAAAGATGTAAAAGCCAGAAGAAGAGACCTGGCGGTTTTAAACAAAGAAGGCATTATTAATCCGGATAGCAATTATTGTTTTGGCGAGGGTGGAGCCGGAACTTACAGCGATGGCAAATTGTATACCAGAAGCAGCAAGAGAGGAAGCATTGATAAAGTGTTGCAATTGTTTTATCAGTTTGGAGCAGAAGAAAAAATTCTCTATCAATCGCATCCACATATTGGAACCAATAAGTTGCCGCAAATTATTGCTGCCATGCGCGAACAAATTATTGCTGCGGGTGGTGAAGTGCATTTTGAAACCAAACTCATCAACTTTGAAGTAAGAACCAATAAAATCATTTCACTGAAAACAGCGAATGGCGGCAGTTTTGCTGCAGATGCTTTTATTTTGGCAACCGGACACTCGGCCAGAGATATTTTCAGATTACTCCATCAGAAAAATATTGAAATAGAAGCCAAGCCCTTTGCATTGGGTGTAAGAATTGAACATCCGCAAAGCATTATAGATTCCGCGCAATACCATTGCAACACAAGGGGCGAATTCTTGCCCCCTGCTTCGTATAGTTTGGTAGAACAGGTAAAGCAGAGAGGTGTTTTTAGTTTCTGTATGTGTCCCGGGGGGATTATAGCCACCGCTTCCACAGATCCCGGCGAATTGGTTGTAAACGGCTGGAGCCCAAGCAAACGAAACAACCCATTTGCCAATAGCGGAATGGTGGTACAGGTTGCTGAACAGGATGCATTGAAATATTTTAAGAAGAAAGAAATCAATCCTCTACTACTCATGGATTTTCAGCAATCTGTAGAGCAGAAAGCTTTTACTGCCGGAGGCGGAAACTTTGTAGCACCCGCGCAAAGAATGGTGGATTTCTGTAACAATAAAATTTCACAGAATTTACCCGATTGCAGCTACCTGCCTGGGTTACAGGCTGCAAATCTGCAACAGGTTTTACCCGATTTTATTTATCAATCCTTACAAGGGGCACTAAAAATGTTTGGTGCAAAAATGAAAGGATACTATACCAATGAAGCAGTGTTGGTGGCAACAGAAAGCAGAACTTCTTCACCCGTAAGAATCCCCAGGGATCCGGAAAAATTAACCCATCCGCAATTACAAAATTTGTACCCATGCGGAGAAGGTGCAGGTTATGCAGGAGGGATTGTAAGCGCTGCTATGGACGGACAAAAGCTGGCACACCAGATTGCAAAAGTCTTTGCTTAATAAACTTCTAATGAATTTGAAGTATATTTTCTGGCCTCTATTGTTTTTTCTTAGCCTCTAACAAATTATCGGTAATCAGACGGTTGCTTTTGTAGGCTTCCATTTCTGAGGCAAATGCTGCTTGTTTTTCAGTGCTGTTCTTGAACAAATTACTCAAATCGGGTTTCCCTGCATCCACCCATGCCGTATACCAGAAATCAGCAATCATAGAAGCAGAATGCAGCAATTGTTGATTAATGGTTGGTTTTAATTGATTCGCATAAGCTTTGGCAAATCCACTGGTATAGGAACGGGATTGTCTTCCATTGCGCATTTGGTATCTGTACTTGGTAGAGTCTGTAAAAGAAAGCGTGACTTTCTTTTCCATTTCCAGTATATCCGGCAGCAATTTATGTGCACGTTGCATGGCTTTCTGAACCTCCCGCATCGGATTGCGTAAATATTGTGCTTTATGACCGTTGAACAGGTTATAGGTTTCCATCTCCAGTTCCGGAATCATCGATTCCCATAAACTGTGTAATCCAGTCTGATTGGTTAACTGACCATCATAGTTTAGGGTCGTATGCAAGGGCACATTCGCATCGCTAATATAGTGGCCCAGATCTGCCGCATAAAAAAGGATGGAGTCTTTATTCTGATTTTTAAAAGCGGTTGTAAGCCTGTCTTTCATCACAATAATCTGATAAGGAACATAGCCGTATTTTTTTAAAGTATCCCAACTATATCGGTCAATGGCTTTTTCAAAACTAGATGGCAACTGAAAAGCAGTCTTTACTTTATAGGGCTCAAGGTCCATGAAATGTTTGGGCGCTTCTGTACTATCTGAATTTCTTCTGGTATCTGCCCTTGGAGCATCATATACCAGCTTAGACATATTGTTGTGAAAAAAACCATTCATCTCTGCAGGCAATTGATAAATAGCCAACTGGTGAATGGTACGGTGCACCAGGAAACCCCAACTCGATAAACCAACGAAGCAAACAAGCATCAATCCTGCAACTCCCCACTTCTTAAAACCCTTCATTTCTCTGTATTTATGTAATCGGACAAATTTACTCAAAAAACCTGCCCACTCCTGTAATATTATGTTGAATGGGCGTACTAATTCTTACATTCAGCAAATAATTAAGCGTATGAGTGCAATCTTAGAATTAAACAACCTGAAAAAATATTATGCCACCCAGAAAGCAGTGGATGATATTAGTTTCAGCATAGAACAGGGAAGTATTTTTGGCTTGTTAGGTCCCAACGGTGCCGGCAAAACCACCCTTTTAAGAATGATTACCGGCATTTTTTATCCGGATAGTGGTGAAATAAAGCTGGACGGAAGAACTTTTGATCCCTTGAACGATATTATCAAAATCGGATACATGCCGGAAGAGAGGGGCCTGTACAAAAAAATGAAAATTGGAGAACAGGCCATGTACCTCGCGCAATTAAAGGGATTGAGCAGAGCTGAGGCGATGCATAAAATCAAGTACTGGTTCAAGAAGCTGGAAATGGAAAGCTGGTGGAATAAAAAAGTGGAAGACCTCAGTAAAGGAATGAGTCAGAAGCTCCAGTTTGTAACCACCATTTTGCACGAGCCTAAACTGATTATTCTGGATGAACCATTCAGTGGACTTGATCCTTTGAATGCCAATTTAATTAAGGAAGAAATATTTGCCCTGGCCAAAAACGGCAGTACAGTTATTTTCAGTACGCACCGCATGGAACAGGTAGAAGAAATCTGTGATCATATTGTGCTGGTAAACCTGGGCAAGAAAAT
The DNA here is from genome assembly GCF_000508085.1 of Sediminibacterium sp. C3. Classification (GTDB taxonomy): domain Bacteria; phylum Bacteroidota; class Bacteroidia; order Chitinophagales; family Chitinophagaceae; genus Sediminibacterium. The sequence goes on along the minus strand of NZ_KI669560.1, from coordinate 1,390,462 downwards.
ACTGGATGGTACCGTACATGGTATTAAGCAGCAGTTTAAAGAAAACAAATTCAGTATTCGCTTGTCGGATGTTTCGGGTAATTTAAGTTCTCCTGCATTTAATGTGGTAAAAGTAAATGACCATGAACTGATACTACAGATTAATCAGGGATATAAGAGCAATGATATCTTAAATCACTTTCTGCAAACTTCTTGTACCATTGAATCCTTCAATGAAATATTGCCAACCTTAAACGAGATATTCATTAGTCAGGTTGAAGGCACACACGCAACCGCAAGAGCATTTCAAAAATTAGACAACTAAACCTATGAATAAGATATTAATTATTATACAAAGAGAATACCTCAGCAGAGTAATGAATAAACGTTTTCTGCTGACCACCATATTAACCCCATTGATCATGGTGGGTTTTATAGCAGGAGCTGCCCTTATATCCTCCAGCGGTAAAGAAAACCACAAAATTGCTGTTATTGATGAGAATGGATTTTTCAAAGGCAATTTGAGAGATGCCAGTGATATCAAATTTGAATTTCCAGCCAATGTAGACACTTCCAACTATGTAAGCAAGGGTTATACGGATATCATTCTGATTCCTAAGTTCGAAGGCACCAATAAAACAACCTATATCATTCGCTCCAAGAAAAGAATTGGACTCATGCTTCAATCTAAAATTGAAGACCGAATCAACGATGCCATAGAAGACCAGATGTTACAGGATGCGGGAATAAACAGAGCACAATTAGATTCTATAAAGTCTTCTTCCCAATTTGCTGAAATGAAATCATTGGAAGAAACCGGTGATACAGTAAAAGAAAGCAGTGCTGCCCTATCCTATGGAATTGGGTTTGGATCAGGTATGCTGATTTATATTACCATGTTTATCTATGGTGCCATGGTGATGCGCGGTGTTATGGAAGAAAAGACCAATCGTATTGCAGAAGTAATGATCAGCAGTGCCAAGCCATTCCAGCTAATGATGGGAAAAATCATTGGGATTGGCGCGGTAGGTTTAACACAATTCTTTGTTTGGATTCTATTGATATTCGGATTCATCGCTGCATCTCAATTCTTTATTCCACAGGATGTGTTAGAACAGGTGGCTGAACTGCAAAAAGCCAATGCCCAAATGGGCCCAGGTGCGTCCATGGCACAGGCAAGTGAAACGGCACAGAATATTTACAAGTTTCAGAATACCATGAGCACAGCCAATTGGCCACTGATTATCGGATGTTTTATTTTTTACTTCCTGGGTGGCTATTTATTCTATGCTTCTTTGTTTGCCGCGGTAGGATCTGTAGTTAATGAAGATCCACAGGATGCGCAAAGTTTAATGTTGCCCATCACCATGCCGATCATTTTCTCTTTCATTATCATGAGCCGCGCAGTTGAAGATCCCAGTACTGGTTTGGCTACCTGGGCAAGTATTGTTCCATTCAGCTCACCCATGGTGATGATGGCTAGAATTGCATACGGAGTTCCCGGAACCGTTCCTTACTGGCAGTTAATAGCGAGTATGGCAACCCTTATTGGAAGCTTCTTACTAACCACCTGGTTGAGTGGAAAGGTTTACCGAACCGGTATTTTAATGTACGGTAAAAAAGTAGGCTGGAAAGAAATTGGGAAATGGGCTTTCCGAAAAAACTAAGAATACTATACTGATATAAAAAGGTGAGGAAATTTCCTCGCCTTTTTTATTGCGCCAGTGAAATCCTCACGTTAATTCCTGCACGCGTATTCGTGATAGGTGCAGAGGTAGAGATATACGGTGTTACTCTTCGCTGGTCAAAGAAAAACTTAAGATTGATTCTGCTATTAATTACATAATCAATGGCAGGCTGAATGGTAATTTCTTTTTGTCCACCCGTACCGTAAGCATTCGTCTGATCCAAACGGCTATTACTGATAGACACATCACGAACAGATACATCCAGTTTTAAATTCAGGTCGTTTTGCAATCCCTTCCCTACAATACCAAAGGGTAATTTAAATCCACGCTTTCTCCAATTCAATCCTACAATCCATTCTGTACTTCGGCTTTCACTCAACTGATAATCAATCAAACTTAAACTAAGCTGTCTGCTCTTTCTGAATTCCAGATTAAAGTTAAACTGACTAATAGTAGTAAAATCAATTTTCAAGAGTGGCTCAAAACGCTCAGCCATACTGATGTTGGGTACCAGGAAGAAAGGAATAAAATTACCGCTGGTAGAATCAATAAAGCCTGGCGCATTCAATCTAAAAGGATCCTGATACAATAATGCACTGCTAAAACTGTTCATGCTCAGTTGTCCATTGTAACCATGACTGATGGTAAAATTACTAAAGACTGCAGCCAATGCGGGTATTTTCGTTAAGCCAGTATAGGTTACTCTCCAGTTGGGTTTAGGCATAATACCACGGAATGGATTGGCACTGATTTTACTGGAACCCTCTTTAATTAATGCTATGGTATTGGGGTCTTTTCCTGTGTATGCCGCAAGGAAGGACGGAATCAATACATCCTGAGAATAACGTCCGTAACCACGCGCATATCCGTCACTGGTAAACTGTTGGTTGGCTGGAAGCTGCTGCCAGTAAGGATTTAACGATGCTACCCTTCTTGAAACAATTAAACGGTTGGCTTCAAATTCCTTGAATGTAGCCGACAGTTCATTCGGATTACTTTTCCCAAACAAAGTATTGAATGCAATATAGGATACACTGAATCCTCCACTGAATAAAGGATTCAATTGCCCGAAATTATTTCCTGTTCCGGTAGTGTCTTTAATCAATGCTGTATAATCCTTACTAAAGGTTTTATCAAGATTCAAATCAATAATCAATTCACGGATAGGTTCCAGCTGTGCCGTTATTTTTAAACTTTGTTCAAAGCTCTGTCTGTATAAAAAGTTGAAAGTACTGTCTTTGGTTAATAAGCCCCTTCCAATTTTATCATTGATCCAATTGGCGTCGGGTTGTTTACCAAATACATAATCTAGCCCCGGAGCCATGCTCTTAAAGTTCTGTCCTATAAAACGGGTACTATCCATATAACCCGGCAAACGGCTTCTGTAATTTTCACTGTAGTTTACCGAAATATTTTTGAACATGGTCAGGAACTTACCAGCAGATCTTTCCAATGCGCCTAGTTCAGGGGTAGTAGCCTGACGCAACATTTTTTCTGCGTTACGGATATCGCGACGTTGCTGTCTCCATTTTTTCAAAGCGTCTGTCCGCTTCTGTCCGGTTAATCCTGCAATCACTTCTTCCTTGGAAGGAAATACAGAACCCAGCGGATTCGATCCTGGAGGAGCATTACGGGCATTCTTTGTGTCGCCCTTTGCCCTTGGCGGTGGTATATTATCCAATGCACGCATCCATCTTGACTTGGCATATAAGTTGCCAAAATTAAACTGGGCATTTAAATTATTTTCCTGTGAGTTCTCAATAGTATTACCCAGGTTCACTGCAATTCGGCTGGCACCGATCCAGCTATAAGAAGTTCCGTAACTATATCTTGCCGTTATCCAGTCTGCAAATGGAAACTTATTCAACGGAAGATTGTAATTCATAATGGCTTTCTGTTGATACAAGGTATTTCTTCCTCCCTTTAAGAAATTACTTCTTACCGTATCCTTTTTCTCTTTGGTATCAATTCTTCCAAAAGGCTCGTCAATTCTAGCGTTATTGGTTGCGTTAAAGTCCAGATTAACTGAGCGTGTTAAATCCCACCGTAAATTATAAAAGCGATCAAACGTAAAGTACTTGTCATAAGTAGTATCTACCCTATCCACTTTACTGCTGAAGGTATTTACCATGCGCGGAATAAATTCTCCGAACTGACGGTTGATATCTGCCCTGAAGCTGATGAAGGAAGGTTTCAAATTAAAATTAGCATCTCTCACAAAAGCCAACCAGGGACTCTTTCCTTTAATTACTTTTTTAAAGGGCTCTATAAAACTATTCTGTCCAATATACGTGTATCCAAAGCCACCGCGATGTCGGGTAACTTTATTCTGTGTAATAACAGGACTTGTATGTTCTGTTTGTGTAAAGGAATAACTGATGTCGAAATTGCTAAGACTGAGTAATCTGGGCCTGCCTGATCCCTGCATCACTCTTACATTATTAAAGTTGAGTGTCTTAATAGTAGTAATATCAACAGCCGCTCTTTTAATGGAATCTCTTTTATCGGGTGCAGCTGCATTCAATTTCTGTTTATAATTCACATCCAGATCGTAGGGATCAAACTCGGGTGTTAAAGTAGAGCGATTGATACTTGCATAAATAGGTACAGAGAGTCTGGCTTTTTTAGGGACCAGTTTACCTGCATCAATATTGGCTGCAATATCAAATTGCATCAAATTGTCTTTTGCTCTTTCATTCACTCTTTGTTCCAGTGAACCAAAGCCCTGTGTGTATTTATTGGCAGATACAGATAGGGTTCCTAAATCGGCTAAAACAAGATCTACCCTACCTAAAGCAGCATATCCACCTCGTTCATCCAGACCCGATAGTCTTAACTCATTGGCCCAAACTTCTGCACTAATGGCCGTACCATTCGGTCTTACCGGATTCTCTACAGCTACCAATATGCCTCTTACTTCTCCCAGGTTGGGGTTACCCATGATGGAAAAAGTTTTATTGCCAATTATTTTCCGATAGATGGTTGCCAATGATGCTCCGGAATTATTTCTTTCCAGTTTCAGATCTATTAAGTCACGCAAGAGAAAATCAATATTGTTATCAACCGGCCAAACACGGGCTTCCTGTCCTCTTGGATATAAACCTGGTGGCGTAATTTTCAGTGGAATCTTGATTTCGTAATAGTTGTTCAGGAAGTCCTGACCAATACGGATAACCGCCCTTATTTCGTTGTCGGCAACAGGACGCTGACCCGTAATAGATTCCGCGTGCAGATACATAGACATTTTGGAATACCTGCGAACATCCAGATTCAGGGTTTTAAAAATACCCCTTGCATCACCCGGCTGTAAATTATTTACCCGCATGGCAATGGCTTGCTCATTTTGCTGCAGGTTCACGCCGTTATTACTTAACAACTGCACCCTTTCCACATTCGGAGGCATGAGATAATTCACAGGGGTTCTGCTGCTGTTTTCTTCCAGATTTACAGCCAACGTGTTAAAAGCAGTACCAGCAGTGTTGTTAATAGGCGTGTATGATCCCGTAGTATCCAGATTATAAATAAACTGACGCCACTGATTTCTAACCAGATCTAATCTGGCCAATCTCACAACCACAGAATCTTCAAAATCGGTCATGTACAAACGCACAAAACGAATGGACTTAAAATCGGGAATGTTCCCAATTTTTCTGGTGTAGTTCTTAATAGGAACTCTGAAAAGATACCAGTCTTCTGTTCTGGTAATTCCATCAGCAGAATTTACAGTAACACGCTTTTTATCGGTGATATATGGCGTTCTGCCTACGTCCATACCCGGAGTTAATCCTAACTCGTATTCATAATACGATTCACTTTCATTCAGGGTATTGTCTCTGTTTAAATCTTCATTGTCCGGAAACAAAGTGGCGGCTGAAGTAAACTGTCCGCCAGTGGTTGCTACAGGTGAGTTCCCCTGGGGATTATTGAAATTTTTGTAGCGACCCAGAATGCCCGTACCTGTTGCATCATAGGCAGGATCGCGATACCATTGATAGTTATCATTCGAAGGATCTTGCAAAGCTCGCAGATACACAGCAGATGCCGGACCAAAATTATTCGCCAGCTGATTCAGGATATAACTTTTCTTACGGCGTTCAGCTATATCATCAATACCATCAAAACCCACATCCTGAAAAGGTCGGTCGTTTGGAACATTGCTGAAAGCCTGAGTAATTTGTATGGGATTCACTGGCGTTTTACCCCAGGTATTGCTGCTATCCACTGACGCAGGTACCGTTGGTGTATTCATACCATTCTCATAAAATCTGCGGCCATCTTTTAAAATATCTTCACTGATATTACCGAAGTTTAAAAACAACTTACCTCCCCTGCTCGTAGGATTTAGTATAAACGGATTCTGCATCCAGAATTCAACAAACTCAATATTATTGGTTTCGAAATCGGTTTGATCAATGGCCCGCATAATACCACCCCAGCGAGAAGCAGGATTGCTCAATCGTCCAGTGGCATTGATTTGTCCGGGACGGGTTTCAAAATTATAAGGACCTTTTTCCGTTGGGTAAAATGCCAGGTCAAAAGTAGCGGCCTGTACATCGGTGATATTGGTTGTTCTTTGTGGGAATAATTCATTGGTAAATACCTGACGTACCCGCGGATCACTTAACTCAGTAAGGTTTCTGCGCAGCGGATTATTCGGACTGTTCTTGTCTTGTAAATTCGGTTCAATATTATACCAGGCCAGTTTGGCTCTGTTGAAATTGTAATTGATGGAATCCGTTAAAGTAGACTCCGGGAATTTCGGATTGCCCTGTGGAGTAGAAGCCAATGCCCAGGATACAAAAGGAAAACGCAAATCAATTGATGCACGGGTGCCTTCAAAATCATCAATGAAGATTAATCCCTGATCTCCTCTTCCAATTTGAGGCGGATGTCCGGGTTGTAACATGGCGGCTTCCCCGTATGCATTAATGGAAGATTTTGCCTGAGTGGTATAGAAAGGAAGTTTATCGAGTAAGCGTGTTAATCCCGGTAATTCGGAACGATAACTAAAATCAATTCCATACATGGTATTGCGAATAGGATCATCTCCATATCCCATTTTAGTAAAGAAGGGACGTTCACCCAGTTTCACCATGGAAGCTCCCACAGATAATTTCTTGCTCGCCAGATAATCTACCCTTAACCCGGCAAAGCCGCGTTGCTGCATACCAAAGCCAATATTGTTTTCAAAGTTTACTTTCACGGGAATATTGGCACTCAGGATACCCTGGTTCAATATTTTCACCGTACCCAGATTATAGTCAACAATAAAATCTGCGCCTTCTCTTAGCACCTGTCCTCCTGCAGTTACAGAAACAGAGCCGGGCGGAATATTAAACGTGTTCAGATAAATTTCTGAACTACCACCAGCTCCTTTTACCTGTCCCTGCATCACAAATCGATTCACATTGGCAAATGTTTGAGCAATGGCTTTAATGGAATCGTACAATTGATAATAAATGTATTTTTCCTTGGTGGCAGCAGGCAGTCCACTGAATGCAAGGGTATCCAGGTCTCTACCAAAAGGTTCCAGCACAGGAAATACCACTCTGCCCATTTGTGGCAAAATGGTAAAGCCTTCTATATAGTCAAATACCCCATCGGGTTGCGGGTCGTTTCGGTTATTGAGTCGGTCTAAATTTAAAATGCGAAGCAAAGGTTGTCCTTCAACAGCAGGGGATGTTTCTGGTAAAAATCTTTTTAAACCACCACTGGGTTCTTCGTATAAAACGTTCAGTTTAAAATCTGTCCTTTCAATACCACCAAACAAATCAAGTGAATACACATTCTTCATCATCCATTGCCAGATAGGTAAATTGGTTCTTTGCGAAGTAGCTTTCAATAATTTCAGGAACAATACTTTCTGCACTCCTCTGTTAGAATCCAGCGAAATATCCTGTGAAAATTCACCTACCTGAAATACCCTTCCGTTATACGTGTATTGATAGGCAACGGCCAATACTTCATCGGCCTGCAACTGTGTATTTACCGAAATAAATCCCGCCTGCGGATTAAAATAATATTCATTCGGTGATAATTTTCTGGCAAATGTTTTTTCAAAATCATCTACCGGGCGGAGGCCTTTACTCAACAACAAGCTATTGATGAAAGCAGGGTTTCTGGCATTGGGATCCCCAGCTAAAGATGCGTATAAATTGTTGGCTCCATTCGCTGGTAAATCAGTATTGGTAAGTGATTGAACAGAGGGATTAAAGGGACGAGGTTCTGCCAGATCCATCAAACCCACAATGTCACGCGCATCGGTAGTTGCACCGGTTCTATTGGTAACCCAAACTTCCATCCGCTGAATCTGCACCTGTGAATTCACCAAAGGTAAATTGCGCATGGTCTTATTGAAATTGTCGCGGAAATATTTACCTAATAAAAAGTGACGGTTCTCTTCGTAGTCATCCAGTTTTTTCTGGAAAGACTGCAATGCTGCGCCACCCTGCAAGTTCAGACTCTGACGGGCAGAGCGTTGATTGGCCAAAGCACCGGTCACAAATAATTTACCAAATTGCAATTGCGCTTTTACCCCGAATAAATTCTGCGTACTCGGAATTAATGTACCCTTTGATTGAAAAGAAATATTACCCGCTTCAATGCTCTTGATGATTTCATCGTCCATCCCCTTATAATCTAGTTTCAACTGATTGTCGAAACCCAGATTCGTTAAAGTATTATAGTTGATAGGAAACCGAAGCTTGTCACCAATATTCGCATTCAGGTTCAGATTGGCATTCATGTCAAAATCAAAACCACCATTCTTTCTGGCTCTTTCAGGTAAAGTGGGGTTTTTGATATTCTGCCCCTGGTAGCCTGCCATCACATTCACTTCTCCTGCAGGCCGGATGTCTACTTTTAAATTTTGTCCGGTCAGTCCAAATATGCGGTCGAATAATTTGGGATAAGTCTGAAACGCAGGTCTTTTGGATTTTTGATTTAAAAGAAACAAAGCATCCGCTCTTTTCTTAAAATAATCACTCTCCGATTTCCTGCTTTCCAGTTTCATCAACTCATCCATTCCCAGTACCGTCGGCTTTCGGTACCAACTGTTTCCGATTTTTTCAGAAACATAAAAGGATTTTGTTTTGGGATCGTATTCTGTTTTCCTTTTAATTAATCCGGTATCACGAATATCAAAAGGATTTTTGCTTGGGTTGCTGAACATATCACCCCGACGATCTGAAATTGGAAACCGCAAAGTATCTTTCGATTGGGCATAAGAGGGCAGGTACCACAAAATGGTCAGTAATACAGTCAGAAGTCTTCCGCAATAATTCAACAACAGTCCCGCTTGGTTAGGTAAAGCTCAATTCGATGGCTAGAGGTTTTTGAGTGCTTGTTTAATAATTTCTTCTAATGAACTGTTTTCGGGGGTGTTTTGCATGGTCTTTTTAACGGCTTGTTCGGCCATTACACGTCCAATTCCTAATGAAATTAAGGCATTTATGGCATCCGCGTCCATTTGGGGGGTAACAAATCCGGGTAAAATATTTTCATTGTGCTGTTTGGCCAGCTTATCTCTTAATTCAACAATCAGTCTTTCGGCCGATTTCTTGCCAATACCCTTGATGCCTTCCAGCTGTTTGGTATTGCCCTGCACAATGGCGCGGGTAATTTCTTCGGGTTTCATGCCAGATAACATCATTCGGGCAGTAGAAGCACCAACACCTGAAACACTGATCAACTGCAAAAACAGGTCTTTTTCTAACAGGTCGGCAAAGCCAAAAAGGGTATGTGCATTCTCGGTAATATGCAGGTAGGTAAAGAGCTGACCGCTCTCCTGATTACTGATAGCAGAAAAAGTATTCAGGCTAATCTGAAGATCGTACCCAACTCCATTCACGTCTACCACCACACGAGCGGGTGTTTTAACGGCAAAATGACCTCTTACAAATGCTATCATAAATGAAGACGAAAATAACAAAAAGAAAGCAATTAGCTGTACCTTCAACCTTTTATATAACCCTCATAGTACATGAATAAATTAAGTGCAGCAATTACCGCGGTAGGCGGCTATGTTCCCGAAACAAAACTGACCAATTTCGATCTGGAAAAAATGGTAGACACCAACGACGAATGGATCAGAACCAGAACCGGCATTGAAGAAAGAAGAATATTGAAAGAACCGGGAAAAGCCAGTAGCGATATGGCAGTGAAAGCTATTGAAGAAGTGTTGCGTAAGAAAAATATGGCCCCCACCGATATTGATTGTATTATCTGTGCAACCGTAACACCCGACATGGTTTTTCCGGCAACCGCCAATATCATTGCCGATAAAATAGGCGCAACCAATGCCTGGGGCTTTGACATGAGCGCAGCCTGCAGTGGTTTCTTATATGCGGTAACCACTGGAACCATGTTCATTGAAAGTGGACGATACAAAAATGTAATAGTAGTTGGTGTAGATAAAATGAGTGCCATCATAGACTATACAGACCGAGCCACCTGTATCATTTTTGGAGATGGAGCTGGTGCTATTTTGCTGCAACCCACTACGGAAGACCTTGGCGTAAAAGATAGTATTTTAAGAAGCGATGGCAGTGGCAGACAATACCTTCACATGAAAGCAGGTGGATCCTTAAAGCCGGCATCTGTTGAAACGGTTATGGCCAAAGAACACTATGCGTATCAGGAAGGACAGGCTGTTTTTAAATTTGCCGTGAAAGGAATGGCAGATGTAAGTGCAGAATTGCTGGAAAGAAATAATTTAACCGCTGATGATATTGCCTGGCTGGTACCACACCAGGCCAACCTTAGAATCATTGATGCAACTGCCAACAGAATGGGGCTTCCCAAAGAAAAAGTGATGATCAATATTCAGAAATACGGCAACACAACTGCAGCAACACTTCCACTATGTTTATGGGATTGGGAAAAGCAATTGAAGAAAGGAGACAACATCGTTTTGGCTGCATTTGGAGGAGGATTTACCTGGGGAGCCACCTGGATTAAATGGGCCTACGACTCCCAATAATTCCAATGATTTTTACTAAAAAACATTTTTTACAAATGAACAAAAAATACAAAGGAGTTGGTACTACTGCTATCCATGCATCGGGCCATAACAATGGCAATCATGCCCATTTAACGCCTATTCATGCCAGCTCTACTTTTACTTTTGAAACAGCCACTGAAGGAAGTGAAAGATTTGCAGGAAGCGATAAAACAAAGATCTATAGCCGTTGGGGCAACCCAAGTTTTACGGTAGCAGAAGAAACCATTGCCGCTTTGGAAAGTTTTGGAACAAAGAACGAAGCCGGAGAACCCTTGCCCGTAAAAGCATTGTTGCATTCTAGCGGTCAGGCAGCTTTAACTACTTTATTTTTAGGTCTGTTAAAAAAAGGAGATGCGGTTTTATCGCATCATGCGTTGTACGGTGGCACACATGAATTATTGCACAAAGTACTGGCAGACACAGGCGTGGAAACCATACTCGTAAATCTGAATGATGAAGAAGCCATAGCTGCTGCATTACAAAATCATCCGAACATTCAGCTGATACATATTGAAACTCCCTCCAATCCAACACTACGTTGCATTGATATTCAGAAAGTATGTGAGCTGGCAAAATCAAAGGGAATCAAAGTATCTGTGGACAATACCGCAGCTACTCCTTACTTGCAGCAACCCTTTAAATGGGGGGCCGATTTTGTCATGCACAGCACTACGAAATTTTTGAATGGACATGGTACAGCCATTGGTGGCATTTTAATAGGCAAAGACCTGACATTGATGAATGGCCCCATCTGGAAATGGCATGTATTATTAGGGGGTAACAGCAATGCATTTGATGCCTTTTTACTAACGAATGGATTAAAGACATTGGAGTTAAGGATGGAGCGACACTGTAGCAATGCAGTGCAGGTAGCCAATTATCTTGCACAACATCCTGCTGTAGCCAAGGTAAATTTTTGCGGATTACCTACTCATCCTGATTATGCCATAGCTCGTAAACAAATGAAACAGGCAGGTGCATTAATGAGTTTTGAATTAAAGGGTGGATTGGAAGCAGGAAAAAAATTCATCGATGCGTTACAGATGGCCGTGAAAGCTATTTCGTTTGGAACACCAGATACGCTTTTGTCGCACCCGGCCAGCATGAGTCATATGGGTTTAACCAAAGAAGAAAGATTACAATTCGATATCACCGATGGTTTAATTCGGCTGAGTGTTGGCATTGAAAATATCGAAGACATTATTGCAGATTTTGATCAAGCACTGAACCAACTATGAATATTCAAATCAGAAGAGCCGAAGCCAGAGACTGCGCGCGCATTCTAGAATTAATTAAGGAACTGGCTGTTTATGAAAAAGCACCGGATGAAGTAACGGTAACGCTGGATCATTTTATAGAGAGTGGATTTGGTGAAAAGCCGGTATGGTGGGCATTTGTAGCAGAAGAAACCCAGGCAGACGGAAGCAACGAAATTCATGGTTTTGCACTCTACTATATACGTTACAGTACCTGGAAAGGTCAAAGAATGTATCTGGAAGATATTCTGGTAACTGAAAAAATGAGGGGCCAACATATTGGTAAGCTTCTCTTTGATCGTTTAATAGAAGAGTGTAAAGAAAAAGGGTTCAAAGGTATGGTTTGGCAAGTGCTGGAATGGAACGAACCCGCCATTAATTTTTATAAAAAATACAATGCCCATTTTGATCCGGAATGGATCAATTGCAGCATCAACTAAAGAGAATGAATAAATTTTTTGCAACCATTTTATTAATGAGCGCCATCTGGCTCACGGCCTGTACCAAAACGGGGTCCAGTCCTGATCCTGTTATCGGACCTAAGGGAACAGCAGTAGACAACCTGGCCCGAGGTATCAATTTGTCTAACTGGTTCAATGATTATTCAGATCCTTCTCAGTTCAGCAACCGCTTTGGCAATGCAAATTTCAAACAAATTAAAGACGCCGGATTCACGTATGTGCGTCTTCCGATTGGACCTTCTGTATTATGCGGAACTTCAAAAATAGAAGACATACAAACCGCCAATCTGGTACATGTTGAAAATGCCGTAAAAAATATTCAGGCAGCAGGGCTGGCAGTCACCATTGAAATGCATCCCTTTGGTGATAATTTTGAAGCAAGACTTGCCATTGATCCTTTGGCCAGACAATCTTTTAGACAGTTCTGGAAAAACCTGGCGAATCATTTTAAAGGATACGATACCAGCAAACTGTTTTTTGAAATCTGGAACGAACCCAATATTGGCGCTGAAAGACTGGTATCAGGAATTGATAAAAACTGGTGGGCACCTTTTCAGGAACAGATTGTTACTTCCATCAGAGAAGCTGCTCCCAACCATTATATCATTGTAACAGCAGAGGATTATGGAAGTTGGAGCGAGTTATTGCAACTGCCCATCATCAATCAGAAAAAAATCATTTACAATTTTCATTTTTACGATCCTTTTACATTTACGCATCAGGGAGCCGATTGGATCAGCGGACCTTATTCCCTGTTACGCTTTCTACCCTATCCTGCAACACCCAGTAATGTGAGCACACTGGCAGCCAATGCCAGCAATCCTTCAGCCCGATCACAAATTGAATGGTATGGCAGACAACAGTATGCGGCCGATTCCATCAACAAAGTAATGCAACTGGTATATAACTGGAGTGTTCAGAAAAAAGTAGACGTAATCTGCAACGAGTTCGGAGTGCATAAAAAAGTAGCCCCGCCCGAAAGCATTATCAACTATTTATCAGACGTAAGCACCTACCTCAATAAATTTGGTATTGGATGGGCTGTATGGGATTACGATGACACTTTTGGTCTTGCCTCCTATACAACCGGAACCAGGGCCGTTCCTCCTGTATGGGACAACGGCGTACTCAATGCATTAAAAATTAAGTAGGGAACAAAAGTCTTTCATTAACTAACCCCATCTGTAGTAACGGCGGCACCGGCAATCTTACCTACCAGACCTTGCAATACTTTACCAGGACCACACTCCGTAAAACGGGAAGCACCATCTGCAACCATTGCCTGAACTCCCTGTGTCCATTTAACCGCACCGGTTAACTGATTAATCAGATTGTTTTTAATTTCCAATGGATCGCTAACCGCTTTGGCAACCGTGTTCTGATAAACAGGGCAAGAAGGGGCATTGAATACGGCAGATTCAATGGCAGCAGCCAATTCTGCTTTTGCAGGTTCCATTAAAGGAGAATGAAAAGCCCCTCCAACTGGCAATACCAATGCTCTCTTGGCACCGGCTTCTTTCATTCGGATACAGGCCAGATCAATAGCAACAACTGATCCGCTGATCACCAGCTGACCCGGACAATTGTAATTGGCAGCAACCACTACTTCACCGGTTTCCGCTTGTACAGCCGCACAAATTTCTTCTACTTTTTCGTCGGGCAAATTCAGCACAGCCGCCATGGTAGAAGGATTGGCTTCACAGGCTTTCTGCATGGCCTGTGCACGAATGCTAACCAGTTGCAAAGCCTTATCAAAAGACAAAACGCCATTGGCAACCAATGCAGAGAATTCACCTAAAGAGTGACCGGCCACCATATCGGGCTTAGCTCCCTCAATGGTTTTGAAAGCGGCAACAGAGTGAATAAAAATAGCAGGTTGGGTAATATTGGTTTGCTTCAACGCTTCGTCGGAACCTGTGAACATAATATCACTGATGCGGAAACCAAGGATTTCATTAGCCTGTTCAAATAAATCTTTCACAGAACTATGTGCATCATACAGGTTCTTTCCCATTCCGGAAAACTGAGCTCCCTGACCAGGGAAAACAAAAGCGTGCTTTGCCATGAATTAAAAATTTATGGCAAAGTAAACGATTTTTTAAAACTCAGTCTTCAATTCTAAATAACGAAGGAATTCTTCTTTGCGTTTTTCTTCTTTAAACTTACCACCGTAGAAAGAAGTAATGGTAGAAGAAGTGTCGTCTTCCACGCCTCTGCTCGCAACACATAAGTGCTTCGCATCAATTACAATGGCAACATCTTCTGTACCCAGTTCTTTCTGTAATTCTTTGGCAATTTGTACGGTTAAACGCTCCTGCACTTGCGGACGCTTGGCAAAAAATTCAACCAGACGGTTCAACTTGCTTAAGCCAATTACTTTACCATTGCTAATATAAGCCAGGTGTGCTTTACCAATGATGGGAACAAAATGGTGTTCGCAATTGCTGTAGAAAGAAATATTCTTTTCAACCAGCATTTCATTGTACTTGTATTTATTATCAAATAAAGCAACAGCAGGTTTGTTGGCAGGATTTAAACCGCTGAAAATTTCCTGCACGTACATTTTAGCCACGCGCTTAGGGGTTCCTTTCAGGCTATCATCGGTTAAATCCAATCCAAGGGTTTCCATGATGGCTTTAAAGTGCTCCTGAATGATGGCGATTTTCTCGGCATCGGATTTTTCAAAAGCATTCGCCACCATTGGCGTATCTATAGAAGTACTCACATGATTGTCTCCCATTTCATCAATCAGGTCATCATCGTTAAAAACGATTTTATCACCATTCAGTCGGATATTCGACAAAATTTCGTTCTGTTTCATACAATCTGATTTTTAAGGTATATTTCTCTTCCAGCTTCGCTCTTAACAGTTGGTAAATAACCACTGCAATGTTCTCCGCTGTAGGATTCAGGTTTTTAAATTCCTGCGTATCCAGGTTTAAATTTTTATGATCGAATCGGTTTAACACCTCTTCTTTAATTAAATCGCTTAATAATTTCAGGTCAATCAGGTAGCCAGTCTCCGGATCAATCTCTCCACTCACCTGCACAATCAATTCATAATTATGACCGTGAAAGTTTTCGTTGTTACACAAACCGAATACTGCCTTGTTCCGCTCGGCCGACCAGGCGGGATTATGCAACCTGTGGGCAGCATTAAAATGTTCCTTGCGGAAGACAGTGATTCTGTTCTTGTTCATATTTAATCCTTCTTGTGCTACGCTGAACTTATATAAGTTTGGTACTGTTTCAGAAGTGTGCTGATCAAGTGTCCAAACGAATTGTTCTGTAAACCTATCCAATTACGTACCATAAACCAAATCAACCATAAAAGGCAGGAATACGGTATAATAACGCTGCCGGGGATTATTTGTTTAAACATTATTTAAAATGATTAAACAAACGCCCGAAATCAGCCCTGACAGTTTAACAGTTACCCAAAATATTCCACGTAAATACGGGGAGTTTCGTACAATTTAATGCAATGCAACTGAACAGGAGCGGGCAAATGGGGGGCTAATTGCTCCCAGATAGCCATTGCCAGGTTCTCTGTACTGCACATTTTTCCAGCCATAAATGGCACATCCATATTCAGGTTCTTATGATCTAAATGGTCAATCACATGGGTTTTAATGAGCTTGCTGAGGGCTTTTACGTCGAACAAAAAGCCGGTATCAGGATCTGGTGTACCCTTAATGGTAACATAAAGGTCATAATTGTGACCGTGCCAGTTCTCATTTGCACATACCCCAAACACCTGCTCATTGCGCTCTTTACTCCAGGCAGGATTGAATAATTTATGGGCAGCATTAAAATGTTCTTGTCTGGTCAGGTACACCATTCGCTCAAATTTTTTGCAAAGGTACAAAAATGAAGAAAGTTGCGTGTTTTTCGTCAACTTTACGTTTATGAGAGTCGTTATTACATCAGCAACCACAGGAGAATGGATGCCGGCATTTGTGGGGATCAACGATCTCTACACAGGCAAAAGTCAGCGCATCAAAGTGCAGTTTTATCAGTCCGGGGTGGGATTATTAGCCTCTGCTGTAGCCCTCACCCGACTCGCCATAGAAGAACGCCCCGACTTAATTATCCAGGCGGGCATTGCAGGAAGTTTTCAGAAAAAAACAACCCCGGGAAAGCTTGTGGTTATTAACAACGAACAGTTGGGAGACACCGGTGTAATGGAAAAAGGGCATTGGAAAGACATCTTCGATTTAAAGTTGGAAAAAAGCAGCTATCATCCCTTTGAAAAAAGAAAACTACCCAACCCCTGGTTAAAAACTTACAACTTACTTGGACTGCCCGAAGTAGATGCAATAACCGTGAACCAGATCAGTACCGACAGCACCCTGATAAAAAAATTGGAAAAAAAATACAGCCCGGTAACAGAGAGTATGGAAGGTGCAGCCCTGCATTATGTAGGAAGAGAAACCGGTATTCCCTTTATACAAATCAGAGCCATCTCTAATTATGTAGGAGAAAGGGACAAGAGCAAGTGGTTAATGAAAGAGAGTATTGAACTACTCAACAAAACCCTGCTGCAATACGTTGATAAATTATATCAGCTGAAATAAATCTGAACCGAATAGACTTCCAAACCATCCGAACCTATGAAATTTAGTCTGGCATTTTCGCCCTGCCCCAATGACACCTTTATTTTTGATGCACTGGTTAATCAGAAAATAGACACAGAGGGAATTCAATTTGATGTAAATCTCGAAGACGTTCAAACCCTGAATGAGTGGGCCATTGCCGGCAAAATGGATTTTTCAAAAATCAGTTATGGGGTATGGGGAAAAGTAAAAGACAACTACAGTTTACTTAATAGTGGAGGAGCATTGGGCAAGGGAGTTGGGCCATTGCTGATAATTAAGCCCGCCAAATTGCTGGACTATAGCCCAGAAGCCATCAATGAAATGACAATCGCCATTCCCGGGGAAAACACCACTGCGAATTTATTATTCAGCCTGGCCTACCCAAAAGCTAAAAAGAAAGTATATAAAGTATTTCATGAAATAGAAAATGCAGTATTAAGCGGAGAGGTAGATGCAGGTGTGATTATACACGAAAACAGATTCACTTATCAGGAAAAGGGGTTAAGAAAAATCATTGATTTGGGAAATTACTGGGAACAAACCAAGCGATTGCCCATTCCCCTGGGTGGCATTATTGCAAAGAAGACCCTGGATCCTGAAATTGTAAAAACCGTAGACCGTTTAATCAGGAAAAGCATAGAATACGCATTCAGCAAATATCCCGCCGTGTCAGACTATGTAGTAGCACACGCGCAGGAAATGAGTGAAGAAGTCATGCGGCAGCATATAGATTTGTACGTGAATAATTATTCGCTGGATCTTGGAGAAGACGGGCTTGCTGCGGTGCATATTCTAACAGAAAATCAGTTGTAATTACTATGTGCTAAAATCATTTTACATCCCCAGAATATTTTAATAGTTGAGCGTCAAGCCCAAACCAAACCCCATATCGCTGTCGTAGTGAATCCGCAAACCAGCATTTTTACTCAGGATATAGCTGGTTGAAACCATATACTCTTTATCAGAGTTAATCATAAAAGCAGAACGAATTCTTTTTGATACGGGTATATCTTCTCTGCGCAATTGAACCCGTAAGTTACCATCGTGATATACTTCAGTTTGTAAGGTTACCAACATAGGTAATGTATACGAAAGGCCCACACTTAATTGTACCCGATTGTCCTTGGTATTCTTTTGCCCAAATATATTTTTCTCAGAAGGGTGTATTCCCAACTTTCTGTATCGCCAGTCAAATCCAATAAAAGGCATCAGCCACTGCATTCTTCCGATATACCTTCCAATATGCGTTTCAGATTCGTATCCATGCATATCATTGTAGCCCAATCGCCACTCTGACCCAATACTCCATCTTGTGTTCTGAACCATGATCATGCCGTCATTCCCATTGTTAGCAAAATCGTTTTGTGCCATCCAATGAAAGGGATTACTTTCTTTTTGCAATTCCTTGTAGGCCCAATTTTTATTGGGCAACAAAGGATTATCGGATTGTTTTTCATAACTCAAAACACGGTTCATCCCTGCCATCATATGATATAAAATATGGCAATGAAAAAACCAATCACCCTCTACGTTTGCTGCAAACTCGATGGTATCGGTCTCCATGGGCATAATATCCAACACATTTTTGAGCGGAGCATAATCCCCCTGTCCGTTCAGAATTCTAAAATCATGTCCATGCAAATGCATAGGATGTCGCATCATTGAATTATTGTATAGCGTTATACGAACCACTTCCCCCTTCTTAATTAAAATCTTATCTGATTCAGAAAGTACTTTGTTGTCCATGCTCCATACATAGCGATTCATATTCCCTGTTAGTTCAAATTTCAGTTCTCTTACAGCTGCATTTTGAGGGAAATTGGTTTTAACAGGAGACTTCAGCTTTGTATAATTCAGTGTATTTAAATCGCTTTCGTCCGCATACATTACGGAATTCATATCCATTTTTTGCATGCCCATATCCATTCCCATCAAATCCATATCACCATTCATTTTCATCATATCATTCATCATCTGCATACCTTCAAAGTATTTCAACTTAGAAAGTGGTTTGGCATTTTTCTTTGTACCCGCACCCAAAAAAGCAGATGCAGTCTGAATACGATCTTCTGCTGTAGCCAATAATTCATAGGAAAACCCATTTTCGGGAATGGTAACTACAATATCATAGGTTTCAGAAACACTAATGATTAACCTATCCACTTCTACTGGCACCACATCGTTACCATCATTGGCTACTACAGTAAAGGGGCCACCAGCATAGGAAATCCAAAAGTAGGAGGATGCCCCTCCATTTGAAATCCTAAGACGCACTTTATCTCCCGCTTTAAATTGTGGAAAGCTGGCTATTCTTTCCCCATTTATCAAAACAGCATCATAATAAATATCAGAAACATCCATCGCCAGCATACGTTTCCACTCATTATTAATTTTGGTTTTAAAATGTCCTTCGCGGATAGCTTCTGCATAGCTTTGTGTAGTTCCTTTTTTAATGGCAAACCAATCCGAAGCATTGTGCAACATTCGATGAACATTTTCAGGCTTATAATTTGTCCATTCACTTAAAATAACAGGAATTGCAGGCAAATCATCAATTCCTTTTCTGAAAGTGGAATCAGTGCTCCGCTTCTTTAAAACCATTGAGCCATACATCCCAATTTGCTCTTGTAATCCACTATGACTATGATACCAATGGGTTCCATTTTGTATAATCGGGAAACGATACAAATGGGTTTGTCCAGGCTCAATAGGCATTTGGGTTAAAAAGGGAACCCCATCTTCTTTGTTGGGTAAAAATAGACCATGCCAATGGAGTGAAGTAGCTTCTTTTAGTTGGTTGTACACCATAATTTCAGCTGTGTCTCCTTCGGTGAAAGTTAAGGTAGGCATGGGAATTTGACCATTTACAGCAATTGCCCTTTTAGCTTTGCCTGCGAAAGTAACAAGAGTGTCTTTAACCCATAAATCATACCGCACAACCTTCTGGGCAAAACTGTTTTGTGTGAATACTACATTCAGTATACCTACAAAAAAAAGCGTCAAAAAAAGCCTATAAAACATCACTTATTATTTAAGATTCAGAAAATCCAGCGCAACGGTTATATATTCCCAGCTCATTTCAATTTTTCCTCTATCTCCTGAGCTTCTGACTACTTTATAGGTAAGCGCCTCTGTCAGTTCTTTGTTTAGGGTAGGTTTCACCACAACCCTGATTACATCATTTTCCACATTATACGCATCCGCAAGATGCATATCCCAATCTTTGCTTAAGATTAAGACCCATTCTTCTTTTCCGGGAATTGTAAAGAAACCATACTTTCCTTTTGATATCTGCTTTCCTGCAATTTGCACATCACTGGAGAATTCAACCCAGGTTGCCTTATGTGCTCCGGTAGCCCAAACCTGATCATAGGCAACCAGTCCATTCCAAATATTTCTACCTCTTACACTTGGAGAACCATAATCAATATGAACATGATTTTTCCCAACCAGCGCCATAGCCGTTTTTCTCGGACTTTTTGATTGCGCTGCATTTGCTGCTGGCGTTTGATGATTCTCATGCTGTGCAGAAGCTACAATAGAAAACAAAAGGACATAAACTGAAATAAGTAAAGCTTTCATATTAATATATGTCTAAGTTCAAGTAATAAGTGCAATTTTTTGTTGTAGCACTTGATTAGGGGTTAAGTAATTAAATTTTCTTACTGGTCTATTGTTTAATAATTGTTCAACACGTTTTACTTGATAATCTGTCACCATACTAAGGTCAGTCTTTTTAGGGAAAAACCTTCTGATCTGTCCGATTCTGTTTTCAACCGTTCCTTTATCTTGACTGGTATAAGGTCTGGTGAAATAAGTATCAACATTTAATGCTTCTGCAACTTCATTGTGATTTGCAAATCCTAAATCATTATCAAAAGTCACCGTATGAATTGGATAGTCTGCTTGCTCAAGTTTTTTAATAATGGCTTTACTTACTGTTTCACTTCGCCTATTGCTAAGCTTGTGAAGACTGGTATGCAAAGTAGCCCTATCTGTCATTACTAATAATGCTCCTTTATGGTTCTTACCCATCATAAAATCAACTTCAATATCACCTGGCCTAATTCGTTTGTTGACAATTTTAGGTCGTTTCTCAATTGGCACTCGATTAGGAATAATACCACGATTATCCTTCTGATTAGTCCGCTTTTTTCTTCGTCTAGCATGTTTAAGATGCAGATAAATCCTTTTGTATGGTTTATCAGCCGCTTTATTACCATGCTTCGATTGCCAAATCCATTGATAAAGCCATTCAATACTCAAAGGACACTTACCCGTCTCTTTACCCTTAACACTAATCAACTCAGGGCTCCACTTTTCGTTAGACAACCATCGAACAGCCTGCTTTTTCATAGCCAGATTAAACTTCACCAATTTGGGTTTAAACTGGTGTCTCTGTTCCGTTCTACGTTGTGCATTGCTGGCCAAATAAGTTCCAGCAGTCCTACCGCGTTGAGCAGTATTCCTCTTCAGTTCTCTACTAATAGTCGAGGGATTAACTCCCAAATGTTCAGCAATCTTTTTTTGTTTCATCCCAGCCTTAATAAAGGCTTCAATCTGATATCTTTGTATCAAACTGAGTTGAGTGTAATTTTTTGTCATAAGCAACCAAAAGGTCGCACTACTTGGTCAAAAGGCAAAAAGCCCTCAAAAGCTTTTTTGCCTTTTGTTTAAAAATTGCACTTATCGGTTGAACTCAGCATGTTATTAGTTAACAAAATGAATAAAGATCATAATAGCACTCATTCCTATCATTAACAAGTCTTCAATAATAGTAATGGTACTCATGGGCAAATTGAACACTGCACCTAAACAAGCACATTTTATTTTGCGCTTATTCAATACAGATTGTAAAACACCCACTACACTAACAGACATTACAATCAATGTGATCAGATTGGTCATTAACGGATTAAAATTAACTAAAAAAGCAAGCCCCAGCCCTAATTCAATAAACGCGTACCAGTAAGGCCATTGTTTGAACTTTTTGGCAATCAAATCATACATGCGATAACTATCAGCAAAACCTTCCAGATTCAATAATTTAAAAAAGGAGAACACCAGAAAAAATCCCGCCATAAAATGTTGCATCCCTTGCATCCAGCTAAAAGAACCATTTGAAAACTGTACTAATAAAGTAATAGCAGTTATATAAAAAAACACCATTAAAACCGGCTTATAGGTTTCCCACCAACTTTTCTTTTCCTCTGTTAATGAATCAATGGGATAGGTTGAAACGGGATTAGCAAATATGGCAGGCTTTAATTCTGTAATTGAATAGCGAGCGTCTAATGCAGTTTGCAGCGATTCCAGTGCAACATGCTCCGACATGGTTATTGTTGCCTTTTTTTCTTCTTTAGAAATAACAACAGAAGAGATATGAGGAACTTTCAATATTGCTGACTGCACTTTTGCCACACAGCTGGAACAGGTCATACCCGTCACCTGATATTCATGTATCATAGTAGTAAATTTTAGGATACAAATTTCAGCTGAACAATGCCTGTCTGCGTTGTAGAATTATAGATAAGATTTGTAAGTTTTATAGTAAGAAACTATAGTTCATCAATATGCTTTCTCATATTGCTCTTCAAATTTTTAAAATGAGAAGGAGTTAACCCAGTAATTTTTTTGAATTGATTGCTCAAATACCCTACGCTGCTATAATTGAGTGCATAGGCTATTTCACTTAGACTCATTTCATCATACATGAGCAATTCCTTTACCCTCTCAATTTTCTGCAGAATAAAATACTTTTCAATAGTGACACCTTCTACTTCAGAAAAAAGGTTACTCAATGTATTGTAATCTGAATTTATTTTTTGTCGTAGGTAGTCAGACAAATTCATTCCTAATTCATTGTTTTTATCATGTACGAGTTCCCTAATGAGGTTCTTTATCTGCTCAATCGTCTTACTCTTTTTGTCATTAATTAATTCAAATCCGAAACTTTTTAAATGATCAGCAACCTCCTTCTTCTGCTCTTCATTTATTGACTCAGCAAGTTCAATTTCGCCTAATTCAATTACTTTAACAGAAAGTCCAAGCTTTTCCAATTCAGTGCGAACAATCAGCTTGCAGCGACCACAAACCATATTTTTGATATAGATTTTCAAGCCTGATGTTTTTTTAAAGTTACAGCAATAATAGAATCAGAACTGACAGTTGCATTGAAGAAAGATTTATTTGATTTTGGGCTGATATATATAATCTTCTCATTTAAGACTGCGAAGCAGGATTGCAGAGGAGATTATATATATCAGCCCAAACTTCATTAAGCAGGCTTCAACGCAGCAGCATAAGTTTCAAGGACGCGTTTGCGCGCCACTTCATGCACCACAATCGGCTTAGGATAAGTGAACTCCTGAAACTCCGGCACCCACTTTTTAATGTATTTGAAATCCTTGTCAAACTTTTCAGTTTGTAAATAAGGATTGAAGACCCTGAAATATGGCGCGGCATCACAACCACTGCTGGCTGCCCATTGCCATCCGCCGTTATTGGCAGACAAATCAAAATCTAAGAGCTTGGAAGCAAAATAGGCTTCTCCCCAACGCCAATCAATGAGTAAGTGCTTGGTTAAAAAGGAAGCAACAATCATACGAACGCGGTTATGCATAAACCCTGTTGCGTTCAATTCTCTCATGCCCGCATCCACAATGGGATAGCCTGTTTTACCCTCGCACCATTTCTGAAATTCATCTTCGTTATTGCGCCATTTAATTTTGTCGTACTCAGCTTTGAAAGCATGCCCCTTCCCCACTTTCGGAAAATGCCAGAGTATCATCTGATAAAAATCTCTCCAGATCAATTCATTCAAATAGGTTTCGTTTAATCCGGCAGCAAGGGTGGCAATCTTACGAATACTCACCGTTCCAAAACGCAAATGAACCCCCATTTTAGAAGTACCATTATCCAATGCAGGGAAGTCTCTGTTCTGACTATATTTTTTTACAATCTCCTGATTCAATTCCTTAGAAGGAAATACGGCTTCCACCGATTCAAAACCCATAGAAGACAATCTGGGAATTGGTAAGGGTGACTGCCGATAAAAATGCTTAAAATATTTTTCGGTAGGATAAGACTTTAAATAAAAAGCATTCAGTTTTGCTTTCCATTTGCGCGAATAAGGCGTAAAAACGGTGTAAGGTTTTCCATCGTCTTTTACCACTTCGTCTTTCTCAAATATTACCTGGTCTTTAAAAGTTTTAAAACCAATGGACTTTTCTGCTAAAAAAGATTCTACCGAAGCATCCCTCTCTAATGCATAAGGCTCATAATCGTGATTGGTAAAAACGGTACCAATGATATATTGATCAGCCAATATGGCAAATACATCCATTGGCTTACCGTAAAACACCTGCATGCTAGACCCCATGCTAAACAGTTGCGCCTGCATTTCGGAAATAGCCCCATGAATAAATGCCACACGCTTGTCTTTCTTATCTTCCAGCTGATCCAAGATCTGTGTATCAAAAATAAAAACGGGCAATACAGGCGTACCGGCTTTAAGGGCATGGAATAAAGCGGCATTGTCGGAAAGTCTCAGGTCTCTTCTAAACCAGACGATGTTTACGGAAGGCTTCATCAAAACAGTTTGTCATTCAACAGAAAGCACTTAAAAAAGTTCAAAAACAAAGAGGAATGCTGTAAAAGCTATACAGATAAATGGGAACACTCTCCAAATAAAAATATTCATCAAAAATTAAACAGCGGCTTCACAATCTCTCTGTACAATACCGGCACCAACTGGTAATCGTAGGCATTGTTACCGCATTGTTTTACCCAGCGGATGCCATAAATGGCATTGGTTAAAAAAACTTCAGAAGCATTGGCCAGGTCTTCAAGTGTAACGATCCCCTCTTTTACTTCATATCCTTTTTCGCGCAGCTGACTCAAAATATATTTACGCATTATGCCTCCTACCGGACCCTCCGATAAAGCAGGGGTTGTAATCAACCCTTTTTGTACCAAAAAAATATTGGCAATGGTTGCGTCGGCAATATTACCCTGCGGATTCAATAATAATGCATCATTCAAATGCTGCTCTTTTGCCCATAAAGCAGCCATGGCATATCCTAAATAATTATTCGTTTTTAACAAAGAAAAATGATCGGCCTGTTTAACGGCTTCTTTAAAAATTCCAATGGTCAAGCCGTTTTCATTTAGCTTATTATTCGATTCATTCAAGTCCCAACTCTGAATTAACAAATGCGGAAAATGATTTTGCGGATCGTAAACACCTCCATCCCCTCTGTAAATCGTTACCCGGATTCTGGCCAAAGCGTGGTGCTGATTTTTTTTTACCAGCTCCTGAATCGCTTCAAAAATATAGTCCGCAGAAAAAAAAGAAGGGGGTTTAAACCTTAGCTTTTCCAGGGTTGTCATTAAACGTTCCCGGTGCAAGGACTCTAGCAAAACCTTGCCCCTGCACCATTTCATGGTTTCAAAAAAACCATCTCCATAGCGGAATGAACGATTGTTTGGCGAAATCAGGAGCTTATCCTGTTTCAAAACCTTACCATCACTAAAAAGAAAATGCGCATCTGCCATAGTGTGAAACTAACTAAATTCGTCAAATGAAAATTCTGCAGATTATAAAGGAACTCGAAAGCTTTGCCCCGCTCGCTTATCAGGAGTCTTACGATAATGCCGGACTCATCACGGGAAATGCGCAATGGGAATGCACAGGTGCACTCTGCACGCTTGACGCAACAGTTGAAGTGCTGATGGAAGCCAAAGAGAAAAATATGAATCTGGTAGTGGCCCATCATCCTATCGTGTTCAAGGGTTTAACCAAAATCACGGGAAAAAATTATGTAGAAGAAGCCATAATTTATGCCATCAAAAATGACATCGCCATCTACGCCATCCACACCAATTTAGACAATGTTTGGGGTGGTGTGAATTCAGTGATGGCTGAAAAAATAGAACTCACCCATTGCCGAATCCTGCAGCCAAAAACTTCCATCCTTACCAAACTCATCACATTTGTACCCACTCCGCAACTGGCGCAGGTGCAGGAAGCTTTGTTTGCTGCCGGAGCTGGCCATATTGGGGAGTACTCGGAAACCAGTTTTGGGTCTGAGGGGATGGGGACTTTCCGCGGATCAGAACTTTCGAATCCTACCATTGGCACTCCGGGTATCCGCGAATCGGTGGCAGAAACCCGACTTGAAGTTATTTTACCCAGCTACCTGGAGTCTCAGGTGGTCGCAGCCATGAAAGCCGCCCACCCCTATGAAGAAGTGGCATACGACCTGATTCCACTTAGAAATGCCAACCAAAGAGTGGGGTCTGGCATCATTGGACAGCTTGAATCCCCCATGGAAGAAAAAGCCTTTTTTAGCCATATTTCACAGGTTTTTGGCCTAAAAATCATCAAACACACCCCATTTTTGGGCAAAAAGGTCCAAAAAATCGCCCTTTGCGGTGGAGCAGGCAGCTTCCTGATACGGGACGCCATTGCTGCCGGAGCCGACTGTTATATTAGCGCGGACATCAAGTACCATGAGTTTTTTGACGCTGACAAAAAGCTGGTTCTAGCCGATATTGGACACTGGGAAAGCGAACAATATACGATTGACCTGCTTTTTTCGCTAATAACCGCTAAATTCCCTAACTTTGCCGTCCTTAAAACCAGCGTCCAGACAAATCCTGTACGTTATTTTTTAGGATAAACTTTATAACTACCAACACGATATGGCATCTGTAAAAGATTTCTCCGTTGAAGAAAAACTAGTAAACCTATTACGTTTACAAAAGATTGACAGCAAACTAGATGAAATTCAGGTATTAAAAGGCGAGCTTCCTATGGAAGTAAGCGACCTTGAAGATGAAATACAAGGCTTAACTGCCCGTCAAACTCGTATTGAAGAAGAAATCAACGGTATCAGCGAATTTATTGAAGGCAAGAAAAATGCTATCAAGGAAAGCGAAGCCCTGGTTGCCAAATACGAAAAGCAAAGCGAGAACGTAAAGAACAACCGTGAATTTGAAGCAATCAACAAAGAAGTTGAAATGCAGCAATTAGAAGTAAAGCTTTGCGAAAAACATATCCGCGATGCCAACGAAGAATTAGCGGAGAAAGTAAAGCAATTAGAAAACGCTAAGAAACTGGTTTCTGTTAAAGAAGGCGTTTTGAATCACAAGAAAGGTGAATTAGAAAAAATTATTGCAGATACGGTAAAGGAAGAAACTGAATTGAATGCATTCAGTGCCGATGCAAGAGCCCATATTGACGAGCGTTTAATTTACAGCTACGACAGAATCAGAAACAGCTATAGAAACGGATTGGCCGTAGTAGCGGTTGAGCGTGATGCTTGTGGTGGTTGTTTCAACTCTATTCCTCCTCAACGTCAGAGCGAAATTCGTTTGCACAAGAAAATCATCGTTTGCGAAAACTGCGGACGTATTCTGGTAGACGCTGATTTAAATGACAGCGTAGAAGCAAAATAAAATATTGCATTTAACATATTCAAGGGCAGTCAATTGGCTGCCCTTTCTTATTTTTAGGGGGTGAGGCAACCCCTATTTCTTCTGCTATTCTTTTTTGCATCGCTGATTACGGCTGCGGCTCAGCAAAAATTTGATTTTAATGCAGCCTGTCTGCAGGCTTATCAGGAAATCAATAAACTCAAATTTGAAACCGCAGAAGGGCAGCTCCAAAAAATTCGCCTTCAGCAACCCGACAATCTTGTTCCCGTTTTACTGGACAACTATATTGATTTTTATACTTTGTTCTTTAACGAAGATCCTGGTTATTATACCAGGCAAATGGGGATTATGCAAAACCGGCTGGAGCTATTGCAAAAAGGAGATAAAGCAAGCCCATTTTATTTGTACAGTCAGTCGATGCTTCGCATTCAGCGGGGTGCTGTACAAATTAAATTTGGCAACTTTTGGGATGCGGGCTGGGATATACGCAAAGCCTATATCCTCATAAAGGAAAACAGAAAAAAATTCCCCAAGTTCAGCCCCAATGAAATGTTATATGGCGCTTTAGAGTCGGTGATGGGTACTATTCCCAAAGGATATAAATGGCTAACCAATTTACTGGGCATGCGCGGTTCAATTTCTGAAGGGATGAAAAAGATGAAAGACTTTACCAATAGCAATGAATATTGGGCCAGGCAGTTTTCCAGTGAAGCAAGTTTTATTTATCCCTATTTGTTATTTCATATTGCCAATGAAAGAAAGGAAGCGCTGGAATTTGTAGAAAATAAAAAGTTAGACCTGGTCAATAATCATTTGCATGCTTTCATGGCGGCGAATCTTTCACTGAACAACAAAGAATCCGCACAGTGCAAATCAATTATACAGCATCGGAACAAATCACCCGAATACCTGAGCACACCTGTCTGGGATTTTCAACTGGGTTATGCCCATCTCTATCACCTGGAACTAAAAGAGGCCATCCAACATTTTGAAGCATTTACCCAAGCATTCAAAGGGAAGTTTTATCTAAAAGACAGTTATCAGAAAGTTAGCTGGGCCTATTATTTACTGGGCAATCAGCAACAGGCGGAAGCATTCAGGAAGCAGACGCTGGCAAAAGGATCAACGCTGTCTGATGCTGATAAAAAAGCCAACCGGGATGCCAAGGAAAACAACTGGCCCAATCCCCTATTATTAAAAGCCCGATTGCTTAGCGATGGGGGCTATCATACAGAAGCATACAAATTGTTACAGGGCAAAACCTCCAACGATTTCAGCAGTACAGAAGACAAACTGGATTTTGCTTATCGGGCAGCCCGAATTTATGATGACCTGGGTCGCAAAGACGATGCCATCCGGAATTACCTGGTTGCCATTAAGCTGGGAGAAAACAGAAGAGAACATTATGCAGCAAGAGCTGCTTTGCAAATTGGTTTAATTTATGAAGAAAGAGGCGACAAAGCCAATGCCATTAAATTCTACCAGCAGTGCATGAATATGGAGGGACATGAATTCAAGGACTCACTGGATCAGAAAGCCAAATCAGGAATTGAACGTTGCAAAGGCAACTAGGAACACTGTAATTTGGGTAAGCTTCATTAACTTGCCCCAGAAAAAATGTAGAAAATTGCTGCAGGAATTAACGATACACAATTATGCCATCATCGACGAACTGAGCATTCAGTTTAACGAACAGCTGAACATCATCACCGGTGAAACAGGTGCGGGTAAAAGTATTCTGATGGGCGCATTGAGTTTAATCCTTGGTGAAAGAGCCGATACCAGTGTGTTGGTGAACAAAGAGCGCAAATGCATTATTGAGGGACAGTTTCTGGCAGGTCAGAAAAAAGCGGTTCATGCATTTTTACAGGCCAATGATTTTGAAGACGGCAATACAGCTATCATTACCATACGCAGAGAAATTGCCAGCAATGGCAAGTCCCGGGCTTTCATTAATGATACGCCTGCTACGCTTCAACAATTAAAAGTGTTGGCTGGATTGCTCGTAGACTTACACCAGCAGTTTGATACGCTGGAATTAGGAGACAGCGATTTTCAAAGAATGGTCATTGATGCGCTTGCAGGCAACGAAGCCATCCTTCAAACACATCAGCAATACTTCAGGGAATGGACGCAGGTTTTGGCCGATTACAATGCTCTGCAGGAACAGAAAGCGGCACTACAAAAAGAAGCCGATTACAATCAATACCTGTGCAATGAACTGGAATCATTATCTCTTAAAGAAAATGAACTGGAGCAACTGGAAGAAGAGTTAAAGTTGCTGACCAATGCCGAAGAAATTAAAACAGTATTGGAAAAAGTCTCCTACGAAATTGCCAATTCGGAGGAACCCATTGTTGCCCGCATTAAACAATTGAACAATAGCCTGCAATCGCTGGAAGCACTGATAGCTGAAGTTCCTGCCCTGTCGGCCAGATTAAAAGCCAGTCAGATTGAGCTGCAGGATATTGCTGATGAACTGGAAAGAATCAACGACCATGTTCATTTTGATGCAGCAAAAATTGATTGGGTAAATCAGCGGCTTAGTGAGGGATATAAACTGTTGAAAAAACATGGCGTAACTACCACAGCGGAGTTGCTGCAGATTCAGACCGATTTGTCGACTAAACTATTTGAAGCGGTTGCTATTGATGAAGCCATATTGGCTAAGCAGGTAGCTGCCAATGATTTAATGCATCAGTTAAAACAGACTTCCAAACAAATAACGGCTTCCAGAAAAGCGGTAACAGAAGGTTTTGAAAAGTCAGTGAATGCCTTATTGAAACAGGTAGGTATGCCGAATGCACAAATTAAAGTGAACCTGCAAACGATTCCGTTATCAGCTTACGGAGTAGAGAATGTAGAACTCTTGTTTGATGCCAATAAAAGCAACCGATTCGAACCCATCCGAAAAGTGGCCAGTGGCGGTGAATTAAGCAGACTCATGCTTTGCATAAAATCACTGGTAGCGCAGAAAATAGATTTACCAACCCTTATATTCGACGAGATAGACACCGGTATTTCCGGGGAAGCGGCTAAACAGGTAGGCATCATTATGCAGGAACTGGCCGGGAACAGACAAATCATCTGCATTACCCATCAACCGCAGATTGCGGGTAAAGCCAACGCACATTATTTTGTGTACAAGGAAAACAAAGACAACCAAATCAAGACCAATATTAAATTACTCAGTACCGATGAACGTATCCATGCCATTGCACAGATGCTAAGCGGCGAAAAGCCTACTGCCGCTGCCCTGGAGAATGCCAAAGAAATGATTCGTATATTCGGCACTTAAATTAAACTTGTATGGCCTACAATTTATTAAAAGGTAAGCGTGGTATCATTACCGGAGCGCTGGATGAAAACTCAATTGCCTGGAAAGTAGCAGAGAAAGCACATGAAGAAGGTGCCACATTTGTACTTACCAATGCTCCTATTGCCATGCGCATGGGCGAAATCAATAAACTGGCAGAAAAAACCGGTTCACAGATTATTCCTGCCGATGCAACCAGTACAGAAGAACTAACCAATTTATTTACACAGTCTCAGGAAATCCTGGGTGGCAAAATAGATTTTGTATTGCACTCCATTGGAATGAGTGTAAATATTCGCAAGAAGATTCCTTATACCGAATCTAACTACGATTATTTCATGAAAGGCATTGATGTATCTGCAATGTCATTTCACAAAATGCTGGCTGTTGCCAAAAAACTGGATGCCATTAATGAATGGGGATCTGTAGTTGCATTAACGTATATGGCAGCACAAAGAACCTTCCCGTTCTATACCGATATGGCCGATATTAAAGCTATGCTGGAATCCATTGCCAGAAGCTTTGGTTATCATTATGGATTAGAGAAAAAAGTACGTATCAATACTGTTTCACAATCTCCCACCAAAACCACTGCAGGTACAGGTATTAAAGGGTTTGGCGATTTTTATGATTTTGCTGAAGCCGTTGCTCCGCTGGGCAATGCAAGTGCAGAAGATTGTGCCAACTACTGTATCACATTGTTCTCCGATTTAACCAAAATGGTAACCATGCAGAATCTGTTCCACGATGGTGGATACTCTACCACTGGAGTTAGCATGGAAGTAATGGAGAAATTAGGTATTGCTAATCAGGAATAAAATTAAAGTGTATGAATTTGGTAGATCTGTTAGGTTATTTCGGAGCTTTTTTAAGTGCCATCACTTTCATGCCACAGGTATGGCTGGCATGGAAAAGTAAAAGCGTAGGCGACTTGAGTATCTGGATGATACTGATTGTAATAACCAGTTGTGTAGTATGGTTAATTTATGCCGTGAATGTAAAAAGTGGTCCAGTGCTGGCAGCCAATATGATTGTACTGGCACTGGCATTGATGTTGTTCTATTTTAAAATGACATTCCCTGCAAAACCCAAGCAATAAACAAATAAAATTACAGCCGTGAACACGGTTGAATACAAGCAAAAGATGGCTATCTGAAGAATCAGTTAGCCATCTTTTTATTTGTGTAGTGTATTAATTAATATTCGTCTTCATTAAACATGAAGTCTTCCTGACTTGGGTAATCAGGCCAGATATCTTCAATGCTCTCATACACTTCTCCTTCGTCTTCCAATTCCTGTAGATTTTCTACCACTTCCAATGGCGCACCACTGCGGATAGAATAATCGATTAACTCATCCTTGGTAGCAGGCCAGGGAGCTTCTTCTAAATAACTTGCTAATTCTAGTGTCCAAAACATAGTCTCGATTATTTTTGCAAAAGTAACCGTATAAACGATACCACCAAATGTGAGTTTTACCCATCTCTGCAGAAAAGGTTAATTTGCAGTATATAAACGCCCATTACATGCTGAAAGCCACGGCTATTACCAGAAAATTTGGAACCCTTCCTGTTTTAAAAGGGGTGGATATTACCATTAACCAAGGGGAAATGGTTAGCATTGTTGGCTCTTCAGGGGCAGGTAAGAGCACATTGCTGCATATTCTGGGCACCCTGGATCGTCCGGACAGTGGAAGCATACGGGTGAATAACCAGGATTTACTCAGTATGAACACCCGGGACCTGGCTAAATTCAGAAATGAAAACATGGGATTCATTTTCCAGTTTCACCATTTGTTACCTGAATTTGATGCCCTGGAAAACGTAAGTATACCGGGCTGGATTGCCAATAAAAACAATGCAGTTGTAAAAGAAAGAGCAGTTCAATTACTCGATTTATTAGGACTGAAGGATAGAACCCACCACAAACCCAATGAGCTCTCCGGGGGCGAACAGCAGCGCGTGGCCGTAGCCAGGGCTCTGATTAATGAGCCCCTGATTGTATTTGCAGATGAGCCAACGGGCAATCTGGACAGTACCAATGCAAGGGAATTGCACCAGTTGTTTACCCGTATCAACAGGGAAATGGGTACCAGCTTTTTAATTGTAACGCACAACGAAGAACTGGCAGGCTTAAGCCATAGAACACTTCATATGAAGGATGGGGTAATCTTGCCACAATAAATTTAGCCAAAGGCGGCCCCTAAAAAATCAAGGGCAGAAACGTTTAAACTCTCGGCTTCCAGGGAATTTCTGCTACGCCCATCTGATGTCCTATATATCTGGACAAAACGAATAAATAATCGCTTAATCTATTCAGGTATTTTATTACAAGGGGTTCCACAAAAATGTCCTGCTCCTGCATGTTTACGCAGCAACGTTCTGCTCTTCTGCAAACACAACGAGCCACATGGGTTTGGGATATGGCAGGATGTCCGCCAGGCAATACAAAGAATTTCATCGCCGGAAGGGTTTCATTCATCTGGTCAATTTCATTTTCCAGAAAAACAATATCCGATTCTTTCAGGTCAGGAATTTTCATTAAGGGTTCTTTCTCCGGATCACAAGCCAGAGAAGAACCAACAGTAAATAAACGGTCCTGTATTTCTTTCAGCACTACTTTAATATGTTCATCAGGGGTAAGGTCGCTCACCACTCCAATCCAGGAATTCAATTCATCCACGGTTCCGTATGTATCAATTCTAATATGACTTTTGGGTACTTTGGTTCCCCCTATCAATGAAGTCTTGCCCTGATCGCCGGTTTTTGTATAAATCTTAATAGCCATAATATGTACACTGAGCATTGATTACAAAGGAAATGCCCAAATGTTCGGCAATATACAATTTTGCAGAATTGTCAATGTTACGATTTTGTGGTATCGCTCTCCACCAATCCATCTCTAAGCCTTACTACTCTTCGGGCATACGCAGCAATATCTTCTTCATGGGTTACCAATACCACTGTATTTCCTGCTTCCTGCAGTTTTCCAAAAATATGCATGACTTCTACAGATGTTTTGGAGTCAAGGTTACCAGTAGGTTCATCCGCTAACAATATGGAGGGATTATTCACCAAAGCGCGTGCAATGGCCACACGTTGAATTTGTCCCCCGCTAAGCTCATTCGATTTGTGATGAGATCTTTCAGCCAGGCCCACTTTTTCCAAAGCCGCCATGGCTCTTTCATGTCTTTCCTTTTTGGACACCCCTGCGTAAATCAACGGCAGTGCTACGTTTTCGGCTGCTGTTAAACGTGGCAATAAGTTGAACTGCTGAAACACGAAACCAATTTCTGTATTTCTAACTTCAGCCAAATCATCATCTGCCATTTTACTTACATCTTTCCCGTTCAGGATATACTTGCCTCCTGTTGGAGAATCCAAACATCCCAGAATATTCATCAGGGTACTTTTACCACTACCGGAAGGTCCCATGAGTGCAACGTATTCATTCTTAAAAATATCCAGGTTAATTCCTTTTAAAACAGGAATGGCCTGATTGCCCATGAAATAACTTTTTTCAATTCCTTCCAGATGTATGATAGATTCGGTAGACATAAGCTGCAATTATTTATTAATAACCTTGGGTACTGTAAAATAAGGAGGATGCGAAGCAGGAGCGTTGTTCATGGCTTCTTCCAAAGAAAGACTTCCCTGAACCCTATCTTCTCTTTGTTCAGCAGCAGCAGACATCATTCTAAGCGGAGCAACCCCTTCGGTATTCAGCTTGTTTAGTTGTTCAATGAAAGCCACCATCTTCTGAAGGTCTTGCTGGTATTGCTCCATCTGCGAATCGGCAATATGCAACCTGCTCAGGTTGGCCAAATGGGCAATGGTTTTTGCATTAATCTCCATTCTTCAAAAATACGTGTAACCCAATGAAAGCCGATTGCAAAGTTTTGAGTGGTAAAATTCCCCAAACAGCGGTCTATAAATCGTTTGTTTAACATTTTTACCATTTTCCACAGATGTTAACAATAAATTTTCATTTTGAATAGAAATTCTATATAAATTAGTAATCAAAATCCCCCCGATTATGCTAGTATACGTACTATTAGCGGTTTACCTTGTTTGCTTGTATTTTGCTTACAAAGGTGCCGCCGTATCAGAAGAGTAAATTCTAAAAGAAACCAGCGTATTAATATCAAATTTTTCAGACCGAAAGATTTGATATTTTTTTTGCTCATAAGGGTCACAGGCTTTAACGATATTTTTTTTCCTATTAAAGTCCCTTCGGTTAAAATTTACCTTATCTTCGAAAATAGTTGCATAACTAACTAATTTCGCCATAAATATTTCAACAATGAAACGTTCTATCAAAAAAGTTGCCGTACTCGGAAGTGGTGTAATGGGATCCAGAATTGCCTGTCATTTCGCAGGAATAGGACTGCCTGTATTATTGCTGGACATGGTTCCTGCAGTGGCAGCAGAAAGCACTAAACCAGCAGAAAGAAACAAGCTGGTAAATGATGCATTGGCAGCGGCTGTAAAGAGTAATCCCTCTCCTGTGTTTACCAAGTCTGTGGTAAACCGAATCAAGACGGGCAACTTTGATGATAACCTGAAAGATATTGCTAGTTGCGACTGGATTATTGAAGTGGTGGTAGAAAGACTTGACATTAAGCAATTGATTTATGAAAAAGTAGAAAAATTCAGAAAGCCAGGAACTCTTATCACTTCCAATACTTCAGGCATTCCCATTCATATGATGGCGGAAGGCAGATCAGATGATTTTAAAAAGCATTTCTGCGGAACGCATTTCTTTAATCCTCCGCGCTATTTAAGATTACTGGAAATTATTCCTACTCCTTTTACTGATCCTGAAGTAGTAGATTTCTTAATGCACTACGGTGATGTACATCTGGGCAAAACCACGGTTTTGTGTAAGGATACACCAGCCTTTATTGCCAATAGAATTGGGGTGTTCAGCATCATGAGCATTTTCCATATTATGGAGAAACAGGGTTTAACCATAGATGAAATTGATGCATTGACCGGACCTATTATCGGAAGACCCAAGTCTGCTACATTCAGAACCGCGGATGTAGTAGGGATAGATACATTGGTAAAAGTGGCCAAAGGCGTTGCAGACAATTGTCCTGCAGACGAAGCCAAATCTATATTTACCATTCCTTCCTGGTTAGAAAAAATAACGTCCAATAATTGGCTGGGCGATAAAACCGGTCAGGGATTTTTCAAGAAAACCAAGTCAGCAGCGGGCAAGGAAATTTTAACACTCAACTTGCAAACCATGGAATATGGGGCAAGAACAAAACCCAAATTCGCAAGCCTGGAGGCAGCCAAGCCTGTTGAAGATTTAAAGCAAAGAATAAAAATGTTAAGTGCTGCTCCGGATAAAGCAGGCGAGTTTTACAGAGCATTTCATTTTTCTCTGTTCTCTTATATCTCTTACAGAATTCCAGAAATCAGTGATGAATTGTATCGCGTAGACGATGCCATGATGGCGGGCTTTGGATGGGAGATCGGAGCTTTTGAATCCTGGGATACTGTTGGGGTGAGCAAGACCGTAGAAGCCATGCAGGCCAAGGGTTATAGCGTAGCACCCTGGGTTACAGAAATGTTGGCAACAGGTGCCACCCATTTCTACAAAGTAGAAAACGGGAAACGCCTATGTTATGATGTAGCCAGCAAAACCTATAAAGCCATTCCAGGTGGAGAGTCCTTCCTGATTCTTAAGAACCACAGTGATAAACTTATTTGGAAGAACAGTGCCTGCCGAATGTACGATATTGGAGATGGTGTAGCAGGATTAGAATGGAGCACCAAGATGAACAGCATGGGTGGCGAAGTACTGGAAGGAGTTAACAAAGCCATCAGCAAAGCAGAAGAAAGTTTTAAAGGATTGGTTATTGCCAATGAAGGCCCCAACTTTAGTGCAGGTGCCAATGTAGGCATGATCTTTATGCTGGCCATTGAGCAGGAATACGATGAACTGGATATGGCCATCCGCATGTTCCAGAACTCCATGATGCGTTTGCGTTATTCCAGCGTACCGGTTGTTACGGCTCCGCATGGACTTACTTTAGGTGGTGGTTGCGAAATGAATTTACACGCAGACAAGGTTTGTGCAGCAGCAGAAACTTATATAGGTTTAGTTGAATTAGGGGTTGGTTTAATTCCTGGCGGCGGCGGAACCAAAGAGTTTGCATTAAGAGCCAGCGACGAATTACACGAAGACGAACCAGAGACCAATACATTAAAGAAAAGATTCTTCTCCATTGCAACAGCCAAAGTGGCTACCTCTGCACAGGAAGCTTTTGAAATGGGCATCCTAAGACAAGGTCAGGACGAAGTGGTGATGAATATAGGCAGAAGAATTGCAGAAGCCAAAAAATCTGTTTTGGAATTACACGAAGCAGGATACAATATTCCGGTACAAAGAACCGATATTAAAGTATTGGGAAAATCCGGTCTGGGAGCCATGTTGGCCGGTATCAATGGTATGTGGAGAGGTGGATATGCAACCGATCACGATGCTTTAGTGGCGCGCAAATTAGCGTATGTTATGTGTGGCGGGGACTTAAGTGCGCAAACACTGGTAAGCGAACAATACCTGCTAGATTTAGAAAGAGAAGCTTTCTTAAGTTTGTGTGGCGAAAAGAAATCACTCGAAAGAATTCAGAGTGTATTGAAAAGTGGCAGACCTATTAGGAATTAATCAAAGTATAGCAGTAATAAAAACGGCTTAGCGAATAGAATAAACAATCCAGTTTTCTGTTTCAAAGACACGGTTGGACCTCAGTTTCAACCGTTCTTTCATTACAAACATATTGTAAGCATTCATTGCCGTGTAATTGTGTTTGAGATTGTGTCGTTTCGCAATTAGAATGTATTCCACTGACAAGACAGGATTTTCAATTACCGTAATGAAATTCTTTTGCAAAGGCATCACCAGTCCGTCTAAGGTAGGCAGATAGGCAACCACTCCATAAGCTGCAGCATCGTCAATTAAAACAGGTCTTGACGGCGATTTAACGGAAGCAATATAATCGGCTATCTGTTTCTCTTCTGAATCTTTTTTGGGCGAAAACCATTTGTTGGTTTCCTTTACCATTCTTACAAATCTTTGTTCTTCAAAATCGGAAGTTTCACTAAAATAATAATAGCCCCCTAGTAAAGTAAGAAATGTCCCTGCCGTAATAATGATAGAAGACATGAATCGATTGAGTTTGACCTGACTGGCAAAATTGAAAGCCACAAAAGCCATAACAGGCAACAGTATATAATACTCCACCGTTAAATAATACTGAATATCAATCAGAATGATTGACAGAAAAATCAATGGCGTAAAAAGCGTTAATAATTCATATAATTTGCCCTTAAACAACAACAAGGCTGAAATAAAAATGGGAGCCAGAAAAATAGTGAACAAAGGAAAAATAATTTGAGTCTGCTTATTCAGGTTGGCACCAGATCCCCTTTCCAAAATATTGGTAATGGTTGATACACCGGTAACCCTCCAGTTAGAATACTGAGAACTTAAAAAATAGGTTGGATCACCCGCATGTGACTGATTCAGAACGCGGAAAAGGAAAATAGCAGCCAGCGGCAACAGATACAAAATAAAATACAAAGAAACTGTTCGGTTTACCAGTTTACGACGAAGTGAGCGATTGTTCAGCGCCTGAAAATATTGAAACACCACAGGTTCTCCCTTGGCGGTTTTAATCCCCTCAATACTTACCAAAACAACAAAGGGAAGGAAACCCAAAATCAACCAGAGAAATTTTACTTCAGAAAATATCAATGCGCCTAAATACAAGCTGGCCAGTGACAGGTAGTAGGTTGTTTGGTTTTTATAGTAAAAGAACAAACTCCGGAACAACATGTAAGCAAAAAGCATGATGGCTGCGATATTCCTTCCACTAGTGGCAGCAAAAATAAACTGGGGATGTATCAAGAACAAAGCCAGCAAGGCCAACATTAAAGTACGGGCAGGCAATTCAGAACTATTAATGTCTTTTGCCATAAAGAAAAATAGAAAAGACATTAGTACAATGGAAGAAGCAACCGGTGCAAATAAATATCCGAAGGGCGTAAAAATAATATTGATTAAAAATGAGGTAGTAGGAAAAGTAGTACCAAGTGTTAACAGGGTATTCTCGCTGTATTCAAAAAGCAACTTTAATTTTTCTGCATAGAACAATCGTTCTGAGTGTTCAAACCCAATTCTATTGAACAGCCAGGCCAGGATCACATAATAAATGACCAGCAGCAATGAAATGATACGTATTTGTTGACTACTGAACTTCATTAATTTTCTTTGGCATTGCCTACCACTGATGCTGCAGCGGAAGAATGTGAAACTTTGGTTAACCCGTGATTGGTCTTTTCCCAATAAAAGGGTTTATAAATCAGCTGCCACAATCCCTTATAGGCTGCAATGGAATGCATTAACCAGTAGAAAGGATTCACCAGCGCAAACAAAATCAACTCATAAAATCTGCGTTTAAAAACCGCCAGCATATTAACATAAATCATGAGCGTATTACCCGCCACAAAGTTAAAAATGGATATATACAATACCCAGTCCGGGAACAGCACACGAACGGTTTGCAAATCAAAAACCAGATAAACAATATAAAAGCCCAACAACACCGGATACAATAAAAAGGTAATCGGA
Source organism: Sediminibacterium sp. C3 (assembly GCF_000508085.1). Classification (GTDB taxonomy): domain Bacteria; phylum Bacteroidota; class Bacteroidia; order Chitinophagales; family Chitinophagaceae; genus Sediminibacterium. The sequence goes on along the minus strand of NZ_KI669560.1, from coordinate 1,351,081 downwards.
GTAAATCCAACGAAGAAGTTGAATCCGAAAAATCCCCTCCATCCAATTTTACCAACCAGTTTTGGAGGATTGCGCATATGCACCAGCAGGGTTTGCATATATCCCTTGATCCAGCGGGAACGCTGACGAATCCAGTTAAAGGGTTCGTTGTTGGCTTCTTCCAGTGTAGTACTGTTTACTACCCCTACCTTGTATCTCTTTTCAAATACCCGCACTCCCAAATCGGCGTCTTCCGTAACATTGAACGGATCCCAACCACCCAGTTCTTTTAGCTTGTCCAGTTTAAAGTGATTGGAAGTGCCTCCTAAAGGAATGGGCACATCCAGTGACTGAAGACCAGGTAACATATAATCGAACCAATAAGAATATTCTAAAGTAAACATGCGGGTTAACAGGTTCTCATTCTTATTAAAATAATTAAGTGCTCCCTGCAACACCACATAATCTTTAGGAAGTTTTCTGAACAAACTCACTACCTTTTTCAACTGGTCAGAATCTGGAACGTCTTCTGCATCATAGATGGTTAAATAAGTTCCCTTACAAAAGAACAAACCGTAGTTACAAGCTTTGGGCTTGGTTTTAGGCATGTGGAATGGAACCACAATGGTTTCAAAGTTGGCCGGGAAATCGAGGTTACGAACTGCGTTCAGGGTTTTATCATCATCTTCCTCAATTAATAGTTTAACGTCTAGTTTCCCTCTTGGATAATCCAGACTTCTCAGGTTCCAGATTAATTTACGAATTAGTTTATCCTCCTTATAAACCGGCAGCAATATGGTGTATACGGGAAGCGTACTATTGTCAACCGCTTTTACTTCATCCTTAGTTACCACTTCTACCAGTTCGTACTTAGAGCCCTTTAAGGCAATATATAATTTAAATACAATGGAAAATAAAAAGACGAAACTGAAGAACAGGTTGAAGAAAATAAAACTATTGACAAAATTGATTGTCAGTAAAATAAAGGCAATAGCAATGGCAACAAAAATAAACACCAATTGTGCATCCGTAAAAGTAGTTAGTCCCGAACTATCGGGATCCTTACGCATCAGGCTGAATACAGATTCCTTTACATAGTATTCTCCTCTAAGCTTATGTACCATCCAGGTAATATCCAAATCCGAAGCAGCTACCAATTTTACTTTGGTATTGAACTTCATTTCCAGATAGCCTTGCAGTCTTTCATCCATTGGGTCGGCAGCAGCCACCAGTAAATTACCTCTGCCATCGTTCCGCATGGGTAAATATAAAAAAGCGTTCAGGTGCAGCAGGTCGCATTGTTCCACAAAGCTTTCATCTAATACTTCGGTACGAACATCCACCAGCGGAAAACCTGAACGCTCCAGAAAAGCAACATAGGCTTTACGGGTAAGGTACCCGAAATTCAGTGCTGCTTTTATTTGCGCATAGTCGAACTCATCAGCAATTACATCAATCTCATCCAGTTTGGCCGTGGAAAACAAGCCCACACTAATCATATTATTCAAGGCACAAACAGGCATAGATGCTACGGATTTTTAAGGAATCAATTAAACAATCTCCTGTGATTTTTTCACACGCTTTCTAATGAAGAAGAAACCAAGTACCAATAGGATACCTAAACCAGCCAGCATGAAATATTTGTATTTATTCCAAAGCAATGCCAAATTATTCTTATCGCCTCTATAGGTAACCAGTCCAGCATTATCGGGCAGTTTAAAGAAGAAATTACTCTTTCCTTTACTGTTGGCAATACACACGTTACTTTCAATAGCAGAGTACTGCGATCCAAAGCTCTTGATTACTCCTTCGAAGGCATCGCTGATACTGGAATCACCTAGCGCACTCACAAGCAGGAAGGTAGAACTACCCTGTCTGAAAATCTGTGCGATACCGGAATTAGAGAAGTCATTTATAGAGTAAGAGGTTTCCCCACTAATATCTTTATACAACTGGAAGTCTCTGTTGAATTGTACTGGTAGGTTCTTTTCAAAGTTCTTAATCAACGGATCGTTTCTGTGCAATAAGGCAATGGCATTCATGTTTGCCATATCGTTCATATTGGCTTTATCAGAAGTTACCAGTTCAGGAATAAACAGATAGTTCGCTGCCAAAGTAGCTGTATTCAACTGAAACACCAGTTCGCCCAGAGAAGCTGCCAAATAAGGCATCAGGCTTGGAGTAACAATACAACGCAAAGCTTTCTTTCTAAACTCTCCAGGATAGTTAAAGAAGTTATAGAACTCATTTACTTTTTCGCCAGAGAACACCAGGTTAGAAGTTTTGGTATCAATGAATCCGAAGAAGTTAGAGAACCCTTCCTTACAAATACCACCTGCACCATGAAAACGCATTTCCACTACCAATGAGTTATTCTTAGTAAGTAAGTAGGGCTTAAGTTCAATGTCTCCATTGAAACTGGTTTTATCGTGTAAGTCGGTACTGAATACCAGATTATCGTTCAGGTATACGTTTAAGAAACCACGGTCGCCTTCCTTCAACATAGAAAGCATGGCTTCCAAGTGGAACGTAAGTTTTTTAGGAATGGCATTGTAATCGGCCAAAGAAAAGGCGTAGTTGGTTTTCAAAGCACCAATACCTTCCATCAGCTTAGGCGTACCACCCAGCTCTTCCAGCGAGAACACAACAGGTAACTGATTCTTGTCAAAGTAAGCTGGCTGACCCTGATCTACTAACATGGTATAAGAGAAACTACCATTGATGATTTTGTAATTTGTCAGGGTGTAAATGGCTTTTCTATACCCTTCCGGATCCTTACCGGTAATGACTAATACATAATCTCCATTGGGAAATATCAGGTTTTTAATTAAGCCCTGACCGTTTTTAAATTCAGGCAATTGCGCCTGAATATAAGCAGGAAGTTTGTTGTACAATCCTGTTACGATAGTATTTCCAACAGAAGAATCAGTATTTCTGTAATTGGTGGTAACAATATCTTCCAAACCGCCTTTCTGCTTCAATAAGGCAAAAAGAATAGAACCGCTCGTTAAATCGTCCAGGTCTGCATTTACCGGTGTTGCTACTGAATTGTATTCAGAAATGGTTTCTTTTAAACTATGATAATAAGTTGAACGTTCTTGTTTAATCACTTCTAAGTAAGAAGAGTTACGGATGGTTACCCAGATGGCCGGATTGTCAACGTCCTTGCAATATTCATCGGACATTGCCATTTTAGCGTCAATTCTCAACTTAATAAAACGACCATCTTCCTGAACATATCTTTTATTCAGGGGGATTACAATCGTCATTACAGAGTCAATGGCATCTGCCACCAAACGGGTGGTATATACTGGCTCATCTTTTAAAGAAACCGTGATGGTAGACATGTCTTCTCTTAAAACCTGAGAAGGCTTTACCTGTAGCACCAGGTTGGTACGGTCTACATCGTCTCTTGGCTGTAGTTTCAGGAAATAAGAGATTGCACCATTAATACCCATGATGGATTCATTCCGGTAACCCATTGCTTCCAGGGAGCGGGTCTTGAAGTCCTGGGCAATAATGCTACCAGCTATCAGCAGGAAGAGTACGAGCAGGGATGATTTTGTTTTCATGATTTCGGGGTATTTAAACTAAGCCAGTTTGAATTTGAGTTTAAAATAGTTTCCAACAGTCACATTGCTTTCATAAGTTAGCGAACCTCCCATGTCTTCGGTTAGCTGCTTGGCAATAGAAAATCCCATGCCTGAGTGGTTGATGGCCAATTCAGACTGGTTAGGATTGGTTAATCGGCTAAAATATTCATCCAGTTTTTCCATTCCGATGGGGTTATTGGTCTTATTGATGATCTCAATAATACAAGACCCATCCAGGTCATTGGCATGAATACTAACAGAAGAACCCTTTTGGATAAACCTAATAACGTTAGAAAGTAGCTTAAATAATATATGACGTAAAAATATTTTATCAATATTTACCATTACTTCGGACGGAGAAAGGTGAACCTGAAGGTTTACCTGCTTAATACTGGCCGCATCCACCAGGGTAATCGCTGCTTTTTCCACCTCAGGAATAATATCGAATTGTTCCATCCGGTAAGTAATTTTACCAGAATCGGCTTCTGCTGACTCTGCCAGTTTCTGGCTCAGATAATGCAATTTTTCGTTCCCCATGGTGATATAACTCAGAATTTCCTTCTGGTCAGAAGTCAGGTTACTGCTCTTGCGATTGATGAGATCAATGGAAATCTGGTTAGACCCGATAAAGTTTTTCAGGTCATGAATCATAATATTGAGGGTATTCTGACGATAATCACTCAATTCTTTCAGGCGACGGTTCTTCTCTTCAATAATATGGTGCTGGTCGTTTATTTTTTCGTTCTGTTCCAGCAATCTTCTGTTGGATTCTTCAATAATCAGGTTTTTCTCTGTCTCACGCTTTACAATCTGGTAGCGGTTATAGGCAATAACAATAGAGAAAATAGCTACCAGAAAATATACGCCTCCCCCATTCGAAATCAAGCTGGCATAGCTGGCTGTTTCGTTGTTGAGCGAGTACATGAACAGAATAATAGTAAAGGAAATAGCCGCATGTAACTGCGCAAACAAAGGCCTCCAGAATAAAATGGTATTCAGAAGCAACATCATAATAGAAGCCAGCAAATAGTAAGGCAAACCAGTAGCAACAGGAACAATTCCACAAATCATGGAGACCAATGCAATATTTATCCCAACCACTAAGTTTAATATCAGTTCATGGCCCCAACGTTTTTTGGTGCCGAAAATGTAAAAGAAATAAGAGATGGAAAAGAAGATGATGCGGATGACCAATAAAAACATCCAGTCTTCCTTCATGAACAAAACATCTAACAGCCAAAACAATGGAAGTGAAAACATCAAAGTCCACACAGCCACATTCGAATAGAAAGCACCCCGCTTCACCAGCTCATTATTTAGCTTGGCGCGGTCTATATTTACATAAGGAATCCGATGGTAATCAATCATGGGTACTTCTTATCTGCTACTGATAAAATATTAATCATTTAACTGTAAAACGTGTTGCGAAGAACTTTAGTACTCATCAGTTGCTTTTTCCTACTGGAAGCAGCCCCGGTTTCCGCTCAAAATCAGGAAGCACTCCGCAAGATCGCCCGCTCTATGGGTCAGGGGGTGAACATTTCATTGTTAGAACAATACTGGGTTAGTCAGCAACAGCTTTTAACAACTGATATTCGCCCGATGCTGGAATCAATTGCCGCTGCCGGGTTCGAAACAGTTCGTTTGCCGGTGGCTTTCGATTACTTCATGAGGGAAGGATCCACCCAATTAAACGAAGCAATTCTCCAAAAATTGCATGACACCTATATGAACTGCCGCAGATTGAACCTAAAACTGGTAATTGTTTACCATTATGGCAAGCTAACCGACCAGAACAGGGAAACAGAGGCCGACAGAATTGTCGGGATCTGGAAGCAGGTAATGCAATACTTAAGGGAATTCTCGAGCGAAAAATTATTTTTTGAACTGTACAACGAGCCGGTAACCAGTGCCGAGACCTGGAAACAAACAGCCAATACCATTGTAAAAGCCCTTAGAAAAGAAGACCATGACCGTATTTTCATTATTGGGGGAACCAACTACAACGGCATTAATGAGCTGCTGGCCATGGGCAAACTTCCCGTGGATGATGAAAAAATCCTGTACACTTTTCATTTTTACGAACCCTATGTATTCACGCATCAGGGGGCAGAGTGGACCAAGGAGAAAACCTATATGACCGGCCTGCCCTATCCTTTCCGAAAAAGAAAAATGCCCGAACTAAAAGACGCGGCACCCGACTCGGAAGTAATTAAGGAATTTGAAAGATTCCCCAGAGAATCTAATTACAACTATTTATACAGTAGAATCAAAAAAATAAAGGCAGATGCCGATAAGCTGAATTTGCCGCTTATCTGTACAGAAACGGGGGTTATCAATTTAGCCAATGCCAAGTCAAAATCTACCTATCTTAGAGATATCACGGGCCTGATGGAGCAGTTTGATATACCAACCATGCTATGGGATTACAATGATAAGTTTGGTATATTCAAAGAAGAAAAAGTAATCAAGCAGCTTCGGAACTGGCTTAAAAATTAATAATGATGGAAAAAGTTTTGCAATTAACGGATGTAAGCAAGTCTTACGGTTCCGTAAAAGCATTAAAGGATGTTTCCTTAACCATACCCAAGGGGAGTGTATTTGGCATATTAGGTCCAAACGGTAGTGGAAAAACCACACTGATGAGTATTGTGCTGGATGTATTGGGTGCAGACTCAGGAACCTATCAGTGGTTCAATTTACCACATAGTGCCAATGCCAGAAAAAGGATTGGCTCCTTACTGGAGACACCCAATTTTTATCATTACCTGTCGGCTGTAGACAATTTAAAAATCACATCTGCCATCAGTGGCAGGGGAACCGATGCCGATATAGATGCGGTGCTGGAGATTGTTAAACTTACCGAAAGAAAAAAATCAAAATTCAGTACCTATAGCCTGGGCATGAAACAAAGGCTGGCCATTGCTGCTGCCCTGCTTGGCAACCCCGAAGTATTGCTGCTGGATGAGCCCACCAACGGTCTTGATCCCGTAGGTATACTGGAAATAAGAGAATTAATTAAACGACTGGCAAACGAAGGTATTACCATCATTATCGCCAGCCACTTGCTGGATGAAGTAGAAAAAATCTGTACGCATGTGGCCATCTTAAAAAGAGGAACCTTATTAACCAGTGGTCCGGTAGACGAAGTATTAAGCAACGAAGACATTGTTGAAATTGGATCTGCCGACTTAAGTAGTTTAAAAGAATGTTTGTCTGGCATGGAAAATGTTTTATCCATCAAAGAAGACAATAACCGCTTGCAGGTTCATTTTCCGGCCGGAACTGCGAATATGGAAGCAGTGAATCAATTCTGCTTTAACAAAGGAATTACACTGAACCTGTTACTGAATAAGAAAAAGAGTTTAGAAACCAAGTTCTTTGAACTTACCAACGACTAATAACAAATACAATGGGCGCACTTTTAAAAATAGAATGGCTGAAAATTAAAAAGTATCCTGCATTTTGGTGGATGCTGGCCATAGTAATGCTTACTTACCCAAGCATTAATTACATGTTCTACAATGTTTACCAGCAGGTAACACAGGGAAAGGAAATGACCAATAATATTGCAAAAATGTTATTGGGTAATCCATTTGCTTTTCCGGAAACCTTTCATACGGTTGCCTATTTTTCTTCCTTCTTTGTAATACTACCGGGCATTCTGGTTATCATGTTAATTACAAATGAATACAACTACCGTACGCATAAACAAAACATCATTGACGGATGGAGCCGAAAAGATTTTATGGCGGGAAAGCTAATTGATGTGGCCATTATATCATTTGTAGTAATGACGGTATTCATGTTCGTGGCAATGGCTTTCGGAGTTTATACCGATCCGGATAATCTGGGAAGAATTGCAGAGCAACTGCATTATATCCCTATGTTTTATTTACAAACATTTGCGCAATTATCCATTGCATTCCTGTTGGGCTATCTGGTAAAAAAAGCCTTCATTGCATTGGGCATTTTTGTGTTTTATTATCTGGTAGTAGAAAATATTCTGGTGGCTTATCTGAAATACAAAAAGATCCCTATTACCCGTTTTCTGCCCATTGAAGTATCCGATAATATATTGGTAGCACCAGCATTCACAGGCAACTTTGGTAAAGATTCAAAAGATGCTTACCTGCTTTCGATTTCATTGGTGAATGAACAGGTTATACTAACGATACTGTATACCGTTATTATCTGGCTGATCTGTTTTAAAGTACACAGTAAAAGAGATTTGAACTAAGACCCGTTTTATCTGGCTCCAGACTTAATTAGATTGTCGAGTGCTTTTTCAATAGTAGGATATTGAAACTTGAATCCAGCCTGCAGTATTTTCTTGCTGCTGACGGTTGCACTTTTTAGCACTTCAATGCTCATTTCTCCCAACACTATTTTAAGTGCAAAAGCGGGAACATAAATAGGCAGATAAAAGGATCCGCAATATTTTTTGGCAAGGGTTAGCGTAAGTGTTTTGTTGTTTACCGGATTAGGTGCTACTGCATTGTAAACGCCCTGTAAAGCTGAATTTTCAATGGCATAAATGAATTGATAACAAAGGTCGTCAATATGAATCCAGCTAATCATCTGCTTTCCGTTTCCTAATATAGCAGCGGTTCTGGCCATCAGGGGTTTTTTAAATTCAAGCAATGCCCCACCTGCATTGCTGAGTACAATGCCTGTTCGTAAAATCACCAGTCTTTTATCTATTTCCTGAACAGGTGCAATGCTCACTTCCCACTCTTTGCAGGTAGTACCCAGAAAATCTGAATGGGCAGGCGCATCTTCAGAAAAACCAGGGTTGTTGCGGGGATCAGGGCCGTACCAGCCAATGGCAGAAGAACTAATTACAGCCTTGACCTGGTTGGGAATTTCCTTTAAAGCTTTCACCAGTAAATTGCCGGATTCAATGCGACTGTCTGCAATTTCTTTTTTCCTGGCAGCAGACCAACGTTGATCGGCCACTCCTGCTCCTGCCAGGTGAACAATGAAATCAGCTTCCCGAATGGCCCATTCATCAATGGTTTGATTGACTATATTCCATTTTGCATAACGCAAATAAGTATTGTCATTACCGGTAGTGTCCACCACTCTTTTTTGATTGCCCCCTCTACCCACAATGATAACCGAATATCCTTTGTGCATCAACAATTCAGTTAAACGAGTACCTACTGTTCCCGTTCCACCGGTAATTAAAACCGTTGCCATATACTAGTCTGGTTTTTTACCATCCAGGAAAGTGTTGATGGTATTGATCTGCGTCTGGTTATTTTCGTCTTTTCCTACGGTGTACTTACTATAAAAGTTTTCTACAGAAGTTAAAGTGTTTCCGAATAATTCCATATTTCTTCTAACATAAGCCGGAACAGCATCAAACTCTCCATTTAAGTCAGAAGTATTATTCATGTTAAAAGAAAGATTACGCAACTTTTGAATTCTTTCTGCAGCTCTTCTTTTTTGCTCTTCCACATCATCAAAATAATCACCACCATTATCAGCAGACTCATTGGAAGGAGTTGCACTCATGGTTGGCTGAGGAGCACTATAGCCTTCTGGTTTTTCTACCAGTTGCATATCGAACAGATTCGCTTCTTCTTCTACTTGAGGCACTTGCGGAGCAGCCACTTCAGGAGTAGTGCTAACAACGGGTGCTGGTGCTTCAGTAGCATAAATATTAGCAGGCTTGCTTAAAGCAGAACCTGAAAAACTGGAATGAATGGCGGTTGGAATTGGAGGCAATGACGCTTCCACTTCTTCTTCAAAAGTGTGCACTGCAGGAGGTGTCTGCATAACAGGCTCAGCCTCTGCTGGTGCTAAATCGAATACGATAACAGGAGAAGCGGTTGAGGGCATTTCCAGTGTTTCGTAAATTTTTTCCGGAGCAGGGGTAGTTTCCGCAGGGGTTGCAGGTGCTGCTGGTGTTACGGGCTCTTCTGCAACAAACGGAATCAGGCTTTCTGCAAATGAAGGAGCTTCTTCTTTCACCGCTTCTACAACAGGTGCTGGAGTTGCTTCCACAGCAGGCGCTGTAGCTGTAATTACGCCGGTAGAAACTGCAGGATGATCTACTTTTAAAGTCATCACAATTTTCTCAGGCTTGGCTTCTTCTTGTTTAACAGCAGCTGGTTTGGCAAATGGATCTTTGTGTTCAAATCCGGTAGCAACCAAAGTGATACCAATTTTTTTATCGAGGCTTTCATCATAACCCATACCCACAATTACATCCGCATCTTCTCCGGCCTGTAAACGCAAGTGGTTATTGATGATTTCCAGTTCATCCATGGTGCACTCGTGTTCACCTTCGGTACTGTTGATATTAATCAATATCCACTTCGCTCCTCTAATATCGCTGTCGTTCAGCAATGGAGAAGACAATGCTTCTTCAATTGCCAGCTGTGCACGGTTCTCTCCTTCTACTTCTGCCTTACCCAAAATAGCCACACCGCCATTCTTCATTACGGTACATACATCCGCAAAGTCTACAATAATATGTCCACGGCTATTAATTACATCGGTAATACATTTGGCTGCAGTAGCCAATACATTGTCGGCTTTAGAAAATGCTTCCTTCATTTTCAAATTGCCATACTGCATGCGCAATTTATCATTGCTGATTACCAGCAATGTATCTACATAAGGCTTTAGTGCCTTAATTCCTTCTTCTGCCTGCAATTGTCTGCGCGGACCTTCAAAACCAAAAGGAGTGGTTACAATCCCAACGGTTAAGATTCCTAAGTCCTTACAAATTTGTGCAATAATTGGGGCACCACCTGTTCCGGTTCCACCCCCCATACCCACTGTAATGAATGCCATTTTGGTATTCACTTCCAGAATGCGTTTAATTTCTTCCAAAGATTCTTCAGTAGCCCGTTTACCTACTTCAGGATTGGCACCCGCACCCAAACCCTGGGTTAAATGCGGTCCCAGTTGAATTTTGTTAGGCACTTTGCTTTGCTCAATTGCTTTGGCATCGGTATTACAAATGATGAAGTCAACCCCCTCAATGTTTTGTTCAAACATGAAGTTTACGGCGTTGCTTCCACCACCACCGACACCCAGTACTTTGATGATGGATGATTTTTGCTTAGGAAGATCAAAATGAATCATAGTGGACGGTTTGGGTTAGTAGGGATTAAGGTTCGGGTTTTATCTTATTACTTGGTCTTCTTCTTCTTTGAACAATTCAATCAGGTTGTTTTTGAATTTGTCCCAGAATTTAATTCGCGGGCCCATATCAACGGTTTTCTTAGGCGCTTCAGCCGGAGTTTCATTTACCGGAGTGGCTGCAACCGGTGCTTCAGTAGCAGCTTCTGCTTTCTTCTTCAGATTCGCAGGTACTTCCAGTTTAACAAAACGCTCTTTAAATTCCTTGTGATGCTGATCGTAGTCGTTATATCCTTTCAGGATTAAACCAATACAGGTAGCATACATGGGTTTATTTAATTCATCAATATGATTTGGCGCAAGGTGCTCATTAGGAATACCTATACGGGCATTTAGTCCGGTAGCATATTCCGTTAACTGAATCAGGTGTTTCAATTGAGATCCACCACCAGTTAAAATAATACCCCCGTTCAATGCACGGGAATCCAATCCCACCTGCTTTAAATGATAGGTAACAAAATCAAGAATTTCGCTCATTCTTGCCTGAATAATCTGTGCAAGACTTTTCACGCTGATTTCCTTTGCAGGCATTCCCTTTAAGCCAGGGATGGTAATGAAGGAATTGGTTTTTGCTTCGTCGGCCAAAGCAGAACCAAACTGAACCTTCATGGCTTCAGCCTGTGTTTTTAATACACCCAGACCCAAGCGGATATCATTGGTAATATTTTCTCCGCCGAAAGGAATTACGGCAGTGTGTTTTAAAATGCCATCATAAAAAACAGCCAAATCAGAAGTACCACCTCCAATATCCAGGATGGCAACACCTGCTTCCATATCCAGTTCGCTCATTACGGCACTGGCAGAAGCCAAGGGCTGTAATACCAGGTCTTTGGTTTGCAAACCACTTCTGGTTACTGCACGATTAATATTGCGGATGGCATTTCTGTCACCGGTAATAATATGGAAGTTGGCACCCATTTTAACCCCGTTGTATCCAACCGGGTCTTTAATATTCTGGTTGCTATCTACGTGAAAATCCTGAGCAATTACATCAATGATCTGATCACCGGCAGGAATAAAAGTTTTGCGCTGGTTGTTGATGAGTTGTTCCACTTCCGCTCTGCTGATTTCAATATCAGCATCCTGACGCACAATATCACCTCTGGTTTGCAGGCTCTTAATATGATGCCCTGCTATACCCACATATACTTCGTTGATTTCTAAATCGGGGTTGCTCTGTGCACAATTTTCCAAAGCGGCCTGAATGGCTTTGATGGTCTGGTCAATATTCAACACCTGACCGTGTAATACACCACTGCTGTTGGCGCGACCAAATCCAAGAATTTCCAGCTTGCCAAATTCGTTTTTGCGGCCGGCAATTGCAGCAATCTTGGTGGTACCAATGTCCAGTCCAACAATGATAGGTGCTTCATTGTGATTCATAGAGTATTTCTTTTACTTGTTAACGGAATTTGAATCGATATATTGTTTTCTTCAACTACATTTTTTGGTGATTCTTTTATGGCTACCACCTGACCCTTATATTCTAAGCTGATTATTTTATAGGTATTAATGCCATGTTGCAACCAGGCTTTCTGGTAGAAGGCTTTTAAACGGTTGAGTTTATCCGCCGCCAGAGAAGAGTCTCCAAAAGCAATCAGGTGCTCTCCCAACACAGGAATCATTTCAAACTTTTTGTTGGCAACAATATCCACCTGCGCAATCTGTGCGGTAAGGAATGAATCCGCATTCATTAATCGGGAAAGTAAAATAACAGACTGCATTAAAGTGGTATCGGTCTTTTTACTTATTGGATAACCCGTAAATACAGGCACTCTGGCTGTAAGCTTTGTACTCAGCGGCATACGATTCATGGCAGTATCTATATAATAAGACTGACCATTGGTTTCGAATATTCTGGCAATGGGTTCTCTTTCAACAATACTTACCTGCAATACCTGCTGGTTATCAAAAAACATTTCGGCATTGTTCACCCAGGGATTTTGCTTTACCTGCATTTCCAGTTTGCGCAAAGGAACTGCCCGCATAGGACGGCCTGTAACCGAAGCAGGACTGTTCACCAATTGCAGTACATCCTGTTCGTCAATAAACATATGTTTTTCTGCACCCTTAATTTCTACCACTACCCCTTTTAATTTTCTGTTGTTTTTCTGGCGGATGGAAGCACCCAATAACACCACTACGCCCACAGCAGCCAGTGCCCAGGCAGTAAGGATGAATATATTTTTCCAGTTCAACTTTTTCATGGGTTATAAAAGCGGATGATTCATTAATAGTTCTTTCGCAGGATTCACGAGGGTATCAATATCGCCGGCACCCGCCATTACCAATAGTTCCGGTTGAGTGGTTTTTACCCAATCCAGAAAAGCGGCCTTCTCTAATACCTGCTTCTGATTCAACTGCATATTGTTCAGCAACATTTCACTGTTTACTCCTTCCATGGGTAATTCTCTTGCCGGATAAATGGGCAATAAAATCACTTCATCTGCCAGGTCAAGTGTAGCAGAGAACCCTGCGGCCTGATCCTTGGTTCTGCTATACAAATGCGGTTGAAAAACCAGGGTTAATTTCTTATTGGGGAAAATGCTTCTAACACCAGACAACAAAGCTTTCAGCTCATCGGGGTGATGCGCATAGTCGTCAATCAACACATGTGCCGGTGTATTCAATGCATATTCAAATCTTCTGCGGACACCCTTGTAATCGGCAACCGCCGCAACAATTTTATCCGCATCAATACCCAACTGTTTGGCAACTGTAATGGCTGCAATCATGTTATCGATATTGTGCAGGCCACCCATATGCAATACCAGGTTATCAATAGACCAGTCAGGGGCCTGAACAGAAAAATGATAAACACCATTTACCACTTTCAGGTCTTTTACAAAAATATCCGCCGCCTCGTTTTGGTGATCATAGGTAAACAAGTGATTAGCGCGTAACTCGGCGGCTCTGCTCAACCCATGTTTGGCAACGATGGTTCCACCCGGTTTTAATTTTCCTGCAAACTGAACAAAGGCATTTTCTACTTCTTCAGCAGTACCATAAATATCCAGGTGATCTGGATCCATGGAAGTAATCACTTCTACATTCGGTGCCAGCTTTAAAAAACTACGATCGTATTCATCGGCTTCCACCACCACCACATTGCGTTCGTGGCTCCAGAAATTGGTATGATAGTTAGCGGAAATGCCACCCAGAAAAGCATTGCAACCATAACCGGTATGGCGCAACAAATGGGCCACCATTGAGGTAACCGTTGTTTTACCGTGTGTACCTGCCACACAGATATTGAAACTGTTTTCGGTAATCCATTGCAGAATATCACTGCGCTTCATCACCGTGAAACCGTTATTAATAAAATGATTCAACTCTTTGTGGTCTTTCGGAATAGCAGGTGTGTACACCACCACATCGGGCTGCTGTGGCGCCAATGTGATATCATCGGTATAGTGAATTTGTATTCCTTCCTTCTCCAGTTGATTCGTAAGCACCGTAGGTGTTTTATCGTAACCACTCACATTGGCGCCCCTCGACAAAAAATAACGCGCAATGGCACTCATACCAATGCCTCCGACTCCTATGAAGTAAATGGTTTGTATGGTAGTTAATTTGCTCATTACAAGGATTGTAAAATTTCTTTAGCTATAAAATCAGCAGCGTTGCGCAAAGCCTGTTTGCGAATGGCCGCTTTCATTTCTTCCTGTTTCATTACTTCTTTGGAAATGGCCACTACTTCTTTTACCAGATCCGCTTTTGCTTTTTCATCTTTCACTAAAATGGCAGCACTATTATTCACCAATTGCATGGCATTGGCCGTTTGGTGATCTTCTGCTGCATGCGGATAAGGAACCAGGATGGCCACTTTACCTGTGATGCACAATTCGGTAACGGCCATTGCTCCCGCACGGCTGATAACCATATCGGCAGCTGCATAGCCATATTCCATCTGGTTAATGAATTCGCCAACCCATACATTGTTGTATTTAGCAGCCGCATTTTTATATACTTCACTATTGGTTTTGCCCGTTTGCCAAATCAATTGCAAATCGTTTTTGCCAAATTCATCCAGCTGTTCCATCAAGGCATTGTTGATGCTGGCCGCACCCAGACTACCACCCACAGCCAATACGGTTGTTTTATCAGGATCCAGTTTAAAGAAGCGAAGCGCCTCTTCTCTTTGAATAGCGTTGCGCACAATAATATCACGAACCGGATTGCCAGACACCAGTATTTTTTCTGCCGGAAAAAAACGCTCCATGCCAGGCGTAGCAACAAAAATTTTCGTGGCTTTTTTTCCCAGCATCATATTGCTCTTTCCCGCAAAGGAGTTGGCTTCATGAATAAATGTGGGAATACCTTTGCTCTGTGCATATTTTAAAACCGGGAAAGTAGAATAACCACCCACCCCTATTACCGCATCGGGTTGAAAGGAGGCAAAAATGCTTCTGACCTGTACAAAACTTTTGACGAGTTTCCAGGGCAGGGAAATATTTTTAAGTAAAGAGCTTCTGTTAAAACCTGCAATGTCCAGGCCATTGATTTCGTAACCCGCTTGTGGTACTTTCTCCATTTCCATTTTTCCCTTGGCCCCAATAAATAAAATCTGAGAGCTGGGCTGCACATGTTTAATTGCATTGGCAATGGCAATGGCGGGAAATATATGTCCACCTGTACCTCCACCTGCTATAATAAATCGATTAGCCATTCGCGCGAGGATTTTGATTTTGAAAAGAGTTGGTAACTGCACCGCTTGCTGCAACAGCAGCAACACTTACCGGTGTTGTATCCACAGGAGCCACTCCTGTTTCTATCGGAGCTTTTCCTTCCAGTTGTTCTACGTTTCGGCCCACACTCAACACAATGCCAATGGCCGCACAGGTAAACAGAAAGGAAGATCCTCCCATACTCACCAACGGAAGCGTAACCCCGGTAACAGGAACCAGGTTCACATTCACGGCCATATTAGCCACCGCCTGTATCACCAGGGTAAAGCTTAGTCCCAGCGCCAGAAATGCACCAAATGCATAAGGGCATCGCCGGAAAATACTAATGCACCGGAACAGAAAGACCAGATAAATAAATATCATGAAAGCCCCGCCCAGCAAACCATATTCTTCAATGATGATAGAATAAATAAAGTCGTTATAGGCTTGTGGCAAAAAGTTACGCTGCTGACTATTGCCTGGTCCTAATCCAATTAATACACTTCCATTCGAAATGGCAATCTTGGCCTGCTGCACCTGATAAGGCACTTCACTGTCTTTGGCGTACATAAAGTCCTGTACCCTTTTAACCCAGGTACCGACACGACCCATCGATTTCATTTTCTCAGCCACTGCAGGCTTTGCAATATCTTCCGATTTTTTACCATCATAGGAAAGCACGGCCACCGAAACAATAATAGCCACAGGAATCAGGGCTACCATAATGGTGAGTAAAATATGTTTAAAGCTTACCCTGCCAATAAACATCAGCAACAAAGAAGTTGCACCCGTTAACAAGGCATTCGATAAGTTAGCAGGCATAATTAATGCGCAAATAATAATTACCGGTAACACCACAGGAAGGAATCCTTTTTTAAAATCCTTAATTACTTCCTGCTTTTTGCTCAGCATTTTAGAAATGTACATGAACAAAGCCAGCTTGGCAAAGTCACTGGTCTGAATAGTAAGGTTGATGATGGGTAATTTAATCCAGCGGCTTCCCTCATTAATTCTTGCACCAAAAAACAATGTGTACAACAATAAAGGAATAGATAACATAAACAAGATAGTGGCTACCCGCGAGAAAAAAGTATAGTTAACCCGATGCAAAAAATACATGATGATTAACCCCAGCATAGAGAAAGACAGCTGCTTAAATAAATAGATATTGGTATTGCCCTTGTATGTTTTATATGCCAGAGATCCCGTGGCACTATACACTACCAGAATTGAAATAAGGGACAATATCAATACAATACCCCAGATGTACTTATCACCACGGGTACGGGTAAGCAATTGCTTGCGTACCCCATCTACCGAGGGGATTTGAGAAAAAAGGGTATCTTTTATTTCAGACATTATAATTCCTTAACAGCTTCTTTAAATTGGGTTCCTCTGTCTTCGTAGTTCTTGAATAAATCAAAGCTGGCGCAGGCAGGGCTTAACAAAACCACTTCGTCTTTACCGGCAGCTCTGAAGGCAGCATTCACCGCTTTCTTGGCACTGTCTGCTTCAATGATGGTTGGAACAATATCTTTAAAAGCTTCAATGATTTTGCTGTTGTCTGTTCCCATACAAACAATGGCTTTCACTTTTTCCTTTACCAGTTCTTCTATTAATGTGTAGTCGTTTCCTTTGTCAACACCACCCAGAATTAAAACCGTTGGCTTATTCATACTCTCCAACGCGTACCAGGTACTGTTTACATTGGTGGCTTTGCTGTCGTTGATAAATTCAACGCCGCGAACCATTGCAACAAACTCCATGCGATGCTCCAGGCTATGGAAGTTCTTTACAGCATCCCTGATCTTTTCTTTTCGGATGCCAATGGTTGCTGCTGCAATACCCGCTGCCATTGTGTTGTACTGGTTGTGCTTACCCTTCAGGGCAAAATCATAAATGCTCATGCTTACTCTTTCTTCCTGGATGCGCAGCATCATCTGGTCGCCCTTGATGTAGCCGCCTTTTTTTACTTCTTGTTTCATAGAGAATGGTAGTGGGTTAGTATGGATAGTTAGTAATGGGAGTTTTTGCTGAATCACTTCGTCGTCTAAACAGAAGATGAAGAAATCCTCATCGGTCTGGTTTTCGATGATGCGAAACTTAGACCGTATATAATTGTCGAACACATAATTGTAACGGTCTAAATGGTCTTCCGTAATATTGAGCAATACGCTTACATTGGGTCGGAAGGTTTTAATATCATCTAATTGAAAAGAACTGATTTCAATAATGTAGAGCGGTTTGGGGTCTTCTGCCACCTGACGGGCAAATGAATAACCAATATTCCCCACCATGGCACAATCCAGTTCTGCCGTTCTGCAGATATGATAAATTAAAGCCGTAGTGGTGCTTTTGCCATTGCTGCCAGTGATGGCAATAATTTTGCTATCCCCTTTGTAACGATAAGCCAATTCAATTTCACTGATCACCGGAATACCTTTGGCACGAATGGATTTCACCAATTCATTCTTTTCCGGAATGCCTGGACTCTTAACCACTTCGTCTGCCGCTAAAATTCTCTCTTCGCTATGACCGCCTTCCTCAAATTCAATTCCGTTCGCGCGCAGTTCCGCTTTGTAAATTTCCTTGAGTGAGCCACCGTCGGACAGGAATACGTTCAGCCCCTTGTGCTTGGCCAATACAGCCGCACCTACTCCGCTTTCGCCTCCGCCTAATATGATAATATTATTACTCACTTTCTTTTATCTGATTTTTAAGGATACTACACTCATTACCACCAGCATGATGGTTACAATCCAGAAACGAACCGCAATCTTGCTTTCATGAAATCCTTTCTTCTGATAGTGATGATGCAATGGACTCATTAAAAACACTCTTCTTCCTTCACCGTATTTCTTCTTAGTGTACTTAAAGTATCCTACCTGAATCATCACACTTAAATTTTCTACCAGGAACACGCCACAGAAAATAGGAATCAACCATTCTTTTCTTACAATGATGGCTAAGGAAGCAATAATGCCACCCAGTGCAAGGCTGCCCGTATCGCCCATGAATACCTGAGCAGGAAATGCATTGTACCATAAGAATCCAATACAAGCCCCTACGAATGCACCCACAAAAATGGTGAGCTCACCCAGGTTCGGGATATACATGATGTTCAGGTAATCGGCAAAAATGTAGTTGGAACTTACATAGATGAATACCAGCAAACCCGCACCAATAATGGCACTCACACCGGCAGCCAATCCATCCAATCCATCTGTAAGGTTGGCACCGTTACTAACAGCAGTAATAATCAGGGTCACAATCAGGATGTACACAATCCAGGTATATTTCTCTGCACCCTCTCCCATCCAGCTGATCAGCTTGCTGTAATTGAACTCATGGTTCTTTACAAAAGGAATGGTAGTGATGGGCGTTTTTACTTTCACGAATTTTCTTTCCAATCCATTTATTTGACGAACAATAATGGTTGAATCTTTCGCAAATCTTTCTCCTTCCTGCAACATAGAAACTTTACGCGCAGAACCAATAATTTCTCTTTCTACCGTTACGGCATTGCTGAAATAAAGGGTAGTACCAATGATGATTCCCAATCCTACCTGACCAATAATTTTAGAGATACCGGCCAATCCATCAGAATCTTTTTTCTTATAGGTTTCGCCTTTTTGTTGTGCTGCTTTTCTGGCGCGAATTTTAAACAGGTCGTCCAGAAAGCCAATGATACCCAACCAAACCGTACAAAGTACCATCAGTCGCACATATACTTTATCTAAATTGGCAAACAATAAGGTTGGAATAAGAATGCTCAGCAAAATAATGATACCGCCCATGGTAGGAGTTCCTTTCTTCTGCTCCTGACCCGCCAATCCTAAATCTCTTACCGACTCCCCAATTTGCTTTTTCTGTAAAAACAGAATGATGCGTTTTCCATACACTGTTGCAATTACCAAGCTCAATACAATCGCCATTGCAATCCTGAAAGTCAGGAACTGAAACAGCCCGGCTCCGGGAATATCGAAGCTTTGTTTTAGCCAGTTAAATAATTGATATAACATAGTATGGGTTTATTGGGTAATGGTGGTAAATGCTTTTTGTAAAACTTCTTTATCGTCAAAAGGATGTTTCACTCCATTGATGTCCTGGTATTTCTCGTGTCCTTTTCCGGCCACCAGAATAATGTCTTCCGGCTTGGCCATTCTTACTGCTTCTTCAATTGCCTGCTTGCGATCTACCAGGGTGATATACTTTCTTTTTGCCGCACTGCTCAGTCCTTCTTCCATATCGCGCAGAATAGCTTCAGGGTCTTCCGTGCGGGGATTATCACTGGTTAAAATCACGCGGTCGCTCCAGTCGCAGGCTGCCTGCGCCATTACAGGACGTTTTGTTTTGTCTCTGTCTCCACCACAACCTACCACTGTGATGATTTGCTCGTAGCCCTTGCGCAATTTTTTAATGGTGCTCAATACATTTTCCAATGCATCGGGGGTATGTGCATAGTCTACAATACCAATGATATTGTTGGCACTGATGATATAATCGAAGCGGCCTTCTGCACCGGTAAGCATGCTTAATGCAGTTAGTACTTCTGAACTTTCAACACCCAAACAAACGGCCGCACCATACACCGCCAGTAAGTTGTAGGCATTGAATGTTCCAATTAGACGAAAATGCACTTCCTGGTCATTGATGGTCATCACCAAACCTGTCAATGCATTTTCTAATATTTTTCCCTTGAAAGCAGCCATGGTTTTAAGGCTGTACAAGTATTTAGTAGCGTTGGTATTCTGCAACATCACTTCTCCGCGTTTATCATCAGCATTAGAGATGGCAAATGCATCAGCAGATAAATCATCAAAGAATTTTTTCTTTACACGGATATACTCATCAAAAGTTTTGTGATAGTCTAAATGATCGTGTGTGATATTACTGAACAAAGCACCGTTGAACTGCAATCCGGTAATGCGGTGCTGATGAATGGCATGACTGCTGCACTCCATAAAAACATAAGAGCAACCCTCGTCCACCATTTTGCGCAACAAGGCATTCAGGCTGATGGCATCGGGTGTGGTATGCGTAGCCGGAATAATAGTATCATCAATCTGATTCTGAACCGTACTGATTAAGCCACAACTATACCCTAACTGACGGAACAACTTGAATAATAAAGTAGCAATGGTGGTTTTACCGTTGGTACCCGTAACACCCACCAGCTTTACTTCTGCAGAAGGATGATTATAAAACTCAACTGCCATGCGCGCAGCTGCTTCTCCACTGCTGGCCACTTTAATATAAGTAACCGCAGCATCAAGCTCAGCAGGAAGGCTTTCGCAAACAATGGCAACCGCACCCAACTCAATAGCTTTACCAATAAAAGCATGGCCATCGCTCTGTGCTCCTGTAATGGCAACAAATACAGCACCAGCTTTCACTTTCCTTGAGTCGATCTCAATGGCAGTAATGTCCTTATTCAAGGCACCAGTTACCTGCTGCGTTTTGGTTTGAATAAGAAGTTGCTGTAGCGTTTTCATTGGGTTTGTTTTATTTCAGTTAGTTTGTTTTGTTTGTGTCGCGTATTATTTTCTTTGTCTAATTCAGGTAAAGTTGCACCAGTTGTCCTTTTGCAATCGGCTGTCCTGGAACAATCGACTGCTCTGTTACTTTTCCTCTTCCTTTCACCTGCACCATCAATCCCATTTCTTCGCAGAGATAAATAGCGTCTTTTAATCCCAGGCCTTTCAACGGAGGCATGGCATTTTTATTCACCGGCATTTTTTGTAGTACTGCTTTCGCACTGTTCTTATTTACACGGGTCCACTCATCTGCTCTTCCGGTAGAATCTGAAAAACCAATTTTTAATTTTTCAGTCAGGTACATCAAATCTGCCTTGTATCCGTTATAGGCAAAGAAGCTGCTGTCCTTTTTATTGGATCCTGCAATCAGGGTTTTATTGGTCTTGATATAAGTGCCATACAAACGATCCGAAATTTCCTTGAACACCGGCCCTGCCACAGCAGCGCCATAGAATACAGGAGCAAAAGGTTTGTTCTTAATTACTACTACACAAGTGTATTGCGGATTATCAGCAGGAAAATATCCGGCAAATGAACTCTGATAAATTTTACTGCTGTATCCTCTGTTGCCATCTGCCACCAACGCCGTTCCTGTTTTACCCGCTACTTTATAAGGTGTGCCAGCAAACAAAGACTTGGCCGTACCTGAAATACAAACCCCTTCCAGACTGGCTTTCAACATTGCAAGTGTTGTTGGGCTGCAGATTTGCGTATCTAAAACCACTGGTGGAATTTCTTTCAACAACACCCCTTCTTCTTTAATGCTGCTAACCAAATAAGGACGCATCATTACTCCGTTATTCGCAACCGCATTGTATAACATAGCCGTATGCAATGGACTGATGGCAAGGTTATATCCAAAGCTCATCCAGGGCAAAGTGGTAGGACCATATAATTTAGAACCCGGACGATGAATCACCGGCCTGCGCTCTCCTACCAAATCAATTCCTGTAATGGTATCCATGCGCATCTTACGCAAATGCTTCAGGTACTGCTGCGGATTATTCAGGTAATGCGTAACCGCCATTTTAGCCATGGCTACATTCGAACTCAATTCAAAAGCCTGCTTTACGGTTACAATATTCTCAGCATGTCTTTCAGAATCATACACGGTTTGACCTGCAATTCTCCATGCACCGTTCTCCAGGTTAATGGTTTGATTCAGGTTTACTTTCTTGTCTTCCAGCAAAGCCATTAATGTGGCCAGCTTAAAAGTAGATCCGGGTTCGCTGGGTGTAATCGCATGGTTTAAATTTTCCCAGTAAGAGCCATCGGGCATTCTGCCCAGATTGGCAATGGCTTTTACTTTTCCGGTCTTGGTTTCCATTACAATTACACAACCATTTTCCGCTTCGTTCTTCACCATCATTTTCATCAAAGCTGCTTCAGCAATGTCCTGAATAAATACATCAATGGTGCTCACAATATCTTTACCCGTCTCTGGTTCTACCAGGTAAGTATCATCCACAGGAACGCCAACTCCACCTGCAATGGAACGAACAGTCTGCTTACCGTTTCTTCCTTTTAAAACTGCATCGTAGGTTTTTTCCAAACCCACTTTATTAGAATCACGGGCCAGACCAATGGTTCTGAAAGCCAGCATCTGATAAGGATTCAGGCGAACCGTGCGCTCATTGGCAATCATACCGCTTTTGTAACGACCCAGTTTAAACAAAGGAAATTTGCGTAAAGAATCGTACTGCGTAAAACTGATTTTTTTCTTCAGTGGAAAATATCCTTCCTGCGCTTTGTACGCCTGCTGCAATACTCTTTTGTATTCCACCGGACTCATATCCTTGAAGAGTTGTGCCAAACAATAACTCAAAGAATCTATATTCTCTCTGAACCGCTGTCCGTTCTTCTCTCTTAATCCCGCAACGCGGAAATCAATGAAAATATCAAACTGCGGAATAGAAGTACTTAACATCTGACCGTCTTCGGAATAGATGGTACCACGCTCTGCTTCAATTTCATCAATGCGCTGATGCAAACTATCACTCATGCTTCTCCACTTGGCACCCTCTACCTGTTGAATGTAAACCGCTTTGCCAAAGATGGCGATACAGGCAGCTACCATCAGTATATAACTGAGGTACACTCTCCATAGTATGTCGCGTTTTACTTCCATTATTTCTGAATGCGCTCAGGCATTTCCTTACTTATTTTTAACCCCATGGGTTCTACCAGTTTCACAATCTGCGACTCTTCGGTTTTGTACATCAACTCACTCTTTAAAGTCTTGTAGGTAAACTGCAATTCTTTTAATTCGTTATTGATGCTATTGATACGACGTATGGTTTTATCAGCCATATGTCCGTTGGCTATATACAGTACTGCTAAAAGGGATAGAAAAAGGAAGAAACCAATGTTCTTCACTATCCACTCATAGTTGAGCAACCCCTTAATTGGGTTCTTAGGGTTTGTTTTGTTTTCGGGCACGGTATATATATTACAAGCGCGCTGCTGCTCTCAGCTTTGCGCTTCTACTTCTGCTATTTCTTTTCAACTCTTCAGCACCAGCCGTAATTGGCTTCTTATTCACCAGTTGAAAATGCTTTGGTTTCTCAATCGACAAGAGTGGATGATCAACTACTTCTTCAAAAGTTCCCTGCTTGAAAAAGTTTTTCACCAATCTGTCTTCCAGTGAATGGAAAGTAATGATGGCAGCAATTCCTCCGGGTTTCAACACTTTGGTTAGCTGCTCCAACATTTCTTTCAGCGCTCCCATCTCATCGTTCACTTCAATCCTGAGCGCCTGAAAAACTTGGGCTAAATATTTATTGGGATTTCCTTTTACCACTGCACTAATCAATGCTTTGAATTGATCAATCGTTGCAAACGGTAAGCGGACTCTCTGCTGAACAATATGCGCAGCAAGGGTTTTGGCGTTGGTTACTTCCCCATACTGTTCAAACAATTTGTGCAACTGTTGTTCAGAATAGGTTTTAATAATGTCGGCAGCTGTAAGGGTTTGTCTTCTATCCATCCGCATGTCCATCGGACCTTCGAAGCGAATAGAAAAACCACGCTCCCCTTCATCAAACTGGTGAGAACTTACACCCAGATCCGCCAATACGCCATCTACCTGATCTATTCCATGCAAACGCAGAAAGCGATGCAGGTGACGAAAGTTTTGCGGAATGAATAAGAGACGAGGTTCGTTCTGAATATTCTGTTGCGCATCTGCATCCTGATCAAATGCAATCAGTCTGCCATTGGGCCCCAGCTTTTCCAGAATCCCCCTGCTATGACCACCCCCACCAAAAGTGCAGTCAACATAAATTCCATCCGGAACAATATGCAACGCATCCAGGGTTTCGTGGTAGAGCACCGGAACATGATAATCGTTAGCAGGTATTTTTTCCATGCTATTATTTATCTTGTTTTTTATCTGCCTCTGCCATCACTTCCTGCGCCAGGCTACTAAAAGCCTCCGCTGAGAAATCCTCAAAGAGCTGTTTGTACTTCGCTGCATCCCAGATTTCAAAACGGTCCATGGCGGCAGCAAGTACAATGTCTTTGGAAAGGCCCGCGAATTCTTTTAATGAAGCAGGCAATAACATTCTGCCGGCCGCATCCAGTTCAATCTCGGTAGCACCTCCCAAAAACTGACGTCTGAATTGACGTACTTTTGGATCAAAATCATTTAACTGGCTAATCTTAGAAATAATGAGTTCCCAACTTTTGATCGGATACAGCGTGAGACATTTTTCGAACCCACGACCCAGAATAAAGCGCGACTCTCCTTCAGGCAATTGCTTTCTCAGCCCGCCCGGAAGGAGGAAACGCCCTTTGGCGTCTACCGTTGCTTCATATTCTCCGTGAAATCCGATCATAAGTGAATAAATATTTCCAAGTTTACCACTTGTTGACACAAAATAACACTTTTTCCCACTTTTAACCCAAAAATGGGGGTCTTGTATTTATCCACAAGATTAAAGCGGCTACAATCCTTTCCTATCTTGCGTTCCAGAAGAAATGGCATTAAAGGCACTGTATAACCTGTGAATTGCTGTGGATAAGCCGTGAATAACAATGAAAATCGCATGAAACACCCGTCAAACCTGCATATAGAAGATTTCAATTACGAGCTCCCGAACGAGAAAATTGCCAAATATCCGCTGGAACAGCGGGATCAGAGCAAGCTCCTGATCTACGGGGGACCAGGTTTTTCGGGGGGATTGGAACCGCAAACGTCAGATTCCGGTCTTAATTCAACCAATCAAACCCCAATCCGGGAGTCGATCTATGCGAACATAGCGGATGAACTCCCCCAGGGTAGCCTGCTGGTATTCAATGATACCAAAGTGGTAGAAGCCAGATTGTTGTTTCAGAAACCTACGGGTGGAGCTATTGAACTCTTTTGTTTAGAGCCCGCAGACCAGTATGCAGATATCACTTCAGCCATGCTGCAAAAGGGTTCTGTGCAATGGAAGTGTTTGGTAGGGGGAGCAAAAAAGTGGAAGGAAGGGGCGGTTGTTCTCGAGGTAGAAGGGTTAAAAATTCTTGCGAATAAAGTAGAAATACTGCCCGATTGTTTCTTAATTGAATTCAGCTGGGAGCCAGCTGGGTTAAGCTTCGCGGAGGTATTGCATATGGCAGGAGACATTCCACTTCCTCCCTATTTAAACAGAGAAACAGAAGAAGCGGATAAGGAAAGATACCAGACCATTTATGCAAAGCACGATGGCTCTGTTGCAGCACCCACAGCGGGTCTGCATTTTACAGAAAACGTGTTTGCGCAATTAGAGCAAAAGCAAATTCAAAAAGGATACGTTACGTTGCATGTAGGTGCCGGCACATTCAAACCCGTGAAAGCAGCGCAGATGAAGGATCATGAAATGCATGCAGAATTTATTGATGTAAAAAAATCAACCATAGAACAGTTGCTTGCGCATGTATCCAAAGGCATTATAGCGGTGGGAACAACATCGCTGCGTACACTGGAAAGCCTTTACTGGATTGGCGTTAAGACCATTCATAATCCTTCTTTGGCATCCGCAGACTTAGCTGTTTCACAGTGGGAGCCTTATGAAAATGCTGCAGAAAATTCTGGTAAGAAAAAAGAATATTCTGCCGAAGAATCGCTGACTGCACTTTTGCAATGGATGGACAAAAACAATGCAGAACGCATCATTACGAAAACACAAATCATCATTGCTCCAGGATATACATTCAGAATGATCCGTGCATTGGTAACTAATTTTCATCAACCACAAAGCACATTGCTGTTATTGATTTCAGCTATTGTGGGAGACGATTGGAGAAGAATCTACGAGTATGCATTAACACATGACTATCGTTTCCTTTCTTATGGGGATGGATCCATTCTTTGGGTTAACAAGTAAAAGAAAATTTACTGCTTACAATATTAATCCTGCATGAGCGGCACTTCAATGGTAAAGGAAGTTCCCTTTCCTACTGCACTGTCCACTTTGATTTTTCCCTTGTGGGCATCAATCACTGTTTTCACATAACTCATGCCTAGACCAAATCCTTTTACATTGTGCAGGTTACCGGTATGTGCGCGATAGAATTTCTCAAAAATCCTTTTCACAGATTCTTTGTTCATGCCAATTCCATTGTCCTGAATGCGCATAACAAAATGATTACGGGTGCTATGCGAAGAGATCACAATGCGAACCGGATCCTGAGAATATTTAATAGCATTGTCAATCAAATTAGAAAGCATGTTTCTGAAATGCGTATCATCGGCACTGATGCTATCATTGGAAGCATTCAGCAGAAAATCAATCTGACCATTTTTATCCTGCAATTGCAGTTCAAAAGTACCAGCCACTTCTTGCACCATTTCATGAACAGATACTTTAGAAAGATTCAGATTCAGTTCTTGCTTCTCTAAAAATGCAGCCTGCAGAATGGTCTCCACATGTTTGTTCATGCGGATGTTTTCTTCCTTAATAATATTGGTAAAGTAGGCCCCCTTTTCAGGATTGGATTGCACTTTAGGACTCCTGAGTGCATCCACTGCCAGCGAAATAGTTGCCAGCGGCGTCTTGAACTCATGGGTCATATTGTTGATGAAATCACTTTTAATTTGTGATAATCTTTTCTGATTCAATAAGGTCTTTACCGTTACATAGAAAGCGGCCAAAATAATCAGGAAGAAAGTAATGGCGCCAACCAGGATCCAGCGAAGCGAATACCAAACCTGCTTATCAACATCAGGAACAATAATAATCAACAACTCGTTGGTTTCATTCAAAGCCAGGTTATCTGTTTCCCGCAGAATCGGATAATAATTTCGCTTGTTGTTAACCGTATCCCAGAACTCCTGCTCATAGCCGTTAGAATAAAATTCATAGTCTCCTTCCACATCTGAGATGGCAAATTCAAACTTCAGGTTACTTAGTTTAACCCGCTGGAATTCCTTGGAAATTTTCTCCCGTACTTCTTCCATGGTGAAGCGCTCTTCAACAGTAGGCTGACGAAAGAGTTTGATTTGTAATTCTGTACCCAGTAAAAGGCCACCCCGTCTGTTTAAACGCAGCGGCTGAGATGATCGGGTCGACTTCCCAATATCTGTAGCTACATTCACTCCTACCATATTTATTTTCTCAACCAACTGATTCTTTGTTACTTCCATCAGGTTATCAAACCAGGAAGCCTGTAACAGAAACAAGCCGCAGAGCGAAAGTGAAATGAGTATAACGATTATGGGGAAGGTTCTCTTCATGCGGAGCAAATATAAATTGAAAAAGACCAGACCCGGGGCTATCTATCCAAAGGCAGACTTTTTTAACGAGAATTTTTAACAATTGCTCCGAAAAATAAATAAAATTCTTATCTTTTGTATACCTATGGAATTAAACAAAGGAATACTATTATTGTCGGACCCATTTTTAAAGGATCCAAATTTTATCAGAACCGCCGTGTTAATCTGTGAACACAATGAAGAGGGCGATGTTGGATTTATTCTCAACAAAAAAACCAATCAATACCTGGGAGATCTGGTAGAAATGGCAGAGGGAATAGCATTGCCGGTATTCGAAGGCGGTCCGGTAGAACAACATACCCTGCACTTTATTCATCGCAGACCCGATATTATTCATGAAGGGATAGAAATCACCAAAGGTATTTATTGGGGTGGCGATTTTGATGTAGCTGTAGCTGCACTACACAATAAAGAAATCACAGAAAACCAGATTCGCTTTTTCATCGGCTATAGCGGATGGAGCAGTGGTCAACTACAGGAAGAGATTGAGGAGAAAAGCTGGATTCTAACACAGGCAGATCCAGGCATACTCTTTATAGACGAGCCACATCAAATATGGAAGCGCAGCCTACAACAGCTGGGCGGCGAATATGCGCAAATGACCAACTACCCTATTGATCCGCAGTTGAATTAGGCTTGGCTTTTTTCTGATTTTTACTAAAAAGGATTTCTAGTAACCATGGTGACGGAATGGGTTCATCTTTTCCAATTGTTTCCTCAGGAAATTTATTGTAACAATAAAATGCAATAAAAGAGATGAACTGAATGCTAATAAAGGATAATCCGAGTGAACGATAGGCAAGTTTATGTCCGAATATGGTGCTGAAAATGATTGGAACAATAATATTTACAAGAATTACAAGCCCAATTAAATAAAGGAGTGCTTTATTCTTTGCTGGAAAATCTTTGATTTGTTTATAGAGCCAACTTTCAATTCGTACGATCCAATCAAACTTTTTTAATTCGTCTCTTAAACGTCTGGGTGTTTTAAAGAATAACTTGCTTTTAAAAACTGTATATAAAAGCTGCCAAGCTAATAAATTGATGCAAACTGAATTAACCCAATCCTGAAAATAAAATTGCTTCGAAACAAATATTGAAGAAGTTAAATCAGGGAATAGGATAGCTATGGGAAGTAGTATTAAATTAAATACAATGCCCTGGAGCATAAGGAGGATTACAATAGGATTTTTACTGTTAGACATTAATACTGTTTAAATTGATGAACGATTATAATTCCAAAGATTGGCATAGTGACCATTTAAGCTTAATAAATGCGCATGAGAACCCTGCTCTATTAATTGCCCTTTATTCAACACAACTATATTATCACAATATTGAATAGTTGTTAATCTATGAGCAATGATGATAATGGTTTTAATTTGATGCTTAAACCAGTCGAGAGCTTCTTTCACTTTTTTCTCATTGGCAGGATCTAAACTGCTGGTTGCTTCGTCTAATATTAAAATATCGGGATCTCTGTATAAAGCTCGGGCAATTGCAATTCGTTGTTTCTGTCCACCAGAAAAATTAGAGCCCTGCTCATTTACAATACTATGATAAGAATTGGGCAACTGTTCAATAAACTCATCAATACCCAATAGTTTTGACAGAAATAAGATTCTCTGCATATCAGGTTGATAGTCGCCCAATGCAATATTTTCAATAACCGTTCCGGAAAACAAATCAATTTGCTGAGGCACTACGCTAATTCTCTTACGCAAACTTTTATTGCAGATGTATTGTAAATCTAACCCACCTATGGTGATATTACCTTTGTTTAAAGGGTAAAGGTTCTGCAAAAGAGAAAGAAGCGTTGACTTTCCACTACCGCTCTCCCCCACCAGTGCAGTACTCTTACCTTTCTCAATTAATAAATTCAGGTTCTCGAAAACAGTAGCTCTGGTTCCATATCTAAAATGTATATTCTGCAATAGTATATCTCCTACTAATTCAGTTGTGAGCTCAACTTTTGAATCAGTATTGGTTTCGGTTTCTAAATCTATAATTTCAAACAAACGGTCTGCGGCAATCAAGGCTTCCTGAATAGATTTATTGGCACCGATTAGTGAAGAAGCAGGACCTGTAAAATAACCAACCAACGCATAAAAAGACAATAATTCACCAGGAGTAAGTTCCCGTTGAATTACAAAATAAGCTCCCAACCATAATAACAAAATAGTAAAGAGGCGTGTAAAAAATTCAACACTGTTTCCAATTGACAATGCATAAATACTGGTTCTGTAAATTGTTCGCAATAAATGAACAAACCTGGATTCTGTTTTTTCATTTGAATAGGATTCTAATCCAAATCGTTTAACTGTACCAACCGCATTCAGACTTTCCACTAAATGGCTTTCTAAATCAGCACTTTCTTCCATTAATTTACGCTGCCACTTTTGATTGATTCTATTACTAATCCAATACAATAAAACATAAATTGGAATTAAGCAAAGCATAATGATTGCTAGCTTCCAATAGTAAAGAAACATAACACCAATACTAAAAAGGACGATAAATAAATTGACTACTAAATTCAGGGCAACTGTATTGATAAATTCCCTGATTTTAACCGCATCATTTATTCTACTCATTATTTCGCCTACTCTCATAGTATCGAAAAATCTTTGCGGCAACTGCAATAAATGTTTGTAATACCCAAGAATTAATCGGGCATCAATCATTTGCCCGGTTTGCATACCCAACACCGATTTGTAGGCTCCAATAACCATTTGAAAAATTAGTATAAAAATCATTCCAATGCTCATCAGGTTCAAGAGTTGTAGGTTCCCTTCTACCAGAACAAAATCAATTAACTTTTGCATGTAAATAGAAGTAGAAAGGCCTAAAATGGTATAGACCAAGGCCCCCAATAAAGCCTGCAGTAAAAAAGAAGAATGGGGTAACATCAATTGCCAGAATCTTAGCAAATTGGATGTTTTTTGAGAACCAGTTACAAAACTATCCCCTGGTAACAATAAAACAATTACACCTGACCAACGATCTGTAAATTCTTTATTGGATATGGAATGAAACTGCCCATCACCAGGATCCATATAAACAATAGCTTTAGATTTAACTTTATAAAGCACCACATAATGATGGAGACCATTCTTTAGAACCAGATGAACAATAGCTGGGATTGGAATATTAGAAAGGCTTTGAATCGAGCCTCTGGCGCCCTTAGCCTGGAAACCCAATTTCTCAGCAGCTTCAATCAAACCCAAAACATTGGTTCCCTTTTTATCTGTACCTGCATATTGTCTGATTCGGCTAACCGGAATTGATAAATTAAAATGCAATGCCACTGATGCGAGGCAGGCAGCACCACAATCCGTAATATCTCTTTGTTTAACCTTTAGTTTAGCTTTTAACATGCGCATTTGGATTAAACCAATCATCCATGGTATCGTAAAGCAAGTTCCAGAGTGTTCTTTCAGCCACTACAAAACGGGCTTGAAGGCTTAACCCTTTTTTCAATGACCCTTTGAATCCATTTTTGAGAGACAACTGAGCTCGGTCAAAATAACATTGTACTTTAAAAACAGGCTTATTGTCAATTATAGAATAATCATTATCGATGCGATTGACTTTACCAGTAAGTACACCAAAATACTGGTAATCAAAAGCATCAATCTGAAACTTAACAGAATGACCCACTGTGAGCAAACCAACATCTTTTGTAGAAAGATAACACTCGGCCAATAATTCAGTGAGCGGAGAAATTAAACAGACAGATTCACCAGCTGAAAGGATATTCCCTTTATATCTTGCACTCACATTCTGAATAACACCCGAAACAGGTGCATGAATAAAATGATTCGACTGATCTGCTTCAATTTGCCTTCTTTGAGCATTGAATTGAGAAATATTCAACTGAAATTCCTGCAAATCATGCTGCCATGAAACCAACTGATTATTTTTAAAAGCATTGAAAGAAGCTTGTAACTTTTCAAATTCAATTTCCTTATCAAAGAATTCCTTACTTGAAATTACTTTGTCTTTAAAAAGCGAAGTATAGGTTTTAAGCTCATTTGCCACTTTTCTTAATGACGCTTTCTGATCGGCTAACTGGTATTGATATTTACTTAATTGCTCTTTGTAAAGTGGCGTAGATAAATCATCAATTCCTAATGAAGATTTTATACTTGAAGTATCAGATTTAGTAAGTAAAAGAAGATCTTTTACAAAAGCATTTTTTTGTTGGTATTCAATTTGATTGAGGTCGGCTTTAGGCTGATTCGTATTGTCTCTGATAGCTGCAATCAACTGTCCTTGTTTAACGGTGTCGCCTTCCTTAACATACAAATAATGAATATAACCACTCATTACAGATTTCACTTCCGTTCGCTCATTAGCTGGACGAATAAGTCCAGATGCCCTGATTGAAACAGTGGTTTTTATAAATGGCAAAGCTAAAACAGCGCCTATAACCATAGTCATAATAATCCAGTAAAGTAATGGCCTTTGGCGGAAGTATATAATATGATCTATTGGGGGGAGCATGGGATTATAATAAATTTCGAATACAAAATCCGATGAAATTATAAAGAGAATGTGCAATCGCAACGACGATAAATGCATTTCGATTCTTTTTAACTATCACCAAGTAAAGTGTTCCAAATAACAACCCAGAGATAAATGTTTTAAATACATATTCTGGCGAATAGAAATGTGATAATCCAAAAAGAGAAGCTGTTACGAAACAGCTAACCAAATATGCATTTGACCATTTACCAAGTATGTATGATATAAATGCATATTGAAAAATTAAAGTTTCTATTAAAGGGGCAAAGACAACAGCTGTAAAGAATTCTTCTATTTTATTTTCGAATGATGGACCTGCCGAATGATTTGGGAAAAGCAAATGTGAGAAAATTAGTGTTACCGTAATTTCAACTACGACAGTCAATATAATAAGCTTACTAATACTCAATTTAGAAAATTGAATTAACCAATTCTCATACAAATTATTCAGGCGATTTAACTGATAAAGCATTTCATATGTTTTTAATTAATTTTCAAAAAACAAATTGAGTACTTCAAATAATGGGGAAGGTTAAATCCCTCCCCATTATTCTATTTTTTCAAATTCGGAGGTAAGGATTGTTGATAGGTAATTGCATCCTTAGCAAATGTGTAAATAACTTTTGCAGTTACTCCAGCAGCATAGGAAACTATATCCCAAAATTCACCGCCACCATCAATTGATTGCATTTGATCAATTGACAATTCCTGAAGACCTTTAAAGTTTGAAAGGTCGATAGCATTTGATTTCATAGTTGAAAGTTTTCTTGGTTATTTTAATGAATTCCATCCATTGGAAAAACCTTTCTTAATGGTACTCCAATTGTCAATCACATCATACACTAGTCCAGCTAAACCTGCTTTCTTCAGGAAGGCTGAAAAATCTCCACCATTAATCTCCAGTGATTCCTCCATACTTAGACTCTTTAGTCCAAGTTGGTCTAATGATACTTTTTTCATTTTTATAAAATTTAGTAGACCTGTCTTTCGCCATGGTAATTTCAGCGTCACGCAGAAGTCCCGCTACCGTGAACTCGGGTTTTGTACTTGTTGCAACAAGGTTTTGTTCTGAACAGTACGAAGGAACCCATAAGATCCAACAAACGAAAAGGCAGTTGTAACCTAAAAAAGGGGTTATTTAACGGTGCTACTTGACTCATAGGATAGATACTTAGAGCCAATAAATAAAAAATTACAGAGATTTCAAAGCGTGTTTATACTGAATTTACATCGTTATTTCACGGTAGATGAATTATAGTTTATTAACGGAGAGTTTTTTCAAAACTGTCTCGAAATTATTTGACCTGATAAAACTTTGATTTTTTTGTTAACCTGAATAACATTAAGTAGTCCTAACTGCACTAATGCTTTCAAATCAGACCTGGCAGTAAAATTAGATATGCTAAATCTTGACTCGACTTCTTTAACCATAAGAAGTCTTTCAGGATCATCTTTTAATAACTTAATTAACAAAGCCATTCTTTCATTAACACCCGGAATAGTCATGAAAGAAGCAGCTTAAAATACTGTTACGCGAAAACTTAATCGTAGTGGAAGCGACATTGAATGATTATACATTTCTGATCAACCCCTTTTTTACCTTCCACTTTATACACAAGCCGATGTTCTCCAGTAATTCGTCTGGACCAATATCCTTTTAAGTCGTATCTAAGAGGCTCTGGTTTTCCAGTTCCTTTGAATGGTGTTTTTTTAATCTCTTGAAGTAGGTCTGTAATTTTTAGCACAACATCATTATCTGTCTCAATCCAGAATTGAAAATCATCCCATCCATTATCAGTAAACTCAAAATTCATACTCTATAAATCAAATTTTCCTGTACGTCCACTTTCTAATTGATCTATTGATTCTCTAAGCCTGTTTCTATTTGCTGCAGTAGACAATAAGTGGCCTGTTTCTGTAAGTGCATTGTATTCTTTTAAAGAAATGATTACAACCGCCTCTTCTTCAACAGTTCTAGACACGATAAGGGTATCTGAAGAATTAGTGACTTCATCTAAATACTTCTTCATGTTATTTCTTAGCTGAGATATTGAAACTGCTTGCATGGTTTTGATATTGTACACTCAAATGTACGTTATTTTGTACAATAAATCGTAAAAACATTTTCAGTACATTTTTTCGCCATTTTCAAACTGGCAAACCCACTCTCCCCGCCACAGAAAGTACCCCACAAAAAAACAGTCCCGAATAAATTCGGGACTGTTCAAACTTTATTAGAAAACTTACTGTGTTTCAGCAATGAGGGCCGCAGCAATTATATGGCCACTGCACCTTCTACCAGCACGGTTACTTTGTTGTTCAAAACCTCAACAAAACCGCTTTGGATAGAATACTTCTCTATTTCTTTCTTATCCTTTAAAATTTTCAGGTTACCCTTACCCAAGGCACTCACCAATGGCGCGTGCTTATCAAGGATTTCGAATAAACCACTTATACCTGGCAACTGTACACCGTACACTTCACCACTGTATAATTTTTTTTCAGGCGTTAATATTTCTAGAATCATAAATTATCCTTTTGCTGCTTCGATCATTTTCTTACCCTTCTCAATAGCATCATCCAAAGTACCTACTAAGTTGAAGGCTGCTTCAGGATACTCATCTACTTCACCGTCCATGATGGCGTTGAAACCTTTGATGGTATCATCGATGCTTACGAATACACCTTTCAAACCAGTGAACTGTTCAGCTACGTGGAAAGGCTGAGATAAGAAACGCTGTACTTTACGAGCACGCTGTACGGTCATTTTATCTTCTTCGCTCAATTCATCCATACCAAGGATGGCAATGATATCCTGTAGTTCCTTGTAACGCTGAAGAATCAACTTCACACGGTTGGCACACTCGTAGTGCGCTTCACCCACGATCGCAGGTGTAAGGATACGAGAAGTAGAATCCAATGGATCCACCGCAGGATAGATACCTAAGTCGGCAATCTTACGGCTTAATACCGTAGTTGCATCCAGGTGAGCAAAAGTAGTTGCAGGAGCAGGGTCAGTCAAGTCATCCGCAGGTACGTAAACCGCCTGTACAGAAGTGATAGAACCATTCTTAGTAGAAGTGATACGCTCTTGCATCAATCCCATTTCAGTTGCAAGGGTTGGCTGGTAACCTACCGCTGAAGGCATACGACCTAACAACGCAGATACTTCAGATCCTGCCTGAGTGAAACGGAAGATATTATCAACGAAGAACAAGATGTCCTTACCTTTTCCTGTACCATCTCCATCACGGAAGTATTCCGCAATAGTTAAACCACTTAAAGCCACACGAGCACGAGCTCCTGGAGGTTCGTTCATCTGACCGAATACGAAAGTAGCTTTTGAATCTTTCAATCCTTCTAAGTCAACCTTAGAAAGATCCCATCCACCTTCTTCCATGCTATGCTTAAAGCTATCACCATATTTCATGATACCCGCTTCAATCATCTCACGCAATAAGTCGTTACCCTCACGAGTACGCTCACCCACACCAGCGAATACAGAAAGACCACCGTGACCTTTCGCGATATTGTTGATCAATTCCTGAATCAATACGGTTTTACCTACACCCGCACCACCGAACAAACCAATCTTACCACCCTTTGCATAAGGTTCAATAAGGTCGATTACTTTAATACCGGTAAACAACACTTCTGTTGCCGTACTTAGGTTTTCAAAGGTTGGAGGCTTAGCGTGGATTGGACGACCGTTGCTCTTATCCAATTGAGGAAGACCATCGATAGCATCTCCAGTTACATTAAACAAACGACCGTTGATGCCTTCTCCAATTGGCATAGCAATGGCTTTTCCTGTATCCACTACAGCCATACCTCTTACTAAACCTTCGGTACCGTCCATCGCAATGGTACGTACACTATCTTCTCCAAGGTGCTGCTGTACCTCAAGTACCAGCTTATCACCGTTTTCCTTGGTTATCTCTAAGGCATTGTAGATTTCAGGCAATGTACTGTCCTGAAAATGAACGTCTACAACCGCACCAATGATTTGTTTAATCTTCCCTGTTGTTGCCATAAATGGTTGATTTGGCCGCAAAGGTAAGGGTAAGCCACAAAAAAGGCGAAGGAACTAGCCCTTTTTTTCTTGAAAATTGAAAAGATGGACTGGGCCACAGGAACCAGTTTTAAAATATTCCATGCCCCGGCCAGGCTGGCAGTGGTTAAAACCGCAGGAACAATGGCTCCGGCAGCTTTTTTAAAGAGTTGCTGAGGGATTTTAGCTGCCCGCTCACCCAGGTCCTTCTCCTGACTGGCCAGGTGCCCTTTTAGCTGGGCGATGGCTTTCCGGAGTTCTTCCTGGTTGCTGATGGTCGGAGGCGTAAAAACAGGCATGTTATTGCAATGAGGTTGGTTACTTAAAAAGATTCTTGATGATGGAATTGCGGACCCCTCCAGCAATGGCTTTCCGGAAAATCAGCACTAATAAGGCCAATCCCAGGAAAAAAGCAGCCACATACCCGAAGCCCTTCACCAGGCTGCCCGTAAGGTCCGTTAGATAGTAGGCAGTCATGATCCCCCCGAAAATAAGGGCAAAGACAAGCAAAACACCCAGAATGGTCATGAGGGCGCCAGCCGCCACTTTATCACTGACTTTATCGGCCACCTGCATTTTCGCAAGCAGGATCCGGTTCTGAATATAATCTTCCAGTTCCTGTTTGGCTTCGTTAAAAAAATTTTGATTGTCGGACATATAAAAGATTAGGCTTCTGAAACTTTATTTTCTAATTCTTTCACCAGCTGTTTGGCTTTGGCCAGCAGCTCTTCCACATTCTCCTTGGCTTTACCATAGGTTTCCTGCATATCTTCTTTTATTTCGTCCGTATCAATATTCATATTCGCCAATAACTCTTTTCCTTTATCGGAACTCAGGTACAAAGCCAATGCTGAACCCGCCAACACTCCCAGTAATAAACCAGAAATGAATTTATTGTTCTCGCTCATAAATAATACATTTGATACAAGTTACGAAAAATGCTCCAAGACCATAAAATAAACCGCTATATTTTTCTCGGCGTCATGTTGTTGTTCGCTGCGTTTTTGTTTTATACGCTGAAGCAATTTTTCACTGCATTCCTTGCTGCTGTTATTTTCTACGTATTGAGTAAGCCCAGTGTAGAAATTTTGGTGAAGAAAAGAAACTGGAGCAAAACAGCTGCCGCCATTTTAGTCATTGTGATCTCCTTTTTTATCATCCTACTCCCATTGTCTTTTTTAGCGGGCATGTTGTATCAAAAAGCATTGTTGATTGTGGGAAATACCGATGCATTTTTAGCTCCTTTGAAACAGCTGGATGAAAAACTAAAAGTAGAATACCAATTTGAACTCTTGTCCGAAAAAAACCTAAGTGGAATCCAAAACTATTTTACCGATTTTATTAGTAGTATTTTAAATCAGGGGCTGCACTTGTTAAGTGCCATGGGCATGATGTATTTTATTTTGTTCTTTATGATTACGAATCTGAACAGAATGGAAGCCGCCATTGTATTTTATTTGCCCTTCAAGCGCGAGAAAATCATGTTGTTTGCCAACGAACTCAGGGCGCAGACCGTGAGCAATGCCATTGGAGTTCCGCTTATTGCTTTGATACAAGGAGGTTTAGCCTGGTTGTATTATTTATGGGTGGGATTACCAGAGCCTGGTTTCTGGGGTGTACTCACTGGCTTGGCATCGGTAATTCCCATTGTAGGTGCGGGTGTAATTTGGGTACCGGTAAGTATATATATCATGGCCAATATCGATCTAGGATTGGGCATTGGATTAATCGCCTGGGGTTCACTGGTAATGGGCGTAATGGACAATGTAGTAAGATTTGTACTGGCTAAAAAAATGGCAGACGTTCATCCATTGGTTACCCTGTTGGGGGTAATCATGGGCTTGCAATATTTTGGCATAACGGGATTAATCTTCGGCCCCTTAATTATTTCTTACTTTCTGATACTATTGAAAATCTATTACCAGGAATTTCAACACCATCCAACCGTAATCAAGAAAAAGAAAGTGAGCAAGATGCAGTTTAAGTTGCCTTTCATTAAATAGCACTAAAAATAAAACCTGCTGCCAATGCGCCAAGAATAGGGCCCGCTATAGGAACCCAAGCATAGCCCCAATCGGTGTCTGCTTTATTTTTCATGGGCAAAATGGCGTGCATGATACGAGGACCCAGGTCTCTGGCGGGATTGATGGCATAACCCGTAGGGCCGCCAAAACTTAAGCCGATTCCCAATACCACCAACGCAACGGGCAGTGCATCAAAAGACCCCAGTGCATGTTCTCCTTTTGTGATAAACAAAACGGCGATCATGAAAATCATCGTAGCTAAAAATTCGGTGATAAAATTTTGGGTTGGATTGCGAATCGCAGGATCGGTGCAGAAGCAAACTCTTTGAGCCAATCCTTCGCTGCTATTAAAATGATCTTTGTACATAATGAAGACCACTAACTGGCCGAGCATAGCACCCAACAATTGCGCCAACAAATAAGTTGGCACCAGGGACCATTCAAATTTTCCCAAAGCCGCTAACCCAATGGTAACAGCCGAATTCAAGTGTGCTCCGCTGGAAGCAGCTGCTATATACACCCCAATAAAAACGGCCATGCTCCAGCCAAAAGTAATGGCAATTAACCCTCCATTGTTTCCTTTGGTTTTTTGTAAAACCACATTGGCCACCACCCCATTACCAAAAGCAATGATGATGGCCGTTCCTAAAAGTTCAGCGATGAATGCATTCATGGTTTGAATTTAGCGATTATTCTATTGCGGTGCGTCGCATTTTAATGGACGATATACTGTTGGGCCAATTGAATAAAGGATTGAACCTGTGCTTCTGTTTGTGCATCGGACCAGCCCAATTCTTTCTGTAAAATTTTGGCGACAGCAGGAGCTAATTCAATGGCGGCTCTGGCATCTAGGAAGAGCAGTCTATTGCGGCGCGCTAGAAAATCTTCCACGGTTTTAACATAGTTGCAGCGCGCCGCAACCACCACATCCACTACACGAATTGCGGAGGCTAGTTGCACGTCCATCGCAGGATCCGCCGCCACCAATTGCTCCGCCAATTTCTTTGCCGCACCCATATCCCCAATCGGCAACTCTTTGGTCACGCATCCGGCGCCATCGAGTTTCCCCACAAACACCGCATTGTTCACTGCATCTTCCGCCATTTTTCGGTAGGTGGTCCACTTGCCGCCCGTGATGGTCACCATTTTACTCGGAGAAACCACCAAAGTATGATCGCGAGAGAGCATGGACGAAACCGTTGTGCCCGCTGCTTTTACGAGCGGTCTTAATCCCACAAAAACACTAAGCACATCTGCTTTGGTGAGTTGTGCATTGCAATAGCGATTGAAATGATCGAGTAAAAAAATAATTTCTTCTGCGAGCGGCAGTGGCTCGGCGTCAATATGATCTACATGGGTATCGGTGGTACCCACCACCACTTTGCCCTGCCAGGGAACCGCGAACAATACTCTTCCATCATCGGTCTTGGGAATCATGAGGGCATTGGTTCCCTTAAAATGTTTGGCATCAATTACTAAGTGAATGCCCTGCGAAGGATATACAAGCGTATCGGCATGCGGATCATCCATTTGTAAAACCGCATCAGTAAAAACACCCGTTGCGTTAATCACCGTTTTACAGCGCACCACCCGTCGCGCCCCACCCAGCGTGTCTTCCAACTCCACCCCTACAATCACGCCCTTCTCTTTAACAAACCCAACGGCCTTGGTATAATTGATTACTTCCGCACCATGACGCACGGCCGTATGCACCAAATCAATGCAAAGTTCTGCATCGTTGAATTGACCATCGTAATATAAAATACCGCCCACCAATTTTGTAGGATTCAACGCGGGCAATAGTTCCAAAGTTTTTTTCTTTGATAGCAATTGGGTTTTGCCCAGCGATAATTTACCCGAAAGAATATCGTACACTTTTAATCCAACACTATAATAGAATTTTTCCCAGAGGCTGAAAACCGGCACCACAAAGGGTTGTGTACCGGTCACATGCGGCGCATTTTTGAGTAACCTACCGCGCTCGGCTAACGCCTCGCGCACCAATTTAATATTCCCCTGCGCCAAATACCGCACTCCCCCATGCACCAACTTAGTGGAGCGGCTGGAAGTGCCTTTCCCAAAGTCGTATTGTTCAACGAGTAAAGTTTTGTATCCGCGCGAAGCTGCATCTACCGCGGCGCCGCAACCCGTTGCGCCGCCGCCAATAATCACAATATCATATATAGTATCCAATATTCTAATTTATCGCTCATAAAACTATCATTTATCAATCAATAGAAGTTCTTTATGATCGATAAATTGAATTCTATTGATTGATAAAATAGAAGCATGTTTATAAGAAATTGATTATCATATAGTTGGAGCAGGCCACCGTTTTTACTCAATGTACTGAGTAAAATTACTCAACATATTGAGTAAATCTTAAGCACCCTTAGGAGCTCCATTTTCAAATTCATACTTCGAAGGTTAAAACCCTTTTCTCAATCAAATCAATATATCCTTTCTTAGCAGCTTTCTCTAAAAATGATTGCTCAATTAAATGGACAGCATCTGGCAACCAGGTTTGTGATTTTTGATAAACAGATCCAATCTGTTTATCATTCAGTTCTAGCACTTTCCCCAATCGATCAAAATAACCTCTGTTGAAATTCTTCTTTTTACCGCCCAATTTTAAAGCAGTATCCTCTTGATCTTTAGGTAGTATTATTTTAACATTGATCAAATCATAAGCTGGAGATAAGGTCCACCCATACTCACTTAAAATCATAGAAAAGTTTTTCAAGTGCATATCGTTGTTTCCAATGATAAAATTGAAAACAGCCAGTTCAAAAAAGCGTAGTTTATCCATTAAAGTATTCACGGATAATTCGCCAATTTTTTTACCCAGCATTTCCATTGTTCCCAGGTATTTATCTTCTAATTCAAATATTTGCAAAAAGTC
The DNA here is from genome assembly GCF_000508085.1 of Sediminibacterium sp. C3. GTDB lineage: Bacteria > Bacteroidota > Bacteroidia > Chitinophagales > Chitinophagaceae > Sediminibacterium. Next base: position 1,309,907 of record NZ_KI669560.1, on the reverse strand, counting down.
AATCATATGCACTTTTGCACCATTGGCTTTCCGATCAATTCGTTTGGTGATATAACACAATTCGCCAGAAGCCAGTCTGATTAAGCTTGAAGGAACAACAGTTATTTTAAATAGCTCCGCCAGTTTCATCGACAGATGTTCATTCTCTGGCATTTCACTATACAATGTATTCGGAGGTTTTAAAATATAGCTACCATCCAACGCATTCAAAATGGTCAACCGATTTACCTGACCATTTTCCAATTTCTCTTTTAATGAACCCAAGGACAATTTGGGCTGAACCCCAGGAACTGTAATGGATAAATCAACAATATCTTTTGCCAATTTTTCCATTTCATCTAATTGGTATGGAAGCTTGGGCGCAACAGCTATTCCGTAAAATTTTTTACTACAGGCGGCATGATAATCGCCTACTACTGTATCCTCTAATTCAGCATAACAATACAAACATTTACGCATCAACTGATTCATTTATTGGATGAACACTCACTGCACCAATCGTATTTTGACAGCAGGCCAATAATAGTCCCATGCGGTCTAACTTATTAATTTTCCAACTTTCTGATGCAATATTCAACAACCAACCCTCAGGAATCAGTCCATCAAAAAAAGGGAACAACCTCTTACTTACATAGGGTTGTTTGCGAACAGGCATAGTAAAACTGACAAATAAATCTGGATGATTTTTTACATGCATTTCACTGTAGGTAAATTCGTATTCACCATTATCCAACTCTTTTAGTGTACCACATTCAGCATCGTTGTATTTAATAATTGCTTGTCTCATTTATTTCTCACTTACAGGACCTACAGTATGTCCAAACATTTTCAATACTTGATTTACTTTAGATAAGTTCAGGTTATCCTTCCCTTGTTCAATTTTTCTAATGACCACCAATGCCACCCCTGCGCGCAAGGCAAATTCTTCCTGTGTCAGTTTTAATTGCTTTCTTCTTTGCTTTACAAATACGGCAATGGGATTCATTCTATATGCTTTTGAATATAAATTTAGTGATTTTAGTTTAATTATACGCTTTTAGATATAATTATATAAAAATATCCAAATTTATATCTATTTACATATAATTTATCAATAATTCATCGCCGCCCCAACCGCTTTGGCCCAGCCAGCCGCGAGTTCGTCGCGTGAAGCCAAAGACATGGCAGGCGTAAACACACGGTCACGCTCCCAGATGCTTTGAATCTCTGAAACAGAGCCCCAGTAGCCCACAGCCAATCCGGCTAAATAAGCCGCACCCAGTGCAGTGGTTTCCACCGTAGTAGGACGCACCACCGAAGTTTGCAATAAATCGCTTTGAAACTGCATTAAGCTATTGTTAACCGTAGCACCGCCATCAACACGTAATTCTTTAATTGAAATGCCTGCATCGGCTTCCATCGCTTTGAGCACATCCATGGTTTGATAAGCAATACTATCCACCGCAGCACGGGCAATATGCGCACGCGTAGTGCCACGCGTAATACCCACAATGGTACCGCGTGCATGTTGATTCCAATAGGGCGCTCCTAATCCCGCAAAAGCCGGAACCACATATACGCCATCGGATGAAGATACTTGCGAAGCAAGGGTTTCCACTTCCGAAGAAGAACGAATAATCTGTAAGCCATCGCGCAACCATTGCACCACGGCCCCTGCAATAAACACCGAACCTTCCAGTGCGTATTGCGTCGCCCCATTCACTTGCCAGGAAATGGTCGTAAGCAATTGATTGGTGGAACGAACGGGCTTCTCTCCCGTATTCATCAACATAAAACAACCCGTTCCGTAAGTATTCTTCACCATACCAGGTTGGGTGCATTGCTGACCAAATAAAGCTGCCTGCTGATCGCCCGCAATGCCTGCAATGGGTACGGGATGCGAAGTCAGAATGCTTTGGGTAACTCCGTATACTTCACTGGAACTTTTTACCTGGGGGAGCATGGCTGCCGGAATATCGAAGAGCTTCAGCAAATCGGCATCCCACTGCAGGGAATGAATATTGTATAGCATGGTGCGTGATGCATTCGACACATCGGTTACATGCACTTGACCATTCGTGAGTTTCCAAACCAGCCAGGTATCAATCGTACCCATGATCAGTTCGCCTTGCTCTGCCATGGCTCGTGCACCAACTACATTATCTAAAATCCATTTTACTTTGGTCGCAGAAAAATAGGCGTCTACAATCAACCCTGTTTTTTCCTGAATGGTAGCCGCATGTCCGGCTGCTTTGAGCTGATCACAATAATTGGCTGTTCTTCTGTCCTGCCACACAATGGCATTGTACACCGGCACACCTGTTGTTTTATTCCAAACCACAGTGGTCTCCCGCTGATTGGTAATGCCAATGGCTGCGATATTCTGAATGCTCAAACCCGCTTTGGTAATGGCTTCCGCAGCCACACCAATTTGCGTGCTCCAGATTTCATTGGCATCGTGCTCTACCCAACCGGGTTGCGGAAATATTTGCGTAAATTCTTTTTGTGCAGTAGAAAAAATCGCACCGTTTTTATCAAATAAAATGGCACGGCTACTCGTGGTTCCCTGATCAAAAGAAAGAATATATTGTTGCATAAAAAGCTTTGCAACAAGATACAGAAATTACTTCGACCGCAACCAAGGCGCAGGATTCTGTGCCACACTCTTATCGTTCATGATCATGAATAAGATGCCGCCTTCTCCATCAATGGAAGTACCCGACTTACCCAATACGGTTCCCGCTTTTACTTTCTGGTCGCGGGATACGGCAACAGAAGATAAATTTTTATAGCCCGTAAAATATTTACCATGCTTAACGAGTACAATATTTTCATCGGCCACTTCTCCTGCATAAACTACTTCCCCGTCAGCTACACAACGTACCGCAGAACCAACTGGAACGGCAATCTCTAAACCATCCGATTTCTGCATCAACTTGGTGCCCGCATAACTCTGCGTTCCAAATCCAACCGTAACAACCCCATTGCTTACCGGCCAGGGCAAGCGACCTTTATTGTTCTCAAAATTCAGCGACAACTCCATGCCCTCCGGCGTAGATTCTAACGGAGAATAGGTTCTGTCTTTGGAAGCAGAAGCAACGCCTGTAGTAGCGTCATTTAAAGTTGGTTTGGGGGGATTAGAACTGCCGCTATTGCCTGCACTTGAACCGTTGGCGGCCACTGTATTGGCGGCATTGTTTCCAGCAGCATTGCCACTCCCAGGTTTGCCAGCAGCACTTTTCTTATCGGCCGCAGCCTGCGCTGCTGCTGCATCCTGGGCCGCTTTTAATTTACGGGCATCTTCCAACGCTTTCAAACGCTTGGCTTCTTCCCTCTTTTTAGCCTCTTCAATTTCACGACGGATCACCGCATTGATGGCAACGGCCACTTTCTGACGCTGGTTCTCTTTATCGCGAATCTGTTTATTCAGTTCTTTCTCTTTTCCTTTTAATTGAGCAACCACCTGGTCCTGTTCTTTTTTATCCTGCTCCAGATCCAACAATTGCTTGTTCTGCACTTCCAGCGTGCTCAAACGCTCTTTTTTATTGGCACTCAATACACCAATTTTATCCTGCAACATTTTCTCGCTCTGCACAATGGCACTGGCCTGGGTTTCGCGGTTCTGGCGATAACTTTTCAAATAAGCAGCACGCTTTAAAGCATCATTAAAATTGCTGGCAGAAAAAAGAAAATTCAGGTATTCGTAGCTACTTCTGTTTTTATAAGCGAATACAATGCTCTTGGCGTATTTCACTTTCAGGGTATCCAATTCCTTGCGGAGTCTGTAGATGTCGCGCTCGTTTAAATAAATGGTTTCATCCAGTTGCTTTACTTCACGGTTGATACCATTGATCAGGGCTTCACGCGCATTGATTTTTCTTTTGATGATGGCCAGTTGCTTCACAGAAGATTTGGTGTTCTTCTGGGTTTCGCGGTACAATTGGTTGAGTTCGGCCAGTTCTCTTTCAATGCTCTGCTTTTGTTTCTGCAATTCTTCTCTGTTTTGCGCCACGGCTGCAAAGCCACTCACCAGCAGCACTACCAAAAGAGAAAAGACTTGTTTCAACATAGCTATTTATTAAAAAAGATTTGTAAAGATTTTGATGATTCCAGATTCTCACTGCCCCAAGTTCAAACAATAAACGTTAAAACTATCCCTAAATTACTTTCGTTTGTAATTTTTAGGAATTTCGAAAGCATATTTTAACGGTTCGTTTAAGGAGAACTCTTTAAAATCAAGGTTGATATCGAGTTTACTCTTTTCAGCCACCACTATTTTACGCTGTGTGGCAAACTGATACGTTCCCATGGGCTGATAATTGCTGAAACTGATGGCACAAGTACGATTCCGCTGAATATCCACGTCGTCGAGCTTGCTGTGCACCACTTTAAAGTCTTCGTTCGAAAGAGAAATCAGGTGTTTAAAAATTTCACCCACCATCAATACCGACAAAGTAGTAGGACCATCTCTGTAGGAAACAATATTGTTGGTCATGAAAACGGGATTGCCAATCAACAGGTCTTGTAAAGTAGAAAAGTCAAAGGGAATCTGAGTAGCTTCCTTCAGGTAATCGATGGTGCGATATTGTACATATTTCTCTCCCACTTTCTTCACCAGTACCACAGAGTCTTTGGTAATTTTTACCTGTAATCCCTCCGCAGAAATGCCCAGGAATGAGCCGCGGATTCTGATATAAATCAATGAGTCTTTGGCAATGCTTAAATATCCTGTATAGCTATCACTGTTCTCTGCACTTTCATAGTCCACTTTTATTTTGGCATTGAAGGTCTTGAACTGAATATTGTTGGTCACCACTTTCTCCATGATATTGCGGACAATAGCGGCGGAGTCTACTTTGGGGGTTTCGGTGATGACTACGGTTTGGGTAGTGTCTTTTTTGTCGATGGCTTCTTGGATGGTGGCTACTTTCTTCACTGTCTTACAGCTGGCTGCGATAGTGATTAGTAGTAGTATTTTTAAATATTTCATGTATTTAAATTTCTTTGAGGTATTTGAATTTCAGTTTTTCGTTAGCTAATTTTTGCTTCGCAAAAATTAAATGCCTCAAAACTAAAATTCAAACATCCCCAAAAGGATTAAGCGGCTGCAAAGATAGCCAATTTAATAGCCTCCAGAAACACAAAAAACAAGGCTTTTAGACAGGTTTAAAGGTTTTTATGTCAAAAGACTTATTTTAATGTGTATATACCTTTCTAACAACTCATAATTAGGTTTACTTTGACAATTTATTTCTCAAAAAAATGGCTAATTAATAGTAAATTCGCGTTATGTCTATAGTTAAAATAGCTAGTAAAAAAGGGACCAATGCAGTAAAAAAACTTCGTGAACATAAACTCAGAAGTGGTCTTCCATTTATGATTAACGTAAAAGAATTATCCACCAACCAATGCTACCTTGAATACCCAAATGGCAGTATTAAATTAATTACTGTTGTTCATTCATCAAGAGACATTGATGTGGTTCGTGAATTATCAAAGACAGAGGCCACACATTTAAGAAAACGTTTTCACTTCTCAGAAGTAAAGTAAGATGCCCCTTCTTTACATCATAACGGGTTCTAATGGTGCCGGTAAATCATCTGTAGGGCCTGAATATATTCCCACTCATTTAAGAAGCTCGATTTTTGATGGTGATAAACTCTTTATGAAGAAAAGAAGCGAGTTTTGGGTAAATGGCATAAAGTCACACAAAGAGTGTAAAAAACTTGCAGCAGAATTTGTTGAAACTACCTTTGACCAATTAGTCAATACTGCTTTAGAATACAATCAAGATTTTGCATATGAAGGTCACTTTACGAATGATGCAACTTGGAGTATACCTCAAAAGTTTATGGAGTCTGGATATAAAATACATCTAATTTTTTTTGGTTTAACGGACACTGCTCTTTCTGAAACTCGTGTAATCGGAAGAGCTCAAGAAGGCGGTCATTATGTTGACCCTTTTACCTTATCTTCTAATTTTTATGGGAATCTAGAAAAATTAGACCAGTATTTTAAGATTTTTGATTCTGTTACAATTCTTGATACTTCTGGTATTGAACATATAGGATTAGCTGTGATGAAAAAGGGGAAATGCTTTTCTTCTGTTGCAATAAATGAACTTCCAGAATGGTTTACCTTAAACTTACCAATAATTACTTCAACTATCGCTCAAATTACAGAAAAGTGAGTGTTGAATTTTAAAGTGAAAATTGACAGATCACTGAAAAGAATTAGCAAATCATACCCCGTATTTTTTTTCTAAATGATTCTGATACTCCTTTTTCTCATCAAAGTTTTTAGGCAATTTCACAATGCCTGATAAGCTTTTAACCTTAGGACTAATGTTTTCAGTTTTGATATTCAGATCTACTTTACCCAACTTCAATGACTGTTTAGCTTTCATGATTTAAAGATATTTAAGAAAAACTTTATTTAATTAATGATAATTCGAGATTCACTTTTTATTTGGCAATTAACAATGCTTAAAAAGTAAATACATGACTTTACTTTTTATTTGTTTATGTAAAGTAATATATTTACTTTTGTAATGAATAAGTCAAGCTTAAACTTTACTTTATGAAAAATACAAAGCTTCAGTTTCAGCAACTGAATGAAAAAATGGCAAAATTTACTGATTTACAGCATTTTATATTGCCTTCTTTAGGTTGGATTAAAACAATTCGCACTGGGATTGGCATGTCTATGGAACAATTAGGCAAAAAACTATCCATTACCAAACAAGCTGTTATGGATATAGAAAAACGCGAAAAAGAAGGTGCTATCACAATAAAAGCAATGCAAGAAATCGCAAATGCTATGGATATGAAGTTTGTTTATGGATTTATTCCTACCGAGGGAAGCCTGGAACTAATGATTGAAAAGAAGGCTTTAGAAATCGCTACAAAAATTGTGTTACGAACTTCCACTTCTATGAAATTAGAAGATCAAGCAAATTCAAAAAAACGTATTGAAACTGCAATAAAAGAAAGGGCAGCAGAAATTATTAAAAATACACCTAAAATTCTATGGGACTAAATATGATATACAATGATGGCCAAACCCCACTCGACGAAGATGAGAAAGATGGTCTATTGATAAAATCTATTTCTACAAGAGAAGAATTAGACGAGTTTGAACAACAAAACATAGAAGATGCAATACAGTGGAGCTTGACTAGAAAATTTAAACTGGAACAAATTCTTTCAGAATCATTTATTCAGGATCTCCATAGAAAAATGTACGGTAGGGTTTGGAGTTGGGCTGGTAAATTCAGAAAAACAAATAAGAACATAGGTGTAGACAAACAAGAAATTGCTATTGCATTAAGGACATTATTAGACGATGCCAAATATTGGGTTGAACACAATATATATGAACCCGATGAAGTTGCAATACGAATAAAACATAGAATAGTAAGTATACATTGCTTCCCAAATGGCAACGGACGTCATAGCCGTATGATAGCAGATTTAGTTATAGAAAAAATCTACAAACAATCTGTATTTTCTTGGGGTGGAGCAAATCTTTCGGATAACTTGGATATTAGAGAACAATATCTTACGGCAATTAGGAAAGCAGATAAAGGTGAATATGATTTACTAATGAAATTTGCGAGATCATAAATTCATTTTTTGAAAAAACCAGTTGGGGCTGCGATGTATTGTCTGCCCCCATATTTGAACAGAATTAACTAAATTGAGGACATGAAAAGAAGTCAATTTATCCAGTCTGTTGCCCTTGGAGCGCTTAGTGTTGGCCTGGGCGACGTGTTTGCTCAATCCAAAAAGCCCAAAAACTTTGCCATGCAGCTCTTTTCGGTAAGAGATGCCGTTGCCAAAGATTTAGAAGGAACGCTGAGAAAGCTGCGCAGTATTGGTTATAACCAATTGGAAATATATGGCTACAACGGAACTTTCTTTGGCAAAACACCCAAGGAGTTCAAGACCATTTTGGCCAATACAGACATGAAAGTGATCAGCTCTCACCATGTTTCGGGGTATGGCATGAAAATGAAGGGCAGTTTACAGGACAATTGGAAACAAACCGTGGATGATCTGGCAGCGATTGATGCGAAATACATGGGCTGTTCTTACTTATTCCCCAATGAAAGAACCAATGAAATTTATACCGCATTACCCGATTTATTAAATAGCTGCGGAGAAGTAACCAAGGGATCAGGCATTCAGTTTATTTATCATAACCATGAGTTTGAATTTGAAAAGTTCGGAGACACACTGGCTTATGACCATTTGCTGAATAAAACAGATGCCAATTTGGTAAAGATGGAGTTAGACCTGTACTGGATTTATAAAGCCGGCAAGGATCCGTTGGCGTATTTTGACAAGTACCCGGGCCGATTCCCGCTATGGCATGTAAAAGATATGTCTACTGCAGGAGAAATTACCGAAGTGGGCAATGGTACTATTGACTTTGCCAAGATCTTTGCTGCCCGCAAGAAAGCAGGTTTGAAGCATTGGTTTGTGGAGCAGGACATTAGCAAAGGGGACATTTTCGAAAGCCTAAAATCAAGCCACCAATTTTTAAGCTCACAAAAGTATTCATAGTTTAAAGGGTGAGCGAAAATTCGGCTGCAATCTTTTCCTTCGGAAAATCTTAAATGCCAAATTTCCGCTCACTCCTTTAAGCAAGGAAATAGTTTGCTTTGAAGCATATATAAATTCGAGGCATTTAATTTTTGCTGCGCAAAAATTAGCTAACGAGAATTTGAATATGCTTCAAAAATCAAATTTTCCCGGTACTGCCGAATCCTCCTGTACCTCTATCTGAGGCAGCTAATTCCGTAGCAGGAACCCATTGAATTTGCTCTACTTTTTGCAAGACCATTTGTGCTATGCGGTCGCCGGGCATTAGGGTCTGCGGCTCCGAAGAAAGATTAATCAGAATCACTTTGATTTCTCCCCTGTAATCTGCATCAATCGTGCCGGGTGTATTCAAACAAGTAATGCCCTGCTTAATGGCCAGTCCACTTCTGGGTCGTATCTGAATTTCATAGCCCAAAGGAATCTCCACAAACAAACCCGTTGGTACCAACACACGGGCAGAGGGCTGTAAGACCATCGGCTCTTCCATATAGGCGCGAATGTCCATCCCCGAGGAACCCAAAGTAGCGTATTCGGGTAAGGGATTATTGGATTGATTGATGATTTTTATAGTTTCCAAGTTATATTTTGTTTTAGGAGTTTACAAGGATTCCCTGCATATAATGCATTTTCAATTTCTAAGGTACCCGTTACGGTTGTATTAGCCCCAATCACACAATTATTGGGTATAACTGTTCCTTTTAGAATTAAACATCTGCAGCCAATCCATACCTTACTGCCAATAATTACTGGCTTATCAGGATTTACGACCTTACCTGATTCATCTATGATTGAATGATAATCTGTGTCCATTATTAAGATATCCCAGGACAACAAAGAATTATCGCCAAATTCCACATGATGGAAACAAGCAATAGTTGATTCTGCTGTCATCAAAAAATTTTTTCCAAAGATTAATTTCCCTTTTGGTCCAACTGAAATTTTACTTCCATGCCCAATATGACATTCTCCTTTAAATCGAACAATTCCAGAAACTTCCCAGATGCTTCTTGATTTCTTTTTATCAAATAAACCAACATCTCCAAAACCTATTTGAATCATACCCGTTTTAACGGGTGCATCTATATAAATCTGACCAGAACATTTTTTTAGACAAAGATTACTCGATAGTAGTATTGGCAATTTAATAGCCTGATTAAAGGGTAGATACTTAAAATTGAAGTATAGGGTTCTGACATTCATTTTCTGAAAAAATCGACCAATCTGTTTCATATCAGTTTCCTATTGATTTGCTTTAAAGATTGTAAAACCATAAAAATGGCACTAGAATCATCAAAAAATTGAAAATACAGAAAGAATTATTATAATTGAATTTCTCTTTAAAAATTGATAAATCAGATATTTATTAGGTAATTGCCTATTAATAAGAATGAACAAGAAAAGGATTATACAATTTACTCAAAAAAATACTAGCTTATTTGCAAATTTTGTCAACCTTGGCTTTATTCAAGCCTCGAACATATTAATCCAATTGATATTATTTCCAATTATTATCAGGCTGGTTGGTATAGAATCCTTTGGTTATATTATCGTGGCAACTTCAATCGCAAGTTTCATTGGATTGTTTATTAATTACGGTACAAATTTATCTGGCATAAAAGATATCGCAATTAATAAAAGCAATAAATCCATTCTTGAAACACTATTTTACAACATCTATTATACAAGAATTACGCTTTTTATAGTTGCAAGTGTCCTTCCAATCATACTTTTTATTTTTGAATATAAACAGATCAAGTATTTACTATTTTCCACTCCTATAATCCTTGCAGAATTAATTAACCCATTGTTTTACTTTAATGGTATTGAAAAACTAACTATATATAATTTGGGGAATTTTTTAGGCAAACTGTGTTCATTTGCTTTAATTATATTATTCATAAATCCTTTAACACCGGCCTGGATGGTGAATTTTTATATGGGTATTGGAAATTTTATTTTTTTCGGATTACTAATGTTATATGCAATTCAGAAAAATAAACTAATTCCTCCTGCATTCAATATTCAACACATTTTGCACATAATAAAAACAAATTTTTTTCTTGTCTGCAACAACTTAACTGTACACTTACAGCAGTCTTTATTCCTGATTTTATTACCACTTGTGAGCACCCCCATAGTAGTTGGTGCATATTCTTTAGCTGACAAGCTCATTTCTTCTTTTCGGATTTTATTAGTGGCATTTTCAAGTGCATTATATCCAAAAGCAGCAATAATGTATGAAAACCAAAAAGAATACTGGACTAATTTTAAAATCAAAATGAATAAACTATTATTTTATTCCTTCTTATTAATAACCATAGTTATTTATTTGTTCAATGAATCCATAGTACATTTATTGGCAGGACAACAAAATGATTCTGCTGCTCTCTATATTCGTTCAATTGCATTGGCTCCTTTATTTGCAGCCATGAATTCTATGAACACAATCGAGCTATTAATAAGAAATAAATATCAATTCATATTTCTAAACAGCTTATGCCTATTAGTCTTTGTTCTTGTCTCTACTGCATTTTTTATTTATACCAACCAAAGTGAATTATTTGGATATTACCTCGTAATTGTAGAATTAGCTTCTATCCCAATCAGCTTATACTTCCTACGAAAAAGTAGCGCAAATATCATTTCCCCATCTTTTCCATCATCCAACTAAAATATTTAAATGTAAAAAAGCTGCCTTTTAATTTCCTGGTTGAATAGGCTTTCATCTCTGAAAACAAGGAATCATCATAAAAGTCCATGCCTTTTTCGGCAAGGGTAAAAGCAAAACCATGCTGCCCTAGAAGAGTAGCCGCAATCCATGCTACCATTAATGTCCTCTGTGATTGGGTTTCAGGCGATTTACAAGCATTCAAATAAGTCATTTCTGCCCATCCCGGAGCAATAGGTCCAATTTGACTAAGCACTTTTTGCAAGAAACCATTGGGCACCAATTGCTGAAAAGCAGCAGAAGGCATTCGCACGCGCCCCTTAACTTTTAGATTCGCCAGCCAAAACGTATTATTCTCTTCCTGATACTGCAACATGTCTTTTAGCTTATCTTCTCCCTCATATGCGTCTACAATACCAGGCTCAAACTCTGCAACCGTTATTCCATTGCGGATGTTTTCCGGTAAACTTTTAAACAATCGTAAATCAATGCCCTGCGAATCCGATTTGTACCAATCAATATATTCTATACCAAATTCCTGCAGCGTAGCTTCAATAGTGGTAGTATTAAAATGGAGGGTTTTTATCACTTCAAAAAAAGGTGCATAAGACCAATTGGCTAGCGAAGACTTATTTGGCTTTAATAAACTGGAGCAATGTGGAGAAGCCGTTAAATAAAAGGGCTGATCTTTGGCAATAGTATCACTTACCAAACTATTTTTTATCAGCAATTTTTGAAAGCTTTTCTTCTCAGAACGGTTTGGATCAAAGTCCCTTTCATCAGCATCAAAAGCAATGCAGGTAGCATAGGGTGCCAACTGTTTCCAGATTGGATGAATAGCACCAGAAGCGCCAATATCAATCAAAACAAGTGGCTGTGACTGCATTATCGGACTTTGGAGTATCTTTTGAATTAAATTCATAGACGCAAAATAGATAAAATTGTACCTTCGATAACATGACTCGTAAGAATTTGTTTCATTTTGGAATTATGGGCGGAATGATATTGCTGGTTATGGTAATTTCTGCTTGCTCAAAAAATGTTACACAAAGACAGACAGCTTATTTCAATGATTTCGAAGGGGACTCAAGCCATCAATTAGTTGTATTTGGTTCTGCTGGAAGGGTAGACACATCAACTATATATAATTTTAATAATAACAAAGTATTTGGGCGCTTTAGGGATAATGCAATACTTTTTAAATTAGACAGTCTTCCAAAACATAATGTGGTAAAAATTGAGTTTGATTTATTTCTTCATGACAACTGGAAGGGTAACTTTCTTGCACCTGGCAGCCAGTTTCCTGACATCTGGCAAATGAAGTTGCATAACAACCCAATAATTGTTACAACCTTTTCAAATGATAGTAATCCTCAATCCTTCCCCAATGATTATCAAAACAACATGATCAATAACCCAGCATTAGCCAATTCATGGGGTGTTTTCCCGGGCGTATGTGCTAAACAAAATCTTTCGAATGGCACCAGCTGGTATAAAATTGAATACATAACAGGGCACACTGGTTCACTGGAAATTAGTTTACAAGATGTCAACTTCAGTGCCGGGAATTTGTGTAGTAAAAGTTGGTCAATTGATAACTTAAAAATCACGGCTATCTATAATTAGTATAAAGAATCAAATGAACGAGGGAATTGTATCCAACCGAATAGCCATCATTTTAGTAAACTGGAATAGTTTTGATTTTACCAACGATTGTATTCAATCGCTTAAAAAAGCCCGTTCGGCTGATTTTTCTATCATCGTTGTAGACAACGGTTCCCAAGACGAATCAGGCAAACGTTTACAGGCTGAACATCCGGATATTATCGTTTTATTTTCTCCGGACAACAAAGGATTTACAGGCGGCAATAATATTGGCTTTCGGTATGCTATTGAACATGGTTTCACCTATGCCATGTTATTGAATAACGACACATTTGTTGAACCCGATTTTCTGGAACCACTGGTAGCACACTTGGAAGCAAATCCGGAAACAGGAGCTGTTCAATCCCGTATTTATTTTAACCACGACCGCACTCTTTTATGGAATGGGGGCAATGGGTTCAACTATTTTACAGGATGGGCAAATACCAGCGGAGAAAATCAACTACCCAAACCCAGACATTTGAAGCAAAAGAAGATGAGCTGGATTACAGGTTGCGCTTTTATGGTTCGAACATCTGTGCTAAAAGAGACAGGGTTATTGGCAGAAAACATGTTTATCTATTCTGAAGATGTAGATCTCTCTTTCAGAATTCGGCAAAAAGGCTACGATCTGGTCTATATTCCTGATTCTATCATTTACCATATAGCAGGATCATCCAACAAAAAAAAGGTAAAAGATAAAGAAGGAATCGTTAATCCCATCGTTCATTATCTCAACCAGCGAAACCGAATCTGGATCCAGAAAAAATACACTCCCTGGTACGCAATTCCAACGGTAATCCTGTTTAATTTTTTTTATACTACGCTCATTTTAGGGTATTTTGCAGTCCGTAGAAGGCCAAAAAAATTCATGGCCATTGTAAATGGTGTGAAGGACGGAATAAAAGGTTCCATCCAATACGAATAAGCAAAAAGCATGAAGAAAGTTTTGATAACAGGGGTTGCAGGCATGATTGGATCCCGACTGGCGGCATACATTATTGAAAAACACCCTTCCTATGAAGTAATTGGGGTTGACAATTTATCTGGTGGCTACACAGAAAACATTCCTGACAAAGTTCAGTTTACACAACTTGATTTGTCAACCGATTCATTGGATGGATTGCTTGCAAACCAAAACGTGGACTATGTATATCACCTGGCAGCATATGCTGCTGAAGGCTTGAGCCCGTTTATTCGTTGTTTTAATTATACCAATAATTTGGTTGCCACTGCCAATGTAGTGAATGCCTGTATTAAATACGGCGTAAAAAGATTGGTCTTTACTTCGAGCATGGCTGTATATGGAATTGGCACTCCCCCCTTCAGCGAGGCTCACCAACCCAATCCGGTAGATCCTTATGGTGTAGCAAAATATGCCTGCGAAATGGATATACAAATTGCAGGAGAGCAACATGGCCTGGATTGGTGTATTGTGAGGCCGCACAATGTGTATGGCCAACATCAGAATATCTGGGACAAATACCGCAATGTTTTGGGTATCTGGATGTATCAGAAACTCAACAACGAGGCTTTTACCGTAATTGGCAAAGGGCATCAGAAAAGAGCTTTTACTTTTATTGATGACTGTTTAGAACCACTTTGGCAATGTGCCGTTAACGAAAAGGCTTCCAAACAAATCATCAATCTGGGTAGTTCTATTGAAACCAGAGTAATTGATGCTGCTTATCAATTGCAGGAGATTGTAGGTGGGGCCGAAATAGAACACCTGGAAGAAAGACATGAAGTAATAAATGCTTACTCTACACATGAAAAAGCTAAGACCATCTTAGGGTATAAAGATATTACGCCTTTAAAAGAGGGTTTGCAAATCATGTGGAATTGGGCTCAGCAACAACCTAAAAGAACCAGAAAAGAGTGGGATCAATATGAATTAGAAAAAGGTATGTACGGATTCTGGAAAAAATAATTCACGAACATGCTGTATATCATCTCATGTGCATACGTATTTTCCTTTCTCTATTCCATGCATCAGCTGATTCAGCATAAACCTCAGTTAATCCTTCGTTTTTTTGTTTTTGGATTGCCCGTCTATATTACGGCATTGTCTTTGTTGAACCAGCTGGGGCTGGGTAATCTAATGACTTTGTTCCAAGGATTTAAGGAAATCATTGTTATTAGCACCCTGGGCTATTTGATTTACCATCAAACTGAAAAAATACAATTTACCCAGATAGACAAACTGGTTCTCTTCTATTTTATTTATACCAGTATTTATTTGGTATTGCCATTGGGCAATTATGGATTCGTTCAAAAGCTTCTAGCTTTGAAAAGCCTGAGCTTTTTCCCGTTTATTTATTTTACAGGAAGACTGATGAACCCCAAACTGGTCAATCTAAAAACCAGTTTCAGTCATATTTTACTGGTATCAATTGCTGCGGGTATCGTTTTATTAGGCGAATATTTTACTAATACTCATTTGCAAACCTTAACGGGTTATGCTGAATTCCATGTTCGCTTTTTTGATACCGAACCAACTGGAAACTACGGACTAAGCTGGACTTTTGAAACCAGTAACGGGCTCAAAAGATATGCAAGTTTTTATGGAGGACCTTTGGAATTGGGTGTGAATAGCATTTTTACACTTGCTGCTATTTTGGTTTTGTACACACAACGAAATGAGGATTTTATACCTAATCAATTAGGAAGGATTGCTATAGTTGTTAGCATTCTATCTATCTTTCTAGCCATTTCCCGTGCTTCCCTTGTAAGTTATTTTTTTGTTTTTATGTATATGCAATCATCACTCATAAAAAACAATGGTTGAAATTATTTTACGCGGGAGTTGCTGCAATCAGCATTGCTGTTTTATTTTATTTACAAGGCGACATCTATGAATTTATCATCAACACCATCAATTTCAGTGACAGTTCCAGTGCATTCCACGTAGTACAATGGTTGGATGGTGTGGAAGCAATGATTTCAAGCCCATTGGGATTGGGGTTGGGTATGTCGGGAAGAGTATCAGGAGCAGTAGGTGATAATATTGGTGGAGAAAACCAGTTAGTCATTATTGGTGTACAGGCAGGTATTATTGCCGTACTTATTTATCTGGCTATTTATATTGGATTGATTCGCTTGAGTATTCAGCAATTCAAACAGAAAAAAGGGAAAATCAAGCAACTTGCCCTCTGTGTTTTATTGGTAAAAATAGGCATGATCATTCCTACCTTTACTGCAAACACAGAATCCTATGTATATATCTCCTATATTACCTGGTTCTGTGCAGGTTTATTGAACACCATGAGTTGGTATGAAAGTGAAGATCCTTTAAAATTGAAGTAATGGGGAGAGATAAAGTAACAATTGCGGTAGATCTTCTGGACTTACAGTTTGCCAAAACAGGTCAGAAAACAATTCTGGAGGAATATTATAAACAGTTTTTAATACATCAGGATCCTACAATTGAATTTGTTTTTTTTTCACCTAGACTTCCTCGGTTTTCCAGAAATACCAGAATAGGGATTATTGGCAATCACCTTGTGTTTCAATTATGGAAACAGATTTTATTACCCTTGAAAACATTTTTCAAGAGAGCCGATATTTTATTTTGCAACGATTACTTTGCACCCCTTTTAACACCCGGCTTTAAAAATGTCCAGGTTTTTCATGATGCATTTTTCTTTGAATATCCACAACATTACAATCAGCTATGGCTAAAACTCTTTAAAACGATTGCACTACCTGCAGCAAAGAAATCAGCGTTTATCATTACGACTTCGCAGTATGCGAAAAATAAAATAAACGCATTTGTTGATATTCCTTTATCGAAAATTGTACCCATTTATCCAGGGCCAAAAAGTTTATCCAATAAAACAGAAGAAAGAGAAACTTTTAACGCTGTAAAGAAGTCTACAGAAGAAGAAGAAGATTTTACAACTCACTTCAAAAAGATAAGAGCTCCTTATTTATTGCACGTTGGAGTATGGGAAAAAAGAAAAAATATCCCCTTTCTATTAAGGGCATTCAGCCAATTTTTAAATACGTCCAATCTGAATTATCAACTGGTGTTGGCAGGTGCAGGAAATCAGCGAATGTTTTCCGATGACACAGAAGCCATTGAATCAACCATTGGCGAATTGGGGCTTTCAAAACATGTAATTTGTACCGGATATTTATCGGATGAGGATCTGGCAAAAGTATATGCAGGAGCCAGCCTCTATGTATTCCCTTCTTATAACGAGGGCTTTGGCATTCCAGTGCTGGAAGCTTTCAGTTACCAATTGCCTGTATTGGTTGCGAATAATTCCTGTTTGCCTGAAGTAGGTGGTGATGCAGTACTCGGGTTTGATCCCAATGATGTACATGCATTGGCAACCCTTATGCAGCAAGTACTAACTGATGCTGCTTTACAGGAATTTTTAAAAGAAAAAGGCAAAAAAAGATTGGCGTATTTTTCCTGGGAAAAAGCAAGCAAGGAATTGATTGAAGTATTTAAAAAAGCAGCCCATGGCAACGCATAAAACAGGCTACATACCTTATATAGATGGTGCCAGAGGCATTGCCATTGCTTTTGTAGTCTTGTCGCATGCAGGGCTGGGTCATATTATTCCCGGAAAATTTGGTGTTACGCTGTTTTTCTTTCTGAGTGGTTTTTTAATCACGCGATTGCTGTTGGCTGAAATGCAGGAAAAAGGCGGGATTGATTTTGGTTCTTTTTATTTGCGCAGGTTGTTCCGCTTGTACCCTGCTTTATTGGTCATGATTGGTTGCAGTGTGATTGCCACCAAGATTATGCAGTATGCACTGCCGATGAACGATATCTGGGCTTCCCTTTTTTATTATACCAATTATTATATAGGCTGGTTCCGAACGCCTGTGGAAGATCCGGGAAGAATTCTGGATATCCTTTGGTCTTTGTCTGTGGAGGAACATTTTTATCTGGCATTTCCTTTGCTGCTGCAGTTTTTTATAAAATCCAGCGAAGCGAAACTGAATGATGAAAAGTTGGTAAAATTTGCATGGTTTCTCTTGGTACTCTGCATCGCCAGCCTCGCCATTCGCTGGTTTACCTATCAGCAATTCTATCCTGCTGTTGAAGACGCTGCCGGTCGCATTTATTTCTCTACCCATACCCGATTGGATTCCATTATCTGGGGCTGTCTGGCAGCCATCCTTTTATTTGGTGTTGAAAGCAAACAATACATAGAACAAATAAAAAATACCTGGGTATTCGTTCTGGGCATTTTGTTCATTTTGTTGTCCCTTGTTATTAGAAACGAAGGATTCAGACAAAGCCTGCATTATAGTTTGCAGGGCATAGGATTATTTCTGACGATTCCAGCCATTGGCTTGTTCAATAACCCGTGGATCAAAAATATCCTGAGCAACCCTGCCATGATTTTTGTAGGGAAGATCAGTTATAGCTTGTATTTGTTTCATTGGATCGCTGCTAAACTGGGGAATCATTATTTTGAGGAATGGAGCTGGCAATGGCAGTTGTTCTTCTGGCCCTTAACTTTACTATTATCCATCGGGTCTTACTATTTTATTGAACAACCTTTTGTAGGGCTCAGGAAAAAATATGGAAGCAAAGCCTAGTATACTACTGATACACAATCGCTACCTGAACAAAGGAGGAGAAGACACGGTAGTAGCACAGGAACTTTCCTATTTACAAAATACGGGCTATAACGTTGTACCTCTGTATTTCGAAAATCAATCCGCAGGGCTAAGACCCATTTTTCAGTATCCCTTTCAGTTGTTCTTTAACCTATCTGCTTTTTACAAAGTGTACCGACTGGTTAAAAAACATCGGATACAAATGGTGCACGTACATAATTTTTATTACCGTGCCTCACCTTCTGTATTCTGGGCAGCCAAAGCAGCTGGTGCGCAAACAATTTTAACCATACACAATTACCGCCTGTTTTGCCTGAATGGATTTATGTATTATAACAACCAGCCTTGTACAAAGTGCTATGATGATAAAAATTTTACAGCAGGGATTGAGCGAAAATGTTTTAAAAATTCAGGTTTGTTTTCCAGGGTGCTGGCAGCTTCCTATGGTTTCCATAAAAAGCTTAAAACTTTTTCGAATAAAATAGACCGGTACATTGTTATCAATCCTTTGCAGGAACAATTTTTATTGAACAGCGGCATCCCCCAGGAAAAAATATTTGCTAAGCCCAATTTTCTGCTGGGATTTTCAGATGCTACCCCTATCCCATTTGAGCAAAGAGAAAATTTTTACTTGTATGTAGGTCGGTTAAGTGAGGAAAAGGGAATCCGTGATTTGGTAGAAGCGTTTATTCAAAATGGAAAGCCTCTGAAAATTGTGGGAGATGGACCGTTGGCGGACTGGGTTAAAGAGCGGATTCAGGATCAAAATCAAGGTGCCGTTCATGAAAAGTCACAAAATCATAACAAATCAAATATTGAATACTTAGCTGCCGTCCCCCGGGAATCCCTGGCACAACTCTACCAGACCTGTGCAGCATTGATTCTCCCCTCCCGCTGGTTCGAGGGGCAGCCTATGACTGTGATTGAGGCCCAGAGCAAGGGTACGATTGTGATTTCGGCAGATTCTGCCAATATGCGGGGCATGATTTCCCATGAGGAAGACGGATATTTATACGCTATAAATCCAACCAATCAACTAAACGAGGTTATTAGTATATTTGAAGCCCGTTCCAACGAAACCAAAGATGCCCTTTCTAAGGCTGCATACGGTCGGTTTCAGCGGTCTTATACCATCAACCAGCATATTAACGCTTTAAAGTTGTTGTATCATTTTGAATCCAGGGCAAAACACATTTCAGGAGCAGCAGCAAGGAAGGATTCCCAAGATTAATATTGGGGGTACGGGTATCAGTGATATTACCCTGCATGAGACCATGGATTTATTTGATCAATGGATTGCCGAAAAGAAGCCCCGGCAAATTTGTGTGACCCCCGTGAACTGTGTCGTATGGGCCTACCAAAACAACAGGCTGCAAAAAATTTATAACGATTCAGACCTTACCCTATGCGATGGGGTGCCCCTGATTTGGGCTTCTTCTTTTATTGGAAAACAAAAATTAAGGGGAAGAGTAACGGGTCTGGATTTATTGCCCCAATACATGGAGCGGGCTTATCAAAAAAAGTATACCGTATTTTTTTTAGGGTCAGCCCCTGGAGTAGCCGCACAATACAAGGAACAACTGGAAGCAAAGTATCCCGGTATAGAAGTGGTAGGCGTTTATAGTCCTCCTTATGCAGCCCAATTTAGTGCAGAGGAGAACCAGAAAATGGTGGAAATGATTAATGCGGCAGCACCAGATATTTTATGGGTGAGCTTAACCGCCCCCAAGCAGGACTACTGGATTGCCCAAAACTTACCTCAACTCAAAAGCGTATTGAATATTGGGATTGGCGGTGCATTGGATGTAGCGGTTGGAAAATTTAACAGAGCACCTGTCTGGATGCAAAAAAATGGGCTGGAATGGTTGTACCGATTTATAAAGGAGCCCCGAAGATTGTTTCGTCGTTATTTTGTGGAAGCTCCTGCTATTCTTCCTATTTTACTTAAACAAAAATTTGCGAATAAATAAAGGATTTCCGAACAAAGTATGCCCAGAAAAATTAATCAATATTCCATTATTCGCTATATCACAGACGGGGCCATTGTGGGCATGTCCTATCTGTTGGCTTCTGCCATCAGCCTCAATAATAGTATCTGGAACAATGAGTGGACAACCTATTTATTTGTACTGATTGCTATTACGGTTTGGTATATTACCACCAACTTTTCTCATTTATACACCGATCGCCGATCCAATAAATATTCAGAAGAAATTATTTTCATTATTTACACGTTGGGGCTTTATACGATCATGCTGAGCTCTGTCTTTTTCTTTGTTGGGGATAGTTTAGGCAGGGAGCATAGTACCAACTTTTTTGTAAGCCTGGATGGTATTTTATTTGTGCTGCTAAGTTTTACCAAATACATTATCAGGAAATATTTACACTCTGCCATTTCGCATGGGAAATTGCTGGACAATATTCTGATTGTAGGCGTTACTCCTGCAGCACAGGATTTTTACGAAGCCATTAACCGCTACTATTATTACGGATACAAATGTGTGGGATTCTTAGATGATCAGGTAACCAAAATGAATGGTTGCCCCTATAAGGGAGGCGTAAAGGAATTGGCCCGAACCATTAAGGAAACGCAAATAGATGAAGTGGTGATTGCCTTACCTACGCACCGCAACAAAGAAATACAAGAGTGCATTGATATCTGTGATCAGTATGCTACGCAAACCAGGATCTTACCCGATTTTGAACAATACACTTCCTCCAATTTGCAGGTAAATAATATTGGTTTGTTGTCGGTGATCAATATTCGTGAGCTGCCGCTAGATAAAGCCGCCAACCGTTTGCTGAAAAGAAGTTTTGATATTGTATTTTCTATTTTGTTTTTTATACTGATTGCCAGTTGGCTTTTCCCCATTTTAATTTTATTAATCAAGCTCACATCTAAGGGGCCGGTATTTTTTACGCAGGAAAGATGGGGACTGAACAATGAAAAGATTACCTGCTATAAGTTCAGAACGATGGTGAAGGAAAGCAAGGATCTAGACGAAAAAGGACAATATCAGCAAGCACATAAACACGATCCACGTATAACACCTATAGGCGCCATCTTAAGAAGAAGCAATCTGGATGAATTGCCCCAATTCTGGAATGTGCTATTGGGCAATATGTCGGTGATTGGACCCAGACCACACCCTACTCCACTCAACTTAGAATCGATGCAGACCATTGACAACTATATGTTGCGACACGTAGTGAGACCGGGTATTTCCGGATGGGCCCAGGTGAATGGATACAGAGGAGAAACCAAAGTACCCGGTTCTATGCAGAAGAGAGTGAATTTTGATTTGTACTATATACATCGCTGGACATTCTGGTTTGATTGTCAGATTATTTTACAAACCATCATTAATATGATCAGAGGCGATCAGAATGCCTATTAAAATACCATTCATGCAATTGAGAAAACGCATTTTTTACACTTTAGTTATACTGTCGTTCTATAACCTACCTGCCACTGCACAGATTGTCACTGAATATTCTCAGAATGAAGTCTACAATTACCTGAGCCGTATGGACCAGAAGGGATTGGTTGCTTTTCATGATCTCATCAGACCACTAAGCAGAGTATATATCAAAGCCTGTCTGGACAGTTTGCAAACCAAATCGCAACAACTCAGTGAGATTGAAAAACAAGAACTGGAATTCTATCTCAGAGACTTTACAGATGGGAAGCCGCTTCCAGACGGATCAGCAGAGAACCGAAATACTTATTTTACCAAAGACCCTTTTGGCCGTTTCCGATCCATTGCTTTGCAGAGCAAGGACTTTAGCATGCGCGTTGACCCTATTTTGCAATACGGCACATTTCAAGGCAAAGACCAGTCTGTTACCCAATACGGTTCCGGATTTAATTTATACGGCTATGCAGGCAAACATTGGGGTTTCTATCTTTCCTTTAATGATGTAAATGAAAAGGGAAAGGGTATTGATACTACCTGGAGTTTTAGCCCGCAAACAGGTCATTCTACACGGATTGCCCTGAACCAAAAAAGCCATAACTATTCTCAGCTAAGAGCGGGTATTTATTACCAGTTTAAGAATGGCAGCATTGGATTTGGACAGGATCAGTTGTCTTATGGGTATGGAGAAAACGGAAGAATTGTGCTATCCAATAAAGCACCTACTTATCCCTATTTAAGATTTGATTATCGACCTTTGCCCTGGCTGAGTTTCAATTATACCCATGCCTGGCTGAACTCTGATTTAATTGATTCCAGCAGAACCTATAATACGGGTACCACCACCTACGGTGGTAGAAGGGAGCAATACATTAATAAATACATGGTCCAGCATAGCATAGACATCCGAATCAAAAGAGGATTGCATGTTTCACTGGGAGAATCCGTCGTGTACAGTGATCAACTGAATGCAGGCTATTTAATCCCCATTTCCTTTTTTAAAGCATTTGAAATTCAAACAGCCAATAACAATATCAATGCCGGTGCCAATAGCCAATTATTCTTAAGTGTCAGCTCCAGAAACAATATTAAAAACACCCATTTATACGGAACCATTTTTATTGATGAAGTAAGACTGAGCGCCATTGCCAACAGTGAAAAAAGCCGCAACCAACTAGGCTTTACACTGGGAGCCAGTGTAACCGATATTGGGCTACCCTATTTAACCGCTACGGTGGAATACACCAGAATCAATCCCTTTGTATACCGTAATTTATTGCCTGCCCAGAATTATACCCATTTTGGTTACTCTTTAGGCGACTGGATGGGTAGTAATGCTGACCGTTTTTTGTTCAATGTAAAATACACCCCGATCCCCCGTTTAAAACTATTGGCTCAATACCAATATATCCGAAAAGGAGGTGCAGGTACATTGGACCAACAATATTTTCAGCAACCCCAACCGCCATTCCTGTTTAATTATATGTTTAACCAGAGCGAGTTGTTTTTGCAGAGCCAATACGAACTATATAATAACTTATATATTACCGGCAGTTACCGTACCCAGAACAATGGATTTACCCAGGGCTTCTTAGGCTTCCGCTATGGATTCTAAGGGGATTGACCATTATTTCCGATATTCGTACCATGTATGTAATAACCATGAAATTGATGAATCGTACACTGATCATATTTTGCATAACGCTGTTCTTTTTCCTTGGAATCAGCATTGCTGTAAGGGCCCAAATACCTGGCTCCAGTACGCTTAAAGTTTCTCAGTTGTCTGATAAGCAGATTACCCAATTGTGGCAACGTGCCCAGAAAGCAGGTATGTCTGAAAATGAAGCCATAGAAGAATTAGTAAAAAGAGGATTGTCAGCAGCTGAAGTGAATCAATTCAAACAAAGATTGATACAGGTACAAACTGCCAATAAATCATCGTTCAGCGCACAGAATAGTATTCGGGATACTGCGGGCTTTTTAAGAGATAGCAGCTGGATATTGGCCGTACCCCAGGTAAAAAAAGTTTCCCCTTATTTTGGATATGATTTTTTCAGTAACCCTGATATTCGTTTTGAAGCCAATTTTGCGATGGCGCCTCCCAAAAATTATCTGGTAGGACCAGGTGATGAACTAACCGTTACCATTACAGGTGCCAATGAAACTGATTTTACCAATACCATTTCCAAAGAAGGTAATTATTTGCTGCCCTACGCCGGGGTGGTCAACTTAAATGGGTTAACCCTGGAACAGGCTACTCAAAAAATAAAACAGAAACTAAAAATTGCCTACCCTTTTATAAGCTCTGGTAAAACCCAGGTACTGGTAACGGTAGACAATGTGAAGTCGATGCAAATCCATGTAATTGGTGAGGCAGAAAAACCAGGTACCTATACGGTGAGTTCTATTGCCAATCTTTTCAATGTATTGTATGCTTCGGGGGGGCCTTCTGCGAATGGGTCATTGAGAAATATTGAACTCATCCGCAATAACAAAGTAATTGCACAAATTGATTTTTATGAATTCCTATTAAAGGGGACAATGTCTAAAACGCTGCAACTGGAACACCAGGATATAATACGTTTTCCCGTATATCAAAAAAGGGTATCGGTAAACGGACAAATTAAAAGAGCAGCCATTTATGAATTACAGGAAAAAGAAACCCTGCAGGATCTAATTACTATTGCCGGAGGCATGGGCGACACTGCATTTAAGGATGCAGTGAAAGTGGTGCAGATTAACAGCAAAGAGCGGGTATTAAGAGATGTACCTGCTGCCGATTTTGCCTATTTTATTCCCCGCAATGCCGATTCCATCTATATAGAGAAAGTACCTACCATTTACAATAACCGGATAATTTTGGCCGGAGCCGTGAACAGACCTGGCAACTATGAACTCACTAAAGATCTAAGCCTGGTGAAACTAATACAGAAAGCCAACGGCATTCTGGAAAAAGCTTATACCAACCGTGCTGCTATTTTCAGAAGAAACCCTCAGAGTTATGAGCAATCCATTATCAGTTTTGAAGTAAGCGATTTGTTGAGTGGCAAAACAGCTGATATTCTTCTGGCAAAAGATGATTCCATACATATTTACGCCAAGGACCAAATGGAAGACAAATTCACCATCACCGTAGGGGGCAATGTAAAAAACCCAGGAACATTTAGTTTCAAAAAAGGGATTTCAGTGGAAGATGCCATTTTACTGGCAGGTGGATTTACCAATGATGCGGCCACGCACAAAGTTGAAATATCCCGATTGGAAAAAAACAAATCGGATACACTAGCCAATAAACTCATTGATTTGATTAAAGTGGAAGTAGATTCCAGCCTGAGTAAGCGATTGGGCACACAGGCATTATTGGAACCACAGGATTATATTTTTGTTCCCCGTTTGTTGAACTATAGAAATTTAGGGGGTGTAAAAGTAAGAGGGGAAGTATTGTATTCCGGAGACTATTCATTGGAAAGAAGAGACGAAACCGTACAGGAAATTATTAAAAGAGCGGGGGGGGTAACGCCAAATGGTTCATTTGCCAATGCACAAGTGTATCGCAATAAGTTAAGAGTAGCCACAACCATTTTATCAGAGAATGAAATGGGAAGCGATGGGCGATTCTTGTTATTACCCGGCGATAGCATACATATTCCGAGAAATGAATCTTTTGTGGAAGTGCAGGGACAGGTATTTAACCAGCAGATTTTTGCTTTTGAGTCCAGAAGATTCAGGTCGTATATTTCAGATGCAGGTGGTATTACCGATAAGGGAAACCTGAAAAAAGCCTATATCCAATACAGCAATGGGGTGAACAAGAAAATCAAATCCTTTTTGTTTGTCCGCTTCTACCCCAAAGTACAACCAGGCAGTAAAATCATCGTACCTGAAATCAATCCGAATGAAAAGAAAGGACTAACTGTTTTTGAATTGTCAGCTTTAACCGGTATCCTAACGGCCATTGTGAGTATGGTAAGTATTTTAAGGAACTAAAAACAACCTATGCAATCCAAGATATTACCCGAAGATCCTGCTTTTGAAACCAAGCCCTATCAGGCACAGATTCAGGCTTTTATTAGCCTTCTCTTAGCTAAATGGAAATTCCTATTTACACTGGCTGTTATTGGATTTGGGGGGGGATTGATTTATCATTGGGCAAAACCCGTTGAATATATTGCCCGCACCAGTTTTGTGGTAGAAGAATCCAAAGCGGGAAGCGGAAATTTAATGTCTGCCCTGGCAGGTCAATTTGGATTTGATTTGGGAAGTTTGTCGGGCACCAGTGGGGTGTTGGCGGGAGACAATGTGTTACAGCTTTTAAAGAGCGGGACCTTGATTAAACAAACCCTGCTTACTGATTATGATGGAAAAAGAAGTCTGGCAGATGTGTATGCAGAAACGGAAGATCTAAAGAAGAAATGGGAGGGCAAGAAAAAAGTGGGTAAGTGGATTGATTTTCCTGTTGGGAAGAAAATGGATCGCTTGCAGGATAGTTTATTAAAAATAGTCGTTAAGAAAATTACAGAAAAGAACTTATCGGTATTAAAGCCCGATCGAAAGCTGGGCTTTTTTGAACTCAGTGTCATCAGCAAGGATGAAAATTTCAGCCAATTGTTCTGTACCCGTTTATTGAAAGTGGCTACTGATTTTTATGTAAATACCAAGACCAGAAGATTGCAATCTAATGTGCTGCGCTTACAGGCCAAGGCGGATAGCCTGGAATTGATGCTGAACAGGAAAACCTACTCAACCGCAGAAACCAATAAATTGTTGTTGAATGTAAATCCGGTTTATGCAGCCCCAACTGTGTCTGCTGAAATTTCTTCCAGGGATAAATATGTACAATCTACTATTTATGGAGAGATTATCAAGAACCTGGAAATCAGTAAGACGGCGATGATACAGGAAACCCCAACCGTTCAAGTGGTGGATTATCCAGATTTACCCTTGAATTCAACAGAAGAAAATTGGTGGGTAAAAGCTTTGAGCGGGATGCTGGCAGCCTTTATAGCAGGAGGGATATGGTTGTTCCTCACAGGCGGAGAATGGCCGAGAGGGATGCGCTAATATTGCGATATTCATTACCCGGTTGAAAATAATTATTGGGCTCTGTTTGAATAATCAACCATTGATAATTAAAGGTTCGCATCCATTGCAGTCTGGCATTAATCCAGATATTGTTGAATTGCCAGCTGGCAAAAGCGCTAGAGGAAAGATCGATCCAATGTCTTCTAAAATCTCCAATTCGTTCAAAAGCAAAATAATAGAAATCGCTATTGTGTCTTAGTCTTTCAAACTGCAATCCAATCTTGTTGTTCTTTTTTACCCAGGCAATTTCAATGTTCTGGCTATTGCTACCGGGACCAATACCCGCCCCGATAGTTCTCCCTAAATGGGTATAGCCATGTCTGACTTTATCGCTGGTGTACCAGCTATTAGGGTCCCGGATTAATTCTGCTGTCTGTGCCTGCATCTGCGTTAGTTCAGCAGCAAACTGAATATGGGCATTATTAGTAGTAGGGAATAATTTTCTGAATCCGGTAACATAGGCTCTTCTGAAATCCTTTAATGCACCAAACTCCATATAGAGTTCCGCCAAATCTTCAGGCATGCGGTATCTGGCATAAATTGCCCCTAAACTGGCTTTAGTTCCCCAATCATTGGCGTAGAAATAAGCAGCTCCCGAATAACCCAAGGTTAAGTTGGGCGTCCATTTGGGTGTCCAGCTTAGATGAATGGCAGTTAATAAACGGTCTTCCTGCATCTTGGGTTGGTAGACAAAATTACCATTGTAAACACTATTGATGCGCATTGGCAATACGCCAGACTCTTTTAGATTTCCGCCTATCCATTGAAAAGAAATTTTGCCCCATTTGGTATCAATTGGTTTTCGGGTATTGATGGTTGCATGCAAAAACCCTGGTGCATTGTAACTCATGATAAGCGCATTCTTCCATCCTGGCCCCCACCATATATTTTCAGAAGATATGCCTGCTTCCCAGTTTTTATTCCACTGGTATTTGATAAAGGATTGTCCTAAAAATGCTCTGGAATATGGGCCTTCTCCTATTTTAGCTGGCAGGTCAATATTATTGGCGAAGCGATAATAATCAGCCCAAGTCCTATCTCCTAATGTTTGAGATAGCTGTTCAAAATCCTGATTCTTGGCTTCTACCCATTCCGGATTCAATTGGACCTTCCATTTATCCCCAACACTTGCTTTAAAGCCTCCTGTAACTTGTATCTGATATCCTTTGGCTGCAATGACCGAACCCAAGTTATAGCCAGTTGGTAAAGCAGAATGATAAAGATGTGTCATCCCAATGGGTAGTAGCTCTATCTTTAGTTTCTTTTTATTAATGATTTGTTTGGATTGGTATAAAATTGAATCCGAATCGTTATCGTTACCCAATAATTGCTGCGTAATGGCTAACTCTCTATTAATATCTTTATTTACCCATTGGGCATGCAAAGCCAAATGCAAAAAAAATATGCTGCTTAAGAATATGACTAGCCCTTTACCTCTCACTATTTGAAATTGTATTGAATCATTAAACGGGAATGCAGATTAAAACTATGATTCCCTTTCTCCCAATTATAATTATTGGAGCGGATCAATTGAACCTTAGCACCCAAGAGCATATTTTTGTATTTCCATTGGGGCATCCAACCAATGCTTATGTCTGTCCATTTATTGAGCCTTCCTTCAGGATCTCTTTCCACTCTTTGCATCAAAAATCCATTGCGAATATCTCCATTAATCCAAGTAGCAGATACTGTTTGCACATTCGCCCCAAAACCAGCGCCAGCTCCTAGTATCTGATTTTGGTGTGTATATCCTTGAAATATTTGACTATGTACATACCAATTACCTGCATTTCTTACGATTGCATCCGGCGATTGACTCATTTGTGTTATTTCAGCTTCCAATTGGACATAATTCTCCTTTGTCTTTGGAAGCAATTTTCTAACACCAACGGTATAAGCATAAGAATGAGATGGTGCCATTAAATAGTCCCTGATATTCACTCCATAATCATTTTTTCCATATTCAACATAAATTTCAGCATTTGATTTGGGCAAAACCCAACGAAGGAAAAAGGAGGCTAATTGATCTCTGTATAAAGTATCATCCCCCGGATTATTCTGCTTCTGCAAAGCCAACCCAAGAACGGGTAGATATTTATTTACAAATCCAGCAGACTGGGATTGTACTTGTTCACCATACTGTTGAAGTGATCGAGTCATCCCCAGAAATAGCCCTTTTATCCATTTGGGCTGCCAACTAATCACATAAGCATTTAGGTAGCGCCAATCATCATTTATATTCCTAAGTTGATTGTAATTATTTTCATAAGTTAGATTTTTGTCTGAAGTAAGTTTTGCTCCAATTATATTGAATTCAAAACGACCAATAGGTGTTTTAATTGGTTTATTTGATCCAATAAATGCATGTTTAAAACCGGGCGAATTATTACTCATTAATAATGAGCTATAAATACCTGGACCCCACCACAAATTTTCTGATGAGACTCCTATTGATAATGGTCCTAAATGAGTCTTTATAGAGGACTGACCAAGAAGTACATTCGTATACTTATTTGCCCCAACAAGCAAAAATTCTGGAGCAGCCTGGACTTCAAAAACTCCATAACGGATATTTACACCTGGTCTAAAAAATGCTTGATATCCCTTAACCTGCATCAAAGACGCATCATTCCATCCATAGGAATTACGCGAGTTTACCTGTTGGGTTAAAATAAATGGAAGTATTGAGAAAGATGGCTTTATCCAAGATGGTTTTGCACCAGCAAGTATAGTATTATATCGAACTGAAAATGAAACTCCGGAATCATTATTTATCAATAGTTGTTGATTTCTAGCAGAATTGAGATTTAATTGTTCTAGATTGTATCCTTGGGCATTTAATTTTCCACTAAAAAAAAGAAAAATGTAAAAAGAAATAAAAAATGATTTCATGTGCATTACCCCACATTATTCATGTTTACGACAATCGGGGAATCTAATTTTTCAAATTCAGAATTATTGCTGATAAATTCTGGCACTAATGATTTCATAGCAGCTACTATTTCAATTACAGATGCCTGAATTTTTGCAGGATTAATCAGGGCATCAATCTGTAATGATAAACTAGCGTACTCCAACGTTCTAGTCTTTGCAATAAGAATTTTTTCATGATAAGTTGCCAAAGTATTTTCTGCATTATTCAAAAGCTCTTCATATAATTTTTCACCGGGACGGAGTCCACTGTATTCAATTTTAATATCCTCATCTGGCTCTAAACCAGAGAGTTTAATCATTTTACGAGCCAAATCTGCTATTTTAACTGGCTGCCCCATATCAAATACAAATATCTCCCCACCATTACCCATAGAGCCCGCTTCTAAAACAAGTTGGCATGCTTCAGGTATAGTCATAAAATAACGTGTAATATCGGGATGAGTCACAGTAACAGGTCCACCTGCTTCAATCTGTTTCTTAAACCGAGGAATTACCGACCCATTCGATCCCAAAACATTTCCAAAACGGGTAGTAATAAATTTAGTTCTAGATAAAGTTAGACCTGCTTGAAATAAAATTTCCTGGTTTTGGTACAAGCTCTGTACATACATTTCTGCAATGCGTTTTGATGCCCCCATTACATTAGTTGGATTCACAGCTTTGTCTGTAGAAATCATAACAAAACGCTCTACACCATATTTTATGGATAAATCAGCTAATAATTTAGTGCCGCCCACATTTGTACTAACTGCTTCTAATGGACTATTTTCCATCATTGGCACATGCTTGTAGGCAGCTGCATGGTATACAAAATCAGGTTGGTGTTTTTGGAATATTTTTTCAACAAATAATTCATTTCGAACATCACCCAAAGCCAAGATAAAATAATTGCAGCCCAATTCCTCTAATTCTAATTTTAAATCGTGCAAAGGGGTTTCTGCATGATCATTTAACACAATGTATTTGGGTCTGTATTGCAATAATTGGCGTACTATTTCACTCCCAATAGAACCCGCAGCACCGGTAACCAAAACTGTTTTATTATTGAGCTGTTTAAACAAGATTTCATTGTAAATTTTGATTTGTTCTCTCTCTAATAAGTCTTCAATTTTTACATTCTGCAATTGTTTAGTACTTAATTGCCCATTAATCCAACTTTTTAAAGGTGGTACTGTAAATACTTCGATTTTATTATCTAAACAAAAATCAACAATTTCATTTTTACGCTTTGAAGGCAATTTTTTAGTAGCAATGATTAATTCGTCAATGGAATATTGTTTCAACAAAACTTCTAACTGGGTAGATAAGCAGATTTTAATTCCATCAATATTCTTACCCACTTTACGCTGGTCATCCTCCAAAAATAAAACCATTTGAATATTGGCCGTCATATCATGCTCCAAAGCTCTTTTAGTAGAAATACCTACATCACCTGCCCCATAAATAGCTACTCTTTTTTTGTCTACATTAATAGTTGTAATGTATGAAAATAAATATTTAATTATAACTCTATAAGAACTTAAAGCAACAAAAGATAAAAGGGTATTGATGACTAATACCGAAGCAGAAATCACCTTCAATTCAAACCATTGAATCATAAACAGATTCAACAAATAAAAACCCACATTCGCAAAAAATACTACATAAAATATTCGGAAGGTATCCTGCAGCCCAGTGAATCTGATGATACCTGCATATACTTTAAAAAGTGTAAATAAAGTAATATTAAATGCAATTAGAATAAGTAAATTAATAAGTAATTGAGACTCATTAAAAACACTGAAATTAAAATCAGATCTAATTAAATATGCCAATAAAAAACAAGTGGAACTGATTAGAATATCTAAAATGAAAATTACCCACCTTGGTATTATGGATAAATTTTTAATCCTTTTTAAACGATAACGTTTAAGCATACACAATTAATTGGGATAGAAGGGGATGTCTAAGATAAGAAAGAATTCAATAAAATGAAATAAAAATGAGCTATTTTCCCACCCTGTCTCCAAAGCCCTTACCTAATAGAGTCAAGAAGATGTATTTGAAGTATTGTAGCAGACTAAATTCGGCAATCATTTTTGCATCAGTGGTAGCCAACAATGCAGGGGTTGACATATCTATTTTACTGATTTGTGCCAACCCTGTAATTCCAGGTCGAACCCGATATACATTTCTAATATCACGCTCTTTTATTAATTCTACTTGGTTATATAAATTAGGTCTTGGGCCAACAAAACTCATATCACCTATTAGTACATTAAATAGTTGAGGTATCTCATCTAACTTAGACTTACGTAAAAAGGAGCCCCATCTAGTAATCGCACTTACTTGTACCAAATGTGTGGCAACTGCTTGGGTGTTAATATCCATAGAACGAAATTTCAAAAGTCTAAAAACTTTTTTGTTGACGCCTATTCGTTCTTGCTTAAATATAGGGGAACCTGTATCAAAAAAACCGATTACAAGTAATAATAGAATAACTGGGCTTAAAATTAAAAGCCCTATAAAAGAAAAAATTATGTCGAAAAAACGTACCATTTTTTATTGAAAAGATTTAAATGTTTTTAATAACCCATCTTTACTAATTACTGGAAAAGGTTTGCCAATTGCTGACTTGATTTTTGCATTGCTCACCACATAAGATTCAGTTAGCTTTTGTAAACGTTCTTCATTCAGAGGAAGCCTAAATAGACTTCCGAATTTTGCAATTGATCGAATAAAAAATTTGGATATTTCCCATATTTTGGGTTTTCGATTTAGTGATTCTGCAATTATTGAAATTAAATCATTTGTCGATAAAGAAATATCATCAGCAACATGATAAACGCCTGAAGGAATACTGTCACGTTCAATTAATTCATTTACTACGAATAAAAGGTTTTCAATACTGCAATATGAGCGTTGATTTTCAAAAGCTCCTAATGGCCATGGAATTTCTTTGTTAACAAATTTATATAGTAGATTCAAATTCCCCTTATTTCCAGGACCATATATCATTGATGGTCTCAAAATATAGAGCCGTTTCCCAAAAGGCAATATTTGTTTTTGTAAATATTCTTCAGCCGCTAATTTAGATTTACCATAATCCGTAAAAGGTTTAGGTTGCATATCTTCAGTTAAGATACTATCTGCTTTATCTGCCAATGCCTTTACAGAACTTAAATATATAAAAACTGACGCATTTGATTGTAAAAAAGCATCAAATACTTGCTGTGTTAATACGGTATTAGCTCTATAATATTCGACTGAATTTGAATTTTCTCTAATATCGTGAGCTTTTCCAGCTGAATGTATAATAGCTAAGACTGAATAATCGGTTTTAAGAACAGATTCAAGATTATCATATCCAATATTCCGGGAATTCGAAAATTTATGAGACTTGCGTGAAACAGAAATACATTCATATCCAGAATCTTCAAAAAAATGGAGCGCATTTTGTCCTACAAACCCACTTGCACCGGTAATAACAATTTTTTTAACCATCAATAAATATATTTTTTCACACTATTATCATTTGGTATTGTTCAAAAGCATTATTTCTTTTGACTTATACCCTAAAAAATAGGAAAGCTAATCAGCAGCAAATTAACTTTTACAATTTGCTCATCTTTTAAAGTTAATTATAGGAACTAGGTTTCAGCATTAAAGCGTACTACACTACTCTTTCTGTAATCGATTGCTTTTCTTTATATTTTGGCTGAGGATAAATATTACTTTCATTAAATACATTGAAGGGCTTCAATATTTGAGGGGGGCAAGCAGGCTAAAAAAATCTAAAATCGATTTGTTTGATTCAGATGACCAAACAAAACAATGTGCTTAATTATATGTAAGAAAAATCCCAAGCAATATGTAAACGATTTCATAATCAATACAAGCGGCAAAAATATATTTCATCTAACGTTAACAACTTCTCTTAAAAATTTCCGTTTCGAGAAAATTATTCACTTAAATGCCAACTGCTTTTAAAATTTCAACCAATACTTATTCATTTTATGCAATGTTTAAACAAATAGAAAGAATAAAAATTACGGATATTGCCGACTCCATTAAATTCTAAACGTGAGAAAAGATACTAATTTCATTCAGTTTGCTATGTCTATCTGCATATTTTTGACAAAGAAAACATACACAAATACAAATTCATCATGACAAAATAAATAAAATGCCTGTAATAAACTAGGCTATATTCATTATCAAGATTATTATTCGATTATGTTGGAGAATATAATTAATTGGAAGAATTACTATTTTAAATGTAATTAGAAAAAACTATTTAGCTAGTTATATAATCAAATAAGTATTAAAAATTGGTTCGCTGATTCCCCATATAGTGATCAATGATTTGTTTTTGCGGCATTTGTGAATGACTTTTTCTTCCGAAGAAATAAATACCTGATGCAGCATCTATATTAAAACTTTGAGGTATTAAAATGTCGAATTTTCTAAGCCAAAAAAAAACAAATCTGAATAGTTTTCCTGCTTTTCTTGTTCGAAAAATTCCTGAGAAAAAAAAGTCAAGCGACCACAATAAAGAAGATCCGGCACCCGCAGTGTAGCCAGATGAAATCAATTGAAAATCCCTAAATAAATACCTATGCCCAGATTCAGAAAATCTCGTAAAATCATACGGACCCTCATGTACCTGCTGCATAAAAGGGGTTTCAGCATAAACAATCCCATTGGGCTTTAATACACGATGTATTTCTGCAACTACATCATGCGGAATTAGAACATGCTCTAAAACTGCCTGTATAATCACAACATCAAAAACAGCATCAATTATCGGAATAAAATGACCGTCAGCGATAAAGTCAACATGTTTAGAGTTATAAATATCAAAAGAAACTATATTATTTGAGAATTTACTGTACAACTCAGCAATTCCGCTACCAATTTCTCCACCTCCTACAATCAAGATTTTAGGATCTTTCAAAACTTCAATTTCCCCACAAAGCCTAGAAATATTTTTCCTAGTAATAGGACTTACGCCATTAATTAATTTTCGAATTGATAAAATAAGTCTTGAGCTGGTTCGTACTACATTGCTCTCACCTCCCTCATTTGCAAAAATGTTTTCATTAACCAATGAGTAAGTAAAATTAATTAAAACAGGTTTGCCATCAACTGACAGATATGCATTATCTGAATTTGTACAATCTGCATTAATGCAATAATACTTCTTATTTACAATTTTGAGACCATGGTTCAGACAATTTGGGCAAATAAAATTTGTTATTGGTAAGTTACCAGGTCCAAACATAAAATTATTATTAGATATCATTACTAAATTATTCTATAATATTCCTTATACCACTTTACAAAAGACTTCACTCCATCCTGAATTGAAGTTTTAGGCGAATAGCCTGTAGCAGAAATCAATTCGGTTGTGTCCGCCCAAGTTGCAATAACATCTCCTTGTTGCATTCCGAGCATCTCCAACCTTGCACTGATATTTAATTCAGATTCAAGGCAACTAATGAAATCCATTAAGTTCACCGGTGAGTTATTACCGATATTGAATAATTTATACTTTTCATTAATATCTGCTACTGATACCTTTAAAATACCCTCGACAATATCATCAATGAAAGTAAAATCACGACGCATATCACCATGATTAAAAACCTGAAGAAGTTGATTGTTAATAATCCTATCAGCAAATAGAAAAGGTGCCATATCGGGTCTTCCCCATGGGCCGTAAACGGTAAAAAAACGGAGTCCAATTGTCTTTAGATCATACAAATGACTATAAACATGAGCCATTAATTCATTTGATTTTTTAGTCGCAGCATATAAGCTAACTTGATGATCAGTTCTATCTTCAACCGATAATAATTCCTTATCACTCATACCATAAACACTAGAGCTGCTCGCATATATAAGCTTTACCACTCCATTATACCGGCAAGCTTCCAGAATATTAAGAAACCCAACTATATTGCTATTAATATATGCTTTCGGATTTTCAAGGCTATACCGTACTCCAGCCTGAGCAGCCAGATTAATTACCAAATCAAACTTCTCTGTTTGAAACAACTGCATTATCCCACCCGCATCTTCCAAGTCCATTTTCATAAACTTGTAATTAGGCAATCTGGAGCTTTGAGTTAAAGCATTGTAGTGAATATCTGACTCATTTATTCCACTTTCTCTTAATCTGTCATACTTTAAGCTAGTCGGATAATAGTCGTTAATATTATCAATCCCTATTACTTCATAGTTTAGATTTGCATAACACTCAACGGTATGAAAACCAATGAAACCAGCCGCACCAGTTATAAGCACTTTCATTTTGAATACAACATTTCGATTTGTGAAAAAATAATGGTTTCTGAAAACTTAGAATTAGCCATTGCTCTACTTTGTAAGCCAAACGCTTTAAGCTTTGGGTTACTTATCAATTTAAGCACATGTTTTTTTATTTCTTCTGAAGAACGGGGTTTGAAAAGATAACCATTCTGATCTTCCCTTACTGTCGTTTTACAGCCTGGAGTATCTGTAGTCAATATAGGTAAACCCATTGATAGTGCTTCCAGAATACCTCGCGGAATACCTTCGCGATAATAACTTGGGTAGATAAAGCCATCAACTGCTGCAAGCAACTCCTTAACATTGTCCTTTCGTCCTAAAAATTTCACTGCTGGACTGTTTTTATATTTCTCTATGTAGGACTCCTGAACATGCCGAGGGTTGTCAATATCAGCCCATCCCACAATCCATAATTTAATATTAGGATTAAGGTCGTTTAACTGCTGGAAGGCCGTTGTCATTTCAACTATTCCTTTTTCCAATATTAGTCTTGTTACACAAATGAATATAAAATCTTGCTCTGAAATACCAAACTCTTTTCTTAATGACTTTCTATCATACAGAGATTGGTCGAATATACTAGTATTAACACCACTACCATTTATTAAATAAATTTTTTTTTCCCAATACCCACTAAACCAAAGTTCAGTTTTATCATCTTCATTCTGAACAATCAAGGCATTGGCTCTTATCAATTTTAATTGGAAAATTAATTGACTGATAAACCGGAGTGCCAAATAGTATACTGAAAAATTTGAAAATGCTATTCCCAGACCAGTCACATGCAATACCACTCTTCTTCTATTAAAAAAATTAGCCAATACATTTAACAAGTTGGGCTGAAAACGAAATGAATGCACAATATCTATACTGTTTTCTTCTGCAACAATTTTGTAAATCTTAGTTAACCTAATAATTTGACGTATTCCTTTATTCTTTCTATCAAGATCATACCCTATAACGTGAATACCTGCATCCTTGATGTTCTCGAGGTAACCATCATTCGGAACTAAAGCAAAAACCTCGTAGCCCTGCTTCTGTAGAAATTTAGCAAGTGGTAATCTAGCTTTAAAAAAATCAGAGGAAAAATTTTCAATCAACAATACACGTTTTGCACCTACTACTTCCATTGTTTATGCCATTTATATAGGGTAAAAACAAACCAAATGAAATGTGCATTAACAGCATCTTGACCTTGAAAAAAACCTGTTAAAAGTTTTTGAAAAAAACTCTGATTAAGCCCAAATACTCTAAAAAATTCATAATCAAAGCTCATTGCTTCAATTTCGTGTCTCAGGTATGTTTTCAACCAATTTTTTATTGATACGGAGAATCCCTGTTTCGGTCGATCAATTAATTCTCTATCTACATACTTTTCAAGCACCCTTCTAACAAGATATTTATTCTTCCCTTCTTTAGAAATTTTTAAATGGTCAGGAATTGTAAAACTATACTCGATCAGCTTATGATCAAGAAATGGTTCCCGAGCTTCCAAAGCTACACTCATCGAAGCCCTGTCAACCTTAGTTAATATATCTCCCGGTAAATATGAGACCATATCTTTCAGACCCATATAACTGATTAAACCTTCACTACCATTAAGTTTTTTAGAAATAATAGAACTTATCTCCTGAGAAGTAAATTCTGAAATCAATTGATCGTTACAAAATGATGATGATCGATCAAACAAATCATCCAAGTTTTTTGCAAGCAGTGTCTCTTTAAGCTTATGATACTTATCTCCTATCTGCGAGTACCCTTTATAACTTAACTTAGAAGCAATTTTCTCAATCACTCCAGGTTCAACATGTTTTGAAAAATCATACAACATCTTTCGTACACCTATTGGAACATTTAGTATACCTCGATTCTGATAGATAAATTTATACTTTGAATATCCCCCAAATAACTCATCACCACCGTCACCTGAAAGGGCAACTTTTACATTTTTTCTTGCTATTTTAGAAACAAGGATGGTAGGTATTGCTGAAATATCTCCAAACGGCTCATCATAAATATAGGGCAATTCGGGAAGAGCTATTTTCAAGTCCTCATCCGTACATATTACACTGGTATGATTAGTGCCAAGTTGTTGTGCAATTTCTTCAGCTATCACTGATTCATCATACTTTTTATCTTCAAACCCAATTGTAAATGTTCTTATTGGTGTAACTCTGTCCTTTTGTAAAAGTGCAGCAACTACTGATGAATCGATCCCACCACTTAAAAAAACCCCCACTTCAACGTCTGAAATCATTCTCAGATTGAAGGCTTCCTGCATTTTAATTTCAAGTTCATTAATACATTCTTGCTCACTTTTTACTTTTATCACTGCATTCTCAGCGACTTGATTAATATCCCAGTATTTATAAATCTTAATCTTGCTTTCTTTGCCGAACTCCAAAATAGACGCCGGAGGAACTTTTTTTACATATTTATAGATACAACTGCTCTCATTAAAATATCCTTTTTTAAAATAAAAAGGCAAACCCGAAACGTCAATCTCCTTGTCAAAATCAGGATGCATATGAAATGCTTTCAGCTCTGAGGAGAACATGAACAATCCATCTTTATGATAATAGTAGAGTGGTTTTACACCTACTCTGTCACGACAAAGAATTAACTTCTTTGTTAATTTATTCCATAATGCAAATGCAAACATACCTCTAAACTTATCAATTGCCGCAAAATTCCAACAATTGAAGGCCTTAAGCACTACTTCTGTATCAGAATTGGAATTAAATGTATATCCCAATGAAATGAGCTCGTCCTTAATAGAGCGAAAGTTATAAATCTCACCATTGAATGTTATAACCCAATTTTCCCAGCTCATCGGCTGATGTCCACAATCTGATAGATCAAGAACTGCAAGCCTTGTATGCCCCAACGCAACTCCTTCATCGTGATCAATATAAACACCTTCTCCATCAGGTCCACCATGAATTAATGAACCAATCATACTATAAATCAATTGATCATCAACAGAATTATCATAGTACTGTCCTTTTTTTTTCCATCCTACAATTCTACACATTACATATTTGAATTTGATTCTTACTTAAATAGGTATATGTTAATTTTGTCTAATTCCGCAAACTTCTTCATAGACTTTATAATGTTCATTTACCATACTATTCATTCCAAATCCTGCAACTTTTTTAAGATTAAGTTCTACATTAATACGCATAGCCTGTTCATTTGTTAAAAATTCTTTCATACGTTTTGACAATTCTATGAAATCCATATATGTGAACAAGCTATTTTCATCACCTACAAGCTCTTCAACACCAGGCACTCTAGTACCTAAGAATGGTTTTGCAGCATACATATTTTCCAATGTAACACCCGATAAACCTTCGAACTCGGTAGAGAGGATATTTAGATCAACTTGCGACATGATTGAACGGACATCCTTCCTGACGCCCAAAAAAAAGACCTGACCCTCTAAACCAAGTTCTTCAATCAACAGTTCTGCTTTCGTTCTTAAGGGACCCTCGCCGGCAAATAATAAACAAATATCTTTGTCTGATAATAAGCCAAGTGCCTTTATTACCGTAAGCTGATCTTTCCCCGGTTGAAACCTTGCAGTCATCAATACAAGCTTTTTATTGGGTAGAATTTTTAACTCATTACGTATAGGTGTCTTTACAATTTCATTCCAACTTGTTACTCCATTAGAAATGACCAACAAACTCTTAATGGATTTGAGATAATCCGACAATTTGAGCATTACCGATGAAGAAACACAAATTATCCTTTCAAACTGTCCATATACAACCTTATCCAGCATTCTAAAAACCAGCTTATTCATTCGGTTAGTTTTGGTTGTATGCTCCGTAACGATAATAGGGATTTTGATAAAACCCAGTAATTTCAAAAAAGCCAGATAATAAAGTGATGGAAATAAATGAGCGTGAACACATGAAAAGTCACTTTTCTTTATAAAGTGCACCATTTTTTTCATAATCGAAAAAAAATTGTACATCCCAGTTTCGGATAAATAATGAACTTTGATATGATTAGCTGCCAGAACTTCGAAATTTGAGCTATGTCCAGTGTTCTCTAATAATAACAATTCAAACTCAAATTGTTGGTTCTGCCTTACCTCTCTCAAAAAATCAACAAGCAACGACTCGGCTCCACCTTTTGAAAGGTTATTGATAATATACAAGACTTTCATTCTTATTTTCAAAAAATTTTGGGCCGTAAAAAGTTGAACACACAAATAACAAAAAGAAATTTCCCAAAAGCAACGGTTCGGACATGTTTCCTAATAAAATAATTAGGAACACAACAACCTTTTTTTTTGTAAAAACATGTTGCTTTAATAACGTGACATAGTAAATACCACCTAATATCAGCCCAGTTGAAGCAAATAACATAATGGTAGAATTTGTATTTCCACGCTCCCCTATCATATCGAAAACATTAACGGTGAAATCAGGTAAATCGCTTGATAAATAGGCACTCTGAATTTCTTTGTACACATTCATATCCATACCAATTCCTGTCATGGGAAAAATCCTAATAAGGTTTACGGCATTCAGCAAGTCATATGTTCTCATATCAAATGAAGCCACCCCATCTCCTTTTGTCTTTAACATCACGTTCTCATAAGCAAGAATAAAAATGACAGGAATGAGCAATAATAAAACCAATCGCCCCCATACTGACTTTCCGTGAAATAAATACTTCCAATAAAAGAATAAGATTTGTAAAACTAGTATAATGAACCCAGTTGTTGAAAATGTTGAGATAATTAACAATGCTGAAAGCCAGCGGTAGAACTTACTGTCGAATACGAAAACAGAAAGATAAAACAAAATGTTCAGGTAAATCTGCAGAATTCCCGGTTCCCAAAAAAACGATTGATTCCTAAACAATTCCAATGGCCCAAATGTAATAAGAGATTCGTAATTAAATATGAAGAGTAAAGTGTTTACATTAATTTCATTTTCATAGCGATAGGCTATCAGAATGAATAAAGGGGCAAGCACAAAGTTAATTACTGCATGCCACGATATGAATTTCATTACTCCGAATAGATGTCTTTGAATATCTTCTTTTTCATTCAAGAGGTACATAAGAAAAATATTCACCGATGTTATCCTGAGATACAGCTTTACATAAAACCATAAGTCATTGTAAAAAGGCACAATAATCCAATTGAGAGCCATGAATGCTCCTACTATTAACTGAGAAATTCCCAATCTGATCAATAAATCTCTATGAAATCCATGATTATATTTTACATACAATACACAGAGAAGTAAATAAAAAAGAGGACTGAGAATTGCACCAAACACAATATGCAATATCCCTCCACTGCTTAGGACAAGGAGAAATACTAACACTTTTATTATTAACCTTTTAAGATTCAGCTGGTACATTAAATATGTTATTCAGCCATGAGCTAAGCTTATATTGATCTAGACTAATTCTATTCCTATTGCTTCTTACAAAGTCAATGATTTCTTTTGGCTTAATATCATCCAATAATTTGAATGTGAAAATATAATCAGTGTTAAAAAAAGGCTCTTTCGTTATATTGAAGTTAGTGGTCATTAACTTTTTGCCGGAACCAAGTGCTTCAAATGTGCGCATGGTTAGTCCGCTTTGTTTGGGACTGTGGATATCTATAATCGTATTTGTCCTGGAATAAATATCCTTAATCTGTTGTAAAGAAATTGGTCTGAAATGGATCTTATTGAAATTAATAACCTTACCCCTTATTACGAGACTCATGTAAGTAAAGAAAGGAAGGTACATAAACAGATGGACATTCAAACCTATCTTATCACATTTATATTTGAAGTCGGTAAGCCAGTAGTATCGCTCTAGGGTTACACCACCAATAAATGTAATATCATAATCATATGATTTATCCAGATGCTGAGAAGAAAGACTGTCATCATAGAATAATGGAAGATATTTTAACTTCTCTTGATTTAGTTGAATAACATCAATACTATCAAAAGAATAACAATGATCAAAATATTGCAAAATATTTTCATACCTATAATTAGCTAAGGAATCCCATTGATACAAATAAAATTTAGCCAACTTATATTTGGTTCTCAGGTCCTTCCAGAAACAATTTGAGAA
Source organism: Sediminibacterium sp. C3 (assembly GCF_000508085.1). GTDB lineage: Bacteria > Bacteroidota > Bacteroidia > Chitinophagales > Chitinophagaceae > Sediminibacterium. Next base: position 1,267,578 of record NZ_KI669560.1, on the reverse strand, counting down.
TCCTTCTCCTTTTACAACAAAGACCCTGTCAAATTCCACAACTTTAATGTCTCCGAGCAAATCTTTACTCTTGTTGATACAGTACTTAGAGAGATACAATGGGAAAAATGACTTTAGAAAGAAGTAAACTATGTCACGAGAGAAATCAGGTACAAACGTAACGATATACCCTGATTCTTCTAATTGGTGTATAATTTTTTTATGATAGTCGTGAAATATCGGCCCAATAAAAAGGATGTTCTTATCACTCATAGATACCTATTTCATTAATCCCTTTTCTCTCAGTTCCTCAAGAGATCTTTCATAACTTTCGGATGAGGAACTTACCGGTCTTTGAATCTTTACCCAACTTGCAAATTTTCTGATTCCTTCCTCAAAATTGATTTTCGGAGTAAACCCAAGAACCTTTTTGATTTTTGTAATATCAGCATAGTTGTGCCGTATGTCACCAAGTCTGAATTCACCAGTAATAATCATCTCTGTTTTTCTATTATAACAGTCCATTAATGTATTAGCTACCCTAATGACGCTTATAGGCTCTCCATACCCAATATTGAACACCTCATTAAAAATATTGGCTTCCATCCCCATAATAGTAGCATCCGTTACATCGTCAATATATACAAAGTCTCTACTCTCTAATCCATCCTCAAATATTCTGATTGTACTCCCACTATTTATTAGTGAAGAGAATATTGCCAATATTCCAGTGTAAGGATTAATCAGCGACTGGCCTGGTCCATATACATTTTGATAACGAAATGCTACACAAGAGATCCCAATTGACTTGCAAACAGTAAGAGCCATTTGCTCTTGATTAAATTTAGTTACAGCATATAATGATTCCGTATTAATTGCTGAATCCTCATCAGTTGCACAAAGACTCAAAGGAGAATTGACCCCGTTATATTTAACATCAAAATCTCCGGCTTCTAACTGCTGAGGTGACCTAGATAAAGGAAAAACAAATTTCCCGAGCTCAGCAGAATAATATTTGCCTTCACCGTAGATAGACCTTGAAGATGCAATAATAAACTTCTCAACTTCATTTTTGTGATTAACTATGTAGTCTAACAATTTAGCTGTGCCAATCGAATTTATTTCAACATACTTTGCAATCTGATACATTGACTGACCTGTTCCAGTTTCTGCAGCTAAGTGAATCACATAGTTCACCCCACTCATTGCGGTCGCAATATCTTTGTCATTAATAACTGATCCGAGTATGAACTCACATTTATTCTTTATTGTTCCATACAGGAAGGACGTAACCTCAGGATTAGCACCATGAATCTGAGGCGACAAATTATCTAAAATCCTTACTCTATAACCTTTAGCAAGAAGCTTAAGTGCCAAATTCGAACCAATAAATCCAGCACCGCCGGTTATCAAAACTAATTTTCCCATACTCTTTATAAATTAAATTTTTTCCCAGATTTGAAGTTCCAAATTATATCTCTTTATCACTCTTGCTGGTATTCCAACTGCTATGCTATAATCCGGAATATCTTTAGTTACCACACTGTTAGAACCAATAATACAATGCCTGCCAATTCTTGAGCCCAGAACCACTACATTTTCTCCAAGCCAACTATTATCTCCAATATAAACCTTCTGAATCGCTTTCAAATCCTGAAGCATTATTGGCACTTGAACATTCGTGTATCCATGAAGGCAATCAGAAATATAGACCTTATCAGCTATAAGAACACTTTCTCCAATAATAATTTCACGATAAGCATATATATGACTGAAATGTCCTATCGTTGAGCTGGAACCAATCTTAAGCACCCCGTTATTATCATGAACCTGAAGCCATCCGCCTGAATTTATACGTACATAATCACCAAAGTACATTCCCTTCATGTTAATAAATTTTAGAGGTTTAATAATCCTTAATTTATCACCATGTTCCTTAAAAAAATACTTTAGTACGTTCCCCCAAAAAATTCCGGAAAAAGATTCGTAAAGTCTAAATATATTCAATGCGTTCTTATTTCTGTTGAACTATAAGTCTGTTAATATAAGGATCTAAACCCATTCTCTCAACATTGTTGCTTTTCACAGGCTCGTATTTTTCCACAAATAATGGAAGGTATGAATACTGAATCTGAAGTAATAATCTTCTGCCGTTTGAAGGTAGTTGCCCCTTATGTATGCCATACGTGTCCTCAATAAAACCATAACCTTTCGGATAAACAAGTGTCAATATCTCTTCATCCCCATACTGATCTATTACCTCCTGATCACTAAACCTCTTAAGCTGAGCAAGTTTGTTAGACTTATGCGATCCTTTTACATAGATATGCGGCCCACTGTCTTCCGTAACATCTGTTAAATAGATAAACATTTTCAAAAACTTATAGTCATCCATATCTCGATGAAAGAACTGAGCTTCCTTGGCAGACTGTCTGCCACTAAACGACCACCAACAATTTATATTAGATATGGTTGGTTTAGCTCCAAAATAACTCGTAACAACATTCAAAATCTTTGAATCATTTGCAATCATCAGAACCTCTTCAAAATTTGACAAGTCTGTTCGGGTATAATGTGCTAGCTGAGTTTCATCGTCTGGGTTATTTAAATCTACAATTGGATGACCTGACCTATTCGTATCATAGCTTTTTAACTTACTGAGCTTTTCAAATATTGAAGTGATTTTATCGTTAGAAATGACTAGTCCAAGATTAGAGAATCCATATTGTTTGAGGTCATCGGCTATTTCATTTTCGGTTCGATTAATATTGAGATACTCGATTCCTTCGTTTCGACTTCCAATAGGAAGAAAAATTTTGACAATCCCAGACAATAAATTTCTTATTTGAACATTGTAAAAATTACGCTGGATAACGAAACCTGCTTTTTTAAATATTCTGGTTAGCATGTCTATAAGTTTTTAAGAAGTAAAAAAAATAATAGCTATTGTATAGAAAAAAAAAGAGGCTGCAATGCTTTCAATTACTAAAAATCCAACAATTTTGGTTCTAAAGAAAGCAATATACAACATCAAAAGAATAATATAAGAAAGTACCGAAACGATACTTCCAACGAGAATCTGTTTAAATTTCTTTGCTGCATTAAAAAATATAATGGCAGGACTACTTAGATTCAGAAGTATAACACAAGGAATTATTGCATAAATAAGATATACTGAATCAAGATGCTTTGGGAAAAAATAGGAAACTAGCACCTTCGCTAGAAGTAATGTAAATAAAGTTACTCCTAAAAAATAAATAAACAATAATAGAAATTGACGTTTCAACGATAAGATCACTTCTTCTTTCAAATTCATTTCAAATTTCTCAATTATAGAAGGAAAAAAGAGGTTACTTACAGCTACTGGAAATACACTTACCAATGATATGAATAGTGTCACCAAAAAGGTTTTACCCAGAAAAATCGTCCCTAAACTAATTGTAATAACCCATCTCCCTAATTGGGTATTTAGATAATTCAAGGCCGTAGTAAGGTATGGGATGAATCCAAGTGCAATGACTTTCAAAATAATTTTTTTGAAACTTTTTAAATTATATACTGGTCGTAAAGATGGAACAGCAATATATATAACAAGTATTAAAATTATAGGCTGAAGAATAATACCTAAAAAAACTGCCAAAAGACCAAAATAAAATGCAAACCCAGTAACAATAAACGATACAATCGCAGATGCAAGTTGAGCCTTATTTAATAAGGCAATGTTCTTTATCCCTAATAATTTACAGGTTACCCAATTTGCATAAAGAGAAATAATTCCAATCACTATAAAAAAAAGAATAACCAACGTGTCTATTCCTGGTTTTAATAAAAGCTTTACAAAAAAACCTCCTATTATCAGTAAAATACTCAGCAGTATAAAAAACACTAAAACTGCAGAATTAACGCCATTAAGTACGAACTCTTTCTTATATGAAAACAGTCTGTATCCTCCTGTAACTACACCAAGTTGCAATAATGATATTGAAGTGACGATTGTCTGTGATAAAGTAACCAACCCTAACGCTTCAAGATCAAAAATTTTTAAGATAATAAAGCTTTTAAAAAAGCCAATTACACTAACAAGAAAGGTTATTACTATAAACTTTGATTTAGGATTGAAAATTAAGTCCAAAAATGTCATATCAGAATAATTGAACTAACTTTGAATAATTCTGCATTTGATTGATTAACCTCCAAAGTTTTGATTATAACTACATTAAAGTTACTTTTTATATTAGCTGGAAGGTTTATGAATTCATCAAGAATATGCTTATGTGAAAGGATAGTGTACACCTCAATGTTGAATTCTCCCTTATTAACACTTATTATCTCAGATTTAAGATTATTCACATATACTTCGAACTGCAATGATACATTGGCTATTCCTGATATTGTAACACCATTACAAAATTCCCTTGCGAGAAGATACACTGAAACGTCGTTCACTACTGCAATACCATCAGGCAATGTTTCTGCTAATTCAAACTGGCGATAGTCAATTCCCCTATAAAAAAATGGCCAATGTTCTGGTACGCTGCTGCTTAATCCGATGAATGAATTTGAAAAATCGATACGTTTTCCTATTTCTTTTGAGGGTGCTCCTGCACAGATGGTATAGGGATAAATATTCTTTGTAACAACTGAATTGGAGCCAATAATTGAACCTTTTCCTATATACACACCTGGCATAATGACTACTCCATGTCCTATCCAGCAATCATCTTCAATAATCACTTGAGAATTTAAACCGACTAACTTATCCTGCGCTTTGATTGGTAAAAACGGAGAATGATCATATGTATGCGAACCTGAGGAAACAAAAATATTGGATGCAAACAAGCAGTTTGAACCTATGGATACTTCACCGTAAATTTTACAATTATCATTAATGGAGGTATTGTTCCCAATAATTAGATGCTTATTCCATACATACAATTCAGAGTTATATCCGATGTAAAAATATGAGCCGATTTTGATTGTTCCAGTTCCAAAACTCTGAATCCTTGATGATTGCCTCACCTTTGATAATGCCCCCAATTCCAATTTTTTCCCAAGCGAAAATCTAATATAGAAAAGCCACAATTTCTCAAAATAGTTTGTGAAACGTCCGACTATTTTATTTAATAAGCTCATTTTCGATAGCTTTTCTAACCAATTCTATATTCGAATCAGAATACAAATCAGAATGAGGAAAAGGATTGCCCTTGTTTACATACTGTAGCATTTTTGCAACAAATATTTCGAAATTTTCCTGTTTATTAAACAACTTATTTCCTCGAAATAAATCGTATACTTCTTCAAAAGATTTACAATTATTTACGCCTTCAAAGGAATCATAAAAAATACGTCCTAAATTAATTACTTTTTTTCCTAAAGCAATTGCTTCAAACCCAGCGGTACTTCCTAAGGTAATCACCACAGTGCACTTATTAATTACTTGAACTGTTTTTTCTTCACCTCTAATAAACAGCAAATTTGGATACCTCTGCTTAATTTTCCTAAATCTTTTTTCCAATAACATCCCTAATTGCTGTGGATGTTCTTTGACAACGAGAAATTGATTTTGATTTAAACATTTTAATGCATTTTCAATTACAGTGACCTGATTGTCAAAAAAATAAGCCATGTAAAATAATAAAGCTTCGGGTTCAAAATGAAGCGGATAGAATATTAATTCCTTATCATTAAAATCATCGATATTATCATAAAAGTGACTATAAAAAAGTGAATTAGCGAATAACTTTAAATCTCTGAACTTAAGACTCAACGAACCACCTAAAATAACTTTTCGTTTTAATTTTGAGTTTGTGATAAAAATAATCATTTCAAGCAATAAGGATTTTACTAATTGAAATAATTTAAATATTGAAGTTCTTTTGCTTGTTTTTTCAACATAAAATGGTTTAATTAAACCATCTTTGATTCCATCAATAAACAATTGAGCTTCACTCAGTTCCTTTTCTGTTGGAATTATTTTATCTAGACTTTTCTTTAGTGAGTTATGAAATGGATTTTCTTGCCAATAAAATGTGTTTTTTTTGGGAAAACTCATCCACGACAAATATTTAATATTTAGTTTTTTTGCTTCAATCGCTAATACCTCTGCTAGTTCAATTGCTACAGTCTCATTAATTATATATTTAGGCTCAAAACGTTCTAATATACTTCGGACAAATGAAATTTCTTTTTTTAAAATTTGTTCACGTTCTAATAAGCTTAATCCTTTATAAAACCTATCACAGCCATAGGAATATTCTAAATAAGATTCTAATAAAAAGTTGGTGTTCAAGTATTCGAATTCTTCCTCAAAACAAAAAACATTATCGCCTCCATTCTTTAAAACATTCTTCTTCTCTTGAATAGTTTTTACAATATAAATTGAGTCGTATTTATCAGATTTTAATAACGGGAAAAAAAAAGATTGATAATCCCTTGCAAAAAAAAGAATTTTTGGCTTCATTAACTAATTGAGTTTTGATCTAACCTGGTACCCTTTTTGATATTTTCCAAAACTTTTTTACCTAATATTTCGTTATAATGTTTAGGGTGCAACCCAAATCCAGGTCTAATCGAACGCACATTTTTTTCAGTAACAATATCACCAGCATTCATATCTTCAACCACATATAAAGATCTTGAAAAATCTTTCCCTTTTAGTTGTTTTTCTGTCAAAGTATAATCAATTACCCCTATAGCATTTTCAGCTTCACGAACCGCTTTAACCATAGCTGTGAACTCTTCTTCATTCATAGAAAATGAAGCATCCGGACCACCAATTGATCTGTCCAAAATGAAATGCTTTTCAATTATTTTAGCACCAAAACAAGTAGCTACAACAGGAACAGTTACTCCCATGGTATGGTCTGACAAACCACTAATTACATTAAATCGTTCTGCTAAATCTTTTACCATAACCATATTTGCCTCATTAATGGGCGCAGGATAACTTGAAGTACACTTTAACAAAGCGATGTCATTGTTTCCCATCCTTCTACAAGCGTCTAAGGCTAATTCTATATCTTCCAATTCAGCAATTCCTGTAGATATAATGATTGGTTTTCCTTTGGATGCTACATATTCAATCAATGGAATATCTGTAATTTCAAAAGATGCAATTTTATAAGCAGGTACGTCTAATTTTTCTAAAAAGTCAACCGCAGTCTTATCAAAAGGAGTAGAGAAACAAACTATGCCTTCCGTCTTAGCTGCTTTCATTAACTCTTCATGCCATTCCCATGGTGTATATGCTTCCTGATATAATTTGTGTAAATTTTGACCATCCCAAATTGTACCTTTAATAATGAAATCATCATTATCACAATCAATTGTCATGGTATCAGCGGTATAAGTTTGCAACTTAATACAATTGGCTCCAGCTCTTTTGGCTGCTTTTATCGTATCAATGGCTGTTTCTAAGCTGCCATTATGATTAGCAGATAGTTCAGCTATTATAAAAACTGAGGAATTATCACTAATTTCTATATTATCTATTGTCATATAAAGGATAAATTAATTTATTGACCTAATTAAACAAAAAGCTTCTGCAAAATCTACTCCAACTGATACTCCCCATCTTTCCGCTTGAATTTTAAGGGCTCTAGGTGAACGAGGATGAGGATACTCCCGTCGTTCATATTCATAGCTCTCCATCCCTTTGATTTTAGCATCTAAATCATTTTCTGATACAGAGACAAAAATATTAGGTAAAAAATGTCTTGGATCAGTAGGTGACCTCCACTCTGTACCAGAAGGAGTTTCAAATGTTATAATTGTTTTAACGTTCTCTTCTACCATAGGTCTGCAAGAAGTGACTACAGCTTCAAAGGTTCTCTGATGATCGATATTAACATCACCTCCGTGATGTGTAAATATTACATCTGGTAAAAATTTTTCTTTTTCACTTTCAATAACTTTTATTATATCTAATAAAGCAATTGAATCAAAACGATTATCCGGGAAATCATAAATACTTGAACTATGATAACCAATAGATGATTGTGCTTTATTAATATTTTCACGATGAATTTTGAGCTCCTTTTCCCAAGTCTTAACATCTCTTTTTGGTGACCTAGAGGTTATCCCTTCTCCTAAAATAACAACATGCGTTTTAACATTGTATTCATTAATTAATTTATGAAGGGTAGCTCCCAAACCTAATAATTCATCATCAGGATGAGCCACAACAATCATTATTCTCTTATTTCTTAGAAATTCTAACATTTGCAGTTATAAAATTATTATTAGTATCAAAAATTGCATCTGTAAACTCGAATCGTAGATTAGAAAATTCAATAAACGCATTAGGATACCCTTCGCAATCTAACATTCTAATGTAGTCATATATTTTATCTAATTCCGATAGATTTGCAATGTCACTATCCTCCGGCCTTCGTCTTTTAAATTCTACTACATGGCCTATTTGAGGGGAGGGTGTACAATTGGTAAGGACAATTTCTCTAATCATATCTTCTATGATTGATGCCGATTTTTCAAATATCTCTTTCGCAGAACCTTCTAAATTTAAATCTCTTTTCAAATATACATCACCTGAATCAATACCTGACTGTACTTTAATTGCAGATATTTTTGTAGATTTAAAACCCCTTACGATTAAATTTTGTAGAGGACTACCTCCTCTTCCAAATGGCAAATCGGTCATATGAAAAACAATACATTCGAAATTATTAAATATTTCATCAGGTATTATATATGACCAATGTGGAATAAATATTTTATCTGGTTTGATATTATCTAATTCGGAAAATTTGAAGTTTGATTTTTCATCTATTAATACCCAATTACAATTTATAAATTCCCTTTGTAATCGATAAAATAACTCTTTATGCCATTTTTTTTCAGAGAGTATAATAAAATTTTTTTTCACTATTGTTATTTTTCAAAATATATTATGTCGTCTAATGGACCTACAATTTTTTTAAATCCTAACTTTAAAAATATACGAATTGATGACAAATTTTCTTTCCTCACAAAAGCTTTGAAATTAAAATTTTTATGCTTATCTATCAACAATTCTAAAATTAAAAAGCCGTAACCCTTACCTCTATTTTTACTCTCTATTGAATAATCAATGACCCAAAAATTCAACTCTCTATCTATTCGTATTTGACCAAAATTATTATCGCCATCGGTTAATATATATATTTTAGAGCTTATGTTGTTTATCTTTGATTCAAACCATTTTTTATGATTTTCCCAGGTAATAATTGCTTGATTTAATGAATTATACCTAACATCATCGTCATTAACCCATTTATATAATAATTTTAAATCATTAAAATCCGCATCTCTCAAATAAAGATTATTCATCTTTTATTTATTTTGGAATGAATAACTACATCAATAAATTTTTCACTATATAAACAATGTTCAATTAGAACAGCCTCCTTTTTAAAATTCAAAAATTCTAATGCTTTATATAATAATGGTCTAATATCAAATGCATAAGTGTATATCTTATGTAGACTTAATTCCGCAAAAGCAACTTGTTCCAATAAGCCCAGGAATTTTATCCAGTTATATTCAAATTTTTCACTCTCAAGTTCTGTCTTCATTACGAAAGACACTTCTGCGTTTTTGTCAATCCAATTAATATGAACTAACCCACCATAACCAATACATTTTTCATTTTCTAAAAATGAAAATAAAATCTGATTGGGTTTTTCTTGTGCAAAAAGACTTTTTATTACATTCGAAAAATAATATTCTTGATCATCTACTGTAAGTGGTACACTCTGACGCAAATGATAAATTTGTTCATTTCGCCATTTCATAATATCAAACCTATCCTCATTGCGAATAGGTACTATACTATGAATCCCATCTATAAAAATTTGTTTATTTAAAGCAGAATATGAATTCATATTTTAATTTAACCGCTTGAATCCCGCATGACACACAGGCCCTTTCAACAAATTTTCTATCCTTGCATTTCCTTTTTCACAGTCTGAAATTACTTTATATACATCATTTAATGCTTCAAAATATAATTTCAAATTATCGTCATTATGTGCTGTTGACGCATAAAAACTAGTACTAGCCAAAAATCCTTTAGTCAACATTTCTTGAGATATAAATGTTTTGTATTCTAATGCCTTGCTACTATTAAAACTATAAGTACTTAATGACGGAATCCCTGAAATAGTAATCTTTAAATCGTGTTCATCCGCTAATTGTTGCCAACCTTTTCTCATTCGATTCCCAATGGCAGTAATTATTTCCCATGATTTAATTTCTTCCATAATTCTTAACGTTGCTAAAGCAGCTGAGGGACCTATTCTTTCGGTCCAAAAAGTACTACTAATAAAGGTATTTTGAGCAGCCTCCATAATCGATTTTTTACCCACAACAGCTGTTAAAGCATACCCATTACCAATGGTTTTTCCAAACATAGCCATGTCTGGTTCTACACCATATTTTTTGTAAATACCCCCAAATGTTTCTCGAAAACCAGAAGTACATTCATCAAAAACAAGTACAATATTTCGCTCTGTTGCTAATTGCCTTACTTTATGCAAAAAATTGTTCTCTGGACCAAAATTTCTTACCACTTCCATTTTTATAACCCCAATATCATTACTATCAACTATAGATAGTAACTCTTCAAAATTATTATAATTGAATGGATAAACTGTATCCTTTAAATTTTTAGGAACTCCTTTAGGACTTAAACCTACTAATAAATGACCTGACAACTCATCTCCTCCATTGTGGTTTGCCGATAAATACCAATCATGCCACCCATGATAACCACAAATTGCTACTTTATCTCTACCAGAAGCTGCCCTTGCTATTCTTATCGCAATTGAATTTGCTTCCCCTCCGCTTCTAGCAAATCGAACCATGTCAGCCCACGGATTAATTTCAATTAATTTTTCAGCTAGATAAACCTCCTCTGGACAATTTAATGTGCTCATGTTGCCTTTCCTTATAGTTTCCAAAACAGCTGCATCTACCTCTTCATTTCCATAACCCAGGGTATTAGTTCCAATACCCATAATTGACATATCTATAAGCTCGTTACCATCTAGGTCCCATACCGAGCAGCCCTTTGCTCTGGAGAAGTATGACGGCCATTGGTCCGGCAAGAACATTTCCGGTCTTTTTGACAAAAGCATTGTTCCACCTGGAATTAGCGTTTTTGCTTTCATATATAATTCTTGTCCTTTGCCCATCATTTATCGTTTTTTATAGATTTTAAAAGACCCTCATTTCTAATAATGAAAGAGTTTATTAGATTTAAATTATTTTCCAAAATATAATTTGTATACTCTAACCAAGTTTTCTCAACACCTAAGTCATTAATAAGTCTTTCTATTAATAAAAAATCACTTTCCTCATCTACAGTCATTCTTATTTTTGAATAATCTACATCGCATGGGTAATTAATGGCTTTAAACAGATTTCCACCAGTAAAATTCGAGTTATTCCTGATGTATGGAGTAACATGTTCGCGTTCTGATAATAATTTGGCATTTAACCAAGCTGCTTCTAAGGCTGAAAATCTAAAAACTTCAACATCCTGTCCGTCTGGGAAGTTTTCAATTAAAACATTTGAACCATAATCATTATTACTTTTTTGAACAAATTCAATTACCTGATCAACCAAAATTGAATCTATTAGTGGACAGTCCGCAGTTACTCTAACTATCCAATCAGCATTTTTTTCTTTGACAGAATGATAAAACCTATCCAAGACATCAGCTTCTGACCCTCTGAATGCGATAAAACCCCATTCAATGGCTTTATTATATATGATATCATCTTCCTCATTCATCGTAGTTGCGACTACAATTTCAGAAACATTTTTACATTTTCGCAATCGGTCCAAATGTATTTGCAGTAGTTCCTTATCACCAATTTTTTTGAGCACTTTACAAGGTAACCGAGTACTGCCTATTCTAGCCTGTGTAACTAAAACCGTTTTTAATACCATAATGATGGATTAAGTAAATTTCGATCTTGAACTTTAATATTATCAATTATTTGCTTTATGTCTTGCTTCAAGATATAAGTAGATGCCTTGAAATTTGCTTCCAATTGATTAACTGAATCGACCCCAATAATGACATGATCTATACTCGGTTGTTGTATACAATAACTTAATGCCAACTCCTCAATCGAACAACTTAACTGATTAGATATTTGTAACAAATAATCCAAATGCTTATGAAGCTTGTAAACTATTTTGTTTTCCTCTATAGTATTTTTAAAAAATAAACCCTGCAAAAAAGCAGATCTTGAATGAATTGTTTTCCCTTTTGCTTTTAATTGCTCCATTAAGCTTCCCCTGATACTCAAATTATCAAGTAAATTAAATGGTAATTGAATTACAGATATTTCATCTTCATTCAATAAATATTCTAAATGATCATTTGTATATACAGAAACCCCTATGTTCTTAATATAGCCTTTTGATTTCATGTCAATTAACACTTCAAGCACTCTGGGATTATTAAGAAATGATTCGAACGAATGAAACATTAATACTTCTAGAGCATCCACTCCAATGCATGCTAAATAACTTTCAACTCTCGATTGAACCGAATTATATTCAATACTATGAGGCATCTTGGTAATTATTTTAAACCTGCAATTGGGATGTTTTCGATGAAATAATCCAATTACTTGATGGGCATCGCCATAAGCCTCAGCAGTATCGAGTATTGTAATACCAAGAGAATCTGCCTTGATTAAAATTTTACAACTTTCATCGTTTGAAATTTTACCAACTCGATTATTAACTCCGTAATTTAAACCCATTTGGGCTGTTCCTAAAATCAGCTTCATTTATTTATAACTTGCAGTAAGATCTTTTTTCAAAACAGAAATACTGTACTTGTTATGGTAATCACTACTTACATCTTTAATTTTATTATCATGACTAAAGGATGATTTGTCTAATAAATAATACAATTTCGATGATGTAAATATTTCATCGTAATTTTGTTTAAAAGAAAAGGCTTGTAAATCGTGTATATGCTCGTAACTATTTTTGACCGGTTTTTCAGAAAAAAAATCGACGAGAATAACAACACCTCCATCCTTCAATACTCTATCTATTTCAGAAATAACTTTTAACAAAAGATTTCGATCAATAACGTAAAGAATAAACCCAACAATAACTAAATCATATGAATTATCATTAAGGCAACTTAAATTATCTGCAGTTCCATGGACGAAATGAATACTTGGATAATTCTCTTGTCCATATTCGATTGCTAATTTTGATGGTTCAAGTCCTGTTAAATTTTTAGTTGGAAATAGGCTCTTGATTGCATTTAACCTATACCCAGCTGAAGATCCCAACTCCAATACCGAATTAACTTCAAGATTATATTCTTTAATGATATTAATTACTTCATCTTTTGATGAGTTATAATTTTTAATAGCTTGACTATTCCTCAAAAACCATTTGTCAGCTTCATATTTTAAAAAGGCATTTTTTTGCTCACTTTCCATAATATTTTTTTACACAGTTAATTATAAAAGTTTGCTCGTCATTTGTTAAGCTAGGGAAAATTGGTAAGCTAATACAATGTTTATAATAATTCTCGGATATTGGCATGTCACCCTCTTTCCAACCAAACTGTTTGTAATAAGGCATTAAATGACAAGGTATGTAGTGAATTTGAGCTAAAATTCCATTTTCTCTTAAATAATTATATAAGCCCAATCGATCCTCAACTTCAATAATGTATAGATGATACGCATGACCTTCTATTGTGCCAGATTGTCCTCTTATAAATGGTAAATCTTTGAAAGAATTAGAATAATAAAGGGCAATTTCCCTTCTTCTTTGAATCCATATGTTAGCTCTTTCCAATTGACTTAATCCTAAAGCAGCTTGAAAATCAGTTAATCTATAATTGAAACCCAAAGTTTGCATTTCCATATACCAAGCTGGATAATTATTACTAGTTGAAGTCTGACCACAAGCAAATTCAATGGAGTTTGAAAACTCATCCTCATTCTTTGTGATGCCATGTGAACGAAGTTTCAATAAATTTTGATATAAATCAAAATGATTTGTAGTTATCATTCCGCCTTCTCCACTAGTGAAATGCTTTACAGGATGAAAAGAAAATATGGCCAATTCTGAATATTTACAACTTCCACTTGCTATCTTATTATTACTTTCATCTACAGAATAACCTCCTGGGGCATGACACGCATCTTCAATAATCCACAAATTGAATTCATCAGCTAATTTTCTAAATGGTTGCAAGTCAACGACTCTACCTCCAAAGTCAACTGGAATTATCCCCTTATAGGACCCTTTGGGTGAGTTCTCTAATAATATTCTAACTTTTTCGATATCTAAGAGAAGAGTAGAGGGATTAATATCTGAAAAAACAACTTCTCCACCACAATAGCGAATACAATTTGCCGATGCCGCAAATGTTATTGGTGTTGTAATTACTTTATCACCTTCTTTTACTCCTAAAGCTAAAGTACATAGATGTAAGGCAGCTGTACCATTAGATACTGCAACAGCATACTTACTACCGACATACTCAGCGAATTTTTCTTCAAACTCCTTTATTTTCGGACCTTGAGTAAGATAGTCAGATTGTAATGCCGAAATTACTGTATCAACATCAATTTGTTCTATAGTCTGTTTACCGTATGGAATCATAGTGATTAGTTATTCAAAATTAGAATCGACATGTTTTTTAATAAGTACTCTCAATGACTCAATTGTTTCCCATTCAGTATTCGTTCCAGAATTATAATTGAAGCCCTCTGGAACCTTCTTTGCTCCAAATGACTTAACGTAGTCATTTATATTGAAATTCGGAATAGATGGCAAAATAGTGTAATATTTCCCTAAATCATAGGTGTGATAGGAATCCGAAGAGGTTATCATTTCTTCGTGAATTTTCTCACCAGGTCGAATACCAATGACAACTTGTTCACAATCTGGTGCTACCGCAGTAGCTACATCCGTAATTCTATAAGATGGGATTTTAGGGATAAATATTTCACCCCCCCATGCATTTTCAATAGCATGCATTACCATATCAACTCCTCCTTGCAGGGAAATATTAAAACGAGTCATAAGAGGATCTGTTATTGGTAATTTCCCTTCCATCTTTTTCTTAATAAAAAAGGAATAACAGACCCATTGGAACCCATTACATTACCATAACGAACAACGGAAAACTTAATGAGTTTATTTCCCTTAATGTTATTAGCCGCTACAAATAGTTTATCTGAAGTTAATTTGGTAGCTCCATACAAATTTATAGGTGCACAAGCCTTATCAGTTGATAAAGCAACCACATTTGACACACTGGTTTGCAACGCCGCATGAATTACATTTTGTGCTCCACCAATATTTGTTTTAATACATTCATCTGGATTATACTCAGATAAATGAACGTGCTTCATAGCAGCAGCATGAATTACAATATCGACTCCTTGGAAGGCCCTTATTAATCTTTTCTCATCTCTAACATCCCCTAAGAAAAACCGAATTTGAGGAAATTGATTCTCAGGAAATTCCTGAGCCATTTGAAATTGTTTTTGTTCATCTCTAGATAAGATGATTAACTTTTTAATATTCGAATGGCGGTGAAGAATATGAGTAGTCAAGGCTTTTCCTAAAGACCCTGTACCCCCAGTTATTAATACCGTTTTATTTTCTATGTTCATTTAAGCAATTTATTTACAGAGTTAAAATATAATATGTATCCTCTTTGGGTTGAGACAACCAATTATTATGGATGTTTTTGATTTCTTAAACTTATGAATTTATACGCACCAAAGTGCGCACGAATAACCTAACTTTTGATTAATTTTTGAAGATTTAATTTAAATATACAATACAAAATAGAAACCATTTTCAATTATTTACGTATTTATCATTATTATCATACAACTATTGCTGGTCTGGACCAAACTAATCATCAATTAAATTATTTAGACTATTATTATCGGACGTAAAAATACAAACACATGTTACTTCTCTTAAAATCTGGGTTGAAAACGTTGATGGCAAATAGAATCCGGTTCGTATTTTCTTATTTAAAATTAATTCTGCTTTTTCAACCAATCGGTTGTAATACAATTTATCTATCTCACCTACTACAATTAAATCAATGAATAAAGAATTTTTCCCTTCTGCAATATCCCCTGTTATATAAACTTCCTGTAAACTCCCAAGTTTATTGAAAATGTCTTCAATGAGGTGGTCAATACCCAAATATTGATATATAATATTTCGTAAGCTGTGATACAAGGGATGTAATAAATTAGCCTTGTATTTCTTAACTTTAATTTTCTCACCAAATACCTCCTCAATAAGTTTCATTTCTGTAAGCTTATTCAACTCAATTCGAACTGTATTACTGCTAACATTGAATTCTTTTTCTAATTGACGCAAATAAACTTGAGTTTCGGGATTTAAAAGAATGCGTGAAAGTAATTTCAATCGAATTTTTCCAGTGAAAAGTTGATTAATCAAAATAAGTGGGGAGGAGGGTTCTATAAATGCTAAAGCACAGTGAGTCACAAAATTTGACTACTGATACAAAATTGAGTACTAAAATTACTCAATTTTATTATATTTCAAAAAAAAACGCAAAAATAGTATGCCCTAAAATGATTAAGCCATCACTGAAGCATACAATCGGCGAATTACTAAACCAATAACAACTATAAACCCAAATATGAGAGCACCAATTAATGCAGATTTTAATCTAGAAAGCTTTTCTACCTTAAGAGGTAAAATTGGTGTATCCACAATTTGGATTACGGGCGTTTCTTGACTCAAAGTGAACTTTGCCATTTCTAAGTTTTGTGTTACGCTGGCAAAAATGGTAGACAATAGTGTTTTATCCCTTAGCGTAGTTTCAACGGCTACTGAAGTACCTGTGCGATATAATGGATTAATATCCATTGTACTAGAAGTATTTTGTAAAGAAGCACTTGAAACTGTTTTTTGTTTTAATAAACCAGCTATACTATCTACCCTAAATTGAAGTTTTTCTACAGTGGCATTTTGTCTTTGTGTTTTAATGGAAATATATCGTTCAACCACTCTTTGAACAATCCGCTCACAATATACCTTGGCGAGTGGCTCACTTTCCATAGAACAACTTACATCAATGAATCCAGCTTTTTTATCCACTCTCGAAACAGCAAATTGTTTTGCATTAATCGAACTGATAATTGATTGTAATAAACTATCTTGCTGTCGCGAGTATGGTTTATTTAATTCTGAAATAGGAAAATTAACTATTCCTATTTTTTTATTTTTCTTCCATTTTTCTGTAAGCCCATATACTAAAGCATATTGATCCGCTATGGATTCATTAGAATCATTTTTGTATCTAGACATCAGTACTTCTCTGGCTAAGGAAGGACTTTTGAAATATAACAAAATATTATCCCCAGATAGTAATCCTCCACCTGAAGTAGCTCCAATATCCACGCCAAATTGACCAGCCAACGAAGCAAGTCCACCTAAACTACCTGAAGTGTTTTTGTTTTCTTCTAATACAAAAGTGATTTTTGCATTATATTTGGGTTTTTGATAATGGGCATAAAAAAAACCAGCACCCCCTCCCAATAATCCTAAAAATCCAATAAGAGTCCATTTAGTCAATAAATATTTGAACCATTCTTGAATTTTTAAAACAAGATCTTTAAAAGAAATTTCATCGGATGCTTCGAGCATTAAATCAGTCATATTGTGGAAATAAAGTAAGTTCTAAGGGGATTACAAATATAGAATAGTTAATGGGCATAAAAAAACATTACTAAAAAGCCAACCATAAAAATGGTCGGCCGTTGTTTATTGTGTGAAATTAAAAAACTTATTTCACCCAAACGCCTTCTTCACTTTGGCTACATAATCCAGTTTTTCCCAGGTAAATAGCTCCACTTTTACTTTCTTTTCCTTTCCGTCAGGAGATACAAAAGTCTTGGTAACTACTTCCGGCTGGCGGCCCATATGACCATAAGCAGCGGTTTCGCTGTAAATAGGGCTTCTCAGCTTCAGGCGCTGCTCAATAAAGTAAGGACGCATATCGAATAAGCCCTCTACAATCTTCGCAATCTGGCCATCGGTCAGGTTTACTTTGGCCGTACCAAAAGTGTTTACGTTGATGGATGTAGGCTGTGCCACTCCAATCGCATAAGAAACCTGTACTAAGATCTCATCGGCTACACCCGCAGCAACCAGGTTCTTCGCAATATGACGGGTAGCATAGGCAGCAGAACGGTCCACCTTACTGGGGTCTTTACCGCTGAAAGCTCCACCACCGTGTGCTCCTTTACCACCATAAGTATCAACGATGATCTTACGGCCGGTTAACCCTGTGTCTCCGTGTGGACCACCAATTACAAACTTACCGGTTGGGTTAATATGGTACTTGATGTCTTTGTTAAATAATTTCGCGTACTTCTTGTACTTCGCTTTTACTCTTGGAATCAAAATCTCGATGATGTCCTTCTTGATCTTGGCCAACATCTTCGCTTCCGTATCAAATTCATCGTGCTGGGTAGATACCACAATCGCATCGATTCTTACGGGTTGATTGTTGTCGTTGTATTCCAAAGTCACCTGGCTCTTCGCATCAGGTCTCAGGTATTTGATGGCTTTGTTCTCTCTTCTTAATGCAGCCAGTTCAATCAGGATCTTATGGGCTAAATCCAAGGCCAAAGGCATATAATTCTCAGTCTCGTTACTTGCATAACCGAACATCATACCCTGGTCACCTGCTCCCTGCTCTTCTTTCTTCTTCTTATCTACCCCCTGGTTGATGTCTGCACTCTGCTCGTGAATCGCTGATAAAATACCACAACTGTTCGCTTCGAACATATACTCGCTCTTGGTATAGCCAATCTTGCGAATCACACCACGCGCAATCTCCTGTACATCCAAATAAGCTTTAGACTTCACTTCACCAGCCAATACAACCTGACCAGTCGTAACCAAAGTCTCACAAGCCACTTTACTCTGCGGATCAAACGCTAAAAAATTATCAATCAACGCATCGGATATCTGGTCCGCTACCTTGTCCGGATGTCCTTCAGATACACTCTCAGAGGTAAATAAATAAGGCATAACTAAATTTTGAACTTTTACTTTAAGTTTGCAAGATTACGAAATATTTGAATAGGATGAAAGTAATTGACCATATAAAAAAAGCGGAAAAGACACTCATATCATTTGAAATACTTCCCCCTTTGAAAGGTAAAAGTATAAATCACGTTTTTGACCATCTCGACCCCTTAATGGAATTTAAACCGAGCTGGATCAATGTTACCTACCACAGAAGTGAAACGGCTTTCAAAAAAAAAGCAGACGGAACTTTCGAAAAAGTAGAAGTGCGCAAAAGACCCGGTACAGTAGGTATCTGTGCCGCCATTATGAACCACTATTCAATAGATACTGTACCCCATTTTATTTGTGGAGGTTTTAACAAAAGAGAAAGTGAAGATGCGCTGATTGATCTGAATTTTCTTGGTATTGACAACGTACTCGTATTAAGAGGGGATGCCGCTAAAAATGAAGCCAGCTTTGAACCAGAACCCGATGGTCACAAATATGCCATCGACTTACAAAAGCAGGTTGTAAACCTGAACAGTGGAATTTATCTGGATGATGATATCCAGAATGGAGGAAAAACCAATTTCTGTATTGGTACAGCTGGCTATCCTGAAAAACATTTTGAAGCACCTAATTTGGAAATTGATTTACAAAGACTGAAAGAAAAAGTAGATGCTGGTGCAGATTATATCATGACACAAATGTTTTTCGACAACCAGAAATATTTTGATTATGTAAAAGCCTGCAGAGAAATGGGCATAAATGTTCCCATCATTCCTGGTTTAAAACCAATCACCAATAAAAAACAGCTCTCTGTTCTTCCCAGAATATTCCATGTAGACATTCCAACCGATTTATCCAATGCCATTTCCAAATGTAAAACGGATGCGGAATGTGAACAGGTTGGAACAGAGTGGCTGATTCAACAAAGCAAGGAGTTGAAAGCTTTCGGGGTACCTGTTTTACACTACTATACATTGGGAAAACCTAAAGTAATCTGGAATGTGGTGAAAGAAATTGTTTAATTAATCATTGAAAATAGAGTGGCTAACCGCTTTGAAAATATAGTCGAATTGCCCTTCTTTTGATTGTGCCAATTCAATGCCGAATTCCTTTTCTACATTAATTGCATCAACTAAGGGGTCATAAATGGAAACTTCTATCCCAGCTTTTTTCAAGGTATTGTAGACATCAACAACTTTAGTATTACGTGTATCAGTGCAATTTTCTTTGAACGCGAAACCTAAAATCAATACTTTTTTGCCACATATATTACCATTAAACTTTTTAGCCAATTCAGCAATAATTTTCTCAGCTCTCCATACACCCATCTGTTCATTAACTTCCCGCCCTGATAAGATAACCTTTGGCGTATAACCTACCTGCATAGCTCTATAAGCCAAATAATGCGGATCTACTCCAATGCAGTGGCCACCAACCAATCCAGGTTTGAAAGGTAGAAAATTCCACTTAGTTTTTGCAGCTTCCAACACTTCATCAATGTCTATATTAAGTTTATCAAAGATTAACGCCAATTCATTCATGAATGAGATATTTACATCTCTTTGTGCATTCTCTATGGCTTTGGCGGCTTCTGCAACTTTAATACTTGGGGCTTTATATGTGCCTGCTATAATAACGGTTTTATATAATTTGTCAACAACTTCAGCAATTTCTGGTGTAGAGCCAGAAGTAACTTTTACAATGGACTGAATGGGTCTGGTTTTATCTCCAGGATTAATCCGTTCAGGAGAATAACCAACAAAAAAATCATTATTATAAAATAGGCCACTTTTTTGCTCTAAAACAGGTACACACTCCTCTTCTGTACATCCAGGATAGACTGTAGATTCATAAATGACAATATCTCCTTTTTTGAGGATTGAACCAATCTTGGATGATGCGGAAAGAAGAAAACTTAAATCAGGCTGCTTATTATTATCAATTGGAGTAGGCACTGTAATAATAAAAATATTTGAGCTCTGGAGATCATCGAGAGAATCAGTAAATTTTAATGGATACGCTGTATTAAACTTTGAAGGTTCTACTTCCTTCGTTTTATCAAAACACTTTTTTAATTCATCAATGCGCTGTGTATTGATATCAAAGCCTAAAACCTTGTATTTATCCGCAAAAGCTATAGCAAGTGGTAGTCCTACATACCCTAATCCTACAATGGCAATCTTTTTTTCCTTCTCCATTAGATTGCTAAACTAATAAATAAATGAACCTGCCAATCAACTCTCTGTATGCTGAATTCAGTAATCGGAAACTGTCTGCATCAGGCAAGTAATCTATAAATGTCCGTTTACTTACTCTATCTACTTTAAAATCAACCGAATAATCAACTACCCAAAAGCCTTGCTTTGCAAAAAGCATTTTTGAGCGAGGCATATGATAGGCGGATGTAACCAATATGATTTTTTTATTTCTCCCAATTAAAGTTCTTACAGCTTTAGCCTCATCTGCCGTATTCTCAACATTTCCAGTCAATAATATAGCAGAATCAGATATCCCTTGCTGTTTTGCGAATAGTTTTAAAATTTCACCTTCGGTCAGCTTAGTGGTATCCCAAGGCATTTTGCCCCCAGTAAAAATAAGCTTAGGGGCTTTGCCAGCTTTAAACAATTCAATAGCCCCAAAAAATCGGTCAGGATCCCCCCATTCAGGATAAACCCCTTCAGTAGATTTTACTTGATTGATCATCCCGCTCAAAACCACAATGGCATCTGCATTCGGCATATCCTTGGGTGTTTTCCTCACTTCGGAACCTTCAACCAACTTGAAGAAATTACTAGCAAAAATTGGTGTAGAAAAAATATACAGACAAATAATGGCAGTATAAATCGGCCATCTTTTTTTGTTCCACAAAGCAAAAATCAAAAGGTAAATGATCAGCATGATGGGCATCACAAATACCGGCAATATTTTATGTAGATAAATCATTTAGCTTGAAGCAGACAAACCGCATGCGCCACCAAACCTTCTTCCCTGCCCACGAAACCCATTTTCTCATTGGTGGTTGCTTTGATAGAAATATCTCTGAGTCCAATGCCCAGAATATTGGCAATGGTTTCCTGCATAGCAGGTATATGGGGTTTAATCTTGGGTTTTTCTAAACAAAGAGAGGCGTCTATATTCACAATTGAATATCCTTCGGCTGCTATTAAATCCCTGGTCTTGGCTAATAAAATCTTGCTATCAATATTCTTGAATTCAACGGATGTATCAGGAAAATGTACCCCAATATCACCTAAGCAAGCTGCGCCGAGTAATGCATCACAAATAGCGTGTAACAATACATCTGCATCACTATGTCCTAAAGCACCCTTGGTATGCGGAATTTTAACTCCACCAATCATAAGGTCCCTACCTTCCACCAATTGGTGAAAATCAATCCCATAGCCTATGCGCATAGCAATAATCTTTAGCGTCTATCTTTTATTTCTTCTTGGAGGGAAATTATTTCCGGTTTTGGCTTTACTGCCAATTCCTTCAGGCGCACCATAATGGCTCATAGCACAACGGAAACCAATGGTATTGGTGCTTTCGTCTTCCTGTAAGAAACGGCGGGTACCAGGACTTAACCAATACGCACGGTCATTCCAGCTACCACCCTTGTATACCCTGGATTTATCAGAAATTAAGGTTGTGATTCCATAGCCATAAGTAACTGAGCTTAATGAATCACCGTCTAAATAGTTTAGTGCATTGGCTTTCTGGTAATTTCTTCTATTACGGGTTAAAGAATCTGGTTCAGGTTTCATTTTGATTCTACCCTTATCATCTCTTAAATTCCCTTGTCCACCACTCATATCAATTTGTTGGAAAACGTTACCACGGAATGGATTAAAATCTTCGGCTTCAGAGTTGGTCAAAGGACGATAGATATCAGCCACCCACTCACTCACGTTGCCACTCATATTGTAAATGCCATATCCATTCGGTACAAACTGATCTACTTCTGCTGTTACTGCAGCATTATCGTTCAAACCACCTGCTACACCCATATTATCACCTGTACCTCTTTTAAAGTTAGCAAGGAAAGAGCCTTGAGCTGCGCCTTTTTTGGTAGCTCTCAGGTTATCATATCCATCGTTTCTCCAGGCATAAATGGATTTATTGGCAATCAATTCTTCTCCTTTGATCCCCTTGTTGCTCTTACGCTGTGGGTTCTCCATAATATAGCCGTATGCCGCGTATTCCCATTCTGCTTCTGTTGGCAAACGGTAGTCACCAAACATCAATCCGTCTTCAAACTTAGCAACGGTTCTGGGACGGCCTTGTGCATCTTTCAATGGGTTTTTCTTAGAAGTAACATCCTTACCAGGAACTGCTTGATATTCGCCCAATAAATAAGCTTTGGTATTAAAGTTATCCTGACCTGCACCATTCAAAGTTTTCTTCACCTGTGTTTTAGGATCCAGGAAACCTTTCTTCATCAAAGCCAATTCATTTACACGGTCGGTTCTCCACTTGCAGTATTCAGTAGCCTGTAACCAGGTTACACCCACCACAGGGTAGTTGTTATAAGAAGGGTGGCGGAAATAATATTCCACCATCGGTTCGTTATAAGCCAGCTCCTCTCTCCAAACCAGGGTATCCGGCAAAGCCTGGGTAACAATGGAATCCATACCCGCAGCACCAAACGTACCTTCTAACCAATATAGGTATTCGCGGTAGTTCAGGTTGCTTACTTCGTATTTGTCAATAAAGAAGGAATTAACTGTTACACGGTGCGGAATATTGTTCCAGTCAGCCATAATATCTTCCTGAGTAGCGCCCATGGTAAAAGTCCCCCCCTGAACAAAAACAAGTCCCGGAGCAGTTTGAATATCCTTGGGTTTAACCACATTGAAGTTGCCAAATTGCTGGTCGTTATAGTTCCATCCGGTCGCAGTAGACTTCTCCTTTTTGGCTTTAAAAGGATTACAAGCTGCCGCTACACTCATTAGGGATACCAATAAAACGGTGTTCCGCACAAATTTATTTACCTGCATTGTTTGATTTTGTTATACTGATTAGAGTGTATAATTGGCCTATAAAATTCGGTTTTTTATAACAACGAATGTATAGAAATATTAGTTAGCAAAATCCTAATTTTAGACCCAATAATTACCTAAAACGTTGTATTTGAATAAATATTTTACCAATCACCTTTGCGGCAAATACCTGAAACAGGCAGTTTTAACACGGTGAAGTGTCATTTTTTGGGATTTTTGTATAATTTGTGTCGTCAACCAGTAAACCTAAAAAACATGAAAGCACAAAATTTTCAGCTAACAGGGATATTTGTTCAGGACCCAATTGACAAAGGTTTCACTGCATTTTTTGCGCAATTACCCAATATCATTGCTGAGGGTGATACAGAAGAAGAAGCAACAAAAAATTTGATTCAAACTGTGCAAACCGTCTTTGAACACCAACAAAACAACGGTTTTCATCAACCAAATGTTAGAACAAAGCAGTTTAATTTATCTATTGCTTAATTATGACAAGAGCCGATTTTTACGATTGGTTAATTGCTCATAGGTGCACAATTGCACCCCTTGCAGAAGACACAAGAGGGAATATCATAAAAGTCAACAGTCCACATAGCAATGCTTATGTCTATTTGGATACCCCAATTAATGATAAACCAATGAAATGCTTTACTGTTTGCACAATGTGCAAACAATTATACATACCTATACCTGATCCATGCAAACCAGTTGAGCCCCTTGCTGATGAAATAAAAAACAAACATTATCCTGATAGATAAACGGAATTCGCATTATTGCATGAAAAAAGTAATTCTATTTTTAGGCTTTTCCTTTATTTGTCTTGAAATTAACTCTCAACAAAATTTTTTAAATACTTCTTTTTTATCTGCCGGTCAATGGATTAGGATAGGTCTAACCCAATCCGGCATTTATAAAATTGAAGCTTCGCAATTATCTGCTTTGGGTTTAAACGCCAACCCCTTCCCCACCAATAGCCTCCGGATTTTTGGAAAAAAGGGAGGAAACTTACCTGAGAAAATAGATTCAGCTTCACTTATAAGTTTAACAGAAATTCCCATTGAAACGGGTTCCAATTATGCTTTATTTTATGCTCCAGGCCCTCATGCATGGTATTATGATTCGGTAACACAAACTTTCCGTTTTGAGAAAAATTTGTATAGCGATACTGCCTGGTATTTTATAACCATCAACTCCAATCCTATTAATGGGAGTTTGCCTAAAAGAATACAAACTGACCCCGCCTCTCCGCTGCCAATTGGTAAAATTGTTAGAACCTACACCGATCGTTATGCCTACGAAAATCCAAAAAGTAATTTATTGGGCAGTGGCAAGGAATGGGTAGGAGAAAATTTTAATGCGAATCAGACCACCAGAACTTTTTCCATCCCTTGGACCAATGCAGTTTCAGCTGAACCATTAAAACTCTTCACCCATCTCACTTCCAGAAGTCTGGGGGCATCCGCTGAATTCGGAGTCTCACTAAATGGAATTCCGGCTCAAAACATTTCTTTATCAGGCGTTTCAGGTGGCTTATTGGATGACTACGCCCGAGAAGTTAAAACACAAACTTCCATTTTGCACTCCAACTTAGGAAGTGTTAGTAACCTTTCTGTTCAATTTCAATACAATGGCATTAGTGGCGCAGAAGGGTGGCTCAACCGTTTTAGCATTCAGGGTCAAAAACAGTTAATCCCCCCAAATAATACCCAGGGTTTTTACTTTACCATTACCCGCGAAAACACGGGTAATCTATCCCGTGATTCAGCAGCAGAATTGCGGATTTCTGCACCGCTAAACAACGGCAACCCAAGCGTATTTCCCACAGACACCCGTGTCTGGGATATCAGTGATCTGCTCAATCCTTCCATCGTAGTTTCCGCAAATTCCGGCAGTGAAATCACGGTAAAAACCATCGTAGAAATACGGAAAGAATTTGCGTGTTTTAACCCTGCGCAAGCTTTAACGCCGATTATTCCCAACAATCCCAATGTACCTAATCAAAACCTTCTTGATCTGGCAAAAGGAACAAACAATGACTACAAAGGCATCATCATTGTCCATCCCTCTTTACTTTTGGCCGCCAATCGCCTGGCCAATTTTCACCAAAGCCAATACGGATACAAGGATTTGGTTATTACCACTACGCAATGTTATAATGAATTTGCTGCTGGCATACCCGACCCTGCCGCCATCAGAAATACCCTGAAATTATTTTACGACAATTCAGTACCGTCATCAACAGCCAATGGGAAAACCTTACAATACGTTGTCTTATTCGGTGCGGGCACGTACGATCCAAAAAATATTTTACAGAATAGCCAATACAATGAGCGCAATCTGATTCCCACTTTTCAAAGCAGCAATAGCTTATCACCATTGCTTTCTTATACATCAGATGATTTTTATGCCATGCTCAACAACGGCGACGATGTGAATCAATTGAACGATGCTCCTTTGTCCATTGCAGTAGGTCGCATTCCTGTCAGTAATTTGACCGAAGCCAATCAATACATCAACAAACTGATTCGTTATCATCAACCCAATAGAAATAACAATTCTTCCACTAGTAATACAGATAATGCCTGGCGCAGTCAATTGGTTTTTATTGCAGATGACAAAGACCAGAACCTGCACCTTAATGATGCCGAAAGCATTGCTGCTACTGCACTTTCAGCTAATCCTGCATTAACCGCCAATAAAATTTATCTGGATGCTTATCCTTTGATAAGCGGTGCCGGTGGCGCCAGATATCCTGCAGTGAGTGATGCTATTGTAAACCAGGTGTTATCTGGGGCATTAATCGTAAACTACTCTGGGCATGGCAATCACCTGCGCTTATCCGAAGAAGCGGTGATTAGTGCCAATGAAATCAATCGTTTCAACAATCCTGATAAATTGCCGCTGTTCATTACCGCCAGTTGCGATTTTGATCCCTTTGATCAACCGGGTAAACCTTCTATTGCCAGACCATTATTGTATGGCAGCAACAATGGTGCGATTGCATTATTGACGACAACTCGATTGGTATTTGCTTACAGCAATCGCATCATGAACCAGAATTTTATCAAAGCGGCTTTAGAGCCCATGAATAATAGCGGTACAGGAAATAATCGATACTTGTATCGTTCATTAGGTGAGGCGGTAAGAGTTGCCAAGAATCTCAGTAACCAGAGCAATACACAAACCAGCGGTGACCCTTTGAACAGCAGAAAGTTTGCTCTATTGGGAGACCCTGCCCTGCAACTGGCTTTACCTGAACTACCCATTCAGGTTAACCAGATAAAAGAAAAAAATACGGGTAATATCATCCCGTTCTCAGATAGTTTAATTGCCTTGAAAACCTATGAAATCAGCGGACAAGTTAATCAGCCCAATGGCAGTATGGCAAATGATTATAACGGTATTGTGTCTGTGCAATTTTATGACCAACCTCAGCAAGTTTTTACCTTAGGCAACACTTCGGAAAGCCCTCGTACCAGTTATTCAACAGAGAAAACCATTTTATTTAACGGAAAAGCAAGTGTTCAAAATGGACAATTTAGGGTTGAATTAAAAATCCCAAGAGATATCAGCTTTGGCCCCAACAAAGCCAATATCAAGTTTTTTGCACAGCGTTCAGACAGTACCAATACGCAACCAGCTGCGGGTGCATTGCCCATGAGAATTGCGGGAAATACGGAGAATAATACCCGTGATACAACGGGACCTGAAATCAAATTATACCTAAACGATGAAGCGTTTAAAAACGGGGGCATCACCCATGAGAACCCTGTTTTAATAGCCAAACTTTTTGACACATCTGGCATCAATGCCACAGGAAATGGCATTGGGCATGATTTGGTTTTAGTACTCAATGGTGACCAGCGCAACAGTTTTTTACTGAATTCCTTTTTCAGCAACGAGCTGAACGAATACCAGCGCGGAACCCTGCGTTACCAGTTAGCCCAACTCCCCCCGGGTAAACACCAGCTGCAACTCAAAGCCTGGGACCTGGTCAACAATAGCAACATGGCAAGTTTAGAATTTACGGTGGTAAATAAAGAGCAATTGAAAATAGCGCAGGTCAGGAATTTTCCCAATCCTTTCAAAGCAATGGGCGGAAAAACGGTCTTTGCTTTTGAACACAACCAACCCAATACCGATTTACAAGTGCGGATAGACATAGTGGATGCGGCGGGTGCCTCCGTTACCCAAATTCGCAGGACGCTAAACACCCAAGGCACCCGCAATATCGAAATTGCCTGGGACGGCACCACCCAACAAGGGCGAAAATGCCTGCCAGGGATCTACTATTACAAACTTTCCGTTGCAGTTACTGGCAATCCAAGTATGAGCACCCAAAGTACTGCAGGACAAATCATGATTCTTTGAGTATTAGGGTTTTCGGGCTATCTTCGCCCCCAATCCCCCGCTATAAAACAAGTAAATAGTTAGTATAAAATAGTTCACATGAAGAAAATTTGGATGAAAGCTTTGTTGATGGGATTGTTCGTTTCCACAACACCCTTGGTTTTTGCACAGTTACCTACTATTCCACAGGTTTCCAGCATTGATATCAATGCCTTATCAGACGCACAGTTTCAGGCCTATTTACAACAAGCTCAGTTGAGCGGACTATCTGAAGCCGAACTGGAAGCAAAAGCCAAGGAAAGAGGTTTATCAGCTACCCAGATTGCACAGATCAAAGCGAGAATGGGTAGCATGGGAACAGTGGCTACAGGAACACAAAAAACAACAGGAGCGAATTACGAATCCAGAAAACCGGTAAACACTAAAAACGAGTTCAACGCTTTATCAAAAGATGGGTTACAGATTTTTGGATCCGAATTTTTCTCCAATGCCAACCTGACTTTTGAACCCAATATGCGTACCGCAACGCCCAGCAACTATGTATTGGGAGTAGATGATGAATTATCAATAGATATTTATGGTTTCTCTGAAAAGACTTCCAAATACAAAATTAATACAGAAGGGCAGATTCGTATCCCGAATATAGGCCCGGTGGTATTAGCTGGTTTAACCATTGAAGAAGCCAAAACCAAATTGAGAAACGTAATGGCCAAGACCTATCCGGGTTTAAAAACAGGCAATACTTTCTTACAGGTAAGCCTGGGGCAAATCAGAAGTATACGTGTTACTTTAATAGGAGAAGTAAAACAACCCGGAACTTATGAACTCTCTTCATTAGCTACCCTGGCCAATGCCTTATATGCATCGGGTGGTCCTGCTGCCAACGGTTCTTTCAGAAAAATCGATCTGATTCGTAACGGTAAAAAATTGGTCACCTTCGATTTGTATGATTTCTTATTGAACGGAGACTTGACCAAGAACCTTTTATTAAAAGACGACGATATCATTAAGGTCCATCCTTACGCGGTTCGTTTGTTTGTAAACGGTGCGGTGAAAAGACCCGCTATTTATGAATCAGAACCCAATGAAACCCTGGCTACCGTCATTGAAAAATACGCAGCTGGTTTTGCCGACTCTGCCAACAGAAATAAAATTACCATTCAGCGTTTTGGCGATTTAGGAAAATCCATCCTGAATGTTGAATACAATCAATTAAATAAATTTTCTATCAAGAGTTCGGATTCAGTGGTTGTAGGTGCTGTACCCAAACGCTTTGAGAACCGTGTAATTGCAGCTGGTGCCATTTATTACCCGAATAGTTATGCTGTTTCATCCTACCCTACTTTAGGTGCTTTAATCAAAGCGGCTCAGCTAAAAGAAAATGCTTATAAGGGAAGGGCTTTGTTGTTCAGAACCAATGAAACCAAAGACACTACGGTTACTGCGGTGAATCTGGATTCACCTGCTGACCAGGCTTTATCTTTACGAAACGATGACTCTTTGCATGTATACAGCAAAATAGAATTAAGAGAGTTGAGAACAGTTACCATTACTGGTGAATTAAATAATCCCGGCACTTTTGGTTATGCTGAAGGCATGCGCTTAGAAGATTTGATTCTATTAGGTGGGGGCTTAAAAGATCGTGCATCTTTAAAAGAAGTAGAAGTACTGCGCAGACTCCGCAAAGACCAAACTCTATCTGACACAGCAGCGTACAATACCATTTTCCGGTTTAATCTTTCTGATAGTCTAAAATTAACAACCAATCAGGGTGCGATTGAGTTAGAACCCTTCGATGTGGTTAACGTAAAGAACCTGCCACGTAACCAGGCTGCGGGTTCTGTAACAATTACAGGAGAAGTTCTATTCCCGGGAACTTACTTACTGAATACCAAAAAAGACCGCGTGAGTGATTTGTTCAAACGAGCGGGTGGGATTTTAGAATCTGGATCTTTGGGCTCTGCTTTCTTCCTGCGCAATACCTATCAGGAAGCCTTAAAAGGAGAAGTATTGGAAATTAAAAAGTCTTTATCTAAGCAATTGAGCACCGATACACTAACCAAGAAATTCCTGGATAGTGCTTTAACCAAAGAAAAAGTATTGTTAGCTGTTAACCTGCGTAATGCTATTGAGAATCCAGGTTCTGATGATGATATTTATTTGGAAGAAGGTGACTTAATTACCATTCCTAAAACACCTACTTCTGTACAAGCATTTGGTGGCGTGAACATTCAGAAAAAAGTACCGTATTACCGAGGCTTATCTGCTCGCAGATTAATCAGCGAATCAGGGGGGTTCTCTGAGAATGCGAATAAAAAAGGCACTTATGTGCTGTACCCGAACGGTAAAATTAAAACCGTTCACAACTATGTGTTCTTCAAAACCTATCCTAAGCTAACAGCAGGTGCGGAATTATATGTGCCGGTTCGTAAGAACAAGAAACCTTTGACAACAGCTGAAATCATGGGCTTAACCAGCAGCTTCGTGGGTATGGGTGCCTTGATTATTGGTATTATCAATGCAACTAAATAAGTAGAATCCTACCAACCAGTTGGTAGTTTCAAGCGCAATAAATGTCAATCGCATTTATTGCGCTTTTTTTATACAACAATTTGCAGTTTATTCGTATCATTGTATAGCAGTTCCCCACTGCGCCACTAAATAAACCGAATGGCATAATTTCTACGCTAAAATTTCGTTTTCGTTTTAATCATTGTTTTTGTGCCTTGTTGTGCAATGACAGATATTCAATTATTTGATTATGAAAAATGCATCAAAAAAACTATGCGTATCAGCGTTATTGTGTTTGGGCCTTGCTGCTGCTTTGCCTACAGTTACAATAGCGCAAGCAGATTCCATTAATATTGTTTCTACGGCCGTTCCGTTTTTACGCATTTCTCCAGATGCACGTGCGGGTGGTATGGGAGATGCAGCCATTGCTACCAATCCCGATGCCAACGCTCCTTTCTGGAACTTAGCAAAGACAGCTTTTGCAGAAAAGCGCTCTGCCGTGGCATTGAACTATACCCCCTGGTTACGCGACCTGGGATTAAACGATGTATATTTAGCCAGTGCGGCTGCTTATAAAAAGATTGACGACTATTCAGTGATTTCCGGATCCATGCGCTTTTTTAGCCTGGGTAATATTCAGTTAACCGACTTCTCTGGTAACGTGTTAAATACGGTTCGCCCTACCGAGTTCTCCATAGACGGAGGCTATACCCGTGTATTGAACGACAAGCTAAGCCTGGCTGTGGCATTACGTTATATCAATTCTCGCTTGGTGGTAGGTGATGTTGGTACTGGTGTGGTGTACAAAGCGGGTAACGCATTGGCTGGGGATGTTTCCCTGTTTTACAACGGCCGCGACGTAGATGGTCAGGGTTTAAATTTTGGCCTAGTCCTTTCTAACTTGGGTACCAAAGTAGGCTATACCAACGATGCTCGTAACAAAGACTTTTTACCCGCCAATTTAGGTCTGGGTATGTCTTATACCAAAGTAATGAGTGAAGGCAATAGCATTAGCTTTGCCCTGGATGTAAATAAATTATTGGTGCCGATGGCTCCTACTACTACAGGTATTTTTGCAACCGACTCTGCCGCTTTGGCCAATTACAGAAATACTTCTGTGGTTAGTTCCTGGATGAAATCTTTCTCTGATGGCAGCAGCCTTAGCAAGAGCTTCCAGATTTCTGCAGGTATGGAATACAATTACAACAACCAGTTCAAACTGCGTGCAGGTTATTTCTACGAAGACAAAACCAGAGGCAATCGCCGCTACTTCACAGCTGGCGCAGGTTTCAACGCCAAGTTCATGGAGATCAACGTGTCTTACTTAGTACCTTCTGGTTCTGGTGTAACACGTAATCCATTATCCAACACTTTGCGTTTGGGATTGGTCTTTAACCTGAGTAACGACGAGTTCTAAAGGTTTTACGACACAACGAATACAAAAAAAGTAAATATTGCGATCGCCCCGAATTTTTTCGGGGCGATCGCAATTTATACCAATCAACTAATTTTTTAATAGTTTCTTTATAAGGAAACCCTATATTTGACTAAAATTATTAGATGGTTGAACGATTTAAGGTTGAATTTCTTCCTGATGCGGTCGATTTTATGGAGGGGCTAGATTGGAAATCAAGAGAAAAAATCTATTCTAACATTAGAAAATCACAATACTTGACTGATTCAACTTTATTTAAAAAACTTAATGACAATATTTGGGAATTTAGGACTTTATATAATAGAACTTACTATAGAATTTTCGCATTTTGGGATAATATAGATGGGAAGCAAACATTGGTTTTAGCTACCCACGGACTTAAAAAGAAAACAGGAAAAACACCAACAAAAGATTTAGAAAAAGCAGAAAGAATTAGAAATAAATATTTCGCTGAAAAAAACTAAACATATGCAAACCAAGAAAAAAATAAAAACGGTTTCATTGGAAACAATGATTGACAAGCATATTGGAAAAATTGGAACGGAATCAAGAAATAATTTTGAACAAGAATTAAAACTTGAGTTACTGGGATATGCAATTAAAGAAGCTAGACTTCACCACAACCTAACACAAGAGCAATTAGGGAAACTAGTTGGTGTTCAGAAAGCGCAGATATCCAAACTAGAAAATAACTTCACAAATGCAAGATTTGATACTGTTTTAAAAGTATTTAATGCATTAGATGCAAAAGTTAATTTTAAAGTTAAACTATCCAATAAAAAGCTTTCTGTCGCCTAATAATTTGTCAAATAATAACTTAAAAGTGCAATTATTAGTTAATGTTCATAGAAGAAATTTATAAGATTTATTTAAAACATCCCTCTATTCAGACTGATACCCGGAAGTTGAAAGAAGATGATTTTTTCGTAGCTCTGAAGGGCCCCAATTTCAATGGAAATAAATTTGCCCTACAGGCATTGACCAATGGGGCGGCTTATGCACTCATTGATGAAATGCCCATAGAGAGTGAACGCATTGCCGCAGAATTGTCCGAGCCGGGAATTGGGAAGCGGCTCCTCCTGGTTGATGATGCTTTAACTTCCTTACAGCAACTGGCGAAACATCATCGCGAGCAGTTGAATATTCCTTTTATTGCCATTACAGGCAGCAACGGTAAAACCACCAGCAAGGAATTGATTTATGCGGTGCTGGCTTCTCATTTTAAAACCTATACCACACAGGGAAATTTAAACAACCATATTGGTGTACCCCTTACGATACTAAGCATTCGCAAAGATGCGGAAATGGCCGTGATTGAAATGGGTGCCAATCACCAGAAAGAAATTGAAAGCTATTGTTCCTATACCCTGCCTACCCATGGCGTTATTACCAATTGCGGCAAAGCGCATTTAGAAGGGTTTGGAGGGATTGAAGGCGTAAGAAAAGGCAAGGGCGAACTCTATCAGTTTCTGCGGGATCACAACGGCACTGCCTTTGTATACGCCGACTACGATTACCTGCAGCCCATGAGTGCTGGCATTGCCAATATTATACAATACGGTCACAACAAGGGTTTGGTGCAAGGGAGGATTGAAGCTTCCGAACCTTTTTTAACGGTGGCGGTAACGGCGGGGCTGGACTCAGTTGACACAGGCGCCGATTCCTCAACCACAGCACCGCAACAAGGGATTAAACAGGCTTCGCAAGACAATAAAACGCTAAATAATCCAATCCTAATAAAATCACAACTCGTTGGCGATTACAATTTGCCCAATATTTTATGCGCACTAACCATCGGCAAATTCTTCGGCGTACCCACAGCTAAGATGATCAAAGCCATTGAAGATTACGCTCCTTCCAATTCCCGTTCTCAGTTGATTGAGCAGGGAACCAATCATATTATTCTGGATGCCTATAACGCCAACCCAAGTAGTATGAAAGTGGCCATTGAAAACTTTGCCCGCATTCACGCCAATCGCAAGATTTTATTATTAGGCGGCATGATGGAACTGGGAGCAGAAAGCATTGTGGAACACAAAGCCCTGGTAGAACTGATTGCCTCCCTGGGTTTCAAGGAAGTAGTGCTGGTTGGCGGAGACTTTATCTACACAAAAGATTTGTTCACCCAATATACCAATGCGAATTTCATATACAAGGACAATGCCTTGGAAGCCCGTGAATGGCTACAACAGCTGAATCCACAGGATAGCTATATTTTAGTAAAGGGCTCTCGGTCTATGAAAATGGAGCAGGTGATTCAATAATTCAAACTTTACACGTATATTTGAAATAAATACACGTACAATGACTACCAAACTCACACTAACAGTTGAAAAAGAAGTGATTGAGAGAGCTAAATCCTATGCAAAGAATTCAGGAAGAAGCTTGTCTGAATTGGTAGAAAAATACCTGGATAGCATTACGCAAGAAAAAACAGAACAAAAAATTTCACCAAAACTAAAAAAGCTTGTGGGTATAGTAAAACTACCTAAAGACTTTGATGAAAAGAAAGAATACCTTTCCTATCTGGAGAAAAAGCATTTATGAGAAATCTTTTTTTAGACACAAATATTTTGGTGGACTTACTGGCAGACAGAAAACCATTTAGCAAGTTTGCCATGGAAATATTTTCAGCTGCTGAAAACAAGCAAGTTATTCTTTATACCTCCTCGCATTCAATAGCAACATCTTACTATTTATTAAAAAAGTTTTTAGAAGATAAGTTACTCAGGGAAGCACTTTCTGGTTTGATTGAATATGTAAAAGTGATACCCATAGACAGTTCAATGATTAACAAAGGACTAAAATCAAAGCAAAGAGATTTCGAAGATGCTTTACAATTGTATGCTGCCTGCAGTATTCAGAGAATGGACTGTATCGTAACTAGAAATATCAAAGATTTCAAAGGAAGTGAAATTCCAGCACTTTCTCCAGATGAAATCTGTGCTAAGCTTTAGTTTGAAGTACTTAATCTACTCAAACGAAAATCTGGCTTACCAATTCGCAAACTGATCCTTATTGATTCTCTCAGGCGCTTTTAAAGGCTTCTCTTTCCAGTTGGGCTCATATTTCACAAACCAGCTTAACCAAAGGCTTCTGGCCAGTCGCATCAATACGGGTTGTAGTAGTAACAAGATGGCAATATTGGTTCCCATCCAGTAAAAGATGCGGTTATCATCAATATCGAAAGTCATTCCGATTAATACTTTCCAGGCTACAAATGTGCTCACAGTTAAAGCAACAGAAAGGGCATAGCTTACATAGCCAGTGCCATAGTAGAATCCAACTTCAATCTCAGTGGGCTGATGACAAACCGGACAGGTCTCGTGCATTTCGGTAGCACTACCCTTTAGTCCATACGCAGATTTACGAACGAATAACTCCCCTTCCCGGCATCTTGGGCACTTATTGGAAAGGGCACTCACTAAATAGGTTTTCTTAAGATCCATACTATACAAAGGTACCGAAATTATCCGGAGGACTTGTGTAACAAAAGTTGAATAAGTATTTATACGCATTATTTAATTTTATGCGCATTTTATTGATTTTACTTATATTTACCTAATGAAAGCCAGATTAAATATAACCATTGACAATGCAGTATTGGAAGATGCAAAAGCATATGCGACTAAACAAAATAGAAGTGTATCTGACCTGGTTGAAACTTATTTTAAAAAAATAACCAAACCAGCTAAACGAAAATCTATATTAGACTTGGTTGAAAAATTAGAAAAACCAGATATTCCACATGATGCAGATTTAAAAGAACTTTACTATAAAGAAAACGCAAAGAAATATGGCTTCTAAAGTATTTCTTGATGCAAATATCTTGTTAGATATCACAATGAAAAGATCGGACTTTGCTCAATCTGGGAAAATAGTCTCATTAGCAGTAGAGGGAACAATAGAAGCATATATTACGCCCTCAATTGTACATATATTAGCTTATTGGCTTACGAAGGCATACGGGAATACGAAAGCTAAAGAACTAATACTTACTATCCTAACAGATGTTACAGTTATAGATATTCCACATGAAATTGTGGTAAATGCACTGCATTCTAAACTAACTGATATAGAAGATGCATTGCAATACTTTACAGCGATGCACTACAATATAGACTACTTTATCTCTAGAGATAAAAATTTGCAAAAACAAAGCAGTCCTACCTTACCCGTTTATACCCCTAAAGAATTCTTAGAAGAAATTTCATAACTCCAACAGGTTTAAAAATTCGCTTCTTACGTATAAATACACATACAGAAAGCTTTTATCAGTATTAACTTTCTTCTCCAATAGATATCAATAAAAGAATTTAGGGGGGGGTAAAATGGTCCTTGCGAATTGGGAAAATGTCTCAAAAGATATACCAATCGAATATGTTCACAAGAATTGAACCTTTAAAATGGTAGCAAATAAACCCTGTGATATACTATTGATATATTTTTTGTCAAATTTTCAAAAACGAAACATAAGTGTCCATGGCTAGATTTAAACCCGACTTTGAAGAAGTTCCTCCATCCAAGATGATTCCAGTTTCGCTGAAACTAAACCCAACCGTTTTGGACAATATGGAAGCAGTTAGAGAAAGACTAAAAATCAACAGAAACAATTACATCAATCTAGCCATTGACGCTTTCAATCATTACCAGCGTTATAAAATGGTAAAAGATCAAATTGCATTCGAGAACTTTGAAACAACCCCCTATTATAGATTTATTATAAAGGAATTGGAGGAACTAAATACGATTACGCTAACACAGGAGTTCTAAAAAAAGTATATGAAAACCTACGAGTGGCCTAACTATGTACAAGTCGCTAAGCAGTATGAAATCTGGGCAGTGGAATGGAGGAATAATCCCCAAAATATTAAGCTAGTAGTAATTGTTCAAAGCGATTACATGAATACCAAAAATCCTGTATCTGCTTTAGTCTGCCCCTTATCTAAAATGTTCACACCGCGTTGCTTTGTATTGCGCATGAGCACATATGTTTACGATTTTGGAGAATTCACCGTACTTATAGACCAAGTAACCGCTATAAATACCGAGGCACTGATAAAAAAAGTAGGTGAATTAGACTTTGAAGAAAAAAGGAAACTTAGGCGAAACTTAGCCCTGGTTATGGGATTTATGATTTAAAACAGTTTAATTAATTCACCTCTGCTACTGGCTTCTTGGCCATTGGTTTAAGTTTGTTTAGCAAAGCAGCAATTTCTGAATCTACTGGAACGTAGTAAAAGCCCCCATCTTTTATAAAATATAAGAATGCACAGTTTTCATTTTTATTTGAAACTGACGCATTGTTTGCTGAAGTTTTTGACCCGGTATTAAAATAAACTGTCTTTAACTCCTGCTCTCCTTTAAAGAAAAACATTTTTCCTTCTGAACGGCAATTCATGACTTCATTGCGCAAAACAAAAAGCTTGTCAAGATTTTGGAGTAAAGGATTTACAATGGTTGTATCACCCGAATTATAGTGCTTGAAAAAGCGAGTGTATCGCAAGGAATCTTTTCCGTAGGGATCTGTAAAGAATAAAATTTGCACACTATCTGCTCCGCGAAGACCTGCAATTTCAATTGCTGTTTGGGTGGCAGGGGCTTGGTGGTTTCGCAGCGTAGAATCCTTACTAGCATCACTGCCTGCAGCCTTATCAGCGCCTCCGCTATTACAGCCAGTTATAATCCCCATGGCCACAAAACATATTGTTTCAAAAACAAAAATGCGCGAAAAAAAATGCTTGAAGTATATGCTCATTACTATTGGTATATTTTTTTAGCAAATTTACAAATTCGACACAAGACCTCCCCCCTGATTTCCGCGGCGACCTCCGCGCCGAGCGGAGCCAAAAAAAGAGTCCCATAGAAATGGGACCCGTACTTAACTTAAACTGTTATAAAACGCCAATTAAAATATGAGTTGCGGCTGGGCCGCAGAAAACTAGTATGTGTTGGTTTGTGGGGTAAAGCTTGCCCAACCATTTAACCAGTTGGAAGTTCCAAATGCACCACGATATGCTACTGCTGTAAAGAATGCGTCAGCACCTGTAAAGCTGGCTCCTGTTAATGCTGGTGAACCAGTCATTGGTAAATAATTCGGCGCATCTACATTAAACGGAGCAGTCAACATAATATCTGCTGCATTCGTGTAAGTGATACCACCATTGGTTTCTGCCTTGGTTTTCACTTGTGCAGCGGTGATAATCCCACCCGCTGAAGCGTCTACTTTATATGCATCGGCTAAAGCATGTACCAGGTTATTTCTAAATTCAGATGAATCGTTGTTGAATGCAGTTCCGGTTAAAGCAGATTCCATAGAGAATCCACCTTTAGGGAAGCCCATCATAATTGAGTTGCGTACTGAGAAACGTACTGCTCTTCTCCATCTGTTACCAAAATTTTCATTGGCCTGAGTATTCGGTGCACCATTGGAACCAATCCAGGTAAAGTTGCTCAACTCCGGACGTGTAAAAGGTCTTGTGGATGTACCAGATCCATCGTTATCGGCTTCTACGCCATTACCCGCATCGGTATCGCCAATTTCAGGACGACGCTGTGCTACAGCAAACTGAATTTTACCAGTATAGCCAAAATCAAAATCGTAATCATCATCTGACGTTGCATAAGACACCAGGTATTTTGCATTTACGGTACCACCGAAAAACTCATACGCATCATCGTTTCCGTAAGAAACCTGGATATATTCAAGTGTAGTGCCTGAACCAACACCCCCCAGTGTTAGCCCATTAATTTCGCTTCCAGGTTCTGCGGCGATTCCTGCGAATTCAATACGCACATAACGCATTGTTCCAGAGTTATCGTTTGCTGTGGTACCGCCATATCTTCTGTCTACTCCACCTTCAACTAAAGGAGCAGGTGATAAAGGTCTGTTGGTTGGTGCATTACCTAACAAGATAACGCCACCCCAGTCTCCACGTAATCTGGATCCTGCTGCCTTACCGGAGGTAAATACAATGGGGTTACTCGCTGTTCCGTTCGCTTCAATCTTTGCACCTCTTTCAATAATCAGCGCACCCTTCTGTGAAATATCACTTTTTAAAATGGTTCCTGCAGGAATGGTTAAAGTAGCTCCCTGCTGAAAGTACACATATCCCTGAATGGTATACGTACCACCCGTTAAAGTAATGCTTCTTTCATAAGAACCTTTTAAGATTCTGGTGGTGTTGGGATCGTCCGAATTGGCACCTGTTCCGGTGTTGGCAATGGGATCTTCAAAGTTTACTTTCACGCAAGAAGTTGCGGTTAGCGCTAAGGCTCCTGCGATAAAAATTTGAGTAAGCTTTTTCATTTGTTTGGTTTTAAGATTTTTTATTCTCAGTTGTTGAAATTGTCGCGTTTGAACTACTTTTTAAAATTGATATCGTAGCTGAATGATACGGTTACGGTTGTTCCAGGTCTGTATGCATAGTTGATTCTGTCCCCTGCAGCATAACTGAATCCAGGCTTGCTGTCTGCATTATCGTAGAAGGCAAACTGGTTATTGAAAATATCAGATACAGTAAGTTTAAACTCACCAGCATTGTTCAATACTTTCTTAGACACTTGTACATCTAACAGGTTTCTGCTCTTTTCATAGATATCATAGAAACCAGCTCCATCTGGATCTCCTACCAACGACAATCTTGGTCCCTGTCTGTTGTATAAAATAGAAGCATTGAATCCTTTTTCTGTATTCGTGTACTGGAAGCCAGCATTAATTAAGTAAGGAGACTGACCAAATAAAGGTCTGTTCTGTGTGGTTTCCTTTCCGCTTGCCTGGGTAGAATTCAATTTTACAGTAGATTGTAATACGGTTACGTTACCTATGAAAGTGAAGTCTTTTAACTTGTCACTTACAAAGTCCATTCCTTTTCTAATTTCTACCTCTGCTCCTACTAAGGTTGCTGAAGCTGCATTGGTATAGCTGAACAACCAACGGTCTGCGTTACTTCCTCCGTCCATTCTTAACTCAATTGGATCGGTGAATTTCTTGGTGAACACCCCTACTGAAATCATTTCACCAGACTTAGGATAGTATTCGTAACGGATATCTGCATTGAAAATCTTGGTTCTTCTTAAAGATGTTTCTCCGCCAATACCCCAGATGCTTTCGTAATCGAAGAACTGGAAGGGTGCAATCTCACGGAACTCAGGACGGGCAACGGTTTGAGATACCGCAAAACGAATCTGGTGTTGGTTATTGAAACTATTGGTAATATTCAAAGAAGGTAAGAAATCCCACTTCTGCGTATTCACTCTTACTCTGTTCAAAGCAAGGTCACGGCTGCTTAGGAATT
The DNA here is from genome assembly GCF_000508085.1 of Sediminibacterium sp. C3. Lineage (GTDB taxonomy): Bacteria > Bacteroidota > Bacteroidia > Chitinophagales > Chitinophagaceae > Sediminibacterium. The sequence goes on along the minus strand of NZ_KI669560.1, from coordinate 1,226,925 downwards.
GCTCAAAGAATTCTGCTCTGGCTCCCCAGATCACTCTTAAACTATTGCTCAATTTATTGTCGAACATTAAGTATCCGCTGTTCAAGGCTGAAATACCAAAATAACGGTCTGTATTTTGAGTTTGCTCTTCCAGCAATAAACCATTGGAGTTGATATTGCTACTTAAGAACATTTTGTCGTAAGGGATGGTTAAGTCCGCATTGTTTCCAACAGGTCTGTAACGGAAAACACGGGCATTGAAATCACGGAAACGCAGCAAAGTAGAGCCTCCTAGTTTCATCGTCTGCTTGATTCCCCCCATATTGAATGGAACAATCAATGTACCATTTAAACCTGTAGCGTAATCTTTTAGCTCAGAGAAAAATCTTCTGGTATCATCATCGTCTAAAGTATAGGCACCAGTGGTTGCACCCAGGTTACGGGTATACTGAGCCGTTCTGAAATCGGGCTGTGATTTGCTGTTGAAAGAACCGTTGGCATTCCAGATAAACTTGATACCGCGGCTGCTGCTTAACAAATGTTCTCCTTCGATCTGGCTGCTCACCAACAAACGCTGGTTTAAGAAGTTTGAACGCAGGGATACATTTTGCAAACGACCTATATTTTCTACATTTCTGTTTAAGTAATTCTCTTCGTACACCTGGTTCAGAATATTTCTGAAAGAGATTTTAGTTGCCCCCTTCATATAAGTGAAGTTGGCCATTACACCCAAGTTGGTTGAATAACGATTCTGTACTTCAGAACCAGTGAAAATGGGGGTTCTTACTTTTTCGAAACGACCTCTTTCCACATCATCATAAATAATAGAAGCATTTCTGTAGTAAACAGAGATGATAGATCCCAATTTGGCTTCGTTCTTGAAAGTCTTGGTATTAGACCATGCTAAGTTTACGGTGCGGATAGGCGCTGCTGTATTTACTCTTTCACCGTATGCATTACCGTCAAAGTCTTTGCTGATGGCAATTTTCTCATTATCGGTCAAGCCTCTGTAAGTAACCGTATTTGGCATGCTGGCTGGCAGGTTTCTGCCACCGCCATCAAAACCCAACCAGGCTGTATTGCTGCGCATATTACCAGTGAAGCTCTTGAAAGTACTTTGAGAGTTGTATCCCAAAGAAACGGTAACGTTCAATTGATTCTTAGTGGGGATATCGCGGGTATTCACCTGCACCAATCCACCTGCGAATTCACCGGGCAAATCAGGCGTAGCGGTTTTGTTGATAATGATATTATCAATCATGGCCGCTGGAATAATGTCGAATGAAAATGCTTTTTTATCCGGCTCTGAACTGGGCATTAAAGCATTGTTCAACAAAGCCTGGTTGTAACGATCGCTTAATCCGCGAACCACCACAAATTTATTGTCCTGGATAGAAGCACCACTCACACGCTTTAATACGTCTGAAGTATTTCTATCGGGTGTTCTTCTGATGAAGTCTGCCGCCAATCCACTCGACATGGCTGTGTTGGTTTTTTGAAACACAATCATGGCATTGGAACTTTCTTTACGGGCAGAGGAACGAACCACTACTTCTGTAGTGGTGGTTTTTAAATCTAATACTACGTTTAAGTCATTGGCTTCAATGCCTTCTTTGGCTTCGATGTCTTCCAATACTTTGGTTTGATAACCTACTCTTGAAAAAGTCAGGGTGTATTTTCCTGGCTTTACCGAAATGCTGAAACGACCTTCTACATCGGCGGCTACGGTTCTACTAGTGGGTCCTTCTAATTTGATAGAAGTTCCTGATAAGGTTTCGTTGGTGGCGGAGATTACTTTACCGTTGATTCTGGCCTGTGAAAACACTGCTGAAGCCAGAATAGTGAAGAAAAAGGTAAAAAATAATCTGATTGCCGGGGGTTGTTGCATCACTTGAATATTTTATGATGCAAAAGTATCAGCGCAGTGTTACCTCAATGTTACGCCATTGTTACGCAATTGTTACGGCATTGTTACCAAATTGTTACCTCGCTATTTTTTGCGCCGGATAATTAGGAAGGGCACGGTTTTCATATTATATAGGCCGCGGGTCCGGAAATCGGGGTTGGCGTGGTCGCCAATGATGAGGATGCGGTCGAAGGGGGTGGCGGCGGTTGTGGCGTTGGCGCTGACTGTGGCGGGTTGGCTGGGCGTGGATTCTGCGAGGCGTTTGAAGGTATGGTCGATAATAGAGGCAATCCGGTAAAACTGGTCGAATGCCTGCTGGTTCTCTTTAAAGCTTTTAAAAAGTTGGCCCTTTACCTTGTAATAAAATCTGCCATCGATATTGTTATTTACATCCAGTCGAAATGGAGTATGCGTATTAATGGTCAGCGCATAGGCAAATACTTTTTCGTAGCGCTTGCTCTCGTTAAGAATACTGTCAATCATATTCTCATCAAAGACCGCTTTATAAGTATTCTCTTTGTTGTCGGGATAATGTTTGCTGAGTTCCTCGTAATAAAAACGGCTCTTGAAACCCAGTGCTCTGCGGAATCCTTCTGCATTGCTGGAGTTGCTGCCGTACTGTTTAGCCGCAGTGAATCCGGCAATGGTATGATACCCATGCTGATTTTTATATTCGGTAATATTATGCGTAGGTTTTACTCCATGTTCTAAAAATGCGCGATAAGATTCCTCGTCGTTCATGTTCAGCATTTCACGTCCTTCCGCCGAACTGGTATTGCCATGAAAGCAAGTGCGGCCCATTTCTAAAGTATAGTTACTGGTAAGCGCTGCCCCATGTCGGTTGAACAAATTGCGGATATGGTTCATCAGCTTCTCCTGTTCACCGGGCTCTGCCAGTTCTCCCCAACTTTCCATCAGCAATAAAAAATCTTTCTTGGCATTGGTATCGTAAAGGTATTGCATGGAGGGAGCCATACTGGCGGTTAACCCATCGCTGGCCGTGTCACAGGCATAGGGCGTAATGGATTTTTTTCCCTTGGCGTATTTGTTATAGTCTTTTTGTATTTGAGCAATATTGTTGTTACCGATATAACTGATGATCAGCTTACGCCAGGGAACAAAGGGCTCATTGGAAGCATCATCTGCCACCGATGATTTTTTTGTGGCACTCGAAGAAGTATTGGATTTGGATAATGGAATGGCGCGGGCGGATAAAAACTCCGCAGGGGGCGCCACAAACTCTGCTATCAGCAAGAGTCCTGCAAATACAGGCACCACATAAACCTGTCTGCCCATGCTTTTCATCAGCTTTACCTGTAACCATACGATACCGGTAATTAACGCAGCTACCATCAACAAGTAAACAAATGCAATGATAAAATTGCCCGGACTTAAAAAGATATAGTTCATCCGCGCATAAAAGTTGAACATATTAAAGAAGAACAACTGTGGCACGAGTACAATGGCATAAATAGCCAGGGATATATATTGCAGAATATAAAACCATCGGTAATTGCTGGTAAACAAAAGTAATCCGCAATTGATAATGAAAATAAAGCTGAGATTAACAACCACTTCAGGATGTCCCAGTATCAATTGCGGTGCCTGTTCAATCAGTATTTGAATGGCTAACAGTAAAATCAGTTTGAATATGGCAGAAAGGACTTGCAAGTTTTTACGAGTTTTGGTTAAAGAAAATTACTGGTTAAGATTTCCATCAATCGATAATTGATGTAATAGGTTGTTCTTCCCATTTTTTGTGGTCTCAATAAATTGGCTTCTGTGAGCTTCTTTAACCAAGTTGAAGCAGTTTGTCTGTGTGCAATTTCATTATTTACAATTGAATCTATTTTTAAGTAGGGTAAAGTAAACATCAACTGAAGTAATTCATAACTAAATGAAGACCCTAAGGCAACTTTCATTTGAGTTTCATAATCACTCTTTAATGAAAGTATTGATTTTATTTTTTTTGTAGTGAGTTGTGTTGTTTCAATTAAAGCTGTTAGCATATACATGATCCAATCGTTCCAATTTTCTTTTTCAGTAACGGATCTTAATAGCTGATAATAATCTGCTTTATGTTTTACGATATATGAACTCAGGTAAAGTACAGGTTGTGTTAATAAGTCTTGCTGTACAAGATATAATGCATTTAAGATTCTACCCGTTCTGCCATTTCCATCAGCAAATGGGTGAATTGCTTCAAACTGGTAATGAATTAAAGCCATTTTAATCAGAGGATCTAATGTAGATAATACCGGGTCATTGATGAATTGTTCCAATGCACTTAACTTTTCAATTATCACATCTTCACAACAAGGCGGAGTATAAACTATTTCTCCGTTTATAGCATTTTTTAAAGCAGTCCCGGGTATAGTTCTAATTCCAGCATTATTTTGCTTGATGGTTTGAACTATTTCTACCATGGTATTGGTAAGTAAAAGATTTTTTTGATCACGCATTCTTTTCAATCCCACATACAAAGCCTCTTTGTAACTTAATACCTCTTTTGCCCCTGGATTTGCCGTACCATCTTCTGCTGCAGCTTTATACAATTCGTCTTGTGTTGTAACAATATTTTCAATTGCAGAACTTTCTTTACTCTCTTGTAGTATAATTGTATTGATAAGTATTTGGGAATCTGGCAAAGACGCACAAAGGCCATTCAGCTCTCCCAAATAACGAGCAGCTTTAGCTAGTTGTCTTAATATTTCGGGCGATTCAACAAAGCCCAAAGGAGGCAAATTGGGTAATTCGTTGAAAGGCGTATTTCTATCAAAAGCCATAATGATGAATTTTGGCGAAAATTTCAACATCAACCCAAACTGGTGGTAGTCTATTCGACATCAAAATTTATTTATGATGAAATTATGAAATATTTTCATCATAATGGTTGTTTGGCTGGGATAATGGTGAATTAACTTATTTGTTGCTTATTTTCAACAATATTATTAATTTTGTAGATATTAAACAACATGAAATCTAAGAAAACCATATTATTCCCCAAACACCAGCGGATTCTGGCAGAACTAGGAGAGAATATTAAACTGGCACGCAAAAGGAGGAAGTTAACCACTATTCAAACAGCAGAAAGAGCCAATATTGATAGATCCACACTTTACGAAATTGAAAAAGGGAATCCTAGTGTTTCAATGGGTGCGTATTTTAATACTTTAAGGGTTTTGGGTTTACATGAAGATTTTTTACAAATAGCGGCTGATGATACTTATGGCAGGAAATTGCAGGACCTGAATTTGCTGACAAAAAATAAATAATGGCAGATAAAAAGAACATTTTAGTATATGCACATTGGCTGGGTTTAAACGAACCTAAAGCAATAGGCATGCTAACTGTTCAAATGGCAAGAGGCAAAACTGCTTTTAGTTTTACCTATGATGATGCCTGGTTAAACCAAAAAGAACAATTTTTATTAGACCCGGATATTAATTGGTTCACAGGAACGCAACACCCAACCAATAAAGAAAATTTTGGTGTATTTCTAGATTCAATGCCAGACACATGGGGGAGAACATTGATGAAAAAAAGAGCTGCTCAACTTGCCTTAGAAAGTGGTATTGAAAACAGACAATTAACAGATATAGATTTTTTATTGGGAGTGAATGACGAAAGCAGAACGCAGCAAAAGCCATTGAATTAAACAATGACGACTCCCTTATAAATAATTGGCTTGAAATTTTAATAGCTCCTGGTTCTTCACTTGGTGGAGCTAGACCTAAAGCTAATATCCTCGATAATCAACACCATCCATGGATTGCAAAATTTCCTTCAAAAACGGATGAGGTAGATAAAGCTTCATGGGAATATCTGGCTTATTTACTGGCAAGAGATGCAGGCATACAAATGTCTGAGAGTAAAATTGAAAAAATTGCAGGAAAGCATCATACATTTTTTACTAAAAGATTTGACAGAGAGAATGGAGAAAGAATTCATTTTGCTTCTGCCATGACAATGACAGGTAACAATGAAAACCTGATACGAGATAATATGGGAAGCTATTTGGAAATAGCAGAATTTATACAATTTCACGGAGCTAATATTTCTGCAGATTTAGAGCAACTATGGAGAAGAATCGTATTTAATATTACCATATCCAATACAGATGACCATTTTAGAAATCATGGTTTTCTAATTAAAAATAACGGATGGCACCTGTCACCAGCTTATGACATTAATCCATCGGTGTATAAAAATGGGCTTGCACTAAATATTGACATGAACAATAATTCATTGGATTTGGAACTTGCAAAAAGCGTGGGGGCTTTTTTTCAGCTTAGTTCCAAAAAAATGGATTCCATTATTGATGATGTTAAATTATCTGTTCAGAACTGGAAAAAAATTGCGAATCAAATTGGAATTTCAAGGACAGAACAAAATCAAATGGCCGGTGCGTTTATGTTCTAAAGCAAAATCAATGTTTGACCAATTGCATCTCCTAATTTGGGGGCTACTTTTGTTTCTACTGCATAGTTTTTCCATGATGCAACCGTTTCTTTAATTTGATTCAAAATGGCAGGTGCTTTTTTGATATTCATATTTTTAGCAACTGCCAGTAAATCATCTCTGGTAATATAGGATCGCTTTCCATTTACACTTAGTGCATGCTGGCTTACCCAGTTACTTTCTGGTCTGTAAGCATGACAGATATGAAATGCAGGGGCAATTACATTAAAAGACATTCTTCCAAACAATTGCTCATAACTAAAATCATTAACGAGGTTAAAGTCAAAATGATTGAGTGCACAAAAACTTTGTACATGAAGCTTTTGTTTGTTGCCTACTCTATCAAAACGCCGGGTCATAAAATGTGCTCTTCCATTTTCTTCGTAGAGTCTGCATTCCATCATTTCAATACCTGCCGCTTTAGCCATTAAATGATAAGCCATTTCTACCCTGCCATATCCTTTTGTTATACCAATTTCTGAATCGCTTACCCCGTCAAACTTCATCAACCAATGGGTAAAACCTCTGGGCGCTTCTACTTGCCCTGCTTTTACTTCACCCGTCTTTTCATTGTATAGAATGGCTTGCGCAGTCTCAATCAATTGACTCACTTCAATTTTGGTTGCTTTATTAAAGCCATCTTGTATAACGGGTTCGAATTCAAAAAAAGCAATGCCCTTAGCGGCATCCCATGCACTTGCACCCACTAGTTGATCCCAGATTTTAATAAATGCATTGCTTACCATTACCAATTAGATTTAGGTGTTGGTTTTATTTTAGCTACATGCGCAGAAACTCTCTTCTTTTTAGAAAGCGCATTTTTCGCCAAAAGCAATGGGCTTATAATGCTGGGTTTTATTTTGGTACAAACGGGTCTCTTTAATAAACGCTCCTAATTGATTCAGGATGGCATTATCAGTCAATTCAAGCCATTTTATGTTGGTTTTTTCCATCATTAATAGCAAATAGAGGCATTAATGATGGAATTTTACAACATTATATTGTTAAAAACCACCTGAAAAACCTTTCTGCGTAGCAATATACCCCTGCGGCCGCACAATTGTAATAAAGTAATCACCAGAACCTGAACCCGCAATAGCATCCACTTTTAAGCTATGCCGCTGCCCCGGTTTCAGCGTGGGAATTAAATAAGGTTTTGTTTGCAGGTAATTATCTTGTTGTGAAGAAATAAATAACTGGTATCCATTCACTGTATGCTGAGGTAAACCCATACTACCATAAAGGGTAATATTGATTTTTCCTTTTTCCCCATTGGCCACGTGTTGAATTTCAATAGGCGATGATTGCTCTCTTAATACTTTCATAGAAGGCTTGGGATTTCCATACATATCATACACCCCATGAATTCTTCTTCTGAACTTTCCAAAATCGGTGGTACCGGGATAGTGCGTTCGGTAATCCGTTAAATCAAAATAGATGGCGCCCTCTACATAAGGCTTACTTTCATATATCGCCATATGATAAATAAGGTCTTCTACTCTTCGCTCATCACCCCCTTTAAAATTAGGCTCACACAAACCAAATTCTGAAATAAAAAAAGGCTTGTCAGGGTAACTCATATGTACACTATCCAGGTATAAATGAATTTTTCCAGTGGGTATAGACCACCAACTTCCCCCGTATTCATTCATCATTAAATAATCTCCCTCCGCAGCTGCATCGGGAACAAAATTGGGATTCGTGATATAACCATGTGTTAGCGTATTACTCACGTAGGCAGTATTCCTGCCTGGATCCAGCTCTCTTGACTTTTTCATTAATGCACTAATAAAGGGTTTCATGTCTGCATCTCTGGCGCGCAATTCATTTCCTGCACCCCAGGAAAAGATACTGGGATGATTATACAGATTATCAATCATGCTTCCCAATTGCTGCATGGCAATCTGCTGAACGGCTTCGCTGGCTGGGGTTTCAGGCCCCCACAAAGGAACTTCCTGTTGCACCAATATGCCATTTCGGTCACAGAATTCATAAAACAAATCGTCCTGCTGAAAATGCTGTCTGGTGAAAATTGCATTTACATTTTTCATCAATTTGCAATTCGCCAGTATTACAGAATCTGTTTCGGCAAAACCGTAATCCGGATTAGATCCTGCTGTCCATTCAACACCCATTAGCTTTACTCTTTCTCCATTCAAATGGGTTTGCCCATTAATGAATTCCAAGTTTCTAAAACCAGTATGGGTTCCAATAATATCAATCATTTCTGTATCAGTAGTAATAAAAACACCTACGAAATACAAGTGTGGAAAATCAAAATGCCAGGGTTTTACCTTCGGGATTTGAACCGTAGCATACGCATTCACTCCGTCCCACTCTGGCTTTACCAAGGCGGTAACCATCTGGGTTCTGGCCAATTCATGCATTGTTAAATTGGGCTGTCGATTCATTTGCTTGTATTGTTCCCAATCAGGAGCAATTTGAATATTGAGCTTCAATTTGTCTTTGAGCCCTGCATATTTCTTTTCGAGTATTGCCGCATTAAATGGCAGTTTAATTTTTAGGGTTGCCGATGAATCTTTGTATAAAGTAGGCCTTACCCATATTTGTTGTGGCGCTATGGGATGCGTAACAATCATTTTCACTTTTCGGATCATGCCCCCATCATTCGGCCAGTCAAAAGAACTTCCATAGGGTACTTTGTTCTTACCATAGTCATTGTTCACGGCAACTGTTAGCTGATTGCTTTTTCCAGGCTGAACGGCTTTACTAATATCAACTTTGAATTTATTGAACCCATCGCCAATATGATCTGCAACCTTTATTCCATTTACATATATATGAGCTGTGTGGTTAACGGCACCAAATTCAATTACTACCTGTTTGTTTTTATAAGAGGCCGGAATTGCTAAATTACGCTGGTACCAGGCCCATCCATAGTGCGTTTGATTGCTGTCTTCAATATTCCAGGTATGAGGGATGGAAACCGTTCTGCTATTGGTTAGTGGCGCTGTAAACCAGGCAGCTTTTAATCCCTCCGATTGCTTGTCGGTTTTAAATTTCCAATTACTGTTCAGCCAAACGGTATCACGCTGGGCCAATAAGTATTTCGGTTGCATTAAAAAGGAAATAGAGAACCATACAACACTGATCAAAAAGCATTTTTGATTACCCATAGATGTTGACCATTTTAACATTTTGACGTCGCTGCTACGCTTTGCTATTTTGTTCATGCGGATACTTTTATTGAGACTTTTGATGGGAACAATGCTTTGCTTATTCAACCGGTACAAATGTGAACATATACTTAGCAGGGTTCTGCCAGTCTTTGCCCTTTAATTCTTTTATAGGAATTTTGATACGCACTTTATTTTGTCCTTTTTGCAAAAGAATCATAGTTGGCGCTCTGTATTCGTATCCTTCATCTGATAAAGGAATTTCTGCATCGCCTTTTTGACTTCCACGCTTCCATACAGGCGGTGCAATTATTTGCTGATTTACCCAAACAGTTGGGTTATTAAAACTCCACTCTCCATTCGGATGCGAATCCGTTGCGGGTGAACGAGACAAATTGTTGAATCCGATCCAAAAGGGTTTCACAGCGGTTTCTTTACTCCAGATTTCGGTTTCGGCATAAACAGTTGTGTTGGGTGTAAGGGTATCAATAGCCCCTTTAATCAAAGGCGCCCACCAATGGCGCAATACCACGGTTCCTCCAGTTACTGTTTTGTAATAAGAGCCAGCAATGGTTTGTTCGCTCAAATAATTTTGATTTTCATTCACCGCTTTTGCAAATGGTCCGTAAATTTTCCATTGCAGATGGCTTTGGCTTTGATAAGGAAAAGCAACTGGAGTAGTTGAAGTACTTGCTGCACTATAAAACTGCTGCCGATGATTAAGCAACCGTACTTCAAATTCCGCAAACGCTTTATTGTCCCCATCACTGATATTGGCAATCCACCCTGGCTTTCCGCCTCCCTTCCAGCTTCTTTCGGCAAAAGCCATCATGGCAGGATATACAGGGTTCATTCTTAATACGTCTTCCTGCTTCTCCACTGCTCTGTCGTGCCAGGTACAGATAATGGCACCCAAAGCATTTTGGTCACCCTGATCTTTGTTGGTCAATTGTCTATTAAAAATAGTGGTTACGGCTTCCAGGGGATCCATATGATTCAAATACAAATGCCTGGAATCTATATACTGAACTTGCTTATCGCTCGTAATCTTACCCAGGTCATCCATCCACAAATGGCGAATGGTGCTGTCGAGAAAATTGCCCCCGGGTTGCCATCCAATCACTTTCTTTCCAAAGCTTTGAATGTATCGGGTAACTTCAGGAATAAAATTCGGGTTGGTGATTTTAACTTCATCTGCTCCGATATGGATATATGGAACATCATAAGTAGTACAGAACTCTTCCAGTATATTTTTTACAATAATCAATCCGGAATCACTTTGCATATCTGTTTTCATCGCGCGTTTAAAAGCCGCACTATGACCAGGCATATCGATCTCAGGTACGAATAAAATATTTCTGTCATTGCAATATTGTATTAGTTCTTTTATTTCTGCTTCTGAATAATACAACCCCTTATTGCGCAGCATATATGCTGGCGAAGTAAGCTGCGGATACCGCTTGCTCTCTATTCTCCAGGCTATGTCTTCTGTGGCATGAAAATGAAAAACATTTAGCTTGTATTTTGCCATCCTATCAATTTGCTGTTTCAGCAAATCCATGGATAGATAATTCCTTCCAACATCAATCATATATCCTCTCCAGGCAAAAGCTGGTTCGTCTTTAATTTCCACTGCATCAATGGTTTTTCCATTGCGAGCCAATTGTTCCAATGTTTGCATGGCATTGAATACGCCCTTTTGCGTTTTTGCTTTGATGTTGATTTGACTTTCGGAGACATTGAGTTCATAGGATTCATTAGCATCATCCTTACGCAGATTTACTTTCGATTTCTTGATTTTTGCCCCTACAACATTTTTATCCCTTTCAAAACCCTCGGAACTATTTTCTATAAGAATAGCAACCTGATCTTTGATACTTTTTCCGGATTGTAATGGATAATAACCAGGTTTCCATTCTACCAGTTTTGGCAGCGGAATTAAAGCTGGCTTTTCTGTAAGTCCAAATACTTTAGGATAAATCAAATGTCGCCAATGCTGATAACCCGCTCCCATCAAATGCAGTCCGTCATTGGTATATTTTTTATCTAAATATCCCTGGTGATCGGTAAAAAAAGAATGCAGATCAATATAAGTGTACTGATGTGCTTCAGCTGCATTTTTGAGAAATGCATTTGCAATCAAAATTTCTTTCGTCTTACTGGTTTGTCCGGAAAATTTTCCAAATAATGGATTTACCGGGAGAATACTTTCAATAAATATTTTGGTTGCCGGGCTTTCTTGTTGCAAATAATCATTGATGAGTAAAATATTTTTAACAACTGAGTCCGGAGTCAGGCCTCTGCCTAAATCGTTAATCCCAATCATCAGGAATACTTTGGCTGGTTTTCTTTTCGCAACCTCATCCAAACGATGCATCACACCCGCAGTAATATCGCCGCTGATACCTCGATTCATAATTCTGCTATCAGTTTGGTTTATCCCGTTATTCGTAAATAGTTCATTCCATTCCGCTCCATCGTTGATGCTGTTGCCCAGGAAGATTATCGATTGGTTATTCTGCTCATTAACGGCTTTACTATTTTCGAAACCCTGCAGCAATTGAAACAAACTTACCCGCTGGTGATAGTAAGTCGTAAAAATTGAATCCGGATATTTTGGCAATTGAATCTGCGCTTGACCTTGTAGGAAAAGACAAAGTAAAACCAACAGTTTACATATAAAATTTACTTTCATAGTCTTATTATTCAACAATGAACTCATCAGCAAAAATCCAGGCCGGCTTTCCTTCACCGGAATGACCCTTCGGTAATTGATTCAACACTTTTGCTGTAGCCCTTACGTATCTTGCATTTACCGGTGTGAACGAAGCAATAAAGTCTTTGATGGTGGGTGTTTTATCTTGCTGCAATACTGTATTGTTAACTGTACCTATTTCTGTAAAATGGATACCATCCAATGAAAATTCAAACTTTACCCATTCTGGCATCATGATCCAATCTGCATATTGCTGTAAACATCCCAAGGATAGAGTCTGAATTATTTTCTCCTCTCCTAAATCAATTGTAGCTATTAAGTCATTCGCAGAAATGCCATGCCAAAATTTATTAACAGCAGTTGTTCCCTTGATGCCATCTGTTAAGGAATTAGGACCATCAGCCATATAATATCGGCTGATAGGGTTTGTATATACTACCTGCTTCCCTATTGCCTTATGTATGGCAAATTTTTGCTCGGCAGGAAAAATACTTTTCACTTCTCCATTCACTGTTGTGATTGCCTTAATGGTAACAGAGGAATTTATTTCAATAGGATTGGCGTATTCACTACTATTTATGTTAGGGTGCGATCCATCAGTGGTATATTGTATTTGGCCCTTATAAGCTTCGGTAGAAAGCGTTGCATATAATTTTCCTGCTTGTAAAGAAGGCTTAATATCAACTTTAAAATTTCCCTTGCTGTAATGCAATCCCTTTTGATCAAATCCAATAAAATGAGATTGTAGTCTTTCATTAAAATTAGACCAGTCTTTACTGTTTGCAGAACTCCATAAAACTTCTGACAGAGCCAACATGCGGGGTATTACCATGTACTGAACTTGTTTGGGTGTTGTGATATATTCTGTCCAGAGATTCGCCTGTGCCCCTAAAATATAGTTGGCTTCAGCTGATGACAATTCCTTGGGCAATGGCTCATAATCATATACACGCTTTAAGGTATTAAAACCACCAATGGCCAAAGGTTCAGTTGCAGGATCTCCCTGATAATGATCAAAGTAAACAGGATTGCCCGGCGTCATCACTACATTGTGCTTCATTTTGGCTGCTGCAATACCTCCTGCTTCCCCCCGCCAGCTCATAACGGTTGCATCAGGTGCCAATCCACCTTCGAGTATTTCATCCCAGCCAATAATTTTTCGTTTTTTAGATTGTAGGAACCGCTCAATTCGCTTAATAAAATAGCTCTGTAATTCCTCTTCGTCTTTTAAATGCTCCGCAAGCATTCTTTGTTGACATTTGGCACATTTCTTCCAGGAGGCCTTGTCTACTTCATCACCCCCAATATGAATATACCTGGATGGAAACAATGCTATTACTTCTGTTAATACATCTTCTAAAAAATGAAATACCGAATCATTGCCTGCACAGTAATTAGATGCCATATTGGTATAATTACCGCCTGTTAACGGCAATTGCTCTTGTTGGGCACAACTTAAATAAGGGTATGCACTAATGGCTGATGCTACATGTCCGGGCATTTCAATCTCCGGGACCACAGTAATATTTCGCTCTGCAGCGTATGCAACAATTTCCTTAATTAGCTCCTGTGTGTAATATCCACCATAATTAGCAGGCTCCCCAAGTTTAGCCTGCGGCCTTGATCCCCAAACCTTATCTGTATGGTCTACCCGCCAGGCCCCTGTTTGAGTTAGAGCTGGATATTTTTTAATTTCTATACGCCATCCCTGGTCGTCTACTAAATGCCAATGAAAGGTGTTAAACTTATACGTCGCCAGTAAATCAATGTATTGTTTAATGAATTGTGGGGCAAAATAATGTCTGCTCACATCCAGGTGCATACCCCTCCACTTGAATCTTGGATAATCTGTAACTACCATTGAAGGAACTAGCAGCTTTGCATTGTTTCGGACAGCAGGCAATGTCTGCATTAAAGATTGTATGCCATAGACGATGCCTGCTCTTGTATTGGCTTGTACAGAAATGAGTTCAGGCATTACTTTTAAATGATAACCTTCGTTTCCTAGCGTTGTATCAGTAATAAATGCCAATACAATTTTTGGTTTACCCGCTTTTTGTTGACCATTGGCTGGCTTTAAAGGCAGGGTGAATCCCGAAATTTCCTGGATGCCTTGTTGAAGAAATCTGGCTGCAGAAAGTAACTCTTTCTTTTGTGCAAAGAATTCAATTGCTGTTTGATCATGAATAACAAATACGCCGTCCTGTTGTTGCACACGAACAGGTACAGGAATAATATTTAAAGTAGAAAGCGTTTTCTGTTCAACCGCCAGTTTAAAAGTAGTAGTGGGCAAACCTGCCTTATTGATTAAATTACCGTCAGTAAATGGTTTCCAATCGTAGTAAACATATTCAGGTAAATCGGGTGATTGAATCACTACCGTAAAATTCCCTTGATTTGAGCCAGGGAATTGCTCAACGTTTTTTACAGAATCAATCTGTGCTGCTACGGCTGTAATACCGTCCAGCGAAAAACCCCGCAAAGCTTTACCATCCGATGTATGCAATCCCCCCGCTGCATATTTAAAATACACTTTCAATTGCCCATTAGTATAGATGGCTTTGAGTGGCAAAGGCCCAGATGGCACAACCGCTTTTCCATAGTCATTATACAATGCCCATTGGGCTAATCTTTCCCCTACTATTTTTTTATTGGTTGGATGAACATTATCCCTTAGGCCATGATCGGTTATAACGGCCATACCTGAATAAGGAATTTGCTCCAGCATTTTTCTTTCTTCGTTGCGAAACAAATGCCAGAATTGCCCCTTGTACTTTACACTGTCGATGGAACTCAATTGTACAAAGTAGTACGGTAATTTGGGTTGTTTAAACTTGGCTCTATAGTCTTTCACCATTAAAGCAGATAAGGCCACATATTCATTTACTCTTTCTATTTCCTGCGCATTGCTTTCCCCCTGATAATTAATAATCCCCTTTATGGCAAATGGAAACAAGGGTTTGATACCTGCTTTATACACATGACCAGGCTTAAAAGGATGATTCGTTCCTGTTCGCAAATTTTGATTCCCTCTTTCTTTAACCCAAACGGGTAAAAAAGGATTGGTTAACCAGGGCTCTTTGGCTTTGGAGGCAAAGACAGGATTCAATTTAAGGGCATCTATTCCTATAAAAGTTTCTAGTGGTGCACCTGCAATTGAGAGATTGATTAAACCAACCGGAACTTTGGTTCTCTCTACTATTTCCTTTCCGTAATAATACGCCACCGCACTCATGGTCTTAAAATGGTTGCTATCACTAACTTCCCAATGGGTCTTTGCAAAAAAATTTTCCGGAGACAAGTTTCGCAGAACAGAATCAGCAAAATATTGGTTGAAAATATTTTTTCCCGCGTAGGTGGGATTATAAAATCGCAACAAGGGCTGTTGGGCAGAAACAATGGCTTCCTTATAATTCATTTCCCGCTGCATGGGCCACTCCATATTGCTTTGACCTATACAAAGCCATACATCTCCTATTAAAATATCATTGAATTGAAGCTTTTGTTTTCCCGACGCTATTTGTAATGTCTGTGGTGCTGCATTGGCGGATTGCGCCGGCAAATAAACCGACCAGCTACTGTCTTGCCTTACGATTGTTTTTGCAAATTTTTGTTGCCAATCTTTGTTCATTGTTTCCGCATTCATGGCTGGGGCTAGCTGAACCTGAATTGTCTTGCCTGGCAAACCCTTACCCCAAATATGTATGGGCTGGTCTCTCTGCAATACCATATTATTGGTGAAGATCCTATTTACGGAAAACAGAAGGGTATCACTATGGTACGAAGCATTTGCACTGTAAAAAAAGATAACAGAAAAAACAATCAAGAAGCTAATAGAGATTTTCAATTGCAGAGCAAAGGGTCTCATGATAAATAAGATTTTAAAATTTGCATGCAGTACCACTCTTGTCTTGGTAAATGAAAAGGCCCTTTGTATAAATTTCCTTTGGCTGTTTGGGCTATAGTGCCATCTCTGTGCAAATACCCAAACCATTCGCCATGCTGCATATCCAGAAAATGCGAATAAGCATAATCGTGTACCATCTTATGCCAGGTAGCATATTTCTGATTTCCGGTCATTAAATAAGCTAAAAGAGTGGCTATGATTACTTCATTGTGTGGCCACCAGAATTTCATATCCTGCCAGTATTCCTGAACAGGCTTATTGTATACATCTCTGAAATAGAGAATGCCCCCGTACTGCTTATCCCATCCTCTCTCCCACATATAATCCAGCATCTTACAACCCAGTTGAATTAAATGAGGGTCGTTGTTTCTATATTTTGCTTCATGCAAAATAAACCAGGCACCTTCGATGGCATGACCCGGATTCAGGGTGCGGCCATCAATATGGTCAATTATAGATCCATCCGGTGCCACTTGTTCCATTACACACTGAATATCATCTTTTACAAAATAGGTTTCTATTTCGTAGATCCATTGACTGATCCATTCATCGCAGGGTGCATGACCAATGGTTTCTCTTAACTGCTGAGCAGTATTCATCATAATCATAGGTACTCCTATACCCTTACTAGGTCTCGTTTCCGTAAATTTAGCGGGCAGCAATCCGGGAGTTATGGCATACTTTATACATTGGTCAAAAATCTTTCTAGCATTGGCTGCTGCCTGTTCGTCTCCTGATGCTTTGGCATATGCGGCGGCAGCAATTACATAAAATGTTTCAGAAAAAAATACCGACGTTTTCGGATAGGTTTTCCATCACGGGTTACATGAAAAAACATTTGACCATCTGAATCAAAACAATACTGATTTAAAAAATCGTACCCTCGCTTAGCGCCTTCTAACCATTCAGGTTTTTGCTCTACGGTATTATATAATGTAGCCAACAACCAGGTTGCCCTACCTTGTATCCACACTGCTTTATCATCATCAATCAGAGATCCATCTGCATCACGCATGAGCAGAAATCCACCAAACTCCTCATCAATAGACCTGGGAAACCAAAAAGGTACCGTACTGTTCAGCAATTGGTTTTCGTAAAAGGAAGACAGCTCTGCTAATTCTTTTAAGGAATACATCATTTTCACTTTTATGATCTGATTAATTGAATTGAAAAAAATTTCTTTACTTGATGATGGCTGCAACCGGTACTTTCACAAAATACAAATCGCGGGTTCCTTCGTATAAGATACCAATGGTTTCTGCATCTATTTGTGTTAAAGAAGAGTATCCGTAACCATTTCTTTCATCAATCAATAATTGATTCGCCGGCAACCAGGTTTCTCCCAAATCGAGACTAGCTTTGATAGTCATATTGTAACGACCATTGGTAGTATTGGGATTACTGAAGAACAATACTTCCTTTAGTACCCCCTTCACTTTCACCTTGGCCTTAATAAGACTTCCCATACAAACAGGGTCTTGCAAGGCATTGTAAGAAGTTGCATGCTCCGTCCAACTTGCTCCCATATTGGAAGTTGTTGCCACACTTCGGTAAGAACCTCTGTTGTCCCTCATATTCAACATGATTGTTCCAGGTGTAGTTTCTACCACCTGGCTTTCGGTTGTATTAGATTTAGGTCCATTTACATTACCTACCCAGTTTTTACCATGATCTTCGCTGTAAATTATGGTTGAGTAAGGTTTCTTTACTTCATCCCAATACTGCGCAGCAAAAACCAGTTTGCCATTTTGCATGGCAATACCTGAGCCAGGACCATTAAAGAATAAATGCCATTTTGGATTTTTTATTTGTGGTGTGATGGTGTAAGGCGCAGACCAGGTAAGTCCATCGTCATCACTACTTACCAATACAAACTGTCCTGTTGTATCCGGAGATATACCAGGTAAAGAACCTGCAATGGAGCGGTTTCCCTTACTCCATAAGGCAGCTACCCATATTTTTTTTGTGATGGGATCAAATAGTATGGCTGGATCTCCCACACCGTTGTTTTCGTGCGGCGCTCCCATATCCATAATAACTTTCATGGGCTGCCAGGTTTTGCCGCTATCGGTACTTCTGCTTAAACCTACATCTATATTCCCAGGCAAATCCGCCGTATTTTTATAGCGGATATCATACACAGAAAGCAAAGTTCCTTTATGGGTGGTAATAATACCCGGTATTCGATAAGTATGAACCCCGTCATCATTGGCCTTTCTGACTGCACTTCCTTTAAACTTAACATAAGGGCCAGCGGGTTCGGCAATCATCATGTTTTTACCGTTAGCAGAAATGATTTTTTTTGCTCTGATTTCAATGTTTCCCTGAAGAGAAGCCGTTTGTTTTAATTGTACACTTACCCAAATAAAATGAGTACCCGGATTTAGTTTTAATGAAACAGGCACTTCAACCTGTGTAGTCGTTGGTTGAACACTTGTGATCAATTGCTGTGCATTGAATGGCTCTGCGCCTGTTAAATAGAAATGAATTTTTTCTATATCTGCTAATGCAGCTGAATTAACCGTCATATTGATTTTGCGAAAATCCTGCTGAGGCAAATCGGCCGGTATAAAAATACCTACACGCAGAACCGGATTCTGTTCCATCCCTTTTAAAACGGGTATAGCAGGAGCAAAAGCAGTTGCCTTAACTTCACCTGGAACTGCCAATACTTTTTTGGCACAACCGAGTTGCACCAACAATAAAATACATACACTAATTATAGAAAGTTTTTTCATAGCAAGAATTTATATGCTGAATAATTAGAATGATACTTAAACAATTAAGATGAAATTTCAGATTCAACTGGCTTCGGTTTTAACACTGTCAATTGTAAAACCAAGGCAAAAACCACCACTATCGACATCAATGCAAAATCTTTTCCTAAACTTCCTGCGTCGGTAGACTTCCCCAATACATTCGTAATGAATGCACCGGCAAATACACCTGTCATATTCATTAAACCATAAGCAGTTGCCCTGTACTTTGCCGAAATAAACTGACAGAGAATAGGCATATTATTAGCGTCGAACATACCATACCCAAATCCAAAGAAAAACACCGCTCCCACCATATGCAGCATACTGCTACCCAATCCAATCAATAGCAAAGCCGGAATGGTTAATCCCAACCCAATAGCACTGGTGTAAATTCTTCCGCGAATGTTTTTTTGCACCCACCTGTCCGAAAGAATTCCACCAAACAATACGCCTATAAAGGAAGAAGCTGCAATAGTGATGGTAGACAAAGGCCCCGCTAAAGACATTTCTATTTGCAGATTTTCTGCAAACAAAGTAGGTAGCCAGTTTTTTACCCCCCATCCCGGTAAGCTGGGTACTGCAAAATAAAACAGGATGACCCAAAAAGAAATATTAGAAAATAAAACAGTCAGGCCTTTAAACAAAGACTCGCGCTTGTTTTTTTCAGACCCTTTTAGAAGAGATTTCTTGTCTTCATTAGTTAATATCCTGTTCTTTAAAGTAGAAATTTCTTTCTCCATTTCCTTCGGCTTCTCCCGCAAAAACAAAATCAGTACAATGGAATAGACAATTCCAATCAACCCAAAACTGGTAAAAGCCGATTGCCAGGAATAGCTGGCAGCAATGGTTGCACCAAAACCGCCCAATGCCTGGCCCATATATAACCCGGTCATATGAATACCAATGGCCAGGGATCTTGTTTTGTTATCGTGATAATCTGCAATTAAGGAAAGAGCGGCCGGAATATACAATGCTTCACTAACACCCATACCTGCCCTTAACCAATACAACTGATTAAAAGTAGTTGCATACCCCATGGCAAATGTAATGGCACTCCACACAAACAAACTACCCACAATCAACCATTTTCTGTTTACCCTGTCTGCAACAATTCCGGATACCGGACTCATAAATCCATAAATCCAGAGAAATACAGCCATGAGATACCCAAAGTTGGTAGCACTGTTCAATGCCTCAATATCCGCCTGCATAGCGGGTTTCATGGTACTCAGCATTTGCCTGTCCATATAATTGAGCAGCGCTACTACCCAGAGTAACGCCACTACAATCCATGAATACTTTTTATGTTTATTCACGGTTCGGGGGTTGAAGATTAATTTGTAAAATTTTATTTGATCGTATACCCGCTTTTATTTCTCCGCTCGGAATAAACACAGCACTATTCCAAAAAAAAGCAGTAGTAGTAACAGGTGTTGCCAATGTGAGTTCTCCAATTTTACTCCAATGATTCGTATTTATATTGTAAGCAAGTATTTCTTTGCTAAAGCCGGGATGGTTTTCCTGTAGCTGATTTTTCTGATGAATCAATGCTTGCTTTTTTTCAGTATTTGTTTCATTGGCTATAGCAACCAACAATTGCTCTACCTGATTAAATACAATACCACGGTCGCCCCCAAAAATGATTAGTTGGTTATTGTTCCAACAAACACCTGTTCCTGCGCTAAGCGCATAAGGCATATCTTCCATTGTTTCCCAGGAATCATTTTTTATATGGTATCGATAGGTTTTATTGCTGAAACTACTAATACCGTCGGGATTTTTTTGTCTCCCACCCATTACATAGAGAGAAGAGGTATTTTCTTTATTGATTATCGTTAATACCAGGTGTGATAAGGGTTGAGGAAGATTGCACAATCCTTGCCAGCCTTTTTCAATATTCAGCAGGTCTAAAAAATAAAGTGCGGAGCTGGTGGCATTTGCTGTTTCGCCTCCAACAAGATAGACCCGATTATTCACAAAAACAGCAGAAGCATTGGTAATTGGAATGGGCAAATCAGGAAAGGCTTTTATTACAACCGATTCTTGTTTTGAATTCCATTTCAGCAACCAGGTTTTGTTGCTGATACCTTCGGCATTCTCACCACCTGCATATACAATACCTTGCGGAGAACTACATACAGCAGCATACGCAACCGGCGCAGGCAATTGTTGTGTCTTGCTCTTCAGAATAAGTTTGCTGTTTGCTTGCTGATAAATAAAAATTTGATTCTGATATTTTTTTGCCCCTCCCTTCCAGGGCATTGCTTCAGGGAAATTAGCCCCTCCTGCAACCATTAAATAATTATTAACAGTTCCTGTAACAGGCCCTGCCACTCCTATATTAGGTAGTTCTGCGGCAACCGCAGTTTTAAGATGAGTATTGAAATGTAATTGAGCAATCACATGCTGTGAAATTAGTAGAAAGAATAAAATAATAACATGAACTCGCATGATTATTGTTTTGTTGCAATGGGTTTTTTTGAGCAGTACTGTTCAAAAGATAAGGTTGCTACCTCTTGTTTAAATTGTTCAAAAGCAATTGCATCCATATTCTTTACAGGCAATCGAAACTCACCACAATTCAGTCCAATCAATTTCATATAGGCTTTACCAGTGGCTATTCCACCATATTTACCCAACAACCTGATCATATTAATAGATTGTTGTTGTAATTGCTGTGCACTTAATAAATCGCCTGCTTCAAATGCCTGAATTAAACGATGATACAAAGGAGCTGCATAATTATAAGTACTGCCGATAGATGCTTTGGTTCCGATAGCCAGGGCCGGAAGCATATTTTCATCTCTCCCCCAGACCATATCGTATTTTCCATTCTTAAAATGCAAACAAGAAAGAAAATCCATAAAATCTTCATGGGTATATTTTACACCGGCAAAATTGGGGATGAGGCCATCCACTGCCTGCAATAAATCATACATAGGAAATCCCACTCCGGTTAATACGGGAATATGATAATAATAGAAAGGCATATCTGGAACTACTGCGGCAATTTCTTTGCAACATTCAGCCAGCATTTGCACATTGGCAGGTTTAAAATACGAAGGTGCGGTAAATGAAACGGCATCCAATCCTATGGATTTTGCATGCATTGCCAACTCTTTGGCATCGGCAATACAGGTTCCCCCTAACAAGGGCATCACAGAAAAAAAAGGATCATTTTTGCTACAAGCCGCCCAGGCTTCTGCCACAGACTTCTTTTCTTTTAGTGTAAGGGAAACACCCTCACCTGTTGATCCGCAAATAAAAGCACCCGTAATTCCATTGGCTTTTAGTAAAGCATAATAATCAGGAATCAATTCCAGATGCACACTACCATCAGCATGCATCGGTGTAAAAGGGGCAGCAATCAATCCTTGCAAATGGGTAAATTCCATAACAAAAATTTATAAGGATAAATGCAGGGGGGTATGGCTACCCCCCTGGTTTTTCAAAACTACCATTTATGCTTGCTTAATAAACTATTTTTTAGTAACCAGCTGTTTGCTTTAACAATGGGTCTGCATTCAGCATGGTCAAAGAAAGTGGCAATAAGAACTTGGCTGTACTGCTTGGGCTCAGGAAAGCCGGATTGGTATTGGCATACACATAACTATCGCCAGCTCTGCGAAGTGCCCACCAACGCTTGCCTTCACCAATAAACTCACGCAGGTATTCTTCTAAAATTGCGTTCATATTAGCTGATTGGCTTCCACTCACAAAAGGAGTATAACCCGATCCATATGCACGCAAACGAATCGCATTGATTTCAGCTGAAGGGTCTTCTCCCAATTTGGTTTTGGCTTCCGCTAACAATAACAAAACATCCGCATAACGATAAATAGGATAATCATTATTGTAAATTTGTGATGTGCCCGCTACTGTTCCCAAATATTTGGTCAACATTACCCCTCTGATAGCAAAGGGAGCGGCATTGGAATACATTACTCTGAATGTATTGCTGATTCGCTGATCTGCTAAGCCTGAAGTTAATCGGGTAATCATTGCCTGGTTCATTCCTACTCTGTTGGCACCACTTACATAAGGATATACTGAAGCCACCGTTGGTGTAGCTGCCTGTGCAAATGATAGGGTATTTGCCTGTATAGAGTTTACTGAGAAATTACCAAAGAAAGTCAGTTGTGCTTGTTGCAATTCGTAGTTTACTGCAAAAATCATTTCGGCATTGTTCACTTTTTTGGTGGGATCAAAAATGTCGCGATAGTTGGCTTGTAAATTCAAATTGGCACCCTGCAAATTTCTTACTTCTTGCAAAGCAGCTTTTGCGGTTGTAAAGTCTGCCGCTCCGCCTCCCATATGGGTTCCTGACCAAATAAACACATCTCCTTTTAATACTAGCGTTGCCAGTTTGCTCCATACCACACGCTTATCAGTGGAAACAGGTGTTGCCGTTCCAAAAAGCTCCAAGGATTTTGCAATATCTGCTTTTACTTGAAGCATGATTGAATCCGCTCCTGTTCTTGGCTTATAGGTAGCTGCTGTATTGGTAAGGGTTTCAACGGGTTCGGTGTTCAAAGGAACATCTCCCCAGGTTCTTAGCATGGTATAATATACATAGGCTCTTAACCCGTGAACTTCCGCCAGGATTCTTGTTTTTTCAGCATCTGGCAAAGGTGTTTGAGGTATAATCTTTATAACATTATTAAAGTTGTATAAAAGATTGTACATACCACCCCAGTTAGCAAATGGTACATTCAGACTGCTAATATTGTGACGGTATAAATTTTGTAAACCACCGTCAACACTTTCAGTGAATAAACCATCTACCCATATATCACCACGCATCTCGCCCAGCTGATAAAAGGTACTGGCATAAGAACGGAATAATCCATAAGTACCATAGTAGAGTGTTCTGGCAGCATTGGGATCTTTGAGTGCCTGATCTTTACTAATGCTACTCTGGGGTACTACTTCATCTAATTTTTTGGTACATGCTGCCGCTACCAATATGAGTAGCAGTGCAGCTGTTGTAAATATTTTATTGTGTTTCATTACTTTCATTTTAATAATTGAACAATCCTTTACAGGGTTACTCTTACGCCAATGGTTAATCTTCTGGGTAGTGGGAATTTACCTTGGTCTACTCCACCCACTTCAGGGAAGTTGCCGCTGTAACCGGACAGATAGAATAAGTTAGATCCCGTAACGTTTACGCTCAATCCTTTCACTCTGTTGGCTAAATATCTGCTGATAACGGTCCCGGGTAAATCATATGCCAGGGTTAATTCTCTTAGCATTACATAATCTCCCTTCTCCCATAAGTTGGCTGCAGGATTATTTCCACTTGCATCGGTAGCATAGTTTCTACCCTGGTTTGCCCAATAGTATCTGGGCATGGTTGCAGTAGGATTGTTTGGTGTCCACGTTTTTAATACATCTGTGGTTGAGTTTTGTGAACCTTGCACCTGACTTAGTCCTCTTACAATTTGGTTGTTCAAAACAACAAAACCAAATGCATAATCGAACTGTGCATATAATCGGATGCCCTTAAATGAACTGGCAATATTAAAACCACCCATATGTTGTGGTGTTGTTCTGCCTACATAAACAAATTGTCTGCTGTCGATGGTATCGTTTGGATTTACCTGATGCCATTGAGCATCACCCAATTGCTTAATGCGTTTGTTATTATAAGGTAAGAATGCATTATAAACATTGGCATCTCTGGCTATGGTTGAAGGATCGGTGTAAATACCATTCCACTTAGGCGCCCATACTTCATCTAAGCCTATACGCTGACCTTCCACTAAGCCCCCTACATAAATTTGTTTACCCGGATTATTTTTGTCCCACACAAAAAAGCCGCTGGTTCTGTTTCCTTCCAGACCATTGAAAGGTAGTTTCTTTGCATAGCTTTTTACATGATAGTAGTTGGCTCCTACTGATAAAGCAAATCCTCCGTCTGTTTTAGGCTCGATGATTTTAGCATTCACCATCAATTCAACTCCACGGTTTTGCAATTGTCCCAAATTAGTGGTGAAACTGCTGAAACCAGTTTGAGAAGAGATATTTAAACCAGCCAGCTTATCAAATACGTTTCTTACAAAATAGTCTACACTAAAAGTAACACGCTCATTTAAAATACCTGCATCCAATCCAATGTTCAAGCTATTCGTACGTTCCCATCTAACATCGGAATTGATATAGTTGGCTACATAAGTACCACCGAAACCATTATAGGTTCCTGCATTGTTGTATACCTGAGAAGTAGCAAAGAATCCTAAGGAGCTTACATTACCATTAACACCATAACTTAATCTTGGCTTAACTCTTGTTATGTATTTAGACAAGAAAAAGTTTTTGTAGAAACCTTCTTCGTGCATATTCCATCCCAAAGAAACACCGGGGAATGTACCATAATAATTTCCTTTCTTCAATCGGCTGGAACCATCCACTCTAACAACTGCGGTTAATAAATAACG
Organism: Sediminibacterium sp. C3; assembly: GCF_000508085.1. GTDB lineage: Bacteria > Bacteroidota > Bacteroidia > Chitinophagales > Chitinophagaceae > Sediminibacterium. The sequence goes on along the minus strand of NZ_KI669560.1, from coordinate 1,201,620 downwards.
ATTCATGAATGAATAGTTTACCCGGGCAATAGAAGAAGCAATTCTTTCCCACTGATCAAAGTTAGAAGAAGCACCTGCAGGATTTACTATGGTAGTTCCCTGCACATTAGGAGGGGTTGCTGCTGCCAACCATGGAATTAAATCGGTTGGAGCTCCTTGCGCAAATCCAGAAGTAACATAGTTTTTGTAATCATAAAATTCCATCCCTGCTAATGCCGTTACATTGTGTTCTTTAAAACGCTTGCTGAATTGCAAGAATGCATTGGTGGTGTACTGCATGGTTTTGGATGTATTAAAACTGGCAGCTCTGTTGGTATTCATGGCACCACCATTACCTTGCTGATACGCTTTGGTAAAGAAATTGTTATTGGTGTATTGATAATATCCTGATCCACTCGCCAATATTTTTAAATAGGGCAGAATGGTGTATTCTAAATTAATACCACCCAGGAAACGTTGCTGATTAGTATTGTTTACCGTTAAGTTACTCCAGTATGCCGGGTTACCCAAGGTTACATCGTTTGGACCAGGAAGAATTTCACCTGTTGCATAGTTGGTATATCGAATGGTTGGAGCAACACCTACAAAACGTTGTAATAAACCACCAGATGCACCTCCTTCCGGATCAACACCGCCAAATCCGCCATAAGGTAAAGCCTGTTCAACATTGTACGCGCTGATATTGGTAGACACTTTTAATCTTTCCCCAATATTCAATCCCCCGTTAAAATTCAAATTCATTCTCTTTAACTGAGAGCCGATAATCATACCGTTATCTCTTACAGAACCTAACGACAATGCATAATTACCTTGCTCATTTGCACCTGAGAAATTGATATTGTGCTCACTGGTATTGTTTTGTTGCAATATCATCATCTCTCTTTCTCTTGCACTGATATCGGTAAAGATGATGCTGTCCATGGTACCGGGCGCAAATGGATTGGGATCTACCAATAGCTTCCATCTTGAATCATTGAGTAATGATCTGTTCGCATTGTTTAATAATTGAGTGGTATACAAACCGATATCTGTTCTCCAGCCTGCGTTTACTGCCCAACCCCAAGCGCCTAATAATTGACCACGATCAGTATTCATGGCGTTGGTATTATTGTCTAAGGAATCTCCTCTGAATCTCGCCTGAATACCCAAACGGTTCATGCGGATATAATCTGATGCACTCAAATACTCGGAGGGATTTTTACGGATATAGTTGGTTGTATTCTGATATGAGTAAGTTACTTGTGCTTTTCCTTTTTACCTTTTTTAGTAGTAACCAACACTACACCGTTTGCAGCTCTTGCACCATAAATAGCAGTAGTTGCGGCATCTTTTAATAAATCGATGGTTGCTACATCATTGATGTCTAATCCATACAAAGAGGGAACAATTACTCCGTCAACAATAAACAAAGGGGTACCACCGCCACCAAATTCTGTACCTCCTCTGAAAGTAATAGAAGGGGTGGTGCCGGGTTGACCCGTACGCTGCTGGATTCTTAAACCCGGTGCATTACCCTGCAATACAGTGGCAACGTTTGTGGTTGGTGAATGTTCAAAAGCTTTGGGATTCACTGTAATTACCGCACCGGTGATCTCTTTTCTTTTTTGAGAACCATAACCGGTTACTACAACATCTTCTAACTCAGAAACTACAGCACTGAGCGTTAGATCTACGATAGCACTATTACCAACTACTACTTCCCGGGTAGTAAAACCTACCATAGAGAAAACGAGGGTTGATCCTTCGTTGGCTTCAATGGTAAATATACCCTGAGTGTTGGTTTGGGTTCCCGATTTTTTACCCTTGATGGTAACAGAAACCCCGGCAATGGGTTTGGCATCATCACTCAGGATAGTGCCGGAGATTTTTTTGGTTTGGGCTAACAACACAGTGGAAAGCATTGTAAACAATGCAATCAGGCTGAGTTTAAAGCGATTTACGTTCATGGTAAGCAATTTTTATTTTGGTATTATGTATGACATAAAACTAATAATGTTTTTTATTAACTGCCAAATAAATTTTAACAATTTTATAATATATTGATTTTTAATGCATTACGAGTTATTCGAAAAATCGCTACATTTTTGGTAACTTTGGACTTCGCAAATAATAAGTAATACATAATCTAATGACCCTGGCTTTCATTAAGAATGAAATAAAACCCATGGACACTAGTAGCCTGGTGGACAAAGTGGAAAATAGCCTGGTAGATCTTTTGCAAAAAAGAAAACTATCGGTGGGCGATGTGATTCCAAAGGAAATTGAATTGGCAGAGGCTTTGGGAGTGAGTAGGACCGTAATCAGAGAAGCTTTAACTCGTCTGAGAATAATGGGTCTTATTGAGTCTAAAAAGAAAAAGGGATCTGTGATAACCAGTCCGGATATTTTTGGAATGATGAGCAAGAGTATGAATCCTCATATACTAGCTCCTGAAACATTAAAAGAAATTTTTGAAATCCGATTGGTATTGGAAATAGGCATGGCCGACTTATTATTTCACAGAATTACCAAAGAAGATATTGCAGCATTAAGACAGATTGTTGCGGGTGAACCCCCAGCTACTCAATATCACTTATTTAATATTGAACACGAGATTGCGTTTCACGGAAAGCTGTATGAAATTACAGGTAATGAAACGCTAAAGAAATTCCAGAAAATGTTGCTGCCTGTGTTTGATTTTGTACATAACAGTGGTTTGCTGAAAAAACAGCCCATGCTAAAAACATTCGTTTCACACAATGAACTTGTTGAAATATTAGAGAATGGTTCTCCTGACGAATTCAGAAATGGCATGAGAAGTCATCTGGAGAACCATTTTACCAGGCTGTTTGAATAAATCAATTCAGTTCTTCTATCTCAAAATGGACCCGCAAAGTAAACCCAACGCCCGGACGCCTGATATCAAAATAATTGGTGCCGCTGAAAAGATTTTTCATTAAGACTTCTCTGAATTGGTTATTGTCTAAAATAAGTTCAGATGTGTACGACATTTCAACTTTGTAGTCTTCATCAATTTCGGATAAACTTCCTGCGAACCTTAGTTTGGCTGTTTCAAACTGATTTCTGGGTATGGTAAAAATGGTATTACCGCTATTGGGAATAGTACGTTTCTCTCCCATTGCCAACCGAACAGGATTGGCTGCACTATTGGTTCTTGAGGGAAAATTGAAAAAGTTAACTGAAAAAACCTTGTTACTGGTAATGGCTTCTGCCACCAGTACGCCCAGATACTCTGCCTTGTTTTTAAAGGAAGCATTTGGCACTACTTTCTCGTCATCCGTATCAATATTCAGGGTCTCAATACTTTTTACCATGAAACGAAAACTGGTACTGGTTCTGGTTACATTCAGCAGCTGAGTACTATCGTCATCATCAGGTTTAGGAGGAAGTACAATCGGTCGATTAGATTGAATACTTTGTGGCATAGCTTTAGTAAGATCAATTAGCTTGGGAAAAGAACCCGTACTGGTTCCCGCAGCAGCTCTGAACTCCACACTGTCTAACCTTACAGCAATTGTAGTATACTCGCTGATACTGGGGCTACTTACCCGCACCGCAGGGCTTTGATTGCCGATTGTCCAGTTAAGAGATGCGTGTTTTTCTACTACCGTTAATCGGGTACTGTCGAAATTATTTTTATACAAAGCCAGATAAACGCGCTTGCCTCTTCCAAAAGTTTTGCCATTAATTTTGGTATCGGAAAGACGAACCATGGGCAGCGCAATGATATATCGGTTGAGCGCTGCATCAAATATTTTTGCATCGAAAGCGCTGATATTATTCACGTATACACCATTCTCCATATCAATGCTGATTGGCTTGGTAGGTCGGGCAATAACAGTAAAAGGATCCACCATCTTTAAGGTATTGGCCTCAGGTGTGGCAAAAATCAATTCTCTGGCAATACGGGTGATGCCTGCATCAGGGCCACTGGTATGTTGTAAGGAATTGGTCCACTTGGTGTGTAAACGAAATTGCGCATTGGCTACAAAACCGGCTGAACACAATACGAACAGGATAATTTTTTTCATATCAATGATTTCTGAATTAGAGAATTATAATTTTATGAATTCCACTCTTCGGTTAATGGCTTTTTCTTCCGGTGTTTTATTGGCATTCAAGGGAACGCTTGCACCTTTTCCCTCCGTCTGAATTCTGGCTTCGTCTATGCCGAATCCATAAACCAATCTCATTTTTACCGCTTCTGCACGTTTTTTAGATAAGACCATATTGGCAGCTGCGTCTCCATCGTTATCGGTATGCCCAATGATTTTAACATTCACAGTAGCATTCTCTGACAACACTTTTCCAATATCGGAGAGAATGGTATTGCTCTCAGGCCTTATTTTATCGCTGTTTACATCAAACAAAATTTCATTGGTGGTAAACCTTCCCTCCGTAAGTAATTTATTTCGGGTATCTGCTCCTGCAACTGCATAGCGGAGATTGGTAAGATAGAGATCGCAGTCGTTAAAGAAACTTCTGAAAAAAGCAAATCCGTAGTTGCTGGTTTCTGTAAAGAACCTGGGCACATCAATGATTTTGTCTTCATTCATATACACCCGAAGCCTTCCCTTCTGGCGCCATATAGAAACTTTTACAAACTGCTCCCCCGTTTTTACATCCCACTGTGGCATTTTTATTTGGTTGTCGATTTCTGGTCCGTTGGTAGGATTAATAAATATGCCCGCTTCAGCGGCACCCGGATGCAGATACACGATAGAAGTACCCTTAGAAAAAAAAGCATCTTTCATCAGGTCTTCCTGTATGGTGGTAAAATTTAATCCAAAACCTGACATATTATTGCTGGGGTCAGCATTGATTCCTACCTGAAATTCAATGGTGCAGTTTTCGGGTAATTTTTGCATGGCATCCGGAACAAAAGAGCCATTCTTGCTCAATCTTAACCATTTGCCTTCTTTGTTTTCCAGCTTCACTACTTCGCCACTGGCATTCGTATTCATTTCAGCAGGAAAGTCCCCCACTTCCAGCCGATCAAAATTGTCGAAATACAATTGCTTTTCCCCTGCAATAAAATCGAACTTTCCAAAGGCCCCAACCGATTGCGGGCCGTTTTTTACATTGGGTTTGCGGTCTCCGTTGGCCCCTTCTTCATTCGAATCTTCTTCATCATCACCCTCTTTTTTAGACTTTGCCTTCCCTTTTTCTTGGTTCTTATTATTATCAACATTGGGCTTTTTCTTTTTCTTGAACCAGGCTCCACTGAGTAAACTATCCACTGCCGCATCTGCCTTATCGCCAATTTTATTGCCGATTTTGTCTCCGGTATTTTCTGCTCGTTGTTCTGAAGTAGACTTTGTTTTTTCTGTAATGCGCTTGAACAGATTTTTCTTTTCTTCCTGTGCCTGAACAGCCAATTGAGTAAATAGGCAGCCCAATAAGAACAATAACTTTAAAGAATTCATAATGAAGGTTTTAGAATGGTTACTAGCTTTAGTGTGCCATAGGCAAAAAAGTAAACCCCAAAAAGAGATTATTTTTTTCCGATTTACCTTTTAAGGATATTTACACTAATGATCAACAACAAGTCTTTTGACCTGGAACGTGTGTACACTGAAAATCGGGAGAAGTTCATTGGCTTTGCCCTTGGTTATTCCGTTTCAAAAGAAACAGCCATTGATATTTATCAGGATGCAGTGGTTGCGTTGATGGAACAAATAAAAAAGAACAAACCCATTGCTGTTAAAAGCTCGGTTGCTACATATTTGTTTGCCATTGGCAAATACATGTTGTTTCATTATTTAAAAAAAGAGAAAAGACTTACGGTTGAAATAGAAGATTTACCCGAAATAGAATGGGATTTTATGGAAGCCGCCCAAAAAGAGGAGCAGGTTGGTTTACTGCAATTGTATTACGAAAAGATGGGAGAGCATTGTAAAAAGATATTGCAGCTGTTTTATTACGAAGAGAAAAAACTGGAAGAGATTGTTCAATTGCTGGGATATGAAAATAAAGATGTAGTTAAATCGCAAAAATCAAGGTGCATTAAACAACTCAAAACACTAATTGCCGAACACAATGGATGAAGAATCAAAAATATCAATCAGTATTCACCTGGCGGAAAGAGCCGCTGCTAAAAAGCAATTACAGGCTTTGGAAGCATCTATTGCGGCAAAAAAGAAGCGCTATATCTGGCAATGGGCAACTGCTGCTTCCATTGTTGTTGCTGCCTTATTTACAACCCTTCAGCTTTTGCGTGGCCCCGACTATGATGCCCTTTTCTCTGCTTATTACGAACCCTATCCCAATACCATTGCACCCGTAGAAAGAACAGCCAATTCCGATACCCGCTTATCTCAGGCATTTGCCTACTATGATGGCGGAGATTACGAAAAAGCCATCCAAGCATTTCAGCAATTACAACAAAGCGATCAATGGAAAGACCTGCAATTGTATTTGGGAATTGCTCAAATGGCACTGAACCAAAATGAAGAAGCCAGAAAAAGTTTTGAAGCCGCTATTGCCGCCAAAGGAGAAATGGCTTCCATTGCTACCTGGTACCTAGGGTTATTGTACATTAAATTAGAGCAGCCTGAGAAAGCAAAACCATTGATTCAATCAACGGCAGCAACCGATAACCCATTTGCAGGTAACGCAAAAAAACTGGGAAATGAATTAGGCTTTTTTCCTTAAGCGTATAAAATAGTATACCCCTGTAGCAAGCAGCAACACTGCTCCTATCAATACTACCCAGAACCATGGGCCCGATTGCGCAGAAAGGGGGGCATCATTACCCGTTAGTATAAATCCACTCCAGAAATAAGGATGAGCATACAATGGATATTGGCCTACAAAATCCTGTTTTGCTTTTGACAATGCCGCTGCCTTATTCAATCCCTTATGTAAATTCTGATAAAACAAAACCATAATGGCTGCGGTCTCCTTGTCGGGCACCTGCCATAAACTTACCACTGTACTTTTTACGCCTGCATAGGTAAAAGCCCTGGATAAACTCATCAGTCCTTCTCCCTCCACCAATTTACCCGCACCTGTATTACAGGCACTAAGCACCACCATTTCCAGAGGCATGGCTGTGGTGTACAGTTCTTTTAAATACAAGGGCTTGGCTTGATTGAATAACAGACAGGATTCATTAAAATTATTATCGTACAAAACTGCATGCGTTGCACAATGCAGCATACTGGCTTTGTTGGATTGATCGTAAAAATTTTCTTTGGATGCAGCACTGCCGGTAAAAGCTTCTCCTTGGTAAATTCGGGCTACCTGCTCTGCTTCTGCTTTGGCAAAGGGCAGTTTTGCCAATGATGCTTGTTTAAAAACAGTCGCTGTATAATCAGGAGCAAATGCAGAAAGCTTTGTGTTTTCAGGTGTATTTCTGTTCTTCTGATGCAAGTACCACAAGGAAAGAGAATAGTTGTAAGTGACCGGAAAACTACTCACCAAAAACTGTTTGCTTGCTTCATTGTAGAGACTTTCAAAAGACAAATAATTTAAAAAATTATCGGGAATAATGGTGATTTGTTGCGGTTGAACTCCTTTTACCAGCTGCTCGTACAATGTGGCAGACAAGGGCTTCCAATTGCTATTCGGCTTTTTAATGAGTGTATTGTATGCATTTACTTTTTTAGCCAGTTCTTTTACAGTACCCAGTTGCTGAATGGCAATATCATCATGGGTAATCAATACACGAAATGCATGTTGGGTAGCTACATAATATTTCAGGATGGCTTGTTGAGGTTGCAGCAATTGCATGCAGGCATCTACAGAATAATTGGCCAATGTAAAATTGGTAAATGCTTTTTGCTTTTCGGCTATTTCTTTCTCCAGTTTTTTTATGGCTACTACCTGCTCCTGAATTTTTGTTGAATAGTCTACTGTTTTCCCTTTTTCAATTTGTTCCTGCGACCAAAATTCCTTTTGCTGTTGTTGCCATTGCAGTTCATGCATCAACTTTGCAATCGGGGTATTTTGTTTTAATAACTGCAATTCAAAAGACTTGGCTAAATGAAAGGAAGTATTCTTCTCTATTTGCTCAAGAATTCTTTTTTTAGGTAGATAGGCATTGGGATATTTTTCGATCGCAACAAATAAATATCCTTCCACAATTTTCTTGTGCAGGTTATTCAAGGTACTGTTGTAACTGCCTTTTTTGTAATACTCGCCAAACAATAAGGAAGCAGTTGATACCAGCTTCTCTGCCTTCTCTATATACAGGTGTTTCTTTTGTTGCCGATAGGCTTCAATAAAGATGAGAGCAGAACTGGCGAAAATATTTACATAGCGACTATTATTTAATTGCTTAATCAGTTGTGGGTTGAAACTGAGTATCTGTTGGTTAGGACCAATATGCGTTTGCAACAGAGATAGAATATTCTTTTCTACCATTGCCAGTGCAGGTACGTAATCCTGCAAACTAGCCATATTCATGGCTTTCATGGTTTCTAAACTAAACCGACTCATGCTTGTAGGTGGAAATTGAAAACTCTGCAAGGAAGCTTCCACATGATACAAAGCTTTTTTATAGTTGCCCAGTTCCCGATACTGATTGGCCAGTTTAGAATGCGACAACATGATATTGAATGAGTCTTTCAAAACCATGGCTGTCTGCAAAAAAGCAGTACCTGCCTCGATGCCTGCTGCATGATCGGTTGAACTATAATTGTAATAGTCACAGAGGCTGGAATAACTGGCGAGTAAATAAGACCAGTCAGCATTTTTTTCTTCTGCAGGACTTTGTTTTATTTCGTCCCGGAAACCTTGAATAATGGCGATTGCTTTTACAGGATCTTCTTTTAATCCGGCGGCTATCACTTCCATTTTTCTGAGCACTCTTCTGGCATAGTAATAAACAGGAGAAGCTTCTTTCGTTTTGAATCGGGCCTTAAAATAAGCAGCAAATTTTTGATGGGTTTGTTGCAAACCTTTGCTGTCGTCGTATTCTCCGTAATAGTAATGCAGATTATTATAGGCCGTTACATAGTCTGTTTCCTTAATCTGCGTAAAATGACTTTCCATTATTTCAATGGCTTTCTCTACATAGTCAATTTCTTCTTTCTGATTGCCCAAACTGGAATGACTAAAAGACAATTCCAGATACACCAATGCCTGAAGCGCAATGTCTTTTTTTAATTCTGCTACATGGTTCTTGAGCAGGTCCTGGTACAATTCTATGGATGCCACATATTTTCCTTCTTTGGAAAACTGCAAAGCTTTGTCCATTTTTTGTTGTGCCGTTTGTGCATTGCTTTGAACTTGCTGGGGATGGGCTTTATCAGTAATTGTGGTTGGCTGTTTCTTAAGTGAAGGCGACTGTGAGAATACCGCTGCAGAAAAAACAAAACATACAATTGCAATGGCAAGCCTTATCCGCATTTCATTCTTTTTTTGATTACGCACAAATTAATCAAAAAAAGGGAAGCAAGTGTTATCCTGCTTCCCGTACCCCCGTATGAATCGTAGAAGGGGTAATCCAATCTAAATAATTGTCTTTGTTTACTATTGAAAAATTAGCTTCTGGGTATGCTTTAGCAAAAGCAACCGGAACTTTAGCTTTTGAGTCTTTCCATTTACATTCTAATGCTTGTAAGTGACCATTATTTAATTCAAGTAAATCTATTTCTTGTCCATCATAAGTTCTCCAGAAATAGTATTGAGGTTGATAATTATTGTAACGATTGAATTTAATACGCTCACTTAAAATATATTGTTCCCATAACTGACCAATATCATTTCGTTGATCCAAAGGACTAAAATTGTTTATTAAAGCATTTCTGATTCCATTATCAAAAAAATACCACTTCTTACTTTTAGTAACTTCCTTTCTAAGATTATTACTATATCCTGTTAATGGATAGATGATAAATACTTTAGAGAGTAAATCTAAATAACGTTCAACTGTAGCTTTATTTATTTGTAAATGTGAGGCTAATTCTACTGTACTTACCTGACTACCTAATTGCCAAGCAAGCATTTGCAATAATTTAAAAAGAATATCAGCACCTTTTATATTTTCAAAAGAAAGCAAATCTTTCAACAAATAGCTATTTACCATCTGTTTTAAGTAAGTTTCTTTTTCTTGTGTAGTATTTAAATGCCACAACTCAGGATAACTTCCATAAACAAGTCGCTCTTCTAAATTTTGATTGGTTTCAATAAAATTTTCAATGGTGGACAATTCAACCTGAGCGATTGGGAATAAATAAAATTCAAAATTTCTTCCAACCAAGGGTTCTCCTGCGCTATTTACTAAATCGAAACTGCTACTTCCGGTTGCTATTACTGTAATTCCTTTTACCGTATCAATTAATAGTTTTAAAATTTTGCCAATCTCTGGAATGGCTTGTGCTTCATCTATAATAATGATTTTCTTTCCGCTGGTTAGTTTTTGATAATTTGAAATCGTTCTATTTTGTAAGATGTTTGATATCTGCATATCTTCTCCATGCAATAGCATTGCATCTTTCGAATATTTTTGAACAACCTTTTCTATGATTGTTGTCTTTCCCGTACGTCTTGTACCATACAATAGGATTACTTTTTGTTGTCCAATTTTGGACTCAATTTGTGTTTGTACTATACGAGGAATATCCATATTTATGTAAATTAGGCTAGTCTACTGTCGCAATTTACATGAATTGGGGCAAATAAGGAGTTTTTTATTCCCGTTGGTTTAGTTGCGTTGCCTTTTAGTAAGCTCCGCTAAGAAAGGATTAGCTGATCTACCCTTTGGGTATTCGCAGCTGTGCCCAGCGATTAACTTCGATGATCCCAAAGTGGGGGTAGCAATAAGATGAGAACGGGAAAAACCGGGCACGCAGTGCCCTGGTTTTTTATGCCCCATTTCTCCCTCGGGACTAAAGTCCCGGAATCGAACTGGGGCATAAAAAAACCTGACTTCGTCAGGTTTTTTTCGTTCAATCTTGTTGCAGAGAGGAAGGGATTCGAACCCTCGATACAGTTTCCCGTATACACACTTTCCAGGCGTGCTCCTTCAACCACTCGGACACCTCTCTGTATATGGTTGTTTTATTGGGCTGCAAATATAGGCGCAAATCGGCAGAATCCATAAGGTTTTCAAAGAAACCTATCCTCTAAACAAGGCCGTTGCATTGGCAGTAGTTATTTCTGCTAATTCGGCAGTTGTAATCCCCTTGGCCGCCGATAATACTTCTGCCACGTGCACCAAATACCCGGGTTCATTGCGCTTGCCCCGGTAAGGAACCGGACTTAAATAGGGCGCATCGGTTTCCAGCACCAGGTGCTCTACCCCGATTTTTTCCAATGCCTTGGGCAGACCTGCATTCTTATAAGTTAGCACCCCTCCAATGCCCAGTAAAAATCCCATATTTACAATTTGCTGGGCCGACTCATAAGACCCGCTGAAACAGTGAAAAATTCCCTTCAGCCCCCTAGCCGCAAAGGGCTTTACCATATCAATGGTCTCCTGCATGGCATTGCGGGTATGAATCACAATTGGCAGGTTTTTTTGAACTGCCCATTCCATCTGGGTGGCAAATGCTTCCTGTTGCTCTTTTTTAAACTGGGTATCCCAATAATAATCGAGGCCGATTTCACCAATGGCACAAAAATCTCTTTGTTCCAGCCAATGCTCTACAATGGCCAGCTCCTGTTGTACATTTTCCTTTACATAACAGGGGTGCAATCCCATCATGGCTTTACATACCCCGGGGTACTTAGCTTCCAGGGCCAACATGGCCGGAATGGATTCACTGTCAATGCCCGGTAAATAAAATTGGGTAACTCCGTGCGCCTGAGCCCTTGCTATTACTGCATCTACATCCTCTTTAAATTCCTCTACATATAAATGACAGTGGGTATCGATCCATTTCATAAATCAAAATTCTACTTTTTTTTACTGCATTTAAAATAAAGTTAACAGCACTGCGTTTATATATGCACGAAAGGCAATTAAACCGAAAGAAGAATTTTAAGATATTAAATGAATCCCTGCGAACGTTGAAAAACAGCAGCAGTAACCTTTGTTTTCATAGGGTACGGATTAAAAACAGGCTGGGGTTTCTACCCCGGCCTTCCATTTTTATAGACTTTTAAACTGATAACCCTGCTGCGAAAAATAGTCCAGCATTTTGGGCAATGCATGCGACATTTTAGTGAATGCTTTTTCGCTGTCGTGAAATACCACAATGGATCCCGCTTCGGTATGTTTAATACAATAAGCCAGGCATCCCTCCGGGGTTAAATTGGGATCAAAATCGCCGCTTAACACATCCCACATAATTATTTGTTTATCCAGCTGCTTTGCCTGACTACGGCGGATTCGGCCATAAGGCGGACGGAAAAAAGAACTTTCAATTATTTCTTCCGCCTGCAGTATGTTCTGCAAGTATTGTTCGTCCGGCGTTTTCCATCCATTCAAATGATGCTCTGTATGATTGCCCACGGTATGGCCTTCTGCAATAATGCGCTGATAGATATCCGGATGCTTGCGCACATTTTTTCCAATGCAGAAAAAACTGGCTTTGGCCTGGTATTGTTGCAAGGTATCCAACACAAAGGGAGTGGCTTTTTCGTGCGGGCCATCGTCGAATGTTAAGTAAATGGTTTTTTCGTTACGAGGCATGCGCCAGGTATAGCCCGAAAACCAGGCCCTTAGCCACCAGGGTGTTTTTACCAGATACATGGTGCAAAGATATTCATTAGGGCTGCACGAATGATTTATATTTGCAGCATGGATAAGAAAGTAAGGGTGCGTTTTGCCCCATCCCCTACAGGTGGATTGCATTTGGGCGGCGTTAGAACGGTATTATTTAATTACTTGTTTGCTAAAAAACATGGCGGCGATTTTATTCTGAGAATTGAAGACACCGACCAGTCCCGTTTTGTACCCGGTGCGGAAGAATATATTTTTAATACCCTTGCCTGGTGTGGTCTTACACCTGATGAAAGCCCTGTGCATGGCGGACCTTATGCGCCTTACAGACAGAGCGAAAGAAAAGCAACGTATAAGCAATATGCAGAGCAACTGGTGAAAGCAGGGAATGCTTATTATGCATTTGATACACCCGAAGAATTAGAGCAGATGCGGGTGCAATACAAAACTGAAGAAAATCCCTCTCCTCAGTATAATCATGCATTGCGTATGAAAATGCGCAACTCACTTACATTGAGTGCAGATGAGGTTGCATCATTACTGGCTGCAGGTACGCCCCATGTGGTGCGCATTAAAATGCCTTTGGATGAAACGGTTAGTTTCACAGATATGATTCGTGGTGAAGTGAGTTTTCATACATCGCAGGTGGATGATAAAGTGCTGTTGAAAGCCGATGGCATGCCTACTTATCACTTAGCGGTAGTAGTAGATGATTACTTAATGAAGATCAGCCACGCATTCCGTGGTGAAGAATGGTTGCCTAGTGCACCCGTTCATATTTTGTTATGGAAATATTTAGGCTGGTCGGCCGATATGCCTCAGTGGGCGCATCTTCCATTGATTTTGAAACCCGATGGAAATGGTAAACTCAGCAAGCGCGACGGAGATCGTTTGGGCTTCCCTGTTTTTGCCATGGACTGGACCGATCCTAAAAGCGGTGAAAAAACCATTGGCTTTAAAGAGCGTGGATTTTTGCCGGAAGCTTTTGTGAATCTATTGGCTTTATTGGGTTGGAACGATGGTACCGATCAGGAAATTTTTACCATGGACGAATTGATTCATGCTTTCTCTATGGACCGCGTGCACAAAGGTGGCGCAAAGTTCAATTATGAAAAAGCATTGTGGTATAACCAGGAGTGGATTAAACGCGCTGCTCCGGAACAGCTGGTAGACCAGGTATCTGAAACCCTTGCTGCGGCCGGGGTTAAGGGTTTTGTAAATGCAGGTTTAGGAGGAAGTGATGGCCATCCTGATGGTACGGGAGGTGGCGCTTGGATTGATCGCGAAAAATTGTTGCGCGTGATTCACTTAGTGAAAGAGCGTTGCACTTTGCTGGCAGACTTTGTTCCACAGGCTGCTTTCTTCTTTTCAACCCCTTCTGAATTTGATACAGCTTCGATCCAACCCAAATGGAATGATCAGAAAAATATGTTCTTCATTGAACTCGTAAAAGCGTATGAAAGCAGTGTGGTTTGGGAAGCACAGGATTTGGAAAAAACTTTGAAGGAAATTGCGGCGGCCCAGGATTTAAAACCCGGCGAACTGATGTTGCCATTGCGTATCATGCTGGTGGGTGGTAAATTTGGACCCGGCGTTTTTGATATTGCAGAAATCATCGGCAAAGAAGCCACGATAAAAAGAATTAAAAAAGTGTTGAGTATTTTAGAACATAATTAACCAGTGATATGAACAGACCTATCCGGGTTTTAGTAGCAAAAGTGGGATTAGACGGACACGATCGCGGAGCAAAAATTATTGCCACCGCTTTGCGCAACGAAGGCATGGAAGTCATTTATACCGGCCTGAGACAAACCCCTGAAATGGTGGTGAACGCTGCATTACAGGAAGACGTGGATGCCATTGGCATCAGCATTTTAAGTGGTGCGCATATGACCGTTTTTCCTAAAGTCATTGGTTTAATGAAAGAAAAAGGTCTGAACGATGTTTTGCTTACCGGCGGCGGGATCATACCTGAAGACGATATGAAAGTCCTCAAGGATATGGGCGTGGGTGAACTCTTTGCACCCGGCACTTCTACTACCGATATCGCGAATTATATTAAGGAATGGGTGGCGGCAAATAGACCTTTTTAGAAAGACTGGTAATCCCCAAACTGGCGTATCTTTGCGCCAAATTTAACGAGATGGCTTACCAAACTTTATTGACTGCCCTCGACCAGGGTATTTTCACTATTACCATTAATCGTCCAGACAAATTAAACGCACTGAATCAACAAGTCATGAGCGACTTAAGTGCCGCCATGGATGAAGTGTACAGCAATGCCGAGATTAAATCGGTAATCATTACCGGTGCAGGCCCCAAAGCATTTGTTGCAGGTGCAGACATCAGTGAATTTGTTGGTGCTTCTGTTGCAGAAGGAATGGCCCTCGCTAAAAAAGGACAAGACATCTTTTTTAAGATTGAAAATTCTCCTAAGCCGGTTGTGGCCTGCGTAAATGGTTTTGCATTAGGGGGTGGATGTGAACTGGCGATGAGTTGTCATTTCCGCATTGCATCGAACAACGCAAAATTTGGTCAACCTGAAGTAAACCTGGGTTTGATTCCTGGTTATGGTGGTACACAACGTCTAGTGCAGTTGATTGGTAAAGGACGTGCACTGGAATTGTTGATGAGTGCCGGTATGATTGATGCCGCAACTGCTTTACAATACGGTTTGGTGAACTATGTAGTAGCTCCTGAAGAGTTGATGGCAAAAGCGGTTTCTATATTATCTGTGATTAACGAAAAAGCGCCGTTGGCTGTTGCAGGTTGCATACTCAGTGCCAATGCAGTGTACAAAGAAAATGTAAATGGCTATAGCGTTGAGATTGCAGAGTTTGGAAATTGCTTTGGTACCGAAGACATGAAAGAAGGCACTTCTGCATTTTTAGAAAAACGCAAGGCGAATTTTGGAGGGAAGTAGTTTTCGCGAAACATTAAAATTAAACCGATAAAAACCAATATATGGAATTCAGAATAGAAAAAGATACCATGGGCGAGGTGAAAGTGCCTTCACATGTATACTGGGGCGCACAGACACAGCGCAGTATTGAGAATTTTCCGATTGCGCAGGACATTAATAAAATGCCAAAAGAAATTATTGCGGCATTTGCTTATTTAAAAAAGGCTGCTGCTTTAACCAATATGGAAGCAGGTGTTTTACCCGCTGAAAAAGCAGAATTGATTGGTACTGTATGTGATGAAATATTATCGGGTACTTTAAGTGATCAGTTTCCATTGGTCGTATGGCAAACAGGTAGCGGTACCCAGAGCAATATGAACGTGAACGAAGTGATTGCTTATCGCGGACACGTATTAAAAGGCGGAAGCTTAACCGATAAAGACAAGTTCCTTCATCCAAATGATGACGTAAACAAGTCTCAGAGCAGTAACGATACTTTCCCCACTGCGATGCATATTGCAGCGTACAAAATTTTAGTGGAGACCACCATTCCTGGTATTGAAAAATTACGCGACACATTGGAAGCCAAGAGCAAGGCTTTCATGCATATTGTAAAGATTGGCCGTACGCATTTCATGGACGCTACTCCTTTAACAGTTGGTCAGGAAATCAGCGGTTATGTTTCTCAGTTAAACCATGGTTTAAAAGCCATCAAGAACAGCCTTGAACACTTAAGTGAATTGGCATTAGGCGGAACTGCCGTAGGTACTGGTATCAATACCCCAAAGGGTTACGATGTTAACGTTGCTAAGCATATTGCTGACTTAACTGGTTTGCCTTTTGTAACTGCTGAAAACAAGTTTGAAGCATTAGCGGCTCACGATGCAATTGTTGAAGCACATGGTGCTTTGAAAACTGTTGCCGTTAGCTTAATGAAGATCGCGAACGATATCCGTATGTTGTCTTCCGGACCAAGAAGTGGTATTGGTGAATTGTTTATTCCAGACAACGAGCCAGGTTCTTCTATCATGCCAGGTAAAGTAAACCCTACCCAGTGTGAAGCTTTAACCATGATTGCTGCACAGGTATTGGGTAATGATGTAGCTATTAATATCGGTGGATCTAATGGTCATTTTGAATTGAACGTATTCAAACCTGTTATGATCTACAACTTCTTACACAGCGCGCGTTTAATTGGGGATGGTTGTGTAAGCTTTAACGATAAGTGTGCAGTGGGTATAGAACCTATTGAAGCAAATATTCAGAAGCACGTAAACAATTCTTTGATGTTAGTGACTGCTCTAAACACCAAGATTGGTTACTACAAAGCCGCTGAAATTGCACAGACTGCACATAAGGAAGGAACTACTTTGAAGGAAATGGCTATTAAGCTTGGATACCTTACTGCGGAAGAGTTTGATCTTTGGGTGGTGCCTTCGCAAATGGTAGGGGAGTTAAAGTAAATTGTAATATTCGTAAGGGGTATTTGTCAATTCTCGCTGCCCTCAAATAATAGTTCTTTAAAAAAGAAGTGGATGCCAATTCTCGCTGCCCTCCAATTTTAAAAGAATAAATATTAAAACATGTTTATTCATCAAAATTAAAATTTGAGAAATGCTCGAATCAGCATCCACTTTCTTTATTTATATAATCTCCTATTTATTTTAGCCCCATAAAATTGTCATACCCCTTAATATTATTTCAACTTACTTTTAAGTAAATGCGCTTGGGTGTTTGGCAAATGCTCGAATCAGCATCCGTTTTATATTTAATGAATTTTTAATGAGTGTTGGCTGGATATTTTATGGCTAACTTACATTTCGATTTAAAAGTAGCTCGTGAGATTCATCTTAACCACATTCATTTTAGCGATCTCGTCTTTTCTTTCCTATGGCCAGACATCTTCAGTAACAGTCTCTGGAAAAGTTAAAGTCAAGAATGAAAATAGTCCTGTAGCATTTGCTAATATTCTATTTAAAAATACAAAAGATAGTTCCTTTATTACCGGAACTATTTCGAATGAAGAAGGCAGGTTCACCCTGAACAATGTAAAATCTGGCAACTACCTTTTACAAATTATTCATTCGGGTTTTTCAAACTATCAAAAACCAATACTGATTGGCTCTTTAAGCAATTTCATTGATTTAGGAAATATTGAACTATTGGGCATTGTATCTGATTTAAAAGAAGTAACGGTTAATACTTCAAGAGAGAAATCAGTTGAGCAATTAGATAAAAAATCATATTCAGTATCCTCCAATATTAGTCAGTCTGGTGGATCCGTTTTGCAGGCACTTAAAAATTTACCCGGCGTCACCACTACACAGGATGGCAAAGTTGAATTAAGAGGCAGTGATAAAGTTGCTATACTAATAGATGGTAAGCAATCTGCATTAACGGGCTTTGGAAGCCAATCAGGACTGGATAACCTTCCTGCATCTGCCATTGAACGAATTGAAATCATCAACAATCCCTCAGCCAAATACGATGCCAATGGTAATGCCGGCATTATCAATATTATTTACAAGAAAAACAAACAGGAAGGTTTCAATGGTAAAATTGGATTAGCCGGAGGCTTGGGTGCGCTTTGGCAAAAGAAGGAGAACTTACCTGGCATTCGGCCCCAGTATCAACGAACACCTAAAATCAATCCTTCCATTTCCTTGAATTATAGAAGAAAAAAAATAAATGCATTCTTACAGTCAGACTGGTTGTATACAGAAACACTTAACAAAAACGAATTTTCAACTCGGGTTTTTTCGGATGGAAACATAGTGAATCAGCAATTAAAAAGAAACAGAAATACCCATTTTCTTACCACTAAAATGGGCTTTGACTGGAATGCAAATGAAAGCAACACATTAAGTTTGTCTGCCTTGTATGGAATTGAAAAAATCATTGACAGAGGGGATGAGCCTTTTTTTAACAAAGACTATACGGTCAGAAACAGGCTATGGCAATTTTTAGAAGATGAGCTAAAAACCACTATTGTAGCTGCGGCAAATTTTCAACACAAGTATAAGGAACCTGGCCACTTATACAATCTTGGTATCAATTATACTTTTCACAGAGAAGATGAAAAATATAATTTCGTAAATACTACTTCAACTTTTATAGGACTTGACTCTTTCAAATTATTATCTGATGAGCATATATTGGATGCAAACTTTGATTACGTTAAACCTTTACGCCAAGGCAGACTGGAAACAGGTATCAAATTCAGGTATCGGGACATCCCTACCAATATGCAGTTTAAGCCTGGCATCAATTCACCATTGGATACGGGTGCGGGAGGGGCAGCTACTTACACTGAAATTATTCCGGCTGCTTATGGGACTTATGTATTTGAAAACAAATTATGGGAAGCGGAAGTTGGGCTAAGAGTAGAATATGTTGATTTAAAATACAAGGTAAATCCCAATCACAATACCTATAAAAGCGATGGTTATAACTATACAAAACCATTTCCCAATATGCGGCTTGCTTTGAAATTAGATGATAACAATAAACTATCCTTTTTTTACAACAAAAGAGTAGATCGTCCCAATGAAGTAGATATTCGTATTTTTCCCAAATACGATGATGCAGAAATCATTAAAGTAGGGAATCCGGCTTTAAGCCCTCAGTTTACCCATACATTTGAATTAGGCTATAAGAAGTCTATGTTGAAAAGTTACTTTGTTGGTTCTATTTACCATCGGGTAACCAATGGAACCATTACCAGAATTGCAACACAAGTACCACCGAGCACTTTAATATATACTGTCTTTCAAAATGCGGGGAAAAGCACCAACACGGGTGTAGAATTGATTTTTAATAAAGAATTTTCAAAGGCAGTATCACTGAACAGCAATATAAATGTATATCGCTCAACCATAGATGCATTTACGGTTGTCAATAAATATCCAGTTCCTTCAATTTATACGGCACAGAGAGAGTCTGTTACATCGGGTAATATTAAACTAAACAGCAGTTTCCATCTTCCTAAAAAAGTAGACATTCAAATGACTGCCATTTATCTGGCAGCCGACCTGATTCCTCAAGGAAGAATCAATAGCCGATTCTCCATAGATGCCGGAGTCAAGAAAACACTAACCAATGGAAAATCGGAGTTTTTTATGAATGCAACTGATTTGTTCAACACACTTCGCATTAAGAAAACACTGAACGGAAATGGATTCACATTAGCCAGCAGCGAATATTACGAGACGCAGGTATTCAGAATCGGATACATACACAAGATTTAAGATTAAATAGTAATTGTATCACATAACAAAAGTGTAGAGGAACATACAATAGGCTAGAGCGGTTGTACTGATACTTTTATTAATTAAATGAAAAGGGAGGGATATATGCTGATTCGAGCATTTCTCAAATTTTAGCAAAGCTACTTTTCATGTAACTAAAAATAATTATGCTAAAATTTGAGGGCCGCGAGAATTGGCATATGCCCTCCCTGTTACTAATAATAAAAATATCAATGCACTCTCTTCCCGCCCAGATAAGTTGCTGTAACTTTTGTATTCAGAATATCGGTTTCAGGAACAGACATTAAGTCCTTGTCAAGGATAATAAAATCAGCCTTCTTACCTGTTTCGAGGCTTCCCACTTCCTTATCTAAAAATCCAGCTTTAGCTGCCCAGATGGTCATGCCCTTAATGGTTTCTTCGCGGGATAATGCATTCTCCATTTGAAATCCTTCTGCAGGATAACCTGCTGCATCTTTACGCACAACGGAAGCCAGGAAAGTTTTAAAAGTGGAAATATCTTCTACCGGGAAATCAGTTCCCAATGGAATCCATCCATTCTGCTTCAATAAATCTTTGAATGCATAAGCGCCTTTCATTCTTTCCCTACCCAGTCTGGATTCTGCCCAGTACATATCACTTGTTCCGTGCGTGGGTTGTACTGAAGGAACTACATTCACTTTGCCAAACAACTGAAAATCTTCGGGTGCTACAATTTGTGCATGCTCTATTCTCCAGCGCTTGTCGTTGCCTGGTTGCAAGTATTTGTTATAGATGGTTAAGATCTCCCTGTTTGCACTGTCTCCAATGGCATGGGTACACATTTGGAATTCCGTCTTGCTCAACACATTGGCCAATGAATCGTAATGGCTTTTGTTGCGCAATAAAAATCCTCCCCATCCAGGTTTATCGGAGTAATGTTTTAATAAGCAAGCACCACGGCTTCCAAGGGCACCGTCTGCATATACTTTGAACCCGTTTACGAATAACTTGTCTGTCTTATAAGGACCTTTCTTTAGATATACGTTATAGTTATCCGGATTATCAGAAAGCATCACATACAAACGCATGTTCAATTGATTGTTCTTGTGAAGACCATCCAATAAATCAACATCCTGATGACTTAAACCGCAATCGGTAATAGTGGTTAAGCCCTGAGCAAAACAATTTTTCTCTGCTGTTTTTAACCAGGTCGCCCATTCTTCTTTGGTGGGTGCAGGTATTTTGGCATAAACGGCTGCATCTCCATTGTCAATCATCACACCAGTCAGCTTGCCATTGATGGTTTCAATTTCTCCACCGACAACCTTGTCACCTGGCTTTATGCCTGCCAGTTCTAAGGCTGCTGCATTGGCAATGGATGCATGTCCGTCTACCCGTTGAATTACTACTGGCGTTTTGGGGAAGTATTGATTTAGCAATTCGTTGGTTGGAAATTTCTTCCCAGGCCATTTATTCTGATCCCATCCTCTGCCCTGTATGAATTTAATTTCCGGATGTGCTTTAGCAAATGCAACTATGCGGTCAACGGTTTCTTCCCAGGTGCTGGTATTGTACAACTCCACCTGAAACAAAGAAGATGCATATCCCAGGAAGTGGGCATGTGCATCAATAAATCCAGGATACACCGCTGCTCCTTTGGCATCTACTACACTGTCCGCCTTGTATTTACCAGTGATGTCATCATTGGTTCCGGTTGCTACAATTTTACCATCTTTAATAGCCATGGCTTCCACCACAGTAAAGGCAGAATCTACGGTATAAATTTTAGCATGGTGTACAATAGTATCCACTTTATTTGAGTTGCACGCAGTTAGCGCTGCAACAAAAAGAAGGAAGAATATCTTTTTCATTTGTATTTTTTAGAACTGATTAATTTGATTCCAGGGCAATAGGTTTTGATTGGGCTTTATTTCATCGGCTTTCTCTCCCCCGTAAATTAATAAAGTATTGGCATCCGGATGGTATTTGTTCCAATGATTTAACCCCTTTAGCATTGACGAATCAACCTTTTTAGAAGATTTAATTTCCACAGCAAATAGTTCATCGTTTTTATGAACGAGTAAATCAACTT
Organism: Sediminibacterium sp. C3; assembly: GCF_000508085.1. Taxonomy (GTDB): domain Bacteria; phylum Bacteroidota; class Bacteroidia; order Chitinophagales; family Chitinophagaceae; genus Sediminibacterium. The sequence continues at coordinate 1,179,784 of NZ_KI669560.1, read as the reverse complement.
CATTTCCAGTGCTGTCTCTATAAAAATACATGGGCTTTGTATCCCCCTCATTTATTCGGTTTTTTTGAATTTCAGAGATAACCCAGTTTTCGAAAATAGCCCCGTATTGAGGGTGTTTTCTAAGTTGTGTTTTATGCTGTATTCCCAACAGATAACATAATAATCCTGTATCATGAAAATACAATTTGGGACTCTTGATTAACCGCTTATTCGCATTGTTAAACCAGGGTTGCAATTGATAAACCAGGAAACTACTTTCTAATAAACCCAACCAGGAATATATCGTTTTTGTATCAACACCTGTCCCTTTTGCCAAAGCTTCTCTATTGACCAACTGTCCTGCATAATTGGCGCATAAAAATACAAACCGACTAAAAGTGGCTAAATCATTGATGTTTTTAAGCAGACGAATATCACGTTGCACATAGGTTTGCACATAACTTTCTAACCAGACGGTTGGCTGTAACTTTTCCTGCCATATTTCCGGATAGCCCCCATTTATTATTAGCTCATCAACTGTTTCTGAAGGCAAACCTGCTGACAATATTTCCTCAAAACTCAGCGGCAATAAAGACAAATATCCAGCTCTCCCTGCTAAAGATTGCGACACCTGTTCCTGGAGTAAAAAGTTATTAGAGCCCGTTAATATGTACTGGCCACGTTGGGTATTTTTATCCAGCATTTCCTGCAGATACCTGAATATTAAAGGCACTCTCTGCACTTCATCAAATATGGCTCCCTTGCTATAAGTTTTTAAGAAAATCTCTGGATTTTCCAGAAAGGCTACTTGAGTAGAAGGAGTTTCAAAATTGACATAGGGCTTGTCTTTAAACAGCATCTTACTCAAAGTAGTTTTACCACTTTGCCTTGGTCCTGTAATACATAAGGCCCTGAACTGACTTAATTTAAATTCAGCCTGAGCAAAAATCTCCCTTTTAATCAATTTTGCCATATCGCCCTGTTTTGATAACAGAATCAAACTCCAGATTTACAAAAATATGCAAAAATGGAATCAAACTCCAGATTTGCAAATATATGTAAAAATGGAATCAGACTCCATTTTTGCAAAATTTTGCAAAAATGGAATGGGCGTATTTTAAAAAATCTGCGTCTTATCGCTTACATCCGCATTGGTTACAACTGTGTTGTGCTGCACTTCTTCGGGTCTGTTGAAAAACTTATTCTGGAAAATCAAAATTGCAATTACTCCTGTTGAAATGGCCATATCTGCCACATTAAACACGGGTCTGAAAAATTCAAACTCTTCCCCACCTACAATGGGAATCCAGCTTGGATAATGAGAATTGGTGATAATGGGGAAATACAACATGTCTACCACTTTCCCATGAAACAGCCCGGCATAGCCACCGCCAGCGGGCAAAAATGTGGCAACGTTCTGTGTAAAAGGATTGCTGGCTTCAAAAATTAATCCGTAAAAAAGACTATCAATCAAATTGCCCAAGGCTCCGGCATAAATTAAAGCAGCACAAATAAGGAAACCCTTATGCTGTTTCTGGCGGATAAAATTCCGGATTAAAAAACTACCCCAGATAACCGCTGCTAGACGGAACAAAGTCAATGCAATTTTACCAAACTCGCCTCCGAATTTCCAACCCCATGCCATTCCTTCATTCTCAACAAAATGAAGTCTGAACCAGGTGCCCAATACATTGTGTTCTTCACCGGTATAGTAGTTCAGTTTAATATAGAACTTAGATCCCTGATCAATCAGCAGAATGGCGAGTATTAGAAGTATAATCTGTTTTGCTTTCACGGCTTAATTTTATCGTAAAAACAAAGATAAGGTGCAGTTATAGTATAAAATCATAAATCTGAACCGCCCGATCTGGAAGTATCTTTTTTAGTGGTGTCTTCCACAATCTGCACCGGAGTAGCTGTTATGGTGAATACTTCATTAATTTTTTGCATATCCCCGCAATTGGTATCTGCACGTTTCAATGCTAGCGAATACCTTCCTGCTGGAATATTGTCAAAATGACCCGTTGTATTACTGTACACCTGATTGTTCACCAGATTTGTAAGAATGTATTGCAGCGATAATTTACTGTCTGTTGCCGCAAAGTGTAATACCCCATTCTTGGCGTCTTCACTGGTTGCCGGAATATTCTTCGTCAATTTTACTTCTGCCTCCAGAACCGATTCTTCTATACGTAGTTTTCTTTCGATTGGTTTACAAACATCGCTGTTGTTAGAGTAAACCAAAACAGTGTATTCACCTGCAGTCAGGTTGCTAAACAACCAGGTTGGGTTATTGGTGAAATCGGTCTTAACAATTTCCTTTTTGGTTTCTGTCTTTGTTAATACATATCGGAAAGGTCCTACCCCCTGAGTAATATTCACGGTAAATGATCCGTTTGGAGTTTCAGTACAACTGCTCTTAACAATATTGGTTACATTTATTTTAGCAGCTACCGGTTCGGTAAGGGTTGCTGAAAATTCTATTTTGTTGTTGCAGGAGTCCAATACCTGAATTACATATTTTCCTGCTGGTAGCCCGGTAAAACTAACTTCTCTGTTCTTAATCACCAGATTTCCTGCATTAGGTAAGATAGTAGCTCTCAGCGCTGCTGGATTACCACCGCCGACAGTTAGCGTAACCGATCCGTCTGACAGACCATTACAGGTTACAGGATTTATTTTTTTGGCACCTTCAATTAAGGCAGGGTGCTCGTTCACTACTACCGGATAACTCACATTGCACACCCCCTGATTCTGATCGTCATTGGTTAAAATCAATTGGTATTGTCCTTTTGCTATGCCTGTAAACTGAGCAGTGCCATCTGTTGATTTTACTACTTTATCAGTGGGTTTCAATTGCAGTGCATATTTTTCAGTATAGCCCTGAATATTTTTTATGTTCACGACTCCTTCAGACAAATCTTTACAGGTGTTGGCAACCGAAATATCGCTTAATTGCAATGTGGGTGCAGCGGGCATAAAAACAAAACTATTCTCTGCTGGCATCCCCAGTTCTGATCCCACCATTAAAGATACCCTTACCATGATTTTCTGATTGGCAACGGGCTGTGCTTTTAACACATCCCCCATGCTTACTTGAACTTCTGGTGAAGATGTTGTGGTTAATAAACTCCAGCTGCCAGATCCTTCCAGCTGATACTCCCATTTGTACAATACATCTTCCTTATTGGGCAATAAAGAAGCACCAGTGGTTAATTTTACTTTGGTATTGCTGCAATACTTACCGGTTGGATTGTCCATCACAACAGCATCTGCCGATGGCAAAGAATATTTTACCGTGTACTCTATAGAAAAATTACCTCCTGCAGTAGTCGCCGTCATTTTACTGGAAGAAACCCCTGGCTTAATGGTTTTTAAATCAATCGTCCATTCGCCAAATTCATGCATTTTATCTTTATTGAACAAACCACTGCCATCAAAATCACAATCTCCCTTCTTTTTGTTCTTTTCAAAAGCTTCCATCTTTAACCCAATGGCCGATCCGCTGCCCAAATCCCATTCTATGGGTAGCAAGGGATAATCGACCATTGCATCCATTTGTTTAAAATCGACTAAGTGCAAACAATTAAATCCCTCCGAATCTTTTGGATTCAATAAGGCATTATTTTGTTTGTTGAAGAATTTAATTCGGGGGTCAGTTCCGCTTTTATTTGAATATTTCAAATGGACATCGGTTACCTGAATATTTACCTGAATTTTCTTTTGGGCACTTGCCGGCTGGTATATACCAACCATGCACAGCGCCAATGATAAAAGTTTTATCACCTTCATGAAGTTTCTTTTCTTTCCAGCCTGGGGGGGAGGCCAATTATTTACGTAATCTTAATCCAACATATAACATATACATGCCTGGTCTGCTGGTTCCTTGTGCAATTTCATTGATATTGGAAATACCAAAATTATAACGAACACCCGCCATTAAGCGCAGTGGTAAATTCATTTCTGCGCCAATTACACCGGACAATTCGGTAGTTTTAAATGCAGCTTTTACATCCTGTTCTGTATTACCAGTTTTAGATTTAGCCGTAATTAAGAAGCCCAATTGAGGACCTGCATAGGCTTTTAAAAAACCTATTTTGGTTTGTAACAATAAAGCAGGTGCAGCCACATAAGATAGATTTGTTTCATTCGGCACAGTGGGATCTGCGCTTGTATAAGTACCCCCTTTTGAATAAAATCCCAACTCGGTTCTAAGGGTAATAAAATGCCCAATTAGTCTGGAGTTCAAGAAAAATGAACCTCCGATATTGCTTTTTGCTTCTTCTGCTACATTCATTGTGGAAATTTGATTGTAGTCGAGGTTGGATCTTTGAAGCCCAACAATAAAACCAATTTCCTTTCTTTTCTTGTCCTGTGCCAAAAGACCTAAGGTAGAAATTGCCAAAATAGCAGTAGTGAATAAAAGTTTTAGTTTCATATTAGTTAGTTAAAGGCTAAAAATATAAAATTTGGTTAACTTTTCCTTAAAAATTGATAGCTTCGATCCGTTTTACCTATAATTAGGTATAAAAAAATCCCCCGATTACTGAACTTCGCTGCCCCCCGATTTAACGTGAAATAGAAAAACCGTCATGAATAAATTCTTTTGGCTGTTGGTCATTGCTATTGTCTCTAATGTATATTGGGTAGGAGCACAGTCATCCTCAGATTTATTAAAAGCAGCCAACAATAAAGTATTATTCAAAAACTTTAAAGAGGCCTTGCCTGGCCTAAACAAACTGATTGAGGCTGAGAAAAACAGCGAAATCCTTTCCCGTGCTTTTTTTATAAGGGGCAAAGCATATGCAGGACTTAAACAATGGAAAGAAGCACTGGCCGATTTTGATAACGCTATCCAGCTAATGCCCGATAATGTAGAAGCCCTCAATTTCAAGGGACAGCTTTTAATGCAAATGGAAAAAACAGAGGAAGCATTAAAGCTTTTCAACGGTGCTATTGAAAAAAACATGACTTATGCCGATGCTTATACCAACAGAAGCAAAGCCCTATTGAAATTAAACCGACTGGAAGAGGCGTTGGAAGATATTAAAAAAGTGATCAAAGCCTCCTCCAATCAGGTTGAACCGCTCTTAATTAGTGCTGCTATTAAAAAAGCAATGTTGGATATAAATGGTGCACTGCAGGATTGCAATAAAGCCATTGATATGGATGAAAATGAAACAGAAGCTTATAGAATCAGGGCTGAAATTAGACAGGCATTGGGACAGTTTGGTGCCGCGGTATTAGATTTAAACCTTGCTATTGAAATTGATGATAGCAATGAGATGCTGTATTTTCAGTTGGCGAACACCTATTTCAGTGCTGCTGATTTTAAATCGGCCATCAAGTTTTATAATAAAGCCATTTTGTTCAATGCCAAAGAGCCCCCTTTCTTTTTACAAAGAGCATTGGCCAAACAAAAAATGAATGATAAATCTGGCTCCTGCTCCGACTTTTCGCAGGCTGAAAAATTGGGAAGTTTACAGGCAGCTTTGCTGAAAAAGCAATTCTGCAAATAAACTTACCAAAACGTTTACATTGGAGCAATCCAATTACTACTCTTCAATATAGACTCTTTTTACTCTTAAGCTTATGCCCGTCATGATTTCGTAGGCAATGGTATCTGCCGCTTTGGCTACCTCCTGAATGGAAATATGCTTTCCGAAAATTTCTACTGTATCGCCTGCTTTTACCCCGGGAATATCGGTTACATCAATCATACACATATCCATACAGATTTTTCCAACGGTTAAGGCAATGCCACCTCGTACAAACATTTTCCCAGTCCCATTTCCCATTCTTCGGGAATAGCCATCCGCGTATCCAATTCTTACGGTTGCAATAACACTGTCTCTGGTTAATACCCCAGATCTGTTATAACTCACGGTTTCTCCTGCTTTCAAGCTCCGGACCTGAGCTACGGTTGTTTTTAATGTAGCTACGGTTTGCAATGCCAATTCACTGTCTTTAATAGTATCGGCACCATAAAGCCCAATACCCAGCCTTACCATATTGAACTGCCAGTTCGGATTTCTGCGAATGGCTGCTGTGTTGGCAATATGTTTAATAATAGGATATCCCAGTGCATTTTCAATTTTTGCACTTGCAACAGAAAACAATTCTACCTGGTGCTGTGTAAATGCATCTTCGTTTTTGTCTTCGCTTGCCGCCAGATGGCTTAGCACCGATTTAACGCGCAGCAAATTTTGATTGCTCAACCAATTGCATAGTTGGTCTATTTCAGCCGTATCAAATCCTAACCGGTTCATACCCGTGTTGAGTTTGATATGAATGGGGTATTGTTGTAAACCCTGTTGAGCTATATAATGATGAAAAGCTTCTAAAATGGGAAAGGAAAACAATTCTGGCTCCAGCGAATGATTCACCATGGCATCAAATGAATATTCATCGGCGCTCATGACCATGATGGGTAAATGAATACCCGCTTTTCTAAGTGTTACCCCTTCATCGGCATAAGCAACGGACAAATAATCTACCTGTTGTTGTTGCAATCTTCTGGCTACTTCTCCTGCCCCGCTGCCATAACCAAATGCTTTTACCATTGCCATCATTTTAGTCTGAGGCTGAAGCAGCGACTGGTAAGCTTTTAAATTGTGCACCATGGCAGTCAGATTAATTTCCATGATGGTCTGGTGCACCTGTTGTTCCAGCCAGTGAGCTACTTGTTCAAAAGCAAATTTTCTTGCACCTTTCAGCAATATATATTGTTGCTGAAAATGCGATTCGTTAAGCGCTTCCAACAAATTACTGGTTTGCTCGTAGCACTGAACTTTGAATGGGAAGAATTTATTTTTAAGTTGAGTGTTTTCGTTTAAACTTAAATGTGGTGTTGGGTCAGAAAAGGAAGCCTCCTTAAAATAACTGCACATCTGCGGACCTACTGCATACAGGACTTTTACTCCTGCATTCGCCAGTTGCTGCGTTATATGATTATACAATTGATCCAGTGGCTCTCCGGATTCTACAATATCAGATAGTATTGCAACAATGGGTTGATTTCCGGCCTGTTCTTTTAAAAACTGCAATGCCAGTGACAGCGATACTTTATCGTTGCTGTAACTATCATTCAATACATAACTCTGATTGATGGCTCGCTTTAATTGCATCCGCATTTCTACCGGCTGCAATAGTTTTACTCTTTGTTGAATTACCGGAAACGCATAGCCCAGTTGCAACATCACCAATACACAGGTGAGTGCATTTTGAACAGAGACTTCGTCTGTAAAAGGCAGCGCCAATTCAAAGGACTCTGGATTGGTGGAAGCCGTTTCAGCAGTTTCATTATGGTTAGATGCGTTATTCTTATACCGTAATTGTACAATGGTTTCCGCTAATTTCTTCTCTTGCTTTACTACCCGTAATTGAGGAAGAGAACCCCCTTCCTGCTCCAGCGATTTTGATCCCCACGCAACTACTTTTTCATTTTTTAAAAAAGGAGCTGGCATATAATCCGCCGATGTAATGATGATTGGAGTATGTTGAAACAATATCGCTTTTTCTTCCAGCTTCTGTGCGGGATTCTCAAAACCCTGGTTATGAGCTTCTCCTAAATTGGTGAACACTCCTATAGTAGGTTGCACAATATTGGCCAGTGCATTCATTTCTCCTTTTGCAGAAATACCCACTTCAAAAATGGCCAGTGTATGCTGTGTATTCATTTGCCATACACTTAGCGGAACCCCTATCTGGGAATTATAACTCCTGGGACTTCTTACAATATGATAATCGGATTGCAGTAACTGATACAGCCATTCCTTTACAATAGTTTTTCCGTTGCTGCCTGTTATACCAATCACTGGAATATTAAACTGCTTTCTGTGATATACTGCCAATTGCTGCAAAGCCCCAATTACATTGGGCACTTGTATAAAAACAGCTTCAGCATATATAGAGGATTCAATGGGTTCTTCTACTACAAATATCCTGACGCCCTGTTGGTAAACTTCGTTTACAAAACTAATTCCGGAACGACGTGGCCCTTTGATGGCAAAGAAAATACTCTTTGCCGGATCAATGATATTTCTGCTGTCGGTTACCAGGTACTCTACAGGCTGTGCTGCATTTGTTAAAATGCGCTGCTGTAAAATAGCGGCAATATCACCCAGGCAGTAAGGCATAAATTTATTTTACAGAATCGTCTACGTAATCCTTTGGTGTTCCTTTCTTATCTAATACTATTGAATACAAAATAGAGCCGGAAATACACAATACAATTACTCCTAAGGACAAGGCTACCTGACTGGTTTTGCTCATCCACATGCTCAAGTAATGTTCCCCCAGCATTTTTATTCCAATGAACACCAGTACAATCGCAATACCCTGTTGTAAATAATCAAATTTGGTTACTGCGCCTCTTAATAAGAAGAACAGTGAACGCAATCCCAACACTGCAAAAATATTAGAAGTATAAATGATCAACGGATCCTTGGATATACCCATTACTGCAGGAATAGAATCCAGTGCAAATACCAGATCAATCGCTGCCAGCAATACCACTACTACAAACAAAGTGGTATAAGCAGGCTTCCCATTTTCACGGATAATATACTTACCTCCTCCATCGTGGTTCACCAATGGCAGGAAGGATTTTAAGAACTTGTAAATTTTGGAGGTTTGCGGATCAAACTGTTCATCGTCATTGGCATTGAACATATGATAGCCGGTGTAAATTAAAAACCCGCCAAAAATATAAAGTACCCAGGAAAACTTGGCTACCAGTGCAACACCCAAGGTAATGAATACGATACGGAAAATAATGGCCATTAATATTCCCAGCAACAATACTCTTGAGTAAAACGCTTCTTTAACATTGAAGGAATTAAAAATCAGAATGAACACAAAAATATTGTCGATGCTTAAACTCCATTCCATTAAATAGGCACTCAAAAATTCAAAGGGCAACTGGTGTCTGCTGACTTCTCCGGTTGCATCGGAACTTTCCAATGCCAGGGCCGGGCCTTCTATCCATAAGAAAACAAAAAAGGCAACTGCCAACCCTACCCAAAACATGGTTTGATTCAATGCCTGACGGATGGAAATACTTTTGTTTTTCTTACTTAAGAGTCCAAGGTCAAAAGCCAGTGCAATGGTTAACACAATTCCAAATACGAGATAAACAATTTGATGTGCGCTCATGATGCGTGATAATTAAATGCTGTATTGCTTTTTTCTCCACCACTGGAAAATGAATCCGGTCAGCAGAATTACAATGACGGGTAAAAGTACGTTAATCCCCTGCCATAAAGTCTTTTGCTCCTGTAATTTTTGTTTGTTCAGCAATCTCAGGACTACTGTTTTGTTTCGGCTTTCAAACAATGAATTATCAGAAGACAGATAATCTACACTGTTTAAAAAGAAAGCCTTATTGGCAAAGCGATAATTTTCCATCTGTATCATCCCCATGTGTAAGGGGCCGGTTGTCTGGCTAACTTCGTTGGTTACGATATCTCCATCTGCTACTACTATTTGTTTTCCAGCTTTAGTGGCCTTGGCCAAAAAGGGTTTGCCCGTGAATTGCTTTACCGAATCCAATACCGATTTAGGCAATCGATTACTGAACAAAGAATTGAATTTACCCTCTAGTAAAACCGCTACCGGGATATAACTTTTATTAAAACTGTATAGGTCTTCTTCGGATTGCACACTGTTGAGTGAAACCACTGCAGGGGATGGCAGGATTCTGCTGCTTGAATCGGTTGAAAGCAAAATGGTTTTCTGAATGCCCCTTGCCATCACCGTGTCTATACTCGAAGGGAATATGGGTAAAACCCTGTCTAAATTGGCTGAAATAGGATTGGGTGTTCTGGAAGAAAGAAGTGGATAATAAGGCCAGGGCATTCTTTGCATGCGGATACTTCCATCCGGATTGCGGCCCACCACCAAGGGTATTTTTGAACAATTTAAATCCTGCACCAGGTCTCCGTTAATTCTTACTCCATACTTGAATAATAATTCATCCAACCCCAATCCCCTGTCAAAAGCCGTATACTGCCCTTCTGTTCTTTTTAAACTATCCAACTCTGCATGTAGCTTATCTATAAACCAGATGATATTGCCTCCATGCATTACATATTGATCCAGCTTCAGCAAATCTTCGTCTGTAAAAGTTTCTTTGGGTTTTACTACAAGCAGGATTTTAATAATGGATGCATCCGGATAACCTTGCTTTAAATTGAATATGCCTAACCGGTATTCATTGCGCAGGCTCTCTCCTAAATCGTTTACCGTTAAATCGGTGGGTTGCCCATTCCCTACCACATACGCAATGGTGGGTACTTCCTGTCGCGTCATTTTATCTATGGCAGTAGCAAACTTGTTTTCGAGTAAGGCTTCTGCCGCATTGCGTGTGGCTTCCACATCTTCCTGCGGTTCCTCTGCAATCACATTGAATTGCTTATAAATTTTTCTGCTGCTTCTTAAGTCTACTGGTATGGGTGCCTGATTTTTTCTGTAATACACCAATGCCGATGGCAAAACCCACTGATTATTGACTTGCTCAAATACAATACCCATCTTTTGCAAACTATCATAGCGCATGGCTTTGGCCGTATCGTCTGCCAGGCCTTCTACCGGATCAATAAATTCAACTTTAATCTGGTTGTTGGCATAGCTATTAAATGACTCAAGAATATCAGCTGTGGCCAGACTTAATTTTTTATAATCTGCGGGTAGTTCTCCTGTAAGAAAAACTTCCACTTTTACGGTAGAGTCTATTTTTTCCAGCATGCGAATGGTGGAGGGACTCAGGGTAAATCTTTTGTCCTCGGTTAAATCGAGTCTTTGATTGAATCTGGATCCAGCAAAAGCCACTAAGAGTAAGGCGATAATAGAAGCAACAATCTGCTTTTTTTGCTTGCCTGATTGCTGTAATTGAATTTGTGTGAGGTATAGAAAAAATACAATCAATCCTATGAAATATAAAATGTCGGATAGTGCCATTACCCCTCTGCTGATATTGGCTGCATGCATTTGAATGCCCAGCAGTTCTATATAATAATCCATCCCTCCGCTGAACACAGGCAACTGCGCTATCGCACTGAACCCGGCAAATAATGCAAAGCCTATAATGGCCCCTAATCCGAATGCTGCAATGGTATTGGTAGTTACACTACTGGCATAAATGCCAATGGCTGCATAAACTGCGGCCAATAAGAACAAACTGATATAACTCCCGATGGTTGCGCCAATATCAATCCCTCCAGTAATACTTAAAGACTGCATAGAGATGGCATAGATTACGGTTGGAAACAACGCCACTGCAATAATTAATAAAGTGCCGAAGTATTTTCCCGCAATAATTTGTCTGAGCGATAAGGGAAGGGTTTGTAAAATTTCAAAAGTACCCGTGCGCATTTCATCGGAAATACTGCGCATGGTAATGGCCGGAATTAAAAACAATAATAGCCAGGGCATTAACTGAAAAAAAGGCGCAAGACTGGCGTAGCCAAAATTGAGCAGACTGGTGTCTGGAAATACAAAAAACAACAATCCGGCTACACCCAGAAATACACTGAGCACCAGGTATCCGGTTAAAGAAGCAAAAAACTGTTGCCACTCTTTTTTACAGATCTTCCACATAGCCCAAATCTAAAGTTTTTGTACGCAAAAACCCCGACGAATCGGGGTTTTACTATTGATTGCTTTTAATTTAACAAAGTCTGTCGCTGATACAGAAAGCGATTGAGCTTTCGGTTTTTAAACCGCAAAACTCTCGCCACATCCGCAACTTCTGCTGGCATTGGGATTGTTGAAATAAAATCCTTTGCCGTTTAGTCCATCAGAAAAATCCAGCTCGGTATTTACCAGGTAAAGAAAACTCTTTAAATCGGTCACCACTTTTACACCATTGTCTTCAAAAACCTGGTCCATGGGTTTGATTTCGTTGTCGAAATCCAGCTTATAGCTAAGACCAGAACAACCTCCTCCCACTACACCTACTCTTAAGAAATAGCTTGGGTCGCCGGCAACTCCTGCTTCGTCCATCAGTTGTTTTACTTTGGCCTTGGCTTTATCACTTACGTAAATGCTATTTTCTGCAGCTATTTCACTCATACAATTCTATTTAACACGATTAGTGAATTCTATCTTCGAACACCAGCTCTTCTAAACCATTCTTCTTTCTGTAATCGTTAATGGCGCTCTTGATAGCGTCTTCGGCCAATACAGAACAGTGGATTTTTACCGGAGGAAGATTCAATTCTTCTACTAGCTCCATATTGTCGATTGCTACTGCCTGATCCAAGGTTTTACCCTTTAACCACTCAGTTGCCAATGAAGAAGAAGCAATAGCAGAGCCACATCCAAAGGTTTTGAATTTAGCATCGGTGATAACGCCGGTTGCATCGTCTACTTCAATTTGTAAACGCATTACGTCTCCACATTCAGGAGCACCTACTAAACCGGTACCCACATTGGTCTTAGACTTATCTAAAGTACCTACGTTCTTAGGGTTATTGTAGTGGTCGATTACTTTTTCTGAGTATGCCATGGTATGTTAATTTATTTTGTTAGAGTTAAAATTTTATTTGCTTAGTTGGGAGCACGATTAATGGTGAGCCCACTCAATTTTATCCATATCTACGCCTTCCTTAAACATTTCCCATAGAGGGCTCATGTCTCTTAGTTTCAATACGGTATCGCTTACTGCTTTAATGGTATAGTCGATCTGCTCTTCGGTGGTGAATCTTCCCAAACCAAAACGCAATGAACTATGCGCTAAATCGTCTCCTAAACCCAATGCTTTCAACACGTAACTTGGCTCAAGAGAAGCAGAAGTACAGGCAGAACCAGAAGACAAAGCGATGTTCTTGTTAAAGCCCATCAATAAACCTTCACCCTCTACGTATTTGAAAGAAATATTCGCAACATGTGGCAAACGGTGTTCTCTGTTTCCGTTTACGTATGCTTCTTCAAGACCCATTAATGCAGTCTCTAATTTATCGCGCAATTTGCTTAAACGGGTAGCATCATCTGCCATTTCCAAACGAGCCAATTCACATGCTTTACCAAAACCTACAATACCCGGAACGTTCAAGGTACCACTTCTCATTCCGCGCTCGTGGCCACCACCATCCATCTGGGCAGTTACTTTAACACGTGGATTTTTACGACGCACATACAATGCACCAATACCTTTTGGACCATACATTTTATGTGCAGTAAATGCCATGATATCAATACCGTCTTTGTTTACATCTACTGGTATTTTACCTACTGCCTGAACTGCATCAGAGAAGAACAATACACCATGCTTCTTGGCAATGGCAGAAATTTCCTTCACCGGCTGAATTACGCCAATTTCATTGTTGGCATACATTACCGCAATCAGGATAGTGGTAGGCTTAATAGCCGCTTCCAGCTGTTGTAAATCGATTAAGCCATCAGGCTTTACTTCTAAGTAGGTTACTTCTGCACCCGCTCTTTCCAGGTGTTTGCAGGTATCCAAAACCGCTTTGTGTTCAGTAGTTACGGTGATGATATGGTTGCCTTTTGAAGCATACATTTCATAAACACCTTTGATAGCCAGGTTGTCCCCTTCGGTTGCACCGGAAGTGAAAATGATTTCTTTGGGATCGGCACCAACTAATTTAGCTACTTGCTCACGGGCATAATCTACCGCCTCTTCTGCCTCCCATCCAAAAGGGTGGTTACGGCTGGCGGCATTACCAAAATGCTCGGTAAAATAAGGTAACATGGCTTCCAAAACCCTTGGATCCATGGGTGTAGTGGCGTTATTGTCTAAGTAAACAGGTAACTTCAACATAAATGATTGCTTGTTTTTGCTTATAACGCAAAAGTATAACAATAGGTTCTATAATTTTGGCGCAGGAGGTACACAGGAGTTGTTTTTCCTCAATTCGTAACCCCATATATAAAAAAATCATCATGAATAAAATTGAACATATTGGAATCGCGGTAAATGACCTCTCTGTAAGTATCCCGGTTTTTGAAAAATTGCTCAATACCCCCTGCTATAAAACCGAAGAAGTGGCTTCAGAAAAAGTAATGACGGCTTTTTTTAAAACCGGGGAATCCAAAATTGAACTGGTGGCTTCTACCGATCCGGAAGGGGTGATTGCCAAATACATCAGCAAAAAAGGAGAAGGCATGCACCATATTGCTTTTGACGTTACCGATATTCATGCCGAAATGAAGCGACTGGTAGCGGAAGGGTTTACCCTTTTGAATGAAACGCCCAAAAAAGGAGCGGACAATAAACTGGTTTGCTTTTTACATCCCAAAGGAACCAATGGGGTATTAATTGAATTGTGCCAGGAGATCCATCACCCGGATGCGCACGTTCTATAATCCTAGTTTTTCTATTGCGACCTGCGCGGCTATCTGACTGGCGTCTTTTTTGTTACCGGCTTTTCCCTGTGCAAATATTTCACCATCAAGTACGGCATTCATGGTGAATACGCGGCGGTTGCCTTCTAACTTTTCATCGGCCATTTCAAACGTAATGGTCTTGCCGTTTTTATTGGCCCAGCCAATCAGTTTGTTTTTCAGATTGATATCAATCACTTCCAGGTCTTCCATAAACAAATGCGGAATCACGATCTGTTTCAGAATCCAGCTCTGGGTTTTGGGATATCCCTTGTCTAAGTATACGGCTCCTATTAATGCTTCCAGCGTATTCCCAAAAATCTGACTACCCTTTAAAGCATTGTCGAACTTGTTGTAGAAAGTTAATTTGCGCAGACCCATTTTCAGGGCTATATCATTCAGCTGCTGACGGTTCACCATTTTAGATCGCATTTCCGTCAGGAATCCCTCGCCTTTGTAAGGATATAATTTAAAAAGATAATCGGCTACAACCGCACTCAGTACCGCATCTCCCAGAAACTCAAGCCGCTCATTGTTTTCATCAGGGGTTTCCTTAACAGAGCGATGACTCAGGGCACTGCGATACAATTGCAAATTACCCGGCCTGATGCCAAGCATATTGCTGAGCTGTTCTTCAAATGCAGAAGCAGCTTTGGGTTTAAATAGCTTTATTAAAAATTGCACTTGTTATGCTACGAATTTTTTCACGATCACACAGGCATTGTGTCCGCCAAATCCGAATGTATTACTCAAAGCAGCACGTACAATTTTTTGCTGTGGCTTGTTGAAAGTAAAATTCAATTTCGGATCCAGTTCAGGATCATCTGTGAAGTGATTAATTGTAGGGGGAACAATATCATGAATCACACTCTGAATGCATGCGATGGCTTCTATTACGCCGGCTGCACCTAAGCAATGTCCGGTCATAGATTTGGTTGCACTGATATTTAAATTATACGCATGGCTACCAAACACTTCAGTAATCGCTTTCACTTCTGCACCATCTCCTAATGGAGTAGAAGTTCCATGGGTATTGATATAATCAATTTCATCTGGCTGCATACCTGCATCTTTTAATGCAGCAGCCATTACGTTACGCGCACCCAATCCTTCCGGATGTGGAGCGGTTAAATGGTATGCATCTGCAGTGGCGCCGCCACCAGCAATCTCACAATAAATTTTTGCACCACGCTTAACGGCGTGTTCGTATTCTTCTAATACCAAGCAACCGGCTGCTTCTCCCATTACAAATCCATCTCTGTCTTTGTCATAAGGTCTGCTGGCTGTTGCTGGATCATCGTTTCTTTCGCTCATGGCTTTCATGGAGTTAAATCCTCCAACGCCTGCTTCACTAATAACGGCTTCTGATCCACCACTAATAATGATATCGGCCTTGCCTAAGCGAATGGTATCTACTGCTGCAATAATGCCATTGGTGCTGGATGCACAGGCACTTACCACAGCAAAGTTGGGTCCGCGAAATCCATGACGCATGGAAATCTGACCCGCTGCGATATCTAAAATCATTTTAGGAATAAAGAAAGGATTGAATCTGGGCGTACCGTCGCCGCCTGCAAAATTCATCATCTCTTCCTGGAAAGTACGGAGACCTCCAATACCGCTGGCGAAAATCACCCCTACTCTGTCTGCATCAATATTTTCTGCAGATATTTTGGCGTCGGCCACGGCCATATCACTTGCATATATTGCTAATTGTGCAAAGCGATCCAGCTTTCTGGCTTCTTTTTTCTCCATGAAAGTAGTGGGGTCAAATCCCTTGATTTCACAGGCAAAACGGGTTTTGAATTTACTTGCATCAAATAAAGTGATAGGTGCAGCACCGGAAATACCATTCAGTAACCCTTGCCAATAATCTTCCAGATTATTACCAATAGGAGTAATAGTACCAATACCTGTAACAACTACGCGCTTTAATTGCATACAACAAACCTGTTTATGTTATAATCCGCCTTCTAACATTCGATCAGAAGGCGGATTAAAATTATTCCTAACTAAATAGATATCTTACTTAGCGTGCTCTTCTAAATAAGCAACAGCCTGACCTACAGTAGTGATGGTTTCAGCCTGCTCATCAGGAATAGAGATGTTGAATTCCTTTTCGAATTCCATAATTAATTCAACGGTGTCCAAAGAATCTGCACCTAGATCGTTGGTAAAAGAAGCTTCATTGGTTACTTCTGCTTCGTCTACGCCCAATTTGTCTACGATGATTTTCTTTACTCTTGTTGCGATGTCTGACATTGTAAAAGTTTTTGTTTACTGCGGCAAAAATATGTATTTTATGGTTATATTAGTATTATGGCACTAAAAATGATTCAGCACGGTTCCGCAGAATACGAACAAATGGTAGCATTGAGACGCCAGTTGTTGCGTAAACCCCTAGGCCTGGATTTTGGTGCGGAAGAACTGGCCGAAGAAAAGAATCATATTTTATTGGCCTATACCGATGAAGGTATCATGGAGGCCTGCTGCATGCTGGTAAAAGTTGCGCCCGATACCGTCCGTTTGCGTCAGCTGGCTGTATTATCCGGATTACAGGGTAAGGGAATTGGCAGAGCCATGGTGCAGTTTGCCGAAAACCTGGCCCGCGATAATCGCTTTGAAAAAATCATCATGCATGCCCGCAAAGATTCCATCCATTTTTTTGAAAAACTGGGATACGAAGTAATGAGCGAACCCTTTATTGAACTCACCATTCCCCATGTAATCATGGGCAAGGAACTTTCGGATTAGTTGGGGGGATTGAAATCGGGGATAAATTAAACAGGTTCCACCGATGGCCAAACCCTACTTTGAAGCAATGCCTTTTTTTAGTGCACCCCTGAGTTCGTGGCGGAACTCATCTCCCATTCCTTCTTTGGGCACCATAAAAAAAGACTTGGCATTAAAGTACAGATGAAAGAAATGAGGACTTTCAAAATAATGAGAGAACTCGTTCCAGTTCCAGTGCTTATACCCTTTTTCATTTTCGAGGGTAACGCCATTGTCTTTAAAAGCAATGGTAAACCGATCAAGGAAGGTATCTTTCGCTTGCTTATAAATAGAATTCGGCAAAATATACCAGAAACTGGCCATCATAATTACCCAGATAAATGAACCCAGTAAAAAGGGTTCGGGTCTTATTTTTTTACTGTAAAAAAGGATGGCTGCAACAATAGCAAATACATTTACCAATACAACCAATACTTTCACTTCGGGTCTTTGCACAAAATGGTACCGAAGCCCTTGTATCACTTTTTTCTTCTCGTAGGTAAAAGCATGTTGCATTTTGCAAATTTAGCCAATTTTCACTGCGGATGTTTTTTTGCCTTCAATTCATTATTTTTAGAGACTAACATATTATCTATGCAATTGAGCAAGCCCAAACTCAGCTTCATGCAAATCATTAACATGAATGTGGGTTTCTTTGGAATACAATACAGCTTTGGCTTACAGCAGAGTGCTGTGAATCCAATCTATGATTTTTTAGGTGCCAAGCCCGATGAAATACCCTTGCTGAATTTGGCAGGTCCTATGACAGGTTTATTAATACAACCGATTATTGGCGTGTTGAGTGACCGTACCTGGCATCCCCGTTTCGGGAGAAGAAAACCTTATTTCTTTATTGGCGCTTTGTTCTGCAGTCTTTGTTTGTTTCTCTATCCATTCAGCTCAACCTTGTGGATGGCTGCAGGTTTGTTATGGGTGTTAGATGCGGCCAACAATACCGCCATGGAACCTTACCGTGCATTTATTGCAGATAAGTTGCCTAGCGATCAGCTGGCTACCGGATTTTTAACGCAGAGTTTTTTCACCGGTCTGGGCATTACCCTGGCCAATATTTCTCTTTTTCTTTTTCAGAAATATATTCCGGGTCAGCATGGTGCCATTCCTTACTGGGTATTTGGCTCTTTCTTTCTAGGATCTCTTTGTTCTATTAGTTCTGTGTTGTGGAGCATTTCTAAAACGCCGGAGATACCTCCTACTCCAGAAGAACTGTCCGCTCTTCGTGCACAGAAAAAAGGGTTGCTTCAACCCTTTATAGAAATTGGGGAAGCCATCATTCATATGCCCGCAGTGATGTGGAAACTAGCATTGGTATATCTGTTTCAATGGTATGCTTTGTTTTGTTATTGGCAAAATGCGTCTAAGAGTATTGCTCAGTCTGTTTGGAAAACCAGTCCAACAGAAAACAAAGCATTGTATGAAGAAGCAGTGGGATGGGCAGGCTTAGTGAATGGATGGTACAATGTGGTAACTTTTTTATCTGCTTTTGCCTTGGTATGGATGGCTAAAAAATTCAGTCCTAAAAAAGTACATGTGGTTTGTTTATTGATGGCAGGCCTTGCACTATTGTGGTTTCCTCAAATTGAAAACAAGTATCTTTTGTTTGTTCCGATGGCAGGATTTGGCATTGCATGGGCTAGCATGATGGGCATACCTTACCTGATGGTGGTGAATGATATTCCTAAAGAAAAATACGGCGTATATATGGGAATCATCAATATGATGATTGTGATTCCGATGATATTACAAACTACTAGCTTTGGCTTCGTTATGGAACACCATTTAAATAACGACTCTGGCAAAGCCATTTCTTTTGCAGGTGTATTATTATTACTAGCTTGTGCAGCCACTTTGCTTATTAAAGATGTTAAACCTGAAGGAGAACTGCAGGCGGTTTCTTCGGGGGGCCATTAAAAAATAATTGTATGAAAATTCTTTGTATTGGAGAAGCCTTAATTGATATGATCTGCACAGATAAAGGAATGCCTTTATCGGAGGGATCTAACTTCTTAAAAAAGACAGGGGGGGCTCCCACCAATGTTGCCGCTGCCATTGCTGCACTGGGTGGCAAAGTGGAACTCGCAGCCAAAGTAGGTAAAGACCCTTTTGGCTATCAGTTGATAGAAACCATGCGTTCTTTTGGAGTGGGTATTCAAGCGATGTTAGAAGACCCCAACCATTTTACCACATTTGCTTTTGTGTCGTTGATGAATAATGGCGAAAGAGATTTTGTTTTTAACAGAGGAGCCGATGCACAATTGTCCATTGACGATATAGATTCTATTAACTTGAACAATATTTCTATTATACATTTTGGATCGGCAACTGGTTTTTTACCAGGCCCTTTGCAGGCTGCTTATTTGCACCTGCTTCAGAAAGCGCTACACCATAATATTTTCATCAGCTTTGATCCCAACTACAGACATTTATTATTTAAAAACAATACCGATTCTTTTGTTAGTCAGAGCTGGCATTTTTTACGCAACTGCAATTTTTTTAAAGTAAGTGACGAAGAAGCCATGTTGTTAACTAACACAGAAACCCTGGAAGCCGCAACAGCTATTTTATTAGACGAAACCAAGGGAGTATTTGCTATTACATTGGGGAAGGATGGGACTTTACTCGGCTACAATGGTCAACAACATATTATTCCTTCTATTCCAGTTAAACCCGTTGATACAACCGGAGCAGGTGATGCATTTGTAGGCGCTGTTTTATATCAGCTAAGTAAACTGGAACCTGCCACCTTCAATGACCTTTCATTGGAAATGTGGTCGCATATGGTCATCAATGCCAATAAAGCCGGCGCAAGAACTTGCGAGTACATGGGAGCTATGGAAGCTTTTAAACATTTGAATAATCAAATTTTTGACTAATTATGTTTCAATACGAATTGCATCAGAAAATAAAAACACTTTGCCTTACCCATTTACTGGACATAGCCGGCCCTGATCATGCATTTTATTTACGTATGATTGCCAATGCAAATACATTACAGGAACTATATTATTCTATTTACGGAAATACAAATGGTCAATCCATTGAAAATCCATTTGACAATTTATTAGCGCTTTTAATTGAAACTTATAAACAAAGAAAACCGGCATTCAAAAAAAGAGATGCACTAAAAGAAGAACAAGGCGCCTGGTTTACGAGTAATCAGATTACGGGTATGAGTTTATATGTAGATCGTTTTGCCGGCAACTTAAAAAATATGCCAGAGCGACTACCCTATCTGCAGGAACTGGGCGTAAACTTTTTGCACCTCATGCCCCTGTTTGAAAGTCCGGAAGGAGAAAGCGATGGTGGCTACGCCGTTTCTGATTTCAGAAAAATTGATGAACGCTTCGGAACCTTGAATGAATTTAAAAGTTTGCAAGAAAAAATGCAAGCAGCAGGCATGTATCTGATGATTGATATTGTACTCAATCATACTTCTCATCATCATGAGTGGGCTAAAAAAGCCAAAGCGGGTGACAAAAAATATCAGGACTTTTTTTACATGTTCGACAACAGAGAAATTCCCGATCAGCTGGATGCTACCATGCCCGAAATTTTTCCGGAATCCTCACCGGGCAGTTTCAGTTTTGTGCCAGAATGCAACAAATGGGTAATGACTGTTTTTCATCATTACCAATGGGATCTGAATTATACCAATCCTGCTGTATTCAGTGCCATGTTGGAGAATATTTTCTTCTACGCCAATTTAGGTGTTGACATTTTACGCATTGATGCACCTGCATTTATTTGGAAGCAATTGGGTACTACTTGCCAGAACCTGCCTCAAGCACATACCCTTCTTCGTTTGATTAAACATTGTGTGCATATTGCTACACCAGGCATGGCATTGTTAGGAGAAGCCATTGTGGCACCCAAAGAAATCATGAAATATTTTGGCACAGATGCATTTGTTGCCAAAGAATGCGATATCGCTTACAATGCTACACAAATGGCTTTGCAATGGGATGCACTGGCAACAGGTGATACCCGTGTTATGCTGGCGGCTCAACACGAACTTTTACAAAAACCATTGGGCACAACCTGGATTACCTATACCCGTTGCCACGATGATATTGGATTGGGATACGATGATTCCATGATTGCGGCAGCTGGATTTAATGCTTATGAGCATCGTAAGTTTTTGAAAGAATATTATTCCGGTAGTTATCCTGGCAGCCCCGCATCCGGTGCGCTGTTTTCGGTGAATCCCAAAACACAGGATGCCCGAATCAGCGGCAGTTTAGCTTCCCTCTGCGGACTGGAAAAAGCGCTTGCGGGTGACTTGAATAGCGGTCTTTCTGATGCAGGTTCAAACAATCCAGCTGTTCAGACTGCAATTTCCAAAATCATTCTGATGCAGGCACAATCCCTGCTGTTGGGTGGTATTCCCATGTTATTTTATGGTGATGAAGTAGGATATACCAATGACTATAGTTATTTGGTTGATCCCGGAAAAAGTTACGACAACCGATGGATGCATCGTCCGGTGATTCGTTGGGAAAAGAATGATTTGAGAAAAGTTGCCGGAAGTGTTGAGCAGCGAATTTTCAGTGCTACCCAACAATTGATTCGATTAAGAAAATCCATTGCTGCTTTTAGTGATCAGAAAAATATTACCTGGTTAACACCACACAATATTCATGTGGCTGGATTCATTAGACATGGAGAAGGCAAACACTATTATTGCTTGTTTAACTTCAATAGTAAAGCGGCTTATATTACCTGGTACCTATTTAAAGAACAGGGCTTTGCGCCAACAGAAGTGCATGATCACTGGACGGGTAAAAAACAAAAAGTAGGACCCGATCACGAATACCTTGTGATGGAGCCCTACCAGTTTGCAATTTTTGAGTTAATGTAGTCTTTCTTTTTACAGTTTAATGCTGAACCCAAGATTAATTGAATAATCTGCAAACGCTGCATCACCCTTGTAATTGACACCAGTTAACGCTGATCTTATTTTATCAGGGTAGCTTTGTGTTCTATTACGCATGATTGCAGCTGGCACGTATAAAAATACATTAAGCTTATTCAATGAATAGGTTATACCTGGTTCAATGGTTAGTATTTCGCCTGGTCTTCGGAAACCTTCATTACCGCCAATTAAATCCCTTGCAGGAATACATTCAAACCTAAGCCCACCTGATAATGTCCACTTACCGGCTTGATAATTAAATCCACCGCGAATTAAATATTGATCAGGAACACTCATTACATCGGTAGTATATAAAACTGCAGTTGGTGAGGGTGTTCCACCTCTTGCGGTAGATACTCCATTTTGTTCCCTCGGATTAATG
Source organism: Sediminibacterium sp. C3 (assembly GCF_000508085.1). Lineage (GTDB taxonomy): Bacteria > Bacteroidota > Bacteroidia > Chitinophagales > Chitinophagaceae > Sediminibacterium. Next base: position 1,157,375 of record NZ_KI669560.1, on the reverse strand, counting down.
AGGTAATAAAAATTTCCATAAGCGTTCAGGCGTTTTCCAAAACGATGAAAAGCATTTAGCTCTACAGTAAATCCTGTACCACCATCACCTAATTGTATAGATTGATCAACGGGACCAACTACTGTACTGCTAGCTGTAGTAAATCGATCTGTATAGCGGTAATCCCCTGTTGGCAGCTTTATGCCCAAGCCTGCCTGCAAATTAAATTTGGACATTTTCACCGGGTCAATTAACCAGGCATATGCCGCTATTCTTATATCACCCAGGCCAAAAGAAGAAGTGGTGAATCTTCCGCGATTGGCATGTTCATACAAAGAAGACCGATTATTGTAAATAACAGGAATATACAAGGCAGTACTCCATCTGCGGTTAATTGTTTTTGTTATACCAATATCTGTACTAAAAGTATGGTTTATTACTTCTGTTCCTTGTGCTACTCTTTGTTTTTGCTCCTCTGTTCCTACAAAGTGTTTATATGACTTAAAATATCTGGTATTCACACTGATTGTGTATCCAGTAGTATCAGGGTGTAATAAATGTCCGGTAATACTACAAGTTGCTCCGCCCGCTCCTCTTATAGCGACGCAGCCTTGAGCAGTTGCCTGTTGGCAAAATACCAAGCATAGCAATGCCATTGCTAAATAATATTTCATAAATGATTTCTGTTAAGAAATAAATAAATGAAGCTTACTTTTTCATCTTCAGTTTGGTAGCAATATGCTTCCCAACTTTCTGACCAATATCGGTACTGATGATACAGGAATTGTGAAAATGCAATCCACCGTAAAAGCGAGCCCAGTTGTTTTCTTCGGCCGCATGTCGGAAAGATTTGAAACTCCTGTTGGCTATTCCGAATTCCAGTTCAGTTGAATCGGTATAGGCAAAATTATCTCCGTACACACTGGTCAGTGCTTCTGCTGCTGCAGAAGAAATGGTAGAGTGTCCACAGGTATATTCAGGGAAAGCAGGTGTTTGCAAATAAGGTCGCCAATTAATATCAATGTATTGATTGATGACGGTTTCCGGACGCACGGTATTGTATTTGTACTTTACATACCAGCACTGTATAAATGCATCAAATAGAGCAATGGCTGTTTTAGCTGTTGCATAAATGGTTTCGGGATAATCAGACTTGGCCTGTTTAGCGGCAATCCCCACAACGCTCATCCAATGTCCGGGTGGCGAGAATTTTTTACTGCCAAACATCACATGTCCTGTTACATTCATTTTGAATGGATTATCGTCCCAGAATTCTGCAATATGCTTTTGCTCAGGCGTTAAACTATCAATTGCATTTTTGATGGCTATCACTTCCTGATAATATTTGCTGTTCTTGTCTTTGATGTTGAAGGTAGGCGGAGGAGCGGGTTCGTAAATACTTGCGCTGTCAATCACCATGGTTCTGATTTCCATCCAATGCGGTTCAGCTGCACTGGCATACATGGGGGGCGTTGGCACCCATCTGCCCGGTTCATCTGTTACGGTGTATTTTTCTGCACCTCTTGTTTCCAGGTAATTGTCTTTTTTACTCCAGCGAATAATTGCAGCACTCACGCTGTCTGCCAATTCTCTGGATGCGGCTTCCACTTTTTTGGGCAATCCTTTCTTACGGGCCAATGTTAAAATACTGTCCTCATAAGCTTTCATGCTCCCTTCGGGGAAGGTAACCGACTCACCTACTTTCATATAAGACAACAAAGCGGCCAGCTGCCAGTCCGCTTCGGGCTTGATAGCTGGTAGCTGAAGGGGAGACAATCCATTTAGTTGTCCACCCAGCGACTCATACTTATCTGAATTGGCTGCTGCCATAACTTCATAGGCTGCAATGGCTGCATACGCATAGTTTCTGGAAGCTACCATTGGAGGGAAGTTATTCCCCATGACCACGGTATTCAGTTCATGTACTGTATGGCTATATAAAATGGGATCGTGTAAAAAAGTTTTGTACTCAGTGTTCGTACTACAGGCCTGAAGGGCAAATATAAAAATACCCAGCACCGCAAAGCGCTTCAACATAAACAGTCAATTATAAAATGAAAGGAAATATACAATGCTTAATGTACCAGCATTAGGCTTGCGGTGGTCGTTCCAAAGCGTTTGTGTAATCAGTCGTTTGCACTTGTCCGTTTTGCATAGTAAACTCCTTTGAAATGTCTCCATTACGAAACTGCCAGGTAAAGCAATGGTCACCCGTGAAGTCTGACAATGAAAACTTAAGTACTATATGCTGATTATTAGAAGATTCTTTCTGTGAAGTACTGTTGAAATTGGCTGCCAGATTAAGAAACTGGTCTCTCGCATTTCTTATGCCGATTTTTTCAATATTGGGCACTGCCAATAATTCCAATGAGTCTTTAAAGAAACGACGTTTTACAAAGTGATAAGTAACACCATTGATTTCAACATCTCCGGTTGCACTTTCAAATTCTTCGCTGTTGGGACCATAAGGGGTACTGGCCGCAACTTTCAGGTGTATCAGGTTGGCTTCATCATACTGATCCTGGAAAAGGCTGGCCTGAAACTGAATATCAGACTTATTTTCCAGATAGTTCAAAAGCAGGTTGTATCCGCCCCAGCTAAAGAGCAGCAAACACAATGATAGTATGGATAAAACCTTTTTCAACTCCCTAAAAATAGTATTTATTTTTGCAATGCAAAAGATTTAATTTTAGTTTTTATTCCCCTTTAAACGACAGCACGGATATGAAAAAAGGATTGTATGTTCTGGTTCCCGTTTTATTTTTTATTGGTGCTTCTTACCTGCTTCCCTCTCAAAAACCGACAACTGAAACCGTTTCAGTTGCTATGCCGGTGGATGCAGTTACCCGGGTAATGACCAATCCCCAGGAATGGACCAAATGGTTCCCGGGTAAGAAGATTAACGACTCCACTTACAGTTATTACGACAACCCTATTACCATTCACAAAGTGTTGATGAATGGGTTTCAGGCGACGTTTGTTTACAATGGCATGGAAATTTCCTTAGACTTTAGCTTCATAGCAGACCACAATGCCAAAACCAAATTCACCCTGAATACGGTGATGAAAATGTCTAACAACCCGTTTTTCCGCTATAAAAACTTTTTTCAGCTGAACAGTGCAGAAGATGATAGTAAGCGATTGCTTTACCAGATTCAGGATTATTTTTCTGATGTGGCCAAAGTGTATGGTTACCCCATAGAGATGCAAAAAGTACCTAACTCTTCTTATGTATCTGCCAAACAAACCTATGACCACGAACCAACTACCGATGAAATTTATGCACTGATTGATGAAGTGAATGAATTTATTGCCGGAGTTGAAGTGAAAATTGTGAACTATCCTATTTTGAACGTTTTCAGAGAAGATTCTTCCAGCTATACAGCCATGGTGGCCGTACCCACCGAAAGAGATATTCCTTCCAGCGGAAAGTTCATGCTCAAAAATATGATGCTCGGCAATATTGTTGTTTGCGAAGTAACCGGCGATAAAACCGTTATTCAGAAATGCAACGAAGCCGTTAAGAACTATGTACAGGATCATCGCAAAGTGAGCCCCGCTATTTCTTTTGAAAGATTAATCACCAACAGAAGAACAGTAAGGGACAGTACTAAATGGAGAACCACTATTAACTATCCGGTATTCGAGTAAACATTTATCAAGATAAGATCATGAAAAAGCCCGGCGATTACCGGGCTTTTTTTAATACTTGTAAGTTGCCGTTATTCTTTGCAAGCACATAACATATTTCGTTCCCGATAACTATGGGCAAAGCCTTTCTTACCTCGCCTTTTATAACTAAGCCTGGTAATTGAAAGGCTGCCATTTGCAAGCCTTTATTGGGTTGTGCTTTTGTTGTCTGTAGCAGGGTTCCAAAATTAGCATCCTGTCTGCCTATTTCAATATTGTTGTAGCCAAAGTTGCCAAGCAACAGGGCCCCGGTAATTAAAGGATTTGCAGCCCTCGCATTTTGATCAGCCATGATTGGCACAACAGCACGAATATTACTGAACTGTGTTGCTACGGGTAATTGCATGGCATTGTATTTTCCTTTTCCCTCATTTATCAATAGCATGTTGGCCATTTGTGTTGCTTCAAGTTTCGTAGCTGCTGTCAGCTTCTCTTTGCCAAATAAATCATCTAAAGATGCTTTGGCAAAATCTTCTGCATACAGGAACTGCTTTTTCAGAACAGGCAATGATTTTTCCAATTGTATTTTACTGGCAAAAGGCATTTCCTTTCCCTGTAAATAATACGTGATTACCTGCTCCATTCTTCCATTATTATCATAGTCGTTCAAGTACATACGAACCGGTTCTTTTGCGCTGGCTTTCAAGCGACTGTTCAATCCAAAATTCCCTGCTACTATATCCTGGTCTCCATCGCCATCAATGTCTATCAACGATATCGATTGCCACCAGCCTTTTTGGTTCAGCAAAGTCTGCTTCACAAATTGATTTCCCTTTCTAATGAACGCATCAACCGTTCCCCATAAAGAGGCAAACACAATGTCTTTCTTTCCATCCTGATCAATATCAGCTATCTGCGCATCGGTAATCATTCCGGGATTCAGTAAGTCTTTGGAATATCGAGTCGTCTGATCTTTAAAATTTCCTTTGCCATCATTTTCCAGCAAATAGGTTCTGGGCGCTACTCCATATTTCCAGGGCTCTACTCTTCCGGTTAACAATAAATCAACAGCACCATCTCCGTTAAAATCTTCTGCAAGCATCCTGCTTTGCGTAGTATAGATTCCGGAAAAAGCATCTGCCTTTCTGCTCAACTTGCCCTTTCCATCGTTCAGGTATAACAAGGGCAGCAAATGCTGGTCTTCTCCATAATATTCATTGCCTCCACTCGCAATCAATAAATCTTTAAACCCATCCTTATTTACATCGGCCCATACGGCATCCGTATTTTCCCAAATGGAATCTTGCAGCAACGCAGGCTGGGGCAATGGTTTGAATTTTCCATTGGCCTGTTGTACAAATACTGCGTTGTGCTGAGATTTAGATGCCCCGATAAATACGTCTTCCAATCCATCCCCGTTAATATCAGCAATGGCCAATGCAGGACCTTCTGCAGAATTCATATGTGGTATCAACGGCTCTCTGTCGAACTCATTGAATGGATTCTCTTTGTGCTGATAGTTCAGTTGTGTTGCTTCTGTAATATCAGTAAAGACAGGCTTGTTTGAATCAGCATGTTGCTGATAATCAAATTTGGGAAGACCTGCCTGGTAGCTGAGCTCGGTTGTTTTTCCAGGCTGTAATTGAACCAGCTGATAACTTTGATCGGGCCAGATAAGGATTGCAGAGTCGGGTTGTATATTCTCTAAGCCAATCAGCAAAGGAATCTGCATACTCGATAAAAAGCCATGCACCGGATACTGTTCGTATGTATGCACCTGCTGCTTTGCGTATACCAGCAGCTTTGCTCCTACCGCCATGGTATTTTGCGAGCTTCCCTTTAAGCGCAATGATGTGTAATTATGTTGATTTTTTTCAGGCGTATTAGTGTTATTTTGATAAATCAATACCGGATCATTGATATTGTTCACAACAATATCCAGGTCTCCGTCGTTATCCAGATCTGCATAAACTGCTCCATTGGAAAAGCTGTTCGGATTTTTATCAATCGCTTCTGTGATATTATTGAAACTGAACTGGCCCTGGTTTTGAAAGAACTGATTGGGAATTTTGATTTCAGGGAATTGATTGATTAATGTTAAATCCTTGCTTTCCAAACTATTGCTTTTCAGTTTTTCCTGCAAAGCTTCGCCGGATACAAAATTGATATAATCGATATCGTTCATCCTTTTAGGAATGCCGTTCGAAACAAATAAGTCCTTCTTGCCATCATTGTTAAAGTCCATCCACAAAGATGCCCAACTCCAGTCTGTTGCATGGATACCTGCATACTGGCCTACTTCGCTGAACTGACCATTTCCACGATTGTATTGCAAATTATTTCTGGCATATTGATAGGTATATCCAAATGCCAGTTTGTTCTGAAAAATATTATAGTCGTCTTCTGATAAAGACCTTCTGAGCATATACGACTCGTAGGGAAGCATATCCATAGAAACAATGTCGGGAAGCCCATCGTTGTTGGCATCTGCTACATCTACCCCCATAGAAAACTGACTGGTATGCATCAGGGATTCTCTGCCTTTTTCTTCAAAGCCTCCTTTCTGGTTATTGATGTAGAGATAATCGTTTTCATGAAAATCATTACCCACATAAATATCGGGCCACCCGTCTACATTGATATCAGATACGGCTACACCTAATCCGTAACCAATTTTAGATCCATTGATGCCAACAGTGGTAGTGATATCTGTAAACTTACCAATTAGGCCACCTGCCTGGTTTTTCTGAGTATCATTGCGATAAAATTTTTGCCCCGCCAACGCATCAAATGTGTTCTCAAAATTTTTTCTGGGTGCATAATTTCCGTCGTGATTTACTGAATGATTCAATAAGAATACATCCAGGTCGCCATCTCCGTCATAGTCTAAAAAGGCAGCCTGCGTGCTAAAGCCGGAAAAGTCAAGACCATAGGCTGCTGCCTGATCCTGGTATTGAGGAATACCGTCTTTGCTAATACCCGTACATACCAGTAGTTGATTCTTCCCTTTCAACACTTTGTAATTACCTACCCTGCACACATAAATATCAAGCAATCCATCGTTGTTGATATCTACAACAGATACCCCTGTACTCCATGCACCATCATTCGGGATTTTCGCGGTTGAGGTAATATCTTCAAATTGCATGGCGCCTTTGTTCAGATACAGCCTGTTACCCGTTTGATTGGCTGCAAAAAACAAATCAATTTTTCCATCCTTATTAAAATCACCTGCACCTATTCCTGCACCATTGTAATAATACATGTAGGAAAACAAATTGAATTCTGTGGTTGGTGTAAGCGTGTTGGTAAAATTGAGCCCTGATTCCTTTGAATCAATAGGTGTAAATAAAGAAGGGGTATTCGATTGTTTGCAGCCGCTGGCCATAACCAGCGTAATCAATCCCACCAAACCCCTGATATTCCATTTCATTTTCATAGACTATTTTTTGCCTGCAAGGGTTTTGGTAAAATACAGTGGTACCTGATTATTTTGTAAAAACAGGTATCCTTGTTTTTGCTGCATATTCAGCGGAAGTATTTGTCTGATTTGTCCGTTGATACTTATACCAGATTGCTGTGGCGCACTTACAGCAAATTGATTATTACCCTTACCCAGTAATAGATTGCCATAAGAAGCATCAATACTGCAAAACTGTGGAAGCAGATCAATAAAATTACCAGCAGCTAAAATATCTTTTATGCCATCTCCATTAAAATCATCAACAGCAATTGCATTTACACTAGAGAGCTGTATTTGATAGGGCAAAGACACCAGGGTAAACGATTTTTTCTGCTCATTAATGGCTATCATGGATGCCCCATTATTCACCTGTAATACCTGTGCATCTCTCAATTGATTCGGGAATAATTCCTGTATGGTTTTGTGCGCAAAGTCCTGGTGTTTCAGGTTTTCCTTTTTTAAATAGGGTAACTGATCTGTGATATCTTTTTTCAAAAACACAGGCATATCTTTTCCGTTCAGTGTATGACTGAAAATTTTATCCAATGTTCCGTTCTTATCAAAATCTTTGATAAATAGTTTCACCGGTGCTTCTCTGGAAGTCTTTAAATAAAAATTCTCTCCCAAATTTCCCAACACCAAATCAAGGTCTCCATCTTTATCCAGGTCTTCTGCCACAACGGTTTGCCACCAACCATACTGATCTTCCATCCCGGATTTCTGTTCCTGAAACTGTTTGCCATTAAACTGATATACATGAGGATACATCCACTCTCCCACAATCACCAGTTCGCTTTTATCATCCCCCAGTACATTGGCATATACTGCACCGGTTATCATTCCAAGGTTGGCCAGAAAGGGAGCAACACTGGCACTCACTTCTTTAAACACGCCATTGCCTTCGTTGTGGTAAAGAGAACTTTGTGGTGCCACACCATATTGCTGCGGGGTACTCCTGCTTCCAATAAAAATATCCTGGCGACCATCCTTATCATAATCCAACGGAATAGCCACTCCGCAATTGGTATGACTAATTAAAAACGTACCGGATTTTAATGATAGATTTCCTTTGCCATCGTTAATATACAGTTGGTTCTGATACATATCTGAACTGGCAGGTGCTGCATTACCGCCACCTCCTACAAATAAATCCATATCGCCATCCTGATCTGCATCAAAGAAAAATGCAGCAGTTACATCATTGAATTTATACTGTTCAAAATCTTTCACCGTCTGTTTCTTCATACCTGCCTTTGTTTGCAGGTATAACTGACTGGCTTGGCCTTTGGCACCACCAACAAAAAGGTCTTCGATTCCGTCTCCATTCAAATCCGCAGCTGCAGCCTTAGGCCCCAGCTTACTTAACATGAACGGAATATTTCTTTCTACATAAAAATCTACCTGATCGTCTTCTGTGTGTTTATCCAGGGCAATGGATTGTTGCTTCAATAAAGCTGTGGAATTATTTGATTTTAGATTGTTTTCCAATAATTTACCAGCTACAGATTGCCCTGCTGAATAAGGAATCGCCTTACCAGCATCATAGGAAATTTTGTGAAGTTGATTCGCTGCCGGTTTTTGAATAGTGGTCACCATTCTGTTGGGCCAGATAATTTGCATGGAATCAACTTTGCCTGTTCCCAGCCCAATAGTCAGTTTGTATTCTACAGAACTTTGAAATCCTTTGCTGGGAATTAACTCACGGGTTATGATTTTTTCGCCTTTAAATATTTTTACTGTGCTTCCGATGGCAAAGAGATTGGGCTTTTGAAACTGCAACTGAACTGCCATCCATTTTGAGTCTTCATTGTCACCCGATTCCTGAATATTGTTTTTATCTGATTTTTTGTTGTCGGTTGCGCTTTTTTTCGATTGTTCAATTCGCTTGTTTTTATAAACGCTTGCAGGCTGGTTTACATTATTGATGACCAGATCCAGATCTCCGTCATTATCCAGGTCTGCATAGGCTGCGCCATTAGAAAAACTCGGCTTGTCCAATCCCCAATTGGCAGACTCATCACTGAATTTCAGGTTGCCCTTGTTTTTGAACATGCTGTTCGGTATAGGCACCGAAGGCATTTTATCAATCACATTGTTTACCTGTTCTTTCTTTCCATTCAACACCATTTGGTTCACAACATCATTGGCAAAAAAGTCAATGAAATCCTGATCGGTTACATCTCTGTAGATACCATTGCAAACCAGGATATCGGACCATCCATCGTTATCGGCATCAAACATGAGTGCACCCCAACTCCAGTCGCTGGCAGCAACGCCACTATAAAAAGCAGTTTCCAGAAACTTTCCTTCGCCGTTGTTTACCTGGAGTGAGTTCTGCGTAAACTGATTGAAGAAATCCTGGTTTTTCTTAAGCATGAAAACATCATAGCTCTCAAATGAGGTATTGGTCTTTAAACGATAATCGTCTCCGGGAAGCATATCGGTTGTAAAAATATCAGGCTTGCCATCGTTGTTGATGTCCTGCAAGTCGGCACCCATGGAGGAAAAACTGATATGCTGTGTACGGGTTCCAATTTCATCTTTGAAGGTTCCGTTCTTCTGATTGATGTATAAATAGTCTTTTTCAAAAAAGTCATTGGATACATAGATATCCGGATAGCCATCCAGATTGATATCACCGACCGTTACGCCCAATCCAAAACTGATGATGCTGCCATAGATACCTGCTTCGTAAGTAACTTCTTTGAAAATTCCATTATCGTTTCTAAATAAATGATCGCCTCCTCCTTTCAGGAATTCTGCAAATGGCGCTTTGGCCTCCGGTATATTGCGCATGTTTGCATAGTTCAACGTATTTACCGGAATAGGGCTGTTGTTCACTAAGAAACAATCGAGGTCACCATCTAAATCATAATCAAAGAAACTCGCTTGTGTAGAGTACCCATCATCAGCAAGACCAAATTCAGCGGCTTTATCTGTAAATGTATTGTTGTGGTTGTTGATGTATAGTTTGTTCTTTCTCTTTTCTTTCTGCAGCATATTGCCTGCATTGCACACATAAATATCCAGCCATCCATCAGCGTTGATGTCTACAAAAACCACACCGGTACTCCATTCACCGTTGTACACAATACCCGCTTTTTCGGTAATGTCTTCAAATTCAAAATTGCCTTTGTTTAAATAGAGTTTGTTGCTGCTCTGATTGGCAGTAAAAAAAACTTCCGGCAAACCATCGTTGTTTAAATCGCCGGTAGCAACGCCACCTCCGTTATAGAAATTGCGATACTTGAAAACGTTGAACTCGTCGGATTCCTTTAGCGTATTGGAAAATTGAATATTGGTTTTTACTTCTTCAAAAAGGGTTTCTGATTGCTTTGATTTACAGGAAACAAACAACCCTACTATTAAACCAATCCATAAAATCTGATTCTTGCGCATATGCTAAAATACGCATTGTGCCCTTTGTTAGGTTACCGTTCGGACAAAAAAATCCCTCCGAAATCAAATGATCGCGGAGGGATTGATTATAATTAACCCTGGATATTAGTATCCGAAGTTTTGCTTCAGGTTAGGGTTAGAAGACAATGAAATAGTTGGGATTGGGTAAACCACTTTGTATGCATCAGATGCATTTGGTCTTTCTTCAACTGGAGCGTTGAATACGCCAAAACGAATCATATCAGTTCTTCTGTGACCTTCTAAGTAAAGTTCACGACCTCTTTCAGCTAACAAACTTGCTAGGTTGATTGAGCCAAGAGCAGAAGCTCTACGCTTAGAACGTAAGTCGTTAACAATTGATAAAGCTGTTTCACCGTTAGCACCTGTTGTACCGCCTCTTAATAAAGCTTCAGCTTTCATTAAGCGAACATCAGAGAAACGGAAGAAAGGAAACTCGTTAGCACTTCCCCAAGCACCATCGTTAATTGTTGATGGGTCAAGAGGGAATTTATTTAAACGAATACCACTTGCTTCACCGTTAAAGAAGATAGAAGCTGTACGGGTAAAGATCAATGGGTTACCAGAACGGTCTTTCAAATCAACGATTGGATCGCCAATTACACCATTCTTAGGACCACGAGCTTGTCCAACAAGTAGACCAGCAGTTGCACCTACTCTATCAGTGAATCCAGCCAAAGTATCGCTCTTACGGACGTCGTTACCTTCGAAGCTATCATAGAACTGAGAAAGTGTTACGAAACCATTCCATGAAGATGGAGTTTGGTTGTAGTGCCAGCTTTGAGAAGTCTGCCATCTTAAACCTGCACCGTTACCTGCTCTTGCGTCACCACCTGCCTTACGAACAAAAATGTTCTCAGAAGAAGCGGTACCGTTATCCCACTTGAAGTTATCCCAGTAGTAAGAATCGATAGCAAGGTTTGTGTTTGCAGCAACTAAGTTACAGTACTCAATTACCTTATTCATATCAGCAGCAGCAAAAGTGTAAGGTCCAGCTGGTTTGGTTGGATCTTGCTTATAAACTGCTTTGTTTAAATATGCTTTTGCCAATAAAGTCCATGCAGCTTCCTTAGTAGCCTGTCCACGGTTAGCACCGTTGTAAGCAGGTAAGTTAGGAACAGCAGCTTCTAACTCAGTGATAATAGCATCAATTGCCTGAGATCTGGTTAACACATCAGGAATTGCATTTGCAGCTGCAGTTGCAGGTCTTGATTGTACCTGACCATATAAGTCACAAGTTAAGAAACGGAAATAAGCGCGTAAGAATTGACCTTCGGCTTTTTCAAGACCAGTCTTGGTTTCAGCAACCAATGTAGTTTGGAATAGTGCACCGTTCAAACCATTCCAGGTATCATTGATCTGGTTATGGTCAGGACCCCAGGTATGAAGGTGTAAACGACGCCATGTACCAAAGTCATCCCAGTCAGTACCACGTGTTGGTCCCATGATTTCGTCGGTGGAATGCTCTTGCATACCAAACCAGTTACCCTGGCCACCGGTTAATTGGTTCAATTGCTCGTAAACCGCAGCAATAGATGGTGCCGAAGGAGCACCACCAGCCTGATTCGGAGCTATGGAGTTTGGCGCCTCCAACTTGGGATCAAGCTTGGAACAAGACGTGATCGCAAGTACACTTACAGCCGCAGCAGGTAAAATGTAGCTTTTAAATATATTTTTCATAATAATCAATGTTTATGTTGTTCTTTATTAAAATCCTACGTTAACACCTAATGTAATTACAGTTGGTCTAGGATACTGGGTGTAGTCGAAACCACGTGAAGGGATACCGTTGATGCTCTTGTCTACGTTAACTTCAGGATCAATACCAGAGTACTTAGTGAACAATGCAAGGTTCTGACCAGAAGCAAAAGCAGTTAAAGTCTTAATTGCTTTTCCGCTCTTAATGTCGAACGCATAGCTTAGGTTCATGTTAGCCAAACGGATGAAATCACCCTTCTCAAGGAATCTTGTAGAAACAGAACCTGGGTTAAATGGATTCTCAGGACCGTTACCTACTGCGTAAGTTACGTTACGTGCGTTACGCAAGCTACCTTTCAATAACAACGCATTGGCTGTATTGTTGTAAACGTAGTGACCGCTAACCGCATTTAAGAATACACTCAAGTTCCATCTTCCATAAGAGAAGTTATTGGTTAAACCAGCAAACAACTTAGGCAATGCAGTACCAACCAATTGGTTAGCAGCACCTGCAGCATAACGTGCGTTACCGTTACCATCAAATCCCTGGAATACAGGCATTGACCATGTGAAAATTGGAGAACCATTGGTTAAAGTTTGTGCGAATGCACCTGTTAAACCTTGTCCGCTAACCGCACCAGTGTTGATTGGTGTAGGTAAACCGGTAATATTGTTTTTAACAGTAGTTACGTTGGCACTTACGTCCCAGTTGAACTTGTTACCCTTAACCAACTTGTAGTTTACACTGATTTCCCAACCTTCGTTGTTAACCTTACCTGGTAAGTTGATCCACCAGCTGCTGGTAGGAGCAAATCCACCTGGAGTTGGAGCAAAGAACAACATGTTGGTACGTTCGTTCTTGTAGTAATCTACAGTTGCAGATAAACGACCATTCTTAGTAGTGAAGTCTACACCTACACCAGTAGTTGCTACTTCTTCCCACTTCAGGTTAGGGTTACCTTGCTGAATGAAACGAGTGGTTGGACCGCTACCTACATCAAAAGTTTGCTGAAGGTTTAAGGCTGCATAAGAACCCAGGTTATCCTGGCTACCTAATTTACCATAGTTAGCTCTTACGTTGAAGTCACTGAATAATTTACCCAAAGACTTCTGAGCCCATCCTTCTTCCAATACTCTCCACTTGAATGCAAACGCAGGGAAAGTACCGTAACGGTTGTTGGAACCGAACTTAGAAGATCCGTCAGACCTTACAGTTGCAGTTAAGAAATACTTGTCTTTGTATGTGTAGTTAACACGACCGAATACAGACTGTAATTCGTTCTTGTCGAAACCAGGAACAAAGTTTGCGTAGTTCTTGAACTTGTTGAAATCTTTTACAAATACATCAGTAGGAGCAACTACAGGCGTATTTAAGCCCCAGCCAAATCTACCAGTGTAGCTGTTCTGGAAGCTCTGATAAGAATAACCTGCAACAGCGTTGATTGCGTGAACGCTATTGAAAGTTTTATCAAAAGTGAAATAGTGTTCAATCAAAGTAGACTTGGTCTCTAGATTTTGTCTGGTTACACGTCCATTACCTTGAATACCATTCTGATAATCTCTACCAAATACGTTGATAGTACCACCGTAAGCGTTAGAACCCAAACGAGGGTCAGCAAATGCAGTACGCTCAGACTTAGAATTATCCAAACCTAATACAGCACGGTAAGATAAGCTTGGTGTAATTTGATAAGTAGCAGATAAGTTAGTTAAGAATCTGTTTACGAAGTCACGATCATCAAAGTAAGCCAGCATTTGAACCGGGTTACGCTGATCACCAGGCTGGAAGAATGAACCGTCCTTGTTATAAACAGGGTTGGTTGGATTCAACTGTAAAGCAGCACCTAACAAAGAACCCTGATAACCCGCATTGTTAGACAATGGAGCATATTGGTTCTTAGTATTAGAATAAGTGATGTTCGCTTCTAATTTTAATTTGTCGTTGAACAATTTCTGACCAAGGTTAGCACGAGTTGTGATACGCTTAAGTCCGCTGTTTCTAACGATACCTTGCTGGTCATCGTAAGAAGCACTTAATCTGGCAGTAGTTCCCTTGTTGCTATAAGCCCAGCTTAGGTTATAGTTCTGAGAAATTGCCTGACGGAAAATCTGATCCTGCCAATCGGTGTTTGCACCGTTGTCAATTCCTTTTACCGCTTCACCAGCAGCAACAGGATCTGCACCACCATCAATGTTTGCTTTCTTAGCAGCCAACAAGAAGTCCTGTGCATTCATCAAATCGTAGCGACGAGCAGTGTTTGCCAAACTGGTAGTTGCACCAAAATTGAAAACACCAGCTTTACCACCTCTACCTTGCTTGGTAGTAATTAAGATTACACCGTTCGCACCTCTGGATCCGTAGATCGCAGCAGCAGATGCATCTTTTAATACAGTGATACTTTCAATATCATTAGGGTTTAAGAAGATCAATGGGTTTTTAGGAGTAGTACTTCCTTCAACACCACTTGCAGAACCCAAAGTACCACCCTGAATCAATGGAACTCCATCGATTACATATAATGGTTCCTGAGCACCGCTGATAGATCCGGTACCTCTGATATTGATTGTTGCTGCAGCACCTGGCTCACCAGTGGATGGAGTTACCAACACACCAGGAGTACGGCCTTGTAACAACTGATCAGGAGAAGCAATTTGACCTTTGTTAAAGTCCTTCTCTGTAACACGCGCAACAGAACCTGTTACGTCTTTAGATTTTCTGCTACCATAACCAATTACAACTACATCTGTTAACGCATCAGCGGTAGATGTAAGTTTTACATTGGCTGTGTTAGAAGAAGCAACGTTCACTTCAACATTACCATAACCCGCGAAAGAAATCACTAAAGTTTTGGTTGAAGCTGGAACGGTTAACTTGAAGGAACCGTCTGCACCCGACTGGGTACCTGTTGAAGTTCCTTTAGCTACTACAGATGCACCAGCGAGCGGTGATCCGTCCTTTGAGTCAGTTACCTTACCGGTAACTGTTTTTGTTTGCGCATACGAGAAGATGGCAAACAGACAAGCGAGGGCTCCCATTAATATGGGCCTAGCAAGCAGTCTTAGATTCATAAATGGCAGTTTACTGGTTATTAAGCGTGTACAAAATACACATTTTTTGGTTTAAACAAAATTTTTGTTAATTCTTACAAGAAAAATTAGAAAAATTTATTTATCACCTATATATGAATGAATTGTACCTATTTTATGACCACTCAGCGTTTTAAAAAGTTGCATGAATAAACAAACTTTTTAATGGGAAAAGTGGTGATTATTAACGTGAATATGGAGAAATTAGTACTATTAATCGCATTAAAAAAGAATAAAATGTTGCATTTCCTCGAAAGACGCAGAATGTCGCATATTTAAAATAAAAAAACCGCAAAAAATGGATATTTCTTGCGGTTTTTGAGGGTCAAATGTTAAAATATTGATTTCAGTCGCTGCTGGTATTGTTTAAACTCGGTCTCGAGCAAATCGATTCCTTTTTCCTGATTGGGGGATAAAGGCTCAAGTGCCGTAACCAGATTCAGGTAAAAATCCGTGAGTTTTCTTCTGAATTTTACTTCATCAAAGAATATAGACTTGCGGTTCAACTCGAGCAATTCTTTTTTGAAGGAATCTAAAGCTGCCACTTTGGCCTTTGCATTCTGTGAAACACCTGCTTCAGTGCTGGTAGTATCTTTTGCGTACCTGTTTAAACTGGAGTCAATGTTGTTAACCATGTCGGCCAGTTGCTCAATCAAAGTAAACATCCGCATATTTTGCTGATATAATTTCTGCAGGGCAGCTGCACTTAACCCTGCTGAAGGATTGGGCAATACCTGCAATACCTGCTCAATGCTGTCTTTACCTGCTCTCACTTTTACTCTGTAATTTCCTGCAGGTACTTTCGGACCAAATACACCCGCATATTGCACAGAAGATTGCGCAACAAATCCGCCCTTGGCTACTTTAGGCGGGTTGGATGTTAAAGTCCACATTACTTTGTTTAAACCCTTAACACCTGTACCATTGATATCTTTGATTTTTTTGTTGTCGCTATTATATATCTCAATCTTCACAACATCATTACTTCTCTCTTTCAAATAATAATAGAATGTTGGTGCCAACGATTTAGCCGCACCTGTATATCCTGTTAAATTGGAAGCGGCCTGCGGATACTGAGCACCATATTCATATTTGAAAGGTTGAATCGGATAAAATAAAAACGACTTACTCAAATCGGATTTTACCATTTCTCTTAACGGCTGAATATTGTCAACAATATAAACGCCTCTTCCATGGGTTGCAATTATCAAATCACTGGTGGCCGGATGAATTTTAATATCTCTCACCGGACTGTACCAGGGCAAATTCTGGTATTTACTTCGCATCCATGTTTTGCCTGCATTCAGAGAAATAAAAAATCCGGATTCAGTGCCTAAGAAAAGTAAATCCGGTGTTTTGAAATCTTCTCTGATGATATGCGCATAACCACTGAATTCTTCCGATTCAAATTTGCTGAAAGTATTGCCTCCATCATTGCTAACAACTACATAAGTGTTGTTGTCTCCATACATATGATGATCAAGGGTTACAAAAATTCTTTTTGGATTATGCACTGACAATTCAATACTACTGATCCATGCCTGAGCGGGCACACCTGCTTTTGCGATTCCTGCATTTTTATTCTCCCAGGTTTTACCACCATTATAGGTCACCATC
Source organism: Sediminibacterium sp. C3 (assembly GCF_000508085.1). Classification (GTDB taxonomy): domain Bacteria; phylum Bacteroidota; class Bacteroidia; order Chitinophagales; family Chitinophagaceae; genus Sediminibacterium. Next base: position 1,140,484 of record NZ_KI669560.1, on the reverse strand, counting down.
AAATTGCCATCATCGGTTCCTACCCAGATATTATTTTCATTGGAAGTATGTTGCACAATGGTAAAAATGGTGCCATGATTTTCTGCACTGGTATTATCACCGGTAATGCTTTCACTGTTTTCTGACTTGTTGTGAATGGCTTTATTATTGGTGGTTAAATCCGGAGAAATTCTTTCCCAATTAACTCCATTATCTCTTGATCTAAAAAGATATTGAGCACCTACATACAAATTACTCAGTGGTTTTCCGGCTGCATTTTTCAAACTTGATTTACCCGTTACGATTGGCGTATTCCAATTCCATCGGTGATCTTCTTCCCCGGATTGTTTTTTAGGTTTCATTGTGCTGGATAATCCGGTTCTCAGATTAATCCGATACATTTCTCCGCCCTGTGATTCCGCATAAACAATCTTTTCGTCTACAACATCAGGCTGAACCCAGAAGCCATCTCCACCACCCAAAGCTTTCCAGTCTGTTGCAGCAACGCCGCCCGGTGCAGTATTAGGGGCCATCCAATTGTTGTTGTCTTGTAATCCCCCATATACATTGTAAGGTGTCTGGTTGTCTACACTTACATGATAAAACTGAGGTACCGGTAAATTATTCAGGAATTGCCAGGTTACGCCTTTATTATAACTGAGATATACACCACCATCCGTTCCTAAAAACAACATATCGGTATTGGAAGGATTAATCCACAAAGCATGATGATCTGCATGTGGTGTTACACCTCCAATAACAGTATTACTGAAAGTGGTACCTCCATCATTTGAATAAGCAAATTCATAAGCAGGTCTGTAAACACGTTTCGGATCTTTTGGATCTATCACCAATGTGCTGAAATAGAAAGGACGTGCCATTAATCCGGTTGCAGTGGTTAACAGGGTCCATGATTCACCATCATCTGCCGATTGATACAAGCCGGATTGTTTGGCTTCTACCAACGCCAGCAAATGAGAAGGTTTAGATGGATTAGCGGCAATAACAATTCTTCCCAGATTGCCTTCAGGCAATCCTTTCGACAGCTTCTTCCATGTTTTTCCCCCATCGGTGGATTTGTAAAATCCAGATCCTGCTCCACCCGATACAAATGAGAATGGTTTTCTTCGAAATTCCCAGGTGGATGCAAAAATAATATTGGGATTTTGGGGGTTGATGGCAATATCTGCACAACCTGTATTTTCATCTATGTACAAAATCTTATTCCAGGTTTTTCCTCCGTCGGATGACTTGTACAAACCTCTGTGCGCAGAAGGCTTAAACAGCGGACCCGGAGCTGCTACATACAACACTTTCTTATCGGTCGGATCAATTTGAATTTTGGCAATATGTTCTGTGCTATCCAAACCCATTTTTTGCCAGTTATTTCCTCCGTCCGTTGTTTTATACAAACCAGTTCCGAATGAAACTGAATTACGCATATTACTTTCTCCTGTTCCTGCATACACAACACGCGTGTTGCCAGGTTCAATGGCAAGCGCTCCTATCGATTGCGAGTATTTATCAAAAATGGGACTAAAAGACTGACCTCCGTTCTGTGATTTCCAGATTCCGCCACCAGCTGTACCCACATATAAATTGAGCTGTCCATCCGCATAACCTCCCTCAATAGCAGTGATACGTCCGCTCATGGTTGATGGCCCCAAAGACCTTGCTCCCAGTACCTGAAACTGTGCAGTATTAAAGGATGGGATGTTCTGTGCATGCAATAAAGATGCGGTTCCTGTTAACAGGAACAAAAAAAGTTTGCGCATAAAATGATTTATTTGCCTGAGAAAATAGCTTCGTCAATGGTTGGGTTTACCGTAACTTTTTTAGTTACCATCATCATCATACCCATATCTGACTTGAATGCCATTTTAATGCCATTTTCCAAAGTCTGATAATCCAGGTATTTTACTGCCTGCTTAATCTCTTGCCCCTGCTGTTTTATTGTAGTTTCTTCTTTGTAAATCAAATAAGTATTTAGATCGAAGTAGTAGGTTTTCTCGTTACCGTTTTTGGTGGTCAATTTTACTTTTTGATAAGAAGTTCCTTCTTCTTCTTCCTTACCTAAATATTCCACAGTAGAACCTTTCTCTTTGTAGTTCACAAACTCATCCTGTACATCTAATTCATCTAATTTAGTCTTCAATTCATCGGCAGTAATTTCTTCCAGACTGGTTTTACCCATCAATGGATTCTGAGACCATCCTTTGGTAGGAGTGGTGATATCAATGATTTTACTCCCCTGAAATTCTGCATCCACACGCATGCCTTTCATATGTACAGCCTGCATGGTAAATGGTATGGCTAAGCCCTGTACTTCAATTTGGCCTTCTACTTTTAGCGACTGGACCTTACTCCATTTTTCTGCGCCGCCAATGGCCTGTACATATTTACTGATTACTTCATCAACATTTTGCGCAGATAAACTGATAACTGCAACAAGTAATACAAAAGCAGATAAGAATAACTTTTTCATGTTTGTTGGTTTAATTTTTCCCATTAGTATAATAACTAATTCCAATATTACAGTTTTGGTATTAGTTTTAACTTTTATAAGTGTTAATGGTATATTAATTCAACAAACGGTATTATTTGCAGGACTTTTCTAACTCAATAGTAGCAGCAAATACGCCCATAGCTGCTGCTTTTTGAAGATCCTCACAACCAGCAGCATTTTGCTTTAAAATTACTTTTAGAATCCCTCTGTTTAAATAAATATCCCCGTTTTTGGGGTCCTGTACTATGGCTTTATCATAATCAGCTATAGCAGATGCATATTGTTTCAACTGGCCTTTTACAATGCCTCGGTTAAAGAAAATATTGGGCATCTGAGGATCTAACTGAATCACCTTGTTATAATCTGACAAAGCACCGGCCAAATCTTTGGCTGCATATTTAGCCAAACCCCTGTTGTACCAGGCGCCTGCATTTGCGGGCCTTAACCGTATACAGCTATTATAATCTGCCAATGCGCCTTTTTTGTCTCCCAATGCATTTTTTACATAACCACGATTAAAATAAATATCGCCATAATTGGGATCCAATTTTAATGCCTGATTATAGTCTTCCAATGCAGCTTCATAGTCGCCGGATCTTTCAAACTGAAGTCCCCGGTTGAAGAATGCACTCACATTCTTTTTATTCAATTCGATGGCACTGGAAAAATCATCGACAGCTGCTGCTGTATCAGCTAATTCCAACTGAATCAGGCCTCTGTTTACAAACAGATCCGCATTCTTGGGATTGAGTACAATAGCCCTGTCAAAGTCTGCCTTAGATTCTTTAAAAAGCTTTTTGTCTCTGTATAATAATGCACGATTAAAATAAATATCCGGACTCGACTGATTGTTTTCCAACGCCAGATTCAGATCGGGCAATGCACCATCAAAATCTTTTAACTGTATTTTACTGATTGCCCTGTTAAAAAAAACATTCTCAACCGAAGAGTCAATGGCAATCACTTCATTGTAATCTTCAATGGCCGCTTTGTGGTTATTCTGTTTCGCTTTTACATACCCTCTGTTAAACCAGGCATCTGTATTTTCCGGATTAAAAACAATGGCTTTACTATAGTCTGCCAATGCACCGGCAAAGTCTTTTAAGGCATACTTAACCACTCCCCTGTTAAAATATACTTCGCCATAATTGGGTTTAAGCTGCAATGCGCGGTTGTAATCCTTCAGGGCACCTGCATAATCCTCCATATGTTCTTTCTCAATTCCTCTGTTAAAAAACATATTGGCTGTTGCAGGCCCTAGCGTAATGGCTTTATTGTAGTCCTCCACTGCTCCCGCTGCATCCCCTGCCAAACCTTTTATAATACCCCTGTTGAAATACAGGTTTGCATTGGCGTCGTTCACCTCCAATGCAAACCCGATATCTTCTATTGCACCTTCATAATTTTTCAGTTCTCTTTTTGCGATTGCTCTGTTCAAAAACAAATTGATGTCGTCAGGCGTTTCTTCCAGCGCCTGTGTAAAATCTTCAACAGCACCTTTATAATTCTTAGCAGCCATTCTTTGCAAACCACGTTTTACCAGCTGATCCAGTGTTTGAGACATTCCACTCACTGTAATCCCGATAAAAAAGAAAACAAACAAGCATTTAAGTACCCCTCTATTCATCATATTGCTTAAGATTGGTCGCAATTTAATTACTCTGCTTCATTCTTTAACATCATCAGCAAAGTATAAGCCCCCTTTACAACATAATTATCTTTTTCAGAAAGCACTGATTCCGGAACAATCAGTTCGGTAACCCCGTTTTCTGTTTCGCCTACCGCTACTTCCAGCATGGCATACTTCTGTCTGGCCACTTCTTTAAAAATGAAATGCTTTCCTTCATGACGCACAATGGCGTCTGCAGGCAGAACTGTCGCTTTGCGGTTTTTTACTTTTATTTCCGCATTCATATAAGTACCCGGAATCAACACTTTATCATACTGTTCAAAATGACAATGCACATCGGTATATCCTTCTGCATTGATATCCTTGCCCATCAGCAAAACCTCACAATCGTATTTTTTTTCAGGATTGTTGTTGGTATACGCTATCAATTCCTGTCCAATATATAATTTGGGTAAATCCTTCTCAAAGATTTTTAAAGCCAGATGAATATCTGTTGGATTCACCAGTTCGAACATAATTTCAGTGGGAGAAATATATTTTCCAACATTCACATTCACTCTGGTAACATAGCCATCGATGGGAGAATGAATATTAACACTCTTGCTGATATTGTTTTCTGTAAGATTTACCGGATTAATCCCTACCAGTTGCAGTTTCTGTGCCAGCGCAGCTGAAAGTATCCTGTGTGATTTTAAATCGGCTTCTGCCTGCTGCAACATTTTATCGCTGGATGCCTGACTGGCATTCAGTTCTTTTTGTCTTGCAAATTCCTTCTCGAGCTGGCTTAATTTCACTTTTGCCATTAAATAGTCCTGCTGCAATTGAATGTATTGCTGATCTTCCATAATGGCTACTACTTCACCTTTATTTACATGCATACCAGGCAGCAACTTACTGGTCTTTAAATAACCACCAAGCGGCACGCTGATTGAAACCATATTCTGTGGAGGCACATCTACTTTCCCGTTTACTTTCAGCAAAGAGGATATCTCACCGGTTTGCAATGGCCCTGTCTGAAATTCTGCATTTTTGATCTGGGCATCGGTTAATGTAATCGTATCTATTCCCGTGCCACCGGCAGCTTCCGTTTCTTCTGGAGTAGATTTAGTTCCACAGGCAATAAAAGCAATTGAAAATGCCAGTATAAAAAAATATTGTTTCATAATTATTTAGATTGAATAAAGTAAATTAATTGGATTATGGCTTCGTTTAAACTTCTGACAGCTTCTATATAATCGCTTTTTACCAGGGTTGCCTGATTAATCAATTGTACCCATTCAAGGTAATTGATTTCCCCTGCAGCCAGTTGCTTATTGGCTGTTTCCGTAATGATTTGAGCATTTTTTAAACCCGTTCTTTCCATATATTGAACGGTTGATTGAAACTTTTGGTACTGCGCCATTGCTACCTGGTATTCTGTATTGATCTGCTGCTTTACCTGCTGGTATTGCGACTGTGCAATTTTTTCATTGAGGGTAGCACTATTGATTCTGGCTTTCTGCGCTTTGTTAAAAATAGGAATACCTACTCCCAGCTGAAAGGCACTGAATCTTTTTCCCGAATAAAAAATATCATCCGCACCAATACCACGGATACTTCCGTTCAGGTAACCCAGTGAAAGATCCGGTAACAGTTTGCTTTGCTCAAAAGCTACCCCGGCCTGTGCAATTTGCTGTTGCTGCTGAATGCTTTGTAATACGGGGTGATTATTGATTAAAGCCGTATCCAAAATGGCCGATACTTCTAAAGTTGTATTGTCATTGGCTGGTACCAGAAATTCGTTTGTGTTCAGCAACAAATGAAACTGTAACTGCATGGCAGCTTCATCTTTCAGCAATTGTTCCTTTTGTAGATTAATTTGTCCGAGTAAAGTTTCAGCACTTGTTTTTTCCAGAATATTGGTTTCCCCGGTTTTTAACCGCAAGGCTGATTTCTGAAAAAAAGCCGCATACAAACTATCTGAAAATTGCAGGAGTGCTTTTTTCTTTTGCATGTAAACCAATGCATAGTAAACTTGCTGAACCTGCTTTCTCAATAGTGCTTCCTGCACAGCAATATTCAAGACACTGCTTTTGAATTCTTCCTGAAGTAATGCTTTTTCACGTTTATAAACAGTAGGAAATGCAGAAGATTGACTTAAGCCAAACCTTGTATCATTATAGATACTGTTGATTTGTCCTATTTCACTTATCAATGCCGTCTTTGGCAATTGACCGGCTGTACCAACCAATAGTTCCTGGTATTTTACTTTTAGCTGTTCGTTTTTCAATAACAGATTATTCTGAATGGCAGAATCTATGGCCGCTTTCAGACCAATGGGTTTATTCTGTGCCTGTAAGCCAGAAACAGAGAATAAGAGTCCTACAACAATAGCGGTTGCTTTTGCAGAGTTACCTGAATTTTTAAATCCTTTTTCGAACATGATATATAATACAGGTAATACAAATAAAGTAAGGAAAGTGGCAATCAACAAACCGCCAATTACCACCGTTGCCAACGGTCTTTGAACCTCTGCTCCTGCTCCGTTACTCAATGCCATCGGAAGGAAACCCAGTGAAGCAACAAATGCAGTCATTAGAACAGGTCTTAATCGTAAACTTGTTCCCATTAAAACAATCTCTCTCAGATCTTCCATACCATCTTTTTTAAGTCGGTTAAATTCTGCTATCAATACAATCCCATTCAATACTGCTACGCCAAATAAGGCAATGAATCCAACACCGGCACTTATGCTAAACGGCATGTCTCTTAATGCCAGGAAGAAAATACCACCGATGGCAGATAAGGGAATAGCTGAATAAATAAGGAGCCCGTGCTTAACAGAATTAAAAGCAAAGTACAATAACAGGAATATCAATAAAAGAGAAACAGGTACTGCTATCATCAATCTTGCTTTTGCTGCATTAAGATTTTCGAAAGCACCTCCATAGGTAATATAGTATCCTGCAGGAAACTTTACTTGCTTTTCAATCTTTTGCTGCAACTCATTTACAATACTTTCCACATCTCTTCCACGTACATTAAACCCAATGATGATTCTTCTTTTTGCATCCTCACGCTGAATCTGATTGGGGCCGTCTTTAATGGTAATCGTTGCCAGCTGCGACAAAGGAACCTGTATGCCACTTGGTGTGGGAATTAACAATTGCTGAATGTCTTTCAGGTTTTGTTTCAATTCTCCTTTAATTCTTACTACCAAATCAAAACGCTTCTCTCCTTCAAAGAGCAACCCGGTACTTTGTCCTGCAAAAGAGGCATTCACAATTTTATTGATCTCACTTATATTCAGATTAAACTGCGCAATGGTATTCCGATTGTATTCAATTAGTATCTGAGGCATGCCTGTTACAGATTCCACATACACACTTACAGCCCCTTCAACAGTACCGGCAATTTTTCCAACGGTTGCAGCATAAGCAGCCAGACTATCCAGATTTTCTCCGAATATTTTACAAACCACATCCTGTCTTGCTCCTGTCATCAATTCATTAAAACGCATTTGAACAGGAAACTGAAAACCAGTGGTAATACCGGGAACAGCAGATAGGGTATTCCCCATTTTTTCTGCCAGTTCGTTAAAGGTTTTGGCAGAAGTCCATTCTTCTTTGGGTTTTAAAATGACCATTAAATCACTGGCTTCCATGGGCATGGGGTCGGTTGGAATTTCACCGCTACCAATTTTGGTTACGATTTTTTCCACTTCCGGATATTCTTTAATTAATAAACCTGCCGCCTTCTGCGTTCGTTCAATCGTCGTGTTTAAATTACTTCCCGTAAGCACCCTGGTTTCAACAGCAAAATCTCCTTCTTCCAAAGCAGGAATAAATTCACCACCCAGACCAGACAAAATAACCATGGCTGTTATAAACAATCCGATTACTACGGTTAACACCATTTTAGAGTAGCCGATAACCCTTGAAAGCAAATTCTTGTAAAGTCTTTCCAACTGGCCCATAATTCTGTCTGACCAGGTGGCTTTATGAGAAATATTCTTGCTTAAGAATACAGAACTCATCATTGGAATATAGGTCAACGACAAAAGGAAAGCACCCAACAATGCGAAAGCAACGGTTTGTGCCATCGGCTTGAACATTTTACCTTCAATACCTTGTAAAGTAAAGATGGGCAAGTACACAACCAGAATAATAATCTGACCAAAGACGGCACTATTCATCATCTTACTGGCTGAATGATTTACTTCCTTATCCATCTGCTGTTGCGACAACCGATTGACCACCGCAAACTTTTTGCTATGACTAAGCTGATGCATAACAGCCTCTACAATAATAACTGCGCCATCTACAATCAACCCAAAATCCAGTGCGCCCAAACTCATCAAGTTTCCGCTCACACCAAAGAGATTCATCATGATGACAGCAAAAAGCATAGACAATGGAATCACTGATGCTACAATCAATCCAGCTCTTACATTACCGAGGAATATCACGAGTACAAAAACCACAATCAATGCACCTTCCAATAAATTCTTCTCTACCGTTCCAATGGCATTGTTTACCATTTTAGTTCTGTCGAGGAAAGGTTCAATCACCACGCCCTTTGGCAGGGATTTCTGAATTTGTGCAATTCGTTCTTTTACATTTTTAATGACCACATTGCTGTTGGCACCCTTCAGCATCATCACAACTGCTCCTGCAACTTCTCCCTGATCATTAAATGTCATGGCGCCGTATCGGGTCGCATGACCAATTTTAACTTCTGCTACATCTCTGATGAATAGCGGTGTTCCTCCGGAAACTTTTTTAATAGCGATGTTCTGAATGTCTTCAATATTGCCCAACAAACCCTCTGATCGGATAAAAAGTACAGTGGGTCCTTTCTCAATGTATGCTCCGCCCGTATTCTGGTTATTAGCTTCGAGGGCATTGAACACATCGGAAATGGTAATATTATAGCTGAGTAATTTTGCAGGATCTATTTCAACAGAATACTGTTTTAATTTTCCGCCAAATGAACTCACTTCCGCAACACCTTTTACACCGAGTAATTGTCTTCTGACAATCCAGTCCTGAATGGTTCTTAATTCAGTAATATCATATTGATTTTCGTATCCTTTTTCGAGCCTTACAACGTATTGATAAATTTCACCCAGACCTGTTGAAACCGGCCCCAGCTGGGGTGTTCCAATGCCGGCAGGGATCTGTGATTGAACCTGTAACAATCGCTCTGCTACTTGCTGCCTTGCCCAATAGATATCTGTATTATCATCAAATACAATGGTTACCAGCGATAAACCAAATCTGGAAAAACTTCTGATTTCAAGCAAACCCGATATATTGTTATTGGCTTGTTCAATGGGAAAAGTTACCAGTCGTTCTATATCAGTAGCACCAAAAGAAGGAGCCACTGTAATTACCTGCACCTGGTTATTCGTAATATCCGGCACAGCGTCAATGGGCAGTCTGGTCAATTCTATTGTACCATATCCAATCAACGCTACCAGAAATAATCCTACTATGAGTTTATTCCTAACGGAAAACTCAATAATTCTTGTCAGCATTATGTTTCGTTAAATGATTTTTGTAAATATCTTTTAAGTAAGTCTTTGTAATTAAGCATTTACACAAGACTTGGGAGGCTGCCAGATATTTACCTGATAGTTCGAATAGAACTTGAGGGAGTGATGGCCTTTGTATTGATTTTCCGAGAAAACGGAAGGATATGGCAATACGATGATTGAATTTAAAGGGACAAAGGGCGAAACGGAAGAAGTAAAGAATTCGCCAGCCGTTTTAAATGGCAGCTGCATATCTCTTGCGTAGTCATCATCCCTTACATCATCCTGCCCATAATGGATTTTCAAAAACTGAAATACCGTGATACTATTGTCTTCAGATTGATGTTCTATAAAGTGCTGAAAAATGACAGGCAGTTTCAATAACTCATGTGCCTCTGTAACCGTGCAGAGATATATGGAAAGAAATAATATGGCAATGCCCTTTTTCAAGACAATAAAGGTACACTAATTATTAATAATCTGAATATGCAGTGCTTTTAAGCAAATAGCTGTGCAATGCAGACATATTGTTCTTATAAAATTCCATGGAAGACAATCTTTTCCAGGTAGCAGAAGCTCCAAACTGTTTCCAGTGTTCATTTCTGCTTTCAATACTACTGAAGCTGGTCATGTACATTAAATTAGGCATTGCAGAACCGTATAATACATCTGCGTAAAAAACAGCATTGAAGCCAAGCTCATCAAATAATTTGATCTCTCCTCCCTCATTAAACATATGCACCTTATTTCTATATGCAGATTCTGTAGGACTTTCATAGCTTCTTAGTTCAAAAACCCTATCATTTTTAGAAATGTCATTGGATGGAACCTTCATTTTAGACATATCCTTGAATGCACTCAGTAATATTTGTTCGTATCGGGTATAGATGGGTTGATCATAACTGCCTAACTCTGATAGACCCCACTGAAAGGGCTGGCTCAACTTTTCTAATTTATCGTGATTCAGTAAAACCAATATCTGTTTGTCCTTTGCCGTATCATTCACAATCGGCTTGAATACGCCAATATGCGTAAAACCAATTTGATGAAGTTTAGGAAGATAGGTGTCAGAAAGAAACTGATCTATTTTCTTTTCCTGATCAGAAGATGCAAAATGATATACTATCAATTTGTAATACTCTTTGTTGTCTTTCGCTTGCACAAAGCTTAACCAACATGACAATACCAAGACTAAACAATTTCTCATCTCTGATTATTTTCTCGTAAATTTAAGAAGCTTTAGTTAGAAGCTATGTAGATCTTCCAAAATTAATGCCGACTAATAGAAATAAAGAATTACTTTTTGTTGCGGAAGCGATTACGCATTTTGGAACTTTTGAATACAATACTCAAGGGAAACAACTTTTTTGTTCCGAGGGTGTCAAGTTGATTTTTGGCTGGCCATCAACGGAGACTCTACCATCATTTGAATCTATTAAAACTCAATTTGAAGATAAAGATTTGGTAATACTAAAAAAAGCGATTGACGAACTACTAAAATCGGGGAAAGAAGTTCAAGTTGAGTGTAGAATTTACGATACTGCTAGTAATCTCCGTTACATCAATTGCTATTTATCATTAAAACAAATTAACCAATCTGCTAATCCTGTTATATTAGGCGTAATTCAGGAAATATCCCAGACCAAATTAAAAGAAATAGAAATTACGCAAACCAAAAACAAGCTCAATAAAATACTTGAGTCCTCTTTGGATATTATATGTTCGGTTAATGAAGCAGGAATTTATGAATCGGTTAGTGCAGCTTGTTATCAAACCTTAGGATACAAGCCAGAGGAAATGATAGGAAGACATTATACGGATTTCGTTTATAAAGAAGACTATCAGCCTACACAACAAGCCAGATCAACCATCATGGGCGGTGTGAGTATGACTAATTTTGAAAATAAACTGGTTAGTAAAAGTGGAGAAATTATTCCTATCATTTGGTCTGCCTACTGGGATGTTGAAGATAAAATGATGTATTGTGTTGCCAGAAATGCTACAGAAATAAAGAAGCAGGAAGCATTACAATTAAAGAATGAGAAAAGATATCATGCATTAGTAAATAATGCTTCAGATGCAATTATAATTGTCAATAAACAGGGAGAAACAATCTACTCTTCGCCATCTATTTTTAAATTAACCGGATTTACGCAAGTAGCAATACTAGCTACAAAAATCCTGGACCAGATACACCCAAATGATATACCGGCATTATTAAAATATTACCAAATTGCTTTAGAAAAACCTTCTGAAGTTATTTATGCGGAAAATATTCGCTTTAAACATAATAACGATTGCTGAGTTCAACCGATAAGTGCAATTTTTAAACAAAAGGCAAAAAAGCTTTTGAGGGCTTTTTGCCTTTTGACCAAGTAGTGCGACCTTTTGGTTACTATGACAAAAAATTACACTCAACTTAGTTTGGTACAAAGGTATCAGATTCAGGCATTTATTAAAGCGGAAAAGAAACAAAAGTGGATAGCGGAACAGCTTAGAGTACATCCCTCGACTATTAGTCGAGAATTGAAAAGGAATACTGCTCAACGCGATAGGACTGCTGGAACTTATTTGGCCACCAATGCACAGCGTAGAACGGAACAAAGACACCAGCTTAAACCCAAGTTGGTAAAGTTTGATCTGGCTATGAAAAAACAAGCTGTTGAATGGTTGTCTGTTGAAAAGTGGAGCCCAGAACTGATTAGTGTTAAGGGTAATCAAACGGGTAAGTGTCCTTTGAGTATTGAGTGGCTTTATCACTGGATTTGGCAATGTAAGCATGGAAACAAAAGGGCTGATAAACCTTATAAAAGGATCTATCTGCACCTTAAACACGGTAAACGAAGAAGAAAGCGGGGTAATAGAAAAGATAACCGTGGTATAATTTCTAACAGAGTACCAATTGAAAAGCGACCTAAAATAGTCAATAAACGAATTAGGCCAGGAGATATTGAAGTTGATTTTATGATGGGTAAGAATCATAAAGGAGCATTATTGGTAATGACAGATAGGGCTACTTTGCATACCAGTCTTCACAAACTTCGTAACAGGCGTAGTGAAACAGTAAGTAAAGCCATTATTAAAAAGCTGGAGCAGGCAGACTATCCAGTGTACACTGTAACTTTTGATAATGACTTGGGATTTGCTAATCATATGGATGTTGCCGAAGCGTTGAATGTTGAAACTTACTTTACTAGACCGTATACCAGTCAAGATAAAGGAACAGTTGAAAACAGAATTGGACAGATCAGAAGGTTTTTCCCTAAAAAGACTGACCTTAGTCTGGTGACTGATTATCAAGTAAAACGTGTTGAACAATTATTAAACGATAGACCAGTAAGAAAATTTAATTACCTAACCCCTAATCAAGTGCTACAACAAAAAATTGCACTTATTACTTGAACTTAGAATTACTGGATCATCATAGAATTTACATTAACCAATTTATTAGATGATATATATATTGAAGGGATTGTAATTAATTTCAGAGATGTTACTGAAAGAGAAAAAGCAATAAGGGAATTGAAATTGATGGAGTCTGTTATTACCAATACCAGTGACGCTATAATAATAACGGAAGCCGAATCTTATGATAATCATGGCCCCAAAATCATTTTTGTGAATGAAGCATTCTCAAAAATGACAGGATATAATACGGAAGAAGTGCTTGGCAACACACCAAAAATACTACAGGGGCCTAAAACTGATAAATTGGAATTAGCAAAACTGAGTGAGGCTATAAAAAATTGGCAAAAATACGAGACCACTCTAATCAATTATAAAAAAGACGGGGAGCCCTTTTGGATTAATTTTACCATTACACCCATTGCCAATGAAAAAGGCTGGTTTACTCACTGGATTGCTGTTGAAAGAGATGTGACCGAAGCAAAAAAATTGGAATTAGAAAAGAAATTACTGGCAGAAATCAGTAATCTTTTCTTAGAACCTTTTTCACTTGAAACCATACTTTCAAAATCATTAGAAAAAATAATTGCCTACGAAGAATTCAATTTGGCAGAAATCTGGTTGATTAGTGCAAGCAATGAAACCCTATCCTTAACGGCCTTTGCAGGTATAACTGATGAAATCAAAGGGTTTTATCTGGAAAACGATTATTTTAAATATATTAAAAAAAATCAGGGATTACCTGGTAATGTTTGGAAAACAAAAGAAGTTACTTATTGGGAAGACCCGGCCAATCATCCGGAATATATCAGAAAAAGATTGGCAGAGAAATATGAACTATCCGGAATGTATGGTGTTCCGTTAATAAGTGGCAATGAATTTGTGGGGGTTATGTGTTTGGGATTAACCAAAACCAATCTCAAACACAAAATCTCAATCAATATTCTTCAACAGCTAAGCCAGGTTTTAGCTGCCGAAATCATACGAAAAAAACTCACCATTGAGTTAAATAAGATTTTTACTTCATCCGGAGACCTCATTATTATAGCAGATTTAGAAGGTAAAATAAAAAAGGCCAATCCGGCTATTTCAGCTATTCTGGAATATTGCCCCGAAGAAATCATTGATTTACCTTTTACCCATTTTATTCATCCAGACGACGAAGAAGCAACCAGAAAAGAAGCAGAAAAACTATCAAGAGGAGAATCCATACTTTATTTTGAAAATCGATTGATTTCCAAAAAAGGAGATATCAAATGGCTTGCATGGACATTTACTCCTTCGAAGGATGACAATTTAATCTATGGAATAGGCAAAGACATTACTGAAAAGAAAAATCTGGAAGATATTCTGAATAAATCTAATAGACTGGCCAGAATCGGTAGCTGGGAAATCAATATAAACAAAGGGACAGTTTATTGGTCGGACATTACTAAAGAAATAAGGGAAGTAGATGAGGATTTTATTCCAACACTGGAATTAGGAATTTCAAAATTCAAAGAAGGGGAACACAGAAATAAAATACAGCAGAACGTGCAGAATTGCATTGAACATGGAATACCCTGGGATGAAGAATTATTAATTGAAACTTTTAAAGGAAACTGGAAGTGGGTCAGAAGTATCGGTGAAGGTGAATTTCTAAATGGAAAATGCATCAGGGTTTATGGAAGCTTTCAGGATATTAATGAGAAAAAGCTTGCACAACAAAAATTGCTTGAAAGTAATGAGCGTTTCAATATTGTTGCTAAAGCAACCAACGATTTAATCTGGGACTGGGATGTGATTACCGGCAATACCATACGCCTGGGAACTTCCTTCTTTGAAAACCTGGGATACAAGGAGAATTTCACTAAGTCAGACAAATCACTTTGGACAAATCTGATTCACCCGGATGATTTGGAAAGAGTAGAAAACAATAGAAATACCGTTTTTGAAGACCCCTCAAAAACCTATTGGGAAGATCAATATCGCTGCAAGCGGGCAGATGGCAGTTATGCTTATGTATATGACCGGGGCTATATTGTAAGAACAAGCAATGGGAAAGTGCTAAAAATGATTGGTTCAACAGGACATCAGTAAACTGAAACAAAATGAAATTGAATTATCAGAAGCCAAGAAAAGATACAGTGAGCTTTTCCATTTGAGTCCATTACCAATGTGGGTTTACGATATTGAAACGTTGGAATTTCTGGACGTAAATGAAGCCGCAGAAAAACACTACGGCTACACAAAGGAAGAATTCAAAAAAATAACACTTAGGGATATACGTCCCAAGCAAGACTTACCTGCCTTTGAAAAACAATTGGAACTTGCAAGAAAAACTCCCAGAGATTTCATGTCGGGTGTTTTCCGGCATATTAAAAAAGATGGTGAAATTATTGATGTTGACGTTCAAAGCAACTATATCCTTTATAAAGGCAGACATGCCAGAGTGATTCTTGTAAACGATATCACTGACCGATTGGAATATATCAGCGCCATTGAAACAAAGAACAAGGAATTACAAGACATAGCCTGGCTTCAATCGCATGTAATGAGAGCCCCGGTTGCAAAAATCATGGGCATTATTCATTTATTGCAAAGACTGGATCTGGATGAGGTTGAAAAATCAATACTACTGAATGACCTGAATGCCTGTGCATCAGAATTAGATCAAGTGATACATGATATAGCAGCCAAAACGCACCACGCGAGACTCAAATAAGTATTTTGAATGATTTAGTTTTGCTACAACAATATTATTGCCAGTTCAATTCAACAACAGTATCGATTGTATCAAATGCAATACCTTCCGTATACAAAAAAACACCTTCCTGCACTTGTTTAAAGTTGACCCTTTTCCCATTGGAAAGCTGAGCAGCTTTCTTTAATTTTTTACCCGAGAGTGGAATAAAAATAAAAGGATTTTTTTGTGGGCTTAGCAAATGAATATAATGCGTGTTTTCTTTAGCAGTAATAACACCCCATTCCTGTGCAGGTAAAATATTTCCGTGGGTGCCCTGGATAGAATGTCCATACTTTTCCATCCAAACCCCTACCTGTTTAAGCGTATCCAGATTCTCAGGCTGTATTTTCCCATTGGGCATGGGTCCAACATTTAGCAAAAGATTGGTGTTTAGTGCAGCTGCTTTAACCAGATAATGAATGATTTGTCTGGTAGACTTATAAGCATGGTCGGTAATATTATACCCCCATGAATTATTCATGGTTTCACAGGTTTCCAGTGGCAATTGATCTGAAGGCTTTTGAAAACTCAGACCCGTATGATTCTGACCAGGCAAATCCTTTTCGAACATCTGGAAATCTTCTCCCGGTATGGGATCCAAATGATGGTTGTTTCCAATTAAACATTGGGGTTGCAATTGATGTATCAGCGAATAAATTTCTTCATACTTCCAGTTGATTCTGGAAGACCGGTCTGCTGAGCCTTCCGGATTGGTCTGATCCCAGTGTCCATCAAACCAGATAGACATAATATCACCGTAGTTGGTTAATAATTCAGTTAGCTGCGCTTTCATGAATTGCAGATAGGAATCGTAATTGCCACCGGACTTTCTGCCTGTTCCCTGTCCCGTTCTGCCTGTAGCATAAGGATAATCTTCTCTGAACCAATCCAAGGTTGAATAGTATAGGCCCAGTTGCACACCTTGTTTTTTACACTCCTCCGCCAACATTTTCAAAACGTCTTTTCCATAAGGTGTATTGGTAATCTTCCAGTCTGATTGCTTTGTGTCCCAGTTGGAAAAGCCATCGTGGTGCCGGGTAATAAAAATAATATACTTCATCCCCGCCATTTTAGCGGCAGATACCCATTCTGCTGGATTAAACTGATTAGGATAAAATGTTTCTTTCAACCTTACATAGTCTTTCACTTTGATGTTGCGGTTTTGCATTACCCATTCACCTGAGCCCAGCATACTGGATACACCCCAATGCACAAATAACCCAAAGCGATTGTCCTGAAACTGCTTTCTGGCCTGAATATTAGCGGGTGTTGGCTGGTAGGTCTGAGCCGTTGTTTGCAGTGAAAACAAAACAAACAATAAGAAAAGAGTATGGCGCATCATAATTTCATTTTTTTGAATTCGGTTTCATATTCCATTAAACATTCAAGCAATACAACCTGATTAATAGCCCGAACTAAATTATGTGTAGGATACTGAATCTGATAATAGATATCATTGTTCAGATAATCTGTTAAAAACCGCAACGCTTGCATATAAATCATGAACTGACCTGCAAAAAAGAAATGCTTTTTTTCTTCCGCAGTCAATTCATTTTCCATTTCCTTATAATAGCCCTCTACAATTGCATAATAATAAGCAGGCCTTACTTGAATTTTACTTATATCTTCTTCATTCTCCGAAACCGAACAGAGATACGTTCGCATCATGTCTCCTACATCGCTGATAAAATAACCTGGCATAACTGTATCCAGATCAATGATACAAACAGCATTATCCTGCTCATTAAACAATACATTGCTGATTTTGGTGTCGTGATGCGTTACCCTTTTTTTAAATGAAGGATTTTGTGTAATGGCATCGTATTGTTTTACCAGAAAATTCAGTCTTTCCAGTTTCCCTATCAGATTTTTCTCATTTTGAATCCGCTGTTGGTTGCCTGCTGATAAGGCTTCCTGAAATTGCTGGTACCGATAGCTGAGATTATGAAAATCGGGGATGGTTATTTTGAGTTTTGTACAATCAAAACCTCCTAGGTAAGCCGTGAATCTTCCAAACTGTTCCGCTGCTTCAAAAGCCTGTTTAGGATTTTCAACCACATCAATGGTATGGGTTCCCTCAATAAAAGGGAATACCCTGAAATAACCGGAATCCTTCTCTTTCAGCAATTGCGTTCCTTCCACATTTAAAACAGGAGAAGGGAATAAATAATTACTATAGTTCTTTTTTAAATAGGCAGCGATGGCTGCAATATTTCCGTGTATCAGTTCCGGATTAATAAAAACATGATCATTGATCTGCTGCAGAATAAAGTTTCCTTTGGTACTGGTAACCTTCCATGTTTTATTGATGATTCCTGAAGTGATGGGAATCATCAACGCGTCGGAGGGGATACCAAATTTCTGCAGAACCGCTTCCATCAATATTGATCATTTAAGGCGAATACAGGTTTTCTAAACATCCATTGACCGCCGGTAAAGTCGGGAAACTCTACCGTTTGATTACCCAATTCTATCGACTGCTCACTCAATGGGGTAATGGCACTCCAGGAAGCTGCATCATACACATCCATTGGCGTGGGTGTTTGATTCTTGATTGACTCAACAAAAGCATGAATAACAAAAAAGTCCATGCCACCATGACCTGCACCAGCTGTCTCCTTACTCCATCTTACCCAAAGCGGATGATCGTATTTATTAAACCATTCTGTCTGAGATTCCCATTGATGGGGCTTGGGTGATTTACCCTCTATATAAACAGACTTGTTCAGATCCATCCACATACCCTCTGTTCCCTGCACCCTGAAACCCAGCGAATAAGGTCTGGGCAAATTGGTATCGTGTTGTAATAAAATGGTTTCGCCATTATTACAATCAATTGAAGTTGTTACTACATCGCCCAATTTAAACTGAACTTTTGCATTGGGATGAGACTCCCCTCCTTTCTTTACAACGTAGTTATGTAAGCCCCTTGCCTTAGAAGAGAAAGAGCATAAAGATAAAAATCGATTCCCACGATTGATATTGATATAATGTGCAATCGGACCAATGCCATGGGTGGGATATAAATCGCCGTTTCTGTAAACCGAATGAGTTGTTCGCCATGCCGCTTCAGAAAAGCCTTTTTCACCAAACTCCACACCGCCGCCATAAGGCTTAACCCCATCATTGAATTTGACTTCTCTTAGGTCATGCTGATATCCTCCCTGCAAATGAATAATTTCTCCGAACAATCCCTGCCTGACCATATTCAATGCAGCCATTACATCTCTTCTATAGCAAACATTCTCGAGCATCATTACCTGACCATTGTATTGCTCTGCCGCTTTCACCACATCCCAGTGATCTTGTAATGTTGTACCCAGCATTACTTCCGTTCCAACATATTTTATTCCAGCCTGCAAAGACCCAATAATCATTTCCTTGTGGAGTTCCCAAGGGGTAGCAATAACTACCCCATCCGGTTTTTCTTTTGTCACCATTTCTTTCCAGATTACCGGAGAGCCTGTATATACTTTCGGCATTTTCTTTCCAGACTTCTCAATCATCCCTTTTGCTGTTGCCAGCATTCTGTCGTTAATATCACAGATGGCTGTTAACTCTACGTCTTCTCTTCTCAGCAAGAGATCCAGATGGTTTTGCCCGCGCAAACCCGTTCCTATAATCACCATTTTTACTTTAGAAGCCAAAGGCTTAGCAGATAAGATATTCGCAGACAACACCATTGCACCTGATGCCATGGCAGTTTTTTGCAGGAAGTTTTTGCGATTCATTTTTGCAGGATTAATCTTTTAATTATGAGTAGTATAGTTAAGTATGTTTGAGCAATATTCAAGATATGATTTATCTGGCTGTGTTTTCCCATTCTGCATAGGAATCGCTGGTTTCATAAATCTTTAATTTTCTCAAACGTATATCAGATGGCAACTCTGCGAGTAATATATTGCGGATGTATAAAAGTATATTTTCTGCTGTAGGCTCCATTTCCCATACAATCAGGTTCTCGGATGCAGCTGCATGCGGATGTTCTGCCAGAAAATCCTTGGATAAAATCAACCGATGATCGAGCTGATCAACGATGATCCGGTTCACAATCTTTTTCAGGTCTTTAAAGTCAATCACGAATCCTGGTTTAGGCAGGTATGCCACATCATCGGCATCTGATCCAACTGTTACATGTAATACATAAGAATGACCATGAATATTTCTGCAATGCCCGTTGTATCCATGAATGGCATGTGCCGTTTCGAACCTGAAAATTTTTGTAACCTGAATCATTTCTGTAACTTTTGAATAAAATAATTTCCGATAGTCTGTCCCTGCTTCTGGCCGTTCTCAACAGCTGAACGATAATGGATCCCTCCGTACATTCTACTGATACTTACTTCATTGGCAGCGGCATTGATGGAAGGAAAAGAGCGCTCCATCCCCAGATACTTTAATTCAACCGTATCTCTGAATGGTGTTTGATCTCCAAAAATACTACTTAATACGGTTGCGGCAGCAGCAGAAATAACACTATGCCCGCTGGTATATTCCGGAAATGGTGGCGTTTGTAAAAATGCATTCCATTCAGAATTAAACTGTTCTCTGATAACTGTAATAGGCCTTACCGTTTTACTGGTGAACTTTTCTTCCCAGGTAGAAATAAATCCATCAAACACAGCAGCTGATGCCATGGCATAGGCTTTTGCAATTTCAATAGGCTTCAATTTGGATTGTTTGCCCAATATACCGATAATCCCCATCCAGTGACCTACGGGTGTTGTTTTCTTCGTGGCATAGGTAAAATGCCCCTTATGCTCTGAAACAAAGGGATTATCGTCCCAGAATTTAGCTATCTGCTTTTGTTCATCTGTCAAGTTAAGACTCATCAGATACAGCTCATTCAACTCTTTGTAGTACTGGCTGTTTTTATTCAAGTCATAAGCGGGTGGTCTTACCGGTTTAAACTGAGCAGCAGAGTCCATCAGCAAGGGCTTGATATACCTCCAGTTCGGTTCAATGGCTTCCTCATAATCGGGAGGTGTTTGCTGCCAGATACCTCTCTCTTTATATACACTGAACTTGGGCATACCCCGCGTTATTTTGTATCCGTCTTGCGAAGCTCTTTTCAAAATCACTGCTGATACTTGATTGGCCCAGGAAATGGATTGCTCAATAACCGATTTATCTAAGTATTCATACTGGAAGTCTAAACTATCTTTTACTACACGAATACTGTCTTTTGAAAATACCAATGATTCTGCCACATTCATAAATGCCAGCGCAGCGGCATAAGAATAATTCACTTGAGCGCTTTTATCGTTATCAGCTACCAGGGTATCAAAACCTTTTAATCGTGTCAGAAAAGAAATGGCTTCCGGATAGGCAGGTCGCAGTGCTTCATAAAATGCAAGGTTACTGTATGCATACATTCTTGCTGCAACCGGAGGAGTATTTATATCATGCACAATTACGTTCGTCAATTTTTCCTCACAAAAAAATTGAATATGATCCTCATTAATGCGCTTCACTTTTGATTGCTTACAAGCTGTAAAGAAAAGTAACAATAAAATCAGTTTATAATATTGAAATGTCTTCATCATCTGCGGGTTAAATATTCTGGTTATTTGTTTTGCGCCACATTTATTTGGAACAGCCTCAAAAAATCTCTGTTCTGACCAATGAGCACTGCCGGTTTATTTTGGATGGTCAATTCAACCAGTGATCGTCCACAAGCCGGGCTGTAAAAACCACTCTCTGCAATACTGGTTTCTCTGAAGGATTTTTTCCCTGTATTTAATAAAACCAATCCATTCAAAGCATCCTGTCTTCCCAGATAAGGTGACATGGCATATTCATTCCCATTCAGAATAATATCCAGCCAACCATCTCCGTTAACGTCTTTTGCCAATATTCCAAATATGGGCGCCATCTGTGCTCCAGAGGGCAATGCATGTTTTTCAAACTTAAATCCACCTTTGTTTTCTACCCAATATGACTGCAACTCATTTACACTCAGCTTCATGGCATCTTTTAATTGTTCCGGACTCAGCAATTGCTGAATGGATGCGTTTGCATAACTGCTGTAGTTAGGAAATCGCTCTTTAAAAGAACTCATTTCTCTTAACAAGACGTCTCTGCCAGCTACAGGCACTTCTTTTTGCACACCATTTACTTTATCCAACTGCCAATGTGAAAAAACAACATCCAGACTAAAATTATTATCAAAATCTTTTGCATAAACAGATATGGGATATTCTGGTGAAGCTTTTAAAAAGGAGTTTTTACCAAAATTACCCAACACGTAATCCATATCCCCGTCATTATCCATGTCAGCTTCCACCACACTATTATACCAGCCTCTGGCGGAATCCAATGAAGTGGCTACTGGCAATAGCTGGTTGCCATTGTTCTGCAAGATCATGGGCGCTCCCCATTCTTTTGTGATAAATAAATCAGTCTTACCATCTTTATTAATATCTGACCAAACAGCAGCTGTTACCATGCCTGTATTCATGAGTGCAGGCGCAACGGTTTTGGTTACATCAGAAAACTGAATCTTATCTTTTTGCGAATCGTTTCTGTATATAAAACTATTCAGCGGCAAAGGATATCTGCCAGGGGTTACCCTTCCACCTACAAATAAATCCAAATCTCCATCACCGTCATAATCGTTTGACACAACTACGCTCTTTGCAATTAAATTCTCAGGGATTGCGCCATTGATTTCTGTAAAATTACCCTTCCCATCATTCTGATAAATATGATCTGCATATGCTTTAGCCCCAGGCTGATTTTCAGCACCCCCAGCAGCAATATAAATATCCAGGTCATTGTCTTTGTCTGCATCAAATAAAAGTATTCCAGCATCGTCCTGCAACTGAGGCTCCTTATATCCCGGCAAATATTTTCTGGTAAATTTACCCTGATCGTTCTGAACAAAAAGAGAGGCATGAAAAGGGGAACCGCCACCAACTACTATATCATCCAATCCATCCCCGTTAATATCGCCTGCGGCTAAAGACGGACCATATTGTGTAAGCTTATGCAATAACATGCGCTGAATATCAAAATCAATAAAATCAACCTCAGAAAAACCAAATTGCAATCCTGAAGCTTTGGTTATTTCTGTCATTAGAGAATTGCCAGGTGCTGATTGATCAATTGGCGATGCTGAAATTTTTGCATTCGCATAATCCAGTATGAGTTGTTGATTGGTTACTATATTTTTTAATACCTGTCTTTTTTGATCGGGCCAGATGATCAGAATGGAATCTGCCATTTCAACTTTCCCCATTCCAAAATGTACACCCGACTCAACACTGGACAAGTAACCTCTGTATGGGTTTGCTTCAGCCAACTGCTTTACGGACTTGTCATAAACAAAAATTTGTGACCCAATCCCGGTAACATTATTAGCAGGTCCTTTCAGTTTTATTTTTAAATAGCGGGCTTCTTCATTTTGTTGTTGAAATCTATTCACTAGTAAAGTAGCCTGCATATTGGTATTATTGATTACCAGATCGAGGTCTCCGTCTCTGTCCAAATCTGCATAGGCCATTCCGGCAGAAAAAGTAGGAAAGTCAATACCCCAGTTTTTAGTTTGATCAGTGAAAGTCAGGTCTTTGTTATTTTGATAAACATAATTACTGATTTTAACTTCCGGAACCTGTCTTAAAACTTCATCAAGCGAAGAAGCAGCATAAGCATTTTGCCTGTATGCCATGAAATCCTTGTCTGACATATCTTTGGGCAGACCATTCGTAACAAACAAATCCCGCCAACCGTCATTATTAAAATCTGCCAGCAAGGGCGCCCAACTCCAATCGGTATGTGCAACACCACTGAAGTAGGCTATTTCACTGAATGCAGGACGGTTAACAGAATCATATCCTTCAGGAAGGAACCCCTGATTCAACTGTAAGGTATTTCTTGGGTATTGATAGATATAACCATACCGATCGCTGTTCTGAAAAGTCTGATAACTAATATCAGAGTGCATCATTTTCTGTCTGTAATTATCTGCCGGCATCATATCCGTTTCAATCAGATCTGCCTTGCCATCATTATTAATGTCTGCAATATCGTTGCCCATAGCATTCTTACTGGTATGCTTAAAATAAAGGGCACACTGATCGGTAAAGGTTCCGTTTTTATTATTGATATAAAGTATATTATTAGATAAATAATCATTACTGATATAGATATCTTTCCAACCATCTTCGTTGATATCCGTGATATTGATGCCAAGTCCGTGTCCTTCAATCAGTATACCTGCCTGCTTGGATACATCTTTGAATACCGGATGTTTTAAAGAAGAATCAAAGTTGTTTTGGAGTAGTTTATCTGTATTGGGCCAGCTGCCGTCTTTCCGGATAGGCCGGAATTCATTCGGGTAGGTTCCATCCAAATCATTAATCAACAAATACACATCCAGGTCTCCATCGTTGTCATAATCAAAAAAGCTAGACATATGGGTATTGGAAGCGTCATCCAGACCATACTCCTGCGCTTTGTCTGCAAAAGAGGGGATTCCGGATTTTGCATCAATGCCCAGATTTACATATAATATGTTTTTCCGGGCATTACTATCCGGCAATACAGCGGCACACACATAAATATCCAGTAAACCATCATTGTTGATATCAATAATGCTTACTCCTTTATTCCATTTCCCCTGACCATCTACACCTGCTTTAGCTGTTATGTCTTCAAATTGTAAATCGCCCTTGTTCAGAAATAATTTATTGGGTACTCGGTTTCCGGTAAAATAAACATCAGGTAGACTATCGTTATTGAAATCACCAATGCCTACCCCACCACCATTATAAATGTATTCGTAGTTTAATACATTCAATTGGTTGGTTTCAATAATATCATTGGAAAATTTCAGGCCAGAAATTTCCGGATCTATATTTTGAAATAATGGTTTCTTCTGATTACAAGCAAAAAGGACAAACACACACAAAAGGAGTGTATTTTTAAATAAGAGATAAAAAGACCGGCGCATACTAAGATTTAAAATTCTGATTCAAAGTAAATGTTAATTTTATAAGAGACTAAAAAATTACAATACAATTTAAGTGTTTAACCATTGATTTAACACACTTTCATTCAATAACCACATGTACATCAAAAAACGTTTACTATACTTAGAGGTTCTTGGATATATGCTTCAGCTTATAGCCCTTCTGGTATTAATTGGCTGGCAATTCAATATTACACTGTTGAAAAGCATAACCCCGGAAATGACCGCTATGAATCCAGTTACAGCCATAACATTTATTTTATCTGGATTTTGGTTAATGGGATTTAGGGAATCAAAACAAATACCTGGATTTACTAAATTGATTATTGCTGCTGCCATTTTTCTGATTGGGACTTTGCATTCACTTGCTTATTTGCTGCACATAGATTGGATACGATTTGATCATTTTTTATTTAAGAACAAAATAGAGTCGAGCAGTATCAATGCACATATGGCCCCAATTACAGCAGTCTTATTTACCCTTTGCGGGTTTAATATGATTAGCATTGAAGCAAACAAAAAATGGATTTTAAAACTGCGGGCCTTTTTTAGCATTGTCATTTTCATTTTATCGTATACTTCTATCTTAGGCTATGTCTATGGTAGGGACTCTGCATACAGAGTAGAGGGGATTTCGACCATTGCACTTAGTACAGCCATACTTTTTCTTTTACTGAGCACAGGATTGTTTTTAACAAATATTAAAACTGGAACACCTCAACTATTTGCTTCTTTATTAGAAGGCAGCACCTTATTAAGAAGATCAACCTTTTTAATTTTATTTTTACCGCCGTTTCTAGGTTATTTAAGACTAAAAGGTGAAAATCTGGGCCTTTACAACACTGAAATGGGTACTGAGCTATTTACTATTGCATTAACGATAATCGCATTCATTTTAATTTACACTTACGCCAATCTGCTTAACAAAAAGCAAAAAGCAAGTATTGCATTAGAGAAAAAACTCAGTGAAAGTGAACGAAAATTCAGAGAACTGGTTTCTTCTTTAAAAGAGGGTGTGGGAAGTATTGATTATGAAGGCAGGCTTATCTATTGTAATCAGAGTTACTGCAATATTCTCGGCTACACAGAGAAAGAACTGATAGGTCAAGTTGTGGTTGATATGATTATACCTATTGAAAGAAGAAAAGAGTTTTATGAAAGACTGGAAAGGAGAAAAAAAGGTATTTCCGAAAATTACCAGACGGAAATCATTCGCAAAGATGGGGAGAAAATCATCATTGATATTAAATCTAATTCGTTAATGGACGAACATGGCTCTCGAGTAGCCTATGTAGTTAGCATCAATGATATTACCGAAGAAATCAGACAACTCGAAGACATCAAGGCTTTTTCCTCCTCTGCCGCTCATGACCTGAACAATCCAATCAACAAAATCATGACCGTTGTTGATTTAGTTGACCCCAGTACACTCGACGAAGAGAACAGAGAATTCTTATATATGGTTAAGTCCACTGTTCAGAATATGAAAATGTTGACGCAAGATCTTTTAACTTTCTCCCGTTTAGGCAAACAACCGTTGGAAAAAGCAGATGTAGACCTCCAGGTACTGGTTGCAGAAGTAATTAAACAACAACAACCGTTAGACTTTAAGGGGACCATTCAACTACATAATTTACCTAATGCTTATGGGAATGAAGCGGCCCTGAAACAACTATTCAATAATCTGCTTTCCAACGCCTTTAAATATTCATCGAAAAAAGATAAACCGGAAATTGAAATCGGTTCCTATCAAAAGGAGCATCAGACTTATTATTACGTTAAAGACAATGGTGTAGGATTAAATGAAGATCAAATGAAAACCCTTTTCACTCCCTTCAAACGCTACCATAGCAAATTTGAAGGGAATGGCTTAGGCCTGGCAATTGTGAAAAGAATAGTAGACAAACATGGGGGCACTATATTTGCAGAGTCTGATACCGACAAAGGGTTAACTTTTCATTTTACGCTTTCGCACAATTAATAGAACGGCTCAAAAAAAATATTCACGAAATCTGATTAAGAGAAGTCCTGCCGTATATTCATAGCCCTTGCAGCGTTTTCGCTACCTGCTCGGGCGTGATGTCCCGCTGTGGATTTGCCAGCATTTCATATCCCACCATAAACTTCTTAACCGTTGCACTTCTTAATAAGGGAGGATAAAAGTGCATATGCCAATGCCAGCCCTTGTATTCAACATCATTTACAGGCATCTGGTGCATTCCGGCCGAATAAGGGAAAGACATATCAAAAAGCTTATCGTATTTAATAGTCAAAGTTTTTAAAATCTCTGCAAATGATTTGTCTTCTTCAGCTGTAAATTCTGTTATTTGCTGTATATGTCGCTTTGAAATAATCATTGTTTCATAAGGCCAAACTGCCCAGTAAGGAACCAGCGCAACAAAATGATCATTCTCAATAATGATTCTCTCACTTTGCTCCAATTCAATATCCAGATAAGCAGATAACAGAGATTTACCGTGTTGCTTAAAATAAGCTTCCTGCTGATTGGTTTCCTTCATTAATTCAACAGGAATATCTGAAGAAGCCCAGATTTGTCCATGCGGATGCGGGTTACTGCATCCCATGATTTCTCCCTTGTTTTCAAATATCTGGATATACCTGATATTGGGATTGGATGCTAAACTTTCAAATTCATCTTTCCATAATTTAATAACCTGTTCAATGGCGTCCTCTGACATAACAGGTAGCGTTAAACTATGGTCTGGCGAAAAGCAGATTACCCTGCAGATTCCACTGGCACTCTTACTTACGAGTAATCCGTTGATATTCTCTCCACCAACAGGAGTGTCGGGGAGTAAAGCTGAGAAATCATTCGTAAAAACAAAGGGACCAGTAAATGCAGGATTTATCGTTCCATCTGCACGGGAATTCCCGGGACATAGGTTACATCCGGGATCGTAGGCAGGTCTGTCCTGTTTGGGTAATGCTTCAACTTTTCCCTGCCAGGGTCTTTTCATGCGATGAGGGGAAACCAGCACCCATTCCCCGGTTAAAATATTCAAACGTGTATGCGGATGTTCGGATCGGTTAAACATGATTTATAAAATTTCGGTTCCGTTTTCAATAGATGCGATATAAAAATCGAGTGGTAAGTTCATGGCAGCTTCGTATGCTGGTTTTATCTCGCTTATCAGTTGCGCAATGGCATTTTCCTGTACAAGGTTAATGGTGCATCCGCCAAATCCTCCCCCCATCATTCTGGCTCCTATTACTTCTGGTCTGTCTTTTACAAAATTGACCAGGAAGTCCAGCTCCTTACAACTTACTTCGTATTGACTACTTAATCCTTCATGGGTTTCAAACATGCATTCCCCCATAGATGCGATATCATTCTGTTCCAGATACTTGCAGGCATCATTCAGCCTTTCCATTTCATCTACCACAAACCTACTTCTGCGATACACCAATTCATTTACAGGCAATACATATTGATCCAGCATTTCAACCGTTGCATCCCTAAGAGAAGCTACGGAAGGATGATGGGGTTTAATTAATTCAATTGCTTTCTCGCATTCGGCTCTTCTGGTATTGTATTCAGAAGAAGCCAGTGAATGCTTAACATTTGTATTTAATAGTAAAATTTTAATTCCATCTAATTTAAAAGGCACGTATTGATACGAGAGTGATCTGCAATCCAGTTTAATAACCTGATTTGCCTTTCCCATCATGGAAGCAAACTGATCCATGATACCGCACATTACGCCAGCATATTCATGTTCGGCTTTTTGGGCCATACTAACCATTTCTATCCTTTCATAACCTGTCCGTAATAAATAATCTAATGCAAAAACAGTTGCGCATTCTACTGCTGCAGAGGAAGAAAGACCTGCTCCAATAGGCACATCGCTGGTGAGTAACGCGTTAAATCCCTTTAGGGAAATACCCTTTTTAACAAATTGAGCAGCACTACCTAAAATATAGTTGGACCAGCTTACATCTCCAATGGGTTTTAAATTATGAATGTTCGTTGAAAAGTTTTCTTTCAGGTCCACAGCACACAAATGAATTTCATCGTCGGCTCTTAACGAAATAGCAATATAAGCTGCTTTGTCTATGGCTGCAGGTAATACAAAGCCATTATTGTAATCGGCATGTTCCCCTATTATATTGACTCTTCCTGGAGAGCGAACAATTACCTGAGGCGAAGTTTGAAATTGTTCTATAAATAATCTTGTCAACTCATTTTTCATAACTTATTTAATTTTAAATAAAGGATTTGTTGAAGGGGTTCGCTCCTTCTGCATGATTGCTTCCAATTCAATTCGTTTTTCAGGGTTTTGTAAAGCCAGGTTGTTTTTTTCTGACGGATCAGCTGCAAGATTATACAACTCTGTATGACTGGGTTCTTCTCCTTTGTAATATCTGATTGCTTTCCAGCTTCCGGAAATAACTGCCTGCTTAAATCCACCTTCATAAAATTCCCAATACAATGGCGGATGTGCTACCTTATTCTTCCCCTTTAAAGCTGGCAATAATGAAATTCCATCTAGTTTATCAATCGCTTTTGTACCCGCCATTTCGCCCAATGTTGGAAGCAGATCCCAAAACGCACCCATATCCTGTTTAACTATGTTTTTTTCGAGTCCATTCTTCCAGCTAATAATAAAAGGTACCCGAATACCCCCTTCGTATAAATCTCTTTTTGCCCCACGAAATTCTCCGCTGCTTTTAAAAAACGCAATATCATCCTGTATTCTTCCACCTTCTTTATGTGTTCCATTATCGCTGGTAAAAATCAGAATGGTATTATCGAGAAGGTTTTTCTTTTTCAACAGATCAACCAGCTCACCTACATAACTGTCCATTTGCGTTATCATAGCGGCATAGGCCGCTTTAGGAAATGGTTGCGGGCCATAATGCTTGCCGGGAACATGGGCTATTTCTGGTTCGAAAATACTTTTGCCCGATGGATTCAGATAAGTATCCAAATACTTACCAGGAACATTTAATTCTGCATGAGGTAAAGTGAATGCCAGATAAACAAAGAATGGTTGTTGAGTATGATTACTAATAAATGACTTTGCTTCCTGAGTAAACCAACCATTACTGAATTGACTATCCGGAATGGCAACTCTTGATGAAACCCCATTGATGATTTGCCAACCGGAATCTGGTTTTTGGTAATGCCCTTCAACATGATGCAATAAACCAGAAAAATAATCCCATCCTTTTTTCTCCGGCACTCCATCGGTATCCTTTTGACCAAGACCCCATTTGCCGAATAGTCCGGTTGTATATCCTGCTTCCTTTAGATATTGGGGCAGTATTTTATCTGATGCAGAAAGTGGTACTTCTCCATTCCCTCTAACGCTAACATGACCCGTATGCTGACCAGTCATTAAAGAAGCCCTGGAAGGAGCACAAACCGTGCTGCCAGAATAAAACCGGGTAAATCTTACACCTGATTTAGCTAATGCATCTAAATGGGGAGTGCGTATCCGGGCTGAACCATAACAGCCCAGATCGCCGTATCCCAGGTCATCAGCGAGAATAAAAACAATATTGGGTTGCTTTTGAGTAGCTTGTTTTTGCTTTACCTGCGCCATTAAAAGCGGAGCTGTAAAAAGCGTAAGCCAAAGACAGAAAATATTTATTATCATACTTAGCGGATATCTTTTACACCTCTAAACCCTGTGTGCTCCAAACCTGTATCAGGACTGCTTTTCATTCTTCTGGCAACACGATATCCACTGCAATAGGCATCATTACACAAGAAGCTTCCGCCTCTTAATACTTTTTTGGGTGTATAAGGATCCTGTGGGTCAAAACTTTTTGCAGGCCCTTTTGGATTCAATGTATTTTTACCTGCAAGGGTTTTATAATAATCTGCATGATACCAGTCACTGCACCATTCCCATACATTTCCTGCCATATCAAAAAGTCCAAAACCATTACATGTGAATGACATCACAGGTGCATATTTTAGAAAGCCATCTATCTGTTCATTGTAATAAGGAAAATTACCTTCCCAACTATTGGTCTTTGGTGTACCCTGATTAACCGGCTGATTTCCCCATGGATAAATCTGATTGACTCTTCCCCCTCTGGCTGCATATTCCCATTCTGCTTCTGTTGGCAACCGCTTTCCTGCCCATTTACAATAGGCCATGGCATCGTCCCAACTTACATGCACAACAGGAAAATTCTCTTTGCCTTTGATATTGCTGCCAGGCCCTTGCGGCTGCTTCCAGTTAGCGCCTTCAACCCAACTCCACCATTGACTATAATCATTCAGATTCACAGGACCACTGGTTTGCTTAAAAACGAGAGAGGCCGCCACCAGTAAGCTATCAGCGGGTTTAGGGGTACCGGGTGGAACCGTTTTTTTAATCTCTTCCCAGTTGGGTTTTCTTTCCGCAGTTGTGATATAGCCGGTTGATTTTACAAATGCAGCAAATTGTGCATTCGTTACTTCAGTGATGTCCATATAAAAGGAATCAACCGTCACTTTGTGTTTAGGGTATTCATCTTTGTCTGCCTGATCATTATCGCCTCCCATATCAAAACTTCCACCGGGAATTAAAACCATATTCCGTAATGAGGTATCGCTATTAAATTTAATGGAAGTGTCATCAGACATTCCAAATCGTTGTGGCACTTGCATGCAGACATGCACAGAGTCTCTAGGCTGATGCAATCCCTCAGATAACCCATTCGTGGAATCATTGTAATTACAACTAACAACTAAAAAAAATAGAAAAAAGACAACACTTTCTCTAAAGAAAAAATGGCTATTAAATATATTATGGCAAAATAAATTCAAAGTATTTAACAATTACAATTTTAAAGATACATCGGATTCAGGATTTCCCGATTATGTAAACCGAATTCCTGATTTAATAAACCCCAAAAATGGAGAATGCTGAAATTCGCAGCTCAAATTTTAAAAAATGAGAGGAATTGCAGTGTTAGCATTGGTGTGTATCACTTGGGTTTTAAATGGACAAACGTCACCTTCTTTAACAGATACAGCAGCAAGCAAAAATTTACCTGATATAACCGTAGTTGGCAGAAACAGTAAAAGCGATTATCAGCAAATGCCCGAGATTGTTGGAACCAATATTTATGCAGGTAAAAAAAATGCCTTAATAGTAATGGACAATGTGCAGGGAAATGTGGTGAATAATACCATGCGCCAGGTGATGGCAAAAATTCCCGGTATTCATATATGGGAAAGCGACCCGAGTGGTATTCAAATTGGAATTGCAGCCAGAGGCTTAAGCCCCAACAGAAGTTGGGAATTCAATGTCAGACAAAATGGATACGATATTGCAGCAGATCCTTATGGCTATCCTGAAGCGTATTATAACCCCCAGTTACAGGCAGTGCAAAGAATTGAAGTGGTCAGAGGTCAGGGATCCTTACAATACGGACCGCAGTTTGGAGGTTTAATCAATTACATTCTTCGCAACGGCAGTGAAATAAACAAACCTATTGAATTAGAAACACAACAGAGCTTTGGAAGCAACGGACTATTCAATTCGTATAACGCAATAGGAGGTAAAAAAGGAAAAATTCATTACTACTCTTTCTTTGATCACAGGGAAGGGAATGGATGGAGAGAGAATAGCCGATTCTATAATAATTCCGGATACGCAACTATCACTTATCATTTTACCAATAAGTTTTCGCTAACAGCTGAAGTGATGCGTTCAAATATGCGATCACAGCAACCAGGTGGATTAACAGATAATCAAATTGTTCAGAATGCACAACAAAGCCTGAGGAGCCGAAATTGGTTCGATATTACCTGGACCACACCAGCATTGATTGCGAATTACGAAATCAGCGAAAACACAAGATGGAACACAAAATTGTTTACCACATTCGGAGATAGAAACAGCGTAGGTTTCATGTTGCCAATTACAGTGAAAGATTCTATCAATACCCTAACCGGAAACTATAACTCCAGAACAGTCAGCTTAGATCAGTATAGAAATTATGGATTGGAGAGCCGCATAATAACCAGCTATACTTTAGGCAAAATGCAGAACAATTTGTCGGCTGGTATTCGATTATATACCGGCACTACCAGCAGACAGGCAGATGGAGTTGGGTCAACAGGCAACAACTATGATATCAGCATCAGCGGCCAACATCCCAGAGATATTGTTTTCAGATCAAACAATGTAGCTGCATTTGTTGAAAATATTTTCCGTATTAATGAAAAGCTGATTCTTATTCCCGGTTTCAGATATGAATGGATACAAGGATCAGCCTCAGGCAGAAATGGCTTTGCGCCGAATGGAAATGAAATTCTGCTACAAAATATTACCAGAAACAGAGGCTTTCTTTTAGCAGGAATGGGTGCAGAATACCATATTACCAAAACTACAGAGATTTATGCCAATTATTCACAGGCTTATCGTCCCATTCAGTTTGCCAATTTACAGGCACCACCCACTACCGATATGGTAGATCCTGATTTAAGAGATTCCAAGGGATACAATTTTGATATTGGTTACAGAGGGAAAATTAAAAACTTTTTACAATTTGACATCAGTGGTTTTTACCTACAGTATAATAATCGGGTTGGAGTTGTTACGCCGAATGGTTCAAACTATCGCTTAATCACCAATGTTGGGGCCAGCACCAGCAAAGGGATTGAAAGCTATCTGGAGTTTAATCCTGCCAGGGCATTTAATGCACCCACTCCCTTTGATCTGATTGTATTCAGTTCCTATGGCTATACAGATGCCAGGTACAGTGGCAATCATAAGGACGCAAACACCAAAGGAAAGCGCGTTGAAAATGCGCCTGAACATATTATGAGAGCAGGTATAACCGCAGGATATAAAAAATGGTTGTTTACCTGGCAATACAGTCATGTAGGTCAGGCATTCAGTGATGCGAATAACACCCTAACGCCAACAGCCAATGGGAACAATGGCCTGATACCTGCATATAATATTACAGATATCACCCTGACTTATAAAATGAATAACAAATTCAATATAAAAAGCGGGCTGAATAATTTATTCGATGCAAGATACTTCACCAGAAGAGCAGGAGGTTATCCCGGACCTGGTGCATTACCAGCTGATGGCAGAACGTTTTTTATTTCACTGCAGGCAAAACTTTAACCAAGCTTAACCGAGGTCATGGTTAATGATCCTCCTACGGCTTTATCATTAAAAAAAGAGATTTCATCCCTGGTTGTTCCTACTCCTAAAGTGTACAGTAATGGCAGATAATGTTCCGGAGTAGGAATAGCCAACAGGGCTTCCCTGCCTAATTGGGTGTAATGAATTAAAGGTGCATGATCTCCTGATTCAATTAATGATTTGAACTGGTTATTCATTTGAATTGCCCAATCATAGCCATATTGATCTTCATTAAGCTTATCCCATGCTACCATTCTTAAATTGTGTACCATATTGCCGCTACCAATAATTAATACGCCTTTCTTTCTCAAGGCATATAATTCCTTAGCTAAGTCATAATGAAATTGTGGACCTTTTGTATAATCAATACTCAATTGCAATACAGGAATATTGGCTTCGGGATACATATGTCGCACAACAGTCCAGGTTCCATGATCCAAACCCCAATCGTGATCCAGCTCTACCTGTGTAGACAGAATCATGGATGCGGTTTCCTTTGCCAAAACCGGATTACCCAGTGCAGGATACTGAACATCAAATAAGGCCTGAGGAAAACCACCAAAGTCATGAATGGTTTTAGGAAAATCCATGGCCGTAATTTGTGTACCACGAGTAAACCAGTGCGCAGAAATCACCAATACAGCTGCAGGGGTTGGAATTTCTGAAGCCATTTTTTTCCAGCCTCTGCTGAATTCGGTGTCTTCTATTCCATTCATAGGAGAACCATGCCCAATAAATAAAACGGGCATCAGGTAGTCGTTCTTTGGTAAACCCTGCGTAAAGCTTTTGAATTCAGATAATGTGGTCATATCCTCCAGCATTTATAAATGCAAAGTTAGTCAGCTGTCTACTTGTACACAATGACCTTTGATAACGGAAAATATTGATTTACATCAACTCAGTTGCCACTTTGATTTATATACAAGTTCATTAAAAAATTTTCTATGACTACTGATTGCTAATAAGAATCAATTGTTCATATGCCATTTCTATGGTGTCTACTGCAACCTCATTGCCATCTGATTTAAGGTCTGTACTAGTGATTTTGATAGGCCACGAATTATTCAACTGCCATTGCATAGTTACCTCTCCATTCTCATCAAGCAATTTAATTAGCACAGTTCTTCGTTTAATAGTATTCAATTTAATTTCGTTGTGCCAATCCCAAAAAGTATTGTCGTTTACAAAGACACCTCTTTTCATTGTGATGTTTCCAAACTTAACTATGCCAGGCATTTTTACTGTTGAGGAATTAGAACCTCCACCCACACGATATTCAATCA
This sequence comes from Sediminibacterium sp. C3, assembly GCF_000508085.1. GTDB lineage: Bacteria > Bacteroidota > Bacteroidia > Chitinophagales > Chitinophagaceae > Sediminibacterium. The sequence goes on along the minus strand of NZ_KI669560.1, from coordinate 1,105,345 downwards.
CTTGGCTTTCTAATTCCATACCTGATACTTCTTGGAATACAACACCTGTTAATTCTGTTCCAAAATCAACTTCATATCTGAATTTTGGTAAAGGCCAATTAGGTCCCTGTCTAAAACTAGTATCTGGAGGCATAAATAATAAATTTTTGCTGTGGGTAAAAAATGTTTTGCTCGTCGGCTACTTCCCAATGCAGAAAATGACTTGTGTTGATTTTAGTGGGTTACAGAGAAATTAGAACCAGAATAGTAACAGATTTCGACTAAAAATATTGTTTCTTAGGACGCTATTTGTTTATCAGTTTTACATAGACCGTTCCTTTCTTCTCACCCGCTTTACTAATCATTTGTTGTTGTACTAATAATTGCAGATCCTTCTTGATAGTGTGCATTGAAAGATCAGGAAATCCTTTTACAATATCATTCAGTTTAACTGGTTGCTTTGTTTCAATATATTGTATGATCTGTTGCTGCCTTTCGTTTGTATAATTACCGCGCTCTTTATAAGAAGCATATTTATTTTCCAGTTTCTCTATCAATATTTCAAGGCTACTTAAAAAAAACAGTATCCACTCGCTGATGATTTCTTTATCAGTTCCTCTATGCTGTTGGTCATGCATCAACACTTGGTAGTATTCTTTTTTTCTTTCTTCGATGATATGTTCAAATGATATGTATTGTGCAAAACCATATCCTGTCTTTAGTAATAACAACGTTGTGAGCAAGCGTGATAATCTTCCATTACCATCCTGAAACGGATGGATAGATAAGAACTCATATACACATAATCCAATAACCAATAATGGATGGACGGATGATTGTTGTAAAGCTGTATTCACCCAATCAATCATTTCCTGCATTTCCTTTTGGGTAAGGTGGGGTGCAGTTGTGTTGAATATGGTTCTTTGATTCCCATCCGGATAGTTGGCGACAACAGAATTGGGCAGGTTCTTGTATGTGCCCTTATGTCTTTGATCTTTGCTGCTGTACTTTAATAATATGGTATGCAGTTGTAGAATGTAGGATTCGGATAACTCAATGCTGGGTGCATTGTCTAAAATAATGTCCAGTGCCTCGTAATAGCCGAACACTTCTTCTTCATCCCTGCTTTTAAATTCTGTAACCTTGATATTATTGACCAATTGCTGAACTTCTTCATCAGTCAAAACAGCCCCTTCTATTCTGGTCGATGAACCGATACTTTCAATGGTGGCGATCTTCCTTAGTTCTCTCAGATAGCGATCGCTTTTGTTTTCAATGCTCCCCCACCTTCCTTTAAAAGCGTCAATCTTTCCAATTGATTGGATGACCTTTTGCATTGTCTTACTGTCAAAGTCAAGCTTAGGGGTATGCATATCCTTATTTTACCTTTATTTTATCCATAAAAGTAATGATTTTATAGATATCTTTATTTTATCCTTATTTTATCTATATCTGAAAAGTATGTATCGACCCCTTAATTTCCCCCTCATTTCCCAAATCTGTTACTAATAAAAAGTAGTAACCGAAATAGTCACAACTATTTGGCTACTAAAGGCAAGAAACGGCAAGTAAAGGCAAATAAAACCTGCTGATAATCAATGTAAACACTGTAGAATAGTAATGACTAGTAGAGGGGCTACTTCCCGATACAAAAAATAGTGACCCCTTTACTATCAAGGGTTTGTGGTGATAGGGCAACAAATAGCCAACAAGGAATGATTAAGTAAAGGAAAACGCTACACAAAGAAAAGAAAAAATCCTGATGTGGTCAGGGTGTGCTGTGCCTTACCAAAGGCAAAAGCAAAGATAAGGTTTCTACTTATCTGAGTTGCTTGGCAACCGTTTCCGGTTGCAAGCCCATGTACTGGCAAAACTCATCAACTGTAACAACCTGGTGTTGTTGTTTACTGAAGTGGTCCTTAATCTTCTTAATAAGATTTCTGCCATACCTGTCGCTTCTGCCTGTGATTACCTGAATGTCTTTCGGATAAATGCACAGTCTATTCATTATTTCAATTATACTTTTTAATACACTATCCATATCGATGATATACCTCTGTTATGAAAGTGACATTGCAAAGATAATTCATTTTCATGGGTGGTAAAAGTGTGTTTGTTGGAATAATGCGGAAGAAACGGAACGGATGACTTTCAACTTTTGCATAGCCTAAATACTGCTTCTATTTTTGTTTTCAAATGCTGATAAAACGGCTAAAAAAGAAACGGTTTTACTAACTCATAAAAATTTTAAGCAATGGCAAAATTAAAAGGTATTTTAAAAATTGAAGGGACTCTGGATGAGTTAACCTTCTACAAAACACAAGATGGCCACCTGGTGAAAACCAAAGGTGGTGTATCTGCTGACCGTATCGCAAATGATCCAAACTTTCAGCGTACCCGTGAAAACGGTTCTGAATTTGGAAGCTCTGCGACTGCCGGTAAAGTATTACGCAATGCAGTTCGTAATTTGATGATGAACGCTGCTGACAATCGTGTTACCAGTCGTTTAACGCAAATCATGACGCAAATTAAAAATTACGATGTGGCTTCTGTACGTGGTGAACGTACCGTTGCTGATGGTATTGCTGATCCTGATGCATTGGCACTGTTGAAAGATTTTGATTTCAACGACAAAGCTCTTTTGAGTGGTGTGATGTTCGCACCGTTCACCGTAACACCTGCTACTGGGGAAATCAATATCCCTGCGTTTGTGCCGATTAACGATATTTCTTACCCTTCAGGGGCAACGCATATCAGCATGAAAGGTGCTTTCGCAAATGTGGACTTCGCCAACGAAATCAGTGCAATTGAGTACAGTCCTGTAACCAATTTGCCGATTGACGGAACCAACACTCCTGTAACACTGACCCCTGCTGGCGTTCCTGCCGGTGCAGGTACTAAGTTTTACCTGTTGCTGATTGAGTTCTTTCAGGAAGTAAACGGTATCCAGTATTCGCTTAAAAATGGCTCATACAACGTGCTGAATATTGTTGATGCTGCATAACCTTTGTTCGTTCTTTCAGTTAGGAAAAAGCCCTGCCGAAATGGTGGGGCTTTTTCATTTAAGCAAAGCCCCTAAAAGGGCAATGCTGAAAGCTGGCGAACACCTGAAGGATAACGCCAAAGGCAACAACCACATGGAAGGCGATAAACCTTAACACCTGTGTGATGCTGGGCAATGAGTGACGACCTGCGGATATAGCGACTATAACCATGAGGTGCAAGCTGCAAGAACTGATGAAGGACCTGCGGAGTAAATGGGCAAATGCCTGGATGGCTGCCGGAACTGATACGTGGATGCTTTTGCATAATAAATAAATTTTATGTGCATCTCTCAGCATGGCGGATAAAAAAACCAAAAGGAAACGGAATAAAAGATAGCCTTGTGCGGTGGGTCTGTGTTTATGCCGTAGTCTTTTGGTTTTTTTTGGTTGGCTCTGTGCGTCTGCCCGCCATGCTACCTTTGCACATTAAAATTTATTTATGCAACGAGTAGCCACATGTAGAGGGCTGCCCTACATTTTGCTTTTTAGGTGGCGGTAAATCATTGCTCTTTTCAGGTCGTTGATTAATGCCAGATTTTGCCTGATGGCTTTTTCCTTTTCTTCCAGTAGTTTGATTTTATCAACGGTGCTTTTATATTCCTCTTTTTGCCTGCCCACCTTCTCGGCTTGTATGCAAACTTCATTTTTCAAATCTGATATACGAAGGAATGGAATAACGGAACCAGTAAGGAACTGATGAAAATATTTTGCCTTCCACAAACCGAAAAGCAACCAGTAGTAAAAATCTTTTTGCTCCTGACTGTTGCAAGTGCAAACAAACGAATTTGGACAAGGTGCAGTTAGTGGCTTACCACTATTTAAACCTTTTGAGAGAATGTAAAATTCAAAACTGGTGCTTTGATTTTTTGGATTGAATGAGTGAATTTTTGGACTGTGCATAATACTCGCTTTTAAGTTTGTATCTGCTTTTGCCCTTGCCAACCGCTTGCTTCGCTTACGCTACGCAACACATATATAATTTGACAAAGAAAAAAAACAGAAAAAAAAAGAAAGCAATCGCAGAGGTGGCGTGGCTAAAAAACCAAAAGGAAACGGAATAAGTCCCGAAGGGTGAAAGGCAAATACCAATAAAAAAATAAACAGATTATTTGCCTTTCATTATGCCGTAGTCTTTTGGTTTTTTTCAAGCGTTGGCCTGTGCCAGCCACCTACCTTTGCTGCACTTTTTATTTTTATTTTTTTCAGGATCATCTTTTCAATTTCTATTCTTCTTTACAAAAAGGAAATCCGAATTGTATTTCTACAATGCTTATCAATCGCTATTAAATTTCAATTGGAACGGAGATGTCTTTCGAGGGTCGGCTGGGGTAAACACTTCGCAGGAAAAAATAAAGCATACCGCTTTCAATCGTGCGGTGGGTCAAGAGCAAATGCAATGACTGAACGGAATGGAGCAAACCGGGTTGGTGGCTTGGAGTGGCATGAGCAGTCCCGATTGTGGGATGGCTTTGTGCTTGGGCTATCGGGACGCCAAGACACGGAAAGCCTGTGTGATGGCTTTGCGGAATGCAGAGAAGGAATTGCTTTTGCTGTGCGGTGCTGAGGTTGGTGAAATGAACGTAGGCGGAATGTAGTGAAGGATAGTGTAGAGAATGAAGCGAAGCGGAATGAACGGAACGCCTGAACGGAATGGAGATGAAGTGAATGAACCTACCGCAAGCACATGGCCATTAAACAAATCATGCTTTATTTTTTGCTGCACCATTGAAAGGGTGGAGGGGTGTGTGGCTCTTGGGGGGTGCGGTGGCAAAAAGCACGGCTTCATCCCGTTTTTCACGGGATGCTATGGTGTTGGCTACTTAACATAATGGCGACTTATGTGACAGCCACTGCGGTGGGATGCTTGCATAAGCGATGGGTGGCTGTGCGAAGCGAACACATAAGACCGCATTATGTTTAAGTATGCTTCCGCCAATTTTTATACTGGCATAAGCGAAACGGTGGTGGTGGTTGGAGTGCAGCGTCTTTTTGTTGCTATGCTTGGGTTGGCTTGGCTCTTTGGCTGTGTAGCGAAGCGGAACAGGCAATGTGCCAAAAGCGTGGGGAGCATAGCCACAAAAAGTATGACAGTTAAAAATGGCGGCAACACCATAGATGCAGTGGAAGCGTTGGCTTTGTGTGTTAGCCACTGCATAAGCAGTGCTTGTGGGCTGGCTGGGGGGAGAATGTCTTAAAGGAACTAAAATGCCTAATTAATGACTTCGCTTAATGTTACTGAAATGCGATCAATAAACTCGGTTTCCTTTTCCTTCATTAAAACCATTTTATCATCATGAGAAATTGAGTCTTCATTTAAGAATGAAATATCAATACCATCTACAACAAAATTTGTGTTAGAAGTCGATTCTCCAAAAAGTCCTTTAGAATGATGAGATAACAACTTTGTGCTATCTGCTTTTGAAGTAATCGGATATAATAAACCAGCTGTGATTAAATTACTGTTTATTGAATAAAAGCCAGAATAGGTGTGTATTTGAAAAAAATCAGTTCGATCTAACTCTGTTCCAAAAAAATACATTCGCTTATACTTAGCATCTAATACAATACTTTTATTACCGTTCAATAAAACAATGTCCGGGATAATACTTCTACGGTAAAATTTATCCTTGTAAATAAAATGATTAGCATCTATCTGTTTCCAACCTTGCGGTTGCAATTTCTTCTTCAAAAGCGATTTAAGATATAATTCCCAAACCTCTGCCATGTCAATAAAAAAGCTAAACCCTTTATTTTGCTTATTATTCTTTTCTTGATTTAGAATATTTTTCCTTTGAATTATATCCCAGGAGAAATCGACTAATGGCTTAAAAGAAACATATATATCCTTGTAAACTATATTCTTGTATTGATGACTACTTATATTACTTACATCTTTGGTTTCTATAAACAAATCATTCAACGCATCTTGTGCATTGTCGGGTAAGTTTATACTGTCTAATCCATAATCTGATTTAAGTATTTTGTACGCCCGTAAAATGATGCTCGAAATTGTGGAATCAACTGCTTTCTCCTTGTATGATGATGTTATTAAATTCAGTTTTGTCAAAGACTGAATCGTTTTTGTGATGTCAATTTTACCTTTGATTTTTGAACCTTGATAAGAACGTGTAACATTTCTCTTTGGCACACCATGCTTATTTGCATTTGCTAAAAGTTGAACCCAAATAAATGAAATGACCTTGCGAATTAAAAACTGAATATCGGTTGACTTAGTAATTTTATTTGTTGAATGTGTAAGACGAATGTTATATATTTCTTCGAACATCCTAAATAAAAATAATTCACCAAATCTTGGCTGAATTGTCAATTTATATTCCTGACCATTGTGTTTAAAGTTTGCCTCACCTATATACCTACTTGACCACCATGAATTATTTTTGTAGTCATATTCAAGTAAAGAAGTACTTTCTTCTGAGTATGGATTTGCTTTAAAATTAAAACAATTAAATGCCACAGCATTTGTATTGAATGACTTTATAGCTTCCAAATGTTCAGAAGAAATTTGCAGCAAGCTGCAATCTTTTGTTTCAATATTTATGCAGTCATTTACTTGCATTATGGCAATAGTATTAGAGCTAATTTATTAATATGCTCTTCTTTTGTAGCCCTGTCCATATTCCCTAAAAATGCTTCCAACATTGGCTTAATTGATATATCCCAAAGAACTTTTACCGATGCGTTTTTACGCAATAGTTTAAGTCGGGGGAATCCCTCTAAGTCTCTGAATGATTCATGAATATCTACAATCTCTGCAAAAAATGTGTGCCCAATTTGATATTGTTTCCCCAACTCTTCAATGCCTTCAATTGCTATATTTAGAGCTGTGCATTTTGCGATATACTCCTCAATTTCCTCATCCTTAATATTGCTACCTGATGCAGTGCGTTTTTGCCTAAGTATATTTTTTAATGTATCCTGATTGTATCCAAAGAAAAACCAAACAAACCTTCTTCTCAAAGCAAAATCAAGCCTTTCTAATGAAAAGTCAATTTCATTCATAGTACCAATGACATACAGATTTTTCGGAACATTGATGATGAAATCACCGACTGATGTTGCAATATCTGTTTCTCTTTTTTCTAAAGCTGAGAACAGTTCACCAAACAAACGCGATAAATCAACACGATTTATTTCATCCAAGATCAAAACATTTGGGTAATCATCTTTTCTTACCTTTTCTAACAGTTTTAATAAATAACCTTCCTGCTTAATTGTATTCCCGTCTTTAAACTGCGTACCGCCAATAAAATCTTCGTAGGTGTAATTTGGATGCAATTGTAGATGATGGATACGTTCTTTTTTAATTTCCGGGTTATCCTTAAAGTAAGCCCTTACATTCTCTGGTTTTGCAAAATAATGCTGATATATCAAGTTGGTAGCCAATTGCTCAGCTGAGTGTGTTTTACTCGTGCCTGGAGGACCATAAAATATAATAGCCTTCTTATATTGAATTGCTTGAAAAGCATCGAAGTCAGAAATTCCGCTATAATAATTCCATATCTCTATTAATTCATCATCATAAAAACTAAAATCTGGTACACCCCAGTATTCGGCAATTTTTTGTCGAATGGCTAATATCTTCTGGTCTGTATTACCGTCCATTATTTCTTTTGGAGCATCAGACAGTAGACTGTGAAATGTATTAATAATTCTATGCTTATGATTCTCTGATGCTATTGGCTCGTAATGTGCCGGATTACATAAATGAGGCAAAATATTATACATCGCAAGTTTTCCTTCCGGAATTGCTTTCCAAATTGCTTCATCAATAAATTCCTTATCGCCATCCCAATCGTATTTGCACTTCAAACATATCTTTTCCGCAATGGTATTAGCATCTTCAACTGTTTTTAAATTACCGGCTTCCTTTGACAAAAGCAATTGCTTAATCAGAAATATGATGAAAGTAATTTCAGCATGTTTATTTTGCCGGTGCCATTGACCTGCCGAACCAAAACCCTGAGCTGGAAATTTATCCTGATGCAAGACAATGCCCTGATCATTCATCACGTCCTTAACTACCTGCTGTTTCCTCCATTGAGTTATGTCACTTGGAGACATTGCCCAAAGCCAATTTGCATGGGCAAAGAATAAAAGGGTTTTGTAATCTGCACCATCAAATTGTTTGCGAATTTTAGTTTCAAAGTTATCTCCACCTACCAAGCCTTTGGTAATAAACCTATCAATAACCTCATCAGCAACTGCAATGGTAAAAATGTCCTTATCATCAGTTAATAAGCTATTCCCTTGAAGGATGCAAGTTTCAATGAACTGTGTGTATAAATCATACACTGGCAATGCCGAATTTACTTTCATATTTTATTTTTTTATCTCTATTTGCAAAAAGCAAATTATGTTACGTACTATTTCTGAAATCATATTTACCCTACCAATCAATCAGCCGGAACACCAAAGCCAGCAAAATCTACCAAATAAATGTAACCTTGATTCCTTGCTTCCTGACACCAATCTCTTGCAAAATTTGTATCATTCTCTGAATCGAATTTGCAAGTGTCCTCATATGACCAAACCACCACTTCGTTCACAACAAATCCTGAAACAGTTTGGTGGTCTCTGACAATATTGGCGTTACCCGCTAATTCTCCGATGGGTCTTGTTGTGTTTTCCTTTAGCAGTTCATGAACAATGAATTGTGTGCCGTTGTATGGCACAACTCTCCTTCTTACAAAAACAAAATCACCACTTTTGACCGAAGTATTAATATAACTGTTTACACCGCCATTAAAATTAAATGCTTTAGCAGCCCAGCCTATTTTTAGTTTTTAATTTCCGGCTGTACAGGGATGCCCAGGCCCACATTTGCATTTTCAGGAATGACATAGCGGTTATTATTTGCTAACGCAATTTCTCTGAAATGCTTGAAGATTAGCAAACGATACCTTGCTCTTGTATAAGCTACAAATGCCAATCGTTTTTCTTCGTCTAACTGTTCATCAAGTTCTGCTTGAGTTAACAGGTCGTTGATTTTTAAAGGTAGATTTGAGAATGATGGAGGGATAATAACGCTATCAAATTCGAGCCCCTTAACCTTGTGCATTGTAGTTAAAACTATTTCCGTTTCATGAGTTGCAGCCGAAATTCTATCTAAATGTTTTTCATATATTTTATACAACTGACCATCATCCTTATAGGTTAATTCGGTTATGAACTCTAATAAATTATCGAATACCTGACTTTCATCTTGTTCTTCCAAGTATTCCAAAACAAGTGCATGAATTACTCTAATGTAAAAATGATTCCAATTTTGGTTGTTGTTTATCAGGTCGTTTATAAATACACGAAATGTTTGTTTGAAATCTAACGGAATTTGTTGACCTATTTTAGATTTCAAGAACAATATAACTGCATGACATTCTCTTATACGAGTGAACTCATAAGGTAAGCTACCTTGAATACGGATTCTAATATTGGGAAGATTAAGTCCTTTTATTTTTTGAAAGCCTCTATACACCTCATTGTTTGTTCTGAAAAGAATTGCTATCTGTTTATATGGCCGTTGCCCAACTCTTTCTTGCATTAATATTGAAATCTGATCCCACCAATCAACCCTTTGCTGTGTCCTGTCTATAATTTGAGCATAATTAGCGATGAAATTCTCATCAGGAACTCTTGTTGGTCTTGGAATTAAATGCTGGTGCTCTTCTGGAAGTGTCAATATCTGACTTGCTAAATTCAAAATTGCCGGATAAGACCGGTGATTGTCATACAATTCAAATTGAGTTGGACTGAATATCTCATTAAAATCAGCATAGTATGGCCAAGGGCTCATGCTTCCACCTTCTTTTATTCTTTCATAGCCATATATGCTTTGATTTGGGTCGCCTATAATAAACAAATGAGAATCGGTTAATTCATGCAGTTTGTTTAAAAGCCTAATTCTTACATTATTAATGTCCTGAAATTCATCTACCAAAATATGCTTTAATGGGGCTAATTGATTCATTATTTGCCCAGGAGCATTATTCAGTTGATCAAGTAAAATTGTTTCCCATTCATCAAATGGTTGACCTTTAATTTCATTTTGGCAATATCTTTTAGCCAAACCATGAAAGGTAAATATCTTGATTCTCTTAGCTAAATTTCCGTAACCCAAGTCGTTGAATAGGCGGCCTAACCTTTCTTTCAATTCAGAAACAACTGCTCTGTTATATGCCAGCACTAAAATTTCTTCTGGATTTGTCCCAATATGATGTACTAATCTTGCAACACGAAGAGTCAATGTATGTGTTTTACCGGAACCAGGACCAGCCATAACATTAATATGCTGGTTTATTTCGGCATCATAAACTTTACGTTGTTCCTCATTCAGGCGGTCTTCTTCAGTTTTTATAGCATCACCCCTCCATTTAACAAGCAATGGGTCATTCGGTGGAAGTTCATCCTGTAATAATTGCAATAAGCTTTCCAATGAATTACATCCGAAGTATTTCCTAATAAAAGTATCTTGCTTTTTTCTGACTGTACTTGCATCATTACCTAATCCACCTTTTTGGAATCCAGCCAACACCTCTAATGCTATCAATTTAAGTTCTCTTACTTTTCTGGTTTCCTCAAATTCTTCAAATATTTTTTTATCAAGCGATTGCAAATCTGTTTCGTCAATATTCTCGATTGAGGTAAGGTAAATCTCAATACCGGTAGGAAGTAAGCCTCCTGTTTTACTATATCCTAATACAGATAATATAAAGAGCAAGTCAGATAAATATTGTACGTTCCCTTTGAAATCCAAATCAGAAATAATATCCGGCCAGTTGAAATTCTTTATGTTTTTATCAAAGTATTGCTTTGCTACATAATCCAATAGTTTTATGCAGTCTTTCTCTAATTGTGTGATTTTATTTGACCATTCTTCCTTTTTGTGATAGCCATTAAATATTGACTGCTTTATTCTGACTTTCCGGTTACCATCAGTAACCTTTTCCATTTTGGTTTCGTGTTTAGTCTTCCCCAACAACCGAATGATAGTAAAGGCATGTTTGCTTCTCTTTTTGAAAATATCCTTGATGTAATTGTTATATTCCTTTGTTTGACCTTCTGCATTGTCTTTCTTTGTCCAGGGTAGCTTCTTAAAGTTTATATTTTCATTTACAGATTCCTTTAAGTAATCATCTAATTCTTCTCCTTCAAAAAACTTGGAGCTGTTAGAAGGAACTGAGCTCAGTATTTTAGATGCTAATGAAAATACCACTTGCAGTGCTGGGTACTTTTCATTCTCATAATAAATATTCTTGCAATGATTTGTTTCATCTAAACGTATTTTAGTTGGCACAATAACTACATCTTGCAATAGCTTTAATATACCCGCAGCATGATTTTTTAATAAAGCAGTAAATAGGTTTTCAAGACTTAGCTTTGAAATGCTTCGTAACGATGCAATAGAAAGTTGTACTACTTTATTAGATTGAGCATCACTTGGAAGTAATTCAAGTATAGCATGACATACTTTTTCGCAATCCTTATCCGGACATTTATTTATACGTTCGGCTAATTTGTTTAATGATGCAGAATCAAATTCTAAATGAGTAATTGTGAAATACCCTAATTTAATTCTTTCTAATCGTTCCAGCCAATGCAATGCAATTCTGAATTTGTTATCAAGGTCATCATTTACAGAACCTTTTTCATTTGAATATAGATTGAACGGCACTGCCACTGGAATTTCAGTATCCGGTGTCAAGGGTTTAAACCTTGCGATATATTCTTCCAATACCTGTTTAATATCCTTTACCTCATGCCATGAAATTCTGCTTTCATGCAGTTGGTCTTTTAATTTTGCGAAATCATTATTGGTGGTAAGACAAAGTGTCTTAATCGGATTTTCACTATTATTAAAACCTGCTTCTAATCGTTGTTTCTCGTTTCTACCAGCCCTGCCAACTTCTTGAAGAAAATCCTCAAACGTACTGGGTGGTGAATAATGGGTTACAAAATGAATATTTGGGATATCCATTCCCATACCAAATGCTTTTGTTGCAAATAAAATTAGAATTTCACCCGTTTTATATTTTTCATAAGTGTCCTTTCTATCTTCTGCATCCATTCCAGCATGAAACGCACCTACCTTTTCCGCAAAACTACAGTCAGCTCCAAATACATCTTTTAAACTATCCGACATTATTAGAGAGCATTCTTCAACTTTTTTTCTGCTCTTAACAAAAATGATTGCCCGGCTTAATTTTGGATTGAATTTGCCTGATTTTAAGTAATTCGCTACTTCAAGAAGCCTATCATCTTCAACCACATTATGTTTGAAATCCATTTTGATGTGGTCTCTTACTGGATTGTAACTTTTCTCTGTGCCTTCTACAGTTACAACGCCTGGCATGAGAATACTTATTTCTTCAAAAACCTGTTCGGAAATTGTAGCTGAAAATAGCAGCTTTCGCATTTGATAGACTCCGGAATAACCTGCAACTTTTCTGCCTGCATTCAAATAATCAGGACGAAACTCCTGACCCCATTGCGAAATACAGTGTGCCTCATCGAATACAACATACTCTAATCCACTATCAGCATCCAATCTTGTAAGAAGACAATTTTCAAATGAACGAGACCTAAACCGTTCTGGTGTTATATAAAGAAGAGTAACCTCGCCACCAGAAATCCTTCGATAAATATCTCTAATTTCTACATGAGATTTGTCTCCACTTAGGAACTCAACATTGCTATAAAAGCCCTTATTCCAAAGGGCATCTACCTGATCTTGCATTAAAGCTCGAAGTGGACTAATAACAATTGAAAGCTTACACGAAAATGCTGAACGGAATAAGGCCGGTCCTTGAAATAACAAAGATTTACCTGCTCCAGTTGGTAAGGAAATCAGCAAATCCTTTTTTGCCGGTAAAATTTCATTTAAACATGGGTGCTGATAATCATGCCACGGATATGGAACACCACCCTCTTCTGGAATCAAAAAGATTTGCCGGAGTATTTCTTTCGCTTCATCAATATTAAAGTCGGTGTCTGCATTCTCATGAGCTGATGAAAAGAACTCCGCTGCAATTTCCTTATCTGTATCGTAATCTGCTTCCTTAAACCACATCTGAACACTTTTAGCATTAAGATTTAAACTTTTCTCAATACCATAATAGTCAGTCAGTCTTGTATCACAAAGGAATAGCTGTGAATCTGGATTATTATCATAAAGCATTTTATAGTAATAATCAATAAGTGGTTTGTGCAGTTTTATTAGCGAAAATAAATCGTAATCCTTTTGAACCGCATTAATGTCAGCTTGATAGTCATCTTCCTTTTGTTCTTCATTAGTTTCAAATTCTACCGGTATCTTTCCCTTCAATATTTGCAATTTCTCCTGTAGCAAAAAACTATCCCATATAAAATCTAATGGGCCAGTATAGTTGCTTGAAATTATTTTGTCTAAGGTTAGGAAAGAAGCTATTAAAAGTTTGTTAGGTGATCTATGTGTATGCAGTAATTCTACCTGTCTTGCCAATGAAGCCTTTGTATCAGGAATAAAATACCCCTTACGCCTTGCATAAGCCGACAGCTTTTCAGTTTCCAATTCATCGTTTACAATTAAGACTTTAGGATTATTTGTATTGCCAATACCCTCAAATAATTTGAATTGATATACCCAATATATTTTCCTATACAACGATTCAGGATTAACCCTTTTTTGTTCAGCTATATAACCAGACTTCCTGGCATCCGGCCTTATAATGAATGAATTTGTTTTTGTAAAGGTTTCATCTACCCAATCAATATAATGAGCCTCATTAATAGGCAAATCATTTATACAGGCTTCGAAGTTGAGATTACACCATACTTTGAATTTGCCCTTACCAATTTTTTCTAACCAAATATTTTGAACAAATTCAGGAAACTCTGTTATACCCAATTGCCTGCAATGACTTTGTTCGAGACTAATGAAACTTTTGCCACCAGACATTTGCAGCCATATAGGTTCATTTTTTAATCTGTCGAAAATTGTCGCAAAATCAAAGTCTTGGCCTAATTGTAATTTACTTGTTAGATTGTATAATTCATTACCAACTACAATTACTTTTAAATCTGAAACTTGATTACCATACTGTTTTAGGATTTCGATATCAGTTGGCTTAATGCAGATAGGCTTGTGATTAATATTTCCAAAGTCAACATCAATGTTGTCGCATATTAACGTTGATTGCTCAATGCTTAGCTTTAAACGTATGGCTATTGGCAGGTGCTGAAAATAAGGCTGCAACCCTTTTGAAATGCATGAATCCACAAATCGAAAAAGGATAGCTTTGAGCAACTTGTCATCCCCAAGAGTCACTTCTATTTTTTCTTTATTTAAACAAAAACCTAAAGACTTATTATCCGAATAAAATGTGAGGTCAAATTGATGAGATAATGTATTCCAAAGAAATTCGGGAGCAATTACAACCTTGTTCCCCTCTTCATTTAATTTTTCTGTGAGTTGATTAAATGTTTGTTCAGAAATATTTTGGTTTGTGGGATTAGGACGGAAAAACTCATTGGACTGTTTTACAAAATATTCATAATCCAACAAAGCCCAATTTGAATTACTGCTAATTTGATTAATTGCTTCGATTGCTTTTGAAGGCAATAATTCTTTAACTGCATCTAAATTACTTTGCGAAACTATTATCCTTGATAATTGATTTTTGAATAATCGGTAAGTGAGTTCCGTATCTGATGCTGCACTGTGTTGTGTTTTAAGTCCGTAACTAAATCGTTCTGGGTTAAGCAACATTTCAACATCGAGAGTATCCCAAATAAAATCAGAAGATGGCGAAGCCCCATGATTTGATAATACAGATAAGTCAAACTCCTTAATGTTCTGACCAATAATTATAGAACCTGAATTTATAAGAGTTACCAGTTCTGCAATACCATCTTCTGGCTTTTTAAAATCTGATTCGCTTTTAACGCCTAATCTGCTTTTCCAGGCAAACTCATTTATTTTCTCACCATCGGATTCTAAGTCGAAACACAAAAAGTCAATTTTTGAAAATTCGCTTTCAAGTATACCAGCAATGTATTTTTCTTGATAATTTGACAGGGATGGAAAAGAAAAATAATAAGATAGAATTTTATCAGACGGCAGCTTTTCTATGAAGCCAGCTTTTTCATCATCAGTCTTTAACTCTTCAATGTATTGCTTTGTACGAGCTTCCGAAAGCTCTTTTATTGAACCTGAATTATATAGTTCTATATAAAACTGATTGGCATTGCATCTATAATTAGTTTCTTCCAATGGGATGGAAGGGAAGGCAGTTTTAAATGCTTCCAGAAATATAGTAACAGCTTGCAGTTCTTCTTTACTGTTAATCTCCCAGCCTTGGCCAATTAAATACTTATATGATTCTTCAACTTGCTTTGTTGGACCTTGTTCAGAAAGAAGTTTTGTTAATACCTGTTGTAATGTCTTCCAATCTAATGATGGTAACACTTCAAATCGCCAAATGTCAACTTCTTCTTGCTTAGAGGGATTGGGTAACTTTTCAACTTCGCCCATTGCCCACAAAACGAAGCTAATTTTATTTAGTGTTTTCTTCTTTTCTTCTAAGTATATTTTAAAGAATGAAATGTCCTTGATGTTCTTTATTTCCTTATTTATTTCAGGAATTGTCTTCTGCTCAAAATTGTTAATTACATCAATGTATATTGAATTTATTTCGGCTTCTTTGAGTTCTGTTTGTAGCAATGATGTTAGCCATTCAATTGTGCCCTTATATTCATTAAGGTTGGGTAAAAGTTTTACAATTATGGCCTTACCAAATAAAATTGATTCTGCTTTTTGAATTATTTCAGAAGGTATAACCGAAGTCCTCCAACTTGATGCCCGATAATGAGCAGTCACTGTAGCAAATCCAGTCTCATATTTCTCTGTTAAAGCAATTTCTTTTTCTAATTGATTATCTAAGAGTGGATAGGCAAAGGATTTTGACGAAGAATCTTTATTGAAAATAAAAACAGGAATTTTGTTAGAAACTTTGATTGCATCTAATTCTCCAGGCTTTTTTCTTGAGGCAACTGTTTCAAAAATTACTATATCATCCTCATCAATACCTGAGGTAATAAGTTTTGATACATGGATGAAACAATCTTTGTTATCCGTGAAACTATGCACATACCCAAATCCTTTTGTAGAATCAAAAAATTTGACTTTGCCAAGCTTTTTATTTATTGAAGCTAATTGTGGCTGTCGGTTGACATTTGAAGTTTGGTGATTGTTTTTTGGTTGATCACTTGCTGGTATTTTTTTTTCTGTTACCTCTTTGGCAGCAACAGTATTACTGTGATTATTAATTGGCTGTCCTTTTAAAACCTTTTCAAGTTTTGACCGAAGATCCATTTTGGTAAACTTGGTTGTAGTCTTTGGATCAATATCAATTGCTATTTTAAATAACTCTAAAAGTCCCGGAACCTGTTCTTCCACAACACCATCAAATCTGGATAGATTAAGCCCAATGTGCTTCAATCCTTTTTGAAGCTGCTCAATATTTATATTTTCAGTATTTAGAATGTTGTTTAGTTCCATTAATCAGTTCTGGTGTTTTTACAAAAACCACAGGCTCTCCTTGCCGTGGTCGGGTAGTTTGTCGTGGGTGAAGTATGGGAATATCTCGGCCACCATTTCGGGGTATTTGATTGTAACCGGCAGGTTCTGCTGGCTTACGCTTTTCCAATACATTCTACTGAACTGATAGACCTGGTCAATGAGTTGGTTTATCAATGCAGGGTCATCTAATAATTCTGCTTTATCGCTGAAGAATGAAATCTTTACCGGGAAGTGGTGCTCCCTGTCTGTTGGTGCAGATGCTTCTTCGTAACGGGTGTTGTTGAATAGCAAGTATTCTTTTGCACCCACTTTCACAATGGTTCCGCTGTAAGGCATCAGCTTTTGACTGCTGGTATCAAATGCCAATAGTTCTTTGCTCTCTGTTTTATTGATGGTTACTACAATTACTGGAATAGGTAAGCCCAACGCATGGAGGGTGTCAATGATGGGTTTGAGTTCCTTTTTACTGAGGTCTTTGTAGAAATGGATAATCAGCCTTGTGGCTTTGTAATTGGAGGCAATGAATTTGCCTACTGCTTCCCTGATTGAACCTGCGATGCTATCTGTATCATTTGCACCGAAACAATCAAAGCCTTTGAAAATGCCTTCGTTGTTGAAACAGAAAGCTGATCCTACATATTTTGATTTACGGGTAATGGAATAGAAAGCACCAACGCCAACAATCAATTCATTGGTAGTATCTCTTTTCAGCCTCCAGGGAACACCGCCCAGCTTGGCTAAAATTGCTGTTTCAATGTTAGGCAGAAATAAGTTGAATGCAGGTTTGGAAATGTTCTCTTTCCAAATCACCTGTGAGGTGATGCCTTCGTACAACAATATTTCTTTCATGCGGTGGTAAATGCTGTTACGCTTGGGGTCTTTCTCCCACTTAGGAACAGGGCTTATGTATACCGCAAAATATTTTGTATCGGGCAACCTGTCTTTATTCTTGATTGCTTTTTGAACTACTGAAACTGCATCATCAATATTATCAAATGAAATGCTGCCGTTCTCCTCCAATTCAAATGGCTGGCTGATGTACTCTTCCATTTTTGGAAATGGATATTGGCCGTTGTAGCCATCTTTAAAGTACTGCCAAATATTCTTTACTGCATGTTCTCTGTCTGGCTTATGGTAAATGAAAAAGAACTTTACGTTGCTTGGCTTTGGAACAGGCTTGTAAGGCTTCAATCTTTTTAAATCTCTCTTGGGTTCAACACCTACACCATTGCCAAACTGCAATTCATTTGATGTGCCATTGATGCGTTGCACTGACAAACCGTTAGGTTTGAAAAATCCGTCCGCTGAAAGCGGCAGGATTGCTGTGAAAGCATCTGTATTGAGGTAATTGTTATAAAAGTCGTTAAGCAGGGTGAAATACTTGGGATAACGGTTTTTGAAATCCGGCACATCAAAAGCAATATCAAAGTGTGGCTTTAATGTATTGCTCACTACCGGATAGTTTTTTTCATGGTTCAATTTCTGATCATCGGTGAGGTATTTCCATCGGTTCAATTCACCGTTGCAGTTTATCCAGTTGTATAACTCTGTTTTAAAGTTGTGTATTTCGGCAATGCTTTTATTCAGCACTTTCGTTGTGCCATCAAATGAAACAACCAATTCGGGACCATCGGTAACCCTGTTGTGCTGTACTTTCAGTGTAAACTGATTGTACACTTTGAATTTTGTACTGCTTGCTTTTGTATTGTGAAACCAAACTTCAATTTCATTGGTGAAGTTCTTCCGCATGATGTCCGCAACTCCTTTGAAATGAGTACGGATTAAATGCCTGTAATAGTGCTGGGCAAAGTATTTACAATCATTGAGGTTTACCGAAATGATAATGGCGTTTTCTTTTGCGGGTGCAAAATCGGTGTAGAGCCAGTTTCCATAATGCAGGTCACTTTCATCAACTAAACCTTCAATTGCTCCGTTTAAATCGTCTTTGTGTATGGGGCAATATCCATCTTGCTTTGCTGTGTAAAAAGCAAATTCAGCTTCCTCAACGGGAGCTGTAAATGGAATGATGTTTAGTTGAATTTCTTGCTGCATTTTATTTCATTATTTTATTATTTAATTTTAATGTAACATCAATAATCCTCTTTCAATGCCTTTAATATATTCCCATTCGGTAGTGTGAAACTGGTGTGCTACAGTGCTCAAATCAGGAATATTGTAAAAGGCAAAAATTGATTTATCAATGTTTTGAATATCTACTTGCTTTGTGTGTTTTACAGTTGCATAGAGTTTCAGAATATCTGAAACCTGCTCTGCCGACAATTTTGATTTATTTATTTGATGGAAAGTGTTTGTGCCTGTTGGCTCAATGATTCCAAAGTCAGATAATGTTTTAAGGAATGCTCTTGTGGATCTTTTTACTATTTCAGTATCGCCATAAGCCTCTGTCATTTTCTTTGTTAGAGCTGTCGAACTAACTGATTGAGACGGGTCGAATATTTTAAAATACATCTGGGTGAAGTATTTCAAGATTTCGTAATCCAGAATAAACATTGCCAATAAAATTGGCTTCATGTACTCATAATCCTTTTGCTTACATAGGCTGATAAGAATATTGTTTTCTATAACACTTGTTTTTTCCTGAAAGCTGTAAATGAATGTCCGGAATAACACGGTACGTGTTTTTCTTCTTCCATCCTTACCGGTGAGTTCGACTGCTATTTGATTATAGGCATCATAATATTCTTCAGGCTTCTTACCTGCCTCCACCATTTGTAAGGTTTTATATATCCATTCCGGTTTTAACGGTCTATCGTATCCTATCATTTCTGTAACTTAATATATGGCACTACCATTTCTTCAACGGTAATGCCTCCGTGATTGATTTCTATTTGGTTGTTGTTTGCAAACATTGTTCTGCCTTCAGGCAATACAATAATCTTTCCTTCAACAAAAGGAATTTTAATTTTAGTGTGCTCAATTAAATCTGCTGATACTTCTGGAACAATAACAGCTCTTTTTGCAAAATTGTCTATAAGGTATTTATCCAGCTTTTGGCCGTTGCCAAAGGCAACAACAGAGCCGTGGTCTGAACATATATAAACGGTGAAATCATTGCCCTGCAATGTTTGCAATGTTTGCAACACTTTTGAATTATTCAGGTAACCTTTTACAGCATCAAAGTATAATGACTTATTACTATGGTTTGGCGGAAACTGTGCTGAATGCGAAAGGTCATCAAAGAAAGAGTATAGAATACTGATACAGTCATATCCTAACAAAGTGTCCTCGGTTATAATATCTGAATCAGTAAAATATTTGACTTCCTTCTCATTGAAATAATTTGTAAAAGCCTTCGCTTCGTCTGCTCTACCTGGGGATTTGATATTGTAAACATCTTGTGAGCCATGAAATATTGCGGACCTTGAAACGGATGTTACAGAAGGTAACATGGTGAATAAAG
Source organism: Sediminibacterium sp. C3 (assembly GCF_000508085.1). GTDB lineage: Bacteria > Bacteroidota > Bacteroidia > Chitinophagales > Chitinophagaceae > Sediminibacterium. Next base: position 1,085,328 of record NZ_KI669560.1, on the reverse strand, counting down.
CAATATCAGTAAAGTTGAGATTGATGTCTGATAAATATTCCTGTAAAAGATACCATTCTGCAAAGCCCATGCAGTCAAAACAAATCAGTGCCGTTTTTTTATCGTTCTGACTTTTAATATTGGCTAAAATGCGGTCGACTGATTTGGGATTTTTTACGGTTGATGCAAACGTAGCTTGCTGCATTCCATCGGAGGCAATAAACGAAGCTGCAAATGCATCAATTTGTTTGATATAGTTTTCATAACGAGTATCCTGATGGATAACCGACAGGTACACTACTTTGCCCCATAGCTTGCCTAATTGTAGAATGGTATCAAATTGCGGAACAGTTTGAAGCAACAAAGTAATTTGCTCAATCAAAGAACTAACTACTGATATAGCAGCATGAGATTTTGCAAATGACAAAAGACCTTCAGTATTATACTTGGTAACTACCAGGTGCTTGTCTGTGGAATAAACGTAGTTTAAGAGATGGATTAGGGATTCGGCAGATAACCCTTTTAGAATGCCTGCTATATCGCCATTCAATGGAATATCAGCATATGTAAATTGCTTGTGCTGGAATTTATTTGTGATAAATGCAGGTACGTCCTTAATATTGGTAAGGATTACCAATACCGGCATTGTGCCGGATGCTGCAAGCATTTCAGGCACTTTATCCGTAACCAAATAGCTAACTGCCATTTCATCCAAGAAGGACAAAAAAGAAGCAGAAGATAAAATACCTGTATGGTCTGATATGACCTTTGGTGTATTATCCTCTAAGTTGAGCTTGGTATATATGTATAGTTTCCACTGCATATTTTTATGAAATACCTTGTACCATAATCTCAGCAGCATCAACAAAGTCGCTGAGTTCAGGGCTGTTTTCTAAAATAGTTTTATCCAATTTTTTCGCAAGCGACAAAATATCTTCAAATCGTTTTGTCTTATAGCACAATTCAAAACCGTATGATAATGCTTCCATTCTTACAAGTTTGATTTTGGCTTTTTCGGTTTTTGCTATTATTAGCAATGCCTCAAATTCTCTTTGCAAAGCCTTTTCTCTTTTTTCAGTAATCAAATTATGTTCGGGTTCGGATTTTGGTCTTCTATATTTTTCATTTTCATAGATAAAATTTTGGTTAAGCATTTCTTTTAATTCAGGCACTTTATCACTTTGAAAATTTGCCAATTCAGTAAAAGAACTATGAATCTCTGATAGCGTTTTAGGAGAATCTAAAAAACTGTATAGCCAAATAAGAGAGGATTTTTCATCAGAAATGAAAAGAAACATTGAGCCGGTTTTCAGCTCCGTAATGCCATCAAGTTTCATTTTCTTCTTGTATTCAAGAAAAGAGTTTATTTGATTTGATGTAAACCAAAGGCCATCTTCTTCTATAAAGGAAGTCTTTAGTAAAGCATAAAATGTTTTTGCATCATATTTTACCTCATAACCTCTTTGAATGTAGAAGGCTATCATTTTTGAGTACAACATTTTCTCAGTCCTTTCTAAAACAGGCTTAATTGGTTGATTTGAAAGAAGCTCCGATATAAAGTCATATTCCAAATTTAAACCGCCATTTTTTAGCAACTTTTGTTCAAAAACTGCCCTTGGTTTAAAAGCAGAAATAACAAGGTCTTTTTCAACTGCACCAGCGGCAGTCTGTTGATTTTTTGTTCCCTGCTGTTTATCCAAAATTGAAACCTGGCTAATGATAAAGCCAGCCCTTGACAAAGCGTTTTGCAAAACATTCCAAATTGAAGATTTGGAGTTATGAAATACTACAGTAATCCATCTATTTGGCTTTAAAACACGATAATATTCTTTAAACGAATCGTGCATTAGATCAAAATATGAATCAATATCTTTATTTTGTGAATTATTAATTATTGCTTCTTTCTGATTATTTGTAAATACTTTCAACCAAGATTCCCAAATAAAATTCATTTCTGAATACATTAAATTTTCACCGAATGGGGGATCAGTAAAAACATAATCGATTGAATTATTTGGTATAAGCAACTGTGTTGCCGATGAAACTTGTACAAATACTTTCGATTTATTGCTGTCGTAAATACTTTCTAAAGCCTTTTCAATATCTCTTGATTTACCAAGAGATAATGTGAATAAGTTTCTTTCTGCAAAGAGGCTGGGGATATAAAGGGAATTTGGCTGTGCTCCAGCTAAATTAATTTTTCCATCCTTAAAACCAATATTATGCAACTTGCTTCCCGTTTTCGTCAAAAAAGATGTAATTGTATAAAGCATCAAATGCTTCATGTTTGAATTGTTAGCAAGTGACAATAAACGTGACAATACAATAAGACTTCCCTTAGTAAAAAAATGATGAGTATGAGTTATACCGAAGTGTACACCTGCTCGCCACATATCACCCCACTTGCCATCCTTAAACATATATTGATACGAAGGAAGCCAATATGGAATTTTATATTCCTCAATTCTGCGAAAAAGCAACAAATCTGTTTCATCAGGCTTCTTTTCAAAAACCTTTTTATCAACTTTGTAATTAATTAATACCGGTCTGTATTTAAGTCTTTGTGAATTACTTTGAATAAACTCATCAAAATAATCCTCAATAACACTTTCTGAATCGGCTTTGGATATTACAGCTTTGCACGATGGACAATTAAACTTAGATTGTAATATTTTATCACTTTCGATAAACGCCTCATCCCAAAAAGAATATTCGGTTTTACAATATGGGCAAGCTAAAATCTCACTGTAAATAATATAATTAATTTCACCCTTAATATTTTCTTTATGATTCGTTTCATAAAGCCAATTAAATTCATCCTTTACCTGAGACAGTAATTTTATAAATTCTGCTTTGTATCGTACGGAATCGGGGCGACCAGTTATTGATGCACCCATTAAGCTTGCAACGGGTGACAAATCTGATAAAATGCAGTTCCTATTTGTAACCTTGGCAGCAACACCTGTCATTCCAGAGCCACTAAAAGCATCAAGGACGAAATCACCTTCTTTAGTGTAATGTTCAATATAATGAATGATTGCTTTGTATGGAACCTTTGTATGATAAGTATGGGCTAAATAAACCGGATCTGTTTTTCCCTCACTTACATCACCAATGTATGGCTCACAATGATAATTATCATCGGCTGATATATTTGGTTCTAATAATTCCGTTAGGTAGGGATTTGGACAAGCCGTATAAAATGGAGGTTGAGATAACGAAATAATATCTTCGTCATTCCCAATTGGAAAACTATCCATTTTTTTTAATTCTGGTAGGCGTTCAGCCAAATCTTTTTTATAATCCATTCTGTTTATTTTCAAGTTTGTTAATCAATTTTGAAACGTACTTCCTGCCCTTTGTTTTCCTTTTCCAGTTTTTCTTTCAAGTTAAAAAAGGCTTCACTTAGCTGTGCAAGTGTTACCAATTCATCTTTTTTGAATAAGGCATTTATTATATCTTCCTTTTTCAACTGAACAATTTTTATATCTACAAACAGCTTGTTGATAGCATCAATTAGTTGCTGATTTATTGTATCAGGTAATTTTCCTGTTTTGACAATTGCTTCAATAGCCTTCTTCTGTTCTGCCGGTATTTTTACAATTGCTAATTGGTCGGCTTTGTTCTTAACCTCAGCGATTGTAGTAGAAGCGTAGTCTTCAAAAATTGCCTTCAGTGTAGCATCTATATTTTTGCCCTCAGTTGCAATACTTGAATAATCCCTCTCTACTTTCATGAAATTAGTTTGGGTATCAAATGGAATATCGTTCAAACTATCTACATCAACTGATTTTGCTCTCATTGCCAGGATGCCAGTCCATAATGTGATTTTACCATCTATTTTCTGTTTTACGTTACAATCTGCATTTGCCAAAATGCCAATCTTTTCAAACAATGTATTTCGGGTAAAACTTTCAAATGGTTTCCAATCTACTTTATTACCAATGGTGTTCTGTAAAGCAGGATAGTAAAATTCATTGATATACATTTTCTTAAAAGCATCAATCTTTCCTGCAAGCGGAAACCTCTCCTTTAGCTGTATGTATTTACCAAAATCTTTAACAACATTAATTGTATCGTTGCTGAATTGTTTCAGCTTAACTTCTACTTGTGGGTCACTCAAGTATTTTTGATTTGCTTCTATAATATCCAAAGCATCTTTCATATACCGAATGCCATTGTGTGTTTTTTCATTGTACTCTATAAGAGTAATTTTCAATTCCTCAATGGTGCTTAGTATCTCCTTAATCTCGGTGAGCTTGCCACTAAAACTTTCGATGGTATTGAATCTGGCATGGTTGGTAATGTCTAATGTTGCCCAATCGATGCCTGTAACTTTTACAGCTTCCTTTTTAACACTGTCAAGGTTTATATAAAGCTCAGCTTTTGCTTCAGCCTTGCTTATTTGAAGATTGATAGCCCTAATATCATCAGCAATTGCCCTGATTTTGTTTTTATACTCGAGGAAGCTCTCATTACGGGTATTTTCCCGCAGCATCTTAGCACCATTTAAACCGAGTGCATTGAGCAAATTGTTTGCAAAGTCATAAGACAAATCATCCTTCTTAATTGCATATACAATGTTCTCAAACTGGGTAATGCTTTTGAATTTTTCCTTGATGTTTGAAATATCTATTTCATCACCGCCTTTTCCTTTCAAAGCAATCTTACCCAAAGTGGTAAGTATTATCAAAAAGAAATGAACTATTTCTGGCTCTAAACCATAAGGAATTTTGGCAAGTGGAGTATCAATTTCCTTTTCAATATCAACCACCTTGCCAGCCTTAGCATTTATTGTGGTAAGAATGATTTGAGCTATCTTATTAGAAGCTACATCAGGATCACCGTTGGCATTTAAAAGGCTTAAAGTATTTAGGAAACTTTTACTCCGAAGCGACAAGGACCTGAAATTTCCATTGGTCACTTCATCGCTAATTGTTGAAATGGTATTGGTAATGTTGTTTGAGGATAATATTTCAGCATATTTAGGATGTTCGGGAAACTCATCATTGAAGCATTTGTCAAACACTTTCTTTTTTAATTCTGAAACGATTTCAGAAAGGTTATTGAAGTCTTTTCCTAATTGCGATTTGATAGAAATTGCATCATCATTGAGCTTTGCTTCTGATAAATTCATTATCCACATGGCAATACGGTACTTAATGCCAGGCACAACAACACCTGCCGGATTTCTGTATCCTTCTATGGTATCGGTTAATTTCTTGTTCATGGCCGATACCAAAATATTTTTACTTATCAATGACTTGATAGCAACGATACGTTTAATTACTTCAATACTTTCCTGGCTCCCAACTTTGATTTTAATATTTAGTTGATTTTCGCTGCATTTCTTTGGTTCTTTTTTGCTGAATGGGGAAATAAGATTGATTACATAATCTGCTTTATCAAGATTTTCAATCTCTTGTTCTTTACGCTGAAATACAACCAATCCTTTTCTGAATGATTTTACAGATACCCAGGTGCATTCATCCGAAAATACATTTGGTGTATTCTTGTAATGGTCTAAATCCAATATCTCTTTAATCTGGTCAAATAGTACTGCTTCCTGTTTATCTTCATCACCGCCAACTGCTACAATTTCATTATCAATTCTCTCTTCCGGGTCTTTGCCATCAATTGCAGGATCGAATTTAAAATAGTCATTACCTGTAGCATCGTCCTTAACTACCTTAATATAAAAACCATCTGTTGCCTCTCTTATTTTCTTAACAATCAAAGACACTTGCATAAAGGCTTCTAAGGCATTATTCTGCGGAATAATTAAAAGCTGTTCAGCCAATTCTTTTGCTGTTGCTCCATTTTGACCCTTGCTCCAAAGAGAATAAACGGCTAAGCCTTTTACTAATTTGTAGGCATCACTTTGCAGCTTTTTGTCGAGGTTGGCTGCAATCTTTTGGTTTACGATGCTCACTACTTTAACCAAGTCGTAAACCCCTTCGAGATTACGGTTATTGGGGTTATTGGCTAAAATATCATAGATGCGGTCGAATGTAAAGAAGTACGGAAAAGGTTTGGCAATAACATACTTCAATTCATTCTGAGCAAACTGGATGATACCCCGTTTTTCAAAATAAGGCAATTCATGAAATAGGTTTAGCAAGCCTGGTGTAAAAGGGAACAACTCAATATATTCCTCCTGCTTGTTTGCAACATCTTCAATTTTATCAATGAAAGGTTTTAGCTTTTGTTCAATTTCGATGTGTTGTTGTTTGGTCTTAGAAACAATACGCTGTGCTATAACCTGCTTTACTGCTTCTCTGCGGATAATGATATTCTGGAATCGTTCACTTATTCGAGCTTCATCACCTGCAATATCGCTGAGTTTAGGACTTGAATAAATATCCTCCTGCATAGAAATAGCTAAAAGCATATCTTGATCCTGGCAAACCTGTGCAACAACTCTTAGAAATTGAAAATCTCTTTTTATCTGGAATGATTGCTTTGCTTGTAAGAAGTCAGAAACTTCATCCACAATTACCATCAAACCCTTTGAAGGGTCTTTTGCTTTTAGTATTTCAATTATCTCCGCTAAATGGTCTTTGAAATTAATTGTGTCCTTTGTCAGCTTCGGTATTTCTATACCGTATGCCTGTTTTATTTGCTTTTCTAATTCCCTGAAAAAGAAAAAAGACAAGTCAACATCTACCGGCTGCAATTCAAATTGAACTGTAAAAAACTTTCGAGATATTTTTTCAGCCGCTTTTCTAACCTTTGCATTTTTAATAAGTGAACGATAACTTTCATTATTAATGATGCTTACCAAGAACGCTATTAAGTGAGATTTACCACTACCGTAGTTACCAATAATCTTTACAGCCTTATGATTTGGTTTTTGCAGATTATCAAAGAAGTCGATAATCTGCTGCTCAAGCCCTTCGGAAATAATGTAACTCGATATTAATTCCTTTTGTAAATCTTCTTGTTTTAAGTCGGTATCAATATCTACAACATCTTTAATTACGGTGTAGTTGAATAAATTACCAATGGCATCATCAGGTAATTTATCGCCAGTTTTATATTCTACTGCATCTTCTGCTGCAAGTGTTTCATAGTTTTCTTCTATATCACCGATTTTAGTAATTAGAATGTCGTTAATATCCTTATCGTAATACTCTTCTGAACCTGCCTGACCATAAGAAATACGATTGCTTATAATCTTTTCATCTTCCAAGAACAGAACACTGCTCTTATTACGGGAGTTATATTTGAAAGCACCAACAGGTGAAATCTTTGTAAAAGCATTATGGTAAAGAATGCTTGCATTGGTTAAGATCAGCTTCTCCGGTTTTGACAGGAACCAATCTTTTATTTTTTGGCCTATGTCGTGTGAAGGTTCTTCATTAGCATCTAATTCTTTGTATAGGCTGCTCAATTCCGAACCAACATCAACCAACAGATAACCCTGCTTTTGCAAATATTGGATTACTGTATTTTTTTTTATCAGGTCCTCACCAACAATTGCCCATAGCTTAAAACGAAGACTATTCGCTAAAGCAAGATATGTATCTATGTGTCTGCTGTTATTTTCCATTATGTGATTACTTTTAAATTGTTGGTTTTATTTCTTGCGTTTTGTTTGGTTAATATTTTTCTCAGCCACTTGCATTGCTTCATTTGCCAGCTTCTCATCTTTCACTACTGCATAAATTTGGTCGGCTAACCATAGTGTCATTAATTCATCGCTACTTGCTTTGAGTATTTCGGCAAGGATGGGTATCTGTTCCCGTTTGAGTTGCCGCAACCCTTTTTCAATTTTACTCAGTTGAGCCGTGTCCATTTCAAGCAATGGTGCAACTTGCCGCAGATATAAATTCTGCTTCTCCCTGAGTGTTCTGATCCTCTCACCAAATTGGCTGTTCATCGTTTTAATATTGACTTGTCAAATATTGGCAAATATAAGAAAAGAAAAGCAAGTGCATACTAAGAAAAATAGCAATGTGCAAAACTTGCAAAGTCTGCAAACAATGCAAAAACCCCATCCGTTTGGCGGCATGGGGAGCAATGCAGGGAGGGAATTGTGCTTAGATTTTGCGGTAAAGCCCGGCCTTCAGCTTTTCCAAAGCCTTGCCGGTGGCATTGTGGAGTATATCATCCACGGTACGGGCAGAAAGCTGGAACTGTTTGCCGGTTTCAACGGCTTGTTGGCGGGTAAATTCTGATGGTAAAGTATCAAAGAATTTGCGTTTGCTATCGCCTGTTTTGAACTGTGTGGCTTCGCTTTGCTTTGGCAGGTTGTTGAACATTAAAATACTGTGGTGGAGGTAGATTTCGGCCAACCGCAAAGCGGTGCTGAAATCTTCATCGGTGCAAAGCACCTGGCTTGCTGCCTCTCCGTTTTCAAATTTCCGCAAGGCGGTAAATAGCATTGCCATACGATACAGAATCAAGCCCAAGCGTTTTACAATACTGGCGGCTTCTTCGGCTGTGAACATGGTTACTTCATTGAGCCATGCCTCACAGGTTTGGTTTAGTTGTTGCCATTGTTGATTGGTTAGGGTTACGTTGGTTTCTTCCCGTTGCAGGAACTGGACCATGTTAAACACCTTTAAGGATAGTTCTTTGAAATGCTCGGTGAGGTTGATGTTATTGGCATTGGGAGAAACGTCTTTCCATTTTTGCTCCACCTTAAAAGCATAGAATATGAAACGGCTGAATAAGCCATCTTCGGAAGAAGATATTAAGCCCGTTACCTGATTGGGTGTACCTGATAAAGCAATAGACAAGCTGGGTGCATTTACCTCTGTAAATTCATTGTTGCCTTTACGGGAACTGGATAGCCTTTCGTGGTGAAACGATTTGCGAAGCATATCGGAATAGGAACCCCACTCTTGTTTAAATACATTGCCCAGGGTGTCGGCTTCTGTTTCGCAAATAATACCTGTTCCTTCGTTCTGCTCCAAGTGCCAAAGGATTTTTGCATAGCTTGTATTTGCCGGAATGTACACCACTTTAAAAGTGGGTTTGGTGGGCTGTTCTTCTGTGGAGGTGTCGCCTTTTTTCTTGCTGCTGATTTTTTGCTTGTGTTCGGATAGTTCCTGATTGTATTGTGATTCTGCTTCACGGCTTGCTTTCAGTACAAAGCTGTGGTATTCGTCTGCCAGCATCTTTGCAAACTTCAATGCACCTTTTCCACTGGCGGCAGGGGCAATGGCAAATGAAAAGACATTCGGAAAAACTTCGTTACCTGCATACACTCCTTTTACACCGGGCAAACATCCGCTGAGAATTGCCAATGCTCCTGTGAGAAAAACATCCCGTTCTCTTTCATCGGTAAATGCCATTGCACCGTGTTGCAATATTTCAGGCATTTGTAAATACAATTCTTCTGGAATGGTTGGAGTAGCTTTTAAATAGTCTTCCTGTGGTGTTTGCTGTTCTGTACTTTGCAGCTTTGCAGTGTTTGCAAACTTTGCAAACTCGGGTTTGTGGTGGGAGTAAACACTTTTTACTGCCTCTTTAATTTCTCTTTCAGGTAGGTCAAAATGTTGCGTACATAAAAGTTCAGTATCGGGCTGCGATAAACCAGCTCTGTTGCAATTAGAAGCAAGCCGATAAATATAATTGTTCCTGTTTCCATCGGTGTATTGGGTTTTTTGATTGGTGAATTGAATTTGTTGATTGAAAATGAAAGCGATGTTCAAATCCTCTTCGGGTTGTTCCTGAACTGGTGGGTTTACTGGTTCTGCTTTTGGTTGCACTTCCGGTTGCGTGAAAATTTCGGGCAACTGCACTTTGAACTTTTCGTTACGGATGTTCTTAAACAGTCCAGGGTGATAACTCATGAAGCAAAGCCTTGTAATATCCTTGCAGCTTGGGTCTGCTTTTAAACCTGTTGCATCTTCGTAATGCTTCTGTACCTGCAAATATGCAATGTCGTGGTGTTCAATTTCAGTATTCACCTCAATGAACACTTTAAGGCCGTTACCGCTTGGGCTGATAAAGCATAAGAAGGTGTAAGGGATTTCGGCAATGACTTTGAAAGCTGCATCCAACTGCTCTGGTGTCAGCTTGTCAAAATCAAGATGTACAAAGCCGCTGTACATTTCAAGGAAAGGCATTTGCCTTTTCTCGCTGAATACTGCGGATGGAGTGAAGGCTAACAATTGCTTTTTCTTATTGGCCGCTTCTTCCGTTTTGCCTTGCTCCAGCAATGCCCTGATTTCTTCAACCTCCGCTTTGTATTTGCCGGAGGCAATATCATTGGCTATTAAAAGCAATGATTTCTTTTCCACCGGCACGGTGAAATTTTTAAATATGGTACTTGATGCCATTGTTCTGTTCTTTCAGTTAATAAAAAAATCCTACTTCTTGCGTTTGTTGCGGATAACATAATCGGCAGCCATCTGATCAATTTCATCTGCTGCTGATTTGCGGTTACGTTGTAACCAGGTATCCAACTCCTCCCGTTTGAAGTAGAGTTTTTTGCCCTGAGGACAGAAATGGGGAATGTGTTTTGTACTGGTGAGTTTGTACAAATGCGATGGACTTACATCTAAATATTTGCAAGCCTCATTAAAGTTCAGTACTGTTTTTTGTAACAGGTTTTGCTCATCCAGCTTGTTAGCGATTTCGGTGAGCTTGTCTAAGATTAATTCTTCGTGTGCCATCTTTTTTTATTTTTATGAATGATGGCACAAACCTCTTAAATGCAAGAGGGGCAATGGTTAAGGGGTTAATCCCTTACTCACATTACTGAATAATCTTAATGTTTTTTATTGCAGATGTTTAAAAATCTTATCAATGTTTGCCTTTTCCTTTGGTTCAATTTTGTTCTTTGAACCACTTGCTGAAAGGTTGTTTGCAGTAATCAGTGTATCCTTTTTAGAATAGAAGATTTTTGACCTCTCAATGTTCGATAATGATAG
>NZ_KI669560.1:216218-1074443 GCF_000508085.1 Sediminibacterium sp. C3 | reverse complement strand
CAATAACGGAAGTGTTTTGTTTCGCAGCCCAATTGAATTTTCACTGCACCGGGCAATATGCTTTTTGCCGTTAATGCTTTTATCAATTCATCTGCACTGGTAACATCATCATTGAGCAATTCAATTTGATGGCACAACTGATTTACTACTGTTGTGAGCTTTGCAACATCATCTTTGAAACCGAAGTGAATAGCTTCCTGGTTGGCGTTGTATTCGGTGCTGCCTTTTTCATCTGCTGCTGGCGGTCCTACAAACTCTAATTGCTGAACTGTGGACAATGGTTCTTCCAAATCCAACACATAAAAATCTTCTATGGTTGTTGTTTGTGAAAGGCTTGCCTTGAACTGTTCCTGTATGCTGAAATAAAGCTGAATGAGGCTATGTTTTAAGTAATACAAAGCGAAGTGAACAACGCTGCTTTGTGCATCAGGAACCGTTGTAAAGCCCTGTTCATTTAATTCTGTGGTAACCTGTTTGGCTAATACTCTCACATTGGTAAGGGTTTTGCCAACCTGATAGCGAATATCAACTAACTCTGTCCAGTTTGCAGCTTGCTGCAATACTGCATTGAAAACACGAAGTGTTTCTCCGGTGATTATGAAATAATAAAAGTGGGTAACGGCATCTTTATACTTTGGTAAATCGGTTTTGTATAAAAGCTGCTGCAATGGTGCGTTGCCTATGGTTTCATCCGCCACTATTTTTTGAAGTGTTGGGTAATCAACCAACAATGCTGTGAGTTGCGAAAGCAACGCTGCATTGGTATTGGGTGAAGCTGATTTTGCAGCTTTCACCAATTCAGTGAACCGCCTTGTGTTGGTGGTATCTAATTTCCACGGCTTTAATACACCGTGCATGATGCTGTCTAATACTTTTACTTCCATCGCTATAAGTCTAATTTAATTTTATTGGCCGCCTCCTGTTTTTTATGGTCAATTACCTTAGCGTAAATTTCGGTTGTTTTTAAATGCCTATGACCTAAGAGTTTTGAAACCGTGTAAATATCTGTTCCTAATGTAATCTGTAATGTGGCGTAGGTATGCCTTGCACAGTGAAAAGTGATGTGCTTCGTGATACCTGCTTTCATTACCCATTCACGGAGTTTTAAGTTATGCCAGGCACTGTAATACAATCCTTCAAATACTTTATCATCCTGCTTTCTTCTTTCACCTAAAAGCGAAAAGGCTTGTTCTGAAATGGGTAATGTTTCTGCTCCCTTTGTTTTCTTCTGCCTGAAACGGATGTAATACCCGGACTGCTCGGAGTGCTGCACTTCTGACCAAACCAGCTTTTCTATATCCGACCAACGCAAACCACTCAATGCAGAAAAGATGAAAGCAGTTTTGAGTACCGGCATTTCACACTCCACTTTTGCTGCTGCCTGTAATTCTTCCAAAGTGAGAAACTCTCTATCAGGATCATCTGACCTGATGCCTTCCACCTGGTTTGCTGGATTGGTTTGTATGATGCCTTCTTTTACGGCTTCCTTTAAAGCTGCTGTTACTTTGCTGAAATAGGAGGACTGTGAATTTTGTGAAAGGTGTTTATTGGTTTTGCTCTTGGCTTCGGATATGAGATAGGTTTTAAAATCTTCCAGCCAGTTTTTATCAACGTCTTTAAATGATGCACCATTTTTGGCAAACTTCTTCAAGTGTTTCAGCACACTATCCCAATTGCCCCAATTTCCCTCGCTGCCTTTTCTTTTCTCGGTAAGCCTTTCAAAGTAGGCAATGAAACTACCTTTGGCTTTATCGGTATCCCGAAAGCCATATTCTTCATTCTTTATCTGGAGCAATCTTTTTGACCTGATGGCTTCTGCCAGGATCATTGTTTTACGGTTCTCTTCCTTCTGCTCTTTGGTGAGCTTGCCTTTCTCCGGCTCGGGTATGATGTATAATTGCAAATACTCATAGTCTCTTTTACCATCACCATAGTAATCAAGATACAGGCTGATTTTATCGCCCTTTTTGCGTTGTCTTAAAGTTACTGTCATGCTTCAGTTAATTTGAATAGTTCGTTGATAGCTGTTCGTGGGATTCGGGTACTTCTGCCCAACTTACCTGCTTTGAGTTCGCCTTTGTCGATGAGCCTGTAAATGGTCCATCGGCTGGCGTTGATTAACTGGCAGGCTTCATCTACGGTTAGAAATTCCTTTTGAGAAATGGCAGGGTCGTACATGGCTTTCTCGGTTTCTACCTTGATGGCCACTTCAATTTTTTCATCCCGCTTCCGTTGTTTGTATGCTCTCTTGGCACAAGTATCTGAGCAAAACTGTGTAACAGTAGTTTTGGCGGTAAAACGATTACCGCAGTGCTGACAAGATTTCTGTAGACGAATGTTGCTGCTCATTTTGTTGCCTGTTGTTGCTACATGTAGCAGCTTGTAGCTGTATGTAGCATGTTCTCTCCGGAGTGTTGCCTGATTTGTGGGCAACAAATCTGGGCAACAATCGGGCAACAAATATAGGTAAAAAAGTGTAGTTGGGCAACAAATAAAGGAAAGATAAATCAGCTAAAACGTAACATAGACAAGCATTTATGAAACAAATAAAAGATAATTACTTTCCTATACAGAACTTACTAAAGATATAATCCAGCTGATCCTCGTGTGTAATGGTACCAGTGATGGTTCCTAAATGATGCAGGCATTGTCTGATATCCAGTGCAAGTAAATCACCTGGAACCCTGTTATGCAAACCAGCCTCCACTTCCTCAATAGACTTTAGCAATGCTACCAAAGCCGCATTGTGTCTGGCATTGGTTACTATTGTAGACTCTGCATGTATGTTTCCGTGAATGGTTTTATTCACCAGTTCTTTTTTCAGCGCTTCAATCTGCTCGTTGTTCTTTGCAGAAATAAATAACTGATTGGCAAATTGTTCAAAGTATTTAAGTTGCTCTTTGGATGCCAGATCTGCCTTATTACCAACGAGTATATATTCAATTTTTTCTGCTTCAAATTCTGCAACCACTTGTGCAAGCTCTTCTGCTGTTGTGGTTAAAATATCATATAGATAAATCACGAGTTCTGCAGCACGCATTTTTTCCTTACTCTTACTTACTCCAATCTGTTCAATTGCGTCAGCAGTATGTTCTCTAATTCCAGCAGTATCAATTAATCTGAATAATACACCATCAATGTTCAGTACTTCTTCAATCGTGTCTCTGGTAGTACCGGCAATATCACTTACGATTGCCCGGTTCTCATTCAATAAGGTATTAAGTAAGGTTGACTTCCCGGCATTGGGCTTTCCAATAATAGCTACCTGCACACCATTCTTGATTACGTTGCCCAGCTTAAAGGACGCAATTAATTGCTGTGTGGCTGTTTTTAGTTGTGCTATTAATTCAGCAAATGCAGATCGGTCTGCAAACTCTACATCTTCTTGTGAAAAATCTAACTCTAACTCTATTAATGCAGAAAAACGAATTAGGGTTTCTCTTAATTGCGACAAATCAGAAGAGAACCCTCCTCGCATGGTATGCAATGCGGCTCGCTTACTGGCTTCTGTATTACTGGCAATTAAATCAGCTACTGCTTCTGCCTGTGCAAGATCCATTTTGCCCTTTAAAAAAGCTCTTTGCGTAAACTCCCCGGGTTTTGCCAAACGGATTCCTTTGGAAGTAATTGCCTGAATAATCTGTTCCTGTATATAAGGAGATCCATGACAACTGATTTCAATTACATCCTCACCAGTGTACGATTTAGGACCTTTGTATAAGGAAAGTACCACTTCGTCTATCACAGTATCCCCATCTTTCAGTAAACCTACATGAAGCGTATGAGATGCCTGCTTCAGCAAATCCTTAGAAGGGAATAGTTGATTCAGCACGCTAAAACTGGCGGGTCCGCTCACCCTGATTACCCCTATCGCCCCAATCCCTGGCGCGGTTGCCAATGCCACAATCGTATCGTCCCAGCCCTGTAAACTCGTATTCATTCAGTAAAGATAAAAAACCCCGGGACTTTGCAGCACCGGGGTTTGTAAGATGATTATTTCGGAGATTACTCTTCAGAAACCATGAATGTAATGCTCTGCTTGTGACGATAGATTACGTTTCTACCGTTCTGTACCGCAGGCTTCCATTTAGGTCCTCTGGTAATTACACGAACCGCTTCGTTCTTAGTACCATAACCTGGATCGTTTTCAGCAACTACGTCACTGATTGTACCATCCTTTGCCACGATGAAAGAAACCACTACAGTGTACTTTCCTGGAGGCGCACCGTTTTCAACTGGTAAGTCTCTGTTCAGGTTACGCTCCAGATACTTTGCCCATGCAGACAAACCACCAGGGAATTCAGCAGGGATTTGCACCACTGTGAAAATCTTATCGTAATCTTCTTCTTTTTTAGGAGCTTCTACCACACCAGTACCTGATTCAACCGGAGGAGCAACGATACCCTCATCTTTAGCACCTTCCTGATTGATTGTACCAATTTTGGTGTCTTCTAATTTTTCAACCTCTTTAATTTCATCTTCTTCCTTCACTTCCTCATCTTTTACAATCTTAGGAGGAGTGAACTTAGTGATTTCCACTTTAGGAGGTTCTTGCTTTGGTGGTGGTGGTGGTGGCGGCGGTTCAGGCTTTTTCTCTTCCTGTTGCACGTTTTCCAACGACACATCCTGCACTATTAATTCTGTCTTCGAACCTGATGTAGAATTGGCAAGTAGGTTACCCAACAATGCCAGCACAACGATGAGTACGGTAGCTACTAAAGCCTTAACCATTCGCTTATTGTAGGTTTTACGTAACTCATAAGCGCCATACTCTTTGTTTCTTCCATCAAAGATGATGTCGAGAATGTCTGCTGATTGAATTTTATTTACGTCCATTGTAAAATGTTATTAAGTTAGTTGCTTGTTGATATTAATTAGATGCACCACCAGCCGCAGCACCGCTTGCATCTGATATTTTAACCAACTGTGCTTCAGGGTCTGAAATATCTACAAGTGCATAACGCTTAAGCACATTAATGGCCATCTCATCTAATATATCTACTACATTCTTGTAAGTACAGTCAACTGAAGGCTTAATCACCACCACTAAATCCTTTTCAGGAGTGTTACGTTTCTTATCAATCAGAACCGTTCTGATTTCTTTGAAAGTAGATGATTTAAAGTTGGATCCGTCTGATGCTAATTGACCTTCATAGTAGAAGACGTTATTGTCTTTTCCCAGTAACAAGGTAATAACACCAGATTCCTTAGCCTTATTTTGTTCCTCCGGATTATCCGCATCTTTTGGCAAAAAGAGCTTCATAGCCGTAGGCTGACTCATGGTTGTAGTGAAGATAAAAAAGGTAATCAACAAGAAACCTAAGTCCACCATGGGTGTTAAGTCAACCCTGGTTGATAGTTTTTTCCCTTTCTTGACGCCGGGTCCTTTTTTATGGCCACCGCCGCCCGAGGTATCCATTTCTGCCATGTTGGTAGAATTTAGTTTTCGTTATAAATTATTTTACTCTTCTAGTTTTTCGCCTTTCTGATTCATCTTCCAAAGATCAGTGCCTACTGGTGCAGCTTCAGGGGTTGTAACCATCTGAAACTTCAAAATATCATTTTTCTTAAAGGCATCAATAATCGCCTTGAAAGCAGGATATTTAGCAGCATTGTCCCCTTTTAAAAGGAATGCTGGTTCTTTCTCGCCCATGTAAACTTCTTTGGTTATTCTCATCCAGGTAACCAATTCGTTGTTGGCAGTATCCATTACTGGAATACCAGGTAGTTTATCACCCTTACGCTGATCTTCAGGCAATGCCAGGAAAGACGCAAGGCTACCGAATGGTGCTCCAAAAAACAGTGACTTTTTAAAAGCCGCTGTGTTTAATCCCAGATTTCTGGTGGAATTCAAGGCATTGGCAATTGCTTCCTTCTTAGACTCGTCGTCCATTTCAAGAAATACCTTGCCATTTGCATCCAGAATTACCATTACATAATCTTTCTGGGGGGCCACTTTTGCAGCAACAGAATTGGGTGTAGTAACAGCAATTGCTTCAGCGGGTTTAAACTTGGTCGTTAAGATAAAGAACGACAACAAGAGAAAGGCCACGTCGCACATCGCCGTCATGTCAATATTTGTACTCTTCCGAGGTAATTTGGCTCTACCCATTGTTTTGTTTTTTACTGTTCACTTATATAGGATTCAAATCTTTGCGGATTCCACAAATAATATCAAAATTATTTGTAGTTAGCAGCGAAGCTTTGAGTTAAAGTGAAACCAGACTCATCAATACCATAAGTGATACCATCGATACGAGTAGTAAACACGTTATAGAAAATGATTGCTACAGCAGAAGTACCGATACCTAATGCAGTGTTGAACAACGCTTCAGAGATACCTTTTGACAATTCACGAGCAGCATCACCACCACCTTCGTCACCTAGAGCAGAGAATGATTTGATCATACCTAATACCGTTCCGAACAAACCTAATAGGGTTGCTACTGAAGCGATAGTTGATAAGAATACCAAGTTCTTTTCTAACATTGGTAATTCAAGAGCAGTAGCTTCTTCAATTTCCTTCTGGATATTCAATACTTTTTGTTCTGTTTCTAATTCTGTGTTGCTGATCATTTCCTTGTACTTCTTAAGACCAGCTTTCATTACATTACCTACAGAACCTTTTTGCTTATCGCAAGCAGCCAAAGCCTTGTCTACTTCTTTATTAGCAAGGTGGAACTGTACGCTACGCACAAACTCAGCATTGTTAGCTGTACCAGTTGCTTTGATTACAGTTAATAGACGCTCAATAACGAAGATTAATACAATGATGAAGTTACCAATCAAGATAGGTACAACGATACCACCTTCATACATTTTAGCAAGTCCAGTCAAAGGTCCTTTGTGGTTAGGCCAGAAACCGCCAGCTAAATCTGGATTGGTAAAGTTACTGTTGGTTCCTAGTACAAATCTCCAAAGAATGTACCCAATTACAACTCCTGCAAAAGGAGCAATCCATGAAATAATGTTGCTGCTCTTCTTCGGTTGAGTAGAAGTTGCACTTTTCACTGCAGCGGTTGGTTTTGTTTCAGCCATGACTCAAATGGTTTTTGATTTTTTTAAAAAAATAACTAATGGTTTAAAAAATTACTTCACAATGCTAATGAAAATTATTCTGAATTAACAAATTGTTTCAAATTCTTTAAAACAATTTAAACCAGCATTGGAAAGGGGTTGTAAAATAGGTATTTTATTGAAAGCAACAAACACAAGGTTTATTTTCTTTGAGTGAATTTTACCGATTTTTTAAAATTCTTCACCATTCATCCAATCCTTCTTGTTATTTGATTGTTAGATAGTTAACAACCCTATCTTTATAGGCATTTTTTTTAATAACACTAATTGCAACAATGAAAAAACTATTATTCACCAGTACAGCGCTGATGCTTGCCCTAAGTTTAGTGGCTCAACAGCGACCTCAAACCCCACCCCAGACGCCTGGCACGGGTGCTCCTGCACAGGGGCCTAACATGGGCAATTTGGCTAATATGATGAACAATGCCCAGCGCCAGGGGCCCAAACCTTATAAAGAGGTGATTACAGCTAAAGCTGTTTCCAAAACAGGTTTGTTCACCGTTCACAAGGTGGAAGACAAATATTATTTTGAAATTCCTGATTCCCTTTTTGGAAGAGAGATTTTATCAGTTGTTCGTTTTGCTAAAGTACCGGCCGGTGCTGGTTATGGCGGAGAGATTGCCAATCAGCAAACCATCACTTTTGAAAAAGGACCTAACAACAACGTATTCCTGAGAACAGTTACTTTGGTAAACAAGGCAGAAGAAAATCAGGATATCTTTAAAGCAGTTACCAATTCAAACTTAAACGCCATTGCGTCTGCATTTCCTGTTGCGTCATTAGGAAAAGACTCTACTGGTGTAGTAATTGACGTTACTGCTTTCTTCAGTGGCGACAACCAGGCGGTAAGCGTTAATCCGAATATCAAGAGAAGATACAGCTTAACTGCTTTGGCACAGGATCGTTCCTATATCAGCAAAATCAGTACTTACCCTATCAACACCGAGATTGTAACAGTTAAAACATTCAATGCAACTGCAGCGGCTGGTCCTTCTATACCGGGCTTACCTACTTCAGGTGCATCATTGGCTGCTGCAAGAGATGCTGGTGCGGTTACTATGGAAATCAACACTTCATTGTTGTTGTTACCAAAAGTACCTATGCAGCGTAGAATTGCGGATAAGCGTGTAGGCTTCTTTACAGATGACTTTGTACGATACAGTGATACACAGCAAAAAGTTGAGGAACTAAGTTTTGCAGTACGCTGGAGACTGGAGCCTAAAGATGGTGAGTGGGAAAAATGGAGAAGAGGTGAATTGGTTGAACCCAAGAAACAAATTATCTATTACATTGATCCTGCTACACCAAAACAATGGCGTTCTCACCTGATTGCAGGTATCAACGACTGGCAGGCTGCTTTTGAAAAAGCTGGTTTCAAAAACGCCATCGTTGGTAAAGAATGGCCAGAGAACGATACAACCATGAGCATGGAAGATGCCCGTTTCTCTGTTGTACGTTATTTTGCTTCTGATATTCCGAATGCTTATGGCCCTAACGTTCACGACCCAAGAAGTGGTGAAATTTTAGAAAGCCATATTGGCTGGTACCACAATGTTATGAAGCTGGTACACGATTGGTATATGGTACAAGCAGCTCCTAACGATCCAGGTGCACGCAGCATGAAATACGACGATCAGTTAATGGGAGACTTAATCCGTTTTGTATCTTCTCATGAAGTAGGACACACACTTGGATTACGTCACAACATGGGAAGCAGTAGTCAGACTCCGGTTGAAAAATTAAGAGACAAGCAGTGGGTTGAAGCAAACGGACATACTGCATCTATCATGGACTATGCCCGTTTCAACTACGTAGCTCAGCCTGAAGACAATATCAGCAGAAAAGGTTTGTACCCAAGAATCGGCGATTATGACAATTGGGCAATCAAATGGGGTTATGGTTATATCCCGGGAAAAGATGAAGAGGAAATCAAAAACAACAGTAACAAAATGGTTACTGCTGCTTTAAAAGAAAACCCTCGTCATTGGTTTGGTACTTATGAAAGTGGTAACCGCGTAGACCCAAGAAGTCAAAGTGAAGACCTGGGTGACAACTCTGTTAAAGCCAGCGAATACGGCGTTTTAAATTTAAAACGTGTAATGAAAGGTTTACCTGAGTGGACTAAGGAAGAAGGTGATCAGTACAGCAATCTTGCCAATATGTACGGACAAACATTAGGTCAGTTTAACAGATACGTTGGTCACGTGAGCACCAATATCGGTGGTGTATATGAAACCTTTAAAACAGTTGAGCAAAACGAAGCGGTTTATGAAATCGTTCCAAAAGCTCGCCAGAAAGAAGCGGTTGGTTTCATCAACAAACATGTATTTGAAACACCAACCTGGTTGGTTGATCGTGCTATGTGGAATAAATTCAACAACCCAATTTCTGCTGACCCAATTATGAGTCTTCAGGAAAGAACGGTTAACAGCATAGTTAGTACAGATCGCTTAGGCCGCTTACAATTGAGCGCTGAAAGATTTGGTGCTGATAAAGCTTATACAGCAATGGAACTGTTGAATGATGTTCAGGGAACTATTTTCAGTGAACTGAGCAGCAAGAAAGCCATTGACACTTATAAGAGAATGTTACAGAGAGCTTATGTAGATCGTCTGGCTTCTATCATCAATCCTGCTCCATCTTCTGCTGGTGGTATCACTATTAGCTTTGGCGGTGCAAGTGCTCCAATTGATGCTAAGAAATCCGATGTGACTGCTATCGTAAGAGCGCAATTGGTTAGCTTACGTGGTCAGCTTTCTGCTGCTGCTGCAACCACTGCCGACAGAATGAGCAAGATTCATTTAACTGATTTGGCTGAAAGAATCAAAGAAGCATTGGATCCTAAATAATTCCTTTTGTACCAGGTCTTATTGAATAAGACGCTACACAATAGAGATGAAACCGCAGGCAATATGCCTGCGGTTTTTTTATTACCAGAGCGGTTACTTACTGTATCTTTACACTATGAAAAAACTACTGATTCTTCTCTTGGTATTGATAGCGGGCAACTCCGTTCAGGCGCAAAAAGTAATCTGGGGTTATGTTAAAGACAGCATTACCAACGAACCCATTGAAATGGCCAGCATTACCAATACCAATAAAAACAATACGGTAATCACCAATCAGAAAGGATTATTTAAAATTGAAGTGAGTAAAAACGATATTCTTTCAGTAGCGGCTATTGGCTATCATTTCGATACGGTTTTATACAGTGGCATCATCAGTGCCAGTGATACAGTAACTTTTTATTTAAAACCCATCAGCAGAGAACTGAATGATGTTACCGTTCAGAATACAGGAGCCAATGAATACAGCCTGGATAGCTTAAGAAGACTAAGGGAATTCACAGACCAAATGGTGAGCCCGCCTGTTAAATCAGTAGAATTGGCCAATTCAGGTGCTGGCTTTGGCATCAGTTTAAACAGCCTCAGCAAAAGGGAAAAGAACAAAAGAAACGCCATTAAAATATTTAATGCCAGTGAAAAACAGGCTTATGTTGACTATCGTTTTTCTACAGCAATCGTTTCCAAATACAGTGGACTGAAAGGAGAAGAATTGCAGGTGTTCATGCAACGTTACAGACCTTCTTACGAATGGTTAAGAAAGAATCCAAAAGAAGAAGACGTAAAGTATTACATCAACGAAAAATTGAAGGAGAGAAGAAAATAGCGCTCCCGTAATGATTCCATCATTACCTGGCAACTATTCTACTCGTATCTCAGTGCTACAATTGGATTGAGTCTGGCCGCTTTCATAGCAGGATATATGCCTGCTACCAGCCCCACGATGGTACAGATAATGATTCCAATGAATACCCATGCCCATGGAATTACGAAGCCTGTGTCCAGAATGATACCGAAGATATTACCTACCAATATGCCAAGGATAATGCCAAATAATGCACCCAGCAAACTGATAATCATGCTTTCAAATAAAAACTGCTGACGCACGTATTTACTCTTACCCCCAATGGCTTTCACCAGCCCCACTTCCTTGGTTCTTTCATTCACCGCAACCAGCATGATATTCATCAGACCAATGGCTGCGCCAATCAATGTAATTAAACCAATGGCACTGGCTGCACCGGTTATACTGCTTAAGAAACCAATAAACATTTCCGCAAACTTGTCGCTTTTTTCTATCACGAAATTATTGTCTTCCTTGGGCTCCAGTTTTCTAATGGATCTGAATACAGAAGTTGCTTCATCCGTTGCAACCGGTAATTGATTGATATCAGTTACGCTCACCCCTACCAGATAAGTTGGTCCAATATTGGCATAACGACGCACATTGGTATACGTAGTTACAATCACATCATCCTGTCTTAACATGGCACTGGATCCTTTGGATTTCAGCAATCCAATCACTCTGTAGGGAGTACTACCCACTTTAATGATTTTATCAATGGAGCGCTCTGGTCTTTCCCCAAATAAACGGGTTGCTACATTGCTACCCAATAAACATACATTACGGCCACTTTGTACATCCAGGTTGTTCAGGTTCCTGCCCTGTTCAATGGTGTAACCGTTCACCATTAAATAGTTTTCATCTCCACCCCATACCAATATCTGAGGATTGGTTTTTCTGTCTTCATAACGCAGTTCCTGTCCTCCGGGACCCCGTCTGTAAACACTTACCATTGCTCCGGGAAAACTATAATTGGCTTTGAATCTTTCCACTTCTTCCAAACGAAGCGGCTTATTTAAATTGGATTTTTTTTCTTTTAGTCCTCTTTTGGTTTTGGTGACTTCATCATTATTCGGCCCCATTCTGGCACGTGAATCCTTATAACGGATGCTAAATGAATTCGCGCCCATTGAAGAGAAGCTCTCTTTCAGACTCTGATTCATAGCTTCAATAGCGGTAATGATCCCAATTAATGCCATAATACCAAAGGCAATGATAGCGATCGTAATACCCGCACGAAGTTTATTTCCCCTTACGGTGCGCCAGGCTAAATTGAATGAGTCGAGAATTGTCATGAAATAAAGGTACAGCGTATTGCGGAAACCTTTTCAGCCTTGTCCTTCAATTATGAAGAGCGGTTAAAAATAGAAGCAATTGAGCACTAATGAAGGAAGAACGCCAACCAAAACAATGGCTACGGCTACCAATAAGAGCCCAAATTTGAATCCCTGACCTATTTCAGCTGTTTCCGGCTGTCCTTCTTTAAAGTACATTGCCTGAATAACTTTGAAGTAGTAGTAGGCACTCATTGCAGCAAATAGTACGGCAACAATCACCAGCCAGATTGGGCCACCTGCTTTTACCACAGATGCCAGCATAAAGTACTTGGCAAAGAAACCGGCAGTAAGGGGGATACCCGCTAAAGAAAGCAAACAGATTGTGGCTACAAAAGCCAGTACAGGCTGTGTGCTTGCCAGTCCGTTGAATCCGTCAAAAGTGTAATCCTTCACTTTCATCAGAATCGCAAAGAATCCGATGGTGGCCAAACAATAAGCCACCGTGTATAAAATGATACCCTCAGTTCCTAAATCGTTATTGCTGTACAAGGCAAACAACATAAAGCCTGCCTGTGCAATACTGGAATATGCCAGCATTCGCTTAATGCTTCTCTGAAATATCGCTGTGATATTTCCGGCAAACAAAGTGGCTACAATCACAAAAGACAAAATGATGGACCAGGTTGGGCCTAACAAACTTGTATTTGATGCAAATAATTTAATGAAGGCAAAGAATCCTGCCGCTTTTACAATAGTAGACATGAATGAAGTGAACACACTGGGTGCCCCGTCGTACACATCTGGTGTCCAGAAATGGAAAGGCGCTGCAGATACTTTAAAAGACATCGCTGCAAACAAAAGCAACATGCCTGCTACCTGTAAGAAGGAAGCTGTTTGAACACCTGCTGATGGTGGTGTTGCTGGATTGCTTACACCTGCCATTCCGAAACTTCCTGTTGCTCCATACAGCAATACAATACCCATCAACATGATACCCGTTGTAAAAGAACCCATCAGGAAGTACTTCAATGAAGCTTCATTACTCTTTAAGTTCTTCTTATCTGAACCGGTTAAAATGTACAATGGAATAGAAAGAATTTCAATACCAAGGAACAACATCAGCATACCATTGAATGAAGTAAGGATGGCAGTTCCGCATAGCACAAAGAAAATCAACGCATAAAAGTCAGCCGTTTTGTTTCCTAATTTCTCCAGCTCAGATCCACTTAACAAAACAAATAATAAGGTACCTGCAATCATCAGCGTATTAAAGAACATTCCCATTTTATTAAAATGGAGCAGGTCTTTGGTGTCTACCTGAATAGAAAAAATACCATAGCTATTCAGGATATTAGCCACAAGCAGTATGACTAATGCAACAATTGCCGTCAAGGTAATTACGGGTTTCTTATTGGTAAAAATGCCTGTAAACATCATTACCACACCCATGATTGCTGAAAATATGATTGCGTTCATAACTACTCTATCGTTCTTTTACTTATTTACAAATATTGCGGAAACACTGTCTCC
Source organism: Sediminibacterium sp. C3 (assembly GCF_000508085.1). GTDB lineage: Bacteria > Bacteroidota > Bacteroidia > Chitinophagales > Chitinophagaceae > Sediminibacterium. The sequence continues at coordinate 1,060,872 of NZ_KI669560.1, read as the reverse complement.
GGTTAAATCTAATAGTGGCTGAGGATATACACCAAACACCAATATCATCAACGTAATAATCACCAATGCCAGCTGAATATTAGAAGGTATTTCGGTAGCTTTTTCAGTGATTGCATTCACATTTCCATAAATGACACGCTGCACCATGTTCAATGTGTATACAGCTGCAAGGATGATACTAATACCTGCTATACCTGCCATCACCATATTGTATTGGAATAAACCATTGAACATTAAAAATTCTCCAATGAAAGCATTGGTTAATGGAAGTGCTACGTTGGCCAATGCCATCACAACCAGTAGAATGGCCATCACAGGGGCTTTTTGTGCCAGACCACCCAGCTCTTTCATATTGGTAGTGCCTAATTGTTTTTCAATCAGGTCTGCAATAATCCAAAGACCAATTACATTCACACCATGGCTGAACATCTGAATCATTACACCATCCATTGCTGTTGCGTTGTTAGTGAACATGGCTGCAGACATTAAACCAATATGCGCAATGGAAGAGTAAGCAATCATGCGTTTGATATCATCCTGTCTGATGGCAATTAATGATGCGTAAATCATTCCAATCACCGATAAGATAATAATCAGGTTAGCTGATTGTGCAGCTGCTACCGGGAACATAGGGAGCAACCATCTGATTACAGCAAATACCCCCATTTTTACCATGATACCACTCATTACCATGGTAGTAGCCGTTGGAGACTGCTTATAAGCGTCAGGCTGCCAGGTATGGAATGGGAAGATGGGCATTTTAATGGCGAAAGCAATAAAGAATAACCAGAACAATACGGTTTCCTGTTTGGCAGACATTTGAACTGCCTGAAAACTTTGCCAGGAGAATGACTGATCGGCTGTGTTGAAATACATGAACAAAAGTCCAATCAGCATCAGCAATGATCCCACAAAAGTGTACACAAAGAATTTAAATGTAACGGCAATTCTTTTTTCACCACCCCAGATGGAGCATAGGAAGTACACTGGAATTAAAGCCAGTTCCCAGAAGAAGTAAAACAACAAGGCATCAGCTGCTAAAAACACACCCATCAATCCTGCCTGAGACAAAAGCATCAAGCCATAAAAAGAAGCAGCCTGCTTATATGTATTATTATAAATCGCTGTAAAAATTACCGGGAAAGATACCGCCGTTAATAAGGTCAGCATTTTTGCCATTCCATCTGCTTTCAACGTTATTCTGCTTCCTATGCTTGCTAACCAGCTGGCATCGTAGGTGATGGTGCCCTGTGCAAAAACAGCAGATAGGGATAGTGCGGCTGTGGCAACAGAAGCCAGCAATGCAAAATTCTTTGCAGCATTTCCCTGTTTTAAAAAGAAGGCAATTAATCCTGTTACAAGCGGTGTTAATATGAGTAATAAAGTAATCATTATTGCAGAGCTACTTGATGAACGAATTAAAATAATTTATTTAAAAACCCCATGATGGTTGAATCATTAAACCAAACGATAAAGAAAACAACCAACGATAAAATCATAATCAACAGATAGCTTGCTACCTGTCCGCTTTGAATCAAACGCACTTGTCTGGAACCATAAGCAATAAATTTGCCTACACCATTCACCAATCCATCAATACCCGATTTTTCCACTACTTCTTTCAAAACCCCGGCCAGCGCATTCAGCGGGTTAACTACAATGGCATTGTACAATTCATCCACATACCATTTATTCATCAACACTTTACCTAAACCTGTTTCTTCCGCATCATTCTGCTGATAGTTCTTGTAAGACTTTACGGCAAAAGTGATAACAGCGATAATCAATACCGTTACTACTCCCATCATAATATATTCCTGAGAATGACTCAAATGATGTTCTGTAGCAAGCTTGGCTGAATCGGCAAAAATAGGTGCTAAGAATCCAGCCAGCCAGTGTTTGTTCTCGGCAAACACAGCAGGGATTCCAATGAAACCACCAATCACTGACAATACCGCCAGTACAATTAATGGGATCGTCATTGCAGAAGGGCTCTCGTGCAAATGATGTTCCTGCTCGTGTGTACCACGGAAATTTCCAAGGAAGGTAAGCGTATACAATCGGAACATATAGAAAGCAGTCATTAATGCACCACCCACTCCTATATAATAGAACAATGGATTGCTGCTATAAGCTGCTACCAGAATTTCATCTTTAGAGAAGAAACCAGAGAAAGGAGGAATACCTGCAATGGCTAAACAAGCCAGGAGGAAAGTCATATGCGTAACAGGCATATACTTTTTCAGGTTCCCCATCTTACGGATATCCTGCTCGTGGTGCATGGCATGTATCACAGAACCTGCTCCAAGGAAAAGTAAAGCTTTAAAGAATGCATGAGTCATTACATGGAACACAGCTCCGGTGTAAGCACCAACACCCAATCCTAAAAACATATATCCTAACTGACTTACGGTAGAATAAGCCAGTACTTTTTTAATATCGTTTTGCTTCAAGGCAATGGTTGCAGCAAATATGGCTGTTGCCAATCCTATCACGGCTACCAGCGTTTGTGTAGCAGGCGCCATGGTATAGAGAATATTGCTTCTTGCAATCATATAGATACCTGCAGTTACCATGGTTGCAGCGTGAATCAATGCAGATACAGGTGTAGGACCCGCCATCGCATCCGGCAACCAGGTGTACAATGGAATCTGCGCACTCTTACCCATTGCTCCTACAAATAACAATGTGGTAATTGCTGTAATATCAAAAGAAGACAGTTGACTGATACCTGCAAATACATCTGTGTAATTAACTGTGCCCAGTTTAAAAATCAACCAGAATACAGCTAACAGAAATCCAAGGTCACCAATACGGTTCATGATGAATGCTTTCTTGGCAGCATAGCTGTAATCTCCATTCTTGAACCAGTATCCAATTAATAAATAAGAACACAATCCTACTCCTTCCCAACCAATAAACATGATCACATAGTTGCTACCCATTACCAGCAACAACATAGAGAAGACGAACAGGTTTAAATAAGCGAAATAGCGTGCAAAATGATGAGGCGCTTCCTCTTTCATGTACGCAGTAGAATACAAATGAATCAGAAAGCCAATACCTGTTATGATTAAGAGAAACAAAACAGATAACTGATCAACCTGAAAAGCAAATGGAATGGTAAATGCCTCTGTTTGAATAAAGTTAAACAGGGTTACCACACTTTTGATAGGAGCACCGCCGCTGTTGGCTGCGAAACCATAAACCTGTCCAAATAAAAAGCAGGACGTTAAAAAGGACATGAAGATCATTCCTGATCCAACAATACCTACCGCAGATTTAGACAGACGCTGTCTGCCCAATCCGTTTATCAGGAAACCCAGCAAGGGAAACAAGGGGACTAAAAAAGCAATTTTACTCATATTACTAAGTTGCGGGTGCTAGTTTTTCAATCGGTTCAGGAAATTAATATCTACAGAATGCGTATTTCTGTATAGCATTACAATGATGGCAAGTCCAACACTTACTTCAGCAGCAGCTACCACCATAATAAAAAATACAAACAACTGGCCTTCTACCCCTGCAGTACTTACTGCATTATTGGTAGTAGCAATACCATGGTGCATTTTAGAAAAAGCAACCAATAAAAGATTCACTGCATTCAGCATTAATTCTATGCACATGAAGACAATGATGGCATTGCGTCTGGTTAATACTCCAATAATACCAATGCTAAACAAAGCCAGTGAAAAATAGATATAGTATTGTATAGGCATAATTGCGTTGTTATAGGTTAGTCTTTTTTACCAATTACTACAGCACCTACCATGGCGCTTAAAAAAAGTACACTGCTGATTTCGAATGGAACAACAAAGTCACTGAACAAAGCCTTGCCCAGATTCTTGATCAATCCAATATCACCAGTCTTCATCAATGCTGCTTTTCCGGAAAGTTCAGTTGCCTGTCTTACAAGGGAAACCATCACCATCAGGAAACAGCCACCGGATACTACTCCAGCGAGTTTCATCCACCAGTTTTTTCTGGGCTCTGTATCCGCATTCAGGTTCATCAACATGATCACAAACAGGAACAATACCATGATGGCCCCTGCGTATACAATCAGATTGACAATCGCCAGAAACTGTGCGTTCAGTAAAATATAATGACCTGAAATGGCAAAGAATACCACAATTAACCAAAGTACACTGTGCACCGGGTTCTTACTTACCAGTACCATGATGGCACTGAATATGGCCAGCGCGCTTAATAAGAAAAACAAAATTTGTAAAGTATCCATCTGTTTAATTGTATTATAACCTTGCAAATAATTATACTCTTGCCGCACCTTTTGCAGCTGCGTATTCTTCAGGAGCTTTGTTCTTGTCCGGAATCAATAAATCTTCTTTTCCGTAGATAAAGCCTTTTCTGGTAAAATTAGCAGGCGCAAAAGTTTCACTTAAATAAATAGCATCTTTAGGACAAGCTTCCTCGCACAATCCGCAGAATATGCAACGCAGCATGTTGATTTCGTACTTGGCTGCATATTTCTCTTCACGGTATTTGTTTTCCTCGCCAGGCATTCTTTCCGCAGCTTCCATAGTAATGGCTTCTGCAGGACAAGCCACAGCGCACAATCCACAAGCTGTACAACGCTCTCTTCCCTCCTCGTCTCTGTTTAAAACGTGCAGGCCTCTGAAAACAGGGCTGAACTCACGCTTCTGCTCGGGATATTGAATAGTAGGCTGTTTCTTGAAAATATGGCTGAATGTAATGGCCATACCCTTAAATATATTGGGCAAGTAGATACGCTCCATGAAGCTCATTGGCTCCCTACTTACTTCTTTTCCTCTGTTTGTTAAAGCTTGCATGTAATCTTTTATATAAAAGGTTCACAAATGTAAATCTTTGGTTTTATCCCTGCTGCCACAATATCACTGCACCTGTTACCAGCATATTCACCAGGGCCAGCGGTATTAATTTTTTCCAGCCCAGGTTCATTAACTGATCGTATCTGAATCTTGGAATGGTCCAGCGAATCCACATAAACACGAATAAGAAAATCACAATCTTGGTTAGTAGTGACAACACACCAAGAATTGCTGCAATATTCGGCGCTAATGTAGATTCATCCAGGAATGGAATATCATATCCGCCAAAATACAGACTGGCCATAACCGCACTACTCATGATCATGTTCACGTATTCAGCAAAAAGATAAAAACCCAGTTTCATAGAAGAATACTCCTGATGGTATCCCATGTTCAATTCATTCTCAGCTTCGGGTAAGTCAAATGGCGTTCTGTTACATTCTGCCATGGCACAAATGAAGAACAACAAAAAGCCCAATGGCTGATACACAATATTCCACCAGGCGCCCGGAGCCATTTGCTGGTCTACAATTGTTTTTAAACTCAATGAGCCGGAAATCATTAAGACAGCAATCAAAGAAAGGCCCATTGCCAGTTCATAACTGATTGCCTGAGACGCACCACGCAAGGCAGCCATCAAAGAGAACTTGTTATTGGAAGCCCAGCCTCCAATCATGATCCCATATACACCCATACTCACTACACCAAACACGTATAGAATTCCGATATTGATATCGGCAATCTGCAAATCAATTTTTCTTCCGAATAATTCTACTGAACTGCTCCATGGAATAACAGCACAAGTCATTAATGCTGCTGTCATTGCCATAGCAGGTCCTAAAATAAACAGGGCTTTGTTGGCTGAATTCGGAATGATTTCTTCTTTCATGATCAACTTCAAACCATCTGCCAAAGGTTGTAATAAACCCATTGGACCCGCACGGTTCGGACCTGGTCTGTCTTGTAATACTGCCGCAACCTTACGTTCAGAAAACGTGGTATACAGGGCAATTCCCAGGCTGGCGAAAACAATAATCGCAATCAGGATCAGTTTCTCCAGCATTAATATCCAATCTAAGGCCAATAGTGTCATGCTTCTGGTTTATTAGTCTTTATTCGATGTAAAGTCAGTTGAATGTGCAGGTCTGTCTAATTTGCTCAAAGTAATTTCTGGTTTATTCACTTCACTTACGCTATGAATATCCATGAGCAACTTTGGCTGACGACCAGCATGCACTGCTTCAAAAGTTTCTGTTGGTTTATGTGTACCCACTTTACCTGCATAGTGTCCCTGTGAAATAACAGAGTGACGATCAATCAGTCTGGGTCCTTCAATCACCCAGTCACTGGTTTGTTTTTTGTCGAATCTGCAGGTATTACAAATCCAGTCTTCCACTTCACCCCACTGGTCTTTGCGTGCCGTAACCCTGAACACTTCGTCTCCTCTGTTCCAAAGTGTTACTTTACCGCTACAGGTTGGGCAATCTCTGTGCGCATCCATTGGTTTCAGGAACCATACCCTATTCTTGAAACGGAATGTTTTATCGGTTAATGCACCTACCGGACAAACATCAATTACGTTTCCGATAAATTCATTGGATAAATTCTTCTCAATGTAAGTTGCAATTTCTGCGTGATCTCCTCTGTCCAATACTCCGTGCTCTCTCTTACCTGTTAACTGATCGGCGGTAAAAACACAACGGTAGCAAAGGATACAACGCGTCATATGCAACTGAATTTTATCGCCTAAATCGTGCTTCTTGAACGTTCTGCGCTGAAACTCATAACGGGTACCCGCTTTGCCATGCTCATAGCTTAAATCCTGCAGATGACATTCACCTGCCTGATCACATACCGGGCAATCCAATGGGTGATTGATCAATAAAAATTCCACCACACCACTGCGTGCATCCATTACACGATCACTCGTAATATTTTTAACTTCCATTCCATCCATTACCGTAGTACGACAGCTGGCTACCAGTTTGGGCATGGGTCTTGGATCTTTCTCAGATCCCTTACTCACTTCAACCAAACAGGTTCTGCACTTACCACCACTGCCTTCCAGTTTACTGTAATAACACATAGCAGGGGGAGCAACATCGCCGCCAATCTTACGCGCCGCATTCAGGATCGTAGTTCCCGCGGGCACTTCTACCGTGATATTGTCGATGGTTACTTTAAATAATGGTTGTTCAGACATAACTTAATTAAGCTGGTACATGAATAGGATCTGCATAATGCGCCAATCCATAATTTCTTTTTTGTGCTTCTTCAGGATGATTCACATGCCATTCAAATTCATCTCTGAAATGTCTAATGGCAGCTGCTACCGGCCATGCCGCAGCGTCTCCCAAAGGACAGATGGTATTTCCTTCAATCTTGCGTTGAATATCCCACAACAAATCAATATCACTCATCTTGCCTTTTCCGGTATCAATGTTCTTCAAAATCTTTTCCATCCATCCGGTACCTTCACGACAAGGTGAACACTGACCGCAACTTTCATGACGATAAAAACGCGCCAAAGTGTACGTGTTTTTAACAATGCACTGGTCTTCGTCCAATACAATAAAACCGCCGGATCCCATCATGGAACCGGTTGCAAAGCCCCCATCACTCAAACTTTCGTAGTTCATGTAACGTGTTTCACCCTTGGCTGTTTTCAATAAAAGATTGGCAGGTAAAATGGGAACTGAAGATCCTCCCGGAATACAGGCTTTCAGTCTTTTTCCATTGGCAATACCGCCACAATATTCATCAGAATAAATAAACTCTTCTACAGAAATGGTCATATCAATTTCGTACACACCTGGCTTATTGATATTACCGCAGGCAGAAATCAGTTTGGTTCCGGTAGAACGGCCCACACCAATTTTTGCATATTCATCACCACCCATATTAATGATAGGAACCACTGCTGCCAGGGTTTCTACGTTGTTCACCACAGTAGGTCTTCTCCACAAACCTTCAATGGCAGGGAACGGAGGTTTGATTCTTGGATTACCTCTCTTTCCTTCCAATGACTCAATCAATGCGGTTTCTTCTCCGCAGATATAAGCACCCGCTCCTCTCTGTACATAAATATTACAATCGAAGCCGGAGCCTAAAATATTTTTACCTAAGAAACCATTGGCTTTGGCTTCTTCAATTGCCTGCTCCAGAATATCTACAATCCATGCATATTCTCCACGGATATAAATGTATGTATCGTTGCTACCCAATGCAAAGGAAGAAACAATCAACCCTTCAATTAACAAGTGGGGAATAAACTCCATCAGGTAACGATCCTTGAAGGTTCCGGGCTCACTTTCATCTGCATTACAAACCAGGTGTCTTGGAACACCTTCAGGCTTAGCAATGAAGCTCCATTTCATTCCCGCAGGGAAACCAGCACCACCTCTTCCGCGAAGTCCGCTTTTCTTTACCTCTTCCACAATGGATGCAGGATCCATTTGTTTCAAAGCTTTTTCTACCGCACGATAACCCCCTTCTTTCCGATAGGTTTCGAAGTAACGGATACCCGGCACATGCGCTTTCTCTAATAATAATTTTACACCCATATCTTAATTATTTGCGGCAGCATTTTTTCTGCATTCATCAATAATGGCGTCTACTTTTTCTTTGGTCAGATGTTCCTTATAGTGTTTTCCCATCTGCATCATTGGCGCATAACCACATGCTCCCAAACATTCTACTGTTTTTAAAGTGAACATTCCGTCTGCAGTGGTTTCACCAGGTTTGATACCCAGTTTGGTTCCAATATATTCAATGATATCATCGCATCCGTTTACCATGCAAGGACCTGTCTGGCAAACTTCGAACATGTATTTACCAACTGGTTTTAAATTATACATGCTATAGAAAGTAGCCACTTCATACACTTCAATAGGCGTTATATTCAATAGCCCGGCTACATAATCCATGGTTTCCGCACTCAGCCATCCACCAAAGCTATCCTGTGCCAAATGCAGCACAGGCAATAAAGCACTCTTTTGTTTTCCTTCCGGATAACGAGCTACCAGGCGGTTAAACTCTTTTAGTTGTTCATCATTAAACTTAGTCATAGCTTTTTTTATTAAGCATCCAATTCACCTGCAATCAGGTTTAAACTACTCATGGTTAAAATGGCATCAGACAACATGCTGTCTTTTACCAACTCAGGATAAGCCTGATAGTAAATAAAGCAAGGTCTGCGGAAATGCAGTCTGAACGGGGTTCTTCCTCCGTCACTGATCAAATAAAATCCTAACTCTCCGTTACCTCCTTCCACTGCATGGTATACTTCACCTTTTGGCATATCCACTTCACCCATAATGATTTTGAAATGCCAGATTAATGCTTCCATTTTGGTGTATACATCTTCTTTCTTCGGTAAATAATACTCAGGCACATCTGCATGGTATACTTCCGCTTCTGTTCCCTTGAATTCCTGGATTTTATTATATGCCTGTTGTATAATGCGCATGCTTTGCCACATTTCCGCATTGCGCACCAGGAATCGATCGTAATTGTCTCCGGTTTTTCCTACCGGAATATCAAATTCAAAATCCTGATAGCTGCTGTAAGGACTATGCACGCGAACATCATAATCTACGCCGGCAGCTCTTAAGTTAGGGCCTGTAAAACCATAGTTCAATGCTCTTTTGGCACTGATAGGACCGCCACCAATGGTACGCTCCATAAAGATTCTGTTTCTGGTTAACAGGCTTTCCAATTCACCCAAAGCAACAGGGTACTCTTTTAAGAATTTCTCGAGTTTCGTAAACGCTGTATTTGAGAAATTCCTCTCAAAGCCGCCAATACGCCCAATATTAGTAGTAAGACGGGACCCACATACTTCTTCATATATTTCATAAATTAATTCACGGTACTGCATTACGTAAAGGAATCCGGTAAAAGCACCAGAGTCTACCCCTACAATTGAATTACAAATCAGGTGATCCGCAATTCTGGCCAGCTCCATAATAATCACACGCAGATAATCTACACGTTTAGGGGTTTGTACACCCAGTAATTTCTCACAGGTTAAATGCCAGCCCATATTATTGATGGGACTGCTACAATAATTCAAGCGGTCTGTGATGGGGGTAATCTGATAGAGCGGTCTTCTTTCAGCCAACTTTTCAAAAGCACGGTGGATATAACCCACTGTTTGTTCACTGGAAACTACTCTTTCACCATCCAGCTCCATGATGTTCTGAAATACACCGTGTGTAGCCGGGTGGGTAGGTCCCAGATTGATCGTTGTTGTTTTCCGCTCAATCGCGTCTTCTGCTAATGTTATATTATGATCACTCATGTCTTAAATTTTATCCGCGTCCAAACATTTCATCGTCCTTGTCAATTCTGGTCTGATCTTCCAGAGGATATTCTTTTCTTAACGGGAAGTAATCCATTTCATCCACATTCAGAATGCGTTTGAGATTGGGATGTCCCACAAAGTTTACTCCAAAGAAATCATAGGTTTCTCTTTCCATCCAGTTGGCGGAAGAGAACAATTGAGAAGCGGTGAAAACGTCGGGCGTTGCAATAGAAGTAAATACTTTAAAACGTATACGTGTATTTTCTACAAGGTTGTGTAAATGATAAACAACTGCCAGTTCCCTGCCTGCATCATCAGGGTAATTCACTGCACACAAATCAGTTAAAAACTGAAATCCAAGGCTTGGCTCATCGTACAGGTACTGCATTACTTTTAAGTTCAGATCCTTGGGCGCTTCAAAAGAAAGCATGCCATAGGTTTCTTCAAAGTTGAAGACCTGGTCTCCAAACTTTTCAGTAAGCTTTTGCTGGATATATTCGTTGCTGATTGCCATAATATTATTGTATTCCGTAACCGTTCAATAATGCTTTGTAATGATCGCTGTTTCTTCTTCTGATGCTCTCCTGACCAACCAACTCCTGGATTTTCATGAATCCGTCTAATATCGCTTCTGGTCTGGGCGGGCATCCTGGCACATATACATCTACAGGGATTACCTGATCTATCCCTTGCAGTACACTGTAGGTATCAAAAATTCCACCGCTGGAAGCACAGGCTCCAACAGCCATTACCCAACGGGGTTCAGCCATTTGCAGGTAAACCTGACGAAGTACAGGGCCCATCTTCTTGGCAATAGTTCCCATAACCATCAACAAATCGCACTGACGGGGTGAATGGCTCATTCTTTCCGCACCAAATCTGGATAAATCATAGTGAGAAGCCGCAGTAGCCATGAACTCAATTCCGCAGCAGGATGTTGCATATGGCATTGGCCAAAGAGAATTCTTACGCGCCAAACCAACCACATCGCTCAACTTGGTTGTAAAAAATCCTTCTCCACCGTAACCTTCAGGCGCATTTACATACGTAATTGAATCGGCAATATGCGCCTCTTTTGGATGTATATTGAATCTTACCGGACGTGACATAATACTGAATATTAATAGTTATAATCCTGTTTAACGTATAGAACAGCTACTAAGGGGTTTGGTTCGGTTTCCCCTTAATCCATTAGTCTTCCCACTCAAGCGCACCTTTTTTAATGATATAGGTAAATCCGATTAAGAAGAAGCCCACAAACATAACAACAGCAAGGAATCCATTCCATCCCAGCTCTCTGAAGTTCACTGCATAAGGGTAAAAGAAAATCACTTCCACATCAAATAAAACGAATAGGATAGCCACCAGAAAATACTTAATGGCCATGGGCTGACGGGCATTACCGTGCGATTCAATACCACTGGTAAAGTTTTCCAGCTTATCAGCAGTTTTACGCTTGGGGCCAACCCAGGATGAAATACCAATCATGGTTGCCACAAAACCCGCAGCAAAAATCAATTGGATGGCTATAGGCAGGTAATTGGAAGCAGAATTGCTTGAACTTGCGTCAATCAGAGTAAATAATGGTTCCATAGTGCGCTTTAAGTCCGCAAAAATACGCTTGTAAAGCATATAAAAGAAAAACTCCTCAATTTGAGGAGCTTTTTCTTTAAGTTAATTTTAAAGTGAGGACTTAGCTGGCGGTTTTAGCACCTGAAGCTCCCCCTTTTCCTGTTGGATTTGAGTAATAATCAATGTTTTTCTGGATGGTAGCTTTTACGTCCTGCGCAAATTTATTGTTCTCATCACCTGCGGTAGGGTATAAAGCCAGCATCTTGTCTGCCACTTCAATCGCTTTTTGACAAACGGCAAGGAATTCTTCTACTGCAGGAGATTTTTCACCCTTGGTAGTTACTTTGAAATCCGGACGCTTTTTGATCTCGTTGAAAAGATTCACATAATAGTTAATCTTAAAGTATTCATCCAGGAAGATGGTTTTTCGGTGTTTCTCCAAATCAACTTTCGCATACACTGAATCCAGATAATTCAGGTTTTCAATGATTTTAGCAGTGTCCTTTCCGTTTGCCATAGCAGCTCTCTTGAAGAAACTGTATGGGTGTGGTTTGTCTGGGAATGCTGCCATATAAGGCTTAGCAAATTCAATCACCTGATCGTAAGCTTTTGCATTGAAAGCAGATGAAGTTAATTTATAGTGATCTACTTCTGTTAGTTCGCCCTTCATCATCATTCCGCGTTTCATCAGGTTCAATTGTGCCTGATAAGATTTTGCTTTACCAAACATATCGGCTGCTGCATTAATCAAAACAATCTGATTGGCTTTTACCGTGTCGGCCTGTAAAGCTTTGTCAACATATGCTAATGCTGTTGCTTCATTTCCAGGGAACTTGGTTACCACTTCAACACCTAACTTATAGTCAGATGGCTGAACTTCAGAAGCAGGTGCACTGGTTAAAAATTCTTCAATGTATTTTTTTGCTGTTAAAGAATCTCCCTTTCTTAAATAGTTATACGCGTAAACGACGCCTAATCTTGGAACTGCTTTAATTCCAACTGCTGCATCTAATTCTTTCGCTTTCGCCAAAGACTCATCGTATTTACCTGCACGGAATAAATAGTCTGCCTGGTACAATTCGTTTCTTGAATCTTTATCTGCTGATTGAACATATTTATCAAGGTACTCTTTTGCCTTGGTTACATCTTTCTCTGCATAATATTGATACAATGCATAGTAAACCGGAGGAAACCCAGCATCAGCTGTTTTTGCATTATCATAAAACTGCTCAAACAATTCTACGTTGTTCTGACTTTGGTAAATCTTACCAATTCTGAACATGGCCAGGGCGTTCTTTGGATCACGTGCAATGGCTTCTGTATAAGCTTTTACCGCTTCTCCACCATTTTCGCCACCCATTTTCTGGTAGCTGATACCCATATAGATATAAATGTCAGGGTTGGTTAAATCCAGTGCACCAGCCTGCTTTAACTTATCAATACCGTATACAGGATCTCCCATTTTACTGTCTCCATCTGCATTGGCGCGGCCAATAGCAGTTAAGATGGCAGCGTTGGGCTTCCCTTTGTTTTTACCTCTGGTTTCTGTGGTTGCAGTAATCGCCTGCTCAAACTTTTGTTTGGCTGAGTTCAGGTCTCCGCCTTCTCTCAACTCCACATGTCCCATACCTACCAGCAACCAGGCATCACTACCCAATTCCTGAAGTCCTTTCTGGTACAATGCTTTTGCAGCAGCAACATCTTCCTTGGTAACTTCAATTCCATTACCAGCCAGATGCGCCTGACCTAGCCAATAAATGGCTTGTGGGTCTTTGGAATTCGCATCGTAATTTTTCTGCAGTACTTCCTTTGCACTTTTGTTTTTTTCATAATGCAACAGCTTAATGCCTTCGGCAATCTGAGCCGTTAAGCACTGTACGGCAAATACAGCTGCAAACATCAAAGCAACGGTCTTCTTCATGTTCTCTCTTTTTATAGTTGTTTTGTTATTCGTTGTTTATACTACTATTCCTTTTATGAAAAGCCATTTTAGCCGGAGCTAAAAAAGATCTTCTGAAAATCAACTGTCCTCTTTCCAGACTCATGAAATTCATGAAGCCTGTACCGAGTCCTGCATGATTCTCTTTTAACACATAAAACAAAGGTCGTGCCAAAGGGTACTGACCATAGGTTATGGTTGATTGAGAGGGCTTTGCAAAAATGCCTTTTTCTAAACAGGCGGTACACTCTACTCTTGCCAATCTTATTTTCTTAAGATAAGACTGTTGCTGCGTATCGTATACATCACCAATCCAGCTAAGACCCACAAAACCAATTACATCATTTCGGGAAGTAACAATATCAATTACTTCCTGACTATTATTGGCTGCTACCACATTTGCTCCAAAAGCAGCGCCTTTTAACACACTGTCTTTTAAATAGCGAACCGTACTGGTAGCAGATTTTCCATCCATCACTGCTGTAATTTTATGTTTTCCGCTTAGTATATCTCTTACCTCATTAAAAGTGAATATGCTGTCACTGGCATTGTTATTTACAATCAATGCAACGGCATCGTAGGCCAATTCAGCATACTGTGGTTGGTAAGACAAAGCAGATTTATAAAATTCAGCTTCTTTCTCATCCAGGCCTCTGGCTACAATAATCATGCGGGTACTGTCTTTTTGTAAATCTCTGAAACAGTCCGCTTCTGATTTGTAGGAAACCACAATATTGGCTTTGGGAAAAGAAGATTGATGAACTTTTATTTGCTCTTCAATAACAGGTTTAAAGCTTTCATCTACACTAATGTAAATGGTTCCTTCTTCAGTGTTATCCTGAAAAGCATTTTTTGATTCTGTTGAATCACAAGAAACAAAGAGCAAAAAAATCAGTGACCAAGCAAATACACTACTTCTCTTCATAATCAATTTAATAATCTTGCTTAACGCCTCTGTATAATCTGAATGCTCCGTACAAAACACAAATGCTACCGAATAAATTACGATAAAGCGGTTCTGCCGTAAACACTAGATCCATTCCCAGCTTTTCTATGAAGAATACTGCAAGTCCAACACCCAAAAACAAAGTAGCCATAGAAATATCATAGATCCTTCTGAAGACACTGTACCGTTTCTGGTTTCTCTCTCTGTAAGTATTTTCCATACAATCACTTTACGGGATGGGCAATTTAGTAAATATTTTACGTGAGATGCGCTAAAATTAAAATTCCATAAAAAACTTTCGGTGAATAGACCTTAAACTAATGACTGTTAGTTGCAAACTAATTGCCATATAAGAGAAATGCGCCAATGTTAATTAACGCACAATGCCATAATTTTGCGGCTTATGAGCAACAAAGCAGGAATACCTCAAGGCACAAGAGATTTTAATGCAGCCACCGTACAAAAGCGTAACTATATTTTCAATACTATTCGCTCTGTATTTGAACTCTATGGTTTTCAGCCACTTGAAACACCGGCCATGGAGAACCTCGACACCCTTATGGGGAAATACGGAGAGGAAGGAGACAAGCTGATTTTCAAAATCCTGAATAATGGATTAGACAATCCGGCTAAGCAAACCCAGGTTACTGCTGATTTCCAGAAAGTACTGGAAGGAAAAAATACCAAGGGGATTACTGAGCGTGCGCTGCGTTACGACCTTACCATTCCCTTTGCACGCTATGTGGCCATGAATTATGGACAGCTGACCTTACCCTATAAAAGATACCAAATACAGCCCGTCTGGAGAGCAGACCGCCCACAAAAAGGAAGGTACAGAGAGTTTTATCAGTGTGATGCCGATGTAGTAGGCAGCCAAAGTTTATTGAATGAACTGGAGCTTACTTCCATCTATGCAACTGCATTTGAAAAATTGAACCTGCCAGTTGAAATCAGAATCAATAACCGAAAAATTTTAGCAGGGCTTGCTGAGCTTTGTGGGGGACTGCAGGTAATGGTACCTATAACCGTAGCCATTGACAAGCTGGATAAAATAGGGCTGGAAAAAGTAAAGGAAGAATTAGCTGCCAGAGAAATCTCTGCTGAGCAAATTGCCATTATTGAAAAATATTTATCCATTGATGGTAGCAATGCAGAAAGAATTGATCAATTAAAAAAACTGATGCAGGAAAATGCAACTGCATTAAAAGGAATAGAAGAACTGGAATATATTTTAGAAAATCATCCCAATAAAAATCGCGCTCAGGTAATAGTAGACTTTACTTTAGCCCGTGGATTGAATTACTATACAGGTACCATTTTCGAAATCAAAGCCATTGGTGCCCAAATGGGAAGCATTGGTGGTGGCGGACGTTATGACGACCTTACTGGTTTATTTGGTGTGCCCAATGTACCTGGTGTGGGCATTAGCTTTGGTGTTGACAGAATTTATGATGTACTGGAAGAACTACAACTGTTTCCGGAAGCGGTACAAAAAGGAACCAAGGTATTGTTCTTTAATCTGGGCGCTGCTGAATCTAAAAAAGCATTTGAATTGATGCAGGATTTAAGAGAAAGGGGAATTGCCTGCGAATTATACCATGAAGCAGCCAAATTTGATAAGCAATTCAAGTATGCAGAAAAAAAACAAGTCCCTTATGTTGTTATTATCGGCAATACCGAATTAACAGAAGGGACCTGTATTCTAAAGAATATTATTAGCGGCGATCAAAAAACTATTTCACAGTCAGAACTGGCTTCGCAGCTATTCTGAATGCAGTAGCTTTAGTAGAAGCGGGTTCTTTGGTACCCACCAATTCATAACCCATGGCCAGAATAGTAACCCCTGTTACTACCTTGCTATCATTGCGGGTAAATTTTGCAGTTCCCTGAAATTGGGTAATTACGTAAACGTCTTCTCCGGATTTTTCCAGTGTGGAAGAACCGGCAGCAGAATTCATCATCAATACCCCATTTTCAAGTACAACGGTTACTTCAGCAACAGGACTTCCTTCCGCAAATTTATACCTTCCCAAAATCTGATTCACGGTTGAGTCTGTTGGAGTGGTTTGTGCACTTGCAGCCGTTGTTAATCCAACCAGCATAAAAACAAATACAATAATTTTTTTCATTTCAGTAATTTTTTGAAAACAAATTAATCAATTCAGTTATAAAAAGGAATACCTTCTATGTAAATTTTGCCTTAGTTCAACCCTTCATAAATAATGGCCGAACCCTGCCCCACACCCACACACATGGTAGCCAGTCCATACTTTGTTTTACTTCTTAGCATCTGGTGGATCAGGGTTGCTGAAATACGAGCACCCGAACAACCTAACGGATGCCCCAATGCAATGGCGCCACCGTTAACATTCACCAGACTCGGATCTAAAGAAAGATCTTGAATACAGGCAAGGCTTTGGGAAGCAAAAGCTTCATTTAATTCTATCAGTCCAATGTTGTTAATACCAAGACCGGCCCGCTTCAACGCTTTCTGAGTAGCAGGCACCGGTCCTATTCCCATAATTGCAGGATCCACCCCGGCAATAGCCATGCTGGTGATTTTAGCAATGGGATTCAGATTGAACAATTTAACAGCTTCTTCGCTGGCCAGCAAAACCGCAGCTGCCCCATCGTTAATGCCAGATGCATTGCCTGCTGTAACGGTTCCGTCTTTTATGAATGCTGGTTTTAAAGCAGCCAGTTTTTCCATGCTGGTTTTACGCGGATGCTCGTCCTTATTCATCCAACTGACCATTCTCTCTTCTACAAACTCTACCGCTACTATTTCATCATTCCAGATTCCTGCCGCCTCTGCTGCAAAATATTTTTCCTGAGACTGCAAGGCAAATACGTCCTGCGCTTCTCTGCTTATTTTCCAGGTTCTGGCCACATTCTCGGCCGTTTCGCCCATGGTATAAGGATGGTATTTTTCCGATAAAGCGGGATTAATAAAGCGCCACCCAAAACTGGTATCATAGGTTTCCAGCTTTCTGCTCCAGGGAGAGTCGGCTTTTGCCATTACAAAAGGAGCCCTGGTCATGCTTTCTACCCCACCGGCAATATAAAAAAGTCCGTCTCCGCATTGAATGGCACGGGCAGCATCCATAATAGCCTGTAAACCACTGGCGCAGAGTCTGTTAACCGTAGAGCCCCCAACTGATGTTGGCAGGCCTGCCAGTAATGCGGCCATTCTGGCCACGTTCCGGTTGTCCTCCCCGCCTGATTAGCTGCTCCTGCAATAATATCCTCAATGGCATTGGGATCCACATCAGGATTGCGTTCTATCAAGGCTCTGATTACGGTAGCCAGCATATCATCTGGCCTTACCGAGCTTAATTTTCCGCCGAATCTGCCGATCGGCGTTCTTACTGCATCAATCACATAACAAGCGCTACTCATAGAATATAATTGAGGCTGCAAGATATAAGTTATCTTTGCAGAATGAGTGCTTTGTTACCCAATATTCGCCACCAGAGCCCCGAAAGCCTGGAAACTTACTTTGAGAGCATCGGCGAGAAAAAATTCAGATTAAAGCAGGTTCAGGAATGGCTTTGGCAGAAACATGCCCATAGCTTCGATGCCATGAGCAATCTGAGCAAAGCACTAAGGTTAAAGTTAGCAGAAGATTTCTCCCTGCCAGCTTTAACTACAGACGCTACCCAATTCAGTAATGATGGAACCATTAAAAGCAGATTCAAAACCTTTGATGGTCATTTGATTGAGGGCGTTTTGATTCCAACTGACGACAGAAAAACAGCCTGTGTTTCTTCACAAATTGGTTGCAGCTTAAGCTGCAAATTTTGTGCAACAGGTTATATGCAACGAAAGCGGAATTTAAACTTTGATGAAATTGTAGATCAGGTAGTACTGATTAATCAGCAAAGTGAATCGGTTTTTGAAAAAAAACTGACCAATATTGTTTTCATGGGTATGGGAGAGCCCCTGTTGAATTACAATAATGTTTTAAAAGCCATTGAGCGTATTTCTGCGGAAGACGGATTGTTCATGAGTCCCAGAAGAATTACGGTATCTACAGCGGGGGTTGCCAAACAAATTAAAATGCTGGGCGATGACCAGGTTAAATTTAAACTGGCCCTTTCATTACATGCACCCAACGATGCCAAAAGAAACGAAATCATGCCCATCAACGAAACCAACAATATTAAGGTTCTCACTGAAGCATTGAATTATTTTTATAAGAAAACAGGTAATGAAATTA
Source organism: Sediminibacterium sp. C3 (assembly GCF_000508085.1). Taxonomy (GTDB): domain Bacteria; phylum Bacteroidota; class Bacteroidia; order Chitinophagales; family Chitinophagaceae; genus Sediminibacterium. The sequence goes on along the minus strand of NZ_KI669560.1, from coordinate 1,042,080 downwards.
CCCTTGAATATATCCTGTTTAAAAACCTGAACGACTCTGCTAAAGATGCAGAAGAACTTACCAAGGTTTACAGACAGATTCCGGCAGACCTGATTAATATTATTGAATACAATAGTATTGATGCATTTAAATTCACTAAACCCGACGAAGAAGACACGCAACGTTTTATGGATATTCTTGCTGCCAATAAAGTAAATGCAAGACTTAGAAGAAGCAGAGGGAAAGACATTGATGCAGCTTGCGGACAATTGGCTAACAAAGGCTAAAAACCAAACATACTGATACAGATATTATTATTCATCCTGTTGTAAAACAGCAAATTGACACTATGCAAAAAAGAACAGACAACTTCAGCAAATTTGCTGAAAAGAAAAAAGGGGCCGCTATTAAAGAAGCCATTCGTCAGGAAAAAAGAAAAATCAAGGCAGAAGCCAGAGCCATCGGCGAAGAAATGAGGGCCAAGAAAAAAGCACAGGCCCGTGGCGAAGTACAAAATAAATCGGAAAGACCTGTAGGCGGATCCTATAAAGCCTTTAAAGAAGGAAAAGCAGGTGATAAAAAATTTACAAAAGATAAAGGGGCAAAACTAACCTATCCTGGAAATCCCAAAGATGCAGAATACAAGTCCAAAGCCGTTGGCAGCGAACCCATGCCATTGAATAAATTCATTGCACATGCGGGAGTTTGCGGAAGAAGGGAAGCAGCCGAATTGGTAAAAGATGGTAAAGTAACTGTAAACGGAGACAAGATTTTTGAACCAGGTTATAAAGTTTCACAGACAGATAAAATTGTAGTAAAAGGAAAGACTGTTTTTCTACAGAAAAATCTGGTTTACCTGTTGTTAAATAAGCCCAAGGATTTTATTACTACTGCGAATGATCCTCAGGGAAGAAAAACCGTTCTGGATTTAGTAAAAGGAGCTACTCCGGAAAGAGTATACCCTGTTGGAAGACTGGACAGAAATACTACCGGTGTTTTATTATTAACCAACGATGGAGAACTGGCACAAAAGCTAACCCATCCTTCTTTTGAAGTAAAGAAGATTTATGAAGTTACCCTTGACAAACCAGTTACTAAAAAAGACCTGGATCAGATTGCCAGTGGCGTTACGTTGGAAGATGGATTTGTTGCAGCAGACTCAGTAGGATACGCAGACCCAAAAACTAAAAATATTGTTGGCATTGAAATTCACAGCGGCAGAAACAGAATTGTGCGTAGGATTTTTGAACACCTTGGCTATGATGTAAAAGCATTGGACAGGGTTATGTTTGCCAACCTTACCAAGAAAAATGTGGAGAGAAGCAAATGGCGTTTTCTGAACGAAAAAGAAGTTCGTTTGCTGAAATTCATGAACAAATCATTTGTAAGAAAAAACAAGACTGAGAATCCGGCATGAGTATCGATATCATTTTAGAAACCCCTGATTTTGTCGCCGTAAATAAACCTTCCGGATTATTGAGTATACCGGACAGACTGGGCGTTGAAATTTCGCTGAAAGATTTATTAAAACAGAAATACGGACAGATCTATACCGTTCATCGTTTAGATAAGGATACCAGCGGTATCATCCTATTTGCCAAAAATGAAATTGCACACAAGGCACTTTCTGCATTGTTTGAAAGCCGTGAAATGGAAAAATTTTATCTGGGCCTGGTGCAGGGACAAATGATGAATCCAGTTGGAAGTATTGATGCAGCTATTATGGAGCATCCCGGGAAAACTACCAAGATGATGACCCATGTAAAAGGCAAACCTTCACTAACTGACTATGAAGTGCAGGAACAATTTCGTCTCTATAGCTGGGTAAGATTTCAGATTCATACTGGCAGAACGCACCAGATCAGGGTGCATATGCAGCATATTGGACATAGCATTGTATGTGATGAAATATATGGTGACCCTAAACCGCTTTTACTTTCTTCTATCAAAAAGAATTTTAAACTGGCAAAAGTGGCGGAAGAAGAAAAGCCAATCTTATCCAGACTGGCTTTACATTCTTCGCAACTTAATTTTTCCTACGAAGGAGTTGCTTATTCATTGGAAGCTCCTTTGCCAAAAGACTTAAGAGCGGTATTACAACAATTAAAAAAATGGAAGGGATAGTGTTTATTGCTTAAACACTTTTCCTCCTTTCATTACAAATTTTACGCGTCCCATGCTGGTTACGTCTTTTTCAGGATTGCCATCAACCGCAATGATATCGGCCATTTTGCCTTTTTCTATGCTACCGATAGAATCATCTCCTAATAAATCGGCTGCGTTTACCGTTGCACATTTAATGGCTTCTAAAACAGGCATACCCACTTCGTTCATGTACTGAAATTCCAGCCAGTTTTTTCCGTGTGCATACACACCTGCGTCTGTACCAAATGCAATCTTTACACCTTTCTTATAGGCTTTGGCGAATGTGCCTTGAATAAAATTTCCAATTACCAAAGCTTTTGCTTTTACAATATCAGGATAGTAGCCTGGCTTCTTTGCTGAGTCGGCCGTAGATTTACCTGCAACAATGGTAGGCACTAAATAGGTTCCTCTTTCCTTCATCAGATCCATCACTTCCTCTGTCATATAACTTCCGTGTTCAATGGAATGCACGCCACCTAAAACCGCCCTCTTCATTCCTTCCGCACCATGTGCATGTGCAGCAACCTTAAATCCATAATCATTGGCTGTTTGAACTATGGCTTTAATTTCATCCACTGTAAACTGCGCTCCACTTCCGTCTTTGGCCATGCTTAATACTCCGCCTGTTGCGGTGATTTTAATCAGGTCTGCTCCGTCCTTGTATCGCTGGCGAACTGCTTTGGCAGCATCTTCCACACTATTCACCACCCCTTCTCTTGGACCAGGATCTCCCATTAAATCTTTTCTGTAATTATTAGAAGGATCCGCATGACCTCCGGTTGATGCCAGGGATTTTCCTGCAGTATATACTCGCGGTCCTACAATCCAGCCTTTATTAATTGCATTACGCAAAGCTATATTAACATTGGTGCCGCCTAAATCCCTTACTGCCGTAAACCCACTCATCAGTGTCTTCTCTGCAAATACAACCGATTGAAAAGCAAAGTCAGCTGGATTATAAGTAAAACCATTCAGGTAGCTGGCAGGTCCTGTTTCTGTTTCCATATGCACATGCATATCAATCAAACCCGGCATTACGGTCAGGTTCTTTAAATTAATTACGGTCTGATCTGTTCCCGGGCTGGTATATCCCTTCTGCACTTCAATGATTTTATTGCCTTCCACAACAATGGTCATTTGCGGCAACTGTGTTCCGTTTTTTACATCAATTAACTGACCACAATGCAATAGTGTTTTCTGAGCCAAGATGGACTGCGAAGCCAACAACAACAGCCCTAAAAAAAATTTGTGCATACAATGATTTTCAGAAAGATAACCAATTTTATTTATTGGGCTGAGGCGTATATCGTAAATAAGGTTTGATTTCTGTAACCCCTTTCGGGAATCGCTGAATAGCATCCGCCGTACTGATAGAAGGAACAACTATCACTTCTTCCCCTTCTTTCCAATCGGCAGGTGTGGCTACACTATATTGTGCTGTTAGTTGCAGCGAATCTATTACACGTAAAACCTCATAGAAATTTCTTCCTGTAGAAGCCGGATAAGTAATCATCAGTTTTACTTTTTTATCCGGGCCAATAATAAAAAGCGATCTAACAGTAAAGGTTTCTGAAGCATTGGGGTGAATCATATCATAGGCGTGCGCAATACTTCTATCTTCATCTGCTATAATAGGAAAATCAACCAAAGTATGCTGGGTTTCATTGATATCGTTGATCCAGCCACTATGTTTCTCTAAACTGTCTACACTTAAAGCCAGTACTTTCACATTTCGCTTTTCAAACTCCGTTTTAAGGCTTGCCGTTTTACCCAACTCTGTAGTACATACTGGCGTATAATCGGCTGGATGCGAAAACAATACCCCCCAGCTATTACCCAGGTATTCATAAAAATCAATCGGTCCCAAACTGGTCTGGGCAAAAAAGTTGGGCGCAATGTCCCCTAAACGAAGTGCCATATTTTGAAATTTTAGCAATAATAAACAATTTCCTACTAATTTAGTAGACTAATTAGACTTTCTGACCGTCCTTGCCTTTTGCAATGCCTGTTTGCCAAACTTATTCTTAACCGCATCTATGGCTTTGTAGAGCTCCCCCTTTTTATCAGTTTCATCAAATAAGGATCCCTGCATTATATGAGAAGTTAGTTCCGATAAGCGGACACCCAAAAGCCGGATGGGCTGTCCTTTTCGATACAATTGATGGAACAAGTCGATTGCTACAGGTATTAATTCATCATCCCTTAATGTGTAGGAAATACTTAATTGTTTTGAAGTAGTTTCAAAATCAGGATACCTGATTTTCACTGCTATACAACCTGTCAACTTTCCATCCTGTCTTAATTCATACGCCACTTTCTCGGTCATTCTCACAAGTTCACTTAACAAAAACGCTTCATCAGTTTTGTTTTCTTCAAAAGTATTTTCCGTTGAAATGGATTTGGCCTCATGATAAGGCTGCACCACTCCTTCATGAATGCCCTGAGATTTTTTCCAAAGATCCAATCCTGTTTTACCCAATAATTTACTCAATACATCCGGAGGGGTTTCACTCAATTGCTGGATAGTAAAAATACCAATGGCATTTATTTTTTTGTGCAGGGCTTCACCAACACCTGAGAATTTGTTTACGGGCAAGGGAGCTAAAAATATTTTCTCCATTCCAGGCTGAACAAATAGATAGCCATTGGGCTTTGCTTCATCGGTGGCAATTTTGGCAATCATTTTATTGCTGGCCAGTCCAAAAGAGATGGGCAGTTGGGTTTGTTCTATAATTTCATTTCGTAAATCAATGGTCCATTGAAAGGGGTCAAAGAATTTATCCATCCCGGTAAGGTCTATGTAAAACTCATCAATGGATGCCTTCTCGAACAAAGGCGCTTTTGCTGCAATAATATCGGTGACCCACCTGGAGTAACGACTGTACTCCCCTCTGGTACCTCTAACAATAATGGCATGCGGACATAACTGCATGGCTTTCTTCATAGGCATGGCGCTGCGCACGCCAAACTTTCTGGCTTCGTAACTGCAGGTGGTTACCACTCCCCTGTCGGCACTGCCACCAACAATTACTGCTTTACCTTTCAGAGAAGGGTTGTTGATCATTTCAACGCTTACAAAAAAAGAGTCGAGGTCTAAGTGAGCAATATATCGTTGAGGTGCAGACATAGCAAAAGCAATATCACTCTTTTAGGTGAAGAGATACTATTATAAACCTCTGTATATGTCCAGCAACCCGTCGGGTAGCGTAACATATACTTTTTTAGCCGCGCGATCAATCTTGTCCAGTGTTTCTGCATGCAGGGGAATCAGGGCTTCATTGCCTTCTAATGTAACCCTTAACAAAACCTGATGAGGCTGTTCAATTACTTCTTCTATAGGTCCCAGGTTCTCGTCTTCGTCTGTAATAATTTCATATCCCAAAAGAGAAATAGGCGCATCTTTCCCGGCCAGATTTCTGAAGTCTGCATCCAGCAACCATACTGGTTTACCTGTGAATCGGGCCGCCATTTCCTTGCTTTGAATGCCTTCTAATTTTACATAGGTTTCTTCTGTATCTTTCGCTTTGCCAGACTCTATAAAATAGGGAATATAAGAGCCTTTTACCTCTTCAATAAAAAGGGCTTTTACGTCTTTCAGATTGGTTTTCTTACCCAGGGAATGTTTAAGTATCAATTCTCCCTTTACGCCAAATACGGCCACCATTTTACCAACATGAATATATTCTTGCATGGTGCAATTTAATGAATGAATTAGGAACATTAAAAAGGCCTGGTAAACCAGGCCTCTTCAATTCGTATGAATGCTTGCATTAAGCTTCAGCTGGTGCTGACTCTTCAGCAGGTGCAGCAGACTCTTCTTGCTTCTCTTCTACTTTTTTAACTACAGGAACATAGGCTTTCTTTGCAGATTGCTTGCTCTTGTGTTCACTGTTTCTACGAGTGATGTTTGCTTCATGACTGTTGTGCCATTCCTGGAACTTGGTCATTGCAGTTGCATCATCAAACAAACCTAACTTAACACCACGCAATAAGTGCTTTAAGTACAATACTCCTTTGAAAGAAAGGATTCTGCGTACAGTGTCGGTTGGCTGAGCACCTTTGTTTAACCACTCTAGTGCTTTCTGACGATCTAACTGAATACTTGCAGGTACAGTTAGTGGGTTGTAAGTTCCGATTTTCTGAATGAACTTACCATCTCTTGGTGCACGAGCATCGGCTACTACGATAAAGTAGAAGGGACGCTTTTTACTTCCGTGTCTTTGAAGTCTCATTTTAACTGCCATCTTAAATAGACATTTAAAGGCTTTAATAATAGGGTTTATCCGGTAGAAACCGGAACGCGAAATTAGGAGATTCCCAATGATTTTCCAAAGTTTAGCGTCTCATTCCGGGGAAACGGCCGCCCATTGGCATATTATTCATCATTTTCATCATCTGTTTCATCTGCTCAAATTGCTTCATAAAGGCATTTACTTCCTGCAAATCCTTCCCTGCTCCTTTGGCAATTCTGGCTCTTCTGGACGGGGTTAAGCTATCTGGGTTTGCCCTTTCATAGGGGGTCATGGAACTGATCATCGCTTCAATCCCCTTGAAAGCATCGTCTTTAATATCAATATCTTTTACTGCTTTCCCCACTCCCGGAATCATTCCCATCAGGTCTTTCAGGTTACCCATTTTCTTGATCTGCTGTAACTGGTCTAAAAAGTCCTGAAAATCAAACTGGTTTTTGCGGATTTTCTTTTCCAGTTTTTTGGCTTCGGCTTCATCAAACTGCGCCTGTGCTTTTTCTACCAAGGTAGTGATATCACCCATTCCCAGAATACGCTGTGCCATCCTTTCCGGATAGAACACATCCAGGGTTTCCATTTTCTCACCGCTACTTACAAACTTGATCGGCTTGTCTACTGTGTATTTAATGGATAAGGCTGCACCACCACGGGTATCACCATCCAGCTTGGTTAATACCACACCAGTAAAATCAAGTCGGTCGTTAAAGGCCTTGGCGGTATTCACTGCATCCTGACCCGTCATCGAGTCTACAACAAACAATATTTCGGAGGGATTAACAGCGGCTTTAATGTTGGCCACTTCATTCATCATCAGCTCGTCGATAGCCAAACGGCCGGCAGTATCTATGATGACTACATTTTTATTGGTCGCTTTTGCTTCCTTGATGGCATTCAGCGCAATCGCAACCGCATCTTTGTTTTCACGCTCACTGTAAATGCTTACGCCAATTTGTTCAGCCAAAACGGTTAACTGATCTATCGCGGCTGGTCTGTAAATATCTGCCGCTACCACCAACGGGCTCTTACCCTTTTTTGTTTTTAAATAATTGGCCAGTTTACCCGTAAAAGTGGTTTTACCACTACCCTGTAAACCTGCAATCAAAATCACAGCTGGTCTGCCTTCTACTTCAAAAGCAGCTTCCTGTCCGCCCATGAGTTCCGTCAGTTCATCCTGCACAATTTTTACCATCAATTGCCCGGGGCTGATTGCATTCAATACTTTTGAGCCAACTGCTTTTTCCTTTACCTTATCTGTAAATTCCTTTGCAATTTTGAAGTTCACGTCAGCGTCCAATAATGCCCTGCGGATATCTTTTACCGTATTGGCAATATTGAGTTCATTAATCCTGGCTTCCCCTTTTAAATTCTTAAACGCTGATTCTAATTTCTCTGATAAATTCTGAAACATGATGTCACACTTGTTGATGAACGAGGTGCAAATATACTAGCTTGGTGAATTTGCACGCATTCGTTATTTTTATATTATAAAAAAACTTGATGAAACTAGTTTTAGCAGTTTTGACTTTATGGACATTAACCATAACCAGTGTTCAGGGTCAGCCCAAGAAAATTTTTTTAACAGATAAGTCAACTGTGAAAGACAGCAGTGGTACGGTTTATCCTTATGCCATCTGGAATAAGTTAATACAGACGGGCAATTATGGCATTAAACCAATTTCAAACAAAGACCCAAATGATGAATTTATCCTTTACGAATTAACAGAAAAGGACAAGGAAGAAATGATAAAGCGGACGCCCAAACCAAGAGAGTCTGGTTTTTTTGTGACCGGATCTTCTTTTGGGAAATTTAAAACCACTGATATCAATCGCAATAAATTGAACTTACAGGAAATGAAAGGGAAAATTGTGGTGTTTAATTTTTGGTTTATTAATTGCCCGCCTTGCAGAAGAGAAATTCCTGAACTAAATAAACTAGTTGAAAAATACAAAGAAAGAAACGATGTTGTTTTTATTGCAGTAGCATTAGACGACAAATCGGATTTACTTGACTTTTTAAAAACAACCCCATTCAACTATCAAATTGTAGATGGGGGAAGATGGATTACGCAAGGTTTTGGAATCACCACATTCCCAACCAATGTGGTGGTAGACCAAAACGGAAACGTGCAGTTTCACGCAACAGGATACAGTTTATCCCTGCCTAGCTGGATAGATAAAACCATTATATCATTAATTGAAAAAGGGAGTACCCCTATTACAACCAAATAGCATTATCCTAGATAATAACGGAGTTGTCTGGCCCTATTGGCAGCACGAAGTTTGTTGATGGCTTTGTCTTTGATTTGTCTTACTCTTTCCCTGGTTAAATTAAATCGGGATCCTATATCTTCCAGACTGAGTGCTCGGTCTACACCAATACCGAAAAAAAAGCAAATTACTTTTTTCTGACGATCGGTTAAGGTTCCCAGACTTCTCTCAATTTCAACATGCAATGACTCATGATAAGCCAGCTTATCATCCGTTTGTGCTTCATTGGTATTTTCGAGTAAGTCAATCAGGGTTATGTCTTCTCCTTCTGCAACAGGTGAATCAATACTGACATGTCTGAATCCTGCTTTCATGGTGGCCGCAACTTCTTCAATAGGTAAATCAAGCAATTCCGCAATTTCCTGAGGAGAGGGCTCCCGCTCATACTCTTGCTCCAATGACTGATAGGCTTTACTGATTTTATTGGTTAACCCTACTTTATTCAGCGGCAATCTCACAATTCTGCTTTGCTCTGCCAATGATTGCAATATGCTTTGTCTGATCCACCATACGGCATAAGAAATGAACTTAAAGCCCTTGGTCTCATCAAATCGCATAGCGGCTTTAATCAACCCTAAATTTCCTTCATTAATTAAATCAGATAAAGTGAGTCCCTGATTCTGATATTGTTTAGCAACAGACACTACAAAGCGAAGATTGGCTTTAACAAGCCTGTCCAATGCACGGGTATCACCTTGTTTGATTTTTTGCGCTAGCATCACTTCTTCTTCCGCTTCTAACAGCTCTACTTTACCAATTTCCTGGAGATATTTTTCCAGACTTTGCGATTCCCGGTTGGTTATCGACTTGGTTATTTTGAGTTGGCGCATACCCATAACAACTGGTTTTAGTTAGCAAAAAATGAGCATTCCTAATTTAACATTTTCCTGAGTTTTATTAAAATAATTTATTAACTAATTGATAATCATTAATTTAAATAAAAAAATGAATCAATATACTATAGCTGATTTACTATAAAATAGCATTTTTTAAAAAAACATTTGGGTAATAAGTATTATTTAATATCATTGCACCAACCTATTTGGCAAAAGCGTAATAATGAGTAAGAAGCAACTATTCACACTAGAATTTCCGGTTAGATGTTCTCCAGGTATATTGTATGAATTTTTATCTACCCCTGCGGGCTTGCAGGAATGGTTTGCAGATAAAGTGGATGAGTGGGAAAATGTATTCAGTTTCTCTTGGGACGGAGGTGTTCCGGAGAAAGCAGAAGTATTAGATAAAGAAGAAAATAAGTTTATCCGATTCCGCTGGCTGCACAACGATAAAAATGAATTTTTTGAGTTCAGAATTGAAAAAACGGAAATATCCAATCAGACCATTCTGGTGATTAAAGACTTTGCAGAGAAGTCTGAAATCAAGGACCAGAGTCAGTTGTGGGGATATCAAACCAAAGAATTGTTCCACCGTCTGGGTTCTTAATACTCCGAAAGTATGGTCAGCATTTTCGTAAACTGACTTTTCATAAAATTTTCAATATCGTCCCACTCTTCGAGTGGGATTTTTTTTGCAAGTTTCAGGAAAGGTAACCTGGTAACGCTATAACCGTTCCAGTCCTGCATCGGTATATAATTATCCTTTTCAAAATGATGCTGCCAGGGATCAATACCTACTCCTATATACCAGTCAAGTGTTTCGGATCCATACTTGCCATACATTTCAAAATACTTGTCAATGGAAGCGCCAAATGCAGCAAGGTATTTTCCTTTCAGAATCAGGTGAATACTGCAATGATTTCCCCACCAGAAAAAAGTACGAATGGCAAAAATATCAGACTCCGTAAAGAACCTAGGAAAATCAAGCATTACATAAGGCAACTGCTCATATTGCTCTCCCCTGGAAATTTTGGGAGGAATTTCAAAAGCTACTTCATGCTGAAAGCATTTATAGCTTGTAAACTCCTGTCTGTACTGATTAGCCAGTTCGCCAAACAAATCATACACTTTACCAATGATATGGTTCTTTGTTAAAATCCAGTCCGCATTATTAACCAATTCCAGTTCCTTTGGTGAAAGTGTTACTTTTGCGTAGCTCATACAGCAATATTAAGACAGCTATTGTGATAAAAAAACTAGACATACTAATTATCCGCTCTTTTATTGGACCATTTATAGCTGCATTTGCCATTTCTCTCTTTGTACTAACCATGCAGTTTTTTTGGTTGTATATCGACGATTTGGTTGGGAAAGGGCTAGATTTAATTACAGTACTCAAATTAATTGGACTGGTAGCTTTATTCTGGGTACCCATGGCCTTACCACTGGCCTTGCTGTTTTCATCCATCATGACTTTTGGAAACCTGGGTGAGAAATTCGAACTGGTTGCTATTAAAGCGGCAGGTATTTCACTCATAAGATTCATGCGACCGCTGCTGGTTTTTACCATTTTCGTGTGTGGAGTTGCTTTTTTGTTTGCCAACAATATTATACCTGTTACCCAACTAAAATTATCCGCATTAAAATATGATATCATTGTTTCCAAGCCATCCATAGACATTAAGGAAGGCGTTTTTTACGATAAGATAGATGGCTTTGTTATAAAGCTGGGAAAGAAAGAGAAAAACGACAGCATTATTCACGATGTGGTCATTTTTGAAAAAGGTTACTATCTGCAGGACAATATGATGGTTGCAGAGAGTGGCGTCATGAGGGTTTCCAAAGACAAGCAGTTTCTGGAATTTATTTTGAAAAACGGCTGGCGCTATCAGGAGAAAGGGCCAAGAGGAGAATTAAATACTGAGTTTACCCGAATGGGATTTAAGGAGTACAAAAAAGTTTTTGACTTGAAAAGTTTCCAGATGAACAAAACGGAAGACTCTGCTTTTTATGATCCGAAAATGTTAAGTCTTCGCCAACTGAATGTTGCAATTGATTCACTGAACCATATAGATACCTTTTATTTAAAAAAATCAAATCTGGAAGTGAGTCCTTATCTGCGTTTTGCAAGATTTGCAGACACGGGATGGGTAAAAGTAAAACAACCCTTACCAAAAGCAGATCCCCGTAAACTGTTTCCCGACAGCCTCCAGCAACAATTGATAGATGCGGCCTCCAATCAACTGGCAACAGTAAAAGGATCAGTGAATGTAATGGCCGAAGATTATCAGACCAAATATCTTTCGATGCTATTACACGAGATAGAATGGCATAAAAAATTCACCCTGTCTGTTGCCTGTCTGGTAATGTTTTTAATTGGCGCCCCATTGGGCTCTATTATTCGTAAGGGGGGATTGGGAACGCCGCTGGTATTTGCCATTATTTTCTTTGTACTGTTCCACCTGCTGAACACATTTGGCGAAAAATTTGTCCGTTCTGGTCAAGCTAATGCCGTTACAGGCATGTGGTTGAGCACATTTATTCTGGTTCCTGTTAGTGCATTCCTGATTTATAAAGCCATGCATGATTCGCAGTTGTTTAACCAGGAGTTCTATTACCGCAACTTCAAAGGCCTAAGAAAATTATTAGCTACCTTTAAGAAAAAAAAGAGCCATGAAAAAAGCCTATAACCGAAGAGTGTTTCTGAAAGACAGCAGCAAAGCTGCTTTGGCAGCAGGAATTGGAATCAGCATGATTCCTTCAGTTGTAGCTGCAGCAGCAGGCAATGAATTTGAACAACAGCCATTGCCCTACGCATATAATGCGCTTGAGCCCTATATTGATGCAATGACCATGGAAATACACTACAGTAAACATGCAGCAGCCTATGCAAAAAATCTGGCAGATGCCTGTGTGGCAGAAAAAGTAAATCCTCAGACAACTTCTTTAGAAACCCTGATGAAAAATATCAGTAAGTATTCTGCCAAGATGCGTAATAATGGGGGCGGGCATTTCAATCACGAATTTTTCTGGAAATGCATGAAACCTGGTACCAGCACACAGCCTTCCGGTAAATTAGCTGCTGCCATCAATCAGTCTTTCGGTTCTTTTGAAGCTTTTAAAACAGCATTCGCAGATGCAGGCAAAAACAGATTCGGAAGTGGCTGGGCATGGCTGGTTCAAACAGCGGATGGTAATTTGAAAATAGGATCTACACCTAATCAGGATAATCCACTAATGGATATCAGTGATCTGAAAGGAACACCCTTATTGGGCCTGGATGTTTGGGAACATGCTTACTATTTAAAATACCAGAACAAAAGACCAGACTATATCAACAACTGGTTCAATATTGTAAACTGGGACTTTGTAGGAAGCCAATTAAAATAAATGGCATCCGAAAAACAGGCTGTCAAAAAAATTATTGTAAAAAACTAACCTTGAAATTTAGAGACCATGATAGACGTAAAAGTTAACTGGAAAGAAGCATTGGCTTTTGATGCCATTGGTAATGACGGGCATACCGTTCGTATTGACACAACCGTAGAGAATGGCGGATTAAACAGCGGTATGAATCCAAAGAGACTTTTACTTGCATCCTTATGCGGTTGCAGTGCTATTGATGTGATTGAAATACTCAACAAAATGAAAGTAAGTTTCAGCAAACTGGAAGTAACTGCTGAGGCTGATCAAACCGAAGACCACCCTAAAACCTTCACCTATATTAAACTGGTGTATCATTCAGACGTAAAGCCCGAAGATGAAGACAAACTGAAGCGTGCAGTTTCTTTGTCAATGGATAAGTATTGTGGTATTTCGGCTATGTTGGCAAAACATTGTCCAATCAACTACAGTACAAAGTTGATCTAAGGGTAGCGAAAAAGATTTAAGAAATTTTTTCCACCCATTTGCGAATGACTTTGTAGCCAATCAGGTATTTGAAGAACAATAGCAAAGAATACTTGAGTGAAATCCAGTTGATGTCTAATACCAGCGCACCCCATGCTTGTTTAAGGGCTGCTTCAGTATCATCCAGTTCATGATATACTTTGTGTGATAACTGGGCGAAATGCTGTGAGAAGTATTTTTTAGACATGGCATTCACTTCGTCTCTTACATCCAATGGCAAATAAGCACGGATGATGCCAATGATTTTAGTGATATCGTCAATATTCCGGCCTGTTTTCAGTGCTTCGGAATGCAATGCTTTTCCATGAATCCTGAAATTAGCCAGCACTTTGGGCACATAAGCTAATTCGGCATGAGCAGCAATTCTTACTGTCATTTCCCAGAACTCACCATGTTCGGCACCAAAAAAGCTCCCTAATTTTTCATAGGTGGTTCTTTTGATTACCATGGCAGAAGGTTCTGTATTTTGACGGAGCGCTACGGCTTTTACCCAGTTTTTCAGCAAGCCTCTTTCTTTAGCAAGGGGCTGGTGTTTCCATATAGGGTTGCCTCTTTCGTTGATGTATTGAAATTCTGTAAACGCGGCTCCTACTCTAGGAAACTCATTGAACAAAGACAAGATTTCATCATAAAATCCAGGCATTACATAGTTATCTCCGTATAAAATATGTACATACTTACCCCTGGATAATTTAATACAAGTCTCCAGATTTCTCAGCCTGCCAATTTTATTGGGCTGTCTGAAATAACCAATTCTTCCTTTGCCCGTGTCTTTTACCAGCTGCTCTACATCTCCGTCATCACTGGCATCGTCCACTACCATTATCTGCATAACTCCAATACCCTGATCCAATTCCAGAATGGACAGCAGTGTAGTATTCAGATAAGTAAAGGTATTATCCACGGCAATCATGACCGACCAGACAGGCTGATCCGTTTCATCATGCAACGGTGATATGAGTGGAGGCCTTGAAGGGATTCTCTCTCTTAGTTCTGGTTTACGCATTTCGGGGGTTATAGTCCAAATAATACCCTAATTTGGATGCTAAAAATAAAGCAAAAATTGATTAATTCCCACCAAATAAGGCGATTATGTATTCAGGGAAAGAAAATTTTTTAGTCCAGAAATGGGTTACCGTTCTGAGTGTGGTATTGTTCATCCTGAAAATAACTGCCTACTATCTTACGGATTCCCTGGCCATTTTATCGGATGCAATGGAAAGCATTGTAAACATTGTTGCAGGTTTTATTGGCCTGTATAGTTTATACATTGCAGCACAACCCAGGGATGAAAATCATCCTTACGGACATGGCAAAGCGGAATTCATTTCTGCAGCTGCTGAAGGAAGTTTAATCATTGCTGCAGGTATATTAATCATCTACGAGACCATTGTAAATACCCTTGAAAACCATACGGTACAAGCATTGGACAATGGTATGTGGCTGGTGGGATCAACCGCCTTACTAAATTATATTGCAGGTGCGGTTTGCATTCGGATTGGAAGAAAAAACAATTCACTTGCCCTTGAGAGCAGCGGGAAACACCTTCAAATAGACACATACTCTACCCTTGGTGTATTGGCTGCTATTACGCTAATCTATTTCACTCAAATCTACTGGCTCGACAAAGTAGTAGCACTGGCTTTAAGTATCTGGATCATGTACAATGGCTATACCATCCTGAGAAAATCGCTGGCAGGGATTATGGATGAAGCAGACGAACAAATACTGAAAAAATTCATTGGGGTGCTGAATACATCAAAAAGCAGCAAATGGATTGACCTGCACAATCTCAGGGTTATTAAATACGGAGATCTGCTGCATATTGATTGTCATTTAACATTACCCTGGTATTATAATGTGCATGAAGCGCATCGTGAAATAGACAACTTATCCAGTTTAATCAGAGAAAATTTCGGAGATTCCATTGAGCTTTTTGTGCATACGGATGGATGTTTACCCTATAGCTGTGCCATCTGCTCCCTATCGGATTGCAAGGAAAGGACGCAGACATTTCAACAATCGCTGGACTGGACCCTCGAAAATGTGGTTTCCAATCAGAAACATCGCATTGCCGAGCAGGCTTAATTAGGTAACTTGCAGCTTTAAATATTACATATGGAGAGCTGGAAAACCTATCAGGAAGAACACAAGGAACAATTTTTACAGGAGTTAATTGAGTTATTAAAAATACCCAGCATCAGTGCAAGATCTGAGCATAAAGACGATATGCTGCACTGTGCAGAAATAGTAAAACAAAGATTACTGGAAGCCGGTGCGGATAAGGCTACTATTTATCCAACCAAGGGACACCCCATTGTTTATGGTGAAAAAATAGTAGATCCTACCAAACCTACAGTATTGGTTTATGGACATTATGATGTTCAGCCTGCAGATCCACTGGAGTTATGGCATAGCGGACCTTTTGAACCCGTAATTAAAGATGGAAAAATTTATGCAAGGGGTTCTGCCGATGACAAAGGACAATTTTATATGCACGTAAAGGCACTGGAAACTTTTACCAAAACAAACAGTTTCTGTACCAATATTAAATTCCTTATTGAAGGAGAAGAAGAAATCGGTAGTCCGAATCTGGCTGAATTTGTAAAGGAGAATAAGGAGCTTTTAAAAGCCGATGTAATATTGATTTCAGATACTTCCATGTTGAGCATGGAGAATCCATCCATTGATATTGGCGTAAGAGGACTTAGCTATATTGAACTGGAGCTGACTGCAGCCAACAGAGATTTGCACAGCGGTGTTTATGGTGGAGCAGTTGCCAATCCCATTACCATTTTAGCCCAAATGATTGCATCCTGCCACGATGAAAACAATCATATCACCATCCCTGGTTTTTATGATGATGTGGTAGAAGCTACACCAGAAGAAAGAGCCAAAATGGCGAAAGCACCATTTAATGAAGCGGAGTACAAATCCGATTTGGGTGTTACTGAATTATGGGGCGAGAAAGGATATACAACCAACGAAAGAACAGGAATCAGACCTACACTGGAAGTGAATGGTATCTGGGGAGGTTATACAGGAGAGGGAGCTAAAACAGTATTACCTTCCAAAGCATCTGCTAAAATTTCCTGCCGATTGGTTCCCAATCAATCATCGGAAGTAATCACCAGAAAAGTATTGGATTATTTCAGAAGTATTGCACCTGCTGGCGTTACCATCAATGCCATGGAACATCATGGAGGTGAGCCCTATATGACACCTATCGATTCCATAGAATATAAGGCAGCTGCCAAAGCCATTGAAACTGCTTTCGGCAAAGAGCCAATACCGGTAAGAGGCGGGGGAAGCATTCCCATCTGTGCTTTATTTGAAAAGGAACTGGGCTTAAAAATTATTTTCCTTGGATTTGGTCTGGATAGCGACAACCTGCATAGCCCCAACGAAAAATTCAATCTGGAAAATTATTACAAAGGCATAGAAACCATCCCTTATTTCCATAAGTATTTCGCAGAAATGAAAGGATAATATGGCTGTTGAAAAAGAAAAATTGCGGATAGATAAATATCTCTGGAGCATCCGGCTTTTTAAAACAAGAAGTCAGGCAGGAGATGCCTGCAGCAAGGGTAAAGTAAAATATAACGGAGATGCTGTTAAATCTTCAAGAATTGTTGCCATCGGGGACGAATACGAAGTAAAAACAGAAGCTAAAAAATGGGTCATTAAGGTAACGGGACTACTGCATACCCGCCAGGCCTATGCTGAAGCCATCAAATATTATATTGATATTACGCCGGCAGAAGAACTGGATCGGATCAAATTTGTTGCTTCCAGTTTTCATACAGGCAAGCGTTTGAGCAAAGTGGGTAGACCTACCAAGAGAGACAGAAGAGACCTAGAAGAATTTATGGAATAAAATACAATGCAAACTGCGTATGTTCACTATTGATATCATCACCGTTGTTCCCGCCTTATTGGAAGGGCCTTTCAGCCACAGCATCATGAAACGTGCACAGGACAAGGGTCTACTTAGGGTTCGTACGCATAATCTGCGCAAATGGGCCATCAATAAACATGCACAGGTTGATGATTATCCATTTGGTGGTGGAGCAGGAATGGTGCTCATGTGTGAACCTTTGGCCAATGCAATAGAAGAGCTGCAGAAGGAAACAAATTACGATGCCATCATCTATATGACGCCGGATGGGGAAAGATTCAATCAGCAAAGAGCAAATCAATTATCGCTTCTGCAAAATCTTTTAATCATTTGCGGACACTACAAAGGAATTGATCAGCGAATAAGAGACCGGTATGTAAATATGGAAATATCCATTGGCGATTATGTGCTGAGTGGTGGCGAACTGGCAGCTGCCGTTGTGGTAGATGCAATCGGAAGATTGATTCCTGGCGTCCTGAGTGATGAAACCTCTGCTTTAACCGATTCTTTTCAGGACAATTTACTTGCCCCTCCTGTTTATACCCGGCCAGCTGACTTTAGAGGCATGACAGTACCGGAAATACTATTGCAGGGAGACCCCAGGAAAGTGGAAGACTGGCGATATGAACAGTCCCTTGAAAGAACCAAAGAACGCAGACCTGATTTATTAAAAGAGGATTAAAACTGCGCTTATCCGCTCATTCTACCATTAAGCAAATTAAACTGCGGCTTGATGGTTTTTATATCAATTTTGCTTCTCAGGTATTGGATTTGCTGAAATTATTTATGAGACTACCGATTATTTTACTTTTTGCATGTTGCTGGGTGAATGGATTTGCTCAGGTTAGAAATGGAGAGACTTTTCAGAAAGACTATCAGATTGTCATTTCCAAAACACAAACACCTGTAAAAATTGATGGCATTCTGGACGATGAAATCTGGAAAAAGGCCCAGAAAGTAAGCTCTTTCTGGGAAAAATATCCGGATGACAAAAAGAAAGCAAAACATGCAACTGAAGCCCAGACAGCTTATGATGATAAGTTTTTGTACGTCGCCTACACGGCATATGATTCCGGGAAAGTTTTTATTCAAAGTTTAAAAAGAGATATTGGCCACGACGGAAACGATTGTGTGGCACTGGTGCTGGATCCGGTAAATACCCGAAACAATGGTTTCTTTTTTGTGGTGAATGCTTACAATGCCCAAAGTGAAGACCAGCTTACCTCTGCAGGCGATGGTGTTTCTTTCAGCTGGGACCAGACCTGGTATTCTGAAACCAAAAGATATGGAGATCGCTGGACTGTTGAAATGGCTATTCCCTTTAAATCAATCCGATATCCGGCAGATAAAAAAACATGGGGAATCAATTTTGTAAGGGTAGATACCAAGACCAATGAATATTCTACCTGGACCAATGTTCCGGTCAACTTTTCCACTCACGATGTAGGTTACACGGGCGCATTAATATGGGAAGACGCTCCGCCCAAACCTGGCAGCAATTCAGTATTTGTTCCTTATGTAACAACAGAAGTAACAGAAAACAGGGCTGGCAATGAACCTATTAGTGCCAAACCCAATGCCGGCTTTGATGCAAAAGTTGGTTTAACATCCTCGCTGAATTTAGATCTGACTGTCAATCCTGATTTCTCTCAGCTTGAAGTAGACAGACAAGTAACCAACCTGACCCGTTTCAATATATTCTTCCCTGAAAGAAGAACATTTTTTTTAGAGAATGCCGATTTGTTTTCGGGATATGGCATTGATCCAATACGACCCTTTTACTCGAGAAGAATCGGACTGGATAAAAACGGCAACAAAATTCCCATACTATTTGGTGCCAGAATTACCGGAAATATTGCCAAGAAAACCAGGATTGGTTTCATGAATATGCAAACCGGAAGACAGGGCGATTATGCGCCGGAAAACTATACTGCCTTATCTGTGGATCAAAGAGTATTCAACCGTTCTGTAATAAAAGGATACTTTTTAAACAGAAGCAGCTTTATGACGGATGCCGAAAAAAATGCCAATCCGCTGGATGTATTCAGCCGCAATGCGGGAATAGAATACAACTATTCTGATCTGGAAGGGAAATGGGGGGCCTGGGCTACTTACCATCATTCCTTTAAGCCAGGCATTAAGAAGGACAATGCATTTTACAATGTTGGATTTTCCTATAACAGCAGAAATTTTGGTTTCGTTCAAGACCTGACCAGTCTAGGCACTAATTACTATGCAGACATGGGATTCATTGAAAGAATTGAAAACTATGATGCAGCAAGGGATACGGCTATCCGTGTTGGATTTAAACACTCTTACACCAGCGCTGAATATAAAATCATTCCTTCAAAAGGCAAATTGATCGGAATTAGTTTTGAAGCGGAAAACTATATTGTTTTTAATCCAGACAATAGTTTCAATGAGAGAAACACTACTTTAAACGGGAATGTGGAATTTAGAAATACATCCAGAATCAGTTACAGCACATCAGACTATGAAGTAGATTTATTATTCCCCATTTCCTTTACCGGGGCTACACCACTTCCTGTTGCCAAATACAAATACAGGGATATCGGAATCCGGTATAGTTCAGATTTCAGAAGACCATTCAGTTTCAATGTCAGTGCTGCAACAGGTGGATTTTATAATGGCACCAACAAAACATTAAGAGCTGGAATTACTTTCAGAAAATTACCTAACACCACCCTGAACCTGAACTTTCAGTATAATAAACTGGAATTCCCCGGCACATATGGTTCAACTGAACTCTTTTTGATTTCACAGAGAACAGAAATCAACTTCTCTACCAAATTATTCTGGACTACTTTTTTCCAGTATAATACACAAAGAAACAATATCAATATCAACAGCAGATTACAATACAGATTTAAGCCAATGAGCGATCTGTTCCTGGTTTACACTGACAATTATTTTACATCGCCTTTAATGAAAAACAGCAACAGAGCGCTCGTATTTAAATTGAACTACTGGTTAAACTTATAAAAAAACTGCCACAACAAAATGCTGTGGCAGTTCAATCAATCATGAATGCTATTTAATTCCGATAACAGGAACCTGTTTGTCGTTGATTAATTTATTCAGTTGTTTAACATCAGTGTCCATTACCTGTTTCAATTTGGATAATTGTAAATTGGCTTGAGCACTTAAATCTGCAAACACTTCACGTACCTGTCTGCTGGGTGCATTTTGTCCACTGGATGCAACTCCATACAAACCTGCAATCTTATCGTTCAGGCGAATAGGGAAGTTCAACACGTCCTGACCACTCTTCGCTTTGGTCTGATACAAGGCTTCTTCAACTGCTGTGATTTGTTTGTTAATGCTATCTGCCAATTCCTTAATCTCTTTATGTGATTTGGCATCAATCTTTGCATTGAGTTCCATAATCTGAGATCTCACCATGCGGATATTTCTGATGGCTTTCTGCACTTCATTGAATTTATCACGAACAGACAAAAGGAAGCCAACCTGTGCATCATAATCTGCTTCTGATGCTGCATAAGCAGGATTGGGTTTAATCACAAAACTAAAATCAGCAGAGTCGTTTCCGTATTTAATTTTACCTGTGTATCTACCTGGCGCTGCTTTGGCAGAACCAATACCTCCATTCCATAAGATCATACCATCTGCTCTTTCGGCTGGTGGATAGTTCTGATCCCATACAAACTGATTCATTCCTTCTGCTACTTCCAGTTGATCTTCGGCAACTTTGGTATAACTACTGAAAGTTTTAATGGGCTTTCCTTGCTTATCGTTAATAGTAATGGATACTTTTGAACTATCTGTAATTCCCTTTGCATAAAAGTTGATTACAGTCCCCTGCGGAGGATTGGCTCCTGCATTTGGTTCAGCTGTAATAGTTCCTCTTCTTCTTCTGCCGCCACCTTCTGTTCTGTAACTATCATTTACAGAAAACACATGTAATTTCTTATCGAGAATCGATGGATTTTTTTGCTGCACAATCGTAAGATCATCAATTACCCAGAAAGAACGACCCTGAGTAGCTACAATCAAATCATTGTCTTTTAAAGCAATATCTGTAATTGGCACTACAGGTAAATTCAACTGAAATGGTTTCCAGCTGGCGCCATCGTTGTAACTTATATACATGCCAAATTCTGTACCTGCATACAAAAGACCCTGAACTTTTCTATCTGCTCTGATGGCTCTTGTAAAATGCATATTGTTTATACCGGTTGTGATGCGGGCCCATGTTTTACCGTAGTCGGTTGTTTTGTATAAATACGGAGTATAATCGTCCAGTTTGTATTTTGTCCCTGCAAAAAAAGCAGTCCCTTTTCTGAAAGGATCTGTTTCAATACAGTTCCACATCATCCACTTGCCTGCATCCGGAGGCGTTACATTATTCCATGACTTACCTCCGTCCCTGCTAACATGAATCAAACCATCATCGCTTCCCGTCCACAAAACATCTTTTTCCAAACCAGATTCAGTAGCAGCAAAAATGGTAGAATAATATTCTACTGAAGTATTGTCTTTGGTAATGGGTCCGCCGCTGGGTCCCTGTTTGGTTTTATCATTGGTTGTTAAATCAGGACTAATCATTTCCCAGCTTTGTCCTTCATTCTCTGTTACAAATAAATGATTACCCGCGGTATACAATCGCTTGGGATTGTGTGGCGAGAAAAAGATAGGGAAGTTCCACTGGAAGCGATACTTCAATACATCGGCACCTGCACCCATTGGATTATCCGGCCATACATTGATGGCTCTGTTCTCACCTGTTCTGTGATCGAGCCTTGCTAAGTATCCACCATAGTTACCTCCGTAAACAATTTCAGGATTTAATGGGTCTGCCACCACATGTCCGCTTTCAGAACCCGCTGTAATATCCCAGTCTCTGGCAGTAATGCCAGAACCGCTGGTTCTGCTCTTTATACGAACCGTTGAATTATCCTGCTGCGCACCTAAAATTCTGTAAGGAACAGCATTATCTGTTGTTACCCGATAAAATTGACCAGTAGGTTGATTGTCCATGGTACTCCAGTTATTACCACCATCAAAACTTACCTGTGCTCCCCCATCATCTGCTACAATCATTCTTCTGCCATCTTCCGGATCAATCCATAAATCGTGGTGATCGCCATGAGGAGTATTGACAGACTGGAAAGTTCTGCCACCATCTGTACTCTTCATAAAGTTTACATTTGGGCAATACACCAGATTTTCATTTTTAGGATCTACGTATACTTTGGTATAATACCAGGCACGCTGACGAATATTATTATCATTACTGGTTAAGGTCCAGGTTTCGCCGGCATCTTCACTTTTAAACAATCCGCCATTCGCATTCTCAATGATGGCATATACTTTCTCCGGATTAGATGGAGCAACTGCAACACCTACAATTCCCCATAAGCCTTTAGGCAATCCTTTTTATTGATCAAGGGCTCCCAGGTTTCACCTCCATCGGTACTCTTATACAAACCACTTCCTTCACCTCCACTTTCCATACTATGCGGGGTTCTGATGACTCTCCACATACCCGCATAAAATACATCGGGATTGCCAGGCTCCATTACTAAATCTGATGCACCTGTCTGATTGTTGATGTATAAGGTTCTTTTCCAGGTTTTTCCACCATCGGTTGTTTTGTAAACTCCTCTTTCCTCGTTGGGTCCAAAAAGATGGCCCATCACAGCCGCCCAAACAGTATTCGGATCTCTGGGGTGTACAATCAAACGAATAATATGTCTGCCATCATTTAATCCGATATTTTTCCAGGTTCTTCCGGCATCTGCACTGCGCCAAACGCCACCCAATCCTTCAGCAACGTTACCCCGCATAGTATTTTCGCCCTCACCTACATACACAACAGATTCATCACTGGGTGCTACCGCCACAGCTCCGATGGTACCACCGAAATATTTATCGGAAATATTTTTCCAGTTACTTCCTCCGTCGGTAGTTTTCCATACACCCCCTCCGGTTGCACCAAAATAAAAAGTAGTTCTGTTTTTATAACTGCCTGCTACTGCGGCACTTCTGCCTCCGCGGTATGGTCCAATAGAACGATATTTTACTTTAGACAATAACTGATCTGAAACATCGTCTTTGGGGATGGCTACTTGTTTTACTCTTTCCTTTTTTTGAGCTTGCACTTGCAAACAGCAAATAGATAAAACAAGAATCGATAGGATTTTTCTCATTGCATTAGATTAAGACAGTTAAATTACTGTAATTTCATAATACAATTGAATCCGAATTCATGATATCTTCTGAAAATAGGAACGAAGAAGAGTTCAGAAAACTCTCTTACCATTTGCCTGACCTTATCTTTCAGTTTACCAGAAGGCCGGATGGAACTTATCATGTTCCCATTGCTTCCAAGGGCATTGAAAATATTTTCGGCTGCAAACCGGAAGATGTAAAGGAAAGTTTTGAGCCGATTGTGAAAGTAATGCATCCGGAAGATCAACAAAAAGTTCTGGAAGCCATTGAAAAGTCCGCTAACGAGCTGACAGATTTTGCAATGGAAGCGAGAATTTTAATTCCGGGGAGACCCATTCAATGGATTTATACCAGATCAACCCCTGAAAAACTAGAGGATGGTTCCATTACCTGGTATGGTTTCAGCAGAGATATGACTGAGCAAAAACTGGCACTCGAAAAAATTACTGCTCTTTCTAAAAAACAAGATGCCATTTTAAAAGCCATTCCCGATTTAATTTTTGTTATTGGGGAAGACAAGGTTATTTACGAATATCATTTAAGTGTAAAAGAATTACTAGCCGCACCACCTGAAGTATTCATAGGTAAAAAATATTCGGATATCATTCCAGGTGAAGCATCCGCGGTCATGGATTCAGCCTTAATGGAAACAAAGAAAAAGGATTTTCTTCAGGGCAGCAGTATCAACTGAACTTACCCATTGGCGATTTTTGGTTTGAACTATCAGTAGCGCCCATTGAGGATGAATCTGCAGATTTTCAAAAATATATTGTTGTATCTACCAATATTACAGACCGAAAGTCAAAAGAAGAAAGAATCCAGCAACTTTCGCTGGCCGTTGAGCAAAGCTCAACTAGCATATTAATTACAGATATTGATGGTAATTTACAATATGCCAACAGTTACTTTTATCAACATACCGGCTATACTAAAGAGGATAGCATTGGTCAAAACTTACGATTTATTCAATCCGGCAAAACCAATCTTTCTATCTATGAAGAAATGTGGAATACAATTAAATCTGGCTCTTCATGGAAAGGTGAGTTTTTAAATAAAAAGAAAAATGGAGACTTATTCTGGGAAGAAGCCATTATATCTCCGGTTAAAGATGCCAATGGAAATATCAAAAGGTTTTTAAGTATTAAAACAGATATTACAACTCGTAAAGCCACCATTGAAAAATTAAGAAAAATTGCCTGGAGCCAAAGTCATCAGGTAAGAGGCCCACTGACAGATATCCTGGGTATTATCAATCTGATGAAAATGAAAATTTCTTCAGAAGAAAAGAATATGTTGCTAAGCCAACTGGAAATTGCAGCGCATGGCTTAGATAAAGCCATACATGAAATTGTAGACGAAACTCAAGACAAGAATTAATAGAGATGAATAATGAATTTAGCGTTACAGCCAAGCTGGTGGACATATATAACAAAAAGATTTATCCTGCAAGAGTTACTATCGCCAATCAAAAAATAACTTCCATAATAGCTGTGGAAGAAAATGAATTTGATACTTCAGGATTTATCATGCCGGGCTTTATAGACAGTCATGTGCATATAGAGAGCAGTATGCTGATACCGAGTGAATTTGCCAGAATTGCTGTGTTGCATGGCACAGTTGCCACGGTAAGTGACCCACATGAAATTGCCAATGTTTGCGGAATAGCTGGTGTTCAATTTATGATTGAGAATGGGAAAAAAGTTCCTTTCAAATTCAATTTTGGTGCACCCAGCTGTGTGCCTGCAACCATTTTTGAAACTGCAGGTGCATCACTGGACAGCAATCAAGTGGCTGCGCTTTTAGCATCCGATGATATTAAGTACTTAAGTGAAATGATGAATTTCCCCGGCGTGCTGCACAATGATCCCGAAGTCATGAAAAAAATTGCAGCAGCACACCGGGCCGGTAAGCCCGTGGATGGACACGCCCCCGGCCTTACCGGAGCATTGGCCAAACTGTATATAGAAGCAGGTATTTCCACCGATCATGAATGCTTTACCATGGAAGAAGCCGTAGACAAATTATCCTATGGCATGAAGATTATTATTCGCGAAGGAAGTGCCGCCAAAAACTTTGAAGCACTGGCCGAACTGATTGATGATCATCCGAACAGTGTGATGTTCTGCAGCGACGATAAACATCCGGACAGTCTGGTGGAAGGACATATCAATCAATTGTGCGCAAGAGCTGTTGCCAAGGGGTTAGACCTTTTCAATATTTTAAAAGTAGCCTGCATTAATCCGGTGCATCATTACAAACTGAATGTAGGAACCCTTCGTGTGGGAGACCCTGCCGACTTTGTTGTAGTAGAAGACCTGACCCATTTTAAAGTTCGTCAAACCTATATTGACGGGCAGGCGCTTCTGTCAAACAACCTGGCAGAAAATCCTGCATTAGTCTTGCCAAAGAACGAAAACGAATCTCAAGAAAAGGATGAATTTAAATCCGCCGTTCAACAAACGGCTACTCCATTCAAATCCATCATCCCTTCCGTTTCCGCCACCCCCATCAATCGCTTTTCCTGCAAACCCGTAACAGCAGAAGACCTGCGTATTCGTATTTCGGATTATCCGCAGGAAGGGGGTATGATCCCTGTAATAGAAGCTTTGGATGGGCAATTGATAACGAATCGGATCATGCTAAAGGGCCTGGAAAACAACGGAGAATGGATCAGTAATCCGGAAGCGGATTGTTTAAAAATGGTAGTAGTGAACAGGTACCATATGGCGCCGGTTGCAAAAGCTTTCATCAAAAATTTTGGTTTCAGTACCGGCGCCATCGCCTCCACGGTAGCCCACGATAGCCACAATATTGTAGCAGTGGGCGCAACGGATGAAGATCTGGTGGCAGCCATCAATGCAGTTATAGCGGCAGAAGGTGGAATCAGTTGTATAAAAGGATCGGAACAAAAAGTATTGCCCTTACCGGTTGCCGGACTCATGAGCACAGGAGATGGTTTTGAAATTGCGCAGCAATACACAGCCATTGATGCCATGGCCAAAAGCCTGGGAAGCCAGCTGGGTGCACCTTTCATGACACTCAGTTTTATGGCATTACTGGTGATTCCTCATTTAAAATTGAGCGACAAGGGGTTATTTGACGGGGACAGTTTTTCTTTTTTATCCTGAACTGACCCGCGGTAAAAACCGTATTTTCGCTGCTCAATCTTTCACCATGGTGATCAATTTAAGTAAACAGCATAGCCTGCTAAGCAACTGGGTAGCTGAGTTAAGAAATGTCAATGTACAAGGCGACCGTATGCGTTTCAGAAGAAACCTGGAGCGTATTGCAGAAGTAGCTGCTTATGAAATCAGCAAGGAACTTCCCTGGGAAACGGTAGAAATTGCAACTCCTCTGGGAACACACGAAAGTAAACTACTAAAAGACCAACCCGTTTTAGCCACCATTTTAAGAGCAGGCTTGCCCATGCACAATGGCATGCTGAACTATTTTGACAAAGCAGACAATGCTTTTGTATCAGCCTATCGCAAACACCACAGAGATGGGAGTTTTGAAATCAGCATGGAATACATGAGCTGTCCCGACCTGAGCAACCGCACAGTGATTATTTCAGACCCCATGCTGGCCACCGGCGCATCACTGGTAAAAACCATTCAGCATATGAAAGCAGAATGGAATCCATCCAGCTTCCATGTGGTTGTAGCTATTGCCTGCACGGTTGGTATTGAGTTTCTGGAAAGAGAATGCGGAACTGATATAACCATCTGGTGTGGCGATATTGACGAAGAGCTGACAGCCAAGTCCTATATCGTTCCGGGTTTAGGAGATGCAGGTGATCTGGCATTTGGCTCCAAATTGCAGTCATAGAATACCCCTGGCCGGATCCACCACCCTGGAGGCTGCATGCCTCAATTAAATTGTATCTTTAGGATGAACTAATTAGTATGCGTAAACTTCTGCTTTGGGGATGTGGGGCTTTTTTGTCTTTGGTGGTGCAGGCACAGGATCCGCATTTTTCGCAGTTTTTTTCCTCTCCGCTCACTTTAAACCCTGCTTTCACAGGTAAATTTTTTGGTACCTATCGCATAGCAGGCAATTATCGCAATCAATGGCCGGGCATCAACAATGCATTTACTACGGCAACCGCTTCCATTGATTTTCAGATTATGCAAAACAAAATGCAAAGAGGCGATACCTGGGGCGTAGGGTTCATGGGATTCAATGATAATAGCAGCAACGGTGCTGTTCAGTTTAATTACGGAAGTTTTTCAACCGCGTATCACAAGAGTTTAGATGAAGACGGCATGCATCAAATTGGGCTGGGCTTTCAGGGGACCTATGCCAATATGTTTATCAATACCACCAATCTCAATTTTGAAGACCAGTTAACCACTGCGGGCTTTACCAGAGTAAGTTCTGAAATATTCAACAATACCACACTCAAATCCAGATACCTCGATTTGAATGCGGGTTTGTTGTACAATGGTAGTACCAACGATTATAACAATTTTTATTTCGGTATCAGCATGTACCATATCAACAGACCAAGACAGTCTTTCACTGGTGCTGAATATGCTTTGAAACCCAGAACCAATATACATGCGGGTGCTTATTTTCCTTTGAGTCCTTCAACCACATTGCACCTGAGTGGATCTCAGAGTTTTCAGGCACAGGCATCGCAAACCATTATTGGTGGTGCCATTCAGCTGAATGCAACACCTGATCAGCTCAATCCAACCAGCTTGTATATTGGTGCGTGGATGAGAATGAAAGATGCCATCATCCCCTATATTGGTATTGAGTTTAACAATATTCGGATAGGTGCTACCTACGATTACAATACTTCTTCTTTAAGAACAGCTTCCATGAACAGAGGCGGTATTGAAGTTTCTCTGATTTATGTCAGAAGACCCAATACAGACCGTCCTGTGAACTGTCCCAAGTTTTAAAATCCTATTTGCTATCTTTGGCAAAAACCCCCGGTTGCTAAAAGAAATAATCATATCAATACAGGCATACGGAGCAGCACACCGTTTCATAAAAGCACATAAACTTTGGAAATGGATTATTGTTCCAGGATTTCTATACATGTTGCTTTTTGTAACAGGAATGTATTTTTTTAGTCAGAGCGTTAACAATGCTATTGAATGGATTGCACTGAATACAGGATTGAAAAGATGGCTTGACACATTAGACAATGGCTTCCTCGGATTTATTTTTACCATGGGCAGCATGTTGCTCTGGATTTTGCTAATGCTTTTCTATTTCTCTTTATTCAAATTTCTTTTTCTGATTATCGGCTCTCCCTTGTTTGCTTATTTAAGCGAGAAAACAGAAGCGATTTTAGAGAACAAGGATTTCCCTTTCAATACCCAGCAATTCGTAAAAGATATTATCAGAGGTGTCCAACTGGCCATAAGAAACAGTTTGTGGCAAACCGTTTATGTACTAAGCATCATTTTTTTAAGTCTGATTCCGCTGCTCGGATGGCTTACTCCATTTTTGGCTATGATTGTTGAATGTTATTACTATGGTTTTTCTATGCTGGATTACAGTATGGAAAGACATAAGAAGTCTGCTTCAGAGAGTATTGCTTTTGTTGCAGCGCACAAAGGCCTGGCCATTGGAAACGGAGTTGTATTTTATCTGTTTCATTTATTACCCATTATCGGGTGGATTTTAGCACCTGCCTATGCAGTGGTGGCGGCTACATTAAGTATATACCCGCTTAAAAAAGAAGCATTGGAGAAAATCCAAAACAACAATGGGTAAAGTATTATTAATACCGACGGTTCTGTACGAAGATGCATTGGAAACCCTTCCTGCCTATGTTAAGGAAGGAGTACAACAGTGCACCTACTTCTTTGTAGAGAATGAAAAAACAACCCGCCGTTTCTTTAAAAAAATCTGGAAAGAAATGGTCATTGATAATTATCAGTGGCAGGCCATTCACAAAGCAGAAGCTTCGGTTGTTCAGCAGTTTTTAAAAGCGTTAAAGGAAGGACATACCATTGGTATTGTGAGTGAAGCGGGTTGTCCGGGCATTGCTGATCCGGGACAAGTGCTGGTAGAAGCAGCACAACAAAATGGATACCCTGTAAAACCCTTAGTAGGACCCAGTTCTATCCTGCTGGCTTTAATGGCAAGCGGCATGAACGGACAATGTTTTCAATTCAACGGATACCTGCCCATAGATCCTTCAGAAAGAAAAAAGAAAATCAGGTTGCTGGAAGAAGATTCACTTCGCAATCAGTGTACGCATATATTTATTGAAACGCCCTACCGGAACAACCAGATGATGAAAGATTTATTGAGTGCCTGTAAGCCGGAGACCCGCATCTGTGTGGGCAAGAATATTACTGCCCCCGATGAAAGCATCGTAACCCTTTCCGTAAAAGAATGGGGTAAAAAAATACCGGAACTTCATAAAATTCCGGTAATCTTTTTATTGCAGGCCTAATGCTGTTTAGGTGCAATGATGGTTTCATTCCCCAGCCCCCTCACTTCTAAAATACTGTCCACAATGTATTTTTCTGCTCCGCGCCAGGGCAATGCACCTAAATATCTTTTGTAATGTACATTGATTTCTCTGCCTGAATTTTGATTGAGCACTTGCGCCACTTTTTCATCCACCACACTGAACACAAATTCATTGCTCTGCACATTGGCTTTAAATCCACTTTGAATCAAATTGCCTTCATAGGTTTTAAATACAAAACCCTTTTGCTGAAAAGTATTCAGAATACCTGCTTTCGTTCCTTCAGAATACACAAAATAGTAACGCCAGTAAATAAAACCAGCTAGCACTAGAAGGATGATGGTGGTTGCGCTCCAGGCAAATTTTTTCATTGTCATATTACAGTCCGTATTTATCAACTAAATAAATCAACGCTGCCATATTCACTGCTCCCAGATTCAATTCTCGCTTGTTTACGTTTTCAAAAACATCGGAGCGGGCATGGTGAATATCAAAGTAACGCTGGCTATCCGGCATCAATCCGGCTATGGGCGTACCAAAAGTTTTATTCAATGGACCAATATCTGCTCCACCGCCACCGGCTTGTAAGAAATCGGTTCCATAAGGTTTTAACAAGGGCAACCACTGCTGAATCTTAGCTAATTGTTCTGCACTGGCAGTAAAGCCAAATCCTCTTGGTGTAAATCCACCTGCATCAGACTCTAAAGCAAATACATGTTTCTCATTGTTCTTCTTTGCCTCCTCTGCGTATTTATTACCGCCTCTCATTCCATTCTCTTCATTGGCAAACAATACAAAACGCAAAGTTCGCTTGGGTT
Organism: Sediminibacterium sp. C3; assembly: GCF_000508085.1. Classification (GTDB taxonomy): domain Bacteria; phylum Bacteroidota; class Bacteroidia; order Chitinophagales; family Chitinophagaceae; genus Sediminibacterium. The sequence continues at coordinate 1,011,325 of NZ_KI669560.1, read as the reverse complement.
GATACCCCAGTGTTTTCAGGGCTCTCATGATTTCGATGGTTTGTACAATGCCTGCTCCATCATCATGGGCTCCTTCGTTCACATCCCAGCTATCCAAATGACCTCCCACAGTAATGTATTCATTGGGGAATTCAGTACCGGTTAATTCAGCTACCACTGAATGCCCTTCCACTTCCGGACCAAATGATCCGTTGGTTGTCATAGAAACCTTGATGGTATTCTTTCTGGTGGTCTCCCAGATATAGTCTGCATCATAATTGCCCAGCGCAATCGCAGGTATTTTAGGATAAGCTTCATCGTAGCCTGTTGTACCGGTGTGAGGATTGTTATCAGTGGCTTCCGTTAAAGAACGAATCATCACGCCCACTGCACCGTACCTGGCTGCTCTGCTGGGGCCTGATCTTCTGTACTGACCGGCTTCACCATAAGACTTGAAAGTCTGAATATTGGTGGGATTGAATTTGTTGTTGAAATACACAATCTTGCCTTTCAGCTGGTCTTTCTTTGCTTCCATTTCATCAAAATCCTGAACAGCCACTACTTCTGCAACCAATGGCTTTCCGCCTGTACCAATTGAATTACCCAATGCCAGCACATCCAGTGTACGATTGGTTTTCTTGCCGTTCTGGCCTACAACTGCAGCCAGGTCCTTACCTCCTCTTTTCCAGTTGGGCATCATACAGGCCTGTAAAAAAACCTTATCGGCACCCAGCTTTTTCAAGGATGCTTCACCCCAGGCAACTGCTTTGTTGTATTGCTCAGAGCCGGCTAATCTGCCGCCAATACCCTTGGTTAATTCGCGCAACAAATCGTGGGCTTTACCATTGCGCATGATTTCATCACTAATTTTTTTGATATACGCCGAGTCTGCATTGCTTTGTGCAGAAAGCAGCATAGGAATACATGCTGCCAGGGTTAATAATTTCTTCATTGGCTAAAGTTAAAAAATATCCGTTCTTTACAGTGAATAATTCAATTGCAATGAGAATAGGTATTGTATGTTACCCCACTTTTGGTGGATCGGGTGTGCTGGCTACCGAGTTAGGCAAAGCCCTTGCCGATGAAGGCCACCAGGTACATTTTATTACCTACCAGCAACCGGTTAGGCTAAATGTATTCAATACCAATATATTTTACCATGAAGTAAGGGTACCCACTTATCCGCTATTCGATTATCCTCCCTATGAAGTGGCATTGGCCAGTACCATGGTAGATGTGATCATGAATTATGATTTAGATCTTCTGCATGTACACTATGCCATACCGCACGCTTCTGCAGCTTATATGGCTCGTCAGATTGTACAGAAGAAAACCGGCAGACATGTCCCTTTCATTACCACTTTACACGGAACCGATATTACCCTGGTAGGCCGCGACAAAACCTACGAGCCGGTTGTTACTTTCTCTATCAATGAAAGTGATGCCATTACCGCTGTATCTAAAAACCTGAGAGACGAAACCTATCATTCCTTTGCGATTGAAAAGGAAATTGAAGTCATTTACAATTTTGTGGATGTAAGCAGGTTCAATAAAAAACCCATTGATGCATTCCGAAAAGTGATTGCACCCAACGGAGAAAAAATCATCATGCACGCCAGTAACTTCAGGAAAGTAAAAAGGGTTACTGATGTAATTAAAGTGTTTGCAGATACACAAAAAGCAGTTGCTTCAAAATTACTGATGGTAGGTGATGGTCCTGAAAGACCAGCCTGCGAAGAACTCGCCAGGGAGTTAGGCGTTGAACACGATGTACGTTTCTTAGGTAAGCAGGAACAAATTGAAGACATTCTTGCAGTGAGCGATGTATTCTTATTGCCTTCCGAATACGAGAGTTTCGGTTTGGCTGCATTAGAAGCCATGGCGGCCAGAACTGTTGTCATCAGTACCAATGCAGGTGGTTTGGGAGAAATCAATATTCAGGGACAAACCGGATACATGGCCAATGTAGGCGATGTAGAATCAATGAGCAAATATGCGATTGAATTACTAAGCGATGAGCAAAAACTGGCAACTATGAAGGAAGCGGCTTATGAACAGGCAGCCCAATTCGATATCAAAAAAATCATTCCGATTTACGAGGCCTTGTACGGTCGTTTTTGCAGGATGAGTTTGTAGCGTTTTTCAACAGCAGAATCAATAAACAATTACAAACTGTTTACACTCTTCAAAACAATCTCACAAAGCATCCCCAATTCTTCCTCAGCAATAATCAAGGGCGGCGCAATTCTGATTCGGTCGGGTGCAAACAAAAACCAATCGGTTACCAATCCGTTTTGAATACAGGCGTGTGCAACGGCCTGGGTAATTTCAGGAGTTGCAAATTGCAAACTCATCCACAGTCCACAATCCTTTACCGATAGTATTTTGGGATGCTGCAGACGGGATTTTAAAAGTGCATTTTTCTTTGGTACTTCCTGAATCCATTCGGGGTGTGCCATCAATTCTTCAAAAGCGGCTTTGCCCGCGGCACAGGAAACCGGATGGCCGCCAAAGGTAGTAATATGGCCCAGTACAGGCGCATAGGTCAAGGTATTCATGAGTCGTTGGTCTGCAATAAAAGCACCCAATGGCATACCGCCACCCAGTGCTTTCCCCAGCAATAAGATATCGGGCACAATACCGAATTGTTCAAAAGCCCATAAAGAACCTGTTCTTCCAAATCCTGCCTGTATTTCATCCAGGATCAATAACACGCAATGTTGATTGCATTTTTCCCTTACCGCTTGTAACCATGTTGCAGGGGGAGCAGTTACGCCGCTTTCTGCCTGCACCGTTTCCAGTATCACACATGCTGTTTCACTATCAATGGCTTCAATCAACTCGGCCGAACCGTAATCATAATGATACACATCTGGTAACAAAGGACGGAATGCCTGTTTAAAATATTCATCCCCCATCATACTCAATGCGCCCTGTGTGCTTCCATGATAGGCATTTTTTGCGCCAATGATTTTAGATCGGTTGGTCACCCGCTTCGCCAGTTTCATGGCTCCTTCTGTGGCTTCTGCCCCACTATTGGTAAAATAGACACAGTTTAATGAAGGAGGAAGATGTTCGGTTAGTTTTTTGGCGTATTGCACCTGGGGCGTTTCAATGAATTCACCATATACAATCACGTGCATATAAGCAGCGGCCTGTTCCTGAACCGCTTTAATAACGGCAGGATTTCCGTGACCAATATTGGCCACACTGAAGCCGGAAATGCCGTCAATGTATTTTTTACCCTGGGTATCGGTCAGCCAGACCCCTTGTGCAGCTGCCATTTCAATCCCGATGGGTTTGGGAGAAGTCTGGGCTACATGGTCTAAAAATAATTGACGTTGATTCATTTGGGTTCAAACTTATAATAAGATTGCCGATAATTTATATCTTCATCACAAATATTACTATGGCAACGATTTTACCTGTTCTTGGCAAGCATCCGCAAATGGGTGCAGATTGTTTTGTAGCTCCCAACGCTACCATTGTAGGAGATGTGGTAATGGGCGATGAATGCAGTGTTTGGTTCAATACCGTGGTAAGAGGAGATGTGCACTACATTAAAATCGGGAACAAAGTAAATATCCAGGACGGTGCTGTTATTCATTGCACTTACCAGAAAAACCCAACAATCATTGGAGACCGTGTTTCCATTGGTCACAATGCACTGGTGCACGGATGCACCGTACACGACGATGTTCTAATTGGCATGGGTGCCATTGTTATGGACCGCTGCGTAATTCATTCCAATTCCATTATTGCAGCTGGTGCGGTTTTACTGGAAGGTACTGTAGTAGAATCCGGAACCATTTATGCCGGCGTTCCCGCTAAAAAAGTAAAAGACTTATCACCTGATATGGTGCATGCAGAAATAGAAAGAATATCCAATAATTATGTGCAGTATGCTTCCTGGTTTGCAGACTACAATCACAATAATTTTTTAAAGCAGTAAGGCTTAGTATTTTTTGTCTTCCATTGTATCCAATATGGTAAGGTAACTCACGTATCGTTCTTCGGATACCGATCCAATGCCTACCTGTTGTTTTACAGCACAGCCTGGTTCATTAATATGCATGCAATTGTTAAACTGGCAATCGCCCAGCAATGCCCGCATTTCCGGAAAATAATGAGAGAGTTCCGATTTGGCGATGTCTACAATCCCCAATTCCCTTACCCCCGGGGTATCGATAATATGGGTTTGATCATTGATATCGAACATTTCTGCAAAAGTAGTCGTGTGTAATCCCTTCCCGCTCCAGTTGCTGACTTCCTGGGTTCTTAAATTGAACTGCGGAAACAAATGATTGATAAAAGTTGATTTGCCCACTCCACTGTGTCCGCTTAGTAAAGTGGTTTTGTTCATCAGTTCGGCTTTCAGTTCCTCCAGTCCCATCCCTGTTTCTACACTGATTAATTTAACCCTGTATCCTGCTTTGGTATAGTTCTCTTTCAGGAATTCAAATCGCTCCAATTCCTTTGCCTTATATAAATCGGCCTTATTAAAAACCAATATGGCAGGAATATGATAGGCTTCACAGGAAATGAGAAAGCGGTCTATAAATCCGGTAGATGTTTTAGGCTCTTTTAAAGTAGCGAAAAGCAAACTCTGATCCATATTGGAAGCAATGATATGGTGCATCCTTTTGTTATGCGGAGACACCCTTGCCACATAGTTTCTTCTGTCGTGAATGGTTTGAATAATGGCAGACTCTTCCTGCACAGCTTCTATTTCAATGACCACCTCATCGCCTACTGCAATGGGATTGGTAGAAGTATGCCCTTCAATTTTAAATACCCCTTTGGCACGGGCATTGTAAAACTGTCCATTTTCTGCTTTTACCTGGTACCAGCTACCAGTTGATTTGTATACTTTGGCCTTCACAGTAACGAAGATAAAGGCAGTCTGCGCAATTTTTGCGAAATATTAACCCAAATAAAGCCGCTCCGAACTGAACAGAAGGGTTTACAGGGCTTAAAATGAATATCTTTGAGCCATGGCGAAATTTGCGCACGATGAGATAGTGCCTTTTAAAGACAGTGAGCTGGAGAAAAAAGAGCAGGTAGCAGATATGTTCAATAATATCGCACACCGTTACGATTTTCTGAATCGTTTTCTGAGTGTGGGTATCGATGTGGGCTGGAGGAAAACTGCTATCAAAGAGTTAAAAAACTTGTCTCCTAAAACTATACTGGATGTTGCAACCGGAACCGCGGATGTTGCCTTGCTTACCCAGGAAATATTGCACCCTGAACAGATTATCGGGATTGATATTTCAGAAGGGATGCTGAATTTCGGAAGAGAAAAAATAAAAGCCAGGGGGCTGGAAAACATTATTCAGTTGCACACCGGAGACAGTGAAAATATCCGTTTTGATAACAATTATTTTGATGCGATTACGGTAGCTTTTGGCGTTAGAAATTTTCAGGACCTGAGCAAGGGTTTAAAAGAAATGTATCGGGTATTAAAACCCGGTGGTAAAGCAGTGATTTTGGAATTTTCCAAACCCAGCTCGGCAGGATTCAAACAGCTGTATCAATTTTACATGAATTATATTACGCCTTCTATCGGCAAGGTGTTTTCTAAAAACAAAGACGCGTACCAATATCTGAACGATAGTGTTCAGGCTTTCCCCGAGGGAAATCAATTCTTAAATATTCTGAATGAAGCAGGCTTTACCCAAACCTATTTGAAGAAACTAAGTTTCGGCATATGCACTATTTATTGCGGAAGCAAATAGTACTGCTGGTATGGGGCCTGTTGGGTCTTGTTCAGTATGGCTTTGCTCAAAAACAATTACACCGGTTGAACCGGGAGGACCAGTTGTATTATTTTGGCATCACGCTGGGATACAACAGTTCGTATTTACAGGTAAACAAATCCAATCAGTTTACCCAAAGCGATAGCATACTGGTAGTAGAACCTGGTTCCAGCGGCGGTATCAATATGGGCTTAATGACAACCGGCAGATTGGGAGAACATTTTCAGATTCGTGCCAATCCCCAACTGATTATCGGAGGCGCCAGAAGTATTCGTTACCAATTGGGTAGTACCCGGCCGGGAGAAGGAAGTACGCAGATTCAAAGCCTTCCCTCTACATTGGTCAGTTTCCCATTCCATTTAAAATTCAGCTCGGACAGAATCGGCAATTTCAGAACCTATTTAATTGGCGGATTTCGCTACGATATTGATCTATCCTCTAATTCCACTGCCAGAAATGCGGATGATTTAATCAAATTAAGAAGAAACGATTTTGGACTGGAAGCAGGTATTGGTTTCAATTTCTATTTGCCCTTTGTAACCGTCTCTCCGGAAATCAAAATCAGTTACGGACTGTCTAATATGCACCAGACCGATGTCGCCCTCAAATACTCCAATGTGTTAGACAAAATTCAATCCAGAATGGTAGTATTCTCAATTCATCTAGAAGACTAAAGCATAAATGCTGCCAATTGAATAAATTGCAGTATGGAACATATTATCATTAAAAACGCGAGCATCGTAAATGAAGGTAAAATCATTGAAGGTGACCTTCTCATAAGCAAAGACAGAATTGAAAAAATAGGTGGCGATATCAGCATCAAAGCCAGGGCCGAAGAAATTGACGGCACGGGCATGCATGTACTACCTGGTGTTATTGACGATCAGGTACATTTCAGAGAACCTGGCCTTACCCATAAAGCAAATTTATACACAGAAGCTAAGGCTGCTGTTGCCGGTGGCACCACGTCCTATATGGAAATGCCCAATACTTCTCCTGCTGCTATTACGGTTGATTTACTGGAGCAGAAATACAGCAGGGCTGCTGAATGTTCACTGGCCAACTATTCCTTCTTCATGGGTACTTCCAACGACAACCTGGAAGAGATTTTAAAAGTGAACAAGAAAAAGCATGAAGTATGTGGCGTTAAAATTTTCATGGGATCTTCCACCGGCAATTTACTGGTGAACAATACATTGCAATTAGAAAAAGTATTTGGGGGATCAGAGTTGCTGATTGCAACACATTGCGAAGAAGAAACCATTTTTACCGAAAATTTAAAACAGTTAAAGGCAACCGGTAAAAAGTTAACGGCTGCCGACCATCCAATCATTCGCAACGACGAAGTTTGTTTTGAATCTTCCTTCAAAGCCATCCAGTTTGCCAAAAGAAACAACAGCCGCCTGCATATCCTGCACATTAGTACAGAAAGAGAATTGCAGTTGTTTACCAATATGATTCCTTTAAAAGAAAAGCGAATCACTGCAGAAGTATGTGTGCATCATCTGCACTTTACTGCTGATGATTACGATCGTTTAGGGAATCAGATTAAATGTAATCCTGCCATTAAAGCTCCGCATAATAAAGAAGCTTTATGGAAAGCATTGCTGGATGACAGATTGGATATCATTGCAACCGACCATGCACCGCATACCTGGGAAGAAAAACAGGAAGACTATGAACATGCACACGCGGGCCTTCCACTGGTTCAGCATTCTTTACAATTGATGTTGCATTATGTAAAAGAGGGCCGAATCAGTTTACCCAAAGTAGTGGAGAAAATGAGTCATGCAGTGGCAGATTGTTTTCAGATTCAGGACAGAGGCTATATCCGCGAAGGATATATGGCAGATCTGGTGATGGTGAATTTGAACAAACCCTACACCGTTAATAAACAGAATATACTTTACAAATGCGGATGGAGCCCTATGGAAGGAATGACTTTCCCGGCTACTATTGAAAATACTTTTGTAAACGGGCATATGGTTTATGGAAATGGGGTGTTTGATGAATCTCAATGGGGCGCAAGATTGAAATTCAGCAGAGATTAGCCTAAACCCAACCCAATAACTGCCAATGCAAGTAGACAAAGTCACTTTACAGGACCTTTCTGTTTTTCACTCAGAAGAATTTCAGTCTGTCTTCCATCATATCAACCTGACCCTGACCAACGGGGGCAGAGAATATTTGCGCTACTTGCTGGCCCATCCCCTGGATACGGTTAAAGCCATTGAGCAGACACAGCTAACCATCCAGCAGTTGGGAACCATCATGGATCAATATCCGGTAAGTCCGTCCAATGGTACCGTACTGGTGATGGAAAAATTTTTTGAATCACCCATCAACAATTATCCTTCTGATATTGGAGTGGTCAGTGCATTATTATACAAATTTTTAAACCTGGCCGATTATTCCCTCTCCAAGTTTACCGTAGAACATGCGCTGGACTTTGTGCAGGGTATGGAAAAAATAGCGGGTCTGATCACCCTGGAAAATGGATCTGTCTGGCTTAACCAGACTGCGGAACGCATTCTTCAATTACTGAATAAGGAAATGGTGCACGACATGTTGCAGGCCAATAAGAAAAGTTTAACGCCCACATCCATTTTAAAATTTGCTCAGTTTCTACGAACAAGATTTAAAAACGCAACAGAGGAACTGATAGAAATTCACAGTAAGCTGGATGCTTATTTAAGTTTAGCGAAAGCAGCCAAAAAATTTCATTTTACCTATCCGGAAGTAGTGGAGACGCAGGAACCTTGCATTGAAGCAGAAGGCCTGTATCATTTTTTACTGGAAGTGCCAGTGGCATATGAAGTAAAACTAAATCAGTCTGAAAACTTTATTTTTTTAACGGGGGCCAATATGGCGGGTAAAAGTACTTTCATCAAAGCAGCAGGATTAGCGGCCTACATGGCGCATATAGGAATGGGGGTGCCGGCTAAAAAAAATGAAAATCAGCAGCCTCGATGGTATCCTGAGTAATATTCAGGTAACAGACAATATCATGAAGGGAGAAAGTTTCTTCTTCAACGAAGTGCAGCGAATCAAAAAAACCATTGAACGAATCAGAGACGGAAAAAAATGGCTGATCCTGATTGATGAACTCTTTAAAGGAACCAATCAGGAAGATGCGGTAAAATGCAGCACGGTCGTTATTGAAGGACTCAGAAAATTACCCAATGCCTTATTTATTTTGTCTACGCATTTATATGAAATCGGTCACCAGTTAAAGCATTACCCCAATATTCAATTCCGTTATTTTGAAACTGCTATTCAGGATGATCAGTTATTATTCAGCTACCAGCTGAAGGAAGGAATCAGCAATGATCGTTTGGGATTCCTCATCCTAAAAAGGGAAGGCGTGGTTCAAATGTTAGAAAATTTATAGTACCTTACTATAAATTTATACAGCATGAAATTCCTTGTACGTTTTGTAGGTATTTCCATGATTATTGTTGCCCTCTATAATCTGTGGGTAGTCATTGATGTACCGCCAACATTCAAGGTATTGGCAACTACCAAAGTAGACTCGGGTGCAATTGTAAGTATGGGTAATGATGCAGGTCAGGGGAATCTTCTCGGAATTCAACCTGCCTTAGCTCCTATTCATTATGCCAATAAAGAAACGCTGAAAGACAATCTTCGCAGTTATATGCAGGCAGCAAATGCCCGTGGGCTGATCAATAGCAAAACAGTAATTGTTTTTCCTGAATACATAGGAAGCTGGTTGGTTGCAATGGAGCAAAAAAGCAGTGTGTATGATAAAGAGAATCTGAACGATGCCATGACAGCTGTTATTACTGCCAACCTATTCAAATTTGGCGTAGCCTACTTTACAGCTCCTTCAGGAACCAAGGCCAAGGATAAATATGCTGCTTTTGCCATGAAAGCAAAACCGATTGCCCAAACCTATGATGAAATATTCAGTGAATTGGCCAAAGAGTTCAAAGCAACCATTGTAGCCGGATCGATTGTTTTGCCTGAGCCCTCACTGGATGAAGCCGGTAAATTAAAAATTGCAAGAGGAAAATTGTACAATACCAGCGTGGTTTACAATCCCGAAGGAAAAATACAGGGCCCTTTAGTGAAGAAGATTTTCCCTATTGATGAAGAAGCCGGATTTACTACTCCCGGAGATAAAAATCAGGTTCCTGTTTTCAATACCCCTGCAGGAAAACTGGCCGTGTTGGTTTGTGCAGATAGCTGGTATCCGGAAGCGTATTCAAAACTAACCGATGATGTAAAAATGATTGCCGTGCCTTCTTTGGGAGCGGTAGACTCAGTGTGGAATGCACCCTGGAATGGATACAATGGCTTCAAAGCACCCAACGATGTAGATACATCCGATTACCATAAAATTACAGAAGGAGAAGCCTGGCAAAAATATTCCATGGGGCCCCGAGCAGGTAAAGCCCATATTCCTTTTGGCATGAATGTATTCTTCACGGGTAATATGTGGGGAAAGAAAGCAGAAGGCAGGGTATTGGTTTTATCCCGTGATGCACTGCATGTATTACCACCTACCACTGATACAGGAAGGATTGTGAACCAGTGGTTATATTAGTTGCATGCAAACGAATTCATCTTACGATGTAATTATTATTGGCGCTGGCTATGCCGGACTAGCAGCTGGCCTTGCATTACAAAAAGCAGGTAAAAAATTTATTCTGCTGGAAGCCCGCAATCGATGCGGAGGCAGAATTCTAACTGAATATTTTACTGCAGATCAGTACACCGATTTAGGTGGCCAATGGATTGGACCCGGCCATGAACGCATGTATGCATTGGCTAAGGAATTTGGCATTGATACTTTTCATACATACGATGCAGGAAAAAGCAGTTTGTTGTTGAATGGAAAACTCAAATTGTATAAAGGCATTATTCCACCCCTTCCCTTGTTTGCCTTATTAAGTGTAGACCGCGCTATTCGAAAAATCAATAAGCTGGCAAAAACGATTGATCTGGAAAAACCTTTTGCGTCTCCGCGTGCATTGGAATGGGATTCCATGAGTTTGGCAGACTGGATGCAACAGCAGATGAAAAATGAAACAGCCAGAAAAATGTTTGCAATTGCTGCTGAAGCCGTTTTTGCTACAGACGCATCCACCCTTTCTTTTTTGCACGCGCTGTTTTACATCAAGAGTAGCGGCAACTTAGACTACCTGATGAATATTCACAAAGGGGCGCAGCAGGATCGCATTAAAGGGGGCGCACAAAGCATTTGTATTAAAATGGCAGAAGCATTGGGCAATGCCATTCAATATGAAAAAGTGGTAACACAGATTAGCCAGGATGAAGACGGAGTAAGGATTTCAGGAGAAGGATTTGAATGTACCGCTGCGCATTGTATTGTAGCTATTCCACCAGTTGCCGCAACCGATATTGCTTTTACGCCTGCTGTTTCTACTGAACAATGGAATCTGATGCAATCCAGTTTTATGGGAAGCGTGGTAAAATGCTATGCAGTATACGCAACCCCATTCTGGAGAAAGGAATTTAAAAATGGATTGGTAGCTGCACCGGATGAAATCACTTCTGTGGTATTTGACAATTCTCCCTGGAATGGAAGCAAGGGTATTCTGATGGGATTCAGTCTGGCTGAAAAAGCAAAGCTGCTGATGCAACACGATATTGCCGAAAGAAAAGAAATAGTAAAAGCAGGATTCGTTCGGATGTTTGGACCCGCTGCTGCTGAGTTAGAATACTATACTGATAAAAGTTTTACGGAAGAACCTTTTACCAAAGGATGTTATGCAGGCATGTTTCCTCCGGGCATGCTAACAAAATACAATGCTTCATTGGCTACTCCATTTCAACACATCCACTGGGCCGGGACCGAAACCAGCACACAATTCAATGGTTATATGGAAGGCGCGGTCAGAAGTGGGGAGAGGGCGGTAAAGGAAATTCTTGCTTTTGAAAAATAAAATACCGTGAAAACACGGTGATTTTCTTTCTTAAGAAAACTTAACCTTGTAAGAATAAAATTTCTCTTACTATGTATTATTTAAACAAGTCGTTTTTAGTTCTTGCTCTAATTGTCATCTCTTTTTTTCATGCGAGAAGACAAGTTCACTTGAAATGGAATCATTAACAAATGATGCTATTCGAACACTTGCAAGTGCAACCGGGGAAGCGCATAATACTTTAGTTGATTCTGCCGCTCGTTCCTTTGATGTTCAAGGAGTGAATTCATAAGAGTACCGAAAGGCAATCCTTTCTATTAAGCTTTCAAACTTTTCAGCTACTGTTCCTGAGAGTAAAGTGATATATGATAAATATGGATTATTTGAACCAGAAAATTATGTTCAAAAACATTTTAAAAAAATAGATGAGCATACAAAAAAATATTTAGTAGAAATTTTCTTGATTGCAAAAGAAGGATTTTCTCAGAGTACACTTTTGAAAATTGATTCTAAATTAGAAGCTATTTTTAATGATTAAGACTTAGGTCAACCTGAGAAGCTCTTACTTGCTGGCACTTTAGAGATAAGCAGAAATAGTCTTAAATATTGGAATGATGCCAGAATGAATAAAAGCAATCCTTATCACACTTTTTTTTCAAATTCTATCAGAAGTAATACTATTGGACCTTTTTTTCACTTTGATTGTACAACCATGATTGATATGTCAATGTATGCTATTTCATTTCAAGATAATTATTATACAAATGCACTTTCACTAGAAACATCTAATCAGATGGCTTTACAAGATGCTGCTTATCAATCAGGTCTTGCAAGCATGGCAGGTGGTGCTTGTGCTCAATAAAATAAGTTATTTGTATGCGCATATATTACATTTTTCTAGTTTTGTTTTTACCATTTTCAACATTTTTGTACAGTCAGAAAATACCTGCACTTGAATGCATGTATAAAATTAGTGTTCGAGATAAAGATGGAATACATAATACTTTACGGAAGTATTTGATTACGAGTGATAAGATTTTTTCTTTCATTGAAAATGATTCATCAAGAGCTAGTCTTGCTGATTTTAAACAACAAACAGTTAAAGTGAAAAATATAAATGGGAACGTTTATACTACAGGCATGACTAATTCTAGAAATCCTGTTACTATAAAACAGAAAAAAGACTCTATTAATGGATTTGTTGGAGATTATCTTATTACAAATATTGGTGGTGCAGAAAACATTTCCCTCATTCTTGATTCTTCAACAAAGATTCCAAAGTTCAAAGGCGAAGGATTTTTTGATGTGTTTGATAACGGACTAGGATATCTTCCTATTAAAGGTGTAAAGGAAGCATTAAGTCCAATTGAAGGGCAAGGAAATATAATTTGGACTATTTCACTACTCTCAAAAAAAGTAATTGAGGTAGATTCAAGTCTTCTAAGAGTTGAATGAGATATAACAAAAGGAATAAGAAATAAAATTGCATTTTACATCCGCCAGTTATTTTTAATTGTTACAATTAAACTAATTATCGCCTTAAATAAAAGTATACATATCTCTATTTAAAACGCTGACCCCAACTGGATTTATCTAAAGACCTGTAGCCAATCGCTTCAACAATATGTTGCTTTTGCACCTGATGGCTTCCCGCCAGATCGGCAATGGTTCTGCTGATTTTTAAAATGCGGTCATATGCCCTTGCACTCAGGTTTTGCATTTTCATAGCTTGAGCCAACAGATCTGTAACTTCTTTTTCCAACACAATATATTTACGCATTTGTGCTGTGGTCATTTGTGCATTGGTGTGAACGGTTTTATGGTTTCGATACCGCTCCGTTTGTATAGTCCTGGCTTTGATCACTCTGCTGCGAATCACTGAAGAATCTTCTTCCCTGGTATCCTTGCTCATTTCATCAAATTGCATGGCATTCACCTGTATATGTAAATCGATGCGATCCAGTAAAGGACCCGATACTTTATTCAGGTAACGGTTTACCTGACCTGATTCGCAGGTACACTCTTTCTCTTTGTGATTATAATAACCACAGGGGCAGGGATTCATTGCAGCCACTAACATAAAACTGGCCGGGAAGGCCAGTGAAATCCGGTTCCTAGCAATGCTGATCATGCGTTCTTCCAAAGGTTGCCTCAACACTTCTAAAACCGTTCTGCTGAATTCCGGCAATTCATCCAGAAACAATACTCCGTGATGTGCCAGAGAGATTTCGCCTGGCAGCGGATTCGATCCACCCCCTACCATGGCAATCTGCGAAAGCGTATGATGCGGGGAACGAAAAGGTCGTTGCTGTATCAAACCCTGCTGACCCGACAACTTACCCGCAACACTATAAATCTTAGTGGTCTCCAGCGCTTCCGCCATATTCAATGGCGGCAGAATACCCGGAAGCCTTTTCGCCAGCATGGTTTTGCCTGCACCAGGCGGACCTACCAGAATTATATTATGTCCACCTGCAGCAGCCACTTCCATCGCTCGCTTAACACTGAATTGGCCTTTCACTTCATTGAAGTCATTCTCATAGTGAAACGATTCCTGCAACAGCACTGCCTGTCCGGTTGCAACAACAGGCGATAAGGAATTTTCATCCTCAAAAAAACGAACCAGCTCCTGCAAGGATGCTACACCCCATATTTGTAACCCTTCTACCAGACTGGCTTCCCGTACATTGACTCTTGGCACAATCAATCCCCTGAAACCTTCTCGCTTTGCTTGAATAGCTATGGGTAAAATGCCTTTGATGGCATTCACTTTCCCATCTAAACTTAATTCTCCCATGACAACAAATTCACTGAGTTTCTGTGCATGGTTCAGTTGTTCACTGGCTCCTAATATACCCAGCGCAATGGGCAGGTCCAGGCCTGAACCTGTTTTTCGCAAATCGGCTGGTGCCAGATTTACAATTATTTTGGTTCGTGGCATATGATAGCCCATATTTTTAATGGCACTCTCCGTTCTATGCAAACTCTCTCTTACAGCACTGTCCGGCAAACCCACTACCGCATAGCCCTGCCCCATACTTACGTTTACTTCAATACGGATGGTAATGGCTTCAATTCCGTGTACAGAACTGCCAAATGCTTTTACAAACATAGACGCGATTTACTATCACAAAATCAGCAATTGCATGAAGAAAAATCCACGTGTTTATACCTAACTTTCCGCCATGAAAAAACGGTTGCTTTTCCTGCTATTCATTTGTGTTGTAAACCTTACACAGGCGCAGTGGTCTCCCTTTCGATTCGCCTTTATTTCTGATACGCATATTGGTTCTCCCAATGGCAGTGCGGAAGAAGACTTACGAAGAACCGTGGCCGATATCAACAGCATGCCGGAAATTGCTTTTGTGGTATTAACCGGTGATATCACTGAACTCGGAACAGATAAAGAAATTAAATTAGCAAAGGAAATTTTATCTGAACTAAAAGTCCCCTATTATATTCTGGCTGGCAATCATGATACAGGATGGAGTGAAAGCGGCGGTGTTAGTTTCGGTAAAATATTTGGCTACGATAAATTCAGTTTCAATTTTAATGGTATTCAGTTTTTAGGTTGCGCTTCCGGACCTTATGTAAGAATGAGTGATGGACATATTCCCAGAGATGCAGTGAACTGGTTAGACAAGGAATTGAAAAAACTGGATCCCAAACAACCCATAGTATTTTTAAATCATTACCCCTTAGACAAGGATTTAGACAACTGGTATGAAGCAGTAGATCGTTTAAAACAGCACAGAACACTGGCCGTATTAAGTGGTCACTGGCATACGAACAGAAGACTGGATTACGAGGAAATTCCGGCCGTAGTGGGTCGTTCCAATCTCAGGGCCAAAGCGGCTTACGGAGGATACAATATTGTAGAAGTAAGATCCGACTCCATGATTTTTGCAGAAAGAACACCCGGCATTGAAACCAAAAAACCTTGGACAGGTGTTGACCTATCAGAAAAAAAATTCAGCAATAAAAAATATCCGCGACCCATCTATACCATGAATGATAGTTTTCCTTCTGTAAAACAAAGATGGGTATATGCTTCAGAAGCCAATATCATTTCAACACCAGCAATCACACAACAACTGGTAATTGTGGGCAACAGTTTAGGAACCATTGAAGCCATTGATAAAACTTCAGGCAAAAGAAAATGGAAGTACCAAACCAAGGGTTCTGTTTATTCAAGCCCTGCCATCCATCAGAACAAAGTAGTGGTTGCTTCCGGTGACGGAACCATCTATTGCCTGAATCACACAAACGGAAAACTCATCTGGCAATTCAAGGCGGATGCTGCTGTGTTGGGATCCCCGCTGATTTATGACAACAAAGTTTATATCGGAGGTAGTGATCATCATTTCCGTTGTCTGGACCTGGCTACAGGAAAACAGAAATGGAGCTTTAGCGGATTGGAAGGGCCTGTGGTAAGTTCGCCTGTATTTAGTAATGGTAAAATCATTTTCGGATCCTGGGACAGACACCTGTATGCATTGGATGCTTTCAGCGGAGCCCTTTCGTGGAAATGGAACAATGGATCCATGGTTAGGAATTTTGCACCGGCATCCTGTATTCCTGTAGTGCAGGATGATATTGTTTACATCGTTGCACCAGACCGCTATTTATCTGCCATTGATATGCAAACAGGTACTACGCTATGGAGAACCAAAGAAGCTACCGTGCGTGAATCCATTGGCATTTCTGCCGACGGCAAATGGCTTTATACCAAAACCATGACCGATGGTTTTGCAGTATTCCCAACCGGAAGAAGTCCGCAGAGTCTTGCCTGGAAAAAAGATTTTGGCATTGGCTACGAGCATGTTCCCTCTATGCCTGTAGAGAAAGAAGGCAAAGTATATTTTGGCACGAAGAATGGTATTATTTACGCTATTGATCCTTATACCAGAGAAAAATTGTGGCGCTATAAAATAGACAACTCCATGGTGAATACCGTAAACTTTGGCAACACCAACGAGCTGGTCGCTTCCACGATGGATGGGAAAATTGCGTTCCTGGATTTGCAATATTAATCGCTGGAATTCTCTTTGATTAATACTGACCCGTCTCTGATTAATACTGACCCGTGCTCAGCATCACCAGTGTACAGGCTTCAATGGGTTCAATTCCATTTTGCTTAGCCAGTTCAACCAATGCATCATTTTCCGTACCCGGATTAAAAATGATGCGCTTGGGATGTAAAGACAAAATATAATCGTAAAAGCTTTCCTGTGCAGCCGGATTCAAATAGAGTGTAACTGTATCCACGTTATCTTCTGCAGGAGGTTCCGTAACTATCGATACGTCAGCTACTTCAGCCGCTTTCCTTCCCACCGCTACAACTTCATGGCCGTATCTTCGCAAACGCGAAACCGCTTCATAACTATAACGGGCCGGATTATCAGAAGCACCCAGCACTACTGTTTTTTTCATTAGAAATACTTTACTTCCTTTGACGAGTTACTCTTTGTCTTTCAACAACTCTTTGTGAGAAGCATCACAATAGGGTTTGTTTTTAGACAAGCCGCAACCACAAAAAGAAACTTTTTCTTTTACATCCACCGTACCATCGGGTTTGTGAATATTCATTTTAGCCGTTACAACAATTTGTCCGAAGGGCTTTACAATAATATCAATAGCGTCTTGAGCTGTTTTTTGTTCTTGTTCCATGCTGCAAAGATACGAATGCTTTTGCGGATGTAAAGAAGCATGGGTGTAACAAACAATTTATGAGGATAAATGATTATTTAAAAGTATAACGAATACCCAAAAAGCCCCGGATTCCCTGATTGGGAGCAAACATATAGGTTGGATCAAAGCTTAATGCATAGGGGTTATCTGGCGTAGCCTGAACCTGACCATTAGGTTGAAACTGTACATTTTTATCGAAAGGATCATTGGCACGTGCAATCATGAAAGGGACATATCGGGTAGGCAAAAAATTGAGCAGGTTTTTGATTCCTCCGTAAAGCTCCATTCCTTTAAAGTAATGAAAACTGAATTGAATATTCTGTAAGCTATACCAGGGGGAGTAAGGCTGTCGGGGATCGAGTGGTCCCAGCAAAGGCAAACGCATGGGACTGTATACATTGCCCGTGTAATCTAAATCCAGGTGAATCGCCGGAAACTTATAAGACAATGTCCAGGTTCCAGAGAAACGCTCTGTTAGGATTTGTTGTTCTTTTTGCCCATTCTGATACAAAGCCACATCCATATAGGTTCCACCTATATTTAATTTTAATCGGTTAAACAAAGCAATGTCTGCTCCAACTGAAACCCCTTTACTCACTGCATGTCCTTGCAAGTTGGTGTAAATAATTTTGTTGGGATCGGTTTCAAAATCACCCACAATCCGGTTATTGAAATAAGTATAAAAGGCAGAAATATCCAATGTGGTTGCATTATTATTTCTACCGTATAGTTTGTGGATATAGTTCAGGTTTACATTAAAGGATTGCTCTGGCTTCAACTTTTCCGAAATCTCCACTTTTCTGGCACCAGTTAATGCTGCATGATCTTCCGTAAATAAGTTTACCACTCTGAAACCTGTCCCCATATTCAATCGAAGGAATTGTTGCGGATTAATTGTGTACTTGTAAGCAAACCTTGGTGTTAGAATATTTCCATGTGTGGAGTGATAATCGTAACGAAGACCCAGCAATATTTTGTGTTGTTCGTTTAGCGCAATTTCATCCTGTACAAACAAACCAGGTAATACCACTTTTTGTGGTTCTGTTCCCCAGGTACTGGGATGTGGAGCCGATGTTCCTGGTGTATTGTCGTTATAATAGGTATACCTTGTTGCAGCACCAAACAACCAGTCGTGGTTGTTTATTTTTTTATCCCAGGTAATTTGAGCAAACGCTACCTGCTGTTTCCCCATGTACAAAGTATTTCCATACATGCTATTCTGGTGATGATGATTGAGCGAAAAAGCAAGGTTCATTTTTTCTCTCACCGGAAGCTGATAATTCCCCATCAGTTCTACCCGATTGGTATAAATGCTCTCACCATAAATTAGATCAGTACCTCTGTAATTTTTATTCCAGTTCATCTGACCTCCCCATCGGTCTTCGTATAAATAACGGGCAGCCAGATTAAATTGGCGATTTTGTTTTTGCTGAATGGACCATTTCTGAAAAATACTGATGCGTTGCTGTAAACTCAGATCCGTAAATCCATCATTGTTCTGATCAACCGGGTTGGAATAATTAAAGTAGTTAATCCCGGTTAGCACATTTGCTTTAGTTCCTACTTTATTGGTAAAAGCCAGGTCAGCATTGGTTTCTCCCCAGGTAGTGGTCATAAGATCTATACCCACGCTTTGCTTTTCGCTTACCTTTTTCGTAATAATATTGATCAGGCCTCCAATGGCTTCACTGCCATACAAAGAAGAAGCTGGGCCTTTTACAATTTCAATTCTTTCTATCATGGAAGCAGGAATACCCGACAATCCGTATACCGTTGAAAGCGCACTTACAATGGGCATACCATCAATCAATACCATGGTATAAGCACCGGGCAATCCATTGATTTTTATTTCCCCCGTATTGCAAATATTACAATTGCTCTGAGGCCTTACTCCGTTTACATGCAACAATCCTTCGAATACATGAAAAGCAGGATTCTTTTTTAGAAATGCTGCACTGTACACTTCAACCGGAACAGGGCTTTCTACTCGTTTTACCTCTTTCATGGTGCCTGTTACTACTACTTCTTCCAGGTCACGGCTCATGGGTTTTAATAAACGGGAAGTATCGGCGGCTTGTGCACTAAGACAAACAGGCATAGTCAGCAGTGGCAAAAACAAAGCATTTGCAGCGCAAAAGCATCTTAGCATCACTGTTTGTATTACTTGCAGAAAAGGCATTGCCTGGATTGTATTTGGTGAATTTCGGAGTAAAACTATAAATGTTAGACGAGCCTAACAAATATTTATTTTGATTTTAGTGTATTTTTAACCCATGCAAGTGTTATCGTATACAGAAGAAAATTATTTAAAAGGGCTCTTTAAACTAACCATTGAAGTTGGAGAAAAGGAAGAAGCTGGCACCAATGAAATTGCTGCCCATCTGGGAGTGAAACCCGCTTCTGTAAACGATATGCTGAAAAAGTTAAAAGACAAAAAGCTGATTCAATACGAACGATACGGCAAGTCTTCCTTAACCAAAGAGGGCAAAAAAAGAGCCATTGAAATTGTAAGAAAACACCGTCTTTGGGAAACTTTCCTACACGAAAAGCTGGCTTTTAATTGGGATGAAGTGCATGAAGTGGCAGAACAGCTGGAACATATCCAGAGCAAAAAACTAATTGACAAACTGGATCAGTTTTTGGAATATCCATCTATTGATCCACACGGAGATCCTATCCCCAATGCTAAGGGAGAATGGCCACCCAAGGCTTAATAATCTATTTCCAACTTCAGGCGATCCCTTAATTCTTTTACCAGGGGATACTGTTCTGCAATGCGTTCGAATCTTTGTTTACTGTTTAAACGCATGTACAATGGCACATCTTCCTTTTCTCCTTCTTCTACAAGTATAGTAAAATTGATAGCACGATTGTTAAACCGGGCATGCAACTGTTCCAGTAAAACCATTTTCTCAGACTCAATAAATTTTTGTGCAGTAACTGCTGATACCCGAACCGTAAAATGAATATCATTGTCAATTTCTAAACTGGCAATCTTGAAAGTACCTACCGCCGAATGTTTCAACTGCTGTTCCAGTTGTTTGATATAGGAGTCCCAGAATGCTCTTAGTGTTTCTTCAGTAAGTGGTTGTGCTTCTTTTACTTCTTCAATTTGATAAGCAGCTCCCGCTTTTTCCTTTAAGGCTTCCAGTAAAGATTTCTTAGGCCCTGATTTTAAAGTGCCGGGTGCTGGGGCTACTTCTTGTGCCGGTGCCTGTGGCTTATTACCAGCTCCGTTAGGCTGCGCTGGATGCTGTTCAACATAGAGTTTAGCAGCAGGAGCCTGTTTGCCCATACCCGTTTGTTGTGTTGAAGGTGTAACGGCAGTAGAAATATTTGCTGCAGAAGCTGGGCCGGCCGGAACCGGTGGCACCAATGATTGAATAGGTCTTGCCTTGAAAGCTATGGGACCATCAACCCGTTTTTTTTTGATACCCCCGATTTGTCCTGGGTCAATTCAATGGCTTGTTGCAAGAAGCTAAGCTTGATCAATGCCAGCTCTACATGCAATCTTTTATTTCGGGCCATCTTATAATTCACTTCGGTATCGTTCAGTATGTTCAACGCACTTACCAGATAACTCAAAGAAGTTTGTGCAGCTACCTGCTCGTATTTTTGTTGCATTCCTTCCACCACTTCCAGTAGAGAGGCAGACTTAGCGTCTTTGCAAACCAGTAGATTTCGGATGAACTCAGCAAAGCCGTTCAATACCAGATCCCCTTCGAATCCTTTTCGGTTGATCTGATCATACAGCAGCATGGCTCCCGCCATATCCTGTTTTTGCATACACTCCAACAACTGAAAGAAATAATCTTCGTCTAAAATATTCAGGTGCTCCAGTGTATTCTGATAGGTCACCGTTCCGTTGGTAAAGCTGACAATTTTATCCAGTATACTCAACGAATCACGCATACAACCCTCACTCTTCTGTGCTATTACCTGCAATGCTGCTTTTTCTGCATTGATATTTTCCTTGGTAGCAATTTCCTGTAAGTGTTCTACTGTGTCGTTGTTGGTAATTCTTTTAAAATCAAAAATCTGACAACGGCTTAAAATAGTTGGCAGAATTTTATGCTTTTCCGTAGTTGCTAAAATAAAAATGGCAAAGGGAGGAGGTTCTTCCAGGGTTTTCAAAAATGCATTGAAGGCACTGGAACTTAACATATGTACCTCGTCCACAATATATACTTTGTATTTACCAGCCTGGGGAGCAAAACGAACCTGTTCTACCAGGGCCCGGATATCGTCTACCGAGTTATTACTTGCCGCATCCAGTTCGTGGATATTCATGGAAGTACCCGCATCAAAGGAAACACAGCTGGAGCAGGTATTACAAGCTTCGCCCTCAGCTGTTGGGTTGGTACAGTTGATGGTCTTGGCCAGGATTCTGGCACAGGTGGTTTTACCCACTCCTCTTGGACCACAAAACAAAAAAGCATGTGCCAGTTGCTGATTGCGAATGGCATTCTTTAGTGTGGTGGTAATATGTTGCTGCCCCACAACTGTATTAAAGTTCTGAGGACGGTATTTACGGGCTGATACTACAAAATTCTCCATAGAAATTGGTGCAATATAACTTATTTATAGTCCATCTCAGGATGCCTTTCAAAAGGATATTTTTCATCGAAAATATATCGGAAAGTCACCATCTGTCTGCTTTGTTTTCCGCCCAAACTTTTGTAAATATTCACCATTTTAGGGTTCCAGTCACCTGCCCACCCCATTTCGTACTGGTGATACCACCCTTTTCCCTGTAATTGAAGACCAGCAGCATAAATCAGATAACTGTCTACTCCCAGTGCCTGGTATTTGGGTACTACGCCAAAAGCCAAACCAGTTAATCGCTTATTGGTTCCTCTCCATTTCATCCATAACAACTGCAGCTTTTGGAGGAGTCCGAACTCTCCATTAAAATGTTTGAAATACTGGTTCAGATCAGGAATATTAATGAACATGGCAATCGGGTCCTCTTTGTAATAAGCAAACCAGACGACTCTTTCATCCATGATAGGTTTCATTTTTTTGAAGAGTTTCACCACCTGCTCTTTCGTGATTTCTTTGGCCTCCCCATGCTGTGCCCAGGCTGCATTGTACACCGTTGCAAAATCTTCTGCATATTTTTCTAAATGACGAAGCTTTACATGTTTAACCGAATACCCGGGTTTTGCATTGAACTTTTCATACCGTTCCGGAAATTTCTCTGGAAGCGGATCGTCTACATTCATGTAGTAATAATACTGATTGTAATAGTTCTGAAACCCATATCCCTCAAACAATTCCTTGTAATAAGAGGGATTATAAGACATGCCATACATGGGTTCCTGTTCAAATCCATCCACCATTAATCCCCACCATTTGTCTCTGTCTCCAAAATTAATGGGGCCATCCATGGCTTCCATTCCTTCAGAAATCAACCATTGCTTTGCAGTGTCAAACAATACATTTGCTGTTGCCTGATCGTTGATACAATCGAAAAAACCAATGCCACCGGTTTTAAAATCTGTTCCCTTATTAATATATTTTTCATTGGTGAATGCAGCAATTCTGCCAATAGGTTCGCCATTATCTGCAAAAGCAACCCAGCGTTTTGCCTTTCCCCATTTGAAGTTTTTGTTTTTGGAAGGATCAAATACTTCATTTACTTCGTTGTTTAAAGCACGGATATAGTTGGCATTCCCTGCATTCATCATGGCATTCACTTCAAGAAAGTCCCATGCTAATTGTGCATCCTTTACTTCTGCTACTTGCATAATGAATAGTTTAAGGTTGAAATAATTTTATAGCCATCTTCTGATCGTGCTTATAGATATCTCTTCTGAAATGCAATTCTCCCGAGGCATCTACCCAGGAAGTAAAATACACCAGAAATACGGGAATTTTCTTTTTCAAGGTTACCCATTTTTCCTTTTCGAGATACATCAGACTATCAATGGCCGAGCTGGTATAGCTGGGTTGATCGCGCAAGAGAAACTCAGCAAATTTTTTGGGCTCTGCAATCCGAATACAACCGTGGCTTAATCCCCTGTTGGTTTGTGAAAAAAGATTTCGGTTGGGCGTATCGTGCAAATAAATATTATAGTTATTGGGGAATAAAAATTTTACTCTTCCCAATGCATTGTTTGCTCCAGGCTTTTGTCTTATTTGTGGAAGCCCTTTTACATAACCAGTAACTTCCATATTGTGCCTGGCAATATAATTTTTGTTTCTGCTGATGGCAGGCAGGAGCTCTTTTCTAACAATACTCTCTGGCACATTCCAGTAAGGACTAAATACCACAAACTGAAGATTGCCATTGAATATTACAGTATTGTTAGCTTCGGAACCTACAATTACATTCATCTGCAGTATATTTTTTCCTTCTTCAAAAACACGCAGCCTGAATTCCGGAATGTTTACCAACACATAGGTACTGTCTTGCATGGATGGCATCCATCTGGCTCTCTCCATATTGATGAGCAACTGCTCCATTCTTTTCCGGATGGGTACGTTCAGGTCTTCTATCACTTTATTGCCAATAATACCATCTACTTCTATGCCATGTCTTTCCTGAAATTTTTTAACAGCCAACACAAGACTTGTGTCGAAAAAATTATTATTAGTCATGTCATCCCCCTGCAAAAAATGCAAGCGCTTTTTAATTCTAAGAATTAGCGTGCTGGAATCTCCGCTTCTGAGCGATTTTTTTACCCGGGGCAAAGAATCGGGCTGTTCAGTTTTTTGCATTTCAGCCAAACGAAACAACCATTTTTCCATTCTGGGATATTGCAAACTTACTGGTGCATAATTAACCAGCTCCGTCGCTTTATTCTCAATCACAGAATCGAGCAATGCGTGAAGATTTACTTTTTTTCTGGGTATATACCAGCCCAGATCAGCCAGCTGAATATTCGACCCTTTATACATTTTCTCAGCATACACAAAAAACTGTGCAGTGAACAACAATTCGGTATTCACCACCTCTCTATTCGCCACAATTTGCCTGGCTGTTTTATTTGCATATGCAGTATATAAATTCTGAAACTGCTGGTTAAATAATGAACTATCGGACAATCTACTTATGTAGTCGTTTTGTAAATTGAAAAAGTGATGTGCCTGTTCGGATAAACCCGTAGAATCAAACCAGGCAAATTCAAAATTGCGATCTGTATAAAAGTCTGTTATTTGTTTGCTGAATGGCTTTACCCAATCATTTTCTTTAAAAAATAACTGCATGGCTGCGCTATCCAAAAAAAGGGGATTATAAGAAGTAGTAATGGTAATTGAACTGTCTCTGATGATTTCTTTTTCAGAAGCATTGTTCCAACCACAGGAAAAGCCCAGAAAAATCAGTAATCCCAATAATGAAAAAAAAGACGTACGCATGCTGCTAAGATACAATATGTAACAAGATTAGCGATGCTGCAAAAGCACAGCTGCTGCGATTCCTGCAGTTTCTGTTCTCAAACGTGTTACACCCAGATTAATCATTGTGGCACCTGCTTTTTCAGCCATTAAAATTTCGGCAGGTGAAAAATCACCTTCTGGTCCAATTAACAATAAAGCTGGTTTGCTTTTATCAATTGATTGAATCAGCTGCTTTGGACCATTTTCACAGTGAGCCATTAAAAGATGACCCTCTAAAGGTTGTTGAATCAGTATTTTAAATTCAACAGGTTCATGTAAAACAGGCTTGAATACCTGCTTACTTTGCAGCATAGCTGAAACCAGAATATGCTCCCAGCGTTCTTTTTTAAAATGTGTTCTTTCCGTTCTTTCTGCAATCAGGGGGTAAAATGCGTCAATCCCGATTTCTGTTGCTTTTTCCAGAAACCACTCCATTCGGGCCGCATTCTTAACAAAAGATATAGCAATACTATTTTGTGGATTAGTTCTGCTCTCCTGTTTATGATCAAACAACTGAACAACCGTCTTTTTTTTATCCGCAGAAACCAGTTTGCCGATACAGGACAAACCAAGTCCATTTGTTAAAGAGATGGATTCACCAGGTTGCATACGCAAAACCACACTGCAATGCTTACTGGACTCTTCCGATAGTGTAAATAGTCCGGGAGTTACAGGCAAATCGGCTTCGTAAAAAAAAGGAATGTCCATAAAAATTATCAGAAGAAATCATTAAAAAGGAGCACCATCATCAAACCCTTCATCAAAATCACTGGATTGATTCATTTTACTTCCCTTTTGAATAAAAAAGGCGGTCTCACCATTACCCTGACTCATAGATCCGGGCTGAATGGGCTTCCAGTTACCAGGGCCAGGTTCTGCATCCATTTCTTCAAATTTCTGAATTTCCAATTTAGCTCTCAGCTTAATGGTTTCCAGTGAACCGTTTCTGTGTTTGGCTATTCGGATATGGGTTTCACCATTAGTAGATTCCCCCATTTCATTGGTCATATTTTCATAATACTCCGGACGATAAATAAACATTACCATGTCCGCATCCTGTTCAATAGCACCCGATTCACGAAGGTCACTCAACTGTGGCATTTTACTTTCTTTACGAGTCTCAACTGCACGACTCAACTGGCTTAAGGCAATAATAGGAACCCTCAATTCTTTAGCCAGTGATTTCAAGTTTCTGGAAATACTGCTGATTTCCTGTTCTCTGTTACCGCCTTTATCGTTACTTCCACTCATTAACTGCAGATAGTCTATAATGATAATACCTACCTGATGTTTATTAACCATTCTTCGGGCTTTGGCTCTGAATTCAAAAATATTCAGGGCTGCGGTATCGTCAATATACAAAGGTGCGTTCTCTAATTTCTTTATGCCCTTGCTATGTAATTGCTGGTATTCATGATCCTCCAGTTTACCCCTGCTGATTTTCTCCATTTTAATTTCACTTTCAGCACTTAGAATACGCTGAACCAATTGTGCAGCACTCATTTCCAGTGAAAAGAATCCAACACCAATTGGCTTTGTTGGATGCAAGGCTGCGTTACGGGCAAGGTTCAGGGCAAATGCAGTTTTACCCACGGAAGGACGTGCAGCCAAGATGATTAAATCGGTGGGTTGCCATCCATAAGTAATTCTGTCCAGAGAAGTGAATCCACTGGGCACGCCTGAAATTTCATCAGTCTTGGTTCTGAGTTCATCAATACGGGTAATGGCTTCAATTAATACCCCTCCAATGTCTTCAAAGTTTTTCTTTAAATAATTGTTGGTGATATTGAACATTTTGGTTTCAGACTCATCAAGCAAATCAAAAACATCCGTTCCTTCTTCATAGGCATCTCCGATAATTTCGCCACTGATTTTGATTAGCTCTCGCTGAATGAATTTCTGTAAAACAATTCTGGCGTGGGCATCAATATTTGCGGTTGATACCACAGAGTTGGTTAGTTTGGTAACATAATAAGGCCCCCCTACCAAATCCAGCTTGCCCTGCATTTTCAATTCTTCAACCACTGTCAGAATATCAATCGGAACCGATTTTTGCTGCAGGCTTTGCATGGCAAGAAAAATGTACTGGTGTGCATCTACATAAAAACATTCCGGTTTAATAATTTCCGAAACGGTGTCGAACGCACTTTTTTCCAGCATCAATGCCCCCAGAATGGCTTCTTCCAGTTCCTTTGCCTGAGGCGGCACTTTACCATACACCATGGTACTTAAATCAATAGCGGGCTTTCTCCTTTTTCTGTCTTTATTTAAACCGGTAATCTCCATGATACTTTCTTAAACTTTAATCAATCCAATGCTTCCTTCTATGTTAACGAATGGTTAACTAAGTAAGAAGGGGGAGCGAATATATGGCTAAGCGCTATCTGTTAAAAATTTTTTCCGCTTCTCTTTATTCCACAGCGTATCCTCAGCTTATCCACAGCTTAACCAGGGCTATTCACACAAAT
The DNA here is from genome assembly GCF_000508085.1 of Sediminibacterium sp. C3. Taxonomy (GTDB): domain Bacteria; phylum Bacteroidota; class Bacteroidia; order Chitinophagales; family Chitinophagaceae; genus Sediminibacterium. The sequence continues at coordinate 984,136 of NZ_KI669560.1, read as the reverse complement.
TACTATGGTTATCCCCCATTTTCAAAAGTTTTCCTCGTTTATTTGAAGAAATTAACAGAACCCCGTTAACAAAGAAATTTGGCGGAAATCAGGTCAATTTCAATCAAATGAACTAAGTACCAATTGCATTTGGGTAAAACTTATTCTAACTTTAATGGAATCACCAGCACCATTTAAAATGAAACAATCCTATTCCTATGATACGGTAAGCGAAGCCATCAATGACCTTGCCAAACGGGGCTATACCCATGATTTCAATATTCATGAAGAACAGCATTGTTTAATATGCAATAACACCATGACTCAGTTATCGCCCGATGAATTTGAAATTACAGAAGTTTACAGGTTCGAAGGTGAAACAGATCCTGCAGACGAAATGATTTTGTATGCCATTGCTTCTTCCAAGCATGCAATCAAAGGAGTATTACTGAATGCCTATGGCATTTATGCGGATTCAACTACTTCAAGAATTGCAGAAAAACTAAAGAAAAGCGTGGCACTGGTTCAACCCATCAAAAGAGCTGAATACTTGAAAGAAATAAGCCGTGAACACCATCAGGGATTACTGCTTTGCTGGAAAATAAAGAGTGGGTTATCCAAAAAAATCCCGTTTGAAAGAATAAAATCTTATGCAAATTGGTTTTATGACGCTTACCTCTCAATTCATTTTCAAATAGAAGAAGAATACATCTTTCCCATATTGGGCATGCAACATCCATTAATTATAAAAGCAATGGAGGAGCACCAGACACTGAGAAACCTGTTTAAAGAAGAGAACGAACTGGAAAAGTCGCTGAAACAAATTATGCTTGACTTAGACAGTCATATAAGATTTGAAGAAAGAGTCCTTTTTAATCAAATTCAGGAAGCTGCAACGGAAGAACAGGTAGAACAAATGAATCAACACCATAATAGCAAGCCTTTTGTTGAAAATAACAAGGATCTATTTTGGACCTGAGGGGTAACGCTGAATACCTTAATTTCGCGTTTTAATTATCGTTGATACCATGACCATCAGTTATAACTGGCTTTGCGAATATTTACCAGAAGCAATAGAACCTGCTCAATTATCTAAAATATTAACTTCCATTGGTTTAGAAGTAGAAAGCCTTGAACGCTACGAAAAAGTGAAAGGGGGATTGCAAGGGGTTGTTATTGGAGAAGTTTTAACCTGTGAGCAACATCCCAATGCTGACAAGCTGAAATTAACTACCATCAATATTGGTACAGATACTCCTTTAAAAGTAGTATGCGGGGCATCGAATGTGGCGGCTGGTCAGAAAGTGGCCGTAGCAACCATTGGTGCTACCATCTATCCCATGAACGGTGAGCCAATGACCATGAAAGCTGCCAAAATAAGAGGGGAAGAAAGCCAGGGAATGATTTGTGCGGAAGATGAACTGGGACTGGGTTACAGTCATGACGGGATTATGGTTTTACCAGAAGAATGCGTTCCCGGCACTCCTGCCGCTGAATACTTTAAGCCTTATAGTGACTATATATTCGAAATTGGTTTAACCCCCAACCGAATGGACGCTATGAGCCATTTGGGCGTTGCCAGAGATGTGGCCGCTTATTTAACCCATCACCAGAAAGAGACCCGTGTTAAACAACCTTACAGTAATGGGTTCAAGGCAGATAATCAGGATGCTCCTGTAAAAGTAAGCATTGAAAACACCGAAGATTGTCTTCGCTATGCAGGCATTACCATCACGGGAGTCAGGGTTGCACCATCCCCTGAATGGCTGGTGAATAAATTGACTGCTATTGGTGTAAGAAGTATTAATAATATCGTAGACGTTACAAATTATATATTACACGAAACCGGACAACCGCTGCATGCATTTGACCTGAAAGCAGTTACCGGAAATGAAATCATCGTTAAAAACCAACCAACGGGTACAAAATTCATAACCCTGGACGATAAAGAAAGAAGTTTACATGCAGAGGATCTCATGATTTGCAATGCTTCGGAAAGCATGTGCATTGCAGGTGTTTTCGGAGGGAGCAAAAGTGGTGTGACCAATGAAACCACTGCCATTTTCCTTGAAAGTGCCTGTTTCCACGCTACCACTATCCGCAAGACTTCTATGCGTCATGGTTTAAGAACCGATGCAGCTACCCGTTTCGAAAAAGGAATTGATATATCCAATACCGTTAACGTACTAAAGCGTGCGGCTTTGTTAATTAAAGAAGTGGCAGGGGGATCTATTTCCTGTGATTTGATTGATATATATCCTGATCCAAAGCCAAAAACAACGGTTACGATTAAAAATCATTACCTGAAAAAACTAAGTGGTAAAAATTACCACGCAGATAAAGTAAAAAGAATTCTTACTGCATTGGGATTTGAGATTGCCAAGGAAAGCCTGGATGAGTTAATGGTGGAAGTGCCATACAGCAAACCGGATATCAGCATTCCCGCAGATATAGTGGAAGAGATTTTGCGAATTGATGGTCTCGACAATGTTGAAATACCAACTATGATCAGCATTAGCCCATCTGTAGAAAAACTGGGAATTAAAGAAAACCTTAAAGAAAAAATCTCTGGCTTCCTGGTAGGAAAGGGATTCACTGAAATTCTGACCAACTCTATAACCAACAGTAAATATTTTGATGAGAAGGTATCTGCTCATACAGTTAAAATGATCAATAACTTAAGTGCAGAGCTGGATGTACTGCGTCCTTCCATGCTGGAGAGCGGCCTTGAAACCATTGCCTATAACGTAAACCGTAAAAACAGCAATCTGCAAATGTTCGAATTTGGAAAGACCTATGCGGTAGACGGAGAAGGCTTTAAAGAAACGGAACACTTCTGCTTATTTGCAACAGGTAACCATATGGATCAGGGATGGAGAAATCAGGCTGTACCGGTTGACTTTTACAGAATGAAGGGATTGGTTACCGCACTCTTACAATGGTGTGGTTTAAGCAATATTTACTTTGAGGAAGAAGCTGATGCAATTGTGCGAATATTTGCCAACAAACAACAGTTGGGCACATTACAGAATGTACCATCCGCAAAGCTCAGTCAATTCGATTTAAAGCAATCCGTCTACTTTATAGACCTTCCATTTGATATGCTGCTTTCTGCCATTCAGAAAATCAAGGTAGTATACAAAGAGGTAAACAAATTCCCATTGGTGCAGAGAGATCTTGCACTGGTTGTGAACAAACAAATCCGATACGAACAAATAGAAAAAACAGTTCAGGGATTAAAGATTTCCAAGTTGAAACAGATGAATCTATTTGACGTATTTGAAAGCGAAAAATTAGGTGCCGATAAAAAATCAATGGCCATTAACTTCGTGTTCTCAGATGACAGCAAAACCCTGACAGATACAGAGATTGACAGCATGATGAACAAGCTCATCAAGGGTTTTGAAAAGGAAATCAATGCAGAAATCAGAAAATAAAGCCTAATTTTCTACCATGTCTTTGCTAAACCAACATATTGCCGAACTACAGGAAAAGCTGCAGACTTTACTGAAAGCCTATCGTCAGTTGGTATTGGAAAATCAACGCCTGGAAAAAGAGCTGACCGAGTTAAGACAATTACAGGTGAGCAATACCCATGCACTTTCGGCTTTGGAACAAAAACTGGCTGCGGCAAGAATCACCAGTGGCACCTGGGACCCGCAGGAAAAACTTAAATTGCAAAAACAAATAGACAGTTACCTAAAGGAAATAGATAAATGCCTTGCGTTGCTGCACGCTTAACACTATGTCAGAATTAATCCCCGTAAATATTGTTGTTGCCGACCGGACTTACCGCCTGAAAATTGAGGCGGAAGACGAGGAAATGGTGCGCAAAACCGCACAAACCATCAATGAAAAAATACTGGAATTCAGAACCAGTTTTGCAGGGAAAGACATGCAGGATTACCTGGCTATGGTTTTATTATGGTTTACCACCGAACAAAAAGAACATTCTCAGTTGGCCTTACTGGCAGATGAAACAGCCAAACAGGTGAAAGAAATGGTGCAATCGATTGATAATGCACTGAAAGAGAACGGATAATTTAGCTTTCTATTCAAAAATCTCCTATCTTCTTGTTATCTTCGTAGCAAGTCAATTACTTATTATATTAAAATGAGATTTGATTGCATTAATAGAATTGTGAACGTTTTAAACCCTTGCCAAAGACATGGATCCTATAATTTATGTAATTATATCAGCGGTAGTTGCCCTTGTGGTGGGCATTATAGCGGGTAAATTTATTTTCGCGAAAGACACGAAGAAACAGGTAGAAGAAGCCGAATTACAAGCCCAAACCATCTTAAAAGAAGCAGAACTAAGAGCGGAAACCATTAAAAAGGAGAAGCAATTAGAAGCAAAAGAGCGTTTTGTACAGTTGAAATCGGAGCATGAGCGCGAAGTAAACGACAGAAACCGTAAAATCAGTGAAGCCGAAAACCGCATAAAACAGAAAGAAATCTCCATTAATCAGAAAGAAGCCAGCCTTGAAAAGCAGGTGAAGGAGAATGATGCCATTAAGGAAAACCTGAATCGTCAGATTGAATTGGTTAACCAGAAGCGCACAGAACTGGAAAAACACCAGGAAGAACATATCCGCCGCTTAGAAAAAGTGGCTGGATTAACCGCAGAAGATGCAAAAACCCAGTTGATTGAGAGCTTGAAGCAGGAAGCCCATACACAGGCCCTTGCTCTTCAGCAGGAAATTATTGAAGACGCCAAGCAGAAAGCCAATAAAGAAGCCCGCAAGATTGTTATTCAATCCATTCAGCGTACAGCAGCTGAACAGACCATTGAAAATACCGTTACCGTATTTAACCTTGAAACCGATGAAATCAAGGGACAGATTATTGGTAGAGAGGGCCGTAATATCCGCGCCATTGAAGCTGCAACCGGAGTTGATTTAATTGTGGATGATACGCCGGAAGCCATTATCCTCAGCAGTTTTGATCCACTCAGAAGAGAAATTGCCCGATTGAGTTTGCAGCGTCTGGTATCCGATGGTCGTATCCACCCCGCCCGTATTGAGGAAGTGGTAGAAAAAACCCGTCGTCAGTTAGAAGAGCAGGTAATGGAAATTGGGGAGCGTACCGTGATTGAAATGGGCATCCATGGCTTACATAAGGAGTTAATCAGAATCGTAGGTAAAATGCGTTTCCGTTCTTCCTACGGCCAGAACCTGTTGATGCACAGCCGTGAAACAGCCAATTTATGTGGGATTATGGCTGCCGAATTAGGCATGAACCCCAAATTAGCCAAGAGAGCGGGTTTACTGCACGATATTGGTAAGGTTCCGGACGAAGAAACCGAACTAAGCCACGCACTTTTAGGGGCTAAATTAGCCGAGAAATACGGGGAAAACCCTGCGGTGGTAAATGCGATTGGCGCGCACCACGACGAAATGGAAATGTTATACGTGATTTCTCCGATTGTTCAGGCCTGCGACGCCATCAGTGGTGCAAGACCTGGTGCCAGAAGGGAAATTATGCAGCAATACCTGCAAAGAATCAAGGATCTGGAGAACCTTGCCACTGCTTATCAGGGAGTGGAAAAAGCCTACGCAATTCAAGCCGGACGTGAGTTACGCGTGATTGTAGAAGCCGATAAGGTATCCGATGTAGACAGCGATAAGCTGAGCTTTGAAATTGCACAGAAAATTCAAACAGAAATGACCTATCCGGGTCAGATTAAGGTAACTGTAATCAGGGAAAAAAGAGCCGTAAACGTTGCCAGATAGAAATTTCTGGAAAATTTGCGTTTTTTAAAATATTCCCATTACCTTTGCCGTCCGATAAAAAATAATGTTATGCAGGCAGCAGTACAGTTTGTTCACGAACAATTAACCGCTAAGAAAGAGTTACCTAGCTTTAAAGCTGGAGATAATGTAACCGTAAACTATAAGATTGTAGAAGGTGGAAAAGAGCGTATCCAGTCTTTCCGCGGAGATGTTATTAAATTACAAGGTGTAGGAGCTACTGCTTCATTTACCGTTCGTAAAATCTCTGATGGAGTTGGTGTTGAGCGTTTGTTTCCAATGTCGTCTCCAAACATTGATTCTGTAGTATTGAACAAGAAAGGTAAAGTACGTCGTGCTAAGCTTTTCTACCTACGTGAAAGAAGCGGTAAGAGCGCACGTATTAAAGAAAAACGTTTTTAGTATTCTAATAAATTGCTTAAAAAAGCGCCCCGAAACCTCGGAGCGCTTTTTTTATTGGCTGAATCGTATACATTTGTCTTAACTTTACAGCAATAAAAAATATACTATGGGAAGTTTAGGTTTTCAGGAATTACTCATCATTGGTGTAGTAATCCTAGTAATGTTTGGCGGAAGAAAAATTCCTGAATTCATGAGAGGTCTTGGAAAAGGAATCCGTGAGTTTAATGATGCCAAGAACAACGTGAAAAAAGAATTAGAAGAAGGCATTAAAGAAAAAGACAGTACACCAGCATAATGTTTGATTATACTTCAATCAAAGCATTTCATACAGCATTGCAAAACGGCCAAACCACGTGTGTGGAGGCCGTTCTTTTTTATACCCAGGCCATCCGGGAGCAGGCGCATTTAAATGCCTTCCTGGAACTGTATGAAACAGAAGCCCTTCAGAGAGCAAAGGAATTGGATGCAGCAGCCGTTTCCGGCAATCTTACCGGCCCTTTACACGGGGTTGTAGTAGGATTAAAGGACGTTATTGCGCATAAGGGTCATACCCTTACTGCCAGCTCTAAAATGCTCAGTAATTTTCAATCTCTATACAACGCAACTGCTACTCAAAAATTATTAGATGCCGGGGCCATCATTATTGGTCGTCAGAACTGTGATGAATTTGCCATGGGCAGCAGCAACGAAAATTCGGCCTTCGGTCCTGTTTTAAATGCAGCCGACAACACAAGGGTTGCCGGAGGTTCATCGGGGGGATCAGCAGTTGCCGTTCAGGCAGGTCTCTGCATGGTTAGCCTGGGCAGCGATACAGGTGGGTCGGTAAGACAGCCTGCAGATTTTTGTGGCATTATCGGTTTAAAACCCAGCTATGGCAGGATATCCCGCTATGGGTTAATTGCTTATGCATCCTCTTTTGATCAAATTGGTATTTTTTCTACAAGCCTGGAAGATGCGGCCCTTGTTTTAGAAGTAATTGCAGGACCGGACGAATATGATAGCACGGTGGCACAGGAAGCGGTATTGCCTTACAGTAAGGCTATTTTAAAAGGGACTATAGCACCTGAAACCGCCAATATTTCAAATGAGTTATCTGAAGAAAAAATAGCTCATGCTGCAAAGAAATTTAAACTAGCTTATTTTAAGGAAGCCCTTGAACATCCATCTTTAGATAAAAATATTCAGGAACAAACCCTGGCTTATTTTGAAAGATTGAAGCAGGAAGGACATACCGTAACAGCTATAGACTTTAGCTTACTTGAATATGTTGTACCCACTTACTATGTTTTAACAACAGCAGAAGCTTCCAGCAATTTGTCCCGATACGATGGAGTTCGCTACGGACATAGAACGGCTGCAACAGGAAATGATTTAACAGAAATGTACAAAGCTTCAAGGTCGGAAGGTTTTGGTGAAGAAGTGAAAAGAAGAATCTTACTTGGCACATTTGTATTGAGTGAAGGATTTTATGATGCGTATTTTACCAAAGCCCAACAGGTAAGACAATTGCTGAAGCAACAGACCAATAGCATCTTTCAGGAATTTGATGCCATACTCTCTCCTACCGTTCCTTCACCCGCATTTAAAATTGGTGAAAAAACAAATGATCCTATTGAAATGTTCCTTGGAGATATTTATACGGTATATGCCAATCTGGTAGGAATACCAGCCATCTCATTGCCCTTGTTTACTCATACCAATGGCATGCCTTTTGGTTTACAAGTGATGACGCGTTCTTTTGATGAAATGGGTCTTATACAATTGAGTGCCCGATTGATGGAGCTTAAGTCATGAGAAAAATTATTTTTTTTATACTCATAGGATTATTTGCAACTGGCTTACAGGCGCAAAAAGACAGTACTATTGATAAATTTGGCTTCAAATCTCTATTTAAAACCCGTTTTGACCCCACTAAACCCTATGCCGTACAACTGAATCCCAGAGCGGTTTCCTTTGTGCAGGAATATATGAAGAGGCATAGTAAGTCTTTGGAAAAAATGAAACAATGGGGTAAGCCCTATTTTGATTTATACGAAGGGGTACTTACACAATATGGTATTCCTAAGGAGATGAAATACCTGAGTGTGATTGAAAGTAATTTGGGAGCAGGGGTAGTATCCTGGGCGGGAGCAGCAGGTCCCTGGCAGATCATGGATTTTGAAGCCAAACGATTTGGCTTGAGTGTGCGCAATCCGGATGAACGAATGGATTATAACAAGAGCACTCATGTAGCTGCTAAAATCATGAGGGAATTATATACAGAATTTAAAGACTGGTTATTGGTTGTTGCCGGATATAATGGAGGAGCAGGAAGGGTTAAACAGGCCATCCGCAAAACTGGTAGCAGGGATTTCTGGCAATTACAATATCACTTGCCCGAAGAAACCCGTAATCACGTAAAGAAATTTATTGCCACCCATTATGTAATGGAAGGCAGTGGTGGATGGACAACCATGACAGCTGCAGAAACAAAGGTTCACCAGGAAAATATTATGCTTCATGGAGATACCCGTCAGTTAAGTGCAGAAGAAATCAATAACAGCTCGGAACTGGAAGTGACAGGAAGATATCAGGCGCTGATAATAGCCAATGAACTGAGTCTGGACATTCAGCAATTCAACCGCTGGAATCCGGGGTTTGAGAAAGCATTAGCAGCGGGTAAAACCTATCAGATGCGATTACCCAAAGAAAAAGTAGCTGCATTTGAAGCTAAGAAGCAGGCATTGCTGGCAGCTTCACTCAGAGCCTTGCTGCAGGCATACTAATTGTTGCTGCCAACAAAATAAATGATGGCACAACTATTCTAATTCACAACCTTATCGGCACAACAACTACTGGCAAAAGCTTCTGGCTTTGCTTTGAAGGCAAAACCCATTCCCAAAATATAACCCATGGCTTCGCGCAAAGCATCGTTACTTTTAAACATGGGATTGGTATTGATATCGGCATGCACTTCCATTTCAATATGATACTCAATAAACAAATGGCAGAGCTCATAGGCAATTTCAATGCTCTTGGCCACTTCAGTCAGCATCCTTTCTTTTAAATGAAATTTTTGCTTGGTCTTTTCATTGTGGATGTACATAAAGCCACCACTGTGTTCTCTTAAAAAAACAATGACGGTGGCAAACTCTGTGTCATCCCCTTTAACCTGGCTGTCAGTGCCAATACAAACTTTGAGTTTGGTGCCATTTTCGGTTTCCCTTTTAATGGCTTCTTCAACTGCCTCTTTAATGGGCAGGTGGATGTTTTCTCCATTGAATTTTCTCCAATGCATAAAATAGGGTTTTCTGAAGTTACCAAGGAAAACCGCTTATCCAGCCTATTCTGCATGAACTTATTATTAACAGTGGTGGATAAAGCCCCATACAATAACTTTGCTCCACCATGAAATTACTCCTCCAATATTTAAAGCCCTATAAATGGTTAATTGCTTTAGCGCTCTTGCTGGCAGCTATTAATCAGAGTTTCAGCATGTTAGATCCTTACTTCTTTGGAAAGTTGCTAGACCAGTATGGCATGCATCCTTTGCAAAAGGGATACTTTAACGAACAAAAACAATTCATAGCTACAGGCACCAGAACTGAATCAGAATTTATCTGGGGAGTCCTTGGATTTTTAGCTATCCTTATCAGTGTGGCAATGGTCTCAAGAATTGCCAAAGCATTTCAGGATTATTGCAGCAATGTAATCGTACAAAAATTCGGGGCAAAGATTTTTACAGATGGATTAAAACATTCCATGCAATTGCCTTACCAGGAATTTGAAGACCAGCGAAGTGGGGAAACACTTTCTATTCTTTCAAAAGTAAGAACGGATACAGAACGATTTATCATTGCCTTTATCAATGTGCTGTTCAGTATTTTGGTGGGTATTGTGTTTATCTCTGTTTACTCATTTCGTTTACATTGGAGCATCATGCCCATTTATGCTGTGGGCATTGTAATGTTATCAATGCTTACCAGCTTTTTGAGCAAGCGCATCAAAGCCATACAGAAAGACATTGTAAAAGAGACCACAACACTAGCAGGAACTACAACAGAAAGTTTACGCAATATTGAATTGGTAAAAAGTCTGGGCTTGACAGAACAGGAAATAGGCCGATTGAATAAAAATACCTACAAGATTCTGGGGCTGGAATTACGCAAAGTAAAAAGCATTCGGTCTCTGAGTTTTGTGCAGGGCACTTTTGTCAACTTCCTTCGTCAGGTAATTATGTTTACCCTTTTATGGCTGGTTTTTCAGGGAAAACTAACAGCCGGTGAAGTAATGACCCTAACTTTTTATTCCTTCTTTATTTTCGGCCCTTTACAGGAAATTGGAAATATCATTTTAAGCTATCGGGAAGCAGAAGCTTCTTTAAATAACTTTCATAATCTGATGCAAAAGCCATCGGAACCCAGACCAGCACATCCAACACCTATCGGAAATATCAGCACCCTGGCATTTCATGATATCCGTTTTAAACATCAGTCGGCACAGTTCAGTGCCTTGGATGGCATTTCATTTGAAGTGAAAAAAGGGGAAACCATTGCCTTTGTTGGACCCTCCGGTGCAGGCAAGAGTACATTGGTAAAACTGCTGGTAGGATTGTACCATACCCAGGAAGGAACAGTAACTTATAATGGTGTAGACGGTCATGCCATTGATATGGAAGAATTGCGCAATCAGATTGGTTTTGTAACACAGGACACCCAATTGTTTGCAGGCACTATCAAGGAAAACTTATTGTTCGTTGCCCCTGAGGCGGATGATGCCGCTGTGATTGCTGCCCTGGAAAAAGCCAGTTGTGCTCCCCTATTGGCCAAGGCCCAAAAAGGTATTGATTCTATGATTGGAGAGGGGGGATTAAAGCTGAGCGGGGGCGAGAAACAACGATTGTCCATTGCACGCGCCCTGATCAGACAGCCCAAATTGCTGATTTTTGATGAAGCCACTTCCGCACTGGATAGCATCACCGAAGAAGAAATCACCAATACCATCCGGAGCATTTCTGCCTTAAAAGAGCAGATTACCATCATGATTGCCCACCGCCTAAGCACCATTATGCACGCCGACCGTATTTATGTACTAGAAAAGGGTAAAGTGGTGGAAACAGGAAGCCATGCTGAACTTTTAGCAGAGAAAGGATTGTATTATGCCATGTGGAGACAGCAAATTGGGGAAAGGAAGTAAAATCTGCAAATAAAAAACCAGCCGCTTTGATTGTTAATTCCCCCCGGTTATTAAAAATCTTGGCGACTGGCCTTTATTAGAATCAAATAACGCAGAAAATAGGGGGCGAATAGGTAAAAAGGTTAAGGGATTGGTGATTAAATAGGTTATTTCCTATATTTTACATCAGAATTTTACAAATCATTCTATTCTGATGCGAAAACCAATCTGCTCACTGATTATTTTTTTGGTAGCAATATGCGCATATTCCCAGGAAATAGATAGTGTACTAACCACCCCTAATTCACCTTTTTTTACCGATCTGATATCCAAAAAGGGTGAAATTCAGCCCTTGAATTCCCCTGACTATCCCTTTATTAAACCTCAGTCGTCCTGGTTAAAAACCCGTAAGTTCCAATTTTTTAAACTTGGGTCTGATTTATATCTACATTTTAATGGCTCTGGCTTACTGTACCAGCTTGAAAATCCCAATGATGACCTTTTGCAGTTCAAACGAATAGATGATACTGAAAACTATAATTACAATATTGATGCTTTGGTTTTTACGTATAAAAAAGATATTTATAATATTGGGGGATATGGATTCTGGCAATCAACAGGCGTTCTTAGAAAATACAATACAAAAGACCTGGAATGGGATGCGGAACCCGTAAATAAAGAAATCCATTTGCCTTATGCCAATAAATTGGGGGGGGTCCGGACAACTCTCCTGGTTCAACTCAAAAAAGCAAGAATTGTATATCCCCTATCAAACAATTATTAATGAAGGTTTAATAAAAGAACAGGATTTTGAAGTAAATAAGAAAGAATCGTATCGATTTAATTTAAAAACCAAAGAATGGGAGGAGTTAGGGAATATCAATGATGATTATTACCATCTGCTTCAAAATGCCAAATGGATTATTGGAACTGACTCCGGACAAATCATTTGCTATAACCATAAAGCCTATCAAATCCATTATGGAGAAAATGAAATAAAAATTAATGATAATCCGGGCTTTGTACAGAGCTTAGAAAGGATTAACAGTTATCATCTTGCTTATTACCATCATCAGCATATTTATTATTTAAATGGATTTAACTGGCAATACGACTCTGTAAGTGTTGCTTCATCCAACTTTAAAAATTCGGGGATGAAAATCTGGAACAAAAAGGAAGCGCCATTCCTTTTGTAGTTCCAATAGTCCTTCTCGCAGGAGCTGCCGTTGTAAGAAGAAAGCTAAACAAGGAGAAAAAAACAGCAGAAAAAATAAGTGAAGCGATTACAAAAACGGAATCTCCCTCTCTATCCAACGGACATGGTAAAATTTCACCTTCTATCCGTTTCAGTGAAACAGAGAAGCAACTGATCAAGTTGTTTCTGGAAAAAAGTAAGAAGGGGGAAAATACTACTATTGCAGAAATAAATTATGTGTTAGGCATTAAAGACAAGAATGTTGGACTACAAAAAAAGGTAAGAAGTGAAGTAATGAATAGTATTAACGAGAAATTCAGCTTTCTTTACCCTAACCATAAACAGTTGATTGGCAATACAAGAAGCCAGGAAGACAAACGCTATTTTGAATACTATGTAGAAGAGCAAAATTTTGGGCTCATTGAAACAGTATTGACAGGTAAAACCTTGTCTTAGTCCTTTTCGAATTTACTTTTAATGTACTCTATTACGGTAGGGTCTTCCAATCCCTCCATATCGCTTAGTTCAAGTTCTAATGCTCTTGTACTTAATTGTATTTCCCAAAGTGAAATGGCTAAAGAAGACGAAAAGCTTAAAAGGCTAAATGCAAAAACCCAATGTGCCATTACCATCCATTCAACATAAATGAAATACATACAGATGATGCAGCTTAGGAATGCCATCACACCTAAAGCCTGCATTTGCTTAATTAATTTAATTCTGAATCGCAGATTCTTGATTTGACCATGTATATTGGGTTTATTGTCTGTCTTTTCTAATTTGTCGTGTAAACTTCTGACACGGTTGGCTAAAGCAAGAAAGCGATTGGTATAAGCCAACATAATTAAGCTTATTGCAGGAAATAATAGCGCAGGTGTATTGATACTGATGTCCATATTGTTCAAGTTACAAAATTAAAAATTAAACATATTTAGTTATTCTAACTAACATATATAAACTAAGGATTTTATATTCTGTTAGTGTAGTATGAATACTACACTCAACCGTCATTTCAACAAAAAAATCAGAAGCTGCATTAGTGTTATAAAATCTATCTTGCTAAAACTAAACGAAATAAAATTTCGTTTATTGATATAGTTAGCCCCCCCGGTTATGAAATGTTTTAAACTAGCTGTCTTATTGCTGTTAACAGTAAGTGTTAACGGTCAAATTGTTGAGCCTTTCACCCTCAACAGTACGGGTGGAAATTATGTATTTAGAGGCACCCCAACCATTCCCAATTTTAGCTTAATCTGGAGTGTAGGAGAATCTACCATGATTGAAACATTCTCTGTGAATGGAGGCATGTACCTATTAACACAAGGGGTATTACAACCTTTTATTCCAGAAGATTTACAAACCGTACCCATTAAAGGATGGAACAAGGATGAAGTTAAATACTATCCCAATCCGGTCAGCACACAATTGCAATTTGATTTATACAGCAGAGACACTGGAAGAGTAGTGCTTAGGGTATTAGACTTATTAGGTAATGTACATGGAGTAAGAGAATTCCAATACAACACATTACCCGTAAATCAAAAAATTGACTTTAGTAAATATGCATCAGGTCCTTATTATCTAATGCTTTCCTTATATAGCAATGGACAGTTAAAAAAACACGGTGTATTTAAATTGTTGAAACTACGGTAATTAAAATATTGAGTATGTGTAAGCGTTTATTGGTGCTTTTGATATTTGTTTTTGTAAGTGCAATGATGCGTATAGAAGCACAGCAACTGAATTACCAGGCTATCGCCAGAAATGCCAACGGGGTTGCTTTAACATTCAGAGATGTAGGCATACGTCTTTCTATCAGAGATGGATCTCAGACAGGGTCCATTGTTTATTCTGAAACTAGGAATGTAAGAACCAATCAATTTGGTCTGTTTACTGTTGTGATCGGCAGTCCGGGTGCCAGTAATGTATTGGGTAGCATGGCTTCTATCAACTGGATCAGCGGGAACAAATATTTACAGGTTGAAATAGATCCGGAAGGAGGCAACAATTATTTTCAGGCCGGCACGTCACAACTTCAGGCAGTGCCCTATGCGCTTTTTGCGAATGCAGCCTACCCTGTTGGTCCTGCGGGCGGAGACCTGTTGGGATCCAACTATCCCAATCCCATCATTGCCCCACTTGCAGTAACAACGGGAAAGATTGCCAACCAGGCTATAACAACACCAAAAATTGCTGACTTAAATGTAACTACTGCCAAACTCGCCGATCAGGCAATTACCAATCCAAAAATTCAGGATAATACCATTGCTAATATAAAACTGGTAAACAGCAGAGTTACACTAAACGGACTGGTATTGAATTTAGGTGATGCACAGGATTTTGCAATTGGCACTACTGGAACAGACGTTAATATTATATCTGCAGGCAAAACGCATACCTTTAATTTTCCGGATGCGTCCATAGCCAACAGAGGTTTAATAACACCGAATGCACAAACCATTGGAGGGAATAAAACTTTCAACAACAATATAACCGCCGCCAGTTTTATCAAAGCAGGAGGCATAGCTGCACAGTTTTTAAAAGCGGATGGTTCAGTGGATAACAACACTTATTTAACTGCCAATCAGCCCATTATTGTAACAGCAACCGGAGATGCCACAGGTGTATCTACCAGTAGCGGAACAGCTCCTGTTTTACCTTTAACCCTGGCTACAGTAAACAGTGCTGTAGGAACTTTTGGGAATAATATAATGGTTCCATCCATTACGGTTAATAACAAAGGACTAGTGACAGATGTAATTGCAAATCCAATTGCAACTGCAACCGCAACAACCACTGGATTACTAACTGTAGGTGATTGGAATACTTTTAACAACAAACAAAACGCAATATCATTAGGTACATCAACCCAATACTTTCGCGGTGATTTAACATTGGGGAATTTTACAACGGATGTGAGAAATCAGTTAAGTGCCGGAACAAATATTACGTATGCGAATGGAAATATAGGATTGACCAATAATAGCGTTACATTGAATACCCTTCCATTGGCATTAGGGGGATCACAGAGCTTTGCAACAGGTAATACCGGAACAGACTTTAATATCAGTTCTGCAGGAACTGTTCACAGTTTCAATATTCCAACAGCCTCAGCAACAAATAGAGGTTTATTAAGCCAGGGTGATTTTTCTAATTTCAATGCTGCATTTGCCAGCAGAATTACAGGAGTTACAACAACAGGTTCAAGTGGTCCTGCAACGCTAAGTGGGAATGTGTTGAATATTCCGAATTACACATTGGCTGGATTAGGGGGAATTAGCAGTTCAACATCTTTGAATGGACTAGCATTATCGAATAATCAAACTTTTGTAAGTGGAAATACAGGTTCAGACTTTAACATTGTATCTTCAGGCACTACACATACATTCAATATTCCCAATGCATCTGCTTCAACGAGGGGGTTATTGTCTAGTGCAGATTGGAATACTTTTAATAGTAAGCAATCTGTAATAAATGGAACTGGTTATGGTAAATGGAATGGATCAACCATTAGTTTTAATTCTCAAATACCACTTGGTACTGATGTTTCCGGCACCCTACTAGCTGCAAACTTTGGTGCCCTTACAGGAGATGTTACAAATATTGCAGGCTCTTACACAACAACAATAGCAAATAATGCTATCACTAATGCTAAAATTGCTGATGGCGCAGTGACCAATACAAAGCTATCTAGTAATGGTAGTTTTACCTTAGGATCAACCAGTATTTCTTTAGGTGGAACAACTACTACAGTTGCAGGACTTACCTTATCGTCACCTACTATAAATACACCAGCTATTTACTATACTAATACCCCAACAGGACTTACGGCAGGAGCAAACACACAAGGAAGTCTACCCCTTACAAATGACATTAATATCATAACAACAGCAGCTGCATCATCTGCTGTTACTTTACCCACTGCCCAGGCAGGAAGACAAATAATAATTGTAAATAGAGGTGCTAATGCAATAAATGTTTTTCCTGCTGCCAGTGCTCAAATAAACTCATTAGGCACAAATGCAGCATTTTCAAATATTCCAGCCAATTCGTATGCAGAATTTTTTGCAACTTCCTCTACGCAGTGGTATTCTGCAAATAGCATTGCTTCATCAACATCCAGCTGGAATATTCTAGGAAATTCAGGAACTAGTGAAACAAACAACTTTATTGGAACAACTGATGCAAGAACATTGAAATTCAGAGTTGACAATACATTCGCAGGTCAAATAAATAAATCTCTAACAGTTGGTAACACAAGTTTTGGGTTTGATTCAAATGACTCAGATGGAACAGGAGATTTCAATTCTGCATTTGGCACACAAGCACTCAGAGCAATTACAGTTGGTCATCAAAATTCCGGCTTTGGTGCAGGCGCATTATCAAAAACAAACTCAGGCAACGACAATACTGCAGTTGGACAAGGTGCACTGTTGGAAAATTTAAGCGGAGATAACAATACTGGAATTGGTCAAGGAGCCCTGACTTTTAATAGCACAGGAACTAGCAATACAGCGCTTGGACAAGCTGCATTAAATTCAAATACAACAACATCAAATAATACAGCAGTGGGCAAATCTGCATTGTTTGCAAATGGAGGTTCAAATAATACTGGAATTGGGCATTTTGCTTTGATTTCTAATACAACGGGAAATGCAAATACTGCACTTGGACAAAACAGTTTAAGTTCAAATACAACCACACATAATAATACCGCCTTAGGTTTTGAAGCCCTAAAAAATACTACAAACAATGGAAATGTAGGTGTAGGATATAATGCAGGTGTTAATGCAACTTTTTCAAATTCTATTGCAGTTGGAATAAATTCAAATATTGGATCAGATAACGGAATTGCAATTGGAGCACCAGCAACAGTTGGAGCTTCTTCAGGTAATTCCATAGCAATCGGAACAAATGCAGGAACAACTGCTCAGCATAGTATTGCAATGGGTTCTTTATCTTCTGGAAGTGGAACCAGTTCTATAGCTATCGGACAGTCTGCAAACGCAAGTGCAACCAATGCAGTTGCAATTGGTAAAGACGCAACAAATTCAACAGCTAATACAATTCAACTTGGAGGTTCTGCCAATACTTTAGTCAATGCAACTGGTGCATTAACTGCAACAGGAAGAATAACTGGAACTGGTGCTAGATTTGCTTTTAGATCAACAAACGCAGCAACCACATTAACAATAAATGACTATTATTTGAAGGTAACGGCAAATGTGCAGATCACTTTACCCGATGCTACTACCCTACCTGGTCAAAAATTTGTAATTTTTAATGCTTCAGGTGGGTCATTCAATAATTTTAGCTTCAGTGGAGCACAAACTATTGTTGGAAATGGCTGGCTTGGTTTATTATCAGATGGTAGTGTAACACTTTTTAGTGATGGTTCAAATTGGCTAATCGAAGCAAAAAATTAAAAAACCGCACCCCATTCGGGGTGCGGCACTTCTAAATCTAAACAAACCAAATGAAACTACTTGAGTTTCCATTCCAATGGAACATGGATTCGGAGGGTAAAATTTCTTCCCATATTAAATACACCCATACGGCCTGTAACCATATTTTCAGCAGTGTATTTTAATCGGCTTAAATGATTCTGATAAGCTACATCAGCAATATTATTGGCAGCTGCATGTATCGTAAATAATGTTCTTCCCTTGCTCTGCACGTCTGCTCCTATCCCGAAATTCAGTAAGCTAAAACCTGGCGTTGCGGTTTCGGTATTATAAGCTGAGAAAATATTATTCTGCGCAAACACTCTGTCTAATTCCAGTTTCACATAAAAGTTTCTCAAAGATCCACTGGCTGCTTTTGCAAAATCTCCTCTTAATTCAGTGGTCCATCTTGCAGGTGGAATGAATGGCAAACGATTCACTCCTTCATAGCTTTCCTTGAATCTTCCTGCTACTACAGAGAAACTACTTGCCAGGTGCAACCAATCCAATGGATGCGGATGAATATCAATCTTCGATTCAAATCCATACAAGCGGGCTGCATTCTGTCTAAACTGGAATGCCATCAAGTCTTCTCCATCTTTGTTTACCAATGAATCACCACCAAACACACTATTCAACTTAGAATAGAAAATATAATTACTGATGCTGTTGTAGAAGGCACTTACCTGAAAATTAAAATGCTGTGTTCTTACTTCAACGCCCGCATCTGCCTGAATAGAAGTTTCATTTTTTAAATTTCTGTCACCATATTCATATCTGTTGGTTCCTTCGTGTGAGCCATTGCTTGCCAATTCAGTTACAGAAGGCGCTCTGTATCCTCTGGATACATTTGCTTTTAAAGTAACATTGTCGGAAGCCTGGTAACTCAAACCAATTGATCCACTCATATTACTGAAGTTTCGGTTAAAGGCTTCAAACTTTACTTCGGTTCCTTCTGTAAATCCATCACTGTTTAATCTTCTGTAATCTGCTCTGACTCCTCCGCTTAAAGTCAATTTATCATTGAATGTTTTGCGGGTGTAAAAGAACGCTCCTGCATCCAATAATCTATACTCGGGAATCAATACTTCCTCTGCTTTGTTCTGGTTCTGCTGTTGCATACCATTGATGCCCATACTGGTTTTCCAGCCATTCTTCTCTGCAAAATGATACTGCACATTATAGTTTACCGTCTTTAAATCAAAATACAATTCAGGAACTCCGGGTGCTTCGGGGTCTCCGAATTCCTTTCTTTGATTTCGCTGAAAGCCCACATTCAATTGTAGTCTCCCCGAACCCCAGGCTATATTATTGTCCAATGCAATTTTAAAATGATTGATGCCTTGTGAGGGGGCTTGTGCTTTTCTGTCTTTTAAATCCGCTTCTGTAGCAATCCTTTCCAATGCGGATCCGGCAAACAGTACAAACTTACCGGTGGCATCATCTCTGTCTCCTTCAATCATCCCAAAATTCTGGTTGAAATTGCTTACAAGTAAATGACTATAGCCCCACTTCTTGTTTACACCAATATATCCTCCGAAATTTCTTTCATTGAACTGGCTTCCCAATACACGGCCATCATATTTATTCTGGTAAGCATGGGCATTTTTAAATGAGCCATACAGATTCCAGTTGAAACCATTATTGGCATGTCCGAACCAGTTCAGATGATTACTGATTAAACCATTATTGCTGTTGGTTGCAACATGGTAATTGGCTTTCATTATGCCTCTTTCTACCGGCACATTCGAAATAATATTTACTACACCTCCCATACCATCACTTCCATACAACAAAGAAGCAGGTCCTTTTAAAATTTCCACTCGCTGCACACTGGCTTCATCAATCTCAATACCATGCTCGTCTCCCCATTGCTGTCCTTCCTGACGTACACCATCATTTATAGTGATAACCCTGTTATACCCCAATCCTCTGATGATAGGCTTACTTACGGCTGGTCCTGTGCTTAGCGCAGCAACACCCGGTACAATTCTGCTTAATGCATCAATAATATTCGTTCCACTACTTCTCTGCAAATCGGTTTTCTTCACTACTGAAATAGCCTGTGGATTCTGACTTAAACGAATGGCTGATGCAACCCCCGTTACGGTTACTGCCTCGTGTTCCACCACAGATGGTTTTAGCGCAATATTCAATTCCTGTGTTTTATCCACACGAATCGTTTTTAAAAAAGCACTGTAGCCCATAAAACTGACTTCCAGTAAATAAGTTCCGGAAGGGATTTCTGTAGTCTGATAAAAACCATCTACGCCTGTAATGGCCCCCGTTCTTAACTCATGAATATAAACGGAAGCTCCTACTAGTGGCTTTCCGCTTTCCGCGTCGGTTACTTTCCCCTTGATGGAACCATTTGCAAAAGCGGCAGTTGTAATCCAACCGCATAAAAACAAACTCAATACCAATGACTTCATAATATTATTTTTGCTACTTTGTTGCAAATATAATGGAGTCAATGATATTTTTACATCATTGTTGCATTTTTTCAAAAGATTTTTCCGGGGGGATTGCTACCGGACTTTCAGCATGGGGCGCACCTGCTGTACAGACAGGTTCTGAAAACGCGCATAATACACGCCTGTTGGCAAAAATCCACTGTTAAAAGTGACCGTATATGTGCCGGCCGGATATTCTTTATCCGTTAATACTGCTAATACTCTGCCACTGGTATCAATAATCTGAATCAGGGTATGTCCGCCTGCTGTTTTGAAAGTAATCACCGTGCTGGTGGTAAATGGATTCGGATAATTACTGATCAGTTGTTCAGTGGCCAATGGCTGAGGACGCTTGCATGCGGCGCCGCTTACCAATGGAAGATTCTGATAATTCTTCAACATGATTTGTTGCAGATCATTGTCGTCTACGCACAACCAGTTACTTAATAAAGTGGAATACACAGAACGAAAATCGTATTGAAAAGGAATATTGTCTCCCACTCCTACACTGGCACCAAAGTTGGGCGTATTACCGGTTACCCCTCCAATCACCTGCTTTCCAAAAACAAATACAGGCGCAGCTGCACCATGGTCTGTACCACTGCTTGCATTGCTTCTGATTCTTCTTCCAAATTCTGAGAATGTCATTCCCACTACTTTATCATCCACGCCCAAAAAAGCCAAATCGGTTTGGAAGGCCTTGATGGCATCACTCACTCTTCCCAACAATGTTGCATGGGTTCCGGATGTTGTATCGCCGTTGTTTACCTGTGATGCATGTGTATCAAAGCCTCCGGTGCTTACCATGTACACACGGGTTTGCAAGCCACCCTTTATTAAGCGTGCTACAATTTTTAACTGATCAGCCAAACTATTGTTGGTTGGATAAGTAGATTGCGTGGGCACTTTACTGGCAGCATCTTTAATTACGCTGGCGTACTGTTGTGTCTGCTGTGTGATCTGTCTTATATAGGTTAGCTCTTTACCGGCAGGAGTAGCAGGTGCCGGATCCTGTACCCCATTTATCAGGTTATAAAAATTGCTGGTATTGCTGATGCTCATGGCCATATTTACAGAGGGTCCCTGCATGGTTAAAGAAGTGGCCGATCCAATTTGTATGGCCAATGGATCTTTCATATTGGCATTGGGATAGCCCGTTGGGAAATTGGGATACTGATAATCCAAATATCTTCCTGCCCATCCACTGTTTACTACTGTACTGGAATCACTTGCACTCATCCAGATATCGGTTGCCCTGAAATGAGAGAAGCTGGGTTGCGGATATCCTACTGATTGAATGATATTTAATTTTCCTTCGTTGTATAAACTTTGCAATCCTGTCATGGATGGATGTAAACCAGCTTTGTCTACTCCGGTTAATTTCAACACTTTATTTTCAGGAATAAATATATTAGGTCTTGCATTGGCATAATTGGCAAAGTTCTCAATAGGCACAACCATGTTTAATCCATCATTGCCACCATTCAACTGAATGATGACTAGAATATGATCATTCTCTTCTGCCTGCATCTGCAGGGCTGCTGCAAAAACAGAAGAAGCACCAAATACTTTAAAAGAAAACCCACTCACCAATGATGGCAGCAATATACCTGCTGGCACTGTGTTTTTTAAGAAGTCTCTTCTTTTCATAGATTGGGTTTTAAGCGAGTTGGTACTCTGCCAGGTTCAGTAAATATTTCAGCAGGTCCCTGATTTTATTTCTTACCGTGGTTGTGTTGGCTGTATTGCCCGGATTACTGATGTATAAGTTCCAGGCATCTGTCCAGTAATGATCACTGGTTTGTCCACTTAATAAAATATCTCTTTTAAGCTGTGTCTTTGATGCATCCGATAAATCGATCCGGTACAAATAATTGGTCAGTTGATTAATAACCGCATTGGGATCAGCAGGTGTGTTGAGCTGTTGAACCAGTCCTAATCCATCAACCTGAATTCTTTTGCCACTTACACTATACCCCGTTACTATCATGGTATCGGTAAACTGATTGCGTTTGGGTAAAGTATCGCTGTTAATCCAGATCTGATAAAACTGCGGCTCCTGGTAATAGGCTTTCCAACCACTCACATCCGGCGGATCACCTATATTTTGTTGCATATTGCTTACCCATGTTACCATATAGTTCCAGTGTGCATAGTTGGTGATAAAGTCACTGGAGGGCTGAAACGCCATGGGAAATTCTCTGCACATGCCCACTACCAAATCAACGGGGCTCTTAATTTGACATCCTCTTGATAACACATCAAAAAAATGTTCGCTTTGCAAGAGCGCTTGTAACACAGGTTTTATTTCATAATTATTGCTTCTGAAAATATTGGCCAATGGCGTAATAATATTGGATTCTACGCTTGCATCTATATCATAATAAACAAACCAGCGATAGATTCTCCGGCAGATATATTTAGCTACTTCCTGTACATTAAAAATCATGGTAAGCATTTCATCCAATTCAATATCACCCGCTGTAACACCCGTCCTGCCTGCAATCACAGTATTGTTATAGAATGAAGAAAACACTTTGGGATTGGTATCGTGTCTGGTTGAATCAAAGTAAGAAGTCATGGTGGTATTATTATTTCTCCACCCGGTTAATACTCTTGCTGCAGCTTTTACATCTGCTTCCGTATATAAGGAATCCGGCCCCTTGCCACAACAGAATAATTCCTGTAACTCTCTTCCATAGTTTTCATCTGGTGCTGTTCTTGTATTCAATTGTCCATTGAGATATACCAACATAGCCGAATCAATCGTAACCGCTCTGGTAAGTATTTTAAAGTTCCCCAAAGCATGTGTTCGTAACAACTGATGATGGCGGTAGATATATTGTGCATTGCCCACATCATTGGTTTCTGTTGCAAAATGATTATGCCAGAACAAGGTCATTTTTTCCAGAACAGAACGATCCTGGTTAATCATTAAACCCATCCACCATTTTTTAAAGGAAGCCCTTCGTTGGCTTTGTACCGTACCATCATTGTTTAAATCTCCTACCCAGGTTGAGCCAGAAGCAATACCCGTGTCCGGGATAGTAGCCGTGGTAGAAGTAGTATACTCTTTTACGGGTGGCGGGGGGATTACAGTTGCCGGGTTCAGTAGCTCACTAAGTACATCCGGGAGGGTTCGGCCCGCAAAATAATTCAGATCTGCCCTGCTTGCTCCAAACAAAGTTCGTTTTAATAAATGCTGTAATTCAGTCTGTGTAAAAGACCCGGTATAGGGGTTAAGTCCGGTTAATGGCGGTGGATTGTAAAAGTTGTCCATGTGCAGGATTGGTACTAATATGACGCTAAGTAAGGTAATTATGCAGCCTTTTAACATTAAAAATGTCTTATATTTAGGGAAATAAATCCCTTAATGACAGAGCAATCGATACTTGCAGGCTGTTTAAATAATGACCCCTCATCACAAAGGGAACTGTACAATCGCTACAGTCCCAAGATGCTGAGTGTGTGTTATCGTTTTGCCAATAGCAGGGAAGATGCAGAAGATATGTTGCAGGAAGGATTTATAAAGGTCTTTACACAAATGCATACGTTCCAGAACAAAGGAGCTTTTGAAGGATGGATCCGAAGAATCATTGTTCATACCTGTATTAACTTTTTAAAGAAAAATAAAAAGTTCAGCAATAGCATTGACCTGGAACAGGCCGATTATCTGGAAGTGAAGGAAGAAACAATGCCTTCCGTAATGCAGGCCAGACAAATTATTGAATGCATCAGGCTTTTACCCCTTGGCTACAGAACGGTTCTGAATTTATATGCCATGGAAGGGTATAGTCACAAAGAAATAGCTGATATGCTAGACATTGAAGAAAGTACAAGCAGAAGTCAGTACACAAGAGCAAAGTCTATGCTGGAAGCTATTTTGGTTAAGAAAAGAATTATTGAGCAACCCAGAGAAAAATTCTCATGGGCAGCTGCTTTTAAGCAGTAGCAAATAGGATATGGATCGTAAGTATAACCAAGACAACTCATTTGAGCAATTCCTGCGGGAGGAGCTGAAGGACCATCGCATGTATCCTGCGGACAGTGTATGGAAGAAAATCCGTACCCAAATTCACGGGAATCCTGCCTGGCCTGCATTAACGGTTATCTCTTTACTTATCATTGTTGGTTTAACGGTTTCCACTTTACTGATTGCACCATCTGCTCATCAATTTAATTTTGATACCAGCAATATCCAAAAAGCTGAGAAATCAATGGTAGAGCAAAGGATGCATGCACCCAGTCCAAGGGAAGCTTATTACCATGCTATTGAGCCACAGCATTTAACCCAGCGTGCCATTAAACAGCCCATGGTTGCTGAAGCCAGTCTTTCTGTGAATACTGCTACAATTCCTACGGTTGAAACAGGAATTAAAAACGAGTGGCAGATGGCAGGGGTAACGATGAAAAATACTATTATAGCATCGCAATTAAAACCCGCAATCAGGGAAGAAGCGGAACCAGTAATTGTTGCTGAGAAATCTGAGCCGGAATCTGTGACAGAAAAAGCATGGTCGGGTAATATTACCAAGATTGCGCTGGCATCAGTACCCGAAAAAACACCTCTGAACATAAACCTTTCAGATGAAAAGTTAACTCCCGCCGTTAATCGTTCTATACAGTTTCCTATTGCTAACAGGAGAATTGGGTTCCAATTTTACATCACACCGTCTACCAGCTATCGTTCTTTATCTGATGCAGAAGTAAAAGAAATAGTTCAGCCCAATAACAATGCCATTGCTCCGGCTCAGAATGTACCATTGGCTTTGAGTTATACAGCAGGCGTAAATGAAGTAGTTAGACACAGACCTGCCATGGGGCTTGAAGTTGGACTGGCAGCCTTGTACAATATCAACTCCCGTCTTAAATTCAAAGCAGGATTACAATTAAATATTCGTCAATACCATATTGAAACTTTCAGAAGTCCCAATGGCATAGCAACTATTTCCTTGCTGAATAATGGTAGCATTGAAAACAGAAATATGTTCTCCAGCTATAACAATACCTCCGGTTACAGGCAGGAACAATTGAATAATAAGAGTTACCAGGTAGCAGTTCCATTGGGTATTCAATGGGATATTCTAAAAGGAAAACAATTTGGCATCAGCGCAGAAGCAACTGTTCAGCCAACTTATTCATTTAACTCCAGCGTATTTTTACTTTCCACAGACTATAAAAACTACGCAGACGGAAATGACTTCGTAAGAAGGTGGAATGTAAATACCAGTGCCGGTATTCATATCAACTTTAAATCGGGCTCTAATCAATGGCAACTGGGTCCACAAATCAGGTATCAGCACTTACCTACCTATACCAACCGCTATCCTATTAAAGAATATTTAATGGATTATGGCATTCGCCTGGCTTATACGAAACAACGTTAGTATAGTTGATTTTGGATAGCTTTGCAGCATGAAATTGCTGTCTTCATTTTATGGATGGGTTGTGATACTTACGTTTATCGGTTTAGTGTCCTGTAAAAGCAAGACCAACAGTTTAAGAGAGAAGAAAACTGCATTGTCAGATACAGCAAAGTTCTATCCAATTGAAAAGTTTATTCAAGATGAAATTCAATATGTAGACCTCAGAGATTTTATTATTACAGAGACGAAATTGCAAGAAAGCGGAGATACTGTACTTGCAAAAAATATCAATAGTACTAAACAGCTAACAAAAGATGAGTTTATATCGGCTGCCACTGAAATAAACAATTCAGCTGTTTGGTTTTCAAAAAACAAGCACTTATACAAAGAGACTGTTTTCCAGGATTTGGGTACAGAAAGTTATACCATCAACTATCATTCTGAAAAAGCAGACATTAAAAACATTAATTTGCTTTTGCATGAACAAACCAATCTACCCAAAAGATTGTTCATAAGGGTTATATCCAAAGAAGAAGAAAATATCATAACAGTTCAATATAGTTGGACAGCGGGAAAGCAGTTAACCATAGCCAAGTCTATCAATAAAGGAAAGACATTAATTTGGCAAAGCAGTCATACTATTCAATGGAAAAAAAGGCCATAAAATGACCCAGGAAGCGTTTCAGAAAATAGCTCATACCATACCGCAGGACCCTGGTGTATATAAATATTTTGACAAGGATCACGAATTAATTTATGTGGGTAAAGCAAAAAGCCTGAGAAAAAGAGTCAGCTCTTATTTCAGCAAGTCCTTTGTTGGATATAAAACACATGAATTGGTAAAAAGAATCCATAATATTGAATTCACCATTGTCGGTTCGGAGCAAGACGCATTTTTATTGGAAAATGCATTGATAAAAGAGTACAAACCCAAGTACAATATTGAACTGAAGGATGACAAAACCTATCCATATATTATTGTAAAAAAGGAACCCTTCCCCCGGATTTTTTTAACCAGAAGAAAAATCAATGATGGCTCCGAATACATTGGCCCTTTTACTTCTGCAGGAAAAGTGAGAGAACTCATTGAGTTTGTAAAACAATATATTCCATTAAGATCCTGCAAGCTTAATCTGAGCAAAGAAAATATTGCTACTGGAAAATTTAAAGTTTGTCTGGAATACCATCTTGGCAACTGCAAAGGACCTTGCGAAGGCTTACAAAGTCTGGAAGATTATCAGAATGGAATTTTGCAGATGAGAAATATCTTAAAAGGCAATTTAGGATCAGTAATTACTCAATTCAAAGAGGAAATGCAGCAGCATGCATTGAATCTGGAATTTGAGAAAGCTGAAATGATCCGGAAAAAGATTGAACATCTTGAAAATTACCAGGCTTCATCTGTTGTAGTGAGCAAACACCTGACCAACCTGGATGTATTCAGTATTGCCAAGGAAGACAATAAAGCTTATGTGAATTATCTGATGGTGCAGAACGGAACCATTGTACAAACCCACTCTGTACCAATTGAAACAAAACTGGAGGAAACGGAAGAAGAAGTGCTGGTATGGGTGATTGGTGAGTTAAGGAATACATTCAACAGCATGGCCAAGGAAGTGATTGTGCCTTTCCCTATTGAGTATCCGGATTCTTCCCTTATTATCACTGTACCTAAAGCTGGTGATAAAAGAAAGCTCTTGGACCTCTCTTTAAAAAACATTGCTTATTATCAGGCCGAACTAAGAAAAAAGAAATTATTACACCTAGAGGGAAAGACAGAGCAGGAACAGAAAAAAGTATTATACGAATTACAGCAGTATTTACAATTAAGTGAAGCCCCCTTACATATTGAATGTTTTGATAACTCAAACTTTCAGGGAGCTTACCCGGTAAGCGCCATGGTATGTTTTAAGAACGGAGTACCGTCTAAAAATGATTATCGTCGTTTCAATGTAAAAACAGTGGAAGGCATCAACGATTTTGCCACCATGAAGGAAGTGGTTTACAGAAGATATAAAAGACTGAAAGAAGCGGAAGATCCCTTTCCTCAGCTGGTAATTATTGATGGCGGTAAAGGGCAGCTGGGTGCTGCATTGGACGCATTTCGTTCTTTGGATTTAATAGGTTCTACAACAGTTGTTGGATTGGCTAAAAATGAAGAAGAAATCTTTTTTCCTGGCGACAAAGCTTCTATTAAACTTCCCTGGGATAGTGATTCATTGAAACTGGTTCGCAGAATTCGGGACGAAGTGCATCGTTTTGGAATTACCTTTCATAGAAATCAGCGATCTAAAGGAACATTTAAAAATGAACTGGAGCAAATTCCTGGTATAGGCAAGGCAACGATTGAAGAATTGCTAAGAACATTTAAATCAGTAAAAAACATTAAGTTGCAATCGGAGCAGTCTTTAACAGCTATTATTGGTGCAAGCAGGGCAGCTTTACTGATAAAGTATTTTCAAGGTAAGGCATAAAAAAAGGGCCAGGATAGAAATCCAGCCCCGTTTTTAAAATCCAATATCCTATGAAAAACCAGAGTGAAATTACAGTATCCCTCAGAAAATATAAAAAAAACTTTATCCTACAGATGTGAATAAAGAAAATCACAAAGTTAAGGGCATAAAAATGGGGGCTTGAGGCCCCCAATATATAAGATCGGTTACTTTACTATCAGCCTTTTGCTTTCTTAATAAGCCCAAAGGTCCTGTTCATAATTCATGATTTTTGATTTGATATTCTCACCCTCCAGTAATCTGAACAATGGATCTTTTATAAATGCACTTAAAGACTTGTCGCCAGGATTATTAATAGTGCTTTTTATGATATAGCTACTAAAAAAGCGGCTTTCGAACAGTTCCTCCCAAGTCATTCTGGCTGCAATATTTTTAGGATTGTATACATCAAATTTGGTTAAAGAGGCTCTGATATCCGGATAATAAACCCAGAATAAAACCCTTGGCATTGACTTGCCAGCTACCACTTGTTTTGCAATTGGTGCAATACCCAGAATTCTAGTAAACATACGACTCGCTTCCTTATCGAAGATTACCTGCTCCTTAATTCTGAAAGTGTACACACTATCAGGACTAAATTTGGGTTTCTTGGTAATTACTTTTTCAACTGCACCGGTAGCAGGATCTGTTACATCAACTGTATCCAACCCTCCTTCCACCATGGCCAATACCTGTGCGGTAGTCAATGGCTTGGTAAAACGATCGTTATCGGAAGAGAAAGCAACCACGCTGTCATTCTTAATTGCGCTCAATAACAAAGAAAAGAATCGCTGGTCGCCATTGTCATCCTGTGCAGGATACATAAATGACTGGTTCATTTTTTCTCTTGCGTCAATCTCTCTCCAGATAAAATGACTAAATACAGCATCGTCTTCACGAAGATCTTCGTATTCCAATGGTTTACGATCTCTAACCTGTGTTCTCAGCATAGCATAGTTGTTTCTTAAAGAAACTTCCGGTTTAGCACCAAACCCACCCTGTACAGTAGTGTCATAACTGTATGTAACAGGTGCAGATGGATTATTGGTTGTTACGGTTGTATTGTTTGTGCCAAGAGCTGTATTGTTGCTGTTTCTGTATCGGGATGTACCACTAATATTATTATTGGGTGTTATTGTGGTATCAGCAGCCGGATTAACCTGGTTAACCGCATTTTTAGCTGCTGCCGTTTTATTTGTTGTTGCTGGTTTTTTAGGGGCAGGTTTCTTGTACTTAGACTGAGCCATTAAACCAGTTGAAACAACCAATGCCAAACCCATTAACCATCCTGCATATACCATCTTTTTCATACACACACTTATTGTAAGGTAAATGAAATATTTTGATCCAATAAGCGGGTACCACCGGGTCCGCTTACTTTAATTTCGTCAATCACTACTGTTGAACCAGCTTGACATCTGTTTAGTAAGGCTTTGGCTTCTGCATTAAAATAAGCACCTGAAACCTCCGCAATACCAAATCCGCTTTCTTCAAATCCTCTTCCAGTACAAATAAGGGTAAAAGAAACAACTTCATATTTTACTCCTTCAAATACAAAGTCTTTTAATTCAGCAACTACCCCACGTTGTACTCTAAATGCATTGGCTGCAATGGGACCACCAGATTTACCACCAACGGATGCCATTGGATTCGGAACACGCTTAACAGGTATCACAATGCGCTGGCTGTTTTTGCCATCGGTAGCAATAACTGTAGCAGAACCTAAATTTGAGGCAGTAACAATATATTGACCAGGACCGGCTTTACGATAGCTAATGCCGGCTCCTTCCACATTTACACTCACTTTCTCGTCACCGCTTCCACCTGTAACACTCAATGGATTTTCTAAGCCCTGATAGAATACCCTGGTTTTGTCAGTAGATACAACTAATCCCGAAGGAACACCTACGGTGTATTTAATTTCCTTGGTAACTGATGCGGTTGTACCGTCTGGCTTCACAAAGGAAATTGTTACATTCTTTGAGCCACTAGCATTGGGTCTGAACTTATATTCAAAAGAACCGTCTGCTGTAGGAGTAGCAGATGCACCGTCTACAGAAACCTTGGGTTGAGAAGCGCTATTGAAAGCACCCACACCAGCGTTAATGATAATTTCTTCTCCCGGCATGATGTAACTGGCATTTGCATTGGCAATCGCCTGAAACTGGTCATACACCAATTCAACTTCTCCGATTTCTTTGTGACAATATTCAACCGCTTCTGATTCACTGTTTTTAATATCGTTCTGAAACTTACTTAGTATAGTAATGGCTGCAACAGTTGGTGTCATATGAAAGAAGGTATAAGCCCATTCTTCCTTATCTTTTTCAGATTTTACCTCTGGCAAATCCAAGGGAAGATTGGCGGCAATATCTGCTTTCATTTCCGGGTCAATAGCCAATAACTGGTCTTTAAAATTCTTCAACTTGTCGTACAATTCTTTTCCTTTTGCCTTTCCGGTTGGAGGTGCGGAAATAAACAAACGGGTTGCTGCATCCAGATCATCTTCCTTAAAATCTTCCTTACCATCTACCATTTTAAGACCGGCTTCTTTTTTTAACTCAGCTTTCAATGCCTCGATGTAATTGTATACTTCATCAGATAGTGCTTTTGCTTTCTGTGCCTTGGGTAACCAGATTTCAGCTTTCTCTCTTGTAGTAGGATCTTCAACTTTTTTCTGGAATGATTTAAAAATTTCAGAATTCTTTTTTTCCGCTACTCCGGTCGCCGTCATCAGACTCTTGTCTACGGTTTTAAAAGCATTCAATATTTCTGAAGAAACGTTTAGTGCAAGCAAAGCTGTTAACACGAGATACATCATGTTAATCATCTTCTGCCGCGGTTCCTTAGGTAATGCCATACTATTTTTATTTATCTAAATGCGTTGTTCAATTTTATTCCAAAACAATTATCTGCCTTGCATTGCAGTAAGCATATTGCCATACACCTGATTTAATTTGCTAAGATTGGTAGCCAATGCTGCAATTTGTTCCTTGGCTCTCTGTGCATCTTCCGCTGTGCTGTTCATCGCTTCAGAAGCAGCTGATAATTTACCATAGAACTGATTCAACGCCTTTAAATGATTATTGCTTTCCTGTAATTCCAACTCGTAAATGGTATTTAAGGAAGAAAGATTTTTGGTTAATCCCTGAACCTGTAAATGGAACTGCTTATTGCTTTCTGCAGCAGCTTCAAAACTAGACAAGGAATGTACTGCACCGTTTACAGCGGTAGCTACAGAACCCAATGCAGTTGCGGCTGCTTTTGAATTGGCACTGAAATCGCCGGTAGACTTTACTACATCACTGATTTCGCCCATTTTCTCTACGGTAGTTCCCAGCTTCTTAAAGCCTTCACTTAATTTTCCAAGATTTGCAGGAGTGATATCCGCTTCTGCCAGCATTTTCTCCATGCTTTTTAATGCAGGGTTACCAGAATCTGAAACTACTACTGGTGCACCCATATCCGGAGGAGGTAAAATGGCATAGATAATGAAAATCAATGCCTCAGTTGTTAAACCAATTTTTAGTGCCCAGTCGGCCCAAGAAAGGTGAAGGATTTTTGCCATTGCACCAAAAATCACCACGGCAGCACCAAGAGATACAACAACGTTTACCGCGCGATTAACTGTAGGAGAAACACCTGAAGCCATAATTGTATTTTTTGTAGTTTATTTTATTTTTTCATTTTAGGAGCCAAATCGATTACGCAACGGAAACCGATATAAGATTTTGCTGTATCCTGATACTCGTAGTTACGTGTGCTAACCTGAATCTGATACTGTGTATCTTTCCAGGAACCACCTCTGATAACCTTACGCTTTTCACGGGGGCGATCAGAGTCTTTAGCATCATAACGAACATCCGGACTCATATCAGACAAGAAATTATAAGACCCTTCATAAAAATAAGAGCCCGTCCATTCCGCAACATTTCCGCTCATATTATATAAGCCATAATCATTGGGCCAGTAAGCATCTGCTTTAACTGTGTAGAATCCGCCGTCTTCTGCATAATTTCCTCTTCCGGGCTTAAAGTTGGCTAACAAACAGCCTTTCTTATTACGTGTATAATAGTTACCCCATGGAAACATTGAGTTGGTTCGTCCACCTCTTGCAGCGTATTCCCATTCTGCTTCTGAAGGCAAACGGTAGTCTCCATCGTATGCCAAATTCCTTTTGGCGAGGTAAGCATTCTGATAATGCGTTCTCCAGCTACAAAAAGCCATTGCCTGTTTCCAGGTTACCCCAACCACTGGATAATTCCCAAATGAAGGGTGAGAAAAATAACGCTTGGTCATTGGTTCATTGTATGAATAAGAGAAATCTCTCATCCAAACCAGGGTATCAGGATATACTTTCTGGTTTCTCTTTACAATAAAGTTCTTTCTGGGCTGCCCGGCGTTCTCTCTTTTAGCAGCTTCAGCCAAATCAAAATATTCAACACGGTAAACCAATTTATCAGGATCAATTTCAGGCTTACCATATAATCTGTTGTCTGGTGCCAGATTCAGTTCATTTAGCTGTTCAACTGTTTTTCTGTCCCACTTGATGGTTTTAACTTTTGCCCAATCAACCGCCATGGTATCATCTTCCTTATTGATTCCTTGTCCAAATAATATTTTGAAAGAAAGTGAATCTCTGACCCAGTTCACAAACTGACGGTATTGGTCATTCGTGATTTCTGTGGCATCCATCCAGAATCCAGGTATAGAAACCTGTCTGTTACGGGTAGTATATTGGTAGCTGATATCCTCATCGCTGGGTCCCATATGAAAAGTACCCGGCTGGATATACACCATATTTCTTGGTGCATTCATGTTTTGTTTGGCAGCAGGAGCCACACCATGAAGCTGGCCATCGTCTGGCAAACCCTTTCCTCCCTTGCTTTTAAACAAGTTACAGGAAGTGACCGTTAACGCACAAATTGCCGTTACAACCCAATAAAAATGTCTATTCATGACCACAATTGATTTTGACAGGAGCAAATATATTGTTTCAAATGACTGAGCACGATTAAAATGTACTGTATCAAATGGTTTTTAAGTAAATTTTACAATCAATAATAACTAATTAAGTTCAACTAAATAGGTTTTGTTCATAGGGCCTGTCAAAGGCAAATTACTTATAAAGTTGTTACATAATTGCTAAAGATAAATTAGAACGAAAAAAAAGACGAAATGTTGCCTGAACAACC
This sequence comes from Sediminibacterium sp. C3, assembly GCF_000508085.1. Lineage (GTDB taxonomy): Bacteria > Bacteroidota > Bacteroidia > Chitinophagales > Chitinophagaceae > Sediminibacterium. The sequence goes on along the minus strand of NZ_KI669560.1, from coordinate 950,703 downwards.
AACAAAAAACCCCTCATTTGAGGGGTTTTATATATTTATTTTTTAACAGATTTAAGGGGCGTTTTCACTGCACTCTTTTTGGCAGCGGGTTTGGCTGATTTAACAGCTGGCTTATCTATAGCCTTGCCTGCTGGTCTGGAAGAAGACTTAACGGATGATATTCCAGGCACTTTCTGGGCTGTTTTTTCTGCAGGTGGATTCGCTAAAAATAAGTCCAGGGCAGCAACCATACTGGGCCTTTGAGGACTAGGAACCTGAATCTGAAGTTCAAAACCAGCATCCACTACCGCTTTGGAAGTGTTGTTACCAAATGCTGTAAATACAGTTCCATTCTGTTTAAAATCAGGGAAATTATCCAAAAGGCTTTTTACTCCGCTTGGTGTAAAAAGGCAAATCATATCGTAGTCGTTCTTCTGCAATACGGGCTTGATATCGTTACTGATGCTTCTGTACATATAAGCCAGCTGAAAATCACAGTGATTGTTTTTTAACCAGCCGCAGATTTCATTATCCTGTTGGTTCTCACTGCATACATAAAGGAATTTTTCAGCTTCCTTATGCTTATTGATTACATCAAGCATACTTTTATTAGTCCCATCTGCTCCGTAGAAAACCTTGCGTTTTCTATACAAAATGAATTTTTGCAAATACAAGGCAACCGCTTCAGTAATGCAGAAATATTTGGTATCCTGAGCAATACTTAGCTTTAATTCTTCTGACATCCTGAAAAAATGGTCAATCGCATTTCGACTGGTAAAAATGATGGCCGTGTATTGCTGCACGTCTATTTTCTGTTTCCTGAATTCTCTGGCAGGAATGCCTTCCAGTACAATAAAAGGGTGGAATACCAGTTCAACATTGTATTTCCGCTCCAAATCGAAGTAAGGCGAACGCTCACTCTCAGGTTTGGGCTGTGAAATCAGAATCTTCCTGGCTGGTCTTGCATTTACGCCTTGCTTAGCCCCGTTTTTGCTCATGCTTGCTCTGTGTTTTGCAATTGTAAAATATCAGCCTAAATTTTCAACCAACAGCTTATAAATCAAGGCCATTGGTAAAATTTCTACAGCGCAAAGGTAAAGGAAAAAATGAAAAGGATTCACCTGTAACTCAGACCTAAGCAAACCAAATGAGACAATATAACGGTAAAAAATAACAATGTTACAACACCGAAAGAAATGGTGAGGGCAATAACGGCAATGGGTGCTTCTGCAAAAGCCATTACCACAATAAGGGGGAGCAAGACCACCCCCATGATACGGTTGACCACAGCCACAAGAAATAAGTAGGAAGATGCCGACTGACTATTATTAAAGACCCAGCCAGCAAAGGAAACAAACAGGTATTTTCCAAAATAAATAATTGCCAGTACTGCCGTTGAATAAGCATACAGTATCCAATAGGGCATATCCAGCCATCGGTAGTGCTGAATCATTAAAGTAATAAACAAACCCGCAGACAAAAGAAAAAACAGGTTAATCAAAAGAGAAGCCTGTCCATCCTGTTCCAATTGATCCTTGGTTTGTTTCTGTCTTAAAGATGTCTGAAAAAACAAACGGAAAAGATTCTGAAAATATTTTGGAAAAACGTTTTTTATAAAACCCAACATGAATACTAAAAAAAGTACCGTGTAGAACAATGCATCCTTAGACTGCTTCTCCTTATAATCCACAATCATAAAAACCGGAGCTTGATTCAAAGGCAGATACGGATGATATGCAATTCTTTTGTAAGTGCTGGTATCAATCCATTGAACTGGTTTCTCAAATGCCATCTGCTCCCGGTTAATACTGTCGGCCGCCAGACTATCTGCTACAGATGCGCTATCCGCGGGAATCCGGAATGTGTCCTGCATTATTTCAGCGGGCTGCTGAATCCGGCGGTTTGAATCCTGCTGTGCAGCATTCCACTGCATGCTTAAAAAACAGACCATTACTAGAAATAAACGATTGCGCATCCACACAAAAATATTGATTGCAGTTTATTAAACGTTCAGGTTAACAGAACAATGCTAATTTTAATTTTTAATTTATCATGTCCGGCATATATCTACATATCCCTTTTTGCAAAAAAGCATGCAATTACTGCAACTTTCATTTTTCTACCAACCAACAGAAAATGGAAGACCTGGTGTATGCATTGACAATGGAAATAAAGCTGCAGCAGCATTACCTTTCCGATACGGTTGAAACCATTTACTTTGGCGGTGGTACTCCCTCCTTGCTTAAGTCTGCCGATATAAGCTTATTGCTCAACACTATTCACCAATATTTTAAAGTTAGCAATGATGCTGAAATAACACTAGAAGCCAATCCGGATGATATAGACCCGCACATAGTAAGAGAGTGGAAAAACCTGGGAATTAACCGGCTCAGTGTCGGAATTCAGTCTTTTCAGGAAAGCGATTTACAATGGATGGGAAGAGCCCACAATGCCCTGCAGGCAAGGGATTGCATACAGCAGGCCCAGGAAGCTGGCATCACTAACCTGTCCATTGATTTGATTTATGGGGGTCCTACATTACCTCATGAAAATTGGAAATTGAATCTAAAAACAGCTATTGATTTGGGTGTACCTCATTTGTCCTGCTATGCCCTTACTGTTGAGCCGAAGACAGCTCTGGCGCTGAAAATTAATCGCCGGGAATTGCCTGAAATAGATACGCAACATCAGGCAGAACAGTTTGAAATGCTGCAATCTATCACGGGGGAAGCTGGGTATGAACAATATGAAATTTCTAATTTTGCCTTGCCCGGAAAAAGAAGCAAACATAATTCAAGTTATTGGTCCGGCGCCCATTACCTGGGTCTCGGCCCTTCTGCACATTCCTACAATGGAAAGAGCAGACAATGGAATATCAGCAACAATTCACTGTATATTCAATCCATCAAAAAAGGGGAAATTCCATTTGAAATTGAAGAATTATCCACTGCTCAGCAAATCAATGAATATATCATGACTGCTTTAAGAACAGTTGAAGGTATTTCTGCTGAGAGGTTGAATATTATTGGTCAGAAAGAAATTTTCGTTCCGCTGGTTGCTGAAGCTCAGAAATTTATTCAACAAGGCTTAATGGAATGCAGCAATGAACACCTCCGGATTACCCCGGCAGGAAAATTCATGGCTGATGGCATTGCCGCTGAACTATTTCGTGATTAGTGAATATTGTCTACCGTGTTATCAATAGTCTGCAACAAACTCATCACAATCGGATAAAAATCGTGTTTCTGAGGGTGCTTGGTATTGATCTTTCCAGCAATCTTATCTAATGACATTAACAGATTTTCTTTACACACGCTTTCTTTCTGAATATGATTCGGGCGGTGTATTTCAAAATCATCCCTTAATAACTCCATAATGGAAACTTCCAGAATTTTGGAAAGATCTTTTATATGCCTTACGGTTAACTGGGTATATCCATTCTCAATTTTGCTATAGGCATTTTGAGAAATTCCCATTTGCTTGGCAACAAATTCCTGTGTGTAGTTTCTTTGTTCTCTTACTTTGCGAATAATGGTTTCTGGCACTTTTAAACAGTTTAGGCTTTTAATACATATTTAAGCCGCAATTTGTTTAAAAATTATTGCAAAAAACCCTCAATTTGTTTAAAACCCTCTTCGGCAGGCAGATTTTCCCACAAAATATCATGGATGGCAGCTGCAATTGGAAGGGCTGCTTGAACCGTTTGGTTGGTCTTATTTATACATTTACTGGCAAAATATCCCTCAGGTAACATATTAAGTTCCAGCTGAGCAGACTTAACCGAATAGCCTTTCCCCAACATATTCCCGAAAGTGCGGTTTCTGCTATAAAGTGAGTAACAGGTTACCAGTAAATCGCCTAAGTACACGGATGCTGTATAGTTTTTCTCCTGGCAGGATCCCGGGGCAATTTTTTCTAAAAATCCACTCATTTCGCTGGCACAGTTGGCTATATAAACACTCAGAAAATTATCCCCGTATTCCAAGCCATGGGCAATTCCAGCACCCAACGCGTAAATATTTTTCATTACGGCAGCATACTGTACCCCAACAACATCAGTATTAACCACTGTATTAATGTAATCCGTAGTAAAGTATTTGGCAATTGATTCTGTCTGACCTGCGTCAACCCCGGAAAAAGTAAGATACGAAAGCTTTTCAGCAGCTACTTCTTCGGCATGACAGGGACCTAATAAAGTAAAATACTGCTCTAAGGGTATTTGAAAATGCGCTGCTAGAAACTCATGCAGGAGCTGATTATTTGTTGGTGTTATTCCTTTAACAGCCGAAACAATTTTTTTACCTGTCCATTTTTCGGGTGATACCTGCAACAAAGCTTCTTCTACATAAGCAGAAGGAACAGCAACTACAACTACTTCAGATGCTTCAATCACAGCGTTAATATCTGCATCCAGGTGTAATTGTGCCGGATTAAAATAGGCTGAACTTAAATAATGAGGATTGTGTCTTCGTTTCTTGAAAGACTGAATACTCTCTTCGTTTCTGATATACCAGTGAATGGTGTTACCGTTATCTGTGAGGATTTTGGCTAATGCGGTTGCCCAGCTACCCCCTCCTATGATTCCAAACTGCATATGGCTGATTTATCGCTATTAATTCAGCAAACATACAGAAAAACAAATGGACGGCAGGAGCCGTCCATTTGCATACCTATATTAAAAGAAGTTAGTCTTTTTTCTTTTCCTCAAATAGTTTATCCTTCTCCACAATTGTTACCAAATTACCATCTTTCAGCATTTTACTCACAATGGAGTAAGGACCTGTAATTACTTTATCCCCCTCTTTCAATCCCTCTGTTACTTCAATATTATTCAGATCCTGAATAGCTGTTTTCACTTTCACTTTTTTCACTTTATTATCCGTCTGCAAAACAAAAACCACTTCTTCAATGGTATCATCTGAAGAAACAGACTTTTGTTCTGTTTTTTCTACCTGTGCCACTTTGTTGTCGGTTTTCTTCTCGTCTTTCTTTTCTTTCTGATCTTCCTTGCTGTCTCTGGTTGTTACCGCATTCAAAGGAACAGACAATACATTATATTTGCTTCTGGTCTGAATATCTGCACTGGCTGTCATACCCGGACGGAAAGGAAAAGATTTACCCGGAACTACCAGGTCATTGTAGCTTTCTGGTAATAAACGAATATGCACTTTATAGTTGGTCACTTCTGCTGTTGCATTCGCTGCTAAAGTATTACCGGTACTTGGATTGGCAATTTTGTAAACAATACCTTTGAATTTTCTGGATGTATACGCATCTACTTCAACAATGGCAGTGTCCCCGATTTTCACTTTTGGAATATCGTTCTCACCAACATCTACTCTTACTTCAAAGCTGCGCATATCGGCTACACGCATCATTTCAGTACCTACATTAAAACTATTACCTGCAACGCGTTCTCCTTTTTTGATGGCCAGCAAACTGATGACTCCATCCATAGGAGAAGTAATTAAAGTTCTGCCGATATCTTTATTGGCTCTGTTCAATTGTGCCTGAACACTCTGAACCCCTGCCTTAGCACTTTTAATGCCTTCCATAGCAGCATTGTAATTGGCACGTGCCGATTTTACAGCCTGCTCAGCCTGTTCAAATTCCAGACGGCTGATTACTTTTTCTTCCAATAATTTCTTTTGGCGATTGTACTGAATTTCTGCCTGATCCAATGTGGCTTTAATAGCGGCAGACTGTGCGGTTGTATTAGACACTTGTGCCATTTGCTGACTTACACCCGCAGCTACCTGGTCTCTTTGTGAATTCAGGATATCTGCATAAATTCTGGCCAATACCTGACCGCGTTTTACCGTATCTCCTTCCGCAACAGCTAATTCCACAATTTCCCCACTCACGTCGGGACTTATTTTTACTTCAATTTCAGGATATACTTTTCCGCTGGCATTCACGGTTTCTATAATGGTTCTGCGCTGAACCGCTTCTGCAGTTACTTTGATGCCTTCTTCCTTTCCTATCACGCCTGCTTTTTTCAGCCCAATGATAACGCCAATCGTTACCACCAGTCCTACAATAATCCAGATTAACTTCTTACTCATAAATTGCTTTTTATAATTTGATTCCTTGGCCTTTGTAAAATTCTAAAAGTTTGATTCTAAAAATATAATCGAACTGGTTGTTCAAACGATCAAGCTTTGCTCTCAATAAATTGTTTTGACTGGTAATTAAGTCAAGCGTTGTAGACAAACCTTCTTCAAAACGTTTACTTGCATAGTCATATGCTTTCTGAGAAGCTTCTACCGATTTTTCACTGGCCAGAAAACGTTGCATGGCTGCAGTGGCATTGGTATGCGCCTGATAAATATTTTGCTGCAAAGTAAGATCTGCCTGTTGTCTGCTGATCTGAGCAGTTCGTAAATTCAGTTTAGAACGTTCATAGCCTAAGCGTGCAGAACCCGCATTAAAAATGGGAACCTGAATATTAAATCCAAAGTTTTGTCTGAAGTTCTGCTCAATCTGACCACCCCAACCATTCCACATCTGAAAGAAATTTCGCTTGCTCGATGTTAACTGAATATCCGGTTGAAATACCTGATAGTTCTGGTTGTTCACGGTTACAAAATTGGTAGTTGGTTTTACGCCGATGATATTGGCGCCTGTTACGGTAGTTGCCGCATTGGCAAAGTTGGAACCCATACCACCAAAGGCAGAAATAGTAGGATAAAAAGCAGACTTAGCTCTTTTAATAGAAGCTTCGGCCGACTTAATTCTAAGGTCACTTACTTTTTGTGCGGGCTGATTATTCAATGCCAGCTGATACAAAATAGCAGGATCCAATTCTCCAATTGGCTGCAGGGGTATGGCATTAACGGCAGGAATTTCCACGTCAAAGGGAACTGCCATATCCAGATTAATCGCAGCTTTCAGCTGAATCACCGCCTGTTGATAAGTAGCTTTTGCACTCACCAATGTACTGCTGTCGCGCGCTAATTGTGCCTCAATTTCTGCTGCACTTAATTCCGGAAGGGTTCCCGCTGCTACCCGCTTACGGGTAAAGCCCAGCTGAGAAGCTGTTTGTCCAACCTGCACTTCCGCAATCGCAATCTGCTGTTTAGCAGCTACTACCTGCAAGTAAAACGTTGCTATACTTAAAGAAACATCGTTAGTAATTCTCTCGATATCTGTTAAAGCCGCCTGTGCGTTGAATCCGGCAATTTGCTTGTCTGCTTTTAAAGCGCCCCAGTTAAAAACGGTGGCGTTTACATTCAGGTTCAGCTGCTGGAATAATAGTTGCGTAGTGGTAAATAAGTTGGTAGTAGGGTCAATGGATCTACCAAATTGAGTACCCACATTCGTATTGGCACTGGCCGAAGGATATTGGGCCAGTTTAGTACGCTCTACCTCCAATGCTGCCAAACGTGCCTGAACATCCGCCTGCTTAACAGAAATATTGTTTTTGGCAGCGTATTCAACACAGCGCTGCAGGTTCCATTTGTCTGTTGAAGGCTGGGCCATTAATTGCCCTCCCAACGTAAAACAACCGAACACGGTTAAAAGTAAATTCCTCATAGAACAAAAATAAGTTATTCAGCGAGGCTTTTACAGAATTTAGACAGACGGAAAGGAAAGGGATGGTTTTGTGTTTAAACTCGTATGAAAGGCAGTTTAAACCCTTTTTATCCCTTTTTTAATCGCTGACTGATGAAGTAGATGGCCATAAAAACAGCTAGTACCCCCGTACCCACCAGTGCTGTCTGGGGTGTCTGAATGGCAATGCTTACTCCAACAAAACAATAAGTGGCCATAAAAATCAGCGGCAATAAGGGGAATAATTTCATTTTATAAATCCCCGTGCCATCCAGGTGTTTGGTTTGCTTCCTTAATTTGAAAATAGTAGCACTGGAAGCTACCATTCCAAAGCAGTCCAGGAAAATGGTAAAATTCAGAATCGCATCAAATGTTTGCGCAAAAAATAAAATGATCAGACAGGTGGCTGCAAAAACGGTTAAAGAAACCACCAGCACCCCGTTCTTTTCATTTTGTTTTGAAAATATTTTAGGGATTGAGCCTTCATCACTCATGGCAAACATCACCCTTGGGTTGCTCATTAGTAAGGCATTTACATAAGCCAGTACCCCAAAGAATAAAAAGAAGGAAAAAACAGCAGCACCCTTGGGTCCGAAAACTTTATTGATTACTGCATAGGCAATTTCCCTTTCTCCTTTCATTTGCTCAAAACCTACAATCTGGTAATAGCTGAAATTCACCAACAGATACAGCACAATAATAATGGTGATTCCAAAGAAAATACCTCTGGGTATATTACGTGCAGGGTTTTTAACTTCAGAACCAAAATTGATGGTTTGCTGATAGCCGCCATAAGTAAAAGACACAGCAATTAAACTATACCCCAGACTTTGTATCCAGCTCATCTCAGGGGTTGGGGGGATTGAAACTGTAGCAGACTCAGCAATGGCTGCGGCCGAACTAGCATCGTAAGGGAACAACAAGGCCGCAATCAAAACCAGAATCATTCCAATTTTAATAATCATCAGAATATTCTGGGCACGAGAACTCATTTTTAGTCCACGCAGATTAATCAGATAAAATAAAATGATGGCGCCTGCACTTAACAATGCTTTGTCTACATCGGTCCATGGTGTACCCGGAAAAAGTTTGGCGATGTATCCGCTTCCAATAATCGCTACCACACTTAAACTTGCTGCATTGCTGATTAAAATAATACAGTTGATGGCAAAGGCAATGCTGGGATGATAAGCATAAGAAAATACTTTGTAGTAGCCTCCAGTTGCCGGAAACCTGCTACCAATCTCAGCATAAGTAAGTGCACCGCATAAAGCCACAAATCCGCCCATTAGCCAGGCCGCAAAATAAACGGAAGGCTCAATGGCATGCTGTGCACTGGTTGCAGCCGATCTGAAAATTCCCATACCAATCACCAGACCCACTACAATCATGGTGAAACTAAAAACATTTAGTTGTTGATTCCCTTTCATAAGGATAAATATATACATTTGCTGCGTTACTGGTTCATCTGCCTCAGTCAGATGATTAAAAGGGAAGTCCGGTGCGAATCCGGCGCTATCCCCGTAGCTGTAACCCATGCCTCAGGGCTAACTTTTGAATCACTGCAACCACTGTCCCAAAAAATAGGGATGGGAAGGATATTCAAAAGGTGGGGAGCCAGAAGACCTGCCAATAGCAAACAAGTATTCACGGCTTTCGGGTGAAAAGCATGGAATCTAAAGTGCTGCTGCAGCAGTAGTTTATTTTTCGCCGTTTTTTTATTTTCCTGGAAGTTCATTGTTAACCTTAAATGAAATGGACAATGAGCAAAAAATTAACGCTCTTCCTAACCTTGCTGTCAGGTGCTAACCTGTATGCACAAAAAGACAGTCTGCGCACCAATGTGCTGGACGAAGTGGTAGTAACTGCCAATAAGCAGGAACAAAAACAAAGCACTACCGGTAAAGTAATTACTGTAATTGGACCTGCTGAGCTCTCTAGAAGTGCCGGTAAATCATTGGGACAGGTATTAAATGAAACGGTAGGCTTAACCATCAATGGGGCATTGAACAATGCAGGTACCAACCAGACCGTATTCATGCGGGGTGCCAATAGTGGCCGAACCCTGATACTAATGGATGGCATCCCTGTTTACGACCCGTCACAAATTGGCAATGAATTTGATCTGAATTTATTTTCCATCAACGATGTGGAAAGAATAGAAGTGTGCCGTGGCGCACAGAGCACTGTTTACGGAAGTGATGCAGTTGCCGGCGTCATCAATATTATTACGGTCAAGCAGAATGTAAACAAACCAGTCAATGTAAAAGCTACACTGACCGGAGGCAATTTGAATAGTTTTAAAAGCAATCTGCAGGTATACGGGAAATGGAAAAAACTCAGCTATACTTTGCGCAATGCATCCATAAATACCAATGGATTCAGCACAGCTACGGATACCTCGGGCAACCGTGATTATGATGGTGATGGGTACCATGGGAATACAACAACCGCAGCCATTCAGTATGCAGTTTCAGAAAAACTATTGCTAAAAGGATATGGCATGTACAGCCAGTATCGAGCAGGTATTGATGCCGGCGTATTCAGTGACGACAAACATTATCAGTTAAAAAACAATCTGCTAAATACCGGATGGGGAGCTGTTTATAAAACGAAGGGCTTACAGTTAACTGCCAATTACCAGTACAGCGAAACCAACAGAGGATACGAAAGGGATAGTTTAGATAAGCGTGTCTTCAGTTATTTTCAACGAAATCAATACTTCGGTAAAACACAGTTTGCAGAAATCTATGCCAATATTAAAATTAACCAGCAATTGTCTTTGCTGCAAGGAGTTGAATACCGTTACGCAAGCATGAATAATCAATTCAGATCGGTGAGCAGTTTTGGCCCTTTCAATTCCGGTTTTGCAGACACCAGTACTCATCAAACTTCAGTATACAGTTCTCTTCAGTATAGTAGCTTAAAGGGATTTTTTGCAGATGCAGGATTTAGATTGAACAAACATTCTATTTACGGCAACAGCACCACATTTACTTTTAATCCCTCCTATGCAATAAATGAGCAATTGCGCATTTTTGGAAGTGTGGCAACCGCTTTTAAAACTCCCTCTTTGTTTCAACTATTTGATACTTTCAGTGGCAGAAGAGACCTAAAAGCTGAGACCAGTACGGGTATAGAAATTGGAATGTCTCATCAGTATAACGGATTCAGCAGTCGTTTGGTAGGGTTTTACAGAAATACCAATAATGGCATTGATTACGATTATGTACGCAACAAATACTACAACTTTATAAAGCAGGTTGCATTGGGGGTAGAATATGAAACCAATGTACAGCTTAGCAAATCCATGCAATTGAAAATGAATTTCACCTATCTAAGCATGACCGATTCTACACAGAGCCGTGTTAACTTTAAAGATACAGGCTATGTATACGGTCTTAGAAGGCCTGGATTCCAGAGCAATGTAGTGCTACAATACAATCAACCCAAATGGTCTGTTTCAATCAGCGGTAAATACGTAGGAAGCAGATCTGATATTGGTGGCTTCAGAAGAGCAGATGTATTATTGCCTGCCTATTTTTTGCTGGGTGCATACGCGGAATATAGGCACAATGAAAAGTTGAAAATTTTTATTGATACACAAAATATAACGAACAACCGATTTACCGATTTGAGAGGCTTTAACGGAATTCCGTTTATAGTGAACAGCGGCATTTCACTTCAACTTTAGACAATCAATTGGTTGTTTTTGTTAAAGGTCGTGTCATTATACCAACTTGCATATTACCCACTAAATATCTAAATACTACGCTATGCTAAATGATCAACTGCAAAATAAAATCAATGGTAAAACCAAACCTATCGGAGCTTTGGGGACATTGGAAGAGATTGCATTACAGGTAGGATTAATTCAATCCACTACTTCTCCTGCAATAAAAAAACCAACGATTCTTGTTTTTGCAGGGGATCATGGCATAGCTGCTACAGGGCTAGTAAACCCTTATCCGCAAGCAGTTACTGCACAAATGGTTTTGAATTTTTTAAAGGGTGGTGCAGCTATAAATGTTTTTACCCAATTGCATCATCAGGATTTGATTGTAGTGGATGCTGGCGTAAATGCAGACCTGGGACACTTGCAACAAGACAATTTTATTCATGCCAAACAGGGTATGGGGAGCCGGAGTTATTTAGATGGCGAAGCCCTAACTCAAAATGAGGTTGAGCAAAGTATTTCAGTTGGCAAACAACTGGTGGTAAAGATTGCTACTGAAGGGTGCAATTGCATTGGCTTTGGAGAAATGGGCATTGGCAATAGTTCTGCCGCAGCTTTAATTATGCATGGCATTACCCACTTACCCCTCAGTGCCTGTGTAGGTATTGGAACGGGAACCAATGAGGACCAATACAAAACTAAATTAGCCACTTTAGAAAAAGTAGCTGCATTGCATCAGGTTACACAAATAGGCAATGACCCATTGAAGTTATTAGCTGCCGTGGGTGGTTTTGAAATTGCCATGATGGTGGGCGCCTATTTATCTGCGGCCGAAAATAAGATGGTTATTGTGGTGGATGGCTTTATTGCAACAGCTGCTTTATTGATTGCAGCGAAAATATCGCCGGAGATTCTATCGAATTGCCTCTTTGCACATAATAGCCTGGAACAGGGGCATACAAAAATGCTGGAGTACCTGAAGGCAAAACCATTACTGCAATTAGGATTAAGATTGGGTGAAGGAACCGGGGCTTCCCTGGCCATCCCCATTATTCAATCCGCAGTGGCATTCATCAACCAGATGGCATCCTTTGAACAAGCAGGTGTAAGTACTGCTACAGAATAATTATCTTCCACAAAATTTCAGGAATGGGCCAGCAGTGGATTTTATTCAAAACAGCCATTATGTTTTTTACCCGCATTAATGTGGGTAATCTTCCCTATAGCAAGGAAAATTTACAGGGCTCTGCACGATATTTCAGCTGGGTAGGTATCATCGTTGGATTAACAGGTGGATTGGTATTATGGGCAAGCAGTTTTGTATTTTCTCCCGCTTTATCTGTTTTGTTTTCAATGCTGACAACTATCTTATTAACCGGGGCTTTTCATGAAGATGGTTTTGCCGATTGTTGTGATGCTTTTGGCGGCGGATGGACAGTAGAAAAAATCCTGACCATCATGAAAGACAGCAGACTGGGAACTTATGGAGTAATTGGTCTGATTGGAATATTGTTTGCCAAGTATTTATTGTTACTGGAGTTAACAGAAAATTTTCCTGCTGGCATTATATTATTCGGAATAATTGCAGCGCATGCCAATAGCCGGTTCTGGGCAACTACCCTGATGCAGAAGTTAATATACGTGCAAGATATTGATGCCAGTAAATCAAAACCGCTTGCCGACAGAAAACTGACCAGCAAAGAAACAGCCGTTCTGGCTTTAGGCAGTTTTGCTCCCCTTGCCCTATTCTTTACTATTCTTTACACGCCTGTTAGCGAGTTGAATCATTTTCACCTTGATATAACATTTATTTCCTGGTTTTTATCTTTTTTATTCTGGGTACAAGTGCCCCCCTTTATTGTTCAGCTTTTTGCTGTTCGGTATTTTAAAAAATGGATTGGGGGGTATACAGGAGATTGCTTAGGAGCAACCCAACAAGTTTGTGAAATTGCATTTTATTTAGGATGTTTATGCTTATGGAAATTTATTTGATTAGACATACTACTCCCAATATTGAGAAGGGGATTTGCTATGGCCAGGCAGACCTGGATATAACGGAAACATTTTTAGAAGAAGTAGAAGCCATTAAACCCCACTTGCCGCAGAAGGACTTAAAAGTGTATAGTAGTCCTTTACAACGCTGTAAAAAACTGGCTGATGCCCTTTTTGATGGAATGGAAATAGATGTGCACGAAGACCTGATGGAACTCAATTGTGGAAACTGGGAATTGCAACGCTGGGACGATATTCCAAAAGAAGAGATTCAACCCTGGATGGACGACTTTGTAAATATTCGGGTACCCAATGGTGAGAGCTATGTTGATTTACATGAAAGAGTAGTGAATCGTTTTAATGAAATAGCATTGCGCAAAGAACCTGCGGTAATTGTTGCGCACGGGGGAGTTTTAAGAAGTATTCTCTCGCATATCACGAATACACCTTTAAAGGAATCCTTTGATGTATTCACACTCCATTATGGTTGTGTAGTAAAAATCAGTTTAACGGATAACGGGCTGAAACATGAGCTTTTATACAATCATTCACGTCAAGGTAAAGAATGGCATCGTCCAACTGTTTCATAAATTGTATCTTTAAAAAAACAAGTCTATGGAATTTCAGGTTGATCAACTGCTAACTGTAACTTTTACATTGTTTGCGGTAATTGATATTGTAGGTTCGATCCCTTTATTAATTTCATTAAAAGAAAAAATGGGGGGCATTCGCTCCATTCAGGTGACCCTGATTTCAGGAGCATTGATGATTTTGTTTTTATTTGCCGGGAAGCCCTTCTTAAAAATACTGGGACTGGATATTCGATCCTTTGCAGTGGGTGGCTCTATCGTGATTTTTTTACTCGGTCTTGAAATGGTATTGGGCCATGAAATTTTTAAAGGAGACAACAATGCCAAAAGTAGTAGCGTTGTACCCATTGCTTTTCCTATCATTGCAGGCTCCGGAACCCTTACCACCATCATGTCTTTGAAAGCGAATTTTGAAGAACTCTATATTTTACTTGGTATTTTAATAAACCTTCTGGTAGTCTATATCACTTTACGATTACTCAAAGTAATTGAAAGGGCCTTAGGCGAATCAGGATTACTAGCCGTTAGAAAATTCTTTGGTGTAATCCTGATTGCTATTGCCGTTAAAATCTTTAGTACCAACATTGCCGCTTTTGGTAAGTAAGCTTACCAAAGCACTGTATACAAAGCGGTAATAATTCCGAATAAAACCAATACTCCTACCACAAAGGAAGGATGCAGTTTAAACATGCTGCGATCTACCTCCAGGCCATTGGTTTGAATACCCCGTTTGGCATCCCACATGCTAATAAAATACATACAAACAATACAGATTAGGAATACAATGCCCATTCTGTCTAAGAAAGGAATTTCAAAAACCCCTTCTGCATTGGCTACTGCATAACCAGATGAAGCCAGCCAGGAAAGATCTATATATGCGGGCATGAACTTGAATAAAATAGACAAAACAAATCCACCGATGGTTGCAAACAGTGCTGCATTGGAAGTTGTTTTTTTCCAGAAGAAGCCAAGGAAGAACATGGCAAATACACCGGGCGAAACAAAGCCTGTATATTCCTGAATGTATTGGAAGCCTCCTTTTTTGTCAATGCCCATAAACGGTGCAACCGCCATGGCTAATAGCATGGCAAGAACAATTGAAATTCTGCCAATGTTCACCATTTGTTGCTCACCTGCAGCAGTGTTTATTTTCTTTTTGTAGATATCTAAAGTAAAAATAGTTGCAATACTATTGGCCTTCCCTGCAAGAGAAGCTACTACCGCTGCAGTGAGGGCTGCAAAAGAGAGCCCTTTTAATCCCACCGGTAATAAATTCAACAATACGGGATAAGCACGGTCTGGATTCACTTCGCCATCTTGCAATAATTCAGTTTGAAAATACCCCTGTTGATGCATTACATAAGCTGCAATACCTGGCAACACTACAATAACTGGCATGATTAATTTTAAGAAACCAGCAAATAGCAACCCATTTCTGGCAGTTGGCAAATCCGCTCCCAGTGCCCGTTGAGTAATGTACTGGTTACAACCCCAATAATTTAAATTGGCAATCCATAATCCCCCAATTAAAACCGTTAACCCTGGTAGATCTGAGAAGCTTGGGTTATCAGGTTTTAAAATCATGTGAAAATGATCGTCTGCCTTATCTGTTAATACTTTAAAACCGTTGATTAATCCAGTAGTTCCATTTTGTTCTGCTACTAAGTTTAAGGCTATATAAGTTGCTGCTAATCCACCAAGGATTAAAAAGAATACTTGAATGACATCTGTGTATCCAATTACTTTCATCCCTCCCAGCGTGATTAGGACTGCAAAAAAACCCAGTGCAATCATACATACTGTAAAAGAAATACCCGAGATACTGCTGATAGCCAATGCACCTAAAAATAAAATAGAAGTGAGGTTTACAAATACATAAAGCAATAACCAGAATACTGCCATGATCATGGCTACGGTATCGTTGTATCGTACCTGCAAAAATTGCGGCATCGTGAAAATTTTGTTTTTCAGATATACCGGCATAAAGAAAATAGCTACAACAATTAAGGTTACTGCCGCCATCCATTCGTAACTAGCAATGGCCAATCCCATTTTAAAACCGCTACCACTCATTCCTATAAATTGCTCTGTTGATATATTGGATGCAATTAATGAGGCCCCGATTGCCCACCAGGTTAAAGACCCTTCTGCTAAAAAATAATCTTTGGAACTGGCTTCTTTTGCCTTCTTTCTGCGGTATACCCAGATACCATATCCTGCTACTAGGATAAAATAAAATAAGAATACCAGGTAATCGGTTGTTTGCAATGCATTCATACAGCTTGGTTATTATCGTTTAGGTGTACCTAAGCTATACAATAATCAAATGTGTTTGTGTGGATGGGGAGAGATTTTTTTCTCAATTGTGGGGGGTGGGTGGGTCGGGATTGTCGGACTCGCTTAGCAAGCCAGGATTGTCGGACTGTATATACAGGATTGTAGGTTAAATCATGTTCAAGTTACAAAAAATAGGTGCATTTTTATGTACTGCACAGTTCATGTTATAAGCTGGCCTTCTGTCTGTCGAGGTTGTAAAGTCCTTGTCCGCTGTGAGTTTCGCTGTCATTGTCGAGTTGCGAATGGGTCTGTTTGTGTCGGCTGTGGGTAGCGGTTTTAAAAATTTTAGAAGGGAAGGAAATTTTAAAAAATAATTTTTCTTTGGGTGGTAAAGGTGTAAGCTCTTTTGCAATTTTTGGACTGTGCGTTGGCTTGTGCGAATTGCAAATGTGCTTACACCTGTGCGATGGCTATTTTCTTCTGTTTATTTTTTCTTTCGCTGTGTCAACTAAATAATAGACCATAGGCACTAAAAACACAGTCAAAATTAAAGATGAAAGAAGTCCGCCAATTATAACCCAAGCAAGTCCGTTTTTCCATTCTGCTGCTGTTCCTGTTGCCATTGCAATAGGAAGCATACCAACTACCATTGAAAGAGTTGTCATTAGGATTGGTCGCATACGTCCTTTTCCTGCTATGATTAAGGCTTCTTTGAAATGTTTACCTTCTGCTTTTAATTGATTAGTAAAATCCACAATTAGAATAGCGTTTTTTACCACTAAACCCATTAGCATAATTAAACCCAATAAGGCAAATAAACTCAAATTACTTAATGACAAATTCAAAGCGAAAAACGCACCAATTGCTGCAACTGGTATAGAAAACAATACCACAAATGGATAAACAAAGCTGTCATACAGTGCTACCATAATCAAGTAAATCAGCAAAAATGAAATGAGTAAAACGGAACCCAATGCTCCAAAACTATCATTCTGTCTTTTGATGTCGCTACCCCAAGTCATTTGTATGCCGTTTGGCAATGGATTTTCTTTTAGATAAGCAACAACATCGTCTGCTACAGTTCCTGATGGTCTGCCTAATGCGTCTGCTGTTAAAGTAACTGCTGGTTGTCGGTCTTTTCGTTCTAACAATGACGGAGAATTGTCTTGCTCTACGCTTGCAAACTGTGAAACTTCAACTGGTATTCCCATTGGGTTAATGATCGAAAGTTGTTGAACATCTTCAAAGTTTTGTCGGTTAAATTCGTCTAACCAAATTCTTACAGGATATTCTGTTCCGTTCTCAGTAAGCGTTGCATCTTCATTACCTGTAAATGCAGTTCTTAGGTTCAATCCAACATAAGCGGTTGTTAAACCTAATCGTTGCATTTTATCTTTGTCTGGAATTATTTTGTATTCGGGACTACCTGCTTCAACGGACAAGCGAACATTATCTGCTCCGGGAATTTTTTCAATTACCGATTTCAATTCATCACCCGTTTTCATCACCAAATCTAAATTGCTTCCGCTCAATGTAATTTCAATAGGAGCCGAACGAGGTATTAAACCTAAAGCTGCCATTGAATAATTTATACTTGGAAATTTTAACTTTAGGTCTTCTCTAAGTTTTTTCATAAATGTTTCGGTCGGCACATTTTTAAGTTCCTTTTTAGATTTTAATTGAATGGTAAATTCTGTTTTGTTTGCAGAACCAACACCCAAACTTCCAATGCCTGTGCTTGGTCCGCCAATGTTACTGAATACCGTTGCAACTTCGGGTTGTTGAATAATGTATTTTTCAATTTTTTGAGCAATTAAGTTGTTTTGTTGAATGGAGGTAGATTTATCAAATTCTAATGCCATTCTAAATTTTCCTTGGTCGCCTGTTGAAATTAATTCTTTACCAATAATACCTTGTTTCATAATGCCTAAAGTCATTACAAAAAGCACAATAACGATACCTGTAAAAGCTAATTTATGGCTCAATACCCATTCTAATCTGCGACCATACCATTCATTAAAGTTTTCTAATTGAATTTCGAACCATAGTAAAAAGCGATTGAAAAAATTGGTAGGTTGTAAGTCTTCTTTTTTGCCAATACGAGAAGCCATCCATGGCGTTAAAGTAAAACCAACCAATAAACTGGTGAGAGTAGAAGTTACTACAACAACCGAAAATTGCTTGAGCATATCAGCAACAAACACTTGAAGAAAAAGAATGGGCAAGAAAACTACAACGTCAACTAAGGTGATGGATAAAGCAGCAAAGCCAATTTCCATTCTGCCATCCATTGCAGCCGTTTGTTTGTCTTTTCCTCTGTCTAAATGCTTTTGAATGTTTTCTAAAACTACGGTAGCGTCATCTACCAAAATACCTATGATTAAAGACATTGCAAGCAAGGTCATTAAGTTTAAGGTGTAACCCAAAAGCCACATTACAGCAAAGGCAGTAACTAAAGAAGTTGGAATAGCTACCAATACGATTAAGGAATTTCTAAAACCTCTTAGAAATAAAAGCATTACCAACGAAACCAATAACACCGCTAAGATTAAATCGAAAACAACGGAGTTTACGGCTGCAATCGTGTTATCGGTGCTATCGTCTGCAATTATAATTTTTACACCCGAACTGGCATTTTGTTGTTCGATGGATTGAAATTTTTCTCGAACGGCTTTTGAAACATCTACTGCATTTGCATCTCCTTGTTTTTTCAGCATTAAACCAATGCCGTTTTTACCATTGTAGCGACTGATAGAAGTTGTTTCCTTTACGCCATCTATAACATCTGCTATGTCTTTTACATAAACTGGACTTCCTAAAACAGGCATAGCAACTTGGACATTTTTAATATCCTCAATAGATGCAAATTTTCCCGTTAAACGAACTGAATTACTTTCCTTATCGGTTTGCACCTTTCCGGCAGGTAAGTCTAAGCCAGAACGATTAATTGCTTCAACAACCTGAACCATTGAAATTTTATACAATTTCAGTTTGTCTTGATTTATTTTTACATGTATTTCTCTTACCTCTCCACCTAAAACAGTAATCTCTGCAACACCTTTTATTTGTTGAATTTGTGGCAAATAATCATCCTTCATTTTTTGATAAAACTCGGTGGCTGACAAATCGCTTGTTGCACTAATAGACATTATCGGTAAATCATTGGGCGAAACTTTGCTCATTACAGGACTCAAGATCTCGTCCGGTAAATCTTGTCGAATATTATCAAGATAGCGTTGTGCGTCTTGCATTGATTTGTCCAAATCTGTTCCATAGTTCAGATTGGCGATGATGATAGAAGCATTGGGTAATGACTTTGTAACCAAGTAATCTACACCTTCTAAATTCGATAAAGCATCTTCGATTTTTCGTGAAACGGAAGTTTCTACTTCGTTTGGTTCGGCACCAGGGTAAACAGTTTTAATTACAACTACTGGCTGATTAAAGTCGGGCATTAATTCATAACTCAAATTTTTATACCCTATAAAACCTAATAAAGTAAATACGCTGAACAGCACTATTATCAGCGAAGGTCGTTTGATTGAAATTTCTGTAATGTTCATTTTTCGCTGATTTTATTTAACAGTTACATTTGCCCCATCAAAAAGATTGATGAAGCCATTCGTTACAATCACATCACCTTCATTTAATCCACTTGCAACAATCGCTTTGTTTTGTAGCTTATTTGAAATAGTGATGTTTTGCAAAAGGGCTTTGCCATTTTTCACTACGTAAACTTGCGGTTGGTTTTCAGTTCCTTGTATAGCTGATGATGGTATGATAATTCCCTTTTCAGGCAATTTGCTTTTGAGTAACACTTTACCAAACATTCCTGATTTTATTTTCAAGTCCGATGTGTTATTTACCGTAAACTGAACAGGAAAACTACTGCCCATATTGGCTTTACTACCAATCATAGTAGTTTTTCCAGTCAATAGAATTTCAGAATAAGCATCTGCCGAAAGAGAATAGCTTTGATTTAATTTGAACTGGCTTAAATCTTTTTCGGGAACATTTACGGTGAATTTTAAAGTTGTAATGTCCGTTATTTGGAGCAATGGAACGCCCGGTGCAGCAAAAGCTCCTTCTTCACTTAATTTTGCAGTAACAACTCCGTTAAATGGTGCTTTGATTGTGGTTTTGTTTATCTGCTCCAACAAAGTTGTTTTCTGAACTTTTGCAGATTTCAAACCTAACTCCGCCTTTTCTAATTGAACTCCTTGAATGGCATCTGCTTTAGCTAAAATGGTATAGCGGTTTACATCTGCTTCCAATCCTTCTATTTGCACTTCAATAGTTTGCAGTTGCAATTTCAGCAATGAATTGTCCAGCTGAATTAAAGTTTGACCTTTACTTACAACGCTTCCAGCATCAACTAAAATGGTGTTGATTTTCCCTTGTAATTCGGCACTTATTTTGGTTTCCTTGTTGGGCTCAAATGTGCCTGAATAAGAAAAATCTGCATTCACATTTTCAAGTTGCAATGTATCTACTTGAACATTTATAGCTTGTTCTTTATCGTATTGAAAAACTTTACTCTGCGTAATTTCCTTGTTTGTTTTCAACTTAATTACCACAATTGCAATTATCGCCAATGGTATGATGACGTAGAGTGCTTTTTTTAGGACTGATGATTTTGTATTCATTGTGATAATTATTTGATTATTGAAATATTTCCTGTGAGTTTTTTTAGTTCCAAATCTGCTTTTAGGTAATCAATTACAGCAGATAAATAAGTTTGTTGTGCTTCACGCAAA
The DNA here is from genome assembly GCF_000508085.1 of Sediminibacterium sp. C3. Classification (GTDB taxonomy): domain Bacteria; phylum Bacteroidota; class Bacteroidia; order Chitinophagales; family Chitinophagaceae; genus Sediminibacterium. The sequence goes on along the minus strand of NZ_KI669560.1, from coordinate 929,878 downwards.
GCATTATCTGCAAGCAAAACATCTGTTAAACTTGCCGTTCCTTGTTTCTGTTGAAGAACGGTTTGCTCGTAGATTGTTTGTGCCAATTGGATTTGTTCTGTTGTGGTTTCTACCGTTCTTTTAGCGACTTCTCTTTGAAGTTTGGCATTTTCAACCTGCATATTGTTTTGCTCAGTAAGCATTCCAAATTGAAGTTCATTGTTTCGAAGTTCAAGCGTTTTCTGATTTATTTTTCGCAGTGTAACTGTTCCATTAAATAATGGATAAGATAATTGAACACCTGCAAAACCAATTGGATAAAAATCAAGGAAAGAAGCAGGTTGTCCGTTATAACCAAAGCCCGTTGTTCCATACATACTAACAAGATTTAGTGAAGGCAAATACCTTGATTTATTGAGTGTGTTGAGTTCACTCGACAATAAGCGGTTTTGAGTTTTTATTATTCGAATATCTAAGGTTGATGAAGATGTGTATTCATTTGTGTTTTGATATTGAATGTTTGCTTCAATTTGCAGATTTTGTTCAATAGAAATACCCATAGCAAATTTCAAGGCATTTAGAACCTGCTCGTATTTGCTTTTGATGGTTTCCTTTTGGGTGGTTAATTGTGATACTTGTAATTTTACCTTGCTTACATCTGTTCCTTTGACAAGCAATTGTTCATTGAGCAATTGCATATTTTTCAGAAGCCTTTCTGCGTTAATCAAATTACTGTCAATAAATGCCAATTGGTGGTGCAAGATTTGGGCATTGTAATACAAATTGGAGATTTCAAAATAGATTTGCTCCTCCGTTTTTTGATACTGCAAGTCTGTCAATTCCGAAGCAATTTTAGTAGTTTGTATGGCTCCATAAACTTGTGGATTATACAAAGGCATTGATAGTTGCAAATTGGCGTTGATGTTATGCGGAACTCCAAACTGAATTGCTCTATATTGACCTTCTGGAACTGCTGGATTAAAAGCATTTATTGGAAGCAGTTGATAGGGTAAATTATAGTAATATCTGTAGTCTGCATTTGCTGTAACTTTAGGAATTAAATTGGCTTTGGCTTCTTTCTCTCTTTGTTCACCAATGGCCATATTGTTTCTGCTCATTTGCAGGTTTTTATTGTGAACCTGTGCTGTATCAATACATTGTTGCAAAGTCCAAGTTTGTGCTTGTGCGGATTGAAAGCCTCCTATTATCAATAATAGAACATAATAATGTTTGTGAATATTCGCTAACTTCATTGGTCAAATTTTTTTACTTAATGAGTATTAATTGACTTTCAATTGTTCCTACAACCCAATGTTTTACCATTGGTTCAATATTTATAAAGTCACCTGACAATAGTGTTTCCATTATCCCTTTTTCATTTTCAAAAATCACTTCTCCTTCCACGCAAATCAAAAGTGCTGGTGTTTTGGTGATATGCTCTTTTAATTTCTCGCCTTTCAAAATTTGGATAGCTGTTGCATTGCCCAGGTCACTTTTGAAAAGAGAAGTTGCTGAAACTGGTTTTTCTTGTGTATGTAATTCTTTTATTTTCATTGGAAATATTGGTTAAATGTTGAAAATGAAGTTTGTATGTTTTTAAACTGCTCTGATGCTTCGGTTTCGTTTTTAGCTTCTGAAAGTTCCTTTACCATATCAATGTATGGCAAAAGCCACTTATGAAGTTCATCGTGTGCTTTGCCTTTCATTGTGCAATTAGATGTAAGTAAATCAATATTGGTTTGTAGTTTTTCAGCTAATGATTTGAAGTCTTTTTGCTCAACATTAGCGAAGTGATTAATATCATTTTCCATATTGCGAATATGTGTTATCATATTGGCATCAACTTTCCATTTTTCTCCATTGTTGAGTTCAATCGCTTCGCTTTCATCATCGAGATGATGATTATTTTGTTCGGCAATTTCTGTTTGATTATTTGATTTCTCGTTTGTGGAATTGCTACAGCTAGATAACATAATGCTAAAAGCAGCCAGTGATAGGATTAATTTATTCATTCCCTTGTTTTATTTAATTGTTTATTGATAGTGAAAAATGCAATGATTGCAAATACAAGCGTTACCGGAATTCTGAAAATCATTGCACCGATTGTTTTCGTTTCATAAATACCACCCGAATTAGCGTGTATTTTGAGTCCGATAAATGCAGCGATTAGTATAATTGTTGAAATTCCTAAGAGTGTACTCGTCCATTTTTTGCTTTTAGTAAACCCATAAGCAGCAAGCAGATAAAGAATGCTACTTATGAAATTTGACCAAACCACAAACAGAACATAATTGCCTTCTTTGGCTCTGATGCCAAACAAATCAAATATCACTGATGTGCTTAGGAAAAGAGTAATCAAGCCAAAGGCAGTCAGAATTACTGCTGATGTAGAGAGGACATACTTTTTCATTTGGATTTTATAAGTGTTAATAATGCTTGAATCATATTATCTCCGTTTCTGTTTATGTCAAATTGAAAATTGGCAACCCGCCATTTAAACATTTGCAATCGAAAAGTTCCCATCACGAAATGTATCAATTCATCGGATGTTATTGAATTTGTGAATACCTTCTTTTGTTGTCCTTCCAAAATAATTGGCATCAAATGTTTCATTTTTACAGCCATTATTTTCAGTATGGTTTCGTTGATGCGTTGGCTTTCTTCCATTAATCCGTCAGAAAAAACTGCCACTACAAAATGCGGATGCTTATTAAAAAATGAAAATTGATCTTGAAATAGCGTTGTAAATTTTTCTTCGGGTGAATGTTCGCTTGAAATTGCATTGGTATAGCGTTCATCCATACTTTGAGCAAGATATTCAAGTAAGGCAATAATGATTTCTTCCTTGCTTGTAAAATGCCTGTAAATGGCACTCTCAGAAAATTTCATTTCCTTAGCAAGGTTCTTTATTGTTAAACCGCTTATTCCCGAAGCAGTCAATATTTTTCCTGCTGCTTCTATAATTTCAAGTTGTCTGTCAGAAATTGTTTCTGTTGTCATTTTTTCTCTTTTTAAAGTTCGCCTTTCTCACCATTTACCCATCGCATCATCATTACACGTTCCTGCGGAGTCTGCTTGAATGGGATATTTCCCGCTAATAAATTTAAAAAACGATCCCAAAGATTATCTTTTTTATTCGCTTCTTCTTCCATTTGAGCTAAAGTTGTCATATACTCTTGTTTGTATTGAATAGCATCTTCAATATGGTAAGATTTTGGAATGTATTTTATAATCTCTTTTGTAAGGTCGTCAATCTCTTGTTTACTAAAATTTTCAAACATCTGTAGTTGAACAAATGCAGAATGACCGATGCCCTGAACAGTATAGATATTAGACTGAATAACAGCCCAAACTCCAAACCAATCCGCACTGTTCATCCCTGAAAAGTAGTCATCAGGATATTTCCCAATTTTTGTAAATATAGAAGAAACGGATTCCGTATTCGACAGAAAATCTTTATAAATCTCCGAACTATCATTACTAGATTGGCTTTCAATCTTATTTTTAAAATAGGCTAATTGAGATTCAATTTTATCTTTCAAAGAAGCAATTAAATTTACATTTTCCTGAAATTTGCTTTTACCTAAATCACTTCCAAACATTTTTACAATGTTGTTTGCCTAATCAAGCAAATGAGCTACTTTAACTTTTGCCGTGTTCAACGCTTCCCAATTGGAATTTAAACCTTCTGATAAATGTCTCAACTTAATTAAGGTTTCTAAGTTTTTGTTATTTGTTTCCATTGCCTTATTATTTACTATGTGTTAAAAAAGATGAATACATCCATACTTGTTTTTCCTGAAAGCGAATGTAATCGCTCATTAAAGCATTTGTTCCTTCATCATTTGCATCAGAAGCTAATGCCAGAATTTCTCTTTGCATAACGATTACTGTTTCAAATGCTTCAAGAATTTGTTCAACTGCAATCAAACCATCAGAAATTTTCTGGCTTTCTTTTATGGTTGATGTTTTAGTGTATTGAGAATAGCTATGCTCGGGTGTATGCCCCAATGTTAATATGCGTTCTGCTACTTCATCAATTTTTAGCAACAAATCATTGTAGAGTTCTTCAAATTTCAAATGCAGTTCAAAAAACTTTTCACCTTTAATGTTCCAGTGAAAGCCTCTTGTGTTTTGATAAAAAATTGAATAGTTTGCGAGTAACTCGTTTAATTTAATTGCCAATTCTTCGGCTTTGTCGTGGTCTAAACCAATTGCATTAATTGTTTTCATATTTATTTTTTATTTTTTTATTTTTAATTGCCAAAAAGCAACTCCTAACCAAATTACAGATGCGGTCATTGCAATTGCACCAATCAATACTAAAGCAGGAGGTAAGCCAAAATACACTTCTGTTAATATTCCTATTGGCATTAATAAACCTGTAAGTGCCAACCAAGAAATAGCCTTCACGTTTTGTAATTTGTCTCTGAAATGTAGAAGCAAATAACCAATTAGGATGTTTAGAAAGGCGAACAAGTTCCCGTGAACGTGAGCCAGTCTACTTTCAAAATGCTTGCCGATACTGTATGAGTTTACCCATTCTTCTTTACCCGGAGCGAAGTCACGCAGATAAATTAATAGAAAGCCGTAAGCCATAAAAAGCCCCATTGTCAGGAACCCAATTGCGATATTGTTTTTGCCGTTCATCTTGTTTATGTTTTAAGTAAGTGAATATTCACTCACAAAGATAATTCTATTTTATTTATACCTGCAAGTTTTTTGAGAAAACTTTAAAATGTGACAAAAATCATATTGGTGCGGTGGGTAATTGGCTCTTTTGGGGTTTGCTTGTGTCGGGTTGTGTGAGGGGGCAAACCCCAAATGTGCCAATGCGGGCTGGCTAAAATTATTTTTTAAAATGTGCGGTGGGAAAATTTTTTAAAACCTTGCGTGGGGTGAGTGTCGGCAAAATGGCCTGGTCGGTGTCGAGTTACAGCGAAATTGTCAACGAGTTTTTGTCGCCAGAGAATTTATTTGGTAGTCAAAAGTCTGGTCGTTTTGGTGTCCGTTTGATTGTTGCATGGTCGTCTTTTATGCTTGCTTATAATCGAGTCACGCAAGGGATTTTCACCCTTACGTTCTCACAGAACCGTGCTTGATAGTCTCCCATCACACGGCTCTTCTTGTTCATTAATCACAAGTTAATTATAACTTACGGATGTGCCACTTGCCAGTGTGGGAATAAATGAGGATTGAGTTTGTATTGTATTTGCAACCATTTAATTGCTGCTCTTACCCCCAAACCCTTTTCCCATTTAACCCATTTTAATAGTCTCGCATTTAATTGTTTCCAGACATAGTTCATATGACCACTTGAGAACTTATGAAAGTAATTCATGATTCCCCGTATTTGTGGTGTTAAATATTGGGCTATTACTGCAAGTGGTTTTCGCCGCTTGTGTATATTCCAATCTTTAAACTTTTCCAGTAAACTAGTCCTGGATTTAGTACTTATGAAGATGCTTGGAACAATCAAAACCTTTTCTTTAAACTTTACACAATTGGGGCGTATAGTGAATCCTAAAAAGTCAAAGCTTTTGGGGTATTTCTTTTCTGAATACCCTCTCAGATTCACAATTTTAGTTTTTGTGGGGTGCAATCTTAGTTTACACTCCTGCATTCTCTGCTTGATTTTGTTAAGCACATATATTGCTTGTTTCTCCGTCTTGCAATGAACTACTATATCGTCTGCATATCGTTCAAATGGCTTCTCTGGATGTTCCTTTGCCATCCACCCATCAAATACTACATGTAGAAAAATATTTGCTAACAACGGACTAATTACTCCACCTTGTGGTGTACCTAACACAGTTCTTGTGGCTTTGCCATCCTGCTCTATTATCCCCGCTTTTAACCATCTCTCTACATACAATTGTACCCATTTGTCTTTGCAGTAATGCGCAACCGCATTCATTAATAGTTCATGGTTAATGGTATCGAAGAAGCCTTGTATGTCAATGTCTATCACAAAATCGTGATTAAAACAATTACTGTTGGCTTTTGCAACAGCATCGTGACAGCTTCGATTTGGTCGATATCCGTATGACCCCTCATGAAAAACGGGTTCCACCTGCATTTCTAAATGTTGCTTAACAACTTGTTGTGCTATGCGGTCCATGACAGTCGGAATGCCTAAACTTCTTATTCCACCATCTTTCTTTGCAATAGCAACTTGGCGAACAGGTGCTGGAAAATATGATCCTGAAGAAAGTCTGTTCCATAGCTTGTACAATAATCTATATGCATTTTTGTCTACATATTCCCATGTCATACCATCTATGCCAGCACTCCCTTGATTGGCTCTTACTTTCTTGTAAGCCTGCCACACCATTAACTTGGTAATTGGTTGTGATTTTGTCTCAAAATAATCTGTCATCCCATTACTGGTTGTAAATTGGTTTTGATAACTAAACAAGCTTAATCCTTCGCTCCACTTATTTTCATAAGCTTCCTCACTACTATGATTAAGTCTGCCGCCATTGCTTCGCCTCATCCAAAAGCGTTTGTTCCTCTTTCGATTTTACAAAACAACAATGACTTCACTTGTTCCATAAAACAGCCTATAATACAGTCCTGCCAACTTAACCCCGGATGCCGTGTAACCGATTATCTGGTATTCATTACACTCTATTCGTAAACACAAACGTAACTGCTTACTTTCGACATCGCTATTGCCCTTACGAGGCTTCATCATTGGTTCACTTGCGTTCAGCTCTTGTACTACGCACCTACAGAAATCATCGTTTCTGTTTTTCTTTATCGCTCACCACAAAATCGTTTCCAATTATTGCAGCATAAAGTGGTTTGAAAACTACTCCAGAAAGTCGTCTTCGGAAGACCATCATTTCTCACTATTATCAGAGAAATTCTTCCATCTGTTTTACAGCATTTAAACATTAATCTCAATAATGTTTAATTCAAGTCACACACGTTTCGGGGCTTGGCGTCAGTGCGGGGATTAGAAGCACAAACTTTCGCCTTAGCACAAATGTAAATAAAAAGCACTACTGTTCAATTTAGCACTTCACCCCGCATTGCGGCAAGTCCTTGTTAGCGGCATGTGGTTCTTTGTAGTTCGTGGTCAGCCGTTGTCAGGTTATGGTTGTCTGTGTCGGCTTGCGGGTCGGGGAAAAAAATTAAAAAAGAAGGGAAGGGAAATTTTTTAATCGGGTTTAAAAGGGGCAAGCTCTTTTGCAAGTTTTGGTCTGTGGGTTGGCTTTTGCGGGACTTGCATAAGTGCTTGTCCCTGTGTAGTAGCTGTCTTTGTTTATGTGTTTTTACTATTTACACTCTCCTTCGGGTGTGCATATTTTTCCTTCAATAACTTCAATCGCATTTTCGGGATTACTTTTTCTCCATTCATCGAAAGCCTTTTCAAGCGTTTCCAGAAATGTCTTGCTTTCCTGTGCTCCTGATACAGCGTATTTTCTGTTAAACACAAAAAACGGAACACCACGAACGCCAACTTGTTGGGCTTCGTAAATATCGGCACGAACTTCGTCTGCATAACTTCCTTTTTCCAATGCGGTTTTCAGGGCAGTTGTGTCTAAGCCAATTTCTGCACCTAACTGAATAAGCGTTGGATAATCATCTATGTTCTTTCCATCAGTAAAATAAGAACGGAAAAGTATTTCTTCCGCTTCATTTTGTTTGTCGTATTGTTTTGCAAAATGCGTGAAACGATGTGCATTAAACGAATTAGCAACAATAGATTTGTCAAAATTATAAGTCAGCCCCACTTGTTTTGCAAGCTGTGTTACTTGGTCATTCATTCCTTTGGCTTGCTCTAAGCTCATTCCTTTATGGTCTGCCAAAAACTGATGTGTGTTTTTATCGGGTTGTGTTTTCATTTCAGGTGCAAGCTGGAAACTTTTCCAAACCAATTCTACTTTGTCCTTATGCGAAAATTGAGCCAATGCCGTTTCAAATTTTCGTTTGCCGATGTAACAAAACGGACACATTACATCACTCCATATTTCTACTTTCATTTTAGCACTTGTTATTGTTAGTATTTTTGTTTTGCTGTTAGTGGCTGCCCTTCTTTTTTCTGTGTCGTGTCATTAAGGATTGGTCTGTCGTGTGTGCGGTGGCTTGCACTCTCTTTTGCTTTTGCTCTTCCATCAAAAAATAAAAATGAGCAAAAGCAAATGTGAGTGCAACTGGGTTGGCATTAATAGCAGGGTCTGTCGGGTGTGCAGTAGGTTGTCTCCAGAAGCTAATGAACCCCTATCTCATTTCCTGCTTGCAAAGGAGGTGGATATTTATCAAGTCCGAAACTTTAGTCATATTACTCACTCGGTACAGCCGAGCGAGTGGGGGAAGATTCTTAATCCTTAAAGTGACCTCTAGCAAATTGATATGATCGGAAAATTATTTTTTTTATTACTAATACCTCTTCTTCATTTCTTGGTGCATAAACCATGATAAAATTTAATGGCAAATAACCCCTTTTAGCAATTGGATGCAACTCTCCCCAACCTTTTTCAATCACATATTTTGCATCATTTAACGGTAAACCAAGATGTATACTGCCATCAGGCACTGGATGAAAATGAGCAAATTCATTTTCAATCATAAAAGCATTACAATGGTTACACATTTTATCTTCTGACAGACACATCGCCTGTGCACCAGGTACCGATATCTTGCTATTTGCTTGTGCTATGTCCGGTAGAGAAAATGCCCAATTCATAAGCTCGTTCACAAGTTTTCTATCAGTCGGTTGTTGGTCTAATTGCATATGTGGGTTGCTCGGTGTCGTAATTGGTTTGATTCCGATTCTTAAAGGAAGCTCAAATTCTAAGTTTAAAGGCATTTTATCAGATTGTTTAGAGGTTTGACTCATTGTTATAATTAGTGTTATTAAAAGCACACAAAAGACTTTCATAAGTTGTAAGAAAATATTTATCCTATACGAAATCCCCTGTTGCTAAATGCGGGTAATAGTTCTTCAAATGTGTGTTCAATGTTTTCGTTTTCATCCATCAGGGCTAAACTGTATATCAAAGGCACATAATGGTCGGGGGTGGGTGCTGCCATTAATCCTAATTTTTGCTTTTCGTAATTCACTATGCTTTGAACGTCCCGTTTGTCCAACTGTTGTTTTATCCATTTGTCAAATTCTATATCCCATCCATAGGGTGTCATATTACCATTAAAAAAACGCTTACCTGCTTCTTTTATATTATGCACTACTGCTCCGCTTCCGATTACTAAAACTCCTTTATCCCTAAGTGGCTTGAGTTGTTTTGCTAAATCAAAATGGTATTGTGCAGATTGGTAGTAATCAATGCTCATTTCAAACACAGGCACATCGGCTTTTGGGAACATGTGTTTAAGCATTGGCCATGCACCGTGGTCTAATCCCCAATCGGTTGTTTCCGAAACGGAAGGAACGATTTTCTTTACTTCGCGGGCAATATCAGGCGAGCCTTTGGCTTTGTAATATACCTTGTAGTATTCTTCGGGAAAACCATAATAATCGTAAATCTGTTTTTGTTCGGGCGATATGTTTACGAACGTGCCTTTTGTGCACCAATGGGCTGATACAACCAACGCAGCTTTTACTTCATGACTCTTTTGCAGGGTAATTCCTAAATCATAAAGCTTTTGCCAAAATGCTCGTTCACTTCTTGAAACTGGAATATCCATTGGGTTTCCATGAGAGGTAAACAGCACAGGCATTTTTTTACCTTGTGAAGGAAGTGCGTCAGTAAAATTTTTAAAACTGCTTAATGTTCCCATTGCGGTTAAAGCTAAAATTGATTGAAGAAATTCTTTGCGTTCCATAGTGATTTATGCTTTGGGTTGAATAGGCGCTTTTTTATATCTACCCCATGCTATGAAAACTGCGATTGCTCCTAAAATCAAATTAATACCTAATGCTTGATATTCGGCATTGGATATATGATATATAAAAGCCAATACCATAATAATAAAAAGACCCAAAGCTGCCAATGGCGTAAAAATTGGTTTAATGCGCAACAAGGCAGGCAGTAAAAGCCCGATACCGCCAAGCAATTCAGAAATACCAATGAACCTGACCATGCCTGCAGAAAAGTCATTTACCCAAGTCATTGATTGACTAAGCTCTTCAATGGGTTGTGTTGCTTTCATGATTCCTGCCATTAAAAACATGGCTGCCAGTAATACCTGTGCCACCCACAAGGCAATATTCAGGGTTTTATTGTTCTTCTTTTCTATTTATTTACTTTTTGAATTTAGATAAAAGATATTCTTGGACAGTGGTTGGTTTACGACTAAGCAATTGTGTTAAATCAGTGGTAGAAATATTCATAGTATCGGCTGCAAAAGCAACTGCAAATGCTGTAAACATACGTGCGTAATCCTCCGGAACCCCATGTTGCATTAAGGTTTGCTGATAAACTTCTGGTTCGGGAGAAACATAGTTGATCGCAACTCCGGTAACTTCAGAAATGTGCTTCGCAATTTCCCCAAACGATACAGGTTGTTCGATACCGATGTTGTAAGTTTTATTTTCGTGTCCGCCTGTAGTTAAAACATTAGCAAGCGCTTCTGCAATTTCGTTTCGCAATACAAAATTTATTTTTCCCTCACCTGCCGGAACAAAAATGGTTTTGGTTTCCAATATCTGTTCCCCCACATAATCCATCAACATATCCATATAAAAACCGTTTGCAAAAATGGTATAGGTAATTTCGGATTCTTTAAGGTATTTTTCTGTTTTCACATGATCTTCGGCTATAAACCACAGCGGAGATGTTGGGTCTTCATGGGTTCTCATAAAACCTGTGTAGATGATATGCTTCACACCATTTTCTTTAGCAGCTTTGATTGCATTGATGTGCTGCAACGCTCTGCTTTTGGTCATTTCGCTGGAAGAAATCAGAAGCATAGTTTCTACGCCTTGCATTGCAGTGCGTAAGGAATCAAAATCATCATAGTTGCCTATTTTGACATCTATACCTTTAGATTTTAATTCTGCTGCCTTCGCTTCATCTCTTGCCAATGCTGAAATTTGTTTTGCTGCAATTCCTTTTTGAAGCAAAAAGTTAATAGTTGATTTTCCTAATTGTCCTGTTGCTCCTGTGATGAATACTTTGCTCATAATTTTTTTATTTTTTTAGTGAAACATTTTTTTAACCGGACAAAGATACTACTTTTGCTATACTTTAGTAACTACTATACCATAATATATCGCTATACTTTGGTATAGCATAAGTAAATAAAAATAAAATGAGCAGAATATCAGAATTAGTTAAGGTAAAGAAATGTTCGGGAGAGTTTGTTTTAGCCGTAAACGACACGATGAACGTTTTAAATGGCAAATGGAAACTGCCCATTATAGGTTCTTTGCTCTATGGTAAAAAACGCTTCAAGGAATTGGAAAGGGAAATTCCTAAAATCACGCCCCGTATGCTTTCCAAAGAGCTGAAAGACCTGGAAGTTAATAGCATAGTAACCCGCACTGTTTATAATACCACTCCTGTTACTATAGAGTATGAATTGACGAAATCGGGAAATTCGCTCAATACGGTTTTGGATGCTATGATAGGATGGGGCTTGCAACACCGCAAAATGGTAATCGGAAAAAAGGAGAAGGTTGCTGAAACTGTCAGAGTTTAACAAAGTGGTGGACTTTTTTTAAATTTTTTACTGTGTCGGCAGGTCGTGTATTTGTCTGTCAGAGGTCGGTCGGTTGGGTATTGCGGTTTCGTCCTACCATTGCCGCTAACGTACGTGGCTTTACGCTGGTTGGATAATCCGTGTTCCTACTGCTGGCTTGGCCACTACTGACGCGATTAGTTAAAGCCAAATTACTGAAGCTCATTTGAAATACCAAAGCTGGTGGGCCATTGTTGAAAGTCCAACTCGCGTAAAGCCTTTTGTTGTGCACCGTCTATTTCTTCGCTTATATCAATTATAATATTTTCACTAAACGAGAGGGTATAATTACTTGATCTACAAAGACTAATTGCAATTATCTCTTACAATCAATTTTTCGGAGGCTGATAACTTTTCGCTTTACTTTTTAAAAATTCAGTTATCGCCATTTTTGATTGAAAAGTAGAGTCTGGTGAAACACAGGGCATTTTATCCAAATTCATAGAATATAGATCTAAACCATTGCCAAGATTTCGATCATATAACCCACTATTATCTATAATCAAAGTAGGCATCTTATGTTTAGCACCAAATGGCTTCTTCAGTGAATTATTATTAGGCTTAATTCTAATTAAAGTATCAGAAAATGTTCCCTTATTAAACTTCTGAAAATCATTAGGAACTTTTGAAACAGATAATTGAGAAAAGCTATTGCTAGAGGCGAGGAATAGAAATATAGCTAAAAGTATTAGTCGCATAACTAAAATTTTAATTATTTAAATTTAATCAATTTATTCTCTAAACTTTCAACAGCTTTGTTAATAGTGCAGATTCTAGTTTCATTAAATATTTATGGTGCACAACGTTTTAAGTATTGGCGATGGTGGGGTACTTGAAAAACGTCAGTCCAATATTTGCACAAATGTCCAATAGAATTACAAATGTTGAGTTTACCACTTTCAGCCCCACTATTGCCAATACGATGTTGGTGGCTGGCGTTTTCACGCTCAAAATGTCCAAATTTTTCTTTGCGATTATCTATGATAAGCCCAGAATTATTCCCAGTATCACAATAATGCCCAACACCCCTTCTAGTCCATGAATTATGACTGCCATCCAACTTGATTGAAATATCTTTGACGGCAAAGCAAATACCAACCCGAAATAAAGAGCAGTCGACAGTATTACTTGAGGTTTATGGAGATGATAAAACCCAAATAATATACCGTTAAAAAACCAGTCCCATTTCCCAAAAACTCCCTTCATTCTCGGTAGCAGTATGCCACGATAAATAAACTCCTCGCCAAGAAAGTAATTGAATATGCTTGTCAGTATAAATAGTACTAAAATCCACCAAGCCCCTTTGTGCTCGCTTGTAGCCAAACTGGATAAATCATATTTCGGTAAATTCTGAATTAGAGGTGTCATCCAGTCATCCACATTTGGCAATCTGATTACACCTGACTGTAGCAAGGTGCTTATTAAAATGAAAGGGATAGTCCACAAGAGTAACCAATAATTTGACTTGCCAGTTTTAGGATGTATGGGTTTTTGATATTTCATTCTTATTGTCACCGTCTGCCAATTCAATTGGTGCCCGTCTCTTTTTAAAACAATCAAGGAAAGGATAAATTGCCACACCAATCCAATGATAACTGCTATCCAATATACAATTAACGGAGACCAGTTTGTAGAAGTCACGATAATGGGAGTAATAACAAATGCTAAGATGCCCATTGGTATTGCCGATAAAGCCCAAATAATCAAAATCTTTGTCAAGCTATATTGGCTGTCAATTTGGGTTGTATGTTGTGATGTCATCGTCGTCTTAAATTATTGGTTTTATTACTTTTACTTACGCTGATTTACGCTTGCCACCAACGTTGAAGCATTGATCCTGTCGGCTAAAGTTAGTTAATTGTTTACTGTAGGCTTCGCCGATAGTATCAATGCAATGTTGGGCGAAGGTCTAACAGGTCTTTGAATTTAATCCATCTAAACTGACGACCGGAGTTCGTCAGCTGAATTACTGTTCTATATCTGCTAGTACTACTAAAGCAATGACATAAAAGAAATTTATGTTGTTGCTTTAGTAGATAGGTTACATTGAATAGCATTGGGTGATAAAACATTTATGTTACGTAGTTTCCGACACCCAACATCAGCGATTTGAGAAAATTTATTCTTTAGCTTCATGCAAGCCTTTTGCCTACGGCGCTTCACTAGCAAGCTTGCGGCGCCTTCGTCTTAAGGCTTGCAGTATTAAGGCTTTTAACTCTACTCTTTTCAACACAAAAATTTAAATACCTATCGACAAAATTTAAATCAGCTGACGAATTTCGCCGCAACGGCCGGGGCTTGGCGTTCGTGCGGGATTTCAGGGTACAAAATTGTCAACCCAGCACTAAAGTTGATTTGAAAAACTGCACTTGAATTTATGTACTGCATCCCGCATGACGCCAAACCCATCCTATGTTTACAATTCAATAAATTTATACTAAAGGATTTATACAAATTCAGAAAGAACAAGGGGCGGAATAAGACCGTAAAACCGCGTTGGCCTTGAGCCATTCTAACATGACAGTCACCGCCCTTTCTCTTACCAGATGCTGAACAGTTCATTAAGCAATTTAAAATGCTTGAATTAGGATAGATAGCACAGTGTAAGATTGTTCTTCCCTTTGTTTTTTCCTTACTTCTAATCTAATTTTTAAATGGTTAAAAAACAAATTATGACAGACAAATTATCTTGTTGTGGCATTGATGTGTCTCACTTAACATTAGATGTTACCTACCAAAATAACCTCGGTGAGCTTTTTTATCTCCAGGTTGGAAATAACAATGCCGGGTTTAAAAAACTGCTTGAACATACTGGTCAAAACTGTCACTTCGTTATGGAAGCCACTGGTGTTTATTATATCAGGCTTGCCTTTTTCTTGGACAGTTTGGGTTGTAAGTTGAGTGTTGTAAATGCAATGAGTATTAAACGGTATATTCAAATGCATTTAGAACGAAATAAAACTGATAAAAAAGATAGCCGATGGATCTGTCACTATGCTATTGATCAGCGCCCTCCATTCTGGCAAATGCCCGATAGCGCTTATTTTGAGTGTAAACAGATTTATAATACTATCAGAGAATATGCTGAACAAGTAAAGCGATTTAACAACCAGTTGCACAGTTTAAAATTGCTTCCATTCCCAAGTAAAGAAACCGTAAAATCTATTGAAAAAATGAAGTCTTACTTGGAAAAAGAGATAGATCATTTAGAAGTTAAGCTTCAAGTACTTCTTAAGAAATGGCAGCCTGAGCAATATAAAAGCATCAATAGCATCAAAGGTCTAGGTAAACGTGCCACTGCTTTATTAATCATCTTCACTCAGGGTTTTAAGCACACAACCAATCATCGTCAATTAATCAGCTTTGCCGGTTTAAGTCCAACAGAATATTCTAGTGGAACCAGTATAAAAGGAAGTAACCGAATTTATAAAAAAGGTGGCAAACCAATTCGAGATGTTTTATATATGTGTGCCATGAATGCCAAACAAACAAATGAGGCTTGTAAACAACTTTTTGACAGACTTAAAGCTAAGGGAAAAACTGGGAAACAAGCACTAATCGCCGTTATGAACAAACTATTAAAACAAGTATTTGCTGTAGTTAAAAACAATTCACTTTACCAACCTAACTACTGTTCAACTTTACATTAAAAAGGTAATTTTTTATTTGTTTTTATGCACAGTTCATGTTAGCAGTAGGCTTTCTGTCACTTTTCATAGTATTTTTTTAATTCATCGTCTTCAAATAGCAGGAACATTTCACAAATTGCTTTTGTCTGCTCGTCTAAATCGAATTCTCCTAGATTGGATGAGTTTGATATAGCTATTTTCAAAAGTGGTCTAAGTTTTAAGTAAATATCATTGTCTTGTTTAGTGAAATATTTCTGAGTTTTCTCGTAATCTTTTAGATTTTTTTTCAATTCAGTTTCAGCTTTGGCACAGGTATCAAAAAGTTTTGAGGTCTTCTCAAAATGAAGTAATAACCAAAATTCTAAACAAGGATTATTAATGATTACAGTAACATTTTTATAATCTTTTTGAAGTTTACTTCTTAGTTCAATTAAGGTCTGCAAAGGTGTTTTCTTGCCTTTCGGAGTTTCTCTTGATTCTTTAATTATTGTGTCTAAGTCAACTATCCAAAAAACTTTTGAATACTCACGTTCTGAAAGATCTGTTACTAGTTTAAACTGCTCGTCAATGCTTTTTCTTTGAGGAAGTTTTGGCTCAATATTTATTTTCAATTGTCGTTCATTACGTTTCAACATTTGCAAATACCAAATTTCAGTTTCCCCGTCCACAACAAATGAATATGTTGGAACAACCTGATTTCTTATCTTCCTTGACTGTCTCATATACTCAAATCAATGAAGTTGTCGCCCAAATTTGGTGTCGCTTTTAACTTCCCGCTTTTATAGGCGTTGTAAATATTTGTTGTGTTTCTTACTATTGAACTATCAAAATCAGCTAACGAAAACAACTCAGTAGAGCATTTTTCATTTTTATCTGTGAACCAAATAGCATCGTTTCTAAAAACGTCTTTATTGTCGAGAATTTCTCTATTGTGTGTTGTTGCTATTATTTGAGATTTATCGGTATTAAGTAAAAAAGAAAGAATGAAATGCGTATACAAGTCAGGATGAAGGGATGATTCTAATTCGTCAATTGGAAATGCTGTTGAATTTTTAATTAATAATGCTAGCAATCCTGCGAAACCATAGAATCTTCTTGTTCCTTGTGATTCCATTTCAATAGGGAGTGTATATTTTGTTTGATTTACTGTATGCTCAAACTCAATATTTACGGATGTTATTTTCCCTTTTTCCTCCAATTTTTTAACTTCATTGTCTGGTGCTTTTAGTTGTTTTTTTACAAATTCAATGAAGCCATCTGGTATTTCCTTTTCTTCTTCCTGAATTACAATGTCAGAAATATGAAAATCAGCTTTTTTAAGGATATTTATTACGTCAAGTTTTGATAATTCTCCCTTATCAATTTTTGATGTAACAAATCCTTCCAATTGTGTTTTTGTGAAAATTAAAGGTCGCAAGTAGTTTTTAAACCATTCTACAGCTTCTTTTAATTCATTTACATCAACGTTTGTTTTTAGAAATCCGCCTAAAACCGTGTTGTTCCAAAGCGTATTTGCTTCAAGATTTTTTTCAATGGTTTTGTCGATTTTAATTTTGCTACCAAATTTAATTTCGGTGAATTGATTGTTAATATCTGTTGTTCGCCTATATACGTTAGCTTTATTTGGATTATAAAAGTTAAGGGTCTCATTAACCACCGCTTTTCTAAAAAACTCTACTTCATAAAAGTATTTTGTATCATTTGCTATGAACTCAATACTAATTACAGAGTTTTGATTAGGGGTTTCAGAATCAAACAAAAATGGCTGAAAGTCTAACTCATCTGTCTTTTTAGTTACAGGCTCTAAAACTATATCCCTAAGAAATTCAAGAGCTTTAAGAATGGTTGTCTTTCCTGAGGCATTAGCTCCATAGATTAAAGCAATTTTCAGTAATCTTAGTCCATTTGTGTGAATGACATAACTGTTTTCTAAGTGGTCAGATTTGTCAGCTTCAAAGGTTAATGTTTGTTTGTCTTTAACCGAGCCAAAGTTCCGTATACTAAAGTTGATTATCATTTTTTCTTGTCAATTTGTAATTGTCCTGCAAAAATAAGAATAAAAAACAATCAAATACTAGTTTTTAGACATAATAATGTAAATAGGATTCAAATTTAGGCATAAAACTATAAAGTACGGGTTTTGGTAGGCTTACTGCTAACGTTAAGGTATTGATGCTGTCGGCTAAAATTAGTTAATTAATTACTTTAGGCTTCGCCGATAGTGTCAATACCAATGTTGGGCGAAGGTCGTATGGGTCATATCCTTTCAGTTGTCTTAACTGACGACCGGAGTTCGTCAGCTGAATTACTATTCTGTATTTGATAGTACTACTAAAGCAATGACATAAAAGAAATTTATGTTGTTGCTTTAGTAGAGATGTTACTTTGAATATTATTGGGTGATAAAACACTCATGTTAAGTATAAACCCATTCTAAAAATTCAGATAGTTGAATTGAATTAGTGTAGCTTCATGCAAGCCTTTTGCCTACGGCGCTTCACTAGCAAGCTTGCGGCGCCTTCGTCTTAAGGCTTGCAGTATTAAGGCTTTTAACTCTACTCTTTTCAACACAAAAATTTAAATACCTATCGACAAAATTTAAATCAGCTGACGAATTTCGCCGCAATCGAGTCACGCAAGGGATTTTCACCCTTACGTTCTCACGGAACCGTGCTTGATAGTCTCCCATCACACGGCTCTTCTTGTTTATAAATCACAAGTTAATTATAACTTACGGATGTGCCACTTGCCAGTGTGGGAATAAATAAGGGTTGAGTTTGTATTGTATTTGCAACCATTTAATTGCTGCTCTTACCCCCAAACCCTTTTCCCATTTAACCCATTTTAATAGTCTCGCATTTAATTGTTTCCAGACATAGTTCATATGACCACTTGAGAACTTATGAAAGTAATTCATGATTCCCCGTATTTGTGGTGTTAAATATTGGGCTAAAGTTACAAGTGGTTTTCGCCGCTTGTGTATATTCCAATCTTTAAACTTTTCCAGTAAACTAGTCCTGGATTTAGTACTTATGAAGATGCTTGGAACAATCAAAACCTTTTCTTTAAACTTTACACAATTGGGGCGTATAGTGAATCCTAAAAAGTCAAAGCTTTTGGGGTATTTCTTTTCTGAATACCCTCTCAGATTGACTATTCTTGTTTTGGTAGGGTGTAAGGTTAGTTTACACTTCTCCATTCTCTGCTTGATTTTGTTAAGCACATATATTGCTTGTTTCTCCGTCTTGCAATGAACTACTATATCGTCTGCATATCGTTCAAATGGCTTTTCTGGATGTTCCTTTGTCATCCACCCATCAAATACTACATGTAGAAAAATATTTGCTAATAACGGACTAATTACTCCACCTTGTGGTGTACCCAACACAGTTCTTGTGGCTTTGCCATCCTGCTCTATTATCCCCGCTTTTAACCATCGCTCTACATACAATTGTACCCATTTGTCTTTGCAGTAATGTGCAACCGCAGTCATTAATAGTTCATGATTAATGGTATCGAAGAAGCCTTGTATGTCGATGTCTATCACAAAATCGTGATTAAAACAATTACTGTTGGCTTTTGCAACAGCATCGTGACAGCTTCGATTGGGTCGATATCCGAATGACCCCTCATGAAAAACGGGTTCCACCTGCATTTCTAAATGTTGCTTGACAACTTGTTGTGCTATGCGGTCCATGATAGTCGGAATGCCTAAACTTCTTATTCCACCATCTTTCTTTGCAATAGCAACTTGGCGAACAGGTGCTGGAAAATATGATCCTGAAGAAAGTCTGTTCCATAGCTTGTACAATAATCTATATGCATTTTTGTCTACATATTCCCATGTCATACCATCTATGCCAGCACTCCCTTGATTGGCTCTTACTTTCTTGTAAGCCTGCCACACCATTAACTTGGTAATTGGTTGTGATTTTGTCTCAAAATAATCTGTCATCCCATTACTGGTTGTAAATTGGTTTTGATAACTAAACAAGCTTAATCCTTCGCTCCACTTATTTTCATAAGCTTCCTCACTACTATGATTAAGTCTGCCGCCATTGCTTCGCCTCATCCAAAAGCGTTTGTTCCTCTTTCGATTTTACAAAACAACAATGACTTCACTTGTTCCATAAAACAGCCTATAATACAGTCCTGCCAACTTAACCCCGGATGCCGTGTAACCGATTATCTGGTATTCATTACACTCTATTCGTAAACACAAACGTAACTGCTTACTTTCGACATCGCTATTGCCCTTACGAGGCTTCATCATTGGTTCACTTGCGTTCAGCTCTTGTACTACGCACCTACAGAAATCATCGTTTCTGTTTTTCTTTATCGCTCACCACAAAATCGTTTCCAATTATTGCAGCATAAAGTGGTTTGAAAACTACTCCAGAAAGTCGTCTTCGGAAGACCATCATTTCTCACTATTATCAGAGAAATTCTTCCATCTGTTTTACAGCATTTAAACATTAATCTCAATAATGTTTAATTCAAGTCACACACGTTCGAGGCTTTACGCAGGTTGGGATTAGTTGTTCCTGCAGCTGGCTTGGCCACTAAAAACCACGATTAGCTAAAGCCAAATTACTGAAGTTCATTAGCACTAACAAAGCTGATGGGCCATTGCTGAAAGCCCAACTTGCGTAAAGCCTATTGTTGGGCGTTCGCAATTAGTAACTATGAAAGTTGGAGTTGTTTCTTTTCAATGGTTACGTTAAAATGAATGTCAGCTTTTAATGCTTTGAATACTTTAAGAACAGTATCAATTGTCGCACTATTTGCACTACTCTCTAATTTTGAAATCTGAGCTTTCTGAACCCCGATAAGTTTCCCGAGTTGCTCTTGTGTCAAATTGCGTTCTTGTCTTGCTTTTTTGATCATATGGCTTAATACATCCATATTCAATTCATATTCATAATTATCTCTTTCCTTAGTGCCAACTTTGCCGATATATTTTTCTTTCATTTCGGCGAGTGAATATGTTTTCATTGTTGTCTTTGCCATAACCTACTTTTTTAGTTTACTTTCAAAATATTTAGTCCTAATTTTTACTGCCCTATCAATTTCATTTGATGGTACTTTGTCAACCTTTTTAATAAATCCATGAGTTGCTATAACTAGTGTTTCTACCCCATCGGTTTTATCCCAAAAAGCTAGCAGCCTAATTTGTAATCCATTATATCTTGTGCGAAACTCCCAAATGTCGTTTTGTAACTTTTTGAAAAGCTTTGGATCATTGGTTTGTTCAGCAAGGTCGATATTGTAAATGACTTTTCTGGATGTCTTGGAATCAAGACCTGCAATGAATTTTTCAGCTTCTTCTAAAAATCGAGTTTGGAAATATTGCAAATGAAATATTTTAAGCAAAGATAAGGATAGTTTCCAAATTTAGAAACCTAATTTTTCAAATAAAAGATACTCACAAAAGTGACGCCCAACGGGTTGGGTATTGGCGAAGAAGGGGCATTTGAAAAACGTCAGCTTGGTTAATGCACCAAAGACCAATAGAATTACAAATGTTGAGGCTTACACTTCTGCCCCTTTTTTGCCAATACCTTGTTATCTGCTGTGCTTTCTTCATTTCGTCAATTTTGTTGCATCGTTTAGTCGTTGTGCCACGTTATCCCAATTGATGATGTTAAATATTGCGTCTACAAAGTCAGCTCGTTTGTTTTTATACTTCAAGTAGTATGAATGTTCCCAAACGTCAATAACCAAAAGTGGAATACAACCCCATTGTGTTAGTTTTTCGTGGTTTTCGCATTGCAAAATTGTCAAACTGTCGCTGTAAGGTTGGTATGCTAAAATTCCCCAACCGTTACCGTCCACATTTTTGGCTGTTGCTCCGATAAGTGCTTTTAGTCTGTCAAATGAGCCAAAGTTTTTGTCAATTCGTTTCAGAAGTTCGCCTGTTGGTAGGTTCTGTTTGTTGGTTAGGTTTGTCCAAAAAATAGAGTGTAAAATATGTGATGACGAATGAAACGATAATTTCTTTGTCCAAAAGTCCACCGTTTCAAGATTGTTGTCGTCCAAGGCTTTTTTAATCATTGCAAGGTCTTTGTTTGCTCCTTTTACTGCTCCACCGTGATGAAAAGTGTAGTGCAAATGCAAAGTTTCCGTGTCCATAAACGGCTCTAAAAAACTCTCCGAATACGGCAATGGTTGATGAATGAAATTTCCGTTGGCATCAACCAATTTGTCAATATTGTTGCTCGTCAAGTTTTGGGCAAAAGCATTATTTGTCCCAATGATTGAAGCTACACCAACCAAAGCTCCTTTTGTTAAAAATTCTTTTCTGTCCATCTTATTTGTTTGTCATTATGAATTACTCAAAATTCTGTTTTTAGTTTCTTTGTTTGTGTTCGCAGTGTCGCTCATATCATAGCAGATAACGTTTTTGCGCTTGGCGTTCGTGCGGGATTTCGGAGCACCAAACTGTCAACCCAGCACTATAGTTGATTTGAAAAACTGAACTTGAATTTAAGCACTTTACCCCGCATGACGCCAAACGCATGTTACCAGCTGGCGTTCTTGTCCACTGTGTCTGTAAACCATTGTCGTTGTTGAGTTTCACTGTCTTTGTCGGGTTGGTTTGCGTGTCGGGTGTTTTAATTTTTTTAGAAGGGTGGGAAAAAATATTTTGAATTTTCTCTTGCATTGGGGCAGACATGCTCTTTTGCAAGCTTTGGTCTGTGCGTTGGCTTGTGCGGCTTGCAAATGTGCATGGCTGCGAAGGGTTGGCTGATATGTTCGTTGTCTTTGTCATATCGCTACTCTTTTGTCATACAAATAAGTCTGGAAACCGATAAACGTGTTTCTGATTGTTGCAATGTCGCCAAGTACTTTTTTAGCATCTGCAATTGCGTGATATTTCAAAACAAGCAAGTCGCCAATTTTCGTGTCGTCCAATTCTTCAACGCCTTGTTTTACATACTGGCTCAAAACGAAGTTTAAAAACTCTTGCTGTTTTGGGTCGTAGTTGTCCAAGTGAATTTTTGCTCGGTCTGCTCTGTCTGTTCGTTCTAAAATGTCGGAATGGAAAGCGATATAAGCCAAAACATCATAAAGGTCGCTATTTTCAGCGTTCAATATTTTTTGAAACTCTGTCAACTGTTGTTTGGCAAAACCTTTTTCAGTCAGTTCTTCTAACAGCTTTTTTCTTGTGTCGGGTTTGCTCCAAATAGTTCTTAATTCATCTTCACTTTTGAAGAGTTCGGGCAATGTTCCGAAAAGTGATTGCAAAAATTCTTCTGCTGAAATCGGTCTGCCGTCAGGACTGTAAAACGAAGTGCTGACCATGTGCTGAAACTGTCGCACTTTACCGTCTGCCAATTTCACTTTTACCATTCGCCTTGGTGGATTGTCGCAACGGCAATAAGAGTAACCACAAACAGGACAAGGTTCTGGTGGTGGTTCTTGGGCACAAATACAAGGTCTATGTCCGCAAACATCACAAGTTTGTGGCTGTGGTCTTGGTGTGGGTGTTTCAGGTTCTTCGGGTTCTCCGTCCCATTCAGGGTCGCTGAAATGATGATGTGCTTTTACAAAGTCGTAAATCGTGAAATAGTCTTTACCATCAAACAAACGTGTTCCACGTCCAATGATTTGTTTAAACTCAATCATGGAGTTCACAGGACGAAGCAAAACAATGTTTCTCACTTCGGGAGCATCAACACCTGTGCTTAACTTCTGCGAAGTGGTCAGTATGGTTGGAATGCTTTTCTCATTGTCCTGAAAATCTCTTAAATGTTGTTCGCCTAATTTTCCGTCATGTGCTGTAACTCGGTGGCAATAGTTCGGATTATTCGTTTCTGCATATTGATTGATTAAATCACGAATTGCCAAAGCATGTAATTGAGTGGCACAGAAAACCAAAGTTTTTTCGCTTTGATTTATCAGGCTCATGAAAATCTTTACCCGATATTCTTCACGTTCTTTAATCTCAATTATACGGTTCATTTCCGCTTCGGTGTAACGTTTACCTTCTTCAATTTCTCCTTCTAAAACAGTGTCATCCGAAGTGAATAAATACTCGTCAATAGTGGTGTCAATTTGTTTGACTTTGAAAGGCGTTAAGAAACCGTCATTGATTCCTTCTTTCAGCGAATACACATAAACCGGCTCACCAAAATAATTGTAAGTGTCTGCGTTTATGGTTCGTTTTGGTGTAGCTGTCAAACCTAACTGAACGGCTGGACTGAAATATTCCATAATAGCTCGCCAACTGCTTTCGTCATTGGCTCCACCACGGTGGCACTCGTCAATAATAATGAAATCAAAAAAGTCTTTAGGATATTCTCCAAAGTAGGGCGTATCATTTGGCCCACTCATAAAGGTTTGGAAAATGGTAAAAAACACACTTCCGTTTTTCGGAACTCTGCCTTTTTTCTTGATGTCGCTTGGATTGATACGAACCAAAGCATCTTCTTCAAAAACTGAAAAGGCGTTGAATGCTTGGTCTGCTAAAATATTTCTATCGGCTAAGAATAAAATTCTTGGGCTTCGTTGTCCGTCTTTGTTGATGTTCCATTTTGCCTGAAAAAGTTTCCATGCAATTTGAAAAGCAATTGCCGTTTTTCCTGTTCCTGTGGCAAGGGTTAATAAAATGCGTTGTTGGTCGTTGGCAACGGCTTCTAAAACTTTGGTTATGGCATTTTCCTGATAGTATCTTGGTTGCCACGTTCCGCCACGGTCTTCAAACGGAACAGAAAGTAATTTGTCTCGCCAAACGGCTGAAAGTGGTTGGAGTTTGTTTTGTTCTCCAAAAGTCATTTCCCACAATTCGTCTGGAGTAGGATAGGAAGTTACGTCACCTTCCTGTCCTTCTTGCATGTCTATGCGGTAAATCTGTAAACCGTTGGTGCTGTATGTAAAACGAACCTGCAATTTTCCTGCATAGTCTTTGGCTTGACCAACGCCTTCGGTATAATATTTATCTCTTGCTTTGGCTTCAATTACTGCAAGGTTTCTGTTTTTGTATTGCAATACATAATCTGCCTTGTCGGGCTTACTACGCTGTCCATGCCCGATTAAACGACCTTTGTTGATGGGAAACTCCATGCGAATGCGACTGCCTTCCACAACGCCCCAACCTGCTGCTTTTAATGCAGGGTCAATATATTCTGCTCTTGTTTCGGTTTCGTTCATGCAATCATTTTCTTATAATGTTCTTCGTAACCTGCAACTTTGAAAAGTTCTGCAAAAGCATCTTTAAAGTCTTGGTAGTTGAACTCTTTAAAATCAAAAATATTCTGACCTAAGGAATGTGATTCCCTATTGATATATCTATAAAATGCCTGAAAGCGAATTTCCTGCATAGTAGGTTGATTGAAAAAATTATTTAGGTCTTTGTTCTCTATGAAATTGAAGAAATACTCAATTATATTTCTCATGCAATTGGCTATTAATGCAGGATGCTGATTTTGGTCTTTTATCACATACCAATAAGCCTGATAGTCATTTTTAATTGATTCATAAGTCAGTTTTTCAAAGTAACTGCCTTCATCATTTTTAATTAGCCTGAAAAGCTTTTGAGTCTCTTTTCTTTCATCATGTTTGGTTTCGGTTATTTCATAGAAAAAGTAAAGACTGTGTGTTAAAACAAAGACTTGCTCATACTTGTAGTTCCAAGTTGTAAAACCATTCTTCTTTTCTTTTTTACCGAAAAACTCATTTTTAATCAATCTGCCAACATTGAAAACATAAACATGTGAAAGACTGGAAATAGGGTCGTCAATTACAATGATTTTCTTCTTTGCAGCTTCTGTGGCATCTTTCTTTCCCCTGCATAGTTCCAAGAAATACAAAAAGCTAATAATCATTTTTTCTCCTTCACTTAGTGAAAGAAAAACTCTATTGTCATTTTGCTCACGAAAAATTTTGTAAAGATTATCAGCGTGTTGTTTTATTTTGAAATCGTGAATCCCAAGGTCTAAAAGTCCGTTATTGATGTTTGCAATTGCTACTTCAATATTTACGGTCTGCTTTTGCTGTTCAACAATTATTTCTCTTTGCTTCTGAATGTCTGAATCCAGTTTTTCAATTGCCTGTTTTAATCCAGAAACGATTTTTTGTGATTGCGATTTATCGGAAATGTATGAACTTATAGTTTGGTCATACTCCCAACGCATAATATTCCAAAAATCAGTTTTCAGGTCGTTTAAGGCTGTTTCCTTTTGGTCAATTTTTTTGTTGTGTTCTTTTACCTGCTTATTGATGTTGTCAATTACTCCATTAATATCAGTCAATGCAGTAACAGAACTTTTCAAAGTGATTTGAACGCTTGGAGTTTTTATTTTATCATCAATCAGCTTTAAGTTTTCTGTTACAACTTTGGTAAATGCGTTGTATTTGATTTCAAAGTCCTTTTTATGATTTTCAAACTTCGGATTACTTTCAAAAGTTGATTTATCGGGAATTAACTGAATGGCTTCTGCGTATTGTTTGCGAAATTCCTTAATAGCTGTTAAGTCTGCTTCATACGATTCGTCAAAATATTCTTTGATGCTTTGAAGCAATTGACTTGAAATTGTTTGTTCCTGACAGAAAGGACAGGTTTCATTTTCAGTTTCAATTTGTGTTGGTAAGTATTTTAATCCGTCTTTTACCCAATCAGAATTTTCAAGTTTATTAATTAAACCCGAAACCGTGCTATTTTCATTACCAACAATCTGCTTCTTAAAAATTTGTTCCGTTTCGATTTCAGCGACATCAAAAGCAATTGGTTCGAGTGTAAAATACTTTTGAGCATTTTCCCCTGATAGAGCTTGAACTTCTTCCTTTATATTGTCAGTTGTTTTTGTTGGTTTATTATCGGACTTTTTTAAGCTTTCAATGTAGCTCAATAACTTATTACCATCATTTCTATAGCCTTCAAGACAAAATTCTAATACTCTGTCGCCACCTGTATAGTTCTTTTTGATTTCCCATACTTTGTCTTTTGCTTTTTCATGCTTTGTAGATATAGCTTCAGTTTCTTTTTTTAAGTCCGCATTTTTCTGGATTTTTTCAGCATCAAGTCTTTTGATTTCCTTTTCTGCATTTAAAATTTTTGTTTCTGCTTCCTTGTTCTCTTTTGATAAAGTAAAAATACCCTTTAATGTTTCGGGCTGATAAAAGTTATCTTGAATGAATGTTTGATTGTAAACTAAAATTTCTTCGTCAGGATTATGACCTTCAATAGAGCATGCTTTAAAGTCTTGTTCAGTTTGTTTATATAGAAAATCAGAAAAAGTGCTTTTACCAGTTCCATTTAAACCATAAACAAGATTTACCTTCATGTCTGTTTCCAAGACAGCAGGTTTCTTGTAACTAGCAACGCCATTCAATGTAACTTTGGTAATCATTATTCTGCTTCTATTAATTCGTTTTCAAAGGCTCGCTTTAAAATGCCCGATTTTAGTTCTGCTAACAATTCAATCTTACTATTATACAATAATGTCAATTTCAAAACCTGCTCGTTCAAAGTATTCAAATTTTTTACTATCTCTTTTTGCTTTTCAATTTCTGGCAATAAAACAATAACATCATCAAGCATATATCTTGTGATTTGGTTAATCATATTGTATTCTCCTTGACTAATTTGCCTTTTAAAGTCGTCAGTTTTAAAGAACCATAATAAAAATGGATTATACTCACTTCTAATAATCATCATGAAAGTTCCAAAAGTCATTTTTTCATGTAGATTGTTTATAGGTGCAGTTTTTCCAACTAAATGCTTGCTTCCATTTCGACTGCACATAAGGATGTCACCTTCTTGAACAAAAATCTTTTCTTTAATTTTTGTGTTAACTCTGACGATATCATCAAAGTCAAGTTTGTCATTTTGAATGTTTGATGACCTTAAGACAATTGTTCCATTCTGACTGACATCTTTAGGCGAATATGTTAAGCCATTGAAATATTCTGCAACATCTTTTAATTTTTTCTGCTCCCAGCGATATTCATTATTTTCGAATAATGAAGACAAGTAATTGTCAAATAAAAATTTTGCATTTTTTAAATTGGCTTCGACATTAATAATGGCGGATTCAATTTTTGAATATGCATTATCTAATTCGGCAACCATTCTTTTTTGTTCTTCCATTGAAGGCTTAATCAATGGGCAAGCAAGAATATCATCTTTCCGTAAGTTGGTTTGGTTTTCACCGTTGTTGAAAGCCAAAAAGTGTACGTTTCTGTTGAGCTGGTAATACAAATATTTGGTGTCAAATTCCTTGCTTCGTATGCAGCAAATACGCTGGTTCAATGAATAGGTATCGACTTTGTCAATGATAAAACACTTGGCTAAGGCTTTGCCGTTTGGCACATCACTCATTACCATTACAATATCGCCTTTGTATAAAGGAAACATTTGCTCGTTGGTGCGTTTAAACGATTTGCCTTCGGATGATATAAATTTAGAATTGACTACAATGTAATTTCCATTTTCGTCAATGCTCTTTTCATGGGCTTTCCCATTGAAAAAATCACACGATTTTCCTAAAGTGGTTAGTTCAACTTGACTCATGAAAACATTTCTTTTATTCCGTTCAAAATTTCGCTTGTTTCTTCGTCCAATGCTTCCATCTCTGCCAATATCTCATCCATAGAACGGAAAGTTTGCTCTACTTTTCCATTCGGGTTTTTCACACTCAAATCGTAATTGCTGGTGTTGATGGTTGAAATATCAACTGTCCATGAGTTGTCAGAATCAGCCAATGTTTTTTGCAGTTGCTTAAATTCTTTCAAGTCATCATCATTCAATGGTGAAGTTTTGCCCAAACTTCTGCCCGGAATACATTGGTAATACCAAATCTTTTTGGTCGGCTCGCCTTTGGTAAAAATCAATACAACGGTTTTAACTCCTGCACCCAAGAATGTTCCTGCTGGCATATCCAAAATGGTGTGCAGGTTGCAACTCTCCAATAAATGTTTTCGCAACGATACAGAAGCATTATCGGCATTACTCAAAAAAGTGTTTTTGATTACAATACCTGCTCGTCCACCTGCTTTCAGACTCTTTATAAAATGCTGTAAGAATAAAGAAGCCGTTTCACCAGTTTTGATGTCGAAGTTTTGTTGCACTTCTTTTCTTTCCTTACCCCCAAATGGTGGATTGGCAAGAATAACATTGTAACGGTCTTTTTCCTGAATGTCTCTGATGTTTTCAGTCAGCGTATTTGTGTGAATGATATTTGGGGCTTCAATGCCGTGCAAAATCATATTCATTACACCAATGATGTAAGCCAAGTTCTTTTTCTCTTTTCCGTAAAGCGTGTTTTCCTGTAAGGTTTTCAGGTTGGCAGTGTTTTTCTCCATGCGGTCATACATGTAAGCGTATGCTTCGCACAAGAAACCCGCACTTCCGCAAGCTGCGTCATAAATTTTTTCTCCAACTTGTGGATTCAACACTTCAATAATGGCACGAATCAAAGGTCTTGGCGTGTAATACTGTCCGCCATTGCGACCAGCATTGCCCATGTTTTTGATTTTCGTTTCATACAAGTGGCTAAGTTCGTGCTTGTCTTTAGAACTGCCGAAAGGCAGTTCATCAGTCATTTCAATAATCTCACGAAGATTATAGCCACTTTTTATTTTGTTGTTGAGTTCACTGAAAATCTCACCGATTTTATATTCAATGGATTTTGGGTTGTCAATTGATTTTGCTTTAAAACCTGCCAAATAGGGGAATAGCTTATAATCTACAAACTGAACCAAGTCAGGTCCAGTCATGGCTTTGTGGTGGTCAAGTTTACCGTCTGCCGTTTTAGGCATTGCCCAATTAGGCCAACGGAATTGCTCGTCCAAAATGTATTGATATTCTTTTCCTTCCAAAGCGGCTTCGTCCGCTTTTTCACTTTCCAATTGGTCAAGGTAACGCAAGAACAAAACCCAAGAAGTTTGTTCAATGTAGTCCAGTTCGCTGTCTGCTCCTGCGTCCTTGTAAAGTATATCATCTATGTTTTTAAAGGTTTGTTCGAACATGTTGTCTTTTTATCTCAATTTATAGGTTTCAAAGTTAATATTCTCGGTGGTGCGTTGGCAAAAAATGGCTCTTTTGGTTTTGCTGAAGGGTCGGCTTGTGG
Organism: Sediminibacterium sp. C3; assembly: GCF_000508085.1. Lineage (GTDB taxonomy): Bacteria > Bacteroidota > Bacteroidia > Chitinophagales > Chitinophagaceae > Sediminibacterium. The sequence goes on along the minus strand of NZ_KI669560.1, from coordinate 900,549 downwards.
GTGGGGCAAAACCAAATGTGCCATTTGTGCGGTGGCAATTCAAAATATTTTGTGCGGTGGGAAAAAAATTAAAACAAAGAAGGGTCGGCAATGAGTGTCGGCTTACTCGCTGTCCGTTTGTTGTATCATTTTTATGTCTATGTTCACCTGTCAAAATGGTTTACTTTTTTCTCGTTTAAGTTCGTGTCTGTCTGTTGTGTCGTGTCGTTTTACGCTTGCTGGTAACGTTGAAGCATTGATCCTGTCGGCTAAAGTTAGTTAATTGTTTACTGTAGGCTTCGCCGATAGTATCAATGCAATGTTGGGCGAAGGTCTAACAGGTCTTTGAATTTAATCCATCTAAACTGACGACCGGAGTTCGTCAGCTGAATTACTGTTCTATATCTGCTAGTACTACTAAAGCAATGACATAAAAGAAATTTATGTTGTTGCTTTAGTAGATAGGTTACATTGAATAGCATTGGGTGATAAAACATTTATGTTACGTAGTTTCCGACACCCAACATCAGCGATTTGAGAAAATTTATTCTTTAGCTTCATGCAAGCCTTTTGCCTTCGGCGTTTCACAAGCAAGCTTGAGGCGCCTTCGCCTAAAGGCTTGCTAGTATAGGTCTTCTAAAATCATTCTTTAAAAATTAACCAATAAAAAGCAACTATTATTCGTTACAATTTTAATCAGCTGACGAATTTCGCCTCAACACCTAAATATACGCTACTCCTCCAGATCTTAAGAAAATGGAGGCGTTGTAATTTAAGGTTTTAACATTATGGTTTTTAAATTGTTCTAGCATCAATTCACTTATACAATTTTCATTGTTGGTGCAATACAATGTGGTTATACACTTCTTATTGTCAAGCAATATTTACCATTTGATTTTTTGCTCACGTGTAAATACCGTTCAGTAGTTGTGATATCAAAATGTCTTAGTAAATCTTTGATGTATATTACATTAATTCTAATACTGCAAAGCCTCCTGAGTCACAGACATAGCTATCCAAGGTCAGTGATTACTAACAGTATTATTAATTGGGGGAGAGATTATATTGTAACAATTGGGTATATGAATATAGTAAATTCATAAAGATTTTCAAAAGCTTAAATAAATAACCTGAAAATGCATGGCAAAATATTACAGGATTGTCGGCAATACTCGCCAAGATTGTCGGTCTGCGACCGACTTCCTCCCGTATTGAACTTACTCAAACCCTTCGCATGTCAACCTTCGGTTGCCCTGCGGTTTTTTTGCTTATTCGCTTGCCCGAATAAATTCGGGCCGCTCATTCGCAAAAAACCCCCGCAGCTTTCGCTGCGAGGGTTTGTGGTCTCGCCAGGAATCGAACCTGGATCTGGAGCTTCGGAAACTCTTATACTATCCATTGTACTACGAGACCAATCATGGGTGCAAATGTAACGGATGCTTGTTAATTCTGTTTCATCTGCTCAAAAATGCGTTCAGTATCTTCCAGTTTACAGAGCTCAGTCCCTTTATGCAATGTGGCAGCAGATCCGGCTGCTACCCCATACTGCAATACTTCTTTCCATCCCCAGCCTTTGGTTAACGCTGCCAGCATGCCTGCTACCATACTATCTCCCGCTCCAACTGTGCTCAATACTTCTGCCTTGGGTGCACAGGCCCGGTAAACTTCATCCTCTGTAATCAGCATAGCTCCATCTGATCCCATGGACACTGCCATTGCTTTACAGCCTCCTGACTCAATCACCTGTCTTGCTGTTGGCACAACATCTGCGACATCTATCCATTCTTTACCAACCAGAGAAGCCAGCTCTCTTAAATTAGGTTTAATCAAAAACAATCCTTCCTTAACAGCAGCTTTTAAACCATCTCCTGATGTATCTATAATCAATTTGGCATTTAGCTGTGATGCAATGATGGCAATCTCATGAAATACGGCAACTGAAGTTCCGGAAGGCAGGCTTCCGCTGACTACTACATAATCTGCGTGATGACAATTGCCAATGGCCTGCATCAGTAAGCCCAGTTCTTTTTCTGAAACAGTTTCACCCGGCATGCCAAAACGATACTGCAATTTTTTATCCTCATCAAATACCACAAAATTTTCTCTTGTATCATTTTCTGTCTCAATTGCAGTAAACTTTACCCCTTCTTTTTTTAGTAATGCTTCCAGGGTTTTTCCTGTATAACCACCGGATAAAATAATGGCTTCAGAATCGACTCCCAGTTTTTTTAATCCCCTGGAAATATTAATACCTCCACCCCCGGGTTCAACTTTTGAAGAGAGTGCACGTAATTTTTTTTCAGGTACCAGTTCAGGCACTGATATACTTTTATCCAAAGCAGGATTGAGCGTAATGGTTACAATATGCTGCATTGTTTAAAGTTACAGGATTATGCCGGGAAGAAGTGAATCAGCGCTTAGCCTGTTTTACCATTTCCTGCAAAGCTGCAGGAAGGAATATTCCGGTAGGCACACTACTCATGATTTTAAGGTCTGTAAACAATGAGCTTTCATTGTCTAAAAAAGACAATACTGACGAAGCTTTGTTCCCTTTGAATATGGCAGCAAAAATTTCATCTCCCGGCATTTTTTGATAATGAAGTACATGCAATAAAACTGCATCATACAACTGTCCTTTCTTCTCAGAAAAAGTTTTATTGATTTCCAATGACTTCCCTTGCTTCAAAGCATTCACAATGGCTGCTGTTCGTTTTTGTATAGACTTAAAAGCATAGCCACTGCTTGCTTTAGCTTCGCCGCCTGCAATTCCAATGTAAATATGATTTCCCTGATAACGTGGAAAAGAAAACGTAGTCATGGGGATCACACCTTTTTCACGATGCATGATGCTATAGTTCTGAATTTTTAATTCGCTCTTGATATAATCCCTGATTGCATTTTCATAGACTTCATCGGGCAGCAAACTTTCAGTGAACAAAGTATATTCAACCAATGCAGTGGTTGCCGAAGTGGGCAGTACATACATAAAAGTAGTGCCGTGTTCCTGACTTACTCTAAAGTCCATAAAGACTGCTCGTCCCGGATTAAAAACAGGAGAGCTTGTTTCAATTTCCCAGCCAGTAAAATGCTGCAGAAAATGATAATCATTAGATGTTGCGGGAATCGGGTCAAATAAGATACTACTGAAAACATAGGAAGCGAATGCAGTTGTTCCATCATTCAATTCAATGCCCGCTGTTATTTGATGGGTTGATGTAGTTTGAGTTGCCAGTAGTTCTGTAGCACCAAGCAATCTTTTCACGGAAGCCTTCCTCCATTCAATATTAGGCATTGATGCAATTGTATTTTTTACATAAGCATAAAAATCAATGCCCCTGATCATTTTATATTGGTAAGGAGCAATATCCAATACAGTAGAAAAATGAGTAGAAAAAAAATCTAGCTCTTCCCATACATGATGAACAATTGGCTCAAAAATATCAGACTCTTTTTCCCAGAAGCACCAGGTTCTATCATTCAGGGATTTATCATCAGCATCAACAACCAATATCTTTTTAGAAGAGAAATAAGAATCACTGGCCATGCGCATCAATAAGCTCATACCCGCGCATCCTGCCCCGGCAACAATGTAGTCGTAATCTTTATTCAAGGCTTATACCGCTTTAAGCTTTTCGTCGCGTCTGATTTTATCCCAGTACTTTTTGGCTACAATCAGCATACCGAAACTTTCACCGTCTTCTTTATTTAAGTGCTTATGGTGCATTTTGTGGGCCCAGCGAATGGCTCTTATATATCTGTTATTGCTTCGGGTAAATAATTTAATACGCTGGTGTATGATGATTTCGTGTACCAGAAAATAGGCGAACCCATACATGGCAATCCCTGCTCCTATACTAACTACCCAATAGTTCTGATTCATACTGCCGAGCATAATGCACAACCAGCTAGGGATGGCAAAAATAACAAAGAAAGCATCATTCTTTTCCCAGAATCCAGGTCCTTTCTGGTGATGATCTTCGTGCAGATACCAGAGAAATCCATGCATAACATAGCGATGGGTTAGCCAGGTAATCCCTTCCATTACAACAAACACCAATAAAGTAACAAGTACGTACCACATGCTATAAAAATATTCTAAGTGACAGAAAAAATAGTGCCTGTATAATTAACAAGTGTATGGCAAAATGGTTTTGCGCTTTTATTTTCAACTGCTGTTGTACAGCCAGTAAAATGGCACTGATCACAAACCAACAAGCATAATTCAACATCGGTATGGTATCTCCATCCCAGGTCCAGAAACCTAGCTTTATCGCTACCGGTTCCATCAGCCAATCAAAAAAAGTTGCTAATACCGCGCCATCAACAATTACCGACCATTTGATGATGGCAACCGGTATGGGTGCCTCATATTTTGCTAGCATTACTTTATTTAATTTATGCATCAATGATCCACAGCAAAACACTATCACAAACCAGTTCATTCCAATTAAAAAAGGTACTCCGAATAATTTAGGACCCATCACGGATCCGTATACATAGTCACCAAATAATATCCCAGTATTAACCCCAATCATTTCAGTAACCATGCCTGTTACAAAAGCCATCAGAAAGAAAAGAACAAATCCCTTTTCTATTTTTTCCTGACTGGCGGCCAACAGTATTCCCATCAAAATCAAGGTAAGGGGGGTATTGGCTATAAACCAGTCACGATAAGGCGTTAATAGAATACCGAGCACACCCATAAAATGAAACAGGATGGCAATAAACAATGGTATGGCTGGTTTTTTATACAACATCTGCTTTTACTAAATCTGACATAATTGCTGCACTCGACAAACAAAGCGGAATTCCTCCGCCAGGGTGCACGCTTCCTCCTACAAAGTACAAACCTTTTATGGTATTACTGAAATTAGGGTGGCGCATAAAAGCAGCCATCTTGCTATTTGAACTTGTTCCATACAAAGAGCCCATATAGGAGGCTGTTTTTGTTTCTATACTTACAGGACTCAATACTTCCTCTACTTCTATATACGGAGCTATGTCTTCCCCTAAAATAGCATTCAGTTTTTTAAGAATGGCTTTACGGTAAAAATCCTGTACGGATGCCCAGTCCTGTCCTTTATTTGCGGGTGCATTTACCATTATAAACCAGTTCTCTTTTCCTGCAGGCGCTTGCCATCCTGGTTCGCATTTGCTAGTGATATTAATATATACGGTTGGGTCTGCAAAAGGCTCCCCTGTTTGAAACAGCGAATGGAATTCTGCTTCGTAGTGCTCACTAAAAAATATATTGTGCAAACTCAGTTGTTCAAAATTTTTATTGATACCCCAGTAAAAAATAAATGCACTACTGCTTCTTTCCTGCTTTAATACTTTAGCCGCTTTCAATGGCTCACCCAGCAATTGCTGATAGGTAAAATAAACATCCATATTGCTTACCACTAAATCGGCGAATTTATTTTCTCCATTTACCACTACTCCTTCTACCTGATTATTTGCCCGAATAATTTTTTCTACTGGAGTATTATAGATGAATTTCACGCCTTTTTTTTCTGCCAATGCAACCAATGCATTTGTAATACTGATCATGCCCCCCTTCGGATAAAATGTTCCTTCATTGTGCTCCAGATGTGGTATTAATGAGAGCATGGCCGGGGCCTTGTATGGATTGCTTCCGTTATAAGTTGCATAACGGTTAAAGAGTTGAACCAGTTTTGGGGATTGGAATCTGGATTGATTATATTGATGTAAGCTCTTGAAAAGATAAGGCCATTTTAGGTATTGTATGGCTTTGGCTATAGGCGCTTTAAACAAGGTAGACAAGCGATGTAATGTATATTTTAAAAATATACCCGCAATGTTTTCGTATGCATTGGCCGAGTCTCGTAAATAAGCTTTTATATTTTCCTCGGCCTCTCCGGTTTTCGCGTGAATTTCTTTCGCAAACTGATCCCGATCTGCATATGCTTTAATGAGGGTTCCATCCTGGTAAAAATAATGACAGGCAACTGGTACACGTTCATAGGAGAAATAGTCTTCGATTGGCTCATTGGCCAATGCAAATAATTCTTCAATTAACTTTGGTCTGGTAAACAAACTGGGACCTGCATCAAACTGATAGCCTCCCTTTTCAAAATGGCTCAGTTTTCCCCCGGGATAACTGTTTTTCTCGTAAACAGTTACTTTATAACCCATTACCTGCAAACGAATAGCCGATGCCAATCCGGCAACACCTGCGCCAATTACAATAGCATGCTTAGTGGTTGGATGTTCACTCATTCCTTTAGTGGTATTTTTCCTGCCACCAGGCTTTTACTTTTGGAAAAGCTATTAAAAACCAGGAAGTAAATTGCTCGGGCCGGGTTTGAATCATACTTTCAATAGCTTCAAAGCTACGAAAAGCATAGGCTTGAACTTCCAGTGGATTCATTTCAATATTCCCATCATAGGTTCCAATAAAAACGTGATCAAACTCATGTTCGGTTAATCTGTTTTCGAAAGGTGCTTTGTATACAAAGTCAAAAGCTTTTCGCAACGGAGTACGAAAACCCATTTCTTCCACAAGTCTTCGGTCCGCTGCCTGTGCAACTGTTTCTCCTGGTCGGGGATGACTGCAACAAGTGTTGGTCCATAAATTTGCGCTATGGTATTTATCACTGGCTCTTTGCTGTAATAACATTTCACCAGTACCATTGAATACAAAAACACTGAAAGCCCTATGCAGCAATGCTTTTTCATGGGCTTCCATTTTTTCCATGAATCCGATTTCTTCATCGGATTCATTTACCAGAATCACTTGTTCTGTCATTGGATTATAGCAGGTTTAATTGACTACGAAAACCTGCCTTGGCCAGTATAAATACTTTGCCGTGGTCAGGAATTCTTACACGTGTATCCAATATTTTTTGCGGCTGCAGCTTCTTTATTTTTTTGAAAAGACTCAAATAATATTTATACGCTACGTATACTCCAAATCTTGCTTTCAAGGGAAGCTGTACGATTCCTTCATAAGCATGATCAAAATCACGTTGTATGTCCTGCTCAATTTTAATTTTATCCTCCTGCGTGAAATTGCTGAAGTCGCAACCTGGAAAGTACATACGATCTAATCCCTCAAAATCTGCTTTCAGATCGCGAAGGAAATTTACTTTCTGGAAAGCAGAACCCAGACTGCAGGCATAGGGCTTCAACTGTTCGTAGCTGTTTTTATCTCCATTGCAAAAAACATACAAACACATTAAACCTACTACTTCCGCACTTCCATAAATATATTCTTCGTACCCATTTCTGTCGTACTGCTTTTTACCCAAATCCATTTCCATGCTTTTGAGAAAAGCATCAATTAAACTATGATCAATATTGTACTCGTTCACTGTTAACTGGAAGCTGTGCAAAATAGGATTCAATGAAATTTTTTGCTCAATGGCTTCATACGTAGCTTTTTTAAAATCAGCCAGTAGTTTTACCTTGTCGAAATCATGAAATGTATCCACTATTTCGTCTGTAAATCTCACAAACCCATAGATATTAAAAATGGGCGTTCTAAGATCCTTGTGCAAGAGACGAATGGACGAAGAAAAACTAGTGCTGTACAACTCCGTAGTAATTCTGCTGCATTCCTGACTTACCTGATGAAACAGTTTAATCATATAATTTGGTAATTTCTTTAGCTACTACTTCACCGCTGATTAGACTGGGAGGTACTCCCGGTCCCGGAACGGTCAATTGTCCTGTAAAGAATAGGTTTTTAACTTTTTTACTTCTGCAAGACGGCTTTAAAACAGCAGTTTGTAGTAAAGTGTTCGCCAAACCATAAGCATTTCCTTTAAAAGCATGATAATCTTCAATGAAATTGCTTTGGGCAAAAGTTCGTTTATATATAATAGCATCGGCTATTGATTGGCCAAGCTGCTTTTCTACCCTTTTAACTATCTGCTGAAAATACTTCTCTCTTAATTCTTCGGTATCTCCTGTTAACCCAGTGGCAACAGGAATCAGGAAGAATAAATTTTCACAACCTTGTGGCGCAACCGTTTTATCTGTTACTGAAGGCGCACACAAATAAAACAACGGGTTGGTTGGCCATTCTTTGGTGGTATAAATTTCCTTTCCGTGCAAACCAAAATCGGTATCAAAATACAGAGAATGGTGCGTAATACCCTCCAGTTTTTTATTTAGTCCAACATAGTAAAGTAAACAACTGGGAGCCATTACCCGCTTATTCCAATAGGCTTCGGTATAGGATTGATATTCCTTTGGCAATAAAGCCATTTCCACATGATGATAATCGGCCCCACCTACTATCACATCTGCATCAAGTGCTACAGTGGTTTTACCTGCAGGTGTATTAACCACACAGGATACAGATTGGGCAATTCCATCCTTAACATTAATATTAGTAACCGAATGGTTAAACCTAAATTCAACTCCCAGGGAGACTGCCAGGTCATACATGGCTTGGGCTATTTCATACATTCCTTTTTGCGGATACCAGGTTCCTCCTTTGATATCTGCATAATTCATTAAGCTGTATAAAGCAGGAGTATGTTCGGGCAAAGCACCTAAGAATAAAACAGGAAACTCCATCAATTCTACCAGCTTGGGATTCTTGAAATACTTACCCACATGGGCTTTCATAGAATTGAATACATCCAGTTTAAATACCCCTTTGATTAAATCGAGGTCTAAAAATTCCAATAAGGACTGACCTGGTTTGAATACCAGTTTGTTCACCCCAACTTCATATTTATAAGCCGCTTCTTTCATAAACAGATCCAGTTGCGCACCAGCGCCTGGCTCGAGTTTTTCAAAAAGGGCTTTCAATTCTTCATAATCAGCAGGAATATCAGTGATACCGTCAGGCCAGTAAACCCGGTATGAGGGATCTAATCTTTCTAACTGATAATAGTCGCTGACTTGTTTTCCAAATTGCTGAAAATAACGCTCAAACACATCGGGCATCCAATACCAGCTGGGACCCATATCAAACGTAAAGCCAGCCGCTTCAAATTTACGGGCTCTTCCTCCAGGCATTTCATGTTGTTCCAATACAATAACTTTCCAGCCCGATCTGGCTAGAAATGAGGCCGCAGACATTCCTGCGAAACCGCTGCCGATTACGATCGCTTGCTTTACTTCTTTCATATTGATAGTAAGTTAATGAAAATTCTTAGAAACGCTGAATATGAGATTTCAACAGTTTTCTGGCAAAGTGAATTCTGCTTTTAATGGTGCCCAAAGGCTCATCCAACATTTCTGCAATTTCATGGTACTTGTAACCATCAAAATATAACAAAAATGGATTTTTGAAAATCTCAGGAAGATTGTGAATTGCCTGCTTCACTTCTTTCATATTAATATTAGCAATAGCTTCATTAGCCACTGCACCCTGATTGAAATCGAGTAAGAATTCATTGGGAGTATTATCAAAAATGGTAGACTGCTTAGACTTTCTTCTGTAATTATTGATAAAAATATTACGCATGATGGTGTATAACCACGCTTTAATATTCGTACCTACATTGTACTTGTCTTTGTTAGCCAATGCCCGGAATAAAGTTTCCTGATACAAGTCTTTTGCCGCTTCCTGATCGCGCGTTAAAGTAACTGCGAAAGGTTTCAAAAAATCCGCATTGTTGACCAACATTTGATTAAAATCTAGCGTAGACATGGCGTATTGTTTAATTAATTAGAGCATAAAGCTAAACATATAATTTCGCAAATGCCATATATTTTGTTTAATTTTTTTAAAATATTTGTTAAACAAACCAGCCCGCATATAGCGGGCTGATTAATTGTTGTTTAAACATTATATTTAAATCGTATACAGTAGAAATTTTTATTATAAAGTGCCGATATATTCGGTTACTTCAGCCAAAGACTTCTTAAAAGTAACATTGGTTGGCACACGTTTCTTGTAGGTCTGTGTTAAAGCACCGGAAACAATCACGGAGAATTCCGGGATTCTGTTCTGAACATTCACAAGAAATTTCTCAAAATTGAAATTATGCGCTACGGAAGTAAGATGAGAATAAAGAAAATCGGGTTTCTTCAGTGTTGCCACATATTCTACATCTTTCAGTGGTACATTGGCACCCAGGTAAATCACTTTAACACCCCTGCTCTTAAACAAATAATAGGTAAATAAGATACCCAGTTCATGATGTTCCCCTTCAGGTAAAAACAGCAATACTGTTTTTCTTTGGGTAAGCGGAGTCTGACAGGTTTCAATACCCATAATCAGTTTCTGACGAATGATATTGGTTACCAGGTGCTCCTGTGCAGGATTAATATGGTTGGTAAGCCATAATATGCCTATGCGCTCAAGGAAAGGAAAAATAATCTGTGGAATGGTTTTTTCAATCCCCTTGGTTTTAATATAACCATCCACCAGCACTTCAAACTCATCCAGCTTCATGTCGATCATGCAGCTGATTAATTCATTCACAATTCTTTCCTGCTGTGCCTGAGCCTGATTTAAACTGAGGGTTTTTTCGCGCATTTCTTCCGCACTCATGCGGTCAATATGCGAAATTTTGAAGCCATACTTATTCAGTAAGGCAATGTTCAGAACTGTTTTGAGTTCGTCGCCGGAATAGTAGCGAATATTGGTTTCTGTCCGCTGTGGGTTAAGGAACGAATACCACTGTTCCCAGATACGGATGGTATGCGCTTTAATACCCGACAGGTTCTCTAGATCTTTGATTGTAAAGGCATTCATAGCATTAGTAACGCAATGTTGCCGATTTTGTTTAAAAAATCTACAAAACCTTTAAACGCTTCAGGTATTCGCCATAGCCACTTTTAGCATATTTTTCAGCTAAAACCATCAGTTGTGCGCGATCAATAAAGCCCATGCGGTAAGCCACTTCCTCAATACAACCAATTTTCTGACTCTGGCGCTTTTCAATGACCCTTACAAACTCACAGGCGTCGGCAAAGGAATCAAAAGTACCGGTATCCAACCAGGCAGTACCTCTGTTCATGATACCTACCTGTAATTTTCCCGCTTCCAGGTAAACCCGGTTTACATCGGTTATTTCGTATTCGCCTCTTGGGGAGGGCTTGATATTTTTAGCAATTTCTACTACGGAATTGTCGTAAAAATACAATCCGGGAACTGCATAATTCGACTTGGGCTGTTTGGGTTTCTCTTCAATGGAAATGGCTTTTTTGTCGGCATCAAATTCAACCACGCCGTAACGCTCAGGATCATTTACTTCATAAGCAAATACCGCAGCTCCGTTTACATCGTTGAAGCTTTGCACCAGCTTACTGAAGCCAGCACCATAAAAAATATTATCACCCAGAATCAAACAAACTTTATCCTTGCCAATGAATTGTTCTCCAATCACAAATGCCTGCGCCAATCCATTGGGCTCGTGCTGCACTGCATAAGAAAAGGAACATCCTATTTCAGCACCATCACCGAGCAATCTTTTAAACTGATCAGCATCCTGCGGAGTGGTGATGAACAGAATCTCCTTAATACCCGCCAGCATCAACACCGACAGCGGATAGTAAATCATGGGCTTATCATACACGGGCATCAGCTGTTTACTGATTCCTTTGGTAATCGGATACAACCGCGTTCCTGATCCTCCTGCTAAAATGATTCCTTTCATATGCTGGGTATAAAGATTTTAAAATTGCAAAGTATTGATGCAGTCTTTCAGAAAAGGCAATTCCTTGTCTTTATCCGAAAGCAATAATTGATCAGCGGGCAATTTCCAGTCAATGCCTAAATCAGGATCATTGAAAGCGATGCCACCTTCCGCTGCTTTGTAATAATAGTTATCGCACTTATAAAAAAATGTTGCCTGCTCACTCAATACAACAAAACCATGCGCAAAACCTCGTGGTACAAAAAACTGTGTGCGGCTCTCTCCACTCAATTCTACTGCTACGTGCTGACCAAAGGTTTTTGAATCCTTTCTTAAATCAACCGCAACATCCAGTACGGTTCCATTTAATACACGAACCAGTTTTGCCTGTGCAAACTCTCCATGCTGAAAATGCAAACCTCTCAAAACACCTTTACCAGACTGAGATTGATTGTCCTGCACAAAATCGACTGCAACACCCGTTTTCTCTAAAAAAGTATTTCGGTTAAAACTCTCAAAAAAATAACCACGACTATCACCAAAAAATGTGTCGTGAATAATGAAACAGCCTTCAATGGGGGTATACTCTATCTGCATGGTTATTTGTTGCTATACATAGATTCGTAATAATGCTGGTAATTACCGCTGGTTACGTTATTCAGCCATTCGGTATTAGCCAGGAACCAGTCAATGGTTTCACTCAATCCCTCCTGAAATGTTACAGTTGGCTTCCAGCCAAGTTCCCGGTTGATTTTAGTTGCATCAATGGCATAGCGTCTGTCGTGTCCGGGACGATCCTTGATATAAGTAATCAATTGCTCGCTGGTACCTGCAGGCTTTCCCAACTTTTCATCCATTTGCTGGCATAATAATTTTACCAGATCAATATTTTTCCACTCATTGAATCCGCCAATATTATAGGTTTCACCATTTAATCCTTTGTGGAATACCAGGTCAATAGCCAATGCATGGTCTTTTACGTACAACCAGTCTCGGGTATACAAGCCATCTCCGTACACAGGCAATGGTTTTCCCTGTAAAATATTATTGATGAACAGGGGGATCAGTTTCTCCGGAAAATGAAAAGGCCCATAGTTATTGGAACAGTTGGTTATGACAACCGGTAAATGATAGGTTTCATGATAAGCCCTTACGAAATGATCTGAAGAAGCTTTACTGGCAGAATAAGGGGAGCGGGGATCGTAGGCTGTTTCTTCCGTAAACAAACCTTCTGTTCCCAGACTTCCGTAAACCTCATCTGTTGATACATGATAAAAACGATGATTGCTTAAATCCGCTGCCCATTTCTGTTTTGCAGTATTCAACAGATTCACCGTACCAATTACATTCGTGTAAACAAAGTCTAAAGGAGAAACAATGGATCTGTCTACATGCGACTCTGCTGCCAAATGGATTACATCGGTAACCTGGTATTGGTCAAACAAATCTTCCACCGCTTTCACATCCAGAATATTCACTTTGGCAAAGCGATAATTGGGTTTGTTTTCAATATCACGAAGATTTTCCAGATTGCCTGCATAGGTTAAGGCATCCAGATTGATGATGGTATAGTCAGGATATTTATTAACGAATAATCTTACAACATGCGAGCCTATAAAACCGGCGCCCCCGGTAATGATGATTCTCTTAGACATAAATGAATTTATATGAATATAAAGTTACTGCTTTGTATGCTTACTTACTTATTTGCCGGATTTATTCCAGGGGGCATTTTTTACCAATTCATACACCATGGATATGCCCTGATACAGGTCTATCCTGGCTTTCCAGCCAAAACTGTTGATTTTGCTTACATCCATTAATTTTCTGGGAGTACCATCGGGTTTGGATGCGTCCAGAACAATTTCTCCGGCATAGCCAGTAATTTCCTTTACCATCTGTGCCAACTCAAGAATAGTCACATCCACTCCGGTTCCAATATTCACCAGTCCCTTTTCATTGTAATTCTCCATCAGATACAGACAGGCTTCTGCCAGATCATCCACATGCAGAAACTCCCTTCTGGGTGTTCCGGAGCCCCAGATGGTTACAGTGGGCTCATTATTCACTTTTGCAGTAATGAACTTACGTAACATGGCAGGCAATACATGGCTTTTCTCCAGATCGTAATTGTCATTAGGACCGTACAAATTCGTAGGCATGGCAGAAATAAAATTACAACCATACTGGGCCCGGTAACTATCACATAATTCAATGCCCGCAATCTTTGCAATGGCATAGGGCTGATTGGTTTCTTCCAGATAGCCACTCAGCAAATATTCTTCTTTCAATGGCTGTGGCGCCATTTTAGGATAGATACAGGAAGAACCTAAAAACAATAATTTCTTTACGCCGTTTACATAGCTCTGATGAATAATATTACTCTCCATCATCAGGTTGTCATAAATAAATTCAGCACGATAGGTATTGTTGGCAACAATACCGCCCACTTTAGCTGCTGCAAGAAAAACATAGTCTGGTTTTTCTGTTGCAAAAAAATCAGCAACAGCCTGCTGATTGCGAAGGTCCAGTTCCTGTGAAGTACGTGTTACAATGGAAGTGTAACCCATGGCTTCCAGTTTTCTTACAATGGCACTGCCCACCATTCCTCTGTGCCCTGCTACATATATTTTTGCTTGCTTATTCATGTTCTTTCTCGGTTGCAAATCCATTGTCTTTCAACAACTGTTCTTTTTTAAACAATACAATGTCGGCTGCCACCATTTCTTTTACCATTTCGGCCAAAGTATATTTTGGTGACCAGTTTAATTTTTTCTTTGCCTTGGATGCATCTCCAATTAATAAGTCTACTTCGGTTGGTCTGTAATAGCGCGGATCTACTTTTACCACCACCTGACCTACTTTCATTGGTGAGTGCTGCGCATTTTCAATAGCTGCAATGGTACCCACTTCATTAACTCCCTCACCGGTAAAAGCAAGGGTTACGCCAACTTCTGCAAAAGCCATTCGCACAAAATCACGGATATAGGTAGTAACTCCTGTTGCCAGTACAAAATCTTCTGCCTGCTCCTGCTGCAACATCAGCCACATACCTTCTACATAATCCTTGGCATGTCCCCAGTCTCTTTGTGCGTCGAGGTTACCCAGATAGAGAACATCTTGTAATCCCATGGAAATACGGGCCACTGCACGGGTAATTTTACGGGTAACAAATGTTTCTCCTCTTAAAGGACTTTCATGGTTAAACAGGATTCCGTTGCAGGCATACATGCCATAGGCTTCCCGGTAATTTACTGTTATCCAGTAAGCATATAGCTTGGCTACCGCATAAGGGCTTCTGGGGTAAAAAGGCGTTGTTTCACTTTGCGGAACAGCCTGTACCAACCCATATAATTCAGAAGTAGATGCCTGATAAAATTTTGTCTTTTTTGTCAAGCCCAGCAAACGAATCGCTTCCAGAATTCGCAATGCTCCCACCCCGTCTGCATTGGCGGTATATTCCGGAGTTTCAAAACTCACATGCACATGGCTCATGGCAGCGAGGTTATAAATTTCATCGGGCTGCACTTCCTGAATAATACGAATCAGGTTTGTGCTATCGGTTAAATCGCCGTAATGCAGCACCATATGGCGGTCCGGGATATGCGGATCTTCGTAAAAATGGTCAATTCTTTGCGTATTAAACAGCGAACTTCTGCGCTTGATTCCATGCACTTCATAGCCCTTCTTCAGCAGCAATTCTGCCAAATATGCACCGTCCTGGCCGGTGATGCCCGTGATTAATGCTTTTTTCATGTTCCTAGATTCATGCAAATATGCAACCTAAAATGCATATAGCATAAATTGGCAGCAATATCCAATTAGTATAACTTAGCTTTTACACTTATACAAATATGGGAAACAGATACTATTCTCTGGATGTTTTCAGAGGCGCAACGGTAGCTTTAATGATTTTGGTTAATAACCCGGGAAGCTGGAGTCATATTTTTGGTCCCCTGCAACATGCCCCCTGGCATGGGGTAACTCCCACCGATTTGGTTTTCCCTTTCTTTTTATTCGCAGTAGGAAATGCCATGGCTTTTGTGATGCCACGCTTTGAAGCGGCAGGTCCTGCAGAATTCTGGAAAAAAGTAATCAAAAGAACCCTGCTTATTTTTGGTATTGGGGTTTTGCTGCACTGGAGCCCTTTTGTAAAATGGGACGGAGAAGAGCTGGTGTTTAAACAGTGGGAGAACGTAAGGATATTAGGCGTTTTACAAAGAATTGCGCTTTGTTATTTCTTTGCTTCTGTGATTGTGTTTTATGGAAAAACCAGGGGTGCTTATGTGATTGGCATGGCAATACTATTGCTTTACTGGTTTGTTTGTTACGCGTTAGGTGCAGATGGAGATCCGTATAGTTTACAGGGTTGGTTTGGAACTGCCATTGATATTGATATTTTAGGCGTTACCCATATTTACAAAGGAGAAGGCGTTCCTTTTGATCCGGAAGGATTCATGAGTACACCTGCCGCCATTGTGCAAGTAATTTTTGGATTCCTTGTTGGACAATACATCCAGCTGAAAGGAAAGAATACCGATATGTTAAGCAGTCTTTTTGTTGCAGGACTGGTACTTACTTTCAGCGGATATTGCTGGGATTTGGTATTTCCTATCAATAAAAAAATCTGGACCAGCAGCTACACTTTGTATACAACAGGACTGGCTATTTTAACCATTGGTGTCATGATTTATGCCATTGAATTTAAAGGGGCCAAAGGTGCATGGAGCCGCTTCTTTGATGTATTTGGTAAAAACCCTTTGTTCATTTTTGTATTGAGTGGATTCTTACCCAGATTATCCGGCTTACTAAGATGGGTATCTGAAACAGATGCTGATGGTACCAAGCATTATACCAGCTTTTTATCCTGGTTCTACAATACACTCTGCAAGCCAATTGCGGAAGACCCGAGAGTGGGATCGCTGGTATACGCATTGTGCATGATTGCTTTTTACTGGTTGATTGTATATGTACTGGACAAGAAAAAAATCTACATCAAAGTCTGATGTTTTAGCAATAAACGATTTGGTTAAATTAAATGTGGCTCCAATAGCTTATCGGATTTTCTTTGCCGGATTACCTGCATAAAAACCAGGCTCGGTAATATCTTTCGTGACCACAGCCCCTGCACCAATCACTACATTGTCACAAATATTGACAGGCAGGATTGTGGCATTACTGCCAATAGAAACATGATTGCCGATTAATGTGGCCTGCCATTTAGATGCATCTCCTGCTGGTCTGCCCTCAGAAAAAAGGTCATTGATAAACATTACACCATGCCCAATGAAACAATCATTGCCAATGTTAACCAGACTACAGATAAAACTATGTGACTGAATTTTACATCTCTCTCCTATGGTAACATTGGATTGAATTTCAGTAAAAGGACCAACACGGGTATCATGGCCAATAAAACAGCCGTAAATATTGACAGGTCCAACGATGGTTACATTTTTTCCAAACTGCACATCGCGTACAGAAGACTCAATTAAATTGAAAGCAGGTAACATGACACTAAATTTTATACAATTTAGTTCAATTACCTTGCCTGATATATGAGATTGATCAGTTCAATGGTATTTTTAGCTTCGGCTATATTGGTATAATAAGGCACCTGATGTTGCAGTGATTGCACCAGACTATCATACACTTTGTAATGATTGCGCATACTGCCCTGGTAATTTCCGTAGTCGTTTGGACCAACCTCAAAATCAGACAATATATTTTTTTGCAGTAATGCAATGCTGTCTTTTAATGCACTGTCGTTTGTTGTGTGTTCCCATTCATTTAAATAGGCTCCACCTGCTTTAATGATTCCTTTTTCTCCAATGATGGTGATGGATCCTTCTTTGTTTACATAAGGCTCATTAATGCTATACTCCATTTGTACCCGAATAGCATGATCAAAAACCAATTGCAGATTTCCTTCGTCTTCAAACTCAATCAGCCCCTTGTGCAACCGATTGTTAAAGCTGGCTTCTATCAATTTTCCTTTACCGAAAAACCAGCACAAAAGATCAATAAAATGACTGTACTGCGTAAATAAAACACCACCATCCAATGCCAAAGACCCGTGCCAGCTATTGGTATAATAGGAAGCGGGTCTGTGCCAGAAACATTTTACCAGCACTTGCTGTATTTTTCCCAAAGCATGTTTATCCAGCAATGCTTTCATGAGTTGCACCGGCAGATTGAACCGGTTTTGCATAACTGTGAAAATATTTTTACCTGCTTTGTCTGCAGCAGTCTGCATAAGCGAAATATCAGATATGGTTAACGCAACCGGCTTTTCAACTAAAACATGATAGCCATTTTCGAGCGCCTCAATGGCTTGTATTGAGTGAAGACCGTTGGGTGTTGCAATAACCACAATATCAATATGAATACCAGAAGAATACAACTGAGCTGTATTGGTAAAAAAGGGAACTCCATTGAGCAGACCATATTGTTCTGCCTTGAGCGAATCAATATCCACTACTGCCACCAGTTTACCAACACGGATTATTTGCCTGATATGCTCTGCAGCAATTCTGCCACAGCCAATCATGGCAAAATGAAGAAGTGGATTCATGATAGTATTGCCCATTAATCAAATAAACTGGCTGCTTTTACCAGACTTTCCGGCTTACCAACATCTAGCAATAAGGCACCTGTGTGATCAAATGCGTAAATAGCTTCTGTAGCACAAAGATCCAGGTACACATCAACCATTGAGAACTTACCCTCTCTGCTTATTTTCTGAAGTAAGGCAGTTTGTATTACGTGCAGACCACTAAAAGCCCGGTTAAATAATCCTGCAGTGTTTAATCCTTCCGGCTTTACCTCCCCGGTATTCACATTGGTCCAGCCTTTTAATTGACTATCGGATCCAAATAAAAAATAGCGGGATGATTCTCTTTGCGAAACAGCGAGTGTGGCCAGTGCATTCGTTTGCCTATGCTGTAATATCATCTGATCCAACTGCAGATTGGTTAAAATATCTGCATTCAGAATAACCATATTTTCTTCGCCTGCAAAAAGCGGTGCTGCTTTTTTTAAACCGCCTCCTGTTTCCAAAACCGCATCCGTTTCATCAGAAATAATTATGGAAGAACCCCATCCCTGATTTCGCTTAACCGCATCAATAATCTGATCGGCAAAGTGATGTACATTTACCACTACTTCCGTTATTCCGTATTCCTGCAGGTATAAAATATTTCTTTGCAACAAACTTTTTCCATTCACCATTGCCAGCGCCTTAGGGTGATGGTCGGTCCAGGGTTTTAGCCGGGTACCCAATCCTGCTGCAAAAATCATTGCTTTCATATCATCATTTATTTTACCCAGTTTTCACGATTGGTATGCGTTAATACCACTTTTACTTTGTACTTGTTTCGCAGATGTCTGGCCGTTTGCTCTGCAGCATATACGCTTCTGTGCTGACCACCTGTGCATCCGAAATTAATCATCAGGTTAGCAAAATCCCTGTTCAGATAATCTTCAACGGTGATATCAACCAAATCCCAGACACTGTTTAAAAACTTGCCCATCCTGGTTCGCTGTTCTAAAAAATCCTGCACCGGTTTGTCCAGTCCACTCAGCTTCTTGTATTCATCAAATCTGCCCGGATTCAGAATACCGCGCATATCAAACATGAAGCCACCGCCATTCTCTGTTTCATCATGGGGCAAACCACGCTTATAACTGAAACTGTTAATGGTAATCACCAGTGGCGTTTTTTCATTGGCCTGTGGTGCCACAAACTTGTTAATCATGCTGTCTTCCACGACCAGTTTCAGTACCCGATCAAATTCAGGTGTTACAATCCCTACCCGCTTGTGCTCTATAAAAAATTTCAGGTTATGCAATGCCAGTGGTATGCTTGCGAGGAAATGTGCTTTGCGCTCAAACAAGCCTCTGAATCCATACGCGCCCAATACCTGTAGCAAACGGATCAATACATAGCCATTGTACTGACTTACAAAAGTGATTCTGTCAACAGGCTCCGGCAATAAAGGATCTACCTGATCCATATAATATTCCAGCAACTGGTCTTTCCATTCCTCACTTAACTCTGCTTTTGCCTGCCATAACAGGGATGCTACATCGTATTGCAAGGCACCCTGCATACCTCCCTGGTAATCGATAAAATGCACTTTGTCGTTTTGTACAATAATATTTCTGCTCTGAAAATCGCGGAACATGAAATACTTATTCTGCGTACGGGTTAAATAGGTACTCAATGCATCAAAGTCGTCGAGCATGGCCTGCTTATCGTAAGGCAATTGCAGTGTATCTAAGAAATAATATTTGAAGTACAGGAGATCACTCAAGATGGCTTGCTTGCCAAATTCCTTGGCTGTTAAACACCAGTTATAATCTAAACCCTGATGCCCCAGCACCTGCATGCGTGCGAGTTCTTTCAGGCTTTGCTGAAAAAGCTGGTATACATATTCACCGTGACCATTTGCTTCCAGTTTATTCAGCAGCGATTCCGTTCCAAGGTCTTCCTGCAAATAAATGGTATTGGTATCGTTTACTGCTAAAATAGCCGGAACAGGAAGTTCGGCTTTTTTAAAGTGCTGACTGAAATATACAAATGTGGCTGTTTCTCTTGTGTTGATATTGTAAGTGGCAATATAGGTATTAGCAGCGCTATATACCCTGAAGTAAACGCGATCACTGCCGCTCTGTGGTAATTTTTCTATTCTGTCTGGTGTCAGCTGTAAAGCCTGCTGACAAAGTTGTTGGATTGCTTCAATAATGGATTCCATGAATGCGCTTCGTTTCAACGAAAATAAAGCTAAGAATCCAAAGCAATGGCATCCATCAGGGTTTTAAGGCAAATACGTTTACCTGCCTGTATTGTTCCTGTCCGAATGGTTTGCGCAATAACACCAGTTCGGTAATGGTATAACTGGGCGAATGACAGAGTAACTGATGCTGAATCGCCGGCCTTAGATTGAAATACATTTCCCTGCACTGGTAGCTGCTGATAAACTGGCTCACTACTTTCAATTCATTCGCCAGTTGCGCAAAAGCACCTTGATCGGCCAGACAGAACTGTAGCTGACCAGTGTCTTCCTGTATCTGCTGATGCACTTGCACGGTAAAGGCCGATTTGTTACTGATGATGCGGTGCATCCAGCGAATAATGGTTTCTTCCATTTGCTCCGTAGCTTCAAAAACAGCCATTTCAAAAGGATAAGCCATCAGCAAATATTGCTCCCTTTCGCTGGCCATCAGCGGCTGTTGATCCCTGGGTAAAACATATCCTTCCTGCATAAACAAAAATTGAATTGATAATTATTTTAGTATAAATTTACTAAATTATTTAGTAAGTAAAAAATCATTTTATGGACGGGGAAATCGGGTACGGAGCCGCCTACAAAGGCTCCAAGCGGTATTCGCAGTGGGAAGTGCCTACTGCCAATGCCACCGGATTCGGGGCTGCTGCCGACGATTATATGGAGCGGGGCATAGACCTGAACGAACAACTGGTGCACAACAAGCCAGCTACTTTTTTCTTTCGGATGAACAGTGATGCCATGACGGGCGCGGGTATTTTTAGCGGGGATACCTTAATTGTAGACCGCAGTATTAAACCTGTGAGCGGCAAAATCATCATTGCCATTTTAGACGGAGAATTACTGGTTCGCCGGTTGCATAAAAATTTTAACCAGTTAACCCTGGTGGCAGAGAACAAAAAATTTGCAGACATTCCTTTAACGGGGGGCTTCGATGAACGGGCCCAGGTTTGGGGAGTCGTTACGTATTCAATTCACACGGTATAATCATCCGGACAGAATATTATGATTGGAATAATTGACTGCAATAGTTTTTACTGTTCCTGCGAAAGACTTTTTTTACCTGCCCTGCACAATGCACCCGTAGTGGTATTAAGCAATAACGACGGATGCATTGTGTCGCGCAGCGACGAAGCCAAGCAGGCAGGGATTGCTATGGGCATTCCATATTTTCAGGCAAAGGAATTGATTCAACAAAAGGGTGTTCATACCTTTTCTTCCAACTATAATTTATATGGGGATTTAAGCTGGCGCGTGATGGAGACCCTGCGGCTATGTTTGCCCGCCGGTGCAGTAGAAGTGTATTCCGTAGACGAATGTTTTGTAACCCTCGATCATATTGAGCCCTCTCGGTTAGAGGCGTTTTCGCTCCACCTGAAAAACACAGTGGAGCAATGGACCGGCATTAAAGTATCTATTGGTGTTGCAGCCACCAAAGTATTGAGCAAAGTGGCCAATCGGCTCGCAAAAAAAAACAAGCAGGCCACCAATTGTATTATGGTGTTGAACACACCGGAAAAAGTAGCCACTGCATTGCAGCAAACTGCAGTAGAAGATATCTGGGGCGTGGGCCGTCAGTACGCAGAAAAGTTACGCAAATACAATATCAATACGGCTTTCGACTTGCGCGGCATGCCTGAAGCATGGGTTCAGAAAAACCTGGGCGGTGTAGTAGGACAAAGACTCTTAAGAGAATTGAATGGTGTAAAGAGCATTGAAATGAAAGATCCTTTGCTGAATAAAAAAATGATTGCCACTACCCGCATGTTCGGGAAAAATGTAACCAGCAAGGACCAGATTAAAGAAGCAGTAGCTACCTATATTACCAGGGCTACCGAAAAATTAAGAAGACAACAAAGTGCCGCTTCGGTCATTTATGTTTTTGTTATTCCCAAACAGGAAAGAACAGAAGGAAGATTCAGACATGGCAACAGTGTAGGTACCTATGTGCATTTACCTTATGCTACTTCTGCCACGCACTTGCTGATTAAACCCGCCGTAGCAGCAGTAGATCAGCTTTTTGAAGAAGGGGCTGTTTACAAAAAAGCCGGTGTAATTCTGAGCGGACTCGTACCCGATGAATCGGTGCAAGGAAATTTATTTACCGATGCCGTTCCGCAACAAAACAGAAAACTCATGAGCGCCATTGACAATATCAATTTTGCCATGCGCAACGATATTGTACAATTTGCAGCAGCAGGTACTACACGCAACTGGAAAATGCGACAGGAACTGCGAAGCCCACGCTATACTTCACGCTGGAATGAATTACGGGAAGTCATATAAAGAATAAAATTTTTTTAGTGTAACCTATTTAGTTACATTTATGCATGATTGTCAGTATCCGACATAAGGGATTAAAGCTGCTTTGGACTAAAAACGATGGGAAAAAACTTCCCGCTGCGCAAGTTAATAGGCTAAAAATGGTATTGGAAATTCTTGATGCAGCAGAAGTAATTGAAGATATAAATTATCCTGGCTCAGCATTACATGCATTAAAAGGAGAATTAAAAGGATTTTGGGCAGTGACCATTACAGGCAATTATCGAATTATTTTCAAATTTGAAAATCAAAATGTCTATCTAGTTGACTATACCGACTATCATTAAAATTCAGAAATCATGAAAGAAAAATTAAAAAGAGGACTGACCCCAACCCATCCGGGTATACTTTTAAAAGAAATGTATCTTACTCCATTGAATATTACAATTACAGAGCTGGCAGTAAAGTTTGGCGTTGCAAGAAAAACAATATCGGAATTGGTGAATGGGAAAGTAGGTGTAAGTGCTGAAATGTCTTTAAGATTAGCAAAGGCATTTAATACAACACCTGAGTTTTGGCTGAACATGCAGCGTAACTACGACCTTTTTACCGCTTCCGGTAAAATTATATTAAATAAAATAAAGCCTTTCAAAATAACATTGCCAGAGAAATCAACTTCTCACAAAAGAAAAAAGATTTCACTGTAATGCATCCGCTTACCGGATAGGGAATCGGCTGAACAATGCCTCTATAGCTTTATCCGTAAAGCTTTTGAGCCTGGTGCTGTCGTCTGGCAATGATCCCTTCAGGGTTGCTGTCCACAGCATATGATTTTTTGCGGCATCTACTACATGCAGGGTTATGGCTCCTCGTCTGTATCGGCCCACTTCTATTTCTTCTGACTTCCATTTATAATTACGCTGTCCCATATAACGCATCATGCCATCCTGCGGCCAGGTGGTTTCTCGGGTTTGTACTTCCAGTTTAACCGCTACTCCGATATTCACAAACAAATCAGGATTTTTATCTACCTGCGTAAAACGACGCTGCTCCATCTCCTGGGCAATTTCCTTTTTTAAATACGCAATGCGTTCATTGAACCGATCCGAAATGGTGTCTCCATAAGCAGTCACTTCGTAAAAAGCAAAAGTTTTGTAATTACTGAAATTGGCGTCAGGTGCAGTAGCCACATCTAAAACGCGGGGACCCGAACAGGAAACAAACAATAAACCTAATAGAGCAATAAACAGATACTTCATACCAATGATTTTGTAAAGGGTTAAAGTGTTGTATCAAATTTACTTTAAACAATGCAGATTTTTTTGAATAAAGAAATCCAAAGCAAATGGTTTCTCGTAGATAAAGAAAAAAACTATGAGAAATTACAAACTATTCGCAACCGTCTTTGCCGCAACGGCTATTTTTGCTTCTTGCAAAAAGTCAGATTCTGCACCTGAAGCACAGGTAGTAAAAGAAATCATGGTATCGCTGGCTGCAGCCAATGAAAACCCGCAACCAACCGGAAGAACAGAAAGAGGAATGGCTACTATTAAAGTATATAGCGACAATTCCATTACAATGGATGCCTCTGTTACAGGATTGGCTTCAGGAGACAATTTAACCATGGCACATATTCACGCCGGAGATCCGGTAACCAATGGCCCTGTGGTATTAGACTTTATGCCTGTTTTTACCGGCAGTATGGTTAAAGCAAGTGTGAAGGGAGTAAGAACTTCTTTCATTGATAGCTTAAAAGCAGGAACAGCAGATTTGTATGTAAATATTCACTCAACGCAAGTGCCTTCTGGAATTGTAAGAGGACAACTATTTAATGAAGTGAATTTTGCAGCCAGCGTAGCATTATCAGGGATGAATGAAGTACCTTCTGTAACTACTACCGCAACAGGAATGGCACTTATCAGAATTACTACAGACAACAAATTATATAGCAAAGTAACTGTTAGTAATCTGGAGTCGAGTGATGCCTTAAGTGCTGCACATATTCATACAGGTGCTGCCGGAATCAATGGTGGGGTATTAATAGGCATTTGTGAATCGGCTGCTGATTTTGGCATGACAAAAATCTTTTTACCCAGCATGGCTATTTTGAATTCAATTAAAAATGATGCGCTTTATGTAAATGTGCATTCTTCTATGCGACCATCCGGGGTAATCAGAGGACAGATCAGATAGTACAGAAATGAATAAAGACAGAGGAGTGGGATTAACTAAGTTGGTCCTGCTCCTTTTTATTGGGCTTGAATTTTTATACATTCGTAAATCGACTTTATAAAGATGAAAAGTAAATCAAGCATAAAACTCCCACTTACCGATTTTGAAAAAGCAAATTTGAGAAAGAACAAAATCAAAATTGCAAATATTCTTGACTATGCAAAGGATGAATTGGAAGTGTTGCTTCATGCAACACCTCAACGGGCAAAAGAAATTTATGCTTTAGCTGAATTCCAAACCATACCATCGGTTGGAATTAAATTTGCTGAAGACCTTGTATTCTTAGGTTATTATTCAATTAATGAACTAATTAATAAAGACGGAGCAAAGCTTACAGACGAATTCGAAATAAAGAAAGGTTTTTGGACAGACCCTTGCGTTGAAGACCAATTTAGATTAGTAGTATACTATGCAAACACTAAGGACACAAAAAAAATGTGGTGGAACTTTACCCAAGAAAGAAAAAAATTTCGCAATGAGCATGGTTATCCAGTAAGCAGGCCTCAAAAATCCTGGTTTGACGAATAATATAAGTTTAATTAAAAAACCACGAACTTCGAATACGACTAAAAACTCATTCAATGGTTACAAAAGAATGTTGTGATTTGCTTTCATTTTTAGAAACTACGATCTTTGAATACAACTTGTAGTGCCTGTTCATATATTTTTTGATTGTTGTGATTTGCTTTCATTTTTAGAAACTACGATCTTTGAATACAACCCTTTTTTATTTGTCTTGTACGGCTCAAAAGTTGTGATTTGCTTTCATTTTTAGAAACTACGATCTTTGAATACAACAAGTAACGGTCAGGAAGTAACCTTAAAGGCGTTGTGATTTGCTTTCATTTTTAGAAACTACGATCTTTGAATACAACATTTAAGAAACAAGGCCAGCCTGGAGTGATGTTGTGATTTGCTTTCATTTTTAGAAACTACGATCTTTGAATACAACAACTAACCTTTAAACCTTAACCTATGAACAGTTGTGATTTGCTTTCATTTTTAGAAACTACGATCTTTGAATACAACTAAACCTTGCGTATAATACCTTCAGAACGCGTTGTGATTTGCTTTCATTTTTAGAAACTACGATCTTTGAATACAACCCTTTGGCATGAATAAAGACGGCTTCCATTGTTGTGATTTGCTTTCATTTTTAGAAACTACGATCTTTGAATACAACATTTTGAAATACATCTGCCGATATAAGTCAGTTGTGATTTGCTTTCATTTTTAGAAACTACGATCTTTGAATACAACGACAATGCTCGACGTCTCTTCGCTTTGGTAGTTGTGATTTGCTTTCATTTTTAGAAACTACGATCTTTGAATACAACTTGTTTGCATTGGTTAGGTTTAGGAGTTACGTTGTGATTTGCTTTCATTTTTAGAAACTACGATCTTTGAATACAACAATCTGTAATTGATACCCTACCACTTCTGTGTTGTGATTTGCTTTCATTTTTAGAAACTACGATCTTTGAATACAACTAGATAAGAATTGGATTGAAAAAGTAATTCGTTGTGATTTGCTTTCATTTTTAGAAACTACGATCTTTGAATACAACGTTGTTCTAATTGAGACAAGAGGCGAGGGGGTTGTGATTTGCTTTCATTTTTAGAAACTACGATCTTTGAATACAACGCTTCGCGCTGAAGACAGCCAATTGTTAACGTTGTGATTTGCTTTCATTTTTAGAAACTACGATCTTTGAATACAACGTTATTAAATACGGTGACAACGTTGTTATTGTTGTGATTTGCTTTCATTTTTAGAAACTACGATCTTTGAATACAACGTTACATTATGGTCTTTTGCGTACCATAGAGTTGTGATTTGCTTTCATTTTTAGAAACTACGATCTTTGAATACAACCGTTGTTTTGATTAATTGATAGGACAAATAGTTGTGATTTGCTTTCATTTTTAGAAACTACGATCTTTGAATACAACGGCTTAAGCTTAAACGCAATATGAGCAAGGGTTTTCAAAGATTGTATTTCTAAAAAAATCACCAAAAAAACTACAATTTGTACCATTAAAGCAATTTTTCAAGTTCCTATTGTCAAAATAATTCAAGTTGTTGAGGGGTTTCGATTGGATCAATCTGCTTTTTTCCATGGAAAATTTCAATTAATCCAAACTGTTTATCTGTTATGGTCATTAAGACGACATGGCCTTTTTCTGGCAGCTTTTTCTGGACTCTTTTAATATGCACTTTGGCGTTTTCCATACTTGGACAATGCCGTAAATAAATAGAAAACTGAAACATACCAAATCCATCTTTTAATAAATTTTTTCGAAAATCTGCGTAGATTTTCCTGTCCTTTTTGGTAACAACCGGCAAATCAAAAAAAACAAGTACCCACATAATTCTGTATGCATTTAAGCGATCAGTTTTCATGTCAATACCGGATAAGCAATTTTTCGTTGTTGCCCTATTAAACATTTAGCTAAAGAAGCTGCAGTTCTTTGTGTAGCAACGAACAGGGGGCTTTTTTCGTCTTCAATTTTCACATCGAGTGTTGGTAATTTTAATAATTGGTTTTTTAAGTCCCTGTTCAAAACATCCAGTTGCGAGGTTTTATCCACTAATTCCCTTACTGTTAAATCAACAAAAGGGCGATATGGCTCCATAATGTCATCTGCTAAACAGTACGCATTATAACGATTACGATGGAAAATGCCCAATGCGGGTAGTAACCCACTTCCTGCTAAAGCCCTTGCCATTGTAGCTCTAATAATTGCATACCCATAATTTAAAAGATTATTGGGGGGTGGGCCTTCTCTGTGCCTAAAAAACTGCCAGGCTGGAGGAAAAATATTTTTCCAATAATGGGCAGAAGCCTGAGCTTCATGATTATCGGAATCTCCACTTTTTACTTTTTGGGCTAGATTAATCATTAACTGGTTGGGAATCTGCCATTTATTTAAAACTATAGCTTGGTTATATATTTTGGCCTTTATCGTTTGTTGCCACAATTGTTTTTTAAGCGGTTCTGTAGCTTCTATCTGAAACCTAAATCGTTCGCTTTGTAAAGTATGACTTTCCAATGGCATCAAAAGTCCACTTGGCATATGTTGTTCATTACAGGTTACAACGGCTGTATTATTTGAGGACAACTTATCTAATAAAAAGTGTGTTAAAGTAATTTGCTGGTGTTCCAAAACCAAGATTCCAATATCCTCAATCGGCACTGATTTTTCCGGCATTTCCTCCATGCCCTTTACGTGTGAATAGCTCACTACCAATTGGCCATTTTGAAAACGCAAATGGCATGGGCTTTCGATGCAAAGGGTTCGTTTAAGCATTTATTTTCCTTATTTTACCAATTACATCAACCCAAACTTTGATAGGTTTATAAGAATCATAGGCCGCAAAACTTCTAATAGAAATATATCTTTTACTTAACTTGGCTTCATTCGTATCAACTAAACTTGTTTCTAAATGATGTCTAAAAACATAATACGAAGCACCAATTTTTTGAACTCGATATAAATAGTCTGAAAGAAAACTATAATCTATATTCTCTAAATCACTTAAAACAGACTCATCAATTCCTAAAAGAAAGTACTCGTTTTGTTGCATACTCTCATGATATATCAACTTGTCCTTAGGCAACTTCTCTAAAAATGAATCGGGGTAATCATTCCCCTCCAAAATTTTAGACCAAACTTCATTTGTATCTTTTATTATAACAGGTAAACCATATTTCTTCCTTTCAACAGCATGCCAGAATGTGCATATATGTTCCAATTTATTACCATTCTCATCAATATAAATAGCAATATGATGATTGTTTCCTGGTTTAACAAAGCCAATTGCATGTCCCCGATTATCTTTTGAAAAGGGCTCAACAACAGACAGTCCTGTAAACATTCTAACCGTTTTAATTGGAATTTGCTTTTCTTCATTTAACCAAACAGTCTCTTTAAAAGCTTCCTTTTCCTTACCTCCATATTTGTCCAACCGCTTTTGAATTGCATTTTTAACTGCCCCATCTACAATAAACTCAACATCCTTAGATTTTATATTCTGTATAGGATATTTTATAACATATTCTTCTTTATAACAATCCCCTTCCAAAATCTTAACTCCTGATTGGGTTAATAATTCATTCTTCTTAATAGAAGCTAAGGCCAACCTTACATTTCCTTCATTTTGATTTAACCTTTCTCTTATTAAATTCTTTATGTCAGTATTCACTATTAAATCTGGATGTTCAAATAAGTATTTAACTGGCTTACCCTTTTCAATAATTTTGATTTTACCATAAACACTCTCCTCGCTCAAAGCTCCTCTTGGCACAATGATATTTCTTTGCACTATCTGCTTCTCGCCATTAATCTTTGCTTTACGAATCCCTTTAGAAGCAACTTTTTTACCTGACTTAAATGATACCAAAATTTTTGCTGCTTCATTCTCAACTTCCGAAGTTGTGAATGGCCGCTCTTTAATAAAATACTGTTCTAACAAATTTCTCTTTTCGTCAAAAACAATTGATGCATCAAGTATTTCTCTCCTCATTGCGTCTTTAACATCACTAGAATTTAGAGTGTTGATTCTTTGAATATATCCTTGTTTTGTACATGCCACCACTAAGGCATCAACTGCGTGATGTCGGTGATCATCTCTTTTTGTCCATCCAATTATCTCTTCTTTTGAATGTTGCTTTTGTCCATGATTACTACTCCATTCTATTTTTTGCGTTAATCCCAGAGCTTGATATTTAGGTTTCTGTAAATTCATCAATACATCATTCCAGCCCCATAATCTTCTTAACTCAGCTGTAACAGTCCCTTCAGATGTAGTAACTAGCGGGCATATTTTTTCGAAAATGCTTCTAGCTTTTCGAGAAATATATTGTGTCTCACGAAGCTGTCTGTCAATGAAGTTTTCCCAAATTTTTTTATCGCTTTCAGTTTCTTTCTTCTGTCTTTTTCTTTCTAAATAACCTTCATAAGAAATTTTCAATCGCTGCATCTTAGAATAAGAAATAATGCCTCGCTTAAACCAGTCATCTACCCTACTTATATAATCGGTCAATTCTACATCCCCCTTTTTAGCTATAAAGTCAAAGGCAGTCTGATTGGTTTTTTGTGCATTGCAACTCCTATGAACCAATACCTTATTTGTTTGAGAATCATCAAAGAGCAAAGACTTAGGCACAATATGATCAACATCAAAATTATCACCCGTTAATGCCTCTGATATATTAAATGACTTGCCACAATAAATACATATATTTTCAACATGGGCATCTTTTAAATTTTTACTTAAGGATGGAAATATGAATTTATACTTTTGAATATACCGCTTCGTTGCTGGAATACCTAAACTACTCAATCTTTGCCCTATTTCAGCATTTAATTTCTCATTGGATCGATTACGAAAATCCATTTCATTTCTTTCATCCTTGCTCTGTTTAAGTTCCCTTGCTAACTCAACTCTAATTTCATCTGGCTTTCCATATTTTGAAATAATTGCATTTACAACATTTATTGCCTGATTAAGGATTTTTTCTACAACCGGCTGTCGTAAGGAATTTTTGGGAATCAACTCTAATTTTTCAGCATATTCCATTTTAGCTTTTTCCTCCTTAGTTAAACTATTGCTATGATTAAAGCCAGCCAATTCACATGCGTCAGAATAAACGTACCCTCTCATTAAGTAGGGTAAAATTTTTCTAATTGCCTTACTCGATTTATTCCCAAAACCATGTTTAGTAAAATCAATTTTTGCAAGTGCCTTTGCTTTTTGTTCAGATATGCCAAATTTTTGAACTAAAGCCAATTGGCACTCTACTTCATCTTTAATAGAATAAATGGTGTGCCAAATTCTATACAGTGTATTATTTTCAAAGTTTTCTGAAATAACTTCTCCTGATACCTCACTAAGAATCTCGCCAGATTTTTTATCAACCAGAACTTGAATGCTATCTAAGAGCAAAATTTCAATATCAAAATCAGGAATATCATTTTCTAAGACTTTTTTTATTTCGGCAACGGTTATATTTCCAGGCAATCCATTTTGTATCTGCTTATTTGCGTAAACGTTTTCTTTATTCAATCCCAAAATCTTGATTAATTCTGTATATGATAATTTAGTATTGTTATTCAGATAATTTACAATCCTTTCTTTTTGCTCAATTGTTGGAACGAAATCAATCCACTTATTTCCCTTCGATTCTTGACTTTTTATCTTCAATGAAATATTGTTGACAATTTCCCATATTTTACACAATTGAAAGATTGGTGATGACTTAGGTGCAACTTTAGGCCCAACAAATATGCTGTTTCCTTTACCATCTTTTGTAGTAAATCCTGCTAATTCACAAATACTAACAAGCCCTTTTTGTGATTTTAAAGGTCGTTGGTAGTAAATAATTTCATTACGAATTTTACTAATTAGTTGTTCTGTAAAAATTTCTGGATAAAAGCCAGATTGAATTTTTACAATGGCATCAAATTCTTCCAAATATGCTTCGCGTGGAAAAACTTGCTCTTTTATTCTATAGAATTCATTTTGCTGTAATTCCTTATAAAATTTTTGTCCTATCGTCAATCCTAATTCTTTAATTTCCTGATGTCTTCCTTTTACTGCCAACACATATTCTGTGTCCTTTTTATCTAGATTTGCGTCTGACCTAGAACTTTTGTAACCTCTTTTTTGATTTAAATGATAAAGTACTCTTCCAATTTCTTTTAGTGATAATTTTTCTGTTACCCCTTTTGCTCTCAAACCCCACAATTCTATTGATGGAAGCTTAAATAAAGATTCATCGAACATTTTATTTTCAATCAGAACTTTGGTTAGGTAGCTTCTCCTTAACTGATATCGATCATATCCTTTTCTTTGCGTTCTTTTTGCCGTTCTCTTTTGGTTCTTAGAAATTTTATTCCCTGTTGAGAACTCGGTCTTTTCATCATTATCAAGCGGAACAATTCTAGAGCCCATGCCTAAAATCTCTTTCCTAGAGTCGTTTTCTTGAATTACCGCCCAGCCTATCGAGGTGACTCCCAAATCCAATCCCAAAATTTTTTTGTTCATATACTTTTATTTACTAATTTCATTTTGAAAGCAAATCACAATAAGGATTATTCCGTTGTGAAAACATTTAAGCCGCCTCGTCTTACCATACGGGGCATTTTTATGCGCTTTCTACAAAACAGAGAATACTTTATAAAATAACAATTGGGGAGGAATACCAATATAAGACGAAATTCTTATATGAGCAAATTCAAAAAATAAACTACCAAATCGTTCAGAGACCTTAATTTTGCAGAATTCTTAGAAAAAATGAACCCTACTCTGAACTCCAACGAATCAATCCCTTCTAAAAAGAAAAAATCATTGTTTTAGGCAGCGGCCCCAACCGCATTGGACAGGGAATTGAATTTGATTATTGTTGTGTACACGGTCTTCTGGCCATTAAGGAATGCGGATACGAAGCCATTATGGTGAACTGTAACCCAGAAACGGTTTCCACCGATTTCGACATGGCAGACAAATTGTACTTCGAGCCGGTATTCTGGGAGCATCTTTGGGAAATCATTGAACTGGAAAAACCAGACGGAATTATTGTTCAGCTGGGTGGACAAACTGCATTGAAACTGGCGAAGCGTTTACATGAAAAAGGTGTTCCAATTGTGGGTACGGCTTTCGAGAACATGGACATTGCGGAAGACAGAGGTCGTTTCAGTGATTTATTAAAAGAACTGAATATTCCTTATCCAGAATATGGTACTGCTTACAATGCAGACGAGGCAATTGAAGTGGCTAATAAAGTAGGGTATCCAGTACTCGTAAGACCTAGCTATGTAATTGGCGGTCAGCGAATGAGAATTGTAATCAACGACGAAGAAGTTGAAAAAGCGGTTATCAGTTTATTGAAACATATTCCTGGCAATAAAATTTTGATTGACCATTTTCTTGACAGATGTCAGGAAGCAGAAGTAGATGCCATTTTTGATGGTGAGGAATTTCATATCATGGGAGTGATGGAACATATTGAACCTGCAGGTATTCACAGCGGGGACAGCAATGCGGTTTTACCTGCATTTAATCTTACCCCACTGGTAATAGAAACCATGGAGTTCTATGCAGAAAAAATTGCCCGTGCTTTAAATATCCGCGGCCTAATCAATATTCAGTTTGCCATTAAAGATGGTAAAGTATATGTGATTGAAGCCAATCCACGAGCTTCCAGAACAACCCCTTTTATTGCAAAAGCCTATCAGATTCCTTATTTGAATATTGCTACCAAAGTAATGCTGGGTGCGGCTAAATTATCAGAGTTTACCATGGAGAAAAAACTGGAAGGATACGCCATTAAAGAACCTGTATTCAGTTTTGAAAAATTCCCCGGAGTAAACAAAGAATTAGGACCAGAAATGAAGAGTACCGGAGAAGCCATCCGTTTTATTAAAGATCTCAGAGATCCTTATTTCAGAACACTCTACAAAGAGCGTAGTATGAACCTGAGCAGATAAGGTATTAATACCCTTTTTGAAGGCCGCAGTAAAATACTGTGGCCTTTTTGTTTAGGTTTATTCCATGGCGAAAATCTATACCTCACAAAGCTGGTGGCAATTTCCCATGATACGCATTGCCCTTGCACTGATTACAGGATTATTATTGGGTAAATATGAAGTAGTGCCGTATGGGTTGATTGGAACTGTCTTTATAGCAAGCTCCTTACTTTGGCTTTTCAATGGTCGT
Source organism: Sediminibacterium sp. C3 (assembly GCF_000508085.1). GTDB lineage: Bacteria > Bacteroidota > Bacteroidia > Chitinophagales > Chitinophagaceae > Sediminibacterium. The sequence goes on along the minus strand of NZ_KI669560.1, from coordinate 867,001 downwards.
GGCAGGCTTTTCGTTTTTTTTAAGCGACGCTGGATGACTGGATTGTCTGTTCAGTTGCTATTTATTTGCGCAGGCAGTATGCTATACAAACAAAGCAAACCTGGAGCTATTCCCATCAGCAATAAAGTGGTGCTACTGGAAACGCCTGTTAAAAAAGCCAATAGTTATCAGGCTTTGGCAGCTATGCATCAGACAAAACTGCTGATCTATTTTAATGTGCATATTCCTGTTGATTCTCTCAAAGAGGGTGTGGAAATTCAGCTATTTAAAAAACCAGCCACTATTTTATCCGTCACCAATCCGGGTGGATTCAATTTTAAACAATACGCTGCATCTCAGCAGATTTTTCATCAGGTGTATTTAACCAAAAAGATTATCGAATCATCAGCCAATACCCACTTTCCATCACAGGTTCATTACTGCAAAAAGCAAAAGACTATGTGTTGAAAACTTTGCATCAATACATAAGCAACAACAGAGAAAGAAGTGTTGCAGAAGCATTGCTGATTGGTTATAAAGCCCATCTGGACAAGACATTAATGAATGCCTACAGCAATACAGGCGTGATTCATATTATTGCCATCAGCGGTTTACACCTGGGTATGATTTACAGTTTATTGTTTTTGCTTTTCAAGCCTTTTGCAAGGTTCAGGCAACTTAAGTTTGTCAGAACCTTTTGCATCTTATTTTTTTTATGGGGATTTGCACTGTTGACCGGGGCAGGGGCTTCCGTATTAAGAGCTGCTGTTATGTTCAGTTTTCTCTTACTGGGAGAGCAGCAGAACAGGCCTCACCATCAACTGAACAGTCTGGCAGGTTCCGCTTTTTGTTTACTCATTTTTAAACCCGCATTCCTTTGGGATATCGGCTTTCAGCTTTCTTATGCGGCTGTTCTTGGCATTTTGTTTTTTTCCAGGCCAATTGAAAAAAGTTTGTATCTCAAAAACAAGTTTTTACAACTAGGCTGGCAAATGTGCAGCATTACACTGGCAGCACAAATGCTTACTTTGCCATTATTGCTGTATTATTTTCACAGTTTCCCCAATTTGTTTCTGATTGCCAATTGGATTGCAGTTCCCATTTCCGGACTCATTTTATATTTGTTACTCGCCTTATTGTTGATTGCACCTTTTTCGTTTATTGCCATTCCATTGGGGGGCTGTATTGACTGGCTGTTGCTGCAGTTGAATCAGTTGATTGAAAAAACAGCTTCGCTCCCCTTTGCCCTGACAGAATACATTCAAATCAATGCCTGGCAGATGTTATTGATTTTTGTTTGTCTGATTTTACTGTATCAGTGGCTGTTGCATAAAAACAAACAGTACTTTTTTTTAGCTGCTGGATCTTTTTTGCTTATTCTAGGTATACATTCAATAGATTGCCTGAACTATAGTCGACAAAAAAAACTAATCGTCTATCATGCGCCCAAACTTAGTGCCATGGATATCATGGAGGGATTAGGGCACCAGTTTGTAGGAGACTCGGCAGTTGTATTCAATCCTGTTTTAATGAATCAGGTAGTAAAACCTGGCAGAACTTTATACAGGGCAGGAAAGCCTATCCAACCTGTTTCTGTTGAATTAAAAAAACCTTTTATAATAAGCAGCAACAAAGTGGTGCTGGTAACCGGGCCACAACTTCCTTTTCCCGATTTAAGCACAATACCGAACCTACACCTGATCATCGTAACCGATGGTTACGCAGTTCCACTGAAAGCAATTGCAAAGTATTTTCCTGCGTCCCTACTGGTTTTTGATAGCAGTAACCCATTGTGGAAAATACAAAAATGGAAAAAAGAAGCAGAGCGCTTACATTTGCGCCATTATTCGGTGCCTGAAAAAGGTGCTTTTGAATACAATCTCTAACTTTTGCCCCATTAACTGCCCAAGGGCTGAAAGCAAAACATATGCAAAAAAAAATTCAATCTGCGCTCATCTCCGTCTTTTATAAGGACGGCCTGGAACCCATTGCCCGTCAGCTTCAGAAGCTGGGAATTACTATTTATTCTACCGGAGGAACCCAGACTTTTCTGGAAAATCTGGGCATTGCCTGCGTACCTGTTGAAAGCCTGACTACTTATCCGTCTATTTTGGGTGGCAGGGTTAAAACACTTCATCCGGTTGTATTCGGAGGCATTTTAGGCAGAAGATATGAAGCACAGGATTTGCAGGAAATGCAGGAATATAAAATTCCTGAGATTGATCTGGTAATTGTAGACCTGTATCCCTTTGAGGAAACATTGCGCAGCACCAGTGAAGAAAAACTGATTATTGAAAAAATTGATATTGGCGGTCCTTCCATGATTAGAGCAGCAGCTAAGAATTTTAAAGACGTTACCGTTATTGCAGCAAAAGACAGCTATGCAGATTTAGAAAAATTATTGATTGATCAGGAAGGCACTACCACAATAGAACAAAGAAGAGCTTTTGCGGCAAAAGCTTTTGAAGTGGTAATGCATTACGATATTGCCATCAGCAACTATTTCAACCCGAGTGCAGAGAAAGTACTTCGCTATGGAGAAAATCCACACCAGCATGCCAAATTCGTGGGAGATTTATCCAGCGTATTTGAACAACTTAACGGGAAGGAACTTTCTTACAACAACTTAGTGGATGTAGATGCAGCAGTTCAGCTCATTGCAGATTTCAGTGAGTATCAGGAAGCCGTATTTGCTATCATCAAGCATACCAATGTTTGTGGTGTTGCGGCAAGAGCCACTGTGAAAACGGCATGGGACGCAGCATTGGCGGGAGATCCGGAAAGTGCTTTCGGAGGTGTGCTGGTTTGTAATCAAACCATTGATGCAGCTACTGCAGAAGCCATTAATGAAATATTCTTTGAAGTGTTAATTGCGCCATCTTACGAAGCAGCAGCTTTGACCATTTTAAAGACCAAGAAAAACAGAATCCTTTTACAGCTACACAAAAAAGATTTCAAGACCGCTTCCATGCAAAAAAGTATTCTGAATGGAACATTAATACAGGATACAGATGAAGGCAATTTTGAAAAATGGGAAGAAGTGGGCGCTAGAGCTTGTACTGAAACAGAAAAAGAAAATCTTGCTTTTGCCAATATTATTTGCAAACATCTGAAAAGCAATGCCATTGCATTGGTAAAAGATAAGCAGCTGGTAGGTAAAGGATGTGGACAGACCAGCAGAATTGATTCGCTTCGTCAGGCAATTGAAAAAGCCAGACAATTTAACTTCGATTTAAAAGATGCGGTGCTTGCATCTGATGCATTCTTTCCTTTTAATGATTGTGTTCAGATTGCGCACGCAGCTGGCATGGAAGCATTTATTCAGCCAGGTGGTTCTGTAAGAGACAAAGACAGTGTTGAATATTGTGTAACCAACGGGCTAGCCATGGTTATGACCGGCACCAGACATTTTAAACATTAATGGATTTGACTACCAAGCAAAAAGCATATTTCGCTCTTTCTGTAACCAGTATTGTATGGGGAACTAGCTGGGTAGCCAGCCGTTTTGCAGTTCAATCTGCCCCTGCATTACAGGTATCTGCAACTCGTCAACTGATTGCGGGTGTGCTTTTTGCCGGATTTTTTTTATTAAAAGGTGAAAAACTTCCCAATCCCAAACAAATGCTTTGGTTAGCGGGGATGTCGATTCTGCTATTTGTATTTGCCAACGGCCTCGCAACAGTGGGCGTTAAATTTATATCCAGTGGACTGGCAGCTTTAATTGCAGCTTTGTATCCTTTAAGTGTAGTTGTTATTGAAAAAATATTCTTTAAGAACAGAAAGATTGGCTGGGTTACTTTTCTGGGAATTGTGCTGGGCATAACAGGCATTGCCATTGTATTTTACGACAACGCCTTTCATCACCAGGGACCCAATTACTGGATTGGAATTCTGGTTTCCGTAATTGCCATGCTTAGCTGGAGTGTGGGGACCATCATTATTTCCAGAAAACAAATCAACCTGAATCCTTATTATGCCATAGGATGGGAAATGATTTTTGCATCCCTATTTCTTTTTGCCGGTGCAGCTGTTACAGGTAATCTTGTTTCCTTTAGCACCTTCCCTGCTCAAACCTGGTATGCCATTGGTTATCTGGTTATGATGGGTTCTTTAATTGCGGTAGTAGCTTTCTTATATACCATGAAGCACCTGGAAGCTTCTGTAGCTGCATTGTACGCCTATGTCAATCCAATTGTTGCCATTGTTATCGGATCCTTTTTAATCAAAGAACCTTTAACCAAGGAAATCATCATTGGTTCCTGCATTACCCTGATAGGCGTATACCTGGTGAATCAAAGCCTGCGCAAACAGAAATCAGCGTAAATTCTTCGCCACTCTGCAAAGTTGTTCTGCTCACTTAAAAACTGATTGTGAAAGATGGGAATAAAGCAACCACCATATTGCTTGAATTGCTGGTAGTAATATTCCATTTTTGAACTCGCTGCTTCAGGTGTATTTCTTTCATGAAAAATTTGCGTAGCATCCATATAACAGAATGGAAAAATTTTCAAAGCAGTCTCTTCATTGTTCAATAAATGAAACCAGCTAAATGCTCCTGTATAGGAGGCTCTGAAGCCCGATATAGTTGAATATCCCATTGAATAGTCTTCTGCAATACCTATCTGCAAAATTGCTTCATAAGTGGTGGGAAAATTAAGTTGAATATAGTGCTGTCGGGATTTTGTTACACGCTTTGCACTAAGCTTTTCAATAATCATTTTTTCATTTCGCAGTATCTTTTCATACCCATCCTTTTTGTTATTATCCTCTAGATTTCCCAATTTGTCACTTGTGAAAAAATGTTCTGATACAGATGCTTTCTGCACAGATGGATGAAGCCCCACTTTGTATTTACTCGCGATCCTTTGAATCAATTGAATCATTCCTTGATTATCCGGAGCAATATTTTTATGAATGTTATCTCGTTTGGATGCTACCAGAAAAAATAAATCGGATCAAGCTGGTATTGATTGTGCAATTGATCCAGCCAGTCGTACACATCATAGGGATCTTTTCTAGTACCTGCCAGCACCTGAACCCTCTCTGTAATTCCGGAAAAGTTTGCGTTCAGTAAATCCTTGAAATACCCGCCTATATTCCTTATTACGGAATGATATGCATAACTGTAAGCAATATCTATATCATAGCTGGGTTTGAAACTGCTAGCCGGTTTTGTATAGGGCAGATTGTTTTGCGAAGTCCATTTCTCCATCCATCTATTCACCAATGGTTGGTCTAAAAAACCATGTTGGTAAGCAATGGATTGTTGATAATCATACCTGCCCAGGTAGTCATTTTCATGTGGAAGCCATTCTTCGTAGCGGGAAATTAAATAAAAAGAGGCTGCGAAAATATCAAAGAGTATGGTACCTCCGGCTGTTTCAAAAAAAACCGGAACACCCTCCCAATTGCTTAGGATTATTCTTTGTGCCTGTATTTGTTTCTCAAATAAAAGCGAATGAGGTATAACCTGAGCATCAACTCCTGATAAAAACTCGTTGGAATAATTAATTTTTTTTCCGGAATAGGATTCAAATACTGCAATTTCATTCGTTACAATAGCCCTTGACTGAAACAGTAATTTTACAATATAATCCAGTCGGGCACTTGCTATTGGGGAATACACAATAATATCTGTACCCAATTCTCCCATATACTAGGATTGATTAGACTCCTTCCACATTTCATTGAAAGTCTTGGGACTGAAATCCAGATCTGCACGATGGGCTGTCCAGCCTTTAAAAATTTTATTGACGATCCAGTTTTTCATTTTCCCATTTCCTGCATTCATCATAACCCTGTTTAAACTGGCAGTTTTCCAGGCTTTCCAGGCTATGCGTTCAGCCAGGCTGCTATTCCCCTGCACCACTGCTTCGTGACGGTTGTCCAGTAATAATTCATGCAGGTTAATTTGAACAGGACAAACTTCTGTACAGTTACCACATAGAGAAGAGGCATAACTTAAATGCTTGTATTCGTCCAGGCCTTTTAAATAAGGCGTAATCACTTTACCAATAGGGCCACTGTAAGTTGTTTCATATGCATGTCCACCAATATTCTTATATACCGGACAGGCATTTAAACAAGCTCCGCAACGAATGCAATACAATGCCTCCCTTGCCGATTTGCTGGCCAGTAAATTGGTTCTTCCATTATCCAGTAAAATAACAATCATTTCTTTAGGACCATCTGATTCATTGGCTTGCCTGGGGCCAGTAATAATGGTATTATATACGGTAACCCTTTGTCCGGTTCCGAAAGTGGAAAGCAAAGGCCAGAACAAAGAGAGATCCTGAACAGATGGTATAACTTTTTCTATTCCAACCACCACAATATGCGTTTTAGGCCAGGCACAACTTAGTCTGCCATTCCCTTCATTTTCTGTTAAAGCTATACCTCCAATATCAGGCAAAATAAAATTGGCTCCTGTTACACCTACTTCAGCAGCAATATATTTCTCTCTCAGCTTTTGTCTGGCTACCTGTGTTAATTCCTCCGGACTCAATCCGCCAGGTACGCCCAGCTTATCTGCAAAGAGACGTGCAACATCTTCCTTACTCTTATGCATGGCAGGTGTTACAATATGATAAGGAGGTTCTCCGTCCAGTTGCTGTATATATTCTCCCAGATCTGTCTCTACACTTTCAATTCCATTTTTTTCCAGAAAATCATTCAGATGAATTTCTTCTGTAACCATGCTCTTGCTCTTCACCAATGTTTTACACTGCTTCTCTTTACAGATTTTTCCAATTTGCTTTAATGCTTCTTCTGCCGTCTCTGCCCACAATACTTTTGCCCCTCTTTCAGTTATCTTTTGCTCGAACATTTCAAGATATTGATCAAGGTGTTCTATTGCATCCCACTTTTTAATTTTCGCCATTTCCCTGGCTTCCATTACATTGGTAAACTGTTTTTTTCCAATAGGAACTACCGCGTTGTACTTCCCAATATTGAAATTGATTTTTCTGCGATGTTCCAGATCCGCAGCTTTGATGGTGCTTTTGGCAATAAAACTGGCTGCTGTATTACTCATCGTTTCGTTTTTTTAATTCATTGGCGGTTGCTTCCAATGCTTCATAAAATTCAGGGCCATATTTTCTAATCAACGCTTCTTTCAGAAAAGCATAAACCGGAACCTTCAATTGCTTACCCAGCTTACAGCCTGGCTTGCACAAGTCTTCCCGGGGGTGATAATTTACATATTCAACGTCCGGATCCTTCTTGCTCTTTCTAATCAGAATAGGGAAAAGGTGACAACTCAGTGGTTTTTTCCAGTCTAGTTTGCCATCGTTATATGCTTGTTCAATTCCACATATAATAGTACCACTTGCATCTTTTTTTCCGTACGCACAAATACCACCGTTGATAGTGGGTGTTACCCAGCCAAACTCTTTGTCATACGTGTATTTGCCCACCCGCTTAATCTCTTCCATTCCTGCTTCATTCAAATAGGGCGCAATTACATCAAAGTATTGATCCAGTTTTTCCAGCTCCCATTTTTCCATTGGAGCACCGGCATCTCCATCTTCACAACATCCTCCCTTGCATTTGCTTAAATCGCAAACAAAATGTTCTTCAACCACTTCGTCACTAATCAGAATATTATCAATTGCTATCATTATTAGTATTGTTTGCGTATTACTGCTTTGTTTGCTTTCGCCAGGTAAATGTATTAATAATGTGTTTCACGTCTTCAATCAAAAACTTATTTACAATGCCCAATGAGTCTTCGTTTGGCGTAGCATCAAAATACAATGCCCCTCTTAAAAAGTGGCGGGTTGAATCTGTAAGAAAAAACTGATTGGCGGTGGCTACATTCCCACCAACTCTGAAAAATACACCTTCCACATTGTACGGATTATTAAACAGGCTGTCTTCTATGGAATAGGCTTTGGAAGAATGTTTGCCCGTTAAAGTAAACGCATGTTTAATTAAAGTATCAAACTTATTCTTCTCTCCAATCTGTTTGTAACTGATATAAATTCTACCACTGAACTGCGGAAAGTCTATATTGATCCACCAAGGGTTTTCAGTAGTTTCATTAAAATAGGTACTGTCTTTGCTAATATTTGCGTAAACAGGATATTCAAAGCTGTACGGATACCCTGCTTCGTTGAACAACTGGTACTTTTTCTCTGGAAAATCTATTTTAAAATAGCCAGTCTGCTTAGGTGTAAACGAACTATTACAGGCATAAAAAACAATGCAGGCAAATATTAACAACCCCAATATCCATTTATTCATCACCGCGTTCTTTAATGGTCAGTTTCACTTTTACAATCCGGTTTTTTGCTACTTCCAGTACTGTAAATTCAAATTCATCGGTTGGAATTACCTGATTCACCTGTGGAATTTCTCCAGCTATTTCAAGAACAAGGCCCGCCAGGGAATCACTCTCCCCTCTTAATTCATCGAAAGTATTCAGGGCTATATTCATGATTTTACAAACATCATTAATCATGAGTTTGCCCTCAAAAATATAGTTGTTGTCGTCCAGTTTTTTATACCCGGAGTCTTCTTCATCAAATTCATCCTTAATTTCACCAATCACTTCTTCCAGAATATCTTCCAGCGTAATAATCCCGCTAGTACCTCCAAACTCATCCACCACCACTGCAAAGTGTATTCTTTTCAGCTGAAACTCTTTCAACAGATCTTCAATCATTTTTTGCTCATGCACAAAAAAGGGAGGGCGTAACAATTGCTTCCAGTTAAAATTGGCTGGCTGATCCAGATAAGGCAACAAATCCTTGGTGTGAATCATTCCTGTAATATGATCAAGCCCCTCCTTGTACACAGGTAGTCTGCTATAATTCAACTCTTTCACAAGAGAAAGTAAAGCCTGAAAGTCAATTTCTTCATCTACCCCGTGTACATCCACCCTGGTCTTCATCACTTGCTTTACAGTGATGTTCCCAAACTTTACAATCCCTTTTAAAATATTCTTTTCATTTTCTGAAGCAGTATTATCGGTAGTAATATCAATTGCATGATCCAGTTCTTCCAGACTATATGCATTTCCATTCTTATTACTCAGGGCTTTTTCAAATTTATCAGAATACTTCACCAATTTCTTGCCCAGTCCACCGCACAAATAGGTCATGGCCTGTACAATTCCGCCAAAATCCTTGGCAAACCGAATATTGTTTTGCGTTGCCAGCACTTTGGGCATTACTTCACCAAACAATACAAGTAAAAATGAAACCGCCAACACTTTTATAATAAACTCTACCCATGCCGCACCATATTGCTCAAAATTGAATAGATTATCAATCAACAGATTAGATACAATGATGATGGTGATATTGACAAAACTGTTTGCAATTAACAGCGAAGCAAGAAAAGTCTTAGGTTCTTCCAGCAAATCAACAATCCGCTGATAAGGTGGCATCTGTTTAGAACGAAGCAGATTAATGTCTTTATGCGTTAAAGAGAAAAATGCTACTTCAGCTCCTGACAAAACAAAAGACAGAAAAAACAACAGCAATAACACCATTACCATTACAGTAGTGCCTTGTGTTTGCACAGCGCTTAACAAATAGGGGGTATATAATAATTCAACTGCAGGGTGATAATCCAAGGTCACGGATTTTGGTTAAAAAGCAAAAATATCATTTCTGCTACAATTAAAAGGGAAGAGATTCATAATCAGGTTCACCTGTGCCAGGACCAGCCGTTCCATCCATTTTTTTATCCAGCATTATTAAATTATCTGCTACTACTTCTGTTGCAAATTTTTTGTTACCCTCTTTATCTTCCCAACTTCGTGTTCTTAATCTTCCTTCAATATAAATCAAGCTGCCTTTGTGTAGATATTTTTCTGCAAGATCAGCTAACCCTCTCCATAATACCACTGTATGCCACTCGGTTTGAGAGACCAATTTACCGGTTCTGTCCTTATATGTTTCGGTGGTGGCCAAGGGAAACTTAGCTACACCAATATTTCCTTCCAACTGTTGTATATCCGGGTCTTTCCCGAGATTGCCAATTAGCATAACCTTGTTAACTCCGCGCATATGCATTTGATTTAGGTAATTTGCTTCTTAAAAATACCCATTTTTTATTTATTTACCATCAACGGTCTTTTTTATTAGGAATTCCTTCCAGATAAGCATTGATAATTCTGGGAAAGGCAAATGCTCCAATTTCTTTTTCCCGAATCCAATCCATGCCTTTCAATGAAATAGGAACTGAGGGTAAATCAATATGGATAAACTGCGCAGTAACCTGCTGGTGGGTTAATTGCTGAACCTGAACTTCTGAGATGGATTTTACCTTTGCAGATACAATTGCCAGTTGCTGTTCCAGCCATTCCTTCACTTGCGCTGTTGTCCATTGGACTGATTTTTCAGTTTCAAACAGATAAAATTCATTTAAACCCTGCCAGATGTCCTTTTGTCTTCTTTGTCGTATTGCCAGGTATCCCTTGCAATGAAAAATAAAGTAGGAGAAGCACCTTTTCTTTCTTTTGATTGTTTTAGACTTTACAGGCAACTGATTAACCTGACCATTCTGAAAAGCAGCACATTGCCTGGATAGTAAACAGGTGCCACAGGCAGGGGCAGCAGGCTTACATACCGTTGCTCCAAAGTCCATAATTGCCTGATTATATAGTCCTGGTTTTTCAGTATCCAGGAACGACTGAGCAAATGCTTTGAATTCTTTTTTTCCCGCAGTTGAGTCTATAGGCGTTTCAATTCCGGCATATCGGGATATGACCCGAAAAACATTCCCATCCAATACCGCATAGGGTTGATTATAGGCAAATGAAGCAATTGCCGCCGCAGTATAGGGACCAACACCCTTTAATTGTATGATCTGATGGTACTCTTTTGGAAATACCCCTCCCAGTTCAAAACTGATATAGCGGGCCGTATTAATAAGGTTCCGGCAGCGGCTATAATAACCTAACCCTTCCCACATTTTAAGTACTTTTTCGTCAGCAGCATTAGCCAGTTCAACAATAGTTGGAAAAGCTGCTACAAAACGATTATAGTACTCTAATCCTTGAGATACCCTCGTTTGTTGCAATATTACCTCACTCAACCAGATTTTATAGGGATCCTTTTCCCCCTTCCAGGGCATATTTCGCTGGTTGTTATCCTGATTCCAACTCATCAGTTGTTGAGTAAAAAACTGCTTTGCATCCACTTTTGTCTTGGTTTTATTCCTCATAAAGAGTTGTTTCAGGAAGGAAATACTTAATATATAATCAAATTTACAACTGTAACTGATTGAATGATTTGATACTGTCTTGAAAAACAATTCCCGTTTTTTTGGGTAATTCAGCTTTTTTTAGTTACTTTAATTCAAATACCTATTAAAAAAACAATTAATAATGAGAAAATCAGATCTCATCAACAACATTTCTGAAAAAACAGGCATACCAAAAGTAGATGTTTTGGTTACACTGGAGACAATGTTCAAGGAGGTAAAAGAGAGTCTTTCTCAAGGCCAAAACATTTATATACGCGGCTTTGGAAGCTTTATTACCAAAAAAAGAGCGGCCAAAATTGGACGTAACATTAAAAAAAATGTTGCAGTTGAAATTCCTGAACATTTTATTCCCGCCTTTAAGCCTGCCAAAGAATTTGTAAGTGAGGTGAAAAGCAAACGTAAGTAGTTACCTTTGCAGAAACTGAACTTTCCGTGAAAAAACAACAATACGTTCTTTCTGCCCTTGCACTATTACTTTGTTTTGCTTTGTATTTTGGCGGTAAAACCGTTCCAGACAAGTCAGCAGTTACCCATTCTGAAGATGACGGACACGATCATTCAGCTGACTCCCCCCAGAAAATAGACATCAATACCCTTTTAACAGCTGCTAAGGAAACTATTACCCCATCTCAGTCCCAACGATTGACTGCCTTGGAAAATTCTGTTACCAGAGGGGACGTAAAAGACCAGCAAATACATGCTTATCATGAAATAGCCCGTTTTTGGCTTGATTCAGCCAGAAAGTTCGATTTATATGCATATTATACTTCTGAGGCTGCGAAGTTGGAAAATTCTGAAAAAAGCCTCACCTTTGCCGCCCGCTTGTTTTTAGACCGGTTAATGATGTCTGGTGATCCAGCCATGCAGAACTGGTTGGCGAGCAATGCGAAAGTTCTTTTAGAAAATGCCCTTAAAATCAATCCTGCAAATGATTCAAGCAGTATTGGACTGGGTGCCTGCTACCTTTTCGGAAATATCAGTACCAACCCTATGGAAGGAATTACACTGATTAAGAAAGTGGTAGACAGAAATCCGGATAATACTTATGGGCAAATGATGCTTGCACTGGGTGGTAAGAAAAGCGGACAATACGACAAAGCGATTGAGCGATTTTTACTAATAGTGAAAAAGGAACCCGAAAACATTGAAGCTATATTTCATATAGCTGAGTGTTACGACCTTAAAGGAGACAAAGCCAACGCCATTGTTTTTTATGAAAAAGCAAAGGAACTGGTTAAGATACCTCAGGCAAAGGAAGAACTCAGTAACCGAATCATGGAATTGAAAAAATAATTTATTGTTTAACTATTTAAATCTCTTTGTATGCCTTGTGGTAAGAAAAGAAAGCGTCATAAAATTGCGACGCACAAAAGAAAAAAACGTCTAAGAAAGAATCGTCATAAGAAGAAGAAATAGTTAGTTCTTCTCTTGAAAATATTAAAAAGCATTGCACTACCGTGCAATGCTTTTGATACTTATCTACTGTTTGCTGTTGCCTCCAGAATTTCTGCAACTTTACTCCTCCTCCTTATTCAGCAGCAATAAATAGTTTAAGTAGATGTCAGGTCCTGCAATTAGGTTCCTGTCTTTGTATTTTAAAGTTGCAAATCTGTGAACAAAGAATTAATTATAAACGCTGGTCCAACCGGCGTGGAAATAGCTTTATTGGAAGATAAAAAGCTGGTGGAGCTTCATAGCGAAAGTGCGGATATGAACTTTGCTGTGGGAGATCTTTACCTGGGTAAGGTTAAAAAACTAATCCCTGGATTAAATGCTGCCTTTATAGATGTTGGATACGAAAAAGACGCATTTCTTCATTATACCGATTTAAGCCCATACGCCAGATCTATCATCAAGTATACCCAAATGGCGATTCATGACAAAGAGCCAAATGGTTTTGATTTCTCCAAATTTCAGACAGAGCCTGAAATAATAAAGACAGGAAAAATCAACGAAGTACTAAATGGGAAACCCAATGTATTGGTGCAAATTCTGAAAGAACCTATCGCTGCAAAAGGACCCAGATTAAGTTGTGAGATTTCCCTTCCTGGGAGATTTGTAGTAGTAACTCCTTTCAATGAAATCGTTGCGGTTTCTAAAAAAATTCATTCCGGAGAAGAACGCAAGCGTCTACATAAAATAGTGGAAGCCATAAGACCTAAAAATTTCGGGATAATAGTGAGAACTGCTGCGGAAGGGAAAAGTACCGCAGAACTGCATCAGGACCTTTTAGGCATCATTGAGAATTGGAATAGTATTCAGAAAAAACTGAAAGGAGCCGTTGCTCCTGTGAGAATCTTAAGTGAGGAAACGAAAACCACCAGTATTCTGCGCGACCTTTTAAATGCCGATTTCAATAAAGTGGTCGTAAATGATCAAACCATTTTTGCTGACACACAGTCTTATATTCAGCGTATTGCTCCGGATAAACAGTATATTGTTAGTTTGTACCAAGGGAATGGCCTTCCTATTTTTGACCATTACGGCATTACTAAACAGGTAAAAAGTTCTTTTGGCAAAACTGTTAATCTGCCCAGTGGTGCCTATTTAATTATTGAACATACAGAAGCACTTCACGTAATAGACGTGAACAGCGGATATAAGAGTGTAAGCAATAATCAGGAAGAGAATGCCCTTCAAACCAATATGGAGGCTGCAGAAGAAATTGCCAGACAATTAAGATTAAGAGATATTGGCGGTATTATTGTAGTTGATTTTATTGACATGAAACTTCCTGACAATAAGAAAAAATTACAGGAGGCAATGGAAGAATTCATGAAAACAGACCGTGCCAAACATTCTGTTCTTCCCATATCAAAATTCGGTTTGATGCAGATTACGCGTCAGCGTATGCGTCCGGAAGTAAATATCAATACATCTGAAAACTGCCCTGTTTGTAAGGGTTCCGGCAAAATAACCTCTAGCCTTCTACTGGAAGATGAAATTGAAAAACGCTTGTCTTATTTAACTTCTCATGCGCATAACAACCTTACACTTGTTGTAAATCCAATTGTGTATTCGCACTTAACAAAAGGACTTTTCTTCAGTTCCATCATCAGAAAATGGAATAAGAAGTTTAAAACAAAAATTAAGATAAAGGCCAACAACAATTACCATATTGTTGAATTCCGTTTCTTTAACGAGCACGAAGAAGAAATAAAACTTTAATTGAGTAAGCAGCATTTTAATAATGCAATGCCGTGCAAAAGATTCATTTTAGAATAAACTTCTAATCTTATAAAACAAAACCCCGGTCAGTAAACTGAACCGGGGTTTATTATGCAAGCAAACAATTTCAATATTAGTATCCTGCGTTCTGAACAAGATTCTTGTTTACGTCGGTTTCTCTTCTTGGAATTGGTAAAACCAACTTAGGATCATTCCAAGCCAAAGTACCAACCGCAGTTTGTAAACGCTTAGCTTCAATTAAGTAATGACCTTCAAAAGCCAATTCTAAAGAACGCTCCTTGGTAATATCAGCCAATGTAACACTGGCTAATGAACCTAAACCTACTCTAGCTCTGATTCTATTGATATCAGCTAAAGGAGTCGCACCTACGGTAGTATTCAGACGCTGATTACACTCTGCACGAGTCAGGAACATTTCAGCTAAACGGATAATGGCAACATCACCAAAACGATCCAAATGCTTATTGGTATAATAGTTACCACCACTTAAAGTAAAGTATCCTTTTCTGAAATCACCATTCTCATACTCGTTGATATGGTTTAATCTGATTTTACAATCGCTTCTTCCAGCAGTACCAGGAATACTTCCGATAGCTCTACCGAAATAGGTATTTTGAGAATTGGTACCATCCTGAGCAGTTACTTTTAAAGAGAATAGGTATTCTCCGGGAGTAGCTCCAGCATTGTTAATGAAAGTAAACCAGTTGCTTCCAAAATTAGCCGCTAAAGACTTGCCACTACCGGTAATAACACGGTTGGCAGCATCTCTTGCATTGGCATAATCTTTAACCATTAGGTAAACACGGCTCAATTGAGCAGCAGCTGCCCATTTGCTCACGTAGTTTCCGTTTGAACTAGGCAACAAGGTTTCAGCCTTGGTTAAGTCTGCTATAACCTGATCATACACCGCTTTTACGGTAGCTCTAGCAGGATAGTTTGCATCCGTTACGTTACCAGTTGGAGTTAAAACCAAAGGCACACCAGGGTTAGTTGCGTAATCTCCGTCACCGACAAACTTCGCAAACAGTCTTACCAATTCAAAGTACATAGATGCTCTTAACATCAAAGCTTCCCCTTCTACCGAATTTTTCTTGGCAGTTGAAGATGTTACTTTAGCAACAGCTGTCAACACGTTATTACAACGGTTAATGGTGTTATAACAAGCTGCCCATGTATCACGAGCAAAGTTGTTATCAGATACCATTTGGGTCTGATATGCATCAGATAGACCAGCAAATGTACCGGTAAAGTTAATATTGGTTGAGTTGCCGATTACATCATTTAAAACCATGATATCACCGCCGTAAGCTGCAGCACTTTGTGCTCCGTCATATGCACCTACCAAGGTTACCAAAACATCTCCTTCGGTATTTAATGCAAGGTTATCTGCTATACTAGCTGTTGGTGCAATGTCCAATCTTTTTTCGCAACCTACCAGTGTAATGGTACCTAAAAGCAAAGCTGCTTTAAAGTAATTACTCATGTTGTTGATTAATATTTTCATAATAGTTATTATTAATTAATTAAAAACCTACGTTCACACCAAACAAAATAGTTCTTGGCTGTGGTGATGTATAGAAATCGTTTCCTTTAGCAATATTTGAATCGAAAGAGTCCGCATTAACTTCTGGATCCCAGTAAGTATAGTTGGTAAAGGTTAACAAGTTCTGTGCTGATACATACACTCTTAAACGCTCGATCTTGAATTTAGACAATTGCTTTGCATTGAAAGTATAACCCAAAGAAACTGTTCTCAAACGGATATAAGAACCATCTACAATGTAACGGCTACTTGCCTGAGATCCGTTCACTCTGTACAAACGCACCTGAGGAATATCAGTGATATCACCAGGCTTCTGCCATCTTCTTAGCTGATCTGCAGTATTGTTGTCTTCGTATAACATACTAGCAGAAGAGTATCTACCCATACCATAGATATTGTTCTCATTACCCAATACACCGTTAAAGAAAATAGATGCATCGAATCCTTTGTAAGAGAAACTGTTAGTGATACCTAAGATATAATCCGGGTTTGGATCACCTGCAACAATTCTTTGTGCTAAGTTGTAGTTGCTGGTAGTACCCTTATTAAGAGATCCATCAGGATTTTTAGTATTCAAGTAGAATAAAGCATTACCGTTTGCAGGATCAACACCCGCATATTGAGGAGTGTAGAATACACCCACTGCATATCCTTCCTGAACACGGTTCATGCTGCTGATACCGCCTTCAATAATTTGACCAGCGATATCGGTTACCTTACCTATGTTACGAGCAATATTAAAGCTGGTATTCCATTTAAATGCACCAACAAGGTTCTGTGTATTCAATACAAATTCAAAACCTTTGTTCTGCAATTTACCCACGTTTCTAACCTGGCTGTTGAAACCAGTAGTTGCAGGAATATTTACGTTCAATAATAAACCTTCCGTATTTTTTACATAGTAGTCAATTTCACCAGTGATACGGTTGTTCAAGAAACCGAAGTCGAAACCGATATCAAATTGCTTGGTAGTTTCCCACTTCAGGTTGTCGTTTCTCAACTGAGAAGGACGCTGACCTGCAGCACCTGCATAACCCGCATCTCCGGAGAACAAACCTAACTGAGGGAAGTTTCCGATTTCAGCGTTACCTACGATACCGTAGCTTGCACGCATTTTCAGGAAGCTGATGAACTTATTATCCTGTAGGAACTTTTCGTTACTCATGATCCAGCCCGCAGAAATTGCAGGGAAGAAACCGGATCTGGAATTCTTACCGAATCTGGAAGACTGGTCAATACGAGCACTCGCTGCCACAATATACTTCTCGTCAAAAGTGTAATTGGTTCTTAAGAAATAAGAAAGGAAGCGGAAATCAGTCTGAGAAGAACTACCACTTGAGATAGTTGCCGCACTGGCAATCTTCTGATAAGAATCGGAAGGGAATGCAGTACCTTCTGTAAAGTTGTATTTCGCCTGAGACTGCTGATACTGAGTACCCAATGTTGCACTGATATTATGCTTATTTACAACAGTGCTGTAATTAAAGTAAGACTGTGTATTGTAGTTGGTTACAAATGCACCTCTGTTGGTACCCAAACCTCTGGACGCTCTGGTTTGGTTTCTAACAGTTTGCGTTTGGAAATAACCTTCTTCGTTCTGACTTAAGTAGTCCATACCAAATTCAGTCTGGAAGGTTAAACCTTTAGCCAAATAAGCTTTAATATAAGCATTACCAAAAGTTCTGTAAACGTCTTGAGTATATTTAGCATAGTTCACAGACAATACCGGGTTATAATACAAAGGAATATTCACGTCTCCGGGAGGTGCACCAGCAGGTAAACCAGTATTCGGATCGGTGAATGGAGTCATTGGCATTAATGCGATTGCCTGTAAAGGATTGGAGAAGGCGTTATCATCAGGTAAACGTCTGTTATAGGTTCTGGAAAGGCTTAAAGAAACCCCCATATCCATCCAATCGTTAACTTTCTGGTCAATGCTTAAACGACCGGTAGTTCTCTTTAATTCGTTACCAATCATGGTACCAGTTTGCTCTAAATGCTGGAAAGAAGAGAAAAACTTGGTTTTATCTGTACCACCTCTGATTTGTAAATCAGCTTGTCTGTAAGGAGCTTTCTGGAAAACAGCATCCTGCCAGTCATAAGATTTCTTTGGATCTTTTGACCAGTTGCCATAACTGTAATAATCCATTACACCATCTTTAACATAGGTAGTCCAGCTATCCGGATCATTCAATGGAGTACCATCCAGATCATCACGATATTTAGCACCTTCTAAAATAAGTGTAGCATATTCTTCAGAATTCAACATTTTCAAACGCTTGGTTGCTTCAGCAGCACCAGTCTGATAGTTGAAAGTAACCTGTGTTTTACCTGCACGACCTCTCTTGGTTGTAATTAAGACAACTCCGTTTGCCGCACGGGAACCAAAAATGGCACCTGCAGAAGCATCTTTCAATACCTCAATAGATTCAATATCGTTGGGGTTAAGATCCACCAATGGGTTGGTTGCACCACCATAAGAACTTTGGCTATTGGAAGTCATTGGAATTCCATCCAATACATACAAAGGCTGGCTGCTCGCACTAATGGAAGAGTTTCCTCTAACACGAACGGTAACCGCCTGTCCCAATTTACCAGACTGGCTGTTTACAAATACACCTGCTGCCTTACCTTGTAAAGCCGCATCCACACTGGGTGTGGGCATGTATTCAATATCTTTTCCTTTTACGCGGGCAATATTACCTGTTACTTCTCTTTTAATTTGAGCACCACCGAAACCGGTAACGATTACTTCACTCAAATTAGAAACAGAAGAATTTAAGGCAACATCCACATTGGTACCTCTTACAGGAGCTTCCACTTCAGAATATCCTACATAAGAAAACACCAGGGTTTTTACGCTGGAAGTTACTTTAATACTGTACGCACCATCCGCGCCTGTTAAGGCGGTTACAGCGGTACCTTTTGCTTTTACTGTAACACCACCCAGCGGAGCCCCGTTAGCGGCGTCAGTAACTTTACCTGACACGGTTGTTTGAGCATGAGCTACCACAACACAGAAGAGAGCAAAAAGCCCTACTAGCAGTTTTTTTCTCATATTTATTTTTTGGTTCTACACCGGTGAGTTCACCAGTTAGCCACCAAGTTAACAAAAAAATCATTTGCAAACGATTTGTTAAAGGTTTTTTAAGGTTTGTTAAAAGGATGAATGGTTAAAACCAGGTTATTTAAATGCGAATACGCCGGATTTGGTTAAATTCTAAAAACTTACGAGCAAAAGTCTTATATATAGTTTTATTTAAAATATATAAATAATTTTATGTATTTTAAATTGTATATCAATTATTTAAAAAATTGAAAAGAGAGAAAACCTCCTTCATCATCAAAAATTAATTTTGCAGTTTGCCCTATTTTGGTAATTTAGTGGTAGAATTTAATGGGTTAGTAAGTAAAGGGGTCAACAGTTTTGTTGGCCCTTTTGCGTTGTATGGTTCTCCCTTTAAATTCCCTTATTTAAACCTGTTATGAGTAAGATTAAGACCGCATTTTTTTGCAGCAACTGTGGATACGAGAGTACAAAATGGATTGGAAAATGTCCTTCTTGTAATCAATGGAATACATTTTCAGAAGAAGTTATTCAAAGTGGAGATGCAAAAGATAAAACTACCTGGGAAGATTACTCAGATAAAAAAAGAACAAGCAAGTCTGTAGCACTAAATGAAATTACTTACAAAGAAGAAAAAAGATTGGTAACTACAGACGCAGAATTAAATCGGGTCTTAGGTGGGGGGATTGTTGCCGGTAGTCTGGTACTGGTTGCAGGGGAACCGGGAATTGGTAAAAGCACTTTGTTTTTACAAAACGGATTACAACTAAAAAATATACGCGTACTATATATAAGTGGGGAAGAAAGTGAACAGCAAATAAAAATGCGTTCTGATCGCCTGAACATCAGTAACGAAAATTTTTATCTGTTAACAGAAACAGATACTAATATCATTTTTAAAGAAATAAAAAAGCTACGACCTGAGCTGGTTATTGTTGATTCAATTCAAACCTTGCAATCCAATTTAATAGATTCAGCTGCAGGAACTGTTTCACAAATAAGAGAATGCGCTGCTGCTTTTCAGCGCTTTGCTAAAGAAACCAACACGCCTGTTTTCCTTATTGGACATATTACCAAAGATGGATCCATTGCTGGACCAAAAATTTTGGAACATATGGTGGATACAGTGTTACAATTTGAAGGAGACAGACACTATGCTTACAGAATACTCAGAACGCTTAAAAACCGCTTTGGGTCTACATCTGAGCTGGGTATCTACGAAATGAGCGGAACCGGAATGCGCGTCGTAACTAATCCCTCCGAAATATTAATTGCACAAAGAGAAGAAGTTTTAAGTGGGAGTGGAATCGCCGCTGCCCTGGAGGGAATGCGACCGTTATTAATTGAAGTACAGGCATTGGTTACACCCAGTGTTTATGGAACACCACAAAGAACGGTTACGGGTTTTGACTTGAGAAGATTACAACTTTTATTGGCTGTACTAGAGAAGCGAGGTGGATTTCAATTTGGGCTTAAAGATGTTTTTGTAAACATTGCAGGGGGTATAAAAATTGAAGATCCATCCATTGACCTTGCCGTTATTTGTGCTTTGCTTTCCTCTTATGAAGATAACCCGTTGCCAAAAAATATTTGCTTTGCCGGTGAAGTTGGATTGAATGGTGAAATCAGAGCAGTGAATAGAATTGAACAAAGAATTGCAGAAGCTCAAAAACTGGGTTTTGAAAAAATAATTGTCTCCAAATTCAATAAAAAAAGTTTTGATGCAAAAGCTTTCCAGATTCAGATTATTGCACTGAGTAGAGTGGATGAAGTGTATCAACAACTATTTTAAACATACCGTTTAAAAACTTTTTCTTAAACGATAATTACGCACCTGTATATTTTATGCAATGCAGAAATTGACATCATGTCAATGCCCATTCAATATTATATCAGCGCATTTCAACAATTGTTTTTTCCTCATATCTGTTGCGGATGCGGAGCAGATTATTTAAAAGACAATCAATTCATTTGTGCATCTTGTATGCAGGTGTTGCCAGAAACCCATTTTTTAGATAAATCAGGGAATCCAATCGACAAAATTTTTGAGGGTAGACTGCCGGTTATTGCAGCCGGAGCCGGCTTTTATTTCTATAAGTCTGGGCTGGTCCAGCACCTGATTGCTCAGTTAAAATATCATCAGAACAAAGAAGCAGGAAGATTTTTAGGCAGATGTCTGGGCCGTCAGTTAAAAGCTACGAATCGTTTTAATGGGGTTGACTTACTGATGCCCCTTCCGCTCCATCCCAAAAAAGAATTTCAACGGGGATATAACCAGGCAGCCCTGATTTGTGAGGGAATTAAAGAAGTATGGCCTAAACCAATTTGTACAAAGGCAGTATCACGACTAGTGTATACCCAAACCCAGACCCAGGGTAACCGTATCAGCCGCTGGAAAAATATGGAAAATGCTTTCTGGCCTGTAGACCCTGCATTTATTAAAAACAAACATATTTTGTTAATTGATGATGTAATTACTACAGGTGCCAGCCTGGAAGCCTGCGGAAATGCCATTTTAAGTGTTGCCGGAACAAAACTCAGTATCGTAACTGCAGCCTATACCGTTTAAACTACCCCTTACTGCATCAACTTTTTCTGCTTAGTTTCGTTATATAAATAAAAACGCATGAAATACTTTCTTTCAATCATCAGCTTTGTTATGCTTAGTGCATTTACCCTACCCGGCGGACCCAGCATTCATAGTTTTAAAGTAAAGTCGATTGATGGCAAAACCATTGATTTTTCCAGCTTTAAAGGAAAAAAGATACTAGTAGTAAACACGGCTTCCAAATGTGGCTACACCCCTCAATATGAAGCTTTACAAAAAGTGTATGAAGCCCACAAAGACAAACTGGTAATCGTAGGATTTCCAGCCAATAATTTTGGAGGTCAGGAGCCAGGTTCAGATAGTGAAATCCAGGACTTTTGCAAAGCTCGTTTTGGCGTAAGCTTTCCAATGGCCAGCAAAGTAAGTGTTAAAGGAAACGATATGGCACCCATCTACAAATGGCTGACTGCAAAAGCAGAGAATGGTGTACTGGATGCAGAAGTAGGCTGGAATTTTGGGAAATTCCTGCTGGATGAAAATGGAAAAATGATTGCTTATTATCCTAGCAAAGTAAAACCAGACAGCGAAGAAATTTTAAAGTATGTAAAATAGTTTTTCAGCTATTTTTACAGATGCTTTTTTCAGATGTAATAGGACAGGATACCATTAAGCAGCATTTGGCTGAAATGGTTGAACATAACAGACTTAGCCACGCATTATTATTCCTGGCAAAAGAAGGGGCAGGTGGACTTCCACTTGCCCTTGCTTTTGCGCAATATATTGTAAGCCTTCCTGCCGAAGCCCCGGTAGTAGAAGATCTTTTTGGTGGAATGACGGCATTGGAACCTTCAGGCGGTTTTATTCCCCCCGAACAAATAGCCAACCAACCTGCCTATGTAAGAGCAGATAAACTGGTGCACCCCGATTTGCATTTTACTTATCCCGTTATTCCCAGAAAATCTGGAGATAAGCCCGTAAGCGCAGATTATATTGAAGAGTGGAGAAGCTTTGTTGAAACCATGCCTTATGGTAATGTTTACGACTGGTTGCAAAGTATTGGTGCCGAAAACAAACAGGGAAATATTACAGCGGAAGAATGCAACCAGATTATCAGGGAGCTGAGTTTAAAAAGTTTTGAAAGCAGATACAAGGTTTTATTGCTTTGGATGCCCGAATACCTGGGCAAAGAGGGGAACAAACTTTTAAAGTTGATTGAAGAGCCTCCGCCCAATACCGTTTTCATTCTGGTTGCTGAAAATGAAGAATCGATTCTGCCTACTATTTTAAGCAGGTGTCAATTGGTTCGTATTCCAGCATTGGAAGATGCAGATATTGAAAAAGCTTTGACTGAACGTGCCAAAGCCAATGAAGAAACAGCGAGACAAATTACAGGGATTTGTGAGGGCAACTACAGGGAAGCCCTGCATTTATTACAACATGCCGACGAAGACTGGCAGTCTTTGTTAAGAGAATGGTTGAATGCCATGCTGAAAACCGGACCGGCCGCTCAACTGAAATTTATTGATGAAGTCAGCAGACTGGGAAGAGAAAAACAAAAACAATTTCTACGTTATTTCAACCACTTGCTGGAACAAAGCATTCGTATTCGCGTAATGGGCGAGGAACAGATTAAAGTGGCAGCTGAGGAAAAAGACTTTGCCAAAAGACTGAATAAAATTGCTTCCGTTAGTCAGCAGGAATGTATGATTGAGGAGCTGGACAAGGCCGCTTACTACATAGAACGCAATGCCCACGCCAAAATGCTGTTTCAGGCACTGACCATTAAACTATACCATATCATTCAGAACAAAACCCTAATTTTGAGTAAATAGGTATCAATTAAAGAACTTTTTATTTACATATATATATGGGATGTGGATCTTGTGGAACAGGAAAGCCTAACGGCTGTAAAAGTAATGGAGGGTGCAGCACGGGCGGATGCAATCGTTTAAATGTGCACGACTGGCTAATGAATCTGCCTTTCAGCGATCCTGAAAGCAGCTGCCGCGTGGTAGAAGTTAGCTTTAAGCAGGGAAGCAGAAAGGAATACTATAGAAATCCTACACTACAATATTTTGAAAAAGGGGAATACGTTACCGTTGAAGGCGTAAGTGGTTTTGATGTGGGTGAAGTGAGCCTCACCGGCGAACTGGTTCGTATGCAATTAAAGAAAAGACAGATTGACGAGTTCAGCCCCGAGATGAAAAAAATTCTCAGAAAAAGTACGGAAAGAGATATTGAGAGTTTTGAAATAAGTAAAGGCCGTGAAAAAGAAATTCTGGCCAGAAGCAGAACCATCGCCAGAAGCCTGAATCTGCAAATGAAACTAAGTGAAGTTGAAATTCAGGCAGATGGTAAAAAAGGAACTTTCTTCTATACCGCTGATGATCGCGTTGACTTCAGGGAAATGATTAAAATTTTTGCCAGTGATTTCAAGATCAAGGTAGAAATGAGACAGATTGGTATTAGACAAGAAGCTGCAAAACTAGGTGGTATTGGTTCCTGTGGCAGAGAACTTTGTTGCAGTACCTGGTTGAACGATTTCAAAAGCGTAAATACTACCGCAGCACGCTATCAAAACCTTTCTATTAATCAGACCAAGTTAAGTGGTCAGTGCGGCCGTTTAAAATGTTGCCTGAACTACGAACTGGATACTTATTTAGATGCACTTCAGCAATTCCCTGATTATGCTGACACATTGGATACAGCAATGGGAACCGCTCATCTGATTAAAAAAGATATTTTTAAAAATTTAATGTGGTATGTGCTGCCCAATAATACCAAGCACTATCCATTAACCATTGATCGCGTTAAAGAGATTAAACGCCTGAACAAGCAGGGTCAAAGAGTAGATGAATTACAGGCTGTTGAAATTGTAAGCAATAAACAGAAAGAGGCGGAACCTGCATTTGTTGAACTGGTTGGACAAATCAGTTTAAAAACATTGGAGAAAAACGACCGAAGAAGAAGAGATCAGCAAAGAAATAACCAACGTGGTCAGCAGGGTAATGCACCACAAGGCAGGAACCAACCCAACCAGGGGCCCAACAGAAGTCCTCAACAAGGGGGGCAAAATCAGGGTGGTGGTCAAAATCAGGGGCAGGGACCCAGAAGACCACAGCAAAACAATCCGAATGCTCCTCGCGGACCCCGTGGACCTCAGCCAAACAGACCCAACAGGCCCGTTCAGCCGAATAATGGTCCCGCCAATAGGCCAAATAACGGGAATAATTCCAGACCTGAGAACGGACCTAAGCCGGAATAAGCTGATCCATTTCGGTTTTTACAAATTCCATAAGGGTTTTAATATAGGCAGGAGTTAGATTAAATTCCAGTCCGGCAGTTTTGTACAATTCAGGTAATGTTTTTGTGCCTCCCAAACTCAGGGCATTCATATAGTTTTCCAAGGCCTGTTCGGGATTATTCTTGTATTGCATCCAAAGACCTATAGCACCCAATTGTGCAATACCGTATTCAATATAGTAGAAGGGCACTTCAAATAAATGCAATTGTCTTTGCCAGCCAATAGCTCTGTAGGCATCCAACCCTGTATAATCAATTGCTGATGTGGAGAATTCAGTAAGAATATTCATCCAGGCAGCTGTTCTTTCTTCAACGCTGTGCTGTGGATGCTCATATACCCAGTGCTGAAACTTATCGATGATGGCAATCCATGGGAAGATGGTGATGGTTCTTTCCAACTGATGTTCTTTGGCTCTAAGCAAATCAGATTCATTATCAAAAAATGCCTGCCAGTGATCCATACTGAAAAGCTCCATTGCCATACTGGCTACCTCTGCAATTTCCATTGGATATTCCTTGAAAGCAGATAAAGGAAGCGGATGTGCCAAAAAAGAATGCACCGCATGTCCGCCCTCGTGCACCATAGTTGTTACATCACTCATTTGTCCGGCTGCATTCATAAAAATAAAAGGAGCTCCGCTTTCTGCCAAAGGACAGTTGTAACCTCCCGGAGCCTTACCCTTGCGGCTCTCCAAATCAAAATGATTCATCTCTTTCATTTTGCGAAGGCAATCCGCAAAGAATGGATTCAGCTGATCAAAACATTTTACTGTCTTTTCGTATAAATCTTCACCCGTAGTAAACGGTTTTAAAGGTTGTGTTCCAGCAGGCTCTGCTTCAGTATCCCAGGGCCTTAATGTATCCAGTCCCAGCTTTTGACGTTTTCTTTCATAGATTTCGTTCACCAGCGGCAATACATATTGCTTCACGGCTTCATGAAACTGAAAACAATCTTCCTTGGTATAATCAAAGCGACCCAGTTCTTTAAACTTATAGTCTCTGTAATTTTCAAAACCTGCATTCACCGCTATCTGATGACGTTTGGCTATCAGGGTGGAGTACAACTCATGCATCGCATTTTCGTCTTGCTTTCTACGATCCTGAATTTTATAATAAACAGATTCACGTAATTTTCTGTCACTACTCTCCAGAAACTTGGCTGCCTGTTGTAAGGTATACTCTTTTCCATCTACTTCAATAGTCATCCTTCCGGCAATCGCTCCGTATTGTTGCTGCAAAACACTTAGCTCAGCGGCAATAGGAATATTTTCTTCTCTGAACAATTCAATGCTTTTTCTTACGGAACGCAGATAAGTATGATAAAGCGACTGGTCCAGCTCATTGGTGTATGGACAGTTAATTAGTTTTTTGTTCAGCTGATCCGCATAAGACTGTAGCTTAGGCTGAATTTCCATGCAGAAATAAGTAAACGCCTCCTCCAGTGTTTTATCTGTAGTATCGCAGGTCATTTTAATTTGTCTCCAGCAAGCGTCTTCACTTACCACTGCCTCCAGTTCACTCAAATCCTGCAGCCATTGCGATAAATCTGCTTTATTATTCAGGGGTCTTTCAGACAACTCTATAAAATAGGGCTCCAGGCTATTCCAGTCAGTTACCATATAATCAGCAGGCAAAAAACTTCTGGGAATCTTCTGTATCGCAGCTTTCGGGTGCATATTCACTCAATTTAACCGCAAATTTAGGGCAACTGTACCTTGCAGTTGGTGGAGGAATCTTATTTTTACAAACTTTTATTTTTTGAGTAATAAGCGCAGGAGACAATATTGTGAGCAATTCTATACACCTTTTACCTGATCATATAGCCAATCAGATCGCTGCTGGTGAAGTAATTCAAAGACCTGCCAGTGCAGTGAAGGAATTATTGGAGAATGCAGTGGACGCTGGTGCTACACAAATACAATTACTGGTAAATGACGCCGGAAAGGCACTGATTCAGGTAATAGACAATGGCAAGGGCATGAGTCCGGAAGATGCCAGCATAGCATTTGAAAGACATGCTACCAGTAAAATCAGACAGATTGAAGATTTGTTCCGAATCAGCACCATGGGATTCAGAGGAGAAGCATTGGCATCGGTAGCTGCGGTATCACAAGTTGAATTAAAAACCAGAAGAGCAGAAGATGAACTGGGTTGTTGGGTAGAAGTGGAAAACAGCAAAGTAATTCGTCAGGAAGCCTGTACCGCTGCAGTAGGCACCAGTATCAGCATGAAAAATTTATTCTTTAATGTTCCTGCCCGCAGAAATTTCTTAAAGAGTAATGCAGCCGAAATGCGGCATATCATGGATGAATTCATCCGGGTTGCCATGGCTAATCCAGCAATATTTTTCTCTTTAAAAAGCAATGGTCAGGAAGTATACCATCTGGAAGCCGGTTCACGCAAGCAAAGAATTGTACAGATTTTAGGCAACAGTTATAATGCAAAATTGGTGACGGTTTCAGAAGAAACAGATTATATGAATATCAGCGGCTTTATTGGCAAACCCGATACTGCTCGGAAAACAAGAGGTGATCAGTATTTCTTTGTGAATAATCGTTTCATTAAAAGTGCTTACTTAAATCATGCAGTGAATGCGGCGTTTGAAGGATTGATTGCAAAAGATAGTTTTCCCAGCTATGTGCTGTATATAGATTTAGATCCGGGTCAGGTAGACATCAATGTGCATCCAACCAAACAGGAAATTAAGTTTGAGGATGAAAAGATTGTGTATGCATTTGTTCAGGCAGCCATCAAACATGCATTGGCACAATTTAGCATAGCTCCTTCTTTAGACTTTTCATTGAACGCAGATATTCAGGGTTTGGATGCAGTAAGCAAACCTTTTACCAGCAACCAGAAGGATGCAGCTGTTTCATCCAGCCTCTATAAAGCATTCACTCAGAAACACCAGGCTCATTTAATTGAACCCAGTGCAAAATCTGAATTGAAAAGCTGGAAATCATTTTTTGAGCCTTCTGCTCATTCTACATTTTCATCCAATACCACACAAGAAAATACAGGAACAGAGAAACAGATATTGGAAGAATCTTACACAGGAAACCGGTTATTGAATGTACCGGTTGTGCAACAATATTTTCAGGTACAGCAAACCTATATCATTGCTACCACTGAAAAAGGCTTTCTGCTTGTTCATCAGCAGCTGGCCCATGAAAGAATATTGTACGAAAAATACAGTCAGGCCGTACATAGCAAACAAGCTCCTACACAAAAAAGTTTATTCCCGATTCCATTGGACCTTACAATTCCTGATAAGGTTTTGCTGGATGAATTATTACCCGATTTACAATTAATCGGCTATCAGATAGAAAGAGATGAACTGCAAGAGTACTTAATTCAGGGGACCCCTGCCGACGTAACACCAGGCAATGAAAAGCATGCAATTGAAATGCTGATTGAACAATTCAAACATTTCAGCAGTGATGTTAAATTCAGTCAGCGAGAGAAACTGGTTCGTTGTATGGCAAAACAACAATCCATTAAATCCGGAACGGGCATGGACGAAAGAGAAATGACGAAACTGATAAATGATTTGTTTGCCTGCAATACGCCCAATATCAGTCCTTCAGGCGCCCCCACATATATTGAATACAAGGGCAATTACCTGGAGCAGTTATTTAATAAATAACAGTTAGCGGTGATTTTATTGTTCGTTAATAATGGAACTAAGAAACTGTTCTATTTGCTTTCTTATAACAGTAGCAGAAGACTGATGGGCGTTTACCATTACAGAAAAAATCAGCTCTTTTCCCTGATTGGTAATCAGGAATCCGCTTAAGGCAACATGGCTGGAAAGGGTTCCTGTTTTGGCAAAGATTTTTCCTTCGTATCCTTTATACAAGCCCCCTAATGTGCCTGTATTTCCAGTTGGGAAAATCGTTTTTATCCTATTCCAGTTCTGCTCTTGTTTCATTTTATTCAACACCCATACAAAATCTTTGGGAGTCATTAAGTTATAGCGACTCAAGCCACTTCCATCCACCCATCTGGGGGCATGAGGCATGCCTTTCATATCCGATTTTAACAAGGTATCAATGGCCTGTGCATCATTCATGATGCCCATTTTCTGATTGCCTACCATTAATAATACCTGTTCAGCATAAAAATTATCACTGCGATGCATCATGAGCTTTAAGAGACTATCCGTAGACTGCGAATAAAAATTTTGCCATTTTGGATTATCCAGCACAACCTCATTTGCATAACTCAATATTCTGTTTAATGTATCTTCCAGCAGAGGTATCATCAGCTGTTCCATATCCTGCTTCACTACAAAAGGAATGGCAGTGCCGTTAAAATTTCGATTGCTTTTAACTACTGTAAAACTGTTCTCCGACTTACTTCTGGCAATAGAGAATTTGCCATCTTCTGTGCTGGAGAATATAACCAAAGAGTCTTTAAATGCTTTTGGCGTTACAGTTATACGATTCCCTTTTTTGCCAAAATATACCAGGTTGCCATAAATTGGCATTGGGGATCTCTCTGGGGAATAATCCGCATCAAAGTCGTTCCAGGCCCAGCCGTTTCCAAAAGCTTCTGCAGTGTATTTAGGAGCAACAATGGTAATCTGGGGCGCATTTTTCTGTAGAAAATCAAAAGCCGGATGCTCGTCAAAATCAGGGTGCAAAAAACTTGGGTCACCGGTAAATCTCAGGGTAATATTATCCTCATCTTTTAAATACTGAAAGGCAATCAGACTATCACCCAGATTTTTCATGGCTGCATAAGAGGTGAAAATTTTGGTATTGCTTGCAGGAATAAAATATTTGTCTGCCTGATGGTTAAACAGGTACTTTCCGCTTGCGGGATCAAATACGCTGACTCCCAAATGAGCTGGCTGAAATGCCGGATGTTGCAAAAAAAACTCTTCTGCTTTTTCCTGATAAAAATCAACTTTATTTTGCTTTGCAGGTTGCATTGAGGTCTTAGCTACCTTACATGATACAAAAAAAGAAAGCAATACAAAACAGGAAAACAGTTTTTTCATTTGGCAGATTTTAACTTCTTTCTACAGCCCTTAACCAACGTTCTGGAATATCGTTGTTGCAAGCCACGATATAATCTCTGTGACTGCAAGCTACAAATTTACCGTCATGCAATTGCATCCACCATCTTCCAGTTCTTTTACTTTGCAGAAATGCAGTTGGAGCCTCTGCAAACGCCATAGTAAATTCATTGAATTCATTCCTGTTTTCCAGACTGGCTTCTTGTTTGCCTCTGTGAATTCCATCTATTACATACCAGATCATATGGGCCTGCTGTATAGCAGTCATATCGTGCATGTCTTTGGCTACATCATAGCCATATAGCCCAATTGAGTTACAGATACTGCTCATTCCTGCATACTGCATTAAGGTACAGGCTTCTTCTCCGTTTAGTCCATTGGGCGTTACACGGTTTGCAGGCGCGTGTGCATATTGAATAGCTTCAATATCAAAACTAAAAAGTTCACTATTCCGGATAGCAGGTTCCATTTCTTCAATTGCCTCTTTAACCCTACCTACTCTATAGAAATCAAATCCCAGCTTATTAATCGTCTCAAGCATATGCGGATGCATATAGTAGCTTTGAAAAGCTATATGCGTATAGTGCTTTAAGTGATTGGGAATTCCGGTAAACATATCCACCAGAAACTGATCTGCTGGTTCCAGGCTGTCCATATCCAGGTTTATTCTGGCATCAACCGAAACAGCATCTATAATTTTGTCCAGTGAACCATACGCCTGATATTGAGGGGTAGTGATATCATGAGAGCCACCCAAAATGAGTACTTTTTTACCCATCTGAATCAATTCACTTACTACCATTTTTACTGCTGCATAACTATCAGCAAGACTGGCTCCGGTTTTAATATTTCCCAGATCAGCTATGGATACTTCTGAATGCCAATAGTACAATTTGTAAAACTGCGTTCTTACTTTATTAGGTGCGCTGGTATTGGTATACTGCATGCCCATGCCCCTCATTTCCCCGCACCCCACAATCACCAGATCAGCTTCACTAATATCAGGTATCTCTTCTTCAAAAGCCAGGATATGTTTTCCAATTTGTGTGTCTTTGAATCCTTCATCAAAAGAAATTTCAGCAAGATTAATGGGTTCAAGAAAATCAACTATTGAAGATAATGACATGGGTACGATTTTGTACCTACTTTAACGAAAAAACCCAATGATTATTGCCAACAAAATTAATCAGTGTATTTGTAGCCAACACCACGGACAGAGTGAAAATAAACAGGATTTCGACTATCTTCTTCAAAATACTTTCTAAAGCTGAGAATAAAATTATCGATGGTCCGGGTGGTAGGATAAACATTGTATCCCCATACTACCTGTAAAATCTTTTCGCGGGTAACTACTTCACCCTTATTTTCTATCAGGAGTTTCAATAACATAGCTTCTTTCTTACTCAGGTCTACATGCTGACCGTTCCAGGTAACGGCATCCTGCGCTTTAAAGTCTATCAGGTTGTTTCCGAATTTATATTGATCCCCGATTGACTCCTTCACTTGTAAACGCTTGTTCTTTTCAATAAGCTTTGAAACCCTGATAAGTAACTCGTCTAGGTTAAAGGGTTTGGTTAAATAGTCATCAGCCCCCTTTTTTAATCCAAGCACTTTGTCGGCGGGTGTGTTTTTAGCACTTAGCATCAAAATGGGAACTTCATTGTTGTGAACCCGAATACTTTCAGTAACACTGATTCCATCCAGTTCGGGAAGCATAATGTCCATTATGATTAAATCGAAATAGGCGTTTTCTACTTTCTTGAGTGCTTCATTGCCGTCAAAGGCAGAAGTTACTTCATATCCTTCCATTTCCAGATTAAGCTTTAAAGCTTCATGCAAATTCAATTCATCTTCAACAATGAGAATATTTGCTTTATCTGTTGCCATTTTTACGATTTAAATGTGACCTTAAAAATACTTCCATTTGGCTGATTATCTGTCACAGAAATGTAGCCATTATGGGTTTCAACAATTTTTTTGCAGAGATACAGTCCCAGTCCGGTACCCTGAGCCTTTCGTGTATTCTCACTCCCGCTCCTGTAAAATTTATCAAAGATGCGTTTCTTCTCATTGTCATTTATACCGGGACCTAAATCTGCAATAGCCAAACAGGTCTTATTGGCATTCTTCACCAATGTAACATGAATAGGCAGGTTTTTAGGCGCATATTTAATTGCGTTCTCCAACAAATTATTCAGCAACATTTGCAGTAAAAAGGGATCTCCTTCAATGAAAATATTTTCTTCAATCGCATCCGTAATCTCTCGTTCCGGGAACCTGCTTTTGCAATCATCCACACAGGTCTCGGCAATATCTGTAAGGTTAATACGCTGAAAATTTACTTTATAACCTCCTGCATCTAACTGAGAGGTAAATAAAATATTATTACACAATGCATTTAGCCGATTGGCTTCCTGCAAAGTATTCGCAATTAGTTTTTGTTGTTTCTCTTCTTCCAGTTTTCGTCGCTGCAAGGTTTCCAAATTTAACTGGGCAACAGCAATCGGCGTTTTTAATTCATGCGTAATAGCCATCATAAAGTTCTGCTGGTGTGCAGAAAACTTGAGCTGTCTACGGGTAGCCCGATATACATAAACAGCGCCTACTAAAATTAAAGCAAGAAATGTTAGCCCTTCTCCAACATACTGAGCCGTTTTTCGTTTGCGCAGTTCTTCAATGCGCGACAGCTTCGTTAGATACTCAGGATCATCCTTGTAAATTTCAGAAATTCTTATCTCTGCTAAAATACCATTTTGATTTTCCAATGCTATGAACCACCAGGCAAGCGCTGCAATCATGTATAGAAGTAAAAACCAATACACAAAAGTTACAAAACCCAGTTTAGGTGGCTTCAGCGTTTTCATTTGGCAACTTTTTCAACCCGTATACCTGCATTCAGAATATAGGGTAATGGATCTTCCCTCATAGCTTGCTGAAGGGTGAATTTATAGGTTCCGGATTTCAATTGAATGGGTGCCTGTGTAAGACGGATACGATGATCAAAAACATCATCCATCCCTGTTCCCAGCCAACCTCTTCGATTGTCTGCCAGGCGCAAATTGATTAATTGTTTTTTAGCTGAATCACCGGGTGATTGTGTAGAGAAATGAACCCAAAGATTATTATACCGATAGGCGTCTTCATGTCTTACAACTGCATAAATATGATAGAGTACATTGGTATCGGTAACTGCAAACTGAAATTCAGGTTGGTTGCTGGCCGCCCATTCATGTTTTTGAAAAAAAGCTGCTTTTTCGAAGACCCCATTCGATTGGCAACTGCTTAAAAGCATGAATGCCAAACCTGCTACCAGAAAAGTTTTCGCTAAATCCATATTATCAAAGATACAGACTGTGCTGAATCTATAAAACATTCAAAATTTGCTCTTTTGCCTTCTCCAGTTCATCTTTCATTAAAATAACTGCTTTTTGCATATTGGCATCGTAGGCTTTAGAACCCGTTGTATTAATTTCCCTTCCAAACTCCTGCAAAATGAAAGACAATTTTTTACCTTTTGAAAGACCGCTTTCATTCAATACAGTTCTAAAATAGGCACAGTGATTATTCAGGCGGACCTGCTCTTCGCTGATATCTATTTTTTCTATATAATAAATTAATTCCTGCTCCAATCTGTTGGGATCGTAATTTTCCTTACCCACGTTTTCTTCCAGCACTTTCATTAAACCCTCTTTGATTTTAGTTCTGCGAAGTGGCTCCAGCTCGGTAATAAGTTGTTGTTGTTCTTCTATGTTTTTTAGTCTGACCAATAAATCAGCTTCAATGGATTTACCCTCTTCCTTTCTATGATTGTTCAGCTGGGCAATGGCTTCTTTCAAAAGATTTTCAAAATGACTCCACTCAGCTTCAGAAAGCATTTCAGTGGATGGGGTAATTACATCGGGTAATTTCAATATGGTACTCAGAATATCGCCTGTTGCCAAACCTAATTCGTTCGCCAGTTGAGATACGGGCTGAAAATAAGCTTTCGCCAAATCAGTATTAATGGTAACTGGCTTATTGGCCCCATTTAGTTTAATGGTAATATTACACTCAACACTACCTCTTTGCAATCCTTCGTTCAGTAAGTTCCTTACATCAAATTCATAGGGTTTAAGCAAAGCAGGGATATTCAGACGCAAATCAAATTGCTTTCCGTTTAAAGACTTGATTTCAATTAAAAAATTCTTGTCCCCTATGGTTTGCTCTGCTCTGCCATAACCAGTCATTGAATATAACATACCAAACTGTTTAAGTAAAAGTAAAGGAACATTAGCAGATTAGCTAAAAATCAATTCCAATCCACTTTCTTTTCTTTTTTTCATACTTGGTAAAGTTGAACTGGTATAGTTTGCCTGGACGGTGTGATACATCCTGCTCCATTTCATTGGTGTCGATCAACAAATCCATTGAAGCAAACTTCTTACGGAAATTTCTTCTGTCCAGTGAAACGCCTAGAATAGCTTCATATAAATTTTGAAGCTCACGAAGTGAAAACTTATCTGGCAATAAATTAAAGCCCAATGGGTGTTCCTGAATCCGTTTTTGCAGCCAGCTATGGCATTCATCCACAATCTGCTTATGATCAAAAGCCATGTCTTCGAGCGATTCATAATCGTACCAATCCAGCTCATTTTCATGAATATTCAATGCATGATGCTGAATATTTAATAGTGAACAGTAAGCAATGGTAATTACTCTGCCTCCCGGATGCCTGTCGGGCTTACCAAATACCTTTACCTGATCAAGAAACACATTGGTCATGCCGGTTCTTTCTTTCAGGATTCTGTAAGCTGCATCATCCAGATCTTCGTTGTTTTTAACAAAATCCCCCAGAAGAGAAAGTTTGCCCTGATAAATAGACAAATCACTTTTGATAAGCAAGACTTTAAGCTTACTCTCTTCAAAACCAAATATGACACAGTCCACGGTTAATGGAACTTTGGGATAAGTATCCACTAAACTATGCACCGCTTTAACGGAATTCTTCTTCATATGGTCAAGCGTTTGGAGTAATCTCCGGCAATTGCGTAGTTAGTACACAAAGTTAAGGGTTGTTGGGTAATTTCTATCTTTACAGCTTAAGACGCAATATGTACACCGCAGATCAGACGAAAGTTTTACAGGAACAAACCAGGGATATTCTAACAGGGCTTAACAGCAAGGCAACCCATATTGACTTGACCCTTTTAAAGCAAGTGCTGAGATTTCATGAATATCGCTATTATGTATTGAATGACCCATTGCTGGCAGATTACGAATACGATATTTTATATCAGGCACTGGTAAAAATAGAACATTCGAATCCAGATTTGATAAGTGTAGATTCTCCCACACAAAGAGTGGGCAGTAGTTTGAACCAGAACTTCGTAACTACCCCTCACCTGGTTCCCATGCTGAGCCTGGATAATAGTTACAATGCAGATGACCTGAAAGACTTTGACAGAAAAGCCAGGGAATTAAGTGGCACCGAATTGCTTGAATATTGTATTGAACCCAAATTTGACGGGGCCAGCATTTCACTCTATTATGAAAATGATTTATT
The DNA here is from genome assembly GCF_000508085.1 of Sediminibacterium sp. C3. Lineage (GTDB taxonomy): Bacteria > Bacteroidota > Bacteroidia > Chitinophagales > Chitinophagaceae > Sediminibacterium. Next base: position 831,590 of record NZ_KI669560.1, on the reverse strand, counting down.
GGTTCGTGCGGTTACCAGAGGGGATGGCGTTGCAGGAGAAGATATTACCAATAATATCAAGCAGATTAAATCCATCCCAATTTATGCTCCATTTTCTACCAGAGGCATTCAGCAAATTGAAATCAGGGGGGAAGTCATCATGAGCAAAATTGCTTTTGACCAATACAACCAGAAACTAATTGCAAAAGGATTGAGCCCGTTGGCCAATCCAAGAAATGCTGCTTCCGGAAGTCTGCGCATGAAAGATCCCAAAGAAGTTGCGGAAAGAAACCTAGACGCTTTTTTGTATCATATCAGTTATGTAACCCATTTGAGCAATAATCACGATAAAGCATTGGAAACTCACGGTGGCAGCCTTTCCTTGTTATGGGATATGGGTTTCCGATCTCCGCAAAATGAAAAAAAGATTGTGAAAGGGATTGAGGGCGTGATTGATTATTGTCTCTCTTTTGAAACAACCAGGGATGACCTGCCTTATGAAATTGATGGGATGGTCATTAAAGTAAATGAACTGAGTTTACAGGAAAAAATGGGAATGACATCTCATCATCCCAGATGGGCCATAGCGTTCAAGTTCAAAGCCAGACAGGCAACCACCGAACTATTGGATGTGGAATTTCAGGTAGGGCGAACAGGCGCTGTAACTCCGGTAGCCAAACTAAAGCCTGTTTATCTGGGAGGGGTTACCGTATCCAGCATTTCTGTTCACAATGAAGAATACATTCAGCAAAAAGATTTGCGCATAGGAGATCAGGTATTAATTGAAAGAGCCGGGGATGTGATTCCTCAAATTGTAAAAAGTTTGCCTGAATTAAGAAATGGAAATGAAACCATGATTCTGTTTCCTAAAAACTGTCCGGTTTGTAACAGTGAATTATTTAAAGAAGAAGGTGAAGCAGTCTGGCGTTGTATTAATATTGAATGCACGGCACAGGTGGTAGAAAAAATAATCCATTTCGTGAGCAAAGATGCCATGGACATCAAAAGTCTGGGAGAAGCCAATGTTCGTAAATTTTATGAACTTGGCCTATTGAAAGATATTCCGGGTATTTATCAATTGGATTATTTTTCCCTAGCAAACCTGGACGGATTTGGAAGAAAATCCCTGGATAATCTGCGCGCTGCCATTGAAGCCAGTAAACAACAACCACTTTATCGATTGATTTATGCATTGGGGATTCGATTTGTTGGAGAAACCACAGCCAAAACATTGGCCAACGCTGTAAATCACCTGATGGAATTTGCCAACAAAACAGAAGCTGACTTGTTAGAATTAGAAGATGTAGGTGTAAAAGTTGCCAAAAGCATTCAACATTTTTTTTCAAACACCCAGAATCTGCAAATGCTAAAAGACTTGGAAAAACTGGGGTTGCAGCTGGTAAATATTAAAAAAGAAGTGAGTGCTGATGGAAGCCTTCAAGGACAGAGCTTTTTGTTTACCGGCACTTTAGAACAATTAAAAAGATCAGAAGCAGAAGCAAAAGTAGAAGCTGCTGGAGGTATAATATTAAGTGGCGTTAGCAGCAAATTGAATTACCTGGTAGTTGGTGCAGATGCCGGTAGCAAACTGGAGAAAGCAAAAAAGATCAATAGCATAAAAGTTATTACGGAACAGGAATTTATAGAATTGATTAATGGACAATAATGTTGAATAAAAAAACACTGCAGTTTTTAACACAGTTAAAAAAGAACAATAGTCGTGAATGGTTCAATGAAAATCGAACTGATTATGAAAACGCAAAATCAGATTTCATTGAACTGGTTAATGCAATACTGGCAAAAGTGAATGATTTTGATAAGGAGCTTTCACTGCTTACCTATAAGGATTGTATTTTCAGAATCAATCGTGATGTTCGTTTCAGTAAAAACAAGAATCCATACAAAACCAATATGGCAGCCTATTTTGTAAAAGGAGGAAAAAAATCCTGGATGGCTGGATATTATTTTCATTGTGAGCCAGGAGGTAAAAGCTTTATTGGGGGCGGTTTATACGGGGGAGAACCCGATCAGATTAAAAAAGTAAGGCAGGAAATAGATTATAACTGGGAAGAATTCAAGGGTATCCTTGGCAATAAAAATTTCAAAAAGCTATTTGGAGATTTGTCCAGAGAAGAAGGCATGTCGCTTATCAGAGAACCCAAGGGTTATGAAAAAGATAATCCTGCCATTGAATACATTAAATTGAAAAATTTCATTGTATCAGTACCCATCAGTGATGCAGAACTCACTCAGGAAGATTTAGTAAAAAAGATAGTGACTGCATTTGCAACCATGAAGCCCCTGCTACAATTTTTGAACCGGGGGATGGAAGACTAATTAACAGGTGTACTGTACTTACGAACTTTGTAATTGTTTATTTTCTTGAATTTCAATTGATCGTTGGAAACACTAACCTGAATATAATCTTTGAACTCCCCTTTGGCGTCGTTGAAACCAATGATGCAGGACATAGGATTTTTACCTGGCTGAATGGCAACAACAGGTAATATATTAAAGTTGGGAATTTGCACAATCTCAGAGGATCTTATCTCCTTGTATTGAATATTAACTTTGTACTCAAAGGTTTTAGAAGTTTCGTAAATATTTACCGAAAATTTCCAGTTATTCATATTGCCCATGCCATCATCTACCGGAACACTATAGGTAGCTACAGGTTTGGATGAAGGATTGATTCTGTTTTCAGCAATCGTGTCTTTTTTAATAACTGTTGTATCATTCTTAACCACTGTTTCCTCTACAGGGTTTTTACAACTCAGAAAAAACAACAATCCTGCCAGGTAAATATATGCACGCATAAATTGTAATCTCAATTGTTTCCCTAAAATAATCAATATCTGAACACATCCCCAAACTCCTCATCAGATAACAACTTTCTGTAAACCGGGTGTTTCATGATATCTGTATAATCCATCCACTGTCCATTTACTTTAATTCTTCTGGCTATCATACGAATACCATGACTATAGTCTGCATACCAGTCTACATGACCCGTATACAAAGGCTGTATGGGTTTTCCATTCAACTGATGCCAGCCATAAATGGCAACCCGATGCTGTTTTGCAGAACGCGTAAGCAGATCTGAAATCACAACATCTTTTTTGATCCCACTGATTAAGCCCTTTTGACCTTTTCGCTGACCTTCAATCATTAAATGGTGCTGCCACATGGTTATTGAACTATCTCTATAAATATACATGGGCATGGGTGCCAGTTTTACTTTGGCAGCTGCATGAATATCATTCACCATTTTGCGTGTAGGAAGAAAGCACTGAAAGCTATCAGCAATACGTTGTGCCGTGATGGGTGTTAGTGGAATTCTGGCCCAGTTGTCATCCGTTCCAATACTTAGGTAATCCGGCATTACAAAATAGGTTGCCTTATTCGTTTTGCCAGTTGCAGAATCAAGCGCACTTACATGAATTGCTTCTGCCCTTCTTAAAAATGAAGGAATATTTCCAGTTATGACAGCAGCAAATGCAAAAGAATCCCGTTGCTTCCATTGCATGGTCATTGCCTGCTGATAGAATTGTTCACCAGTAATCTTTGATCCAGTTTTTGTTCCTGTTCTACTTGATTGATAAGTAAACAAACGGGTACCACAACCCATGGATACTAACAGCAGGCAAAACCATAGTAATCGGAATCTGCGCATTCAGCAAAATTTATAACAGGCCGTTGGCAACCATGTATTCAGCAATCTGAACAGCATTGGTAGCCGCACCTTTTCTGAGGTTATCGCTTACAATCCACATATTCAGGGTCTTCTCCTGGGTTTCGTCTCTTCTGATTCTGCCTACAAATACTTCGTCTTTTTCATGTGCCCATAATGGCATTGGATAAATCTGATTGGGCAAATCATCCTGCACAATAACACCCGGAGCAGTTGCCAACAATGCTTTTACTTCAGCTACATCAAATTCATTGGCAAATTCAATATTCACAGATTCACTATGTCCACCAATAACAGGAATGCGAACCGTTGTAGCCGTTACTCGAATAGAATCATCCTGCATGATTTTCTTGGTTTCCAACACCATTTTCATTTCCTCCTTGGTATATCCATTGTCTAGAAAAACATCAATCTGAGGAATTACATTTAAATCTATGGGATATTTATAAGCCATTTCACCTTCCACTCCTTTGCGCTCATTAAACAATTGGTCTACCGCTTTTTTTCCAGTACCAGTTACACTTTGATAGGTACTTACTACTACACGCTTAATGGTATATTTTGCATGAAGTGGCTGTAGGGCAACCACCATCTGAATGGTAGAGCAATTGGGATTGGCAATAATGAAATCTTCAGCAGTTAAGGCCGAAGCATTAACCTCAGGAACAACCAGTTTCTTTGTAGGATCCATTCTCCAGGCAGAAGAGTTATCAATCACTTTAATTCCAGCTGCTGCATATTGAGGGGCCCATTCCAGAGAAGTACTGCCACCAGCAGAAAAAATGGCTACGGCAGGTTTTGCTGCAATACCATCCGCCATACTTACTACTTTATATGCTTTCCCTTTAAAGCTTACTTCCTTACCTACGGATCTTTCAGATGCTACCGGTACAATTTCAGATACCGGAAAATTTCTTTCAGCCAATACCTGCAACATTTTGGTTCCTACTAAACCCGTTGCGCCAACAACAGCTACTTTCATTTTTTAATTCTCCTTCCCTCTCGGGGTTTTGGTTATACAAAAAAGGCCTTCCAAATCTGGAAGGCCCGTTAATATATATTCAATTAATTGCCCAACTCAATATCAAAATTAACCAGTTGAACAAACTCATCCAGTCTGGAATCAATATCTGCCTTGTTGATTTCTCTTAAACGCTGGGTTCCAAATTTTTCTACACAGAAAGAAGCCATTGCACTACCCACGATAATGGCAGTTTTCATGTTCTCAAAAGAAATGTCTTTGGTTTTCGCAATATGTCCTATGAATCCACCAGCGAATGTATCCCCTGCACCTGTTGGATCAAACACTTCTTCCAGTGGTAAAGCCGGTGCAAAAAACACCTGATTGCCGTGGAATAAAAGCGCCCCGTGCTCCCCCTTTTTAATAATTAAATATTTAGGGCCCATTTTCATGATTTTAGCAGCCGCTTTAACCAATGAATATTCACCACTTAATTCACGGGCTTCACTATCATTCACCATCAGTAAGTCTACCATCGCCAATGTTTGCTTCAGGTCGTCCATGGCAATTTCCATCCAGAAATTCATGGTATCCATTACTATCAGCTTCGGTCTGTTTTTTAGCTGCTCAATTACACTTCTTTGTACGGCGGGAGCTAGATTGCCGAGCATCAAAAACTCGCAATCCTGATAACTATCGGGCACTACAGGCTGAAAATCTCCCAATACATTTAGCTGGGTATCTAAAGTATCTCTGGTATTCATGTCCATATGGTAACGGCCACTCCAGAAAAAAGTCTTCTCATCCTTTTTAATCTGAACTCCTTCCAGGTCTACATTTCTTTCAGTAAGGCTATCCAGTTCCTCCTGAGGAAAATCGCCACCCACTACAGAAATCTGTTTAACAGGTGTATAATTGGAAGCACACCAGGCAATATAAGTACCTGCACCGCCAATTATCTTATCACTTTTACCAAAAGGGGTTTCAATGGCATCGAATGCCATGGATCCAACAACAACTAAAGACATAATTATAATTTAAGATACGGCTGCGAAATTAATGGTTTATCAGCGAATCCCCCCAAATAAGCAGTTGAGGCAATAAACTAACAGGATAAGATAATTTTAGACAAATCATTGCTAACATGTGTTAGTATATTATCTTCGTACCATGGCCAGAATAAAAATAGAAAAAAACACCAGCCGTAAAGAGGTAATCGTTAGTAAAGCGGCTTCTTTATTCAGAGAAAAAGGATTTAAAGCTGCCAGCATGCGCGACTTAGCAGAAGCTGTAGGCGTAGAAGCTGCCAGCCTGTATAACCATATTAAATCCAAAACAGAATTATTACATGAACTCTGCTTTGGTGTGGCCAATCGCTTCATGCATCATATGGACGAAGTAGAGTCTAAGAAAAACAATTCCATTGCCAAAGTGGAGGAGCTGGTTCGTTTCCATATCAATGAAATGATTAATCATTACGAGGAAGTATATGTAAGCGACAGAGAGTGGAAACATTTATCGGATCCTTACCTTTCTAATTTTCAGAACCAGCGAAGAATGTATCGCAAGCGTTTTGCCGCCATTATAGAAGCGGGCATCAGAAATAAGGAAATCAAAGCCATTGATGCACCCACGGCAGTGTTGATTATTCTGCATGCCATTGGAGGCATTGAAAGCTGGCATCGTTCAACACAGAAAATTGATGCAGATGCACTAACTAGTAATATGATTACCATTTTGGTGGGAGGATTAAAGAATGACTAAGTTTGAAACACTGACCGTTAAAGAAGTAAAGCAAGAAACACCAGACTGCGTTTCTGTAGCTTTTGAAGTGCCTTCTTCCCTGCAGGAAAAATTCAATTTTACGCAAGGTCAATACATTACGCTTAAGAGCCTGATAAACGGAGAAGAAGCCAGAAGATCTTATTCCATCTGCAGCAGCCCTTTGGATAATGAATTAAGGGTAGCCATTAAAAAAGTAAGTGGCGGATTGTTTTCTACCTGGGCCAATGAGTCACTGGCAAAAGGAATGGCTTTGGAAGTAATGCCTCCGCAGGGAAAATTTTTTACCCAACTAAATCCTGCTACAAAAAATCAATACGTTGCTTTTGCTGCAGGTAGTGGCATTACCCCCATTCTCTCCATTATCAAAACAACACTCCAAACCGAACCAAATAGCAGCTTCACATTAATTTACGGAAACAGAAACCGGCACAGCATTATTTTCAAAGAAGCTTTAGAAGCTTTGAAAAATAAGTTCATGGGCCGATTCAGCATCGTGTATATTTTATCCCGTGAAAAAACAGATGCACCCATTCATTTCGGAAGAATTGATCAGGAAAAATGCCAGCAACTTTGTAAAACATTGTTACAGCCTGAAAAAATAGCCGCCTATTTTTTATGCGGTCCAGAAGAAATGATTTTCGGCGTTAAGCAGGCATTGGAAGAGAGTGGCGTTGATTCCAAAAAAATTCACTTTGAATTATTTACTACCGGAGTTAAGGCAAAGAAAAATACAACCGATTCAACGAGTGCCAGCAAAGAGGTAAAAAGCCATATCACCGTTAAACAGGATGGAATCACTTTTGCCTTTGATCTTAGCTTTGAAGGAGAAAGCATTTTAGATGCCGCCTTAAAAAATGGTGCTGATCTCCCCTATGCCTGCAAAGGAGGCGTATGCTGTACATGCAAAGCAAAATTAATAGAAGGCGAAGTAGACATGGATGTGAACTATGGATTGGAACAGGAAGAGATAGAGCATGGGTTTATTTTAACCTGTCAGTCTCATCCGAGAACAGAAAATGTATTCATTGACTTTGATGTTAAATAAAAAATTATGGAACAAGACTTTGAAAAAATCTTTCAGGACAAGGTTGATCGTGAAATAAGAATTGAGCCAAAAGACTGGATGCCTGAGAAGTATCGTCAGACCCTGATCAGACAAATCAGTCAGCACGCGCACAGCGAAATCATTGGTATGTTACCAGAGGGCAACTGGATAACCCGTGCCCCATCACTAAGAAGAAAAGCCATTCTTTTGGCCAAAGTGCAGGACGAAGCAGGTCATGGTTTGTATTTATATAGTGCAGCTGAAACACTTGGCATTACAAGGGATCAGATGTACGAGCAATTGCATACTGGCAAAGCCAAATACTCTTCCATCTTTAACTATCCCACTTTAAGCTGGGCAGATATGGGCGTGATTGGATGGCTGGTAGACGGTGCCGCCATTATGAATCAGGTACCGCTTTGCAGAACCAGTTTTGGTCCTTATGCACGTGCCATGGTAAGGGTTTGTAAAGAAGAAAGTTTTCACCAGCGTCAGGGGTTTGAAATACTGTATGTATTAAGCAAGGGAACAGAAGCGCAACGCAGAATGGCACAGGATGCCATCAACCGCTGGTGGTGGCCAAGCCTGATGATGTTTGGACCCAAGGACGATGAAAGCCCTAATACCATTCAAAGCATGAAATGGAAAATCAAACGTTTCAGCAACGATGAGCTCAGACAAAAATTTGTAGACGTTTGTGCAGAACAGGTGAAAGTGCTGGGATTTACTTTACCCGATAAAGATTTGAAATGGAATGAAGAAAGAGGTCATTATGATTTTGGTGAAATCAACTGGGATGAGTTCTGGCAAGTAGTGCAAGGCAATGGCCCCTGCAATAAGGAAAGATTAGACGCTCGTAAAAAAGCCTGGGAAGAAGGTGCATGGGTAAGAGATGCGGCATTGGCCTATGCCAATAAAAAAGCGAAACAAAAACAGGCTGCAGCATAACATTAAAATCAAAGAATATGAGCTTTCAATTACACAAACTTTACTACGGCGACTACGGCGAAAGCAAAAACGGAGCCGCTGATATTTCTACCCAGCAAACCAATAAGGCTGAATGGCCTTTATGGGAAGTATTCATCCGCAGCAAACAAGGGCTGGATCATAAACATGTAGGAAGCTTACACGCTGCCGACGCTGCCATGGCCATTGAGAATGCCAGAGATGTGTACACCCGCAGAATGGAAGGGGTAAGCATCTGGGTAGTAGAAAGCAAGCATATTCATGCCAGCAATCCGGATGAAGCGGAAGCGCTGTATGATCCTGCTAATGACAAAGCCTACAGACATCCCACTTTTTATGATTTACCTGATGAAGTAAAATACATGTAATGGCAACTGCGAAAAACGAGATTGATTTTCTACTTCACCTGGCAGACAATGCATTGATTATTGGACACCGCAACAGTGAATGGTGCGGACACGGACCAATATTAGAGCAGGACATTGCCATCACGAATATTGCATTGGACTATATTGGACAGGCAAGAAATTTATACCAGCATGCTGCTGAACTAATTAACCAGCATGCAGACAAGATTGAACTTACACAAACAGGCAAGGATATCAGTTTGCCCGTAACCGAAGACAGTCTGGCTTATTTGAGAGATGTGGTAGAGTTTAAAAATTTATTGATTACGGAAATACCAAACGGAGACTGGGCACAAACCACTTTGCGTTTGTTTTTGCTGAGTCAGTTTCAACTGGAATTGTTTACGCAGTTATTGAAACACGAAGACGCACAGGTTGCTGCTATTGCAGAAAAATCCATAAAGGAAATCAGCTATCATGTAAAGTGGAGTCAGGATTGGGTATTGCGCTTGGGCGATGGAACAGAAGAAAGCAAGAGACGTATGCAGCAAGCCATTGATGCTATCTGGGCTTATACAGGAGAAATGTTTATTCAACCTGAATACGCCACTGCTACTTGCCTGAACTATGCTGCTATTCAGACTGCCTGGAACCAAAAAGTTACAGCCATTTTTGAAGAAGCAGGTCTGCTTATTCCTGCCAAAACCTTTGTACAGAAAGGGGGTGCAACTGGCATGCACACAGAACACTTAGGATATATTCTGGCAGAAATGCAATATTTACAAAGAGCTTATCCCAACAGCGAATGGTAAATTCAGCCACAACTCAACATGCCGAAGTATGGCAAATAATGGAATCCGTTATGGATCCGGAAGTGCCTGTATTGTCTGTAGTAGATTTGGGGGTGATCAGAGCTGTTGATGTTGAAGGCAGGCAAGTAAGGGTTACCATTACGCCTACTTACACAGGTTGTCCGGCCATGGACATGATTGCCATGCAAATCAGAATGGCTTTGTTGGGAGCAGGATATGAACCAACTATCAAAACCATTTTATCTCCGGCCTGGACCACCGACTGGATGACCGAAAAAGGGAAGCAGCAATTAAAAGCCTACGGTATTGCTCCCCCTGTAGGTAAAAGCATTGACGCTGCTTACCTGGAAGATTTGGTAGTGCCTTGTCCGCAATGTCAATCCACCCATACCGTATTGGTTTCACAATTCGGGAGCACGGCTTGTAAGGCTTTGTTTAAATGCGAAGAGTGCAAGGAACCTTTTGATTATTTTAAATGCCATTAAAGTATTTTTATGGATGCAATATTATTTAGTGTTGAGTCTGGTGTCGCTTTCATTACGATGAACCGACCCGACAAATTAAATTCCTTCAACCGACCCATGGCATTGCAGTTGCAGGCTATATTGGATGAATGCGCCAGTGATGAAAATATCAGGGCCATTTATTTAACTGGTGCTGGGAAGGGATTTTGTGCAGGACAGGATTTGGCAGAAGTGGTAGATCCGGAAGGTCCAGGCATGCAAAGAATTTTAAGCGAACACTACAATCCGATTGTACAAAGGCTAAGAGAAATTCAGAAGCCGGTAGTGGCTGCTGTAAATGGGGTTGCAGCCGGAGCAGGCGCCAATATTGCTTTTGCCTGCGATATTGTTGTAAGCAAATCAAGCGCTTCTTTTATTCAGGCATTTTCTAAAATCGGATTGATTCCGGATAGTGGTGGTACATTCACTTTGCCCCGATTAATCGGATTTCAAAGAGCGAGTGCGCTAATGATGTTGGGCGATAAGGTTTCTGCAACAGAAGCTTTGCAAATGGGCATGTTGTATAAAGTATTTGAAGATGAGGTTTTTGAAACAGAAAGCAAAAAACTGGCGGTTCAACTTGCCACCATGCCCACCAAAGCACTGGGTTATATAAAGCAGGCATTGAATGCAAGTGCTACCAATACTATACAATCACAACTGGCATTGGAAGACGATTTGCAGCAAAAAGCAGCAGCAACAGCAGATTTCAAAGAAGGGGTGGATGCTTTTTTAGCCAAACGTGCTCCCCAATACAAAGGCCAATAAATTGATAAAACAAAAGCCATGACACCACAACATATTGTAGAAGAAATGATGAAAGCAGATTTGTTTTCACAATGGTTAGGCATAGAAGTAGTAGAGATAGAGGAAGGATACAGTAAAATTAAAATGCAGGTAAGACCTGAAATGATGAATGGATTGGGCATTGTTCATGGCGGCATTGCCTTTGCTTTTTCCGACAGTGCATTTGCCTTTGCCTGCAACAATAGAAATAATTTATCGGTGGCATTGGACACTTCCATCAATTTTCTGAAACCCGTGCATGTAGGCGATACATTGATTGCCGAAGCCAAAGAATTACACAATGGAAGATCGACAGGATTATATCAAATTACAATTACGAATCAGCACAATGAGTTGGTGTCTTACTTTAAAGGAAATTGTTTCAGAACAGGTAAGCTTGTTGTAAAAGCATCTTTATGATTTATTCTTTTAAAGGATTTATACCGGTTGTACATGAAAGTTCCTTTGTGCATCCCCAGGCTGCTGTTACAGGCAATGTAATTATTGGAAAGAATGTTTACATAGGACCAGGAGCTGCTATCAGGGGTGATTGGGGCGCCATCATTATTGAAGACGGTTGCAATGTGCAGGAGAACTGCACCCTGCATATGTTTCCGGGCACCACCGTATTATTAAAAGAGAACGCCCATATTGGACATGGTGCGGTTATTCACGGAGCCACCATTGGCCGCAATTGTCTGGTGGGTATGAATTCCGTTATTATGGACAATGTAGTACTAGAGGATGAATGCATTGTTGGTGCCATGAGTTTTATTAAGGCAGATGAGCATTTTATTTCACGTTCTTTAATTGCAGGCAACCCTGCCAAAATCATCAAGACCGTTTCAGATGAAATGATTGCCTGGAAGACAAAGGGTACAGCACTCTACCAACAGCTACCCAAAGAAATGCAGGAATACTGGGAACCCTGCGAACCGCTCAGATTCGTTCCTGCCGACCGCCCCAAACAGGATACACTCTACAGCACCTGGAATGCAATGAAAAAATAGACCAAATTTCAATGTTGTATCTTTGCACTTAAATTATACAAGTGTCGGAACGGAATAACTTTATAGACTATATCAGAATTTTTGCGCGCAGTGGTCACGGTGGTGCAGGTGTAAGACATTTTATGCGCAATAAACTAACTGCCATGGGCGGCCCGGACGGTGGCGATGGTGGCAGAGGCGGACATATTATTTTAAAAGGGAACCGCAACCTCTGGACATTGTTGCATTTACGCTATTTCAAGAATGTATTGGCCGAAAACGGTGAGAACGGTAGCAAAGACAATTGTACCGGCAGAGACGGAAAAGATATTATTATTGAAGTTCCCCTGGGTACGGTTGCGCGTGATGAAGAAACCGGCAAGATTGAAGCAGAAATTTTAGAAGACGGACAGGAATATATCTGGATGCGTGGAGGAAGAGGCGGATTGGGCAATAGCAATTTTGCCACCCCTACCAACCAGGCACCCGACCATGCACAACCCGGAGAACCCGGTGTGGAAGGATGGAAAAATATTGAGCTGAAAGTATTGGCAGACGTGGGTTTGGTTGGATTCCCCAATGCAGGCAAATCTACTTTACTATCTGTCATTACTGCCGCCAAACCTAAAATTGCCAATTACGCATTTACTACCTTAACGCCTCAGTTAGGCATGGTTGCCTACCGTGATTCAAAATCATTTTGTATTGCAGACTTACCGGGTATTATTGAAGGAGCAGCTGAAGGTAAAGGATTGGGACATCGATTCCTCAGACATATAGAACGCAATGCCGTTTTATTATTCCTGATTCCTGCCGACAGTAATGATCACCGAAAAGAGTTTGAAATCCTTCGTCAGGAATTAAAGAACTACAATGAAGAAATGTTGCAGAAAGATTTCATCATTGCCATTAGTAAAAGCGATATGCTGGACGATGAATTAAAGGAAGCCATCAGCAAGGAATTACCGGCTGATATTCCCCATGTTTTCATTTCATCGGTAACCAATAAGGGACTAACCGAGCTGAAAGACTTGCTTTGGGAGACCTTGAACAAGCCGATATAAAAAAAATTGGGTTACCTTTTATCCAATCGGGTATTAATGTGTATAGTGTACACTAAGCTTTTTCGTTTGCTGTTGCCATTTGAGAAGAATTTATTACTCACAGTAAAATTTGAAAAGTATGAAAAAGCAAACAATCGTTACCAGTGTCAAGAGAATCGTTTTTGGATCTGTGGTGTCTTCCTTGATGTTTTTATCTGCCAATGCATCTGTATCTCCTGTAAGAGCTTATGATATATCTGTTAAAAGCAATGCAGAAGTAAAGTACAGTGGTATTGATAAGAATCAACTACACACCATTCAGGTAAAATACAGCAACCCAACAGGTGCCAACTTTACCCTGATCATTACAGATGCCAACAATGAATTGGTATTCAAAGGAAGTTATTCCGACAAAGACTTCAACAAGACATTTAAGTTTCCAAAAGACGAGTCTAACAAATTGTCTTTTGTAATTGAAGATTCCAAAGCAAAAAAGGCAGAACAGTACAACGTAAGCTTTGAAACCATCGTTATTGAAAACGCTGTAGTCAGCAAGTCTTAATTAAAAACTGAATTGTAACAAACAAAAGAGCCACCCAATGGGTGGCTCTGCTTTTATCATTATACTAGGAAAGAAATTTTTTTAAATAGATAAGAAGAGCAATGATTGCCAATGTAAGGACAAGGAAAAAAACATCGATAGTTATTTGATTCCTGTTTTTGCTTTTAATTGATTTTTGTAATTGTCTACCTTTTGAATATAGGGTTCCAGATCCTATTATAATTATTATTAAATAATAAACACTCATAACCATTTCTTTAAAATACATATCCAATAGAAAAGTTAAGCCAAATTCGATCCAACTTTCCAGTAGTGGTATTCATTTCACCTAAACGAAATGCAAAAGGCGCAACACCAATAAAAAAAGCTGTATAAATATTCTTTTCAGATTGATTTTGAAATCCTAGATTAATAAAAGTCCCATAACTGCCATTATTAATTTGTTTAGGCTCATTAATTGAGGCAATACTGTTAGAGCGAAAGTATGGTTCTACACCTATATAGCCAGCCGAATAATTTTTAATTGATTTGCCATTCCTAATACGTCTATTCAAAGAATAATAATATCTTGATTCTATTGAAGAAATCCAACTTACTTGTGATCTAATTTTATCCCTATTTAATGCGGCACTTGAAGCCAAGGTGAAATTTAAACCTGATTTTATTAACAAGGTTACTGTCTTTTTTAATGGAATTTCATATTGAAGATTAACAATAGGAATCGGTATACTTGCCGCAACACGAAATATGCCAATTTTATTAGATGTAGTATCTAATTCTTGAGTAAACCCTTTTATATTAAAGGACATAAGTAAAAATAAAAGTAAGAGAACTCTCACGAAGTAATAGTATTGATTCATCAAAATTCAATATTATAATTTATAATTAACAATCTGTCAATTCTACAAAAATTAGGGTGATTTATGCAATTGCACAATAGTTTGAATTTATGAAATCATAAAACTTCTACCTCTTACTTTTCATTTAAAATAGCAAACAAAAGAGCCTCCCAATGGGAGGCTCTTTTAATATGTAAAAGTATTTGGGAATTATCCTACTGCTTCAGACTTCATGCTCTTAGACATTTTGGTTCTTTCGTTCTCGTCCAAAATGGTTTTACGCATACGAATATTCTTAGGCGTTACTTCAATACACTCATCGTGCTGAATGTATTCCATACACTCTTCCAATGTAAACTGAAGTTTCGGAACAATTCTTACTGCATCATCACTTCCGCTTGCACGGTGGTTGGTCAGCTTTTTCATTTCCACTGCATTCACATTTAAGTCTCCTGGCTTAATATGTTCCGCAATGATTTGTCCTACGTATACTTCATCTCCCGGATCAACAAAGAAAGATCCGCGATCCTGTAATTTATCAATAGAGTAAGCAGTAGTAACACCTTGGAATTTAGAAATCAAGACCCCGTTGTTTCTTCCCGGAATAGGTCCTTTCCATGGTTTGTAATCAATGAAACGATGCGCCATTACTGCTTCTCCAGCTGTACCAGTCAGCATCTGAGAACGCAAGCCTATCAATCCTCTGGAAGGAATTTCAAACTCCAAGTGTTGCATTTCTCCTTTGGATTCCATTACCTGCATTTCACCCTTACGCTGCGTAACCAGGTCAATTACTTTACCACTGTATTCAGAAGGTACATCTACTACCAGGTTTTCATAAGGCTCATGCTTCTTTCCATCAATGGTTTTCACCAATACCTGAGGATTACCCACGGTAAGTTCATACCCCTCTCTACGCATGGTTTCTACCAATACACCCAAGTGCAGAATACCTCTGCCATATACTAAGAAACTATCTGCACTGTCTGTATCTTCTACTCTTAATGCCAGGTTCTTTTCGGTTTCTTTCATCAAACGATCACGCAAGTGACGGGAGGTAACAAACTTACCATCTCTACCAAAGAAAGGTGAGTTGTTGATGCTGAACGTCATGCTCATGGTTGGCTCATCTACACTGATAATGGGTAGACCTTCCGGATTTTCAGCATCCGCAATGGTATCACCAATATTGAACTCTTCTAAGCCTACTACTGCACAAAGATCACCAGCCAAAACTTCAGCTACTTTACGTTTGCCCATTCCCTCAAACACATACAATTCCTTTACACGCATTTTCTTCACGGTACCGTCTGCTCCTTGCACCAAGGCAATTTGCTGACCTTCTTTAATAGAACCCCTGGTTACTTTACCAATGGCAATTCTACCTAAGAATGAAGAATAATCCAATGAAGTAATTTGTAATTGAAGGGTTCCTTCGCTTACTCTTGGTGCAGGAACATATTTAATGATACCATCCATTAAAGGCAGGATATCTTCTGTAGGTGTTAAGCTATCATTGAACCAGCCATTCTTACCACTACCGTAGAAAGTTGGGAAATTCAATTGCTCTTCCGTTGCATCCAGGTTAAAGAATAATTCAAAAACAGCATCATGAACTTCATCCGGACGACAGTTCGGCTTATCTACTTTGTTGATTACTACAATGGGATGTAGGTTCAACTGTAATGCTTTCTGCAATACGAAACGCGTTTGAGGCATGGGGCCTTCAAAAGCATCCACCAATAAAATTACCCCATCGGCCATTTTCAATACGCGTTCTACTTCCCCGCCAAAATCACTGTGCCCGGGTGTATCAATCACATTAATCTTATAGTCTTTGTAAGTAACGGCAGCGTTTTTACTGAAGATCGTGATACCACGTTCTCTTTCTAAATCGTTGCTATCCATGATTAACTCACCAGCATCCTGGTTGTCTCTGAAAACTTTAGTTGCACCCAAAATTCGGTCTACTAAAGTGGTTTTGCCATGGTCTACGTGCGCGATGATGGCAATGTTTCTTATTTCCATTATTGTGTATTTATCTCAGTATCAGCATTTTACGCATTTGATACTGTTTATTGAGGCGGCAAAGGTACGGCTTTAACGCGGGGGATGCAAGTAAATATGGGTCATTATTCTGTTAAGGATTCCCCTTGTAATACATAATAAACCCTAAATTGGCCTGTTAATTCAATTGTATGCGTATCATCAAATGGTTTATTGGTTTCATTGCATTGGCTGGTGTTGTATACCTGCTTGGTCCCAATCCTGCAACTCCTGTTTATAATACAACCCTTCCGAACATTCCGGAAGCGCCTGCAGTACTGGAGGCTTTGATCCAATCGAATGAACAAAAACATAAGGTTAGACCGAACAATGAAGCCAGAATAGTTTGGGCCAATGATAGTGTGAAACAAAAAACACCCTATGCCATTGTATACCTGCATGGATTCAGTGCCAGTCAGGAAGAAGGGAATCCGGTGCACCAGCAGATTGCCAATCAATTCGGATGCAATTTGTATTTGGCTCGCTTATCAGAACATGGTATTGATACTACCGATGCACTCATCAATATGACTGCTGAATCCTTATTTGAATCGGCCAAAGAAGCTTATGCCATTGGAAAGCAAATTGGCGAAAAAGTAATCCTGATGGGAACATCTACAGGTGGAACTTTAGCTTTACAGTTAGCTGCCATCTATCCGGAAATTGCAGGGCTGGTATTATACTCTCCCAATATTGCCATTAAAGATCCCAATGCATGGTTATTAAATAATCCGTGGGGATTACAGATTGCACGTATGGTAAAAGGCTCTAATTATATGGGCGTTCAGAAAGAACATCCCTTGTATCAGCAATACTGGAATACCAAATACAGGCTTGAAGCCACTGTTCAATTAGAAGAGTTGCTAGAGACCACTATGACAAAAGAAAATTTTGCAAAAGTGAATCAACCTTTATTGGTGTTATATTATTACAAAAATGAAAAAGAGCAGGACCCTGTGGTAAGTGTGGATGCAATGAAGAAAATGTTTGCAGAAGTTGGTACCAGTGAAAAAAATAAAAAAATGGTTCCGGTGCCCAATACAGGCAATCATGTAATTGCATCGCCAATTCAATCAAAAGATATTATCTCCGTTGAAAAAGAGACAGCTGATTTTTTAAAAACCGTGATGCAGTTGCCAAAACAAACAATCCTTCAATGATTTTTAACAACTAATCATTAACTGATCCTTCACAGCCCAACGGTGAAGAATCCTTACCTTTAACTTTTAAACTGTTTGCTATGCCATTGAGTAAGATTGCCGGAATCGGCATGTACGTTCCATCTAATGTTTATACCAATAATGATTTGACCAAATATATGGATACCAACGATGAATGGATCCAGGAAAGAACCGGTATTAAAGAAAGACGTTACGCACACAGAACGGAAGAAACCACCACTACCATGGGTGTGGAAGCAGCTAAAATTGCCATTGAAAGAGCGGGGATTACTGCGCAGGATATTGATTTTATCATTTTTGCCACTTTATCACCCGATTATTATTTTCCAGGATGTGGGGTGCTGGTTCAAAGAGCCATGCAGATGAAAGAAGTTGGGGCATTGGATGTAAGAAATCAGTGCAGTGGATTTGTGTATGCATTGAGTGTGGCGGATCAGTTTATTAAAACCGGGATGTACAAAAACATTCTAGTAATAGGAAGTGAAAAGCATTCTTTCGGATTGGATTTCTCTACCAGAGGCAGAAATGTATCAGTGATTTTTGGAGATGGTGCCGGTGCAGTGGTATTGCAGCCAACAGAAAAAGAGGGTCAGGGAATCTTAAGCACCCACTTACACAGTGATGGAGAATCTGCTGAAATTTTAGCCATGTACAATCCAGGATCTCATGCCAATCACTGGGGAGCTAAAAACTATGCCAGCTTTGATGACGCGGAAATTTCTCAGATGTTCATGAGCCATCAGATGATTGACAATGCGCAAAATTTTCCATACATGGATGGACCTGCTGTGTTTAAAAAAGCAGTAGTGAAGTTTCCTGAAGTAATTATGGAAGCCCTGGAAAAAAACGGTTATCAATCCACTGATATCAACATGTTGATACCGCATCAGGCAAACCTGCGCATCAGTCAGTTTGTTCAGCAGAAATTAAAATTACAGGATCATCAGGTTTATAATAATATTATGAACTACGGCAACACAACTGCAGCATCTATTCCAATTGCCTTGTGTGAAGCCTGGGAAAAAGGAATGATCAAAGAAGGAGACCTGGTATGTTTAGCTGCTTTTGGTAGTGGATTTACCTGGGCCAGTGCATTAATGAAATGGTAGCCATACCAAGTGTAGTATCATGAAAAGAAAAATCATTTATTTAATCAATCCCATTTCTGGTACATCTAAAAAAGATAAGATCAGAGAACTGGTTGAAAAAGTAACTGCTGCCAAAGGCTTTGAATACCGCGTATTTAATACCAATGCAACAGGCAATTACGAATACCTGATAGAACATATTGCCAATGAAGGATTTACCGATGTGGTAATTCTGGGCGGAGATGGAACAGTGAATCAGGTAACCGGTTCCTTGCGCGAAACAGGAGTACAATTTGGTATTATTCCGGTTGGATCAGGCAATGGTCTGGCCAGAGCAGCTGGTATTCCAACCAGTATGAAAAAAGCCATTGAAATTATTTTTAATGGTGAAGCAGAAAACATAGATGCTTTTACGGTGAATGGTGAATATGCCTGTATGTTAAGTGGAATGGGGTTTGACGCGCAAGTGGCACATGATTTTGCCCAGAAATCTACCAGAGGCTTATTTACCTATACCCAGCAAAGTATTATCCAGTTTTTTAAAGCCAACCCTTATCAGTTTGAAATTGTATTGGACAATTTCTCTGTATTTACTGATGCTTTTTTCATCAGCATTGCCAATAGCAATCAATTTGGAAATAATGCCATTATTGCACCTCAGGCAAGTTTATCTGACGGACTGCTTGATATTGTTATTGTACAGAAAATGAACAAAGCCAAATTGCCATTTGCCATTCTGCGTCAAATGCGTGGAAATAATAAAGTACAGCAGTTGGTGGAAGACATGAGCTCAAAAAATATTCTGTATTTTCAAACTCCGGCGCTGACTATAAAAAATCCCAAGCTGGCGCCCCTACATATTGATGGTGAACCCCGAGATGCTGTTGAAGAACTCAACATTGCAATTATTCCAAAAGCATTCAGGTTAATTAAGCCAAAAGGGAAGTAAGTTTATTTCATTTCAGCATTTTGTATCGTTTTCTGCAATCGCTCAAATTCCTTTTGATTCAATGGATTATTAACCGCTTCAGCTATGTCTCTTTTTTCTGCAGCCGTCAGGTGAAAACTCAAACTGGCCGGCGCTTCTGATTTTGAGGGTATATATTGAAAAGAAAAGCGATAAAAATTATCTCCGTAGGCTTTTCTCATATAGTCTAATTGATCATGCTGGTAATAGTCCTGCATTTTAAACCAGTTGTTCTGCAGTATCAGGAAGGGTTTGGTTAAAAAGCCAATCAATGAATTACTCTCCAACGGCTTTTCCCAGTCACTTAAACTTCTGTCTCTTATTTGAATCAATACCACTTTGGAAGTATTCTTCTGTATCCAGTCTTTAAAGACAGCTATAAATCGCAAAGCAGATTCCTGCCCATAATTGTCTCTTAGTCCCGCATCCATTACATCAATAACCGGATTGGTAGGTAACCAAACATTGGGTAAAACATATGGGAAAGTAGCATTCATTCTTAAAGCAGACAACAAATGAATATCATTGCTGTTCTGGTTGCGGAGAAAACTGTTGAAGTCAACTGCATCTGCGTCAAAAGGCATGATATGCGTGCTGTCCGCAACTGGACGCATTAAGAATCGAACAGGACGGGAAGCAATAATCATTTTCCTTGCATCCCTGGTAATTACTGAATTAAAAAATACTGAAGGAATAAGCGCTTTTGCTTCTGCCTCCTGATAAGATCCGATAGTTTTAAGAAAAACACTACCTGTATTTTCATTTAACTTCTCCTCAAATGCATAGCCACGGTCTTTTACATACACAAAACCATTAGAGGTAAATTTCTGCGCAGGACCCAGCATATCACGCGTTAAGAAAGAAGAGAACAAAGGGCTTAGCAAGTCTTTGGAGATATTATTTACATATTGCTTGTCCTGCAAATTGATTGGCTTGCCCTTTACTTTTTCATGATACAGCTCTCTGAAATAAACTGCGCCAAGCAAACCACCAGAAGCCCCGTTGATCAGAATGGTTTTTTTCATGAGTTGTCCATTCATCAAACTATCCAGATACTGCAATGTATTCATTGTGAAAGTAGCACTCCTGGTTCCCCCTCCGCTGGTATTAATAATATATAGAATCGGCTTTTCTTCTTTCTGCCTGGCTTTCCAGTTATTCAGAATATTTAAAAAAGCTGTTTTGTCTTTCTCAACAGAATCTGCAGCAGCCAGTTCCTGAATAGATTCTCTGGTATAAACCGGTCTCTCCGATTTGGTTACATAATTGAGTCCATAGGCTTTGTTTCGCGGATCCAGAATTTCATACTGGTACAAAATATTGGCCACGATATATACCGCCACTAAAGCCACAAAACTCCAGGACTTCAAAAACAAAGTCAATGCCCCGGCTGCGGCAATTAATATGGCAAATAATAAGGTAACGCTGGCAGCTGCTGGCAGCTGAAACAATCTGGCATCTGAACTATATCCTACTAAAATGAGAAATACAAAAGCAATCATAATGGCAATAACTGCTGCAAAATGATGTCTGCTAAAAACCGCTTCTAAGAATTCAGGATTATAATGCTTTACATTTCTTGGCTTTCGCAACTTAAAAGCAGCACTAAAAAACCAGTCTACGCGCATGTCCTGTTTAATATCAGGTGTCCTGTTTTTTTTCAGACATGCGGTCATGACGCTTATTGGCATCTGATATGGTAGCTGAAATGGTTTTATAAATGGTTTTATCGGCACCAAAAAAATATAGAAAGGCAAATGCAATAGAAATAACAAAACCGCCCGTATATCCAAGCGCTAGTCCCGCAAAATCGCTCACTGAAAACAATTCCTGATTTCTACTGTACTGATAGGCTTCAATCAGATAAAAAATCAGGAATGCAATTGGCAGTATAGCATTGTTGATACAATATTTAAGAAAGGGCTGCGCAGTAGTAGCCAAAAACTGAATCCTGCTGCTGTGCAAAATAAACGTAGTGATATTCCAGCTCATAATAAAAACGCCGGAAGTAATTCCAACAATCGCTGTACTCAGCGGGCTGATATTTCCAAAATACTCAGGTGCCAAAAAGAGAGAATGAGCTCCGAAGGTTTTCATGAAACTGCCTCCTACTGTTGCAAACAGGATATACCAGAATAGAAGAAATATCTGGTAACGCCTGAAATGCAACAACATTAGTTGTATGGGTAAAGAAAACCAGATGCCTTTCAGATATTGCTTCATTCAGTTTAAAAGCAGCTATTTAAATTTATTCTGCTGCTTTTAAATTTAGCAAATTTTAGGCCGAACCAGAAATAATATGGTAACTAAGGAAAGTAACAATAACATACCCGTTAATTGATGCAACTGCGCCATCCATTCAAAACTACCCCAGGAACCAGGTACAATACTACTGCTGGTTAGGACAGATGCTATTCCCAGTACAACCTGAACAATCACTAATATTAAAGGATATTTAGCCGCTTTGCTTAGTATTGGCGTTGCAGATAATTTAAAGAGTTGAATTGACCAGTAAATTAATAATCCTAAAATGATATAGGCCAATCCCCTGTGTATGAAATGTATGAGAATGGTATTGTCAATAAAGTTCAGTAAGAAAGGCTGATGTGTAAACATTGTATCAGGTATCCAGCTTCCATTGATGGTGGGCCAGGTAGCAGCTGCGTTGGCTGCTTTATGCCCTGCCATCAATGCCCCATAAATTAATTGCAAAACCAATAAGCCAATTAAAACAAGATTGGTATTTCTTATTTTTTTATCCTCAATTATCTGATCTTTTGGAACAATCAGCTTTAATGCAAACCAGTAGGTATAGCTTAATAAGCCCAATGCAAGAATGAAATGCATAGCCAAACGAGTGGGCTTTACATAAACTGCATCACCAGTTAATCCGCTCGCGACCATGATCCAACCAACCAAACCCTGTAAAGCACCAAGGAAAAACAAAACCAGTAAAGAGCCAATCATTTCTTTTTTGAATGACTTCTTCACTATGAACCAAATAAATCCAAAAGCAAATACCAGCCCTATTAATCTGGCCCATAAACGGTGAAACCATTCCCAGAAAAAAATGAACTTAAAATCAGATAACTGAAAATCAAAATTCAACAATTGAAACTGAGGAGTTTGTTTGTACTTGTCAAACTCTGCCAGCCAGGCCGCTTCGTTCAAAGGAGGCAATGAGCCGGTAATCACATCCCATTCTGTAATAGACAACCCACTGCCGGTTAAACGGGTAATCCCACCCAATGCAATTTGAATAATCGTCATCCCCACTCCAATCAATAACCAGGTGGCTACTGATTTATTTTCTTTCGCTGCTGTTAAACTCATGCTTTAGTGCTTTTGTGCAAAGGTATAACACTCAAACTTCGAAATTGATGCATGTTTAAGTAGTTTTACCAAATGTTACCCGCATTTTATCAGGAAAATCAAATAGAAGCCGGTTGCGATGAAGCTGGCAGGGGCTGTTATGCAGGTCCTGTTTTTGCTGCTGCGGTTATCTTACCCGCTCATTTCAAGCATCCATTGTTGAATGACAGTAAACAGGTGGGGGCCAAACAACGACTGATTTTAAAGGAAGTAATTGAAGCAAATGCACTGGCCTGGTCGGTTGCTAGTATTGATGCAGAAGAAATAGACCGAATTAATATTTTAAAAGCAAGTTTCAAAGCCATGCACATGGCCATTGACCAACTCAAAATAAAGCCTGAATTTTTATTGATCGACGGAAATCGGTTCATGCCTTACAAAAAAACACCCCATTTGTGCATAGTGAAAGGAGATGGTAAATATGCATCCATTGCTGCAGCCAGTATTTTAGCCAAAACATACAGAGACGCTTACATGGAAAAAATCCATCAGCAGTTTCCGCAGTATGGCTGGAAAAAAAACAAGGGATACGGAACCCTGGAACACCGGATGGCCATTGAAGCCAATGGCTTATGCGTGCATCACCGGAAGAGTTTTAATATCAGTCCCAAACAATTGGAAATGCCGTTTTAATCCTCCTCCCAAACTCCAGCCCCCTGTCTTACCAGTTCATAAGGACTTTTTGTACAATCTACAATAGTTGAGGGTATCATTCCCCCATTACCCCCATCGATTACAATGTCTACTAAATGATGAAAGTTATCGTACATGGTATCCGGATCGGTATATTCTTCTACCATTTCACCCGGCAAGGAAGCAGACAATAATGGATGGCCTAATTCAGACACAATGGTTCGGGCAATATTGTTATTGGGTATTCTTAAACCAATGGTACTTTTTTTGTTTTGCAGAATCTTAGGTACTTCCTTACTTGCATGCAAAATAAAAGTATAGGGGCCTGGTAAATGGCTTTTTAATAAACGATATAAAGGCGTATCAGTTGTTTTACAATACTTGCTTAAATCACTTAAATCGTTACAGATAAAACTCAGTTGTGCTTTTGCAGGATCAATCTGTTTAATTCTGGCAATTCGTTCTACTGCCTTGGGTTGAAAAATATCACAACCCAGACCATAGATGGTATCGGTAGGATAAATGATAACACCACCCGACAACAAACATTCAACCACTGTTTTAATATGACGTGGATTGGGATTATCCGGATGAATGTGCAATAGCATACTTAAAGGTAAATAAAAAACGAAGGCGACTATTGTCGCCCTCTGTTTGTTTGTAACCCCTGGTTAAAAAATGCTATCAAATTAAATAGTCACCATTTAATTGATAGTAATTAAAATTAAATACCCTCAGAGGTTTTATTCTCAGCATTTATATCTAAAAAATACCGTGAAAACACGGTCAAAAAATCGTATAATTAATAATTTATATTCAATTTTATTTAGTTACTTCATATCACTGTTTAGTAATACCCCCGATTTTACTAAATGAACTGTATGAAAAAGATTGTTTTAGTAGACGATCATGTTCTATTAAGAAATGGTCTCTCCGTAATCATCAGTGGCTTTGATGATTACACTGTTCTTTTTGAAGCAAATCATGGAAAGCACTTTATTGAGCAATTAAATCCAGAGAATTTGCCAGACATTGTTTTGCTCGACGTTACCATGCCGGTAATGAATGGCTTTGAAACAGCCGAATGGATTATTACCAATCATCCTTCCATTAAAGTAATGGTATTAAGCATGCTTGGCGACGAACGAACCATTATTAAGATGTTAAAACTAGGGGCACTTGGATACTTGACCAAAGACACTGATCCCAAAGAATTGAACCGTGCCTTAAATGAACTCTATTATAAGGGTATTTATTTTAATCAACTACTCTGTACCAATCTTATTCACTCGGTAAGAAACGGAATGGAAGAACCCAATGATGAATACCAGATTTTAATTAACCTGCCTGAACGGGAAAAAGAATTCCTGAAATTACTGGCCACCGATTTAACGCTGAAAGAGATTGCTGCTAAAATGAGTCTGAGTCCCAGAACCATTGACGGATACAGAGATAACCTGTTTGAAAAAGTAAAAGTAACCAACAGGGTTGGTCTGGTTTTGTTTGCGCTTCGCAACAACCTAATTCAGTTATAAGAAATCATGATTAAAAACCTATGCTTTGATTTCCCAGATTTCTTTTCCGCGAAGTAACTGATCTAAGTTGCCCTTTCCTTTGGTAGCAATGGTTTCTTCAATTTGCAGCGCCATCAAATCTTCATAGCATGGTCTTTCTGTTTCATAGAAAACACCAAATGGTCTTGGGAACTGGAAATTAGACTGATGCGGATCATCAAACATTCTGATTAATGTTTGTGCTTTGTAAAAATCTTTCTCGTCGTGAATCCAGCAATCGTCGGCAGTATACTTGTCTCCTAGCTCAACTACCTCAGGCTGTAAGCCATTCAAGCGAATCCCCTTATTTTGATTGGCACCAAAGACTAAAGGTTTTCCCTGCTCTAAGAATAAATCGTGATCTGCTTTAGTAGATTTTTCTGTAAAGATTTCAAAAGCACCATCATTGAAAATATTACAGTTCTGATAAATCTCTAAAAAGGAAGCACCCTTATGTTGATGTGAACGGGTCAGCATAGTTTGTAAATGCTTGGGGTCACGGTCCATGGAACGCGCAATAAATGTAGCGTCTGCACCCATCGCCAATGCCAAAGGATTAAACGGATGATCAATACTACCGAAAGGTGTACTCTTCGTGATTTTTTTCTCTTCAGAAGTAGGAGAATATTGTCCCTTGGTTAAACCATAAATCTGGTTATTGAACAATAAAATATTTACATCAAAATTTCTTCTGAGCAAATGAATAGTATGGTTCCCACCAATACTTAATCCATCTCCGTCTCCTGTTACAATCCACACACTTAATTCAGGACGTGTTGCTTTTAATCCACTCGCAATAGCGGTAGCTCTTCCGTGAATACTATGCATACCAAAAGTATTCATGTAATAAGGGAAACGGCTGCTGCAACCAATACCACTGATGATTACAATATTCTCTTTGGGTACTCCAATACCCGGCATTACTTTTTGCACCTGAGCCAATATGGAATAATCTCCACAACCCGGACACCAACGAACTTCCTGATCCGTTGCAAAATCCTTCGCTGTTAAAGTTGGAGTGGCAATTGTTTCAGTAGACATGATTTATTGTTTAATAAGTTCTTCCCAATATTCTGCAGCTCTTCTGGTATGTGGAATAACAATAGTTCCACCAACAATATTCGCCACAGCAAAAATTTCATACATTTCTTCGGTGGTTACACCCAGCTCAAAACTTTTCCCTAAGTGATACTTGATACAATCATCACAACGCAAAACCATGCTGGCCACCAGACCCAGCATTTCTTTTGTTTTCTTATCCAGTGCGCCGTCTTCGTAAGTATTGGTATCCAGATTCCAAAGGCGCTTCATCACCAGATTATTCTTACTCAGAATCACTTCGTTCATCCGCTCTCTGTAGCTGTTAAACTCATTCACCATTTCGCTCATATGATAATATTATACTGCAAAAATACATCAGCAATACTAAGCCGAACCAATTTCTTTGTATTTTAAACCTCAAATACTATCGAATGAAGAAATTTTTATTCCTGATTTGCTTTCTGCCCATCATTGCATTGGCACAGCAGGCTGTTGATCTGGTTAAGATCACCGACATGTACAAGATTAAACAAATGAACAGTGTAAGTCTTAGTCCGGACGGTAAACAGGCCCTCTTTGTATTGAACAGCATAGAGCCGGAGGGCAACAGCAAATGGGAATACAAATACACTAACCAATTATACCTGGTAGCTGCAGATGGCTCTTCCGCCCCAAGAGCATTGACATTTAAAGAGAGCGCCAGCCAGCCTGTATGGAGCCCCGATGGTAAAAAAATTGCTTTTGTAAGAGTAGCAGACGGTAAACCGCAAATCTTTTTATTGTCATTGGAGGGAGGAGAACCGGTTCAAATCACCAGGTTCCGATATGGTGCCAGCAGTCCGGTATTCAGCCCGGATGGAAGCATGCTGCTATTCAGCGCCTCTGTTTCATTGGGCGACTTGTTGAAAGACAAAGAACTGAATCCCAAAGGCGCTGTGCCAGCATGGCCTGCCGAGAAGCCTGGATTCAGTCAGAACCAGTTTTTGTTACCCAATTCCGCTCAACCCAACCCGGATGGAACACCCGAAGAAATTAAAGCATATTTAGACCTGAATGTGGCGGAAAGAAAAGCCAAAGTAATTAACAAACTGAATTTCCAGGAAGAAGCCACTACTTCAGGAGACCAGTCTTTTTCGCACTTATTCATCATGGCTGCAGAAGCAGGTGCAACACCCAAAGCCATTACCCATGGCTTCCACCGTTTTGGTGGTGCCAGCTTTACTCCTGATGGAAAGAAAATTCTGTTCACTGGTAATACCGATGATACACAACACCCGGATCGTGCATTGGAAACACAGATTTTCATAGCCAATAGCGATGGTTCTGATATGAAGCAGTTATTAGGAGAAAAAGGTAAGTCATATAATAGCCCCTCCGTTTCTCCTTCCGGAAAATGGCTGGCTGTTCAGGTAGGAACTGTATCATTTGTAAACGTGCCCGAATTAGCTATAATGCCTTTGAATGGAACAGCTGCTGATTTGGTTATGCTTCCCTTCGACAGAAACAAGGGAGGTCTTACCTGGAGCAAAGACGAACAGCATATTTATTTTACGGCACAAAGCAATGGCGGTGCACCCATCTATCGCATGAATGTAAAAACAAAAAAAGCTGAACAACTTACTTCTATAGATGAAGGCATCAGCAGCTACTCAATGAAGGGAGATAAAATAGTATACGTGAAAACCGCTGTGGCCAACCCATTTGAAATATATACTACCGATTTGAATGGCAAAAACGAAAAACGCATCAGTAGTTTCAACTACGATTGGGTAAGCAAAAAACAGTTGAGTCTGCCTGAAAAAAGAACTTTTAAAAACGAGAAAGGCTTAACCGTTGAATACTGGATCATGAAGCCCGCCAATTATGTGGCAGGTAAAAAGTATCCTACTATTTTAAATATTCACGGAGGACCTTCGGCTATGTGGGGACCTGGTGAAAGCTCTATGTGGCATGAGTTTCAGTACTATGCTGCAAAAGGATATGCCATTGTTTATGGAAACCCAAGAGGTTCCGGTGGTTATGGGGAAGAATTCCTGAGAGCCAATGTAAACGACTGGGGTGCAGGACCTACTTCTGATGTGTTAACTTCTGTTGATTTAGCTACAAAAGAAGGATTCATTGATACGGCTAGATTAGCTGTAACTGGTGGATCGTATGCAGGTTATTTAGTTGCATGGATCATCAGCCATGACCAGCGCTTTAAAGCAGCTTGCGCACAAAGAGGGGTGTACGATTTAGGTACCTTCTTTGGCGAAGGAAATGCATGGCGTCTGGTTCCGAATTATTTTGGTGGTTATCCCTGGGAAGAAAAAACAAGACCCATTTTATTCCGTGAATCGCCCATTAATTATGTAGACAAAATACATACGCCCTTTATCATTTTCCATGGTGAAAACGATTTAAGAACCGGTGTGATTCAAAGTGAAATGCTCTACAAAAGTTTAAAGGTCTTGGGCCGAACCGTTGAATACGTAAGGCATCCGGGCGGTACGCATGAATTAACACGCACAGGAAATAACCGTCAGCGCGTAGATCAGATGCTTAGAACGATTGAGTTTTTTGATCGGTTTATCAAGCATTAATTCAATAATATTTAGGGTAGTGATGATTAAAGTCCTACCCTAAATGTTAGTTTTTGTCTGAAATTATATTCTGCAGGCAAGCCATTTTTTTCTGCGGGATTCCATATAGGACTGTTATTTAATAATCGAATTGCTTCATTATCGGCAGACCATTCCGCAGAATGGTACAAGAAAATTTTATTGACTTTACCCATTGTATTTATTTCAAAACTAACGCCAACATATCCATCCGAATTTGGCCCTGCAATTGACATATACCTTTCGGGTGTTTTTAAATTTTCTGAGACGTATTTTACCCAGCCATCAATTCCACCATCAATAAATTCGGCTTTCCTAAAAACATCAGTTTTGTTTTCTTTGGCATCTTCTAATTTTTCTTCTTTCCCGGACGGATAGGAAATTATTTTAGTTTTATAATTAATCCTTTTAACCAGTCGACCATTCAGATATTCTTCAGCTGTAATGGCTGACCCATCTGACTTGAATCCATATTGCCAGGTTAGGTTTTTTCTCCCCCGATTGGTATACCCGATACTATCTAAGTCACCTCTTTTGTTGTACCAGGCAAAAAGTCCGTTGGGTATAGTCATATTAGAATCAAGATAGGTTTCCCACTTAACCATCGGTCCATTTTTTTGGTAATACCTGCAAGTGAAAGTGGTGTCATTTTCTTTTACCTGCTGCATAAAATAGGTAGCCTTATCAAAATCTTGCATAGAAGACCAATCCTTATTAAAAAGAAAGAAACTACCGTTTGTTTGTGCTGTTAAAACAGTCACTCCTGAAAAGAAAAAAATAGTAAGTAGATACTTCATAAATAAAAATAGCAGATATGCTATAATCAGATTTTTTCAGCTCCAAAATAAGACTGCAACGCTGCAGGTATATTAATGCCTTCTTGTGTTTGGTTGTTCTCTAATAAACAAGCCATGATTCTCGGCAATGCCAATGAACTTCCATTCAGGGTATGTACCAATTGGGTTTTACCATCGGCTCCCTTGAAACGGCATTTCATTCGATTGGCCTGATAGCTTTCAAAATTGCTGACACTGCTCACTTCCAGCCAGCGCTCCTGTGCAGCACTGAAGACTTCAAAATCATAGGTGATGGCACTGGTAAAGCCCATGTCGCCTCCACATAAGCGTAGAATACGGTAAGGCAGCTCCAGTGATTGCAATAATTTTTCTACATGCAATACCATTTCATCTAAAGTTTCATAGCTCTTATCGGGATGTACAATCTGAATGATTTCCACTTTTTCAAACTGATGCAACCGGTTGAGTCCACGAACGTCTTTTCCATAACTGCCGGCTTCTCTTCTGAAACAAGGAGAATAGGCCGTCATTTTTACCGGAAAATCAGATTCTTTTAAAATGGTATCTCTGTACACATTGGTTACCGGAACTTCTGCAGTGGGTATTAAATAAAAATCGTCTTCTGTAGCATGGTACATCTGCCCTTCCTTATCCGGCAATTGTCCTGTAGCATAGGCAGAGTCTGCATTTACCATGAAAGGTGGCAGGTATTCTGTGTATCCGGCTGCTGTATTAAAGTCTAAAAAATACTGAATTAAAGAACGCTGCAATTTGGCTCCTTTGCCAATGTATACCGGGAAACCACTGCCAGTAATTTTATTGCCCAGTTCAAAATTAATCAGGTTGTATTTAGTAGTCAGGTCCCAGTGTGGCACAGCGCCTTCGCTTAGTTGCGGTTTTGCTCCCCCCGTTCTTACTACTTCATTTTCTTCCGGGGTTTTTCCTTCGGGAACCATATCGGCTGGCAGATTGGGTAGCTGAACCAGCTCTTCAGACAGCTCTTTTTCCAGTTGGGCCATTTTTTCTTTCAATGGCTCCAGGGTCTGTTTCCAGGTGGCCACGTTTTGTTTGATGGCTTCTGCTCCTTCCTTATCCCCCTTGGCCATTAACTGGCCAATTTCCTTGGAAGCGGCATTTACTTTGGCTTGTGTATCATCAAAAGCGGCCTGCACTTTCTTGCGCTCTTCATCTTTTGCAATGATAGAATCCACCAGTTCTGGCTGTTTAAAATGCTTTTTAGCCAGCTGTTGTTTTACTTTTTCGGGATTCGCTTTTAATACACTTACGGGTAACATTTGCTCAAATTTGGTGCAAATATACCTTTTCAATAATTGATGATGGCATGCTTTGATGGTTTACCTTTGCACTATGTTTATTACGGATGATTTACAGCAACGTTGGTGGGCTTTGGAAGCCAAATTGGTAGAGAGATTCGGGAAAAAACCCGATCTGGAAGCCGTTTTATTTTTGATTGGCCTTCAGGAAACCGGATTTATGGCCGAAAAAATATCGAAGGAACAGAAGCAGGACCTGATGCATGTGGCCGTTTGTACCGTTTTGGCTCAAAGCGGATATTACCTGATGGAAGGCAAGGATGAAGAGGGCTGGCCGCATTTCGGACAGGTGAAACCACTACCGGAAATGAGTTTGCCCGATCAGGAGAATTTTATCAAGGACCATGTTTTACTGTATTTTGAGCAGGCGGGCTTTTAATGCTTTATCATATTTAATTTTCTGCCTTCGTTTTTTATTGAATATTTGCATAATTAAAACAAAGCGATATGAATTTCCCAGCTGAACTACGTTACACGAAAGACCACGAATGGATTAAATTGGAAGGCAATGTTGCCACCATTGGTATTACTGATTTTGCCCAGCATGAATTGGGTGATATTGTATATGTAGACATCAACACCGTTGGTAAAGAATTATCTGCTGAAGAGGTTTTTGGTACCGTTGAAGCAGTTAAAACAGTAAGTGATTTGTTTTTACCTGTTACCGGCACCATCTCTGAAGTAAATCCTTTATTGGAGAAACAACCTGAATTAGTAAACACTGATCCATATGGTGATGGTTGGATGATTAAAATGACTGTTGCAGATCCTTCCAGCGTGGATGGATTAATGACCAAAGAAGCTTACGAAGCCCTTGTAGGATAATCATTTGAATCCAAATCAACAATATACAGAAGCAGAACTTGTTTTGTTGTTAACGCAGCGAAATGAAGCCGCCTTCAGTTATTTGTACGACCATTATTCAGGAGCACTTTACCATAGTATTCTGAGTATTGTTTCCGATTCGGAAATAGCTGCTGATACCTTACAGGAAGTTTTCGTTAAAATATTCAGACAAATCGGCTCTTACGATAGCAGTAAGGGCCGTTTGTATACATGGATGTTGAATATTGCCCGAAATGCAGCCATCGATACAACAAGAAGTAAGGGATTTCAAAAAAGTCAGCAAAACCAATCGCTTTCCGAAACCGTATATGAATCAGCAGGGTCTGTTAACATAGCTTCAGATGATCTGAATCTTCGCAAATGGGTGAATCAGCTTAAACCGGAATGGAGTGTCCTGATTAAACTGGCCTATTTTGAAGGATATACCCAGGATGAAATGGCCAAAATGCTGGATATACCGCTTGGTACCGTTAAGACAAGGCTGAGAGCAGCATTAAAAGAATTGCATAAATTGATTAAAGATTGAATACAAGGGAATACATAGAAAGTGGCATTATTGAGACCTATGTGTTAGGCATGGCCAGTCCGGAGGAAGCTGCGGAACTGGAAGCACTTTGCCTTGAGTTTCCTGAAATTAAAGCAGCTTTGAATGCGTTTGAAGAAACCCTGGAAAAAAACGCAATGGCCAATGCTATTCCACCACCTCCGGGCGTAAAAAAGGCCTTATTCAAAGAGTTGGAATTTTCTTTTGCAAAAACCAGTTTGCCGGAAGAGCCCAACCAGACAGTTTTGCCAACTCAGCCAGCGCCAGTTGTTGCAATGAAGAGCTTTAGCCGCTATTTTGCTGCAGCAGCAATTATTCTACTGATGATCAGCGGAGGCCTGAACATTTATTTCTACAGTAAGTTTACCGAAACCACACAGCAATATCAGGCACTACTAATTGAAAAAAATACGTTGCAGGCCAATAACCAGATCATTCAAACGAAGAGTCTGGATCTTTTCAACAGCATGCAAATGATGGCAGACCCCAATATGCAAAAAATAGCCATGCCCGGCGTTCCTGGAAAAGAAGTGAATTATGCCACTGTTTTCTGGGATGCAAAATCAAAAGATGTTTACCTTCTGCCCAATAAATTACCCCAGCCCGCTCAGGGAAAACAATACCAGCTTTGGGCAATCGTAGATGGTAAGCCCGTGGACGCCGGCGTTATGGGAGATTGTGCCGGATTGTGTAAAATGAAAAATATACCCGCTGCTTCCATGTTTGCCATTACCCTTGAAAAGGCAGGTGGTAGTTCATCACCCACCTTAAGCGAAATGTATGTTGCAGGAAAGGTTGGTTAGAGTAGTGAATTACGGTTATCTTTATTCCGTATAATTTTTATGAACGCAGATCAACTTAAAAAAATACTGGGCTTAAAGAAAGCTGTTATCTCACTGGAGAATAAAATCTTTAACCTGGTTTCTTTTCTTGTCTTTATTGCAATGACAATCAGTCTTGCCAGTAATATTTTACTGGAAAGAGATTCGCTTTTATTGAGCATGCTATTGTGCATTGCCATGATTTCCTTTTATGTTTTTTACATTTCCCGCTATCAGGACAAATTTGTTCCGATTGGGCTGGTTTACATTGTTTTCAGTCTTTTGTTTTTCGTGCCCATCTGGTTTAGCAATGGGGGCATTGTGGGTCCAACGAAAACTGCTTATTTAATGAGTGTGGTTGCGGCCATGATGATTTTGCCCAAGCGCTACCACTTATTGTTTATTCTGGTTACCATTTCCATTATCCTGACTTTGTATTGGCTGGAAGTTCAACATCCCGAATGGCTGATAAAATATCCAAATGAAAAAACAAAGCATACAGATATTCTGATTAGTACCATCCTGTATCTGCTGATTATTTCCATAAGTGTCAGCTTATACAAGCGAACCTATGACATGGACAGGGATAACCTGATTAAGAAATCCATTGACCTGGAAGAGTCCAGGGAATACCTTTCAGAAACAAAGCAACAGGCAGAAGAAGCTACCAAAGCCAAATCCAGATTTCTGGCCAATATGAGTCATGAAATAAGAACACCACTCAACGGTATTATTGGAACGATTGATTTATTGCAACATACTACGCTAAATGCCGAACAGGAAGAGCTAATGCTTTCTTTAAAATCGAGCAGTACGCATTTACTGGAAATAGTTAATGATGTCCTGGATATTTCTAAGATTGAGGCCGATAAATTA
Organism: Sediminibacterium sp. C3; assembly: GCF_000508085.1. GTDB lineage: Bacteria > Bacteroidota > Bacteroidia > Chitinophagales > Chitinophagaceae > Sediminibacterium. Next base: position 797,583 of record NZ_KI669560.1, on the reverse strand, counting down.
GAATTGTTTGAAGGGCCTTGCAATCTGGAAAACATCATTCAGCAGGTTACAGCCATTAGCTCTCCCAGATTGATTTCACTGAAAAAAAATATCACTTTAAGTGCTGCTGTACAGCCTAGTGTTGAATCGGAAATCATTGCCGATGAAAGCAGAATTAAACAGGTACTGATTAATCTGGTAGGCAATGCCATAAAATTCACCGAAACAGGAGAAATAAAGCTGGAAGTTAATGCCAACATGATTGATGAATCATTGCAAGAACTTCATTTTGCTGTAAGTGATACTGGTATTGGGATTAGCGATGAAAATATTCAGTCTCTTTTTATCCCCTTTACACAAATTGATTCCACTGCCACCCGAAAACACAGTGGCACCGGATTGGGACTTTCCATCTGCAGGAAAATCATTGAAGAAATGGGGGGCAGAATCTGGGTGGAAAGTGAATTGGGCAAGGGCTCTACTTTTAAATTTATCATTCCGGTTCAGATTAACCTAGTAAGAAAAAGTCAGCAACCTCAGCAGAGAAATGCAGCGGGCGCGATCAGCGGAACAGAGATAAAACCGTTAAAAATGTTGGTAGCCGAAGACAATAATATGAACCAGTTACTGGCTACCAAAATGTTTAAAAAAATTGGGTATATCATTGAAATTGCAAACAATGGAAAAGAAGCAGTTGAAATGACTGCCAAATACGATTATGACCTGGTTTTCATGGATATCCATATGCCTGAAATGGATGGCATTGAAGCCACACAGAGAATTCTGAACAGCGGTAGAGCAAAAGTTCCTATCATAATTGCAATGACGGCCAACGCCATAAAAGAAGCAGAAGCAGAGTACTTACAGCTTGGAATGAAAGACATTGTTACCAAACCATTTACCATTGATCAACTTAGGAAAGTATTGGAAAAGTGGACCCTTTAAGGCCATTTTATTCATTCTATTATTTATCGTCAGTTTTATTGTTTTTACTTTGCCCGCGAGTAAAGTACCCAGAATCTATTGGCTTACCATTCCACAATTGGATAAACTGATTCATGCAGGTATTTTTATTTCCCTATGCTCCTCGGCCTACCTATGGCTGGTAAGTGTTTTTCCTGATTTTGAAAAAAGAATTGCCATGACGATTGTGCTGATCATGGCTCTTTATGGTATTATCATTGAATTTATTCAGGTGAATTTTATAATCGGACGATCTTTTGAACTGTTGGATATTTTGGCCGACCTGTCTGGTTGTCTGATATTTCTTGGATTCAGGTTTTTCATAAAGCGTCTGTAAAAAAGTTGGCCCCTGTGGAAACAGGGGCCTCAACCAAAACTAACTGCTTATGAGAAAAATGTATAGAACTGCTATTCTTTACTAATTATTTCAAACGCTATGCCAAATCAAATTCTTAACTGTTAAGGATTCACTAATCATACTTGATTAAATAGTAGCGCTTTGTATAATAGACGCAACAATCATGAATCTGTTTAATAAAGAACTGTTAAATGGCAAAAACTAAGCAATCTTAAGATAAGAAATATTTTTAATGAAATCAACAAATTGAATTGAGTATTTTTGAAAATGACATATTTCAACCTGAATGACAGCCTTAATTTACTTTCTAAACTAACTCTTAAGCGGTTTTGGAACGGTATTCTTGTATATTCCAGTTTCAGGCTTTCAAGATTGATTTCCAGGCCTATTCAATGGGGAATGCCAGTCACTATCTCTTTTGAACCTACCACCTCCTGTAATTTAAGGTGTCCGGAATGCCCCAGTGGACTTAGAGAGTTTACCAGGCCTACTGGCATGTTACAGAAGGACTTTTTTCAACAAACCATTGATGATATTGCACCGGAGCTGCTATATCTTATTTTTTATTTCCAGGGAGAGCCCTATTTAAATCCTAATTTCCTGGAAATGGTTCAATATGCAAATAAAAAGGGGATTTATACGGCTACATCAACCAATGCCCATTACCTGACAGATGAAAATGCCAGAAAAACGGTAGAAAGTGGATTGGACAGACTGATTATTTCCATTGATGGAACTACACAGGATGTTTATCAGCAGTACAGAGTGGGTGGTAAACTCAATAAAGTAATTGAAGGGGCCAGAAATATTGTGAAATGGAAAAAAGAACTCAATAGCAAAACTCCGTTTGTGTTTTTTCAGTTCCTGGTAGTAAAACCCAATGAACACCAGATTGAAGAAATAAAAGCATTGGGAAAAGAAATTGGGGTAGATCAGGTAAGATTTAAAACAGCCCAGGTATATAACTACGAAGAAGACCCCAATCAGCTCATCCCCACTAATAATAAATACAGCAGATACAAAAAAGGCAAAGACGGAAAAATGAAGGTCAAAAGTGGCCTTAAGAACTATTGCTGGAAACTCTGGCATGCCAATGTAATAACCTGGGATGGTTTAGTAGTACCCTGTTGTTTCGATAAAGATGCCATGCACCAACTAGGTAACCTGAAAACCCAAAGCTTTAGAGATACCTGGAAAAACAGCAATTATCATCAATTCAGAACAGAAATTTTAAATAGTAGAAAAAATATAGATATCTGTTCAAATTGCAGTGAGGGGCTAAGTGTTTGGGAAGATTAGTGATAATGTTTGTACATTAATTTTTACCTTTAACAACATGGGAATAGATAAAGATATTCAGCAAGAAAATTTCAGAAGTATTTATCAGAAACTATCCATCAACCTGATTTTTTCTACCAACTGGATTACAGAGAAAATCAAAAATATTTTACAGGAAGAAGATATTACGCCTCAGCAATACAATATCCTCAGAATTCTGAGAGGTAGTAAAAAACCATTGAGCACCCTTCAGATAAGAGAAAGAATGCTCGATAAAATGAGTGATACCAGCCGAATTGTAGAACGTCTGGTAAAAAAAGAACTCGTTGAGAAAAAAACCAGCAATATTGACAAACGATTGGTAGATGTGAGTATTGCTGAATCGGGTCTGGAATTGTTAAAAAGACTGGATCAGAAAAATGAAGAGTTGGATGCCATATTGCAAAATCTTAGTCCGGAAGAAGCTGCCGGATTGAGTGATTTACTAGATAAAATGAGAGAGAAGATTTAAGGAGATGACTTATCTTCATAGCATGAAAAACCGGTTCCAGATCCTTCTCGCTATCATCATTTTCAATTCCCAGATTGGAATTTCACAAAACTCGCCCAACTATGAATTCAGAGGTGTCTGGATTGCAACGGTTGAAAATATTGACTGGCCATCGAAAAGAAACTTGTCTGTAGCTGAACAAAAAGCCAGCTTTATCAGATTACTCGATTTGCATCAATCCAATGGAATGAATGCAATTGTAATGCAAATCAGACCGGCAGGAGACGCATTTTATCCATCCCAATACGAACCCTGGAGTGAATATTTAACAGGAAAGCAGGGATTGCCTCCCAACCCGTACTATGATCCATTAGAGTTCATGATTTCCGAAACCCATAAAAGGAGGATGGAATTCCACGCCTGGTTGAATCCATACAGGGCAGTATTTAATATTTTCAAATCATCCGTTGCCCCTTCTCATGTTACGAAAATTCATCCGGATTGGTTTGTGGTATATGGTGATAAAAAATACTTTAATCCCGGAATACCGGAAGTAAGACAACATACAGTAAGGGTAGTGAAGGATTTACTGAATCGTTACGATTTGGATGCGATTCATATGGATGACTATTTTTATCCTTACAGAATTCCCGGAAAAGAGTTTCCTGATCAAAAAACTTTTGAAAAATATGGCAATGGCCTTAGCAAAGATTCCTGGAGAAGAAGCAATTGTGACAGTATCATTGTAGATATACACAGAGTAATCCGTTCTACCAATCCCAGAGTTAAATTTGGAATCAGCCCCTTTGGTGTTTGGAGAAATAAAAGCCAGGATCCAATGGGCAGTGATACAAAAGCTGGCCAGACCAATTATGATGATTTATACGCCGATATTTTACTTTGGTTAAGCAAGGGATGGATTGATTATGTAACACCGCAGTTGTACTGGGAGCGTGGCCACAAACTAGCCGATTATGATGTATTGCTAAAATGGTGGAATGAAAATGGATATGGCAAACATATTTATATAGGACACGGAATATACAGAGGCGGGAGTAATGAGTCATGGAAAGACAAAAATCAAATTCCTGAACAAATAAAGGAATTGCGTAAATATCCAACCACCCAAGGCAGTGTTTACTTTAGCAGTAAAACATTTGAAAAAAATCTGAATGGATGGAATGATAGTTTAAGAAATAATTATTACCATCACCCAGCCCTGGTGCCTCCAATGCCATGGCTCAATAATGATGCACCAGATCAACCTGCTATATCACAGAATGCAAATAGTACTACTATTGTTTACAATGGTCATCTTAAAATCAGGGGCTTTGGCATCTTTAGCGTACCGTCAGGTAAAGAAGTAAAATTCATCAATAGTCAGCTATTGCAACTGATTGTAACAGATAAGGAAGCAACTATTGATTTAAACAAGGTTCCTGATGTAAATGGCAGTAAACTATTTATTGCAACGATTGATGTTAACAATAATGTCAGTGCATTAAAAGCCTTGAAATAGCTTGTGTTTTTTGAGAAGAAGAACTAACCAAAAACCACGACATTATTAGCCCCCGGCCATGCGCCAAACCTTTCTTCCACCGCTTTATATCGGTGGTTGAATATGCCTTTTAGCTGGCTTTTAACCATGATAACCTGAGCGATATCACCTAAAATCCAAAATGGTATTTTATAGTGCACAATATCCGTCATTTCTACACCCCCATCAATTTCTTTAAAGTGATGTTGATGATGCCATAAGCTATAAGGACCAAAACGTTGCTCATCCACAAAAAATTTGCGATCGGTCACATGCGTTATTTCAGTCATCCAATATAGCGGTATACCCAAGATAGGTTTCACAGTATATTCAATAATTTGGCCTGAGTACATGGTGGGGCCATGGTGTTTGCTGATAATATTAAATCCCAGATTAGAAGGGGTAATTTCTTTCAGATTATCGGGCTTACTGAAAAACTCCCATGCCTGATCCAGACTGATCGGAATCTTCTGAACGGTTTTGATGCTGTAAACTCTTGACATAATATCATAATAACAGTATTTGCATAAGAAGGTTCATGGTATCTTTATAGAATGATTACCAAAGAAGAACAAAAAGCCTATTTTGAAGAAATATATGCTGCCTTAAATCAGGCTCAAAAACAGGCAGTGGATACGCTGGAAGGACCTGTTATGGTTATCGCAGGACCAGGCACCGGAAAAACACAAATATTAAGTGCCCGCATTGGTAAGATATTACTTGAAACTGATGCAACCCCTGAAAACATTCTTTGCCTAACTTATACCGATGCAGGAACGGTTGCCATGCGCAAAAGATTAATCCGTTTTATTGGTCCGGATGCTTATAAAGTTCATATTCATACTTTTCATTCATTCTGCAATGATATTATTCAGGATAATTTATCGCTTTTTGAGAAATCTTCCCTAGAGCCCATTTCTGAATTAGAGAGTATTGAAGTGTTTAAAGAATTGATTGATGGGTTCCCCAAAAATCATCCATTAAAGCGATACAGAGGGGATGTTTACTTTGAGATTAATAATCTGAAGAACCTTTTCAGTAATATGAAAAGGGAGGGCTGGAATACTGCAATGATTAATGCTGCCATTGATAGCTATCTACTCGATTTACCAAATAGAGATGAATTTATTTATCAAAGAGCCTACAAACAATTTAAGAAAGGGGACCTGAAGCAAACCCAGATTGATCTTGTTACAGAAAAAATGGAAAAACTTAGGGCAGCAGTGAATGAGTTTGATCATTTTCTTGCCTTAATGAAAAAAAGAAATCGTTATGATTTCGACGATATGATTCTTTGGGTTCTTCAGGCATTTAAAGAGAATAGATTATTACTTGCCAACTATCAGGAACAGTTTCAATATATTCTTGTTGACGAATACCAGGACACCAGTGGAACCCAAAATAACCTTGTTGAATTATTGATTAGTTATTGGGAACAGCCCAATGTATTTGTAGTAGGTGATGATGATCAAAGTATTTATCGATTTCAGGGAGCGAATATTGAGAATATGGAGAAGTTTGCTGATGCCTATAGCAAGGATTTAAAAACCGTTGTGCTTACAGATAATTATCGTTCCACTCAACCTATATTAAATGTTGCAAAAACACTGATAGACAGGAACCAGGAACGGCTGGTTAAAAAAATCCCCGGCCTCAGTAAGGAATTATCAAGTTCTAATCAATCTTTACTAAATATAAAAGAGCAGCCAAAAATTCTGAGTTATCCCAGCGAACACCATGAAATGATTGGTATAACACTGGAAGTAGCCCAACTCATTAATAATGGAGTTCAACCTGGTAGAATTGGCATCATTTATAAAGAAAATAAGTTTGGAGAGTCACTCAGTCAATACTTAAGCCTTTACAAAATTCCAGTTTATAGTAAAAGGGATCTGAATATTCTGGATCTTCCCTTAACCCGGAAAATAATTTCCATACTTGACTACCTGTCCTCAGAAACAACAATACCATTTAGTGAGGATGAATTGCTTTTTGAAATATTACATTTTAACTGGTTTGGCATTCCTCCTATTGAAATTGCTAAACTTTCTGCAACAGTAGCCGATAAGAGACCAAAAATAAGTTTGAGAGCCTACCTTTCTGATTTGCTCAGTCAGCCTCCAAAAGACTTATTCAGTAAACCCATTCCCGGCCTTCAAAAAGCAATCAGCTGCCTTGAGAAATTAATTGGTGATGTGCCAAACGTAACATTAATCAATCTCTTTGATAATATTATCCGGGACACTGGTATCATTAACTATATTATGCAGCACCCTGAAAAACATGCTTTGCTTCAGGAACTGACTGCATTCTTCAACTATATAAAAGAAGAAACCAATCGAAATCCATCACTTAGCCTGAAAAGGCTGGTGGAACTGATTGATTTAATGCGCAAAGAAAAAATCAGGCTTCCACTGAAAAAAATTACCGGTAGTGAAAAGGGAGTAAACCTGATGACTGCACACGGATCAAAAGGTCTTGAATTTGAATATGTTTTTTTCATGGGCTGCAATGCAACTTACTGGGAAAAAAAGAGGAAACCGGGCGGAGGATATACCATGCCCGATACCCTTTTTGCTTCTCAGCCAGTAACCAGTGATGAGGAAGAACTAAGAAGACTGTTCTATGTTGCATTAACCAGAGCAGAGAAACACCTTTATATTTCATTCAGTCAGTATAAGCTGGATGGCAAACCTATAGAACCTTCCATGTTCATTGCGGAAATACAGGACCAGAAAGAAGCAGAAATATTGCAGATTAATCTGGAAAATTCCACTGTTGCTGATTTTACTGCTTTACAGTATCAGGAATCTATTTTGCCATCCATAGAAAAAGTGGAAGCTGCATTTATTGAACAGGTGCTTCAGAAATTTGTAATGAATGTAACTGCACTAAATAATTACTTAAAATGTCCACTTCAATTCTACTATCAGAATTTAGTAAGAGTTCCTTCCGGCAAATCAGAAGCTACAGAATTTGGTTCGGCCATCCACGAAGCCTTACAAAGATATTTCCAGTATATGCTGGATAAGCAGGAGTTTCCATCTAAAGAAAATCTTGTTAAGTATTTTGAAGAATACATGGTGAAAAACAGAAAAAGCTTTACTCCTGAACAATTTAAAAGAAGAATGGAATATGGGCAGGAAGTTCTTCAAAACTATCGGGAAGCTTATAATGACAAGTGGAATAAAATAGTAGTGATTGAAAGGAATATCAATAATGTTGTTGTTAACGGTGTGCCCTTAAAAGGAAAGTTAGATAAACTGGAGTTCAATGGAAAACTGGTGAATGTGGTAGACTATAAAACCGGAGATATAGAAAAGGCTAAAGATAAAGTCTTGCCTCCGGATGAAAAGCAACCCAATGGAGGAGACTATTGGAGACAGGCAGTTTTTTATAAAATTCTGGTAGACAATTATGAGCAAAAGGACTGGAAAGTAATAAGCAGTGAATTTGATTTTGTAGAACCAGACAACAAAAAGAACTACCGAAAAGTAACGGTAAATATCAGCGAACAGGACATTGAAATAGTAAAAAATCAAATTACCAGTGTTTGGGAAAAAATACAGGCCCATGACTTTTATACTGGCTGTGGTAAAGAGGATTGTCACTGGTGTCAGTTTGTTAAATCCAATGAACTCAATGTTTCTTTGGCAGAACTAAATCCGGAGGAGCTGGAAAACAACACGGAAACCTATTAATTTTGTTGAATGCAGATAATGAATCATAGAATACCCTGGTTTGTACTAATTATTTCTTTTTTCTTTACTTCCTGTGCCAATATAATACCACCTAGTGGTGGAGACAGGGACAGTTTACCTCCTGTATTGGTAACTGCATTACCGAAAGATTCTGCATTAAATGTTTCTCCCAAACTTATTACACTAACATTTGATGAATTCGTTAGTCTTCAGGATGTAAATAGCAACCTGATTGTTTCACCTACCCTAAAAGAAAACCCTATTGTTGATAACAAACTCAAGAACCTAACCATAAAATTTAAGGATAGCCTGGAAGCTAATACGACCTATTCACTGAATTTCGGAAATGCCATTAAAGATGTAAACGAAGGGAATATTCTGAAAAACTTCAGGTTTGTTTTTTCAACCGGTAGTACTATCGACAATTTCAGTTATCGTGGAAAAGTACTCCTGGCAGAAAAAGGAAGCATTGACTCAACCCTGATTGTAATACTTCACAACAATACAAGTGATACTGCCATTTATAAAAACAGGCCCCGTTATTTTACCAGAATCAATGGAAAGGGTGTTTTTGAATTCAATAACTTGTCGGGAGGATACTATACTGCGTATGTATTGCCTAATGATTTTTCCAAAAAATACGATGACAGCACCAAACTTTTTGCATTCAGGTCTGAGCCCCTGCTGATTAGTTCAAATACAATTACAGATACTTTCTATGTGTTTGAAGCCTATAAAAGAAAAGCAACTCAAACTGCCGCTGCCACTACTCCAGCATCAAAGACCGATTCCCGCTTAAAATTCACTAACAATTTAGACAATGGTAATCAAGATTTATTGTCTCCGCTGGAATTAAAGTTTAGTAAACCAATTAAAAAAATAGACAGTAGCAAATTGGTGTTTACAGATTCAGGCTTTAACCCAGTTAAGCCTTTAAAAATCAGTCTAGATTCAACTAAAACAATTTTGTCTTTGCATTTTCCATGGAAGGAGCAAACCAAATTTAATCTAGTTCTTTTAAAAGATGCTTTGGAAGATACTGCAGGAGCAGGCCTTATAAAATCCGATACCTTGAAATTCACAACAAAAAAAGAGATTGAATATGGTAGTATCAGATTACGATTCATGAATATCAACTTGCAAAAGAATCCAATTCTGCAGTTTTTTCAAGCAGATAAATTGATTGAATCCACCCCGCTTACATCCAATGAACTTATCAGGAAATTATTTAAATCGGGGAGTTTTGAAATGAGGATATTATACGACACTAATAAAAACGGAGTCTGGGATACAGGTGCTTTTGGTAAAGTGAAGCGTCAGCCGGAAGTAGTTCAACTTATATCCAAACCACTTTCTGTAAGAGCTAACTGGGACAATGAAGTAAATATTGAATTGTAACGAACCCAAACTATTAAATGCTTACTTATTCATATTCATAAAATCCTTTTTTGGTTTTCATACCAAACTGCCCTTGGTCAATCTTGTTCTTCTGGACCACCGAAGGTCTTAGTCTTTCTGGCTTTCCCAGATCCTCCCAAACAATGGTACTTACGCTGTAATTAATATCCAGGCCTATTAAATCCATTAATTTGAAAGGTCCCATTTTAAATCCGGCTGCTTCCAGTACTTTATCTGCCTGTTCAAAATGGGTTTGACCGGATTGCACCAAGTACATGGCTTCCAGATAGTAAGGTCTGGCCACCCTGTTTACAATGAATCCGGGGGAGTCTTTACAGATGACTGGTTTTTTTTGCATGGATTGAACCAAAGCAACCAAGCTTGCAACGATTGCCGGATTGGTTGCTTTTCCCTGAATAATTTCCACCAGCTTCATCAGGGGTGCTGGATTAAAAAAATGCAGCCCAACCAGTTGGGACGGGTAACGAATTCCAGCAGCAATGGCATTTATAGAAATGGAAGATGTATTGGAAGCCAGAATAGTATCCGAGTCGTTTACTTCAATCAGTTGATTGAATAAGTTTATTTTGGCGTCCTTTTGCTCAATAATGGCTTCTATAATCAATTCTCCTTTGCAACTAGTTAAGTCGCTGGTAAATTGAACTTTATTGAGAATTTCCTGGAATTGATCCCGGGTAATTTTTCCTTTCTCCACTGATTTTTCCAGATTCTTTTGGATACGTTGCCTGGATGCAAGTAAAACCGCTTCATTCAAATCGAATTGTACAACCTGATAGCCTGCAGTAGCAGCTACCTGCGCTATTCCACTACCCATCGTTCCGGCACCGCAAACCACAATGGTTTCAATTTTTCTGATCTCCATAGAAATGCAAGATACTTACATCTTTTCCACCAAAGCCTCTACCCGTCTATTTTTAGATGAATTTGGTCCTAATTTTACAGCATGGCAAATCTTTTACAACAACTGGACTTATTTGGAATGCCTGTGGAAGCAGCTCCTGCAACAAAGCCCAAAAAGCAGCCTGTTAAGAAGACAGCCATTGAAACTATTGAACAGAGTACAACTTCTCGCTCGGAAAAATCCATTGAGGCGAATACTGATACAACTATTGAAATTGAACCTACAGCTATTTCCGATTTTTCTTCGCCTGAAACACCTGTAGTTGTCAGATCTCAATCAGTAGCAGATCCGGTTATTTATGCCAATAACCAAATTGTCGTAAAAGTAAAAAAAGAAAAGCCGTTAAAAACAGTTAAAGTACCTGGTAAGCGCGGAAGGAAATCCTTTAAAGAAATGGATGCAGGGGTTGATTTAATTGATATCCCAACAGATGAAATGCTGAAACAGAAATTGTATTATTCAATTAGCGAAGTGGCTTCCTGGTTTAAGGTAAACACTTCTTTGCTTAGATATTGGGAAAATGAATTCGACATTCTACAACCCAGAAAAACCAGAAAAGGTGATCGCTTGTTCAGAGTGGAAGACATCAAAAACCTGCAACTTATATACTTACTGCTGAGACAAAGAAAATTCTCTATTGAAGGAGCAAAAGCCTATCTGAAATCGAATAAAAATAAAATTGATACCGAGACATTGCTAGTTCAGACGCTGGGAAATTTTAAAAAATTTCTACTTGAACTGAAAAGCTCATTAGACCGCTGATTTGTTCGTTACAACAATATCTGTTGACGCCCCTGCCATGGGGATTTTCAATATCTCCATTTGGGCAATAATTTGCAACATGCTCTCCTGTCTAACCTGCAGAAATTCCTGCATGGGCTGTTCTGCTGATTGCAGGTACTCAATATTTACCACATGGGCATTTTTACCGGTGTCCACCAGATGAACAGATATGCCTTCGAGTTGCTTTTCCGACAATAAATGTTGAATTGCATTTATCAGATTGGTTAACTGATTGGTGGTTGTTTCCAGTCCAATTTCAATTTTAATTTCTGCCTTTCTATGCGTTCTTAAAGATATATTATCAACAATGGTATCAACCATTTGCTTATTAGGAACTGAAATATAGGTTTTTTCTAAAGTTCTAATTCGGGTACTTCGCAATCCGATTTTTTCAATAGTGCCTGTAAACCCATTTACTTTAACCAGATCTCCGGTATTAAAGGGTTTATCAAAGAAAATAATAAAAGAGGCAATGAGATTTTCCAGACTTTCTCTGGTTGCCAATGCTAAAGCAGCACCCACTATACTTAGCCCCGTTAATACATTGCTGATGTCCTGATTAAAAGAGAAACGTAGAATCATTAAAATTCCAATGATAACCAGAATTGCCTTAAAGAAATCCTTGAAAAAAATAATCAGCTGATTGTCTGTCATATCAGCTGTTTGATTGGCTTTCTGTTCCAAAATCATGGCAATGAATTCAATGATTCTTATACACAACCAGATAAATACAAAAATCAATACCCCATCCGCTATTGCATCAATTACCGATTTTAAAGAGACCCTGTATATGTTCACATTTAATACCTGCGGAAACTTCAGCTGATCCAGTGTAATAATTCCAATGAGTAAGAGTAAAAAATAATCCAGCGGCTGAACAACCAGATTTAGAAATGATTCTCTGGCTACATGCTTTCCGGCCTTTCCTACAGCCTTAAACATTAATTTCGCCAGGTATTTGGAAACCACTCTTTTAATTAGCAGAATAGCCAGAATAATCAATAATACAGTAAGATAACTTTGTATTGTATTATCCAGTACTACTTTATTGAGTATCTCTTTCATAATGAATTAGGTAATTCAAATTTTTTCAACTGTACATCTTCTCCGTCAAACTCAGCATAAGTAAAACTTTTAATCCAATCTCCCAGATTAATATACCGGCTATTTTGGGGAAGAGAAAAATCAATTGGATAATGACGATGTCCAAAGATAAAATAGTCATAATACGATTCTTTCAAAACCGTCTTACAATAAACAATCAGCCATTCATTTTCCTCTCCCAAAAAATGGTCGTCGGAAGTTCCGGTTTTCTCTTTGCTCTTTCTGCTGAAATAATTAGCAAGTCCTATGCCAAGATCAGGATGCAATAACCTAAACAGCGTTTTACAAACAGGATTGGTAAAAATCTTTTTTAAAAATTTATAGCCATGGTCACCTGGTCCAAGACCATCCCCATGTCCTATCAGAAATTTTTTATTATTCCATAAAAACTGCTGTGGCTCATGATATACTTTTATGTTCAGTTCTCTTTCAAAATATCCATCCATCCACAAATCATGATTTCCAGTAAATACAATAATAGGGATGCCTGAATCACTCAGCTCTGCCAGTTTTCCAAGTAAGCGGGTAAATCCTTTAGGCACTGCTTTTTTATATTCAAACCAGAAATCGAAAATATCCCCAACAATAAAGAAAGCGGCAGCAGTTGACTTTACAGATTCAAGAAACTGAACAACTTTTTTTTCCCGGATCAAGCTGGATTCATGATTGGGCGCTCCCAGATGAAAATCTGAGAGAAAATAAATTTTCTTGTTTTTGTTAATCTCCAAAATCATAATTGGCCTCTTTGTTTTAGATAGGCCAGCAAGTCTGATTCTTCTATTCGTGTACCATTTTCAATGCTACCATTGTACCAGTATACCCAGGCTTTTTCTTCTTTGTTGTTCAGAAGTACGGTAGTTAGAACTCTTTTATACAATGGGTGCTCACCTTCTTCTGCTTGCACTCCTTCATAGTCATCTAATTGAGCAAAAGCCCATGAACACTCAGAAGGCACTTTGATGGTATATAGTTCTCCTTTAATCAATGAATCATCTTCTGAAGGAACAGCTACTGGAAAGTCAGGGAGTTGATACAATTTCCCATTAACATATGCTTCTCCTATCAGTGTAAAATATTTACTGATATACCCATAAGCCGGGTTATTGAATCCACTTCGTAAAGATCCATACACAAAAAGGTTACGACAAGTTAGTTCCATGTAGTTCCAATTTTCATTCGTCTATTAAAAAGCAATATACTTCTTTAGGACCATGAACTCCTACCACCAGTGTTTTCTCAATGTCAGCAGTTCTACTGGGACCTGTTGCCAAACTTAACACAGAAGGCAATTGATTACCATATTTATTCGTCAGATTCAGGAGGGCATCTTCAAGGCTATATACCAGCTGAGATGTATGGGCAATACAAATATGAATAGGCGCATATACACTGGTAGTTCTGCCACTGGAAGTAGCGTTACTGAGAAAGATACTCCCGGTTCTTGCTACCAGTAATTCACATCCTGTTATAGATGCATCGCAACTGGCTAAATCATTATAAGGTTTAAGAGGCATTCCACTCTTTGTCAGCATGTCCTGGATCTGTGCGTCAATGCAATAAATTTTTTCCCACTTTCTGTTTGTAAACAATTGGCTTAATTGCTCGGTCAGTTCCTGCTGATTGGCACAAAATGAAAAACGACCTTGAAGACTGGTAAAATGTTCTGCAAATTCAATTTCCAGTTCTTTCCGGGAAGGCTGAAACAAAGAAGGTGTTTCGGTATGGGTTGAAAAGGGAACAGGCACTTTTGTAACAAGTGCCTGTTTTATTTTTTTAAAATATTTTCTCTAGCTGTAGACATTAAATAGTTGTTGATTCTGCATTACCGGGATTATTTTCACCTGCTTCCACTTCCAGAATTTTTTTCTCTTCAAATGGTCGCTTCCCTATCAGGCTTTCAACATCACTCTTATGTAATACTTCTTTCTCCAGCAATTCTTTTGCCAAGCGCTCCACTTCAGTTCTGCGTTCTCTTAGAAGATCTAAGGTTCTCTGGTAGGCCTGATCTATAATCCCTCTTACTTCCTCATCAATAATTTTACCCGTTTCTTCACTGTAAGGCTTGGTAAAAGTATTTTCCTGTGATGGATCATAAAAGCTCACATTACCCACTTTCTTATTCATACCATAAGCAGTAACCATACTATAGGCAATTCGAGTGATTTGCTGTAGGTCATTGGCCGCACCCGTTGATATTTTTCCGAAGAAGATTTCTTCAGCAGCCCTTCCTCCCAATGTCATACAAATCTGATCCATTAACTGATCAGTATTGTATAAGTATTGCTCTGTTGGGGTATACTGTGCATAACCCAATGCAGCCGTACCTCTTGGCACAATGGTTACTTTTAGCAAAGGATAAGCATGCTCCAGGAACCATCCACAAACTGCATGTCCTGCTTCGTGGTAAGCAATAATTGATTTCTCATGAGGAGCTATAATCTTATTCTTCTTCTCCAAACCGCCGATTACACGGTCAATAGCATCCTGAAAGTCACTCATATCTACCGCATCTTTCCCTTTACGTGCTGCAATCAAGGCTGCTTCGTTACATACATTGGCAATATCGGCACCTGCAAAACCAGGTGTTTGTTCTGCCAGCTTATGCAGATCTAATGTTTCAGAAACCTTAATAGGTCCTAAATGTACTTTAAGGATAGCTTCGCGTCCTTTAACATCTGGCTTGTCTATGGAAATCTGTCTGTCGAAACGACCTGGTCTTAATAAGGCACTGTCCAGTACATCAGGTCGGTTGGTTGCTGCGAGAATAATAATTCCGGTATCTCCGCCGAACCCATCCATCTCCACCAATAACTGATTCAGCGTGTTTTCTCTTTCGTCATTACTCATGATGGCATTTCTTCCTCTCGCTCTACCAATTGCATCAATTTCATCAATGAATATGATACAAGGCGCTTTTTCCCTTGCCTGTTTAAATAAATCTCTAACTCTGGATGCCCCAACTCCTACGAACATCTCTACGAAATCAGATCCACTTAAACTGAAGAACGGAACCTGTGCTTCACCAGCCATTGCTTTGGCCAATAAGGTTTTACCCGTTCCCGGAGGACCCACCAGCAATGCTCCCTTTGGGATCTTACCCCCTAATGAGGTATATTTTTTAGGCTGTTTCAAAAAGTCTACAATCTCCATCACTTCTACTTTGGCTTCATCCAATCCTGCCACATCCGCAAATGTGATGTTAACCTTGGCTCCCTTATCAAATAAGGTTGCTTTAGACTTACCAATATTGAAAATGCCTCCTGGCCCACCACCACCGGGTCCACCACCACCCATTTTACGCATTAATAACACCCAAACGCCAATAATGAGTAATAAGGAAAACATGGTATTAAAAATAGGTCCAAACCATTCCGGGTCTGATACTGCTTTCTCAGGAATCCTGGTAAGTTCAGGATGAGAAACATATACTTCTTTCAAATCATCCTTGAAATTCTTTACATCCCCAGTTAATTCAAACTCAAACAGAGGAACATTCTGAACTTTGGCCTTGTCTTTACTTAAATCCTTTTTGAACTTGGTTACGTAAAAATCCTTGGAAAGTCGGTCTGACTTAATATAGACCCTTACTTTCTCTTTATTTTTTACAATATCAATTTTCTGTACATCCCCAGGAATCAACATCTGATCAATGAACTCCTGTTGACTGGTTGGTGCAAGATCCGGAGACATACGCATGAACTGCATAGAAAGCAGAATGATTGCAATAATGGCATAAATCCAGTATATCGTAAACTTAGGCCCTTTCTTTTGACCATCTCCCTTATCGGGACTTATTTTTGGTAACGGGTTATTTTGTGACATAGCTTCTTACGTGATATATAATAATGATTGAGCCCTTTTAAAAGTTTGTTAATATCAGGACTCATGCATTTGTGAAGCAGCATCGCTCCACATTTCTTCTAATTTATAAAAGTTTCTGGCTTCGGGATGCATTACATGCACCACTACATTGATATAATCTATCAATACCCACTGCGCTGCCTGTTTACCCTCATGGCGATAAGGGATTTCACCACAAAGTTTTTTTGCCTGATCTTCCACATAATCAGCAATTGCCTTTATCTGTGTGGTACTGCTTGCTTCACAAACAATAAAAAAATCTGCCGAGGCCTCTGGAATTTTCCTAAGGTCTAAACTGATAATGTTTTCGCCTTTTTTATCCAAAATTGCCTGGATGATTGTTTTAAAAAGCTTAGAATTTTTAGTCAGTCTGGTAACTGTTTTTTTCTCGCGGGATTTCAATAGTGAAAGAGGTTCCAAATAGCTTCAGTATTTTATTAAAAAAATTTCATGTTAACTTCGTCAAAAATAGTAATTCTTTGGCAGGTTCAGGTGTTAAAACTGTGATAGGAATACCGTTTATCCACCTTTCCGAGATAAACAGTACCAACATCTATGCCATGGAACAAGTTCAGGCAAAATTGGCTGAGCACGGAACTGTTTTTTTTGCCGATCTACAAACTGCCGGAAAAGGTCAAATGGGTAAAAAATGGGAATCCGAAGCCGGTAAAAACCTTCTCATATCCGTTGTACTTAATACTTCCTCGCTTAATATGGGAGATCAGTTTGCGCTGAGTGCTGCAGTGGCGCTGGCAACCCATGATTTTTTATCTGTCTATATTCGCCAGGATCTGACCATAAAATGGCCAAACGATTTGTACTGGGGTGACAGAAAGGCAGGAGGCATATTAATAGAAAACCAAATTAGCGGGGGTATTTGGACGCACGCGATTGCAGGCATCGGGATTAATATCAATCAAACCCAATTTCCGGGAACTACCTCCCGGGCTGTCTCATTACGGCAGATTACCGGAAAGCAATACAATGCGGTTGAATTGGCCAAAGAGCTTTGTTTTTACATAGAAAAAAGATTCCATCAGCTGCTGATTTCAGACGGCAGTATTAAAATAATCAACGACTATAACCGGGTATTATACAAAAAAGGGGAAATGGTAAAGCTGAAAACCGGAAACAGTTCTGCCAGATATACCATACAGCAAGTTGACAGGCTGGGCTTATTATATGTTTCCGGAGGAATCCCCATGCAGTTTTCACATGGAACCGTTGAATGGATAATAGAAACTAAGCAGTAAACCTTTCAATAAGAAGCGTTTTTTTATCCTGAGCTAGCTGAACCTGCGATTCATTGCTCATGACAAGTAGAAAATCACGCTTATCAATTCTTTTAATATGATTCAGGTTTACCAAATAACTTCTGTGCGCTCTGAAAAAAGGGGCTTCCGTCTCCAGATACTCAAACTCTGCCAGTTTTTTGGTGATGGTTAAAACTCCATGCGACACTGTTACAATTTTTGTGTAACTACCCTCTGCCTGAATGAATATAATATCATCCTGGTTTACTACATAAATAGTTTCAGAAGTTTGCAAAACTACTTTTCGCTCGTTTTGCAAATTAAAATTTTCTCTTAATACCTTGTATTGTACAGGTGTGGGAAGATTGAAGTTTATTTTACGCAAAGCCCTCTTCATATGCTCCAGCCTTACTGGTTTCAAAATATAATCTACCGCAGAGCTCTCAAAGGCTTTTAAAGAATATTCACTATATGCGGTAACAAAAATAATTTTAAACCATATCTGTTGTTCATCAAAAAAATCCAATAGTTCAAACCCACTGTAACCAGGCATATCTATATCGAGAAATATCAAATCGGGTTTAAAACGATTGATCATTTTTACTGCTTCAGGCACATTACCGCAATCTGCCAAAACCAGTACTTCTTCAAAATGCTCATTCAGCATTCCTCTCAATGCTTTACAGGCATTGGGTTCGTCATCAACAATAATAGCTTTTATTGGACTCATATATTCCGAAGTTAAACATTCCCATGTGTATTAGAAAAGCCTTTTATAAATCAAGCTTATCTATTTCATATCTGGGTATAAATATATGAATTACCGTTCCGGATGGATAATTATGCTCATCAAACTGATCTGTTACATCATGCAGTATCTTTTGTTTATAAAGCCTGTTAAACAAATCAATTCTTTCTGAAATCGCCTTGGTTGCAAAGCTTTGTGGCTTGCTTTTATTTCTTTGATTAATTAGGGCAGATTGTTTTCTTCCAATTCCGTTATCAATTATATACACATTAAGGCCCTCTTCTGACTGATTGAATTGAAGTACCAGTTTTTTGGGTCCGGCTTTATGCATGAGTCCGTGCTTAACTGCATTTTCAGCAAAGGGCTGTAAAAGCATGGATGGAATAATTAAATCTGCAGGATCATCTTGTAAGCAAAGCTCAATTTTATACTCAAAATTTTTATCGAATCTTGCTTTTTCCAGTTCAAGATATAAGGATAGGTTTTCTATTTCTTCCTTCAGTGAATGGTGTTGACGGTCGCTGGATTGCAAGGTTTTACGCATTAGGTCACTGAAATTAGCCAGCAAATTTCCTACTTCTGCCTTGCGATTATCATACAGGAGGCCTTGCACCGTATTGAGTACATTGTAAATGAAATGTGGATTCATCTGAGATCTTATTGCCACCAGCTGACTTTTAAATAATCTTTCCTTGAGTCCTTGTCTCAATATTAAACGCTTAGACCAGACTTTGAAAAAAAGGTAAATGAGAAATCCAGTTAATATCAACACCAGTAATATAAACCACCAACGCAGCCAGAAAGGATGAAGAATGGTAAACTTAAAACTCTTTAACTTACTTTCATAAATTCCATTTTTATCATAGGCCTGAATTTTAAACTCATACCTCCCGGGCGGTAATTGATAAAAATTGAGATTGCCAATATTATAACTCAATATTTTCCAACTCGTATCAATTCCTACTAATTTATATCGGTAAAGTAAATTAGTAGGAATCTTGTACTGAATGGCATCGAAATTAAAGCTGATATTATTTTGATCTGCTGAAAGTTCCTGCATATTATTCAGTTCAATTCCATTGGATACTGCCTTCAATACAGGAAAATAAATTGATTCATTAACAGGTTTACCTCTGTAGTCATTTACTACCAAACCTACCGTAGTAGCTAAAATCAGTTTCCTTGGATGAAGCGAAAAATCATTAACAGTAAGTCCAGCCAAGCCATATTCATCCAGAAGATTGGTAATGGAACCTGTTTTTAAATCAATAATCTGCAGAGTCTCATCTGTATTAACCCAGATTTTACCATCTCTTTCAGCAATCGATTTTATATTATTACTCTTTAAACCATTTCCAGTGTAAAACCGTTGAATAATTTTATCATTTTTTATCACATAAAGTCCTTCATTAGAAGTTCCTGCCAATAACAATAAATCACTTGTTTCAAATAAGGTTCTGGCAACTATTTTCTGATTATTCTTTTTCCTTACAATAAAGGTGCTATCACTGAAACAGTATCTATATAAATCATCATAGTATGCAATCCAGAAATATTTTCCTGTTTTTGATAACAGTGTTTTAGAGCTTCTGGCATTTCTGAAAACGGGAATACGCAGACCTTTCCTGAAAATATTTTCCTTCATATAATGACTATACAAAGGAATCCCAGTTGTATCTGGTGTGATATCAGGATTTTTACCCAATGGATTATTTAATACATAGGTTCTATTATAGGAAGCAACAATCAAATTTTTATTAGGGTCTCTAAAAACACTCTTGCCATAATCTGATACCCTGATGGGTTTATTTGTGCGAAAGTTGATGATACCTCTGTTTGAAAACACTACTTTATCACTTGCATCATAATTGAGAAACTGGATTTCAGTTGAAATAGGTAGCTCATAATGCATTCTGCTTTCGTTTGTCAAGTTAAATGCAGTAATCATGCCCTTTGTATTTCCTGTTACGATGGTATCATTATTTATTGTTGTTACTCTTGAAATATTATCAAACCCGTTACCAACATTAATGGTGTACTGTTTATTGTTTAATGATGGGCACACAAATAACCCATTATCCAGGGTACTGACCCAATAATTACCCTGATAATCTTTTACTACATCCGTAATACTTTGATTCGGAAAAATCAGATTGGTTTTCCCGGTCTCTACATTCCACAAATAGGCTCCCGTCTGTGTGCATATCCATTGTTCAGATTCAGATGTAGAGGCAAAGTGAAATACGAGTACATTATCCGCCACCTCAAAAGGTTTTGTTAGTTTAAGTATTCCATTTTTTACCGTAAATGCAGGAAGTCTTGATTTTCCAATCTGAGTGCCATAAATATATTTTCCTGAAGACATCATCCGCGTATCATTATAAATGAATGATGTTTTAGTCCATGCTGGTTTTCTGGACGGATAAGTAAATATCCATCCTTTGGCGCCGTAGGCTACCACTTCCTCTCCATTTCTTATAAGTGAAGTAATTCCCAGATACTCAGGTGAATAAATGCGTTCAATGGTTTCTCCGGTATGTTTATTGATCTGATAAAGATTTTCGAGTGAGGCAAACCAGATATGATCTTTAGTGGCTGTGTAATTCACAATTACCGATTCATTTTTTACTCTTTTGTCCTTAAAATGATAATTACGAAGTGTATCATTCCGCAGAGAAAATAATTCTTTATAAAAATTCATACACCATATAGTGCCCTGATCATCCTGTTGCAAATAACTTACCGATTGCATACTGGTTACATCAAATGGTACTTTTACGAATAACCTCCCATTAAATTTAAATAAGCCTTTATCTGTTGCCAGCCAGATATATCCCTTATTGTCTGCCAGCATATCATAGATAACCTGTGTAGGTAACTGAGCAGGATAGTTGAATTTCTGAACATAAGGAAATTGTGCATTTAATGAAATTGCCCCAGCCAATAAACCAATCAATAGAATGAAATACCTCATGTAGCATCAATTAAAGAACAATATAATATAAATGGCTCATTTTAAATCACTTGAGGCCTTTATGAAAGAAATGGGGGGGTTCATGAAAGAAATGGGGGGATTCGTGTAAAATCTTAAATCTGCATTAAAAAATGAAACAACTTTACACTGTTACCGAACAGTATTTTATTTCAAATTAATATTTAACCGCGTAACATTGGGGGGTAAGAAAGCTGCATTGTCAATTGCAGCTTTCTTCATTTTTAGCCATATCCCATTATTTGACTTTACTTTTGCTGAAATTACCGGCATGTCAGCAATCAAATTAACGCAATACTCTCATGGTGCAGGTTGTGGATGTAAAATAGCACCCGCTGTATTAGACACAATTCTCCGATCAGACATCATGCCAATCCATTATCCTAATTTATTGGTAGGCAACTCCAGCAAAGATGATGCAGCAGTATATGATATGGGGAATGGAATGGGATTAATCAGTACTACCGATTTCTTTATGCCCATTGTAGATGATCCATATCAGTTTGGAAGAATTGCTGCAGCCAACGCAATCAGTGACATATATGCAATGGGAGGGCAACCGATAATGGCCATTGCCATTTTGGGTTGGCCAATTGAAAAATTAGGGCCTGAGATTGCCCAGAGAGTAATTGAAGGGGGCAGAAGTATTTGTGCGGAAGCAGGAATTCCACTTGCAGGAGGT
This sequence comes from Sediminibacterium sp. C3, assembly GCF_000508085.1. Classification (GTDB taxonomy): domain Bacteria; phylum Bacteroidota; class Bacteroidia; order Chitinophagales; family Chitinophagaceae; genus Sediminibacterium. The sequence continues at coordinate 775,534 of NZ_KI669560.1, read as the reverse complement.
CATAGTGTGGATACTACCGAACCCATTTTTGGATTATCAGTTAACGGCACTGTATCTCTTAATCATCTGAAAAAAAACAATACTGCAGAGGATGGAGACCTGCTGTATCTGACCAAACCGCTTGGTGTTGGAATACTTTCCACTGCCCAGAAAAAAGAAGTATTGGAAGAAGAAGACTTTACCCTTCTTTTAGAACAGTTAAATAAATTAAATAAAATTGGACAACTATTAGGCCCTTTAGCGTCGGTTCATGCTATGACTGATGTAACTGGTTTTGGACTGATTGGTCATCTGATGGAAATGGCAGAAGGTAGTAATTTGGGAGCCACTGTTTATTACAATCAAGTACCCATTATTGAAGCCAGTAAAAAGTATTTGGCAAAAAGAATTGTTCCGGATGCAACTTACCGGAACTGGAATGCTTACAGCAGTCAGGTGGCATTTGAGAAAGGAGTGGATGTAATGCAGGCTTTTTCAATATTGCCGGATCCACAAACCAACGGGGGGCTGCTCATTGCCGTTTCTCCAGCCGAAAGAGAAGATTTTGAATCCCTATTAAAGGCACAGAACCTGAGCGAATTTGCTAACCCAATAGGACAGTTTCATGAAAAGGGGGAAAAAAGAATCGTTGTGTCCTGAATCAGACTCTAAAAAACCATATTCCCTTTGTTTTTAATCTGTTCGTTGGTTAATTCAGCCACCAGCTGAACTCCTGATAAATTACGTACTGTATTTTTTATCCAGTTGCATTTTTCATCATCCACCCAATCGTATTTCATTAACCACAAAAAATCCATATGCTTGAATTCAGGAAGTAAATATTCGCCGTCATATTGATTCTGGTATAAATAATGAGTAAGCGGAGAATTATACTCTTTGAACTGATAAATGGAAAAGAAGTAGTTCCGGTTTTTTTTAAATAATTGAATTTCCAGTTCAGGGTTGAGCCTGAAATCGTATCCCAGACTGGCGTTGAGCTGCATACAGAATTGATAATTCTTAATTGTAGCTGTTATACCTAATAGACGGGTTTCTTCAAAGAAGTCTTCGTTTAATTCATCAACATCCAGTTTTAACTTCATAGAATAAATTAGAATTCTATTTCAACAGTAATTTCTTCTGTTCCTCTTTTATATGTCAATCTGGTCTTATCTCCTTTTTTAAATTTAGACAGCGATTGCATATAACTGTTTACATCCACAAACTTATAGTCTCCTAACTGCAAAAGCACATCTCCGGCTTTTAAACCAATTTTATCAGCCAGTTTACCTGCACTGGCTCCATCAATCCTCATACCTGTTCCGGTATATCCATAATCAGGAATCACACCAAGACTAACCGTAAAACGGGTACTTCTTCCCATTTGTTGTTCTCTTGTTTTATTAAATTCAATTTTACCTTTTGTATCAGTGGTTTCAACAATTTTATACACTAGTTGCACAATTTCATTGATTCCCTTGTAGTTAATTTTTTCCCAATCATCCGAAGCCTTATGGTAATCGGGATGACTACCAGTAAAGAAAAATAATACCGGAATATCCTTTCTATAGAAACTGGCATGATCACTGGGACCTGTACCGGCGCTATCCAATTTAAAGGCAAGATTCTTAGCAAGTTCTGGAACCGTATTGCCCCATACAGGAGAAGTTCCATATCCACCAATCGTCAATTTTCTTGCAGTATCATACCTGCCCACCATATCCATATTAATCATGTAGTTGGTTGAGGTTTGAATGGTTGGATTTTCCAGCCAGTATTTGCTTCCCATTAAGCCAAGTTCCTCACCTGAAAAATGCATCAGCAAATAATTATTCTGCTTAGGAGACTGTAATTTCAACTTTCTTGCCAATTCAAGCAAGGCAGCAGTTCCACTTGCATTGTCATCTGCGCCATTATGTACTTCATGTACAGCATCCAGTGCGTTCTTATCTTCCCCATACCCTAAATGATCATAATGCGCTCCCAACACAACTGTATTAGCAGCATTGTTATTTATATAAGCAATTATATTTCTTGCTTTTCTGACTTTACTACTCATGGAAACCTGTAATTCTATCTGTAAACTCGCTGACAGATCAGAAAAGTATTTTTTTACTGCTGCTGGTTTCACATAGATTACAGGAATTGATAATGGCTGAGAAGCATCGTTTTTATTAAATTGTACATTATCTACTTGGGATCCTGAATTGTAAATGATAAATGCAGTTGCCTTTTTAGCTGCAGCATCATTCACCAGTTTTTTGATAGCTTCCTCAATATCAAAATGAGGATTCTGCTTATTTTCTTCCAGCAACTCTTTCAAGTCTTTGAACCAGGGCTGTCCAGGCTCTGACAATGCCAATGCTGGCTTTCCCTGGGCTGATTTTCTGGCGCTGAATGCCATTGGAAAGTATTCATCCTGCAAAACCAGGGACTGCCCGTTTATTTTGAAAGCATTTTTTTCATCCAATTGTAATCCTTCATTAATTTCAAACTCCTGCACAAATCCATTGCTTCCCTTAGGTTCAATGCCCAGATTTTTATACTGCCCTATAATGTATTCCATTGCCAGCAACTCACCCGCTGTACCGGTTCTTCTTCCCTCCAGTTTATCATCTGCCAGGTACTGCACATGTTTTTGCAAATTGGATTCTGTTAATATATTTTCCTTTTCTGCCGCAATCCTTAACTTTCGCTTACTTTGAGCCTCTGCAAAAACTGGCAAAATCAACAATACTAGCATCCACTTTTTCATAATTCAAAATCTTTATGGCACAAAAGTAAGCAGGGCAGGGTAGATATTCGCAATAGAAATGTCATCATATGGATTCTGTTCCCAAACTCGTAACCAACTGAGCCTTCAGCCTCCTACTTTTGCATTCTTGAAACAAGACAAGATCCATATTGCGTTGGTTGGGAATCCCAACAGTGGGAAAAGTTCTCTATTTAATGCCTTTACCGGCCTGAATCAGCAGGTAGGTAATTTTCCAGGTGTAACCGTTGATAAAAAAACAGGTGTTTTTAATTTAGAAGATAACCGATCTGCGGAATTGATTGACCTGCCGGGGACCTATAGTTTATATCCCCGAAGGGCAGATGAATGGGTTTCCTATAAAGTATTAATGGGGGCCGACCCAGATATTCAACCCGATTTGATTGTTTTGGTAGCTGATGCCAGTAATTTAAAACGCAATCTCTTGTTTTGCTCACAGATTATCGATTTAAAAATCCCTGTTGTCATGGCTTTAACCATGAATGACCTGGCAGCAAAAAAAGATATTAAAATAGATATCGGAGGTTTGGCTGCAGATCTGGGAATACCGGTAGTAGCAGTGAATCCAAGAAAGAATAAAGGGCTGAGTGAGTTAAAAAAAGTGATTTCAAAAATACAGTTGGATACAGGTAATAAGTTTCGTGATTTTCTAGATACTGCTACCCTGGCTCCTTCGGCTGTTGCTAAAGTAAAATCTATATTTCCCGACTGGAGCGATTATGCCTGTATTCACCAGCTAATAAATTACCATGACTTGCTCTCCGACGAGGAAGAAAAGAACAGATTGAATCGTATCATTTCGGAAGAACAATTCAATACCACCAAAACGCAGGCAGAAGAAATTATGCAGCGGTATACCCGCATCCGTCAGATTATGCAGAAAAACGTAATTGAGACTGGTCCACTCGAAAAAAAACTATTTACCGAGAAACTAGACAATGTATTGCTGCATAAAACCTGGGGGTACCTGATTCTATTGACGGTTTTATTTTTATTATTCCAAAGTATTTTCTGGCTGGCCACCTATCCAATGGATGGAATTGAGTGGGCATTTGCTGCCATAGCCGGATGGCTTTCAGATAACCTGCCCGAAATATGGTGGAGCAACTTACTCATCAATGGCTTTATTGCAGGTTTAAGTGGCATTCTCGTTTTTGTACCTCAGATCATGATTCTATTTGGATTAATTACCATTCTGGAAGACACTGGCTATATGGCAAGAATCAGTTTTCTGAGTGATAAGCTAATGAGAAAAGTAGGCCTGAACGGCAAAAGCGTAATGCCCATGATCAGCAGCTTTGCCTGTGCGGTTCCAGCCATCATGGGAGCAAGAAATATTGAAAACAAAAAAGAAAGATTACTTACCATTTTGGTTACTCCATTAATGAGTTGTAGTGCGAGGCTGCCAGTTTACACCATTTTAATAGCACTAGTAATTGAAGAAAAATACTATTTAGGATTTTTGAGTTTGCAGGGACTAGTAATGATGGGGTTATACTTATTAGGTACGGTTATGGCTTTGTTGGTTAGCTACGTAATGAAATTCTTTATTCAAATTAAAGAAAAGAGCTTCTTTATTCTGGAATTACCCATGTACCGGGCTCCTCGATGGAAAAATGCCGGAATTACTATGGTAGAAAAAGCAAGAATCTTTGTTACTGATGCAGGAAAAGTAATTATGGTCATCAGTCTGCTCTTGTGGTTTTTAAGTTCCTTTGGACCTGGCAACAGAATGGAAGAAACCAGCGCCAAATACGAAAGTCTTATTCAACTCCATCCTTTACAGGAAGACTCTTTAAAAAAACAACTGAATACCGAATTGCTGGCTAACTCATACGCAGGTGTCTTAGGCAAGTCCATTGAGCCGGCAATTACACCGCTTGGGTATGATTGGAAAATTGGTATCGCATTAATTACCTCTTTTGCGGCAAGAGAGGTATTTGTTGGAACAATGGCTACCTTGTATAGTGTGGATGAAGAAGATGACCAAAGTCTCCGTGAAAAATTACAATCAGCAACTTATTCAAATGGCGATAAAGTTTACACACTGGCAACCGGACTTTCCTTAATGGTATTCTATGTACTTGCCATGCAGTGCATGAGTACGCTGGCTGTAGTAAAAAGAGAAACAAAAACCTGGAAATGGCCTGTAATTCAATTAATATACATGACCATACTGGCCTATGGAATGAGCTGGTTGGTTTATAACCTATTCAATTAATGATTGAAATAGAGATAAACGGATGTTCCTTTATCCAATGTTGACTCTACTTTAATGGTACCACCTAAAATTTGAATAAAGTCTTTTGTTAGAATCAAACCCAAACCAGAACCCTTTTCATTGCCTGTACCGGTAGTACTTTGGTAATGCTCTCCATCAAACAATTTCGACTTAATTTCTTCGGTCATTCCAACTCCTGTATCACTAACGGACATCGTAACCTGATTGTCTTCTTTGTGTGCATACACTGTTATAACACCTTCCTTGGTAAACTTATTGGCATTACTAATCAGGTTTCTCAGGATGAAACGCATGGCATTGATTTCAGATTTAATAAATAAATCTTCGTCTACCAGATTAACCATAATATTTGACTTCAGGGATGCCATGATTTCAAAACTCTTAAACATATTGCTGACCAGGGTTCTCATATGCACTTTTTCCTTCTCAAACCCTTGTCCACGCATTTGCATAGATCCCCAGTCTACCAGGTTGTTCAACAATTCAACCGTACCGTCAATTTGTTTTCCAGCCATATTCATTAATTCAACAGAATCGTGTTGACTGAGTATTTTTTTAGCATTCAGTTCAATGATTGACTTTACAGCGCCTATTGGATTTCTTACGTCATGTGCAATAATCGAGAGAATTCGATTTTGCATCTCCATTTGTTGTTGTAGCTTTTCCTGTTGCTGCTCCAATTGTTTATTTAGTAAATTCTGGTCGAGCAATTTCACTACCTGACGAGCTAGTGTCTGCAAAGTATAGAGCTGTACATCGTTTAATTTTCTGGGTTGTGTATCCATCACAGAAATGGTACCCACTTTAAATCCATTGCTATTGATTAACGGAACTCCTGTGTAAAATCTTATATATGGAGAATCAACTACCAGAGGATTATCCAAGAACCTTTCATCAGTTGCAGCATCGGGAATCTCAAAAACAGCAGCATCTGAATTAATAGTGTGCCCGCAGAATGAAATGTCTCTTGGAAACTCATTTACTTCAATTCCCAGCTTTGCCTTAAACCATTGTCGTTTCTGATCAATCAGAGAAACCAGTGCAATAGGGGTATTACAGATTGTTGCCGCCAGTTGAACCACGTCATTGAACTCATCTTCGTATGAAGTATCCAGTACTTCATACCGATAAAGCTCTTTCAAACGCCTATTATCGTCTGATGGTATTTGCGGGGGTACCATAAACAAATTGATTTGTTTGAGCGGCTCTTTCTTTTTGGGCATCAAAAGCTGGTTTGTCCGTGCTTTTAACGCTTAAAAAGTCATTTTATTGGCTTTAACATTTAAAAAATATATTAATTGTCTTCCCAGGCAGCCAATACCTCTTCTGTATGATTCTTTGTATCTGGCTTCGCAATAATTTTGCGTATAACACCCTGTTCATCAATTAAAAATGTAGTTCTGGTTGTTCCCATATAGGTTCTGCCCATAAACTTCTTCTCTCCCCATAAATTGTATTTATCTACAATCTTTTTTTCTTCATCAGAAATCAATGGGAATGGCAGATCGTATTTTTCCTGAAATTTCTTATGGCTTTTGACACTGTCCACACTCACTCCAACTACCTGAAATCCTTTATCAATAAGGATTTTATAGTTATCCTTTAAATTACATGCCTGTGCTGTACAACCTGGAGTATCATCTTTTGGATAAAAATAAAGAATTACTTTTTTGCCTTTGAAATCAGATAGGGAAACCATATTCCCGTTTTGATCAGGGGCCTTAAATGCCGGCGCCTTGCTTCCTTCTTTTAAAACTGCCATACTTTATGTAACATTTATATTTTTGAAAAGGTTTTATTTTTTCTTCACATTAACTGCATCAGTCTTACATTTGCACAATTTATCTATACAACTACTATGCCTAAAGATCAATCAATCAAAACGGTACTCATCATAGGTTCTGGGCCTATTATCATTGGACAAGCTTGTGAATTTGACTATTCAGGCTCTCAGGCAGCCAGAAGTCTCCGTGAAGAGGGCATAAAAGTAATACTTATTAACAGTAATCCTGCTACCATTATGACTGACCCCATGATGGCAGATAAGGTTTACCTGTTACCATTAACAGTTGAAAGCATTGAACAGATCCTGGCTGAAAATAATATTGATGCCGTATTACCTACCATGGGAGGCCAGACTGCACTGAATCTCTGTAAAGAAGCCGATGAACTGGGGATATGGGAAAAATACAACTGCCGTTTAATTGGGGTGGATGTGGCTGCCATTGATACTGCTGAAGACAGAGAGCAGTTCAGACAACTGATGGTGAAAATTGGCATGGCAGTAGCTCCAAGCCGCGTTGCCAACAGCTTTTTGGAAGGAAAGGAATTTGCGCAGGAAATAGGTTTCCCACTGGTTATTCGCCCTTCATTCACCCTGGGCGGTACAGGTGGCGGATTTGTACATAGCAAGGATGATCTGGATGCTGCATTGGAAAAAGGATTGAAAGCATCCCCTATACATGAAGTACTGGTTGAGAAAGCAGTATTGGGCTGGAAAGAATATGAACTAGAGTTATTAAGAGATGTTAATGATAATGTAGTAATCATTTGTACTGTTGAGAACCTCGATCCAATGGGAGTTCATACCGGAGACTCTATTACCGTTGCTCCTGCTATGACTCTCAGCGATACTGCATTCCAGGAAATGAGAAATAAAGCCATCCTGATGATGCGCTCTCTGGGCAATTTTGCCGGAGGTTGTAATGTTCAATTCGCCTTAAACCCGGCAACTGAAGAATTAATAGCGGTTGAAATCAACCCAAGAGTAAGCCGTTCCTCTGCGCTTGCTTCCAAAGCAACCGGATATCCTATTGCCAAGATTGCTGCAAAACTGGCTATCGGATACTCTCTTGCTGAATTAAAAAACCAGATTACCAAAACAACTTCTGCTTATTTTGAACCGGCACTGGATTATGTAATTGTAAAAGTTCCCCGTTGGAATTTTGACAAATTCAAAGGCGCAAATGATACACTTGGACTACAGATGAAAAGTGTAGGTGAAGTAATGGCCATTGGAAGAAGCTTCCCTGAAGCTTTGCAAAAAGCCTGTCAAAGCCTGGAAAATGAAGCAGTAGGTCTGGGTTATTACGGTAAGAGTTTAATGAAAAGCGAAGAACTGGTAGAATATATTAAAACTCCGAAATGGGACAGAATCTTCCGAATCAAAGACGCTTTAATGCAGGGTTCTACCGTAAAATCCATAGCTCAGGCAACAGGTATTGACCGCTGGTTCCTGTTTCAGATTCAGGAAATCTGCAATTTAGAAAAAGCCATTGCTAGCCATACTTTAGATAGTTTACCCGCTGAATTGTTGAAAGAAGCTAAAAAAATGGGCTTTGGAGATCTTCAAATTGCCAGAATACTTAGCGGGAATTGTCATGAAGATGAAGTGTACGAAAAGAGAAAACAACTGGGTATTACCCGTGTTTATAAAATGGTAGATACTTGTGCGGCTGAATTTGAGGCTCAGACCCCCTATTTCTACAGCACTTTTGAAGGATAGAACCTGACCGGTTTGCTTAAAAATTTATACCACCTGGTTGGTAGTATTACTGCCATTGAATGGCATTAACTTTGTATATACTATCTATTAATTTTTAAGCAATTCATGAGCAAAGCTTCACAACAGGTTTTTCAAACCAATAATCCAAGCAGATGGCAACGATTCAAGTGGTCGTTCCGTATTTTGCTGTTCTTATTGGTGATTGCTCTAATTGCAATAATTATAGCGCTTAGAACTGCCTATGTGCCTACTGTACCTATTCTCCAGAGCAGTGTTTTTAAACAAATCTTAGTTGATGACTATAGCCCGGACTCTTTAGCAAAGGAATATCAGGGTTTCAGGAAATTCATAGATGATAAATGGGCTGCTGGTAACGGATGCGGCCAAAACGATAGCGCTATACGTCTTTCTAATTCAAAATTCTTCAGCGACTCCTTGGGTATAAGAGCAGCATTTTATGTTGACTGGGACCCACAGGCTTATTTCTCACTCAGAAGAAATATTCAGAAACTAAACCTGGTTTTACCAGAATGGCTGTTTTTTGACCCCAAGGGTGATTCCATGGTTATTCGAAAAGAAAAAAGAGGGTACGACCTTATTAAGAACACCAAAGGGGTTAGGGTCATGCCCATGCTTACCAATAATGTTAATGGGAAATGGGACGGAGAAGTGGTACGCAGGATTATCAAAGACCCGGTTAAAAGTGAAAAGCTGATTAATGATTTATATAAATGGATAAAATCAGAAGGCTTCACAGGTATCAATATAGATTTTGAAGCATTAGTTGAAAAAGACAACCGGGTACTGACTGGCTTCTTAAAAAAACTGAGTGCCAAATTCCATCAGGGAGGATTGCTTACTTCTATTGATGTGATGCCCTTTAATGATGATTATGATTATAAAGCATTGGCTGAAAATACAGATTACATTTTCTTGATGGCTTACGATCAGTACACTTCCAGTACCAAACCCGGACCTATCAGTGGTCAAAAATGGATTGAAGCTGCCGTAGATCAGATTGTAAAAAAAGTTCCCATACCCAAATTGGTTCTTTGTATTGCCGGGTTTGGTTATGATTGGCCAAAAGGTGGAGAGGGATCGGATGTTACTTATCAGCAGGCTTTGAGTATTGCCAAGGAAAATGGCAGTAAGATTACTTACGATAATGATTCCTATAACCTTTATTTTACTTATAAAGACAAAGTAGGGCATGAAAGAGAAGTTCATTTTACCGATGCTGCTACCAATTTTAATTCCCTCAGATTCGCTACTGAATATGGTTTTGCGGGGACTGCTTTATGGAGAATGGGAAGTGAAGACAGTCGTTTATGGGACTTTTACCACTTGCCCATGAACAAAGCTTCAGTTCAAAAATTCAATTTTGAGGAATTTACAAAAGTAGAAACCAGTAATGATGTAGACTTCATGGGTGAGGGAGAAATACTGGATGTAATTTCAACGCCCACTCCCGGACATATCAGAACAGAACTTGATACAGCATGGATGCTGATATCCGAAGAGTTTTACGACACTTTGCCCTCCATGTTTGTGGTTAAACAGTTTGGGAAATCAACGGAGAAGAAAATGGTATTAACTTTTGATGACGGTCCTCATCCGGTTTATACTAGACAAATTCTGGATATCCTGGATAAATACAACGTCGTAGCTAATTTTTTCATTGTTGGAATTGAGGCAGAGAAGAATATTCCGCTGGTAAAAAGGATTTATAACTCAGGACACGAAATCAGTAACCATACTTTTACGCATCCTAATATGGCTACTGTTAGCAAACAGAGGGCCTATCTGGAAATGGATGCCACAAAGCTACTAATCGAAGCCATTACAGGAAGAAGTACTATCATGTTCAGAGCGCCGTTTAATGCAGACAGTCGTCCTGAAACCATGGAAGAATTAGTTCCGGTAGCTATGAGTAGAACCAAAAACTATCTTACCATAGGAGAAAACATTGATCCGCTTGACTGGCAAATTGACGAGGATAAAAATTTTAATGGAGACAGTATTTTCAATAGAGTTGTTAGAATGAAAGACCGTGGAAATATTATTTTATTACACGATGCAGGAGGAGACAGAAGTGCAACTGTTGACGCACTGCCTAAAATAATAGAGTATTTCCATAAAGAGGGTTATCAATTTACAACAGTTGCAGACTTAATGGGCAAAACCCGTGACGATGTAATGCCTCCTGTACCCAACTATAAAGAAAACTATTTGCTTAGGTTTAATTATTTTCTGGCAGAAGCAGGATATTACCTGGGAAAGTTTTTTAATGCAACCTTTATTTTATTTCTGGTGCTGGGTAGTATACGTTTATTGGCTGTATTGGTTCTGGCAATAAAGGCAAGAAAAAAAGAAAAGAAAAAACAGCTGATGCCTTTAAGAAATAATCCGCTGGTATCAATCATTGTGCCTGCTTACAATGAAGAAGTAAACGCTGTGAGTTCATTGCATAACTTATTGAAGTGTACCTATCCTAATTTTAATATTATTTTTATTGATGATGGTAGTACAGATCAGACCCTATCTATAGTTAAACGGTCATTTGATCAGCATCCGCAGGTTACTATTTTACACAAAGTAAATGGCGGAAAAGCTTCAGCTTTGAATTTTGGCATTGGCCATACAGATGCTTCCATCCTTGTGTGTATTGATGCCGACACAAAGCTGAAACCCGATGCTGTTGAAAAACTGGTAATGCATTTTAATGACGAGGAAATAGGTGCAGTTGCAGGAAATGTAAAAGTTGGCAATGAAATTAATCTGATAACCCGCTGGCAAAGTATTGAATATACTACCAGTCAAAACATGGATAGAAAAGCATTCAGTCTTCTTAACGCCATTACTGTAGTACCGGGAGCCATTGGTGCATTCAGAAAATCGGCTGTGCTGGAAGCAGGTGGTTTTACTCCAGACACACTGGCTGAGGATTGCGATTTAACGATTCGTATTTTACGTGAGGGATATACTATTGCAAATGAAAATAATGCTATTGCGTTAACCGAGGCTCCAGAATCAATAAAACAATTTTTAAAACAAAGATTCCGGTGGACTTTTGGGGTATTGCAGACTTTCTGGAAAAACAGAGATGCCATCTTTAATGTCTCATTCAAAAACCTGGGATTTATTGCCTTACCAGATATTCTGCTTTTCAAATACATTATTCCATTGTTTTCTCCTTTTGCAGACTTACTAATGATTTTGGGATTATTAACTGGCAGTGCAGGAGAGATTGGGTTGTATTACAGCATTTTTCTGGTTGTTGACATGATACTGGCTGCTTTTGCTTTTTCAGGAGAAAATGAGCCTTATTGGAAGCTGATTTGGCTAATTCCGCAAAGAATTATTTATCGCTGGCTATTATTATGGATATTACTTAAAACCATGCGAAAAGCGGTAAAGGGAGAACTTCAACACTGGGGTGTTCTTAAAAGAACAGGAAATGTACAGGAAGCCATATAAAAAAGTGTTTACTTTGCAACTTTCCAGTAAAAATATAACTGTATGAAACTAAAAGATATTCAGGTACTCAATGAAAAAGAAACCCGAGGTGGATTTGGGGAAGGAATACATGAAATAGGCAAAGAAAATCCAAATGTTGTTGTGTTAACAGCTGACCTTGCCGGTTCTTTGAAATTAGGCCCATTTATCAAGGATTTTCCGGATCGTTTTGTACAGGTAGGAATTGCAGAAGCCAATATGATAGGTATTGCGGCTGGTATGACCATCGGTGGTAAAATACCTTATACCACTACTTTTGCTAATTTCAGCACCGGAAGAGTATACGACCAGATTAGACAAAGTGTTGCTTATAGTGAGAAAAACGTAAAAATATGTGCTTCACACGCAGGACTTACTTTAGGGGAAGATGGGGCAACGCACCAGATTCTGGAAGACATTGGCTTAATGAAAATGCTTCCTGGTATGACCGTGATTGTACCCTGCGACTTTAATCAGACAAAAGCAGCTACAAAGGCAATTGCTTCATACAATGGACCGGTTTATCTGCGATTCGGCAGACCCAAATGGCCCAATTTTACAAAGGAAGATGGAAGTGACTTTGTGATTGGTAAAGCACAGCAATTAAGCGAGGGAACCGATATCTCCATTTTTGCCTGCGGTCATATGGTTTGGAAAGCCATTGAAGCCGGTAGGATTCTAGAAGAAAAAGGATTGAGTGTTGAAGTAATTAATATTCATACCATTAAACCATTAGACACAGAAGCAGTATTGGCTTCTATTAAAAAAACCAAATGTGCTGTTACAGTTGAAGAGCACAATATCATTGGTGGATTAGGGGATTCCATTGCACAGGTTGCTGCAAAAAACTTCCCGATACCAATTGAAATGATTGGAACCAATGATACATTTGGGGAAAGCGGAAAACCCACTGAACTATTAACCAAATATGGTTTGGACACACCCAATATTATTACAGCGGCAGAGAAAGCAATTGCCCGAAAATAAACTTTAGAATAAGAAAAGCAAAAGACTGTATTCATACAGTCTTTTTTGTTTTATATATGGTCATTAAACATAAATAAATCGTAAATTGAAATAAGCATCCTGAGTAATGGGTATTCACTTCAATCAACAACAAACAGATATATTATTTCCTTTTCACTTGAAAGTGAGTGTTGATGGGATACTAGTTGGCTGTGGAAAATCTATCAGGAAGATCTTACCTGCTATTCAAAGAGCACCTTTCAGTGATTTTTTTCTGATAGAAGAACTGGAAGATGAGCCAGTAATTTCCTTTATTAAAATGCATTTGCATCAACTGATAAACGTTAGGATAAAGGAAATGCAAAGCATTCATTTAAGGGGACAGTTTGTTTTTTCAGAAACTGACAATTTCTTTGTATTTCTGGGGTCTCCTGCCTTTAATTCAATTAAGGAATTAGAAGAATCAAATCTGGAAGCAAGTGATTTTGCTATTCAGAATCCACAAATAGATTTACTTAAAACATTAAAAGTTAAAGAAGAAGAGGAAGCCATTCGTAATAACTACGAACAAACGCTTTTGTTTGCTCTGGAAAAAATGGGGGATAATGTCTGGTTGCATGATTATAAAAAAAATACAACCAACTTTTCACACAGTAAAAGAGCTTTCATTGAACTTGAGAACAATCATTTAAGCATTGCTGAACAATGGTGGAAAGCTGTTCATGCTGAAGATGTTCCTATTTTAATAGAACAGGACAGAAAATACAGGGATAAGGAGATTGATCACCATAGTTCAGAATACAGAATAAAAGATAAGTTTGGAGATTATAAATGGATTTTAGACAGAGGTATTGTTATAGAGAAGGATGACAATGGATTTCCATTAAAAATTCTGGGGACACATACGGATATAACCAAAATAAAGGAAACAGAAGCTGAATTTACCAAACAAAGGAATTTTTACGAAAGTATATTAAATAATATACCAACAGATATAGTAGTATTAGATAAAAATCATCGCTATCTTTTTGCTAATCCCGTAGGTATAAAGAATCCTGAAATTAGAAAATGGATTATAGGAAAGAATGATCAGGAGTATTGTCAGTATAGAAATTGTCTTAGCCCCCTAAATGACTGGACTGATTTTTTAATTCAGTTTAGAACATTAAATTTAGGGAACCATGAGTACAAAACGTCGAAGTTGGAGTGTTGAACAGAAGCTTCAGCTCATCCAGGAAGTGGATCAGTACGGGCTTACTGAGACGCTACGCAAGCACAATGTGGCACAATCGTTATTCCATCGTTGGAAGAAGGAGTTCAATCAGGATGGGATAGCTGGTTTACGGTCCAAGTATCACACCATTGATCCGGAAGTCAAACAGTTACAGTCTGAGAATGAACGTTTGAAACGGATCATTGCGAACCAGGCTTTGGAGCTTGAGTTCAAAACCGAGCTTTTAAAAAAAAGCCGTTAAAGGTTCAGGATGTAAGATCCTGTATCCAGCTCTTTGAAAGTAAGATAAAGGTTAGTCGGATGCTGCAATGGTGTGGTGTTAATCGGAGTAGCTTCTATTACCGATGTAAATCGGGAAAACAAGGCAGAAAGCCATCGACCCATACTCTGATGAAGGATGGTAATGAGCTCAGCAACATCAGCGTGATTATTGCTGTAAAGTTTATTTTAGGCATTGAGTTTGTTGACTATGGATACCGGGTGATGACTTCCAGTCTTCGACAGGAAGGTTTTCTAATCAATAGGAAAAAGGTGTACAGGCTGATGGCGGAGCAAGGTTTGCTGTATTGTAGTAAAATTCAGGTTAAGACAGACAAGCGTAAGTTTGTTCAGTACTACACTCAACAAGCCGAAGCGCCGATGCAGCAGCTGTGTATGGACATCAAGTACCTTCATATCCATGGTGCAGGTCGTAATGCATTGGTGTTGACTGTGCTCGATGTATATAGTCGCAAGATCTTGGGACAGCTTCTTTGGTGGCGTATCCGAAAGGAACAGGTGAAGTGGTTGCTTAGCCGGATTATTGAAAAACATCCTGTTAAGGGTATCACCATCAGAAACGACAACGGAAGTCAGTTCATTGCCCAGCTTGTGAGGGATTACCTCAAAGAGATGCAAGTAGACCAAGAATTTACCCATGTTGCCACTCCGGAGGAGAACTCTTTCATAGAAGCATATCACAGCATTGTAGAGCGAACCATTGAACGCAGATATGAGTTTGAATCGATCTATGATGCCGGCCTGGTCATGAACAGGTGGAAAAAGCATTACAATGAAAGAAGGCTACACGGAAGCTTAGGTGATCAATCACCACAACAGGCCTGGGATGACTATTATACTGGTGTTGATCTGCTTAGGCAACCTGAAGCCGCAAAGCCGGAGGAAAAGTCAAGGCCGGTGGTTGAAGGCCCTTGTGAAAAGGCCACCACCGCTTCGTATAGCCTTGAGTTTTCTGCAGGCGAGGCTATCTTTGCCAAAAGCAGAGAAAAAACAGCCCAAAACAGACTAACCAATATTGAACTTTTGTCTAGTTTTTAAGGGGTCGAGACAAAATAAAGACCCTAAAATTGCTGAAACAAGGTCAGCGGTATTTCAAAAAGTAATAGAGAGTAAGAAGCAGTATTCATGGGAAGAAAGTCATGTAAACGATAAAGGGGAGACCGAATATCATTTAAGAAATCTTTATCCTGTTCTAAATGAAAATAATGAAGTTAAGCTGGTAATTGGATTTGGATTGAATATAACAGAAAGAAAGCAGATTGAAGAAAAAGTAAAGCTTAACGAAAAGCGATACAGGGATTTGTTTAATTATAGTCAGGCACTTATTTGTACGCATGACCTGGAGGGGAAATTATTAAGTGTTAATCCTGCCATTTGTAAAATAATGGGATATGAACAGGAAGAACTGATTGGCAGAAATATCAAGGAATTTATACCATCAGAAAGAGTAGCATATTTTGATAAAACCTATTTAAAAGAAGTTTTGGGAACAGGGCAGGCCGAAGGGGTCTTCTCCATTGTTTGCAAAAATGGAGAGCAGATTTTCCTTCTCTTTCAGAATTATATGGTAGAAGAAGACTCCAGCACCCCCTATATAATTGGGTTCTCACAGGATATTACCAATAGAATTCGTGCTGAACAGGAATTACTTAAAGCAAAGGAGGAAACGGAAAGAGCAAGTAGGGTTAAAGAAGTATTTCTTGCCAATATGAGTCATGAAATCAGAACACCAATGAATGGTATTCTGGGCATTGGTAGTCTTTTGTATAAAACTCATTTAACCCCAAAACAGTCCGAGTATACCAAGTTAATATTGGAGTCGGCTGATAATTTGTTGCATATTGTAAATGACGTGCTTGATTTTACAAAAATTGAATCTGGAAAAGTTGAACTGGAAAATATACCCTTTAATGTGGAAGACAAAATAGCTTCTACACTAAAAACTTTTGTTTTCAAAATAGAAGAGAAAGGTCTGGAATTAATTTTTGATAATCAGATTACAAAAGACAAGATAATTATTGGAGATCCATTCAGACTGGGGCAAATCTTAAATAACTTAATCAGCAATGCGCTTAAGTTTACTGAATACGGAAAGATTACTTTGGTTGCCCGGGAAGAAGTTAAAAATGAAGAGGAATCTGTTTTTGAGTTTGTGATTACGGATACAGGAATTGGAATTTCAGAAGAAAACCTTGCCCATATTTTTGATGAATTTGTTCAGGCTTCTTCAGAAACCAGCAGAAAATATGGTGGAACCGGTTTAGGATTAAGCATTACAAAGAATTTGATTGAAATGCAGGGAGGAAGTATATGGGCAACAAGTGAATTGAATAAGGGCACCTGTTTTACTGTTCAGATTCCCTACAAAACCGGAAATATCCGTTTACTAAACCCGGAAAAGGAAGAAGCCACTTACAATTCTCTGGAAAAAAAGAAAATACTGGTAGCAGAAGATGTAGCCATTAACCAGATTATTGTGAAACAAATCTTGTCTGATTGGGGACATGATGTAGTGATCGTTAACAATGGTCAGGAAGCCTATGAAGCGCATCAGAGACAAGACTTTGATTTAATCTTAATGGATATTCATATGCCTGAAGTAGATGGATATGAAGCCACACAAATGATCAGAAGACTGAATGATACCAATAAAGCTGCAGTGCCAATTATTGCATTAACAGCCAATGCATTTAAGCAGGAAACAGAACGATTTGCAGAAGCCGGATTCAATGATTATATCACTAAACCATTTACTGAACAGGTCTTATATGATTGTATCAAGAAGCAACTACAACTTGCACATTCTATTGACTTTGGCAAAAATTTATCCGACACTTCAAAAACTTTATCAAATGAGAAGTTATATAATCTGGATGCTTTGCAGGGCATAGATAGAGACGATACAGAATTCTTAATTGAAATTATTAGTGTATTTAATAAGAATACAAGGAAAGATTTAGAAAACTTACTTAAAGCAATAGATAATAATCAGATGAATGAGGTATTTCAATTTTCACATAAAATGAAATCCTCTATATACAGTATGGGCATAAAGCAAGCTTACAAAATCATTGAGATCCTTGAGTTTTATGCGAAAACCGGAGAGCAGGAAGAAAAAATACCTTTACTGGGTAAGCAGTTAGAACAAATTCTAGAACAGGTATTTCTACAATTAAAAACAGATTTTCCTGCTAGTTAATCAAGCTCCTGATTGTTAAGGAGCTAATCGTTCCCTGTTCCAACCACCCATCGTTTTGGTATATTTTAATCTATCATGTAGGCGGCTGCTTCTGCCTTGCCAAAATTCAAACGATTCTGGCTTTACTATATACCCGCCCCAATGCGGTGGTCTGGGAACTGCATTTTCATCAGGATATTTTTTTACCAATTCATTGTAGTTGTTTTCAAGAAAAGATCGATCCGGTATTACCTTGCTTTGTGGAGATACCCATGCCCCTATCCTACTACCTGAAGGTCTGGAATGAAAATAGGCATCGCTATCTGCGGGATCAATTTTTTCTACAGCTCCTTCAATTCTGATTTGTCTTTCTAGTTCTTTCCAGAAGAATAGGAGTGCCGCATTTGGATTAAAAGCCAGATCCTGACCTTTGGCGCTTTCATAATTGGTGAAAAATACAAAGCCATCCTGAGTATATCCTTTCAGCAATACAATTCTGGCTGCTGGTTTTCCATTACTGTCAACAGTAGCCAGTGTCATAGCATTTACTTCATCAATGTCTGCAGAAGTAGCTTCTTCCCACCATACCCTGAATTGATCAAAGGGATCGACAGCAGCATGGGATTCATCAAAAGACTTGAGCATATAATCACGGCGAATATCAGATATGGAACTTAGCATGTTTCTTATAATATTAAACGCTTTATTACAACTATATTAATCAGTAATATCAACCTTTTTGGCATCATGCTTGCCAGAGATATAAGTATACACAGCAGGAATAACAAATAAGGTTAACAATAATGAAAACATAATACCTCCGACAATCACAATACCCAATGGCATACGACTGGTTGCCGCTGCACCAATACTAAGCGCAATCGGTAATGCACCCAAAGCGGTTGCCAAACTAGTCATTAAAATAGGCCTCAAACGCTGTGCTGATGCTTCCAGAACTGCCTCTCTTTTAGCCAGGCCAAACTCTCTTTTTTGATTGGCAAATTCCACAATCAGAATACCATTCTTGGTAACCAGACCAATCAACATAATCATACCAATCTGAGAAAAAATATTGATGGTCTGATCAAAAACCCAAAGACTCAATAAAGCCCCTGCTAATGCCAAAGGAACGGTAAGCATAATGGTAAACGGATCTTTAAAGCTTTCGAACTGAGCAGCCAGAACCAGATATATCAGAATCAACGCAAACCCAAAGGCAAATGCAGTGTTGGAAGAGCTCTCCTCAAAATCTCTTGAAGGCCCATTTAAAGCTGTTTTAAAACTTTCATCCAATAATTTGTCACCTATTCTTCTCATTGCTTTTACACCATCTCCAATAGTCATTCCTTCTGCCAATGATGCAGAAATAGTGGCTGCCTTGAAACGATTGAAATGATACAAAGTGGGCGGATTAGAACTTTCTTCTAATTTCACAACCGCTTTTAATGGGATACTTTCTCCTCTGTTATTTCTTACATATAGTTTTTCTATATCAGCTGGTTTCTGTCTGTCTTTGTAGGCAACCTGTGAAATTACTTCGTATTGTTTGCCATTCATAATATAATAAGCCAGTCTTCTGCCACTAAAGGCACTGGAAACTACATCTGCCACATCAATAATAGAAAGACCTAGATCTTTTGCTTTGATTCTGTCGATTGTTAATTGCAGCTCAGGCTTATTAAACTTTAGATTCACGTCCACATTTTGAAAAGTCTTATCCTTTCTGGCTTCTTCCAGAAACTTAGGAATCACCGTTTTTATTTTTCAAAATCAAGGTTCTGTAAAATGAACTGAACGGGTAAGGAGCCGCGGGAGCCCAAACCAACAGAAATGGTTTGCTCTTCAACAGGAAAGATCCTGGCATTATTGATACTGGGTAATTTTTTTCCGATGGCTTTGGCAATTTCTGATTGAGATCTTGTCCGCTCATTGGGCTCTACCAATTTAATTCTCAGGGTACCCCCATTTACCCCACCGCTACCTCCAAATCCGGGAACCGCCGCAAATACAAAATCTTTTTCCGGAACCGAATCGGTTAGATAATTCAAGAGCATGTCACCTGTTTCCACCATATAACCGTAGCTGGCTCCCTCAGGACCACTCATCTGAAAACGAATACTACTTCTATCTTCAAGAGGTGCCAGTTCACTTTGTAACCCGGAACCAATCCAATAAATCAGTCCCATACAGGCAATTACAATTACCCATGCCAGCCATCTGACTTTTAAAAATGCTCCCAACAGATTTTTATATCCGTTTTCCATGCCTTTGAAAAAAGGCTCGGTCATTTCGTAGAATTTGCCATGACCAGCATCTTTTTTATTCAGGTATACATTCAGTACCGGAGTAATGGTTAGTGATACAAATGCAGAAATCAATACTGCCGCAGCTACCACAATACCAAATTCACGGAACAGGCTACCTACAAATCCCTGTAAGAAAATCACAGGCAAAAACACTACTGCGAGTGTGATAGAAGTGGAAAGAACGGCAAAGAAAATTTCCTTACTACCTTCCAGCGCAGCTTTCCTGATAGGTAACCCTCCTTCCAGCTTTCGGAAAATATTTTCGGTAACAACAATACCATCATCAACCACCAAACCTGTTGCCAGCACAATACCCAATAAAGTCAGTACATTAATAGAGAATCCGGAAATGTACATGATGAAAAAAGTA
This sequence comes from Sediminibacterium sp. C3, assembly GCF_000508085.1. Taxonomy (GTDB): domain Bacteria; phylum Bacteroidota; class Bacteroidia; order Chitinophagales; family Chitinophagaceae; genus Sediminibacterium. Next base: position 755,207 of record NZ_KI669560.1, on the reverse strand, counting down.
GCTACCAGGGAAATGGGAATATCAATCAACGGACGAATAGCAATCAGCCAATTTCTAAAGAAGAAAAAGATAACCAAAACCACTAATGAAAAAGAAATCAACAAGGTTTCTTCTACTTCTTTAATAGAAGCCCGAACATTTTTGGTCTGATCAATCAGGGTGGTCATCATAAAGTCCCCCTTCTCGGTCTTCTGTATTTCTGCCAGACGCTTGTAAAATTCATCTGCAATTTTAATATAGTTGGCACCTGGTTGCGGAATGATAGCCATACCTACTGCATTCACTCCATTTAAGCGCCAGCTGTATTCATCATTTTCCGGACCAATTTCAACATACGCAACATCAGATAAACGAACAATGCCTCCTGCTGTCTGACGAATAATTAAATCCCTAAAATCTTTTTCGGTAGTTAATCTTCCTAGTGCTTTAATCGTTAACTCAGTTTTATCACCATAGATTTTTCCAGAAGGAATTTCAACGTTTTCCGTATTTAATGCTGTACGGATATCGCTGAAAGTAACATTGAATGCATTCAATTTATCCGGATCAATCCAGATACGCATAGACGGACGCTTTTGTCCGAATATATTCACTGCGCTCACTTCAGAGATGGTTTGGAACCTTTCCTGCAACACATTTTCAGCGTACTCACTCAACTCCAATAACCCTTTTGTCTGACTTTGCACAGCCAACATGATGATGAAGTCGCTATTGGCATCCGATTTACTTACTACTGGTGGCGCATCAACGTCCTGGGGTAAATTTCTTACCGCCTGACTCACTTTATCTCTAACATCATTGGCAGCTGCTTCTAAATCTTCAGACACGTTAAATTCAACAGTAATATTACTGTTTCCGTTAGAGCTGGAAGAAGAGATACTTCTAATACCGGGAATACCATTGATGGCTTTTTCCAGTGGTTCTGTAATCTGGCTCTCGATAATTTCAGAATTCGCCCCTGAATAAGAGGTTCTAACATTCACTACCGGAGGGTCCACTGCCGGATATTCTCTTACTGCAAGAAAACTATATCCAACTATCCCAAACAAAATGATGAGAATATTCATCACTGTTGCCAGGATGGGTCTTTTTAATGATAATTCAGAAATATTCATGGGATATGGCTGCTTCTACTATTTGATAATATCACTCAATTGCTTAACAGAACGAACTTTTACGGGTTGCTTGGGTCTAACAAATAATACTCCTGTAACCACTACACTGTCTCCGGGTTGAAGGCCTTTGGTAACTTCTACAAACCCTGTACCTCGCATACCTGTTTCTATGTCTACAAAAACTCCTTCACCTCCGCGGGCGACAATGATTTTTTTAGCTTTTGCATCAGGAATAATGGCATTCGTTGGAACCAGAATACTCGACTTGTTCTTGCTGCCTTCTAAAAACACTTTCACAAATGTACCTGGTGACAAAGAGGGTCCATCCAACACCGCACGCACCCGGAGATTACGGGTAGTGGGGTTAATTTGAGGATCTGTTGCAATTACAGTGGCTCTTCTTTTATCATTGCTTTCGTTGGTTTGTACCTGTACCGAAGCGCCAACGCGAATCATATTGGTATAAAATTCCGGCACATTAAAGTCGATCTTAACTTTGTCTACCTGCTGTAGTGTTGTCAAAGTAACAGCAGGGGTAACATATGCACCCGGGCTGATTTGTCTTAAGCCCAGAACACCTGCAAAAGGTGCTTTGATTACTGTCTTGTCTATCTGCGCCTGAGTAATTTGCAAATCTGCTTTTAACCCATTAACCTGATTCAAAGCCAAATCGTATTCAGATTGGTTAATACCGTTTATAGCCAGTAATTTTCTGAGTCGTTCTTCATTCTTTTGAGCCAACTCAAGCAATACCTTGGTTTTAGACAAACTTGCCTGTAAGTCAGCATCATTAATACGGGCAAGGACAGCACCCTGTGCTACTTTAGCTCCGTCAGGGGCATTCAGCTGAATTAACCTGCCACTTACTTCCGGATTAATATTCACGGTTTCCATTGGAATTACAGACCCATTTACTTCAACCTTGTTGTCTACATTTCCGGTTCCTGCAATCAGAACATCTACAATGGTTGCAGAAGGACCTTTTGATTTTGCATCAACATTTTCTTTTTTAGCTTCCTTGCAGGCAAATATCAACAAGGGCAATGTCAGCAGCAGATTAATTCTTTTCAAAGGAGTCAATTTTTGGAAGCTGTAAAGATAGAATTAAAAACTTGGAGGAAGTGCAGGTTTTGCTGAATGGCGAAAGCATAAAATTATTCGGTGAATCAAGCGAAAAATGCATTGCTTTAATTACATTCAGTAAACAATTTCTGCCTATGTATGTATTGAGCAACCGATATCCTGAAAAAAGAGCATTCATTACCGGTGCAGGATCTGGATTGGGCAGGGCTTTGGCTATTGCATTGGCCAAAGATGGATGGACCATTGGACTGGCAGATAACCAGCCTAAACTTAATCAGGAAACAGAAGAATTGGTGCAGGAAGCCGGAGGCAAAGCGCTTCTTTTTTCTCTGAACGTAGCAGATAAAGATGAATACAAGGAAATAGCCCAACAGTTTGTTCATGCGACAGGGGGGATTGATTTACTCTTTAATAATGCCGGGGTTGGCGATGGTTCGCCTTTTGAAGAATATTCCCTTGAAAACTATGAATGGATGGTAGGGATTAATCAAATGGGGGTTTTGTATGGTTGCTGGTATTTTATTCCAGTCATGAAAAAACAGGGATACGGGCATATTCTGAATACAGCCAGTGCAGCTGCTATCAGCTGTGCGCCGACCATGGGTGGGTACAATATGACCAAAGCAGCGGTGGTTGCCATAAGTGAAACCCTTTACAGTGAATTATTTGATGTCGGCATTCATGTTTCCTGTATTCAACCAACCTATTTCAAAACTAATATTGCCAATTCGGTCAGGGGTGGCGCCATTACTGAAAAAATTACAAGAAAATTCATTGAAAAATCCGGATTAGAAGCTGCTGATGTAGCCAATGAGATTCTAATCCGTGCAGGCAAAAAAGAACTCTATATCATATTGCCAAAAGCAGCAGTGACCATGTGGAAACTGAAAAGACTGGCACCGACCTGGTTCAGGCTAAAGGTGAAAGATCAGTTTATGAAAGCCATGCATAAAGCACTCTCAAAATAAATTACCTATGCAAATCAAGGAAACATTTAGTCTGGAAAGAAAAGTAGCCTTAGTCACTGGCGCCAGCAAAGGAATTGGAGAAGCCATAGCACATTACTTTGCCAGTAGTGGAGCCGCAGTTGTAATCAACTCCAGAAAACAGGAAGAATTGGATAAAGTAGCTGCTACCATTCAAAGGCTTGGTGGAAAATGCATCGGTATAGCGGGTAATGCTGGGGATTCTGCCTTCTGTAAAATATTAATAGAGAAAACCATTGAGGCTTTTGGTGGAATTGATATTCTGGTTAATAATGCTGCAAGTAATCCAGTCTTTGGTCCGGTAGTAGAATCTGAATCATGGGCTTTTGATAAAATCATGAATGTGAATGTGAAAGCACCATTTGAACTGGGAAAACTTGTTTACCCCATTATGAAAGAAAGAGGCGGCGGTTCAGTAATTAATATCAGTTCCATTGCAGGTATTACGCCAGATCCGGGACTGGGGCTATATTCTGTGTCCAAAGCCGCTTTAAATATGCTTACTAAAGTAACCGCCAAAGAGTGGGGTAAAGATGGAATCAGAGTGAATGCAATTTGTCCGGGACTCATCAAAACCAAATTTTCAGAAGCATTATGGCAGGATGAAAAGTGGTTGAATCGATTTGTAAAACTGGCTCCTATTTCAAGAATGGGAACAGTAGATGAAATTGCAGCACTGGCTTTATTTTTAGCTTCGCCGGCTTCCGGATATTGTACAGGCACATTATTTACCGCGGATGGGGGCGTAACCATTTAAAAAAAATTATGGAAGCCATTTTTGTAACTGAAAGATTGAAAACGCTTTTACCGGAAATCAAAGCCTTTGTTGAAGCAGAATTAATTCCTTTAGAAAGCGAGCATACCACAAGGCCATTTAAAGCAACAGAAAAATTACTTGCTACTAAAAGAGCAATGGTTAAAGAAAAAGGTTGGTGGAATCTGCACTTGCCTGTTTCTGAAGGAGGCATGGGATTAACCCTTTGCGAATTTGGTCAGGTGAGTGAAATTTTATCCTTATCTCCTTATTATGGCCAATATACATTTAACGCACAACCTCCCGATATTGGTAATACAGAAATGATTGCCCGATTTGCATCGGAGGATATTAAAAGAAAATATTTACACCCTTTATTAGAAGGTCAGATTCGCAGCTGTTTCTCAATGACAGAGCCGGAGTTTGCAGGTTCAAACCCAACCAGATTGGGCACTACAGCAGTTAGGCAGGGCGATCAGTATATTATCAATGGACACAAATGGTTTACCTCCTCTGCTGACGGTGCTTCATTTGCAGTAGTCATGGCGGTAACCAACCCGGATGCTGCGCCTCACGAAAGAGCCAGCATGTTTATTGTACCCACAGATACACCTGGTTTTGAATTCGTTCGCAATATTCCAGTGTTTGGAGAAGCAGGAGAAGGCTGGGCCAGTCATGCAGAAATACGTTACACCAATTGTTGCATACCGGTAAGCAATATCATTGGCACAGAGGGATCTGGATTTAAGTTGGCACAAGAACGCCTGGGTCCAGGAAGAATACACCATTGCATGCGTTGGGTAGGGATTGCAGAAAAAGCATTTGACCTGATGTGCAAACGAGCTGCAACCAGAGAAATTAAAGAAGGTGAAATGTTGGGACATCAACAATTCATACAAGGGTTTATTGCAGAAAGTCGCGTAGAGATTGATGCTGCCAGATTATTGGTATTAAGAACTGCACACAATATTGATTTGTACGGAGCTGCAGCAAACAGAGATCAAATTGCAGGCATTAAGTTTTTTGTGGCGAATATGGTCTTAAAAGTTTTAGACCGCGCCATACAAGTACATGGCGCTATGGGACTATCAGATGAAACCATGCTGGCGAATTTATTTCAACACGAAAGAGGTGCCAGAATCTGGGATGGCGCAGATGAAGTGCATAAGCAGAGTTTGGCATTGAGCATTTTAAAAAAATATGGCATGAGTAGAAAAATGTAAACTGTAATATGGAAAAAACCGTTCCCCTTTCCGATAAAGAAGTGTTTGATATACCTGGTATAAATTATTTGTTGAAAAACTTTATACCAGATGCGAAACCCATACAATCCATTACGCGTTTTCCAGGCGGCTATTCCAATTTAACCTACAGCATTCAAACAGACAGCCAACAATTTGTTATGCGAATGGCCCCGCCAGGAGCCAATATTAAATCGGCACATGATATGGAGCGGGAATACAAAGTGCTCCAATTATTAAAACCACATTTTGGTCAAGTGCCGCAAACTATCATATACTCAACCGACACAGGCATCACCGGCGCTTCGTTTTATATCATGGAACAATTAGATGGGGTTATTTTAAGGGCCCATAATGCTCCTAAAATGAATCTATCACCTACTCAATTTGAACATTGTTCAAAGCAGTTGATTGAAACATTGGTGCAATTACATGCCATTGATATTAACAAAACAGGATTAATTAATTTAGGCAAACCGGAAGGATATGTAAACAGGCAAGTGGCCGGTTGGATCAAAAGATATTATGGGGCTGAAACCAATAAAATTGAGGCAATGAACACCGTTGCAGAATGGTTAACACAATATCAGCCCAAAGCGCAGGAAGCAGCATTATTGCACAATGATTTTAAATACGACAATATAGTTTTCAATAAGGATTTTACAAAAGTAATCGGGGTATTAGATTGGGAAATGGCAACCGTGGGTGATCCACTGATGGATCTTGGTGCCATGTTGGCTTATTGGTTTGAAGACAATGAAGAACCCATTTTTAAACAATATAATTGTACCTGGCTACCTGGTAATTTAACAAGAAATGAAATTATTTCTTTGTATGCAAGCCTTACCAAAAGAGATGTTTCAGATATTCATTTTTACTACGCATTCGGCTTATTTAAAAATGCAGTTATTGCACAACAGATTTATCACCGATATAAACAGGGCTTTAGTACCGATGAGAGATTTGGGGCATTATTACCCTTAATAGAATTATTAGGTAGAAAAGCGCTTAAAGCAACCAGACATTATTAATCGTCTCTTCTTCTATATAAACCACCCCGCCAGTTGTATTTGGAAGAACGGTAATCCTCGTATTGCTTGCCAATATAATAACCCAGTTCCAAATCGTTCAATAGTTTTACCAAACCATAGGCAGGACGATAGCGACGCATAAAGGTATCCAGTTCAGGTGACTGAAGTCCCGTAATTTTCTTTACAAATATTTTGGTAAAGCGGCTGTTTACATATTTTTCCTCTTCCTCTTCAATCAATCTTTTTTGCAAGGTTAAAATACTTCTATTGCGTTTAACCCTGAACATATTAATGATGCCTTCTAAATCAAAACCAACCGAAGCCCCGGGATTATAATTAGGGCTGGAAACAACTCCTAAACTGGGTTTTTTAAAATTGAACACTTTGGCATAATCCTGACGGTTCATCATAGAGTCGTACCTATAATAATTATTGCGCACTTTCACTTCCGGTAAATCAAATGCCCTTACATGAATCATTACATTGAATCGCTCCAGATTGCTAATGGTGTCAACCGGATATTTCATGGTTGATTTTCCTATCAAAGAAAACCAGATAGAGTCTGTTTTTAGTACTGTTAAGTTATAATAACCTGTTGAATCTGTAATAGTGCCTCTTCCAGAAGTGCTTTGTACCGCAACAGCTTCCAATGGCCTTCTGGCCGAAATATCATAGACATTTCCACTCACTGTTGTGTACTGGGCCTGTACATTAGCAGCAAATGAAATAAGCAGTAGTAAAATGAAAGCCGATATTCCGGAAAAATACCTCAATTGCCTTTAATTAATGTGTAATATTAGTTCAGCAATGGCATAGTACCATAGGTTCTTAGGGAATTAACGAGTTTTTTACAGTTTAAAACTTCTTATCTAAAATATACGGAAGCATGGATCTCCAGGTAGGCCAGTCGTGGTGAATGTCTGGGCCCCAAACATCCAGATCATACCATATTCCTTTATTGTATAGAATGCCGGCAAATCTTTTAGATGCTTCAGGATCTTCAAAATTTCCACTACCTGAATAAATGTGAATATGGTGACTGGCTTTTATTTTGCTCAGGTACCAGTCGTCTTGTAAACTGGGAATATAGTGTTCCGGGCTATTATAAAATACCTGATCGTCCCAGAAACCTTTGGTATATTCTGTTAGATTATACACGCCGCTCATACTAATGGCGCCGTTCAGTATATCTGGCCTTTTTAAAAACAGATTCATGGCATGCAATGCACCAAAAGAGGCACCACAGGTATAAATCATTGTTTCATTGCTGGTGCTGTTGCGAATAAAGGGAACCACTTCATTAAAAACATACTCATTGAACTGGTTATGACGAATTGCTTTGTGTTCAGGGAGCATCTGATTGTTCATCCAGCTTTCCTTATTCATACTATCAATGCTGAAAACCCGGCACTTCCCTGATTCAATCATGGGTGCAATGGCATCAATCAGCTGGAATCTTTCATATTCCAGATAATCTGCAGCAGCAGTTGGAATCAGCAAAATGGCAAAGCCGTAATGACCATAAGCAGCAATTGGCATTTCTTTATTTAAAGCCGGACTATTCCAGGAACTAAGCTCTCTTTTCATATACTATTCAATACAGGTCTTTTTAATTTCCTTCCATAAATTGTTATAACATTGTGCGGCAAAACCACTGGCTGCAAAAGTTTCCAGCGGAGCCTGATTCACACCCATTTTTTCTACATCACTTAAATAGGGGATATAACTTTTAAAGAAGAGTTTGTCTTTATAAAATTCATTGATGACTTCGTGATGTAAGTTCTTCCGATGGTCTACCATACTAAAGAAACATTTGAGTTTTGAAGTATCAAAATCATTCTCTTTAAAATACTGGAGCACAGACTCAAAAGAGCGGATAGACAAAGTTGTTGGAATATTTGGCATAAATACCCAGTCTGATCCGGTAAATACAGCATCGTGTAAAATAGAAATACCCGGTGGGCAATCCAAAAAAACAATATCGTATGATTTCTTAACCGATGAAAGCAAAGAAGCAATTTTCTTTTTGCTTTGCTTCATATCATTTAATAAGATATCTGCATTTCTCGCTGAAATATCAGAAGGAATAATATCCAGGTTATCGTAGGCAGAACGCTGAATTGCATCTGCCAAATCCAATTCACCACTGATGAGTTTTCTGGATTCATTTTTAACCGTTGATGCAATGCCCAAATAAAAGGAAGAAGATCCCTGTGGATCCAGATCCCATATTAAAGTTTTATATCCCTGTTTAGCACTTAAATAGGCCAGATTGATGGTAGCTGCAGTTTTGCCAACACCACCTTTTAAATTATAAAGGGCTATGGTTACCATAATTAAAAATATGCTTCAGAGGAAGATACAAAAAATCAGGCAATAGCGCCCAGTAATAAGCAACCAATTACAATAAACGGTGCGGGTACGCGATTTAAGCGAAGTACCATCAGTGTGGCAATTACAATCCCCAAGTCCCAAAAAATAGACCAGTGCTGTGAACCCAATTCAGGTAAAATATGGTCATTTAGTAAGTACAAAACAGATCCGGCCATGATACCTACCACTGATGCCCGAATACCTTCTAATGACCTGAAAATCACTGCATATTTCTTTAAATTATGCCAGACGGGAAAGAAAAATAAGACCAGTAAGGCACTGGGCAAAAAAATTCCAATTACTCCAATCATACATCCCAAAACCTGCTTTTCAGTTCCCATTTCCTTCAATACCATACCGCCCGTGAAAGCACCAATAGAAAAAACCGGGCCCGGAATTGCCCTGACAATTCCTGATCCTGTTAAAAATGCTTCCCTGTCTATTTTCAGAACATCTCGCCTGTTTTCAAGAATTCTTTTGCTCTGAGGACGTGTAACATATTGTTCATACATCAGTGGAATCAAAACATCCCCGCCTCCAAAAACCAGACTGCCAAAACGATAATTGTTTTCGAACAGGTTATATACTTTGCGGTTTTCCCAGTTTTGTTTGGTGGCTGTTTCGGACAGATAACCTGTTATACCAAATAGCACCAAAAAAATCAGGAGATTACCCCATTTTACCTGTTTAGGTGGATTTCCTTTTTGCGGGATTCTTTTATCACTGAAATTGGTGGCAATACCGGCACAAACAATCAGAATCGGAAAAATCCAGGGTGTTTTAAAAGCCAGAAAAGTAGCAATCGCTGCTATCAAAACAATCACACGGGTAATTGTATTATTCACTGCCACTTTATAGGTTCTTAATGCAGAATAGGCAATAAATCCAATTGCCATTGGCTGGATGAATCTAAAAAAAGTAGCCGGGTTTTGAATTTTGTCAAAATAATACAACAAAAATGAAAGGCTCGACATCAAGAGACTTGCCGGTAAAATCCAGATGATCAATGTAAGAATGGATAGTAAAACACCTCCACGCTTATATCCTATTAAAGTTAATACCTGCGTGGAAGAAGCTCCTGGCAACATCTGACAGAAGCCATTATAATCAAGCAATTCTTCTTCCGTTACATCTTTTCGCTGATGTACAAATGTTTTCATCATCATTCCCAGATGACCTTGTGGTCCGCCAAATGCAGTGATACTGTGCGTAAACACAGCTCTTAAAAAGGGGATATGACGAATCAGGTTCAATGGCAGACTATTTCTTTAGTCCAATTTCTCTTAACCTTTCATCGAGGTATTCACCGGCAGTTGTGTCCGGATATGCTTTGGGGTTCTGCTCATCAATACAACTTTCCAGACAGGCAAGGCTCATTTCACTTCTGGGATGAAGGAAAAATGGCATGGAAAATCTGCTGGTATGCCATAGTTCTCTGGCCGGATTAACTACCCGATGCGTTGTGCTTCTTAATTTATTATTGGTTAGTCGCTGCAACATATCACCTACATTCACCACAATCTGTTCTGGCAAGGAAGTAACATTCACCCACTCTCCCTGTTTGGTCAGAATCTGCAAACCATCGGCAGAAGCACCTACCAATAGCGTAATCAGATTGATGTCTTCGTGTTGTTCTGCTCTTATAGCTGATTTAGGTTCAGATGTAATAGGCGGATAATGGATACAACGCAAGATGGAATTTCCATTGTGGATATGCTCATCAAAATAATGTTCGTCAAGACCCAGATACAACGCTATCGCCTGCAGGAGGGCTTTTCCGCTTTTTTCAAAATTCCTGTACGCATTGTATAAGGTTTCATTGAAAGGAGCAATTTCTGAAACCTGAACGTTATCGGGATATTCAGATTGAATGGCATCCCGATCTTCTACCGTTTGACCATATTGAAAGAATTCTTTTAAATCAGGGGCCTCACTGCCTTTTGCGTGCTCTTTACCAAAAGAAGTATATCCTCGCTGACCTGCCAAGCCGGGAATTTCATATTGCTTTTTCTTCTCGAGCGGAAGAGAAAAAAACTGCTGTACATATTCATATTGATGGGCAATCAACTGATCTGGAACCCCATGGTTTTTAACCGCAACAAATCCAACTTCTTCATATGCTTTTCCCAATGCCTGTACAAATGCGGCTTTCTCTTCGGGAGTTCCATGCGTAAACTGTGCTAAATCAACAACTGGTATGGCCATAACAAAAGTTTATACGAAAATACAGGAAATTCAATAATAGCAGGCATTGTAAACCAATCCAATAAAAAGAGTGAACTTTATTCTATGAAAAAGTTAGCCTTATTGGTTTTAGTTATAAGTGTTTTGGGCAGCGCATCCGGATAAAAAAGATCCGGCAGACAGTATACCTGAACCTTTGAAATCAACAGCAGTAACAGATAGCACAGTAGATGTGTTTTTTATTCATCCTACTACTTATACTGATAGTGATTTACCGTATGGAAACAGTGCACCCATCAATAACAATGAGCTCAATGCCAAAACAGATTATAGTACCATTTTATTTCAGGCAAGTGCATTTAATCAGGCAGGTAAGATTTTTGCACCAAGGTATCGTCAAGCCAATTTACAGGCTTATTTTCCAAAGAATTCAGCAGACAGCTTATCAGCTATAGCGGCTTTTGAATTGGCTTATCAGGATATAAAAGCTGCATTTGTACATTATTTAAACCATTACAATGAAGGTAAACCCATTATCATAGCAGCACATAGCCAGGGAACCACTCATGGGAAAAGATTAGTTAAGGAATTTTTTGACAATCAGCCACTGCAAAAAAAGTTAATTGCTGCCTATTTAATTGGAATACCGGTTTCAGAGAATGAGTATACCCATATTCAATCCTGTAAAACCAACAATCAGACAGGATGTATTGTAGGTTGGCGCACCTATAAAACAGGGTATACGCCCCCAATCATTTTAAAAGAAGAAAATAAGGCAATCGTTACAAATCCATTAACCTGGAATGAAGAACCTGCCGTTGCAGATGCCAGCTTAAACATGGGAGGAATACTGCTGAATTTTAATAAAATAGTCCCTAGGGTTGCTTCTGCCAAAATTGAAGGGAATGTTTTATGGACAAACAAACCCAGATTTTTTGGAAATATTTTTTATACAACCAAAAACTATCATGTAGGCGATATTAATTTATACTATCTGAATATCCGCGAAAACCTGAAACAGCGTATCAGCAGTTATTCTAATAAGTAAATTAATTGCCGTAAACACTCAGGAATTTGATCCTCATGATTTTTAACTGCTCCCAGTTAAAGTCAAATTCAGCAAGCTCTTCACGGGCAACATCGAGTGAAGAAGTTTCACAGCTTTTGAAATATTCCAGAATTTCATCCTGCTCATCTTCGCCCAGCCATTCATCAATGGCATAATCCAGATTCAGCCTGGTTCCACTTGCAGCAATGGTTTCCATCTCTTCCAATAATTGGTCAAGTTTCAAATCTTTATTCCTTGCAATGGTTTCCAGTGGAATTTTTTTATCTACATTCTGTATAATGTAAATTTTGTTGCTTGCAGCATTGGCTACGCTGCGCATGACAAAATCATCGGGCTTTTCAATATTATTCTCTTCAACATAACTGGCAATCAATTCCACAAAAGGTTTACCATATTTCAGGGCTTTCCCTTTACTTACACCCTGACACTTACTCATTTCATCCAATGTGGTTGGATACAAGGTTGCCATATCCTGTAAAGAACTTTCAAGGAAAATAACAAAGGGAGGTAAACTTTTTTTCTTCGCCTCTTTTTGTCTAAGCTCTTTCAGCATGGTAAATAACTGTTCGTCTGTGGCAGCACCAGACTGAGAGCCAGATTCGTTTTCGTCATCATCAGCATTGGCGTCTTCAAACAGATTATTCAAAACCATTTTAAAGGAGGATGGCTTCTTGAGGTATTTAAGCCCTTTTTCACTCACTTTCAATAAACCATACTCTTCAATATCTTTTAGCAATAAGTTTTCAAGTAACAGCTGTCTGATTAAACTATTCCACAAATGTGTTTCCTTGTCTTTACCAATTCCAAATTCTGGTAAACTATCATGACGGAACATGGTAATCTGTGGTGTAAGCTTCCCGGTTAAAACATTTACTACATAATCGGCAACAAATCTTCCATCCAGCGCATTTACCACCTTTAGCACTTTTACTACTTCTTCTTTGGCTTCAAATTTTTCTTTTGGATTCTTACAGTTATCACAAAGTCCGCAGTTTTCAGTTGCCGTAGTTTCCCCGAAATAATGTAAGAGAATCTTTCTTCTACAAACTGCACTTTCAGAATAGGCCACCATTTCATCAATTAATTGAGCACCCACTTCTCTTTCACTCAGAGGTTTATCGCGCATCAGGTGTTCCAGCTTGGATACATCTTTATGAGAATAATACAATACACAAATACCTTCCAGACCATCCCGACCCGCTCTGCCTGTTTCCTGATAATAATTCTCGATTGATTTGGGAATATTAAAATGAATTACAAAACGGATGTCCGGTTTGTCAATACCCATACCAAATGCAATGGTGGCTACAATCACCTGCACATCTTCATTCAGAAACTGATCCTGACGCTCGGCTCTTAGTTTCTGATCAAGACCTGCGTGATAAGCCACGGCTTTAATTTTATTCGCCACCAGCAATTCTGCCAGCTCCTCAGTTGTTTTTCTGTTTAGGGTATAAATAATCCCACTCTTCCCCTTATGCTGCGTAATGAATTTTACAATGCTTTTTACGGTTTGCTCCTTTTGAATCTTGGGTAGAATTTCATAGAACAGATTGGTTCGGTTAAAGGAGGAAATAAAAATATTGGCTTCTCTTAAACCCAGATTCTTAACAATATCACTTTGAACTTTAGGAGTAGCAGTAGCCGTTAGCGCAATCACCGGTTTGTCGGGATGAATCATGTCCATCATTTCCCTGAGTCTTCTGTACTCTGGTCTGAAGTCATGTCCCCATTCTGAAATACAGTGTGCTTCATCTACTGCAAAAAAGGAAATATTCAGATCACTGAAATATTCCAGGTTTTCCTGTTTGGTCAGGGTTTCCGGTGCAACGTATAATAATTTGGTTTTACCGCTGTTAAGATCGTCTTTTACCGCTTTAATCTGACTTTTATTCAGGGAAGAATTCAAAAAATGGGCAACTTCATCATTTTCACTGTATCCTCTAACCAAATCCACCTGGTTTTTCATCAGGGCAATCAATGGAGATACAATTATGGCACAACCATCCAGCATCAGGGCTGGTAACTGATAGCAGAGACTTTTCCCTCCGCCTGTGGGCATAATTACAAATGTGTCTTTCCCGTCTAAAAGACTGTTAATGGCCGCTTCCTGAGTTCCTTTAAATTCTTTAAATCCAAAATATTGCTCTAAAGCTGCATGTATAGGATATTGGCTTGCACCAGCCGTTTTTTTGGCTGTTGATTTCCTGGTTACTGCTTTTTTTGTAGTCGTTGCCATTGGGGGATATCTATTTACTTCACAAGAACAATCAGTGTCTGTAAAAGTTAAACAATTTTTGCCTTTTTTCCTTATTTATTTCAACAAATAGCCTAAAAATCAAGCTATTTTGCAAAAGGGTTGCGAAGTTAATGAATCCAATATGCAATACCCGACCAAAGCTGTTAAAGTTTACCTTTGCTAAGCATGAATACAAATATCCAGACCATAGCCCGGCAAACCATTGATACTGAAATGGCTTCCATTCAGGGATTGAAGGAGTTTATCAATGATGATTTTGAAAAAATTATTCAGGCAATTCATCATACAAAAGGCCGATTGATTGTGAGTGGGATAGGTAAAAGTGCCATTGTTGCCCAAAAAATTGTAGCCACGTTAAATTCAACCGGAACCCCCTCATTGTTTATGCATGCTGCGGATGCCATCCATGGAGATCTGGGAATGATAACTTCTGATGATGTAGTAATGCTGATTAGTAAAAGCGGGGAGAGCCCTGAAATTAAGGTTCTGATCCCCCTAATCAACAATTTTGGCAACTTATTAATTGGCATGGTTGGCAATATGGATAGTTATCTGGCTCAAAAAGCCAACCTGGTTATTAATACAACCGTTGAAAGGGAAGCCTGCCCCAATAACCTGGCCCCAACCAGCAGTACTACTGCACAGATGGTTATGGGCGACGTACTGGCTGTTTGCCTTATGGAATTGAACCAATTCAACAACAGGGACTTTGCCAGATTTCATCCCGGGGGCAATTTGGGTAAGCGCTTGTACCTGAGGGTTGAAGATTTATCAGAAAACAATCAAAAACCAGCTGTTTTACCTACTGCCAGCTTAAAGGAAGTCATTGTAGAAATTACACAGAATCGGCTGGGTGTAACTGCTGTTGTTAATGAGGAAAATTTACTAATCGGCATCATTACTGATGGAGATTTAAGAAGAATGCTGGAAAAAACCAGTGATATTTCAACCATTTGTGCTGCCAATATTTTATCTCCCGATCCGGTAACCATTTCGCCTCAGGCAATGGCAGTTGAAGCCCTGGAGTTGATTCGTCAAAAAGACATTAGTCAGTTGGTAGTAGCCGAAAAAGGTAAGTATATGGGTATCATTCATCTGCATGATTTAATTAGGGAGGGAATTGTATAAACTGAGCAATAAGTTTAAATTGAAATCGTTTGTATTGCAGCAATTAAAGTCAATCAAATGAATCAACACCATTATGTTGCCATCATGGCAGGAGGGATTGGAAGTCGTTTCTGGCCACAAAGCAGAACCAGTTATCCCAAGCAGTTTCTGGATATATTGAATACAGGAAAATCATTGATCCGATGGACCTATGAGCGTTATGCAGCATTTATTCCGAACGATAATATTTTTATTGTTACTTCGGAAGAATATGTTTCCATTGTACAGGAGCAACTACCTGAGTTAAAAGCAGAAAATATTCTGGCCGAGCCAAGCAGAAAAAACACAGCACCCTGTGTGGCTTATATCTCATATAAATTATTGCAGAAGGATCCGGAAGCATCACTAATTGTTGCGCCAAGTGATCATATGATTCTGGACAATGAAAATTTCCGAAAAATCACTTTACAAGGATTGGATTTTGTTTCACATATCAATTCACTGGTAACACTGGGAATAAAACCAACTCACCCCAATACGGGATACGGCTACATTCAGCACGAACCCATGCAGGTGGCAGATGGTATTTACAAAGTGAAGACTTTCACAGAAAAACCCAATCTTGAATTGGCCAAGACCTTTTTGGCCAGTGGAGACTTTTTATGGAATGCCGGCATATTTGTGTGGCAGGTTAAAAATGTAATGAAGGCTTTTGAAAAATTTCAGCCTGAAATGTATGAGCTTTTTGAAGCAGAAAAAGTACATTTCAATACGCCTACAGAAAAAGATGCCATTAATCGCATTTATCCACTATGCACTAATGTATCAATTGACTTCGCGATAATGGAAAAGGCAGACAATGTTTATGTTATACCATCATCCTTTGGCTGGAGCGATTTAGGAACCTGGAACAGTGCTTATGACAATCTTGAAAAAGACTATTTGGGCAATGCAGTAGCTTCTGAAAATGTAATCATCATTGATGCCACTAAGTGCATGGTTTCAGCACCAAAAGAAAAATTATTATTACTACAAGGACTTGACGATTTTATTGTAGTTGATACACCTGATGTATTGATGATTTGTAAAAAAGAAAAAGAACAAGCCATTAAAGAATATGTTGCAGAAGTAAAACGCAATAAGGGAGACCAATACTTATAAACGCTTGTTAGCATACTAAAAATTATAAGGGGATGGCTTGCCATCCCTTTTTATTTATGATTACATTTGAAGGAGTAACAAATTAAATATCAATGGGAATCAGAACGGTAATCACTGGTACAGGAAGTTATATTCCTCCGCATATAAAAACCAATAAAGATTTTGCCAACCAGGATTTTTATGGAGAAGATCATCTGAAAATTCCGACACCATCTGCTGAAATTGTAGAGAAGTTCAAAGACATCACAAGCATTGAAGAAAGAAGATACGCAGGTAACGAGTTTACTGCCTGCGATATGGGAGCAATAGCCGCCAAACATGCTATTGAAGATGCAGGCATTGATCATGAAACCATTGACCAGATTATTGTTGCGCATAATTTCGGCAACGTAATAAAGAATACCATTCAGTCTGATGCAGTTCCTGCATTGGCTTCTCATATTAAACATGCATTGGGAATTGTTAATCCAAATTGCGTTGCCTATGATATTTTATTCGGTTGTCCGGGTTGGATTTTAGGTGTTACTCAGGCGGATGCATTTATAAAAGCCGGGCTGGCAAAGCGTTGTCTGGTAATTGGTACAGAAACCTTGAGCAGGGTTATTGATCATTACGACAGAGATAGTATGATTTTCAGTGATGGAGCCGGAGCTACTATAATAGAAGCTGTAGAAGGAGACAATACCGATGCTGGTATTATTGCCAGCAGTATGCAAAGTCATTGCAATGATGAACTACGATATATTACCATGGGTAAATCCTATTTGCCTGATGCGGATCCTGCAGTAAGATATATCAAGATGAAAGGGAGAAAAGTGTACGAGTATGCCATTAAAAATGTTCCCCTTGCCATGAAAGCCTGTCTGGAAAAAAGCGAAGTAGATGTTCGGGATGTAAAGAAGTTTTTTTTGCACCAAGCGAATGAAAAAATGGATGAAGGATTTATCAAAGCCCTGTTTAAACTCTACGGAATTCGGGAGATTCCCGAGAATATAATGCCGATGAGCATTCACAAATTCGGCAACAGCTCGGTAGCTACTATCCCAACTTTATATGATCTGGTAAAACGAGGTGAAATGCCTGAACATCAGCTTTCAAAAGGGGATATAGTCATGTTTGCCTCTGTTGGAGCCGGAATGAATATCAATGCATTCTGTTATAGGGTATAAAAAAGGCCGCTTACCTTTCGGAATGCGACCTTAAAATTAACTACCCCCCGATAGCTAATCCTTGCAAAGCTAAGTCAATACACAACGTTGAACAACTGTGTAATTACACAGTTTTTTGTACCTTGTATCCATGAAAAAGCCGAATAAAATTGCAGAAATAGATCCGGCTATTATAACCGATTTGCCAGCCGACAAGAATTGTCCCATATATCAGCAGTATAAAAGAAGTTTAATCCGGTTTGCTGATGAAGCCATCTACATATACTCATTCAAGGATAAAAAACTGATTTATGCGGATGGATGGGAGGAAACCCTGGGATTTAAAGATGATGAAATCACCCTGCAGCAAATCATCAGACAAACGGATGCTTCCTATCTTGCTTTTTCCCATGAAATCAATGCCAAAACCATTGAGTTCCTGCTCAGCAGAAAAACGGGTATTAAAGATTATAGCTTTACCGTAGAACTCAAAAAAATCCATAAAGACGGAAGCGTTGTTCCCATGGAAGCTAAAATCGGGATTTTAACGGTGGATGAAAACGGAGGAGTAGATTATATTATCGGGAGATTCAGGATCAATCGAAATATTCATTTTGGCATAGTAATGCGGTATGATGTACATGGACCTGATAAGGAAGAATTTGAAAAAGTAATCAACAAAGCAGTACAGAAATTTCTCACTATTTCCGGAAAGGAAAAAGAAGCCTTAAGCTATGTAGCAAAAGGTTATTCCTTTAAAGAAATAGCAGACAAACTCGGCGTCTCTGCTTCAGCTATAGAAAAAAGAATACAGCCTTTATACAAAAGATTCAACGTAAAAAATCTGGCACACCTGGTAAGCTTTGCTTACGAGAACCATATTCTACCCTGATTTAGTAACCTCTTATGTTTTTGCCGCTTAAGAAATTCAGGAATGCCTTATTCACCACTTTGTTTCCGCCTGGTGTAGGATAATTTCCTGTAAAATACCAGTCACCGGTATTGGTAGGACAACACTCATGTAAATCTTCAATGGTCTGATAAATTACTTCAACTTCAACATTTACTCCTTCTGGTGTAATCAGTTGCGCAATCTTATTGGAAATTTCCTGTGTGGTAAATGGCTTATAAATCTGACGAACTAGATTTTCTGTGTGGAGTGTTCCGTTTGCTTCCATTTCCAGAATCTGTTGCTCCACTTCATTCAGTATATGATCCAGGTTTCTTTCTTTTAGCAAAGCAATCGCTGCTCTGAATGCAATAAAGTCTCCCAGCTTACTCATATCAATTCCATAGCAATCCGGATAACGGATTTGTGGTGCAGAAGAAACCACAATAATTTTCTTAGGATGCAAACGTGAAAGCATTCTGATGATACTTTCCTTTAAAGTAGTTCCTCTTACAATACTGTCGTCAATCACTACCAGTGTATCTTCATTTTTACGAACAGTACCATAAGTAATATCGTAGACGTGCTGAACCATTTCATTTCTATTGGCATCTTCGGTAATAAAGGTTCTGAGCTTCACATCCTTGATGGCAATCTTTTCCTGGCGAATCTTTCTGTTCACCATTTCTTCCAGCTTTTCCGGGCTAAAATCATTACCCCAGCTCAATATTCTCTCCACTTTAATCTTATTCAGATACTCTTCCATGCCCTTTACCAAACCATAAAATGCTACTTCAGCGGTATTGGGGATATAGGAGAAAATGGTATTCTTTAAATCATAGGAGATACTTTCCAGAACAGTCTTGCTTAAATGATGCCCCAATGCAATTCTTTCCCGATAAATTTTTTCATCACTACCTCTTGAGAAATAAATTCTTTCAAAAGAACAGGCTCTTCTTTCCTTTGGAGTCAGAATGGTTTCTATGGAATAATTTCCTTTATCATCTACAATCAAGGCCGTGCCCGGCATTAATTCCTTCACTTCGTTTTCGGCAACATTAAATGTTGTTCGGATGGCTGCCCGCTCACTGGCTGCTACAATCACTTCTTCGTTTACATAATAGTAAGCAGGTCTGATACCGTGGGCATCACGCATAATGAAACTATGTCCATTACCCAATAAACCGCCAATGGTATATCCACCATCAAACAGGGGGGTTGCTTTCTTCAATACATTTGTGATATCAGCATTATTGGGATTGGCATCATCCTCCTTTACCAGATAATGGTGAACCACTTCCATCATGGCAGCCAAATCACTTTGCTTCTGAAAATCTCCTGGCTGAAATCCTATTTTTTCAAATAACTCATCGGTATTAACGAGATTAAAATTTCCAGCCAATGCCAGATTCTTACCTGGCATTAAATTTCTTTTGATAAAGGGATGACAGAATTCAACATTGTTTTTACCCTGTGTACCATAACGAAGATGGCCCAGCAATAATTCTCCCAAAAAAGGAAGATGGCCTTTCATTAGACCCGGATGTTGTTTAATATCTGCCTGGTATTTTTCCAGTTCCTGGATTTCCTGACCAATTTTAAAAAACAAATCAGCAATTGGTTGCTGAGCGTTACTACGCATTCTGTGCAGATAAGGATTCCCTGGCTCAATATTCAATTTAACGGTTGCAATCCCCGCTCCATCCTGACCACGGTTGTGCTGTTTTTCCATTAAAAGATATAGCTTATTTAAGCCATACGTAACCGTTCCATGCTGCTGGAGGTAATAAGAGAAGGGTTTGCGCAAACGAATGTAGGCAAGTCCGCATTCGTGTTTTATTTCGTCGCTCATGATGCTGTATAAAAAGGAATGGCGAAGTTACAACTCCGCCACCCTTTTAAAAATTAATTATATACGGTTCGTTTTTCTGCCACCGTTTCGGGTAGTAAATTCCCGGCCAGCCATAAGAATTCTCTGACAAAATTATCTGTAGCGCCCTGGAATCCCGGATCAGTGAGCTGACCAGCGGCATCAAACTTTTTATCTACCTGAGGAACAATCAGCATATGCGGAGAAGCTATACCAAACAAGCCAGGAACCAGCAACAACAATTGCTGAGACGCACGCATCCCTCCCATTGCACCAACAGAAGCGGTTACCAATCCAAAAGCTTTTCTGGTTTGCTTAGGAAAATGGTCCAGCAAATTCTGTAATGCCGGTGCATAGCTTCCATTGTATTCGGGTGTTACCAAAATAAAGGCATTGGCAGCAAAAATTCTTTTTGCCAATGGCTTATAGGCTTCTGGGGTCTGATCTACGGAAGAAAAAACCGTTTCCAATAAAGGTAGTTTCCATTCTCTCACATCAATAATTCCTACCATATGATCGGTGTGTTTACGCAGATGCTCCTGTAAGTGAAGGGCAATTCTATACGTTACACTGTCTTTTCTGGGACTTCCGGATATAATTTCGATTTGCATATAACTATAACATTCTTTCAGGTGAAGGGTTCAATGGTATGCAAAGACTATGCTTGCTTAACCATTTGAACAGCCAGGTTTAACTTAATTTCATCACTTACTACCACACCACCTGCTTCGGTTACAGCACTCCAGGTTAGGCCAAACTCACTTCTGTTGATCTTACCGGAAATTTCAAAACCAGCTTTATCCTGACCGTAGAAATCAGTCATTCTTCCGCCGAATTCAACATTCAGACTTACAGGCTTGGTATTGCCCTTAATTGTCAGGTCTCCGTTTAAAACATAATCAGATCCACCCTTATGGGTAAAAGAAGTAGAAGTAAAACTTAACTTAGGAAATTGTTCAGCAGAGAAAAAATCATCACTCTTCAAGTGGGTATCTCTTTGTTCGTTACCAGTAGAAATACTATTGATATCTGCTTCAAAGCTGATTTTAGCATCGCTGAAATCTTCTGCGTTTGCTTCCATTGTAGCATCAAATTGCTGAAAACTACCGGTTACATTGGTGATCATTAAGTGTTTCACTTTAAAAGTTACTTCACTGTGCATGAGGTCGATTTTGTAAATAGCCATTGTTGTAATTTTTATTGATTTAAAATGAAGGTTTTGTTTTAATTGTTTTTTACTCTTCTATGAGGATGCCCATTTTACCCATCTGATAATCCCGGAAGGCTTCCAGTAACTGGGTTTGGTTGTTCATCACAAAGGGTCCATGAGAAACAACGGGTTCATTCAATGGTTCACCCGTACCCATTAATAACGTGGTTTCTTCCGATGCGTTGATGGAAATGCCATCACCGTCTTTATGAAATGATGCCAGATAATGGGCAGGCAACTCTTCCTGATTCAAGAGAATTTTTCCATTCAATACATAAATGAATGCATTGTGGGTATTGGAAAAAGGAATATCAATTTTTGCTCCCTTCTGTAACCGAATGGTAAACATATTAATGGAAGTATGCGGCACAATCGCGCCTTTAACACCATTGAGTTCGCCAGCTACAACCTGTACTTCTGCCAATTTATCTTCAGAATAAACGACCGGTGTTTCTTCCTTTGAAACGGGTATATAGGCCGGTTCTTCCATTTTATTGGCAGCGGGCGTATTAATCCATAATTGAATTAATTCCTGTACACCACCCAATTGCTGAATATCTGCAGGAGGGCGCTCACTATGGATAACACCCATTCCGGCATTCATCCATTGGGTGCCCCCTTCGTATACCACATGACTGTTTCCGCGACTGTCGCGGTGATGCACTCCTCCTTTAAAAATAAAAGTAACAGGGGAGAAACCACGATGCGGATGAGGACCCACCCCTGCATGTTTAACATCCACATTGGGATCCACTTTCAACACCGCATGGTGCAATAGCAGGAAGGGATCGATGCTATCCGCCTTACTGGAAGGCAATGCCTGGCGTATGGGAAAACCTCCCATATCCATAGGCTGTCCGTAGGCAATGGTTTCAATTGTTCTGTTTTTCATCTTATGATAAGTTTATGTTCATGGGAACTTCAATTAACAATAATTCAGTCTGACTATTGGCAAAAATCTCAAGTTGTTCAACTTCAGAAATGCCTAAGCCATCCCGCTCATTCAATTCAATACCATTGATAGAAGCTTTGCCGGCAATTACAAAAACATAGACGCCACTTTCGGGCTTCTTAAGTTCATAAATGGCGGATCTGCCTGCATCAAAACCAGCCAGAGAAAACCATGCATCCTGGTTAATCCAAACAGCGTCTTTATGATCAGGAGCAACAACGGTTAAAATTTCATTCTGACGATCTGCCGGATTAAATGATTTTTGCTCATATCTGGGAGCAATATTCATTTGCTTTGGCAAAACCCATATTTGCAGAAATTTTACTTCCTTGTCTTTATTGGCGTTCATTTCGCTATGGGCAATTCCTGTTCCCGCACTCATGATCTGTACATCGTGTTGACGGATAATTTCATTTCTTCCTGTACTGTCCTGGTGATGTAAGTCACCAGAAAGTGGAATTGATACAATTTCCATATTATCATGTGGATGCTTGCCGAATCCCATCCCTGCAGCAACTGTATCATCATTCAATACCCTCAATGCACCAAAATGAATCCTTTCCGGGTCATAGTAATGTCCAAAACTAAAACTGTGGTAGCTGTTTAACCAACCAAAACTGTTATGTCCTCTGGTGTTGGCCTTGTGTAAAACGGTTTTCATAAAAAATTATTTAAGTGTATATACATGTATTTAATTAAAAAAAACTAGACTTCTGTGCCCCTCATTCTCTCTAATAATCGGTTAAGCTCTTGTGCCTCTTGGGTCTCTATCTGTACCATTTGCTCCATTAACTGGTTCACACTTTCTGTTGAAGCTGCCAACACCGCAATTCCGGCCTGTGTTAATGTGATGACAGTTTCTCTTTTATCTGTGGGAGAATCCGCACGTTTAACCAATTTTTTTAAGACCAGCCTGTCGATAATTCTGGGAACATTTGAGCTTTTCTCAATCATTCTGCAACTAATATCCTTCACACACATTTGTTCGGGATACTTCCCCTTTAATATGCGCATTACATTGTATTGCTCGTGTGTTAACCCAAACTCCTTTAAAACCTTACTCATTTGCGTCTTTAACCACCAAGCTGTATACAATATATTCAGACTTGCTTTATGCATTTCATTCTTGAATTTATTACTTTGTATGGCTTGTTCTAATTTCACAATGCAAAAATACATGTATATACATGTATTTTCCAAATTTTTTTTCCTTTGCTTGTTTTTAGGTAAAATGGGGCAATTGTGGAGTTAATTAATCCTGTTGTTTTCTACCAGCAGCAGCATTGGCAGCAGCCTGCTTCCATTGCTCCAGCTCAGGACATTTGTTGAACTCATTGTCTATTAAGACATAATAGGTGGGTATGCGATCCTTGAACCATTTTTCCAGTGTAGCATTCTTTTTTTCTTCCAAAGCACGCTGGGCAATACGATTGTAATCGTCTTTCAGGTTTTCTCTGTGTGGATCCTTCCTGGATTTAAAGTAGATGATACGGACCACTTTTCTTCCGCGCTCATCCTGGTAAACCTGTGGAGCAGATATATCACCCGGTTTCATTTTACTGATGGGCTGAATCATGTCTTTATCTAACATGTCCAGAGAAATAAAGGTAGATCCATCTCTACCAACCATGGCACCAGCACTGAACTTACTATTTTCATCGTCTGAATACTTGCTTACCGCTTCTGGGAAACTGATTTTGCTTGACTGAATCTGCACGCGGATTGAATCTAGTTTATCGGTTGTCTCCTTAATTTCATCTTCCGTAATGGGAGGAATTCTCAGAATATGGCGAACGATGGCTTCATCGCCGGATCTACTAATCATCATGATAATATGCAGACCAAACTTAGACTTGATTACAGGTGAAATCTGACCTTCCTTTAAACGGAAAGCACCAGCCAGGAATGCCGGATCCCAAAACTTATCATTTCTATTTAAGGTATACTGACCCGCATTTTCCTTAACAGCAGGATCTTCCGAAAAATTTTTCGCCAGCTGTTCAAATTTCTTGGGCCCCTGTGTTTCAGCCTGTTTTTTGTAATCATACAATTGCTTGGCCACATACTCTTCCACGTCTTTATTAGCTTTGGGAATCATCATGATTTGACTTATTTCCACTTCGCTTTCATAGAAGGGTAAACTATCAGTTGGGGTCTTACTAAAGTATTGCTTAACCTCTGTTGGGGTTATTTTAATATTGTCAACAATTTTACGTTGCATCTGATCCGCAAGCTTCTGTTCACGAAAAGCTTCTCTGAAATCATCTTTTAACTGATAGACAGTTTTGCCTGCAATCTCTTCCAATATATCTTTTGAACCGTATTGCTGAATCGTCTGACGAATACGATTGTCAAGTTCAGCCTCAATTTCGTCATCCTCTACTTTAAGAGAATCCTTCTGGGCCTGAAGCAATAATGCTTTCCTAATCAATTGTCCTTCCAGAACCTGACACTCGCTGGGTAATATTACATTTTCCTGACCCTGCGTTTGACGCTTGGCATCGGCAATGGTATTCATTACATCAGAACGAAGAATAATTTTATCGCCAACCTGTCCAATAATTTTATCAGCAACCACTTTTTTAGATTGCGCATCAGCTGTAAAGCCAATAGCAAACAGCATAATTACGAGCAGCATTCCAATTTTGTTCATCCCTTGCATAGTATTCAAAAATAATCAAACTAATATGGTTTTCAGCTGTTGCCAAACCTTTTAACAAATTATAAAAGCCCCAAACACCAGGTTTGAGGCTTTATGTCTGTTAACAATTTATAAAGTACGCTTCACTTCTTCTTCCTCAAATGCTTCTACAATATCCCCAACTTTCAGGTCATTGAAGTTTTTAATGGTTAATCCACACTCCATATTGGTAGATACTTCTTTTACGTCATCTTTAAAGCGTTTCAAGCTGCCAAGTTCAGCACTCTGGCCTTCTCCTTTTGGATATTCCACAATACCGTCTCTGATAATTCTGATCTTACTGTTTCTGGCAATTTTACCTTCCAGTACATAACAACCGGCCACAGTGGCTTTATCAAACTTGTATACTTCTCTAACTTCAACGTTAGCTGTAATCTTTTCCTGAATCTTAGGCTCAAGCATACCTTCCATGGCACTCTTGATTTCATCAATAGCCTGGTAGATAATAGAGTATAGCTTAATCTGCACGCCTTCTGTATCAGCCAATCTGTTGGCCTGCATAGAAGGACGTACGTTAAATCCAATGATAATGGCATCAGAAGCTGTAGCCAACAACACATCACTTTCAGATATCTGGCCCACACCTTTCAACACTACTCTCACTGCAATTTCAGCCGTACTTAGTTTTTGTAAAGAGTCGCTCAATGCTTCTACAGAACCGTCCACATCCCCTTTGATGATAATATTGAGTTCTTTAAAGTTACCCAATGCCAAACGACGGCCAATTTCATCCAATGTGATATGCTTACGGGCACGAAGTCCTTGCTCTCTGGAAATCTGGGCTCTCTTAGTAGCTATTTCTTTTGCTTCTGCCTCGTCTTCGAATACTTTGAATTTCTCGCCCGCCTGAGGTGCACCGTTCAACCCTAGGATAACCACAGGAGTAGAAGGTGGAGCTTCATTAATGCGCTGATTACGCTCATTAAACATGGCTTTTACTCTACCAAAATATTGTCCGGAAACAATCAAATCCCCTTGACGTAAAGTACCATTCTGAACCAGAATAGTTGCTACATATCCTCTTCCTTTATCAAGAGATGCTTCAATGATTGTACCTACTGCCTCTCTGTTAGGATTGGCTTTCAGGTCTAATAATTCAGCTTCCAACAATACTTTCTCTAATAGAAGATCAACATTCAAACCTTGTTTAGCAGACAGTTCCTGGTTCTGGAATTTACCACCCCAGGCTTCCACCAGAATATTCATCTGAGAAAGTTGCTCGTATATTTTTTGAGGATTGGCTCCGTCCTTGTCTATTTTATTCACCGCAAAAATCATCGGAACAGATGCGGCCTGAGAGTGACTGATGGCTTCTTTTGTCTGAGGCATCACCGCATCGTCTGCAGCAACCACAATAATAGAGATATCGGTTACCTTGGCACCACGAGCACGCATGGCGGTAAACGCCTCGTGACCAGGAGTATCCAGGAAGGTAATGGCTTTACCGTTAGGCAAGGTTACTTCATAAGCACCAATATGTTGAGTGATACCACCCGCTTCCCCGGCAACTACATTCGCGTTACGGATATAGTCTAACAAGGAAGTTTTACCGTGGTCAACGTGACCCATGATGGTAACAATTGGAGGACGCTCCTGTAAATCTGCTTCATCATCCACATCATCATCTCCCTCTAATTCATCAACGTCTTCCAATCCAATAAATTCAACTTCAAAACCAAACTCACTGGCAACCAGTTCAATTACCTCAGCATCTAAACGCTGATTAATAGAAACCATAATACCCAGGTTCATACACTTGCCAATTACATCGGCAAAACTTACATCCATCAGGTTGGCCAACTCACTTACCGTTACAAATTCAGTAACCTGAAGTTTGTTGTCATCCGACATTTCCTCACCCATTGATTCAGCTGCTTCATCACGCTTGGCTCTGCGGTATTTTGCTTTTAAGCTCTTACCTCTGCCACCCGTTCCGGCAAGCTTAGCCTGGGTTTCTCTTATTTTTTCCTGAATTGCTTTTTGATCTATTTCCTTTTCTTCTGTACGTGGCGCATTTCTATCATTTCTTCTGTTTCCGCCACCTTGACCACCTCTATTGAATCCACCCTGACCTTGTCCGCCTCTGTTGAATCCACCACCTCCGCTATTAGCATTGTTATTTCTCGCAGGTACAATCGGACGATTAGGGCCCGTCAATGGTCTTCCTTCCGCATCTTTAGGAACATTGGTATTAGGTTCTCCCTTCTTATCAACAGGAATACGTTTGCGTTTGCGTTTCTCATCTCTGCCCATTGGCTTCGGACGGGTATCACTATTGATGGGAAGCTCAATTTTTCCTAAAATTTTAGGGCCTTCCAGTTTTTCAGCACGAATATTTTCAATAGTAGGTGCTGTTTCTGCTGCTGGGGGAGCTGGAACGGCTGTAGGAGCAGGGTCCGGCACTTTTGCAACAGGGGCTGCCTGTACTGGAACCGAAGTTTCCGGTGCAGGTGCAGGCTTTGTAGCTTCTGCCTTCTTTTCAACCGCAGGTTCTTGCTTCTTAGGGGTCTTCTTTGGTCGGGTTGATGAATCAATGGTAGATAAATCTATCTTATTGATCACTTTTGGGCCTTCTATAGTAGTAGGCTCTGGCTTAACAACTTCAGCCACAGCTTTTTCAACAGGGGCTTTCTCGGAAGGTGTTTCCGGAGCTTGTGCTGGCGCTGGTTTCGGTTGTTCAGCAACTGGCTCTGGGGTAACCGGGGCTGCTGGTGCAACTGGTTCCGGTTCCTTTTCTATCACTTCTTCTTTAGTAACAACTGTCGGCTGAACAGGAGGAGCAGCTGGTTCAGCTACAGGTTTCTTCTCTTCTTTTCTGAAAGTAATTTCTTCCTCGTCTTTTTTCTTCTTCGCCTCTGTTTGACCTCCTTTTGGAATTTCTACCTGGTCAGCTTTGTTCTTGGCAACTTTATCGCCCTGGAATTCTGCCTGCAGGGCACGGTAATGGTCTTCCTGAAGCTTTGCAGTAGGCTTCAGGTCATCTCTGTTAAATCCTTTCTTCACCAAAAATTCAATCAGGGTATCCTGACCAATGTTGAATTCTTTGGCGGCTGCTAACAGTCTCGGTAATTTCAGTTCTGACATTCTTTGTTTTTGGGTCCTAATATGCGTAACAATCAAGCCACGCATACTTGACAAATATACGTGGTTATTGGCTGCTTATTCTTCTCTATCAAATTCTTCTTGTAATACTTTTCTAACTTCTTCAATGGTTTCGCGCTCAAGGTCTGTTCTGCGCTCCAATTCATCAACAGTTAGTTTTAAAATACTACGTCCGGTATCACAACCGATTTTCTTGAACTCGTCAATAATCCAGGTTTCAATTTCGTCGCTGAATTCATCCAGATCAATATCAAATTCATCGGTAATTTCTTCGTCTTCACGGTACACATCAATCTCATAACCAGTTAATTCACAAGCCAACTTAATGTTTACCCCTCTGCGTCCGATGGCCAATGAAACCTGATCGGCTTTTAAGTAAACATTGGCCTGCTTTTTCTCATTATCCAGGTCCATATAACTGATTTTAGCAGGTGTTAATGAACGCTGAATCAACAATTGAATATTGGTAGTAAAGTTGATAACATCAATGTTCTCATTTTTCAATTCACGAACAATTCCGTGAATTCTACTACCCTTCATACCCACACATGCTCCAACCGGATCAATACGGTCGTCATAAGATTCAACCGCAACTTTTGCCCTGTCACCTGGTTCACGAACGATTTTCTTAATAGCAATCAGGCCATCAAAAATTTCAGGCACTTCAATTTCAAGCAATTTGGCTAGGAATAATGGGCTGGTTCTGGAAAGGATAATAACCGGTGTATTATTCTTCATGTCTACTCTGGCAACAACTGCGCGGATATTTTCGCCCTTTTTAAAGTAGTCCTGAGGAATCTGCTCCGATTTAGGTAGAATCAACTCATTGCCTTCCTCGTCTAATAATAATACTTCCTTCTTCCAAACCTGATATACTTCTGCGCTGATGATTTCACCGATACGGTCGCCGTACTTTTTAACCAGAACGTTTTTCTTAAGGTCGCTGATTCGGCTTGCCAATGTTTGCTTGGCAGCTAAAATAGCTCTGCGTCCGAAGTCAAGAATATCAACTTCTTCATACAATTCCTCACCAACTTCAAAATCGGGTTCAATTTTGGCAGCTTCTGAATAAGCAATTTCAGCAAGTGGATCATTCACTTCTCCATCTTCCACAATCATTCTTCTTCGGATGATTTCAAGGTCACCTTTTTCCGCGTTTACAATTACGTCGAAGTTGTCATCGGCGCCAAACTTCTTACGTAGTAAGGTTTTAAACACGTCTTCAACCACTTTCATCATCGTGGGACGATCAATATTTTCCGCGTCTTTAAACTCCTGAAACGCTTCAATTAAGTTTATACTTGCCATAACGCTGTTTTTTTATTCTGCTAAAATTTAATTTGAACGGTTGTTGATTTTATATTTTCAAAAGGAATAAGTATCTGTTCTGTTACTGCCTTTTTGCCTTTACCCGAGGTGCTCTGTAACATAATGTCTGCTTCTGCAACTGTTTCCAAAACTCCTTCCTTGATGGTATTGTCATTAAACACCACTTGAATGGTTCTTCCAATATTTTTCTGGTACTGTCTTTTTAGCTTGAGCGGTTCGTCAATCCCAGGAGAAGAAACTTCCAATGAAAAAGCACCTTCTTCATAAAGGCCTGCTTCTTCTATCATATGATAGAGTTTTCTATTAAAGTAAACACATTTCTCAATGGGAAGCCCATTATCGCCGTCCAGAAATACCTTGATATTGTCTGTAGGCTTAACTTTTACAGAAACCAGAAAATAACTGGGCTCATCTGCCAGTAAAGTCTGAAGAAATGCTTCTATCTGTCCTAAATTTTTATCTGTTGCCATAGTAAAAAAGGAGAAGGGAACGATAGTCGTTCCCTTCTTTTGTTTCTTAGCTTACTGCAAAGGTATACAAAAAATAGGCTAGAATCCAAATTTTTACTGCATTGAGTGTTTTAGCAGTATTTAACAATCGGTTTTAAGCTTTATCGGTAGTTTTACAACCTTATGTTTAAAGTATTATTCTGGTGTTTGGCCATCTATTTTTTGTACCGTTTTATTTTTGGACTGGTTATACCGGTAAGCCGAACAGCCAGCCAGTTGAAAAAGAAAATGGCAGAAATGCAGGCAGAACAAGCCTATCAGCAACAGGAAGCATTCCGGAACAATCAAAATTCCAGCCAGCAAAAACAAACTTCCAGTTCAGGGAATAGCACATTTTCAGGCACAGCCAGCAAGGGCGATTACCTTGATTTTGAAGAAGTTAAGTAGTAAACTCTGGCTGATTTTCACTGATTTAGTTAAATCAGATTAAGATCCAGAACAGTAGTGGGGCTTTGTAAATGAATTGTCTGAAATCCCAGCTGGTTTGCTGCTTCAATGTTTTTATACGTATCATCAATAAAAAGTGTTTCTGAAGGAAGAATTCCTTGCTCCTCTAGAATTGCCAGAAAAGATTCAGGGTATGGCTTTCTTAATCCCAGGAACTGAGAGTAATATGCTTTCTCAAAAAAATCGTCAAAATTCTTACCATCAAATGCATTGCTGAAATTCAGTTTAAAACAATCGTAATGAATCTGATTGGTATTGGAAAATAGAAAAATACGGTATTGGCTCGCTATTTTTTCAAGCCACTTAATTCTTTCGGGTGGAAAATCAAGCAAAAGGGCATTCCAAGCAGCCTGAATCTGCTCATTGGATAAAGGCAATCCCGCTTCCTTTCTGAACGCTTCATAAAAAGCGGTTTCATCTATTTTGCCTGTTTCCAGGAGTTCAAAAAGGGGGTTAGAAAAATGCTGGGTGAACATTTCATCAAAATGGTTAACACCCAAATTCTTAAAAGCGTTGCTGGTTAGTTTAAAATCAATATTCAATAACACTCCGCCTAAATCGAAAATGATATTTTTAATTTGATAAGCCATTAGTTAATCAGTTTCATACCGTAATGGCCTAAGGTAGTAAAAATGGCACAACGGGTAACAACACCAATACAACACCATACCAGTAATTTTTGAATAGAAACATTCAAACCAGTCCCAACACCAATACTAACCGGAGCGCCCACTGTTAGTGTTCCAAAAAAACCAAGACCAATAATTCCATATTTTTCCCAGATTTTAAAAATCAGTGTATTCTTGTCTTCTTTCTTGGGTTTCGGCTTTCTGAAGCGATTGATATACTGTTGAATATGTTTACCCAGAAAAGCTGCAATAAATACACCGGCAAGGCCTCCTATCACTGTGGCAATAAAAATAGTAATCGGGGAAATGCCAAAAGCAAAGCCAGCAGGAATGGCAGCGTAAATTTCAAAGGTTGCTAGTCCTGCCACAGTTAGTATTTTATAAAACATAGTTTCAAATAATCGTCAACCGCGAATCTACTCTTTTGGTCTCAGCACAAACGCATATAATTTGTTAACTTTAAATGATTGCAAAAAATAAGTGGAAAATGAAGGATAGTCTTGTATTGAACGAAAAATTATTTAACCGGATAAATATTGGGATAGTTTATTCGGATGGAGAGGGAAACCCTATATTAGCCAACAAAGCAGCAGAAAGAATATTAGGGGTAAAAGTAGAAGAGTTCACCAAGCTTCGATCCCAGGAAGACGGTTATATTATTATAGATTTTGATGGTAAAATACTGCCCAAGGAAGAATACCCAACCAATATTGTAATTAGAACAAAAAAGCCTGTACAGGATGCAATTGTTGGAATACACCAAATAAAAACAAAGCACACTACCTGGATACTGATAGAAGCAGAACCTGAATTGAAAGAAGACGGGATAACCATTGAAAAAATTCTGACCACAGTTACTAATATTACCAATCAGATTAATATTGAAAAGAAACTTCGCTTTCAGAATCGTTTACAAAATCTGATAACCAAAACGGCCAAAGATTATTTAGGCGGTATTGTAATTAACCCCGACAGTGCAGTACAAAATTCTTTAAAAGAACTAGGCGAATTTTTAGAAGTTGATCGGGTATATATTTTTGAATACAATTTTAAAAAAGAAGTTAGTAACAATACCTACGAATGGTGTAGTGAGGGAACTTCATCGCATATCAACGAATTACAGAATATACCGCTGGAATTAATGTCTGAGTGGACCAAAGAACACAAAAAAAGAAAATCCATTCATATACCCGATGTTAGTGCTTTGCCAGAAAATGATGTTTTAAAAGCTGCATTGGAGACACAAAACATTCAAAGTCTATTTACAGTTCCTATTTTCCAAGGTCAGGAATGTCTTGGTTTTATTGGCATTGACGTATTTAAGAAAAAACACTTCTTTACATCAGAAGAACAAAACCTGCTGGTCATTTTTGCAGAATTATATGCCAACATGAAGCTGAGGGTTGAGTATAATCTGCAAATTGCAGAAAGTGAAGAGCGCTTGTTAAATATTGTCAATAGTCCAACACACTATGTATTAAGAACCGATTTAAGTGGTAAGCATACTTTTTGGAATAAAACATTTGAAGAAACATTTGGCTGGCTGTACAGTGAAAAAGGACTTTCAGAAGGCGACTCTCTAAAATCCATTTGTGGTTATCATCACAAAAAAACACAGGAAGTGGTTTTGGCATGTATCCGGAATCCGGGAAAAGTGCACCAGATAGAATTAGACAAACCAACCAGGGAAGGAGGAATAATGACCACACTTTGGGAATTTGTTTGTCTGGCTGATGCCAATGGCAGGCCCACAGAAATGCAGTGCATGGGCATTGGCATTACCGATAAAAAAATTGCAGAAGAAAAAGTAAGAAAACTTTCCCGCGCTATAGAGCAAGTTCCCTTAACAGTTGTAATTACCAACTTAGATGGCAATATAGAATATGCAAATCCATATACTTTTCATACAACAGGTTACAAACAAGAAGAGTTATTAGGAAAAAATCCAAAAGTGCTTAAATCGGGCGAAACCAGCTTAGAAGAATACCAGCATTTATGGGGAAATATAACACAAGGAAAGGAATGGAAAGGGATTTTCCACAATAGAAAAAAAGACGGTACCCTGTATTGGGAGCAAGCTACCATTGGCCCAATTTTAAACGAAGAAGGCGAAATCACACATTATATTGCTATCAAGGAAGATATCACCGAACGCAAACGCATACAGGATGAGTTAAAAGATTTAAACAATCATCTTGAAGAAAAAATTAAAGAACGCACACTGGATCTGGAAAATGTAAATATTACACTGATTAATGCAAATAAGGAAGCACAGGAAGCCAATAAGGCAAAGACTGACTTTTTATCTAAAATGAGTCATGAACTTCGCACTCCCATGAATTCTATTCTTGGGTTTGGACAACTGCTTCAGATGAGTGATTTAACACCTGTTCAGGAAAAAGGAGTTCAGCATATTTTAGATAGTGGAAAACATTTGCTGAATTTGATTAATGAAGTGCTAGATATTTCCAGAATTGAATCAGGCAGAATCAGTATTTCCGTAGAGTCGGTAGATGTATATGAAGTAATTAAAGAAATTACGGAAGGACTTCAATTTTATGCCGATCAGAAAAAAGTAAGCTTACAATGGTATCCCAAAGGAACAATGCCCGTTTATGTAAAGGCAGACAGACAAAGATTAAAACAGGTATTAATTAATTTAACAAATAACGCCATCAAATACAACAATGAAGGCGGTCAGGTTAATATTTCTGTTGATACCAAACCAGCTTCAGTGGATGGCTATACCCCCATCAGAATATCTATTGAAGACAATGGATGGGGAATTGAGGAGCAATACATTGAAAAAATATTCGTTCCATTCGAGAGAATTGGTGCGGAGAATTCCAATGTGGAGGGCACAGGATTGGGACTTTCGGTAGTAAAACAACTAACAGAGTTAATGGGAGGAAGTGTTGGAGTAAAAAGCTTATACGGCAAGGGTAGTACTTTCTGGATAGAATTACAGGAATCTGAAACCTATTTAGACAAAATTCAGAAATCTGCTACACTGCGGCAACATAAAGAGTCAGAAGATACGATTGGATGTATTTTGTATGTTGAGGACAATCAGCCTAATATAGAATTGGTTGAAGAAATTATCAGCACCAAAAGAAAAGGTATTCAACTAAAAATACACATGAGTGGCAAGGGGGTAGTTGAAAAAATAAAAGAAACAAAACCAGATATTATTCTTTTAGATTTAAACTTGCCAGATAAACACGGAAAAGAAATTTTGCAGGAAATAAAGGCCGATGAGTCCATTCGGGAAATTCCTGTTTTAATTATAAGTGCTGATGCCATGCCGAATCAAATTAATGAGCTAAAATCAATAGGAGCAGCCAACTATTTAACAAAGCCAATAGAAATAAAATCATTTCTTGAAATAATCGATGCATATATACAATAAACCATGAGAGAAGATTTAAAAGACAGTAGAATTTTGATTGTTGATGATACACTTGCCAATATAGAAGTATTGGAAAATTTATTATTGATGAAGGGATATACCAATGTCCTTTCTGTTACGGACTCTACTAAAGCGATTGAAACTATAAAAAAATTTCAACCAGAATTAATTTTATTAGACCTGATGATGCCAGAAGTTTCTGGATTCGATATACTAGATCAGTTAAATAAAGAGCCCCATGCACTTAAACTCATGCGCATTTTGGTTTTAACAGCCGATATTACACCGGAATCTAAAAAGAAAGCATTGTCAGGCGGTGCCAGCGATTTTTTAACCAAACCATTCGATCTTACAGAAGTTGACCTGAGAATCAAAAACCTGCTTTATACTGTTTATCTCTTATCGCAGTTAACCAATCAAAATGCAATCCTGGAAGAAAGAGTAGCAGAGCGAACTGCTGAACTGGAAAAAAATCTGGCTGCAATAGAACTGCAAAACAAAGCACTTAGAGAAATTTCATGGATTCAATCTCACGTAGTAAGAGCCCCATTGGCCAGGATGATGGGCGCCATTGCATTGCTTGATATAAAAGACGAAGCAGGGGTTACACAGGAAGAAATCATGGAAATTGTAGTGAGTTCAGCTAACGAAATCGACAAAACAGTAAGGGAAATTTCTTCTAAATCGACTCAAGCCAATATATAAAATGCCATTTTAACAGTTTTCAAGGGCAAATCGGCTATAATAGCGGTAATTTTGCATGCGGAATAATTATTGTCTAGTTTTCCGAACACACCCCCTATGAAAAAAATACTCCTGTTCAGTCTGCTCACTTTATTCAGTACGCAGGCATTCAACAATAAAACATCCAATCCTATAGAAGGATGGAAAAATTCAATTGCAACACTTTCAAGTAAGTTCAACATCAGTATAGATGCACTTCAAAATGCAGTTAAGGTTTACCAGCAACTAAAGCTTTCGGGGCAGTTAAACAATCAGCAGTTCCTAACCATAGCAGATTTTAGTAAACCCAGCTCTGAAAAAAGATTATTCATTATTAATATGGAGAAAATGGAATTGGTTTTCCATAGTTTGGTAGCCCATGGAAGAAATTCCGGAAAACAGATGGCGGAGAAATTCTCCAATAAAATGGAATCCTTTCAATCCAGTATTGGTTTTTTTATTACTGGAAATATTTATAAAGGCAAACATGGAATGTCATTACAACTGGAAGGAATAGAAGCTGGTATTAACGATAAAGCCAAACAAAGAGCCATTGTAGTGCATGGAGCCGACTATGTTAATGAGGCATTAATAAAAAAACAAGGATATATCGGCAGAAGCCTTGGTTGTCCGGCCGTACCGAAAAATCAGGTAAAAGATATCATTCAAACCATAAAAGGATCCTCCTTATTCTATATACACGCCCCAGATAAGAGCTACTTACAAAAATCAAATTTAATTGGAAGTTAGTCTCGCCAGGGCTAATGCAATGTATACTCATCAATTATTTTCAGAAAATCTTTTATTTCAAATGGCTTAGTTAGGTATTGCTTAGCAACAGCTTCCAGTAATCTATTAACTTGTGATGATACAGCATCGGCACTTACTACCACAACAGGAATTTCTTTGAGCTCTTTATTCTGTTGAAGTATACTAAATACATCTGAGCCATGCATATCAGGTAAATTCAAATCCAATAGAATTAGTTGGGGTTTATGCTCAAGCGCCAGGCTTTCTGCCATTCCTCCGTAAACTGTATTGACTAATTTAACATGAGGCCTGGTGGTTGCAATAATTTGATTGACCAGTTCAATATTAGAACTGTTATCTTCTATATATAACACTACCGACTGCTGCTGAATATTAACCAATTCAGGTTTATCTGGTAATTGCTCTTGTTGTATTTGAATGGTATCAGCCAAGCCGTTTGTCTTGGGTAATTCTACCCAAAATATGCTTCCCTCATTCGGCACGCTCTCTACACCACAAATACCTCCCATTAAAGAAGTGTACTGCTGTACAACTGCAAGTCCAAGACCAGTACCTTCTACTGCACTATTTTCAGCACCAATTCTTTCAAACGGAATAAATAGTTTTTTTAAATGAACAGATTCAATACCAGGTCCATTATCGGCAATTCAAATTTTTATAATTGGCTGATCATTTTTTACAAATTCAACTGCAGAAAGTTTTACCCAACCTCCAACACGATTGTACTTGATTGCATTATTAACCAGGTTAATAACAACCTGCTATATACGCTGCTTGTCGGCTTTAATAAAAAATGACTCTTTACCATCTAGTAACAATAAATTATAATAATTCGTCATTTGGAACTTAAGGTCAGGCCAAGTTTGAATGCTCGTTGGTTTTAATTACAATGGCCTTAATAACTGCATCTAACTCTTCTGCAGAAATTTTTAAGTACTCCAAGAATTTCAACCTTTCTTCTTCAGAAACCAAATGGTTATTAAAGAGATTTACTAAACCCAAAATTCTGGCAAGAGGAGCTCTAACCAGATGCGACTGCTCCCACGCAATTCGAGCCAGTTGTTTATTTTTTGATTCCAGATTGGAAAGTGTTTCCTTCTGCTGAGTTATATCTTCTTCAACACCTATGAACTTAGTAATTTCTCCGTTTGCATTTACAACCGGATTAATATAGGCTTTAACCCAGTAAAGGCTTCCATCTTTTCGTTTGTTACAAAACTCACCCACCCAGGATTCTTGTTTTTAATATTCGCCCATAATCTTTGGTATTCCTCAATAGATGTATAACCTGATTTTAGTATACTCGTTTTTAGCCCTATTAATTCAGGTAAACTATATCCGGAAGATTTACAAAAGGATGGATTGGCATATTCAAAAACCCCATTGGTATCCGTAATCATGACAGATGTGGTACTTTGCTCAATAGCCACTGTAAGCGTATCAATTTGTGTCTTGGCAAGATCATGTTTCTCTGCTAGAGAAAAATTAGACATGGCAAAATTAATATTCTCATTAATTCTGTTCATTAGCTCCAACTCCTCCTGTGTAAAGAAGTCTGGCCTGTTTGCATATATGGCAATCTGAGCAACAGTATAATTATCTACACGTATTGGCATTGTTAAAGAAGACCTGTATCCTCTTTTTAAAGCTTCTTCCCTCCAGATTTCCATTGCAGGATCATTGGCAATATCATTGCAATAATAAATTTTTCCATCCCGTATTGTTCTGCCTGATGGTCCGTTACCTGCTGGTATATTTTTTATTGAAATATGCTTTTTAAAATAATCAAGATAGCCAGATTCTTCCCCTGCATATTTATAAGGTTGTATCGTTTCGTTAATGTCGTCCCTTAATCCCACAAACGCAAAAACGAAACCTCCTTTATTTACAGCAATATCACAAAAACCATTGTATAAATCCAATGGCTCTTTTGCATTTAAAATTAAATCGTTTATTTCTGATGAGAACTTAAACAATCTCTTGGATTGAATTAAAGCTTCTTCATAATTGTTTTGTTCAGTTAAGTCTTTCCCAATTAAATAAACCAGATTAAGTTCCTTATCAACTTTACCACTCCATGTAAAATCTAAAACTTGATTTTGCTTTGTTCTAATTTTAATCTTCTTATCACTAATTGTTCCTTTATCTAATAATTCATTTTTTGCTTCATCTAATAAATGCAAATCTGAGTCAGGAACCAGAGAGAAAGCTTTAAGATTATAGAATTCCTCCAGCGTAAAACCAGAAATATCAGCAGCAGATTTACTTATAAATACTTTTTCAAATTGGCTATTGTAAACAATAATAGCATCATGGGCTGCTTCAAGTATACTGTTGATCATCTTATTCGACTCAACAATCTTTAATTCTTTCTTTATAATTGCATCAATTTCACTGAAAGTGACCGTAATAAACTGAACAGCTCCTCTGTCATCCAACTCTGGAATTGCAGTAGTTAAAATCCAAATTCTATCCCGGGTAATGGGTCTAAATACACCCATAATTACATTTTCTACCGGTTTTGCCGTTTTAAGTGCAAGAGAAACAGGATGTAAATCGCCAGGCAATAATTTCCCCTGCTCATCAATAACATTCCAGGAAGGATCAAAGGAGGTTTTTCCTATCAGCTGATCTTTGGTAAGACCCAGTAGCTGAAGTGCTTTAACATTTGCAAGGACAATGCTTAAGTCGGCGCGATGCTTAACTATTCCTACAGCAACATGTTCAATCAAATCTAGAAATGACTGTTGATTACTATCAGATAAATCGGCAGGCAATAATGGCTCATTCATCTAAGGATACTTGCAAATCTTAATGAAGATACTATAAATAACTATATATGTAATAACTGAGCCAGGCGTGCAATTGGATCGAAAAGATAAGGCCAGTACTTGGTATCTTTAAACTTATATGGACCAAACTTCAATAGTGATACCAGGTATTGCTTTAGTGAAATCTGATAAGCTGTTCTCATTTTGGGAATTTCGATAGATTCTCCTAAAGAAAGTTTCAGCATGATCAGCGGAAAATTAACACCTGCTTTTAAAAAGGAAGGAACCACTGATGCCCAGAATCGGCCGTTAATTTCCAGCACATATACCTTCTTTGTTATTTCATCTCTGCGTAAATCAACACAGGCAACTCCGTTCCAATGCAATAACTGCATCATTGAACCAACCACTTCTACAACATCCGGATCATCATGATAACAAAGTATATCGTTGCTGCTAAAATTAGCCCCTCGTTTTACTGGAGACTCCTGAATGGTATAACATTGTAATTTTCCATTGATACATATCACATTACAGGTAATATCAGTACCCACTACAAATGGCTGAAGCATAAAATCACTGCCAACTACACTGTCTTCTTTAAGAAAGGTCCATAATTCAGTTTCATGAAACATTTTCTGGATTCCACGACCCGAAGCCATTCTAACTGGTTTAACCAATAAAGGAAAGGGATGATTTTTAATGAACTCCTGAACAAGGTTTTTCTGGGCCAGGGAAACAAACGGAAGACTGGGTAGCTGATGCCTGTGTAAGAACGCTGCCAGATTTTGCTTATGAATGCCAATATCAAAATAGGTTGGATCTGTTCCTAACAAACAGGTTGCATATTGCTCTAAATCTGATTTATGCAAGGTCACTTCTCTGATTTCCAATTCATCGTATGGAAAAATGAAATCGATTGAATGCTTGTTACATAAATCAATAATTCTCTGTTTCAGGTCGTCCGTACCATCCGTGTAATAATAAGTGCTTTCTACAAAGCGGGAAAATCTGGCTGCATTTTTACGGTTATGAGATAACAAATAAAATTTATAACCCAGAGCACGCAAACAAAAAAGAACACCCAATGCTAAGTTAGAGTCATACCCAATCAATAGTAGGTTTTTCGGCTTCATAGTGGTTAAAAATTTTAAAATTTGTTAAGATAGTGTTATCAAACATTAACAAATATTCTTAATTTGAATATTGTGCAAATTGAATTTTATTTCAAATAAATATTTATGTTATATAAATAAATAACAAGCCATTTTGCTGTTAGTACCGATCATCTGGGTTCTGTTTAGTGAAGGCTCTCCCTCATTTTTCCCTATAGTATCCTTGAATAATGATGATATACTTGCTCTGTTTCAGGAATAAAAAATGATTAATGATTATCTTCAGAATCTATAATTCTACTGATTTTAAAATCTGCATCTATACTGCATACTTCACAGACAAGCAATATTTAGAAAATGAATAAAGTATTAATTGCAAGCCTGGATAACTGGGATAGTTGTGCAGAAGTTCCATTTATATTCAAAAAAGCAGGCTGTGTGGTAGATATTTATTGCAGAAAAGAAGCCTGGCTTAAAACCAATCGATTTCATGATTTTTGGATTGAGTGAAATTATTGACGACATAAATGTTTTCAAAAAAATAATGCCCCTAACAAAAATTGAAAACAAAAAATTGTTAAGCTCAAAAATAGGGTTTTCAGATTTTTGTATAGATAATCTAATTCAGACTCCGAATTATGCCTTTTATATTTCTGAAAAGGATTATGATAAAATCATTTCAAAGCTTGTAAGTGTCCCTAAAATTCGGACAGTTTAAAAATAGAGCTAAAAGCTTAAATATAAACTGCAAAACATGAAAAAGACACGATTCACTGATGACGTCCTCCCAATAATCGGTCTGGTTAATAGTAGAAGAATCAGGCTATTGGTGAACTGATTTGTACTGATGATGAAGATATGTTTTTTTGATTAATTCTATCACTTTTCGGTGTCTTCATAAACATAACTTCATCATCAGTCGCCTCCGGCAGGATTTCTCCATCGATCAACTTATTTTGATAATACTGAACATATTCTGCAGGTGTTAATTCGTTTAAAGAGCTGTGTGGTCTATAATGGTTGTAATCATTCACCCAATCATTAATCTTTTTATACGCATCGTCTAAAGATAAGAACCAGTGGGTATTTAAGCACTCATCTCTAAAGCTTCCATTGAACGATTCAATGAACGGATTATCCGTCGGAGTGCCTGGTCTTGAGTAAT
The DNA here is from genome assembly GCF_000508085.1 of Sediminibacterium sp. C3. GTDB lineage: Bacteria > Bacteroidota > Bacteroidia > Chitinophagales > Chitinophagaceae > Sediminibacterium. The sequence continues at coordinate 714,103 of NZ_KI669560.1, read as the reverse complement.
CCAAGGTTACTTTATTTTCATATGCCCACTTGTCAAAATCTTTGCTGATAAACTCACTTCCATTATCAACTTGTATTCGTTTGGGTATTAACTGCTGTTGATTTTTTAATGCTTCTAACACTTCAACTACATCTATTCCTTTTATTGATTTACCAACCCTGATTCCCAAACAAAAACGACTAAAATTATCTACTATAGTTAAGGCCCTAAATTTTCTTCCATCAAACAATTGATCTGCAACAAAATCCATACTCCAACAGTGATGTAAAGTGTTGACTGTACTGCGTTCCAGGCGATGTGCTGCACTTTTACTGCGTTTGGGGCGCTTACTTCTAAGATTTAAACCCTCTTCCTTATAAATCCTATGAACACGCTTATGATTATCCTTAAAACCTTCCCGCCTTAATAGAACATAAATACGCCACATGCCATATCTGACTCTCGCAGCTGCAATCTCTTTTATTCGTTGCCTTAGAGGTCTGTCCTCTCTTCGCCTAGACTTATAGTGCCAAGCTGATCGATGGATGCATACTACACCACAAGCACGCGTTATAGATACCCGATAATCCTTGATTAAACTGGCCGCTAGTTCCTTCAACTGTTTTAGCCTTAAAGCTTTTTTTTTAATACATCCTGGAGCATTTGCTTATCCAAGGTTAAATCAGCGACAATCTGTTTTAATCTTGAATTTTCTTCCTCCATTTGTTTTAATCGCCGTAACTCTGATACACCCAAACCTCCATAACGCTTCTTCCAATTGTAAAAAGTAGCGTCACTAATACCCATCTTCCTACATATCTCATCAATCCGGGTCCCTGTCTCTGCCTGCTTTAACGCAAAGGCAATTTGCTGCTCTGTGTAATGTGACTTTTTCATAAGCAATCTTTCATGTTTAAATTATGAATAATTGCCCGATTTTTCTAATTTACATCAGTCCGTTTTTTCGGGGGGAGGTTAATTGATTTACACGGGTTAGACATTTGCTATACCAAGATTATTATTGGGTATTTAGGACAAATAATTTTTATTTATAAAAATTTATATATATATATTTAAATACATATTACTTTTATGATTTTAAAAAATTTGTTAAATAAATGAATATATTTTATAAAACCACAATGATTTCCAGAGGAATCTTATTCATTTCTATTAGTTTATTAACCCTTTTTAGTTGTCAGAAAATAACTCATCAAACTGTAATAAAACATGATCTTTTATCAGCGTATAATATTTTAAAAGGTAAAATTCCGCTAGAACAATTCAACAAAATTAATTGGGCGAAAGGGCAAAATAATACGTTTAGCAAAATAGATGGAACTCAATATCATGTTTATTTAGTTGAATTAAATACTCCAGGGCAATTTTTAGTCTATGGAGATTCAAAAGGACATGAGGCAATAAAGTTTATTGAATTTGATAAAATATTACCTGCTGAATCGAGGAAGCGACGTGTTATTATTCGTGATTTAAATGGAATTTTAGAAAATGAAATGATAGTTGTGGATGGTAAATGGATAAATCAAAAAACCAGTTTTTCAAATTCTTTCACATCTACTTCAGCAATAACATCCAAAGACATTGCTAACGAACCATTGCCAGAAGTCTTTGTAATAGGTTATATACCTTCAAGTAATGCAAAATTAGACTTTTGGAATCTTTTTTTTATGTTACAAGATAAAGCTTATTACAATGATTTTTTAACATTCCAAAATCCTGAAACTACCAGTTATGGTGGTGGTGGAGATAATTCAACATCAAATGAATCAACAGGTAATGATCCATGTGGTTCAATGAAAACAATTAGTGCTGATACTAATTTCGTTGCTAATATCCAAGATTTATCAAAGAAAGTCAATCAAACAAATGAAGAAGGATATGTAATAACCAAAAACGCTTCAGGTGATTTTGAATATAGTCTAGTGAAAGGTAACGAAAATGAAAATTTCATACACTTTAACTGTAGATTCCGGATCATGTTGACCCCTCATTCCGTTTCATGCTCACCCCCCGTTCCGGGATGTTCACCCCACCTTTTAATTTTCTAAATTAATGCTGTATTAAGGTGTTTTGATTTTATTCCGGCATGTTGACCCCTCTGTTTTTTGTTTTATTTAGTCTGGGTTTTCTGTCATTCCGGCATGTTGACCCCAGTAGGCAATTCAATGTATAGCGCTGAATGATGTTTTTTGCACCCCTAAACCAAGGGAGCGATGTCACAAAAGCCTATTGCAATGGATCACGTAAAACAAATTTTACAATTAAAAAGAGATGGAGTTGCCATTAAAGAGATTGTACGCCGAACGGGTATAAGTCGTAACAGTGTACGTAAATATCTTTCTAGGATCAATGTGTCTACTGATGCTTTTTCAAACAAGGAACTAGCCGATGCTGCATATAATAATGCCGTATTAGATCACAACGAGCAACGCCTACAAAGCTTGTTTCAGTATTTTAAAGTCAAAGCTCATGAACTCTCAAAAACAGGGGTAACCCGACAGCTCCTTTGGCATGAGTATCTGGTGGACTACCCTGATGGTTATGGATACAGTCAGTTCTGTTATCACCTAAAGGAATATCAACGCAACAGTGATGTATCCATGCACCTAGAGTATACGCCAGGTGATATGATCATGGTAGACTTTGCTGGCAAAAAACCATTTTATGTTGATGAGCAAACGGGCGAACAAATCTTCTGTGAAGTCTTTGTGTCTATCCTTCCTTACAGCGGGTTGATTTTTTGTTATGCTGTAGCTACCCAACAGACGGCAGATCTCACCACCTGCTTCAATAAAATGCTCCAGTTCTATGGAGGCAGCCCTGCCACTATTTTATGCGATAATTTAAAGACAGCCGTTATACGCCCCAGTAAATATGAGCCTGTATTTACTGAGATGTGCAACCAAGCCGGAGAACACTATGGTACTACTTTTAGTGCAACCAGGCCCTATAGTCCAAGAGACAAGGCCATGGTAGAGCGTGCGGTAAATATTATCTATACGCATATTTATGCCCCCTTACGTCATCACCACTTTACCAGTATCAAAGCCCTTAATCAGGCAATGTACCAGCAGCTACTTATACTCAATGATAAACCCTATAAGAACACAGTACATAGCCGATGGTACTATTACGACCTTCAGGAAAAAGCAACGCTACGACCTCTTCCCTGTGAAGCATTTTCTCCTAAGAAAGCGGTTATGTTAACTGTACAGCGGAACTATCATGTACAACTAACAGAAAACTATCATTATTACAGTGTACCCTTCCAATATGTAGGCAAAAAAGTAAAAGTACTTTACGACAACCGGGTAGTAGAAGTTTACTTTGACCATCAGCGCATTGCAATGCATCTGCGCAAAACACACCAAAACGCTTATACCACCCTTGATGAACATATGCCGCCACATCATCAGCGCATGAAAGAAATTAAAGGCTGGAATAAAGAAACACTGCTGGAACAAGCAGCTAAAGTGGGCCTGTCTACTTCCCGTGCTGCGGCATTGATGCTTGAAAACAGTATTTACATAGAACAAAACTATAAAGCTTGTTTTGGAATGTTACAGCTACAAAGAAAATATGGTGCCGACCGACTTGAAGCAGCTTGCAGCCGTGCTTTATTGGGTACTCGTATTAACTATACTATGATTAAAAATATTTTAGAACGTGGCCTCGACAAAATGCTCTTCACTTCTAATACCCCCATACCACTTCACGAAAACATTAGAGGAAAAGAACAATATCAATGATTGTCATCAAACCAACATATATGAATACAACACAAACCCTGGAACAATTACAACAACTCCGACTCAATGGGATGTATCAGTCCTATAAATCACAAATGGAACTCCCTTTAGATCAACAGCTCGAAGGACATGATTTAGTTGCCCAATTGGTTCAGTCCGAACAGCTCAGCCGAATGAATGAAAAGACGGCTTATTACCTAAAACTAGCTAAACTGCGCTTGGCTGCTTCGATTGATCAAATTGAATGTAGCCCTGCCAGAAACCTAACTAAGCAACAACTGGGGTTACTAGCGGAAGGACGTTATATCCAGCAAGGAGAAAACGTACTGATTACTGGCCCAACTGGTTGCGGAAAAAGCTTCCTCGCCTGCGCCTTAGGACATCAGGCTTGTCTGCAGGGTTACAAGACAACCTATTTGAATATGAATCGGCTAATTGAAAAAGTAACCCTATCCAAACTGGATGGCTCTTACATTAAACTATTAAACCACCTTGAAAAACAGACACTCATTATTCTTGACGATTTTGGTTTACAAAACTTAAGTCAAGAAATACGACTCACGCTTTTACAACTACTCGAAGACCGTTATGGCAAAAAAAGTATCATCGTAACTTCTCAATTGCCAGTTGCAAAATGGTATGAATACATCAATGACCCTACACTTGCAGATGCCATCCTTGACAGACTGACAGCAAATGGGCATAGAATAGAACTAAAAGGTGAATCATTACGCAGAAAAAAAACCAAGACAAATCAATAACCCTCTGTACTTTTACAACATCATCTAGCTCTTACATTTATTGCCCTCTTAACAGAGGGGTCAACATCCCGGAATAGGGGGTCAACATGACCGGAATTTACACTTTAACTTTAACACAATGTCTCGTCCTAAAAAAACCTTACACATTTAAAAATTAATCCGGATATTACTTTACATGTGTTTTTCTTAATCCTGGATTTTGTTTACAATCAAAGATAGTCATTTTATATCCTTGTATATTTTGATCTATTTATTAGCCTTAAAACGTTGGAAGAAACGTAAACAAGCTCTGCTGAGGGGCATCTTGTCAGGGATATTCCAACCAAATGAACACGATAATCGGCAAAATATTTTGCCGATTATTTTTAGTGTACTTCTGCTATGTCTTAAAAAACCTGTTTCTTTTTCCTGGGATAACTCTTCCAGCTTTTATTAATATCACCTGTCATTTGATGTGCTGACCGTGGTGTGAGATAGCCTAAACTTAAATGAGGTCGTTTAGAATTATATACCTCAATGTTAGAAGTTAAAACCTTGACAGCCTCTTTATGATTTTGATAAACTCGTTTGGGATAAAATTCGTTTTTCAGAATACCATTCATTCTTTCAGCCAGAGCATTTTCATACGGGCTACCACTCTGTGTCATACTAATTTCAATATGGTTTAGTTTCAATACATCTACATATGCCGCCGAGCAATATTGGATTCCTCTGTCAGAATGGTGTATCAATTTACAGCCCTTGCTTCTGTTATTGATTGCCATTTCTAAGGCCTTTAAGCAACCAACAGCTTCCAGCGTTGGGTATAAACAGTATCCTACTATCAATCTTGAATATGCGTCCGTTATTAAGCTCAAATAACTAAACCCATTAATGGTTCTTATATAGGTAATATCACACACCCAAAGCTGTTCTGATGCATTTAAATTAAGCCCTGTCGTTAAATCCGGATACTTCTTTAACCAATGAAATGAATCAGTAGTTTTTATCATCCTGCGTCTCTTTCGGACAAGCAGACCATGGTGTCTCAGTAGATTAAATAGCTGATCTCTTCCCATTTTTATCCCATGATCCTGCAGTGGCCCTGCCAAATAATGAACCAATTTCCGGGTTCCAATCATTGGCATAATCAACCTGGCCTCCCGGACCAAACAGAGAACTATCATTTGAGCAATCGTGATATTTTGTTCTTGCTTTTGAGCATCATAAAATGCTTGCCTTGTCACACCAAACAGTGCACAAATACTCTCCAGTGATGCTTTTGGATTTCTTTGCCTTATTCTTTTGACTGTTTGGTACCAGACTTTTTTCTAATCTTAATTTTGAGGTCGTCCTCAGCAACTTGGATCATAGTTTGAAGGGTAAGGACCTTTAACTCAGATTTTTCAAGTGCACCAGTTAGCTCCTTAATCTTTTTGGACAATGCCAAGTGTTGTTGATTTTCATTCATAGTTGATAATAAATCTAATGAATGATTTTGGGATAAATCCTTTGTGGATTGCTTTAAAATAAATAGCCTTAGGGTGTTCCTATTGACTCCATATTTACGGCATGCCGTTTTCTTTGGCATTCCCCTTTCCTGAATTTCTCGGACAATTTCTAACATTTCCTCTTCGCTTCTCCGCCTATATGGTTGGCTACTGGGGAAACTAGGCTTTGACTTTTTTTGAACCTTTTCTGTCATGCTGAATAGTTTTTTGACAAGCTATTTCAGGACTAGACACAAGGACTTTTGGCATTATACATTCTCATTATTCTGGCCTAAATTCAATGCCATCACCAGGTGACCTAAAACAATTAGGTAAAATAGTTGCTAGTAATTCCGCAAAAGATCCGTATAAGATTTATAGTGATTTCACACTTGGTGTTGTAAGTACATATGGTTCATATGTGTTTAAAATAAATGATATTGAAAAATTTATAAATTTTTATGTAGATCATCTTTCAGATGATATGGATTTACAGTCTTTTGAAAATAAATATAAAGCAGATTATAACCTAGCTAGTAGTAACCATAGCAAATCTTGGGAAACTAACTTTTTAAAATTAATAAAAGATTACGATGCAGGATTGACTATGTTCAAAGGATCTAACGAATCAAAAAACTGGCAAGAAAAAAAGTTAAATGAAAATTCAGTAATTGATGGGCCTTGTAAAAACTAAACATATAAAATATTAGTTGCGTTCAAATATTTTCATTAACCCTTAGTGATAATTGAGTATTGCAATACCTGTTTATTTTGGTGTAAACCATTCGAACATAGGTTTGGTAATAAATTGACTTATTTTCAATACGCCTCCCCGCATTGCTATATATATATTGTCACCATCAATTAAAATAGAAGAAGGATATAACATTCCCCAATAAAATGGAGCTTTAAGTAATTCAGTAACCTTTAAATCTTTACCAAGTACCGATAAATGTTGACTAGTCAGAATTAATTTTTCATCGTTATAATCAACAATTAATCTTGGTGTTCCAATTAAAATACATACAGATTTGTATTTCCAATGCTCATTTTCCTCATAAATTTCAATTATTTGACCATTATATACACCTACAGATGCATACACTTTTGATTGAAATTCAAAAATTTCTTGAATTCTAAAACTTTGGTGAATTTCACGCAGCTTTCTTCTTGATAAATCAATATAATACAATCCCCCTCCAAACTCACCATTATTAACCCCCATTAAATAACCAGAAGATATTTTCTTAAAAAACTTAATTCCTTTAATTGAATCGATTAATTTCCTTATTCTTTTACTTAATACAGGCAGACTATCCCCCCTTTCTAATCTATTAGCCTTTCTTTTTACTTCCCAAACATTACCAGATTTTTCAAAAAACCAATTATTATCTGAATTATTTGCTTTGTATATTCTATCTTCTAATGGTAGTGTGTCTAATTTCCAGTTAGTTAAATCTGGAGCTTGGCCCTTGCAAAGATTGCAAATTAATAAGCAATAAATCAATACCCTCATTTTCATACTTTTTGAAGTATTTCTCTGAAATAAATTTAAAAATTTAATCTGACTATTCAATTCTAAATTTTCATTATACTCTATATAAAACTTTTTGATTTTTAGGGTAATTATAATCCAATTGGCGTTACAGACACAAGTGCTTGTTACGAAATTGAAAATCTGGTATTAATTTTTGGAAAAAAATTGTGGACCAAAAAGTGGTGCAAAAAAAAGCCACTTAAGACTGTTTGTCGTAAGCGGCTGATTCTTACTTTCCCCCTCCAAGACTTGAACCTGAGACCCTCTTACATACACACGGTTATATTAGATTTCTGTCTACTTTCATATACTTCCAGACCAAAATTCGTGATGATTATCAAAAAAGGCATGCAAATAGTATGCAAATAAAAAAAGCAGCTACCAACTTTCGTTCGTAACTGCTTGATTTTCAAGTGGGCCCACCAGGGCATGATCCTGGGACCCCCTGATTATGAGTCAGGTGCTCTAACCAACTGAGCTATAGGCCCGAAGAACATTGCTGTTCTTAAAGGGTGGCAAAAATAATGATTATGGGCTAATTTCTATTGAATTTCTAATGAATTTCTATAAACCCATTCCTGTTCGAGTGATTTGAAGATAATCCAGTTACCATCCAAAGACATAATAACCATGTCTTCTTCCTCTGGCAAAAGCTCATTCAAATCCGGCGAATTCATTATATCATACAAGTCCATTTTTATTACAGGAGACATACGAACAAAAAATACATAAACTGGTTGTTGCGTTATTTGGTTTTGCATAACTATCTGAGAAAATATTGCAGCAGGTGCCTCATTGGTTTTTAAAACTGGAGCATCCGGCAGATATCTTAGCGGCAAAACACCAGGATGATTCTTGAAAAGTAATTCCAGAATTACTGGTTCACTTCCGACTTTCAAAAACTTAGTTAAATCAGAAAATTCTGTCCAGGGTGCATGATTTAAAAAACTATCCCAAAATGGCAACTCTGAATCTTGAACCCAGTCCAGACAGATCAATTCACAACTTTTAATCTTTTCATTTACCTGTTTAAACCAATTCAACCAGCAATTTTCTAAAGCCTTGATTTTTGATTCAACTAATAACCGAGTTTTTAACGAGCGCTTTTTATCTGCTAACTTATCCCTCTTTTCTAAATTCATATTACTAGTGAATGGCAAATACCAAGGTACATCAGTTTTACTTCTTATTTAGAAATATTTGCTTTTTCTAGTATACATTCTAGAGGACAAAACTTGGTAAAAGAGGATTGCAATAGATTTAAACCTACAAATGCCGCCAATAAAAGCCAGTTAATATGCACAAAATAGGCAAGACTAATACTGGTCAATACAAAGCCCCCTGCAACAGCTCTTACAATTCTTTCTTTCATAATGATTATTTTGTTGAATTTTCTACGGGTACAATAAATGCTCTGATTGGAAACTGATTTTCTTTTTCCTTAGCATTAAAGTCATCTATTAAACTTAGGGCATGATTGGCTGCCTCATTATTACAGAAGCTAAAAATAAAAACAGAATCGTATTTGTTTCCATCATCAGAACCAAACCAATCATCCAGGATATAATCATCGGGACTATTTTTTACACCCATGGTATCTGTAACACTAAAGACGGAAACAGATGCTTCTTTCAATATTTTTTCAATGGATTTGCTGCATTCTTTTACAGCTGTAATTATTAATAATTTCATGTCAATATTATTTTACTTTATTGCGCATCATTTTATAGTAAAGCAATGGCACAACCAATAAGGTTAAAAATGTTGATGTAATGGTTCCTCCCATTAAAGAAATAGCTAGGCCTTGGAAAATTGGATCAAACAAGATGATTACAGCACCTAGCACAACTGCACCCGCAGTTAACAGAATTGGCGTTGTTCGAACAGCCCCGGCTTCAATAATAGCTTGTTTCAAAGGAATGCCTTCATCAAGCCTGATATTGATAAAATCGATTAGCAAAATTGAATTTCGCACCATTACACCAGCCAGTGCAATAAAACCAATCATAGAGGTTGCGGTAAAATAAGCATCCATCATCCAGTGCCCAAGAATAATTCCAACCAAACTCAATGGGATTGCAGCAAGCATAACTACCGGAACGGTAAAATTCTGAAACCAACCTACTATCAGCATATAGATGATCAGAATAACTGCAGCGAAAGCAATTCCTAAATCTCTAAATACTTCGTAGGTAATCTGCCACTCTCCATCCCATTTAAGTGAATACTGATCCTGACTTTCGGGTTGCTTTGTATATTCTTCTTTTATAGTGTAACCTGCAGGTATTTTGAGCATTGAAATACTGTCAGACATTTTAGAAATAGCATAGAATGGACTCTCTAGTTCACCTGCCATATCAGCCATTACATAAACAACTTCCTTCTGATTTTTACGGTAAATACTTTTGTCTTTCACCTGTCTATTTACAGTAACAATGTCTCGCAAGTTTACTGTATTGCCCTGCATTCCTGTAACTGTCAATCCAAGAATTTCATTCACACCAGCTTTATCTTCCTCTTTTAACTGTAAACGAATTGGAGTTTGCGAAAAGGAACTAGGTGCATTAATTACCCCAACAGGCATTCCTGAAAGTCCGCCGGCAACTATTGCATTCACTTGTGCTGTTGCAACTCCATAACGCATTGCTTTTTCTTTGTCAACTGTAAACTTATATTCATACTGATCATCTTCAACCATCCAGTCTGCATCAACCACATCAGGTGTTTTACGGAACAGCTGTTCAATTTGTCTGCCAATCTCAATCTGTTGTTTATAGTCAGGGCCATATACTTCCGCTACCAATGTAGATAAAACTGGAGGACCTGGCGGAACTTCAACAATTTTTACATTTGCATGATACCTGGCAGCAATTTTCTGAATGGGTTCACGCATTGACTTAGCTATATCATGACTCTGCAGAGAGCGCTCTTCTTTATCAATCAGGTTCACTTGTATATCTGCCACATTATCACCTCTTCTTAAATCATAGTGTCTAACCAATCCATTAAAACTAATTGGACCAGCTGTTCCTATATAACCCTGATAGTTTTTCACCATGGGCTGTTTGGATACATACTGTGCTATCTCATTAGCCACTGCGTTTGTTTTTTCCAGTGTTGTACCTTCAGGCATGTCAATCACTACCTGAAACTCATTCTTATTATCAAAAGGCAACATTTTAACCGCCACAGATTTTGTGTAAAAAAGTAACATGCTGGCTAATAATACAACTACGGTACCCATGATAAATGCCCATCGCTTCCATCTTACTTCCAGCATAGGCTGAATGAATGAGTTATAGATTTTATAGATGCCTGATGCTTCCAAAGAATGACTTCCATGTGAATGATCTTCACTACCGCGTTTTTCCTTTTCTCTTAAGAAAATATATCCTAAATAGGGAGTTAAGGTTAAGGCAACAATCAATGAAAGCAACATAGCAATAGATGCTCCAATAGGCATTGGGCTCATATAAGGCCCCATTAAGCCGGAAACAAATGCCATTGGAAGTACGGCCGCTACTACAGTGAAAGTGGCAAGTATGGTTGGGTTACCGACTTCATTAATGGCATAAATAGCGGCTTGCAGAGGCGGCAGTTTACGCATTTTAAAGTGACGGTGCATATTTTCAGCAATGATAATTGAATCATCCACTACAATACCTGTAATGAATACCAAGGCAAATAAAGTAATCCGGTTCAGTGTATAATCCATTGCATAATAACTAAACAAGGTCAATGCAAAAGTTACCGGTACAGAAAGAAATACAACCAAACCACCTCTCCAGCCCATGGCCAGCATTACAAAAAGCGTTACTACAACAATTGAAATAAATAAGTGGAATAATAATTCAGATACTTTATGAGCTGCAGATTCACCATAGTTTCTGGTTGCAGTTACCTGAATATCTGATGGTATCAAATCCTTTTTAAGGGATTCTACTTTCGATAAAATATTATCAGAAAGCTTCATGGCATCTGCGCCCTTCTTCTTGGCAATAGCTAATGTTACAGCAGGATACGATGCAGAAAACTTTTTAAATCCCGCCGTATCGGCCTGACCGTAACCATAAAATACATATTGACTTGAAGTTGCCGGAGACTCTGTAACGGTTGCCACCTGCTTTAAATAAACAGGCGTCCCGCTATTCATACCAATCACCAATGAAGCCACGTCTTCGGCTGAGCTAAGAAAATTACCGGTAAGTACAGCGAATGAGCTGTCATTTTTATAAAAACTACCACTTTGTGATTGTGTATTTGCTCCACCAATTGCTTTAGATATAGATAAAAAGTCAACATGATTAGCTGCCATTAAAGTCTTATTCAAAAGTACTTTTACCTCTTTTGCTCTTCCTCCGATAATATTGATATCAGATACATCGTTGGACTTTTTTAACTCATTCGACAATTCCTGAGCAACCTGTTTCAATTGATAGTCATCATATTTTTCACCCCAGAGTGTTAGTCCAAAAACAGGAACATCATCAATTGCTCTGGTTTTGATCAAAGGCATGGAAACACCTTGCGGCATTTTATCCATATTCTTCATGATTTCACTATAGAGCTTTACGAGTGAACGTTCAACATCTTCCCCTACCAAAAACTGAACAATCAGCATGGTTTGGCCACTCATTGATGTAGAATAAACATATTCTACTCCCTTTATATTTGAAATAACTTTTTCTAGAGGAGCAGATACTTTTGTTTCAACTTCTTTTGGACTTGCTCCCGGATAGGCAATAAAAATATCAGCCATAGGAACCTGAATCTGAGGTTCTTCCTCTCTTGGCATTAATAAAGTACTATAACCGCCAATAAGTAAGAAGGCAACCATCAGCAGAATGGTAAGTTTGGACTGCAAAAATGCTTTTGCTATATTTCCTGATAATCCTTTTTCCATTTTCATTTGTTTAAATGCTTTGGCAATTATTTTGCAATCTTTACAGGTACACCGTTATAAAGGTTCCCCTTGGCACTCACAATATATTTTTCACCTTCAGATAGTCCAGACAAAACCTCAATTTGACCTGATTGATTTTTTCCTAATCTTACCCATCTTAAAAGTGCTGTATTCTCGGCAGTAATTGTGTAAATACCAGTAAGTTGGTTTTTATAAACAATACTTGATTCCGGAACACTTATGGCCTTATTCACTTTTTCTGCTAATGTTATTTCAGTAACCGGAACCATTATATTAACAAACATGCCTGAATAAAAACTTTTCATGTCTGCCTGAGGCAAACTAATTTTTACAATGTATTGCCCTCCGGTAAACTGAGATGAAGGATTTACCTGAATTACCTTTCCATTCACTTTCTTATTAACAGCTTGCACATACATTTCAACAGCTTGTCCGGTTGAAATACTTGCAATTAAATTTTCCGGCACCATCGCACTTACCTGTAAATTACCGGTTTGCTCTAAAGTTAAAATAGGCATACCTGGACTGGCAATGCTACCAGCTTCAGCATTCTTTTGAGAAATTACACCTGAAAAAGGAGCAGTAACGGTTGTATAAGCCAAATTTGCGTTGACTTCATTTTTCATTTGCTTTGCCGCATCCAGGTTCGCTTTCGCAGAAGTATACTGTAAGGATATTTGTTCCAATTCCTTTGCAGTAGCACTCTGTTGTTTATAAAGTGCAGTAAATCTTTCGTGATCTTTTTGTGCATTTTTAAAAGCAGCTTCCGCCTGAGCTATCATGGCTTCTGTTTGAGCCGTCTTGGCTTTAATATCACTGGCATTAATCGTAAATAATACCTGACCTTGCTTAACTATATCTCCTGCTTTTACCCGCATACTGGTAATGGTACCCATTACTCGGGTAGAAATATTGGCTGATTGAATGCCTTCGATTTGACCAGTAATTTCAAAATTACCATTTGTAACATTGGTCCCGGCATTTGCTAATACAACTTCAACAGGTGCTTCAGAAACAACAGTCTCTGCACTTTTTTTATCTCCACAAGCAGTAGCTGTAAACGTAGTTATGATAGCTCCAGCAATGACTAATTTGTAATTTATTTTCATTTTAGTGGTTTTAATATTTTACTTAACTGTTGTTAAAAATTCATAGTAATTAATAGCAGCCTGTTCCATCAATTTGGCTTCTGCCTGCTGTAGTTTTTGTTGAGAAAGCTGCGTTTGAGCAAGCAGTATATCATTGGTGCTAACCAGCCCCTGCTGATATCTGTTTTGTAATATTCTTAAAGATTCGTCGGCCTGTGCTATTGAGGTTTCCAATTGCTGATATTTATACCTAGCATCTTTAATTTTACGGATTGTATTTTGCAGTTCGGTCTGTTCCTGATTAAATCTTGCAGCCAACTGTTCCTGTAGTTTAGCTTTTTCTATCGTTTGAGTAGCAATCTTATTTTTTGTCTGATTACCCTTGATAATATCCCAGGACAATTGAATGCCCGCAAAATAAGAGCCTGCATTAAACCCCAATGCTTTTCTGTCGTTCAATTGGTAATTAGCAAAAGCATTCAATCTGGGGAGCCAGCTCATTTTAGATCCTTTTATAGCAATATCATACATGCCCAATCCTGTTTGCATTGCTTTTAAATCTGATCTGTCCATTGGAATAGCTTGTAATTGTTCCTTTGCAAAATCAAGCGAAACTGGTGTGGTTTTATATATTACACCCTGTGGTTTATTCATCATCAGACCCAACTGATCTGAAGTCTGCGCTATATTAGAATAAAGCTCATTTAAACGGGTTTCAGTATTTTTAACCTGAACTTCAACATTGAGCAAATCAGATTTTTGCATCAGCCCCTGATCAAATCTGTTTTTAGTAAACTGATAAATTGACTGAGAAGTAATTAGGGCACTTTTTACAACATCAAGTGCCTGATACAAAAAATTTAATTGCAGATACAATTGTGTAACCTGCATCTTAACGGCTTCTTCTGTTCTCTTTGTTTGCAATGAACTTATCTGGACTTGTTGTTCAGCCGCTTTGCGCATTTGAAGCATATCCATATTTATAATGGGCTGTTGTAAACTTAATTGAGTAAGATAATTAGGTGTAGCGCCGGGGTTATTTAATAATGCAGGATTAAAATCAGCTGCAGTTACATTGGCCTGCTGAAGCTTGAATCCAAATGCATTCAATGGGTTGTTGGTATTCATTGCTGTATACGAAAGGTTCAGCTGCGGCAACCAAATAGCTTCGGTTTGCTTTACGTTGGCGCTGGCAATCTGCTGATTAATCTGCGCAATTTTGATTTGCTGATTGGCTTTTTGTGCCAGACTTAATGCTTCTTCCAGCTGGATTTGGGTAGGCATTTCCTGTGCTTCTACGCTAAGAAATCCGAGGATTGACACTAAAAAAATTGACAATAATCTCATAATTCCTATTTTAAGAACACAAAAGTAGAACCGTTAAAAAGCCTGTTCAGTAACATATGTAACAATCGGGGTTTGCCAAGAAAGGCCGATATTTATGGTATCAATACACTTGAATTGCTCGCTATGAACCGATTAATAAAAGGATTGCTAAACCTCTTCTTTACCCTTATTCCATTTTTATCCATTACTGCACAAAAGCCTGGCAGTCAGAGATTGTTGATTGGCAGTTATACCAATGGAACTGTAACAGAGGGTATTTATAATTACCAATTCAATGCCAATGGTTCAGCTGAGTTGATAAGCAAAACAGCAGCAGCGGATCCTTCCTTTTTAGCAATCGCCGCAAATAAACCCAATATATATGCAGTAAACGAATTGGGCAATGGCATGGGTGCAGTATCCGCATATCAATTCGATAAAGTATCCGGTAGTTTTCAATTACTGAATACGGTTTTAAGCGGTGGCGACCATCCTTGTCATATTAGTATAGATTCCAAAAATCGTTTTGTATTTGTGTCAAATTATTCAGGAGGAAATTTTAGTGTGATGCGCATTGAAGCCGATGGAAGCCTGAGCAATGCGGTACAAACCATTCAACACACTGGCAGCAGTGCCAATAAATCAAGACAAGACAAACCACATGTGCATTCTGCCTTTATTTCTCCCGATGAAAAATATTTATTGGTGCAGGATTTGGGCACCGATCAGATTAGCGTATATGGCTTAAACCTGAACAATACCCGTCCCGTTTCACAAAAGCCTCTTTCTGTGTTTAATTGCAATCCGGGTGATGGTCCAAGACATATCAGTTTTCATCCCACCAAACCCATTGTATATGCAGTTCAGGAACTAACAGGATCTGTTACTGTATTGAACTTTACAAAGGGTACGCTCAGAAAACTACAGCAGGTAAATATGTTTGTAAAGGGCGACGAAAAAAAATCTGGCGCTGCTGATATTCATGTATCACCGGATGGAAAATTTTTATACGCTTCCAACCGGGCCGACTTCAATGACCTGGCTATTTTTAAAATTGGGCAAAATGGCTGGTTGCAATGGGTGGGATCAGAACCAACGCTAGGTCTGGCACCAAGGAATTTTGCCATAGACCCAACAGGAAAATTTTTATTAGCTGCCAATCAAAACAGTAACGAGGTGGTTGTTTTTAAAAGAAATTTACAAACAGGAAAACTAACGGATACGGGAAAACGAATTGAGGTTTCGAAACCCGTTTGCCTGAAGTTCGTTGATTAATTATCCTTCTTTTCTTTATTATCAATTGGCTTTGGGTCAGATGAATTTAATTTAATATTTCCCTGATTACCTTGCCTTTGATTATGATTGGATTGATTTCTATTTGGCTGAGCAGACCTATTTTGATTTTGTCGCGGTTGGCCTGGTCTGAACTGATTCGGTCTGCCTTTTTGCGGTGGGCGATTTCCGCGGTGCGCACCTGGTTTGAATGCTCTTGGCGCATATTCCGGCGCAGGACCAAAAGATTCAGGAACCGGAATTTTCTCCACCGGCTTGCCCAACAATTCTTCTATCTGTAAAAACTTTCTTTGCTCGGGTTCGCTGATAAATGTGATGGCAGTTCCTGAAGTGGCTGCACGGGCTGTTCTTCCAATGCGATGGATATAATCTTCACCATCATTGGGTACGTCGTAATTAATGACCAATTCAATTTCTTCAATATCAATACCACGACTTAAAATATCGGTGGCCACCAGAATTTTTAATTTTCTGTTTCTGAAATCCTGCAATACCTGTTCTCGCTTGTCTTGCAATAAATCTGAATGAATTTCTTCTACGGATAATTTAGCACGTTTTAATTCAGAAGCCAGTTGTTTTACATTCTGCTTTTTAGAGCAAAAAATAATGACGCGGGTATATGTTTGGTGCGTTAGCACATATTTAATCAGCGGAATTTTTTGTGGCTCATATACCACATATGCCTGTTGTAATATTTGCTCTGGTGGTTTAGAAACCGCAATATTTATTTCTGCAGGATTGTTCAATAACTTTCTGGCCAGCTCTCTCATTTTCTGAGGCATGGTTGCAGAAAATAAAAGGCTTTGTCTTTGTTTTGGCAGGAAGGAAATGATTTTCATGAGATCATCATGAAAACCCATGTCGAGCATTCTGTCTGCTTCATCCAATACCAGATATTGTACTTCCTGCATTTTTACATAGCCCATATTTAAATGAGCAATCATTCTGCCGGGTGTACAAACCACCATGTCCACCCCACTGCTTAAGGCTTTCTTTTCTGCAGTAAATGAACTTCCGTCTCCACCACCATATACCGCAATACAACTTATATCCGTAAAATAACCCAGCCCTTCCATGGTCTCAGAAATCTGAATTGCCAGCTCACGGGTAGGAACAATAATCAGGGCGTTAATATGATGAGCCGAATGTGGCTGCGTTAACATCTTATGAATAATCGGTAATAAAAAGGCTGCCGTTTTACCGGTTCCGGTTTGTGCAGATGCAATGATATCTCTTCCTTCGAGTATGGGTTGAATCACCTGCGCCTGAACAGGAGTGGCTGTTTCATAGCCCATGGCATCAATCCCCTCCAGCAGTTTTTCAGTTAAACCGAGTTCTCTAAAATTCAAAATGATATATAATTAAGTAAACTAATTAAGCTCCGAGTTTTTTGATCTCTTCATGTAATACATCTTTGGCCAACTCGAAGTACTTTTTAAACAATTGCAAAGAAGGGGGAATGGTTTCCAGCTTTTCCAGCTTTTTAGCATTAACTTCCATGGTATTAGCCAATGTATGCATGTCCGGAACCCTTACTACAGATAAGGAGGATTTTGCGTAGTGAGCAGACTTGTAAAAGTTTTCCCAGTTCTCAGCGGCCAGATCATCTTCCATTTTTTGTATGCTTTCCGGCATACTTTCCAAAAACATGTTGATGATGGTAGTTTTATATTCATTGTCACCCTCTGCCAGTTCATTCAGCATATCTAAATCAACGGCAACTGTAGACACAGTGTCTGGTGCTTTAACACCAAAATTGGCATTATTGGGCTTTACGGGTGGTGGGGCATTGAATATTTCATCCAGGGTTTTATATAATGCTTCCAGTCCAAATGGCTTTGCCAAACAGGCATTCATTCCCATTCTGGTAAACTTGTCTCCTTCGGCACGACTGCTCCAGCCTGTCATCGCAATAATCGGAATCTCCTTGTTAATTTCGGCCCTGATGATTTGAGTGGCTTCAAATCCATCCATTTCCGGCATATTAATGTCCATCAAAATCAGGTCATAAGGGTTTTGCTTCAACATTTCAATAGCTTCCGCGCCATTACCGGCAATATCAAAGCTGGCTCCGGTAACATTTAAGGAGTGTGTGATCAACTTTTGATTCACAAAGTCGTCTTCTGCTATTAAAATCCTTTTTCCCTTTAAAAAATCCGTATTCATCCCTTTCGTTTTACGTGCTACGAGCCATAAATATAAATTTTATATGGCGTTTATCGTGAAAATTGTGAAAATACCCTGCATTATAACCCCATTTGACTAATTTTTAACCAATCGGATGCATTCATTTTGATTATTTTTGCAGCCTTGCAAGGGGAATAATCTTGCAATCAACCAAAATGAAAAGAATATTTCTAGTAATTGCTACGCTTGCAGGACTGGGTGCCGCTGCTCAAACAACAAAAAAAGATTGGAGTAAAATTGACCTGAGTGGGCGATCCAAAGACCACTTTATGATTCAATATGGTTCAGACAGCTGGACAAACAGACCCGATAGTGTAAGAACCGGAAACGGTTTTAGCAGACATTTCAACTTCTATGTGATGTTTGATAAGCCTTTTAAAAACAATAAGAAGTTCAGTCTGTCTTATGGTGCCGGTATTGGTTCCAGCAATATTTTCTTTGACAATGTAAACGTTAATATCAAAGCAAATGCAGCTCGTCTGCCTTTTACCATTGCGGATAGCATTAACCATTTTGACAAATTTAAAGTAACCAATATTTTCCTTGAGATACCCGTAGAACTACGTTACTATACCAATCCGGAAAATCCGGCCAAGTCCTGGAAATTTGCAATTGGTGCAAAAGTGGGTACTCTTTTAAGAGCTCATACCAAGGGTAAAAACCTGGTTGACAAAAACAACCAAACCGTTTATGGTAATAGCTTTGTTCAAAAAGAAGTAACCAAAAAATACTTTAACGGAACCTCTCTGGCTATCACAGGTCGTGTTGGATATGGTATCATTGGATTACAGGGAAGCTACTATATCAGTTCGGTTCTAAAAGACGGCGCTGGCCCTTCCATGAACAGATTTTCTTTAGGTATTTCAATTAGCGGATTATAATTCAACCCATTGATAGAAAAAAAACAACTGATTTCCGTTGAGGAGAAAGCCGTTCTGGTGGGTGTGATCTTAAAAGATCAAACTACAGAACAGGCAGAAGAATACCTAGATGAACTGGCATTTTTATCGGAAACAGCAGGTGCGAAAACTGTTAAACGTTTTACCCAAAAACTAGCTCACCCCGACAGCAGAACCTTTGTAGGAAAGGGAAAACTGGAAGAAATTAAAGATTATCTGAACGGCAAGAATATTACCCTTGTCATTTTTGACGATGAATTAACCGGTTCTCAGATCTCCAATATTGAAAAAGAGCTCAATGTTAAAACCATTGATCGAAGCGATTTGATCCTGGACATTTTTGCCCGCAGAGCAAGAACAGCTCAGGCAAAAGTACAGGTAGAGCTTGCCCAGTATCA
Organism: Sediminibacterium sp. C3; assembly: GCF_000508085.1. GTDB lineage: Bacteria > Bacteroidota > Bacteroidia > Chitinophagales > Chitinophagaceae > Sediminibacterium. Next base: position 694,472 of record NZ_KI669560.1, on the reverse strand, counting down.
GTATTTACTTCCCAGATTAAAAGGGATGTGGAAACACCTGGAAAGACAAGGAGGTGGTATTGGAACACGTGGTCCAGGTGAAACAGAAATAGAGACAGACCGTCGTATTGTAAAAGACAAGATAGCCTTACTGCGCAAGCGTTTGAGCGAAATAGACAAACAGGCTTTTACGCAACGAAAAGAACGTGGAGAATTCATACGTGTTGCGCTGGTTGGGTATACCAATGTGGGCAAGAGCACACTCATGACGGTATTAAGCAAGAGTGAGGTATTTGCTGAGAATAAATTATTTGCCACCCTTGATACCACCACCCGTAAAGTGGTTTTTGAGAACACACCCTTTTTATTGAGTGATACAGTAGGGTTTATCAGAAAGCTTCCGCATCATCTGGTTGAGAGTTTCAAGAGCACATTGGATGAAGTAAGAGAAGCAGATATCTTATTGCATGTGGTAGATATTTCGCATCCGCAGTATGAAGACCAGATAGGCGTTGTAAACAAAACGCTCCAGGAATTAAAGGCTTTTGAAAAACCCATGCTGACCATTTTTAATAAAATGGATTTATACGTTCAGAAGAACTTTGATGAGTGGTTGGAAGATTCAGTGAAAGAAGAAATATTAAAGGACCTGAAAGACAAATGGGATTTGGCCACCAATGGCAATTGTGTATTTGTTTCAGCTACAGAAAGACAAAATATGGATGCGTTAAGAGATATTATTCTTGAAAAGGTACGGGAATTATATGCCATTCGCTATCCCTACAAAACCATGTTATACTAATTGGAAGCAACCGATTATAGTTGGATTAAAATCGCCGATTCAGCAAACGAACTCATCTGGCAGAGCAACCATATGTGCATTATAGAGGCTGATGGGAAAAAACTGACTTTAGCACTTAAAGATGATAGGATCTTTGCCTTTGCACATAAATGCCCACATGCCAGTGGTATTATGGCAGATGGATTTATAGATGCTGCAGGGAATGTGGTTTGCCCGCTACATCGTTACCGGTTTTCCTTGCAGAATGGCCGCAATACCAGCGGAGAAGGGTATTTTTTAAAAACCTACCCGGTGAAACAAGGGGCTGAAGGTATTTTTGTAGGCTTTAAAAAAGGCTTTTTTGCGAATTTTTAATGGAATTTTTTTGTAAGAATCAATAATCCCCTATTTTTGCAACCCCGAAAGGGGAAATTCCTCCTTAGCTCAGTTGGTTAGAGCATCTGACTGTTAATCAGAGGGTCTCAGGTTCAAGTCCTGAAGGGGGAGCAAAACAAGGCAAGAGGTCAGAAATGACCTCTTTTTCTTTTTACCTTTTACCAAAGTCTTACTGGCATTAATTAATATCCTCACTGGTAGATTGAAATTTATAGTTGCATCTTTTCCAAATTTTCTATGACCTGCTATTTTGTACAAAAAATATTGATAAAGCAATTTTGTATGAATCACCCTATTTTTTGTAGTGGTTAATTCAAAGGACTAAATTGTATTATTTTCAGGTAGAAATAAAAATATATGAGAATCTTTATCCTACTTATTTTAATACCATTAAGTTTTAGTTCTTGCAAAAAAGAATTTAATAATGATGAGATTAGTCTTTTATACAAAAAAGATGTATTGGAATATTTTTCAACAGTAAAACATTATAATTCTATTCTTCACAATAATAAAATGATTGATTCACTTATTAAAAACATAGAATGGAATAAATCTCAAGAGATAAAACTTGATTCTTATAACAAACTTTTACTAATTGATATTAATCAAGATTATAAAACTATTAATAAAACAGAAAAAAGAAAAGAATTAAAGGTTGTTCTACAGTTTAAAAATCAAAAGATAAAATCAGGGTTTTTAGTAGAAATAATTGGAAATAATTTAAATAAAAATTGCTCTGAAATAATTTTAGATTATTTCAATGATTACACAAAGGTCTCCGATAAACAAAACTTATTAATATCTACAATACATATTGATGGAAGATTTATTATGGAATTTAATTATGAAAACGGGTCACTGACTAAAACTAGACATCTAAAAAATCAATTACCCAAACTTGAAGGAAATTTAAAAGCAAACTCTACATTTTCATCACTAGAAAACATAAAATCCACTGAAGTAAACTGCACTAATTGGTTTTTAGTAACTACTTACTTTTATTCAGACGGAACAACAACAGAAAGTAGCCGATATTTATATACAACCTGCACTGGAGATCAATGTCAAACTACAATTGATATTGATAATGAATCCAATATCCTAAAAAGTAATTGTGGTGGTGGTGGTAATGAAACTCAAAATATTCAACAAGAAGACTTTGTTATATATTTTGATCAAGATCGTCCAATTGTTGATATTTTAAAAATTTTTAAATGTTTTGAGAATATTCCAAGTAATGGAGCAAAATTCTCACTTAAACTTAGTGTAGATATTCCTGACAATTCAGATCCAACAGTTTTATCGACTTTTTCTAATGCTGGACATGTTTATTTAACATTTGAAAAATCTTATGGTAATCAAAGTATTAGTCAATCCATCGGATTTTACCCCAATAATTCTTATGCATCATTGACTATGCAATATATGTCAAGTGTCATTAAAAACGATGGGGCTCCAAATCTTGAACGAGAGGAAGATGCTAGTATAATTATGGATAACATGCCAGAAATAGATTTTAATTCTGCAGTTAACATTGCAATTGCATATGCTAATAATGCTAAGTATAAGTTAGATGATTATAATTGTACTAACTACGCGTTAGATGTTTTCAATTTTGCAAGAACTAATAATGAGAGACTTGTTGTACCCTCAACCAGTTATTTTGGAATAACCAGTGGCTATTCCCCAAAAGGAGTATATCAATATTTGAATTCAAGAAAAAATATTGATTCAAATATTAAAATCGGAAATTATAAAACAAAAAGAAGCCATGGAGAATGTAACTAATAAAGGGATATTATATTTTTTTGTTATAAATTTTTTACTTTCATTAATTTATTTATTTGGGATGGTTGCAATTTATTTTTCAAGAATAAATATTGAAAGTTTATTAATTGGATTTTACCAAATGGTATTTACAATCATTCATATTATTGTATTGCTATTATTAATGATCATTAAAGCTCCAAAATCAAAAGAATATAAAAATTCATTGTTATATTATGTGGCAGGAATTTTAGCTGTAATGATTGGTGGCTGGTCTTATGTCAAAATAAGCATCCTATTAAACTGGCATATCTAATTATTGTTCCAATAATATTAAATGAACTAACAATATGTTTTATAATAAAATAATAGCCTTTAGATAAGAGAAAAGCTGCATCTTTCGTCAATAAGGGGAGCAGACATAAAAGTAAAGGGTTATACTTTGATAGTATGACCCTTTATTATTATTTGCTTAGCCATATTTGTATTTCCCCATTTAGCCATTTCGTGCAGAATTGGCATCAGCGAAATACCCGCAGAAGTAAGCTCATATTCTACACGTGGAGGTAACTCTTTGTATTCTTTCCTTCTTATCAGTCCGAAAATCTCCAGCTCTTTTAATTCGTTGGCCAGTACTTTATTTGAGATTGCAGGAATCAGTTGGTTAAGTTTACCAAAACGTATTGCCCGGTCGCCGATAACATTAAGAATGATCGGCTTCTGAAGGCTCCCCATTTTGAGTACTTGTTAAAAGTATAATTTTTTCTTTTATTGCTAATGGGCTGATTGTAGCGTAGGCGAAGCCGAAGCGAAAAGAAGCCCATTAGACTGGTTTTGTTTTTCTCGGTATACCCTTGGTGGTAAACCTCCAAGTGCATCATGTGGTCGATGATTGTTGTAATCCTCGATCCATGCATCCGAAATTTCTCTTACTTGGTTTAGGTTATCAAATGAATAGGCATCCAATACATGGCCACGGAAGCTTCTATTGAATCTTTCAATGTAGGCGTTCTGTGATGGCTTACCTGGTTGAATATAGTGGAACTCAATTTCATTGGCCTTGCTCCATGATTGGGTTAGCTTAGATATAAACTCTGGGTCGTTATCCATTCTAATCTTTTGTGGTTTACCAAAGCGGTTTATTAAATGTCGCAGTACCCATATTACTCTACTGCTTTTTAAAGAATAATCAACCTCAATGAATAATACTTCTCTGTTAAAATCATCTATCACATTAAACGATCTGAATTTGGTTCCGTTACTTAATACATCAGTCATAAAATCTATGCTCCAGGTTTGTGTAAAGCATTCTGGCACTTCAAGTGATTGTTTTTCCCGTGGGGGCAATCTTTTCTTAACCTTGCGCCTTAAAGGCAGTTTTAAATCCTTGTAAATACGATGTAGTCGCTTGTGATTCACAACCACACCTTGGTTCCTTAATCGGTGATAATACTTCCAAAAGCCTTCTATTGGCTGGTCTTCAGCTAGATTCTCTAGAAGCTTGATAATGGTACTATCATCTTTAATAGACCGATAGTGCAAACTGCTTCTGCTTATTCTTAGTACCCGACACGCCTTGCCGATGTCTTTTGGACGCTCATCTTTTAGCTCCTCAATGATTCTTCGCTTTTCGCAAGGCTTTAAAGCTTTTTTTCGATGATATATTTTGCCGTATCTAACTCCATGGCCAAGTTGGCATACATCCGTTTTAATCGAGCATTTTCTTCCTCAAGCTCTTTGATTCGTTTAAGCTCACTGGCTTCCATACCACCATAACGTTCCCCCCATTTATAAAAAGTGGCTTTACTAACTCCATACTCCCGATGGATCTCCTCGGCTGATTTTCCTTGCTCAAACTCCTTTAAAATGTTGGCAATCTGTGTGTGACTGAACTGACTCTTTCTCATGGTTTACGATTTAAATTTATAAACTTTTTGTCTACAAATTAACCGTACTCTTTTTGGGGGAGCTTACCATGGTGACTATGAAGCGATAATTGATATAGAAAAAAATGAGATAATAGGAGGATTTCTACCTCCTCGCGTTTTAGGAATAGTAACAGAGTGGACTGCACTTCACCAGATGGATCTAATTAATAATTGGGAAAGAGCAAGAAATCAAGAAAAACTTCATGAAATTGATCCTTTGGTATAAGTTGTGCTATGATTGAAGTAACAAGGGTATCAAGACCAAGTGATATAATTGGCATAAGAGATTTGCAAGCGTTGAATTTAAAGCAGAATATAAGTGCCGAAGAGGCCAGAGACCAGGGTTTTCTTACAGCAGCCTTTACAATAGAATATTTGCAGGAGATGAATGCAAATTCGCCTTCCATCATTGCAAAGGTTGGAGACAAAGTTATTGGTTATGCGTTGGTAGCTACAAAAGAAATTAGAAATGGGCACGACCTTGTTGAAGGGCTTTTTGAGGCCATTGATCAATCAGAATACAATGGGAAATTACTCAGGGATGTTAATTATGTAGTTGTTGGGCAATTGTGTGTAGCAAAAGAATACCGCGGACAAGACCTGGTTCAAAAATTATACGGACATTTCAGGGATTGTCTTTCAAAAGAATATACTTACCTCGTTACGGATATAGCCCAAGCAAATACTCGTTCTCTTAAAGCGCATAAGAAAAGAGGATTTCAAGTCATCAATGAATTGATGTATGGTGGTGTTAAATGGGATATTGTTTTGTGGGATTGGAATGCAGGGGACTAGATATCTGATTAAAAGGGTTATACTTGTAAAGTGTAACCTTTTTCGTTTATGTATATCACTTTTCAAACATCGTCACCGAAATTGACCATATACGCAGGTTTATTTCTTATACTTCTTACATTAAATTTGAATGGGCAAACTGATCAAAAAAAGAATTGGGAGCATACTAAAGTTGTTTACACCTCTTCTGACAAAAAGAAAACAATTATTACAAATAGTTTACCTAAGGGCGGGGGTATCGTAAATCATAATGGAAAAGAGTATAACAATTTCATTTTTTGGACCAATGTACATAATGCCGAATTTACGCCTCTGGATATAAAAATAAAATTTCCAACAAGCATCCCCTTTGAATCAAAAGATTCTCACGCAAAAGTGGTCATACCTAAGTCTCCAATGACAATTGACAAATTACAAGAATTCGATTATGGTCTTACGGACATATCATCTCTTTTAAATAACGAATCAGATGAATTGAAGAGTTTAAATTTTAGAATTTCCCCGTTCAAAAATAATTTGTTTTATAGCGTAGTTTTCATCCATAAAACAAAATGGCCCGTCAGAGGAGAGTATATATTAAAAGATAAAAAACTATTTTACAAGATTACAGCTGGTACAGATGTTGTTGTGGTTCCCTGTGGAGGAATTGATTTTAAATTAAATAAATTATGATGAAAAATACATTTCTAGTGCTTTTAATGATTGGAATACTAACAATAATCGGTTTTGATTCAAAAGCACAGAACGCTAACCCAATTTATAGAATTGCAAAAATTAAAGTAGATGGCCGTCAGTTAGAAAAATATAAATCTGCCTTGCAAGAGCAAATGAAAGCAGCCATAAAACTAGAGTCAGGAGTATTATCTTATACAGCAGTATCTGATAAAAAGGAAACTGTTAAGGATATGGTTTTGTCTTTAGAGTTAATTGATACGGATTTAATTGCAAGAGCTAGAAAAAAAGAATTTTAAATACTTGATATGACAAATTATTTAATTGTTCCTGGACTGGGAAATTCAGGTCCGGAACATTGGCAAACCTATTTTGAAAACTCCGCTCCTAATTTCACCAGAATACAACAATCAGATTGGGATACGCCGGCCTGCGAAGACTGGATAAAAAGTATTGATGATATGGTAACTTCATTTGAAGCATCCTCCATCGTTTTGATAGGACACAGTTTAGGCTGTTCTGCAATAGCACATTGGGCAGTAAAGTATAAAAGGGAAATTAAGGGGGCTATGCTAGTAGCTCCCAGTGATTTAGAGGCAGCCAACTATACTTTTCCTACAAAAGGTTTTTCACCCATCCCACTGGAAAGATTAGGTTTCAACTCTATTGTAGTGGCCAGTTCAAATGATATTTGGGTTTCTTTTGTAGGTTATTTTTATAATACAATTTATGCAAACACGCAGAGACTTTTTACAGTTAACTTCAATGGGTATAATGGGTACTTGTTTGCCTGAGAATTTTAATTTCTTGGGATTAAGCCCAAAAAAGAAAATGTCTGTTCAATTGTATACAATCAGAGATCATATTGCGAAAGACTTTGCAGGCGCAATTAAAAAAATATCTGACCTTGGTTTTGAATATGTAGAAACGGCATTTTGGCCAAAGGGAATTAGTCTGAACCAAGCAGCTGCAATTTTGAATGAAAATAATTTAAAGGTCAGCTCTTGTCATATTGAACTTCCTGTTGGAGAAAATCAGAAAATATTTCTAGAAACCGCCAAAGTGTTTAATTGTAAAAACATGATATGGCATGGTTGGCCGGAAGACAAGAGATATAGTAGCATAGAAGGAACAAGAGAGCTTGTTAAAATCTACAATAATGCAAACAAATTTGCAAAAGCAAATGGATTGAGTTTTGGCTTACACAATCATTGGTGGGAGTTTAGAAATAAAGTAGATGGAAAATTTGTTTATGAAGTTTTATTAGAAGAATTAGATAAAGATATTTTTTTTGAAATTGATATTTATTGGGTAAAAGTAGCCGGGCATCAACCAGATAAAATCATAAAAATATTCGGGGACAGGGTTAATCTTATGCATATAAAAGATGGCCCGGCTGAATTTAATCAAAACCTAATTAGTGATAACCCGGACCCAATGACTCCTTTAGGAAAAGGAACACAAAATCTTCCGGCGATTTTTGAATCGGCTCCTGCTGGTTGTGAATGGTTTGTATTAGAGATGGATACCTCTGCCATTGATGTTTATGATGCTTTAAAACAGAGTATGGAATATATGAAATCGGTAACATCTTACTAAATTGTACTAATGAAAAGAACCATCGTAATATTTATTTGCCTTTCATTTTGTTTCTGTTCATTTGCGCAGAACAATAATGAAAAGAAGGTAACTGATAAAGAATCAGTACTGTACAAGAAAATAGCACAACTGGATAGTGCATTATTTTCAGCTTACAATTCAAAGAATCTGAATCTAATGAAAACCTATTTTACCGATGATTTGGAATGGTATCAGGATAATGGTGGTCTTATTGATTTTGAAAAAGTGTTTGCTAATTTCCAATCCATATTTAATAGAGAATATACACTTACCAGAAGTCTTATTAAAGAATCACTGGAAGTTCATCCCATTGAAGGATACGGTGCCATTGAAGCGGGTAGTCATCAGTTCAGTCATATTGAAAATGGGAAGCTAGAAGTTGGTACTTTCAAGTTTATGATGATTTGGAAAAACGAAAAAGGAAATTGGAAAATTTCCCGGGTAATTAGCTACGATCATTAATTCAAAAATATGAGACCAAAGGAAGTTTTACAACAATGGGTTGAATTGTTCAATCAATATGATTTTGAGGGACTTGCTGAGTTATATGCAGAAGAATGTACAAATCATCAAACACCCAATGGTATAGTAAGTGGTAAAGAAAATATTAAGCAAATGTTTAAACAAGAGTTTGAGCAATTTGAAATGGTTTGTATTGTGGAAAATATTTTTGAAGATGGCAATGTGGGTATGCTGGAGTGGAAGGACCCTAAAGGCTTAAGGGGCTGTGGCTTTTTCTGGATAGAAAATGATAAAATCATTTACCAAAGAGGGTATTGGGATAAATTATCTTTTATAAATCAGCAGGCTAAATAAAGCTATATTTTTCTCATACAAAAAGTAGTACCAAAGTAAGAATCACACCAGCAATTGTAAATAAGATCCCCTTTTTAAAAATTCGCGTGCCTGGTGCAAACATCCAGAAAGTAGAAATCACAAAAAACATTAGCGATAAACCAAAAAAGATATTGAGATAAAATAATGGATGCTTGGTATTGGCTTTGTGAAAATTATTCATCTTACTGATAATAAAAGGCAATTCCTTTACAGTATAACTAGCTTTTCCTGTTGATACTTGATAGTTCCCTTGCTTAAAAAATGCCATGTCTCCCTCTTTTTTCAAAAACTTCAACTCCTTCACCTTAATTGCCTTTCCCAAAGATTCCTCATCAAGATTAGGTTCTACAATGGTTATTTTATGCTTTTCCTTTTTTAGGAAATCCGTGTTTCTGAAGATAAGAATTATACCACTAATAGAATAAATGGCCATGATTCCTGCCAGAAAAAATCCCAGATAACGATGGTAAACACGCATTTTGGTTGAAGCCTTGCTCATTGATACTTTTATAATTGAGTCGCGAAACTAAGCTCAGGTGTTTAAGCAGACTAACGCAAACAGGAATTCCGTTTACGAAATCAGTAAAGAAAAATTTGGCGGGATTAGAAAAACGCTTTTACTTTGTATTTCAAAGTACTTTTAAATACATCAAAATGAGCAAACAAGAAGAACAGCTAGATGCCATACAAGACATTAAAAGGCTAATGGAACGCTCTTCCAGATTTTCAGCCTTGAGTGGCCTTTCCGGAGCAATTGCAGGTCTGCTTGCCCTGATTAGCAGTTTCATCACCTATACTATATTAGATACCCCTTTGGGCGAACCTATATCTTATGCAGACATATGGTCAGCATCAACAGAATCATTAACAGAAAAAGGAATACTAATTCTGATTAATCTGGGAATTTTATTGTTGCTTGCTTTCGGAATTTCAGCCTATTTATCTGCGGTGAATGCCAAAAAACAAGGGGCAAGTCCATTCGATTTAACTGCGAGAAGAATGTTATTGAACTTTTCGATTCCATTACTGGCTGGAGGCATATATAGTGCGATTCTATTAGTGCAAGGTCATATTGAATTGGTACTACCTGCTACCCTTCTGTTCTATGGAATGGGAATGCTGAACGCAGGCAAATACACCATTGATCTGATGCGCTATTTGGGTATATGTATGATTGCACTCGGACTACTGGGTTCGTTTTTTACTGCCCATGGTTTATTAATTTGGACAACAGGGTTTGGGTTTTTACATATTGTATTTGGACTCATTATCTACTATAAAAACGAAAAGTGAAAAACCGAATAGAAAATTTGAATAAGGCTTTCGAGAGTAGGGTTCGTTTGGGCATCATGTCTGTTTTAATGGTAGCAGATGAGATTGATTTTGTTAGTCTGAAAGAGCAGCTACAAGTTACAGATGGAAACATAGCCAGTCATATTACCGCCCTGGAAAAATTGGCCTATATAAAAGTTGAAAAGAAATTCATCGGAAAAAAACCAAATACAACTTACTCAGTTACGGCTCAAGGTAAAAAAGCATTTAAAGAGCATATCAACGCACTTGAAAAATTAATAAGACAAACACTTTAAAATGGAAAACAAGACCATAAAATTATCCAGCAAACAATTTGTAGAATTGTTTCTTATTTCCTGCGGGATTATCATTGCAACGTTTATAGCCAAAATACCTCAGTTTTTTGGACTGACAGAAGACGAATATTACGCAAAGAACCTGTCATTCATTATAGTTCCTACGTTAATGGCCTACTTTATATGGAAAAAAGAAATTAATATTAATAAAGCGGCTATCGCATTAGTGGTAATTATTCTTTCATGGGTGTACATGAACTTATTGCCTTCGATTGAATCAAATGATTCTCTGATTTTGGCCTGCATGCATATGCCTATTCTTGCATGGACAATACTGGGTTTTATTTACATAAAAGGAGAAGTAAAAAATACAAAATTAAAAATTGAATATCTGATATATAACAGCAATCTGGCAGTAATGTCGGCAATGCTAGTAATTTCCGGATTTATTTTTTCCGCATTAACCATTAGCATGTTTAACCTGATTGAAGTTAAGATTGAAACATTTTATTTTAACTATGTGGTTATAACGGGTCTATCTGCCGTTCCCTTAATTGCCAGTTATCTGGTAGAAAACAATGCAGGATTAGTAAACAAAATAACGCCACTGATTGCCAAAATTTTCACACCCCTGGTATTAATCATGCTCACCATCTTTACGATTACCTTATTCGCAACAGGTAAAAGTATTTACAGTAATAGAGATTTTTTACTCATTTTCAATCTGGTATTGATAGGGGTGATGGCTTTGATTCTATTTTCGGTTATTGAAGCCAACAAACTAAAAGATAATAGAATAAATACGATTCTGTTACTGCTGCTGTCAACAGTTACCATTATTGTGAATGGAATTGCCTTGTCAGCTATTCTCTTCAGACTATCGGAATTTGGCGTCAGTGCAAACAGATTAGCTGTATTGGGTGCCAACCTGATTATATTTACCAATCTTATTTTGGTTTTCTTTAAACTAGTTAAAGCAACTAAAAAGAAAGAAGCCATTGAAGAAGTTGCCAACACCATTGTTGCTTACTTGCCTGTCTATGGTGGCTGGGCATTTATTGTTGCTTTTTTATTCCCCCTTATATTTCAATACAAATAACCCTATCGTTACTTCCGTTCCTTCATTTTGAACCGCAATCAATTCCTGTTCCTGAATGAACAAAGAAAAATAGGTAACAAAAGAACTTGCATTAATGCGGTAAGGGGTTGCTAATAAAATAGTGACCCCTTTTTCCAAATAAGAACTCAATATTAATTTTAATGATTCAAAATCCCTCTCATCGTAATTAACATCACTTAGCAAAAGAATATCTGCGGGAATATCTCCGGCATAATTATTCCAATCCAGCTCCAATGCTTTTACATTTTTACATCCAAGAGCATTAATGTTTATTTGCATCAGCTCCACAGCCTCTTTGGCATAATCGGTTATAATTACTGAAGATGCTGTTTTGGCAGCAAAGAAAGAAGGCAAGCCAATTCCGGCGCCCAATTCTAATACTAGTTTGTGCTTTATTATATCTGGATGACTGTTCAAATACGAATGCATTGCCAGGGAAGATGGCCAGCATTTTGCCCAAAATGGAAATTCAGTTTCGGTATTACTCAAAAGCAATGTTTCATAGGCTGCTCTTAACTTATCCGGATCCGGAATAGTTAAACTCAACTCAGGGGAAAATGAAAAGTCAATTACCGGATACACCATCGTTTACTGAATCACAATATTTTCATACAATATATTGGCAACTTTTCTCAGCACTTTATTGAATCCTTTTTCATAAGCAGGATCACATCCGTTACTAATAACTACTATACCAAATTTTTCCCTAGGGTCAAAAAACATGATGCTATACAAACCATAAGCAGAACCGGTATGCCCAACCAATGTTTTCCCTTCTATCAGGTTAACTGACTTTGACAAGGCCAAACCATATTGTTCTTTTTCAGAATACATGGTCTGCATTTTCCTGGCACTCTTCTTTGCAATAATTCTTTTCCCATTGTACTTGCCATAATTAGCATGCATCATCATATAATTTGCCAAATCCGGCGCAGATATTTTCATCCCTCCGGTTGGTGAAAAAATGGGGGTTGAATAACCGAGCGTGTAAGACTCAAGTTCCTTTTTTCGGGATGCATAAGCGCCTGAGGAAAATAGAAATTTTGCTGAGTCTCTGTTGTATTCGTAAATCTGTGCAAATTGCTGAGTATCGAACTCGTCCACATTATACCCTCCGAATAAACTGAGTGGTTGCAGAATATTCTGTTGGATGTATTGATCGAAACGTATTCCAGAAATCCGCTCCAAAATAGCACCTGCCATATTATAATTCAAATTACAATATTGATATCCGGAATCAGGTGCATAGGAATTGTAACATTTTCTCCAATCCGGATTTTTTGCGGGGTTGATAGCGTCCAAACTAAAATACCCCTGACTATCATTGATGGAAGAACGATGAGATAAAATCATTCTTAAACTAATAGGCTGCTCTGGAAAAGAAGGATTGCGCACAATAAAGCCCACCAGTGCGCTGATATCGTCATCCAGGGAAACTTTCTTTTTCTCAACCAGCTGCATCATAGCTGTTGCCGTAAAAGACTTGGAAATTGATGCTATTCTGAATAGATTACCGGTAGCAAGCGGCTCAAGGGTTTGTTGGTTTTTATATCCATATGCATTGGTGAAAACAAGTTTATTGTTTTTCACCACAGCTACAGATAATCCCATAACGGGAGTCTCCCGCATGATGGCTAAAATAGCAGAGTCTGCTTTTGAATTTTGTGCTCTTGCCCCGGGCAGGTGAATCAAAAGCAGACTCAGGCTAAATAAAAGATATTTAAATGGTTGCATCTTTACCGCTTTAGGGTGATAGGATGCATAAATTTAAGGGTTGGTAGACCAAATTGAACTCTCTTTTACAAAAACCCTTCTGTTTAATTTTAATTGTGCAATAATCAATTCTGCAAAATCCTCCGGATGCATCAAACGCTCTTCATTGTTGTTGATTAAATTAGCAGACTGTGCCAATTCGGTAACCACTGTACTGGGAGCCATTGCTGTAACCCTGATATTGTACTTTCTTACTTCCTGCATTAGCGACTCTGTTAATCCCATTACACCAAACTTAGATGCACTGTAGGCGCTGGTAGTTGCGGCTCCTCTTAATCCGGCTGTTGAAGATACATTCACAATATCACCTGTAAGGCGTTTCATCATTTGTGGTAAAACCGCTCTGGTAGTGTAATACACACCAAACAGATTTACTTTCACTTGTTGCTCCCACACTTCCGGACTAAGATCCAGAAACTTTCCAAATGTTCCTGTTCCTGCATTGTTAATCAGGATATCAACCGGACCTAATGCAGTTTCTATTTTTTCAACTGCCCAGTTTACTGCATTGATATTGCTGATATCAGCTGTTGCAATGATTGATTTAACACCTAATGTGTTTATTTCTGCCGCAACCTCCTGCAAGTCGATTTCTGTTCTGGCTATTAGTCCAACATGAACGCCTTCTTTTGCCAAAGCAATGGCAATTGCTTTTCCAATTCCCTTTCCGGCACCGGTAACCAATGCCACTTTATTCTGTAATGATTCCATTGTAATTAATTAAGCGGTTAAAAAAGGATAATCGGTATATCCCTTTTCTCCAGGTGTATAAAATGTTTGCGTGTCTACTTCGTTTAATGCAGCACCGGTTTCAAATCGCTTTACTAAATCGGGATTAGCAATGAAAGGAACACCAAAAGCAACTAAATCTGCATCGCCTGCTTCCAATACTGCGGTAGCCGTTTCCTTGTTAAATCCTCTGTTAATAATTAAAGTACCCTTATAAAGCGGTCTGAAATGCTTTGCCACTTCTGATACAGCAAAAGGCAAATGGTCTACCGGTACAAATGGCTCTGTTAAGTGTAAATAAGCCAGACCATAATCATTCAAACGCTTTACGATGTATTCGTGTGTTGGAATAGTGGTTTCGTCCATTGTTATTCCAAATAATCCGTTTAAGCTTGGACTTAAACGAAGTCCTACTTTTTTATAGTCGATTACTTCTTTGAATGCATCCAGAATTTCAAACAAGATTCTTGCTCTGTTTTCAACCGTACCCCCGTATTCGTCTGTTCTCTGGTTAGAAGTAGCATTAAAAAATTGTTGCAAAAGATATCCATTGGCTCCGTGAATTTCAACTCCGTCAAAACCTGCTTTCAAGGCATTGGCTGCAGCATTTTTAAAATCCTGAACCGTTTGCTTAATATCTGCAATCGTCATTTCACGAGGAGCTACTGTATCGGTAAAACCATTTTTTGTGTACGACTTTTCATTGGGATTAAAAGCTGAAGGCGCCAAAGGCAATTCGCCATTATGAAAATCGGGATGAGACATTCTGCCCACATGCCACAATTGAACAAAGATCTTGCCTCCTTTTTCATGAACAGCTTTGGTTACCTGCTTCCATCCCTCTACTTGTTTATCACTGTAAATACCTGGCACATTTATATAACCTACACCCCAGGTACTCACCGGAGAACCTTCTGTTACTATTAATCCCGCAGAAGCTCTTTGTGCATAATATTCTGCCATTAATGCATTGGGAACAGCCCCGGCATTGTCTGCTCTACTTCTGGTCATGGGCGCCATCACCATTTTGTTATTCAACGTTAAATCTGCCAACTGATAAGGCGTAAACAAAACATTAGTACTCATATGTATATTGATTAAATTAATGACTTTTTAAAAATGGGTTGTAAACCACATAAATGGATAATTTCTCCTGTAACAGACAAGGCCATTTCATCTTTCCCCTCTACTATTGCGACTGTATTACCCCAGTCTACCAGCATGAATTTGGCATAGGGTAGTTTATGCTGGAGATGCTGCATTGAATTGTTCTCGGGGCGAATTTGGATTACGATTTTGCAGGTAGTGAATTCATTGATTCTTTCTGCAATCAATTGTTGCTCTTCTTCCTTTTCAACTGCAATAATTACAATATCTGCTTCCCAGGAAGCTTCTTTACTGCATTCAAGTAGAGTAATATTCGCAGCAGGATTATTGACCTGAATGGCTTTTTGTAGCTCCTTCAATGCTTCCTTGTCAGCATCCATTAATAAAACAGGGTACTGTCCGGATATGCTTTTGGCAATTCGCTGACCTACATCCGAATTAGCACCTAGTATTGCTACAATATTGTTATACTGCATCTTTCTAATTTGAAATGCAAAATTAGGTTGCCATTATTTTTTTGCCATTGAGATAAAACAAGAAATAGCATTGACCTATATCAATAAAAAAGGTCTATTGTTTAATTTTTCGCTTGATGCGGCTCAGTGTCTCAGGAGTGATGCCCAGATAGGATGCTATTAAATTTTGAGGTATTTTCTGAACCAGTTTTGGATTATTAGCTAAGAGGTGCAAATATTTTTCTTCTGCAGAATATGCAAGTGATTGAATTAACCTTCGTTCTTTGGAGATGATATTGTTTTGGAATAAGATTCTGAAATACCGTTCCATTACAGGTACTTTTAAAAGCATTTCTTCAAAGCCTTGAAAACTAATCAGTAATAATTCAGATTCTTCTATGGCATCAATAAAATACGTGGATGGTTCTGCCGAAAGAAAGCTGAGAATATCAGCCATCCACCATCCCTCCCAGGCAAAATGGATCATATGCTCCGTACCTCTCTCATCAACACTATAAGAACGTAACAAGCCTTTTTCAACGAATGCAAGGTGCTTACACACGTCTCCCTCTTGCAATAAATATTGCTTTTTTCTTATCTTTTTGGGTGAAAAAAAGGTTTTAACAAGGTTTTGTTCCTGTTCGGAAATCAAGACTTTATCTTTAACCTGAGAAAAAAATACTTCGAACATTACATCAAAGCTACACTAATAAGATTGACTAATTAAATAGGAACTTATGAAAAAAGTATTTCTCTACCTTGTTGGCTTTCTGGTATTCAACCAGGGTCATATTTTCGCTCAAACCTGGACACCTGAAGAACAGCTGGAGCTCTTTGGATATTGTGAAAAACAGTTTCTGATGAAGGAATTAGGTATTTCGGAAGAGACGGCGAATAAAGTTGGTCAAATTAACTATTGGGCAACCTTACAAAAACTTAAAATTGAGGCTAATACCAACGATACTTTCGCTACAGTGAATGAAGTAAATCAGGAAGTACTTAAAAAATATAAAGCCATTTCCATCACAGGAGATAAGGCAAAATCCATTTTGAACAGGGCTTATGCCAGTGGTTGTGCCATTACCCAGTTAAGTCCGAATAATGCTTATGATACTTTGTCAAAAGCACAGCTTGTAAGCAGCTACAAAACAAAATACCGGAAAAAATTAATTGATCAGTTGGGTATCAACGGAAGGCAGGCCGATATGATAATTGATGCGGAAGCCTGGAAACAAAAAGAAAGTTTATTGGTTGCCCAGATACCCATTACTGATTTTAACAGGATTCGTAAAACCGTAATCCTTAATAATGAATATGCCAGAAAAATTGTTTTGGCAGATATCAGTGAATCCCAAAAAGAACAGGCCATCCAGTTTTTTATACAGAATCAACTATGAGCATTTACACTTTAAAAAAATTAGTGCTCTCAGACCTGCATGATTTACAGGAAATAAGCAGAACTACTTTCAAAGAAACATTTGAAGAGCATAATTCTGCCGAAGACCTGAATAAGTATCTTCATGAGCAACTTTCAATAGATAAATTATCTAAAGAAATACAGAACCCGGAATCAGCATTTTACTTTGGTGAAAGAAACAATGATGCAGCTGGATATCTTAAGTTGAATTGGGGTGCTGCGCAAACGGAATTGACTGATCTAACTGCTTTTGAAATTGAAAGGATTTATGTGTTAAAACCCTATCTTGGAAAGGGTATGGGCAACTTTTTAATGGACGCTGCCTTGGAAATTGCCTACAAAATGAAACCCAGTTATGTTTGGCTGGGTGTTTGGGAGAAAAACGAAAGGGCCATTCGGTTTTATGAGAAATATGGTTTCAAGGTATTTGGCAGCCATTTATTTAGCTTGGGTAATGATATACAAACCGACTTATTAATGAAACTAGAAAATAACCAACAAACATGAAAACAATCTATGCCATTCTACTTACCCTTTTGATTGGGTTTGAATCTCAGGCTCAACAATCCATCAAGGGTTCTTTCAGAAGTAAAGAAAACCCGGATATTGTATACAGTTTAATGGACGGTTATTTTGTAGAAACCAAGTTCAATGTAAGTACTAAAACTTTTGAATATACCTGGGGAGGGCCATATACAAAAGAAGGAAACAAATTAATTGTGTTAACACATTTTGATTCAAGGGATAAATTGGTCGTAGGCAAAAACAGGGAAATACCCTTTAATACCAAAACGCTGGAATCCATTGATAAGGGAGAAAACGCTTTGGCCGGCAACTGGAGAATGAGTGGAAGAAAAACAGGAGAGCAATTTTCAGAAAACCCGCTGAGGGCAAGGCGTACTTATAAATTACTAACCGGTACTCGTTTTCAGTGGTTTGCTATCAATATTGAGACGGGTGAATTTTCCGGAACTGGCGGCGGTACTTATCAATTTATCAATGGCAAATACACTGAAAACATTGAGTTTTTCAGCAGGGATAGCAGCAGGGTAGGCGCTTCATTACAATTTTCTGCAAAAATAGAAGAAGGCAAGTGGCACCATAGTGGCCTGAGTTCAAAGGGCGATGCCATTTATGAAATCTGGACCCGTGATTAAGCATTTGCTTTAATGGGAACCAATTGAATAATTCCCAGCCAATGAAAAATTTTAATAATCGGATAGCAAGGATCAAACTCCCACCATTTGTTGGCAAAATTGGGTCTTGCACCTGCATGGTGGTGATTGTTTTGGAATAACTCTCCCATCATCAAAAAATCAATGATCAAGGTATTCTTTGAATGATCTTTTTCACCAGGATAATTTCTGTATCCATATTTATGACCAGCCCAGTTTACAACAGCACCCTGAATAGGGCCTATTAAAAAATGGATAGGCAGAAATAAATACATCCACCATTCTGTTGCAAAGAAATAATAGAAGACTACATAGCCTATAGCAAATAAAATTCTCGTGAACCAGCTATCTGCTACTTTATCAATAATGGGATATACAGGAAAATTTTTTTCGAATTTTTTTTCAACCGGCATGGTTCCTTTCAGTACGCCATGGTATACTTTTTTTGTATGCCACATCATAGAAAAAACTTCCTTGAAAAAGTGAGGAGTGTGCGGATCCTTCTCTGTGTCGCTGTAAGCATGATGCATCCTGTGCAAAATTGCATAGGCTCTTGCGTTCAGATAAGAAGTTCCCTGTGTTACCCAGGTATAGATATACCAGAAAATTTCCCAGAATTTATTCATCGTAAACATTTTGTGGGCTGCATATCTGTGCAGGTAAAATGTTTGTCCAAAAAGAGATAAGTACCAATGTAAAACTAAGAATATCAATATGGCCGTCATAGGCCGAGCAAGATAATTCTTAAACAGGCTTCTCCCAATTCTTTGTTACATTGTTATACTGTTTTAAAATTTTTGCGGGATTTCCTCCAACAATAGAATAAGCAGGAACACTTTTAGTTACAACTGAACCTGCAGCAACAATGCAATGTTTTCCAATGGTTACACCGGCTACAACAACAGCATTGGCTCCTATCCAGCAATCTTCTTCAATAACAATAGGTGCAGTTGTTTCTTTTTGATTTTTAATAGGTATATCCGGATCCGCATATCCGTGATTTAATCCGGACAAAACAATATTCTGTGCCATGATGGTATTGGCCCCCACTGTTACCGGACCAATAATCGTGTTACTTAAACCTACATGAACATTATCTTCAATATAAACATCACCAACCATGTTGTTGATACAACAAAAGTCTTCTATCACCGCTTTCTTTCCCAGGGAAAACATTTTCCAGGGTGCCAAATCCAATCTTGCGTTTGACCTTATTACTGATTTACGGGAAACTTTATGAACAAAAGGGTTCATAAACAACCTAACCCAAAGTCTGCACCCGGGATTATTTTCGGAAACCATCATCCAGTAAACCCACTTCTTTAAATTAGTGTTTGATTTAATGCGTTCAATAAAGCTCATGTTATAAAAATATCATCTGTTCTGTTTAGTGCCAATTTTAATTTGAATGCCTGTCTATCCAGATTCACCGAAAAATCCCCCTCATAACAGCCATTTATAAATGTAAAGATTAAAAAAACATTAAAACGGTATATTTGTAGTTTATTCAACTCAAAATAAGACATGAAAATTACCTTTTCAACCCCTTTTAAAGGATTGACTCCTTTATTAATGTTTAGTGTTTTTGGATTTGCCGCCTGTGAAAACAAGGATAAAAATGGGACAGCAGAGCTTATCCCGAGTTTGCCAGTTGTTGAGGTTGTGCAAAAAGATACTGTTTTACAAACCGACTATGTAGCCGATATACAAGCTGTAAAAAACGTGGAAGTCAGAGCAAGGGTTCAGGGATTTCTGGAAAAAATATTTGTAGATGAAGGTCAGGAAGTGAAAAAAGGACAGCCCATGTTTCAGATTAATGACCTTGAATACAAAACTGAATTGGCCAGAGCAAAAGCTGCTGTATCCAGTGCAATGGCAGAGGCTAAAGCAGCAGAACTGGAGCTGGGCAGAATAAAAATTCTGGTTGAAAAGAATGTGATATCTAAAACAGAATATGAATTGGCCGCTTCAAAAGTAGCTGCTACAAAAGCCAAGATTGAAGAAGCCCTATCTGCACAAACCAGTGCTGAAACCAAATTGTCTTATACTTTTGTGAAAGCACCTTTCGATGGTATCATCGACAGGATACCTTTAAAAATGGGTAGCCTGATTGATCCGGGAGCGCTGCTAACTACCATTTCAGACGTACACAATGTTTTTGCCTATTTCAATATTTCAGAAAACGAATATTTACGTTACAGAAAATCGCTTTCAAAAGGGTTAAAAGAAGATCGTCTAATTCATTTAATGCTGGCAGATGGTACTGAATATGCTTATACTGGTAAAATTGAAACCAGCGATGGTGAATTCAATGAAAACACTGGTGCCATTGCATTCAGAGCCAGATTCCCTAATCCCAATAAGCTCTTAAAGCATGGTGCTTCAGGCAAAGCAAGACTTACAACTGAAGTTGATAATGCTATCATTATACCACAAAAAGCAACTTTTGAAATTCAGGATAAAACCTTTGTTTTTGTTGTGGACAAAGAAAATATGGTTCAGACCAGGGCATTTAAGCCTGGGAGAAGGATTGCTCAATATTATATAGTTGAAGCCGGATTGAAACCTGGTGAGCGTATTGTTTATGAAGGAGTACAAAGCATTCGCCAGGGTGCAAAAATTAAACCTGTCAAAATGAACTTAGACAGCTTAATGCAAACTGCTTTAACCATCAACTAATTGAATCATGTTAGAAACTTTTATTAAAAGACCGGTTCTATCTCTGGTTATATCCATTATCATCACATTACTGGGGGTATTATCTTTATTTACCTTGCCCATTACCCAGTTCCCGGATATTGTGCCTCCCTCTGTAACTGTTACTGCTAAATATACAGGAGCCAACGCAGAAGTTTGTGCGAAAGCTGTTGCTACTCCATTGGAAAGAGCCATCAATGGGGTGCCTGGCATGACTTATATGTCTTCTGTATCCAGTAATAACGGGATTACATTGATTACGGTGGCATTTAAAGTAGGGATTGATCCTGACGTTGCTGCAGTAAGTGTTCAGAACAGGGTTAGTACCGTATTGGATGAATTGCCGGAAGAAGTAATTAAAGCGGGTGTTACTACAGAAAAAGATGTAAACAGCATGTTGCTGTATTTGAATGTAATGAGTGAGGACACTGCTGCTGATGAACAGTTCATTTACAATTTTGCGGATATCAATATTCTACAGGAACTAAAACGTATCGACGGTGTGGGCTTTGCAGAAATTATGGGGCAGAAGGAATATTCCATGCGTGTATGGTTAAAGCCTGATCGTATGTTGGCCTACAACGTATCTGCTCAGGATGTAATTGATGCATTAAGAAACCAGAACGTAGAAGCTGCACCAGGAAAAACCGGGGAAAGTTCCGGTATGAATCCACAGAGTTTACAATATATTTTGCGCTATACGGGTAAATTTTTCGAGCCCAATCAATACAAAAACATAGTTGTAAAGGCAGAGAACAACGGATCTATTTTATACCTGAAAGACATTGCTGATATTGAGTTTGGTGCCATGACCTATAGCATGATTTCCAAAACAGATGGCAAGCCTTCGGCTTCCATCATGTTAAAACAGAGACCAGGCTCTAATGCAAAAGAAGTAATCACCAAGGTAAAAGCCAGAATGGCAGAATTGAAAGAAACTTCTTTTCCTCCCGGCATGAAATACAATTTTGCCTATGACGTATCCAGATTTCTGGATGCTTCTATCAAAGAGGTATTAAAGACATTGATTGAAGCATTTATCCTGGTATTCATTATTGTATTTATTTTCCTTCAGGATTTCCGTTCTACATTGATTCCTGCATTAGCTGTACCGGTTGCCCTGATTGGTACGCTTGCGTTTATGCAGGTGATGGGCTTCTCTATTAACCTCTTAACACTATTTGCACTGGTACTGGCCATAGGTATAGTCGTTGATAATGCAATTGTAGTGGTAGAAGCTGTTCATGTTAAAATGGAAGAGCAGCACCTGAATGCAATGGATGCAACCCTGGCTGCCATTAAAGAAATTGCGAGTGCGGTTGTTGCAATCACTTTAGTGATGTCAGCTGTTTTTATTCCAGTAGCATTTTTATCCGGACCAGCAGGCGTATTCTACAGACAATTTTCATTGACATTGGCTGTATCGATCGTAATATCTGGAATTAACGCACTAACGCTGACACCTGCACTTTGTGCATTGCTTATCAAAAACACCCATGGCAAGACAAAGAAAACAAATCTATTGAACAGATTTTTTGCCTCATTTAATAGGGGTTATTCTTCTACTGAAAATAAATACATGAATCTGGTTGGCTGGATTAGTGGAAGAAAACTGGTAACCATTTCATTGCTTGCAGTTTTCTTTGTTGGAACAGCAGGAATTAATAGCATTCTGCCAGGAGGATTTATTCCTACAGAAGATCAGGGAATTATCTATGTAAATGTATCTGCGCCTGCAGGTGCTACTGTCGAAAGAACAGAAAATGTTTTAGTACAATTAGAAAAAGTAATCAAAGAAATACCATCGGTAGAAAATATTACAACCCTCAGTGGATATAGCTTAATTACAGAAGCAGCTGGTGCTTCCTATGGTATGATGATGATTAATCTGAAACCCTGGAAGGAGAGGGATTTAACGGTTGCTGAACTAATTCCTGTTTTAAGAGACAGGACCAGTAAAATCAAAGATGCCAATATTGAATTCATGCCTCCTCCAACCGTACCCGGATTCGGAAACACCAGTGGATTCGAATTACGTGTAATCGATAAAACAGGTACGGGTGATTTACAGCAAACTGCCGCCGTAACCAATCAATTAATTGAAGACATTAAAGCTGCTGGAGTTGTTGGAGCAGCTTATACTGGTTTTGATCCAAGCTTTCCGCAGTACATGATTCATATTGATTATGATATGGCTGCTAAAAAAGGGGTGACCGTAGATAATGCCATGACAGATTTACAAACCCTGATTGGGAGTTATTATGCAACCAACTTTATACGATTTGGTCAGATGTACAAAGTAATGGTTCAGGCCTATCCGAACTTCAGGGCTAAACCTAACGACTTAATGAATTTGTATGTCAAGAATAACCGTGGAGAAATGGTATCCTATGGCACATTCATTAAAATGGAAAGAGTATACGGACCTGAGCAGTTAACCAGATATAATATGTACACTTCTGCTATGGTGAATGGAGATGCTGGGAAAGGGTTTAGTAGTGGTGAAGCCATTGCTTCCGTTGAAAAAGTAGCCAAAGAAAAATTACCAAGAGGATACAGTTACGAATGGTCTGGAATTACCAGAGATCAGGTAGCATCCAGCGGACAAGCAGCATCTATATTTATCGTTTGCTTACTATTCGTTTATTTAATCCTTGCTGCCCAATACGAAAGTTTCTTAATGCCTTTTGCGGTAATTCTTTCTCTTCCTACCGGGGTTTTTGGGGCGTTTTTGGCGCTGAAAGCTTTAGGACTTGAAAACAATATTTATGCACAGGTTGCCCTGGTTATGCTGATTGGATTATTGGGTAAAAATGCCATCCTGATTGTTGAGTTTGCCATGCTAAGAAGAACGCAGGGTTTCAGTATTCTGGAAGCTGCTAAAGAGGGTGCCGTATCACGTCTTAGACCTATCTTAATGACTTCTTTTGCATTCATTGCAGGATTGATACCGCTAGTAATTGCTACGGGTGCGGGTGCCATCGGAAACCGGTCCATTGGTACCGCTTCTGCCGGAGGCATGTTATTCGGAACCATTTTCGGGGTCATCATCATACCGGGGCTTTATGTAATTTTTGCTCAACTTTCCGAAAAACTTTCCAAAAAGAAAAGCCCTGCGGCAGTAGTCCCTGTGGTGGATCATCCTGAACAATTATCTGACAGATAGAAAATATATTATGAAGAATAATTTTCAATTTTTACTATATACAGGTATCACTTTCATGGCCATTTCCTGTGCCATGCCCAAACCTGTAACCCTAAATAAATCTGAAATACTTCCTGCAGCTTTTCAGCAATCCACAGACAGTGTTAGTATTGCAACCCTTCCTAAAAAAACTTTTTTTCCCGATCCTTTTTTACAGGAACTAATTGATACTGCTATTGCCAA
The DNA here is from genome assembly GCF_000508085.1 of Sediminibacterium sp. C3. Lineage (GTDB taxonomy): Bacteria > Bacteroidota > Bacteroidia > Chitinophagales > Chitinophagaceae > Sediminibacterium. Next base: position 670,247 of record NZ_KI669560.1, on the reverse strand, counting down.
TAATGCTGATATTAGAATTGCAGTTCAAAGAATTGCGTCTTCCAGAGCAGGTTTGGGAATAGCGCAGGGCTTAACAAAAATTGGAGTTGATGCGGTAGTGTCTACAGGAGTAGACAAATTTGGGGATTATACCATGAATGGTTTGGGTAACTATGACATGAACCTTTCACCGAATATTAGAAAAGACCAGCAGATTCCACTGAACATGCCTGATTTATTTTTGGGTTTTAGGAGTAGCTGGGAAGCCGATATCTGGGGTAAATTGTCGAATCAGAAAAAAGCAGCCTTAAACCGATACCTTGCTACGGAACAGGCCAGAAAATGGGTAACCACACAACTGGTTGCACAAGTTGCAGAATTGTATTACGAATTACTGGCACTGGATAAAGAACTGGAAATTTTACAAAGAAATATCAGGCTTCAGGAAAATGGAGTAGAAATTGTAAAAGTTCAAAAAGCAGGTGGAAGGGCCACTGAATTAGCCGTTCAACAATTTACGGCCCAATTATTAGGCACCAAGAGCATGCTGAATGTAATGAAACAAAGAATTACCGCAACTGAAAATTTATTAAGTGCTATTTCCGGTAAGTACGATTTCAAAATTAAAAGAGGTGTGGGTATCACAGACTTACAATTACCTGCAACTTTACAAATAGGCATTCCTGCTCAATTGCTCGCGAACAGACCAGATATTAAAGAAGCTGAATACTTACTGGAAGCCGCCGGTGCAGAAGTTGAAGCCAGCAGAAAAGCGTTTCTGCCATCCCTGAACATCAGCGCCTATACTGCTTTGAATAGTTTTAAGTCCTCTGTTTTATTTAGCCCACAGTCACTAACCTATGGATTATTGGGCGGATTGGTTACCCCTGTACTAAGCAAAAACATGCTAAAGGGAAATTATCAGCTGGCAAGTGCCGCTCAACAGGAAGCTTTTGAATTATACAGAAAGCATATTATTTATGCCTACCATGAAGTACAAACCAATCTAAGCGGGATTGATCAGTACAACAAAATATATGACCTGAAAGTACAGGAAACCAAAAGCTTACAGGCTGCGGTTGCTTCTTCCAACGATTTATATATGGGTGGAGCAGCAACTTATCTGGAAGTTGTTACCGCACAAAGAGGGGTGTTGGAAGCAGAGCTTGATCAGATCAACTCTAAGAAAACAGTATTTGTTTATTTAATCAACTTATACAGATCCTTAGGAGGTGGCTGGAACTAAATCAGGCATGCTGGTAAAGGCCATTCTGAATTGCATAGGTAACAATTCCTGCGCTGCATTTGGCTCCTAGTTTTCCCATGATTCTGATTCTATGTCCTTCCACTGTTCTCTTACTCAAGTGTAATTCACTGGCAATTTCCTTGCTGGTTTTTTCATTGCAGATACGTTCAATAATCTGCAGTTCCCTTTCTGTAAAGTTGGCAGATACTTTAGTGGGTAATTGATAGTTCTGAGTCACTATATAACTTAAGCACTCCGCGCTGATTTTGCAGAAATAATGTTTATGCGCATAACAGGTTTGAATAGATTCCATGATTTCCGCTTCCCTGGCTTGTTTAGAAACAAATCCCATGGTTCCCACTTCCAGTAACTGATACATTAACTGATGTGTAATCTGGTAAGATAAAAATATCACGGCTGTTTCCGGTGAATGACTCAAAATATGCCTGGTTATTTCAGGAGAGTCTGATTCAAGATCAATTAATACCACATCGGGTTTGGCTTCTACGATATCATTCACCCAGTTCTCTTTAAACTCATTGTTTCCAACAAGTTTAATAGTAGGGAAAGCCTGGAGTACTGTTTTTAAACCAAGCTTGTACATCATTTGATTATCGGCGATGAAAACGGTAATCGTTGTTTGCATAATATTAGTTTTTAGTGAAAAGGGATATCTAAATTCTTGTAATAATTAAGGGTTCACAATAGTATTATTACGATTATTCAGCGTTTTTTCACGATATTAGAATCATGAAAAACACCGTTATTACCACCATCACAGGCATTCTATTAGTAAGTAGCAGCTATGGACAAAAAAAGCCTAACATTGACAGTTTGGTGAAAGAATCTAAAAAAACAGAAGTATGGGAACCCGTGCCAGTAATGGTTAGTCCGGGTAAATCAGCCAGTGATGCTCCCTCCGATGCCGTTGTTCTATTCAATGGTAAAAACCTGAATGCCTTTCAGAAAAAAGGTGGGGGACTACCCGGCTGGAAAGTAGATGCTCAGGGCATATTGAATGTAGTAAAAGGATCCGGTGATATTGAAACCAAAGAAAAATTTGGCAGCTGCCAGTTGCATATTGAATGGAGAACGCCCGCTGCTATTGCAGGTGATGGTCAAAGCAGAGGCAATAGCGGAATTTTCCTGATGGGAAAATATGAGTTACAGGTATTAGACTCCTATAACAATCCTACCTATTCCAATGGTCAGGCAGGCAGTATTTATAAGCAATATATTCCTCTGGTAAATGCCTCCAGAAAACCAGGAGAATGGCAGAGCTATGATATTATATTCAATGCTCCCCGCTTCTTCTCTGATGGAAAATTACAGCAGCCCGCTACTATCACTGTATTCCACAATGGAGTACTGGTTCAGAATAATGTTACCATTTTAGGTGGCACAGAATGGATTGGACCAGCTTCTTACAAACTCCATGGAGACAAGGAATCACTGATTATACAGGATCATGGTATGGATGGAGGCAATCCGGTTAGCTTCAGAAATATCTGGATCAGACCCTTATAGCCCAGTTGTATCTTCTGCAAATGACAATGCGCGGATTTCTGCCCAGGTATAAGACTGACCTCTCATCATAAACCCGCAATGCCCTCCTTCTTTGGGCATTTCCAGAAATAAATGAGGGTGCTTCTCTGCTGTTTCTATGGGCATGCAGTTGGGTAATAAAAAAGGATCATTCACCGACTGTACAATCAAAGAAGGTATGGCCACCTGATGTAATAAAGGTCCTACGCTGGCTTTTTCATAAAAATCCAGTGCATTTTCGTACCCATGCAAGGGTGCTGTATACCGGTTATCGAATTCAATAAAGGTTTTGATATTATCGTATCCGCTAGCATCTATCTGATCAGGGAAAAGCTTTGATTTTAATTTTATTTTCTTTCCCAGTTTTTTCAAAAACCGGTTTAAATAAATCCGGTTCGCGGAGGTAGACAATGCATCCACACTTCCCTTTAAACTGCAGGGAACAGAAAAGCCAATGGCTTTCTTTACTTGCTCAGGAACTGCTGAAGGGTTTTCTGCAATGGCCCTGAAGGTTAAACTTCCTCCCATGCTAAACCCTATTAAAACTATATGTTTATAGCCATACTGTTGAATGCTATAATTTATTACGGCCCTTAAATCGCTGGCATCTCCATGATGATAAAACCTTACCAGCCTGTTCATTTCGCCACTGCAACTTCTGCAATTCCAACCCAGTGCATCGTATCCATTGGCACTGAAAATTTTGGCCATCCCCGTTACATAGTGCCTTCCCGAATCTCCCTCCAGACCATGAGTAATAATAACCAGCTTCTCCGATTGCCTTTCCAACACAGACCAATCCAGATCAAGAAAATCACCGTCCGGTAATTCAAGCCTTTCTCTTTTTGCATACCGAAAGGCAACTTTCCTGAACAAGCTGGGATAAATGCTTTGCCAGTGCCCATTGTATTGAAGGACCGGAGGTTTAAAACTTGCAGGACTTAATAAAGGCATGACTCAATTTATGAGCGAAGGTATTAAATACCTCATTTTAATTAACTTCAATCTATGACAGGAAGCCAGTATTTAAAACTATTGAATCCGCTTGCATTTTTTAATACCAGGCGTACAAGAGATATTTTTAAAGTAAACCCAACCGTTACTCCGGAAAGAAAAGAAGCCGATCATATTGTGGTTTCTGTTTTTGACTTTGATAAAAAAGAAATTAATGAAAGCAGCTTTGACAGAATTGAATCCTGTGAACAGTTTAAGGACAATGGTCGAATCAGCTGGATTAATGTAGATGGTATCAGAAAAGGAGAAGTAGAACTTTTATGTAATCATTTTGGAATTCACTATCTCATTGCAGAAGATATTTTAAGCGTAGGTCAAAGGCCTAAAATAGATGAAATACATCCTGTGTTGTACTGTTTATTGAATATGCTTTACTTTAATGAGCAGACCGCTACGGTTGAAACAGAGCAGATCAGTATTATTCTCGGAAAAGACTATGTAATCACTTATCAGGAAGATGCCAGCAGAGATGTTTTTGACGGAGTGCGTGAAAAATTAAGGGTCAGTGATTCAAAACTAAGACAGAGTGGTGCTGATTATTTATGCTATGCCCTGATAGACATGATAGTAGACCACTACTACTTGGTAATGGATAAAATTGGGGACAGAATAGAATTACTGGAAGAACGAATTATCAGAAGCAGCAATAAGAGGTCGCTGGCTGAAATTAATGCACTACGCAAAGAACTGATAGTATTAAAAAGAAATGTAGGACCTGTAAGAGATATTATCAATGGGTTTGTAAAAACGGATAGTCATCTGCTGGAAGACAGAACCCGCAAATATTTCAAAGACATCTACGATCATATTGTTCAGGCGAATGACCTGGCAGAAAGCTACAGAGACATGATGCTAAACCTTCACGACCTGTATGTGAGTAATGTAAATTTGAAAATGAATGAGGTAATGAAAGTAATGGCAATCGTTACCTGCTTACTGGCACCCGCCACGGTAATAGGAGGAATTTTTGGAATGAACTTCGATAGTATTCCCTATGCGCATGAAAGCAATGGATTTTATATTGCTACAGCCTTAATGATTATTGTTCCCCTGGTTATGGTTTTTATTTTCAGAAAGCGAGGCTGGTTTTAAATTTGTATGGTTTTCCACCTGCCTCTCTTAAATAAAATAGTGCCGGTAATGGCCACTGCTGTTTCGGTAATTACAATGGCCCAGAAAACTCCATTGGTTCCCCAATTAGCTGCCCCCGATAAATAATAAGCTACCGGAATCTGAAAGACCCAGAACCAGAAAAAATTAATAAGGGTAGGCGTTCTGCTATCTCCTGCACCGTTAAAGGCATTCATCATTACCATTCCTACTCCATAAAATAAATAACCGAAACTTATTATTCTTAGTGCACTGGTTCCGGTTGCAATTACCATTGGCTCATTGCTCATTAATCCAACAAAGAAAGGAGCAGCCGTGATAAATAAAACGGAAACAATACCCATAAAAACTGCATTGTACTTTGCTGTTTTCCAAACAGAAGCTTCTGCTCTTTCAATTTGTTTTGCTCCAAGATTTTGTCCTACAAGGGTAGCCGCTGCATTACTTAAGCCCCAGGCAGGCATCAGGAAAAAAATGATAAGCCGAATAGCAATGGTATACCCTGCAATGGCATCACTCCCATATCCGGAAATGATTTTTGCCATAAAAATCCAGCTGGCAGAAGCAATAATAAATTGAAGTGCGCCGGTTGATGCAATGTTTAGAACAGATAGAATAACCGACCAGATAGGCTTAAAATGATTCCATTTTATTTGAATAATCCCCTTTCCCTTCTGAAGATTATATAATTGATAAAGTACCCCAATACCTCTTCCGGTAGTTGTTGCAATTGCCGCTCCTGTTAAACCATAAAAATGAATCATTACAGGACATAAAATAATATTACAAAGATTGGCCAGCCATAAACTTTTCATAGCAATCGCTGCATTGCCCGCCCCTCTGAAAATTCCATTGATTAAAAACAACAACATAATAACCAGGTTCCCAATCAGCATAATGGAAACATAGTTAGAACCGATACTTAGAATTTCAGGAGAAGCTCCTACCAATTGCAATATGTCCGAAGCAAAAAAAGCACCGATGATACTGATGATCATACTGATGACGATACAAATAATAAGTGTTTGTGCCCCTGCTTCTGCAGCAGCTTCATGATTCTTTTCACCCACTCTTCTGGCTACCATCGCAGTAGCGGCCATGCTGAGTCCAATGGCTAAAGAGTAAATAATGGTCAATACCGACTCGGTTAATCCAACTGTTGCCGCTGCAGCAGATCCCAGTTTGCTTACAAAAAAAATATCTACAACAGCAAAAACAGACTCCATGCACATTTCCAGAATCATTGGAACAGCCAGTAAAAAAATGGCTTTTCTTAAACTTCCTTTTGTAAAGTCCTTGTGTTCGCTGTTCAATGATTCCCTGAACAAATCATACCAATAACGGAGTTTGGTACCTCCCATAGATTGAGTCATCTGATTGATTATGCTGATGGAGCAATATTGTCCATGATGATTGTATAGAGCGTATTAGGATTGAATGGTTTGGATAAACAACCGTCCATTCCTATCTGTATTGCTTTTGCTTCAATATCGGTGGTGATAACAGAAGCTGTCAACGCAATGATGGGTACAGTGGTATTGAATGTCCTGATATTTCTGGTAGCCGTATATCCATCCATTACCGGCATCTGAATATCCATTAATATGAGATCGTAATTCTCCTGCCTAACTTTTTCAACAGCAATGGATCCGTTTTCTGCCAAATCTACTTCCGCATTCCAGTTCTTCAACATTCGTTGGGCAACCATGATATTGAACTCTACGTCTTCTACCAACAATATTCTTTTGCCTGATAAATCTGGCTTGTTTTCTGTACCGCTTTGTTTGGCTTCTTCTCTGATTTCACTATTGCTTTTCTTGAATTTTAGCGTGAAATAAAACTTGGATCCCACACCAGGCTCACTCTCTAAAAATATTTCACTGCCCTGAAGCTGTAGCAATCTTCTAATAATGGTTAGCCCAAGTCCGGATCCTCCAAACTCGCGGGTAATATTATTGTTGGCTTGCGTAAATCGTTCAAATACCAGGTGTTGTTTTTCTTTGGGAATACCAATTCCGGTATCTTCTATTGAAAACATCAGATCTACATCCTGTTTATTGTTGGCTACCAGTTCTACCTGTATGGTAATGGTTCCGTCCTTGGTAAACTTAACCGCATTGGAAATCAGGTTATTTAAAATCTGACCCAATCTTACATCATCACATACCAGGAACTCAGGAATATCATCGTCATAGGTAATTTTAATTCTATTTCTTTTTTCTTCCGCTTTTACCTGATTGGCCATTTTAATATTCTTGAGGAAATGCAACACATTTACATTTCGCTCAGCGAATATGATTTTACCTTCTTCCAGTTTGCTGAAATCGAGTACGTCATTAATGAGACTTAGTAAATTCTCAGAAGAAATCTCCATCACATTCAACAGTTCTCGCTGGTCTGGTGCAAGATCCTGATACTGAAGTAACATAATGGTACCAATAATTGCATTTAAAGGTGTACGGATTTCATGGCTCATTACAGACAGAAACTCACTCTTGGCCTGTGCCGCTTTTTCAGCCACTTCCTTGGCATGAATCAAATCTGCTTCCAGCTGTTTTGTTTTGAGAATCTGTTTTTCCAGAAAAGAAATAATATCAATCAGGTCATCACTATCTTCATCAAACTCCTGCGGTGCAGCAGGATCCAGTGCCTTAATCGCCTGCTTTAATTTATAAATAGATTGTTGTCTAATTTCATTTTGTCTCTGTAAATCTTTCGTAGCAAGCTGGTATTCCTTCTCACTTACATCAAATGCATGTTCTGTAATTTTTCTATCTCTGTCGAAAGAGCTATCGCTTTTATTGACCGCATCCAGAAAAGAAGCCAGGTCTGGATTGTTCTCCAAAGAATTATTAAGAAACTGAGATATCTGCTTTTTAAGTAAGCTATGATAAGGCATTGAAACTGGCGTTATAATTCAGTAAATGTTGTAATAGTCATGGTTTGATTGTGGAGTTCACAATTAGAACCTGGATTGAAAGGTGATAGTTCCCCATAAGAATAAAAGCCAGTGATAGTAGTATTTTCACCAAATACTTTCTGAGCAGCTTCCACTTCTTCAGAAGTTCTGTCCTGTAAAATCAATTTGCGTCCAACACAACTGATTAAAATTGCCAGATTAGCATTGTTGTTCTCGTGCATGGATGCAGTTGTAGTTGCGGCAACAGAAGAACCATTTATTACTTTTTCAAAATTTACTTTCATTAAACGCATTTTACTTCCCTCCGGCATATTTCCCGCAAAAATCATTGAGCCATCCGCTTCATTCACATTTAAGATAGTTCTTACCAGATTTTTAGAACTGTCTTCGGTTCGTAAAGAAATAGGAAATAAGAGTGCAGAGCCAGGTAATTCATCTACATAGGGACCCAGGTACTCCTTGTATAAATCAAGCGCTTTCTGACCATCAATTTCATACAATACATTTTTTACAGACTTGGTAATTACTCTCTCTTTTCCAAATTCATCCCATCCACCAAAGGAACTATGCCCAACCATTAAACCAGCCCCATAGAATCCTATAGCTACAACCGTTCCTTGCTTGGCTGGCGTATTTAATCCAACCTGTGTTTTTTCAAATCTTGCAGCATCTCCTGCCAGTCCACCAGTTACAGGAATATTATTGGGATTGACAGCATTAAAACCTGCTACCAATTCGGACCCATTAATAAACGAACCCTCTGAAATAACAAATACAGACACTAGCTTTTCCTGATTTAACATACCCATCAGCTTTTTCCCGGTTTCATAGCTGTCTACTGACTGGGATATGTCTATAGAAACCGCCTGCGTTGTTGCTTTTTCAAAATAGATTGCTGTTACAACTATTGTTTCATCATAAACATGTTTATAAAGAATTTCGCCAGATGTAGAACAGGAAACAATATTCGCATTGGGAAACTTTTCTTTAATTGAGGTAAAGACCGCTTGATTAGTTACGAGTTCTCCTGAACCAAATGCCAAAACCAGTTGTGCTTTCTCAGCAGGAAAATTGTCAGGTAAATCCGCCTTAATCCATTTTCCCGAACCAAATTGAAGCTGGGCAGTTTTCATTAAACTTTTACTTTATACTTAAAGGTAACCCTTTTCAGTTAATGTGCGCAATCATCGCTGTGCGCATGATCGTGTTTTCTGCAAAGTTTAAAGTTCAGGTAGTGTGCAACCACAATAAATCCAACAGAAGGAACCAATAAGATCCATTCCAGTTGGTGGAAGTTTACTTTTAAAATGAGAAAGAGAATACCAGTTGTAAATAAAACAACTGGCCACCAGCTATGATGATGTTTTTTAAAACCATGGTATAATGCATATGTCCCTAGTATAAAAGCCAGGCCAATCATTAAATATTCAAAATGTATATTTTCAATAATATTTACCCCAAATAAAGGAAGACTACTTAAAAAAAGGGGAAGCAGGGCGCAGTGTATGGCACAGGCCACAGAAGCAACAATTCCCAATGCATCCCAGTTGATTTTAAACTTCATCGTCTGTAAAACTACAACAATGCAACTTTGTTGCAAAATATTTGTTGTAAAATGGTATTACCTTTACAGCATTAATATAAGCATATGAGTAAGAGAGTATTGGCCTATCTGGGGTTTTTTCTGGTTTTACTGGGTGGATTTTATTTTTTCCTATTCAGAGGTACTGATAAATGGAAGAAAAAGTTATCTGTAATTAGCTATATTAAACCATTTCAATTTACTACACAGGAAGGTCTGCCCTTTAATGACCGTGATTTATTAGGCAAGGTAACCGTAGTGGAATACTTTTTTACCAGCTGTAAGGGTATCTGTCCAAAGATGAACAAAAACATGAAGGAGATTTATGATGAATTCCAGGCCGAGCCTGATTTCTTGATTTTATCTCATACCTGTGATCCGGAAACAGATTCTGTACCCAAATTAAAAAAATACTCAGACTCTATGCAGGTAAACAGCAGAAAATGGGTGATGGTAACGGGCAGAAAAGACAGTTTATACCAAATGGCAAGAGCCGCCTATTTATTGGACGATCCCAAGAACAGTGTTCAAAAAATTGAAGACCAGTTTATTCATACCCAGTTTTTTGCCCTGGTAGATAAAGATGGAAAAGTTCGTTCTCAGATTTATGATGGTCTAAAAAAAGATGAAATAGAAAAATTAAAGAAAGATATCAGAGAATTATTACAGGAGCGATCTGCTAACAGTAATTTTGTAAACGGTATCTTTAACAATAATCCTTAGGGGCAACATGCAGGATAAAATCAATGACATATTAAAAAAGAATCACCTAAGCATTACTGAGGCAAGAAAAAAAATCCTCGCACTTTTCTGGGAATCCGGAAATGCAATGGCTCACGGTGATATTGAACAAAAAAGCAGTGAAGAATTTGACCGTGTAACTATCTACAGAACCTTACAAACTTTTGTAGAAAAAGGAATCATACACACCATACCTACTGCGGACAATTCTGTTCGCTATGCTTTGTGCAAAGACGAATGTGGGGCTGGACATCACCACGACGATCATGTTCATTTTATTTGCGATGATTGCGGAACAACTTACTGTATTGATGAAGTCAATGTTCCTAAAGTAAAACTACCCAAAGGATTTAAAGCTGCTCAAACCGATTTAGTGATTAGCGGAACCTGTAATAAATGTGAGCAATGATTTTAGTAACAGGTGCCAGCGGTCTGGTAGGATCACACTTATTGCAAAAGTTGATCCGGGAAGGTCATTCAGTTAAAGCATTATATAGAAACAATCCCCCTGAAATAGCTGGAACAGAAGGTGTGGAATGGATAAAAGGAGATATACTGGATATCGTCTCTCTGGAAGAATCTCTGCAGAATGTTGAACAGGTATATCATTGCGCAGCCGTTGTTTCTTTTAATCCGTCAAAGAAAACTTCTATGTTTCACACCAATGTAGAAGGCACTGCCAATGTGGTAAACGCCTGCATCAACAGTGGGGTGAAGAAATTATTATTCGTTAGTTCGGTTGCTGCTCTCGGAAGAATCAGGGAAGACAAACCAATTGATGAAACAATGAACTGGACCCCTGAAACCAGTAACAGTGAGTATGGCAAAAGCAAATACCTAGCAGAAATGGAAGTATGGCGGGGAATGAGTGAGGGTTTGTCTGTAGTAGTAGTAAACCCTGTTATTATTCTGGGGAGCGGAGACTGGAACGGAGGATCTTCCGGCATTTTCAAATCATCTTACGAAGAATTTCCATGGTACACCGAAGGGACCAGCGGATTTGTAGATGTGCTGGATGTTGTGAAAGCCATGTATCACTTAATGAACAGTGAAGTGAATGGCGAAAGATTTATATTAAGTGGCCACAATACTGGCTATAAAGATATTTTTGGGTTGATTGCAGCTGGCTTTAACAAGAAACCGCCACACAAAAAAGTAACCCCTCTGCTGGCAGGCATTGTATGGAGATGGGAAGCCATTAAAGCATTTTTTACAGGTAAAGACCCCTTGCTTACCAAAGAAACAGCCAGGACAGCTCAGGCGAAAGTGGTTTTCAACAATTCAAAACTACTTGCATCCATACCTGGATTTTCTTATACTCCGCTTAAAACATCTATTGATAGAATCTGTAATGAATTCAGGGAAAAGTACCGGCTATGATTCCATCACTTTTTTCCAGAGTTCAGGAATTCGCTTAATCCATACCAACTCACGGCGTTTGATGGAAGCGTCTTCAGCAGGATAACCAAAATAAGTTTTACCTCCTGCCAGAGAGGAAGGAACACCACTTTGTGCCAACACTACGGCATTGGATCCAATGGTAAGTGTTTTGCTAACGCCAACCTGTCCCCATAGCGTAACCCCATCTTCAATGATGGTTCCCCCTGCGATACCCACCTGGGCTGCAAACAAACAATTTTTTCCAACGGTAACATCATGACCAATATGAACCATATTATCCAGTTTGGTACCCTGGCCAATTCTGGTTTCAGCAGTTACGCCCCTGTCAATCATACAGCCCGTTCCTATCTCAACAAAATCTTCCAGAACAACATTACCACAACTCAACATTTTTTTATACCAAACGGGTCGATTTTTCTTGGTGTTGTAGTAAAATGCATCCCCGCCAATAACAGTGCCCGACTGTATGATAACATCATTTCCAATGATGGTGTTATCATGTATCGTAACATTCGGATGAATGATGCAATTGTTTCCGATAACTACATTTTTACCAATAAATACATTGGGCATGATTATCGTATGCTCACCAACTTTTAAAGAATCGTCAATGGATTTTGAAGCCGGTAAAAAAGGACTGAAATGCTGAACAATTTTTAAATAAGATTCAAATGGATCTGTAACAATGAAAATGGTTTTACCATCAGGAATATTTACATCATCTGTGTTGATGATTATAAAATCAGCAGCGCTGTTTAAACAGGTATCATAATATTTTGGATGATCAACAAAAACCATATCTCCTTTTTCTACGCGATGAATTTCGTTGATGCCCAAAATTTCTGCCCGGGTATTCCCAGCAACTTTTGCATCCAGAAACTCAGACATCCAGGAAACGGAAACAGGAGACGGAAACTTCATTTGAGTGAATTTTTGAGGTGATAAAGGTAGTGAGACAAGCTTTTCCGAAAATTTTTTTTTGAAAGCGCTTGGCTGAATTATCAATTAAAATTCCATTACAAAAAGGGGAAATAAAAAGTTGTTGTCTTAATAAAACTATTTTTTCATTTCGCTGAAACACTTTATTCATATATGTTTCAGAGGATCATGAAAAAAATGAATTGATTTTAAATTGTAAATAGTCTTCTAAAAATTGAATTAATGATGCACTAAAAATTTTTCTGAATTCACATTTGAGCTTAAAATGTTAATAAAATTGTTCAAAAAAATTTTTGTATAAGTTAAAAGTCTTTTTAATATTGTGTAGGGAAATGCGTTTCCCTGTACTTACTAACCCATCCATATACAAGGTCTCGCTTCTGCGAGACTTTTGTTTTGTACCAATTTGAACAACCAATTTATGAGCGAAGTACATTTTTCAGAACAAGAATTAATTAGAAGAGAGAAGCTTGCAAAATTGCAGGCAGCAGGAATTGATCCGTTTCCCGCACCCTTGTATCCTGTCAATAGTTTTTCTGTTGATATTAAAAATAACTACACCGAAGAGAAGAAAGATCAGTTCACCAATCTTTGTGTGGCAGGAAGAATTATGAGCATGAATGATAAAGGAAAAGTTTTCTTTATCAAGATTCAGGATAGTAAAGGCATTATTCAATTATATGTAAAACGAGATGACATTTGTCCGGAAGAAGACAAGTCATTCTGGGATACAGTTGTAAAACACGGATTGGATTTAGGGGATATTATCGGATGTACCGGTTTTGCTTTTATCACCAAGACCGGAGAAACATCTATACATGCACAAACCATTACACTGCTTACCAAATCTTTAAAGCCACTACCGGTGGTAAAGAGAGATGAAGAAGGAAATGTTTTTGATGCAGTAACTGATCCGGAATTCAGATATCGTCAGCGTTATGCCGACCTTATTATTAACCCGGATGTAAAAGACACTTTTGTTAAAAGAACCAAAATCATCAACACCATTCGTGACTTTTTAAATTCACAAGGTGCTGTTGAAGTTGACACCCCGGTTCTGCAGGCCATTCCCGGAGGGGCAGCCGCGCGTCCTTTCATTACGCACCACAATGCCCTGGACGTTCCTTTTTACCTAAGAATTGCCAACGAATTGTATTTGAAGCGTCTGATTGTAGGTGGTTTTGACTGGGTATATGAATTCAGCCGCAACTTTAGAAATGAAGGAATGGACAGAACCCACAATCCGGAGTTTACGGTATTAGAATGGTACACTGCCTACAAAGATTATATCTGGATGATGGAAGTAACCGAACAGCTATTCGAAAAGATTGCCTTAACCATACACGGAACTACGGATGTACAATTGGGAGATAAAATCGTAAGCTTCAAAGCACCATTCAAAAGAATCAGCATTCACGATGCCATTAAAGAGAATACAGGCATGGATGTTAGCGGAATGGATGAAGCAGGCCTGAGAGAAGTTTGCAAGCAATTGAAAATTGATGTACCTCCAACCATCGGAAAAGGCAAACTGATTGATGAAATTTTCGGTGCAACCAGTGAACACACTTATGTGCAACCCACTTTCATTATAGACTATCCGGTTGAAATGAGTCCTTTAACCAAGAAACATCGCAGTAAACCAGGTTTGGTAGAACGCTTTGAATTAATGGTGAATGGGAAAGAGCTGGCGAATGCCTACACAGAATTAAACGACCCTATTGACCAGCGGGAACGTTTTGAAGAACAAGTTAAGCTAATGGAGAGAGGGGACGATGAAGCCATGTTTATCGACTATGACTTTTTACGTGCCCTCGAATACGGAATGCCTCCAACTTCCGGAATTGGAATTGGTATTGATCGTTTGTGCATGATGATGACCAACCAGGCTTCCATTCAGGATGTGTTGCTGTTCCCTCAGATGAGACCTGAACGATTCGAAGACTAATCAACAAACAAATCAGGATACAATTGTCCTCCGGGCACAACTGCATATTGATCTAAATTAGAAATACCTTCCTTGGCAAGAACTTCTTCGTCAATGAAGGTATTTCCTGTATAAGCCAGTCCTGTTTTAGATAGAATATAATACACACTGTCTGCAATGATTTCCGGTGTACGGCTCATTTTGGCCAATGCTTCACCACCCAGCAGATTTCTTACAGCTGCTGTATCAATGGTGGTTTTAGGCCACAAAGCATTGGAGGCAATACCATCATTCTTAAACTCAGCCGCCCAGCCCAATGCCAGCATACTCATATTGTATTTGGTAAGCGTATAGGCAATATGTCCTCCCATCCATTTGGGTTTTAAACTAATGGGTGGAGACAAAGTAATGATATGCGGATTGTTTCCTTTTTTTAACCAGGGTAAACAATGCTTTACCACCAGGAATGTGCCCCTGACATTAATACTTTGCATTAAGTCAAACCGCTTGGCCTCTGTTTTTTCGGTATTGGTTAAAGAAATAGCGGATGCGTTGTTAATAACAACATCAATCCCCCCAAACTTATCTACTGCCTGCTGTACGGCTGCAGCAATCTGTGCTTCGTCTCTGATGTCTACCTGCACAGCCAGTGCTTTACCACCAGCGGCTTCCACTTCCTCAGCAGCAGAATAAATGGTTCCTCCCAGTCGGGGGTCCTCTTCTACACTTTTGGCTGCAATTACAATATTGGCTCCTTCTTTGGCCAGTCTTAAAGCAATGGCTTTTCCGATCCCTCTGCTGGCACCGGTAATAAATACAGTTCTGTTGGCAAATGATGACATAGATAAAAGCTTAGAGACTCAATTTAAGCCAAAGCAATTTACCAACCGAGGAATTCTTTGATTACTTCTTCTGTTTCTTTGCAAGCTTTCTCCAGATTGTCATTCAGAATATTCTTGTGAAAATGACTTTTGAAAGAAAGCTCATAACTGGCTTTATTCACCCGGTTTGCCAGGCTCTCCGGTGTTTCCGTACCCCGGCTTTCCAGTCTTTTCTTTAATTCTTCTACTGAAGGGGGTTCTATAAAAATAGACAGGCAACGATTGGGAAACTGATCTTGTAAATGAATGGCTCCTTTTACATCAATATCAAGGATGGGAATTTTACCAAGATTCCAGATTCTTTCCAATTCAGCCTTTAATGTGCCGTAATAACTTCCTTCATATACCATTTCCCATTCTACAAATGCATTTTCTTCAATTCTCTGTTTAAACTCCGCTTCCGAAATAAAATGATAATGAACCCCGTCTTTTTCCTCCCCTCTGGGTTTTCTGGTAGCAGCCGATATAGACAAGGAAAGGAGGGGGTGCTGCTGTAACAGATAGCGTGTTATAGAAGTTTTACCCGATCCGGAAGGTGCGGCAATAATGATGATTTTGCGAGTATCAGCTCCCATTCAAAATATGTTTCTGCAAAAAACGACTATTTTTTTGGAATTGTTTTTGCAACTTTTCGTCTAAATAATGCTGGTTCTGGCATCATGTACTCTGTAATGCTTAGAGTTTTAGTTCCTATACCATTAATTTCGTAACAAGTAATTTCCTTTGTTTCAAAATTATTTAATTGCAAATAGCTTATTGATTCGTCATTAAGATTTACTTTAGCAATTTTTCCGCAATAAGAATTAGCTGGTGTTAACTTATAATAGTATTTGGATATTAATTGTTTGGCCATATATTCTTTGCAAGAAGAATCTTTATCAAAAATAAAAACCCAATCTCCTTCAGTTGAAATCCAAGTGCCAACTATTAATTTTCTTTCAGAGTTTATATTTTGAGAATGAAGCTTTTCATTAACTACTAAAAACAACATTGAAAAGAGAAATATTTTTTTAAAATCAAACATAGTTTTTTTTTTAAAAAGCCCAATTCTCAATAATTTCATACTACAAATTATCAAACTCATCATTAATACAATCGATACCCTTGGTTGGAATTTCAGAAAACGATTGAGGCACTTTATTAAAAATCCAAGCCTTTTTAACTTTTTTAAAGTAAGCAGACTGTGTAGTTTCAACTATTGCAATTATATAGCCATTATCTTTTTGCGCTTTTCTACACCTAGACATAATTACTTTACTATTTTTAGAAAGTTGACCAATTTCTTGAATAGCTAATATTCTTCTTGATTGAGGTCTAAGATATTCAGAGCATATTATTTTTTTATTTAACCCGTTGTTGATCAATATAAAGGATATTTTACCGCTTTCATCTTCATCAATTGCAATGCCCTCCTCAATCTTATACTCCCTTAGCATTGGTATATCACTGATTTCCTTATAAACCGTACCAACTATAGATTTCAATTGACAATTTGAATTAAATTGAGAGAAAAAAAATACTGCTACTATAATTAAAAATCTTCTCATTTTTTTATATTTATGAAATTACTGCACAGAAATTTTAGTTATTAAGTTGGAGTTAACATTATAATGAAATGTTAAATTCATATCAATATCAGAATTATTATTTTTAAGCAAAACAAATATCTTTCCTGATTCATTTTTATTTAGCCAGGAATTAGGAAATTGAGTAGAAAGAATACTAATATTATCTCCAACACTAATACTATTTCCATTTGTAATTTCAAATATGTAAGAATTAGAAGTTACTTCCATGGCTTGCAGAATATTATCCATAAACCACACCTCTATACCACTACCAAAATAATTATTCATATTTGAATCAAACTCCTCCGAATAATCTGAATTCCCGTTTAGACTTAAATTAAATTTTAATTGAAACTCAGATTCATTCATCAAAAGTGAATTATTATTATTTTGTGAATATTGAGGCTTAATATCAAACTGATTCAGCCATAAATAATCTAAATTCAAATTTTCTTGTTGGGATATACTTTGACTATTAACTATAAATGAAATAGCTATTAATACGATAAAGACCAAATAAAATGATAATTTAAACTTCATATATTGAGATTTATATAAGTGGATTAATTGCATGGGCTACCTGTAGAATATCCAAACTGATTGTATTTAGTTGAAATAAAATTTTCCGGATTTTTTTTCTGACCATTTTCAGTAACTTGAATATGAACATGAGGCGAAATAACATTTTGTGCATTTCCGGTTTTCCCACTCAGGCCTATTTGCTGTCCTTGATCAATTATGTCATCAACAGTCAAACTTGTTGAATTTAAATGAGCGTACAAGATTTTAATTACACGGCCATCAGCTAAAGTACTCTTTATTTCAACTAAATTACCAAATGAAGTTGGGCTTCCATAATATTGAGGCTGAAAAATAGAAATTGATCTTGTTACCACCCCACTAAAAATAGCATACAATGGTGTATTGGGTTTTGCATAAATATCTAATCCTTTATGCTCTTTTGGTTGACCGTTAGGATACTTACGAGTCGGACCAAATCTTCCACCATTAATATTTGTAGCATTTGATTTTGCAATTATTGGATTTAAAATTACATCTCCAGGACAAGGAGTTTTTGTAGGTGGTACTGTTTGATTTCCACCACCACTTGTAGGTGGCCAAGTTTCAGTTCCTCCTGACCCTGAAAAGCAAAATGTAGATGTAACTTCTCCAATATACCTCCAACCACACTCAATGTTATAATCTCCAGCAGCACTTGCCCCTAAACTGATACAAGAATATACATACTGGCTTTCTGTTGTATTATAACACAACGATTCTGGATCATTAACATTTCTGGACCTTATTTTTTGTTCTAATTGACGGATTGAAGTGTTTGAAAATGATTGATTTTGCATTTCTTTGCGCTTCATCACTTTGTTTGTTGAAAAATCAGTAAACCAGACATCTAACACTTTTCCGTCAAAAGTGTGATAGCTTTCTATAGTACCCTTTCTAACACTATCTGAAAAAGCCAAGGTTGCATTAGGAATAGTATATTTAATAACAGACTCTATTTTATCACTAACTTTTCTAAAAACAAGACTAAATTGAATTTGTGTTGAAACTGAACTATTTGAACTTTTAATGCCCTTATCATGCTCGTGATTTAAACCTTCTACAAATTTTACCTCTGTATATGAAATATTATTAATGATTGCTTTTTTTGTAGTTGACCAATCTAATGTTAACACTTGTTTACTTTTTCTTTAGTATACATAAAAAGAATTCCTTCTTTATAGTTTTTCCCATTTTCTTTAATCCATGTTTTTTCAACATAAAATTCATCTTGTGGCATGAATGTTTGTTTAATACAAGATGCAACAGATAATACAATAGTTAAAAAGAATAGTGATTTAAAGACCCTTTTTGAAATCATTCGATTTGTTTTATTAGTAGAAAATGAAAATAAATAGTACTATCTATTTTATATATATCCAAATGAATATTTCTTCTAGTAGCTTAAAAACTTATCCATTTGGATAATCGAATATGCAAAATTTACATATAATAATTATTTATGTTATTTTTGGTCTTTATAAGCTTTTATGATACAGATAGGTTTAGTAGAAGACAATGAGCGCTATAGGCTATTGATTAAAAATGAGATCGGTAAAGTTAAAAACTCAAAACTAATTATTGATGCTTCTGATGGTTTTGAGTTGCTGCTAAATTTGAACCTTGCCAAAAAACTTCCAGATATACTACTATTAGATATTGAACTACCCAAAATAGATGGTTTACTTTTAACAAGTTATATTTCGCGAACTTATCCCTCTATTAAGATAATTGGTGTATCCTCACATAGTAATAAAGCACTAGTTACTGAAGTTCTTAATGAAGGAGCCAGAAGTTTTATTAGCAAGCACTTTACAAGTCCTAACTCAGCTATATATAAACAAGCTTATGGAAATAGAAGTGTTTTCAGAGAGGCTTTAGATTATACAATTTTAAATTCAACATATATTGACGACTTGCTTTTTAATAAAGGGAAAGAATTAAAACTATCAAGTTCAACAAATCAAATAATTGATAAAAAAATTCCAGAACTTACTTTAATACAACGCCAGTTTTTGTTATTGAATGCTGCTGATTTAAGTTACTCAGAAATTGCATTGATAATGAATAAAAGTCTCCCGTCTATCAAAAAATATCTTGCCTATTTTCTAGAAAAATTTGAAGTAAAGAATAAATCAGAATTAATCACATATTGTATAAAAAACGGTTTTGTTAAACTCCCAGCTCTTTATGATCAATATGCAAACTGATTTTGCAGAAATCGTTTAGATTTGTTACAATAACATCTTTTTTATAAAAGAGATTTGTTGTTCTTGATTGAGGTAAATTAATTTTATGAAATCTGATCAACCTTATTATTTACTTTTTGATCAAAACCCCTACGCGGTTTGTTCGTTAGACTTAGAAGGAAACATAACTTCCATGAACAATCAACTGCCGCTTTTATTAGAATGTCCTGAAACTAAATTAAACGGTGAAAGTATATTTCCATTTCTGCTTCAAGATGAAATGGGTACTGTTTTTAGAATATTCAACCTGGTAAAATCAGGGACAACACAAAAGTTCAAATGCAAAGTTCAAACTGTCAGGAATAAGCAATTAACGTGCATTATCACCTATATTCCTATTAAAATAGAAGGTGCAATAACCGGAATTTATGCGTTGATTAACGACATTACCGAAAATGTTGCTGAAGAACTGGAACTGGAAAAATCTTTGAGAGACCTGAAAAAAATTCTGGATGCCTCACTTGATATTTTGTGTGTATTAAATATTAAGGGAGAATTTGTAAGAATTAATAAACAGGTAGAAGAATTATGGGGATACGAAGACTGGGAGTTAGTGGGAAAAGATATTATAGATTTTGTGCTGGAAGACGACAGAAGAAAAACATTTGAAGCCTTTTCACAGATAAAACGCGGAATAGAATTAAAAGACTTCGAGAACAGAATGTTGAAGAAGGATGGATCCACCATCATCATGCAATGGTTCGCCAGCTGGGACAGTATGACCCACTCGGTTTATGCAAGTGCCCGACACTTAAAATTTTAGGTACAATTCTGTTTTTTTTCTATCCTGATTTTCCCAACCGATTGCTATGCGTATATGCTGGAACCTATTTCTGCAAATGCAGGGATGGAAAATTCGTAGTGAATTTCCCTATCACCTGAAAAAATGTGTGATAGCCGTAGGGCCTCATACCAGTGCCTGGGATTTTGTAGTTGGACTAGCAGTTAGAAGTAAGCTCAAATTATACCATCTTAATTTTCTGGGCAAGGCGGAATTATTCAAAGGAAGATTTGGCTTTTTCTTCAGAAAAATGGGGGGATTTCCCGTTGATAGATTCAGCAATAACAATGTAGTTGATCAGGTTGCAGAACAATTCAGGATTCGCGATCAGTTTGTTCTAGCATTATCCCCTGAGGGTACCAGAAAAAAAGTAGATAAATTAAGAACTGGTTTTTATCATATTGCACTAAAAGCAGGTGTACCCATTGTATTAGCCGGTTTGGATTTCGGTAGAAAAGAAATCAGTTTCAGCGAACCCTTCCTGCCAACCGGTAATATGGAAGAAGACTTTAAAAAAATCATACATTTTTTTGCCGACAAGGAAGGTAAGATACCAGAATACGGCCTGAAACATTTAGATCACTAATCCCCCTAAACCATATGAGTCAACCTTTTCCTACCATTATTGACCGTTTTTGCCATTACGAAAAAGTACAGCCCAATAAACTCTTTTTATCCGAACCTGTAAAAAGCGTCTATCAGGATTTTTCATGGGCCAGTGCGGGAAAAGAAATAAGATCAATGGCGGCCTGGCTATTGCAATCAGGATTGAACCCAGGTGATAAGGTGGCTATTCTCAGCAAGAACTGTGCACATTGGATTATGGCCGATCTGGCAATCAATATGGCAGGCATGGTTTCCGTTCCGCTGTATCCGAATATCACCAGCAATGCAGTCAATGAAATTCTTTTGCATAGTGAATCCAAAGCCATCTTTGTAGGAAAGCTAGACAATCCGGAAATCATCAGAATGGGCATTCCGGATACATTAACACAAATCAGTTTTCCTTTCTATTTTAATGTAGGTTGTTTAAACTGGAACGATCTGGTGGCAGCAACCCAGCCTTTGGGTGAGCCTGTAAAAAAAGACACTAAAGATCTTTCCTGTATTATTTATACTTCAGGAACTACAGGTGCTCCCAAAGGAGTAATGCATAGCAATCATACCATGTCTTTTGCAGTTTATTCATTTCTGGAAAGCACACCCCCATTGGCCAATGAAGTGTTTTTTTCTTACCTGCCCCTTTGCCATGTGGCGGAAAGAATGCTGGTAGAATGTGGGGCAATATTTACAGGAAGCTGCATCCATTTTGTAGAATCCATGGATAGTTTTTCTAAAAATCTGCAATATTCCCAACCCACGATTTTTTTGGCAGTACCCAGAATCTGGGAAAAAATTCAGGAAGAGATCTTACGCAAAATGCCTCAGCAAAAACTGAGCAGATTACTTAAAGTACCATTGGTTTCGGTATTGATTAAGAATCTGATCCGCAAAAAATTAGGCCTTGGAAGAGCCAAACATTTGTTCACAGGTGCATCTCCCATCAATCCTGCCGTCCTCAGCTGGTATAAGGCATTGGGAATGGAAATTCAGGAAGCTTATGGGATGACAGAGAATTCTGCCTTGTCTCATTCCAACAGGAAAGGCGCCTGCAAATTCGGAACAGTAGGACAGTCCTATCCGGGTGTGGAGGTTAAATTAAGTGAACAAAAAGAGGTCTTGGTAAAAAGCGAAGCCAATATGCTGGGATATTACAAAGAGCCTGTTTTATCTGAAGAAATGTTTGAAGATGGGTTTTTAAAAACAGGCGATGAAGGAAGTATAGATGACGAGGGATACCTTTCTATTACAGGAAGAATCAAGGACCAGTTTAAAACAAGTAAGGGTAAATATGTGGCACCAGCGCCCATTGAATCCAAAGTACTAACCGATGCCATGATTGCTCAGGCCTGTGTGGTGGGATGGGGAATGCCTGCTCCTTTGCTTTTGTGCACCCTTTCCGAGCAGGCCAAAAGTCTGGCGCAAACAAATTTACAAGATCATCTGCACCAGCTATTGGAGCGCATTAATAAAGAACTGGAACACCATGAACAGTTGGCTAAATTGATTATTATGGCCGAAGAGTGGACGATTCAGAATGGAATTTTAACACCAACTTTAAAAATCAAGCGCAAAGTGTTGGATGAAACATTCAAAGACTTCTACAACAATTGGTATAACGAATCGGTCAAAGTGGTTTTTGTGTAACTTGCACCCGTTTAACTTATTTAGTAACGGCACAATAATTGGTATAAGATTCCGTTTGTACCAACAATTGACCAATAATATGTAAGACCAATGAAAATGAAATTCTACACTTTAGCAGCTCTTGCCTCTGTTAGCTTATTTGCCTGCGTTAGCCCGAAACAATTGAGACAAGCCGAAGCCAGGTATGGCGAATTAAATGGAGCATATGCAGAATTGCAGGGAAAATACAGAAATCTGGAAGAGGAATTTAACAAAGCCAAAAATCAGATTAGTAATCTGCAAACTCAGAAGCAATCTGTTGAAGCACAGCTGGGTACAACCAATACTCAATTGGATTATGTAAAACAAACCAATAGCATGGTTTTAAATCAACTGAAAGATTTATCAGTTGTAACCGGAGCTCAGGCTGAAAGCATCAGAAGATCACTTGAAAACATTGGTGCCAAAGACTTATATATTCAGGATTTACAGGGTTCCATTGCCAGAAAAGACTCTTTAAATATGGCCCTGGTGATGAACCTGAAAGGGGTACTGGGTAATATGGACGACAAGGACATTAATATTAAAGTAGATAAGGGAGTGGTTTATGTAGATATCTCTGATAAGCTTTTATTTAAAAGTGGTAGTTATGATGTAACTGACCGTGCTAAAGATGTGCTTGGTAAAGTTGCCAAAGTGCTGAATGCTCAACCAGAAATTGAATTTATGGTAGAGGGTCATACAGATTCCATCCCTTTGATTAAAGGTGGAGGAATGGTTGATAACTGGGATCTGAGTGTTAAAAGAGCAACAACAGTTGTAAGAATCCTTCAGGAATCATACGGAATGAATCCAAAGCGTATGACAGCAGCAGGAAGAAGCCAGTATGTACCTTTAACAGACAATACTACTGCTGAAGGTAGAGCTACCAACAGAAGAACCCGAATTGTTATTTTACCGCAATTAGATCAGTTCTTTAAACTGCTGGAAAGAAAGAAATAAGAATTTTAACAAATTACTATACAGGCGCCGGGGAATGGATTCTCCGGCGCTTTTTTTATATAAAATTTTAATCATAAATTGGATTATCAATTAAAATCCATGTCTTGTAGCTCAAGGAAGCCATTACATTTATTTCTGCTGTTCTTGTTTACAGTGCTGTTTTCCTTTGCAGAGGCTCAGACAATTGAAAAAGGTATTATTGACTTAAGAAAAGCAGATTTAGAGAGACAACCTTTTGCATTGAACGGCAACTGGGGATTTTACTGGAATCAATTACTAACGCCGGAAGAGATCAGCACCCATCCTGAGGTCTTCACTTATTTTCCAGAAAGGTGGGACAACACCCTGTTTAATAATCAGCTACTTCCAGCTAAGGGATTTGCAACGTATACCCTGAAAATTTTACTGGATCCTGAAAAACAAAATGACCTCTCTATACAGCTTCCAGACACCTATTGTTCGTTTCAACTTTTTCTGAATGGCAAGCCTTTTGCAGCTGCTGGGAAGCCGGGAAAAACAAAGGAAACAACGGTAGAGAAATGGGTTGAACAAGTTGTTACGCTTCCGGTTACAGATACGGTTTCTATGGTACTTCAGATTGCCAATTTCAGGCATTCAAAAGGGGGGCCCTATAAACCCATTGTTATCGGAAGCACCACACAATTAACCGCTGAAAAAGCTTCAGAAGATGGTTTTGATTTGATGTTGGCGGGGGCTATTTTAATGGGAGGGCTTTTTTTCATTGGTCTTTTTTACTTTGGAAAACACGACCGGGTCATTTTATATTTCTCATTATTCTGTATCGCCTATAGTTATCGGATAGTTGGCTCAGATAATTATGTGCTCCACAGTTTATTTCCCAATTATCCATGGATAATCGGGGTTCATCTGGAATACCTGAGCTTATTTGTCAGTGTTATTTTCTTTATGTTTTACACCAAGTATTTATTTCCGGAAGAGACCAATAAATGGTTAATCAGAATAGAAGCCATTATGGCCGGATTGCTTTGTTTAACAGTACTATTGTTTCCGCCGAGCATATTTAGCCGGTTGTTGAATCCCTTTCTGATTGTGATGTTTACGGTTATTGCTCATGCTTTTTATATTTATATCAAAGCTTATTTTAATAAAAAACTGGGAGCCAAATACGCACTGTTAAGTACAGGAATTTTATTGATCATTTTTATACTAATTAACCTGAAATATTTCAATGTTATTCAGCCACCAAGATTTGTTCTGTTCTTTGGATATATCAGTTTTTTCTTTTGTCAGTCATTAATTCTTTCTCACCGGTTTGCCTTTACATTAAAAGAAGCTAAAAAACAGGCAGAGATGGGGCTGAAAGCAAAAAATGATTTCCTGAGCACCATGTCGCATGAAATAAGAACTCCTTTGAATTCTATTCTGGGTATGACCAATATTATGCTCATGGAGAAGCCATCAGATGAACAAAAAGAACAACTGAATGTGTTGCTGTTTTCAGCCAAAAACTTATTGTCTATAGTTAATGATATTCTGGATTTCAATAAAATTGAAGCGGGAAAAATAGGATTTGAAACCATTGAAATGGATTTGAAAACCATTTCTGAAAATCTGGTTGCAGGATTTGGAACACTGGCAAAAGAGAAAGGCATTGCTTTGAAACTGGTCTTGGACGATGGGCTGAATGTAAAAGTTATCGGAGACCCTACCAGAACCAGCCAGATTATCGGAAACCTGATTCACAACGCAATTAAATTTACCAAGAGAGGGCATGTGGCTTTGAAAATGTCCGTCCTCAGCAGAGACGAATTGAGGCTCCGGTTATTAATAGAAGTAGAAGATACCGGAATTGGAATTGCACAGGAAAAACAACAATTGATTTTTGAGCAATTCACGCAGGCTGATAATAGTACTTCCAGAAATTTTGGAGGCACCGGTCTTGGGCTGGCCATCAGTAAAAAATTACTGGCTTTGCAGGGCGCAGAATTAAAGTTGAAAAGCGAACCCAACAAAGGATCTTGTTTCTATTTTGAAATCAGTTATCCAATTTTACCAACTCGGGTGCTGAAGCAAGAAGAAATTGTGCTTGAAATACCCGCTGAAGAAAGTAAACCTTTACAGGGAAAATATGTCTTACTGGTAGAAGACAATGAAGTGAATATTCTGGTTGCAAAAACATTTTTAAGCAAGTGGGGCGCTTCGATAGATATTGCACAAAACGGAAAAGAAGCTATTCAACTTTTTGACGAACAAAAACATAATATTATTCTGATGGATATGCATATGCCGGTTATGGATGGATACGAAGCTACCAGAATCCTGAGGGAAAGAGGAGTTAAAACGCCGATTATTGCACTTACTGCCAGTTTGCCACGCGAAATAGAAGACCGGATAAAAAATACTGGCATTAATGATATAGTGGTAAAACCTTTTATCCCTTCAGAATTATTTAAACTTATTCTTCATTATACGGGAATTCACCCCAATAAAACGGGTTAAGAGAGTATCTTGCACCAGAATTAATTTGTATGCAGGATTATTTGAATGGATTAAACGACTCTCAAAGAGAAGCAGTCACTCATATTAAGGGACCACTGATGATTGTGGCTGGTGCAGGAAGCGGAAAAACAAAAGTACTCACCACACGTATTGCTCATCTGATGGCCAATGGCGTAGATGCTTTCAATATATTAGCCCTTACTTTTACTAATAAGGCTGCTGCTGAAATGAAGGAAAGAATTGAAAAAATTCTTGGTAATTCAGAAGCCAGAAACCTTTATGTAGGTACTTTTCACAGCGTGTTTGCGCGTATTTTAAGAGCAGAAGCTCATAAATTGGGTTACCCCAGTAATTTCACTATTTACGACACGGATGATAGCCGTTCAGTTTTAAAAACAGTAATTAACGAATTACACTTAGACGATAAACATTATAAGCCCAATATTGTAGGGAATAGAATTTCTTCTGCGAAGAACGCATTGGTGGGTCCTGCAGAATATGCTACAGACTATGCTATTCAACAGGAAGATGCAAGAGCTAACCGCCCGGCCATTGCCCAGGTTTATGCCGCATATGCCAAACGTTGTTTTAAGAATGGAGCCATGGACTTTGATGACCTGTTGTTGAAAATGTATGAGTTGCTCAATAATTTCCCTGAAGCCCTGCATAAGTATCAACATAAATTCAAATACCTGCTGATAGATGAGTACCAGGATACCAACCCTGTTCAGTACCAGATCAGTAAACTATTGGCTGCTGCGCATGAAAATATTTGTGTTGTGGGTGATGATGCTCAAAGTATCTATAGTTTCCGGGGAGCAACGATTGAAAACATTTTACAATTCCAGAAAGACTACGACGATGTTAAAGTGGTTAAACTGGAACAGAATTACCGAAGCAGCCAGCAGATTTTAAAAGTTGCCAATCAGGTCATTAAAAACAACAAAGGACAGATTCCCAAGAACCTCTGGACCGAAAACCAGGAAGGAGAAAAAATAAAATTAGTAAGAACATTAACCGATAATGAAGAAGGGAAATTTGTTGCCGACACCATTCAGGAACAAAAACTGCGCAATCATTATTATAATAAAGACTTTGCCATTCTCTACAGAACCAATGCGCAAAGCCGTTCTTTTGAAGAAAGTCTGAGAAAAATGGGAATCGCCTACCGCATTTATGGTGGAGTGAGCTTCTATCAGCGTAAGGAAATCAAAGATTTGCTTGCATACTTAAGGGTAATTGTAAATACCAATGATGAAGAAGCGCTAAAAAGAATCATCAATTATCCGGTAAGGGGTATTGGAAAAACAACTATTGAAAAATTAGTCATTATTGCCAACGAACAAAATATCCCTGTATTTAATGTGGTGGTAAGGGCAGGTGAATTTGGTTTCAGAGCAGGAACACTGGAAGCATTACAGAATTTTGCGACCATGATTCGCTATTTTCAAAGCATGCTGACCAATAATAACGCTTTTGATGTGGCTACACAGGTGGGCAAACATACGAACCTGGTGAAAGAACTCTTTAATGATAAAACTACAGAGGGACTTGCCAGATACGAAAACGTTCAGGAGCTTTTCAACTCTATTAAGGAATGGACAGAAAGTCCAAGTAATGAGGATGGAGAACTGGGTGATAAATCGCTAGGGTCCTATCTGCAACAAATTACTTTGTTAACGGATGCGGATGACGACAAAGAAAATAATGACGTAGTAAAACTGATGACCATTCACGCAGCAAAAGGTCTAGAATTCGGATGTGTATTTGTAGGCGGGGTAGAAGAAACATTATTTCCCAGTGCCATGAGCATTAATACCAGAGAGGAACTGGAAGAAGAAAGAAGACTGTTCTATGTGGCTGTAACCCGAGCAAAAGAAAGGCTATGGTTAACCTATGCCAATTCAAGATATCGTTTTGGTCAACTGGTACAAAATGAGCCCAGCCGTTTCATAGAAGAAATGCCGGAAGAATCAATTGATAAATCCTATGCCGGCGGTGGCGCCCGAAATCACGGTGCTTCACAGTGGGGTTCTGCTTTCGAAAGAATGAACAGGGGATTTGGTTCTTCTGCCCAGCAGGCTGCACAGAAATATGGTCCTCCTCCTTCGAAGAAACCAGCAACAAGCAAACCTGAATACATGCCAATTCAGCCACTGGCACCTAAAGTAGTAGCACATATTCCTTCGGCTGATTTTACACCCAGCGATACTTCCAATTTAGAAGCCGGACAGAAAGTAGAACACCAAAAATTTGGGTTTGGTACAGTTAAATCTATGGAAGGATCGGCTCATAATCCTGTTGCTACCATTGATTTTGGCGTTAATGGAGAAAAGAAAATCATGCTAAATTATGCAAAGCTTAGAATCGTTTCCTAAGCATATAAAATAAACTAGGGGTTACGGTATTTCGCTGTTCGCACTGATTTCTCTCTGATATTCGATTTAATGGTTGGTTTGTACAAACCCCCGTTAGGCTGTGGAAGTAAAACCGTTCCCGGTAAAAACAAAAAGGAAGAGGGTGGCTCAGGTGGCGTTTCTACTTCTTGTTTTTTATTCAGATCTGCATTGGAAACTGTTTCTGTTTTTTCAACCCAGGGTTTATTGGAAAATCCGGAAGCATCCAGAAAAGACTGCAGGGTTTTTATTTGTGGTCGTTCAACACTGGCCAGTGGATAGGTACTAACCGGATTGCCCGAAAGTTTTTTTCCAGAGGAACTATACTGGGCAGTTACATTTTCAGACTTCAAATATTGAAGGAATTTATCCATGATATTTAACCAGCGTGCATCCGTATCCGGTACCCCAAACTGGCCAATCATTCCTCTTTTATTGTGTTGCTTCAACCACTGTACAAATGGCATTGCCCTTTGTATACCTGTTGAATCCCAGGCCTGATTCTGGTCGTAGGAAAACAAATACTTGCCGGTGAAGTCGTTGTCGAAATAACAATGTGCATTGTACACCAACTTGTCCTGAGGATCATTCAGGTATTTTAAGGCATCCGAATAATCGGGCCAGCTTTCCGCAGCTGCATAGTTATTTCCGGAAATAATAATACGGCTTCTGCGATCTGCCTGTCGTATGGAACTAATGGCCCACTGTGCAGTAGTCTGCCAGTCAAAAGCCTGCATATCATGTGGCTCAGACATTAAGTTGTAGCCATAAATATTGGGGTATCCTGCAAAAGCATTGGCAATTTTATTCCAGCAATCTGCAAAATCCTGTCTGCTTACCGAATAAGACCCTACAATATAATCCACTCCATACTTTCGGTACCTGCCGCTGTTGTACATGGAAAGAATTACCTGCATATTCCGATTCGAAGCCCAGGTTACCACTTTACGGATTTCCCCGATTTCACCATAATCCAGATCCCCACCCAGATTTTTTTGTACCCGCTCCCATCTAAATGGAATGGTGATTAACCTGAATCCCTTTTGATAATAATAGTCAACTTCTTCCTCTGTTGGATATTGGTAATGTTCATTCAGCTGGCCGGGCAATTGATTTTCATTGATTTCACCCCCGCCCAGGGTCATTCCAAGCAAAAAAGGATCGGTCTGAGCCTTTAATTGGCTTGAAAACACCATCCAGATACATAAAAAGACTAGGTTTCGCATGGGTTATTTCATTAGCTGCTCTTCAAAAAAGGCGAAATGCATTACTGATAACGTAAAATTTGCCGGTTTATTGGCTTTACTTACGATATCCGAAAAATAAGACGGACAAACCGTTAAACTAGGTGCTTTGAACTTTCCCTCCCATCCTTTTGTTTTAAATTTGTACCTGATTCACATTTAAAAAACGCATACCATGATAACGACTGGCAACCCTGTCATCAGCATTTATACAGAAATGACTCCAAATCCAGAGACAATGAAGTTTGTAGCCAACAAGCTTTTATATCCTGGAAAAAGCATTGATTTTGCAGATGAAACCCTATCGGCACCCTCGCCGCTGGCAAAGGAATTGTTTAGTTTCCCTTTTATCAAGAGCGTTTTCATAGCAAGTAATTTTATTACCCTTACCAAGACCGCCGATACAGAAGACTGGCAGGATGTGATTCCTACCATTAAGGAATTTTTAAAACAATACCTTGAAAACGGTGGAGTGGTAGTTAATGAAGAAGAAGTTGCTAAGGTAAAACAGGAAGCAAGCAATACCGTAAGTGCAGACGATGATGATATTGTGAAGAGAGTGAAGGAATTACTGGAAAACTATGTAAAGCCTGCAGTTGAAATGGATGGCGGCGCCATTCAGTTTAAAAGTTATAACGACGGAGTTGTAAACCTGATGTTGCAGGGTTCTTGCTCCGGTTGCCCCTCTTCCATGATTACCCTTAAAGCGGGAATTGAAGGCATGATGAAGAGAATGATTCCTGAAGTGAAAGAAGTAGTGGCTGAAGCAGAATAAACCTCGGTAGTGCATTATCTTGCATTACATGAAGCAAATCATACAACATTTATTGTTCCGTCATTGGGATGCATTGTTGGCGTCTGCTTTGGGCTGTATCTGGATTGCTTTTTATACTTCAAAAGGGGGGATAGGTATTTCACCGGACTCGGTAGCTTATTTAAGTACGGCTGATCATTTTGCCGATTCATTTCGTTTTTCAGATTACAACAATCTCCCGCTGGTGAATTTTCCATTGGGCTACCCCTTTTTATTAGGTGTTATCAAATGGGTATCAGGCGCAAACCTGTTATTGTTAGCCCCTTGTTTAAATGCATTCCTGCTGGCATTGGTTCTTTATACTGTTAGTTTTTTATTGATTGAAACCGGAATACAATCAGGGATCTTCAGGCTTTTGATATTGGTTTTTATTCTAAGCAACCCGGGCATGCTGGAAGTGTATTCCATGTTATGGTCCGAAACAGTATTTCTGGTTTTGGGATTGTTTTTTGTGATGGCCTTTTTGCGATACCTGAAATCCCATTCAATTTCCTGGCTGCTATGGGCTGCTCTTATAGTTAGTTTCACCTGCATGGTTCGCTACGTGGGAGTTACCTGGATCATTACAGGAGGCATTTTAATCCTATTTAATACAAGATTCAACTGGCAATTGAAATTAAAACATGTCCTTGTTTTTGGAATAACAGGAGCCATCTTACCCTTATTGAATACCTTAAGAAACTATTGGGTAACCGATACCATTGCCGGGGTACGTCAGACATCTCTTAAATCATTCACTTCTAACCTGGCAGATTTTTTAAATGTGCTGGGATATTGGTTCCCGTTAGGCAATGCTGAAAATCAAAGTCTTTTAATAATCTTCGGAACCCTTTTGCTGTTACTGATTATTACTTTTTTGGGATTCCGATTTATACAGCAGCAGTTTTACAATAGTCCGGTTACCATCATCAGCCTATTCACACTCGTGTATGGAGGGTTCATGCTTTTTATTGCAAGTGTTTCCCGTTTCGAAACCCTGAGCAGCCGGTTATTAATTCCTCTTTATATTCCAATCATTATTTTAATTGCCTGGTTTTTTTATACCTGGATAATTAAAACCAGGCAGTATAAAAAATGGCTGGTTATAGCATTGTTTTTAAGTGGATATACCGCAGGCGCCCATTATCATTATCAGACTCATGCTTTTAATTGGGAAGGCATTGGTTATGCTGGTATCCCCGGCTACACAGATATGCACTGGAAAAGTTCTCCGCTACTAAAGTTCATGAAAAGTCATCATCAGCAATACCAGGCACCTATTTATTCCAATACCAATGATGCCGTATTTTTTCTGGCTGATATAAAAGCTAATCCTTTACCCCATAAAGATATTCCTTCTGAAATCAGTGACTTTCTTAAAACTCCACATATTTATCTGGTTTGGTTTGTCTACGGAAAAAACGACGACCTGATAGATGATGCTTTTATTCGTAAACATTATCGTCAAACAAGCGAATGGCAATTTAAAGACGGTTCTATTTTTTATTTTACCAGAAATCAACAGAAATGACGATACCTCAGGTCTATGATGCGTTTGTTACCGGAATACAAGAAACCGGTATCTTGGAATTCATTGCCGTTTTTGCAGGAATAGGCAGTGTATGGTTTAGCAGAAAAGAAAATATCTGGGTTTATCCCATTGGGTTAATCAATACTACCATTTATATCTACCTCAGCGTAAAAGGACATTTATACGGGGAAGCCAGCGTGAATTTATATTATACAATTATGAGTATTTATGGCTGGATTTTGTGGTCGAAGAAAAATAATCAGACAAAGGAAAAAATGCTGAAAATTCAATTCAGTTCTTCCAAAGAATGGGCGGAACAAGTTCTGTTTTTTGGTTTGTTTTATACTTTATTGTTCTTTTCATTGCAACAACTTCAGGTTTCCTTTGCTC
The DNA here is from genome assembly GCF_000508085.1 of Sediminibacterium sp. C3. Taxonomy (GTDB): domain Bacteria; phylum Bacteroidota; class Bacteroidia; order Chitinophagales; family Chitinophagaceae; genus Sediminibacterium. The sequence continues at coordinate 637,743 of NZ_KI669560.1, read as the reverse complement.
CGGAAGCAATCCCATGGGCAGATGCATTTGCCAGTGCAACTGCCTACACAGGTATGTGGCTAATGGCAAGAAAAAAAGTAGAGAGCTGGTATTGGTGGATAGCAACAAATATTGCTTCCATTCCGTTATACTTTACGAAAGGATATGTTTTTACCAGTGTGCAGTTTGTAGTATTACTCATTTTAGCGATTGCCGGTTTAATAAGCTGGCGGAAAAAAGCCGGTCATGCAGGAAATTAAAAAAATAGTCATTATAGGTCCGGAAAGTACAGGTAAAAGTACATTAAGCAAAGCCCTTGCTGATCATTATCAAACCTTATGGTGTCCCGAGTATGCAAGAGAATACCTGCTACAAAACGGAACCAATTATGGTCCGACAGATTTATTGACTATTGCAAAAGGTCAGTTGAAACTTGAAGATGAATACATCCAAAAAGTGCAGAAGGAAACTAAAAGTTCACTTCTTTTTGTTGACACTGATATGTACGTAATGAAGGTCTGGAGTGAATATGTTTTCGGAACCTGTGATTTTTTTATTCTCGATACCATTATTAAAAGAAAATACGACGGTTATTTACTTTGCAATATCGATCTGCCCTGGGTGAAAGATGAACTAAGAGAATATCCTGATGAAAAACCCCGACAGGAACTGTTTGCTATTTACAAAGACTTATTAATTAACCAAACAGTGCCCTGGGCTTTGATCAGCGGAACAAATGCAGAAAGAACTGTCGCTGCAATTACGGCAACCAATCAGTTCCTTCAATTATCTTAGCAAGGCTTTGATATCTTCATCCCCCTCAATATTATTCATCTGTTTCAGAATTTGCGGATATCGCCAGGCAACCCTGCGGCTTATGGGTTTCACCAAGAATTTTTTCGGATTAGGCAATGAAGCAATAATCATAGCGGCTTCGGCCCTGGTTAATTGCGACGCATCTTTTTTGAAATAATGTCTGGAAGCAGCCTGGATACCGAAAATACCCGGACCCATTTCTATCACATTCAGGTATACTTCCAGAATTCTTTGCTTACCCCAGATCCATTCAATTAATTTTGTGAAATACAACTCTGGTACTTTTCGGATGAACTTGGTGATGGATCCTCCCTGCCATAAAAAAACATTCTTGGCTGTTTGCTGCGTTATGGTACTTGCGCCACCTCCCAATGGTATTCTGGTTTTTTTATTTTTCTTTTTGGGTTTGATGCTTTTTTCAATGGCATCCCAGTCAAAACCACTATGGTCAGGAAATACCTGGTCTTCACTGGCAATGGCGGCCAGCTTTACCGAATGATTAATCTGATTCCAGGAAACATAGTCTCGTTTGAGTCCATATCCGAATGAATTGGCTATTTGGGTCATGGTAACCGGTGGCATAACCCATCTGCAAACAATGGTATATAAAAGTGAACTCAGAAAGAGTATCCAGAGGATGCGTTTTGTTTTCTTCCAGATTTTTTTAATCACAACAAATAATTTCAAGAGGAAGATACAACCTATTTCAGCTTGTCCCCAAAATTAAGCACACCCCAAATCAGGGCAACGCCAAATCCTATCAGGATAATCCCCGAAAGTTTATTGATAAAGTGAAGATTCTTAGGTGTCAAACGTTGTCTTAATTTTCCTGCTAAGGCAACTTTGGCAATATCTGCGAGTAAAACAAAAACAAGGCAAGTAATGAATACAATCCATTTGTATTGCGTTGGATTAGGAGTTCCCGCAGCATCACCAGTTATTGCCGCAGTCCACGCAAACCAAAAAAGAAAGACGGCAGGATTTAGCATATTCATAAAATATCCTGACAAGAAAATTCCGGCCAGATCTCTTTTGCGGAATTTTTTTATTTCCACTTTATTGTCTTCATCAACAATTACCTTCTTGAAGAAAAAAGTATAAATGCCTACGCCAATTAAAAAAATACTACCTGCAATGGCAATGGTATTGCTATGAGATAAGGCCGTTGTGAAAAAGCTGGTAAACAAATTACAAACCAGTACCAGACTGATATCGCTTGCTGAAACCCCTGCAACAAAAGTATACCCCGCTTTATGACCGTTTGCAAGGCTTTGTTTGATGATGGCAAAAATAACCGGGCCTACTGAAATACTCAGAATCAGTCCTAAAACCAGCCCCTTCATCAATGGTGCAATCATCTAAACCAATTAAAGTTGAATTACAAAAATAACTGATTGGGGCTATTTCAGCGGATAATTGTTGCGCTAATAATTTTATCCAGGCCCGGAAATTTTTTATCCAGATAGGAGTTTCCCCATTTATAAACCGAATCCTGCAGCGGTAGAATTTGCTTTCTGTATTTCCCGTTCAGTTTAAACAAAACATCCATTCCCCTGATTACTTTTCCAAAGGGGGGATAACCGTGAACTCCTTCCCGCATGGTTGTATCCAACTTTGGATTGTCCTGCATATTCACAAACAGTTGTGTAGTTCTGGTATTTTTACCACTTCTTGCAAAAGCAACGATTGATTTGAGGTGTTTTTTTCTGACTGGTTCGTCCGGCAAGCGCTGCAGATCCCATTTATTGTCTTCCTTGGTTCGTCCGGCAATACCGAATTGAACCACATAGTCTTTTTCTACTCTGAAAATATAATTGTTGGTGTAAAACTGTTGCTTGACCAAAGTGTAAAAACGGTCTGCTGCCAGCGGCGCCCAGTTTCGGTATGCCTGAATAATAAAATTGCCCTGAGTGGTTGTAAACAAAACATTCACCGTATCCGGTGCTACAAAATCCTGTTTCCTAACCGTTAGATTTGTCTTTGGCTTTTGTGCAAAAGAATGCTGAAAGAATACAGGATTCAAAAAGAAAAAAGTAACAAAAAGAGTTTTTAGCATTCGTTCTTCTTTTCTAAAAACAGATACCAATCCTGCAACATAGACCCCTTTAAAACCCTGGGGAATTTATGCTGCCCACCAACTTTACCCTTACTAAGCATGAAATTTAAAAAGGCCTCTTCCTTCAGTACTGTTAATTTTATTTCCCTGAGCGCACTTTTTCTTTCAACTGCATAATCGTCGTTTAATTCATTCAGACAGTCGTCTATAAAATTGCAAAGAGCATTCTCCTCTACTTTGTCGTTGCAGGCAACAAACCAGTGATGGCCAAAGAAGTTGCCAGAGGGTACACCAGCTACTGTAAATTCAGGTATGCTGATATTGAATTTTTCAGATGCCATTTGCACGGCCTTATTCATATTGTCTACACTCAGGTGTTCTCCAACCAGACTTAAGAAATGTTTGGTTCTGCCTGTGATGATAATTTCAGATCTTTCTTTATCTACAAATCGAATTGTGTCTCCAATCAAATAGCGCCAGGTACCGGCAGTAGTGCTGATCAACAAGGCATAATCTTTGCCTTCCTCTACTTCATGCAACATTAAGGCTTCCGGATTCTCAACCATTTCTCCGTCTGTAGTAAAATTTTTATCATCAAAAGGAACGAACTCATGGAAAATATGTTCGTTCGTTACCAGTCTCATCCCCTTGGCATGCTGGCGATCCTGATAGGCTATAAAACCTTCACTAGCCAGATAGGTTTCTATATAAGTGATGGGCTTACCCAGCATTTTCTCGAATCCTTTTTTATACGGCTCAAAACTTACACCACCATGTACGAAGAAGGCCAGATTGGGCCAGATTTCGTGAATATTATTCAATTTATACCGCTCAATAATTTGTTCTACACACATCTGAATCCAGGCAGGAACTCCAATTAAAAAACCAATGTCCCATTGAGGCGCTTTATCAACAATCTCTGCAATTTTTTTATTCCAGTCTTTTTGTTTGGCAATTTTCTTCCCTGGTTTATAAAAGGGCTGAAACCAGAAAGGCGCTTTCTTGGCGGTTATGCCACTCAGGTCTCCGGCAAAATATCCTGGTCCTTTTTGCAGTTCCGTACTGCCCCCCAAAGTAAGCCAACCTTTCCCAATAGAAGCATAAGGAATATTTTCATATTTACTCAGACTTAGCAATTGTTTTATCATCACCATTTTATTTCCCCTCAATAAATCATTGGTAATGGGAATGTATTTACTGGCCGATTCACTGGTACCGCTGCTGAGTGCATAGTATTTAATTTTGCCTGGCCAACAAATATCCGATTGCCCTTCAATGGTTTTGTGCCACCATTCATTGTAAATTTTATTGTAATTGAATGTGGGTACAATCTCCTGAAACTTTTTTCCGGGATGCTTGCTTAATAAAATTTCATCAAAACGATACTGCTGTCCGAAAGAAGTAAACCTGGCTTTTTTTAATAGCTTCTTTAAAACCCTTAACTGTTCTCTTCTAAGATTGTTTTCAGGAAGCCGAAGGGCTCTTAAAATGGCATTGGGGAGTTTCAGATCAAAGATTGGCATGCGTTCTTTAACAGTTGAGTTACGAAGCTAAACTAAATGAATTATATAAAATATTTTGTGAAAAGCGTTATTTATAGTTTTTAGTTATGCGGGAAACAAACAGTATTGTTTGTATAAAAATCTTCAGTATCCAAATCCCTGATTTGCCTCCGTACAAATGAGGATATTTATCCAGGAATATTTTCATGGAGCCATAAAAATGATTCAGGTAATCGGGATTCTGTTTTGAACTAGCGCCCTTAATATGCGTAATAAAAGCTGTTCCCAAATAATGGTTTTCCTTCCCCAAGCCCAATATTCTGAGGCTCAGGTCAATGTCTTCCCCGTACATAAAAAAAGACTCATCAAAGCCGCCTGCCTGCTTTGCCACCTCCGTTGGTATCATCATATACGCTCCTGCCAGAACGGGCACTTTGTGCAGGCCTCCGGCATTTAAATGTCCCAGCGCGTAACTGTTAAAAAAGGCAGAATCCGGAAAACGGTCAGCCAATCCCGACAACTTAAAAAATGATCCTTTAATGGTGGGTATTTCCCTTTTACTTTCCGGTAAAAAAAACCCCTGGCTGTTTCTCATTTGAACACCCAGAGCCCCCACTTCACTATTTGCCTGCAAATATTCAACCGATCGCTGCAAAACATCTGTAGATAAAAGCGTATCTGGATTCAAAAACAAAACATAATCAGTAGATACCTGTTGCAAAGCGCGATTATTGGCTTTGGCAAAGCCAATATTTTTGGATTCTGATAACCATTGAACTGTCGGATATTTTGTGGCAAGTAGGGTTTGATCTTCCGGACTGTATTCATTATCTACCACCATAATCTCAACCCGAAAGGAATGTTGAGACCGCTGAATGGATGCCAGGCAATGATCCAGGTGATGGTACACCCGATAATGAACGATGATTATGGTTAGTAGTGCAGACACAATAATATTTCAAAGATGCAGAATCTGGGTTACTTTTGCTTCATGCTTAAAGAAACCTTATTAAAAGCCACAGAAGCGGGCGCTGTTGAACTCAGAAGATTTTTTAACGGAAGTTTTGTAATCAGTAATAAAGAAGGTATCAATAATTTAGTTACAGAAGCAGACCATGCGGCTGAGAAAGCCATCATAGATGCCATCCAGTCTGCTTTTCCTGATCATTTTATTTTAAGTGAAGAGTCAGGAGAGCTTAAACAGGATTCAACCTATAAATGGATTATTGATCCCATTGATGGAACCGTCAATTTTGCCAATGGCATACCCATTTGTTGTGTAAGCATTGGAGTGGAAAAAGACGGAGAAATGATACTGGGCGCTGTTTACAACCCATTTATGAATGAATTTTACTTTGCCGAAAGAGGGCAAGGTGCTTATTTAAATGACAAAAAAATACAGGTAGGAAATAAGACCACACTAATTAAAAGCTGTCTGGTTACCGGATTCCCTTATACCTACCTGGATGCCCCTAACGGACCCTTGCAGGTTTTTGAAAAATTAATCAGAAAGGGGGTTCCGGTAAGAAGACTGGGAAGTGCTGCCATCGACTTATGCTGGGTAGCGGCCGGAAGATTTGATGGATTTTATGAACATAAACTACAGGCCTGGGACAGTGCTGCAGGATTTTTAATGGTAGAAGAAGCGGGCGGTAAAGTAACCGACTTCAAAGGCAATTATTATTCTCCTTATCAGCCTCATATTATTGCAACCAACGGCTTAATTCACGATGAGCTGGTAGCAGTAGTGAATGGAGGTGCATTCTAAAGGAAAATTAAAGGTCATCATAAAAAAGACGTATGGAACAAAGAACAGAAATAGCGAGTTTAGGTGAATTTGGTTTGATTGAACACCTTACCAAAAATGCGGAAACCCAGAATGCTTCTACCATTTTAGGCGTAGGGGATGATGCAGCCGTGATTGACCATTTTGGCAAGCAAACTGTTGTAACCACCGATCTGTTGCTGGAAGGAATTCATTTCGATTTAATGTATACGCCGCTGAAGCACCTGGGATACAAAGCCGTGGTAGTAAACCTAAGCGATATTTATGCCATGAATGCAACCCCTACTCAGATAACCCTGAGTATTGGAATCAGCAATCGCTTCAGCTTGGAAGCATTGAATGAATTTTATGAGGGCGTATATTTTGCCTGTGAAAAATACGGTGTTGATTTAATTGGAGGAGATACTTCTTCCTCGCAGAAAGGATTCATCATTTCTGTAACGGCTATTGGTGAAGTGGCGCCCGATACATTTATTAAGAGAAGTACGGCTTCAAAAGGTGATTTAATTTGTGTAAGTGGGGATCTGGGCGGCGCTTATCTGGGTTTAACCCTGATGGAAAGAGAAAAGAAAATTTACCAGGAGAATCCCAATATTCAACCCGACCTGGAAGGGGAGAGTTATATAGTGGGTCGCTTGCTAAAACCCGAAGCCAGAAAAGACATCATTGAATTCTTTGGAAAAAATGAAATTATTCCAACTGCTATGATGGATGTAAGCGATGGAATCAGCAGCGAAGTGTTGCATATCTGTAAACAGTCCGGATTGGGTGCACGTATATACGAAGAGAAGCTTCCCATTGCCGATGCCAGCAGAAAAGCAGCATTCAAATTCGGATTGGATCCAACGGTTTGTGCGTTGAATGGCGGAGAAGACTATGAATTAATTTTTACCATTCGCCAGGAAGACCACGATAAAATTGTGCTCAACGAAGAAATCAGCGTAATTGGCTATATGACTGAAAATACTGAGGGAGTTAAGTTGCTGACTAAGGGAGGAAATACTTTTGATCTAAAAGCACAGGGCTGGAATGCATTCAATTCATAAGTATGAGGAACAGGGCATGGATTGGATGGGTACTTCTTTTGATGCGTGCAATTGTACCAATGCAAACAGTAGTTGGCCAACAATCAATAGTATCCCTGCCCAAATTCGCATCTACTGAACTCAAAGAAGATGCGGTACTCTTAAAAAAAATTCTTGAAGCCAATCATCCGAGTTTGTACTGGTTCACTTCTAAAGATGAACTGGACAGCAGCTTTAACAAACTGCTCATTTCACTAAACGATTCACTCAACGAAATAGCATTCAAAAACAAGGTTGCAAACTGGGTTGCACAAATTAAGTGCGGGCATACCAGCACATTGTATTCCAAGCGCTTTTTGAAAAATCTAAGTCAGTACCGCTATCCAAGATTTCCACTACAGATAAAATTTTGGGAAGACAGTGCCGTTGTTTTAAGCAATGGATATACCAGGGATTCCGCCATCAGAAGGGGAACCATTATTGAACAAATCAATGGACTGCCCATATCCTGGTACAGAAACCGATTGTTCCAACAAATTTCAAATGACGGAAATGCGATTAATCATTCCTATCAGGTAATTAGCAACGGTTTTCCGGATTTATATAAACAAGTGTTTGGTCTGGACAGTAGTTACCTGATTGGATTTGTTGACGCCAAAGGAAAAAGAGATACGGTATCATTGGGAAACTTTTCTCCGGTTCCCAGGGACAGTATCAGCAAAAGACCTCCGCCATCTACATCAAGACCACAGATTTCAAAAAGACAAATGCGTCTCTTGAGCATTCGTTCATTATCCATTGATACCCTAACACATACTGCGTATTTAAGACTTACCAGTTTTAGCAATGGGGGTCTGAAAAAATTTTTCAGAAGAAGCTTTAAAAAACTGAAAAAAGAAAATATACAACACTTAATTATTGATCTAAGAGAGAATGGAGGTGGAAAAATCAGCAACAGCATCAGTTTAACTCGATACCTGACAAACAAGCCATTTAAAGTAGCGGACTCTGTGGTAGCTACCAATCGAAAATTAAAATACGGAAGATATATTCAGCATAGCTGGATGTATTGGCTGGCTATGAACTTGGGAGCACGAAAAGCAGAAGACGGCAGTATTCATTACCGCAGATTCGAGCAACACTATTTTAAACCGAATACGAAATATAAATTCAATGGACAGATATACCTGGTGCAAGGCGGGTACACATTCAGTGCCGCCACACTGGTTGTAGGAGCATTGAAAGGTCAGGAAAATATTAAAGTAGTAGGTGAAGAATCAGGAGGAGGATATTATGGCAACTCAGCCATGCATATACCCAATATCACTTTGCCAAATACAAAACTGCGCGTTAGACTACCACTCTACAGAATGGTCATAGACAGTACTCGGCCCAAAGGGGGAGGAATTGTTCCGGACATAAAAATACCGCCATCTTCTACTGCCATCCGTGAAGGATGGGATCCGAAAATGGCGGCTATTCTTCAAATGATTCAATCAAAAAACAATTAGTGTTTTTCTCCGGGTTTGCATTTTTCTTTTATTTCATGAAATACATCATGGGTAGCAGTAATCAAAGCAGTTAATTCCTTATCGGATTTTTTTGCTTTTACAGCTGCTTCCACTGCTGTGCATTTTGCAACCAGTTGTTTTAAAATTGGCTTGGCAACTTTGGCATCGTATCCCGCAGGCACTGCACCCGATTCCCATGCTTTTGCCTTGGCTACAAGCGTGGCAACATTTTCCTTTAAGGGTTTTAAATTACCTTCTTCGGCTGCATGAAAGGTTTTACCCATTACGCCGTGAAAATCTTCCATTTGTTTCCACGCGGCTTCCTGCGCATGCACACCAACCGTAATGATGGCAGCCAATGCCAATACCCATAGTTTTTTCATTTTGATTCGTTTTTATTACTCCCTAAAGTTAGTTATTCTACTGTTTTAAAACAGGATAATTGCGCATCAAGGGCAATCCAATCGGCTTTTTGGCCTGGTTTTAACATTCCAGAAATATTTTCTTTTTGTATAACCCTTGCAGGATACAACGAACACATTCTGATGGCTTCACCCAATTCAATGTTCGCATGCCAATGCAATTTCTGCATGCAGGCCAGCATGGTTAAGGCAGACCCGCTTAAAATACCATTGGCTTCGTATTTATCTCCATTCAATTGATGCGGATAAGGGCCTGAATGAGTTTCAGTTACCGCATCGGTAATGGCAAATAATCGTTCGCCCATTTGTTTTTTGGCAATTTCAATGGCTTCAAAATCTACATGGTAACCATCCGGTACAATACTACAATTTACCATGGGGTGATTAAAAATGGCTCCCACCATGCCGGGGGCGCGGTGTTGCAAGGGACTCATGGCATTGTACAAGTGTGTCGCAGTTCTGATCCCCTGGTTAAACGCTTTTGTAGCTGTTTTGTAATCAGCGTTGCTGTGACCCGCAGACACTACAATACCACGGGATTGTATGTAATCAACCAAATCGGAACTCACCATTTCCGGAGCCAGGGTAATCATGGTGATGACTCCTTTGCCATATTCCAGTAAAGCAGCAACCTGTTCTTTATTGGGTTGATAAATGTATTCGCTTAAATGTGCTCCTCTTTTTTCCGGATTAATCCAAGGACCTTCTACATGCAATCCTATACAACGATTTCCGGGTAACTGTTGAAATTTCCTGACCGCATCAATGCAAGCATGAATCACTTCATGGCTATTCGTGGCTACTGTAGGTTGAAACCAGGCTGCTCCCCCTTTAATGCAATATTCCTGAAGTAATGCCAATGCTTCTACCGTTGGAAAAACACTTAACAATTGACCTCCGGCACCATAAATCTGCAAATCGATTAATGCGGGAATAATAAAGGGATATACCTGTTGTGGCTTTTCATTTAAAGAAACAATCGGTACAATGGATTGCACCTGATCCTGTTCCAGAATCATTGCATGATTCATTAGCCAATCGGTACCGGTAAATAATTTTTCAGCTGCTACAATTCGTTTCATAAATCTTGTTAATAAATAGAAAAAGCATCTGCATCTTTCCAGAAAGGAAAGCGGGTTCTGCAATCCTGTAAATGTTCGGGATACAGTGTATGCGTAGTTATGGCTTCCTCTTGAGCACTATGATAAAGTACCTGTCCCAGTGGATCCACAATCATAGAGTCTCCGCTATGGATGATTCCATTGGCATCTTCACCCACCCTGTTAACCCCAATAACATAACATTGGTTTTCGATAGCCCTGGCCGTTAACAAGGTTTTCCAGGCATGGTTTCTTCTCTCCGGCCAATTGGCAACATATACCAGCAAATCATATTCAGGTGCATCCGTAATTTGTTGTCTTGCCCAAACAGGAAAGCGCAGATCGTAGCAGATCTGCAGATTGATTTTCCAGCCATTGACTGATGCAATGAATCTTTTATTTCCGGAAGCATAAAACCGGTCCTCACCCGCAAATGCAAACAAATGTCTTTTGTCGTAGTGGGCAACCACTCCATTGGGTAAAACCCATAAAAGACGGTTGAAAAATTTTTCTTTTTCCTGTATAATAACAGAACCGGTTAGAATTATTTTCTGTTTCGCTGCCGTTTCCTTCATCCACTGAACGGTAGGACCCTCCATAGTTTCAGCCAGTTGAGCAGGGTTCATACTAAAGCCGGTGCTGAACATTTCAGGCAGGATCACCAGCTGACCTGGTGCAGTCTGATGCTGTATTTTTTCAGCAAACTGCTTCAGGTTTGCTTCTTTATTTTCCCAGTGTAAATTGCTTTGTATCAGGGTAACAGATAAAGGATGCATAGGGCTGTTTTGAAACAGCAAGTTAATGGATTCGATACTGTAATTGCAGGCTCAGATAGCGATGTTTTTTCAATTGCTCAAGTGTTTCCCGCGATTGATGCACCAGTTCCATCTGAGCGGCCCATCTGCCAGCGCTGTATGCCAGGCCAAGCGTATGTTGAAATACCCAGCGTTGTGGGGTTCGTGTAACCGATGAATCAGCAGTGGTTCTGCTCCCCCCGGAAATTGTGGCATTATATCCCTGCCAGGTAATTTTGGGATACCAATAGAAATAGAATTCTTTTTTGTTGTTACGCTTGGATTCCTGTGCTGCGTTCCAAAGCTGGCTCTGCTGAGCCGAATTAAGCAAACCATACACCCATTTGGTTCCCAAAGATGCATTCACAAAACCGGTGCCCAATTGTGCATCTGAAATAAGAATGCCTTTAAACTGTTGGGTGTTAACCATATGGTATGCATACATAGCGCCCGCATTCAGCACCAGCTGATTGTTGATCTGATATCTCCATCCCCTAAATTGGGCATAGTTCAACCAACGGTGATAGGTATTTTGCAATCCCTCACCACCGGAAGCCGGACCAATAATGCCAAGGGTTCCCGCCCATTGAAACACAGACCTGTCTTTTAAAAAATGAGTCTGGCTGTATTGAGCAAAACTGTAGCCTGCATAGGGCCGGTCAATATCTACAGGGGTTTGGGTATTTCTTAGCAACGGGGTGAATATTTTTTGCCCCAAAGTAAACTGATGGATCTGTCTGGATCCCGATTTACCCAATTTTGCATAACTATAATGTAAAAAAAGTCCGTTGGTATAATAGGCGTCTTCCATTTTCAACAGATAGGCATCGTTCTCTGTAGTAAGTCCTATCGACTGTGCATTCAGCGCATTAGTCCAGACCGCCATCATCAGCATCAATCCAAATAATTTATTTGTACTCATGGGGTGGATCGGATTTGCTGGATAATGGATTGAACCAGTGCTGGCTCAAAGCCTCTTTGCTGTAAGAAAGCTTTGGTCTTTACGGTTCTGTGGATATACTGGTCATTCTTTAAGCTATCCCATTTTGTTTTTATCAGTTTTTCGGCAAGTGCACGGTAATCCTCATCAGGAATTTCACTCATGGCTTTTCTGATATTGTACTCACTTACTCTTTTCTGTTTGAGGGCATAGGCAATTTTAACTTTCCCCCATTGCTTTTGCCTGAAATGCCCTCCCACAAAGGCTTTGGCAAATCGTTCCTCGTTTAAATAATCCTCTTCTATTAAACGGGAAAGTAGTTGTTCTACGGTGGCTTTGTTCAATTTCAGGCTGTACAGCTTTTCTTTTACCTCCTGATGGCAACGGTCCTGGTAGCCACAATAATGCTTTAGCTTCATGTAGGCTTTCTCTATTGTGCTATTTGGGTCGGTTGAAAACAACTGTTAGTATTTTTAGGTAAAGTAATTATATTTGTTTCAGGACCCCAAATATCCCCCGGTAAAACTGAAGTCCTGCACAAGATGGCTGTAACACAATACAATGTTTGTTTGATAGACGACGATAAAATCTATCAGTTTACTTCACGAAAAATTTTGGAGTCCACCGGACTGGCCAAGAATATATTGTCGTTTTACAACGGGAGTGAAGCCATTGGATTTTTTAAAGAGAAAGTAGAAAGCGGCCAACAGGAATTACCGGATGTGATTTTCCTTGATATCAATATGCCCATCATGAACGGGTGGCAGTTTTTAGACGAATACCATAAGTTAATGGAACGTTTCAAAAAGCCCATTTATATCTATATGGTGAGCTCTTCCGTAGACGATTGCGATATACAGCGATCTAAGGAATACAGCGGGGTTACCGACTATATTGTCAAGCCCATTAACAAGATCAAATACCAGGAGCTGATTGACCGGCTCAACTTCTACAATGGCTGATATTTTGGGTGTAAATTGCTTGTGAAATATCGTCCCTTTACAGTAAGTTTGTCCAGATTAAAACGTTCATATGAAATTTATCGTTTCTTCCTCTTCCCTGTTAAAGCATTTGCAGCAGATCAGTGGTGTAATTAATGCCAATACTGTACTTCCGATTCTTGAAGACTTTTTGTTTGAAATAGAAGATAAAAAATTAAATGTAGTGGCTACCGATCTGGAAACGGTCATGCGTGTTCAGATGGATGTGGAAAGCAAGGCCAATGGCCGCGTTTGTATTCCTGCAAAAATCTTAATGGATTCACTAAAGAATATTGCAGACCAGCCGCTTACTTTCACCATTGACAAAAACTTTGCGGTAGAAATTACCAGTGACAATGGTAAGTACAAGGTAATGGGAGAGAACCCTGATAATTTTCCAAAAGAACCATCAGCAGATGATACCACCAGCTTTACCATGCACAGTGGTGCATTGCTGACTGCTATCAATAAAACTTTATTTGCAGTAAGCAACGATGATTTAAGACCTGCTATGACGGGCGTATTTTTTGAGTTGAGCAAGGATGGCGTTCAGTTTGTAGCAACCGATGCGCACAGACTGGTACGTTACAAGCGCACCGATACCCATGCTACCAAGACCGATTCATTCATTGTGCCTAAGAAGCCATTGAATTTATTGAAGAATGCTTTGCCTGATAATGAAGACGAACTAACCATCAGCTACAACAGCAATCACTTGTTTGTGAAGCATGGTTCTACGCATATGATTTGTCGTTTGATTGATGCCCGTTTCCCCGATTACAAAGTGGTGATTCCTGCAGACAATCCTTATAAGCTGATTGTAAACAAATCTTCTTTCCAGAATGCACTGCGTCGCGTGAATGTATTCTCTAACAAAAGCACCAACCAGGTAGCTTTGAATATTACCGGTGCAGAGCTACAAATGGCTGCGCAAGATGTTGACTTCAGCTTTGAAGGTAACGAGCGCATGAGCTGTCAGTACGATGGAGAAGATTTACAAATTGCTTTCAATGCACGTTTCTTAATTGAAATGCTGAACGCAGCAGATACCGACGATGTTAAAATGGAATTGTCTACACCAACCAAGGCTGGTTTAATTAAACCAACCGAGCAGGCAGAAGGCGAAGACCTTTTGATGCTGGTAATGCCGTTGATGTTGAATAACTAATTGTACTGTCCATGATAGCATCCATCATTGACTATTTCAACACCATTCCCAGTTTACACAGGGCCCTGATATTAGCAGGTGGTATTTTGTTTTTCTGGATTGTTGAAGGGATTGTACCATTGGCCAGGTTCAAATACAATAAATACCATCACGCTGGTATCAATTTGTTTTTCACCGCCACTACCATTATCATCAACTTTGCTTTTGCATTGGTGATTGTAAAAGCCAGTGAGTGGGCCATTGCAAATCAATTTGGTTTATTGCAGTTGACCACCCTGCCAGCCTGGGTAATGCTGATTGGTGGATTGTTATTGCTTGATTTGGTTGGGGCTTATTTCATTCATTTCATTGAACACAAAATAAAATGGATGTGGAAGTTTCATATGGTGCATCATGCAGATACCCATGTAGATACTACCACCGCCAACAGACACCATCCTGGTGAAAGTGTTTTCAGAGCGGTGTTTACTACCATCGGTGTAATTATCTGTGGAGCACCTATGTGGCTGGTAATGTTGTACCAGAGTTTAAGTGCGGTTTTGTCTCAGTTCAATCATGCGAATATGCGCTTGCCACTCTGGTTAGACAATGCCATCAGCTGGATCATTATTTCTCCGAATATGCACAAAGTGCATCATCACTATAAACAACCACAAACAGACAGCAATTACGGCAATATCTTTTCTATCTGGGACCGTTTGTTTGGAACCTATAATTACACCCCCGTAGATTCTTTACGTTACGGATTGGATGTACTGGATGACAGTACAGACGAGCAACTCAACTATCAGCTAAAAATTCCTTTCGACAACTCAATAAAAACCCAGTATTAATATTTCCGAATCATTTTTTTCTACTTCAGCCCGAGGTAGTGCATCTTTGTACAAAGTTTCTATATGAAGATTGTTGCCATGATTCCTGCGCGTTATGCTGCCACTCGTTTTCCTGC
Source organism: Sediminibacterium sp. C3 (assembly GCF_000508085.1). Taxonomy (GTDB): domain Bacteria; phylum Bacteroidota; class Bacteroidia; order Chitinophagales; family Chitinophagaceae; genus Sediminibacterium. Next base: position 622,715 of record NZ_KI669560.1, on the reverse strand, counting down.
CAAGCTGATGCAGCAATTGGGAAATAAATCCGTGATTCGTCATACTTATGACAATACAATAGCAACGGGATTGTTCAGCGATGTGGTAGTGGTAACCGACAGCGATATCATTTTCAATGAAATTACCAGCCATGGCGGTAAGGCAGTGATGAGCAAAAAAAATCACGAGAGTGGGAGCGACCGGATTGCAGAAGCGGCCGCAGATATGGACGTTGATATTATTGTAAACGTTCAGGGAGACGAACCCTTTGTACAAAAAGATCCTTTGGAAAAATTACTGGCGGTTTTTGCTGATGAAAAAGTACAGGTAGCTTCTTTGATGCAGGAATTAAAAGATCAAACATCTATAGAAGACCCTAACTATGTAAAAGTTGCGGTAGATAGAAATATGAATTCGCTGTTCTTTTCGCGCAGTGTTATTCCATATCCCAGAGACAAAAGCATTACCATTCCTTACTACGAACATATTGGTGTATACGCTTTCAGAAAACAGGCGCTGATTCATTTTACAAATTGGCCGATGACGCCACTGGAAGCAGCTGAAAAAATTGAATGCCTTCGCTATCTGGAATACGGGGTTCCGCTAAAAATGGTATTGACCCAATACATGGGGGTAGAAATAGACACGCCCGAAGATTTAATCAAAGCGGCTAAACTTTTATAAAGAAAATCTTCGAGCGGGTTTTATTACGTTTATTATAATCGTTCGTAAAGCTCTCTGAGTTTTTCGCGGGTCATGATTTTTTCCCAGTCGTTGCCCAAAGCATTCTCCCATAAGGGTTTCATGCCTAAGGATACATTCATCATGGTGTCGAATTGCTCATCGGTTAAACCCTTGCAGATGCCCTGTGGAATTTCAATATTGTTTTTCTCCACCATTAATTTGAATTCCTTAACTCCGGCAGGATAGTATTCTTCCAGGTGATTCATTACGATGCAATTGCCTATACCATGTTTGGTGCCGAGTAAATAGCTTAAGCCATAACTCACCGCATGCGCAACTCCCACCTGAGAATAAGCAATGCTCATTCCACCTGCATAAGATGCCATCATCAACTGATCATCCGATTCATCGTCCCAGTGATTCTTCTCTACAAATACTTTCTGACAAAGCTGTAGGGCCTTCTCGCCATAGCTTTTGCTGAACTCATTTAAGTAAGTGCCTTCCAAGCTTTCAATGCAATGGATATAACAATCCATACCTGTATAAAAACGCTGATTCACCGGCGCATCCTTTGTTAATTCAGGATCCAGCACAATCTGATCGAAAGGAGTAAAATCAGAATTCATTCCGAGTTTACGGGTAGGTCCTGTTAATACCGTGGTTCTGCTCACTTCAGCACCTGTTCCGCTTAAGGTTGGAATACCTACTTTATATACTCCCGGAACCTGCACCAGATCCCAGCCCTGATAGTCTGCAGAGGAACCCGGATTGGTCATCATCAAGGAAACTGCTTTGGCCAGATCCATGGTAGATCCGCCTCCAATACCAATTACTCCGCTGATGGTTCCAAATTCTTCTCTTAAAGAACGGGCCAATGCGTCTACTTGTGTAGTCTTGGGTTCATAGGTTACATCTGCCAGTATAATTTTATCTTTTCCTCTTAAAGGAATTCTGTTGAGTAAAGCTTTGCCTTCAAAAAAATGGTCCACCAGAAACACCATGGGAGCATCTCCCTTTCTGTGCGGCGTTAAAATTTCATCCAACTGATTAAAACTTCCGCGGCCGAAAACCACATAACTGACCATCTTAAAATTCCTGAAACTCATAGTATTATTTTACTGTGCAAAGATCGTGTTTATTTCCAGATGGATCTCATAGGCCAGAACCATATATTTTCGAAGACAGAAACATTTCCATCGCTGAAAAACTCTATGCCTGTATCATTTTCTTCAGGAAATATTTGTGAAGTAAATACCAGCTCTCCGTCATTGGCATATACTTCTATAATGCTCTTATCAAAAAATATATGCAGCTTCACTTTGTCGTTCTGCTGTTTTAAATAGGCATTCTTCTTGGCAAAATACGGATACTGTCTACTGAAGCCGGATGGTGTATTGGTTCTGTCTATAAAGAGTTGTTCCAAAGTGGCGTCGTAACCAATCACAAAACTACGGTTGCCTCCTACGGCAATTTTAATCCCACTGATACTGGTAATAGCAGGCTTTAGATCTACTTCCATTTCAAAACAATTGCTGCGGAAAGGAAGGGTATAACCATTCTTAACAGCAATGGGTCCATTCAATACCTGACCCGTAGAACGCATGGCACGCAAGGCCTTGATGGGTTCCTGTACCAGCACCCATTCCGATCCCATTTTTTTCACGGCCAATTTTCTGGGAATGGACATGGCTCCTTTCCAGGGGTTGGTGGGAATTTCGTTGGCATAATTCCAGTTGTTTACCCAACCTACAGAAACCGGAATTTTATCGGGTGTATTTTTGTACGTAATGGCTGCATAATAATCGCTGCCATAATCGGGACGTACTACTTTGTTGGATGGGTTTTCGTTATAGAATTTATATCCATCAAATTCACCCACAAAATATTGCATGCTGGAATTCTGAGATACCAGTAAAATCCATTTCTTTTTGTCGGGTTCACCAACCACCGGTACCTGAATTAAATCAGGGCATTCCCAAACGCCCGATGTATCCCCAATGGGACCGAAGTCGCCCTGATAGGTCCACTGCTTTAAACTAAAAGAGGTGTAAAAAGAAATCATTTTTTCATTGGGCATGGCCACTACCATTACCCACTGTTTAGTCTTGTCGTGCCAGAATACATTGGGGTCTCTGAAATCGGTCATGTTCAAATCCAGAACCGGATTTCCGGAATACCTGCTCCAGGATCTTCCATTATCAATGCTATAAGCCAGGTGTTGGGATTGATTGAGACTGTCGTGTGCAGTAAACACGGCTACCAGCGGAGGATTCTCTTTGTTACTACTCAGTGCGCTGGTATTTTTTGCATCATACACGACCGATCCGGAAAAAGCCATTTTGCCTCCCTCTACTCTCAGTGCCAAAGGCAGGGGTGTCCACTTCACCAGGTCCTTGCTCACCGAATGTCCCCAACTCATAAAACCCCAATTGTTTCCAAACGGATTGTGCTGATAAAACAAATGGTATTCACCATTGTGGTAAATCAATCCATTCGGGTCGTTGATCCAGTTTTTCTGAGAAGTAAAATGGTACTGGGGCCTGAAGCGTTCTGCATAATAGGGCGTTTGTGCCTGCATTACAAAAGGTATAATCGTAAGGAGAAGGAGTACCAGTTTTTTCATGAATCAAAAATATGCTTGCTTAAATTTAATGAATTCTGCGGAGGAAGAATTATTTCATGGCTTCCAGCTTTTTTTGCAGGTTGAACATTTCATCTCTTAATCTTGCTGCTTCAATAAAGTCTAAATCGCGGGCTGCTTTCTCCATTTCTTTCTTCACTTTTTTAATTGCATTCTCAACCTGTGGTATGGTACTAAACGTTTCCTGCTCTTCTGCTGCATGCACCACCAATGGTTCGCTGGCCTGCACTGCATAAGGATTGGATGGATCATAGCCCTTGATATCCAGCACAGAAGTCTGGGCAAAAACCTGTTCCTTGCTCTTGGTTACGGTAGTTGGAATGATATTGTGTTCCTGGTTATAGGCAATTTGCTTGGCTCTTCTGCGATTGGTTTCATCAATCGTGCGTTGCATGCTCTCGGTCATTTTATCGGCATAAAAAATCACCAGACCGTTTACATTTCTTGCAGCACGACCCGCCGTTTGCGTTAAGGAACGTTCGTTGCGCAAAAACCCTTCTTTGTCTGCGTCCAAAATAGCCACCAGCGAAACTTCCGGCAGGTCCAATCCCTCCCTCAATAAATTCACACCCACCAATACATCAATTACGCCCAAACGCAGGTCCCGTAGAATTTCTACGCGTTCCAAAGTGTCTACATCGGAGTGAATGTATTTGGATTTGATATTGATTCTTCCCAGGTATTTATCCATTTCCTCCGCCATTCTTTTGGTAAGGGTGGTTACCAACACACGGTCACCTTTTTTAACCCGATCATCTATGGCATCGAGTAAATCATCAATCTGGTTGGTGCTGGGTCTTATTTCAATAGGGGGATCCAATAAGCCGGTAGGACGTACTACCTGCTCTACCACTACACCCCCTGTTTTTTCTAGCTCATATTCTCCGGGTGTAGCACTAACAAATATGGTCTGGCCGGTCAGGCTCTCAAACTCATGAAAGTTGAGCGGTCGGTTGTCCATGGCACTGGGCAAGCGGAAACCATAATCTACTAACACAAGCTTTCTGCTTCTGTCGCCGCCATACATACCAGCAATCTGCGGAATGGTCTGGTGGCTTTCATCTATCACACATAAAAAATCTTTTGGGAAATAATCGAGCAAACAGAAAGGACGGGTGCCAGGTTTTCTTCTGTCGAAAAACCTTGAGTAGTTTTCTATACCATTGCAATAGCCCAGCTCTCTGATCATTTCCAGATCGTATTCTACTCTTTCTTTTAAACGCGATGCCTCAATAAACTTGCCCACCGATTTAAAATATTCTACCTGCAACATCATTTCATCCTGAATCTCATGCATGACTTGCGTAATCATGTCTTTAGGAGCCAGGTAAAGGTTTGCGGGGAAGATGGCAGCCGCATCCATGAGGCCAATGCGTTTGTTCGTAGCCGTATCAATGCTTTCTATCTCTTCAATTTCGTCTCCGAAAAAAGTAATGCGGTAACCAAAATCTACATAGGGCAGATTAATGTCTACCGTGTCTCCCTTTACCCTGAAAGTTCCGCGGGTAAAATCGCCCTGCGAACGATTGTATAAAGAGTTAACCAGTGAATGTAAAAATCCCTGTCTCGACAATACCTGTCCTTTTTGAATTCGGATAATTCCATTTTCATATTCGGTAGGATTACCCATACCATAGATACAGCTAACGCTGGCTACGACAATAATATCCCTTCTGCCGCTTAACAATTGAGTGGTAGCCTGAAGCCTTAATTTATCGAGTTCCTCGTTGATGCTGAGGTCTTTCTCAATATAGGTTCCGGTTACCGGCATATAGGCTTCCGGCTGATAATAATCGTAATAACTCACAAAATACCCAACCGCATTCTCGGGAAAAAACTGTTTGAACTCTCCGTATAACTGCGCTACCAGGGTTTTGTTATGCGTTAAAACCAGGGTAGGGCGCTGTACCTGTTGAATCAGGTTGGCAATGGTAAAAGTTTTACCGCTACCCGTTACCCCCAGCAATGTCTGGTACTGTTCTCCTTCGTTTACGCCACGCACCAGGGCTTCAATGGCTTTGGGCTGATCTCCTGCTGGCTGATAATTCGTGTGTAATTGAAAAGGCATGGCTTAATTATGGGACAAATTTAACCGTAAATAGCGCAAAAAGGGGAGTTTGCTGCTTTTTAACAAGGCTTTGAAAAAACTTAATATTAATTAATTGTTACCTTTTTGTAACTTTAAAAGAATCCACTATCAGTGAAAAGAGGTATCTGGACCATATTGATTCTTTGGGGCTGTATGCTTGGTAAGCCCGCGCTGGCTCAGCTAAATAGAATAGCTGCAGAAAATTCCTATGTAGATTTCTATGGGGATACAGTGCATACCCCTGTTGTTCATCAATTGCAGGTTACATTAACCACTCCGCTGACCCATTCGGTAATTGAAGAATTTTATACTGCCCTGAATCAACTCCCTTTTCAACAACTGGTAAATAATCTTCAGGCATATAAAAACGAAAAGCAACTGGATGACTGGTTGTTTTATCAGTTAATCAGAACCACTGCAGAAGCCATCAGTCCTAAAAAAGACAATTATCATCGTTACACATTATATAAATGGTTTTTGCTGAACCAAACGGGGTATGATGCCATTACTCGTTTAAGAAACGATACCTTACTCATGTATATTCAATCTGGTGAAAGTGTGTATGATATACCTTCAATGGTGTTGAAGGGCACTCAATATATTTGTCTGAACTATCACGATTATGGTAGCAATATCGATTTTAATGCGGGCAGCTTTCAAAATATAGAATTAACCAGAAGAACTGGTTTAGCAAAAGCCTTCTCTTATAAAATTAACAAAATGCCCGATTTTAATCCGGTTCTGTATGAAATTAAGCCGCTTCAATTTGCTTATGGGCAAAGGAATTATGAGTTTAAAGTAAAAGTGAACAAGTCTATCAACAAACTATTCAACAACTATCCTTCCGTTGAATATGCTATGCAGTTTACAGCACCATTAAGCAACACCACTTATCAGTCATTGATTCCTGCATTAAAGGAAGTAGTGGGGAAAATGGATCAGAAAAAAGGAGTTGACTACCTGATGCACTTAACCAGATCTTCCTTTGCTTTTGAAAACGATGCAGCCATTTATGGAAAGGACATGCGCTTTTCGCCAGAACAAACTTTGTATTCAGCTTACAGTGATTGCGAGGACCGGGCTGCCTTTTTCTTTTATCTGATAAAAGAAATTTACAATCTTCCAATGATCGTATTATCCTATCCACAACATGTAACTGTTGCCGTTCAGTTTGATGCACCTCAAAGCAATCCTATCATGTACAAGGGAAATCCTTACTGGGTATGCGAACCAACACCGCAATGGAAGGATTTAAAAATTGGTCAGGGAATTCCTTCTTTGAAAAAACAGGCATTTGAAGTGGTATATGAATACCAGCCTGCTCAGCGATAGGCGTTACTTTCTTCTGATAGTATGAATATAAACAGGCGGTTGCAAGTATTGATTGGCTTCTTTCAAATTGTGTATTTTCCTTACAATCGGCATGCCCTTCACTACGGAACCGAAAGCGGCAAAGCCCAGACCATCTTCCATATTCTCTCCGCCAAAATCAAAGCCGGTCTCGTCTTCCACCATAATAAAAAATTCAGGCCCGGCAGAACCCGGTTCATTTCGGGCCATGGAAATCGTTCCTTCTTTATGTAAGATGCCAGTTTGTTTTGTGCTTTCGTGTGGAATGCCAGGAAGGCTTTGCGCCAATTCATTGTTCGATTTCCAGATTCCACCCTGTATTAAAAAAGCTTTCGGTGCATTGGAGGGCTGATTATACATGTTCAGCACCCGATAAAAGTTAGACTGGTCATAGTAACCGGAATCAATGTATCGCAAGAAAGCATTAGCGGTTAATGGTGCTTTATCCGTATACAATTCAATTTCAATTTCCCCGTATCCAGTTTCAATAATAACATGGGGCAGGCCTGTCTTTTCAGTCGATTTACATCCTATTAACCAAATCGCTATCAAAAAAAAATTGATCCAATTTTGTTTGAATATACATGAGTGCTTACTCATTGTTTATTTGTCTTTTTTCTCAGTAATCAGTTCAAGTAACATGAACTGGGTTTGCTGCAAAGGACTGAAATTATTGTCGGATACCATAATCACAGACCTGTTGCCATTTGGAAGTACAGGACCCAGGGTAATGCCTTCAATATTATCAGTATAAATTCTCAATTGATCCATATTCACCAATAAGGTTTTTTTCATGGGCTGGTATGCCGCTCTGTTTGTTAAAGATCCTATGGAAGACACATCTGATGCATCGTTATAATCAGCTAAAAATATCCGGATGGTACAGGGAACTCTTCCTGTAGAATAAGATCTTTCCAGCACCAGCAGTTGGTTGTTTCCAATGTATAAAAACTCTGGTACCCCGTTAACATAATAGGCATTTGCCGGATTGGGCAAGTGGGCAACGGGATCCAGCTCATAAGCAAACTGTCTGATCGCCTTTTTCTTTTTTGTATCGAATTCAAAAAAACGAATCATTGCCTGATTTCTCTCAGGTGCTGCCCTTGGTCCGTCTTCATGTAGCGGTTCCTCTACACAGGTCAACAGGTGTCTGTAATCATGAGTAAAACTCATTCCTTCCAATACTCCATTTTGTCTGGGTCCTTTTTCCAGCGCTGACATCATTAAATTTTCAGGCATTCTGAAACTATCCTTCCACATACCAGCCTTATTAATCAAGTGGATGGCCGGGTTATTCAAAATGGTGTCTTTTTCCCTGAACAATCTTTCCCCTTCACTCGACCAAACCAGGTTACGGCAAGATGGAATATAACGCATGCTTTCAGGATCAGGAACCCTGAATGGGTTTTCCTTATTGCCCGGATAGGTCTTCCCTTGCTGATCCAGTAAGAAATACCTGTTGGTAAAAAATACAGAATCAATTTTTTTCTCTCCAATTTTGATTTTTGCAGCATAATACCTTGCCGGATTTATTGAAGACCGGTCATCGCAAACCAAAAAATAGGAGTCCGTTTTTTCATCATAGTCTATAGAAGACAATCCACCAACAGTGGTTTCCTTGTACTGTAAATTGAAGGGAAGGGTATAAGTATGTAAATACTTTAGTTCCTTTATTGTTTCTGTGGGTTGAACCGTCAGTTGTTTATAGGTGGTACAGGATGTAATAGCTGCAGTGGCTAATACAAGAATTGTCTTTCTCATTAAGGGGGTTTTACCATTTATTTATACGGGCATATTGAACCATCATGGCCGTATTTTTTAAATTTAATTTGCGCAAGATATTTCTTCTATGCGTATTTATGGTCAAAACACTCAAATTAATGGCATCAGCAATCTCCTGACTGGTTAAACCCTTGCTGATGAGTGATACAATTTCCTTCTCTCTTTTGCTTAACCCCCCCTCAGCTTCTTTCATCAAAGCAGTGGCATCATTCCCCCACATAAAACAGGACTGATTCGCAAGAACCGTCTCAATGGCCTCAATTAATTCATCAGATGAAAGATTCTTGATAATATATCCCTTTACTCCCAGGGCCTGGCACTCTAACATGATTTCATGATCATTCTCCATGCTCAGTAGAATGATGCTGGCATCCGGATACTGAGTCAGAATTTTTTCTGCCACCTGATAGCCGGTGCCATCCGGAAAATGATAATCCAGTAAATAGATATCGGGCCTTCTGTCAATATATAATTGAACGGCATCCCTGATATTGAATGCTTCGCCCACCCAGTTAATCCAATCCAGTTCTTTTAAAACACTGCGGATTCCCTCAGCAAAAATTTTATGATCGTCTGCAATGGCAATTTTGGTTCTATTGAGCATGAGAGGGGTTTTTCAGTCCGGATATTTCTATTACAATACTAGTACCATTTGAGTTGGAATCAATAGAAATTTTTCCACCTAAATACGCCACCCGATATCGAATATTTTTTAATCCAATTCCGGTGGTGGTGTTAGAAGAAAATCCTATTCCATTGTCTTCCACCAATAAGGTTATGGTCTCATTGTTTTTTTCTTCCCATATGGAAATAAAAACTTCTGTTGCCTGTGCATGTTTCTTAACATTATAAATTAACTCCGAAACAATTCTATATAGTCCGGCTTCTATGGGCAATGGATAACGTTTACTTATACTGCAATCCAGGTGGGTAGTAAACTGATTGGCGGCATTCCAGCGAGCAACTGTTTTTTCCAAAATATATACCAGCCCTTTTTCGGGCAAGCTTACAGGCATTAAATCGTGTGCTATATTTCTCAAATCCTCAATTGATTCTGATAATTGAGCGTCCAGCCATTCCTGATTTACCGGATCATTTTTTAATTTATTGAATGCACCAATTCGTATGCTTCCCAATAATCCACCCAATCCATCGTGCAGTTCTCTGGCCAATCTAGATCTTTCTTCTTCCTGTGCCTGAATCATTCTGTCTGCCTGTTGATTTCTCTCATTAACCAGCTCCTGCTCTGCTAGTTCTCTTTCCTGTTTATAGTAATTATATCGCTGGCTAAGTCCAAAGGAAAGAATGGTACTGTTAGCAAGTATACCAATTGCTGATCCATATCGATTAATAAAAAACACCCAGTCTCCTTCCAAGTTATACTGAGATAAAATAATTAGAATTCCAAAAACCGATTGTGCAAGAAAAGCAAACAGAAAAAACAAAGCAATTGCTTTCATTTTTTTATAACTCTTAGCAATAAAAAATATAACAGTGAGCATTGAAATAAACCAGAGTATATTGGCAAAACTCAAGGTCAATTTTCGAATGAGTTGGTCTGCTATTGTAATATTGCCAAAAACAAACACAAGCAAAAGAACAATTAATAGTGTCTGTAAAACCCTCGTGAATCCTTTATAAAGGGGCTTTTTTTCATCAGGAGTAAAATAGCGGCTGGCCAATTCCAGTATCAATAAAAAAGAAGTAGTACTAAACACCGGTCTTGCTTTACTGGCCCACTGAGGTGCATTGGGCCATATGAATTGAAAACCCAGTCCCCAGTTTGCTATCACCCACAACGCCGATGAGCCAATAAACAATATATAAAATACATGGATATTGTCTTTTAATGAGGTCCATAAAAAAATATTCAGTAATGCCAGAAAAATCATCCAGCCTAAAAAAATGCCATATACCAGTTTTTGATTGGAGAGATAACCAATCATTTCTTTCTGAGTAATCATTCTAACTGGAACTTCTACAGACTCCCCGCTTTTATCAATCTCAATCATCAATCCCTCGGTATTAAATGGAATAGGAAACCAATAATCAGGATCATCCAGAAATCTCTTTTTAAATGGAAAATAATCACCCGACTCATAGGCAAGAACGGGTTGATTGTTTCTTAGGGTATAAATTCTTATTTCATTGATATGTGGATTTGCCACTTGAAGAAAATATCCCGGTGTAGCAGGAGTCTCTGTAAAAATCCACCACTTGTAAGCGGAAAATCCGGGATTAAAAAATCCATTCTCTACTATTCTCTTACTGTTCTGAAATTGAAGGGCGGCCTGATAGGGTGTTAGTTTGCCTTTATCCTCCAGTACTTTCATACTGACTGTCTCAAAACTTTTGCCTGAATACGTTATTGAATAAAGAGAAAGAATGAAGCCCGCAAAAAGCAAAAAACTAACAATGATAGCAAGTGGTTTGTTATTGAATTTAAACATTGACTGCTATTTGAGAAAGTTTGGTGGGAAAATGGTTTCCCAATCGGTTAAGGATTGATAATAATTGGCCGCTAATAATATAGAAGCTTCGTCAAATAGGTTTCCTATAAAACTAATGCTGGTTGGAAGTCCGGTTCTTTTATCAAAACCTGTGGGGGTACACACAACCGGTTGCCCCGTTAAGTTGGTAATAGCCGACTGATTTCCACTTCCTCTTGTGGGACAAATTAATACATCAATATCCTTCAGGGCTGCATGAATTTTTTGCTGCAGCTGATAGCGAATTCGGTTGGCATTTACATATTCTACTGCCGGAACCAATCTGGAGACCCTGAAACTATTAGGCCAGTCAAAAGGACCCTGTCTGGTTAATTCATCATCAATATTGTAACGGGTTAATTCATCAAAAGCTGCTGCAGACTCTGCGCTGATGATAACATCCATAATATTTGCTTTATATACTGCTGTATCCGGAAACTCAACTGGAATCAAATCAATACCCTGCTCTTTAAAAGTGTTCAATACCTTCCATTCGGCTCTGGAAGTATCTCTGATTAAGTCAAAATAGTTTTTTGCATATCCAATCCTGAGTTTTTTAATCTCTCCATCTGGCTGATAGTTGAAGGGGACATCTATCGCTGATCTGTCTAAACCATCTGTGCCTTGTATATAACTAAATACAATGGCAGCGTCTTCTGCGGATCTGCAGATAGGGCCAATTTTATCTAGGCTCCAGCTTAATGCCATTGCACCCGTTCTGCTGATTCTTCCAAAAGTTGGTCTTAGACCTGTTGCGCCACAGGTTGAAGAAGGAGAAATAATTGAACCCCAGGTTTCTGTTCCAATGGCAAAGGGAACCAATCCGGCTACCGTTGCAGAAGCAGAACCTGCAGAGGAACCGGAAGAACCTGTTTTTAAATTCCAGGGGTTTCTGGTTCTACCACCAAACCAATAATCTCCCATGGCCAGTGAGCCAAGCGTAAACTTGGCAACCAATACAGCACCCGCTTCTGAAAGCCGTTTATACACATAAGCATCTTCGTCTATAACCTGATCTTTATAGGGTGCTGCGCCCCAGGTGGTTTTTGTTCCCTTCACCGAAAACAAGTCTTTTAAGCCATAAGGTATGCCATGCAATAAGCCCCTGTATTTTCCGGCAGCAATTTCATCATCTGCTTTTTTTGCCTGCGCCATGGCAAGTTCTTCGGTAATGGATATAACACATTGTAAGCTGTCTCCGTATTGGCGAATGCGATTGATAAAGAAACGTGTTAGTTCTACGGAGCTAATTTTTTTTGATTTAAGAAGTGCGGCCAAATCGGATACACTATAAAACGCCAGTTCTGACAGCTGTTGCGGAAGTGCTACTCCTTTATTTAACTTCCATTTTATTGGTTTTTGTTTGGTGGGCAGTTCCAGTCCGGGCACAATGGGATTTTGCCAGAGACTCATGGGAACGCTGTTGAGAATACTGGCTTTGTGCATATCAGCATAGACTTTTACATTGTCTTTGATACCCACATACATGGTATCAATTTCTTTTTCGTTGAATTGCAAATGAAAAAGTTTTGCTGCAGATGCAATGTCTTTTTTTGAAATGGTATCCTGTGCGCTTGTCTTTATAACGAATAGCAGACTTAGCAGAAGTAATTTGTTTCTCATGGTTCCTACAAATTAGCAATATTATTGAGCTGAACCATTATTCGTTTGGATTTTTCACCAAAACAATGCACCTGGCCATAATCAATAACATCAATAATGGCAGAAAGCTCAGCCACCCAAAAAAGTAAATAACCCATATACCAATAATCACCATTAGCAGTGGGTAAAAAAGAAATAAAGAAGCAAATAAAACAGAATCATGGAATACCGTGTTGCGGGTTTTCCTTACTATTCGGGCATTCAGCCAATGGAAAATCCCGCGATGTAATACGTAACCAATCTGTCCAAAAAATTTCACAATATTGTCTTGAGTTGGCTTTTCATTTTGGGGCAATTTTATTAAGGGATTCATCGCCTGTTGTATACAATCATTAAAATGGCGCATATTTTTTGCCCTGTCATTAAATGGGAATAAGCTTTCTACCGGTAATGGTTCTCCTGGAATAATTTGTACAGTTGACCCCCAGGTATTAAATCGATTATAGGCAATGCCCAGCGGGAGAATCTGTAACGGTTTTTTTCCTTTGTAATCAAGCGCAATTCTGGCTGCTCCTTTTTTAAACGGCTGTAGCTGATTGGTTAACAAACAAATTCCTTCTATAAATATGAGTACAATACCCTCGTTTTGCAACACTTTCTGAGAAGCTTTAAATGCATATTCATTCAGGTAAAGGTTTTCCTTTCCCTCACTTAATCTGTAAATGGGAATCATATTGAGCAGGCTTAATAAAAACCGGTGTACGGGTTTTTTAAAAGCATCTCCTCTTGCCAGAAAATGAATAGGCTTTTTAAAATATGCCCCAATTAAAATGGCATCTAAAAAAGAATTGGGGTGATTGGCAGTAATTAATACCGGACCTTTTATAGCATATACAGTTGAATAGCTTACATGGATTTTTCTGAAGAAAAAATAGAGGGCAATTCGTATAAAGGGCTTAATAATCCTGTATAACAAAGAATAAAATTTTCTACGGTAATCTTACGGTAACAAAGAAATTAACACCCAAACCCAATCCTGCATTACGGCCCAACAATGTGTAATATGCCTGAATAGTTGGTGTAATGGATCGGTTTATTTTTCTTCCAACACTTACATTCATAGTGGCAGCGTTGAAGTTTTTATTTAATTGCAGATTGGGGTTAAATGCAGTATTCACACTTTGAGATACAAGATGCGCAATGGATGCAGTTACTGATGTGTGTTTATTGTACATTTTCCCGATTGTTAAGGATCCTCTGTACTGGTTAGGGCCATCCTGTGAATCTAAAAAGCGGGTATACATAAATTCAAGAATGGCATATCCGTTTTTATAGGGTGTAAAAGAGTAGTTAGCACCCATCATCACTGCTTTAGAGGCAAATCCCAGATAGGGGGTTTGATTATTCTGATAAGCGGGTACACCCACTGCCGCTTTTAAAGTGAAATAGCGTTTATAATCCACAGATGGAAAATGAAAAGACAAGCCAAGATTAATATCTGTTATACCAGATCTGGTTTCAGAATTATTACCATTAACCAGGGTTTGTTTTGCAAAAGGTAAAGTAGCCGTTAAATCAATTCTTCTGCCAAGGCCATGCATTACATTTAAACTATAAAAAGTAGACTGAAAATAATCTCCGGGAAAATTGTTCGTCAACTTTCCGTTTGCATCAAAAAACTTGTCTGAATAAAAATAATTAAAGGTACCAGTGATGGCTGTTCTACGCTTACCTATAGGATAGTCGGCCCTGGCCTCACCAACGGAAAGCGCCATTACCGTAAAAAGAAAAATGATATATGATTTAGACAATTGCATGTATTTATCTTTTCCGTCTTTTTACTGCTTGTTCGGCAAACCAGATTCCGATAAATGAGTTATGATACACCGGAATTTCGTGACCCAGATCCGGGAATATGTATAATTCACTGGCGGCTCTTGCATCCATTCTTAATTTATTATACGCCGCAATGGCACTGCTTGGAGAAATAAAATCATCCTGCAAACCAACAGCATACAAAACAGGACATTGCACTTTGGGCATAAAATTCTGCAGGTCGAAATAATTAAAGGTCTCGAGCATTTGTTCTTCGGTAAAATCCGGATTGTCTTTCAGGTATCTCACAATTGCATCAGAAGGGAAGGTCAATACTCGTTTACTTTTTCCAACAGCAAAACTGTTTTTCCAATCAGCAAAAACCGGGTTGCTGGCAATTACGGCGTTAATCTTGTCTGGCACCAATGCAGCAGTTACCAGACCCATGGTTGCCCCCTGACTACCACCAAATGCTAAAACCCGGCTTAAATCCATGCCCATATGTTCATGCGAATACACAAAGTCAACGGCCCTGATACAATCCATGTAAATGCCCTTATATACATACGCATTCTTATCTTCTGCGTTTATCATTATCTGCTCTTTATCGTCGGGATTAAATTCCTTCTGATATTTTTTATCAATGCCTCTTACGTTAACAGCAAATGAAATAAACTCATCAAACAATAAGGGAAACACTTCTTTTTTATATCCGCCGTATCCAATGATAACCGGGTATTTTCCTTTTAATTTAGGAATAGATAAGAATCCATAAAAAGGAAACTCATCCAGCCCTACCATATCTACACGATAAACATCATGGTATTTGGTGCTATGCTCTTCGCTACGGGTTATTTTGTATTGAGGATCTACTTTTGCCAAATCGCTCATGGCTGTTTGCCAGAACTCATCAAAATCCGGTGGCAAATAATACGGTCTGTTAATTCTTCCTATTTCATAGCCAAAAGCATACTGCGCCGTGTCGTCGTAAGTTGATGTATTGGTGGCTGCTCTTAAATTATAGATGCCCTCCTTTTCAGGTTTCGGTATTTCTATCTGAAAGCTTCGCTGACCCTTGGGTGCAATTTTTAGTTTTACCTGTGTTTTACTAACCACCTGACCCATTTCTGTTTCAACGATGGCAGTGAATGTTCCTTCCTGTTTTACTTTATACTTATTGGCGATGGAAACAGAATACTTAATTTTTTCTCCGGAATAGAAAACACCATCTTTTTTGTAGGGCTTTAGCTTAATGATCATTTCGCCCTCTTCATAGGCTTCCTCCTCTGGCGGCGGCGCTTCTCCAACCTGATCTGCACCCAGGCTTTGTCTGCCGGGATCGCCAGATAAATTATCTGCAGACCAGTTAACAGGGGGTGTATTAACAATGGGTTCCTGTTGGGTAGACGGTTTTCTGTCTTTAGATTTTCTGGGAGGGCCTATATAAGCAAAGCTGCCATCATAATTGCTATTGAAATTGGTTAGTTCAATGGCCATTTTAATGGTATAGTTTCCTTCTTTTTCAATGGGTACATCAAAATTGGCTGTAAGCGTTTTTTTAGCATTGACTTTTACATCCAGACTGTTTTGCAATATTTCCTGATTGGCATTATCATAAACCGTATAAATCAAAGTTCCTTCCTGTGCATCTTTGAGATTGTTAATGAATTGAATTTTATACTTAACCGGAAACTTACGGTTGAACCTTGCTTTTTTATTGTAGGGTAAAATATTTACAATAACCGGGTCTTTGATTTTGCTTTTCTGGGCAAAGCCATTATCTGCAAAACAAATGATTCCCGATATCAAGAAAATCAATGGTAGTGCTGAGATTCGGTATTGGAACTTAAATATCATCTTGCGGTTTTCTTTTCTAAGAAATTCGACTTTCTGATGTATAAATTAATAGGCTCTTCTATAAACTTATATAAAATAATCGAAATAATTGTAAGGATAAAGAGGTGAGAAAACAAGACCAGTGCGGTATAATTAAGGTGTTCAGACAACCACCAGTATTCATTTTTATCTAACCAGGCATAAAAAGAATCAGCAGTATTGTGTAACCAGTTGGATGTAAGATTCGAGATAAAGCCCAAATGGATTAAATAAAGGATATAAGAACTTTTGCCAACCAATTCACCAATTTTGCTACCCAATATTTTTTTAGGGATTGAATTCTCTTTAATTAATCCATAAAAGAACATACAAATGAAAACAGGTAGTATTACATTATTGGTAAAAATACCAATTGGTTGGTATAGCGCAAAAGGCACTTCAGCGCTGATTGGCTGATTAATCATTATTAAGTTGGTGCAGCCAATTCCGATAATACCCAGCCAGGTGAACAAGGAAAAATTACTTACCGTGTCGTCTGCCTTTCTAATAATCATGGCAAGTACCATACCCGAAAAGAACTCAACTGTTCTTCCTAAAAAAGTAGAGATAAATAAAAACTTAAATGAACCAAAGAATCCATAAAAATCTACATTTCTAAAAATCAGCACCAACAAAACTCCGAGACCGGTAACTACTAATGGAGCCACCAGAAAATAAATTCTGCTTCTTTTAATTAGCAAAAAGAAAATAGGTGCGGAAAAATAAAAACACTCTTCTACGGTTAATGACCAACCTTGTGCAATCCCCGTAAATTTCATGTCATCAAAAAATCCACGCAGAAAAGTTATGTTCATGATAAACAAAGTGGCCGGACTGTTCTTTCCGTTGTAAATACTGTTATCATTGGCTATCCAGGCATATAAAAAAACGGCAATTGTTAAAATCAGATAGATGGGATATACCCTTGCAATTCTGTTTTTTAAATATTTCCGCATCCAGCTACCGGATAATTCTACGGTATCATAATAGCGCAAACAAATTAAAAATCCACTCAAAACAAAGAACATGGAGAGGGGGAAATGAAATTCATTCAAGACCCTGAACAATAACGGTGGAAAATCCTGCTGATTAAAATGATGAAAAAATATCAAAATAGAAGCAAGGCCTCTAACCCCTGTTAAGGATGGGATATATGTTTTTGCCGTCATTAATTATAGATTTTTTATAGTTCTGCCACCAATGATATAGCACCTCCGCCACCCTTACCCGTATTCCTTCCGCTTACATCTGTAAACAATGTGAAGAAAATTTGATGATTTTGGCTGATTCTTCTACCATATCCTGCGGTTAATCTAAAATAATTAAACTGTCGGTTTAAGAACAAATTGTTCGGATTGAACAGGGTTTGTGTACTGGTAGATTTGGTACCGGCCAGCTGGAAGGTCAGCTTATTGTCTTCGTCAAGCGGAATACCCAGTAAAGCATCTCCGAATACCTGTGTTGGGCCCTCCGGGCTAAAATATTGTCTTACCCCTAAATTAATATCAAAATACGTATTGGAATAGCGTTCTCCATTAGAACCTGAATAAGTGAATTTTATTTCACCACCCACTTGCTGAAAACCAGTAAAAGGGGTTTTATTTACATCATTGGTATACAACGGAACAATCAAAGAGCCGGTAACCGTTAAAAATTTGGAGTAATCAAATGTGTTCAGCAAATAGGATAGGCCAAAACTGGCATCGCCGAGGCTCGAATTGGTTTGACTTGATCCGGTTTCAAGTTTTCGCTGCATCACGTAAGAGATGTTCCCGACAAAATCGAGTTTTTCACCAATGCCAATACCGCCGTACAAACCAAAATAATGCGATGCGAATCTTCCATTATTGGAATAAGCAAAATAATTTCCGTTTGCATCCCAATATCCTTTTGCCATATATAAGTTGTAGGAGGGAACTATCAGGTATTTACCCCTTCCAATAGGGAAACCTGCTTTTGCTGCATTAACCAACAAAACAACTACAATAAGTGCTACAATTTTTTTCATCATTACATTTTTGAAACTCAGAGAATTTTCTTCATCCAGAAACTTTCATAACGATAATACACTTCATCCATTCCGTTTTCGTCCAAACTCATGTATATATTTCTGTTATCAATCCGGATCTGGTTATATAAGGCAATGGCCGCCTGGGGCGGACAAAGCGTATTCTTTTGATTGTGGCCAAAGAGTACCCTGCATCTGATATTGGGAGCAAAATTGACGGGGTCAAAAAAATCCCATATACGAAACAGCCCTTCCTGGTTTAACCGGTTTCTTGGATTTTTTAAATAGGTCTGAAAGTTGGCTACTGGCCAGGGCGTCACTTTTTGCGAACCAGCCATAAAGAACAGGGTTCTCATATCTGTGTACACAGGCCTTTCAATGATACATCCCTGAGGACGGTTGTCTAAAGAGGCTACAACCGTTGCCAACACTGCGCCTTGTCCTTCTCCTTTTACTATCACTTTTTTAAGGTCAAATTTTAGGTACTCGTGACGGTATATAAAATCTAAGCCTCGAAGTGCATCCATATAAACTGCGCGATAGATATATTTATTGCGGTCGTTTAGATTTATGATATTAAATGTATTGTAATCGGCGTTTGTATTGTCCTTACTATTTCCGTGTCCACGAACATTTAATCTGAATACGGCCATATCGGTTCTAAGTGAATCAGGACGTAAATCCTGCAGATATCCGGGCAGCTCGTAAATCACAGAAAATTTTCCTTTTCGCTTGGGTACAGACAACCACCCTCGTATGGTTTGGAATTCCAGCGATTGAAATTCAACCAGAAATACATCAACGTCACGAGTGCTCTGATCTCCTCTTCGGGTAACCCTAAACTTCGGATCAATATTCACCAGCTCTCTTCTGGCATCGTCCCAGAACTGATCAAAATCTGCAGGCCGGTTTACGTTGGCATATATTTTTTCAGGATCCACACCATAACCAAATAATAAAGTGTCTACATAGTTATTGGCTGAAACCATTAACTGGAGCTGATAGAAGCCCGGTTTGGTTCGATCGTTTTCGAGATACAGGTCTTTCATATATCCCTTTCGGGCATCCATGGTAAAACCCATTTCCTGATTGAACACTTCTTCGCCCTTATAATTCATTACTTTGGCTTTGATGGTGCCCCTGATTTTTTCTTTGGTATTGTTTCTAAATCGAAGATTGTAGCCAATTTTATCATCGTCTCTGAAAATGGCTTCTTTTTTAAATGGGCGGATATCAAAACCGATTCCCTTTTGTGCATAGGCAAACCCGCCGAATAGCAAACCCAGTAAGAATAGGGATTGCATGATGCGGCCGCGAAGGATCAATTGTCCGGGTACCTTTGCGTTCATATGCACGAATAGTTAAACAGTGCCAAAAATGGCCACTAAGTGTTTGTTAAACGAGCAAATAGGGTGAATTATTATTCAATAAACATTATTTAATACAAAAGCCCCGGCTATTGCTAGCCAGGGCCATTTACTAACCCATCAAAAAACGTCATTATTCTTCAGCAGCCTGAGCAGGTGCTTCTGTAACTGTAATTAATTTGGCTCTAATTTTTGCTTCAATTTCATTGGATAATTCCGGATTATCGAGCAATAAAGCTTTCACGGCTTCTCTTCCCTGACCTAGCTTGTTGCTTTCGTAACTAAACCAGGAACCGCTTTTCTGTACGATGCCCATTTCAACACCCATATCAATGATTTCACCCACTTTGCTGATTCCTTCTCCGAATACCAGATCAAATTCTGCTGCGCGAAAAGGAGGAGCAACTTTATTCTTTACTACTTTTACCTTAACGCGGTTACCAACAGCCGCATCCCCATCTTTAATCTGAGTCATTCTTCTAATGTCCAAACGAACGGAAGCATAGAATTTCAAAGCGTTACCACCAGTTGTTGTTTCGGGATTACCGAACATTACACCAATTTTTTCACGAAGCTGGTTAATGAAAATACAAATGGTATTGGTCTTATTAATGGTGGCTGTTAATTTTCTTAAAGCCTGACTCATCAGTCTTGCCTGCAATCCCATTTTGCTGTCTCCCATTTCGCCTTCCAGTTCTCCTTTAGGAACCAATGCAGCAACAGAGTCAATCACTACCACATCCAATGCACCGGAAAGAATTAAACGGTCGGCAATTTCAAGGGCCTGTTCCCCATAATCGGGTTGTGAAATCAAGAGATTGTCTACATCAACTCCTAATTTTTGTGCATAAGCACTATCAAATGCATGTTCCGCATCAATGATGGCACACATGCCTCCTTTCTTTTGAGCTTCGGCAATCACATGAATGGCAACCGTGGTTTTACCAGAAGATTCCGGTCCGTATATTTCTACAATTCTACCTTTTGGTAATCCGCCCACACCCAATGCAGCATCCAGTCCCAGCGATCCTGTTGAAACTACTTCCATAGGAGCAGCGCTTTTTTCATTCATCATCATTACGCTACCTTTTCCAAAATCTTTGTCAATCTTGTCGATGGTAAGCTTGAGGGCTTTTAATTTTTCTGCATTGCTCATAATATTTGTTTTATCGTGTCTTTAATGGATGAGAAAGTAAAACTACTCAATCCTATTGATTTAAACTAATTTTTTTAGTATTTTTTTGCTAATCGGTTTAGTTTTCCCGTTCAGGTACCAAATATAATACGCCACCCTGTATTTGGGCAGCGTATTTATTCAGGTCTTTTGAATTTTTTAACCCCTACCAGCCAATTCCATAATCTTCCCCATTATTAGAGGATCCACCCCATAAACTTTTGTGCTTGCGGTCAATGAAAATAGCATTGATGGGGCCACTGGTTCTTTGTCCAAAACTCAGCTTGTAGCCCATTTTTTTCAATGCTTCCCTGGTTGGTTCGGGAGTTCTGGCAGAAAGCAGCAGGTCTCCGGCTCTGGGCATTCGGTCTTTAATTTTAGTACCCCCCAGAGATAACCAGAGTTGATTGGTATTGATATTTTCTGCTTCCGATGCCTGTTGTACGGTCATGTTGAATTCAACCATATTCAGGAAAAACTGCAGGAGATTCTGATCCTGGGTATCACCTCCCTGTACGGCAAAAGACAAATAGGGTTTACCGTCTTTTAATGCCATAGAAGGAGTTAAGGTTACACGGGGTCTTTTTCCGGGAGCAACCACATTAAAAGGATTAATGGTTTCGTCGAGCACAAAACTCTGCATACGCTGGCTCATACCAATACCGGTATTTCCCGCAATGGTAGCCGGTAACCATCCCCCGCTAGGGGTAATAGAAACTACCCAACCATCTTTGTCTGCCGCTTCCACCGAAGTAGTACCTCTCCATAAGCGATCCATATATTCCTCCACTTCAGCTTTGGCTGTAACGGAACTATCATGTGCAGGTACAAAATTTCTTTTGCCGGTGCTGTCAATGGTAAAATTCCATTGTTTTATTTGTTCCTTATAGGGATTGGTTCTTCCTTCAAAAGGATAGGGGTCACCCGGGGCAACCAGGGCATTGTTTTTTTCCGGGTTGATTAAAGCTGCCCTTTGTTTTGCATAGTCTTTACTTAATAAGCCGCTCATGGGCTGAGGGGTAGGGGCAAAAGTAGGGTCGCCGTAATAAAAATCACGGTCTGCAAAAGCCAGACTCATCGACTGATAAACAGTGTTTATGTATTGAGGAGAATTGTAACCCATTTTTTTCAGGTCGAAATTTTCCAGAATATTCAGGGCCTGCAACATAGAGGGACCCTGTGTCCACTGGGTTAATTTGTACACATCAATGCCTTTGTAATTGACCATTGCAGGTGTTTCTTCTTTCACTTTCCAATTCGCCAAGTCTTGTTTAGTAATTAATCCGCCTTGTTCCTGAGCACCTCTTACAAACTCATCAGCAATATCTCCTTTATAAAAACGATCATATGCCGCTTGCAAAGCCTGCTTTCTGGTTTTTTTATTTTTCAATGCCGTTTGTTCTGCTTCAACTAGTTTTGTGAGGGTATTCAACAGATCCTGCTGCACAAAAATTTCACCAGCTTCCGGGGCTTCTCTTTTTTCGCCCAGATGAGGCAACAATACTTTTTTGCTATACGGCCATTGTTTAATGCGGTCTTTTCCTCTTTCGATGCTATTGGCGGTCTGCGCATCAATCGGATATCCGGCAGCCAGTTGCATGGCAGGAGCCAATACCTGTTTCAAACTCATCGTGCCATATTCAGACAACATATGAATGAGTCCTCCTACAGTACCGGGCGTTACTGCTGCCAGCGGACCATATTCAGGAGGGAACTGATATCCCTTTGACTTAAAAAATTCCGGGGTTGCTCCGGTGGGCGCCACACCCAAAGCATTAATGCCAATTACTTTTCCTGTTTTTGGATTGTAGATGATGGCCTGTGTTTCACCTCCCCAGCTCAATACGTCCCACATCGTACAGGTTGCCGCCAACATAGCACAGGCTGCGTCTACCGCATTACCCCCTTGTTGAAATACAATGGATCCTGCAGTTGCCGCCAGTGGTTTTCCAGTTATGGCCATCCAGTTTTTTCCGTGAAGCGGGGGTTTTTGTGTTGCCTGTGCCATCAACATTGTTCCCGCAAAAAGCAAACTGACACTCAGAAAAATTTTCCTCATAAAACAGTTGTTTGGATAATTATTAATTGTGCTGGGCTTTCATTACTCTCAATAAGTTTCCGCCCATTATTTTGTAAACGTCTTTTTTTGAATAGCCTCTTTGCAGTAAGGCTTTTGTAATTAAAGGATAGTTGGTTACATCGGTCAACTCTTTAGGGCTGGCACTGATGCCGTCAAAATCAGATCCCATGCCTACATGGTCCACTCCTATTCTGTTAACTATATAGTCCAAGTGTGCCAATAACATTTCCATTGGAGGTTGTATGGCAATGGATTCTTCCTTATACATGTCTACAATCATCGACTGTGCATATTCTTTCTGCATGCCTGTTGCAACAAGGGAATCAATTTTTGCTTGTTTGTTCAGAAGAAATGCTTTCTCTCTTTTTTTAAAGGAACTGTCGATAAAGGCAGAATAAAAATTCAATTGAATAACACCACCGTTTTTTCCAACCGCATCAATCTGATCATCTTTTAAATTTCTAAAGACGGGGCACAGTGTATAGGCATTGCTATGCGAAACCAGTACCGGCTTGGTGGTTGTTTGAATGGCATCCCAGAATGTTTTTTCTCCTACATGACTCAGGTCAACCATCATACCCAGATCGTTCATTTTTTTAATTACTTCCTTGCCAAAAGCATTGAGACCTTTTTCACGCTTCTGCCCTAGGGCATTTGCATTGTCTTTGTTCAGATTTGCTAATGAAGATTCATCCATTGCAGAGCTAGCCCATTCTGTAGAATTGTTCCAGGTTAAGGTCATATAACGGACACCTCTATTGTATAAAGCTTCCAGTTTATTTAAATCCCCTTCAATCATATGTCCGCCCTCTACACCAAATAAAGCAGCCAGTTTATTTTTCTTTACTGCTTTTTTAATGTCAGCGAAGTCCTGAACAATTTGAATTTTTTCGGGATTGCGGGCAGCAACTGCATATAAAGTATCTATTTCTCTGTTGGCCCAGGCATAGGGTTGTTTTTTATCGCCATCACACCATACACTAAAAATCTGAACGTCCACACCCGCTTCTTTAAATCTTTGTAAGTCGGAATGGGTTTTACCGCGCAGGTCCTGATCTATCCGTAAATTCTTTTCAATAGAAGCGGTTAATAAATCATTGTGAGAATCGGCCATTATTGCGCGCTGATGTACTTTTTTATACCGTTTGCTGTCGGTATTATTTTGTGCTTTTGCAACAGAAGCAAAACAACAGAGTGCAAAAATCAGGTACTTCATTTTATGGCTTTGGCTAAAGCTAAAAAATTTGTACTGCAATCAATGGAATATTTCTTTGATTGGGTAAACAGCCGATTGATATTAAAAATTTTACTTAAATGGATTAGACCATTTTGTATTTGTAGCAATGCTGGCATAGGTTAAAGTGCGCATAAAAGCCACCAATGCTGTTTTTTCAGCTGCTGTTAATGCTATATTTCTAAGCGTATGAGTTTTAAATGCACCCAATCCTGCACCATTATCCGCATTGGTATTGATATCAAGGCCATTGTTTCTTCTGACTTATAACAGGATACTGAAAACAATAATAGGGTCAATATCCATGAGTAGGCTCTTTTCATATCTGGCATTTGCTGCTTTGATATGAATTATTTGTTTTCTTTTAATTTAAAAATAGAATAATATGTTAAATACAGCTTAACCACCAATTAGTCCGGCAGCTCTGCTGATATCCATCATGCGTTCCATAGGTTTTAATGCCTGTAGTCTCAATGATTCATCCATATGAATTTCAGGTAATTCATATTTCATACACAGATAAATTTTTTCCAGGGTATTTAATTTCATGTATGGACAATCATTACAGGCGCAGTTATTATTAGGTGGAGCAGGAATAAATGTTTTAGCAGGATTATTTATTTGCATTTGGTGCAGGATACCTGTTTCTGTAGCTACAATATATGCGTTATTAGAATCGCTTTGTGTATACTTTAATAATTGAGTGGTACTACCTATATAATCAGCTATATTTAAAATAGCTTCTTCACATTCAGGATGAGCAATCAGTTTTGCTTCGGGGTGTCTTATTTTTAATTTTACAATTTTCTCCAGACTAAAAATTTCATGTACAACACATGCGCCATTCCATAGCACCATATTGCGGCCTGTCTTCTTATTCAGGTATGCACCTAAATTTTTATCAGGTGCAAATATGATTGGTTGATCTGCAGGAATACTTTCAATTATTTTCTCGGCATTTCCACTGGTACAAATAATATCACTCAAGGCTTTTATTTCTGCCGTACAATTGATATAGGAAACAACCAGATGATCGGGATATTTTTCTTTGAAAGCCTTGAAAATAGTTGCGGGAGCGCTATCTGCTAAAGAACAACCAGCTTTTAAATCAGGTAAAAGTACCTTTTTGGTAGGATTTAAAATCTTTGCGGTCTCTGCCATGAAATGAACTCCGGCAAAAACAATCACATCAGCAGTAGTTTGTTTTGCCTGCTGGGCCAAACCCAGACTATCGCCAATATAATCTGCCACATCCTGTATATCGGTATCCTGGTAATAGTGGGCGAGTAAAACGGCATTTTTTTCTTTTTTAATTTTTCTATCTCTGCAAAGAGATCCAATTCAGGATCAATTTCCAAATCTAAAAATCCGTTTTCTGCTAATTTCTCTTTTGCAATGTGAATATTCAAAGTAATAATATTTAATAATTATTTATATAAAATCAACTACTACTATTAGTCATGTGTATATCGGGATAACTTAGTTACACACATAGTGCAAAGCTAAGCTTAGTTCGTTTATACACAGCAATTCACATTTTTATTCAGCATATTTAATTAGGATTAGAGTTAGTTTTTATTGTTTATTAACATCATGGTATAACTGAATTCACCAACCTGTTTTTGGGTTATTCACTTTTGATGCACTGTTAATTAACAGGTATAAATACGGGTAGTTTTGTTCAATACACCCCCGAGCTTCCGGATTTTTACCTATTTGTTCTATTTCTTTTCACAGTATTTTTCTTGAAAAACCGATTTTTCCACTGCTTTTTAGGTTTACTAACAGAATAATGTGCATATTTTTCCACATCTTATTCTACTTGATTTTCCCTTATTTTTGCCTCCCCGTGTACAATCGGGATAAATTATATATTAATTATTTATTATGTCTGTAATTCAAACAATTCGTGATCGAGGCACTTGGATCATTTTTGTAATTATTGCTGTTGCTTTAATTGCTTTTATTCTTCAAGATGGAGCAGGACGTGGTGGTTCTGCCTTTTCAAACAGTTCAGTTATTGCAAAAGTAAATGGTACTACTATTGATAGAGGTACTTTTGAAGAGCGCCTGAAAAATCAGGAAGCCATGTATGCCGGTCAGGGAGCTACCCGTGAACAGTTAATCGGGAATGTTTTTAATATGGAGGTAGATAATATTGTATTAAACCAGGAATTTGAAAAATTAGGTTTATCTGTATCTGCTAAAGAATTAAATGACATTTTATTTGGTGAAAATTCACCTTTGCGTCAGGAATTTACAGATCCTGCTACCGGAGTTTTTAAAGTGGATGATGCAAAAAAAGCATTTGCTCAAATAAAAAAGAGTAAAAATGCAGAACAAGTTAGAATGATTACTGCTGGTTACATTGAACCAACCATTCAGAATAGTCTGAGAAATAAATACCAGAATTTATTATTGCAGTCTGTGTATGTACCAAAATGGTTGGTTGAAAAACAACAGGCTGATAATAATGCGGTAGCCAATGCTTCTTATGTTTTATATCCATATGTAGCAATACCAGATTCAACGGTAAAAGTTTCTGATGCAGATATCAATAATTATGTAAAAAAACACAGTAATGAGTTCAAAAAGGAAGAAGAAACCAGATCTATTGTTTATGTAAACTTTAGTGCTGCTCCTACTTCTGCTGATTCGGCGGCAACATTGTCTCAAATTACTGCATTGAAAAATGAATTTGCTTCAACTACTGATGCTGCTGCATTTTTAGGAAAGGTGGGTACAGAGTTACCTTATTATAATAGCTATTTTGGTGGAAGCAGAATTATGGTAGCGAACAAAGATTCCATTACCCGTTTACCGGTAGGTGGTGTATTTGGTCCATATATTGATGGTAACAATTTTGTTATTGCAAAAATGGTTGGTATTAAGCAGTGGCCCGATAGTGTTTCTGTAAGACATATTTTAATTGGAACCAATGATCCTCAGTCAGGACAAATGGTTCGTGATGATTCAACTGCAAAAAAATTAGTGGATAGTATTCAAACTGCCATTAAAGGAGGAGCCGATTTTAATGGTCTTGTTGCAAAGTATTCTGATGATGGTGGTAGCAAGGATAAGGGCGGAGTTTATGATTATTTCCCTCAAGGTCAGATGGTTATTCCTTTTAATGATTTTGCCTTTGATAATCCTGTAGGATCAAAAGGTGTTGTAAAAACCGACTACGGCTATCATTACATTGAAGTTTTGGGTCAAAAGAATCGTGCTGCTGCCTATAAAATTGCTTACCTGGCTAAACCAATTATCAGCAGTAATGAAACAGTGAATGAAGCCAATACAGCAGCAGCAACATTTGCAGCTTCTGCAAAATCTGCAAAAGCTTTCAATGAAAATGCTGCCAAACTGGCCAAGCCCATTTTGCCTGCAAGTGATATTAAGAAAAATGATTTCACAGTTGGCACAATGTCTAATACCCGTTCTTTGGTTAGATGGATTTATGAGAATAAAGAAGGAGCAGTATCTGATCCTACAGAAGTAGGTGATCAGATTATTGTAGCCATGATCAGCGGAATTAATAAAGCTGGTTTAATGAGTGCAACCGAAGCAAGACCATTGGTTGAAGGAATTATCAGAAATGAAAAGAAAGCCAAAATTATCATTGATACTAAGTTAAAAGGTAGCACACTTGAGGAATTAGCAAAATCTTCCGGTACTTCTATTCTTAGAGCAGATAGTATAGCGTTCAACGCTGGTTTTGTAAATGGTGTAGGCAACGAACCTAAAATGGTAGGTGCTGCTTTCAACAAAGCAAATGTTGGAAAAGCTTCTTCTTTAATTGCCGGTAATTCCGGTGTGTATGCGGTTAAGGTTGAGAATATCGGTGCAAAAGCTGCCGATGCCTTACCTGAATCTGTAAAACAAACCTTAATACAAAATAGAAAAATGGCTGCTTACAGAAGTGTGGAAGCACTTAGAAAAGCTGCAACTGTTAAGGATAATCGTTTTGATTTTTATTAATCGTTAAACTGACAAATAGAAACCCACTCCATCGAGTGGGTTTTTTTTGCGCCTCTCGTAAACAGGATACAGTGAAACTTTCTAATTTTATGCTGTTATGGAACCAATTGTTAACAAAGTAGAACAGAGTGGCATTATCAGCCTTGATCTGGAGTCTTATTTTTCAAAGGACCCGATTAAGGTTTTTGATTTAAAAGAGTATCTATTCATGGGTCTAATCTTAAAAGAGAAAGATTTCAGGGCTGCTTTATTAAATACCGATTGGAACGAATATAAAGATGTGCATGTTGCCATCACCTGCAGTGCGGATGCCATTATTCCTATGTGGGCGAATATGCTCGTGGCTGTTTATTTAACTCCGGTTGCTAAGTCTATACATTTTGGCAATGAAGTTTCTCTACGCGAACACTTACTGCTGGATGCACTCAATGGTATTAACCCGTCTGATTATACGGATCAACGTGTTGTAGTTAAAGGATGTGGTGAAGATCCTGTACCAGCTTCTGCTTATGTAAAAATTACCGCATTATTAAGACCTTTCGCCAAAAGCATTATGTATGGTGAGCCCTGCAGCACCGTACCCTTGTATAAGAAGAAGTAATTAGATTTTAACTATCCGGCTGTCTTTTTGAAATTGTTTCAAATTGTGCATCATAATCTTTTCTGATGGTTCCAAAAATGCGGTCCCATATTAAAGTGTACAGTCCGTAATTTCCTTTAAAATACTGATGATGCTGATTGTGGTTTACCGAAGTATTAATCCATCTTCCAATCCATGTTTTATTAAAACCTTTTGGATACAATTCATATCCCAGATGACCATATACATTGTAAACAATGGAGAAAAGAAAGAAAATGGCTAAATGACTTATATGAATGGGTAGGGTAAAATAAAAAATTACAACAATTCCTTGCTCAATGATGGCTTCCAGGGGATGAAATGCATATGCAGCCCAGGGAGAGGGATTGGTTGATTTATGATGGACCAGATGAATATATTTAAAAAGAGATGGGTGATGCATTATGCGGTGCATGATATAGAAATACAAATCATGCATAATAAATAGTATAGGAAAAACACTGAAATAATAAAACCATCCGTATTCACTTATTGATTGATACCTGGTAGTATACATTACAATAGCGGGACTGTTTAGAAATACTATAATAGAACTAAAGATGAGCATAGTAAGCAAAGAATACCCCAATTCCCTTTTAAAGTCACTGTTTGCCGGAAACTTTTGCTGAATTTTCCTGTAAAAAAACATTCTTCTGAAAATCACATAGAAGATTAAAAAACCACTCAGTGCAACGATAAAATATCTGCTGCTGATTTTCTGAAATGCTGCAAAGTAAAATTCCCAGTTCATATATTAATGTGCTTCTAACCAGTTATTACCTCTTCCTACTTCTGCTTCAACAGGTACATCGTTGGGTAGGGGAAGTGCTGATACCATGCAATCAATAATTAATTTTTGAAGTTGATCTGCTTCTTCTATTACAGCATCAAAAACCAATTCATCATGCACCTGTAAAATCATTTTAGATTCCCAGTTTCCCTTTTTCATCTCTTGATGTATTTTAATCATGGCCATTTTAATCATGTCTGCGGCAGTTCCCTGAATGGGGGAATTGATGGCATTTCTTTCAGCAAACCCCCTTACGGTAAAATTGGCACTATGAATATCTCTTAACCAGCGTTTTCTTCCCATGAGGGTCTGAACAAAATCATTTTCTTTGGCAAAATTGATCTGATCATCCATGTATTTCTGAATAAAAGGAAACTCTTTCTTGTAGTTACTAATAATTTCCTGTGCTTCTTTTCTGCTGACGCCTAAATTTTCGGCCAATCCAAATGCTCCTTGACCATAGATGATACCAAAGTTGACGCTTTTTGCCTTGTATCTCATTTCCTTGGTTACTTCAGATTCCGATACTCCATATACTTTGGCTGCTGTTGCAGTATGAATATCTTTTCTTTGTTTGAATGCTTCACACATATTGGGATCACCGCTGATGGCAGCAACTATCCTCAACTCTATCTGTGAATAATCAGCACTCATTAAAATTCGTCCCTTCTCCCGTGGAATAAATGCTTTTCTAATTTCTCTTCCCCTGGCTGTTCTGATAGGTATATTCTGTAAGTTGGGATTGTTGCTACTTAGTCTTCCTGTAACAGCAACTGCTTGCGCATAGGATGTATGAACCCTGCCTGTTCTGGGATTAATCATTTCAGGTAGTGCGTCAACATAAGTTGATTTTAATTTGGTCAGTTCTCTGAAACCAAGAATATCATCTACAATTTTATGTTCACTGGCTAATTTTAATAATACATCTTCTCCGGTTGCGTATTGTCCGGTTTTTGTTTTTTTAGCTTTTGGATCTAATTGTAATTTGTCGAATAAAACTTCACCCAATTGTTTGGGTGATGCAAGATTAAAACGGACACCGGCTTGCTCATAAACATTTTCCTCACATTTTTTTGCTTCCCTTTCTAATTCTTTACTATAGTCATTTAAAAAGGATTCATCTATTTTAACACCCTCATATTCCATATCAGCCAATACCCTTACCAAAGGATTCTCTACTTGATAGAATACTTTTTCTACCTCTTTTTCTTTTAATAGTGGAGCAAAACAATGTTTAAGTTGCAATGTTATGTCAGCGTCTTCTGCCGCATATTCTTTTATTTTATCTATTGCAACATCGCGCATATTACCCTGGTTCTTTCCTTTTTTTCCAATTAATGTTTCAATGGAAACCGGTTCATATCCGAGATATTGTGCACTAAGCAAATCCATACTTCGTCTACCTTCCGGCTCAATAACATAATGAGCAAGCATGGTGTCGAACAG
Organism: Sediminibacterium sp. C3; assembly: GCF_000508085.1. Taxonomy (GTDB): domain Bacteria; phylum Bacteroidota; class Bacteroidia; order Chitinophagales; family Chitinophagaceae; genus Sediminibacterium. The sequence continues at coordinate 591,712 of NZ_KI669560.1, read as the reverse complement.
ACTACCTTTTGGTTCAATACCATACCATTTTAAAATCAATAAATCGTATTTTATATTCTGTCCAATCCAGCAAATATTTTCATTATTAAAAAGTGATTGTAACAACTTCAGTTTTTCGTTTACTTCTTTCTGATTACTGGAGAATGGAATATAATAGCCTTTATTTTTCTCAAAAGAAAAACTCATTCCAACTAGTTCTACATTATTGGCATCTGTGCCGGTTGTTTCTGTATCAAAACAAATTTCTTTTTGTTGAAGCAATAATGAAACTACCCCTTTTAGTTGTTCTTCTGTTTCAATTAAAGTATATTCATGAGCAGTGTTTTCTATATTTTTTTCGGCTACCAATCCATAACTATTATCTTCATCTATTACCTGTTTTTCAACCGTTTTTTTCTCTTCTACTGCATTTCCGAACAGGTCTGTTTGTACAGCAACGGGTGCTGCCTGAAAAGCATTAAAAGTTTCACCAAGTATTCTTTTACCCAGTGTTTTAAATTCAAGCTCAGTAAATACCGCATTCAGTTCTTCTCTGTTCCAGTCTTTTAGTTTATAATCTTCTTCATGAAATTCTACTGGTACATTGGTTATTATTGTTGCTAGTTTTTTACTGATAATAGCTGACTCTTTTCCGGCCCTTACTTTTTCTCCCAAAGCTCCTTTTATTTTGTCTGCATTTTCCAGTATGTTTTCGAGTGTATCATATTCTTTCAACAATTTAGCAGCTGTTTTTTCTCCAACACCGGGAATGCCTGGTATATTATCTACGGCATCGCCCATTAATCCAAGCATATCAACCACCTGTTCAACTCTTGAAATATCCCACTTGGCACATATTTTTTCGGCATCTAAAATTTCTTCTGCATTTCCATAAGCCGGTGGTTTATAAATATAAACATGCGGGTGAATCAATAACTGACCATAGTCTTTATCGGGCGTAACCATGTATACGTTGTATCCTTTATCGGCTGCCTGCCAGGCCAATGTTCCAATAATATCATCCGCTTCATAGCCATCTATTTCTACCACCGGTATATTAAAACCCCGGATAATTCTTTGTATATCCGGAAGTGATGCCAATAGGTCTTCCGGAGCTTCCTGTCTGTTGGCCTTATAATCTGTAAAATCAGTATGTCTTTCAGTAGGAGCATGTGTATCAAAGCATACCGCAAGGTGTGTAGGTTTTTCTTTATTTATTAAATCGAATAAAGTAGAAGTAAATCCAAACTGAGCATTTGTATTGATTCCCTTAGATGTAATTCTTGGGTTTCTGATTAAGGCATAATAAGCCCTGTATATTAAAGCCAAAGCATCTAGCAGAAATAATTTTTTTTCCATTCAGCTAAGGTAGTAAATAGGTGGTTGCCCTGCTCTCTTATATGTCTTTCAAATAAAAATCCCGGTTACCTGGAAAAGGCAACCGGGACTAAAACTTATTCAACTATGTCTGTAAAAGACCGCCGATAAGCAGGTATATCAGTTTATTTAATACCATATTTATATTTATACCTTTCATACAATTGTTTGTGCTTATCATCCAGTACAATTTTTCTGCCTTGGATAAAAGCCTGCTCAACAATACTGGTATGCATGTCTAGTATATCTCCGGCACTAATGACAATATTGGCGTCTTTTCCTTTTTCAATAGAACCTGTGGTAGCTTCTGTTCCCAGAATTTTGGCAGCATTCAGGGTGATTGCACTTAGTGCTTCTTCTTTGCTTAAACCATAGGTAGCTGCAGTACCTGCGTTAAAAGCCAGATTTCTACCCCTGTTCTGAGGATCATCATCATTGATACAGAACAAAACTCCGGCTTTCTGTAGAATAGAAGGGGCTTTATAAGGCAGATCAATATCATCATCATCCAGGGTTGGTAGATCGTGCATTTGAGAAAGGATAACCCCAATATTGTGTTGTTTCAACAATGGAGCAATCTGCCAGCTTTCTGAGCCGCCAATGATAACCACATTGAAATCAAATTCTTTAGCAAAGTCTATAGCCAGCAACATTTGCTTAACCTGAGATGCATGAACAAATAATTTTTGTTTTTTCTCGAATAAGCTTCTGGCTGCTTCCAGTTTCAGGTTCACTTCTTTTGGTGTTCCAGCCAGATAGGCTTTGGCTTCTCTAAAATAGTTTTTAACTATTTCTAGTCGGTCCAATGCCGCTTTGGTAGGATCAGTGGGTGCCTGTGGCATAAACTGTGCAAATAAAGCACCCAATCTACCACCAGGTCTGCCCAAAAGGCTTGGCATATAAAGATGCATTCCATTATCCATTTTATAAGCCGCATCTTCCCAATGCCATGCATCCAGTTGTACTACGGAAGACTGTCCAGCCAGCAATGCTCCTACTGGTGCCGTATGGGCTAAAAGTATACCGTTCGATCTTAATGTATTCGTAATCTTAGAATCTGCATTGTAAGCAGCAATGGAACGAATACTTGGATTCATTTCACCAATTTCATTGAAATCGTTGGTGGCACGAACCCCTGTAATTTCAGTAAGTCCTAAATTAGAGGCAGGTAAAATCAACCCCGGATATACCTGTTTTCCAGTAGCATCTATTACTTCTGCTCCTGAAGCAGGAACAGTAATATTGGATCCAACTTCTTCAATTTTACCATTGTTTATTTTTATGGTCGCGTTTTCAATAACAGTTCCGTTTCCAACGTGAACAGTACCGTTCTTAATGAATACAACTCCTTTTTGTGCTTTTCCAGGATAGATGGTTTCCTGTGCACTGATTACTCCTGTTAAGAGCAATAATATATTTAGTGATAATACAATCTTTTTCATGTTCAATTTTTTTAGTGGTTGCTATTGTTTTCCAATTCTTCTTCTTCACCAGCTTCAATTTCCAGTAAACCTAATTTATGACCATGGTCTAAACAGGTATGAATGTATTTGTAGCTAGGAGTAAATGGAGCAACAGCTGCCCCGCCTCTTTTTTCACCTACCATTTTATTAATCAAACGCGTACGTTCTGCTTTTACTTCTTTGCGCATAGCTTCGTCTTTTGCTCTGTCAAAAAAGATGGTTCCGTCTACTACAGTATACAATGATTTTGCATAAATGCTCAGTGGATGTGCTGACCAAAGAACCAGATCTGCATCTTTTCCTTCTTTAATACTACCCACTCTATTGTCTACGTGCAACATTTTTGCAGGATTGATGGTAACCATATTTAATGCTTCTATTTCAGAAACACCACCATATTTAACGGTTTTACCTGCTTCCTGATTTAATCTTCTCGCCATTTCAGCATCATCAGAATTGATGGCAACATTTAAACCTACTTTATGCATAATGGCTGCATTGTATGGTATAGCGTCCTGTACTTCATTTTTATATGCCCACCAGTCGGAGAAGGTAGATGCTGCGGCACCGTGTGCTTTCATTTTATCAGCCACTTTGTATCCTTCCAGAATATGGGTAAATGTATTTACCTTAAAACCATATTTTTCAGCTACTCTCATGGCCACAACAATTTCACTCGCCACATAACTATGACAGGTAATAAATCGTTTGCTGTTCATGATTTCAACCAAGGCTTCTAATTCAAGATCTTTTCTGAATGTAGTGGGAACTCCACCTTTTTTCTTGTTATTTGCTTCGTGTTCTTTTTTAGCAGCTTCGTAAATTTTTGCACGGTTAAATGCATCGTTCAATACTTGTTCTACTCCCATACGAGTATCGGGAAATCTAACATTGCCCTGTGTTGAGGAAGAACGTTTTACGTTTTCACCTAAGGCAAATTTGATAAACGGATCTGATCCTTCAAACATCAAACCCTTATCATCTGTACCCCAGCGAAGTTTAATTAATTGGGTCTGTCCCCCAATGGTATTGGCAGATCCATGTAAAATATGAGAACTGGTTACCCCACCACTCAATTGTCTATATATATTTATATCATCCGGATCCAGGTTATCCTGCATTCTAACTTCTGAAGTTACTGATTGACCGCCTTCATTCGTTGAAGCCGATGCAATGTGAGAGTGTTCATCAATTATGCCCGCTGTTAAGTGCTTACCCGTTGCATCAATCTGTTTGGCACCAGCTTCTGACAGGTTCTTACCAATTTTTGCAATTTTCCCGTTCTTAACCAGCACATCTGTACCTTCCAGTTTTCCTTGTTTTTCACTGGTCCATACAGTTGCATTCTTAAATAAGATGGTTTCTTGTTTTGGAATATTTTCTTCGTCGTTACCAAAAGCGGTAAAAGGATAGAAAGACTTTCCTGTTTTGGGTGCAGTCTTTGGTTTGGCTTCTTCTGCTTTTGCAGTTGTAAGGCTAATTTGTTCAGCAGACCAGGTAACTGCATTGCCCAGTGAATCAACACCGGTTCCGTTCCAGGTTTTACCATTAGAATATCCGCTTAATTTATTTGCGTTTGGAGGGAGCGTAGCTGTAGCATTTGCTGCACCGCCCATTCCAGGTCTGCCTGCTCCTGCTGCTCTTCTTTGTTGAGGAGCAAAATTTATTTTTACATTTTTGCCATCATAAGTAAAACGAACCGCCATGGTATCTTTTCCAACCAATGTTGCTGAGTTGTTTGATTTAACTTCTAAACTATATTCTTGTGTTCCCTCTGCATTTTGTACAGTCAACTTATAGTTACCGTTAATGGTATACCAGGCGTCTTCTTTTACAGCATATTTATTACCATTCACCCAATTGTGTAAAATGACTGCTTTTTCAGAAAATACCGGAGCACTGGTAATCATGAAATTGGCCATCTTGCCTTCATCAATGCTACCTACTTTATCATAAATGCCTAACCAGGTAGCTGGTGTTTTGGTTAATGCTTCCATTGCGGCTTTTTCGCTCAATCCATATTCCATTGCTTTTCTAAGATTGGCTAAAAAAGATTTAGGATCTCTTAAATCAGCAGTAGTTAAGCAGAAGGGAATACCCGCTTTTTCTATAGCAGCAGGATTGCTTGGACCTAATTCCCAGTTTTTCATATCGGCCAAAGAAACCAATCTTGCATCATTGGGATCTTCTACATCCTGCGCCTGAGGGAAATTCAGGTTTACAATTAGTGGGGCTTTGGTAGCAGCCACTTCTTTAATGCGTTGATATTCTTTACCGGTTGCTTTAATAATATACTGAACACCAAATTCGTCTCCGATTCTGTCTGCTCTCATTAAGTTCCATAGATCAACCCCTCTATCTTGTGCTTCAAAAATTTGAGGAAGGGTTTGCTGATCGTTAAAATATTTTAAAGTAATATTATAGCCTTCTTTGTTTGCGGCTTCCGGATTGTTTTTATACCAAGCTGCATCATTGTAGGTTTGGCGTAGCAAAGCAATGGATCCCATTAAGGATGAAGGATATGTTTGAGTTGAACTTCCTTTACTAAAAGAATAATGTGCACTTGCCTTGTCTTTTACAATTACAAAGTTTTCTTTTTCGCTAGCTAATGTAACCACGGTTCCTGTTCCACGGGCAATACCATCTCGTTGGTGTGTCAGTACAGTTCCGAATCCTGCTTCTCTTAGTGTTTTAGCTTTGGCATCATCCACACTAAATAATTTGTAAGCATTCACGTCTGTTTTGATTGCCTGGTTCCAGCCATATGCTCCTTTTTGGTTGCTGGTTAATTGAGCGGGTCCACCAAAGCCACCACCTGTTGGACGTTGAACCTGAGGCATTCCATAATCTGAATAGATATCAATAAAGGAAGGATAGATGAATTTGTCTTTGCAGTCTATTACTACTGCATCCTTGGGAATGGACACATTCGTTCCCACTGCAATAATTTTTCCATCTCTAATAACAAGACTACCGTTGGCAATCGTGTTTTGTGCGTCTTTAACAATTGTGGCATTTGTAAATGCATAGCAGCCATCTCTTTTATCTGCCACACCATTTACCGGAAATGTTTCCTGGGCTCGCAACATAGTTGTGAGTACCAAACAAGAAAACAATAACTTCATTTTTCTCATAAGTTAGGTCGATTTAGTAGGATTCTAAAGCTACTAAAATTGTCCCTTTTAAGGAATTTTGGTTTTTTTAATATGATGAATGGATGAAGAGGAATTATCTTCCCATATAAACCATTAGGATTTGAATGTCGCTTGGATTTACCCCACTGATTCTACTGGCTTGTCCCAAAGTAGCCGGTTGAATTTTTTTTAATTTTTGCATGGCTTCATTGGAAAGAGCGGATAGTTTATCATATTCAAACTGAGCTGGAATTTTCATGTTTTCCAGATCGCTCATTTTGTCTACTAATTGTTGTTCCTTTTCTATATAGCGTTCATACTTAATTTGAATCTCGGCCTGTAGTAATTCGTCTTCAGAATATTTTTGTAAACTTTCTGCTAACTCCGGTAAATTTTGTTTCATGTTTTCCAATGTAACATTAGGACGTAGAATTATTTTAGCGGCTTTTTGTTTTTCTGTTAAGGCAGCAGATTGTATGGAATTAAAATAAGGGTTGATTAAATCTGGCTCAACAGCAAAATTGCTCATGGTTTTCTTGATCTCTTCCACATGAGTTTTTTTATCAGAAACCGCTCTCATTCTATCTACTGATGCTAGTCCAATTCTGAAACTTTTTTCTGTTAATCTTAAATCGGCATTGTCTTGTCTTAACAGGGTTCTGAATTCGGCCCTGCTGGTAAACATTCTGTAAGGTTCGTCAGTGCCTTTATTGATAAGGTCATCTACCAATACACCAATATAGGCTTCTGATCTTTGCAGAATAAATGGTTCCTTATTTTTTGCTTTCTGATGTGCATTGATACCTGCTATCAAACCTTGACAGGCTGCTTCTTCATAACCTGTTGTACCATTAATTTGTCCGGCAAAAAATAAGTTGCTGATTTGTTTCGTTTCCAGCGCATGCGTTAATTGTGTAGGCATAAAATAGTCATATTCAATTGCATAACCGGGCCGGAAAATTTTACAATTTTCAAAACCAGGTACCTGACGCAATGCGGCCATCTGTACTTCTTCCGGCAGAGAGGTAGAAAATCCGTTAACGTATATTTCTACTGTATCCCAGCCTTCTGGTTCCACAAATAACTGGTGACGATCTCTGTCTGCGAACCTGCTGATTTTATCTTCAATGCTTGGACAATATCTTGGACCCACTCCTTCAATTCTTCCCTGATACATGGGAGATCTGTCAAAACCTGTTTTCAATAAATCATGCACGGTATTGTTGGTATAAGTAATGAAACAACTTCTTTGTTGTTCAGCCTTAACTCGCGGAACACTCATATAAGAAAAACCAACAATATGTTCATCTCCTTTCTGTTCTTCCATTTTGGAGTAGTCAAGGCTTCTGCCATCTACTCTGGGTGGTGTTCCTGTTTTTAATCTGTCGCTTTCAAAACCCAAGGCAACTAATTGTTCGGTAATTCCGGTCGCTGCTTTTTCAGCTACTCGTCCACCACCAAATTGTTTTTCTCCAATATGAATTACTCCATTTAAAAATGTACCACTGGTAACCACCACAGATTCCGCCATGATTTCATGACCCAGGCCGGTAATGACTCCACAGGCTTTATTGTTTTTAATAATGATCTCTTTTACCATGTCCTGGTAAAAATCTACATTGGGCGTTTTCTCTAACCACTCTCTCCATTTCGCAGCAAAGAGCATACGATCGTTCTGCGCTCTTGGACTCCACATCGCCGGCCCCTTACTCATATTCAGCATTCTGAATTGAATGGTACTTAGGTCGGTAATGATTCCACTGTATCCACCGAGTGCATCAATCTCACGAACAATCTGTCCTTTGGCAATACCTCCCATTGCCGGGTTGCAACTCATTTGTGCAATGGTTTGCATATTCATGGTAACCAACAAAACAGAACTACCCAGATTGGCAGCAGCAGCGGCGGCCTCACAACCAGCATGACCCGCGCCTACAACAATTACATCGTATTTTGAAAACATGGTGCAAAGATATTATAGGAATCCCCCTAACCGAATTTTTTTAGGATTTCTCTTTCTGTAAGAATTGCCTGGGCAGATTCCGTTTCCAGGTACTGCACGTATTCCTCTTTGTTAAAACCAGGTATTGCTTCCAGGTCTCTTATATTGGATTGAATAAACGTCAATTGCTGATCGGTTAATTCCAAGCTCTTATTGTTTGTGATGGATTCAATTTTTGCAATAAACTTTGCTGCCTCCGTAAATCCTGTATCTGCATAGAGCTTTTCAAAATAGGCTTTAGCAAAAGTCAAGTCTGTTGAAGTTCCATTTCCCTCCAGTGAAGCCACCCTTATGTTTAAGAAGTTCCAGCATAGTTTTAGTTCATCCTCCTTGGATGTATCAAAAAAGGAAACAGGAATCACGTGTTCAAATTGCCAGGCAGTTGCAAAGTTCTCCCAGCTTTGGCCCCCTGTAAACTGGGTTTCAAACCATTCCCTCAGTGCTTTTCTGTGTAGTCCAAAGTAAGGGGCATATTGTTCGCTTGGGCTTCCTTCAAGTACAAAGCGCCTGAAGGCAACCTGCCACTTTCTCTTTTCATTCTTATTGTCTGTTCCTTTCATTTCCCAAAGGTAAATGTGATTCGTGGAACACACGTAAAATTGTTTCATGGTGAAACGGTTGCCCGTGGAACAAGGATGTTCCGGTGTGAAACGGGGATTCGTGGAACCTTACTTATTGATCTCCTCACAGCCCAGTTCTTGCACGATAAGTGTTTGATCTCCGTTTAGTTGGAGGGAACCAACCCCCATTTTTCTATAATTAGAATTCAAAAGATTCTTTCGATGGCCCAGGTCGGGAAGGTTGATGTCGAGATAAAGCAAGAGCAGGGAGCTTAATCCCCAACTGTCCTTTCCCAGGGAAATATTTTCTGCCGTACAGCCTCTGTACCCTACTTTTCTCATCCGGTCTCCAAAGCTGGAGCCGTCCGATGAACGGTGGCTTACGCTCCCCCGTTCCTTTTAATATCTTTTGCATGGTCACGGGCTGCTTTACTTAGTTTCTCTTCCGGATCTAAAAATGGAAGGGCATTGGCTTTGTCCAATGTTTCCAATAAGCTATTTGTGTATTTACCCTTTAGTCTGGGCTGTTGCTGTAAATAAGGTATCAGGGCTGAGTCCCTGAATTCTTTTGGAAAAAGTCTGGAATAGTTTACCCAATACATAAATGATTGGGATATGCGGTCTGAAGCCTGAAAAACCGGATTTCGTTCCAGTCTTTCCTTTATTTCTTTCTTGATGGTAATGGTTGGCTCAAAGGGAATATCCGTTAATACTACCTGGCTGTATCCCTGGGCTTTAGTTGTGTATGTTGTAAAAGCGAGATTCAATAGAAAGCAGAAAGCAAAAACAGTCCAGCGCATTGATTATTTTCTTTTGGCTATCATCTGCAAATACTGGTCCTCTTTTGCCCTCATCTCCTGAATTTCACTTTTCTTTTTGTCTTTATAGCCGCAAAGATGCAACGCTCCATGAAAGAGCACCCGTTTCATTTCATTCTCGTAACTAACCCCATGTTGAATGGCATTGTCTTTTACCCGGTCAATACTGATATAAATTTCGGCTTCAATGGGCTGACCTGGCTCCTGTAAACCGAATGTTATGATATCGGTGTAGTAATTGTGCTGTAAAAAATCCTGGTTAATCTTCAAAAGCATTTCATCGGAACAAAAGATATAGTTGATTTCCCCCAGTTCTTTTTTCTCTTTTTTAAAGAGGCTTTCAATAAAGGATTTGAGTCCGGTTTTGTCCGGGAAAATAAATGGGCGATCTCCGCTCCTGAAATTGATTTTAGCCATAGTATTTGATTACTCCAAAATTCGTAACAAAACCAATACGGGAGGGTTTACCTTTATGATATAATTGCGAATATGAAAAGATTGTCTGAGTTATCAGCAGGAGAAAAGGGAATTATCGACTCATTTGAAAAAGACGAGATCTTTATAAAGCTGATGGAAATGGGCTGTGTACCAGGCGAAAAGGTAAAAGTGGAGCAAATTGCCCCCTTGGGAGACCCAATCTCTATTTGTGTTTCCGGTTACCGCCTAAGCTTACGTTTAAGCGAGGCAAATAGTATCTTCGTGACGGAAGATATTTAATAAAACATTGATAATCAGCCACTTAGATGAAAATCGGCCTTTACTTCGGTTCTTTCAATCCTATACATACGGGGCATTTAATTATTGCCAGTCATGTATTAAATGAAACCGATTTGCAGCAACTCTGGCTGGTAGTGTCGCCCCAGAATCCATTTAAACAGGAACATAGTTTGTTGAGTGAGTACCACCGACTACACCTGGCAACGTTGGCCGTTGAAGACGATGAACGTTTGAGAGCTTCGGATATTGAATTCAAATTACCCAAACCCTCTTATACCATTGACACGATGGTATATTTAAAAGAGAAATATCCGCAACACGAATTCACGATTATTTTAGGATCAGATAGTTTTCAGAATATTCATAAATGGAAAAATGCTTCTATCCTTCTGGCCGAATATTCTTTTGTGATTTATAACCGGCCCGGATTTTCTGCAACCATTCCCGATGGTGCAAAAGCGGTGATGCTGGATGCCCCCATGCTTTCTATTTCTGCAACGCATATCCGAAACAATATCAAAGAAGGAAAAAGCATACAGTACCTGGTTCCCGAAAAAGTAAGGGAATATATTGAAGCCAATCATTACTATAAGTAGGCAGTTTATCCATTCATAAAAAACAGCGGTCCAGAAAATTATTCCTACACAGAATACAATAGATTTATTCTCTAAACCAAGAGTATGAGAAAAATATTTCTATTGCTTTCGCTGGCTTTTGTACATGCCGGTTATTCCCAGTCTTTAACGGTCGACTATATTATGCGCGATCCAAAATGGATGGGCACTTCTCCCTCCAATGCTATCTGGAGCCATGATAGTAAAACGGTTTACTTTAACTGGAATCCTCAGAAAAATATTTCCGATTCATTGTATGCATTTGCCATCAATGCAACTGCACCGGAAAAAGCGAATGCCAATATTCTTGAAAGAAACAATGCACTTAGCAACGCGGTGTATAGTGCGGCCGGAACACAGATGGTATATGGTTTTCGTGGAGATATATACTGGACAGATGTAAAAACAAACAAAACAACAAGGGTAACGCAAACAGAAGAACAGGAGTTTAATCCTTCCTTTATTTTAAACGACGAGTGGATTGCATTTAACAAGTCCGGAAACATTTTTGCCTGGCATACCAAATCGGGTGTACTGATGCAGTTAACCAATATTGGTAGCGGGGGGAGTACAACTGGCGGAAATTTCAATCGCTCTTCAGCTCCCATCAACACCCTAACACAGAACGGATGGTTGCAGCAACAACAACTAGATTTATTTGAAGTGTTGAAAGAAAGAAAAGAAAAAAGAGATCTGCGCAATGAGTATCTCGCAAAAAACAGAATTGTTTATAACGATACCATCAAGCGAATTGCCACAGGAGACAAAATGATGCAGGGCCTGCAAATTAGTCCTGATGCACGTTTTGTAACTTATCGTTTGTATCAGGCACCAGCCGGAAACAAACCCACCATTGTTCCGGATTATGTTACAGAATCTGGTTATACCACAGATCTGAATACCAGAACCAAAGTAGGCAACGCTTTGGGCAGGTTTGAATTTTATGTTTGGGACAGACAACGCGATACTTTGATGCTCATTAAAACAGATGCCATACCGGGCATTCAGGATTTACCTGATTACGCAAAAGATTATCCGAAAAGATACGAAGGCAAAAAACCAAGCAGCAGACCGGTTGCCATATACGGACCTTACTGGAATGCAACAGGAACTTATGCCATTGTTGATATCCGTTCACAGGACAATAAAGACAGATGGATCATGCAACTGGATGCGGCTACCGGAAAATTGGTTCCCATCGACAGACAAAGAGACGAAGCCTGGATTGCGGGTCCTGGCATTGGCGGAGGGAATTTCGGAACCAGAATTGGCTGGGTAAACAATGAGTTGTTTTATTTTCAAAGTGAAGCCACCGGCTATTCCCACTTATATATTTATGATACCAAAACACAGAGCAAGAAAGCACTTACTTCAGGAAACTATGAAGTGCAGGAATTGCGCTTAAGCAAGAACAAACAATATTTTTATTTGCTGAGCAACGAAACCCATCCCGGAAAACAAAACTGGTACCGAATTAAAATTGACGGAACAGGAAAAGAAAGAATCACTCCATGGGAAGGCGGCTATGAAGTAAGCATGAGCCCTGATGAAAAATGGATTGCGTATCGTTACTCTTATATTAATAAGCCCTGGGAATTGTATGTGCAGGAAAATGCTCCGGGTAAAAAACCCATTCAGGTTACCAATCTTTCCATGAGCGATGAATTTAAAAGTTACAACTGGAAAGAACCCAAAGTAACTACTATACCAGCCAGAGACGGACAATCCATCTATGCAAGAATTTATGAACCCGCACCAGAAAAGAAAAACGGAGCTGCGGTGTTTTTTGTACATGGTGCCGGTTATTTGCAAAATGTGCATTACTGGTGGAGCAGTTATTTCAGAGAATATATGTTTAATAATTTGCTGACAGATAAAGGATATACTGTAATAGATATAGACTACAGAGCCAGCAGCGGATATGGAAGAGACTGGAGAACGGGCATTTACAGACATATGGGAGGAAAGGATTTAACCGACCACGTGGATGCCGCAGAATTCCTGGTAAAAAATTATGGCATTGATAAAAATAGAATTGGATTGTACGGAGGTTCTTATGGAGGCTTTATTACTTTGATGGGATTGTTTACTACCCCTGATGTATTCAAAGCAGGTGCAGCATTAAGACCTGTAACCGATTGGGCACATTACAATCATGGATATACGGCCAATATTTTAAATGAACCTGTACAGGATTCTATTGCTTATGCAAAATCTTCTCCTATCAACTTTGCGGCAGGTTTAAAAAATCATTTATTGATTTGCCACGGTATGGTAGATGTGAATGTACATTTTCAGGATGTGGTACGTTTATCACAAAAACTAATTGAACTTAAAAAAGACAATTGGGAGTTGGCTGTCTATCCAATGGAAGATCATGGCTTTGTAGAACCCAGTAGCTGGACAGATGAGTATAAGCGGATATTAAAATTGTTTGATACACACTTAAGCAAATAATGTAGAACTGTAATTCATGTTACCAAATCGTGAACGGAAAGTTATCTTAAAGTGAACGAATCATTATCAAATGATTAAGAAGGGCCGCTGGTATAGCGGCTCTTTTTATTGCAGTATAGTTTCGCGCCAGAAAAACTATACTAATTATGAGAAACGGATTTAACACAATGATGATCTCGTTAACACTTTTATTGGTGTTGGCCAGCTCATCCATTGTATTTGCACAGACTACCAGAGACTTGACTGGTACTGTATTGAATGAAAAAGGTGATCCTTTACAAGGGGTAACGGTGGTATTGCAAAACAACGCCAACAGCAGTCAACGAACCACTACCAATGAGAGAGGTGTTTATATAGTAAAGCAATTAACCATTGGAAATAAATACACGATTAAATTTTCATTTGTTGGATTTGCTTCCGCTGAGCAAATCATTACTGTTTCCAAAAACCCACAGCAAATGGTAACCAGAATGAAATCGGAGGAGGGTGAGTTGGATGAAGTAGTGGTAACCGCCCTTGGAATTAAAAAACAGGAAAAAGCATTGGGCTATGCCGCACAAACGATGAAAGAATCAGATGTGTTGGATGCCCGATCCAACAACTGGGTAAGTTCCTTATCGGGTAAAGTAGCCGGATTGAATTTGTATTCTGCGGGATCGGGTCCGGGTGGATCTGTGAGGGTTTCATTGAGAGGAGACGCTTCTATGAATCCGGATGGAAACAACGCGCTGATTGTATTGGATGGTGTACCCATGAATGGTGGCGGAACCAGTTCAGGAGTAGGCAATGCTTATGGAGCCGGCTCTGGTTCAGATGTTCCCGTTGATTTCGGAAATGGAATTTCAGATATCAATCCCGATGATATTGAAAGCATCACGGTGTTAAAAGGACCAGGTGCTACTGCATTGTATGGTAGCAGGGCCGCAAATGGTGCTTTGCTAATCACCACCAAATCCGGTGCAAGAAAAGACAAAGGAATCGGCGTAACGGTTAATACTAATGCAAGTATCAATACAGTATTAAGATGGCCGGATTATCAATATGAATACGGTCAGGGTACGGGAAGAGGTTTAAATGCTGCCGGTGAAAAATATTATAGTTATGGGGCTTCTGCTGACGGAGCCAGTACTAGTGGAACCAGTAGTGCATTTGGTCCCAGATTCAATGGTCAAATGTATTTTCAGTACGACCCAACAGTAGAAGGTCAATCTCCAGAAAGACGTCCATGGGTGGCTCAACCCAATAATATCAAAGGTTTCTGGAGAACAGGTTCTACTATTACCAATAATATTTCTATTGAAAGTGGAAATGAAAACGGTTCGGTAAGAGCTTCACTAACCCATTCTAAAAATGAGTGGATCATGCCGAACACCGGTTTTGAAAGAGTTACTGCAGCATTAAGTGTTAGCCAGAAAGTGTCTGAGAAATTGCGCTTTGTTTCTAAAGTAAACTACACGAATAAAACCAGTGACAATTTGCCTGCAACTGGTTACAACAACCAGTCGATTGCTTATTTCATGATTTTCCAGAATCCTAATGTAGACCTTAGCTGGTACAGACCCATCTGGAAAAAAGGACAGGAACAAATAGATCAGGTACACCCCTTCAGTAGCTTTATTGATAACCCTTACCTGATTGCGTATGAAATGACCAATGGCGTTAGAAGCAATGCCTTCCTGGCTAATATGGCAGCAACTTACACTTTCAATAGTAAGTTCAATTTAATGTTGCGCTCTGGTATTGATTTTTCCAGTGAAATCAGAAAGCAACAAAGACCCTATTCATCAGCCAATTATTTAAGAGGATTTTATAAGGAACAAAATATTCAGGACTATGAAATCAATACAGACTTCCTGTTATCCTATAAGGATAAAATTGGTTCTGATATTAATGTAACCGCTTCTGTAGGTGGCAATGCCATGAGTACAAAATATTCCAGAGTGGATGCCAGTGTTATTGGCCTGGTGATTCCTGGTGTTTATATGTTGAGCAATGGAGTAGGAACACCAGAAGTAGTGAATGTGGCCAGAAATAAAAAAGTCAACAGCTTATATGGAACAGCGTCTTTTGCTTATAAGAATAAGTGGTTTGTAGATGTAACAGGAAGAAATGACTGGTCAAGCACTTTGCCCATTCAAAACAATTCTTTCTTTTACCCTTCTATTAATACCAGTGTAATCCTGAGTGATATCTTACGCTTACCGGCATCTATTACATTTGCCAAGCTTCGTTTATCTGCAGCTCAGGTGGGTAACGATACCGATCCGTATAAAACCAGCAAATACTATGGTACCAGTCCATTCCCGGGTTCTGGTTCTGTACCAACGCTATTACACAACGTGAACTTTAAACCGGAAATTTCTACCAACTATGAAGCAGGTCTGGATATTCGTTTGTTCAAAAGCAGATTGAATCTGGATCTTACTTACTACAGCAATACTACCCGAAACCAGATCCTTGAAGTTCCAATGGACCCAACAACCGGTTATTCCAGAGCGGTCCTGAATGCAGGAGCAGTTAGAAACCGCGGTATTGAAGTGGTATTAACCGGTAGCATTATCAAGAAGAAAAACTTTAGCTGGACTTCTATTTTAACCTGGGCAAAAAATCAGAACCGTGTGCTAGAACTGGCAGAAGGAATGGAAGGCAAGCAGGATATAGGCTATGGAGGTAATGCAACCATTCAGGCAAGAGTAGGAGGTACAACCGGTGATATTTATGGATTTGGATTTTTGCGTTCACCGGATGGACAGATTGTTTATAATGCCGCAACTGGCCTTCCCGCTCGTCCGCAGGAAATTCAATACATCGGATCTGCGTATGCAGATTGGAAAGGGGGTATCAGAAATGAATTCACTTATAAAAACTATCGATTCAGCTTTTTAGTGGACGGTCAACTGGGCGGTATGATTTATTCTCAGAGTCATCACAAAATGATGGAACAGGGAAAACTAAAATCAAGCTTGCCTGGTCGTGAAGAGAATTATATTATTGGCGTTGGAGTTGTTCAGAACCCTGACAAATCCTATTCACCCAATACTACCAAAGTATTGCCGGTAGATTACTACGGAGATTATTACAGAAGAGCCAATGTTGAATCCAATTCATTTGATGCTTCTTATTTAAAACTGCGTGAAGCAAGATTAGAGTACAATTTCCCTAAAACCCTTTTAGGAAAATCATTCTTCAAGCAAGTAAGTGTTGCGCTTTACGGAAGAGACTTGTTGATGATTTCCAGCTTCCCGGTTTTTGATCCGGAAACCGCAGCATTAAATGGAGCAACTATTTTACCGGGTGTAGAAATGGGTCAATTGCCATCGAGCAGAACCATTGGTGCCAACATCACTGTTAAATTTTAATTGACAAACTAATTGTAATAGTATTTCACGCAACAACAAAAAATTTTATGAAAAATATATTATCTGTTTCCTTATCTATAATGATGCTGCTGTTTGCTGCATCTTGTACCAAGGATTTTGAATCGGTGAATACCGATCCGAATCGTGTTAATAAAATCAGCCCGGGTACTTTATTGAATCCGATTATTTATGAAGTGTCTTCCTTCAATATGCGTAAGGCCGACGACTTTACATTTAACCTGATGCAGGATATGCTGCCCTTCCCAAGTGTGGCGGGAGGTGTTCACAGATATGATATTACAGAAACAGCAGGCAATTCTACCTGGACTACTTATTATCGCTGGTTAACGAATGTGAAGGAAATGTACAATTCGGCAGTAGAACAAAAAGACCCGAATTATCAGGCCATTGCGATGACCTTGAACGCTATGATTTATTCAACACTTACTGATTGCTTTGGTGATATTCCTATGGAAGAAGCCACAAAGGGTGACGAAGGAATCTTCAGGCCAAAGTTTACTACACAGCAAAAAGTGTATGAGAAAATTTTATCGGATCTGGATTCTGCCAACAATTTATATGTAACCACAAGACCCATGGTTTTTGGAACAGATATGTTGTATGCGAATACCGTGAGCAACTGGAAACGGTTTACCAATTCTTTACAGATGCGTTTGTTATTGCGTCTGAGCAAAAGAACCGAAATGGGTTCGCTGGCTAAATTGAAAACTATCATTGACAATCCGGTGAAATATCCGGTGTTTACTTCCAATGATCAGGCGGCTATTTTAAAGTTATCCGGTGTTACTCCCTTTGTTTCTCCCTGGGGCAGGGCCATTGATTTTACTACATTCCGTGCTGCTGGTTTATTTTTCACCGACAACCTGAATGATTTTAATGATCCCAGAAGAGCCAGATGGTTAACACAGGCGAGAAACAAACTCAATAATGCCAATATAGGATACAAGGGTATCCCGAGTGGATATGCAGGAAGCGATAACCAGTTCGATTATGTTCCATCCAATAAAAATATCGCATTGGTTACCGCACCCATGTCAGTGGTGTTGATGAGCTATGCAGAAGTAGAACTCATAAGAGCTGAGGTTGAATTCAGGAACAACAATACTGCAGCGGCAAAAGCTGCTTATGAGAGAGGGGTAAAAGCTTCGGTTGAGCAGTGGGGTGCCGTTATGCCAGCGGATTATTTTACCAATGCAAAAGCTGCATACAACAATACATTGGAGCGAATTATGCTGCAAAAATATTATGCATTGTACTTTACCGATTTTCAACAATGGTTTGAATACAGAAGAACGGGCTTCCCGGTAATGCCAGTGTCTGATGGAATGTTGAACAATAAAATTATGCCTGTAAGATATCGATACCCACCAGCAGTACAGAGTACCAATACAGAAAACTACAATCAGGCAGTACAAGCCATGGGCGGAGACAATATCAATATTAAAGTGTGGTGGGAGAAATAAAATAACAACCAATGAAAAGAAGAAATTTTTTAAGAAATATAGGATTCACCGGAGGCATATTTGCTTTGCCTTCGGTGATGGCCGAAACCCGAAACGCAGGATTCAACAAAGAGGATCAGCTGTTGGTGAGGGGTAAGGTAACAAGCAATGGAAAGGGTATAGCAGGAGTAAGTGTAACAGATGGAATAGGTGTTTACCAAACCAATAAGAACGGAGAGTATGAGTTTGTAGTAAAAGAAAATGCTGACTTTGTATATATCAGTACCCCAGCGGGTTATGCGTTTACACATAAAAATAATATCCCTCAATTTTTTGTGTCCGTAAAAGGAAAGCGTGGAACTTTTTCTCATGATTTTGTTTTGGAAAAATTATCGGTAGATGATCAGCAGCACAATTTTGTTGTGTGGGCAGACACTCAAATGATTTCTGCTGATGATTGTGCACAACTGAAAGCCACAACTGTTCCTGATTTTAAAAAACTGATGCAGCAATACCCGACCAATACCTTGTTTCATGGAATTGGCTGTGGAGATTTGGTATGGGACAAGTTTGAATACTTTAAGGATTACAAAGAAGCCATTGAAATGACAGGTGTTCCATTCTTTAATGTGATTGGAAATCATGATATGGATTTAAATTCCAGAACAGATGATTATTCAGCAGAAACATTCAAGGAGCAATTTGGACCTACCTATTATTCCTTCAACAGGGGCGCTATTCACTATGTAGTTTTAGACGATGTGTTTTTTATTGGAACGGCTAAAAAATACATTGGTTATTTTACGGAAACGCAGTTGGCTTGGTTAGAGAGAGATCTTCAGTTTGTAGCGCCAGGCACAACTGTAGTAGTGAATGTTCATATCCCAACCTATACAGGGGCGCCCAAACGAAACAAAAAAGAAGAGGATTTTGGCGGAACTGTATCTAACAGAAAAAAACTCTACAGTTTGTTGGCGCCTTACAAAGTCCATATCATGTCGGGCCATACCCATTTCAATGAATCCTGGGAGGAAGGCAATATCATGGAACATAATCACGGAACCGTTTGTGGTGCCTGGTGGACCGGCCCTATCTGTGGAGATGGCACACCCAGGGGCTATGGAGTGTATGAAGTAAATGGGTCAGATATTCGTTGGTACTATAAGAGTACAGACAAAGACATCAATCATCAGTTAAGAATCTATCCGAAAGGATATGACAAAAACAATCCTGAAGAAATTGCAGTGAATATTTGGAATTGGGATACCAAATGGAAAGTTGAGTGGTGGGAAGATGGTAAATCCAAAGGGGCTCCAATCCAAAGAGTGGCCAAAGACCCTTGGGCGGTTGAGTTGTATGAGGGTCCTTCGCTTCCGCAAAAACACAAGTTTGTAGAACCTACTTTAACGGATCATTTGTTTTTTATTAAGCCATCATCGGGAGCAAAAAAAATTACCGTACGTGCAACAGATCGTTTTGGAAAATCATTTGAAGAATCCATTCTTCTCTAAAACTGCCTTTGCACACTGGTTATAAGCAGTTGATTTCTGGGGGCAGACATCAAAAAAGGGCACCGTTTTTTAGCGGTGCCCTTGTCAATTATATAGGTTAACGGTTTCGCGAAAAATTCTCGCAGAAAAATTATCGATTCATGCTGGCTAAGAACTCTTCGTTGTTCTTGGTTCCGCGCATGCGCTTCAACAACTCGTTCATTGCTTCTTCTGCATTCATATCGTTTAAGAAAACGCGAAGAATATTCATGCGTTGTAACACTTCTTTATCAAGTAATAAATCATCTCGACGTGTAGAAGAGCCCACTAAGTCAATGGCAGGGAAGATACGCTTGTTAGCAAGCTTTCTTTCCAGCTGTAATTCCATGTTACCAGTACCCTTGAATTCTTCAAAGATTACTTCGTCCATTTTACTACCTGTTTCAACCAGGGCAGTAGCCAGGATAGTTAGTGAACCACCGTTTTCAATTTTACGTGCAGCACCAAAGAATTGTTTAGGTTTCAATAAAGCATTTGCTTCCACACCACCGCTCAATACCTTACCACTAGAAGGTGCAACCGTGTTGTGGGCTCTGGCCAAACGAGTAATAGAATCTAATAAGATGACTACATCGTGTCCACACTCTACCAAACGTTTTGCTTTTTGTAAAGCAATTGAAGAAACTTTCACATGCTTTTCTGCTGGCTCATCAAAAGTAGAGGCAATTACTTCTGCATTTACACTACGTTCCATATCGGTAACTTCCTCCGGACGTTCGTCAATTAAAACAACCATCAAATACACTTCCGGATGGTTGGCAGCAATGGCGTTGGCCACTTCTTTGAGCAACATGGTTTTACCCACTTTAGGCTGCGCCACAATTAATCCACGTTGTCCCTTACCAATTGGGGTAAATAGGTCAATGATACGGGTGCTATAGTTAGAAGGTGAAGTAAATAAATTCAACTTCTCAAATGGGAACAATGGTGTTAGATAATCAAAAGGAACGCGATCTCTTACTTCATCCGGACGCTTTCCGTTGATGAAATCTACTTTTAATAAAGCGAAATATTTTTCACCCTCTTTTGGTGGACGAACAGATCCCGTAACAGTATCCCCTGTTTTTAATCCAAATAATTTTATTTGAGAAGGAGAAACATATACGTCATCCGGAGAGGACAAATAATTGTAATCAGAGGAACGAAGGAAGCCGTATCCGTCCGGCATCATTTCTAAAACGCCTTCTCCTGGAATAATTCCTTCGAATTCGATATTGAACGCAGGTTCCTTTTTCGGCTGATGTTGGTGTCTTGGACGTTCTTGTTGCAAAGAAGTCTCAGGCGCCTGTGCTTGATCCCCATTGTTTTCGCTTGCTTCCAAAGTTTGAATAATGGCAGCAGCTATATTAGCGGTTGGATCGGTCTCGTTAGATTCTTCAGATTTACCTTCAGTTTCAGGTTTTTCCAAACGAGGTCTTGGTCCAGCACCTTTTTTAGGAGGCATGGCTTTGCGAATGGGTCTGTTAGGTCCAGCCTCTTCGTTGGCTTTTTTCTCGCCGCGATTGGCGTTCTCTGTAGGAGCAGCAGCTGGAGCCGCTTTGGCAGCTCTGGCAATTGGGGCAGCTGGTGCATCTTCCATCACTTCTGCCTCTTCGGTTGAACCAGTAGAGGTTTTAATGTTAACCGCTTTTTTAGGTCTTCCGGCTTTTTTAGGAGCGGCACCTTCTTTTGCAGTGCTTTCCTGAACGGCCTGCGAGTCAAGGATTTTGTAAATCAATCCTTGTTTGTCTAATTTCTTAGCACCTGTGATTTTTAAATTTTCCGCTACATCCAGAAGTTCTGGTAATAGCATGTCATTTAACTGGAGAATGTCATACATAAATAGAAAAGTTGTTTGGGGGGTATCAATTTCAAACGATAAAAAAAGTTAATCCTGTCTAAGGAAATGAAACTCAGAAAGGCTAAATGGGTTGATTTGGAAAGAGAGTAACTGAAATTTAAGTGCGCAAAAAAATCGACTTATCAGCAGTTTTTCCAATGCAATGTTACAAAATATTGATAAAACCAACGATTTTATCTGATAAAAATGATCAAACTAAGTCTAAAAACCATTGAATCTCCCTTCAAAAGCCTCGTTTGGTTATCTTTGCGGCATGTTTAACACAAGAATCAAGATTAAAACCCTGTTAGCCAGTGGAAAACCCGGCGATCAGGTAACGGTAATGGGTTGGGTGCGCACGTTTCGCAACAATCAGTTTGTGGCATTGAACGATGGCAGTACGAATAATAATTTACAAGTAGTTGTAGAATTAGGGTTATTAAATGAAGAAACGCTAAAGCGGATTACCACTGGCGCTTCTTTAAAAGTAACCGGAGAAGTGGTAGCTTCTGTAGGTAAAGGGCAAACCATTGAAGTAAAAGCGGCAACTTTGGAGATTCTCGGAGACAGTGATGCAGAGAAGTACCCGCTCCAACCGAAAAAACATAGTCTTGAATTTTTAAGAGAGAAAGCACATCTGCGTTTTCGTACCAATACATTCGGTGCGGTATTCCGCATTAGACATTCATTGGCATTTGCAGTACACCAGTTCTTTAATCAAAAAGGATTCGTGTATTTGCATACACCCATCATCACGGCAAGTGATGCAGAGGGGGCTGGTGAAATGTTCCGAGTAACCACATTGCCCATGGATGGATCTGCACCAAAAGATGCAGCCGGTAATATTGATTATAGCGAAGACTTTTTTGGTAAGAGCACCAATTTAACCGTGAGTGGTCAGTTAGAAGGAGAGTTGGGTGCAATGGCATTTTCAGAAATCTATACGTTCGGGCCCACATTCAGAGCAGAGAATTCTAATACAACCCGCCACCTGGCTGAATTCTGGATGATTGAGCCTGAAATGGCTTTCCATGATATTGAAGACAATATGAATCTGGCAGAAGAGTTTATTCAATACCTGATTCGCTATGCCATGGAGCATAACAAAGAAGATTTGG
Organism: Sediminibacterium sp. C3; assembly: GCF_000508085.1. GTDB lineage: Bacteria > Bacteroidota > Bacteroidia > Chitinophagales > Chitinophagaceae > Sediminibacterium. The sequence goes on along the minus strand of NZ_KI669560.1, from coordinate 569,282 downwards.
AATTCTTAGACCAGCGTTTGGCAGAAGAAGAAAAACAGAAGCCACAGAACGAGAGAGCGGAAATGGGCTTGTTAGAAAAACTGAATTTTGTTATCAACAATCAATTTGAACGAATCACTTATACAGAAGCCATTCAGATATTGTTGGATAGTCCGGCATACAAAAAGAAAAAATTCAAGTACGAAGTAAGCTGGGGAATAGATATGCAGAGTGAGCACGAACGCTACCTGGTTGAGAAGCATTTTAAAAAGCCCGTGATTGTTACAGGGTATCCAGCCAAAATCAAAGCCTTCTATATGCGTCTGAACGACGGATGTGAACCCGGAAAAGAAACGGTAGCGGCAATGGATATTCTGGCACCAGGTATTGGAGAAATTGTAGGCGGCTCACAGAGAGAAGAGCGATTAGACAAACTAGAAGCCCGCATGAAAGACATGCATATACCTGCGGAAGAAATGAGCTGGTATTTAGATACCCGTCGTTTTGGAACCGTACCACATGCCGGATTTGGATTAGGATTTGAGCGTATGGTGCAGTTTGTAACGGGTATGACCAATATCAGAGACGTGATTCCATTCGCCAGAACACCAAAGAATTGCGAATTCTAAGAAAAAAATGGTGGATAATGCGTGAATAACCGTTCCACTCCTTATATTTGCAACCCCGAAGGGGAAATTTCATAGAATATCAAGCGAGGTAACGAGCGCCAGATATTCTTGATCCCGATGAAATCGGGACTACTCGACTAAAGGTGCGGTAGCTCAGTCGGTAGAGCAAAGGACTGAAAATCCTTGTGTCGCCGGTTCGATCCCGGCCCACACCACCAGTAATAGCCTGATAATCAACTAAAACATTGATTGTCAGGCTTTTTTGTTTGCAATAAAAGGCAATTAAGTGCAGAATAAAGCACTATTGCCGAGCACTTGCGGAGTACAAAAAGTGCTCCTTTTACCCTGTTTTATTTTGCTGTTTTCTGCTTCATATAGCGACTCTGAATTCGATGTAACTATTTGATTTTTACACCTTTAAACAGAAAAATATGAGCACAAACAAAAAAGGCCCCACTGAGATTCACTTTAATTTTATGCTAAAGGCAAGCCGAGCCTACCAAAATGGAGAGTCTCCCATCGTTTTCAGAGTAATTTATCGAGCACAACGCAAAGATGTTTTTACAGGACTTACTTGTCCTCCCGATATGTGGATGAGGGACGAGCGTATGGTCAATCTAAAACATTCTTCAGCAAGTACCATCAACCATCACTTGCACAAAATTTTGTCGAATGCAGAGCACCACTTTAATCGGTTAAAGTTTTTAGGGGAGGAATTTACCCTAGATGATCTCATCGATGAAATGAAAGGGAAAACCGCCCCACCCCAAACACTTCAAGAATACATGGAAATAAAAATGAAGGAATTAAAAGAGCGAATAGGGATAAGTATATCACGTACTACTTGGTACAAGTTTAATAGAACTAAAAATTACTTAAATGATTTTCTTGCACATAAATATTACAGTAAAAGTTTTCCAGTGAGCAAGATTAATATTGATTTCATCAATGGTTTTTACCAGTATATGAGAAGAGAAAAGAAAAACTGTCACAATTCTACTTCTGCACTTTTAGCATGCTTGAAGTCTATCTTATTACCTGCGGTAAAAAATCGGATAATTAAAGAAAATCCATTCGATAGTTATGTCATGAAAAGAGAGCAAGTAACTCGAGATTTTCTGGAAATTGACGAAATAAAATTACTGGAAGAATTAAAAAAACTATCGCCCTCGTTAGAGCTGAAAAGAGATGTATTTCTATTTGCTTGCTTTACTGGACTACCTTACAGTGATCTTAAAAAAATGGGTCGAAAGTATATTAAGCAAGATAATGATGGCTCTTTCTACATTAAACACACTCGAACTAAAAATAATATGCTCAGCATTGTTCCACTACTTCCAAAAGCAGAAGCCATATTAATGAAGTATTCTAAAACAGATGATTTCCGGGATTTTGAATGGAAGATTCCCTGCAACCAAAAATTTAATGATGGACTAAAAAAGCTAGGTGAATTAGCTGGTATTCAAAAACCATTAATAACTCACTTAGGAAGACACACATTTGCTACAACTGTTACACTTAGTAATGGTGTTTCATTAGAATCTGTTTCGAAAATGCTTGGTCATAGTTCGATAAAGCATACTCAGCTATATGCTAAAGTTGTTGCTAGTAAAGTGAAGGGCGAAATGAATCATGTAAAAAAACTTTTTCAGTAAACGTTACCATACTTTTCCGGAAGTATCATGATGTCATCAACATTTTAAAAATTTCAAAAAGAAAAATATCTGAAATTAGACAAAAGCGAGAAATCGAGTTTTATCCGTTTTCCGGTAATGGAAGTAAAGACAAAAGGCTAAGAAATGCAATTGCTGAAAAAGCAAAGGGAAGACGCACGAGTAAAATTTACCGGGAGAAAGAACAAAAATCATGATGCAATATTTAAATGTGAATAAAGCGGAGTTAATGGATAACGCTAAATATAATTTAACACACCTCTTAGATTATCGTCGATTTCCATTGAGCCAAGAAGGATGTTCTTTTTCACAAAAACTATAGTCTTGGCTGAGTTAAATCGAATACAAGCTTTATAAAGAAAATGTCATGTTTTGTTTGGTGATAGCGTATTTGATGTAAATATTCTAAGGCAGCAACGGATTAACTGGACCATCATTTCAGGTACATCACAAATTGACGGATATGACTTTCGAATGGTTAGTTCTTATGGCTACATTGTTTTCGATAACAACCGAATATAAATCATTCAACTCTAAAAATATTCTAATGATATTATTTGAAGATATAGTTTTTGATTTTCTGCCAAAGATTCCTGACCCAAACAATTCCAGTATTGAAATAAAGCCAATTGAACAACCAAGGGTATTTGTTCCATCAATTATATCCACACCGCTTCTTTCACCCGATGAGATACCACCCATAAAGGGAAGCAATCTTTTTAGATGGTTTCTTTTTGGTCTTCTTGTGCTTGGAACAGTTTGTGCAACTATTTATATGGCAAATAAAGATAGTTCTCGAAACGAGGAGAACTAGATCTAAGAAATTATAAATTGAAGATTAGCTATTTCGGATATTAACTTTAATAGGTAATCTTTTGAGTTTTCCAGAAGTGTTGAGATTTAAGTTTTTGAGAAACCTTGTAGACAAGTTGTAACTATTCTTGGAACTCGGTTATTTATGATATAATAATGCTTAGTCTAAAATTAATTATAATGTTACAAGGGAGTTTACCCCTATCTCTTTAATTTGAAATTCAAAGAAAAATCTCTATATTCATACTACCCCCTTATATATATCTATTTAACAATCTTGTTAGTAATTTCTGACCTAAGACTTCTATGTCTGGGACTCAGGAGGCTTTGCTGTTCGGTGCCGAGAGTGGTCTCCTTGCTAGTGATGAGCTATTAACTAATTTTAACTGACAGCATTAATACCCTAACATTGGCTCCAATGTGTGATTCAGAGATTTTTAACTCCTAAAACATTATTCATTTGATTGACTCTAACTTGTTGGTGGGTATCGTTGGATTGATTATAGCAATTTTGAGCCTATATTTTACCTACTACTTTTTTAATAAAGGGATTCGGGAAAAGAAGCCCTTTTACACGATAATGACCCAAGGAATCATTACCAATATTGGAACAGATATTCAAAACCTAAAAGTTCTTTATGAAGACAAGGAGATAAAAAATTTCTCCGAAAGCAGAATTGCATTTTGGAATGGAGGAAAGGAAACCATTTTACATTCTGACGTTCCAAACAATGATAAAATAAAAATAAAACCTGAAGAAGGGTATCAGATTCTTAGCGCTAAGTTGCTTTTTTCGATTAACGAATCCAATAACTATCGAATATATTTTAATGACGGAGAAGTAGAGATAGATTTTGACCACATTGATTACCAAGAGGGATGTTCTATTCAAATTTTCCATACAGGAAAAACAAGTTGGAGTGTGAAAGTTACTGGTTCCATAGTCGGTGCCGGAAAAGTTGAACATGCAAAACATATTCCGTTTCCGAAAAGAAGACGAAAAGCTTTTTGGATTTCGCTATTAATCTTTTTATTATGTTCAATTTCAGGTCTATTAATCGTTGGCATTAAAGACATTAAATCAGTTCAAAAAGCACTTGCAATTTCTGCCGGGATTTCTTTTCTCGCGTATACTTTTTTACCTTTAATAATTACATACAGGTATACTAAAACAAAGAAGACATCATTCATTTTGGGCGTTCAAGATGATGATGAAATTTTAAAAGCACCTGATTTTCCACCAACTGGTTTTATTCGTGAGAGAAATAAAGATGCAGACCCAACTTGGTAATGAGCTAGTGCATTGCCAATTATTGCCAAAATCAGGGCTGAGGCAATACAATTCTGCTGACAAATAAACTGTAAACAACTTATCTTTATTCAGATTAGGAATTCCAGCCCCCTACCTTCGGTAATATCTAATACGTTACCTGCAAGCCTTATGAAGCACTTTTCATTTTGATCTAAATCTTTATTTTAGATGAGTAACAAAGACATTTCGCAAAAACTTAATCACTTAAGAACAATCGCTGTTTTTGGGAAACATCAGTTCATGGACTTAGGCAAGGGAGCATTTGTTAGAATATTTGGGTTTGATGAAGATTCTGTTTCTTTCATTGCAGTTAAAAATGTAAGAGAGTTTGAAAATATTACTACTTATCTCTACAATTCTGACGTCGAAATATCTATTAATTATTCCTTTAAGACTTTCCAAAACAAAATTGCTGATTTATTGAGAAGTTTGAATAAGGAAAAAAGTGATATAAAAAAAACAGACTGGGAAAACTTCAAGAGTAAGTTAAATAGTCAGCCTGTTGAAACGGTTAAGGTATTTGCACCTATTTATGGCATTACCATGAACCAAGAAGCAATATCTTTTGGCGACTTTACAATTTACCACCCTGATCAAATCAAAACGCGTCTTGAAAAAGAATATCCAAAAGTTAAAAACCTAACGGACAAACATGTGAATTTTGATGGTAATTACAAGATAGGAGTAGAGGTAAAAGCGAGAGACATTGTAAAATGTCAAGAGTTGGCTCATAGAGCATTTTCTAGCTTCGAGAATGTTGCTAATTTTGTTATGTCAACTTTTCATAAAACCAAAAGAATTGGAGTACTTGATTACTCACAGTTCAAAAAATTTGAAACCTTCTTACTGAGTATTGAAAAAGTTACCATATCGGGTATTACTTTAGAACATTTTGAAACCGTACATATTGATGACCCAATATTTCAAGACCCTGAAAACGGAAATGCCTACATTTGGAATTGGATCACTACAAATAAAAACGACCTACAACAAAAAATAATGGATTCAATTGAATGGTACGGTAAAGCAGTTATAGAATCCGATGACTCAAAAGCTTTACTTCAATACATTATTTCTATTGAAGCATTATTACAATATGATGAAGGAAAGTTAATAGTGCCCTCAATTGTGAGCCAGCTATGTGATATGATAGCATATTTACTTGGAAAATCATTTGAGGAGAGAGTCTCGTATGCTGAAAACATAAAAGAGCTATACAAAATCAGATCTTCAATAACTCATAGCGGGAAAAGTAAAATATCTAATTTGTCATTACACACAGCACAAATTATTTGTCATATGATTATTAGAAAAATAATAACTACAGAGCCGTATAAAAACTTTCAATCCAAAAAGTCATTATGCGACTACCTTATTAAATTAAAATATGGAGCTACAGAATAGGGGCTCGTCAAATGTATTCTCAGCTTTTTGTTTGCTAATCAGTGTCATTTTTGCCAGACGAATACCGCCTAGTAACAGAATAAACAATAAGCTTTTATGTTTTTAATCTGCAACTTTATCGGGCAGAAGGAATATAGAATACTGCACATCGCCAATGCTTAAACGATAGCCGCAAACTTCTTCTTTGGAAATGAAAAATGAAATATTGATTATTGAAGCAGCTGTAGGTTATATGCTTAAAGTAATAAAATCGGGTAAAATAATTTCAAAGTTTAAAACAGAATTTTCAGCTATACGGCATGGAAACTATTTCGAGTTTATAAGCCTAATAAAAGGTCCTTTACCCTTTATGGTTACATATAGAAATGGGGATGTATATGTTGATGACAAAAACAATCAAGATGATTTTGATTTTGCAGGTCTTCTTAAAGCGGGCGCCTCATTAAAGATATTCTATGAAAACTGCATAGATTTTTATGGTGAAATAATCGACACTGATATTTCCGACTTCACTTATTGTAAGTTGGCTTACTTTGAAATCAGCTTGCGAATGCATTCCAATAATAAAAATTTAGTCGCCAATGGTGCTACTCTTGAGAAAGTCATTGATGCAATTGTATTACACTATAGTTTCTCCAAGAATGAGGGTCAAACTCTACATTCTGGCAGGAAATTTTTAAATATGGTAAAGCATTACAGAAGTCAATTTAAAACATGGGAAGATGGTAAACAAGCATTAAAAAATGCGTTGTCCTTAATGGTTAAAAAGAATCTTACTATAATATAGCTGTATTCGGCTCAGAAATAGCTTTACGCCAGTTGAAATTTCAATAAGGGTCCATCAGCTTTCTTGTTTAAAATGAACTTCAGTAATTTGGAATTAACTAATTGAGTCTATAGTGGCTAGGCCGGCAGTAGTAACAAAGATTATCTAATCAGCTTAATATTTGGGATGTTATTAGCAAACTTAATACAACACCGAATTAAATACTAAAGGAACTAAATGGACACAAGAGTAAGAATACATTTATTACTTGACTACAAAGAATATTATGGAGCTGATAAGACCTTAGAAGACGCAATAGAACTAATTCGGAACATTCCTTCTGTTACATTACTGAATTATCTTTCGGGGTTCGCTGTAAATCTTTACCTATATGATAATGATGAGAATACTGGCAAAATTCAATTTATGCTTGTTAGTAGTTTGTTAGACAAGTGCGGTAAACATATTCAACAGAAATGGGTTTCTGAGGTAAATAAACAATCAGAAAAAGGGTTTACGCCAATGATGTTTTGGAATTACTCTAACTTGTTGTTTTACGGATTAATTTTCAAAGTTTTTAACAATGAGCCATCACGAGATTTGACTGGCGAAGAAGCAAAAGTGGTTTTTGACACTTATCTTATAATTAACGGAATAGCTAACAGTAAAATTCAAATAGAGGAAGAAACAATTAAAAAAGCAGAAAAGGAGAACAAAATAGAAGATGTAACAATGCCAAACCTCATCTACCAAAAAGACTATGTTTCATCATTAGATTTTAGTAATCAAGTAACTAGAGGAATTGCCTTCTTTAAGTATTTAGAAAACGACCCTAAATACAAAGAACTAGTTCTAGAATACTATAAATCAAAAAATGTAAATGGGTATTTGAGATTGTTTAAAAACTTAATGGTTCTTTTTTCAGAAATTAACATTGGAAAAGATTTAGAAAAACGAAACCAATTAGCTAATCTACAAGAATATAGTATAGCTAATGAAATTGATTTAGCATTCATTGAAACACTTTGTATAAATACAGAAATTGAAAGCTATGAAGATGATGAAAGTTTTGGAACGTTGAGAAACAAGTTTCTATTCAAATTAAACCAATTTCAATTTTTCATATTAAACGTAAACTTCTTACTTGACCAATTCTATAAAGCACAAATATTTTCTTTTAACTCTTTTCTAAAAAGTAGAAGTATTAAGTCAGAGTTCCTTTCTGAAAAAGGAAAAAATTTTACTGAAGGAATATATTTACCAACTGTTTTAGATACATGTTTTCCTCATTTTATACGTTTTTATGGTGACGATTGTATAAACTCTAAAAAAGAAGAGTTGTGCGATGTGTATTTGAGAGAAGCCAACAAAATTTGTTTGATAGAATTTAAAGATGTTTTATTAAGCGCTTCCATAAAAAATGGCTCTGACAAAGAAAAATTGTTTGCGGAACTCGAAAAAAAGTTTTTAGCAAATCAATCTAATAAACCCAAAGGTGTAACACAGTTGCTAAACGCTATTAAGGACATTAACGACAACTCAATTTTATTTGACGGCTCTATTCCAAAAAATAATTTGGAAATATATCCTGTCATTGTTTATACAGACTCCACATTTGGCATTGAAGGAGTAAACAAATACTTCAAGGAAAAATTTGTAAAAGAAATTGAGAACCTAAACCTCAAACACGTTATTGTAAAAGATGTAATATTCATAAATTTGAACTATTTTGAAATACACGAAGACTACTTCAATCAAAAGTATTTAGACCTTTACAAAGTGCTTAATGCTTATTTAGAACACATCAAAGACGTTAATTATGCATTGACACCTTTTGAGGTATTTTCTCGTTTTTATATGAATACTTATGTGCCTGAAATTTTAGGTTCGTCATCTTCATTTCAAAAACATGTCAGAAACATTTTTACCGCTAAATAAAATAAAACAAAAGTATATAGGTTAATAAAATCGTAGTTGATAATAAGCGTTTGGCTCACTGAATAAGGAAGTGGTTAATTGAACATTATACCTTTCATCAACATTTGTGTTAAAATGAAAGTTTTGCGCTCTAAAATCCACAACCGCGACAAGCACCCAAACGTTTAGGCTAAGTTCAAACCAAATATCGTTTCATGTCAGGCTGACGGTAAGCTCCCCCAAAAAGAGTACGGTTAATTTGTAGACAAAAAGTTTATAAATTTAAATCGTAAACCATGAGAAAGAGTCAGTTCAGTCACACACAGATTGCCAACATTTTAAAGGAGTTTGAGCAAGGAAAATCAGCCGAGGAGATCCATCGGGAGTATGGAGTTAGTAAAGCCACATTTTATAAATGGCGGGAACGTTATGGTGGTATGGAAGCCAGTGAGCTCAAACGTATTAAAGAGCTAGAGGAAGAAAATGCTCGTTTAAAACGGATGTATGCCAACTTGGCTATGGAGTTAGATACGGCAAAGTATATCATCGAAAAAAAGCTTTAAAGCCTTGCGAAAAACGAAGAATCATTGAGGAACTAAAAGATGAGCGTCCAAAAGACATCGGCAAGGCGTGTCGGGTACTAAGAATAAGCAGAAGCAGTTTGCATTATAAGTCTATTAAAGATGATAGCACCATCATCAAGCATCTAGAGGGATTAGCTATAGACCAACCAATAGAGGGCTTTTGGAAGTATTATCATCGTTTAAGAAACCAAGGTGTAGTTGTGAATCACAAGCGACTACATCGTATTTACAAGGATTTAAAACTTCCCTTAAGGCGCAAGGTTAAGAAAAGATTACCCCCACGGGAAAAACAAACACTTGAAGTACCAGAACACTTTACACAAACCTGGAGCATAGATTTTATGACCGACGTGCTTAGTAATGGAACCAAATTCAGATCGTTTAATGTAATAGATGATTTTAACCGTGAAGTGCTATTCATCGAGATTGATTATTCTTTAAAAAGCAGCAGAGTTATATGGGTGCTTCGCCATTTAATAAACCGCTTTGGTAAACCACAAAAGATCAGAATGGATAATGGACCAGAGTTTATATCTAGGCTAACCCAATCGTGGAGTAAGGCCAATGAAATTGAGTTCCACTATATTCAACCAGGTAAGCCATCACAGAACGCCTACGTTGAAAGATTCAATAGAAGCTTCCGTGGCCATGTATTGGATGCCTATTCATTTGATAACCTAAACCAAGTAAGAGAAATTTCGGATGCATGGATAGATGATTACAATAACCATCGACCACATGATGCACTTGGAGGTTTACCACCAAGGGTATACCGAGAAAAACAAAACCAGTCTAATGGGCTTCTTTTCGCTTCGGCTTCGCCTACGCTACAATCAGCCCATTAGCAATAAAAGAAAAAATTATACTTTTAACAAGTACTCAAAATGGGGAGCCTTCATGACCACCTATAGTGACAGACAAAAAAATGGAGCCTAAAACACACTTGCGTATAAGGATAATAAAGATGTACTGAAAACAATAAAATAAAAAACAAGCACAAACCGCAAATAATACATACCCTTTTTAAAGCAAAAGAGGGGATTTTACCCAGACCGATAATACAGCAAAAGGGAGTCTATTCTACTATATATTACTTTGGCTTCGCTAATAATATAAACAGTTCATATTTATAAAATGCAAAAGTTTATACTTTTTATGCTTTCTCAAAATAGAAAGCAATAAAGCTTGTTCTCAGTATCGGCAAACTTTTATATTTTCTGCCAAAGTTTTGTTTGTTTGAAAACTAGTTGCTACATTTAATATAGCAGTCATGAATAATCAAAAACTAGCTACATACTTAAAGGAAAGGTGGCCAAATCAAAATAGGATTTCAACAAAAGATATCATGTTGGAACTACGCAAGCAATTTCGTTCGGCTACCGACAGTACCTTGTCTTGGAAGCTAAGCCAGTTAAAAAAAGATAGTTTAATTTATCAAGTTGGAAGAGGTCAATACTCCTTCCAATTTAAGCCAATATTTAAACCTGAGCTTTCTCAAAAGTCTAAAAGAGCAGTTATCCGTATTAAGGAATTTTGTACCAATCTACCAACGATTTGGGATACATCAATGTTGGATGTATTGAGCCTCAGTAGTTCTTCTGTTAACTGGCTGTTCATAGAAGTAGATCGTCCTGAGTTGGATGAAATATTTGCCAATGCTCAACAATTCAGTAAGAAGATTTTTGCCAACCCCGACAAAGAAACCATTGCACGATACATCTTACCTGTGCAGGATGCAATTATTCTAATACCACAAGTTTCTGAAACGCCGCGGCTTAGCCAAAGTGATTATTCAATCCTGACATTAGAAAGTTTGCTGGTAAATGTTTTCTTGTATTATGACAAATACTTCAAGCCACTTGGCTACGACATTGATGCCATTTTCAGCAACGCACTAAAGCAATACAACGTTAATACTTCCAAACTGCTCCGCTTTGCCGGCCGTCGCGACAAGCGGAATGAAATTGAACAACTGCTAAAAAAGCATAGTATATGAGTACAGCGGCATTAGAGATTGAACAATCGGAAGACATTTTATTGGAAGACAAACAGCTGCTTTGTCTACTCACCAATGTAATCAAAACAGCCAAGCCACAGGAAGAAAACCTGCAGTCGGTGATTCGCATGCTCAATGAAGAGTATGGCTTTGACTTGACAGATATGGAGCGTGACTTCAAAATTGAGTACACAGACCCAGATACCAACAAAACCAAAAAGCAGAAGGTAGACCTGGTAGTATTTACTAAGGGGGCAGAACACTATCAGGAGAATATCATCCGTGCCTGTATTGTGCTTGATGACAAAACCAAAGAGAACGATAAGAAGAAAGGAATTGTAGCAACTTTGGAAAATACAATGGGCGCATTGGACAACTGTGAATTTGGCATTTGGACCAACGGCTCCATGAATCACTTTTTGCACCGCGAATCGGATGCAGTAGGTTTTGATTATGTCTTTACGGATATATCTGATTTTCCGGGCGATGGTGAAACACTGGAAGACCTCGACCGTGCCGACCGTTCTAACAGTCGTCGGCCCGCAAATGATTCCATGATCAAAGTGTTCAAACGTTGCCACGATTATATCTATGGAAATGAAGGCAGAAAGAAAGATGCATTCTGGCAATTACTGAATCTCATATTCTGTAAACTCTACGATGAGAAACGCCGGTTTATTTGTGCTGAAAAAGGTGAAAGCTACCGCCGTAAGTTTTGGGTAGGTATCAAAGAACAGAATACCGATGAAGGCCGTAAAGAAGTGGCCAAACGCATTAAAGGCCTCTTTGAAGAACTGAAAACAGACGAAATATTCTCCGAAGTATTTGAAGGAAACGAATCAATTGGCCTTACTGACAAAGGCCTTGCCTACATAGCGGGTGAATTATCTCGGTATTCTTTCCTCGATGCTTCTGTAGATGTAAAAGGCCTTGCTTATGAAACCATTGTGAGCAATACGCTTAAGCAGGAAGCTGGACAGTTCTTTACCCCCCGCAACATCATAAGGGCAATGGTAGAAATGATGGATCCGGAAGAACACCACCGGGTGCTGGATCCCGCATGTGGTTCGGGCGGTTTTTTAGTGATGGTGCTTGATCATGTTCGCAAGAAAATAACAAAACAGCTTTTCCCGAATTTGGATGGGGCCCTGTTGGCTGAAAAGTTCAATTCTTTTGAGGTAAATGAACGGGTAAAGCAATATGCCGAACATTCCATTTTTGGATTCGACTTCGACCCAGACCTAAAGAAAGCTGCCCGCATGAACATGGTGATGGCGGGTGATGGCCATGCCAACATCTTTCATGTGAATTCTTTGGCCTATCCTAATTGGGAACATCCGGAAGAGATAGCAAAGATCAAAGAAGCCCTAGAAAAAAGTATAAACTTCCTTGATGATTATAATAGTGGCTTAATGGATGATGCCCGTGGAAAATTCGACCTCATATTTACAAACCCACCATTTGGGGCAAAAGTGAAAGTGGAACCGGAAATTGCGAACCGGTATCAGCTATCACAATACAGCACCGCACCAGAAATATTGTTTATTGAGGCCTGCTACGACCTTTTAAAAGATGGCGGTCGCCTAGCTATTGTTTTACCTGATGGTATTTTGGGGAACCCCAATACACTGCCTGTACGCGAGTGGATTCTGGAACGATTTAAAATACTTGCTTCGGTTGATCTTGCTGTTGAAGCATTCCTCCCTCAGGTAGGCGTCCAGGCTTCTCTACTTTTCTTACAGAAAAAATCTGAATTGGAAAAGCAATTGGCTGCTGATGGAGAGGAAGATTATGATGTATTCATGGCTATTGCTGAGAAACTAGGAAAAGACAGAAGGGGCAACCCTATTTACCAGCGGGATGAGGATGGTGCAGAAATACTTTTTGACACAGAAACGCAATACCTAGTTCAAAAAAGACATGCAGAGGCTGAAGTGAAAACAAGGCGTGAGAAATTAAAGCAACTGGATGACGATTTGCCGAAGATTACTTATGCCTATTATCAATTCCTAAATAGAAGTATATGATTGCCCAAGGAATAAGATTTAAATACATACAAAAGGATATTCGATTAAACGGAGGTTACTATCTTAATGAGGACGCCCTGAATAGCTTGCTGCTAGAGGAAAACAGAGATAAGTGTGTTCAATTGAATACTATTGCAAATGTCTGGAATCCCCCAATTTTCAAAAGACAGTTTTGTCAAAAAACAGAAAACGCACTTCCTTATTGCCAGAGTAGCGATGTTTCTAATATCTTAGAAGGCAGTAATGTTTATGTCAATAAACGACAAGCAATCAGTGTCGGTTCGGTTGTTGCAGAAAATCAAATACTAGTAACAGGATTTGGAACTATTGGAAATACAAGATTGGTAAATGAGCTAAGTGCCGGAATTAGTTATGCAAACAATGTATGCAGGATACAAGCAAATGCTGGTTTTCCATATGGCTATTTGTATGCATTTTTGTCTTCTAAATACGGCAAGTCACAATTAAACAAGAATGCTTCAGGCTCTGTGGTGCGTTACATTGAAGCACCAGAAATTAAAAAAACCCTAATTCCAATACTTCAGGAATCCAAACAGCAACAAATACACGATCTCATTGTGGAAGTCTCTAAATTAAGAGTAGATGCAAATAAATTATTGAAAGAAGCAATAGTATTACTTAATAAGAAACTTCCGTATTATGAACAGTCAAAGAAAACTATGACAGGCAAGTCATCCATCAAAGAGATTTTTCACAATTATCAACAACGTATAGATTCTCCAACGTTTGTTAATCCTGCTGTAATTCAACAAAAGAAACTTCAATTGAGTGGAATACCATTTCAAACAATTAGGGAATGTGGTTTTCAAGTAACTCGGCCAGGGATTTTTAAAAGAATAAAGGTTTTAAGTACTTCGGGTCTGCCATATATAAAAGGAAGTGAGCTGAACAAATTAAATCCGTTTGGCTCATGTGAGTATCTCTCCAAAAATAAAACTCCCTTTTTGGATGAATTACAATTAAAGGAAGATCAAATATTGTTCACTTGTGCAGGTACTATTGGTGATCTTAAGTTGATTAGCAAAGAATTTGAAGAAATGAAAGCAATTGGATCGCAGGATATCATCCGAATTGAAGAGAAATCAAGCAATTTGCCGATCTATTACTTGTTCGCATATCTGCAAACACCAATAATGCAAGATTATATTCAATCATTAAAGTATGGCTCTGTAATTGAAAGGGTTGAACCTTTTCATGTCGATTTGATTCCAGTACTCATTCCAGATACGGATTTGAAAGAGTCAATATGTGAAAGGGTTATCCTTTATAAAAGCAAAAATTACGAGGCATTTAAATTAGAACAGAAGGCAATTTCATTGGTCGAAAAGCATATTGAAACATGGCAAGAATAATTACACCTCCTTTTTTCGACTCGGTTGTAAATGCTGGCGAGAAGCGGTTACTTGATTTTCTGGAAGTGAACCTTCCGGATGATTATTTCTTGCTACCCAACTTGGAGATTGCTTCCACCAATCCAAGAAATAGCAAGACACAATATTGGGAGTACGATTTGGTGATAGTGGCGCCACATGCCTTATACAATATTGAGAACAAAGATTGGCGTGGTCGTATTGAAGGGGGCGATACCTATTGGTATGTGAACGACAAACAGAAGCAAAATCCACTCAAGCTGGGTCGTATTAAAACTGCCATTCTCGCTTCCAAGATAAAAGAGTATAATCCTGCATGGTCTAAAGCGTGGATTCAAAATCTCCTTACGCTTTCCTATCCCAATAGCTATGCACCTGACATTTTCGATGAAGCCGCAAAGCTTTCTTTTGAGTTGAAACAAGCGCTCATTGATTATATCACAGATCCACTTTCGGTAGGGCAGACGGAAAATTCTATAAAGAGTATTCAGCAACAGTTGGTTCAGTTTATCATTGGCAGCCATTCTAAGAAAAAACCAGAGGAAAAGAGGGAAGTAGAAGGCTATGAAATATTGGATATCTTGCAGCAGGAGCAAAACTTTACTGAATATTTAGTCAAACCCAAGGGCGTTACCTCAACCATTCGAAAAAGGGTAAAAGAATATGCCCTGCAAGTAAGTGGTCTGTCCCTGCCAGAACTTCAGAAACGTCAAGACATAATTACAAACCAATATAAGGCCTTGAATAAGATAAAGGCAAAACCGTTCATTTTGAATGTTGAGTTTAAGATCGACGAAGAAAATCATGTCTTTTACGAAATATCTGACTTTCTGGATGAAAACTCCTTAAGAGCAGAAGCCCGAAGCCGTACCTTCACATTCAATGAAAAAATTGGCTTTGTCAAAAACATCATTGCCGCATTACGAGAAGCACACAAGGAAAACATCTTTCACCGAGATATCAACCCTGATAACATTTATGTAAGTGGCGGCTATTCATTTCTTGGCAATTTTGGTAAGGCATACTTTACCGATCATAACCAGCAAGGGTATACGGTAATGGCCACTTTAAATGAAACCAATGCCACAGCGTATCATCCGCTGGAGCTTACTGTTGGGGATGCTTCCCGGTCATCTGACATTTATTCTCTTGGCATTCTCATCTATTGGTTGTTCACCGGGCAGGAACCAGTCCGTTCACCATTTGCTTTAGATAAGATGGGCGGCAAACTAACGCCCGACTTGCTCCCTTCAGCCATCAATGGCAATCTTCCTAAATGGCTAGATGACCTTTGCAATAAAACAATAGTAGTCGAGCGGGAGGACAGATGGGATAAAGTTGATGAACTGGAAGCATTCCTCAATCAAAAACTGAAAGATAACGACTCACAACCGATAGGCCAAAGAGCTAAACAACCGTCCAATTCTTCTTCAACAATTTCTGAAGAAATAAAAGAAGGTGATCGGGTTGGTGATTATACCATTTATCAACGCCTTGGTAAGGGTGGTTATTCAGAGGTTTTCAAAGTGAGGCATACCCTGCAGGGCAAAGACTATGCTTTGAAGTTATTTCATGAAAGCGTTAATCGTGCAAGTGTTACTGATGAATATAATGCTTTGCGTGATCTCAACCACCCAAATATTGTAAAGTTCATCTGGAACGGAACAGTTCCCAGTGGACAATTCTATACGGTTACGGAATACCTCGAGGGTGAAAACCTAAGTGTTTATACCCGCACAGATGCTAGGCTGCCCATTGTCAGGGTATATGATGTGGCGCATGATATCCTTTCCGCCCTTCGGGAGATGCAACATCAGGAAAGCCCAATCTTGCACCGGGATATAAAACCACAGAACATCATGTGGGATAAACAGGAAAAGTTTGTACTCATTGATTTCAATGTAGCCTCACTGGTAGCAGATAACAAAGACTTCGTAGGTACCAACCCCTACCTGGCCCCAGACCTGATTGAAGATTCCAAAGTGCATTGGGATAAATCCGCTGATTTGTTTGCACTCGGCATTACACTTTATGAACTCATAGCCAAACAGTATCCTTGGGCGCCAGATCGCTTTCCCAGAGTCAGCAAGGACCCTGAGCCACTTAGTAAATGGGTAAATACAGTATCGCCGGCATTTGAAGCCTTCATTCAAAAGACCATTTCTACAAATCCAAATATCAGGTTTAAGGATGCTGCTGAAATGTTGAATGCGCTAGAAGCCATTGGTAAGGATGGTATTTTACGACCAATTACCAATGTACCTATAGCAAGGTCAGCTGTTCGTAATTTAGATTTTGATATAGTTGAGTACCTCAACTCTTTATACAGCCAATCAAAGCATGGTAATGCTGGTACACGAGCCAGTCACGAAACCAAAGAACTTGACCGGCTTACCTACACACAAACCAAACTTGATACCAACCTTATCCCTGCTATCTTGGATGGACAGTACAAATTGGTGATCATTACAGGAAATGCAGGTGATGGGAAAACAGCTTTTATAAAACGAATTGAAGAAGACAACTCTATAAAAAACCTCTCCCGTTTTGCTCATAAAAATGGAGCTCGATTCGAAATAAACGGTGTTTTATTTGAAAGCAATTACGATGGATCACAAGATGAAAATGACAAATTCAATAATGATGTACTAGAAGACTTTTTTACGCCATTTGTTGGCTTAACCAACTACAATAAGGCTAATGAAGGCAGGCTCATTGCCATTAACGAAGGGCGACTCATCGAGTTCCTAAACACATCTGTCCATTTTAAAAATATGGCCAATGCTATCGAAGAGTATTTCTATCAGGAAGGTCACTCTCTTTTGCCAGAGGGTTTATTGATTATCAACTTGAATCTTCGTTCTGTAGTGGCAGGAGAAGCAGATAATCCTAGTCTTTTCAGAAAACAGGTAAAAGCACTTACAGAAAAGTCATTGTGGCAAAAATGCCAACAGTGTCCCATTAAATCGCAATGCTTCATCCGCTACAATGTTGAGTCGCTTAATGACTCTGCTTCAGGGGATGAAGTAACCGCAAGAATGGAGTGGCTGCTACGAGCAGTAAGTCTCAAGCGGGAACTGCACATCACCATGCGTGATTTGAGGTCTTTTATAGCTTTCATGCTAACACGTGATTACAGCTGTAAAGACGTTGATGCACTGATGCAAAATGGAGATCCAATAGCGATTTGGAGCCATTACTACTTCAATATTTCTGATCCGGCTGCCGTAGATGGAGGAAATCAAGACAGATTAATAAAGCTCTTGAGAGAAACGGACATCGGCAGTGTAGCGATCCCGCACCTTGACAGAGAATTGTTTTTTGGTAAACACAAATCAAAAGACTATTTGGAGTTTGCAGAAAGAGACTTGAATTTACTCGACCAATTTAACCAAAACAAAAGCCTAAGTCCGGCTCACGAGCAAACGTCAGAATCTGTTTCAAGACTACAGCGAATTCATAAAGCTTTCATACGACATCAATACTACGAAGGAAGAGCAGAACTAATAGACACAGAATTAGGAAATGTCCAAATGCCTTCCTTCTTAAGACGTATTCCATATCAATCGCTTTTCACCTTTGTTGATCTGTTGAAAACAGGAGATGAAGACGATCTAACCAAACGGTCTATTTCTCGTGCTATTTCACTCAATGAAGGCTGCGACAACATTGCTATCGATAGTAAGTATCTAACCCTAGGTTCAACGGAGATCAAAGACCCCATCAGTAAATCATTCCGCCTTTTTGCTTTAGATCAATTTGAGCTATATGTAACTAAAACCGACCACCTAACTAAGTATTTGGAGTACTTCCCTGATAGCCTGGTCTTCAGACATACAGCGCAAAAGCACATCAAGCTAACTATATCATTGGACCTATATGAAATGTTGTATTTCATACAAAAGGGTTTCAGCCCATCTTTAAATGATATCCGCGGCAAATTCATTGAACTGATCATTTTCAAAAATCTTTTAGAGAATTTGAGCTACAAAGAGGTGGTTGTTACCAGAGACAATATTCAGTACTTCAAGATTTCAGTTCAACCCAATAACAAACTTCACCTTGAACCAATGAACCTATAATCATGCCTATAAAGCTTAATAAAGAAGAGAGCGTTTTCCGCAACGAACTGATTTTTGCAGGCGATGCAAAGCAGGTGAACATTGACAATACCCTTGTCAATTTATTTATGCTGTTGCGCCATAATGGAGTACGTCCCAAACAGCGTGCCCGCTCTGGCGACAATGCAATAATTGAGGTCGAAACCATCAAAGAGATATTCAGAAGGCTAGAATTGAGCGATGCAGTTTCCGGCTTTAGAGATAACCCATTAGGTACAGAGCTCTGGATAAGAAGTAACTTGGTGAACATGGTTTACAGGGGTAATTCAGACAAAGAAAAAATATCCTCGCTGCGTCCAATTCATTTAGAATCTTACCGACTTCGTAATGCCACAACTACCCGTGACTATAACAATGCAGATCAGGTTTTTCTGATGTTGGGTGCTGAACCTGCTATCAGAGATGAGCTCATATCGTTTCTTTCAGAAGGCTGGGACAAGGTTACAGGACAGATAAACACATATGACTCTCTCGATGTGGACAGCCTTGGCCTGCTGCAATTAATTAAGAATGTTGGTGCCGGCTTTATTACAAGTAGCACTGGTTTGAATAGCATAAAACCAATTCTTGAAAAACAAGCTAAGCTTTTCTGTGAAGACATCAGGAAACTACTTGTTTATAAGCGAATTATACCGCGCAACGTGATGATTGATTATTTGAAGACCATAACGTCATTCCATCTTTCAATCTATCTCCAAAAGCTTATTCAGCTTCTACCAAAAATGATTAAAGCTGGCACTATCGAAGTTGACTCTCAGTGGTCAATTGTGGTGGACTTGACTGATAACGTGGATAGTAAGGTTGCATCTCTTGCTGCAGCCGACGTGGAAATTATGAGTAATTCCATTTATGATTACATTAAAGCAACATTCCAAATTAATGCAGCATTGAGACGTCTGGCTTTAAACAAAACTAATTCTGATCATTTAGCCAAGGCGTTAGAAATTCTTTCCAACAGAGATGACCACTTTGATCTTTACTTTAATATGCTTTGGGATGCTATCGTGCAAAACTTGAATGATGACGACAGAAATTTGTTAGAGGAGATTGCTAAATATGAAACTAAGCACTTCGACAAATACATTGAAGCTATTATGAAAGCCAGAACTGGCTATTTATATTCTTACCATGTACAACTTCTTGATGCCCTTTCACAGAAAAATACAGAAAGAGGGATCCTCGCACAAGGAAGAAGCAGGAAGCATCCACGCCGCTTTGTGTTGGGCACACGTTTATTAGAGGCGTTGGTACAAATTCTTGTATTAAGAAACGATGGTAACAAATATTATACAACAAGCCTATCGATAGAAGAACTTACTCAGGAGCTTCGCGAAAGGTATGGTCTCATAATAAATGGCAATGATGATTCCAGATTTGCTGACTCCAACGTCTATACTAAACAGGCCTTTAGAGAAAATCTCACCGCATTTAAATCAAAGTTGCGCCAGATTGGCTTCTATACAGAATTAAGTGACGCATACATCCTTCAAAAAGTTAGACCTCGTTATATCTTAAATGCCTAATTGATGAATACTTCCATTTCCCTATACTTTCAGGAGATAATTGATTTGCTACTCGAACTCAATAGTGTAGAGCTGGCGAATGCAAAGCCTGGCCACTGCATGAAAATAACAGGGTTTGGTGAAGCTGAGTTAAACTACATTCTTGAAATGGTAAGAAAAACTTATCCTCTCATAGACAGCTTTATCATTTCAGATGATCAATCAAGTAGCAATCATATTTCAGCAAGCAAGCTTATTGAATTGCGTAATAAGGAAGAAAAACCTTTGCTTATACTGATTCCTGCTTCCAGCCGCACAGCTGCCGAGGATTCTTATGGAAATAATACTTTCAAAGACTTATCACTAGATGACATTGAGGCTCGTTTGAAAAACAAAATGCTTAGCCAAGTGCCTGAAGAATGGTATTCAAATGTTGTTTTCATTCTAAAGTCATTTGAAAAGCAGGCAAATGCTTTAAGTAAAGCCATAAAATACCTCTTGGAAATTAAAAAGCAGGGATTTACCCCTGAAAGTATTGGCAACAATCTCTACTTCTTTGGGCTAATTCCAGATAGCAAACTGTTTGCAATAGAATTACAAACGAAAGCACGTTTGAATTTTAATATGCATTGTTCGAGCCTAATGGCAACTTTCAATAAGCCAACCTATGACCGAATTTCTGAGATGCCTATCGAGCCCAATTCAATCCAGCCATCAATAGTTAACTTTCTTAAGGCTGAAAGTGGAGTTAGAAATGCTAGCCAATTGTTCCAAGAGATCTTGGAGAATTATTCGGAGCTTAATTTTTGTAATTGGCCTATTCCTGAATTAGATACAAAGCGCATAAAACTATTTACAACGGAAGTATCAAGCACTGATTTCAAATTGGAAGAGGGCACCAAAGTGCTGCACGCTAATTCATTGAGAGCTTCCAAAGTCAAGATTAAGTTCAACACCCATCCCAATCCAACGGAAATCCCCGAACTGCGATCTTTTCGAATTATCCTGATGAGGGTAACCGGCGGTGCTGGTGAGGAGGTTATTGTATTGAAGAAAATAAAAAACACAACCTCAGGACGGTCATACCGAGAGGCTTCTGTAGAGCTACATCCTAATGTTGTTGAAGAAGGTTCATATTTTTTCAAAGTTTATGCAGAAGATGAGCATGGAAATGTTTTGAATGCAGATGATGAATTTAAAGAGGCATCTATACAAATGGAATGGGAGCGTCAAAAAGCAGAAAATCCTGATTTGCCTAAATCAAGCTTTGACTTTAAACTGACTTGTGATTCCGATGACTTCCATTTTCAGGTAGAAGAAGGTGAAGAACTACTGGATAATATTCGAAAAGACAAGATTCACAATGTAACTGAAGCCTATTTCAAGTTTAGGATTGAAGACCTTCGAAAAGGTATTCGCTTACAATCACCTGTACCTACAGAAGACTCTAACGTATGGCATGATGCTCCAAAGCCAAAACAATTAGCCACTTTCCATATTGCATATAATACTCGGCATAATTATCAGGTGAATATTCCTTCTAAGCTTCGCGAATTGGAGTGGATATTCTTGAATCACGCAAATCAAATCGGTACTGTTGTCTGTGAGGTTAGTATGAATCCCAGTGAAATTGCATTTCCCTCATCATCATTTCGCCCTAGTGTCTTGAATAGCATCGTAGATACTGAAATTATTTTACTTCGTCAGCAACTTTTCAAAAGTATTCTTCAGTCAAATATTGCAGGCAATGGTATAGTTGAAACTACCAATCTCGTTAACCTGAGAAATCAGATTGAAGCCTATATTCTTTCGTGGAGTTCTTGGGTAGCCCAATTAAATTCCAAGTTGGGAGATAAGCTAATATCTAATGAAGAGCGAGAAGAGTTACAGCGTTTTCTTGCTGAACTTCAATTCAGTGACTTAATAAAGCTCAAGACAAACTTGCCAGACGGAACCCCGATAGAAGCCTTACTATTATCGCCAATTCATCCACTAAGGTTAAGTTGGTTTATACAGCTCATTGATGTATATAATGAGTGGGAATTAAAAACGATCGAATTTCCAGGCTATCAGAAGGATTGGTTCAAAGGATTGACAGACCTTTTTGAAGGAGAATTATATCCTGAAAATAACCCTTTAGTTATAGTGGAACCGAACAGCCTAAAGAATTACCACTATGCAGGCGAATTAATGCAAAGCTGGGGTATTTATTTGGCTTCGCCGATTGATAATTCCTCAATAAACAGCACTTCGATAGATCGGCAATTGACTCAATATTTTCGTCTACTACTTAATGTAACCAGGGAAAACTTTGTAGATAATGATGTGAACTTAAAGTTGGTTGTCCGGCAAATCAAGAATTATAGGGCACAACACCCTTACACTGACAAATTGGTTCTAAATATATTTAATGCAGGTGATGCATTCATCTTCGCAGATGCATTTGTGGAACTTGAATCTGAATCTGATTTCGAAAACGTCAAATATGAAGTACGAATTTTTAGAGGGCCTGATAGAATTATTGAACATGGCGAAGGATTGAAGAACCTTCTTAATCCGGAATCGAATATTCGCGATGAAGCAGAATCATTTGCACAGCCCTCTGATAACCGCCTTTTCCCAAAGCTTCGCTTTTCAATAAACATGATTGAAGAGTATATACGCCAGCCTCATCTCTTCACTTCTCATATAAGCTTCTTCATTAGCCCTTTCCCAGTTCGAGTAGAACTTTTCAAACCCAACCAGCCATCACGCTGCTTCTTTCTAAATGGACTCATTACAGATTCGACACTAAATGTATCCACTGCAAACGATGAGACGAAATGGAATCGCTATATTTTAGCTTCCAATCTTTCTAGTTGGAAAAATGAATTATCAAATGCAGCAGGGCTGTTATTTGACTGCTTGCAGTCATTCACGGCCGGCACTCTGGCTTCTAGGCCATCTGATTCCTTACCATCAACTCAGATTACACTTAATGCACTGGATAAAGTATTATTGGCTCATCTGCACAATCATTCTGATTGGGTAATCACTTATGATAGAAACTTGGGGCCAGAAGTGTTTGATATTCCTTCAAAAGATAACTCCATTCCATTCTTGTTAGATTACATTCCTGGTGATGAAGTATCTGGTATCTCTTCCTTTTTAACGACAAGGCCAACGTCTGAAGTTTTGGCTTTGCTCGGTCCACATTTTCAGGAATTTGGCCTTAATATCGACAATGAGTCAGATAGTCGTA
The DNA here is from genome assembly GCF_000508085.1 of Sediminibacterium sp. C3. Classification (GTDB taxonomy): domain Bacteria; phylum Bacteroidota; class Bacteroidia; order Chitinophagales; family Chitinophagaceae; genus Sediminibacterium. The sequence goes on along the minus strand of NZ_KI669560.1, from coordinate 545,927 downwards.
CAATACATCAATTACTAGAAGATTTAAGGGCAGTCAGCAGTTCTCTTATCCTACAACTCAATTCAACAAAGAATAAGGCGTTCGAAGTAATTGGCTCTGCATTTACCAAACGGGTGCTCGAAAAGAAAGGTCTATTGCAGGATAGCTTTCTGATCCCAATTGATCTCCATCAGGACTTGTTTAATGATCTGCCGACAGAAACAAAAAGCAGGGCTGATAATCTGCTAGTTTCTATTGATTGTGAAAAACGACAAATCTCTGTAACTGTAATTGAAGTAAAATGTCGCAAAGCGCTGACGGAGTCTGAAAGGTCAGAAATCAAGCTAAAGATGCGGCAACAGATTTTGAATACCATTGAAGCTATTAGGTCTCATTACGACCCTGAGTATCATCTTTCATTTGATCGTCTTGACCGGGAAATTAAGAACAAGGAACTAAAATCACTACTTTCATTCTACTTAGATCGGGCATCGCGGTATGAGTACCTGTCAGATAAAGCTTATGGAGCATATAATGACTTTTTGCAAAAATTGGATGAAGGATTCACATTTAAGTTTCAGCAGCTAGGGCTCATTTTTGAACTCGGATTCCCTAAAAGGCACCTTAAAGAATCAATAGATACAGATTGTACATTTTTCACCTTTGGTGAACGTGTGATCAGGGATATTCTTGATCCTGATTCTGACCTCAATACAAGGCGCTTAGAGGAGAAAATACTGGACGACGAACTGAGCGAAGCAGTAGGTATTAACCAGAAGCTCAGAGCGTTTATTCAGCAATTCAAAATCGAAAGTAAAAAGACTAGTATACCTTCAGATTCAGAAAATACAAAGTCAGGAGACACAACAAAAAACACAGATTACAAGGTCCCAGACATCTCTACTAACGACAAGCCAATTTCACCATTAGCAGATAAGAACCGTCAGCAAAAGGATGAAGAGGACGAAGGTGGTATTATTGATAATTCAAATAAGCCAATTGATGTGCCACCCATCGCACCTGCGAATATAATTGAACATGAGGTACCTGAATATGATGTAATGATTGGTAAAAATGGAGATAGTCCCCAGTTCGGAATCCTCGGCAAAACCGTCACAGGAAAATCAATAGCTGTAGATCTTAGCGAAACCAACACAATAAGTCTTTTTGGCGTTCAGGGTGGCGGCAAAAGCTATACTATTGGAACAGTGACAGAAATGGTTCTAAAACCATTTAATAAAGTCAATAAGATACAAGCTCCGCTGGCATGTGTCATATTTCACTACAGCGAAAGCATGGATTATGAGCCAGAGTTTACTTCAATGATTTACCCCAATGACAAAGAAGCGGAATTACGAAAGCTGAAGCAAGAATTTGGAGCAGAGCCAGGTCGAATTGAAGATGTGGTTTTGCTTACCCCAAAGGATAAAGTTGAGGCAAGAAAGGCGGAATACCCATCTATTGATATTTTTCCCATTGCTTTCAATTCAAAAGAACTGAATGTGCAAGACTGGATGTTCTTGCTAGGAGCTATCGGCAATGATTCGACCTATATAAAACAGTTGAAAGCCATTATGAAGGATCAAAGGAATAACTTATCATTGGGTCAAATTGGGCTCAGTGTAGAGATTTCGGAACTACTATCAAATAGTCAGAAAGCTTTGGCCAAACAAAAGCTGAGTTTTGCCAGGGAGTACATAGATGATAGTGTGTATCTAAGAGATCAGTTGAAGCCTGGTCGTCTAATAATCGTAGACCTTCGTGATGAATTTATTGTAAAGGACGAAGCACTTGGATTGTTTGTGATTATGCTAAATATTTTTTCCGGAGTCAAAAACTGGAATGGTGTGCATTTTAATAAGTTTATTGTATTTGATGAGGCACATAAATACATGGACAACAAAGACCTCACAGGAAACATAGTAACTGCTATAAGAGAAATGCGCCACAAGGGAGTAAGCATAATGATTGCAAGCCAGGATCCACCTAGCCTTCCTAACGAAATAATTGAGCTGAGCAGTATCGTCCTATTGCACAAATTCAACAGTCCTCAATGGCTAAAGCACATTCAGAAGTCTGTTACTCAACTTAGTGTATTAACTCCCGTTGACATGAGTGCATTAATGCCAGGCGAGGGTTTTCTTTGGTCATCCAAAGCCACTGACAAAGCAGTAACTGTGAAGCCCGTTAAAATTTCAACCAGACCTCGAGTAACCAAACACGGAGGAGGAACAATTCAAGCTATTGGTCATTAATGAAAGTTTGGAGCCATACAATAAAAGGACGCAAGCCTCTAAATGAGGACTATTTACTTTATCAGGATCTAGGAAACAAGAGATTCATATGTCTCATCGCTGATGGAATGGGGGGGTATTGTAATGGTGATATAGCAGCAAGATTGGTAGCTGAAAACATTTTAGCTCTTGTCTCTTCACAGAAACACGTTGATCAAAATATTCTCCAAATTGGAATTAATAAATCTAATTTGGCTTTACGCCAATTAAGTAGTCGAACCGGTAAAAAATCAGGCGCCACTCTTGGAGGGATATATATCGAAGGTGAAAAAGTTATTTGCTTTTGGGTAGGAGATATAAGAATTATCTACATTAAAAACAAACAGATAAATTTTGAGTCGAAATCTCACACTTTAGTAAACGAATTAATAGATCGCGGATTATTAATTGATCCTGAATTAATTGCTTCAAACCGTCATATAGTAACTAGATCGATAACAGGTGACCCCGTAAATCCAATTGCTGAATTTCATCAAATAATACCTGAAAAAGGTAATGATCAGATACTTATCTGCTCTGACGGATTTCCATATAATGATATTTTATATAGTATAGATACACCTATTTCAAATAGTGATTTATTAAGTCTTGTTAATAATAAAAAATTATTGGATGATTGCTCATACCACTTAATCGAAAATATTTTATAATCTTCCCAATTTAACGACCATTTATTAATTAGCAACAATGTTAATTTAAATGGAAATTATGAAGAATCAAAGTAAACAGAAACGTTAGTATTACAAATAATCAAAAAATCAAAGCCAGTAAATCCCAACAATATAAGTAGAGAACTAGAAGTATAAATATGAACCTTTTGTTAGTTCATGCACCTTGTGCATTACAGATATTTCGGAAAGTGTTTTCAAAGAGTGATACTTACTTGAGAGATAAAATCATGGAACCGAAAAGTCTCTTCGTAACTATATAAAAGAGACAGGATAGGAAAATGCATAGATTATGTGGACTCATTGGGAAAATAACGAATTGAAAAGTGCCACACTGTAATCGGAAATTTGCACTAAATCAAAAAACCCACGATTAACGTGGGTTTTTTGATTGGTGTGGTCTATAAATCAACACATGCCATAAGTTTTGCGATAATCAACTTTTAAATTGATCTATAACGCAAATCCAATATGTTTGACAGTGGATTTTATTTATAAAAAAATTTCAGTTTCCCGCCTCATGAAGATTTTTCTAAGGAGTACCGTACAGTCTAAGTTCTTTAAAGTAAGAGTAATGTATTTAAAAATAAAATGAAAAGGTGGGCAACAAAGAAATACTGCACTTCGCGCTGCAATTCTTGATGAATACGTTATTAACAAAGAGTATGATAAGATTCGCATTAAAATAGCATTCAACCCCAAAACAGAAGCTTTTGAGGTGCAAAACCCGGCAATTCTTAAAGATAAATCTTGGATTCCAGACATATCTGAGGTGATGAATTCCGGAAGTATCATACAAATTGTCAGAAAATACTCGGAATTAAACACAGAAATAGAGGTTGACTTAGTTGAGCGCAACATCAGTAATTTGTTGAGTATTCAGCATAAACAAATCGGAACCATTGATCTTGCCCATGATTTAGATATAGAAAAGGTTACTGAAATTTTTATTCGTATAAATTCACATGGAGTGGTATTGTCTCAAGCAGATTTTGCCATGAGTAAGATTGCATCAAACGAAAAGCTCGATGGTCCCAATCTCCGAAAGGCCATTGATTATTTCTGTCATTTAGCCGTGGCACCTCAGTTTTATGAGCATATCCGTGATAACGATAAAGAGTTTGCAGATTCAGACTATTTCCGAGCAATGACGTGGTTAAAAAATGAGAATGACGATCTCTATGATCCAGATTATACAGATATGCTCCGGGTTTCTTTTACTTCTGAATTTAAAAGAGGTAGAATGTCTGATTTGGTAAGTTTACTTTCTGGAAGAAATTTTGAAACAAGAGAATTTGAAGAACAAATAGCCGCTGAAACATTCGAACGAATGAGAAATTCTGCATTAAGATTTATGCATGAAGACTATTTTAAAAAATTCGTAATGATCATTAGATCGGCAGGATTTATTTCTCCGGAATTAATTCGTTCTAAAAATGCCCTTGACTTTGCTTACATCATTTACCTTAAACTCAGAGAAGATAAAGTGCCGCAAGCTGAAATTGGTCGATTAGTTTCTAAATGGTTTGTGTATTCTGTAATTACCAGCAGATACGGGGGATCTCCAGAAAGTACATTTGATTACGATATAAAGCAAATAGCAAGTAAACCTTTCCATGAATATTTAGAATCGGTTGAAAAGGCAGAACTTTCTGAATCTTTCTGGAACTTTGGACTAACACAACGCCTAGATACATCTGTATCAAGTAGTCCATTATTCCACGTATTCCAAGCAAGTATGGTAAAGGGTCAAGATAAAGGGTTTCTATCAAGAGATATAACTGTTGCAGATATAATACTATACAAGGGAGATATTCATCATATATTTCCTAAAAACTATCTTAAGAAGAACAATAAATCTCGATCAGAATATAATCAGATTGCAAACTATGTTCTAATACAGCAAGAAATAAACATAGCAATTGGCGCGAAATCTCCCGAGGTTTATTTTAAGGAGTTAAAGGAACAGTGTGAAGGAGGAAAGAAAAAATACGGAGCAATTGATACCATGGATGAGCTATTAAAGAATCTTGATACACATTGTATACCGCATTTCATATTTGAAAAAAATGTTGATGGATACGATGAATTTTTGAAAGCAAGAATATTGTTGATGTCAGAGAAAATTAGAAAATATTATAACAGTCTATAAAATATTTAATCATGTTATTTTTGAAAATAATTGTTGTTTTTCAAAACAATATTTAAAAGAAAATATTTTGTCAATACACATAAAATAATTTCTAAAATATTTTTTTTAAAAAATCAAAAACAATAACTTTGATTTATCATAGTTCATTCGCTACGTGCTATGATTAGTGAAATAATAGAGAAATTATAACTCAATCATTTGAGTGCGAAATACGGTGAAATAAATTTTTAATTAATTGGGCAGCTCCCGTAATCTAAAAATCATTTCGCCATGGGCAGATCAAATGATTCTAGTTTAAACAAGAGAGTTTTGGAACTCTCCGAAAAAATCAATCAATTTTCGAGCACACCGCTTCCACCAGAATTTATAATTCTGGATGATGTTGATGTAATCAACATTTTAAAAATTTCAAAAAGAAAATTATTTGAAATCAGGCAAAAGCGTGAAATCGAATTTCATCCAACTTCCCGAACAGGGATTAAAGACAAAAGGTTAAGAAATGCAATTGCTGAAAAAGCAAAAGGAAGACGTGCGAGTAAAATTTACTATACACTGAGAGGTGTGTTAAATTATATTCAGCGTTATACAGTAACTCCGCTTTATTCACATTTAAATATTGCATCATGATTTGTTCTTATCGTTTTTGTCAGCAAGAACTACCGTCCTGGCTCAATGGTAACCGCCGCTATTGTAATGATGAGTGTAATTATCTGGAACGGCTTGAGCGGGAGAAAGAAAAAAATCTTTCAAAGAAGAAAGTCTTGGCTGAGTTAAATCGAATACAAACTTTATTGCGTAAATGCCATGTTCAGTATGGTAGTAGCTTGTTTGATGTAAATGTTCTACGGGAACAACATATGAACTGGACCATCATAACAGGCATATCAAAAACTGAAGGATGTGAATTCAGAATTATAGGCTCTTATGCCTACGTCGTTTTCGATGATAACCAAATAAAAATTATTCAACTTTAAAAGAAACCCAATGTTAATGTTTGAAGATATAGGTTTTGATCTTTTGCCAAAGATTCCTAACCCAAACAATTCCAGTATTGAAATAAAGCCAATTGAACAGCCAAGGGTATGTGTTCCATCTATTATGCCTACACCAACGCCTTCACCAGACCAGATACCATCCTTAAAGGGAAGCAATACTTTTCGATGGTTTCTTTTTGGACTTCTTGTGCTTGGAACTGTGGGTGCAACTATTTATATGGCCAATAAAGAAAGTTCTCAAAACGACGAGAATTAGATTTATAGAGCTGCAATTTGAAGATTAGCTATTTCGTTTTAAATAAATTAGAAATAGCTAATCTTTTTATCTACTACAATAGTTAAAAACACCTCCCTAATTTCAATGTTTCCAAAAGTTTCGGGATTTATGATTTAATCTTATTGAATTTACAAAATTTCCTTTCATTTATGAGATAGAAAAGCTGAAATAACTGTTGACACTTACCATGACCAACTTCAAAATATCCTAATCAATTTATCTGCTTTTTTTGCGTCATCCGGAAAAGATCAATGCGAGCTCATTGGCTGATTACCGTAAAGAGTTTTATGCAATATATGCTCAGATTTAAACACGAGGGATGGGTGAAGACATGGAATGTAGAATTGATGAAATGACCAATGCTCTATCAAAGGATCAGCTTAGTGTTAAGATTAGCAAGATAAAAGTGGAATATATTGATGTCATTTGTTCCTCCTTTGGAGACTATTATATAATATAGCTGAAACATGTACAATGAGTAGCCATATAAATCAAGAACTAAAGGATTTAAAAACCCAGCAAGAAGGCTTAGTTTATTATATCCGTCATTTAGATATTGAAATGATCGACAGCCTCCTAGATAACGACAAAACCTATCAAGATTTTCCAAAGTATTTGTTTGTGCAAAAGTTTGGTCATGCCTTAGATCGGTTTATTAAGGCAGGGGATACGCATTTGAATGTTTATACGGGTACTTGTAATTCAGATTTGTGTAGCAAAGGTTGTGGCGGAAATAGGTTTATCGGAAACACTTCTGGGTTGTATATGGATTTGATTATTAAAGTAAAACAAGGAACTGTGCTAGATGTATATGAGTGTCATCAGTTCAGTACTATATCACCAAAGAAGACGCTAGCGCAGAAGGTGTGGATTGATACTACGGATTTACTGATTTAGTGTTTGGAAATGAAGTTTTTCCTTTGTGTATTCTCTATGAAGCCTATTTAGCAATATAGACCCTACTTTGTCCTCTTGTGATCCTGATTAATGATTGCCATCTCATTAATTTGTTATTCAAAAAAAATACCCTAAATTCATACTACCCCCTCAATTATACGAAGAAACATATTAAATAATACTGTTAGTAATATCTGACCTAAAACTTCTATGTCTGGGACTCAGGAGGCTAGTCTGTCTAAAAGACAAGATGACAAAAATAATTAATACTTGACCGAAACGATTCAACATATTAGATTATCAGAACTGAATAAACAAATTCAGACTGTAATTGAAAGTAACTTCAATGATTTAACATTATGGGTAATTGCTGATATTACAAACCATAGCTTCAAAGAAAAAACTAATTATCACTATTTTGATTTTGTTGAAAAAGCAGAAGACTCAAATAAATTAATAGCTAAAATTTCAGGTAAAGCTTGGGGAACAGGTTCATCTAAAATCAAAGATTTTGAAAGAATTACAGGACAAAGATTCACAAATAATATTAATGTACTTGTAAGAGTAAAAGTTAATTACCACATTGAATTTGGCTTATCATTAGATGTAAAGGACATAGACACAAATTTTACGATTGGTGTTTTAGAACAACAGAGGCAAGCTACACTTGCCAGCTTAGTTGCAAATAACCCGGAAGTTATTGCAAAAGTTGGGGATAGGTATGTCACAAGAAATGGCAAAATACCTTTACCAATGGTTATACAGCGAATTGCTGTTGTTGCTTCCAAAACATCCGCTGGTAATGAAGATTTTAAGCATACTCTTTTAAATAACCCATATGGTTTCAAGTTTGATATACACGATTATCACACGGTTGTTCAAAACGAAGCTAACGCACAACAATTCTTAGAAACATTAATTGATGTATTTAAATCAAATATTAAATACGATGTAGTTGTTATTAATCGTGGCGGAGGAGCTCAAACGGACTTTCTTATTTTTGACAATTATAAGATTGGTTTGGCTGTTGCACGTTTTCCAATCCCAATTATCACAGGTATTGGTCATCAAAAGAACGAAACTATTACTGACCTGATGGCACATACACAAACAAAAACACCCACTAAAGCAGCAGAGTTTATAATTACCCACAATAAACAATTTGAAGATGAAATATTAAATTTTCAAAAGTCGATACTGATAAAATCACAGCAAATATTTTCAGTATATTATCAAAGTCTTACTGGGTTAAATACTTCTATTATAAATAAATCTCGAACATTACTGAATGATTATAAAGACAAATTAGTTTTGAATAATCAATTAGTAATCAATAAAACAAAAACATTGCTGTTTCAAAATAAGAGTAGCCTATCTTTCATTGTATCTACTTTAGTTTCAAAACCCATAGTTATTACGAGCAATAGATTAAATGATCTTGCAAATACTGTAAGTAATATCAGTTCTTTCAAAACATCGTATCTAAGGAATCAAAGAGGTTATTTGGGGCATTTAGTTTCTGTAATTAACCTTATGTCACCAAAGAATATTTTAAAGAAAGGATTTGCTATTGTCAAATACAATGGGGAAATAACAAGCAATCCAGATGAGTTAAGCCCTGGTTCTGAAATGGAAGTTATAATGATGGATAAATCAATAAAATCGACTATAAAATCAAAATCAAATTACAATGGAAGTGAATTTAACCTATGAAGCAGCGTATAAAGAATTGGCTCAAATTGCAAAGGATATAGAAAATGAAACTGTTTCAGTTGATGTGTTGGCTCAAAAGGTTAAACGTGCATCGGAATTGATTACATTCTGCCAAACTAAATTGAAATCGACGGAAGCTGAAGTAAATAAAATCATTTCCCAAATGGAAAACACAAATAAGGGCTAAATAATTTTGTTTTTTGCAAAGAAAATATCAGCATTACTTAGTAATCACTACCAATTTTAACTGAAGGATATAATATGGCATATTATAATATCTGTGATAATCTCAATACAAATAAAACTGTTTCTTTATTGAAAAACATAGTCTGCAAATAAAATAAGTCACTTAATGAATTTTATTTTAAAATACCTACACTTTTCACACCCAACTGAAGAACAGGCGAATGTTCTTAAAGCAATGGAGGATTTTGTTTCGCCAGAGAATCAATTTGATTTCTTTGTGCTTTGTGGTGCGGCAGGAACAGGTAAAACATCTATTACTGCTGCCTTAATCGGTTATTTGAATGAATTAGGTAAACCATACAAAATATCAGCACCAACAGGGCGAGCAGCAAGAATTCTTGGACGAAAAGCAAAAACCACAACATCAACAATTCATTCTATGATTTATGCACCAAAGGCAGACAATGAAACAGGAAAGGTCACCTTTAAATTGAAATTAGGATACAATGCTAACCAGACAGTCTATATTATTGATGAAGCTTCTATGATTCCAAAAGATGTTGACAAAGACCAAAATCTATTTCAAGTAGAGAAAGGTTTGATTTATGATTTAATTGCCTATATCAAAAAAGCAAACGTAAACAACAAAATTATTTTTCTTGGTGACCGATACCAGCTTCCGCCAATCGATGAAGCTGAATCTTATGCATTGAACAAAGAATTCCTCGAAAGGACATTTAACCTCAAGGGCTACTCTTATCTATTGACTGAAGTGAAAAGACAGGAAGACGGCAGCTATATTCTTGAGAACGCAACAGATATCAGGCAAGCTATTGACCGAGGTGAAAAATCCTATCCAATTAAAGGTATTCAAAACAGAAATATATACACAGCAGCAGACAAATACGCAGCAAACGTCAAAAGAGACGGACTTGAAAATCAAGTAGCCATTGGTGTTTCTCATAAAGCCAACAATTTTTTCAATGACTTGGTGAGAGAAAGAATATTTGGAAAAGCTAAAAAGATTCTCGAGCAAGGCGACCTTCTAATGGTGACACAAAACTGGTACCGAAACGGAATCCAGTTATACAACGGTGACCACGTTGAGCTTCTATCTGTCGATTGGAATTTACAGGAACAGGTTGCAGGACTTCATTTTGTTGCGGTTAAAATAAAAGTACTATTCACCGAAACTGAAACTATTATTGAAGACTATGCACTTTTAGAATCTGTCTTATCTCTCGGTGGAGTTTTAGATGGAAAACTGGAAAACGAACTTCGCAGACAACGATACACCAAGAATAAAATTTTTAGAGAAAGCAATATGCCTGGTGATGACAGATATGTTGGAGCTTTAAGACTTACCTATGGTCACGCAATAACTTGTAACAAAGCTCAAGGCGGTGAATGGAAAAAAGTTTTTATAAACACAATGGGCATTCCTTCATTGAAATGGCAATACACAGCAGTAACAAGGGGAATAAATGAAATTGAGAAATTCTGATACCCCGTCCTATTTGCAATCACATTGATACAGCTTTTTATAAAATGAAATACTGAGACTTTATAAAAGACCTTGAAAGTTAAATCAGCGAGAATTAAATTTTACATAATGCCCATAACATTTGATGAGATTATTCAACTTAAAAAAAAATGACTGTAATAAGCAGAAAGTAAAGCCACGGTATAAATGGAAGCAAATTTGAAATTGTGAATTGTGTTTAAAAATAAAAATATCTTTATTTTCTAAAGAAAAACTTTTTTAATTGATAGTTAATAAATGTGATTATTTTTTTGCGTTTCCCATTGGCTTTAAGTATGTCTGAAAGTTATTTTACTCGACATTTAACTAGCCCTTTTTAAAAAACCCAAGAACCATTTTTTCTCAACGAACAACTACTAACATAAGACAATGTATTGGTGGATAGAATTAAAAAAGCAAAACAAAGTAGGTTCTGTATTGGACTTAGTAGTGGAAAAAAAAGTTCCACCTAGCTTTCTATTCTTTAATATTTCCGGAAAAGCTCAAGGGTTACTTCATGTTTCGGAACTCAATTGGAACTTTGGTTTATGTCAAACAGACTTTAGAAATATAAAAGTGGGTTCAACTCTAAAAGTTAATGTAATCGGATTTGACGATAAATATAAAAAGGTTCATCTCAGCAGAAAAAATTTGCCGATAATTGAGAGGCCCTGCGAATCAACTGCATGGAAAATGCTTTCGTTGAAAAAGGAAATTATTGCTACAGTTTTTGAAGAATACAGAAACAAAGTAATCGTTCAACTTAATTCGGGATTATTTGCAACTATTCCATTACTTGAGAACAACAGATACACTATTGGAGATAAGATTCATGTCATTCCAATTAGAAAAAATTCTGAACTAAATATAATTGAATGTACCCTTCGAGAAGTATCAGCATTAACGCAGAATCAAACTAACGAAGTAATTAAAACTTTCAAAGAGCAAACAACACCTAACTCATTCTCTACTTCTGAATTTTATCTTAATTCATATCAACAACTTTCAGAATCTCTTTATTGGAATTATTTCAGCCAAGAAGAAAAGGATATATTCAAATCGCTTTTTGAGAAAACTGAAAACCTATTTTCAAAAGTTGAAAAAGGGGAAGAACCAATTTACTTTGAATTTGATTTTGACTATAATGCATACAATGATTTTGTTAGAAATATTGCACCAGCAGTTTTTGAATTCGATAAACTCCCAGAAAAATTTACAGAAAAAGATTTCCTAAGTGAACTCAGCAAATTCGGATTTTGGTTTACACAGTATGACTTCCACAGAAAAATAGAAGCCACAGAGCAAAAATATACTGAAAAAAGTTTCACATTATTTAATGAAACTGTTTCAATTAGAGGAATAGTTTCTGATGAAGGCTCATTAAAAATTAGACTCATTAAGGCAAAAGTTAAAACCGAATCACTTAGAGAAAAGCAAACCGCTTTAAAGAATTATGATGTGTTCTACATCAACCGTCCAATAATATTCTCTCAATTTGCACCAGTAAATACAGCCAATAAAAAATTTGTTGAATCAATTGATAACAAAATTTTAGCATTTAAGCTTTTTGAAGTTGCTAAAAATAAATCACTTGATCTTTTGCAGCAACAAGGAAAAGAGTTCAAGATATTCTCCAACTTTTTAGAATCACAAATTGACTTTGAAATAAAAGCAAATGACGAAACGGAATTAAAAATAGTTGACTGCAAATTAGACTCAGCGATACAAACGGAAGGAATTACTTTCATTGGAAAGGCATTTGGAGAACACAAACTAAAACCTGATGATAAAATTTCGATTTCCATTGAAATAAAAAAAGATAAGATTCAAAGAGTTGGAATTGGTTCTGTTTTTTCAAAAAGTGAGAAGGAAATAAAAATAAAAAGCAATATTGAAAATTTTGATCTTGTAAAAGGTGGGGTAATTGTAAAAAAATTATTCAGTGTTAAACAATACGATATTCAGCTTTCAGTATTAAATAAATTCTTTGCTAATAAATTACCACTTGACAATTTCTACAAAATTTTCCATGACAAAAATGGTATTGAGCCACCAGAGAGAGTTGATATAAAATTTATTAATCCAGTTTTTCAAAATAAAAACAATCCACAGACACAAGCTGTAGAGAAAGCGGTTGGCAATAAAAATATTTTACTAATTCAGGGTCCACCAGGAACGGGGAAGACAACAGTAATAACTGAAATTGTAAAGCAGCTAATCAAGCGAGGTGAAAAGATTTTAGTGACCAGCCAAACACATATTGCAGTAGATAACGTACTTGAACGAATAAAGAATGATTTAAGTATAAACATTGCTAGAATTGGAAGTATTAATTCTGATTCAATTTCAGATTTTGCTTTGCCTTATTTTTTGGATGAAGCAACAAAGAAGTTTTCCGAAAAGGTTCAGAAAATTGTAGACATAAAGATAGAAATTCTTAACCACCATAATATGGGCAAAGATATTTCGCAATTATCAAAACAAGATTTTGAATTGCCTTTATCGTTTGATTGGGAAAATATAAAGGACTTTATAATCCTGATCCAATCTTCAGATTTAAAACAAACCACTCTATTTAGTGAAACTTTGGAACATTGGAAAAAAGTTATAGCTAAAACCCCCAAACTCTTAACTAACCTTTTTTTACAAAACCTAAATGTATTATTTGGAACTTGTATTGGCATTGCAACAAACAAAGAAATTGAGATAAGCGAAATCATTTTTGATACAGTTATTCTTGATGAAGCAGGCAAGGCAAATATTTCTGAAACCCTCACTGCAATATCGAAAGCAAAAAAAATAATACTGGTTGGTGACCATAAACAATTACCACCATATCTTGATAGCGAAAGAGTTGAGTACTTTAAAAAATTCTCTAAAGATATTAGGGAGCAAAAAACAAGTGATTTTGAAATTAAGCAAGCATTAGGAGCAAGTTTTTTTGAATTTCTGCAAAAAGAAGGAGTGTTAAATAATGAAAATAAAATTCTTTTATCAGAGCAGCACAGAATGCATCCAGACATTGGAAATTTTGTATCACAATCCTTTTACGATTCAGAATTATTAAACGGTCAGCATACCCATCAAAATGTAATTCCTTTACCTGAACCATTTGACAAACAAATAATTTTCATTGATACATCTTCTGACAATGGTTCAGCTGAAACTTTCAAAGACGGCTCATATTTTAATCAGGTTGAAGCTGATCTTATCGTTAATAAAGTAATTCCAGAACTTGACAGAAATAATATTAGTCTCAATTCATATGCGATTGTAAGCCCTTATTCCAAGCAATGTGAACGAATTAAAGAAATGCTTTTTGAAAAAAACCAATCGACTTTTAATTCTATTGAGGTAGCAACACTTGACTCATTTCAGGGAAGGGAACATGACATCATAATTTTTTCATTTACTCGAAGTGCAGTTAGAAATAGAGTGGGATTCCTTGATGATGCAAGAAGATTGAATGTGGCATTTTCAAGAGCAAAGAAAAAGTTGATTCTAATTGGTAATAAAGAAACCTTGACAAGCAAGTACTCTCATTACGACTCTTATTACACAAATTTATTTGACAATCTTTGGCGGTATGCAAGTAAATACGGAGAGACATATAGGATTAATGAACTTGACTTCAAAAGATCACAAACTCATTTTCAAGTTGGACAGGTTTTGAAAGCATCAATAAATAGATTTGAGAGATATGGTGTGTTAGTCAATTTAGGAAGAAAGCACGGTTTGATACCTAACTCTGAATTAAGCTGGAAATACTTTAAAAATTCAGCAGATCTCTTTAAAATTAATCAGGAAATAGATGTAAAAATTATTCAAATTAGTGAAATGGGAATTTTGCTTTCTCACAAGGAAACAATTCCACGGTTAAACTTAACAAATAATTATTTACCAAAACCAGGTCAAGCAGTAAAAAGCGATGATAGAAAATTTGATCTTTTCAACAAAGAATTTAAAGCATTAGATGTAGTTGAGGGGACTATCACAAAAATTATTGAAGGTAATCTGCCTTCAATAAAAGTTATTGTAGCGTTGAAATACGGAGTTGTAGGTATTTTCTATACATCTACTAAAAATAATAGAGTTAAAGTAGGAAATAAAATCAGAGTTGAGATAAATAAAATTGACACCCCCAAACAAACAGTAAAATGTAAAATCAAGTTATGATTCACTTCTTTCTAAATATTGAAAAGTTTTATGAAGCAGAATTTGAAAAAGGTTTTGAAGTTCAAGCAGTGGCATGTATTGAATATCCCATCATACATGTAATTGCTAGGACACTTGAAACAATGGAAGAAGAATATGACGAGCTGGATAAATTTATTGTGCAGGCAGCCAACATACATGACGGATTTTCAATTCAGCAATTTTCTGAATTGACCGGATTGAGTGAAGGGGTTTTTAGATACCGAGCAGAAGAACTTGTAAAGCAAGAATATATTTCATTTCAAAATCAAATTATTAAACCTATAGCAAAAGGATTTGATTTCTTAAATAAACCATACTTTGAAAGAGAGATAGAGAAAACCAGGTCATTTATTTTAGATGGAGTAACACATGAGCCACTAAAAAGTTATTTCTACAAAGAAGGAAAAGAAAATTTAATTTCAGAAGATGAGCGAGATTCTTGGGGTAACAAAATTTTTAAACCTGCAATAATTCATAACCCTCCAACTAAAAACCTTACAGAACTTATTCTCAAAATTCCTATTGATGAAAGAATTAATTACAGTATTCCAACACATTTAAAAGAAATTAAGGATTACGATTTTATTTTAATGACCTACCCGTTACCTATTGTATTATCAAAAACAAAAGACGGAAAAACATGCAAAAAATTAATTGATGGTTTTACAAAATCGGAAAATGAAGAAAATATTGCTTTTTGGCAAAAGAAATTGAAGGATGAAATTGCCAAGACAGAAGTAATTGTTGACGAAAAAGACATAGAACGTGATGGAGTTAAATCTAAAACGATTCGATTCAAAAGTAATTGGGGAAATACTAGATCAGCTATTGACGGAAGAATTTACAACATAACAAAAGTTAATTTGATATATTTTATTCAAAAACTTTACGGTCTCGCAACAATAAATGAAAACAATATATTTCTTGACGAAAACGAAATTAGAATTAAGGTTGACAAAAAATTTTTCGAATCAGATGGTGCGGACAAAATAAAAATACTAGAAGCATGTGTTAGAGGCAGAGACTATTACAGACAGTATCAAGGTATTGGAATTTGGCTTGTTTTTATAAAAGTTGTTATAGCTGATAAATATATTCATGAACTTATTGAGTTACGTAAATTGTTGGAAGTTGAAAAGTCAATAGTGAATTTGATTTTACATTATAAGAAAAACTTTAAGTCTCTAAGACAAAATTTAATTGCTATTGAGAGGTTAGACATTCTTGAAAAGTTGGACATTCACTTATTCCTTCATTCACGTGAAACAAATTTTAATCAAAATTATTTGACATTACAAAATGAGTAAATTTATCTCAAATAATGGAAAGTTTTCAGGTGGCTATTTTGTATTGAACAAAGCAGTTGAAGAAAAATCATTTGAAAGCGGACAAGGTTTTTATGTTACCTGTAAAACAGATAAAGGGCTTTTGAATTCAATAGTAAATCTCATTAGTGAGGCAGAAAGCTATATTAAAATATGCTCATTCATCATTGACAACAAGCAGATTGTTGAAACCCTGATAACTAAATTGAAAGAAGCGAAACTTTCTGTTTTCATCTTAACAGCTGTTGACGATAAAAATATTAAAAGCGACATGTTGGATAAATATGAAACTGCTGAATTGTCAAAGTCTAGGCATTTTGAGTTCATAGATGCACTTGTAAAGGCTGGAGCACATGTAAGAGCATCTTCAAATGCACATGCAAAATTTGTAATCAAAGATGGTGAAGAAGCTTTGCTCATGTCAGCCAACCTTACTGAACCTTCGCTTAGTAATAATGAAAAGGGAAAAGCACCAAATGATGAAAGTGGAATTATAATTGATAAACATGACGAAGTCAAAATATTAGAACGAATTTTTGATTCAATATTCCTTTATGGAACCGAGTTTAGGCGATTTATAAATCTTAGTGACAATACTCAATTGATTGGCAAGAATGAAAATGATATATGCAAATCAGATTTTCCTGAAAGCAATACCAATGTAATTTGGTCTTATGATAGATTCCACCATTCAATATATGAGAATCTTAATTCTTTTATTGCTAATGCACGCGAGACAGTTAACCTTTCAACTTACAGTATTGTAGAACTAGATAACCTTTCAGAACTTATAAATGCTTTTAAAATATTCCTAAATGAAAAAAAGGGTAAGATAAAAATATATTGCAGAGCAATGAACCATCGTTATGACCATATTGCTGCTTGTAAAGAATTATCTGAATTAGGAATTGAAATTTATGGAGACATGTTCAATCATTCAAAAGGAATTTCAGTTGACAATAGGGAGGGAATAATTTTTACTGCCAATATTGATGGAAAGCATGGATTGAAGGATGGCTTTGAAGTTGGGTATAAGATTGATAGTTCACATATTTCTTTTGAGAAATTCAATTCATTTTTGAACTATCAAATTCAATCAGCACCATTTGTTTACAAATTATCTCCTAATAAAACTGATCTGTTTGACTTCTATAAATTTTGGTATGACGAAAAGGAAATAAAGGTAGCATCAATTTTTCCTGAGATATTTGAAATAAAATTCAGGTCAAATGCATCTTTTGCAAATGAGTTTGAAGAATTGATTTCCAACAACCCTATTTTCTTCACACCTTTAAGCCGTCTTGATACAAAAGAAATTCAATTAAAAATAATGGGGAAAGCATACTTACTTGACAAATTAAATGAATTTACATTTGTTGTTAAGAAGAAATTACACTTCAAAGATATTGTGAAGGGTGAAGAGTATATGCTTTTCTATAACAAAATAAACTTGACGAAATATGAATCTTGAAAAATTAAATGAGAATATAAAACATTGGATTGAACTTTCAAGAACAGGGAAACCTGATCAAGCAGAAAGGTTTTATTACGACCATATTTTTGATTTAGTAATTGAACGGTTTACTGAAAAGTATTCTCAAAACAGAGAAGGCGAATTACTTGTTTCATTACTTGGTTTTAGTCCAGAGCCAATTATTCTAACTGCAAAAGCAATTAACCCTGAAACTCATTTGATTATTTCAAACCCAGTCAAAGAAGAAATTATTCAAATCCTTGACGAGTATTTAGAAGCCAATTACAAACTTGTAGTTCTTGAGAATGATGATTTCCAAACTATCTACAAAACTATAAAAGAAAGTTTAAGCGATTATCCAACAAGAAACATTACGATTGATATTACAGGTGGAAAAAAATCAATGGTGGCCTCAGCAGCAATCTTTGGAAAAGATTATGGTAGCAGAATCGTGTATGTTGACTTTGCTGAATATCTCAAAGATTTGAGAAAGCCGATACCTGGAACAGAGAAATTAAATGAAGTTTACAATCCGATTAAAGAC
This sequence comes from Sediminibacterium sp. C3, assembly GCF_000508085.1. GTDB lineage: Bacteria > Bacteroidota > Bacteroidia > Chitinophagales > Chitinophagaceae > Sediminibacterium. Next base: position 527,704 of record NZ_KI669560.1, on the reverse strand, counting down.
CAACCTGAAAATAATGATTTAAGATGAAACATCAAATAACATTTGTTGGAGGGCAGTTGTTGCCTGTTCTCGTTGGAATAAAAGAATTTGCGCCCGACAAAATTCACTTTATTGTTTCGGAAGAATCAAAAAGCAAAATCAGTTTGATTAAATCATTTCTAACTGGTAATACATTTTCTGAGAACATTTGCAATCCGTTTGAGTTTGCTTCTATCAAGTCAATTTGTGAAGAAATACTAAACAATATTGATCAAAATGATGATGTGCAATTTAACTTAACTGGAGGTACAAAGATTATGGTGTTGGCAGCACAGTCATTAATAATTGAGAGGAATTTGGATGGTTTTTATATTAATCAAAACGATACTCTATTGCAATTACCATCCTACTCTACTCGAAAGCTTACTTCACAAATTACAGTGAAAGAGTTTCTAGAAATAAGCGGACATAAGTTGAGTAGATCAAAAACCATCAGTGACTTTTCTTCTGATGATTTTAAGTCAATTGATATAATTGATAAATTCACAATGTCGCATGATAGACTTATTTTAGAAATCAATTCTAAGGTCAGAAAAACATATGATAAACTCAATAAAATACCTACAGCGGGACACCTTGCAATAAATCAACAAGCCAAACTTATCTGGACAGACAAAAGAATTTCAGTTGAGTTAAATGGAAATGAAGTTTTCAAGATTCAATCTCCTAATGTGAGAAGTTTATTTTTCCATGCCTCATGGTGGGAACTTATTGTAGCAAAGGAAATTTCTCTTTGGCCCAAGGCAAAAGAACTTCTCATACAGTGCGAACTTCCTTTCAGAACAGATTCCTTCATTACCAAAAATGAAATTGATGTGCTAGTTAATTTGGGAGGCAAACTTATTTTCATTGAATGTAAATCGGGAAATGTAAATCAAGAGGACATCAACAAAATGAGAATTGTAAAAGATACTTACGGTGGAATTATTTCTAAATCTCTTTTGGTTTGTAGGTTTAGGCCTAAACCTACAATTCTTGAAAAATGCAAAGAGTTAAATATTGATGTTTTCTTTTGCAATGCTGGAAGAACAACAGTTAATCCACTAAGTAAATTAATAAATGCACTTGATAAACTTGAAAAGAAATTGACAATATAAAAAGCCACAGCACAGGTGTAAGCACATTTGCAAACTCAAGCAAAGGAGAAAGCTTGCAAAAAAGGTTCCATTTCTTTTAGACGCAACAAAATTGTATTTTAAAATCTGCCACTTGACTTACCAATATATTTTCGTCAATGATATCTTAACTCATTCGGGTTATTGTTATACATAAGGACGACAGAATATCAGCTCATGATTGACCTCTTACCTTAACAAATGGACCAATTAGATTAAAAAATTAACCATGTTTTCGTGCTATAAAAGTGTCTGCTTTTACCGTAAGTACTATAAATTCAAACGACTTTTTTAGCATATCTTTAAAAACGTTACTTTTACTTCAGAGTACTTACAGAGTACAGTACTCTTCAGAAAGATCTTTATAAGGCGGAAAACAGCAATTTTTCTGCAAGCAAAATCCGCTGTAATGCTTATCTAATAAGCGTTACAGCTCAGTTTAAAAGTTGATTATTTCTAATAACTGATAGTATGGGTTGTTTTCGGCCCACACCACAAAGACCTCAACAGCAATGTTGGGGTTTTTTGTTTTTGTACCTTTACTATTGTCGCTTTCTTATTATAATTCCCGTATTTTTAAGTAAAGTCCAAATAATGGAGTCAAAGACTCAATTTGCTTCAATAGAATCTGATATACTACAAGGAATTTATCATGCTTTGCCAGTAGCTACTTTTGTTTGGAAATACCAAAATGATGACTTCCATCTAATAGGATTTAATAAAGCTGCAACCGAATTTGCAAGTAATCAAGTAGACCAATTAATCAATAAAAAAGCAAGCGAGCTTTACAAAAGCCAACCGCAAGTGATTGCCGACCTGTATCATTGCATAAATGACCGGGTTTCGTTTGACAGAGAATTTACCTATAGTTTTAAAAGTAAAGAGCAAGAGAAATATGTGTATGTAAATTACATTTATGTTAATGAGGATATAGTAACTGTTCAGGCGCAAGAAATATCTGAAAGAAAAAAATTAGAACAGCGACTTATGGCCAGTGAAAATCGTTTTCATAGTCTTGCCGATTATGCACTGGTAGGTTCATTTATCATAAAAGATAATGTATTTACATATATCAATCATGAGTTCGAAAGTATTTTCGGTTTTACAGAAGAGCATATCCTGGGAAAAAGATTAACCGATTTTATTTTAGAAAAAGACTGCGTTTTACTTAATCAATACTTTGCTGAAAGTAATCGTAATTCCAAGCATAGATCTTGTGAAGTAAGAGGTATACACAGCAATCGTTCTATCATTAATCTTGAAGTTTTTGGTTCTAAGAAAATGTTAAACGGCAAAGAAGCCATATTAGGATCCTTATTGGATATTACTGAAAAGAAAAAAGCAGAGAGCCGATTAATTGAAGCACAATCTGCTGCAAAAGTGGGTAGCTGGGAAACCGATCTCTCAAATTTGAAAGTGTATTGGTCAGATCAGACGTTTGAAATTTTTGAACTAAACAAAAATGAATTCAGTCTCACTCACGAAACTTTTTTAAATTATGTTCATCCTGAGGATAAAGCCAAAGTTGACAAAGCTTTTAAGACGTCTTTTTCTTCCGCAGATTTTAATACAATTCAGCATAGGATTATTACTCCAAAGGGCAATATCAAATTTGTAGAGGAAAGATGGAAGATTTCCTTTAACACAAATAATGAGCCTATTCGGGTTTTTGGAACTTGTCAGGATATTACAGAAACCATTGAATACGAAGAAAAACTAGCTCTGTCTTCATTAATTGTTAATTCATCTCATGATGCAATATTGAGTACAACCCTTGACGGCATTATAACTTCCTGGAACAAAGGAGCAGAAAATGTGCTAGGATATTCCGATCAGGAAGCCATCGGGAAATCTATTTACATATTGATACCTCAAGAACTTCAAGATGAAGAAATCAATATTACCAAAAGCATCAAGGAACGAAAAGTAATTGATCGTTACGAGACTGTTAGGATTAAAAAAGACGGCACACTGTTAGATGTTTCGCTAACGGTTTCTCCAATAGTAAATGAATTTAATCAGGTAATTGGGGCCTCTAAAATAATGCGGGATATATCTGCACAAAAGGCAAGTGAATATGAAAAGGCTCAGATTATGAATGATCTGATACAGAGAAATAAAGACCTGGAACAATTTGCTTACATCGTTTCTCACAACCTTCGGGCACCTGTTGCTAATATAGTTGGCGTGACCAATATATTTAAAATGCCAGATATTGAGCCTAAAGAAAAATTGGCAATGGTTAGTGCCTTAAACCAATCTGCCCTTGCACTCGACAATGTAATTAAAGATCTCGGGCTGATTTTACAAATCAGAAGAGAAGTGAATGAACAGAAAACCCTCATACATTTTTCTGATATTATACAAGAAATAAAACAGTCAATTGACTATCTGATTAAATCAGAAAAAGTGGTTTTTGAGATTGATTTTTCTGAAGTAGGTCAAATAACATCTGTTAAGTCTTATATCTATAGCATTTTCTATAATCTGATTTCTAATAGTATTAAGTACAGACAGACTCATATTAATCCCATTATTAAAATCAAATCTTCATTAGCCGAAAATCAGATTGTTATTCATTTTTCAGACAATGGATTAGGTATTGATTTGAAGAAGAATAAAGACACCGTATTTGGTATGTATAAAAGATTTCACACCCATATTGAAGGCAAAGGGATGGGATTGTTTATGATTAAAACTCAGGTTGAAACCCTTGGTGGAAGAATTAGTATCAGAAGCGAACCCAACAAAGGAACTGAATTTAAAATTGAGTTGCCGGCGTTATAAAATTTCAAAGAAACAACCCATCAATATACACTGTTGTCAGGAACCAAACCTCATTTTGGGTGTTATTGTAAAGTGGACAATCGGCAACATATCAATCTGGTCTGGCTGAAAAGAGACCTGAGAACACAGGACCATGCGCCCTTGCAGGCCGCAGAGCAGGCGGGCTTACCTTATTTGATTGTTTTTTTGTTTGAACCCTCCATCATCGGGTTCCCAGATACAAGCCTGAGGCATTTACAATTTCAGTATCACTCCTTGCTCGCCATGAATCAACAATTGGCGAAATATCAGCAATGTGTGATCCTCTTTTATGCAGAAGCCATAACTGCATTGGAAGAAATTACTGAGCAATATGCTATTCAGCAAATATTCAGTTATCAGGAATCGGGAACAAGAATCACATTCAACAGAGATAAGCAAGTCAAAAAATATTGTGAGGCCCATCAAATAGTATGGAAAGAGTTTCAGAGAGACGGAATCATCAGGGCCATTCGGGACAGAAAAGACTGGGACAAAAAATGGTATACTACCATGAATGCACCCACTATCACAAATGAATATAAAATAAACACCCTTCCGGTTTTTGAAACAAAATACAATCTTCCCAGCGCCTTTCAGAAAAGTCTTGAAGTTTATCCTAGAGCCTTTCAACCCGCAGGCGAAGAAAATGCCCATCGGTATTTACAAACCTTTATGAATGAACGAGGGCGCTATTACAGCAAGCATATCAGCAAGCCAACAGAGAGCAGAAAAAGTTGCACCCGTCTTTCACCCTATATCAGCTGGGGTAACCTGAGTATCAAACAAGCATATCAGTCTTTGAATGAAGTGCAAAAAACTTCTTCCTTCAAGGGGCCTATCAACAATGCTATCACACGTTTAAAATGGCATTGTCATTTTATTCAAAAGTTTGAAGTGGAGGGTAGATATGAATTTGAATGTATCAACAAAGGATACGAACTACTGGAGCATCCTCTGAATGAAACATTCATAAAAGCATGGGAAGAAGGAAAAACAGGTTTCCCCTTAGTAGATGCCTGCATGCGTTGTTTGATTGCAACCGGTTGGATTAATTTCAGAATGCGGGCAATGCTGGTTTCGTTTTTATGCCATCACCTCTACCAGGACTGGAGAACCGGGGTATACCATCTAGCGCAACAATTCTTGGATTATGAACCGGGCATTCATTATCCGCAGTTTCAAATGCAGGCCGGCACCACCGGGGTGAATACCATACGAATATATAACCCCGTTAAGCAATCCGGCGACCATGATCCCGAAGGCATATTTATTAAACAATGGGTGCCTGAATTAGAAAATGTACCCCTTGCCTTTATTCATGAGCCACATACCATGAGTTTGATGGAGCAACAGCTTTGTAATACCATTATCGGAAAAGATTATCCGTTCCCAATTATAGATGTCACGGAAGCGGGAAGAATGGCGAGGGATAAAATATGGAGCCACAGAAAAGAAATACTGGTTAAGCAGGAAACAGAAAGGATCCTGTTTACGCATACAAGAAATAACAAACAGTCAACTAAAAAACAGGGCACTTAAATTTCGCACTGCTTCTGTCTTTATTCAGTGTATAATATAAAGAGACTTCATTAGAATATCTTAACTGACCTGCTGTAATCTGATTACTGAAATTGATATCATTGGTATAGCCCAGTCTCCAGTAATTCCACTCAACTCCAATATAAGGAATCAGTGACTGGTCGCTTCTATACCAGGCACCTGCATACAATTCAACATAGGCATTGAGTATGTCTTTAATATAGTGGCTATAGGCTGCACCAATTAATAGTTGGTTAAATCCTTTTTGTTGTTGTAAATGAAAACTTGCATGAAAAGTGCCTGCATATCCTACCGGACTCATCATACCTCCATGAATGGTTTTGCGAAGCGGTATAGCTGTAGTATTATTTCCGAACCCTTTTTGTGTTTGAAGTATATTAAACAAAGCGCCTCCAATATAATACAAGTGCTCACTGGTAGGAGCGTACTGATATAGAATGCCAGCGTTCACATCAACAGCGGTTTTGCTCAACCCATTATTTAAAATATTGTCACCACTGGAATTGATGATGCCACCAGGGGTAATCTGGTCTTCTAATAGTGCGTTGGCCGAGTTGAAGCGCTTGTTGTTATAGACAGCCTGAAATCCTATGGTCAATGATCGCTTTTGCTCTTCATCCAGGGCTTTCATATAGGAAAGCGAAAGACCCAGGTGATTATTGGTCAATACTTTATTGCCTGTTTGGTCCGATAGGAATAAAACACCCATGCTTAGCCGATCAAATTGTTTGATACTATTGCCGAGCAAATGAAAATCTACCGATGCTGTCTTGGTATTATACGCATTATTATAGTCTGCATTCTGAGACCGGATATTGCCCACCATTCTTGTGGTCCCGTTAAAGTTTCCTGTCAGCGCAGGATTCAGGGTTAAAGGAGAGGAAAAGAATTGAGAGAACTGAGGGTCCTGTGCTAATAATGCTGAACTGCAACCTGCAGCCAAACAAAATCCCAACAACCTTTTTATCATATATCCTTTCCTAACTCTCATCGTAATAAAGTAATATTTCCCTTGCGTGTTTCAGTGCTTCCGTCACTTAACTCAACAATCAACTGATAAATATAAGTCCCTGCTTCTGCTGGTTTTCCATTATAGTTTCCATCCCATCCCTCAGCATAACTATTGGGAAGGGTTCCGGATTTATTGAATACCACAGCTCCCCAGCGATTCATGATTCTGAACATTCTCACTTTAATAACATCTTTCCCGGCAATCACATAAAAATAGTCGTTCTGCCCATCACCGTTGGGCGTAAATACAGTAGGTAAAATCAGGTGCGACTGAAAATAAGCATTCACGGCAATGGAAGCAGAGTCCTTACATCCATACTCACTGCCAGCCAGCACAGTAACCATTGTTGAGGAATTGGTATTTAATACAGGTGCAAAGCAATTGGTGCAGTTCAGTGCAAAACCCGGTGTCCATAGTATATTGGTCACAGGCTCTCCCAATTGCTGTATGGAAAGTTGATAAGGGTCTCCGCGCGCGATAGATATCTGATTAACAGGAACCGCTATTTTAAAAACAGCATAGGGAATGGAAACCGTATTGTTGCCAACCTGATCCTCGTATATCTGTAAATCCGGATTCACATAAACATAAATATTGCCAGCGCCTTTTCGCGCAAAATGATGCTCAATCGTTGAACAGCTGCCTGAAAATACAGTGGAAGCAGGAACGATGGCCTCGTATAGTAACTTAGCTCCCGGCAGGGTTTTCAGGGTATCATAATATTGCAGTTTTATATTTCTGGTTAGTTGTTCATAGCCATTCAGCAAACAAATTTTAGTACTTACCAAAACAGAATCATTGTTATGATAACAATAAATAGCGGGATTACTGCTAACCAAATCATTCGGAAAAATCTTCACAACTGCAGTTGCAGAATCTTCACAACCAAACTGGGTGAGTGTTTTTACTTTCAAATAGGTTGTGTCAATTATTTTCATGGAAGTGTTTACACAGGTAGGGCAACTAAAACTTCCTGTACTGCTACTCCACGATATCGAGCTCAATGCATCAGGTGCATAATTGAGTTTAAAATTTTGTGTGCTGTTCACATATACGGTTGTGTCCTGTGGGCTTATACTTCTTCTGGGTTGAAACAGGGTTCTGGATCTTCTGTTATTGGTTTTACTGATTTCCTTCAAACTGTTTTCTTCATCCAGCACCAGGTAAATGGAATCGGAACGGTTACGGTCTGCTTTTACAATATGAACAAAGAAGGCGGAACAATTCCCTAAAATATCGCTAGGTAATTTAAATGCAGTCTCCATTTCTACCCTACCTGCCTGTGCAGTATCTCTGTTGTAAAACCGAACCATGGTTCCTGCAGGAATCGTGTCTACACCAATATTGGTAATGCCAAAGTAAACACGGATAGAATCGTTTTTATAACAATTAACCGAATATAAATTCAACACTGCATCACTGGTAGCTTCTGTAACATTTAGGGAAAAGGTTTGTGAGGTTGAAGTACAGCTGCCTTTGCTGGCGATTAGCCAGATTGTATAATTACCTGCAGAAGGAAATGAATACTGAAAATTCGTTGCAGTACTCATCAGTTGCTGAACACCGGTAGTGGTGTTTCTCACATACCATTCAAAACTGTCTGCATTTTGCGAGTGGTTTACAAATGTTACCGTGTCTTCGTATAATCCGGTTCTGGAAGCGACAATTCTTTTGTCTGGTGAAAATCTGGCAACTGTTCCGCAACTAACAATTACCTGCGTGTAATAACTACTAGAGCAGGTACCAGCAGCGTTGAAGGCTTTTAATTTTATTTGATAAATGCCCGCAACAGGAAACAAATAACTCAGATTCGTGCTGGTTCCCAGTAAGCTTTCTGCACCGGAAGCCATGTCTTTCATCCACCATTCGTAATTGCTTGCACCCGTAGAACGATTGGTAAAATCAACGGAAGTGCCCGTAAGCGGAAATGGATTATTTGTTATTTCGTAAAGTGCATTGATATTATCAGCACAGGGGGGATTGGCACCGTCGCTTACCAATAAACTCCCACCATTGAACACAGCAAGAAATGCGCGCATTCTTTCTCCCTGACCTGGCGTAAACACAGTAGGGCAGCTGGTTCCATAATCCATGAAGTTGGAAATATTGTCCGGAACATCAACCGTAAAAGGTCCTGAAAGCGTATCTGTGCCACAGGAGTTTTCCGGATTACTGCAAGGAGAACCCTGTGTACTTCTGTCGGGTGGTGTATCGCAAACACGGTCTCCGTCGGTAGTACAATCATTGTTGGCACAGTTGGTCCCTTGAAAAGTGTGCAGCAAAGAAAGATAATGCCCCATTTCATGGGCAAGAACTGCCGTGCTTAATCCGGCAACCACCATACCTCCGCCAGCAGAAGCATATCCCCCGTAAGCCATTCGGGTCCATTGACCACATTCAAATCGGCTGGGTTGGATTTCTCCGTTAATTTTTTTCACTACCCAGATATTGGCAAACCTGGATGGGTCCCATTTAATCTGATTTTTTAAAGCCGCATCTTCTAGGTCAACATCCACGCTGTCATAAAAGGATTTGATGCGATTGATTCCATTTGATTTTTCTCCGGTGGGGGTTCTTTGTGCCAATCGAAACTGAATACGGGTATCTTCTCCTAACGGATCAACACTATAAGCACCCTGATGCGCATAAGCCCTGTTTAAATCGTCCAGACTGGCCTGCACCATGGCATCTGTTATAGAGAACGGATCTGCATCAATAATATGATATACTACAGGTATATAAACAGTAGGAGGAAGAGGTGTAGCAGTTGACTTTATTTTTCCGGTTGACTGACTGCGGATTTGGCCGTTCACCATTCTGCTGGAACGATCTTTTGCAATCTGCACCTGAATAGCCCGATTCAGTTTTTCTTCTTCTGCCTGAAAATACTTAGCCTTGATTGTATCGGTTCTTCCCAAATCATATCCACACAATACCTGGGCTGTCAGTTTAGAAAAAACTGAAGCAAAGAAAACGAAACAGTAAATAGTGAATTTGTTTTTCATCAACGGGGGGGAGAATTGGATTTAAGAACAGAGGCTGGTTTTATTTTTAGATGCTATTTAAATACTGTTTGCAGCCCACACAATCAAAATAAATGTAGTTAATTTTAATCATGCAAAATACAGTTGTCATTACAGGTGCTGGCATTTCCGTAGAATCGGGCATACAACCATTCAGGGGCAAAAATGGTATTTGGAATGAGAACCCAACAGAAATGGCTACCTATCGGAATTTCAGAACCAATACCAGTAGTTTTCTGCAGTGGTATTACCGCCGCTTTGTGAGTTGTAAAGACGCGTTGCCCAATCGTGCTCATGAGATACTGGCTAAGCAACATGTAAAATTAATAACCCAGAACATCGATAATCTGCATCATAAAGCGGGTCATGCAACAGACGCGCTGATTGAAATTCATGGCAATATTAATTTCAAAAGAACCATTCAGGCTATGGACAGGGATGAACTGGTACTGGCGCATTGGGATCAGGTAGATGAAGCGCATCTGGAACGGGATTTATTTGACCTCTTCCAAATCCGTAAAGATGGAAGCATTGATGAACAGCATTCCATGCGACCCCATATACTGTTGTTTGATGAATATTATACCGAACTGTATCAATACACCAAGGCACAGCAATGGCTGGAAGACGCTTCCACTATTATTTTTATTGGAACTTCCAATTCGGTTGGCTTTACCTATGGCGCATTGCAGGAAGCATTGTTTGCCAATAAAAAGATTATCGTAGTGGATCCTAACCCAGCTCCTTCATTCTTTCAACCCGGGGTTGAAATTGTTCAGTCAACTGCCACAGCGTTTTGTAGTAAATATTTTATATAAAGAACCAATATCTCACAGATGGCTTTTCTTAAATGAATTATATTTAAGTTTCTAATTCCCCTAAAATCTCAATCATGAATTTTAAAAAACAGTACCTCCTATTGGCAGCGATGGGCTGCCTGCTATTTTCAGCAGATGCACAAACATCTAATGAAACTCAGGCTACCAAAGCAACAACCGCCTCAAAAAGAAAAATCCAGCCATCTGATGTGTATCGATTGCAGTCCCTTGGTGATCCGCAGGTGTCACCTGAAGGAAACTGGATTGCCTATACTTTGTCTTCTGTTGATTCGGTACAAAACAAGCGTAATACAGATATCTGGATGGTAAGCTGGGATGGTAAACAAAATATTCAGCTGACCAATAGTCCGGATGCGGAATCTCAACCACGCTGGAGCCCCGATGGGAAGTATCTGTCTTTTGTTTCTTCAAGAAACGGAGAAACCAATTCTCAAATCTGGTTGATGAATCGTTTGGGCGGAGAAGGAAAGAAGCTGACCAGTCTAAAGACAAACTTAATGGACTACTCCTGGAGCCCTGATGGTAAAAAAATATTGATGACCATTAAAACAATGGCAGATACATCCAAGCCTAAAACGCCAAAGCCAATAGTGATTGATCGGTATAAATTCAAGCAGGATGTGGTAGGTTATATCACGAAAAGAGATCCCATCCACTTATATCTATTAGACGTTGCCAGTAATAAAATAGACACATTAACCAGCGGCGAGTTTGATCAAACCAATGCTGTATTCAGCCCCGACGGAAAGCAGATTGCTTTTGTAAGCAATACTACAGCCGACCCCGACAGAAATATCAATACCGATATTTTCGTGATGGAAGCCAAGCCTAAAGCTCCTGCAAAGCAATTGACGAAATGGCCTGGTTCGGATGATAGTCCAGTTTGGAGTCCGGATAGCAAAACCATTGCTTTCTTAAGTTCCTCTACAGAAGGTTACACTGCGTATCAGCAAATGATTTTGAATGTAGTGGATGCAAGTGGATCTGGTGCACCTAAGCCCTTATCCAAATCATTGGACAGGCCTGTCAGCAATATGAAGTTTAGTAAAGATGGAATGCATATTGCCGTATTGGTTTCTGATGACAGAGAGAGATATATTGGTCAGTATAATTTAGCAACTGGTGCTTTATCTAAAATTGCCGGTGGCAAAAAAGCGTATTCCTCCTTACAAGCTCACAGCAATAATAACTGGTTGGCTGCGATGAGTGAACCACAATTGCCAGCAGAATTGTATGCGGTTGAAAACGGCGTGCCTAGAAGACTAACCAAACACCAGGATGAATTTGTGGCTCCGCTGGAATTGGCTTCTGTTGAAGGTTTCAGCTCTACCAGTGTAGATGGCGCCAATGTATCCAGCATTGCTTTCAGACCTGCTGGTGTTCCGGCAACGCAAAAATTGCCAACCTTGTTTTATATACACGGCGGACCTGTTGCACAGGATGAATATGGTTTTGATTTAACCAGACAAATGTTATCAGGTGCCGGTTATATGGTAGTGGGTGTAAACTATCGTGGAAGCAGTGGTCGTGGATGGGAATTTTCTAAAACCATCAGTGCAGACTGGGGTAATAAAGAAGTGAAAGATATTCACGGTGCTGTAGATTATGTGGTAGCAAAGGGTTGGGCCGATAAGGACAAATTAGGTATTGTAGGCTGGAGCTATGGAGGGATGTTAACCGACTATTTAATTGCAACCGATACAAGATTCAAAGCGGCCAGCAGTGGTGCAGGCGTTGCGATGGTTTCTTCTTTATATGGAGTAGATCAGTATATCAATCAATACGACAATGAACTGGGTGCTCCCTGGAAAAACATTGACCGCTACTTAAAAATTTCTTATCCTTTCCTTCAAGCAGATAAAATTAAAACACCTACACAGTTCATGGTGGGCGAAAAAGATTTCAATGTGCCTTCTGTAGGTACAGAGCAAATGTATCAGGCACTTCGTTCTATTGGAACCCCAACTGAGCTGATTATTTATCCGGGTCAGTTCCATGGTATTTCCGTACCCAGTTATGTAAAGGATCGTTTTGACCGATACATCAGCTGGTTCAATAAATATCTTAAATAAGAAACTTGCAAATGAGCCCGTTAAAGCTAAAGGGAATTGGTGGTTTATTGTTCATGTTGGTTTTTCAATCAACGTTTGCACAAAAAACAATCCAAACCGATGTATTGGTGGTAGGTGCGAGTGCCAGCGGAATTGCCGCTGGCATTCAATCTGCCAGAATGGGGGCTCAAACCATTATAGCCGAGCCAAGCAACTGGTTGGGAGGAATGATTACAGCAGCCGGTGTATGTGCATTTGACGGGAATCACAATTTACCATCCGGTATTTTCGGGGAGTTTCGTTCAGCATTGTACAAAGTATATGGAGGACCTAACAAAGTTTCCACTGGATGGGTCAGCAACACTTTATTTGAGCCGCATGTGGGCGATAGTATTTTCAAAAAAATGGCGGCATCCACCAGAAACCTTTCTGTTCAATACCAATTTCGTTTTCATAAAGCTATTTTAGAAAACGGGGTGATCAAAGGCGCCGAGTTTACAAAAACCCAAACAGGCGAGAAAGTCCTTATATATGCAAAGCAGGTGATTGATGCTACAGAACTGGGAGATGTACTCGCCAATGCGGGTGTTCCTTATGATCTGGGAATGGAATCCAATGAAATCACCAAAGAGAATGTACACAAAGGTCCCAGTAATAATATCGTGCAGGATATCACGTATGTGGCAATCCTGAAAGATTATGGTATTGGAAAAGACTGCACTATTGTGCGTCCCGCCAACTATGATCCCGCAGAATTTGATGGAGCTTGTACCGATTATTATTTTGACAAAAGCAGACAGAAGCCGAGTGTGGATGCACAAAAAATGCTGAACTACGGGAAGTTGCCGAATAATAAATACATGATTAACTGGCCGGGTTATGGCAATGATATTTATTTAAATATTGTTGAAATGAACGAGGCCGATCGCAACAAAGAATTGCAGAAAGCAAAGGAACAAACATTGCGCTTTGTTTATTTTATACAGTATCAGTTAGGGTTTAAACACCTGGGTTTTGCTGATGATGAATATCCTACCCCTGATCGTTTTCCCATTATTCCCTATCATCGCGAAAGCAGGAGGGTTAAGGGGTTGGTGAGAATGGACGTGCATCATATTGCCAGGCCTTTTCAATTGGAGACCCCCTTGTACAGAACGGGTATTGCCGTAGGCGATTATCCGATTGATCATCATCATAAGAAAAATCCTTTAGCTCCGCAGCATCTGGACTTTTATGGCGTACCTTCTTTTAATATTCCCCTGGGGGCTTTGATTCCTGCAAATACCAATGGATTGATTGTTGCAGAAAAAAGCATCAGTGTTTCCAATGTAGTAAATGGAACAACCCGATTACAGGCCATTGCTTTGTTAATTGGTCAGGCTGCCGGAACCATCGCTGCTACTGCTGCAAAAGAAAATACAACTGCTGCAAAAGTATCTGTAAGAAAAGTGCAGGAAGCTTTACTTGCATCCAATGCCTATATCATGCCTTATTTTGATGTACCTGTTTCGCATCCACATTTTGAAGCGGTGCAGAAAATTGGCGCAACCGGAATTTTGAAAGGACAAGGCGTACCAACCGGCTGGGCCAACAGAACGTATTTTCATCCCGACTCTTTGGTAAACAGGCAGGAGTTGTTAAAAGATATGTTGCCTTATTATAAATTGGAATTTACGCAACAGAAAAAACTAATACTATCTGAAGCCATTGATTTTATTATGAAAACGGCAGCCGCCAATAAAACGGCAAAAGCAAATTGGGATTTCGCGAATAAAAAAATATTTACACAGCAACTACAACAAGCCTGGATTCAATGGAAGCTCGGCTACTTTGATCCCGCCATGCCCCTTACCCGATTAGAGTTTGCTGTATTATTGAATGCGACGCTTGATCCATTCAATGCCAGGCCCGTAAATCATTTGGGCCAGCTTCGTTAATGTATTATTGAATGGTTAGCTTTTTCAAATAATAACCCGCTGCATCCACCAAAGGAAGGCTATTGCTCTTAACCGTAATACCCTCTTTACCAATCATCATCCTGACAGGTTTTCCATTAATGGTTACTTCATAAGGAAGATCCATGAAATAATTCAGGGGTTTAATCTGGTATTGCTGGTAACCGGTTTCTTTGATGGAGATTTCCATTAGTGCAGTCGTTCTTAAATGAAAATCAAAAAAAGGTTTTAGTGAATAGCCAGCCGCTTTGCTGAACAGTTGTTCCACATCAGAAGTGGTCACCGTATTATCATATGTGTAAGCTTCATCTGTAGCCAGTTGTTTCAGTGTTTTAAAAAACACATCATCTCCAATTACATAACGTAAGCTGTGCATGAAGAAAGACCCCTTTGTGTAAATATCATTTCCAGCATAGGTTTCATCTTCGGATAATTCCTCACCACCCACCAATGGTTTTCTGTAACGGATTCCTCTTTTGTGAGCTGCAATTATTTTATCGTATTCTTCCTGTCCGCCCAGTTCATACATGGCCAATGCTTCCGCGAAAGTGCCAATGCCTTCCTGAATCCACATATGGGCCCAATCTTTATTGGTTACTTTATTGGCCCACCATTCGTGCGCATATTCATGAAACAGGTTAGCAGAATACTCCTGGCCACCCACTGTTGTGAAAATAAATTTATTGTCGAAGGTAATCATGGTCTGATGTTCCATACCAGAGTTCGGAACAGCAGCTATGCCAATTTTTTCCTTGTACCAGGGGTACTCTCCAAAGTATTTTTCTAATATTTTACTGTCGCGTTTTTTGGCTTCAATCACGCGTTTGGCCTGGGCCGAATCTTCTTCCAGGATATAATATTCAATGGGAACTATATTGCCATTAATAGTGGTGTAACTATCTTTTACCACTTTATATTTTCCAATATTGAACAGAATGCAATAATTGCTAATGGTATAATTTGTTTTCCAGAAGAAGCTGGTCTTGTCTTTTTTCGTAACGGTTTTCTGCAGAAGGCCAGGACCCGCAACACTTAATCCCTTGGGTACAGTAATATTTAGTTCGGCGCCTTCATTGGGTTCATCACTGGGGTGGTCCTTGCAAGGGAAATACATTCTGCCTCCCTCTTTCTGAATATTGATGGATACCCAATCATTTCCTGAACGGTCTTTGGCCCAGGTGAATCCGCCTAACCATGGCGGTCTTACCGCTTCAGGGGGATTTCCGTTATAGGCAATGAACACGCTGTGACTGCCTGGGCTAAATCGATTGCTTTTATCAAAACCATTTCCCTTGATGTAAATCTTTTCTTCTTTGTGATCAAAGGAAACAGGTTTGCCATCTACCTTAATGGATTCAATATTGTAATGCTGAATCAAATCTAAGAGAATGGTGTCTGCTGCATTTTTCAATTGCAGATTCACAATGGTATTTCCTTTAATGAATTTATTGGCAATGTCAACATCCAGGGTTATCACATATTTTCTGATATCCATATTAGCCTGAACCGGCTTCAATTTACCTCCGGAAGACATTTTCCCAATATCTGTTTTTTGTTGACCGTTCACTTGTTGCCCAAGTACAGATTGCGGGGTAATTAAATGTACAAATGAAACGAAGCCAATTGTGGCAATCAATTGTGCGGGTGCCAGAAAAGGCATTGCTTTAAAGGTAAACATGGTAAATAGTTTAGGCTAATGAAGAATTTTTTGGCTTGATTAAAGCGTTTTGATTTTGATATTTCTGAAAGAAACCCCCTTGGCCCAATCCTGCAATCCAATATGACCCTTGGTTGCTTTTCCAAAATCGGGGAATACAGCCAGTTTACTTTCTGCCACCATTTTATTCCATTGTTCAGAACCAATTTGTTCTTCTGCTGTCATTGCACCATTCAGCCAGAAACTGATTTTACCATTTACCTGAATAATTTTGCTCTGGTTCCATTCACCTGCTGCTTTAGGTTCTACTTTGTTTTTGATGGGAGTTAAACCGTAGAGCGCACCAGCCCCTGTTTTTCCTCCATCCAGGTAGCCGGGTTTTGCGTTTTGATTATCGAGTAGTTGGTATTCAGGACCTGTTGCCCAGGTGGCCATATAGCTGGTATCGTCCTGAACATTGATGAATACACCACTGTTACCTTCGCGCGCAACTTTCCATTCAAAAACCAATTCATAGTTTGCATAAACCGCATCGGTTACAATATCGCCATGCGTTCCGGTAGTATCGCTACTAGCAGTAGTCAATTCCCCATTCTCTGCTTTCCAGCTATGTTTCATTTCAGGTTTGCTGAACATATGCCAGCCATTGGTGGTTTTTCCATCAAAAAGCAATTGCCATCCTTCGGCTTTTTCTTTTTCAGTAAGGGTGTTGGGTTCGGAAACCGGATTGGAACAAGCCAGCCCCATGCAAATAAAAACGGCAGCAATAAAAGAGGAGAATTTCATTTTGTAGAATTGGGTTAACAAGATTCGTTTGTAACTAAGTTAGTTTAGTTTATGGGAAGAGCGTTAAGGAAATCAGACAATCATTTGATCTCGCTCACCGAAAAAAAGGGACACTCCTCCCTACTGAATATTCAAAATATAAATTTTTATCATATTTTACCGCCTTTTGCAGATTAATTGACTAAATTTACCCTCCCCCTTTACCTTAAAACATTGCTTTATGATAGATCAAAGCCAGGTATTGATTACCTTACCCGACGGGGTTTTTATGGAAGGTCATTTTAAGACCAAGCATTCAATGAAGATTGAAAGCAGTATTAACGGAACACTTCTGTCTAAGCAGAAAGTGATTTTAGAAGCTAATTCCGTATTTAATGGCGATCTGATTTGTTCAGAGCTGGTATTGTCAGGAAAATTCAGTGGCAATATTTTTTGTACAGGAAAAGTACAGGTAAAACAGGGTTGTCAGATTTCAGGTAGAGTGTACACCTATCGTTTTGAAAACGATGAAATGACAGACCTGGATTGTATCATCAGCGTACCAGACACCAATACCATCAATAAAATCAAGCAAATCATTGAAACCATTGATGTTGACAAGAAACTAAGTTCAGATCCTAATTTGCCAAGCTTAATCAAGATTTACGAAGACAATTTAGCAGCGAAGGAAAAAGTGAAATTACCTGAGTTGGTTAAAGAACCATCCAAGCCAATTCCAGTTGCAGCGAATGGCATTCCAACTGCAGCAACCAATGGAGTTTCCAATGGTGTTGCAAAATAGTTATGGGTTTCTGAAAAAATATTCTATACCCCAATCAAGAAAAAGGCTGTCCTAAAAAGACAGCTTTTTTTATGCATAGATTTAACGTTAGCGTAATGATTTCTTAACCCTTGGTTAATATGGAATAGGGAATTTTGAAAAACACTACCCATGGATAAACGCTCTGTTAACGTTGTTGTTATGAGCGATTTGCATCTTGGAACTTATGGATGCCATGCCACAGAAATCCTCCAATACCTAAAAAGTATATCACCTCAAATTCTCATTTTAAATGGTGATATCATTGACGGTTGGCAGTTTAGTAAAAGATATTTCCCAACTTCTCATTTACAGGTCATAAAAGAAATCATCAACCTTGTCAGTAAGGGCACAAGGGTGATCTATATCACTGGCAACCATGATGAAATGTTGCGGCGATACAGTGATGTTGAGATGGGTAACTTTAAACTAACAGATAAAGTGGTCATGGAAATTGATGGGAAAATGACCTGGATTTTTCACGGAGACGTATTTGACGCCACTACAAAGGGAAGTGCCAAAATGCTTGCAAAATTGGGAGGGCATGGCTACGACTTATTGATATTGTTAAACCGATTCATCAATTATTTTTTAAGACTGGCGGGAAAAGAAAAAATGAGCCTGAGTAAAAAGGTAAAAGCCAGTGTTAAACAAGCTGTTTCATGGATCGGAAACTTTGAACAAACAGCTGCAGAATTAGCCATCTCAAAAAAATACGATTATGTTATCTGTGGACATATTCATCAACCGCAGGTAAGAACAGTGGAAACCGAGGAAGGCAAAGTAGTGTACATGAATAGTGGTGACTGGGTTGAAAATTTAACTGCACTGGAATACAACCAACATGAATGGACGGTTTATCAATATGATCCTAAATTTTTTGTTGCAGTTGATGAAGAACGCGCTGGTCAAAATACAACAACACCAACACTAAATGTGATTACAGACGAAGTGAGTTTATTTCTAAACTCTTTAATTCTTCAACCATGAAAATTTTCTATGCGGTTCAGGCAACTGGTAATGGCCATATAGCCAGAGCCATTGAGTTAATGCCCTATTTGAAAAAAATGGGACAGGTAGATGTTTTTTTAAGTGGAAGCAATAGTCATTTGCCAGCCGCCTTGCCAGTAGTATTCAAAAGCAAGGGTATGAGTCTTTTTTATGGTAACAATGGCGGATTAAACTATCCTAAAATGCTGCAGTCCTTTTCTCCTTTCCAGATAATCAGGGAAGCTGCTGCTTTACCTGTAGAAAAATACGATTTAGTCATCAATGACTTTGAGAGTATAGCTTCTCTTGCGTGTAAAATAAAAAAAGTTCATTCTGTTGGACTGGGTCATCAGGCAAGTTTTAAGAGCAGGCATACACCACGTTCCAATAAAAAAGATATGCTGGGTGAATTCATTCTGAATAACTACGCTACCGCAAGTGAATACATTGGTTTGCATTTTGAAAACTATGATTCTTTTATTCAGGCACCCGTAATAAAGGAACAAGTATTAAAAGCAACTCCCCTAAACAAGGGTCATATTACTGTTTACCTCTCTCATTATAGTGATGATGTTCTGCTCCAGTATTTTACAAGATTTTCTGAAGCGAGTTTTCAGATATTCAGTAAAAAAATAAAACAACCCTTTAGGCAGGCAAATATTGAATGGATGCCCATTAGCAATGAAGGCTTTACACAAAGCATGATTGATTCGGCCGGAGTTATTACCGGTGCTGGTTTTGAAACCCCTGCAGAAGCAATGTATCTTCAGAAAAAATTATTGTGCATTCCAATTAAAGGACAATACGAACAGCTTTGCAATGCGGCAGCATTGGAAAAACTGGGTGTTACCATATTACCAGCAATTAGGGAAGACTTCTCTGAAAAGCTAGAAAGTTGGCTTAATTGGGAACAGCAACATTCTTTTGTGTTGCAGAACACTACTGCAGGGCTTATTGAAAAACTAATGGATGTTGTGGATAGACCTTTTGTTGGGTCAGCAAATCTCTTTGACGGAGATCTTCATGAGGATTCAACTGAATTAAATGCTAGTGGCTTCTCCTTACCTCAACTCTCTTTAAAATATTAAGACTTGTCTGATCAGTCAAATCTAAAAGCCAGTGATTTTGGCAATGATTTTTTATGGGGAGTAGTAACTGCTGCTGCTCAAAATGAAGGCGCCCCAAAATTGGGTGGCAGAGGACTCTCTATCTGGGACGAGTTTGCAAAAAAAACAGGTAAAATAAAAAGCGGTCATCAACCCAATATCGCCTGCGATTTTTATCACCGGTATAAGGATGATTTATTACTGGTTAAAGCACTGGGTTTTAGTGTGTTCAGATTCTCCATTTCGTGGAGCAGAATTTTGCCTGAAGGAACAGGAAAGGTTAACCCTGAAGGCATCTTGTTTTATCATCAGGTAATTGACGAGTGCTTGCAATTGGGCTTAATTCCATTTGTTACTTTATATCACTGGGATTTGCCTTTGGCTTTGGAAAAACAAGGGGGTTGGACATCCACCCATATGCTAAAATGGTTCTCCAGATACGTCCAGGTTTGTGTAAAAGAATATGGTGAGAAGGTACAACACTGGATTGTTCTGAACGAGCCAATGGGCTTCACTTCATTAGGGTATATGATTGGAAAACATGCCCCCGGAAAAATAGGATTGAGCAATTTTCTTCCTGCCGTGCACAATGCAGTAATGGCGCAGGCTGAAGGAGGAAGAATCATCAGAACTCATGTGTCCGGTGCAGTGATTGGTACCAGTTTTTCTTGCAGTGAAATCATTCCCTTTACACAAAGTGAAAAAGACAAGGCAGCCGCAAAAAGAATTGATATTCTGTTAAACAGGTTGTTCATTGAGCCGGCACTCGGATTGGGATACCCTTCCGATGATTTTTTATTGATGGATAAATTATATCTGCACAATAAAGCCTGGAAGTACAAAGAAAGAATGCAGTTTGATTTTGATTTTATAGGGATACAAAATTATTTTCCAGTTGTAGTAAAATACAATGCAATGATTCCGATTATTCAGGCAACAGATGTAAGTGCGAAAAAAAGAAAATTGCCTGTTACAGATATGGGATGGGAAATTAACCCCAACAGTTTTTATAATATTATTGAGCAATTTGCTTCTTATAAAGGCGTTAAAAAAATTATTATTTCTGAGAGTGGAGCTTATTTTAAAGACAAACTAATTGCAGGGGTAATTGATGATCAGCAACGGATTGATTATTACCAGCAATTTTTGCAAGCCTTGTTAAAAGCAAAAAATAATAAGCTACCGGTCGCAGGATATTTTGCCTGGACACTAATGGATAATTTTGAATGGTCAGAAGGATATCATGCAACATTTGGATTGGTTCATGTTGATTTTGCTACTCAGTTAAGAACTGTAAAAGCATCCGGACACTGGTTTAGACAGTTTTTAGCGCAGTGATCTAGTTAAAATATTGTAGTAAATTGGTGGAATGAAAAACCATTCCGAAAACGTTAAACAGAAACAGCTGGCTTCTAGCGTAGTCAATTTCTTTTTTTAAAGTGCCATTTCTTTTTATTCATTGGAATATTTTTTTCCATTAAGCAAGCAAATGCACAGTCACCTACATATTATATTACTGCAGATAGAGTTTTCGATGGTGAGCAAATGCATGCGAATTGGGCAGTGATTGTAAAAGGAAATAAAATAATTGCCGCTGCTTCTAAAGAAAAATTAACAAAACCGGCAGATGCAATTGAAATTAAACTTCCCGGTTCAACCCTTATGCCAGGGTTAATTGAAGGCCACTCCCATATATTGTTGTATCCTTATAACAAGACTGCCTGGGACGATCAGGTAACCAAAGAGACTGACGCCTATAGAACAGCAAGAGCAACTGTTCATGTAAAAAAGACCTTGCTTGCTGGATTTACTACTGCCAGGGATCTGGGATCTGAAGGAGCGGGGTATGCAGATGTTTCCATTAAAAAAGCTATTGAGGACGGTATTATTCCCGGTCCAAGATTACTGGTAGCAGGTAAAGCCATCGTTGCTACAGGATCTTATGGTCCTAAAGGTTTTGACCTTGACCAGCATATTATGCTGGGTGCAGAAGAAGCAGATGGAAACAATCTGATTAAGGTAACCAGAGATCAAATTGGCAAAGGTGCTGACTTGATAAAAGTATATGCAGATTATAGATGGGGTTTAAATGGAGAAGCAGCTCCTACTTTTACTTTAGATGAGTTAAAAAAAATTAATGAAGTAACGGTTAGCAGCGGGAGAGTAATGGTGGCCCATGCAAAAACAAACGAAGCTATGCAAAGAGCCATCTTAGCAGGAGCAGTTACCATTGAGCATGGCGATTTACTCGATGAAAAAACAGCAGAGTTAATGAAACAAAAAGGTACTGTTTATTTTCCTACCCTAGCGGCAACCGAATCTGTAACTCAGTATAAAGGTTGGAAAAAAGGCATTGAACCTGAACCCGAAGCCATACTACAAAAGCGAAAAGCATTTTCCATTGCAATGGCCAAGGGCGTAACCATTGGTATGGGTGGTGATGTAGGTGTTTTTGAACATGGAAACAATGTGCTGGAAATGGAGTTGATGGTACAATATGGAATGCCGGCAATACAAGTACTAAAAGCGGCTACCAGTATCAATGCGCGTGCATTGGGCATGCAGGATCAGATCGGTTTTATTAAACCGGGTCATTTTGCCGATCTGGTAATTTTTTCCGGTGATCCTTCACAAAATATCAGCCTTCTGAGAAACCCGTTATGGATTATGAAAGACGGCGTGGTTTATCCCGCCGAAAACACTAAGAAGTAATATCTTAGGCAAATGTTATACAAGCGCTATAAGAAAGAATTCGCCATGCTAATTGGATTGGCAGTGGCTTTGTTGTTTTATTTTTTGAACCCCCTTTCGTTAGCGCCTAAGGCTGTTGCAGTTTTATCCATTGCGTTTGCCATGATTATATGGTGGGTACTGGAAGCAGCACCTTTGGCCGTTGTTGCACTGGTTCCTATTGTTCTGTTTCCTATGCTGGGCATTGCCAGTGTAAAAGAAGTAACCAGATCTTATTCGGATTCTACTATTTTTTTATTCATGGGAGGCTTCTTCATTGCATTGGCTATTGAAAAATGGAATCTGCATAAAAGGATTGCATTGAATATTATCAATGTAACGGGAACCAACGGAGACAGAATTATATTGGGTTTTATTCTGGCTACTTGCTTTTTAAGTTTATGGTTAAGTAATACGGCTACAACCATGATGATGCTTCCCATTGCGGGCTCCGTAATACATGTAATCACCAAGCACCACAATCCTGGCGGCAACATTAAAAATTTTTCTCTGGTGCTCATGCTCTCCATTGCCTATGCTTCTAATTTTGCCTTGGGCACCATTATTGGTACGCCGCCCAATGTTGCTTATGTAGCGCATATAAGTGAGCGATTTGATTATATCATTGGATTTACAGACTGGATGCTGGTGTTCATGCCATTGACCATAGTAATGACTTTTTCTTTGTATTGGGTGATGGTAAAATGGTTATATCCCAATAAAATCACACACAGTGTAGAAGGTAAAGCCTTTATTGTTTCTGAATTAAAGGGATTGGGTAAAATGTCTTTGCCCGAGAAAAGAGTATTAATTGTTTTTTGTACTACTGTGTTTTTTTGGGTTACAAAAGACTTGATTAATGAGTTTCAAAAAACCATTGTGCTAGATGATGCCATGATTGCCATGGCAGGAGGATTGTCACTGTTCATTTTTTCATCGGGCCTTCCATCGGCTAAAGCGGAAGAATTAGTTCATGCAGAAGAATTGGTTTTGGTTGCGGAACCAACTATTCTAGAAGAGGAAGCTGAAAATCATCATCGTTTATTAGAGTGGGCAGATACCAGCAAAATGGCCTGGGGGATACTGATGATGTTTGGAGGCGGTATAGCTTTGGCCAAGGCTTTGGAGGATGCCAATTTATTGCAACAGCTGGGTTCTTATATTGCTTCTTTCTCTTCGAGCAATCTGTTGCTGATGATTCTGGTTGTAACTACCTTATCTGTATTCCTCAGTGAAGTAATGAGCAATATTGCGCAGGTGATTGTGCTGGCTCCGGTAATTTCATCCGTTGCGATTGCATTAAATATGGATCCGCTTTCTTTGGGAATACCCATGACATTGGGTGCAAGTGTTGCGAGCATGTTGCCCATGGGCACCCCACCCAATGCCATTGTATTTGCCAGTGGTCATGTTAAAATAAAAGACATGATGAAGACAGGGTTTGTTTTAAATATTGTCTGCATCATCATCATTACTTTGTTCTGCTGGTTATTGCAACCCTATCTGATTAAATTGCATTAGTCTTTATTCCGTTGTGCTATAAAGCAGAGCCAGGTTAGTGAAATTTATTTTTTCTTCTTAGGCTTTAACTGGTGCTTCATTAACCAGCTAATAAAATCGGGTTCAGCAAAAGCATTGTCCCAGCTATTGTGGTTCACTCCCGGATATTCAATGTATTCAACCGGCACTTTCAATTCTTTCAAACGGGTGACCATATTTCTGGAAAGATCCACTTTCACCACAGCATCTGCATCGCCATGAAACACACGGAAAGAAGTTTCTTTCACTTTATCCGTGTATAAGGTTTCATTACCGCCTCCACAAATAGGGGCTGCTGCTGCAAACAATCCAGGATTTCTATAAACAGCTTCAAATGTACCCATGCCGCCCATGGATAGTCCGGTAATATAAACACGACTATGATCAACCGACTCTTCTTTCTTTAGCTTTTCTACCAGTGCAACCGCCGCTGCCTGGGGCCAGTTGGGCACACTGTCGTAATTAAAACGGAACTGAATGGGGTTCTTGGTTCTGTCAATAGATGAAGTAGCCCAATAGGAATCGGAAGGGCATTGTGGAAACACAACGATTGCCGGGAACTGTGTTCTGTTTTCTGCTTTTAAAAATAGTTTGGATCCATGCACCAGTTGTTTTTCGTTGTCGTTTCCTCTTTCGCCTGCACCATGCAAAACCAGAATCAAAGGATATTTCTTACTCTTATCATAGTTCTCCGGATAAAGAATCCGGTAAGGAAGATTTTTATTGGGCGCGAAAGAAAAGGTGTTTTTCTGGTAAGCTGCCAGGGCAGGATCATAACTGCTTTTTGACAACCAGTTGTTCATTTGTAACCAATCCGCGAATCGCTCGATCCAGCCATCGGTGGGAATTTTTTGTTGGGCCATCCCAAATCCATGACCTCCTTTTGCGTACACATGTAATTCTGCAGACTGCTTATTGGCCAGCCACTGACTGTACAGGTCTACACTATGGCTTGCCAGATCCAAATGATCATCCGTTGCTGCAACAATGAAAGCGGGTGGCGCATTGGGTGAAAGTTTGGGTTGTAGTTCCTTTGGAAAATAGGCGTAAACCGGAGCAATGAAATTCGGCCTGTTGAATTCGTTGAAACCGTATGCTGTTCCAGCGGTTACCGTTCCCCCCGCAGAAAAACCCATAATCCCAATCCGGTTTGGATCCAATTTCCATTGGTCGGCGTGTTTTCTTACATAGGCAATGGCGGCTCTTCCGTCTTCAATAGCCAATGGAATCAATTCCATATTCTGCTTGTTAAACTGTTCGCTACCCCAGATGGCATTCATTTCGGTAACGGGATCCTGGGTATTGCTTTTTACCAAACGATATTTCAACACAAAACAGGTAACCCCTTTTTTCACCAGCCATTTTGCCACATCATATCCTTCGTTATCAATGGACAATGCCCTGAAGGCACCACCCGGCGCAATGATTACAGAAGTTCCATTCGCTTTGCCTTCCTCCGGCTTAAAAACTGTCAGGGTTGGATTGGCCACATTGTAAACAATCCGCAATCCCCAGTCATTTTTCGTGTTTTCTGCCTCGGACCAGTTCCAGTTTTCAGAACCCGGAACCTTTCCCTGGTAAAGGGAGATTATTTCGTTTTGAGCGAACAAAGCCGTATGCAGGCAAAGTAATAAGCCAGCTAACAATAGATTTTTAAGCATTTTTTTGCGATTTATAGGGTAAATATGGTCGTTTTGTTTATGAAATCAGGCTTTTTAGGGCCATTTTTAGTAAATTTCTATTAAATCCATCGGATATTCATATTGTTTTACTGTTAACTTCTTATTATTTAATATCTTTGCAAATGTTTCAGCCTGAATAAGAATGCTTATTCAGCGTTTTTTGATTCGAAATCTGCGTTTCAATCAGAAAAGTCAAAATTGTAAAAAGAATGATTCAAGAGAGTTTACTGGAAAAAATTAGAAGCTTTACTACACCGGACGAATTAAAAAGCGCAGGTATTTATCCTTATTTCCGTGCGATTGAAAAAAACAACGACACAGAAGTAATGATAGGTGGCAAGCGTGTTTTAATGTTTGGGTCTAACAGTTATATGGGTCTGACCAATCATCCGGAAGTTTTAAAAGCGGCTAAAGATGCTATTGACCAATACGGCAGTAGCTGTTCCGGTTCCCGTTTCTTGAATGGCACTTCCAATTTACACGTTGAACTGGAAGAAGCTTTAGCCAAGCATATTGGTAAGGAAGCTGCCCTAACTTTTACTACAGGATTTCAAACCAACTTAGGCGCTGTTTCTGCCATCACAGGTAGAAATGGGGTGATTATACTGGATGAACTGGACCACGCGTCCATCATTGAAGGTTCCAGACTTTCTTTTTCGAAAGTGTTGAAATATGCCCACAACAACATGCAGGATTTAGAACAAAAGCTAAGTACTGTACCGTTGGAAACGATTAAAATGATTGTAGTGGACGGTATCTTCAGCATGGAAGGAGATATTTGTAAGCTTCCTGAAATTGTGCAGTTAGCTAAGAAATACCAGGCACTGGTGATGGTAGACGATGCGCATTCACTCGGTGTATTGGGTAAATTAGGTAAGGGCACCGCAGATCATTTTGGCTTAACAGACGAAGTGGATTTGATTGTAGGAACCTTTAGTAAATCTTTGGCTTCATTGGGTGGTTATGTAGCAGGAAGCAGAGAAATGATTAACTATCTGAAGCATACGGCCCGTCCGATGATTTTTAGTGCGAGTACACCTCCTTCTGCTACTGCATCTGCTTTGGCAGCTTTAAGAATTATACAGAGAGAACCCGAAAGACTGGAAAAATTGTGGAGCAACACCGCTTATATGGTGAATGCCTTACAGGAACTGGGCTTTGAAATGGGTGCATCTGAAACGCCGATTATTCCAATCTATATCAGAGATAATTTCCTTACATTCAAGTTTACACAGCGCTTATTTGAAGAGGGTGTGTTTGTGAATCCGGTAGTATCTCCTGCAGTGAAGAGTGATTCTTCTTTAATCAGGATGTCTATCATGGCTACACATACCAAAGAGCAATTGGACACCGCTTTGGAAAAACTTCAAATGGTTGCCAACGAATTAGGTTTGGCAAGACATGTGTCTGTAGCGTAACTTTATTTCCAACATGGAAACAATTATCCAAGAAGTTACCAGCAAAAAGCAAATGAATGCTTTTCTGGATTTTCCTTATGCCCTGTATAAGGGTAACCCGTATAATATTCCCAAGCTTCGGTTTGACGAAGCAGCTACATTGAATCCTGCGAAGAATCCGGCCTTCGATTTTTGCGAATCCAAATATTGGCTTGCTTATCAGAATGGAAAAGTAGTGGGCAGAGTGGCTGCCATATACAATAAGAAATACGTTGAAACCTGGAAGAACAATTACCTGCGTTTTGGGTGGATTGATTTTATTGAAGACATTGAAGTGCCTCGTGCATTATTGAAAGCAGTAGAGGGATGGGCAAAAGAATTGGGTTGCACTGCCGTTCATGGTCCATTGGGTTTTACTGATCTGGATTATGAGGGTATGCTGATAGAAGGCTTTCAGGAAATAGGTACCATGGCTACCATTTACAACTACCCTTACTATCCGGTAATGATGGAACAGCTGGGTTATGGTAAAGCCGTTGATTGGGTAGAGTATCGAATTAATGTACCCGAAATCCTGCCCGAAAATATTGCTAAAATTGCTGATCTGGTAGAGAAAAGATATAAGCTGCATGTGGTACCCATGACATCTACCAAACACCTGAAACCCTACGCCAGTGCCGTTTTTAAGCTGGTGAATGAAACATACGCAGAATTATATGGTGTTGTTGCATTAACACAAAGGCAGATTGACTATTATGTCAAAATGTATTTCTCCATGATTCGGGTAGATTTCATTACGCTTATTGCCAATGAAGCGAATCAGCTGGTTGGGTTTGGTCTTACTATGCCCTCTTTATCTAAAGCACTGCAAAAAGCAAATGGCTCATTGTTTCCTTTTGGCTTTATTCATTTATTAAAAGCGTTGAAGAAAAATGAAAAAGCCGATCTGTTGTTGATTGGTATTGATAAGAATCTACAAGGCAAAGGCGTCAATGCCATTGTACTAAGAGAATTTCATAAAAACTACAACAAGGCGGGCGTAAAGGTTATTGAATCCAATCCGGAGTTGGAGGAGAATAAAAAAGTGCAAAGTATCTGGGATCACTTCCCGGCAAGGCAACACAAGCGCAGACGCTGTTTTATTAAACATATATAAAGCATCACTACATGAAAAATATCCTGATTACCGGAGCGAGTGGATTCATTGGAAGCTTTCTGGTAGAAGAAGCTATTAAACGAGGGTACCGCACATTTGCCGGAATCAGATCTTCGAGCAGTAAAGGATATCTACAACATAAGAATCTGCATGTTTTTGAAATGGATTTTTCCAATTCGGAAAAACTCAAGCAGCAAATAGAAAAGAATGCAGCCATCCATGGAAAGTTTGATGTGGTGGTTCATTCAGCAGGATTAACCAAGAGTACGGTGCTTGATGAATATTATAAAGTGAATCTGCACAATACAGAAAGACTGGTAGATTCATTGATAGAATTAGATATGGTGCCGGAAAGATTTGTCTTTCTAAGTAGTCTGGCCTCTTACGGACCTGGCAGGGGTACTGATCCTGTAACAGAAACACATGAACAGGCTCCGATAACCGCTTATGGAAAGAGCAAGCTGGCGGCAGAAAAAATGTTAGCCACTAAATCTCAGTTTCCATATGTGATTGTGCATCCCACCACGGTGTATGGTCCTCGTGAAAAGGATTTATTGGTATTAATACAATCCTTGAACCAGCACCTGGAATTGTATATTGGCAACACCCAACAGCAATTGAGTTTTATTCATGTGGCAGATGTATGTAAAGCAGTTTTCTTAAGTATTGACCAGCCCATCAGTTCCAGGAATATTCTTTTAAGTGATACTGTTAATTATACTGCCAAGGAATTCAACGATTTGGTTAAACAAGTTTTGGGAAAAAAGACCCTTCCCATCATTGTTCCGGTACCTGTTGCCAAGGTAGCGGCACAACTGAGTGAGTGGGTAGGCAATATGAGGGGAAGGACACCGGTTCTTAACAAAGAAAGACTGAAAGAATTTCAGGCACCCAACTGGGCAGTGGATGCCAGTTTGTTGAAGAATATGGGCTTTACGCCCGATTATCCTCTACAGGAGGGACTGAAGCATACCATCCAGTGGTACAAAGAAAACGGATGGATAAAAAAATGATAAAATTATCTTAATAGATTTTGAACGTACAACTTATAGTTGTTTTACATTAATTTTACGCCTACAACCACTGGTTGTATTTTATGCGTAAGAGAAGTTCCATATCTATTTTCCTGCAAAAGCTTAATGCACTTTTTTTTGTGCTGGCCTTGGTTTGGTTAACAGTAAGTACTCCCTTCGTAATGGCCAATCAGCACGATCACCAATATTGCATCAATATTGACTCGCCGCTGGATAATGGCGGAGAAGAAGAATCTTCCAATCCTTTAAACAACACATCAGAAGAAAAACCCCATAACTCCAATGGTTTTATGGAAGAGTACCTGCATGCATCTTCAGCATACGTAACGCTTGGTTTTACTTCTATCTCTCATGGACTCTCCCTCCATCCGGAAAGCTATCAGGCATTTCATGGAGAACTACTGGTACCGCCCCCCAATGTAGGCTAGTACTTTCGTCTTAAGGGCTATTACTATTTACATATTGAAATGAATCCCGGTAATCTGTGGTATTCAATAACTGTTTAATACAGCCCTGTATCTTATCCTGTTTAATTTATTTGTGCAAACCGTTCATTGCCCAATCCGGGTAATAACATCAATTATAATATTATGAGAAAACATTCAAAAGAGTATTTAGAAAACTTAACGCCAGAGAAGGCCTTTGAGTTATTAGTAGAAGGAAACAGGAGGTTCGTGCAGAACCTGACGAAGGACCATGATCACCTGGAGATGATCAATGAAACCCGTGAAGGTCAGTTTCCTTTTGGTGTAGTATTAAGCTGCATGGATTCCAGAACCTCCGTTGAGTTGATTTTTGATCAGGGGCTGGGAGATTTGTTCAGTATTCGTGTGGCTGGAAATATTGTGAATGACAGTATTCTGGGTAGTTTGGAATACGCAGTTAAATACGTTGGATCCAAAGTGCTGGTAGTGTTGGGACATACTGCCTGCGGAGCGGTGAAGAGCGCACAGGCCGATGTAAAGGATGGACATATTACTGGATTGTTAAGTGCCATTAAGCCTGCTATCAGCAAAGCCATGTTGAAGAGAAAAGATGAACACTGTTTTGGTGACAACGTAGCGTATGCAAACGTAGAAAACAGCATGGAAGAAATCTTACACAGAAGCGATATCATTAAAGAATATTTCATGGCGGGTAAAATTGGAATAGTAGGTGCTATGTACAATGTTGAAACAGGTGAAGTTGATTTCTTTAAAACCCTGATTCATCAAAATGCGTATGCAGAAAAATTAGTTGCTGTTCATTAATTACAATAAAGGCAGCTATTTTTTACCTATAAAAATTATAAAAGAAGAAGTTCAGTATTAATTGTATGAAACTAACAACTAAGTATTTTAAGTCGGATGTGTTAGCCGGCATGGTGGTTTTTTTAGTAGCGCTTCCGCTTTGTTTGGGCATTGCTGTTGCCAGTGGAGCACCACCCTTTGCAGGAATCATAACAGGAGTGATTGGCGGGATTGCTGTTGGATATTTAAGTAATTCCAATGTTAGTGTTTCCGGTCCTGCTGCAGGTTTAATTGCCATTATATTGGTGGCCATTACCGATCTTGGATATCAGACATTCCTGTCTGCCGTTATGATTGCCGGTGCCATCCAACTGATATTGGGTTTGGCAAAAGCTGGGGGCATCTCCAGTTATTTTCCAACCAGTGTAATTGAAGGAATGCTTGTTGCCATAGGCATCATTATCATTAAAAAAGAATTGCCACATGCCATTGGCTATGATGTGGAACATGAGGGAGACTTTTTTTCTTATCAATTAATTGATGCAGACAAGGGCTTTTTTTCTGAACTGATTCATGCTTTCAATTTTGCCCATACGGGTGCTATTGTTGTAGCCATCATTTCAATTGCTATTATTGTTGCTTTCAACAAAGTGCCTGCACTTAAAAAAATAAAAGCAATTCCAGGGGCATTGGTTGCGGTTATAGCCGGTATTGTATTGAATGAAATTTTTATATCCGTTGCACCTGCCTGGGTAATTAAAGACGAGCACCTGGTATTGCTACCCACTGCGGATTCTTTCGACGAATTTCTGGGTCAGTTCACTTTTCCCTCAGCTGCCGGATTCCTGAATCCCAAAGCCTGGGTGGTGGGTATTACCATTGCTATTGTGGCCAGTATTGAAACCCTGCTTTGTTTGGAAGCAGGAGATAAAATGGATCCTCTGAAAAGATTTTCAAGTGCCAATACAGAATTAAAAGCACAGGGTATTGGCAATATGATTGCCGGATTTCTGGGAGGTCTGCCAATGACATCTGTAATTGTTAGAACTTCTGCCAATGTAAATGCGGGTGCCAAAACAAAACTGGCTGCCATTACACATGGAGTGTTTTTATTGGTTTCGGTATTGGCTATACCTGCTTTGCTGAACAAAATTCCGATGGCCACTTTGGCGGCTATTTTAATTATGATTGGTTTAAAACTGGCCAGCATCAAGACCTTCAAACATATGTGGCATAGTGGAATGCAACAGTTTGTTCCCTTTATTGTCACCGTTATTGCGGTTGTGTTTACCGACTTGTTAAAGGGAGTAGGTATTGGTTTGGTAGTAAGTATTTACTTCATTTTAAAAGGGAATATGAAGCTGGCTTATTTCTTTAAAAAGGAAAAACACGTGAACGGCGAAGTAATTCAGATTGACCTGGCTCAGGAAGTTTCCTTTTTAAACAAAGCGGCCATTAAACAAACACTGGCTCATTTGCCTGAACAATCCAAAGTGGTGATTGATGCAGCCCACACAGTTTATATAGACCATGACGTGCTGGAACTCATCAAAGATTTCATGAGCTATGGATCAAAAGATAAAAACATTGAAGTGGTACTCAAAAACTTTAAGTCGGAATATAATATGGAAATGGCATCTTAATAGGTAACCCCAATTACAGCCACTCCAATCCAAGACCGGGTTGTTCATTAATCATGAGCAACCCGTTTTTTATTTCAAATCCACCTTTCACCAGATCTTCTGCTAAATCAAAGCTTCCATCCAGGTCCAGGTATTTTGTGTTTGTGAATCCATAGGCTGCATGCAAAGCAGCAGTGATGCTAATGATACTCTCATCATTGCATCCCCAGAACAGATCAATTTCCGAAGTACGGGCAATTTGTCCGATTTCTCTGGCACCCGCAATCCCCCCGCATTTCATGAGTTTTATATTGTAAATGCCAAAGGGACGATTGGGTTGAGCAAAACGAATGGCATCGGATTCCTCATGCAAGGACTCATCCGCTACCAGTTTTTTTCTTTGTTCCTCAGATAGAGAAAGCAGTTCCTCTTCATTGCCTACTTTCAAAGGCTGCTCAATGAGTTCTAAAGGAATGGACTGGGTTGCCTTCATGAATTTTGTAAGATCAGCAAGTGTATAGCCCTGATTGGCATCTACTCTCATTTGAATTTTATGCCTGAATTTCTCGTGTAGCAAGAGGACTTTCTCAATGTCTTCTTCCACAGACAAACCAGTTTTTAGTTTGAAGACGGAAAATCCATTTTCGTAATAGTCATTGGCTTCTGAAAGTGTATCGGATATATTTTTAATGCCAATGGTAACAGAAGTAGGTAATGCATTTCTCTTTATCCCGT
Source organism: Sediminibacterium sp. C3 (assembly GCF_000508085.1). Lineage (GTDB taxonomy): Bacteria > Bacteroidota > Bacteroidia > Chitinophagales > Chitinophagaceae > Sediminibacterium. The sequence continues at coordinate 494,840 of NZ_KI669560.1, read as the reverse complement.
AAAAATCAGCAATTGAAATCCCTGCCCATTTTCCAAAAGCATCGTGCAAAGCAATATCCAGTGCCGCCTGTGTTCCTGGCAGGTGTACAAAAGTTTTTCTGAGATCGGTAATGATGCTTAAAAAAGAACGGATATCGGATCCTACTAAGGACTGCACGGCATCTGATTCTAAGTTGATTAGTGTTTGTTCAGGACTTTCGCCCACCACATCTTCTGCAGGGCTGGCCGTTCCTATTCCAACTATTCCGTTTGCCAAAGTAATTTTGGTAAAAACAATGGATACGGTGTCGTAAGTATTATAAGCAATGGTATAGGGCTTTTTTAAGAGCAGGTGTTTGATAAAAGATTCTATTCGGGTGATTTTCATAAGCGTGGCTTGCAAATGTGTTTTAGGGTGCTATTGCACACCATCAGTAATAATCTTCTGCAAAACAGGAATCAATTCGCCAACTCCTTTTTGTAAGGGTGCAAGTACTGGCAGATTTAGCTTCTGTTCATATTCCGCTTTCAGTTGTAAGGCTTCTTCATTGGAACAACTTTCTGTATTCATGGCCAGCGCAATCACTTTAGAGCCAAATTTTTCAATGATTTCAATTTCAGATTCAACAGAAGGTATCTTGCCCCAATGTGGTTCGTTATCAAAATATGTTCTTTTAGGTGCAAATACCAGAATGGTATGTTTGGCATTTCCGGAAATCAGGAACTCCAGTCCACAAGGGCCGCTTGGATTTCTTAAAGCTGATTGTCCCTCTAAAAAAATAATAGAAGGATTCGCTTCACGGGCACAGGAAAGTATGGCGTGTTCCAGTTCTCCGGAAACAAAATCGTTCAGGGTTGAATCAAAAACAAAACCATATTCATTGCCCTGCAACCATCCTGTTTGGCCTGTGTAAATCATTTCGGCTTTAATCTGCTCTTCAGCACAAGCTTCCTTCAACAGTCTTGCAGTGGTTCTTTTTCCCATAGCACAATCCATTCCAATAACAGCAATTACAGGAGTAGATAACTTAAAAATATCTCCTGTAAAAAAATGAAGGTCTGCTCTTTTCTTAGGCTTACGGATATCAGTAAGACTGATGCCTTTTTTATTGGCCAGTTCAACGATATCTGGGTGGTCGTTTAAATAATCGTGCAATCCATTTACTATGGACAAGCCTTTCTCAATAGCTGCTTTAATAATGGTCAGCATATCAGCAGGCAATATACCTCCAACAGTAGCCACCCCAATCACCAGTACTCTTGTTTCAGGATGCGATTGCCAGGCGGCATCAAGGCTTGCATAAATGGGGATGTTTCTGTGCACGCCATCCAGTAATTCTCCGGCATCTTTTCCTGCGGTGGTTTCCTGATCAATAATGCCGGTTATTAGAAAACGCTCCGTTCCTCTAACCAGACCATGGGCTGTTTTGGCATCAGAACTAAGGTACATTCCATTCGTTAATACAAAAGCTGACTTTTTCATTTTACAATCTTGTTTCTATGTGCAGAGGGTCTCTTTTCTATTTTATTAACTTGTTATTAATTGTTTTTTCTTATTAGCACACCAGGAAACAGATTGGTGGCAATTTGATTTTGATAAACCATTTCTCCATTTACCCAAACCATTTTGATGCCAGTTGAAAGGGCTTTGCTGTTTTCAATAGTGGCATGGTCTTCTACAATATCCGGATTTAACAGAACCAGGTCGGCAAAATTATCTGCTGCAATTACACCTCTTTTTTCAATTTGTAAATGCTTTGCAGTTAACCCTGTCATTTTATAAATGGCATTTGACAATGAAAGTATTTTCTGCTCTCTGATATACTTACCCAATATTCTGGTAAATGCACCATACCCACGTGGATGCCCGCCTGCTGCACCATCCGAACAAAAATTGGCGTGCTCCCATTGCATAAAATCAATTACATCTGCTTCCAGCATAGACTTACCTGCCAATGCTTCCACACTACCTGCGCCTGGATTTGCTTTTTTATAAGCTTCTGCCATTTTAATCAATTGAATTAGTGTGGCGGGAGCAGACTCATTTCTTTCTTTTGCAATGACTGCAATGGTTTTGCCGGCATAAGAGGGATAAGGAGCAAAACGAACCAATACCGATTCTTCGGGATCAAACAATTGTTGGGTTGCCAGTTCAGCACTTTTTAAACTGGTAAATTTTTTATCGGGAAATAAAACCCTTAAAGTAGAATTCCAGAAAGTATAGGGATACACATCTGCTGTAATATCAATTCCTGCTTTTCTTGCACTATCCAAAGTCTGTATTACCATTCCTGCTTTTCCCCAATCCTTTTTGTTGGCAATTTTAATATGAGATAGCTTAACTGGTATACCTGTTCTTTTTCCTATTTCAATGATTTCGTCAATCGCATCTTTTAATTGAATGTCTTCGCTTCGGATATGGCTGATATATCCTCTTTTAAAATCTGCTGCTACCTGAGCCAGCGCAATCACTTCTTCCTTACTACTATAAAAAGCAGATTCATATTCTAATCCTGTTGACAAACCAAAAGAACCCTTTTGTAAATCTGAGGCCAGTGCTTTTTTCATTTTATCAATCTCTGGTAAACTCGCGGCTCTGAATACATTGTTCCTTCCCATAATTTTTTCCCGAAGACTACTATGACCCGTATAGCTGGCTACATTCACAGCTACTTTGTTCTTAGAAAAAAAAGAATATAGGGTATCCATTGGATAGCTGTCACCGTCCTGACCAATCAATATGGTGGTAATACCCTGATTGGTCATGGCCATTCCTTGAGGCTCTTTTTTTAAACTACCAAAATGATGGCTATGTGAATCTATGAAACCAGGGGTTAGATATTGTTGACGGCCATCAATGATTGTTTCTCCATTAAGAGGTTTTAAGTTTCCTGTGGCCAGAATTTTATTTCCCTGAATTCTTACTGCGCCAAAAAACGGAGCAGCGCCAGTACCATCAATTATCCAGACGTTTTTGATTAATGTGGATTTGCCAGTTTCTGATGGTTGAATTTTGTTATTGCCGATTGGTTTCCAGTTTTTATCGGGGGAACCCAGTGAATTTTTTACAGTCAGTACAAGAAGGGTTGATATGAGCGTATACTGAAGGAGGTTAGAGAAGCTGAATTTTTTCATTCATTGTGGATTGTCTATAAAATTATCGAACATGATTTGAATCATAAATTAATTCTCAAAACAAAGGCAACTTTGTGTTCTGTTTATGGCGAAGAATGGAATGATATTGATTTTGCTCAGTGCTTTGATGGTACAGGTATTTTCAGGGTATGTGCTAAAAGCGGATTATGCTATCAATCGTGCTGAATATCTGCAAAACTGCATCAACAAAGAAAGACCAGCCCTTCAATGTAAGGGTAAGTGTCAGCTATCAAAAAAAATGCAGGAAGCAGAGAAAGAACAACAGCGGGCTGCAGAGAAAGCTGCATATCAGCTTAACCTTCCCGGCGAAACCATCTGTCATCAGAATAGTTTTCTGCAAGTGACCTTTATTGAGGCACACAACAACCTAATTCTTTCTTATGAACAACCTGCTTTTGTAAAGGCAGGATACACAAGCGATATATTTCATCCCCCACAGCTGGTATGACATTTTTTTAGTCTGAATCTTTTTCAAATCACTTAAAAACAATGTCATGAACATTCGTTCTATGAAGGCGCTGCCGAGCCTTCTTATACCGGCTTTTGCCCTAGCGGCACTCCCATTAACTACTATCAGTGGCCAGGCCCAATCAATAACTCATTCACAGCTAGTAAGCAACGATTCCTTTTTCAGCAGAACACTTGCTCCGGTTAGCGTGTATGCAGTAAAAGGAAAAACACCTCAGAAAACCTATCAGTTAAAGTCTGCCGACTGGATTCAGCATGATGCAACACAGGTGTTGACACAAATAGCTGGCTTTAACGCCATTCGCAAATCCGGCAATTTTGGATTTGATCCTGTGTTCCGCGGATTCAAGTGGGAACAGTTAAATCTGGTAACAGACGGAGTGGTGGGTGCGCATCAGGCTTGCCCTAATCGCATGGATCCTCCGAGTAGTCAGGTCATGATCAATCAGATCAAAGAGATTGAATTATTAAAGGGTCCGCATAATTTTCGTTACGGACCTTCAACAGGTGCTGTCATTAATTTTAAAATGAATGATCCAGTCTTTTCAGATAAAGCAATTGTGAATGGCCGTGTTGGTGCAGGGTATGAAACCAATGGCACCAATCGTAGAACAGAAGCCTATGTAAATTTGAGTACACGGAAATTTCAGACTGCTGCAGCGCTTTCTTATTCTGCCGGAGACGATTATAAAGACGGAAGCGGAACTTTACTGCCAGGTGTGTTTAACAGAACAGCCCTGAATCTTAGCGCGGCTTATCTTTTGAAGCCGGGTAAGATTGCTTCTGTAAATATTACTAGAAATTTTACCCGCAATACCAGCTTCCCTACTTTAATGATGGATTTGCTAAGCGATGATACCTGGATGATACAGGGTAAGTATCAGGTGAATGCACAGCACAAATGGTATAGTCAGTGGAATACACAGGTATATACTTCATTGGTAGATCACCAGATGGGAAATGGATTAAGACCTGCATCTGCTACTATGTTGTCGCATGTTTATGCGAATACCGAAACCAGCGGAGGAAGAACAGAAATTACCATCAGAAGGCCTAGTACTGTTTGGTATGTTGGAGCTGATATGAAGTATGAATATGCCAATGGTACCCGGTCCAGAAAAATGCTAACGGGTATGATGGCAGGAAAAACATTTTATGATACCCTATGGCAACAGGGTTCCATATTAAGAACAGGCGCATTTGTACACACCGAAAAAAAGATGGGTCTGTACCAGTTAACCGTATCGGGCAGAATGGATTGGGTTCACTCCAAACCGAACCAACCGGCAGCCAAAACAGTAGCTGCTAATTCAACACTTATTTCCAATGATCTGAATACCAGTATCAGTGCAGGTATCAGCCGCTATTTCAATCAAAACTGGCAGGCATCTTTCTGGGTGGGGCGTGGAGTTAGAAGCGCCAGCTTAACAGAGAAGTTTATCAACTATTTACCAGTGGGGCTTGATGCGTATGAAGTAGTGGGTGACCCTCATTTAAAACCAGAAGCCAATACACAGATCGATTTCCTGTTGCGCTATAAAACAGACAACACACAGTTTCAGTTGAATGCTTACTATGCGTTCATGCATAATTATATTTCAACTGTGGTTGATCCAACTTTGAGACCTGCCCTTGCCACATCACCAGGTGTTCGCAAATTCATCAATGTGAAGGATGCAACCATTATGGGTTTTGAGTTGAGCTGGAATCAGCAGTTGGCCAAAACCCTGAACCAGGATATTACCATGGCTTATGTACGCGGTCAGAACAGGGTGTTAAATCAACCCTTACCTGAAATGAATCCATTCGAAATCAGGTATAAATTAACTGCAGAATTACTGCAAGGTAAAATGCAACCCTATGTATCCATTCGCCAGAGTTTTGCACAGAACAGGGTTTCAACCGCTTTCAGTGAAAAAGCTACTGGTGATTTTGCCGTTACCGATTTGGGTTTGAAATGGAAGCCGGCAACTAAAATACAATTGACAGCTGTGGCACAAAATCTATTCAATGTAACTTATAGAGAACATTTAAGCAGATTCATCAATAATAATTTGCCACTGAATGCACCCGGAAGAAACTTTGTATTTATGATGGCTTACACATTTTAAGCAACTCTTAATGATATAAGTAGTGTTGTTATTACAAACAACACTACTTTTAGATACCCCAATTATCGATTGAATGCCTGACACTGTTTTTGAGCGAATTCCATCTTCGCCCCCTGTTATCCCCCCTTTGCCTGCAGGAACCAAAAGATTGCAATGGTCAGTGATGATTCCTGTTTACAATGGCCTCGCTTATCTGGAGCAAACCCTGAATGCTGTATTAGTACAGGATATGGGTCCGGAAATCATGCAGATTGAAGTGGTAGATGATGTTAGTACGGAGGGTGATGTTGCTGCCATAGTGGAAAGGGTAGGTAAAGGAAGAGTGGGATATTACAGACACCCCGTAAATGTGGGGAATGTCCGGAATTTTGAAACCTGCATCAAAAGGGCGGTTGGGGAGTATGTGCATTTGCTACACGGAGATGATTATGTAGAACCTGGCTTTTATAAAGCAGTTACCCAGCTATTTGCGGATTATCCGGAAGCAGGTGCAGCCTGTACCGACTGGAGAGCGGTAGATGACAATGGTATTCCTGTTTGGTCTAATGCACCAGTAGGTGACGAAAGAGGATTGTTGAAAAACTGGCATCAGCGCATTGCCATCAGACAGTGGCTCGAGCCGCCAGCCATGGTGGTAAAGAGAAGCGTGTATGAAGATCTGGGATCTTTTTATATGGTGAATTGTTCTGAAGACTGGCTCATGTGGAACCGAATCGCTGCCAAATATCCTGTGGCGTATCATCCGGAAGTACTGGCAAAGTATAGAAATCACGACCAAAATACAACAGCTGTTTCATTCAAGAACAGGAAAAACTTTCTTGATATTTATAAAACCATGCTCTATAATATTGCTCATTTACCTGAGCATTTGCGGGCTGAATCGGAAAAAGCTTCGCGGAAAAACTTCTCTTTTTACTTTGCAAATCTTGCCCATCGGCAATACCATGCCAATCATGACAAGGAAGAAGTCATTATTGTGGCCAAAGATGCTTTAAAGTTTCAGGTGAATGCCTATTCTGTTAAGTCTTATCTGAAACTGTTATTTAAAATTGCCACTCGCTATCAATAGCAGTATTAACAAGTAGTTTCCTTTTTATACCTTCGCCGGAAATATAAATTTCATGGCATCCACTGCATTTCTATTTGACTTGAACGGAACTATTGTAGATGATATGGCCTACCACAAAAAAGTGTGGCACCATGTATTGGTGAATGAACTGGGTGCCAATATGAGTTTTGAGGAAGTAGCTGCCCAGATGTATGGGAAGAATTCAGAGTTACTCGATCGCGTATTTGGAAAGGGTCATTTTAGTCCGGAGCAAGTGCATGAAATTGAAATGGCTAAGGAAAGAAAATACCAGGAAATCTACCGACCCGATATGCAACCCCTTCCCGGATTACTAGACTTTCTGGCAGCTGCCCGTTTGGCTGGAATACCCATGGGCATTGGATCTGCAGCCATTCCATTCAATATTGATTTTGTGTTGGATGGCCTGGATATAAGAACCTATTTTTCCAGTGTGGTTAGTGCATTTGATGTGCCGGTAAGTAAGCCCAATCCGGATGTGTTTTTAAAAGGTGCCGCCGAGCTGGGAGTTGCTCCAGAAAATTGCATTGTATTTGAAGATGCGCCCAAAGGGGTTGAAGCGGCAGTGAATGCCGGAATGAAAGCCGTTGCTATAACCACCATGCATTCAGAAGAAGAATTTAGTGCATACAATAATATTATCGCCTACACAAAAGACTACACTACACTCATGCATTTAATACCCTAAAATCCATTTGTTTTGGTTAAATTGGTTGTTTAAATATTTAACAATGGCCAACCCGGAATGGAAAGGAGTATATCCTGCTTTACTAACCCCCTTTCATGCAGACGAAACTTTAGATGAAGCTTTATTTATTAAGAACCTACGTGCGCAGATAGACGCGGGTGTTGATGGGGTGATAATTGGCGGATCGCTTGGAGAAGCCAGTACCTTGATGAATGAAGAGAAGATTCAGTTGTTACAAATTGCCAAGAACGAAGTAGGTGATGGGTTTCCGGTGATTGTAAATATTGCTGAATCAACCACCAAAGCTGCTGTTGCTTTTGCAAAAGCTGCAACAGATGCAGGTGCCGATGGTTTTATGCTTTTACCTCCTATGCGATACAAATCGGATGATGAAGAAACGGTTACTTATTTTAAAGCAGTAGCCAATGCAACATCCAAGTCTATCATGATTTATAATAATCCGGTGGATTATAAAATTGAAGTAACATTAGACATGTTTGCTTCACTGGCAGCCTGCGAAAATATTCAGGCCGTAAAAGAATCTACGCGTGATGTATCGAATGTAACGCGTATGAAAAACAGGTTTGGAGATCGGTTTAAAATATTATGTGGGGTAGATACCCTGGCATTGGAAGAACTCTGTTTGGGAGCTGATGGCTGGATTGCGGGTCTGGTGGATGCATTTCCCAGAGAAACAGTTTCCATATACAGGTTGATTAAAGCTGGCCGGTTAGCGGAGGCGCTGAGCATTTATCGCTGGTTTTTACCGGTGCTGGAACTGGATATTCATCCCAAGCTGGTGCAGTATATTAAAGTAGCTGCAACCCTTACCGATATTGGCTCTCCACATGTTAGGGCACCCAGATTGCCATTACAGGAAGAAGAGTTGTATCGCGTAACCAAGATTGTGGAAGATGCATTGGCCTGCAGACCTCAGTTGCCGGATTATTTATCACTTCCGCAGTAATTATTTAAAAAATTTACAGAAAGCCTGTATTTCCATTAAGTCATGTTGAACCATTTACAATCCTATAGTACGCTTCAAAAAGCATTTCTTTCTGAAACCTTTGCCATCAGTTCTCCTGCTGAAGTAGAAGCAGCGTTACAGGAGGCATCGGCGGCTTTTATCCCCTTTGCCAAAAAAACATTTATTGAACGCGCTGTTTTTTTAGAAGCCATTGCAGAAGAAATCATGAACTGCGGCGATGCCTTGTTGCAAAAAGCACATGAAGAAACGGCATTGCCCTTAGCCAGATTAACGGGTGAGAGAGGAAGAACCTGCAAGCAATTGAACCTCTATGCAAAATTGTTGAGAGAAGGCAACTGGTGTGATGCAGTGATTGATACCGCCATGCCCGATCGACAGCCCTTGCCCAGGGCCGATTTAAGAAGAATGCTGCAGCCCATTGGACCTGTATTGATATTTGGCGCCAGCAATTTTCCTTTCGCCTATTCAACCGCGGGTGGTGATACAGCTTCTGCATTGGCAGCGGGTTGTCCGGTAATTGTGAAAGCACATGAATCTCATTTGGGTACGAATGCAATGGTAGCAACAGCTGTAATGCGAGCTGCCGAAAAAACCAATATGCCCAAGGGAGTGTTTGCAACACTGGTAGGAACAGGGCCTGTATTGGGTCAGCAACTGGCCATGGATGAGAGAATTAAAGCGATTGGATTTACCGGATCCTACAAAGCAGGTATGGCATTGTATACCACCGCTACACATAAAAGAAAAACACCGATACCAGTGTATGCAGAAATGAGTAGCATTAATCCGGTTGTATTATTGCCACAGATACTTGCTGAAAAAACAACAGCCATTGCGAATGCCCTGGCGGGTTCTATCAGTTTGGGTGTTGGACAGTTTTGTACCAGCCCTGGTTTATTGTTTGCAATAAACAATGCCGAAACAAAAACTTTTGCGCGGGAATTAGAGAATGCACTCAAAGCAGTAGCACCTGCAACGATGCTGAATCCCACCATCTGCCATGCTTATTATAAGGACAAAACCAGCCTGGCCAATCAGGAAAATATTCAGGTATTGGTTGATGGACTTAATTTAGAAGAATACCATCAGGCTATGCCGGCATTAATGCAAACAAACGCTGCGCATTTTATGGCAACGCCTGCTTTGCAAAGAGAAGTATTTGGTCCTTGTAGTTTGCTTGTACTTTGTAAAGACAAAAAAGAAATGGCTGCAGCCATTGCGTCATTAGAAGGACAATTAACAGGTTCAATTTATGGCAATGAGCAGGAGTTGAAAGAGAATGCAAGCCTGGTTGATACTTTACAGCAAGCCGTTGGTAGAATGATTTTCAATAATGTACCTACGGGTGTGGAAGTATGTAATGCCATTGTTCACGGTGGACCTTTTCCCGCCACCACGGATGCAAGAACCACTTCGGTTGGGCCTGAAGCCATCCGTCGTTTTGCCAGACCGGTTTGTTATCAGGATTGTCCGGATGCATTGCTGCCCTTGTATTTGAGAAATGAAAATGAAGCAGGTATTTTAAGATTGATCAATGGGATTTTAACAAAGGCAGCGGTTGAAACAATCTGATTTCAAAAAACGAATGTTGATTTATAATAGCTATTCTTAAAAAGTATCAACCCTATGGCGCATAAAAAATTCTTTTGTATAGATGCACATACTTGTGGCAATCCGGTAAGGCTGGTTGCAGGCGGTGGTCCATTACTGGAAGGAAATTCCATGATGGAAAGAAGGTTGCATTTTTTGCGTGAATACGACTGGATCAGAAAGGGACTGATGTTTGAACCCCGCGGTCATGATATGATGAGTGGAAGTATTTTGTATCCACCCACCAATCCGCAAAATGATATTGGTGTTTTATACATTGAAACCAGTGGCTGCCTCCCTATGTGCGGACACGGAACCATTGGTACCATTACGATTGCCATTGAAGAAGGACTGGTACAACCGAAAGGTCCGGGTAAGCTTCGCATAGAAACCCCGGCTGGTCTGGTCTTGATTGAATACAAGCAAACAGGAAAAAAAGTAGATTCTGTAAAGCTGACCAATGTACCTGCTTTTTTATATGCCACCGATTTAAAAGTGGAGTGTAGTGGATTAGGAACGATTCATGTGGATGTTGCGTATGGGGGAAACTTTTATGCTATTGTAGATCCACAGGAAAATTTTCCCGGACTGGAACATTATACCGCTGATCAACTGATCAGCTGGAGCCGTGAATGCAGAAAATATTTGAACGAGCATTATTCTTTTGTGCATCCGGAGAATGAACATATTAAGGGACTCAGCCATTTGCTATGGACGGGTAAACCCTTGAAAGAAAGTTCTACAGCCCGCAATGCTGTTTTTTACGGAGACAAAGCCATTGATCGTTCTCCCTGTGGTACGGGCACTTCGGCTAGAATGGCGCAGTGGTACACAAAAGGCCTATTGAAACAAGGAGATGTTTTTGTACATGAAAGTATTATTGGTTCCATCTTCAATGGTACCATTGAAGGCACTACAACTGTAGCAGGAAAGCCTGCCATTATTCCTGGTATAGAAGGATGGGCCAGAATTACCGGATATAATACCATTATTATTGACGACGAAGATCCTTATGCACATGGGTTTCAAGTGATTTAAGAAGTAGTTATTATACATGAATATTGAAACAATCATAAAAGAATAGTTATAGAAATAAAATTCACATCACCGTAAAAGCGATTTATGAAAAGTATATTATTAGCTTTCGGAATGGCAGCCATTTCTGCTACCATGCCCGTTTCATCACATGCGCAGGTTTCAGCAAATGAATGGATTCCTTGTCAGGAGATGCCCACATTGATTCAGCGATTCAATGCGGACAGCAGGGTTCTGAACCGCTACTATAGTCCGGCCCTGAACAATGCCCGCGGCGGTGGTGCAGACTGGAGTATTGGATCCCCCGAGAAAAATGAAAGACTGCAAAAGTTAATTAAGGAGTATCAGGCACAATTGGCTGCTGTAAATTTTAAAAATCTTTCTCAGGAATGTAAAGCTGATTATATTTTATTCAAACGGGATTTGGCAAGCCGATTAGAGCAGCTGAATCTGGATGCGGCCAACCTGCAAAAAGTAAAGCAGTGGATTGGATTCACGGATAAAATATATGCGCTGGAGCAAGTAAGAAGAAGAGGTGGTCAACCCGATGCCAAAGCAGTAGCTAAAGACTGGAATGATATTGTAACCGAGGTAAAACAATTACAGGATCAATTGAAAAAAGTAAGCAGCATTGAACCGGATGAAGTGGCTGCCGCAACAGCTGCTATTACCAATGCACGCAATGCCGTACAAAGCATTTTTGAATTTTACAATGGATACGATCCTTTGTTTAGCTGGTGGGTACCGGTTACACAAAAGACTTTGGATGAAAGTTTAACCGCATATGCCAATGCGTTTAAAGCCAAGGCCAATAGTAGTTTAACAGCGTCAGACAAAAGTGGAATCGTGGGGGTACAAGCAGGAAGAGAGTCTTTGATCAGACAGTTAAAGAATGAAATGATTCCTTACACACCGGAAGAATTAATTGAGGTGGCCAATAAGGAATTTGCCTGGTGCGAAGCTGAAATGCTGAAAGCTTCCAAAGAAATGGGTTTTGGAAATGACTGGAAAGCCGCATTGGAAAAAGTGAAAAATACATATGTTCCTGAGGGTAAGCAGCCAGAACTGATTTTAAGATTATACAATGAGAGTATTGACTTCTTAAAGAAAAATCAGTTGATTACCATCCCTCCATTAGCAGAAGAAACCTGGGGCATGATGATGATGAGTCCGGAGAGACAACTGGTAGCTCCCTTCTTTTTAGGCGGTGCCGATATTTTGATTTCCTATCCCACTAATACCATGACCTATCCGGATAAAATGATGAGTATGCGCGGAAACAATCCGCATTTTTCAAAAGCGGTGGTGCATCATGAATTAATTGCCGGACACAATTTACAGCAGTTCGTGAATCAGCGCAACAGAACCTATAGAAATTTTGGAACGCCATTCTGGTCCGAAGGCTGGGCACTTTATTGGGAATTGATTTTATGGGATTTGCAGTTTGCCAAAACACCGGAAGACCGCATTGGCATGTTGTTCTGGCATATGCACCGTTGCGCCAGAATTATTTTCTCTTTGAATTATCATACCAGCAAATGGACCCCTCAACAGTGTATTGATTTCTTGGTAGACAAAGTAGGACACGAACGTGCGAATGCAGAAGGGGAAGTAAGAAGATCTTTTACAGGTGGATATCCTCCATTGTATCAGCTGGCTTACTTAACCGGCGGTCGTCAGTTTTATGCGTTGAAAAAAGAATTGGTAGACACGAAGAAAATGAGCTACAAAGAGTTCCATGACCAGGTCATGAAACTCAATGCTATGCCGGTAGAAATGGTAAGAGCCATTTTAACCAAGCAGCCGCTCACAGAAGATTTTGCTACGAATTGGCGCTTTTACGAAAAGCAGTAGGAGCTAAACGCGATACCAGTCTGCTCTCCAGTGCTGGATGCTCAATTTAATTTCTTTATTCGACAGGTTTTCTGCAGCGGCTTTAGCGGCCAATGCAGGAAACTCTTCGTCGCATGCAAAACGCAGTGCAATGATTTGCCCTATGCGAAGTTGTGCAGGTAATAATTTTCCCGTTAAAGCAAAGTGGCGAAGATTCTCTTCGGCTCTGATGGCTCTGTCCTGTGCTTTCAATGCAAAAATGCGGATATAGGCAAAGAAGAAACCACAGATCACGGCTATCACACAAATCAAAGAAGCGGAATAGATATTTTCTGGTGCTGAATGACTCAGGTTTACAAAGGAGCCGATTAATAAGGCAAGAATAGCAAAGAAGGTAATTCCATGCCAGCCAAATACCAGTTGGGAATGGTTTTTATAATTCTGTTGTTTCATGGTTGTTTGTTTGATTCAAATATAATCCTTTGCCCATCATTTTAAACTTAGTTAGATTTAGGGTATAAAATATAGCCGGATGTATTCATTTTCTCCTTTCAACAGATTGATTAAAGCCGCTGTTCTATCAGTTGCGTTTTTTATGAGCGCAGATGTCGCTTTGGCTCAGCCTTTTAAAAAACTGGTATGGTCCGATGAGTTCAATGGAAAGGGTTTGCCGGATGCAAAGAAATGGGGCTATGATACCGCCATGGGTTGTCCTAAAATTTGCGGATGGGGAAACAATGAGTTACAATATTATACGCATAAAAATACCAGGAATGTACGCCAGGAAAATGGAATGCTGGTAGTGGAAGCCCACCAGGAAAAAATGGGAGAAGCCCGATACACCAGTGCAAGAATGGTAACCAAAAACAAGGGAGACTGGAAGTACGGACGCATTGAAGTTCGCGCCAAACTGCCCGCCGGACGTGGCATGTGGCCTGCTATCTGGATGTTGCCTACCGATGCTAAATATGGCGGATGGCCGCATAGCGGAGAAATAGATATCATGGAAAACGTGGGTTACTGGCCAGACTCTGTTTTGGCAACTGTTCACACCAATGCCTTCAATGGCATGAAGGGAACCCAGAAAACCAAGGGACTGAATTTTAAAGATTTGTCAACCGCTTTTCATGTGTACAGTATAGAATGGGATGCAACCAAAATTCGATTCTATGTTGACGACCAGTTATGCAATGAGTTTAAGAATACAGGCAAGGGCAAAGATGAATGGCCATTTGACCAACGTTTTCATTTGCTTATTAATATAGCAGTAGGCGGAAACTGGGGCGGAGCAAAGGGTGTAGACGATAGCATTTTTCCACAAAAAATGTTTGTGGATTATGTGAGGGTGTATCAATAGCTACTATATTAATAGCGAAGCTTACCCTGACTCGGTAAATAGAAAGCATGACAGGAACGTAAATAACGCTCCATTTCATTTTTAGTATTTCCCAACACAGTAGCACTAAAAGCATATATGTTCAGCATCAATTGAATGTAACCTTCACAGTCTCTTTGTTGGGAATTTTCTTGTAAGGACCTGTGGTATTCATCGGCATACACAATAGGTATGATGATTTTGGAAAGATTCCTCGAAGACAGTTCGGCATTCATCATCATCAAAGCCATGATTTCGTTACCGTCCCAGAAAGGCTTCACTTCTGAAATGAGACAATGCAGGTAAATGGCTTTTGCAAAAGGGTCTTGTAAAAGAAGATACCAATCGAAGCCTTTTAGTAAAGTACCTTCAATCATATCCCAGGGAACCCATTCTGTTATTCCGGAGGGATTATTACTGGTTTTAAATTCACCGGGGTACTTGTTGGGCCGGGCAGCCATTAACTGCGCATGGCGTTTTTTCAGAATCGCCAGAAAGTTCTCCCCTGATTTTGGGGTGCAATCCATTTCTTTCTTGCTGGCCACCAACTGATAATTGAACAGGAGATCTTCGCCGTCTTCCTTTCTGCCACCCACCACCCTACCTGTTTCAATAATATGACGGGCTTCGGCCAGTTCAAATTCATTGCCAGCCAGGTACTGGGAGAAATAAGTTTCAAAAAAAGCAAAGTGCTGGTAAGTAACCGTAGCGGTGTTCAGGTCGGTGTAAAGGGGAAAACTTTTTCCCGCCAGGGCCAGGTAAAGGCCTTCCATGATTTGAATGGTAGGCAGGTGGAAGGGTTTCCCCAGCAGGTTTTCCAGCAAACCGGCTTGGCGTTTTACCTTGTCAGGCGAATCATTGATTTCTTCATTAATTAGTAGACTCAACTGCTTAAATTCCTTCTCTAAACCGAGAAGGGGGGCTAAAACCCGGGCCTGCTCTTTTAGCCGAATCAGGGCAGAATTGGAGTGAATTTGATGAATTTCGGCCAGTTTTTGGGCAATTTCGGTGGATTTTAGCGTTTTTGCCGCTTCTTCCGACTTTCGGATGGGCATGCAGTTTTCCAGAAAAGCCCTGGCGTCCTGAGAACGAAAAAGCTTTTCGAAAAAGGGCTGGTCGTCCAGGATAGGGCCCTTACCCTTGAACAGGTGGATGGTTAATCCCGGCAGTTCCACCACTTTGTTGTATAAATAAGTAAGGAAAATATGACCGTTCGGGGTGGGTTTGCATTCCAGGGCGGAGCGGTGGCTTAAAACGGCTCCCGGATACAAATGGGCAAGAATCCGAAACCAGTTTCTGCGAACAATGGCATGTGTATTATCCGCAAGATTGGTGGTGTAAACACGGGGAGCAATTTTATAAGCCAGACCCTTGCGAACCAGTTGCTGAATCCGCTTAGATTCCCCAGAATTGGCCGATCCGAAGACGATTTCGGCCAAAGCAGCAGCTCCATTTTTTTCCATTAAATCAATTGAATGATTAAAATAGACAATTTTTTTAAGAAAAACTGATATTTATGGAAAATAATTTATTAATAAAATTAGAAATAGGAAAATATTTTAGAATAGGTGTTCGGGCGGTGCAAACTCATCTAATTTCTCTTTTTGGGACTTATAGTAAGCCGCCACATCATCAGTTGGGATCAAATCCACCCCCAAAATCTCTTTAAAATAGTAGTTGTACAGTTCAATTTTGGTGAACTTTTCAACCGGCTCCCAGGTTTGGACATCTGTTAAGTAGACCTCCATGGCCTCCCTCTGTGGGAAAAGCTTGTAGTCCATTTTGGACTGACCCAACAGGAAGTATCCGGGATAAACAAAGTCCATCTTTCGGCTTTGGGCAAAATCCTTGGTCAGGAGCATGATGTATTTACCAATACTGAATCTTTTATAATCGGGATGGTAAAAATGGAGAACAGACATCAGGGCTTGTTTGCCAATATCAAAAAAACCAACGCCAATTAAACGACCCTTATCGCGAATATGGATCATTAAAGTATTGAACCCGGCATTTTCGGTATTCATTTCCGGAATACAATCCGTGCAGGTAAAATATCCGTCAAAGTTGATGGACAGGTAATATTCGTAATACAAAAGTTCAATTTCAGAACTTAGATAGGCGGGCTCAATGGTAAAAGTGAAACGGGCACATTTCTTTCTGATTCTTTTGGTTGTTTTGGTTTCTTTTGCCTTGCTTAGATTGAGCCTAAGCCAAAAAGCAATGTCGGTGATGCTTCTTCTGCCTTCATAACCAATTTGTACCTCCTGGGTGGTAAAAAGATCATTCCCCATTCTGAAATGTCCGGTGGCCAATGCATGGTCTAGGAAAGCGCCCGTATAAAATCCTGAACTCATAGAATGAAATTAACAAAGTCTTCTGACTTGAGAAATCAGTTTGCCAATAGATGGTAAAGTGCCAGATCAACTTTGCATCTCAAGCCAATTTATGTCCCCAAAAAAATTTAATCCAACCGCCTTGTTTCAAGCATGTCAGACTGTTTTTAACAAGACCAGAAACCAGTGCATTAAACCTGCAAAGGAATTAGACCTTGAGCAAGAAGTAGCATTGTTGTCTCAGTTTTTTAGTGTGAACGAACCGGAATTGTATGTGCTGGTCTATTATATCTATAAGTCGTTGAATGACGACACTGTGTATCTGGATAAATTGATTGAACACTTTGGAAACGATTTGGCACAGTTGCCAGCTATGAATCAAGCAATCTATTCATTGATAAAAAAGAAAAGATTGCAAGAAAGGCCAAAAAGTCATAGTGGAAGAATGGATGCGTTTGTTTCAGCGGTGATTCATCCCAGAACTATTGAGGGTTTGTTGAAAGGAAGTAAACAAGCATTAAAAACTAAACCTGTAAAAAATTTTATTGAATTGCTTGATGCCATTGAAGAACAGGTACAGCAAAGGTCTAGTGGAACCATCAGCGGAGATGCCCTTCATGCTGAAGTAGATAGTTTATTGATTACCAACAAACATTTTAAAGAGCTAAGATGGATGGATCAGTTCAATTTGTCTACAACCGAAAAAATAGTATTGCTTATGCTAGGGGTTGAATATTTACAAAATAATGATATGTCTAATCTACCCAATATTATTGGGAATGCAGCATTAACTAAACAAGAGGCATTGTTTTTTCAAAACTGTTTGCTAACGGGCGATAGCCCCTTGTTATTAAATGAACTAATTGAGTTAGAAAACAAGCAGTTTATGCAATGCGACTATGGGTTTATTGCTCCCAAAACCTATGAGCAGTTTTTTCATGAGGGCAACTTGGTGAAGAAAAAAATGTTTCATAGCAGGGTTTGCAACTTAATTGAAAATGAAAAAGTAGAACTTGAGCCACTGTTCTATAACGAACCTATTGCAAAACAAATTGCCACCCTTGCAAATGCCATGCAAGAACCTAATTATGAGCACTTGCGTAATCGTATTAAAGGCAGCAATAAAGGGTTCACTTTATTATTTCATGGATCACCCGGAACAGGAAAGACCGCATTGGTAAAGCAGTTGGCTTTACAAACCCGCAGACATATTTTAATGGCAGATACGGCATCTATTAGAAATATGTATGTTGGAGAATCCGAAAAAAATATTCGAAAAATATTTAAGGAATATGAAGCCGCAAAAAAACATTTTGATTTGCATCCTATCCTATTATTCAATGAGGCCGATGCTTTAATTGGAAAGAGAATAAATGTAAACAGTAGCGTGGATCAGATGAATAACTCCATGCAAAATATTCTTCTACAATATTTAGAAGATTTTGAGGGAATCTTTATTGCCACCACCAATTTGCCAGCTAGCCTGGACGATGCTTTTAACAGAAGATTTTTATACAAGGTAGAATTTAAGAATCCGGATAAGGAAGTTCGATTGAAAATGCTCCAGCACCATTACCCGCAAATGTCCATCCCATTTTTGGAGCAATTGAATGAACAATATGAACTAACAGGTGCGCAATTGATGAATATCAATAAAAAAATAATGGTAGAGCAACTGCTTCAACCCCATATTCAACTATATGATCTGTTGCCGAAGTTCTGTGAAGAAGAGCTATCTACTTTGAGCAAGCATAAGCCAACCCCCATAGGCTTTTTATCCAAAGCATCCTAAAACTCATACTTATGTTTTTTGCACTTCTGGTATTGGCGGCTCTTGTAGCCACTTCAGATATATTTGCCATTTTCCTGCAAGGGATGCTACACGCAACTTCTTTTATTAAAACAAAATGGCTGCGCATTACTATACAGATTGTCTTAGGTATTGCCCTGTTTGTGCTATTTGCAGGACTATTTGCCTGTCTGTTTATTGTGATGCTGGCCTTTAATACCGGGAAGTCTAAGAAATGAGCATTTTAGGGTCAATTATTGGAAGAAAGGCATGATGTAGAAAAGTTCCTTTGAACGTTGAAAACATAACGCCCCTGGTTGTTGAGATTGAAATGATATTTAGCGTTTCAACTAGTTTGGCTGGTAAGTCAACTTTCCCGTCATTATCAATCTTGATTACCTCAATAAAATTAAATATTTCATAAATGCACCTAACAGAAATACTTCCGACAGTTAAAGATTGATCATCATTCTTTATTTCAACATTCACTGTTACAAACATCAAATTTTTGCTTGCATCGACTTTGCTTTCAATATTTATGTTGAAATTAAAATTTGAAATAGGAGTGTTAACATTTGGTGGCAATATGATAGCACTATTCAATAATTCTATTGCTTTTATTTGCATTTCAATATTCACTTCTCTAGTTTGAGTGGTATTCATTTTGAAACAGTATAATTGGATGAATAAGCAATTTGATTTTCTTGAAAGGTTAAGACAGAGCCTCCCGACAAGTCGCTAGGATAAACATACTGTGCACTTACATTTATTTGTTGATTGCTTTTGCTTGATTTTACAACCAATCTTTTTCTAAATATGACCTGCTCGCTATTCGGCTTAAGCAATTCATAAATATTAATATCAAATGCATAAGCAATCTCTGTTAAAATATCAACAGTAAAATTTTGAGTTCCGCTTAGCCACTTGGTGATCTCTGAAGGGTTTTTTCCAACTAATTCTGCCAACTTGGATTTGCTCCAACCCTTAATCGTAAGCATATCTTCAATCTTAACGGCAAGTTGCATTTTAACTTTTGTTTGCTCCATTTCTAATGGAGTAACTTCATTTAACAGTTCATTTATAATTGAACTACTATGTTTTCTGGCTTTAGTCTTCTTCGTCATTGTCATAGTTTTTTAAATTTCCCTCTAATTCTTTTCCATCAACTGACCAATAAAGCTCTTTTTCATCTAGTTGTTTTAATATGCTCTCTGCATAGGCCATCATTAATCTGACTTCGTTTGATAGTTTTGGATCTTCCTGCCATTGCCTGATTGATTTGTCTTTGAATCCACCACCACCTAGAATAACTGCTACATTTGAAAATCTTATACAGTAAAGTCTAAGATTACTTTCTTCTTCATCATAAAGAGCATAAACATACTCCCCCCATTTTTTTACAAATACAGAATCCCCCTCTGGTTTAAAAAAATTCACCCTGGCGCCAGTGCTATGTCCTATCTGTTTTAATCTTTTTAGAATTTCTTTTAATTCTGTTTTATACCGAAGACTATGTTCTTCAAGAAAACTGTCAAATAAGGTTTTTTCTTCCCCCTCTGGGATGATTGAGTAAACTTTCGATGCGCTTCCACTAAAAGGTTCAATTTCAACGATTTCGTAGTTCACTTTAGTTAAAAATAAAATTTAGGCACTGAAAATACATTTATTTTTCAAATAATGGTAAAATATGCGATTAAAATTTACTTATAAGTAAAATATTAAGCTTATGTTTGTTTTTACTTTAGCGGATAAAATTTTTCTAAACTGCCTTGGCCGGGCTTTTTATAAAACACCAGCCTGTCGGGTGTAAGAATAAGTTCCTGAGCAATGGCACTGATTTGAGTGGGTTCGGGGATACCGTATTTTTCCTGCAACATTTTTCTGATTGGGGGATTTAAACTAATCAAATGTTGCAGCAAGTTTCTATAAGAGATATTGCTGCCCATGAGGGTGTGAATGCCTACTGATGGTCCGTTCAGCAGGATTCGGAATAGGCTGATGGATAAAGAATCGGGTTTGGCTTTCACCAGGTTCCAGATATCGTCTATGAGTAAGAGCCTGTAAGGCATTTTTATGGTATTCCACAAGTTTAGGGAATGATACCTCTCGAAACTGTCGATTTTTTTTTGCTTCATTACCCTAGCCCTGAATTGCATTTCCCGCAAAACCGATTGCAATAATCTGGCCCTGGAAATATGGCTCCCTTTTTCGGGTTCGTCTGTAAAATGAGTTGCCCAATCAGAAGCATGGGCAAGGCCATAGCGGCTATGACCAATCAAGAAATGGCTTTGCGCTGTTTCGGCAGTTGTGCTCCCCCCGGAAAAAAAGGATTCCTGCAATTGCAAAAAATAAGGAAGGAGCTCCTGGCTATCCGTATAGGAAAACATCAATAGCGGCACTGCAGCCAGGTCTATACATTGTGGCTCGTTGTTGCTGTTGACTCCTATGTTAAATGGAAATATCAAGGGGTAAAATTAAGTAACAGGGAAGATTGCAAACAATCCCTATTTTTATAGCAAATAGTGTCAATAGCACCGGCCATCATCCCCCCCGAAATAATAAACCAGGCTATTGACAAGGCAAACCTAAGCCGGGTGTCTGCCACCTATTGGATGACTGAAAGTTTTAACATTTGATCTAAGTGGGGTATGCCAAAAATTAAATCTGCCGGAGTTCGTTATCGTATTATTGATGGGTGTTTAACCAATACCATGCATCCCTACCCAACGCTGGAGTATTTGCAGGAAAAAATTGAGCAGCAGCTGGATACTACTATTTCCATTTCCATGCTGAACAAGGATCTGGCAGCGATGAAGCAGTTGTACAATGCCCCAATTGTGTATGATAAGGCAAGAGGTGGCTATGCCTACAGTGATCCGGATTTTTCAATTGCTGAATTTCCGCTGACGGTTGAAGAAAGAGAGGCGCTGGATATCTCTACAGCTTTGCTCCAACAGATAAGGGGAACCAAAATTTTTCAGCAATTTGAGAATGCCATTAATAAAGTAATAGAAGGATATAGAATCAGTAAAATAGCGGGCATAGAGCAACGACAGTTTTTACAGGTGGAAGAGCCCGTGCGGCCGCAGAACAATCCATACCTGGAGCAATTGTTACAGAGTATTATCCATCAACAACCCCTGGCCATTACGTATCAGGGCTATGGACGGGAAGCCAAGCTGCACCAATTTTCGGCACACTTATTAAAAGAGTATCGCAACTGCTGGTATGTGGTGGGTTATTCGGACAGAGGTAAGAACCTGCTGGTATTTGCACTGGATCGAATTAAAGATATTGCAGCCAGTGATGCAAAATATATTAAGGTGGAGGGATTTAATCCGGCTGACTTTTTCAAATACTCTTTTGGCATTACACAGATTCACGATGCGGAGGCAGAAAGAGTGGTGTTGCGGTTCACGGCCTATCAGGCACCCTTTATTTTGAATCAGCCGCTACATCATTCACAACAAGTGTTAAAGCAGACGGATGAATTTGTTGAATTAGCATATCATGTGTATCTTACCACTGAGTTAGTTATGACCATATTATCGTATGGAAAACAGGTAAAAGTTGTATCACCCCAAAAATTAGCAAATACCATACAAGCCACAGCGCAAGAAATGGCTGCACTGTACGCTTAAACATCCTCCCCAATTGTTACCAGTCTGCCAATAGGTGGCAGACCCCCCCGCTTATATTTGTTTGAAATAAATGACTATGGACCCGATGGTAATTATTATTGGAGGTGGATTGGTATTGTTATCCATTTTAGCCACCTTATTTTTTGTAAAGTCCCGCAATGCGGCGCAGTTGACTGTTTATCAGGAACAGTTGAAGCAAAAAGAAATGCAGCTGCAGGAACAGCTCAGTTTCAGGGCTTTGCTGCAAACTGAACGCGATCAGTTGTTGAGTAATCTTTCCAAAAAGGAAGCCCAGTTGGAAATGAGCCAGCAGGCTTTAAAGCAGGCTCAGCAAAACAGTGAGTCTTTGAGTGCCCAACTGAAACTGGAGTTTGCAGAAATAGCGCATAAAGTAATGCAGAGCAATACCGAGCAGCTTCGCGTGAAAAGCGAGGAAAAAATTGGGGAACTCCTAAAGCCCTTCAAAACCGAATTGGGTGAATTCAAGAAAAAAGTAGACGATGTGTATGTGGCCGAAGCCAAGGATCGTCATGTGTTGAAAGCAGAGATAGACCGTTTGATTACCATGAGTCAGCAGGTAAGTCAGGAAGCCAACAATTTAACGACTGCACTAAAAGGCAATAATAAAACCCAGGGTAACTGGGGGGAAATGTTATTGGAAAGTATTTTAGAAAACAGCGGGCTGGTAAAAGGCAGTCAGTTTTTTACACAGGAATTTATCCGGGATGCCGGAGGGAATGTGATTAAAGATGAGGAGGGACGAGGCTTACAGCCCGATGTCATGGTGAAGTATCCTGATCAGCGAACGATTATTATCGATTCTAAAGTATCTCTGATTCATTGGGAACAATACGTGAACAGTGAGGATGAAACAGAACGCAGTCGCGCATTGAGCCTTCACTTGAGTTCGTTGAAGTCGCATATTGATGGACTGAGCAAAAAAAATTATCCCAAGTATGCCAAGGCCCTGGATTATGTATTGCTCTTTGTTCCCATTGAACCCGCATTTTTAGAAGCAGTAAAAAAGGACACAAACTTATGGAAGTATGCCTATGATAAAAATATCATGTTGGTAAGCCCCACCAATTTACTGGCCGTTTTAAAAATCATTGCAGATCTATGGAAAGTAGAACAACAAAACCAGAACGCCATTGAAATCGCTATGAAAGCAGGCGGTATGTACGACAAGTTTGTATTGTTCTTAGAGAGCATGGAGAGTGTGGGTAATAATATAAAGAACGCACAGGCGGCTTATGATAAAGCTCTGGGTCAGTTGAGTACTGGAAGAGGCAATGTGATCAAGCAAATGGAAGACCTGAAAAAAATGGGTGCTGCTGCGCAGAAGCAGATACCGGATAAGATTATTTATGAATTGAAATAGCGGGTTCTAATTATGGCGGATTTGTCATAGTTGAAAAATAAATTATATTAAATTATGGGTATGGAAAAAGCTACAATTATAAAATTAAATAAGTCTTTTGAAGAGAGCGCTTATGAGCAAGATGGTCTTGAATACTGGTTAGCTAGAGAGTTACAGGTACTCTTGGGATATACAGATTGGAGAAATTTTTTGAACGCCATTGAAAAAGCAAAAGAAAGCTGTAAAACTACTGGCGAAGCGGTTTCCGACCATTTCGTTGACGTCAACAAAATGGTCAAACTTGGTTCAGGAGCTGAGAGAAAGCAAGAAGATTTTATGCTTACTCGTTATGCCTGTTATTTAATAGCACAGAATGGGGACCCAAAGAAAGAACAAATCGCATTTGCTCAAAGCTATTTTGCCGTTCAAACTAGAAAACAAGAATTACTCGAAGAGCATATTCGATTAAAAGAAAGACTTCACGCTAGAGAGAAACTCGCAGCTACCGAAATAGAATTATCAAAAAATATCTATGAACGAGGGGTAGATAATAAAGGGTTTGCTAATATAAGAAGCAAGGGTGATTGGGCATTGTTTGGTGGAAATAACACCAGTGCAATGAAGAGAAAACTTGGTATTGCCGAAAATAGGCCATTAGCAGACTTTCTACCAACTATTACTATTACAGCGAAGCAGTTGGCAACAGAGATTACTAATTTCAACGTAACTCAAAATGATTTAAAAGGTGAGTCTATTATAACAGAGGAGCATGTTAAAAATAATAAAGACGTAAGAGAACTACTAGGTAAAAGTGGAATTAAACCAGAAAATCTATCACCCGAAGAAGATATTAAGAAACTAGAGCGAAGAGTGAAATCTGCCGATAAAAAATTATTAACCAAAAAGAATAAAAAGAAATAAACAATAATGCCCCTTCCTCCTCGTCATATTTTATCTAAATCGACCTTCATGTATGGATGCCAGTGCCCCAAACGATTGTGGCTGCATAAGTATAGGCCAGAGGTAAGAGACGAAATGGATGAGGAGCAGGAAGCGATTTTTCAAAGGGGAACTGATGTAGGAAAACTAGCGGAACAATTGTTCCCCGGGGGAGTAGACGCGCGCCCTGAAACACCATATGCCTACCAGCAATCAGTAGTGGATACGGCAAGATATATCGCCGAAGGAAGAGATATTATTTATGAAGCCGCATTTCAGTATGAGGGCTTACTCTGTGCTGTAGATATATTGGTGAAGCAGGGTAATCAATGGTATGCCTATGAAGTGAAGAGTACAGGATCAGTTAAGCCACCACATATACCCGATGCGGCTTTTCAATATTATGTAATAACACAAGCAGGATTAGAGTTAGCCGATTTTAGTATTGTGCACTTGAATACCGACTATGTGCGATTCGCTGATTTGAATGTACAAGAGCTGTTTACTTCTGAGTCGGTGTTGGATCGTTTGTTGCTAATGCAGGAGTTTATCCATGAAAAGGGCCTTGCATTAAAAACGGTTGTGGCCAATAAAACTGAAATGCCGGAAGTTGAAGTAGGCGATCATTGCTATAAGCCTTACAATTGTGACTTTCTGGGCTATTGTTATCAAGGAATTGATGACGAAGAGGAAGTAGACTTCGGTGAGCCGTATGTAAATCATGGAGCGATTAAAGCATTTTTATCACAACTGGAATATCCTATTTATCATATTGATTTTGAAAGTTGGCGGACTGTTGTTCCGGAATACGATGGTCACTGGCCTTTCCGGCAGGTATGTTTTCAGTATTCCGTGCATGTAGAGAGAGCGCCAGGAGTTGAACCAGAACATAATGCTTATTTAGCAGAAGGAACACATAGCTCCTCTTTGGAGTTTATTGAAAGTTTATTGGGTGTATTGGGTACTCAAGGAACCGTGCTGGTGTACAATATTTCATTTGAAAAGCCGAGATTAACTGAATTGATGAATGAGCATCCACAACATGCCGAAGCAATTCAAAATGTGATTGATAGAATTGTTGATTTAATGAAGCCGTTTAGAAAAGATTATCGTACACCAGAAATGCAAGGTAAGTGGACTATTAAAAAAGTATTACCTGCTTTGGTGCCGGAATTGTCTTACAATGAATTAACGATTGGAAACGGAACCGATGCCAGTAATGCTTTTTATCATTTACAGCATACCCAGAACCCTGATGATGTAGAACGAACCAGGGCAGCTTTACTGGAATATTGTAAGCTGGATACTTTGGCCATGGTGAAGTTATTGGAGGTGTTGAGGAAAAGATAAAAAATTTGCAAAAAAGGCCTAAAATCGGTACTTTACGCAAAAAATAACTTTAATGAGCGATAAAAATTCTAATAAAACACTTGATATCTGGGTAACTAGTTTATTATCCAGAGGTCAATTCATGTTTTCATTAGAAAAATTAAAGAAAGAATTTAAAGGAAAATCTGAAGTAGCATTAAAGTCTTCGTTAAAAAGATTAGTTGAAAAAGAGCTAATTATTTCCATCCACAAAGGTTATTACCTGATTATAACGCCCCAATACAGGTCAAAAGGGATACTACCCCCCACTTTGTTTTTAGATGCCTTTATGAAGGAATTAGATCGGCCCTATTATCTGGCATTATTAAATGCAGCCGCCTATCATGGGGCATCGCATCAGCAACCACAGGAGTTTTTTGTAGTAACAGGTTTTCCTGTGCTGCGGCCTATGCAGAAAAAGGGGCTGAAAATAAACTACATCAGCAAAAAGGAAATACCGGAACCACTGTTAGACACCCGAAAAACAGAAGCAGGATATTTAAAAATATCTAATCCGGCTCTTACAGCAACCGACCTGATACAATACGCTAAGCGGGTAGGCGGAATTAACAGAGTAGCTACTGTTTTGTCAGAGTTAGCCGAAAGTATTCAACCCGATGCTTTCAATAGCAACCTGTTGCAGCATGTTCCTGTAACCGCCTTGCAGCGTTTGGGCTATCTACTGGATAAAATATTTGACAATCAGCCGCTGGCCAATGCCTTATACATGGCCTTGCAAAATAACAAGGCGAGTTTGTTTAGGATACCATTGAAAGCCTCAGCCCCGGCAAAGGGTTTTGCATCAGACGAAAGATGGAAAGTAATTGTAAACACAGAAATAGAGATTGACGAATGATACCACAGGCATACATAACAGAATGGGCCAATCAGGTGCCTTGGCAAACCAACGAACAGGTAGAACAAGACCTGGTGATTTGCCGTGCCTTGGTAGAGATTTTTTCCGATGAGTTTCTGGCCAAAAGCCTTGCATTCAGAGGCGGCACTGCTTTACATAAATTGTATTTAAGCCCCCAACCCCGTTATTCTGAGGATATTGATTTAGTGCAGATCACAGCAGAACCATTTGGTCCTGTAGTGGATAGGTTAAGAGAAAGGCTGGCTTTTTTGGGTGACCCAGCCCGCAAGCAAAAGGAAAACAATTTTACCCTGCATTATCGTTTTGAATCAGAGTTCCCTCCGGTTCAAAACCTCCGCCTGAAAGTAGAAACCAATTGCCGGGAGCATTTCACCGTATTAGGCTATCAGCAATTTCCTTTTGAAGTAAAGTCTTCATGGTTCACCGGTTCTTGCAACATCACCACCTACCGCTTGGAAGAACTGTTAGGCACAAAGCTGAGGGCATTATACCAACGCAGAAAAGGCCGGGATTTATACGATATGTACAAGGCACTGGTGCATGTGCCCGACATCAACAAAGAAGCCTTGCTGCAATGCTATCATGCCTATATGGATTTTGTAGTGGATGAACCTCCTACACAAAAAGTATATCTGCATAATATGGAGGCCAAAATGCAGGACGATGAATTTACAGGCGACATAGCGGCCCTGATTCGCCCTACAGAAAAGTACGATCAGCAAACCGCTTTTGATTTGGTGAGGGCAGAGTTGCTGGAGAAAATTGAAGAAAGTAGAAAAATCTAAAACGAATTTTGAACTAACACATAAACAATGGCAAGAGAATTAGAAAGAGATGAACTGCACCGCACCATCTGGCAAATAGCAAATGATTTGAGAGGCAGCGTTGATGGCTGGGATTTTAAAACCTATGTATTGGGTATGTTATTCTATCGGTTCATCTCAGAGAACCTTACATCCTACATTAACAAGGAAGAACAGCGTACCGGCCATAAGAACTTCAACTATGCCGATATTTCGGATAAGGATGCCGAATTGGGCAGAGTGGATACGGTGAAGGAGAAAGGCTTTTATATCCTGCCATCTGAGTTATTTGTCAACGTTCGTAAAAAGGCGAAGACAGATGAAAATCTTAATGAAACACTGAGCCGTGTATTCAAGAATATTGAGCACTCAGCGAAAGGCACCGAAAGCGAAGACGACCTCAAAGGTCTGTTCGATGACCTGGATGTGAACAGCAATAAACTGGGTGCAACTGTTACCAAGCGAAATGAAGCACTGGTTAAAATACTGGATGCCATTGGTGATTTGAAATTGGGCGATTATCAGGACAATAGCATTGATGCGTTTGGAGATGCGTATGAGTTCCTGATGACCATGTATGCCAGCAATGCCGGTAAATCTGGTGGTGAATTTTTTACCCCGCAGGAAGTATCTGAGTTGTTGGCGGAAATAACCGTAGTTGGTAAAAAGCAGGTGAACAAAGTATATGACCCGGCTTGTGGTTCTGGTTCCTTGTTGTTGAAGTTTGCCAAAGTATTGGGCAAAGAAAATGTACGGCAAGGCTTTTTTGGGCAAGAGGTAAACATTACCACCTACAACCTTTGCCGCATCAACATGTTTTTGCACGACATCAACTATGAGAAGTTTGATATTGCACACGGTGATACCTTGACAGACCCGAAGCATTGGGATGATGAACCCTTTGATGCCATTGTTTCCAATCCGCCTTATTCCATAAAATGGGAAGGCGATGCAAACCCGCTTTTGATTAATGACCCTCGCTTTGCTCCGGCTGGCGTATTGGCTCCCAAAAGCAAGGCCGACCTTGCTTTTACCTTGCACATGCTGCATTGGTTGTCTACTTCCGGTACAGCCGCTATTGTTGAGTTTCCCGGTGTGTTGTACCGGGGTGGTGCAGAGCAGAAAATACGCAAATACCTGATTGATAACAATTATGTTGATGCGGTAATACAGTTGCCACCTGATTTGTTTTTTGGTACTACGATCGCTACCTGCATTATCGTGTTGAAGAAAAGCAAGAAGGATAATGCCACTTTGTTTATAGATGCTTCGCAACTATCGGTACGTGTAGGCAACAAGAATAAGCTAACGGATGATTACCGGAAGCAAATACTCAATGCCTACATTGAAAGGAAGGACGAGGCTCATTTTGCCAAACTCGTATTGAATAGCGACATCGCTGAAAACGATTACAATATTGCGGTAAGCAGTTATGTGGAGCAGGAGAATACCAGCGAAGAAGTGGACATCGAAAAACTGAATGCCCACATTGCTGAAATAGTAATTAGGCAGAATAAACTGCGTTTAGCTATTGATGAAATTATTGCTGATTTAGAAGGAGGTGATTTATGAGCAGAATAGAAGAAATGATATTGAAACATTGTCCTGAAGGGGTGGAGTACAAGAAGTTGAAGGAGATTGCGGAAGTAGGCACGGGAAGTAAAAATGGTAACGAAGCAATTCTTAATGGAAAATTTCCATTATTTGTTCGGTCGAAGTTTATCAAAAAAATTGATACCTATGAATTCGATGAAGAAGCTATAATAATACCAGGAGAAGGTGGAATTGGAGAGATATTCCATTATATGAATGGAAAATATTCGCTTCATCAGAGAGCTTATCGAATACATTTCTTAACCAATAAGCTACAGACAAAGTTTGCCTATTTCTATATGATGGTAAACTTTAAAAAATTCATATTTCAAAAGGCGGTTAATGCAACGGTAAGTTCAATTCGGAAACCGATGATTGAACAATTTTCAATCCCAATCCCCCCTCTCGAAGTGCAAGTAGAAATAGTCAAAGCCCTTGACTTGTTCACTGAATTGGAAGCTGAATTGGAAGCTGAATTGGAAGCTGAATTGGAAGCTGAATTGGAAGCTAGGAAAACGCAATATACTTATTATAGAGATAGCCTGCTGGGTTTCGAAGGCAAAGAAGTAGAGTGGAAAACATTGGGTGAATTAGGTGAATTTACCAGAGGTAAGCGATTTGTGAAAACAGATATTGTTACATCCGGTGTACCCTGCATTCACTACGGTGAAATGTACACACACTATAAGATTTGGGCTAAAGAAGCGAAGTCATTTTTGGAGCCTGAATTAGCAGCGAAATTAAGAGTTGCCAAAAAGGGGGATGTAATCATAGTGGCAGCCGGTGAAACCATTGAAGATATAGGGCAAGGTGTTGCCTGGCATGGTGATGAGGATGTGGTAATTCATGATGCCTGTTTTTCATTCAGCCATAATATGCATCCCAACTATGTGTCGCATTTTACACAAACAGGCCTGTTTCATTCCCAGATAAAGCGGTATATCTCTTCTGGTAAAATTTCCTCTATCAATGCGGCAGGTTTAAGTAAAGCCAAAATACCTGTTCCTCCAATGGAAGAGCAAATACGCATTGCTTCCATATTGGATAAGTTTCATGTTTTGATAAATGATATTTCTGTAGGAATACCGGCAGAAATAGAAGGCCGCAGAAAGCAGTACGAATATTATCGAAACAGATTATTGACATTTAAAGAGGTAGCCAATGGATAAATACAATATAGTTGCTGAAAATCCTGAAAGTACCGTTGTAGCGGAATACCAGTCTCCCTACAAAAGAGAAACAGCCTACCAAACAGAAGACCAGTTGGAGAAAGCATTCATCCAATTGCTGCAAGGTCAGGCTTACGACTATTTAACCATCGCCAGCGAAGCGGCATTGGTCAATAATCTTCGTGTGCAATTACAAAAGTTGAACAACTTCACTTTTAGCGATAAAGAGTGGGATCATTTCTTTAAAAGCAAAATTGCAAACCCCAATAGCGGTATCGAGGAAAAAACAACACTGATACAGGAAGACCATATCCAAATACTGGATTGTGATGATGGCTCTAAAAAGAACATTTACCTGTTGGATAAATCCAATATCCATAACAATCAGTTGCAGGTAATCAATCAATATGAAGTGGCTGATGGGCAGCGTCCCAATCGTTATGATGTTACTGTTCTGGTAAACGGTTTGCCTTTAGTGCATATTGAGTTAAAGAAACGAGGGGTAGATATTAAAGAAGCCTTCAACCAGATTAACCGCTATAACAGGGAATCATTCTGGAGTGGCTCAGGTTTGTTTGAGTATGTTCAGCTATTCGTTATATCTAACGGTACTTATACCAAGTATTACAGCAACACCACCCGTTTTTCCCATATCAAAGAGCAAACCCAAAGAGCCGCTTCCAGTAAAAAACGCACCAGCAACAGCTTTGAGTTTACCTCGTGGTGGGCAGATGCCAATAACCGACCGATAACAGACCTGATGGATTTTGGTCGCACCTTTTTTGCCAAGCACACCCTTTTAAATATCCTTTGCAAGTATTGTGTGTTTACAACAGACAAACTCTTGTTGGCCATGCGTCCTTACCAGATTGTGGCTACCGAACGAATTTTAGGACGAATCAATGTAGCCAATAACTATAAAAGCTATGGCAGTATTGATGCCGGTGGATATATATGGCATACTACAGGCAGTGGAAAAACATTGACATCCTTCAAAACGGCACAATTGGCCAGTAAACTGCCATTCATAACCAAAGTGCTCTTTGTGGTAGACAGGAAAGACCTGGACTATCAAACCATGAAGGAGTATGACAAGTTTGAAAAAGGAGCAGCCAACAGCAATACCAATACATCTATTTTAAAGAAGCAACTCAGCGACCCTAAAGCAAACATCATCATCACTACCATTCAGAAACTTTCCATTCTGATAAAGAAAGAAAAGAATCACCTCGCTTTTACTCAGCCCATTGTAATCATCTTCGATGAATGCCATCGTTCGCAGT
The DNA here is from genome assembly GCF_000508085.1 of Sediminibacterium sp. C3. GTDB lineage: Bacteria > Bacteroidota > Bacteroidia > Chitinophagales > Chitinophagaceae > Sediminibacterium. The sequence goes on along the minus strand of NZ_KI669560.1, from coordinate 463,375 downwards.
TTGGTGATATGCACAAGGCAATCACCAAAGCCTTTAAGAAATATTTTCTGTTCGGCTTTACCGGCACACCCATATTTGCTATTAATGCCAGCAGCAGCAACAAACCTGATTTAAAAACCACCGAACAGGCATTTGGTCAAAAGCTGCATACCTACACCATTGTAGATGCCATCAACGATAAAAATGTACTGCCGTTTCGTATTGACTATATACGAACCATGAAGGAGCAGGAAGAAATTAAAGATGAAAAAGTTTGGGATATAGACAGGGAAAGGGCATTGGCAGCACCGCAACGCATAAGCAATGTGGTAACCTACATTTTAGAACATTTCGACCAGAAGACAAAGCGTAACAGCAAGCCTTACAGCTTTACTTCCTTAAAAAATATTTACGAAGTTGTTTCTGCAAAGGACCGTAACAAAATTGAAGAAGTAAAGCAGAAAATTAGACTCTCTGGCTTCAATTCAATATTTGCAGTTAGTTCCATTGACTTTGCCAGGCTTTACTACAATGAGTTCAAAACGCAACAAATCAGCTTGCCCGAATTACAGCGTTTGAAAGTAGCCACCATATTCAGCTTTGGTGTGAATGATGATGATGAAGATGGTTTGCTTGATGAGAACTCAGAAGGTACAGAAGGGCTGAGTGTTTCAGATAGAGATTTTCTGGAAAAAGCAATCAGCGATTACAACCAGATTTTCAAAACCAATTACGATACATCAACGGAGAAATTCCAGAACTACTATAAGGATGTATCTCTGAGAATGAAGAACAGGGAAATTGATTTGCTCATTGTAGTAAATATGTTCCTGACGGGTTTTGATGCTACTACTCTCAATACACTTTGGGTAGATAAAAACCTTAGATTACACGGTTTGCTGCAGGCATATTCCAGAACCAACCGCATTTTAAATTCAGTAAAGACCTTTGGAAATATTGTTTGCTTCCGAAACTTAGAGAAGGCCACCAATGAAAGCATCGCATTATTTGGTGACAAAGAAGCCGGTGGAATTGTCTTACTCAAAACCTTCGATGAATATTATAATGGCTATAAGGATGGTGAAAAAAACTATCCGGGATATGTTTCACTCATTAATGAACTCACTGCCAAATTTCCAGTTGGTGAACAAATAATAGGAGAACAAAATCAGAAAGCCTTTATCCGCTTGTATGGTTCTATCCTGAAAGCAAAAAATATACTCACCACTTTTGATGAGTTTGCAGGAAGGGAAATACTCACTGAAAGAGATGTACAGGACTACCACAGCATGTACATTAATCTTTATCACGAGTTCCGCAACAGAAATACTGGTGATGCTGAGAATGTAAATGATGATATAGTGTTTGAAATGGAGTTGATAAAGCAGGTTGAGATTAACATCGACTACATTTTAGAGCTTATCAGAAAATATCATGAAGGTCATTTGAGGGATAAAGAGATAATCATCAGTATCAACAAGGCAATTGACTCAAGCGTAGAATTGAGGAACAAAAAGGACCTGATTGAAAAGTTCATTCAATCACTCAATCCTGCCACCAAGGTTGCTGACGATTGGCAACAATTTGTTGAAAGCAAAAAAATGGAGGAGTTAGATCAGATTATTGCTGAGGAAAGTCTGGATAAGGAACAAACTTACAAGTTTGTACAAAATGCTTTCAGGGATGGATATGTGCAAACGACAGGTACGGGATTGGCAAAGATTCTGCCACCTGTTTCCAGGTTTACACCTACTGGCGAAAGAACTCAGAAAAGGGAAACCGTTATTGAGAAGATAAAAGCATTCTTCAACAGATTCTGGGATATTTCAGGCAGTATGTTAGAATAGTATTCATAGGCTAAACCAACTCGATGACGAAATACTGAAATAAAGAAATGATATGGCATTATACATCAATCAAACAGGTAAACTCAAGGAGGTAAAAGAAAAGCCCTTCAAATTAGAAAAAGACATTCAGAAAGTCTTTGAAGCAAAACGTATTAAAAATGATTATTCTCTAATTAAAACTGTTTGATATTAGAGGTACTTACATTCATTAATAATTGAGGCTACAAAATATTATTCTACAAAACTTAAAATTAAAGCTTCTATATTTTATTTCAGTAACTGTTTTTTTTGTAAAATTTTCAAGTTCATTAGAATCTATTAAAGTTACATGCTTGGTTTTGCCTAATAATTTGATAGCTTCATCATAAGACTTGTATAACTCCCTAAGTTTTGGTCTTGCTAAAATCAAATCAAATTTTAATTTATTGTTTTCTGCATATTCTTCAATCGCTGAAAATTGTCCAAAATTGAAATAGGCCTTCTTTTGTAAAGTTTCTTTTCTTTTTACATCAAAACTAACAGGCTTAACCAGGTTAATGAAATCACTTTTCCAAGCCAAATCAAATTTTATTTCATTTTCATTTGAAGGCTTAATTATATAGTCAAGTTTAATTTTGGTATTATTTTTATCTAATATTTCTTTATCAAGTGTTCTTATAAGATTTTTGTATCTGTTAATCAAAAAAAGTTCATCAATTCGTTTTGTTATTTCTCCATGATGCTCAAAAACAGTAAAATAAAAGTTATATAGCTGATTATTAATTATTTGAAAAGAGTTCTGTTCATTCAACCCTAATTTAGGTGCTGAAAATTGTAAAGAGCTACTATCATCTGGCAGAAACTCATCATTTAGAAATCTATCAAACGAATTTATTAAATCGTGATTAGCAAAAAATTCTGGTTTACTACTTATTTCTTTTGCTCTAGATTCAAATGCTTTGCAATAAGACCGTATAATTTTTTCTGGCACGTTAGGGTATGCGAATCTTAATCTAGCTAGTCTATCGGGAAAGAGAAAAAAAAGCTTTTGTTCTGTCGGATAAAATACTATTATACCAACATTAAGAACCTCTTCCAGTAGCTGTGAATGTCTATATTGTAAAAGGCTATATGTATATGAATTGTTCATGCTATTGACTTAAGGAGTAACTTACAAAACTTTTGTCTATTATCTTTGATCTCCGAAAGGTAATTAACTAAGTTTTTCCAATTTCCAGTATTAATACCTAAAGATTCCATTTGTTTTGCGGAACTAATTAATGGATTTACATTAAAATTTTTAAATATTCAAAAAAACCATCAAATAAATTTCTTTTCGCTTTTGTTCTTAAGGCTAACAAATATGGATAAAATATGTGTTTTTGATATTGATAGTATGTTGTTTCATTTTTAAAATCTTCCATAAACTTTTCAAAGCCACTTTGACTATCTATAAATGGAAAAGTTTGTTCATGATCAATTAGAATAATATCATCGTCATCAATTAATAAATTGGGCTTATTTCTAAATCCTCCTCTGTCAAGATTAGCACAAAGGAAGTCAAAAGCATAAACTTGTGCAAAATCATATTCCTTTAAAACATTGCGATGTAATAAATTTGAAAAAACCGGAGCCCCTTCAATATATCTAGAAGCAAATTTTAGATTTTGGTCTTTCGATTGTAAAAACCTTCTTTCATTTTTTCCAAGAGAAATTTTTATAAAGGATTGAGTAAAATCGGCAAAAGCACATTCAGGCACTAGTAAGTCAAATTCCTTTGCTAAAATATTGCCATAAAACTCTTTAGCCGTTGCAAATTGCTGATTGTTGACGGATTTTTTAAAAACTTTAACTATGTAGGCATTTTCTTCTCCTTTAAAATTTCTCAATGTTACTTTCCAGGGAATTGTACTCCCTCCCTTTTCAATAAACCCATGGAATTTTGTTGCTGAAAGAATGTTCAATTATAAACTTTTCATATAAATATAGTAAATATATAAGATTACAATATTATAACCTGTTACTCAGCATCAAGTTTTTAACGCAACAGTTTAACTAAGTTAAATTGTTGTAATGAATAAATATCAAAGGTTAAGTATCGATGAAAGGGAAATGATAGGCCAATACCTTTCACAGGGCAAAAGTTTACGATTCATAGCTAATAGTTTAAACCGACAGGTAAGCACTATTAGTCGAGAGGTCAAGCATTTTACCAACATTGGAAGTAGGTACAAGCCATGGTTAGCTCAGCATTGTGCGGATTATCTATCCCGGCGAAGGAATGATAAATGCAGGATTGCTACAACACCAAAACTGTATAGCTTTATTGTTGAGAAGCTGAAACTCCGCTGGTCACCCCAGCAAATTAGTATGGAGTTAAAAAAGCGTTACCCAACAAAGAAGTATATGCAAGCCAGTCACGAAACTATTTACACTTATCTCTACATGTTACCCAAAGGTGAACTCCGCAAGGAGCTGATCAGCTATCTGAGACAGAAGAAACGTTTACGGAAGAACCGCAAGTTAGCAACTGACGCAAGGGGTAAAATAGCTGATATGATTAGTATCCATGAACGTCCAAAGGAAGTAGAAGATAGAATCATACCTGGTCATTGGGAAGGCGATTTGATTATGGGTAAAGATCACAAAAGTGCGATTGGGACTATTGTGGAACGAACTACCAGAACCGTTATCCTTGTACCATTAAAAGCAAAGGATGCACCTTCTGTAAGAAAAGCATTTGCCAAAGAACTAAAAACATTACCCAGTCAAATGACTGTAACATTAACCTATGATCGAGGTAAAGAAATGAGCGAACACAAACTCTTTACCAAAGAAACAAATATGCAGGTGTACTTCTGTGATCCTCATAGCCCGTGGCAAAGAGGAACCAATGAAAACACTAATATGTTGATCCGCGACTTTTTCCCTAAACAAACTGATTTTAGTAAGTTTACAAGGAAGGAAATCAAGCATGTTCAAAAGCTCTTAAATGAAAGGCCCAGAAAAACGCTTGACTGGTCAACACCAAAAGAAAAGTTTAAAGAACTATTGTTGCGTTAAAAACTTGAATCTGCCTTATTTTAATGTCTGATGGTTGATTTAGATATATTTATTATATGTTAGAGTTCATTAATTCCTAAACGCTGCATAAGCATAAAAATCAGTCATTACTTGCTTGGCGCTTTGGTATTCTTTCAATTCATAAGTAGGTTCTATTCCTTTCTCTCTATAGGCCGACATTTCTTGTAGTCTTTTGTAATAAGCTTTGTTTACATCGTCTAAAGTGTAAGTGGCATCTGGATCTAGGTTTAGAATATGGTAACATTTCAGAATGGGGCGCTTATCCAGATTTATTTTGGGTTGTGGCAAACTGTATTCTTTCTTATCATCAAACATGTCAGTCCTTAAAATAAAATTGATAAAATGAATCAATCCATAAATAGCAAGAAGAATTAAAGAGGTTGACATACTCCATCCATTTCGTTTAAGCTAGCAATTTTTCTCGCACAAATTATTTTTCTTCTCCTCTTTATTTATGCACATTCCATTTTTTAATAAACCAAGCGTTTAGTTATTCACAACCCTTTTTTTGAAAAACCTTTTTCATAGTTTAAGACTATGCCAGCTGGTTCACTCCCCCAATAGGTGGCAATCATCCAATCTAATTTTACTTTCTAAATACCATCACCATGCAAACACTCAAAAACATTTTCGACGCCGAACTTGACCGCTTAATCAATATCCAGCAGTTTCAGGAACCTGCAATGGGTGCATCTTCAGGTTATAAGTATTTAGACAGGGCACTGAATGGATTCAAGCCTCAGCATCTATACCTTTTGAGTGCTGCACCGGAGTCTGGTAAAACGGCGTTCTTGCTCAACCTGTTACTGCGAATGACCGTAAAGAAGAAAAATCCGGTGAAAGCATTGTTATATAGTTTAGATGTGAGTGCCGCGGAAGTGGCTCAGCGTTTATTGAGTTGCCATTCTTGCATTCGATTAGAAGATATATTCTATGGGTCAACGCGTACCGACCTGATTGAGCAGTTATACATAGACGTGGATCAAATCAAAGATCTTTCTGCCAATTTATTAATTGACGATTATCCTTCCCGTTCTCTTGCCTCTATGCGCGAACAACTGGCCGACTTAAAAGCGAAGAATGAAATGCCGGCCATTGTGGTGATTGACAATATCAATCGGATTGCAGTGGCTGATCCCGGTGAAGACGACGCCATTTCTTCTTCCTTGCTACCCGGTCTAAAGCAACTGGCCATTGATTTTAATGTGCCCGTTCTCTGTTCTCCCCAGACCAGTGCGGTGGACCCCGATATTGAAATGGATTCCATGCCTCGCCTGAGTAGTTTGCGCAAAAAGAATTTCAACTTAGACCATGTGGATGTGGTGATGTTTCTTGTTTCGCCTAATTTCTATCGATACCCGGGCGAAGAGGAGCAAACAACCATGTTTTCCAGATTGGGACACCCCATGCCTGAAGGTTTTTCCGAAATGCATGTCCGCATTCCCCTGAATCGTTGTGGCCCTATCACTACCGTTTATTTTACCGCCAATTTGGAATGTCAGTTGGTGTATGAGGATGGGGTTTAAACTAGATTTTATGATTAACTGAAAATATAAAAATCTATATTTGCACTTTATTGATTAAGTGAAAATATAAAAATCTATATTTGCACTTGACATCAATATTAAATTTAATGAATATCAGCAGTTTTAAGTCGGGAAAATTGCAGCAAAGGCTTGAATACAAGAGTTTCGAGCCCACATTAATTAATGAAGAATGGCATTTAGACAATGATGCAGTTGCTTTACTCCTGAGCCAGGCTGACCAAAAATTGGGTGAGTTGAATGCTTTTAGTCAACTAATACCAGATGTTGACTTTTTTATAAAAATGCACGTTGTAAAGGAAGGTACTAAAAGCAGTAGAATTGAAGGAACACAAACGAATATTGACGAAGCAATTCAAAAAGAAGAATTCATTCAACCTGAAAAAAAAGATGATTGGCAGGAAGTTCAAAATTATGTTGAAGCCATGAATACGGCTATTACAGAACTCCAGCAGCTTCCGTTAAGTAATCGGCTTCTAAAAAATGCACATAAAATAATATTACAAGGAGTTCGAGGGAAGCACAAGCAGCCTGGAGAATTTCGTATTAGTCAAAACTGGATAGGTGGTAGTAGTTTAGCTGACGCAAAGTTCATACCCCCGCATCAAGAGGGTGTTTTAGAATACATGTCAGATTTAGAGCAATTTATTCATAGCGACAAAACGAATCTTCCACACTTAATTAAAATTGCAATTCTACATTATCAATTTGAAACAATTCATCCTTTCTTGGATGGTAACGGTAGAATTGGCAGACTTTTAATAACACTTTATCTGGTAAGTACAGGCTTATTAGTTAAGCCAACATTGTATTTGTCTGATTTTTTTGAAAAAAACAAGGAGCATTATTATGACAATTTAACTATAGTAAGGACGAAAGATGATTTAGTACAGTGGCTAAAATTTTTTTAGAAGGAATTAGGGTTACTGCAGAAAGTTCTATTCAAACTTTTAAGGAAATTATTGCATTGCGTGCTTCTGTAGAGAATAAAATAATACAATTGGGTAAAAAGCAAATGTTAGCAAAAAATGTATTGCAATATTTGTACAGTCAGCCTATTACAGATATGCATAGTATAGCAATTGCTACTAACGTAAGCGTAACTAGTATTTCAAGATTACTAAACGATTTCATCAGGCTTGGAATTTTGGTTGAACTCACAGGGTTTAAACGCAATAGAATTTTCGCGTTTGAACAATATTTAAAGCTATTTAGGTAGGCAGATTAAATGAATTGTCAATTGGTTAAGAATCTGGTGTGTCGGAAATTCCGAACAAATGCGGCAGATGGTAAAACAAGCTGCCAAAAACAGTCAAAACTCCTTAAACTAACACAAAATGTAAAAATAGATAGATTTGAATCTGCTTAAAAATACATTTTGGGGAGCTTACCCAGCATCCAGATCAGAGATTTGGACAAGCTATATTCAATCTAGGTATTAATGAGTTTAAACAAAATCAAGAGCATCAGTTAAGGGACATTTATAATGACAGCGATGCTGAAATCCTAAATAGAATTAACAAAAGACTTGATTTGTTTTATTGATGATTAGGTATTTATAGACTTCATTTATACATTTAACAGGCGCTCAAAATGATGCGCCTTCAACCATATAATAATTACTAAAATGGATAATTCAAATAAATACATAACAATCGATAACGACCTTGAAGTTAAAATTGAATCATTGTGCCAATCAGAAACATATAAGGATGTTTTATTTGGTTATCCAACTGAGCATAGAAATAAATTGCTGATTAATTCCATTTTACGAAAAGCTCATCAAACGAATAATCCTCAATCTGTTTATTTAATTCAACCTGAGCAGAGACTTATCGATGATGACATAGAAAAATATAAAAGCCCACTAGATATTCCTAAAGAATTACCAAACATAGAATGCCATCTAAGAGTTACCAGCGATAGGGTCACTAACGACAAAAATCAAACGGACTCAACAATGCTTATCATTTGGTTTCAAGATGAATTTGCATTTCCCATAGACCCATTCGTTTTAGAAAAAATCAAAACAATACCATACCGTAAACTTTGTTTTTTCAAAGACGATGATATATAAAAAATAGATTTGAATGCATTCCATGCCTCACCACAATGAAATAACTACCGTTTATTTTACTGCCAATTTGGAATGTCAGTTGGTGTATGAGGATGGGGTTTAGGGGGTTAGCCAATCGAATCTTCTATATCTATTTTTAAAGAATATGAGTTTAGCTCATAACTAAGCCTGCCCTTAATAATAGCTGGGTGTATTTTTAATTTTTTTGCAAAATCAAGTATAGCTTTTTTTTGTAATCTATTGGGTGAGTTGATAAAACTTTCCCATTCGGTGTGGTTTATTAAATTATTCATAGCGTATTCATCCGCCTCATTTTCTGCTTTTGAAAAATCTATATCCATTCTTAATTCAATATCAATAAACTCACTTTCCTTATTTGAAATCAAATGACGGAAAATATGACCTAACTCATGAAATAAAGTAAAGGAAAAATTGTCTATGCGTTTATAGCGCACTGACAATCCGATTGTAGGGTTTTTATGACTCCAGAAACTAACACCATCAACTGCGCATTTTTCAGGATTCTTTAGAATAATTAATTTAATCCCAAATGAAGCCAATATACTTTTGCATGTTTCAATAGTGTTTTTGTTAATGGCTATTGCATTTTTTAAACTATTAATGATTTCCCTTTCTTTATTTTCATCAAATTTTTCTACCTGAATTTTTGACGCAGTAGTTTTGATAAGATTAACCCAACCCATCAAATTTATCTGATCAACAGAATGTTTTGTTGATTTTCTATTTAAAAAAGACTCGCTTTTTCTATAAACTGCGGGTAGTTCTTCTAATTTATTTAATTGATAAAATTCTTTTATGTAGGGTATATCATTCACAGGGTCACCGTTAATGACGCCCATCTTTTTTAAAAACTTTTCTGGAACCAAATTTTTAATCATGTTCCATTGATCTATTGCAATCAATCTATTTTGTGTTCGCTCATTAATTTTAACTTGATCTAACTCATACAGGCTTTGTAGATTTTGCCAGATAATAGGTTCCATTTCTAATGCCTTTCCAATTAACACTGCGTGTTCAGCAGTAATCCCTCTTTTGCCTTTAATGATTTCATTTAGCTGTGTGGGCTGAATTCCTAATTTAATTGCAAATTCTTTTTGGCTAATTTCTCTGGCATCAAGCTCATCCTTTAAAATCTCTCCGGGATGGATAGCTTTAGCTGGAGCTATTTGTTTCGTTTTCATGCTAAGCGTTTTTGACAGTCAAAACCCCATATTTGTTTCAATAAGAAGAAGCTATTCGTAATGCTTACTGATCTCTTCTATTGCTAATATTTCAACCAATTCTTTATCTAAAGGGTTAATTATTTCCTCAAAAATCAACCTGTATTGTTTATTTATTCTAGCTGAACATTTTCCTTTTAAATTACCTTTTAACTTTTCGTAGTTTAAGGATTTGAATGATTTTAGTTCATTAATATTTGTGCCCGATTGTAGTTTTCTTATGGTTTTTCTAAATTGATTCAACAATTCTTCAGTGTACCGATAATTCTTATTGGTAACTTTTACTCCTTCAAAGAGTTGTAACAAAATTGGGTCCCTGAATTCAATTTCCAAGCTAAAGGTGTTTTGCAAATGTAATTTAATTTCTCAAATAAATTCACAAATTTGTGAATAATTATTAATTTCATATCAAATTTTATATGGCTCAATCTCAAACTTTATACATGAAGAATACTATTCGCCGGGCAAAAGCGAGGCTACTAAACAGTAAAAGAACAGCTAATTCATTCATGACGTTTTCTAAAAGACAGATTGGTAAATTTGAAAGAAGGGCTAAAATATCCTTTAAAAAGAACTTCAAAATTTCTGAGGAAGAAATGTTGTAAATTGAATTCTATCTAAAGCATTCTCCATGAAAAAACTATTGCTCGCCATTGGCCTATTCGCATGCACGGCCGGCGCAATCCAATTAAAAGCCCAGGACACGGCTGCTATTTATCGCAAGCTCGATTCCATTGCAGTGATTGACCAGAAAGTCATGATGCCCATGCGCGATGGCATCCGTCTGGCTACCGATATCTATCGCCCCAAAGGCAATGGAAAATATCCGATTGTGTTTTCCCGTACGCCCTACAATTTTAATACCTGGGTGGATGGCAAAATGACTACCCGCACATTGGAAGAAGCGTATCAGGCGGTGAGCCGTGGCTATGCCTATGTAGTACAAAACGAAAGAGGTCGCTTTTTCTCTGAAGGCGAGTGGGATATTTTAGGCACACCCATTACCGATGGCTACGATGCATTGGAGTGGATGAGCAAACAATCCTGGAGCAATGGCAAAGTGGGTGTGATTGGTTGTTCCTCTACTGCGGAATGGCAGATGGCAGTAGCTTCTCAGGGTCATCCGGCTTTGGCCGCCATGGTAGCACAGGGCTTCGGTGCTGGTGTGGGCCGCGTGGGTAAGTTCATGGAACAGGGTAACTGGTACCGTGGGGGTGCACAGCAAATGTTGTTTACTTCCTGGCTCTATAGTACCCAGCACGATAAAATGGCGCCTCGTTTACAACAAGGCATTCAGCAGAAAGACCTGGTTCGTTTACAGAAGTTTTATGATATGGGTCCTGAATATCCAAGAGTAGATTGGGCGCAGGGATTAAGAACGCTGCCTGTTCAGGACATCATTAAAAAAGCACAGGGTCCGGAAGGCATTTACGAAAAAATGATTGTGCGCAAACCCAATGATCCGGCCTGGTTCCAGGGTGGATTGTACCACGACAATATGCCGCTGGAAGTACCTGCTTACTGGTTCGTGAGCTGGTACGATGTTTCATCTGCACCCAATATTGCCTTGTTCAATCATGTTCGCAATGCAGCTAAAAACAAATCTGTTGCAGATAATCAGTACCTGGTAATTGCACCCGTTTTGCATTGCTCATATAAGCGTGCTACTGAAAACACCATCGTGGGTGAACGCAGTGTGGGTGATGCAAGATTAAACTATGATGAACTTACCTGGGGCTGGTTCGATATGTTATTGAAAGGAGAACAAAACGATTTCAAAGCCAAGCAACCTCGTGTTCGTTACTACACCATGGGTTCTAATAAATGGCAACAGGCGGAAAGTTTTCCTTTAGCGAATACAGAAATGAAATCCTTCTATTTATCCAGTGCAGGAAAAGCCAATACCCGCAACGGTGATGGCACTTTAACCACCCTACCTCCTGCTAAAGACATACCCGATGTATTTACCTATGATCCCATGAATCCGGTGAACTCTTACGGTGGTAATGTTTGCTGTACAGGCAATGCAGTGCAGGGCGGCAGTTTTGATCAATCCCAGATGGAATTGCGCGATGACATCTTAGTATATACTTCTGAAGAATTAAAAGAAGGTGTGGAAGTAACCGGCTTTATTGAGTCTACACTCTATGTTTCTTCTACCGGTTTGGATACCGATGTTACCATCAAATTGATTGATGTGCATCCCGATGGCAAAGCCTATAACCTCGATGAAACCATTCAGCGTTTGCGTTACAGAGAAGGTTACGACAAGGAAGTCTTCATGGAAAAAGGCAAAGTGTACAAAGTAGATTTAACACCCATGGTGACCAGCAACTATTTTGCACCGGGTCATAAAATCCGCATTGAAGTCTCTAGCAGTAATTTTCCTCGCTTCGATCGTAACCTGAATACAGGTGGGAACAATTACGATGAGTCAGTTGGTGTTACGGTTCAGAATAAAATTCATCACTCCAAACAGTATCCTTCCGTAATTAAATTACCCATTATTAAAAAATAATTATTTCAGTGCAGATGCAGGCAGGGTAAAGCCCATGCTCTCCGCACACCAGAAGATATTCACGATATAAAAGCGGTCCTGGTCCTTAAACAGTTGTATGCTATTGATACCTCTGTTGGTACTGGGACCGTTTTCTGTTTCTCTGGTTTCGTAAGTGCTGAAAGCGTGATACACCGTGCCAAAAGAAACCGTTTCACGTTTCAATTCTTTTTCGAAGAATCCTGTTTTGATGCGGCTACTAAACATAGTAATGTATTCATCCGGCGTCATGGTTCTGTAGATCAAATTACCGCCCTCTATTTTTCCTGTCGGAATCAACTTCGCATCTTTTCCAAACAGGTATTTGAATCGCTCCCAGTTGCGTGGCTCTCCCGGTGCGCCGCAGATTACATTGTATAGTGCCGCAATTATATTGTCTACACTACTTACATCTTTTGCATACTTAGGGTTAGCTGGGGGAGCAAAATTGGCGCTTGTTGCAGAAGCGTTGGCAGTTTGTGCTGTGGCGGTGTTCAAAAATAGCGACGCAGCAAATAGACTAATGCATACGAAATGTCGAACTATAGAAATTGATTTCATAAACCTAGTATTTAAATAAATTAAAGAATTGAATTTTTATTAAGATTACCCTTTTATTCAAATGCTTTGCATTGCTGAATATAAAAAAATCCCCTCATTAAAAATGAAGGGATCTTCAACAAACTATACTCGGGGGGTATATTATTCTACATAATGCGCGTGTTCCGGATTATCGTCTACTATTTCATATTCTCCCTGCAATGCATATTTTCCAAATACCAGCAGCCCTCCAACTACAATGGGCAACAAAATAAAACAGATGATAATTCCAAAAACCAGGTCTTCCTGTTTGCCACTGGTTAATTTAGGGATCCCTAAGATAGTGAGTCCAAAATAGCCTACTGCTATTCCAAGGGCAAGCCAAACAATACCCAGTAACTTTCTAACAATATTCATAACAAGATTATTTTAAATTGGTTTAATCGTTTATCTCTTTATCCTTCCCATTAATATAGACAGCGCCTATAATTAAACAAACGGTTGCCACACCTATCGGATACCACAGGCCTTCCAGGTACCAGTCTGCCTTTCCAGCGGTTTTGGCCTGCGTAGTAAGGTAAGTGGCTACAGCCGGTAACAATCCCCCAAATACCCCATTGCCAATATGATAAGGTAAACTCATAGAGGTGTATCGGATTTTGGTAGGGAACATTTCCACCAGAAATGCTGCAATAGGTCCGTACACCATGGTCACAAAAATCACTTGAAGAAATACCAGCAGTATCAGTTTGCGTTCATCCGATTCATTTACCTGTATATGTACACTACTGATAGTAGCGCCGCTGGCCGGATTGGTTTTCTGTATCTCTGTTTTGATGGTGCTGTCTGCATACAAAGTGGTGATGGTATTTACATTGTTCACCATATTGATAGAACGGCTCACTTCTTTTTTCTTTTCCAGATTGGTGGTCTGGTACATTTTTTCATAGATAGGTCTGTACGAAACAATGGCTACCAGCATGCCTAACATCATGATCCATTTTCTACCAACCTTATCACTGAACCAACCGAATAATAAAAAGAAGGGTGTGCCCAGTATCAAGGCAATGAACATAAGACTGTCCACTTGCTCCTTCTGCACATTCATGGTTTTCTCCAGAAAACTCATAGCATAGAACTGTCCGGTGTACCAGATTACGCCCTGTCCCATTACCGCCCCAAACAAGGCAAGCAGTACAAATTTGAAATTGAGTTTATTGCCGAAACTTTCTTTGAGTGGATTCACCGATGTTTTACCCGATGCTTTTGCCTTGGCAAACACGGGCGACTCCTCCATATTCTTTCTGATGATATAAGACAGCAACACCATCAATATAGATACCCAGAACGGAACCCTCCATCCCCACTCATTAAAATCTTCTGTGCTCAGTGCTGCCCGGGTTCCCATGATTACCAGCAGCGATACAAACAAACCAACGGTGGCTGTTGTCTGTATCCAGGATGTCATGAGTCCTCTTTTGTTGTTGGGTGAATGCTCGGCCACATAGGTTGCGGCACCTCCGTACTCTCCGCCCAAAGCCAGTCCCTGTAAGAGTCTTAGGATTAGTATCAACACCGGAGCCATGAAACCAATGCTTTCATAGGAAGGAATACAACCAATTAAAAAAGTAGCGCCACCCATGAGTAATAGCGTTACCATGAATGTGTACTTACGGCCAATAAGATCGCCCAGTCTTCCAAAAAACAATGCCCCGAATGGTCTTACCACAAAACCTGCAGCAAAAGTGGCCAGTGTGCTCAGGAAGGCTGCAGTTGGATTGTCCTGCGGAAAAAATTTCGTAGAGATTATCGTAGCCAAACTTCCGAAAATATAAAAGTCGTACCATTCAATCATCGTTCCTACCGAGGATGCACTGATGACGGTAGTGATGGATGTTCCCTTGGTTTTATTCATCCTTAAATATATTCCTTTCACAAGAAAACTTCAACAACTCTGTGCAAGATGTTTTAAATTACAAGGGTAAATTTCGGTTATGCCTTATCCTTATCAAATCAAATCCTTTGAAGAGTACCAGCGTGTGTACAAAGAGAGTGTAGAGAACCCTGAAGCCTTCTGGGCATCCATTGCAGACAACTTTGTCTGGCGGAAAAAATGGGATAAAGTGCTCGACTGGAATTTTACTGAACCTAAGAATGAATGGTTCAAGGGTGGCAAACTCAATATCACAGAGAACTGTTTAGACCGGCATCTGGAAGAGAGCGGCAATGTACCAGCTATCATTTGGGAGTCGAACGATCCCCACGAAAAACAAAGAGTACTTACTTATAGTGTATTGCACAAAAGAGTTTGTCAGTTTGCGCAGGTATTGTTGAATAACGGCGTAAAGAAAGGCGATCGGGTTTGTGTGTACATGGGCATGATTCCTGAACTGGCGATTGCGGTTCTGGCTTGCGCCCGTATTGGTGCCATTCACTCAGTTATTTTTGGGGGATTCAGCGCGCAGAGCATTGCAGACCGTTTGTACGATGCGCAGAGCGAATTCATTATTACCTGCGATGGAGCTTTTCGCGGTGGTAAAGACATTCCATTGAAGTCGGTGATTGACGATGCACTGATTGGAAACAGAACCGTAAAGAAAGTAATTGTTTATACCCGTACCCGCACCCCGGTTTCCATGATCAAAGGAAGAGATGTGTGGTGGGAAGATGAAGTTCGCCACGTTGAAGAAATGGGAATCAAGGAAATACCTGCTGAAGAAATGGATGCAGAAGATCCTTTGTTTATATTATATACATCGGGTAGTACGGGTAAGCCCAAGGGCGTGGTGCATGCCTGCGGAGGGTACATGGTGTTCACGAATTATACCTTTGTAAACATCTTCAACTATCAGCCAGGTCAAATTCATTTTTGTACAGCAGATATCGGGTGGATTACAGGGCACTCTTATATTGTCTATGGTCCATTGAGCGCTGGGGCTACTTCGCTCATGTTCGAGGGCGTTCCTACCTGGCCCGATGCGGGTCGCTTCTGGGAAATTGTAGACAAATACAAAGTCAATATTTTATATACGGCACCAACGGCTATTCGTTCCCTAATGAGCTATGGTCTGGGACCCTTGCAGGGTAAGGATCTCAGTTCCTTAAAAGTGTTGGGAACCGTGGGTGAACCCATTAACGAAGAAGCCTGGCATTGGTACAATGAAAATGTGGGCAAGAAAAAATGTCCCATCATTGATACCTGGTGGCAAACAGAAACAGGGGGTTGCCTAATCAGTAACCTTGCAGGCATAACACCTTCCAAACCCGGTTGGGCTACTTTGCCAATGCCAGGTGTGCAACCGATTTTAGTGGATGAAAGAGGAGTTGAAATTACCGAAGCAGAAGACGGCATTTACAAAGGAAATCTTTGTATTAAGTTTCCCTGGCCTTCTTTGTTGCGCACTACCTATGGTGATCACGAGCGTTGCAGAACCAATTACTTTGCTACTTACGAAAACCTATACTTTACCGGTGACGGCGCATTGAAAGACGAGAATGGATTTTTTAGAATTACGGGTCGTGTAGATGATGTATTGAATGTAAGTGGACATCGTATTGGTACGGCTGAAGTGGAGAACGCGATTAATATGCATGCGGGTGTAATTGAAAGTGCCGTAGTGGGTTATCCGCATGATGTAAAGGGGCAGGGCATTTATGCTTTTGTGATTTACAGCAATACACACGGAGACGAAGAGCTCACCAGAAAAGATATTTTACAAACCGTTACCCGTATGATTGGGCCCATTGCCAAACCCGATAAAATTCAGTTTGTGAATGGCTTACCTAAAACCCGAAGCGGAAAAATTATGCGAAGAATCCTGCGCAAGATTGCCGAAGGGGAAACGGAAAATCTGGGTGATACTACCACTTTACTGGATCCCGGTGTAGTGGATGAAATTAAAAATGGACATCTGTAATAGTAAGGCGAAATTTTCGCGTTGCCGTTGCGTCAAATAAAAATTAATAAAGCTTGCTTGTATGAAAAAAATCTTTTTGTCTCTTGGTTTTGCTACTTGCGTTTTTTCGGTTTCCGGAAAATCACTTACGGATTCTCCAGCTAAACCTAATGCTGCTTCTACAAAGAAAGCAACCGTTGCTCCCTTCGCCGATAACGACATCATTGGTCGCTGGGATTTAACCGTTAATATGGATGGTCGAATAGCACCCTCCTGGTTAGAAGTAAAACTATCAGGCGTTAAAACCTTGGTGGGATATTTTGTTGCAGATGGTGGCAGTGCAAGACCCATCAGTCATGTACAGGTAAAAGACGGTAAAATTCATTTCAGCATTCCTTCTCAGTGGGATCGTTTAGATAAATACATGGAGTTTAATGCAGTTTTAGAGAACGATAAACTTACCGGAACCATTACGCAGTCTTATGGTAAAGTCCATTCCTTCACCGGTGAACGTGCTCCTTTGCTCAAGAGAGAAAAAGCACCTGTTTGGGGTAAGCCCATCAATCTCTTGAGTGGCAAGGGCATTGAAGGATGGCATGCAGACAGAAACAACAATCAGTGGGTGAATATCAACGGCGTTTTAACCAGCCCTAAGAGTGGTGCCAATATTATTACCGATCAGAAATTTGAAGACTTCAAATTGCATATTGAATTCCGCTATCCTGCAGGAAGCAATAGTGGTGTGTATTTAAGAGGTCGTTACGAAGTGCAGGTAGAAGACAATGCTGGCAAGGAGCCCAGCTCAACTTTATTCGGTGGCATATACGGTTTCTTAACGCCGAATGAAATGGCGGCCAAAGCTCCCGGTGAGTGGCAGACCTATGATATCACATTAATTGGTCGCAGGGTTACAGTGGTTGCCAATGGTAAAGCTATTATTGTGGATCAGATTATTCCGGGTATTACAGGCGGTGCCTTGGATAGCAAGGAAGGAGAACCCGGCCCCATCATGTTGCAGGGGGACCATGGTCCTGTAGAATACCGAAATATTATTATTACACCTGCGAAATAGCAAACAAAGTAGTTGGCGTAATAAAATTGAATTCATGAGAAAATTCTCAATAGCCTTATTCGTTATTGCATTCTTACAAATAAGCTTACCCGTTAATTCGCAAAGCCCCGGTACTCAAATAAGTACCGTAAACAATACTGCAAAGGGTAAACTGATTATTGTAGGGGGTGGCCCTATGCCCGATACTATGTATCAGTTGTTTGCGAAATCTATTGGAGGAAAAGATCAGTCGGTGGTGGTAATCCCCACGGCTACCAATGATTCTGCTATTCAGGCGGGTGCACATTTAACAAGATTTAAGAAGGAGGGCTTTACACAATTAAGCACCGTGCATGCAAGAAACAAAGCAGATGCTGATGCGCCTGAATTAATTAAAGCAGTTCAGCAAGCAAAGGGCGTATTTTTTTCCGGGGGTGATCAAAGCCGTATTGCTGATGCATTTCTGGGTACTAAAGTACACGCCGCTCTGCTGGAATTGTTTAATCGGGGAGGTGTATTCATGGGTACTTCAGCAGGGGCTACCATCATGGGAACCTTATTAGTGGGCGGTGATGCAAGAAAAGATTTAACCAAGCCCTTTCCCTTTCCTCCTGCTTTAAATTTATTTCCGAATACGGCCATTGACCAACATGTATTGGCAAGAAACCGTCAGTTCGACTTGATTCCTGTAATTGAACAACACCCTCATTTGCTTGGCATTGCCATTGATGAATCTACTGCCATTGTGGTTCAGGGAAATGAATTTAGTGTATTGGGTAAATCTTATGCAATGGTTTATGATGCCCGCGACTGGGATGCGCAAAAAACTAAATGGGGCAGGGTGTTGAAGCCTTTTACTTTATTGGCACAACCACAGCGCTACGATTTTGTAAACAGAAAACTTTTGCGAAATTAAATTAGCTTAAGTAAACTATTTAATTCAAAGATTACTCCATAATAGCGGATAAGGCAACTGCAATTCGGGCCCCAATTGCTGTATTGTTTTTAATCAGTGCAATATTGGCGTCCAGACTTTCTCCATTGGTATGTTTGGCTATATAACTGAGTAGGTAAGGCGTGATGTCTTTTCCTCTTACGCCTGCCCGTGAGGCGGCGTCCAGTGCCAGTACAATATGTTCTTCCATAGCTGCCGCTGGTATTTCCTGATCGGCGGGTACCGGATTGGCAATCAGTACCGATCCGTTTAAACCCATATCCCACTTCACTTTCAGCATGGATGCAATTGCTGAGGGTGTGTTCAATTGCAAAGGACTTTTGTATCCGCTGTCCTGCGAATAAAAACTCGGGAATGCTTCCTGCCCAACTGTTACTACAGGAACGCCCAGGGTTTCCAGGTATTCCAGCGTAAGGCCAATGTCTAAAATAGATTTTACGCCGGCGGAAATCACCGCCACATTCGTGTGTTGCATTTCCGTCAGGTCTGCAGAAATATCCATGTTTTTTTCTGCACCACGGTGCACTCCACCAATTCCTCCGGTTACAAAAGTGGAAATGCCTGCCATGGCTGCAATGCGCATAGTGGCTGCTACCGTTGTAGCTCCATATAATCCCTGACTGATTACATAGGGCATATCTCTTAAACTTACTTTGTGTACTACTTTGGCCTGTCCAAAATATTCCAGTTCTTCACTGCTCAATCCAACCGTGCAGGTTCCCTTGATAATGGCGATGGTTGCCGGTACTGCACCATTCTCTCTTACAATATGCTCCACTTCTCTGGCAGTTGCTACGTTCTGCGGATAAGGCATGCCATGCGATATAATGGTGCTCTCCAATGCCACAACGGGATCTCCGTCTCTTAACGCAGCAGCTACTTCGGGGTGAATATGTAGGTTGGGTTTCATTGAAAAAAATTTAATGAATGTACAAGGCTGATATC
The DNA here is from genome assembly GCF_000508085.1 of Sediminibacterium sp. C3. Lineage (GTDB taxonomy): Bacteria > Bacteroidota > Bacteroidia > Chitinophagales > Chitinophagaceae > Sediminibacterium. The sequence continues at coordinate 443,701 of NZ_KI669560.1, read as the reverse complement.
AGGTAATTGATAATTAAGCTGGATAATACTTGTTTACATTATTCAGCAACTGCTCCTGTGTTAAATGGGTTACAATGGCTCCGTTTACCTGTAAAATTTCTGCAGATAAAGTATGGGCCAGTTTAATACATTCTTCATCTGACTTACCCAAGGTTTTGCCTAATAAAAATCCGGAAAGAGAACCATCGCCTGCGCCAGTACAATCCACCACTTCAATATCGGGCGCATGCAGTGTTATGGTTTTGTCCTTTGTGTAAAAAGCAGATCCTTGCTTGCCGTTGTGCAGCCAGATATTTTTTACTCCGCGCTTCAACAATTCCTCTACCTGCAATTGGGTTAGGAAAGATTTGGCACTGCAGATAACGGGTAACTCATCTTCGTTGGGCGTTACCATATACAAACCATTCAGGTCCATATTTAAAAGTTTCATAGCGGGTGGTACCGAAACGGGTTCTATGATAAATGGAATTCCTGTTCTGTTGCTAAAAGCCAGTAGCCAGTTCATGCTTTCAATACTGGTATTGGCATCGGCCATAATATATTGAGCTGTTAGTAATAATGACTCATTTTTTTGCAAGTGTTCCGGTGTAACCATTTCTACAGCGGCATTGGATAAGAAGGCTGCATATAAAGAACCATCTGAATTTAATACACCTGTGTATCTTCCGGATATACCTTCCTTGGTGATGCTGGCGTCTATTTTTACCCCTGCTGCTGCACAGGATTGTTTTAACCAATCACCATCACTATCGTTACCAAACACACTAATCAGTTGAATGTCTACACCAAGTATACTTAATTGCTTGGCTATATTATGTGCCACACCTCCTGCAGTCTTGGTGATATGGGCATTTACAGTAGTGGCTGGTAAAATGGGAACGGCGGCATGAATGAGCTCATCCACTAAAATGGCTCCCACGCAAATGATTGGCTTAGACATGCGGCAAATGTACAAACTCAGATGCCCTTTTTTTCATTATTTTCATAGTGGGTTCATCCCTTTTTATGTAATCTATCTAAATCTGTGGCTTAGGCTACCTAAATGATTGTATAATGAACAGAAGAAAATTTTTACACAGTGGATCATTGGCAGCTGCAGCTGCAGTTACAGTTGCGGGTACGGCGGCCTCGGTGATGACCGGATGTAGCAGCGGTTCTAATAATTCAGAGGAAAAAAAGCGCGATAGTGCAGAAATAGCTGCGGCTGAAATTGGCAGAGACGAGTTTGAACTTTCTGAAATTACCATTGCTGAATTGCAACAGGGGTTGCAGTCTGGTAAATACAGTTCTGTTAAACTGGCCGAATTGTACCTGACCCGTATTAGTGAAATAGACCAGGGCAGGTACGATTTAAAATCGGTGATTGAAGTAAATCCGGAAGCCTTGTTGCTGGCAGAGCAGATGGATAAGGAACGCAAACAGGGTAAGCTTCGTGGACCTTTGCACGGAATTCCCATTTTAATTAAGGACAATATTGATACGGCAGATAAAATGCACACTACGGCGGGTTCGATTGCCTTGGCCGACCATATTGCCACGAAAGATGCATTTGTGGTTGCACAATTGCGCAAAGCCGGTGCATTGATTATTGGTAAAACCAATTTAAGTGAGTGGGCCAATTTCCGTTCAACGCGCTCCAGCAGCGGATGGAGCAGCAGAGGCGGACAAACCAGAAATCCGTATGTAATCAACCGTTCTCCCTGTGGTTCCAGTTCCGGATCTGCGGTGGCTGTATCTGCTAATTTGTGTGCGGTTGCGGTGGGTACCGAAACCGATGGTTCTGTTATTGCACCTGCTTCCTTCTGTGGTATTGTAGGAATTAAACCTACGGTAGGACTGGTTAGCCGCTCAGGAATAATTCCTATTTCTGCTACGCAGGATACAGCCGGGCCCATGACCCGAACGGTAGCAGATGCAGCTATTCTGCTGAATGCCATGGTTGGTGTGGATCCTGCGGATTCGGTTACCTTGAACGCAAAAGATAAAATTGCCAAAGACTATACCAGCTTCTTAGATAAAAATGCACTGAAAGGAAAACGCATTGGGGTGGAACAATCTTTTTTGAGAGGGCGTCAGGAAGAGGTAGTGGCTTTGTACCAGAAAACAATAGATCAGTTAAAGGAATTGGGTGCCGTTATTGTTCCTGTTGAATTGGTAAAGGAAACGGGTCCCCTGGGTGAAGCAGAATTTCAGGTATTGTTGTATGAGTTTAAAGATGGCTTGAATAAATATTTATCCGGCGTTAAAAAAGGCGTGAAGTCGATGAGTGAACTCATTGAATTCAATAAGAAGAATGCGGAAGTTGCCATGCGATATTTTAAGCAGGAACTGGTGGAGATGAGCAATGCCAAAGGCGATTTAAAAAGCAGTGAATACCTGCAGGCAGTGGCTAAATCAACTTCTGCCCGTGCTATAATTGATCGCATATTAAAAACCAATCAGCTGGATGCCATTGTGGGCACCAGTTATGGACCAGCGCACTGCATCGATTGGGTGAATGGAGATGATGATCCAGGATTTTATTTCTGTCCTCCGGCTGCCATGGCAGGATATCCGCATATCACTGTTCCCATGGGAGATATTCATGGATTGCCGGTTGGGCTTTCCTTTATTGCAACGGCTTATGAAGAAGGAAAAATCATTGGATTGGCTTATGCATATGAGCAGGCCAGCAAACAAAGAAAACTTCCTCATTTCAAACGTTCTATTTAAGGCAAAAAATGCGGTATATTCATGTTTTTAATCATGGGTTTAATTCAATAAAGTGTCTGAAATTACTACTAAACAAACCTCTCCATTGGGTTGGATCGTCAGTTCCTGGATGGCCAGAGGGATTCCGTTTATCGCTTTGTCCAGTACTGTAGCAACCATGTACGACTCTTTTGATGTTTCGGATACAGAAGTGGCACTATGGACTTCTGTAATTATGTTACCCTGGGCATTGAAGTTTTTATGGGTGCCCTTGCTGGAGATGTTTAAAACAAAAAGATATTTTGTGTATGTATCACAGTTCTTTTTGGGTGTCTTATTTGCGCTGGTAGCGGTGAGTTTAATCTCTGATCGTTTTTTTGGTTTGTCTGTTGGATTCTTTATTGCCATTGCGGTGGCAGCTGCTACACAGGATGCTGCCATTGACGGTATTTATGTAAATGAACTGGATGCTGCGCAACAACAGCAGTTTGCAGGTTGGCAGACCCTATTTTTTACCATTGCAAAATCGCTGTTTGGTCCGGGTTTGGTTTCCCTTGCATTTTTACTGCAGGAATCCTATGGTTTAAAAACTGCCTGGATGATTGTGATGCTGATTTATGCAGTACTCATGATTATTGCAGGCGTAATTTCAGCCACTAAAATTCCTACCGGAGGTAATGCTGTTCACGAAGTGGATTCCGCACCGGAAGCCGCCGTAATTTATAAAGACGTGATGCTTCAGTTTTTCAGAAGGAAGAACCTGTTATTTGGAATCGGGTTTGTTTTTTTGTTCAGACTGGCAGAAGCACAGGCAGTTAAGATTGCCCCATTGTTTTTTAAAGCCAGCAGAATTGAAGGCGGATTGGGAATTGATAAAAGCGATGCGGCTTTTATTTTTGATGTAGTAGGATTAATTACCTTTGTGATCGGTTCTCTGGCCGCCGGCTATTTTGTAGCAGCCAGATCTTTTAACCGAAAGTCTTTATTGACTTTGTGTGCCGTGATGAATCTTTCCTATCTGGTGTACACTTATCTTGCCATTGCTCAACCCGTTGATGAATTTGGCATTGTTGCCCTGGTTGCTTTTCAACAACTCTGTTATGGTTTTGGATGGATGGCGCTTTTATTCTTTGTGCTGCAGGAACTGACTCCCGGAAAATACCAAGTGGCCAATTTTAGTTTTGCCATGGCTATACTATATATTGCTTATTTATTGCCAGGCATGGTTAGCGGTTATTTCAGTGACTATATGGGCTACTATGAATTCTTCGTATGGATAATCATCTGCACCATTCCGGCTTATATCATGAGTGCATTGGTTCCGCTTCAGGCGAATACAAATCCAGAAGCTCAGTAATCGATTTTTTAAAATCTTATTGCCAGCCTGCATTCCCTACCAGGTGAAATTTGGTTTGTCTGCCACTGATATACCTGAATCCATTCTGATCAAAATAACCGTCCTGTTCCAGCATGATGCGAATGGTTTTTTTCCATTCCTTAATTTCCACAGCCGCGTTTAACTCAATACTGTAAGCAGTTTGGTAATACATAGGATAATCACCGCTTCCGGGTACCCCATTCTGCATATCCCACATGCCAATGGTTGGTCCGGCTGCATGTCCGTGCGAGCCTATTGGGTGGGTATAAATAGTGGCATTGATTCCCTCCTTCTTTGCCTGCGCCAGTGCATCTTTTAAAATGGCATTGCCCGTTTTATTCAAGGAAAACTGATTGGTTAAAATATCTTGTAAACGATTTCCAACAGCCAATGCATTTTTTAAATATTCTGGAGCATCTTTTTCTCCCGGCTTTAACACATAGGCATGCTCCTGAATATCCGAGTTCAGTCTTAAATACGTAATACCAAAATCAACATGCAACAAATCTCCCTGCTGAATAATATTTTTTGCGTCGTGACCCTTGTTGCTGAAGGCTGTTAAATGATCGAATGCAGTGGCATCATTGCGCTGAATTTCTACAGAAGGATGAAACCAGGTACTCAAGCCCAGTTGATTTATTTTTTGTCTGTACCACCATACCAGGTCTTCGGATGTGGTGATGCCCGGAGTAATTACCTTGCTGCTGAAACCCTCTGCTATTATGGCTTTGCTAATTTCTACCACCTGTGGATATATCTGCATTTCCCGCTCGGTTCTGGTTTCCAGCCAGGCTACCGCTAAAGGTTCTGCAGAAACAACAGCAGATTTGAATTTTGCAGGAATTTTTTGCAGGAACTGTTCGTATGCCGTATGGTCTAATCCGTCTGCATGTCCATAGCTAACTGAGGTATTGATACCAATTTTCTTTGGCTGGTGTTGTTGAATAATGGCCATTAAGGCATCGTATTGGTCTGGATATTTGGTCATATCCCATGCAGCTTTTATGGAACTACCCACATTGTACCTGGCCACTGCAGACTTGGTATATTCCTTTGTTGCAGGGTTATAGTAAAACACCAGCATAGTCGTTCTTCTGGCACTGATCCAGGTGGCTGGTAAGAGTGTTCTTACAATTGGATCTTCATTGTATTCTCGGGTGATCATTACCCACATATCTATACCCGTCTTTTCCATTAGCTTAGGTAAAAGCTGGTTTAAACGTTCGTCTAAAATTTCATCTATTACCCTTGCCTGATCTCTTAGGGGCAGAACCTGTGCATTCATTTGTAAAACAGGAAATAGAAAAAGGAATCCAATTACGAAGACTTTGCGGATAAGTTGGTTCATGGTGAATACTTTGAATCTTGAATATACTAAAATAGTTTATTGTACTTTTGCCGAATATACTTTGCATTGCCTACCTCTTTGTCATCCTTGATATTATTTCGCAGCCTCTTATTGGCTATGCTTTTGCAGAGCGTAGATCTGTCTGTTCTTGCACAAAATCAAAAACAATATCCTGAAAAAGATCTGAGCGATTATCTGTTTGGGTCTAATAGAAAATCAACCAGAAATCAGACCGACTCTTTTGTTCCCAGAAAATTGTATACCAGTGTATTACCTATTCCTGGTTATAATCCAGCCCTGGGTTTTGTTATTGGTGGGGGTATCAGTACCAGTTTTTTATCAGGTCATGCCAGCAGTACACACCGTTCTAATATTCTGGCGAATGCAACGGTTACCACCAGAAACCAATTCAATTTTAATGTACGGAACCTGGTGTACTTAAAAGACGATCAATGGATTTTACAGGGGGATTGGAGATGGCTTATATTTTCTCAGGCCACGTATGGACTGGGAATTAACTTCAATAACCGCTTTAGACCCAGAGCCCAGGAGCAGCCGATGAAATTTAATTATATCCGTTTTTATCAAACACTTTATAAAAAAATTTATGGGCCTCTGTATGCAGGGGTTGGTATTAATATAGACCGGCATTATAATATTGTAGATGAGTTGCTGGATACAAGTTCCGCCTCTCCTTTTATTACAGCGCATTATGAATATTCCAAACTGAACAATATTCGCCGGGATCAGTATGCATCGGTTGGGCTAAGCTTTCATTTTCTTTTCGATAACAGAGACAATGCGGTAAATCCACGAAAGGGTCAGTATGCGCTGATGAGCTTTCGGGTTAACAATGAAGTTTTTGGAAGTACCCGTTCGCACAATACATTGTACTACGAATTCAGAACCTACTGGAATCCGGCCAAAAACCTGAAAAGACCTCATATTATTGGATTCTGGACCATGGGACAATTTGTTGTAAGTGGTAAACAACCCTATCTGGAAATGCCGGGTATTTCCTGGGATATGTATAACAGAACCGGAAGGGGCTATGTACAGGGTAGAATGAGAGGAGAAAATATGTGGTATGGCGAAGCCGAGTATCGGTTCCCGATTACCAAAAACGGATTTCTTGGGGGAGTTGCTTTTTTAAATCTTACTACTGCCACCAATGAAGCCAAACAACAAAAACTGGCCGATGAATTTGCTGCCGGTTATGGCCTTGGTTTAAGAATTAAAATGAGTAAAAAAACCAATACCAATATCGGGCTCGATTTTGGTATTGGCAGAGATGGCAGTAGCGGTATTTATGTGAATCTGCTGGAAACATTCTAAGAGAACTTATAAATGTATACCAGTTTTTTTCTAAGATTATTTAGAAACTTGTGTTAGTCTGTATATAAAAACAGCAGAACGTTTCATCAACACGGGAAACAGTTTAGTGTTCAAGGTTTCTCCTGGTGCGTGCGATCCTCTTCCGGCAGCACCTAAACCATCCAGACAGTCTGCATAAGCAGCAACATAAGAAATATCACCGGCTCCCCTGCTACCCGGATCACCCGGAACCACTTTTCCCAATCCCATGTCTTCACTTGTTTTGCTTAAGATATTCGCCAGTGCTTCATTGCCTTTGGTTGGTGCCATTGATGGGATGCCATCCTGAAAACGTATGGTTGCTTTTGTTCCTGGAAGGCTATTATTTACAATGTTCTGCATGGTCTTGCGTGCGTTAACTTTTTGTTCTTCTGTTAAGAAACGCAGGTCGCCATTCACAATGGTTTTGGGTGATATAATATTGGTTTTACCGGAAGCTTCGCCTTTCTGCTGCTCAAAACTGGCAGTCACTTCTGATCCCCCAATAAAAATACCCGGATTAAATGTGAGGTATTTTTCCTTGCTTAAAGTTTCTCTGAAACTGTTGACTATTCTGGCAGCTTCATAAATAGCGCCATAGCCTGCAGCCCCGAATACGCCGGATGAATGCCCCTGTTTACCTTCTACTTCCAGTTCCCATCCACTGGATCCTCTTCTTGCTGTGGCAATTGTATTTAATCCGGCTGCTCCTTCAAATGCCAGTACTATATCGTGCTGTTTGGCTCTTTCAATAAAATCGCCCCTGCTGATGCTTCTGGGTTCTCCGGCATTTTCTTCATCACCTGTCATATATATCGTAATGTTTGCATCATCCAGCAGATTCAGTTCGTGCATAGCTTTCATAGCTGCAATGATGATGACATCGCCGCCCTTCATATCGTTGATACCTTGTCCGGTGATGGTGCTGTCATTCAAAACAGTAAAGGGATTGGCGGGCATATCGGGTTCAAATACGGTATCCAGATGACCCAATAACATGATTTTTTTTCCTTTCTTTCCTTTTCTGGTTGCAACCAGGTGACCAGCTCTTTTTAAAGAATCGGGCAGTTGAATCCACTCAATGGTAAAACCCAGTTTGGCCAGTTCAGCAGCATATAAGTCGCCCACAGCTTTTACACCCGCTACATTAAAAGTTCCGCTATTGATATTGACTGAATTTTTCAATAGCTCCATCATCCAGGGATAATTAGCTTCAATTCTTTCTATCAATTTTTGTTCAGTAGGTTGTAGGCTTTGTGCATTCAATGTGCATGCGCCCACCGTAAATAGGCAGGTAAGTAACCAGTTTTTCATATTCTTAATTTCTAACTTCAATTTAAGCAGGATTTTCATCTGCAGAATAAAGAATAAATAACAATGCTTGACGTTTATTTTATATTATTATAAATAGTTATTTAATCTTTACAATTCTAGCTTAGCATTTGATACTTTTAAGGGGAAATCATTATTTGTGCAACAACAAAGAGAAATATACCAAAGTAAATACGAAACCCTGTTGAATGTAGCTCAGCTGGGTGGCTGGGAGTATGATGTACTTACCCAGGAGCTTTACTGTAATAAATCTTATTTCAGTATGTTGGGCAGATAGGATGCAACCAAATACGACTGGGATAAGTATTCTATTAAAGAAGTTTGGGAAAACTGGTTACATCCGGATGACTTGTCGAAAGCCAAAAGCTATTTTGCTGATTTTATTTTGAACCCAACCATTGATTACACCCAACATTCAGAATGTTGCATACAGATGGTCATTGGGTAGTTATTTTAAGCAGGGCCAGGGCGGTGAGGGACGATCAGGATGAACTAACCGGAATGATTATTGGCTCTCATTTAGACATTACCGGAGCCCAGGAGATTTCGGATAATTTTACCATTATGCAGAAGGAATTTGAAAAGATCAAACGACAGGTAATTTAAGACAATGCTTTTTTGAAAGCAGTTTTGAATAGCCCTAAGGAATTGTTCATTGTTGCTATTGATAAACATTTTAGTTTTCTGGGTTTTTCTGATGAATATATTTCTTTTGCCCGAAAAGCATTAAAAAAGGAAGTTGCAATTGGGATGGATGTGTTTGAAGTATTGCCAGAAGAGTTAAAAGGATTCGCCAGAAAAAACTATGAACGTGCATTGAATGGAGAGAGTTTTGTAACCAATAATTCTATTGTACTTCAAGACGGAAAGAAACATTATTATGAAAATAAGTATAGCCCCATTATTGATCAGCATGGAAAAAATTTAAGGCTTACCTTATTTACAAATGATATTACTAAGTTAAAAGAACAGGAAGAAGAAAACCGGATGATTGACCTGCGGTATGCTGCCTTATTTGATGGTGAAGAGGATGCGATTCTAATTGCTGATGCAAAGTCTGGTAATTTGGTAGATGTAAACGATAAAGCCTGTAAGTTATTCGGATATAGCAAGTCTGAAATGATCGGATTGCACCAAACAAAATTACATCCACCCGAAGCGCTTGCCTACGTTCAGGCCAAGTTTGAGGAGTTTGTAAAAAACAAAGAGTATCATTTTGTAGAGACGGATATCATTACAAGTAAAGGGTTAAAAAAGCCCGTAAGAATTTCCGAAGGTGCTCCTTTTAGGGTTGGTCCATATCTTTTTACCGCAGCCTATTTTCATGATAGAACTGTTGACAAAGCAGCAGTTGATAAAGCGTTAACGAGTCAGGAAATGCTTTCAAAGGCATAAGGTATTGCGCATGTAGGCAGTATTGAAGTTCAATTACCGGATGGACACGCAATGTGGAGCGACGAAATGTTCCGCATACTAGATTTGTCACCCAACGAAATTCTGGCCCACAAAGACTTTTTTACTGAGCTGGTAATAGTGGAAGATCGGACAGTTTACCAAAAGTGGATGGACAAGGTTTCTGCCATTGCCGGAGAATCCAGTCCTATTCAGGTAAAAATTAAATCTCCGCACGGTAAACTTAAACATGTTATTGTAAATGGGATATCCTATGAGGATAATCTAGGAAGAATTTACAAATTCATTGGAGTGGTTTAAGACATTACCACCCGTGTGGCTACCCTCCAAAATTTACAGGAACAGAACAGAAAACTCAAGGAAATTGCCTGGGCACAATCCCATCTGGTGCGCGGACCCTTGTCTGATATTTTAGGCCTTAGCAAAATTATCAAGGGCGAACTTGTATCGTCAGACGAAAGAGATAAGCTGCTTATCCAGATACACGTAGCCGCCGAAAAACTGGATCTTGTAATTAAAGAAGTAGTAAGTAATACCAGCACATTCGAAGAAATTCTGGAGGATTTTGAGTGATTTTCAGGCTTTTTTAATAATTACCTATTAATAGGTATACGTATTTATAAATTTTTGAGCATATTGCATAAGAATTTAGTTCAAAAGTCGGGGTACATTCATATCGGGGGGTGTGTTTGTCCCCGATTTATTTTGCCCCCAACCCTTCATTTTCCCCGTTTTTAAAATTCATTGATCAGTTTTGCAGTGGCTTCCGGTGCCTCCTCCATGGGAACATGCCCTATATTCTTTAGTATAGCCAGCTTGCTACCGGTTATGTCCTTATTAAACAGACTGGCATTCTGTACCGGTATCAATCCATCCTTATCTCCCCAGATAATTAAAGTGGGTTTCCGGATGCTTTTAATTTTATCGGGCTCCTGTTCTAGTCCCTTCTTGAATATGGCTAAAAGTGCTTTCCGGTTACCTTTGGCAATGGCCATATCATGAAAACGGGTAATTTGTTCATCATTAATAATGCCCGGGTCCTGATAAATTCCTTTTAAACTGGCTTCCACCAATGCCTTGGGCGTAATGAATAACATTATATTATTGATTACAGGTGTTGAGGCAATTTTAAAACCCAGCGATCCCTTTACGTTCAAAACGGGGTAACCGGTTGCGTCTATTAAAATTAGTTTTCTTACTTTATCCGGATAATAAGTGGCAAACTGCCAGGCAATACCGCCGCCTAAGGAGTTACCACCTATATCACAAACCGGCACATTTAGTTTGGTTAAAAATGAGTCAAGAAACTGGCTATAATAGGTAAAACTATACTCATTGGTTGCGTTAGGGCCTGTTAATCCAAAAGCAGGCATATCAAGGGTAATGATTCTTCTGTTAGGATGAATGTATTTGCGCATGGCTTCAAAAGTGTGAAGCGAAGAACTGGTTCCATGAATGAGCACCAATGGAATGGAATCATTCGGATTGCCCTGGTCTCTGTAATGCACATTCATGCCCATCAATGGCATGAACTCAGACTCTTTATTTACATACAGCGGCTTTAAATCCTCAAGGGTTTTATCGGATTGAAAGTAAATGACAAATAGCAATAACAATAATCCGAGAACAGCGCCCAAAAAATAACCAATATATTGTAGGAACTTTTTCATGTGAATGATTTAGTTCTACAAATATATTGGTCAGTTATGGGATCCTATATTAATTTCTGCGAATGGCGCCAATACCCTCTTTAAACAAGAGCTGGTTCAGCGCTGGAATCTCTTCGTTGTTAATAGTTTCTCCTCTTGCTTTTAAAGAGCTCCATTGAGTTGTGTATTGTTGTAATAAATCTTTCGAAGGCTTATTGATACTGGGTATATCGCTTTCGGCATGATTCATTAAAAACATATAGTAAGCGGTAAACTTATTCAGGAAATTTTCAGCATCATCATAAGCGGTTGACTTACGCTGAATCATTTCTTCGTCCCATGTTTTCATTTTTTGTGATAAGGCTTCAGCCTTTAATTTTAAATCACCTTTCGGCAGGCTTTTAATAATCAGGTCTAACTGCTGTTTTTTATTGTATAACTCGTTTACCAGGTTATGCATTTCTTTTACATTGGCTTCCATGCCACTCATGAACGCATCGAATTCCTGATAATTTTCAGCAGTGGTAGGATAATTAGGGTTAGGTAAAATGGTTGCTGTGGTAGTTACAGATTTTCCTTCTGCTTCCAGTGTTATGGTGTAGTTGCCGGGAATAGCTTTATGTCCGCGGAAACTGCTCTCAATATAAGTATTTGGAATGCCTGGTAAAGTGGCATGTCTTAAATTCCATACAAAACGATTCAATCCTTTTTGTGTAGGCAGTTGTGGATCTCTTGGCGGAGCACCATCGTATCGCTTGTAAGTGGGATCTGCTTTTGAACTAAAGGTTCTGATGATTCTACCAGCAGCATCTTTGATGCTCATTTTTACTTCAGCATTTTCCTTTAATTCCGGCAGTTCATAATACAATACAATCCCTGTTGCAGGATTCACGCCTCTGGTAGGATGTGTTCCATCGAAGTCAGGATTATTTCCATCCAGTTCAGAACTACCCGTTGCTAAAATTGCCGGAGCAGGCTGATAAAATGACAAACTATTGAAAGGTGCTTTGAATTGGCGAATCAATGTTAAGTCGTCCAGGATCCAGAATGATCTTCCTGAAGTTGCCGCAATTAAATTGTCCTGATGTACCCTTAAATCGGTGATGGGAGTATTAGGTAAATTCAATTGAAAGGATGACCAGCTTTTTCCTCCATTGTAAGAAATATACACACCGTTTTCTGTGCCAGCATACAACAGATCTTTTCTTTTATCGTCTTCACGCACTACCCGTGTAAAAGAACCTGCCGGAATTCCATTGCTGATATTGGTCCAGGTTTTTCCATAGTCTGTACTCTTATACAATCCGGGTGTATGGTCATTGAATTTATAACGGGTGGTAGCAATATAAACCGTTGCTTTATCAAAAGGAGATACTTCTATTGAGTTGATTAAACACTCCGATAAACCAGCAGGCGTAATGTTTTTCCAGCTAGCTCCTCCATCCCTTGTAACATGAACCAAACCGTCATCGCTTCCGGTATACATTATCCCTTTTTCTAAAGGAGATTCCATAACATAACTAATGGTTCCATAGTTTTCTGCTCCTACCGATTCATTGGTAAATGGCACACCTGGTTTTACTTGTTTTTCTTTTTCATTTCTGGTTAAATCCGGCGATACTTCATCCCAGGTTTTTCCCATATCCCTGGTTCTTAATAATACATGTGCTGCATGATAATAGGTTCCAGGCTCATGCTTGCTATGAATAATAGGCGCATTCCAGTTGTATCTGTATTTCATGTCTTTGGCGTCCATTGCTAAATACTGAATGGGGGCTGCCATAATATTGGTGCTGGCATTGTTCTTTGTGTCGAGCACTTCTATGGTTCCCTGGTAAGAGCCACCCAGTACATATCTTGGATTGTTGGGATCAAAAGCTAAAAACGCACTTTCCCCTCCGGCGGATGCGGACCAGTCGGTGTTTGTAATCCCACCGGAAAAAGTTCTGCTGGCAATTTTTACAGAAGTATTGTCTTGCTGCCCACCATAAATATTGTAGGGAAATAAATTGTCTACATTAATTCTGTAAATCTGCGCAGTGGGCATATTGCTCTGGCTGCTCCAGCTTTGTCCGCCATTGAAACTAATGGTTACCCCACCATCATCTGCCATCACTAAATTTTTTGAATCTGCAGGGTTGATCCACAAATTGTGATAGTCTCCGTGCATGCCCTGAATATTTTCCCAGGTCTTGCCACCATCAATCGATTTAAGTGCTGGTGCACTTAATACATACACCGTGTTTTCATTGTTTGGATCCGGGAATACCTCAATATAATACCAGGCACGCTGAATGATTTTATGTTCTGCAGATACCTGAGTAAAACTTTTTCCTGCATTGTTCGAAACATATAGCCCGCCTGCATTTTTTTCGAAATCACTTTCAATTAAGGCATATACTTTTTCTGAATTGGCAGGGCTTACGGCAATCGCCATCTTACCCATTTCCTTGGGAAGACCGCCCGTTAATTTGTCCCAGCTATTTCCTCCATCAGTTGATTTGTATAATCCGCTTCCGGGTCCACCACTAATTACTTTCCAAGGCAATCTTCCATGCTCCCACATTGCTGCATATAAAATATTGGGGTTTTTGGCATCCATGGATAATTCGGCAGCACCTGTTTTTTCATTGATGTATAAAACCTTTTTCCAGCTAATGCCTCCATCCGTTGTTTTGTAAACGCCTCTTTCGGTAGAACTACTGTATAGTGCTCCCTGCGCTGCTACATAAACGATATCAGGGTTATTCGGATCAATAATGACACGTGCAATATGTTGTGTAAGTTCCAATCCGATTTTTTTCCAGGTCTTTCCCGCATCTGTACTTTTATACATCCCGTCTCCGTGATGAGTCATTACTCCTCTTACCGCATGTTCTCCCATGCCAACATAAACTATATTGGTGTTGCTTTCTGATACAGCAATTGCGCCCACAGAGCCTGTTTTGAATTGCCCGTCCGATATATTGTTCCAGGTAATTCCACGGTCAGTTGTTTTCCAGACACCGCCGCCGGTAGTGCCCATGTAGTAAGTGTGAATATCTCCTTTAACGCCGGTACCAGTATTGGATCTGCCACCTCTGAAAGGTCCGATACTTCTCCATTTTACGGGTTTAAAATATTGGTTAACGTTTTCTGTGGAGACTTCCTTGCTGTTTTGTGCAAGTGCGTAGTCTGCGCCTGAAATCAGAAGCAGTCCTAAAAGGAGTTTGTGCATGTGACTGAATTTAATACAGTAAGATAACTCATTTGTATATTTGAAAAGTGTCAAAGAGTAAATTAGATATCATTGATAAAGTGCTTGAAGCCTGTTATAAGTACAATCCAGATGCATTGTTTGTGATGAGCTTAATGCACCAGTACGAAGAAAGAGGCAGCCTGAGTAAAAAACAACTGGAAGGCCTTTTGGCGAAAGCCAGTAAAGTGCCGGATATGCCTGCCAACTGGCTGGCTACCCTGGAAGCCACCATCCATAAAATGCATACCAGAGCAAAGGATCCGGCAACTGCCGGTAAACCCCTGTTTGAGAAAGACGAAGCACTGGGTGATAAAATGGAAGCCATTCTTCAGAAATATCCTGCACATAAAAGAGTAGTGTTTCTCTTTGAAAAATACAATCGGAATGAAGTGATGTCTCCTTTGGAGAAAACCGAGATTGAGAAATTTCACAAATTACTCATCCGCTAGTACATGATGAATATCATGAAACTTGCGTATCAAAAACCCTACCTTCGGCGCTTTAAACAATACCTTTTTTATGAAAGTAGCGCAAAACATTCTCGAAAGAAGCCAGAACAAATGTGAACTATGTGCGGTGGAAGCCCCCTTGTCTCTATACGAAGTTCCTCCTGTAGACAGAACCACGGAGAACAACTGTATCATGATTTGTCAGAAATGTTTGCAGCAAATTGATAAAAAAGAATCATTGGATCATGCCCATTGGAATTGCCTGAGTACTGCTATGTGGAGTGAAGTTCCAGGCATACAGGTTGTTTCCTGGAGAATGTTAAATAGATTAAGAGAAGAAGCCTGGGCTGCTGAATTGCTTGATATGATTTACCTGGACGATGAAACACTTGCCTGGGCAAAAGCAACAGGCGATCATGATAACGACAGTTCAGTTGATTTACATGTTGACTGCAATGGGCAGCAGCTATTTGCCGGAGATAGCGTGGTACTAACCAAATCGCTCGATGTAAAAGGTACCAGCCTCAATGCAAAAATGGGAACGGTGGTTAAAAATATTCGTCTGGTTCCCGATAATACGGAACAAATTGAAGGAAAGATTGAAGGTCAAATGATTGTTATTCTTACAAAATACGTTCGCAAAGCATAACTTTATATGCGAATATGCGAGTAAGAAATCCCAGAACTGGAGTATACGATTATGAATTTCAGGAATGCAGTCCTGAAAAAATTCGTGAGACAGCGAGAAAGTTTTCTGCCAATCAGATTGCCTGGTACCGTTCTGGTGTTGCCAACAGAATAGCCGTTATTCAGGAATGGAAACGGGTATTGATTTCCATGAAAGAAGAGTTAACCGGTGCATTGGCTGCCGATACAGGAAGAACCTGGGAAACAACTGCCGAAGTAGACTGGGTAATTGATTCAATAGATAAATGGTGTATTGTAGCCAAAAAATTTTATGAGCAGCACAGCGAATGGATACCTTATCCAATCACTACCGTACTGAGTCCCTGGAATTTTCCTCTTGCCTTATCTATGATGGATACACTGCCTGCCTTGTTATCAGGCGCTGCTGTGCTGGTGAAACCCAGTGAAGTTACTCCCAGGTTTGTAGCTATTCTTGAACAAACGATTCAACGAGCAGCTGGCCTGCACGATGTACTGTGTATTACAGCTGGTACTGCTGAAACCGGCGCTTTGTTGGCAGATAAGGCAGATTTAATTTGTTTCACGGGGTCTGTAGGTTCTGCAAAAAAAGTATTGCATGCGGCAAGCAAAAAAATGATTCCCGTTTTATTTGAACTGGGTGCAAAAGATCCTGCTGTTGTTTTGTCCTCAGCGAATCTGGAGATGGCAGCTTCTGCTATTGTAAAAGGGAGTACAACCAATGCGGGTCAAAACTGTTTAAGTTTTGAACGCATTTATGTTCATTCATTAGTGTACGACGCTTTGGTAGATTTACTGGCTGCCAAGGCCAACGAACTACAATTTGTAGATGATCAGATGGTAAAGGGTGAAATAGGTCCAATCATATATGAAAAGCAGGTATTAACCATTAATTCGCATCTGGAAGATGCATTTTCTCTGGGAGCCACCCTAGTAACCGGAAGTAAAAAATGCGAAGAAATTAACGGAGGTTATTATTGCAGACCAACGGTTCTGGCAAATGTTACACAGAATATGTTGGTGATGCGTGAAGAGACATTTGGACCAATTATGCCGGTCATTCCTTTTGATCAGACAGATGAATTAATTGAAATGGTAAATGCTTCTGAATACGCTTTGGGTGCAGCTGTTTTTGCAGGATCTGATGAAGAAGCACTTGCTGTTGCTCAAAGAATCAATGCCGGTTCTGTTAGTATTAATGAAGCCGCTTTGAGTGCCATTCTTCATTATGGTGATAGTGTAAGCTTTAACTGGAGCGGGATAGGAGGCCAGAAGATTGGTCCTGAAAACTTCAGCCGCTTTGTGAAGAAGAAAAATATTCATTTAAGTTCTTAACTGCTCCTTAAATAAAGAACTAACCCATAATACCTTTCACTGCACCGCCATCTACTGTGATTGTTTGACCTGTTATGAATTTGCTTAATGGGCTCAACAGCCAGATTGCTAAACTGGCAAAATCATTGGCATTCCCCAATCTGCCTACCGGAATCTGATTGATTCCCATTTCCCTTGCTTCCTCAAAACTTAATCCGGTCTGTTCAGCCTTTTTAATATACAGGCGATTAATTGCAGCAGTATCATGTGATCCTGGTCCTAATATGTTAAGCGTTACTCCGGATCTCGAAATTTCCTGTGATAAAGTTTTAACCATTCCAACTACTGCTAATCTTAGGGATGTGCTCAATACCAGGTTTTCTACTGGCTGCTTTACAGAAATACTTTCTATGTATAATATTCTGCCATATCCAGCATCCATCATTTTAGGTACTATCGCTTGTGTTAAAGCCACTTTCCACCTCAATAATAGTTTGTAGGCATCATCCCAATCTGATAGTTTAGTTTCTAAAACCATTTTTGCAGGTGGACCTCCCGCGTTTACTACCATCCCATGAATTTGTCTGCCATTAATAATTTTTAGCAGTTTATTCAACGTAGCTTCTTCCGCTAAATCGCCTACTATTATTTCTATTAGATTGGGTTTGTAAGATTGTAATTCTGCAAGTTTTTCTTCGCCCCTGGCAATGGCAATTACTCTAGCATTTTCATTTACAAGTGCTTGTGTAATAGCTTTACCAAAACCGGAGCTTGCGCCTCCAATAATAAATAACTGGTCTTTAATTTGTAAATCCATTGAGAAGGACTTTCCAGTAAATTAGGCTTCTGTGGTTGTAGCTTCGGCTGCAGCCACAGCTTTTATTAATAATTGAAACTTGGTATTAAGGGATACTGTATAGAAACCGCCCTCTAATATTTGTTTTGTATTCGCATCTTCCAGCATTACGGTGGCTAAATCGGATGCCAGTGCAGAGCTGCTGATTAAATTAGCTACTTTGCCATTCTTAAATTCTATGGTGAATTTGTAACCCGCTTTTCTGCCAGTTCCCAGTCTTTCAAAATCAATTCTATTCAAGTCTAAAACCTGATTATCTTGTTTGGTTCTTTTCAATAGAATACGAATAATGGGTAGGTACTTGATCCAGATTTGGGCGTACATGTAGCTGTGTTATAAGTTAAGAATAAAACAAAGGTCTGAAATTTATTCGCCATTTCCGAATTTGGTTTTAAAAAGTCGTCATATCTTTTATATTCGCAGGTATATGAATGATACTTCCAGCGTAACCATACAGCAATTAATGGTCCATCAGGCAGGTAATGCAGCACAGGGTGGACAACTGATTCTTTCGGAAACACCTCATAGCATTCCCGATGAATTTTGGCAACAAACCCTGACCCATTTTTTTCTTAAGCCCTTTAATGAAGCAGAACAATACAGACTGCAAACGCAGGATAATCTGGTGTATACTATTATAAATCAGCTCTTTAGTAAAGAGGTTTCATTGGAGTCCGGAAGCAAAACCCTTGCCGAACACTTTCATATGAAATCTCAGTCTGTGCATGCAAAGTCGGGTGAGTTTTATATGGCAGACTTCGATAATATTTATTTTGATGGCTCGGAATATCGTGCTATTGGCCTTTTCCATACCACCATTAAAGACCAATTTCTTAAGGTAAAAACCAAGCCTGGTTCAGTTCAATTGTCTATTGAAGAAGGTATTGATTTAAAAAAAGCAGAAAAAGGAGCCCTGATTTTACAAAAAGTAGCCGATCAGGGTTTTATTGTTTTGATTCATGAACAATCCAGTGCCAAACAAGCTGATGGTGCTTTTTGGAAATCCATTTTTTTACAGGCATCTCCTATTATAAATAGTTATCATAATACCAATGAGGCGCTGGGTATGTGTAAACTGTTTATCAGCAATGAACTCACTGAAAATTTTGAAACCAGTAAAACCGATCAGATAGACATGCTCCAGCGAAGCATGGATTATTTTAAAACCCATGATCAGTTTCAGTTGGAGGAGTTTAGCAAAGAAGTTTTATATCATCCTGAAGTGATTGAAAGTTTTACGCAATACAAGCAACAATATGAAGTGGCCAAGCAAGTGAATATTGAAGATGAGTTTGCCATTAATCCGGCTGCTATTCAGAAACAGCAACGTCATTTCAAAAGCATTTTAAAGCTCGACAAGAATTTTCATGTTTACGTTCATGGCAGAAGAGACCTGATAGAAAAAGGCTACGATGAAAGAACAGGTAAGCATTATTACAAATTATATTTTGATCAGGAGCAATAGCACTAAGCTTCTTTAGCTTATCAGAGCGCATCTTCCATCATTCTTCTGTAATCGTATTGAAGATCTTCATGAAGTGTGCTGATTGCTTTTTCTATTTTTTTACCTTGCTGGTTGTACAGGTTATTCAACGCTGTGCTCTTCATAAATGGAATACCCGATTGCTTTAAACATTGACAGAAATGAAGCAGAATGGCCACTTCAGCCTGTTTTGAACCCATGTATCGAATATGTTTATTGGCTATTCTCAGAATTTTTCTGATGGATTTTTTGGCAAAATACAAGTTCTGACCTGGATCAATCTGATCCATCTCTGCACTGATTTCCTGGTTTACTTCCTTAATGTACCCTTCCTCGTCATTGGCTTCGAATAGTAAATAAGTAAGCAACTCTTTATTTTCCTTTTTAAATTTTGCAAGGCGTAAACAGAGTTCTGCTAATTCCTTGGCTGTGTTCCCCATTAAGGCTTGTTTGATTTCGTGCACAGTTGCTGCTTTCATACAAAATTTGCGTACTTTGGTTATCACAAAAAAACGATGATTATGCCAGTGAACCGCCGTAAATTTTTACAACAGGGAACTTTAGCCGCTTTGGCTACCATTACTTTGCCTTCATGGGCCTCAGCAGCTGCCAAAAAGAAGTTTATTACAGGCGTGCAGCTGTATTCTGTAAGAGAAGATATGCGTAAAGATCCGCTGGGCACCCTAAAGGCTGTTGCAGAAATGGGATATAAAAATGTAGAACATGCCAATTATGTGAACAGAAAATTCTACGGATATTCCGCGGCTGAGTTTAAAAAAGTACTGGACGATTTAGGAATGAAAATGCCCTCCGGCCATACTGTTATGGGCGCGAGTCACTGGGATGCTGCCAAAAAGGATTTTACTGATAGCTGGAAATACACCATTGAAGATGCAGCTATTGCCGGCCAGGAGCTGGTGATCAGTCCTTCGCTGGAATCGGGATTAAGAAAGTCAAAGGACGACCTACTTCGCTTTATGGAAGTATTTAATAAATGCGGTGAGTTGTGCAAAAAATCCGGAATGCGCTTTGGCTACCATAATCATGATTTTGAATTTACCCAAATGATGGGTGAAGAAACCATGTACGAAGTGATGTTGAATAATACCGATCCTTCTATGGTAACACAGCAGTTTGATATGGGTAACTTATACGGAACCGGCGCAGATGCACTGGCCATTGTAAAAAAATATCCAGGCAGATTTGTATCCATGCATGTTAAGGATGAAATTAAGAGAGCGAATGGGAATGGATATGAAAGTACCATTCTGGGCAAAGGGGTACAGAAAGTAAAGGAAATTATTGACGAAGGATTAAAGAATGGCGGAACCATTCATTTTATTATTGAACAGGAATCTTATCAGGGTATTCCTCCTATCGATTGTATCAGGGAAGATTTAAAAGTAATGAAACAGTGGGGCTATAAGTAAGCGACTCTGTTCTGTATAAGTAATGAAAGCAGTTTCAATAATAAGCTTTGCTTATTGATAAATGAATTTTAATTGTATGAAAAAGATAGCATTGTTTCTGAGTTTGATCATTGGCATTGTTGCCAGTGCACAATGGCCTGCGCCTTCCGACATTAAAAGGTGGGAGTCTCAGGCGAAACAGGTAACCATTGTGAGGGATAAATATGGTGTTCCCCATGTTTATGGAAAAACAGATGCTGATGCAGTCTTTGGATTAATGTATACACAATGCGAGGAAAATTTTGAACGCATTGAACGCAACTACCTTGAAATGCTTGGAAGAAGAGCTGAAATGGAAGGAGAGAAGTTAATTTATAATGACTTACTGATGCGTTTAATTGCAGATAGCAATGACGCAAAAAAAGATTATCTACAGAGTCCGGTATGGTTAAAAAAGCTATTGAATGCTCATGCCGATGCAATCAATTATTTTTTATACAAGCACCCTGAAGTAAGGCCTGTTGTTTTGCAAAAATTTGAACCCTGGTTTCACTTGATGTATACTGATGGAAGTGTTTCTGCAACCAGCACAGGCGGTGCTTCAATTGAAGAAATAAAACAGTTTTATGAGAATGGCCCGGAAACAAGTGCCATTGCTTTTAATAATATCAAAGAAATAGAAGAAAGAGGATCCAATGGTTTTGCCATTGCGCCAAAGCGGTCTGCAACTGGTAATGCCATGTTGTATATTAATCCGCATGTCCCTTTTTATTTCAGATCAGAAGCGCAAATGGTTAGTGAAGAAGGTTTGAA
The DNA here is from genome assembly GCF_000508085.1 of Sediminibacterium sp. C3. Lineage (GTDB taxonomy): Bacteria > Bacteroidota > Bacteroidia > Chitinophagales > Chitinophagaceae > Sediminibacterium. The sequence continues at coordinate 422,309 of NZ_KI669560.1, read as the reverse complement.
TGCTTATGGAGCAGCTACCTGGGGTCAGTTTTTTATTTATCAGGGCTTCAATGAAAATCTTGGCTGGATGCATACTTCTGGCTATACGGATGTAGCTGATTTGTATGAAGAAAAAATAAGTAAGACGGCCAAGGGATGGATGTATGAGTATGATAAAAAATTATTGCCTGTAAAATCAAAGCCCATCACCATTTATTATACCGTGAATGGTGAGAGACTGGCTAAAACCTTTACAACCTACTACACACATCATGGACCAATTGTGGCAAAGAGAAATGATAAATGGTTATCATTAAAAGAATATAATCGTTCTTTAAAGGCATTGATTCAAAGCTGGAAAACCACAAAAGCACAGAACCTTGAAGAGTATACCGAAGCCATGCGTGGCCTGTCTAATACCACCAACAATACCGTGTATGCCGATAACAAAGGCAATATTGCCTACTGGCATGGAAATTTTGTTCCCAAAAGAAACCCGGGGTACGATTATACCTTACCGGTAGACGGCACAACTTCTGCAACTGAATGGCAGGGTGCTCATCCCCTAGAAGAAACGGTGCATCTGATTAATCCGGAGAGTGGCTGGATGCAAAATTGTAATGCAACGCCGTTTACGCTTGCTGGTGAAAGCAGCCCTAATAAAAACAACTATCCTTATTACATGGCACCGGATGGTCAAAATGCAAGAGGTCTTAACGCCATGCGATTGCTGAATAAAAAAGACAGCATTACCTTGGATGGCTTAATTGAAATTGGATACAACAGATATCTTGCTGCTTTTGATATTTTGCTACCTCCCTTGTTTAAAGCATTTGATGCTACACCCAATACCGATTCCCTGAAAATTACCATTAAACCGGCTATTGAAATTTTAAGAAAATGGAACAAAGAATCTGATACCAGTTCAGTTGCTACAACCATTGCGATTGATTGGGCAACGAAAGTCAATGCCCTGTGGCCAGGTGCTAAAACCAGAGAAGAAGGCACAGAGATGATTGGCAGGTTGAATGCCATTGCTAACGGAATCAGTGGAAAAATCATGCTTGAAAAATTGAGAGATGTGTTGAATGAATTAACAGGTAAATATGGACGATGGGAGGTTCGCTGGGGTGCTATTAACCGTTACCAGAGACTTACTGGCAAGTTTGCTGAGGTTTATGACGATAACAAACCCAGTTTGGCTGTTCCTATCAGTTCTTCCCGTTGGGGATCATTGCCTGCTTTTGAAAGCAGGTCCATGTACAGTTCCAAAGGCCGTTATGGCTTTTCTGGTAATAGTTTTATAGCCTCTGTTGAGTTTGGAGAGAGAGTAAAAGCAAAAACAATTGTAACGGGCGGACATAGCAACAATCCTTTATCTCCTCATTTTAAAGATCAGGCTGAAGGGTTTGTTTACGGGAAGTTCAAGGATGTTTTCTTTTATAAGACAGATGTAATGAACAATAAGGAAAAGGAATACCATCCAGGGGAATAACCTACTGGATGGTATAACTCATGCCTCCGTCTTTTTCATCTTTTAACTGAACACCTAATTGTGCTAGTTCATTTCTGATTTTGTCTGAAGTAACAAAGTCTTTTCTTTGTTTTGCTTCTTTGCGGATATTAATCAGTAGTTGCAGAACTCCATCCAGTTTATCATTGTTATCGGCTTTGCTGGTTTGCAATCCAAAAATATCAATGATGAATGCCTGCATTTGTTTCTTTAATAAATCAAAAGTGCTCCTGCTTAAAGCATTTTCTGCAATATGCTTGTCCTTAATGGAATTGATGACAGGCACCAGTTCAAACATATTGGCAATCACTTTGGCTGTATTGATATCGTCGTTCATGAATTCGTTGAATTCATTCACCAACTTAATTACTTTTTCATCCAGTGCCTTGTCTGAAGCTTGTTCAGCCGAATAGCTGTTAAAGTTCATGAGCCATTCGTAAGCATCCATTAATCTTCTCAGAGCCTTTTCGCTGGCTTGTAAAGCCTCGTTACTAAAATCTAATGTGCTTCTGTATTGAGACTGCAGAATAAAGAATCTTACCGTTGATGGGGCGTAAGCCTGCTCCAGTATCGGATGTGTTCCGCTAAACAGTTCGCTGAGCTTGATTACATTGTTGTAACTCTTACCCATCTTTTTACCATTGATGGTAATCATATTGTTGTGCAACCAATACTTGGCTGGCATCTGATGGTTGCATACGGTACTCTGTGCAATTTCACATTCATGATGAGGGAACTGAAGGTCCATACCTCCGCCATGTATATCAAACTCCTTTCCGAGATACTTGGTGCTCATAGCCGAACATTCAATATGCCAGCCCGGAAATCCTTCTCCCCACGGACTTTGCCAGCGCATGATATGCTCAGGAGGTGCATTTTTCCATAGAGCGAAATCAGATTTATTTCTTTTTTCGTCCTGGTTATCCAGTTCTCTGGTACTTTCAATTTGTTCATCCAATACCCTTCCGCTTAAAATGCCATAAGGCTGACCCTTAGCAGAAAAGTCGGTATTGTATTTTTCTACATCAAAATAAACAGATCCGTTTGCCACATAGGCGTAGCCATCTTCAATGATTTTTTTAATCATTTCAATTTGCTCCACAATATGACCAGTTGCTGTTGGCTCAATGCTGGGAGGAAGGTTATTGAACTGATTCATGGCCCAATGGTACATATTGGTATATTTCTGTACCAGTTCCATTGGCTCCAGCTTTTCCAGCACAGCTTTGCTGCTGATTTTATCTTCTGCGGCTCTTCCTTCTTCCTCAAAATGTCCTGCATCCGTTATATTTCTTACATATCTGACTTTATAGCCCAGAAAAAGTAAGTATCTGTAGAGTACGTCAAATGTAATAAAGGGTCTTGCATGACCTAAATGGCTTTCTCCACTTACGGTTGGCCCACAAACATACATTCCGACATAGGGTGGATTAATGGGCTGAAAACTTTCTTTTTTACGGGTAAGTGAGTTGTATAATTTTAGCGACATGATGCCGCAAAGTTATTTTATTTTCTTAAACGAATATCAGCCACCAACATGATATGGTCGCTTAAAGCCTCGTCTACCATGTCAAATTGCTTCACCTCAAATTGCTGGTCAGGTAAAATATAGTCGATTCGTAAAGTGGGCGCAATGGATATAAAGCTTCTTCCCAGCCCAAAACTTCTTTCCAGGAAAGCATCTTTTTTGTTCCCTCTGATAGAAAAATAGGTATATGAGTTAGGGACATCGTTAAAATCTCCGGTAATAATGCTTGGATAAGGGCTGCGATCCATGGCTATACTGACCATAGTTGTTTGTTCTCCCCGTTTCTTATATGCGGCTTTCATTTTTCGCATCAAGCGTAAAGTGGCACTGAAGGAGGATTCATCTGGTTCCTTTATTTTCTCGATATCTGCGTAATCGTTCTTTTTAAACTTAAAAGATTGTAAATGGGTATTGAATATTCTTATGGTATCACTACCCTTTAATAAATCGGCATAAATAAGACTCTCTTCGGATGGGAAAGCTATTCTTCCCGTATCTATCATGGGATATTTGGAGAAAATAATACAACCCGATTGATATGCGCCATCGTTTCGTTGATAGTCTTTTGAAAAATAATAATAAGGGTGTGTTCTGGTGAACAACTCAATGTTGTTTTCAGCTGTTGCATTGTTGAATTCCTGCAAGCAGATAATATCAGGATAGGTTTTTAAAATGCTGGCAGCCACTTCTTCCCGCACCATTTTTTTTGCTAGAATATTTTTAGAAAGCCCGTTGAAACTCTGAATATTCCAGTTTACAATCCTGAAATGATTTTCTGCTTTTCTTTTGGTAAAAATGGCGTTCCCTGTCCATGCAAATACAACTGCTATCTGTTGCCAGCCTATTAAAAGCGCAATAAGCGGCAGCAAGGCCCAGACTGGTCTTGTAATTAACCAGAAAAGTGCGGATAAAATTAAGAGTAGAATTAAATAAGGAGTAGAAAGAGCCAATACGCCGTGCAACCAGAAATCGTTGGGATTGATATAGGGCGAAAGGGACGCAATTAAAAAAAACAGAACAACAATTGCGTTGCTGATAATAAAAATTTTCTTTGTTGTTCTTCTTATCCAACCCTTGGCCATAAGATAAAATTACAAAAACATTTAATTGGAAAGGCTAATATCTGCCACGAGTGGATAATGATCGGAGAGGTTTAGGGAAGGACTGTAAAACTGTTTTGTTGTTAGATTTTTTGAAGTAAGGATTACATCAATTCTTAATAATGATTTTGCGCTTCTGTAAGTGCCCTTTAATCCTGCACCTGCTTCTAAAAAAGCATCTTTGGTTTCTTTCCTTAATTGCTGATAAACATAACTGGATGGCACTGCATTCAGATCGGCACAGAATATATACGGGATTCTGGTTTCACTTAAAATCTGATTAACCATGAAAGCCTGTTGTGTATGTACCCGATCAAAATGTTCCATCCTCTCCAGAATATTGGTGTTAAACAATAGGGCGGTGTCTTCTTTCACATACTTTAAATCACCCAGCGTTTGAGGACTTAATTTATTATAATGCAGGAACATTGAACGGAAGTGAGTGGTAAATATCCGGATGGGTTGTTCGTGAAATTGTATGTCGGCAAATGCAAGGCTCTCCGGATGAATTTTCTGCGGATACTTTTTACTTCCGCTGTTGATGATGGGATATTTTGAAAAAATAATAGTGCCATAGTCTATGCCATCCATTGTAAAAATAAAATACTTATAACCTAAAGAATCACTTATGAAGCGGGTTACATCTCTTTCTGCATACCCGGGAGATATAATATAATCCTGAAAACAAAGTACATCAGCATTAGAATTTTTAATGAAGTCCAGCATTTCATCCTGTTCGTAAATCCAGGCGTTACTTCCTGGTTTGCTGAAAAGAAACTCGTTTACATTCCATGACATAACTCTGAGTGTGTTTGTATCTTTTGAGGCTTCAAAGCCAGCCTTAATTCTAAATGGGTAGGTATAGCTAATATTAATGAGACCGGGAATCAGCAATAAAAACAACCACCATTTTTTTTGATAAAAAATGCAAACCGCCAATAAGATCCAAATGAATGCGGCAACAAGCAAAAAAGGGAATCCAATTGCTAAAAAAGTGACACCCCGGAATATTTCAGGATGTAGGAATCCACTGAAACAACTAACAATAAAGGGTGGTAAAATAAAGCCACCACTGACATTGAAAATCTTTTTGCTTGTTTTGTTTGCTTTGGGAATAGAATGCATTATAAATCTTGGTCGCTGGCCCTGTTGAGGAATTCTTTTTCCTCTTCAGTTAAGAACGCATAACCGTGCTGGTTTATTTTATCTAAAATAGCGTCCAGTTTTTGTTGGGTTACATTGGCTATTTTTTCATAAGGCTTTCTGTTCACTCTGTAAAAGTGTTTTTCCTGTTGTTTGCGTTGGTTGTTTTTTTTCTCTGGATTAAAAAGGTTGTCTAACCAGTCTACCAACCCATTCATCCAGGCACTCCAGTCTCTTCCTTTTTGCAACTGCTTCACAAAGAAAAATCCCATGGCGCCGCCCGATAAATGTGCTGCCCCAATACCGGCATTGCCTCCGGATAAAGTAGCAAAATCAATCGCCACAAAAACCAGCGTTAGCACCCAAAGAGGTATACCGCCGTTAATCATAGGGAACAAGCGATAATCGGGTGCCAGTGTGGTGGTAGCCAGTGCTACTGCCATCACTGCTGCACCTCCGCCCATCATGGCCGGGGTGGTCAGTAAATTTCTTTCTAATACAGGAAATAAATTGTTGGTTAAGAGAAAAACAACCGCCCCAACAAATCCGCCGTATAGGTAAATGGGTAATAACTTACTATTACCAGCCAGGTCCTGCAGAATATATCCAAAAGCCCAAAGCCATAACAAAGTGCTAATCAGTTGCCAGATACTCAAATGCGTAAACATGGTGGTGAAAAGAGTCCATGGCCGCGAGAAAAAAACCTCCGGTACTGGCGATAGGGTAAACCAGTCCAGAATCTGCTTATTGAAAAACTCCAGAGGTATATCCGATAAAAAGTAGATGATTCTGATGAAATTAATCAATAAAAAAACAAGGGAATTGACCGCGAACAGAAATACGAGCGCGTTATTATCCTGCCCTAACAATATGTTTCTGGTGCTTTTCTGAGATAAGAGTGACATATTAATAGAACGTTTTTTTACGGGTTTTGTTCCAGGTTATTACAATTAATAATCCTACAATCGCACCACCTATATGTGCCCATCTTGCCACATTGTCGCCTGCTGAGTTTTTAAGGGCAAAGAAGAATTCGTAGGAAAAATATAAAAGACCAATCCATTTAGCCTTGATAGGAAACAGAAAATAAATATAGATATAGGTGTTGGGGAAAAGATAGATAAAGGCTGCCAGGATACCGAATACTGCCCCACTGGCGCCTAAAGTAGCTGTATTGATATTTTTTTCGTAAAAATTGGTCAATGCTTCAAACATCTGTGCACTGGCCATTACATTATCCGGATTGTATCTTAAACCATTGATGATTTCACTGTGATTTTCGAAACGCACATTGTAGCGTTCAATGAACCGAATCATGGCATTGTTTAAAGAGGATCCCCCTTGCTCATGCAGATTGAAAAGCACTTCATAGTCCTTCATCAGCGGCACAAATTCATAACTTAAAAAAAGCAGGTGAATAAAAGCCGCTCCCAGTCCGCAGATCAGGTAAAAAGTAAGAAACCGCTTTGATCCCCACAGGTTTTCTAATACCGACCCGAACATCCAGAGTGCAAACATGTTTCCTAAGATATGTCCGAAGTCTCCATGTAAAAACATATGAGTTACCAGTTGCCATGGTCTGAATAAACTGCTTTGCCATCCATGCAGAGCAAAAATATCTTCCATATTCAGGAAGCCCGCAGGACCTGAAATCACATTCTGGGCAAGAAAAAACAGCCCATTGATGATGAGTAAGTTTTTTACAATCGTCGGTAATATTTCAAATCTACTGGGTCTGAACTCTGTCATAATAATTACTTCAGTTTGAGCTGTACAACATTTTCTATGTGAAGGGTATGCGGGAACATATCTACAGGTTGTATTCTGGTTACTTCGTATTTCTCGCTTAACAAAGCAAGATCTCTTGCCTGCGTTGCGGGATTACAACTGACGTACACCACGGTTGGCGATGCAATTTCAAGCAGTTTTTTTACCAGCTTTTCATGCATGCCTGCTCTTGGCGGATCCGTAATTACCACATCGGCTTTGCCATGCTCGGCAAAAAACGCATCATCGCAAATATCAATTACATCCCCTGCAAAAAAACGGGCATGATTTACTCCGTTAATGGCCGCATTTTCTTTTGCATCTTCAATAGCATCGGCTACCATTTCTACCCCAACCAGTTTTCTGGCATGTTTGCTTACAAATAACCCTATACTACCTGTACCACAATATAAATCATAAACAAGCTGACTGCCATCCAGTTCAGCAAATTCACGGGTTACTGAATATAATTTTTCTGCTTGTTGGGTATTGGTCTGGAAGAAGGATTTCGGACTGATTTTAAATTGTAAGTCTTCCAGCTTTTCCATGATATACCCCTTGCCATGATACACAATTGGTTCCTGATCGTGTAAGCTGTCGTTTCTTTTGCCATTAATGGTATAGAGCAATGTAGTGATTTCAGGAAACTGAGACAGCAGCTGATCCAGTAAGGCAATACGATGTTCCTTGTCTTCATAGGCAATCACCATATTGACCATCAACTCACCCGTAGTTGTGTTTCTGATCAGCAGGTTTCTGATCCAACCCTGGTGGGTTTTAATATTATAAAACGGCAGTTTATTTTCTAATACATACGCTGCTACTGCCTTTCTGATATAATTGGTAGGCTCTTTTTGTAAATGGCAGGTATCAATTTCTACTACTTTGTCAAAAAAACCGCGAACATGGAATCCGGCTGCTCCTGGCTCCAGATCAAAATCGATACCAGCTGCTTTCATCTGGCGAAACTCTTCTGTTGGTATATACTTGCGGGTAGCAAAAGTGTATTCCATCTTGTTCCGGTATTCCCTGGTAATATCTGCCCCAATAATGGGTGCAATAGCGGGTAATGGAATCTTGGCTATCCTTGTGAGGTTATCGGTAACCTGTTTTTGTTTGTACAATAGTTGCTTTTCGTAAGGGAGCATTTGCCATTGGCAGCCCCCGCATACGCCAAAATGTTTGCAAAAAGGTTGAACCCTGTCTGCTGAATAGCTATGAAAATGAACCGTAAATCCTTCGGCCCAGTCTGCCTTGCTTTTGGTTAACTGAATATCAACCAGATCTCCGGGTACTGCCCCCTCAATAAAAATGACTTTTCCGTCTACTCTGGCAAGCGATTTTCCCTCCGCTGCATAATCTTCTACGAGTACTTTTTCCAGTACTACTGTTTTTCGTTGTTTTCTCACTTTGTAAAGGTAGGTTGCGTTTTCTATTTAGCCCCCTAAATTGCGTATTTTTAGCTTTAAATCGTGTGTATGAGTCGTTTCATGAAGATTGTGTTTATGAGTTGTTTGTGGATTGGGTTTGGTATGGCGTCTTTTGCGCAGAAAAACCCGGTTAGCAAGCAAAGCAAAGCGCCCGTTCCTTCAGAGGGTAAGGCCCCGGCAAAACAAGCTGGCAAATCTGGCACAGCAAGTTCAGGTAGAGAGATTTCCATCACCCTTACCCCACTGAAAAACACCAAAGTGTACCTGGGCAGTTATTTTGGAAAGGGAATGACCCTGGTTGATTCTGCTCTTTTGGATATGAATAGCAAGGGGGTTTTTAAGGGTGACAAAAAACTAACCAAGGGTATTTATTTTGTGGTTTCTCCCAATTATACCATTCAGTTTGAGTTTTTAATGGATGGCAAACAGCAATTTCAAATTAAAGGAGATACTGCAGCCAAAGAATCTGCTCAGATTATCGGATCTCCTGACAATGATCTTTTTAAGCAGTACGCTAAGTTTTCCAATGAAAAGGGAAAACAGGCTCAGCGGTTGAGGACAGCACTTCTATCAACAAACCAGGAGGATGGTCCTAAAATCAGGGCTTCCCTGGCAGCAGTAGAAAAGGAAATGAAACAGTATCAGCAGGATATTCATCTGAAATATCCTAAATCATTATTGGCTACCTTATTCCATGTTATGAAAAGACCCGAACTTCCTGCAGTTCCGGTAATAAATGGAAAACCAGATTCGGCCTATCCTTACCAATATGTTAAGCAGCATTTCTGGGATAATGTGTTGTTTAATGAAGACCTTTTACTAAGAACGCCTTTTTTTGAACCCAAACTGGATGATTACTTTAAATACTATGTGTCTCCGGAGCCGGACTCCATTATCCAGGAAGTGAAAGAAATCCTGTTTATGGCCAAAACAGGAAAGGAGATTTATCCCTACCTCTTAACCAAGTTCACCAACAAGTATATCAATCCCGAATTCATGGGACAGGATAAGGTATTTGTGTATTTGTTTGAGAATTTTTATGCAAAGGGTGATACAGCCTTATTGAATCCAGCTTCCAGAAAAACCATAACGGAGCGGGCTTATAGCCTGATGGCCAATCAATTAGGGCAACAGGCGCCTGTGCTGAATTTGACAGATACAACCGGAAAAAGAAGACCTTTGTATGACATAAATGCTCCTTTTACGCTGGTTGCTTTCTGGGATCCCAACTGTGGCCATTGCAAGGAAGAAATCCCCAGATTTGATTCACTGTATAAAGCCAAGTGGCAAGCGAACGGAGTGGCTGTATATTCAGTTAATATTTATGAAAATGAAAATCTTTCCTGGAAAAAATTTATTGCAGAGAAAAATCTCTCTGCAGCATGGACACATGTTTATCAGACAAAGGAAGACAGACAGGCAGAGGAAAAGGCTGGAATACCCAGCTACAGACAGTTGTACGATATTTTCAAGACACCCACTTTTTATTTGTTAGACCAAAACAAACGTATTCTGGCCAAGCAATTAACACTTGAACAATTTGATGCATTGATGGATGCCAAAAAACGCTGATTTCTTTTCATAGGATGATTTCTATTTGATATTCGTTTAAAGCATGTTGTAGTCAATTTACAACATGGAACATGTATACGAAGAAATCAAAAACAGACACCATCAGAAGTTCAGATTATCAGCTGCCGTTATCAGTTCTATTGTGTTCACTTATCTGGTTACGGTGTTTCTTTTGTTAACAAACAGCATAGTAAAAAACTTCGGTGAAAACGATAAAAGCCTTACTGCTGCTCAATTTACGGTAAAGAACAATCCGAAGAAATCTGCCAACAGGCCCTAAACATAGTCTTTTTATCCCCCGATTATACGCGGAGCTATTGAAAAATGGTCTCCGCTTTTTTATGACCAATCTCATTTTTTCTGAAACAGCTTCTTTGTAAATTTATAAGGGGTGCATATCCCTAGTTTAAGGGAAAATCCCGCATCCTTATTTGGTTAATTTTGTATAAGTTTTTAGTACAGTTTCCTAATAATTATAAGAATTGTAAAGAACAAGCATGTATTTAATCGGTATTATAGAAGACGATGTTCAGCTAAGAAAAACAATGGAGAATTATATCTCGCTGCAGCAGGATATGTCTCTGGTGTTTTCCTGTAACCGAATTGAAAAATGGATCAGTATTCGCCAGGATGCGGGTATTGTTCCTGATTGTGTTTTATTGGATATTGGATTGCCGGGGATTTTAGGCTTAGATGCTATTTCAATTATTAGTAGTTACTACCCAGGCGTAAAAATTCTTGTCATTAGTGGAATGGAAGACCCTCTGGTTGCATGGCAGGCTATGATGAATGGTGCCAATGGATTTTTATTGAAGCCGTTTCGATTAGCAGAAATGCAAAAGCAAATAGAAGTGCTGAAGTCTGGTGGTACCGTTCTTGATCCGGAAACCATGACCGGATTAATTCAGACTGCTAGAACCAGATTCAATTCAAATGGCAGTACAGATCGTTTTCATGAATTTGGTTTAACACAAAGAGAAATCCAGGTAGCTGAATTATTAGTTGCAGGATCCAGCTATAAAGAAATATCTACTATTTTAAATGTATCCTATACAACCGTAAATGAGCATATTAAGAATATTTATAAAAAAGTAAAAGTTAATTCCAAAATGGCATTCATCAACAGGTTGTCTGGTAAGAATTAACGCTACCCCCCACATAATAATGATAACAGGCTCTTTATATACGCTATTGATTGCGGATGATGATAATATCAATCGGGTGATTTTAAAACATATGCTAAAATCGCTTGAAATGGAATTTGTAAGTGTATCTGATGGAGCTGATGCTATGAAATATTTATATGAGCATCCCAATCAAAAAGTCATCATGTTATTAGACCTGAATATGCCCAATATGGACGGAAATGAAGTGATTGCATTAGTAAATCAGGATAATCAACTTAAAGACAGAGTTAGAATAATTGTTATAACCGCTAACCTTTTATCTGTTTATATGAAAGAAGGTATTGGAAGAAATGTATTGGATTGTTTTGAAAAACCCGTGAGGAAAGAAGTGTTGATAGATGCCATCAATCTGGGCATATCACAACTTAATTGACAATCATGAATCTGAAAATAGAAGAACTTTCTTTTATCTTTAATAGCCTGCCTAATGCAGTGCTATTTGAGTCTTCAGATCATATTATACAATATGTAAATCAGCCTTTCTGTACACTTTTTGGTATTGATGCGCCCAGTGAAATATTAATCGGAGCTAATTGCAAGGACAGTGCAGTTGATTCGGCAGGCTATTTTATGGAACCATCCCTGTTCCTTTCCAGAATTGAATCCATATATGCTAATGGCGAACAGGTTCTGAATGAAGTAATTCAGTTTAAAAGCGGAGATACCTTACTCAGGGATTATATTCCGTATAAAATGGATGATAAAATTATTGGTCATTTATGGTTGTATAAAAAGTCAACACAGGATACCAATATATTAAGTGTGGCCAACTCTCAGAAACATTTTTATGAAGACCTCATGAACAATATTCCTGCAGATATTGCCATTTTTGATCCTTCTCATCGATATCTTTTTGTTAATAAACTTGCGATAAGTAATCCTGAATTGAGAAAATGGATTATTGGAAAGGACGATTATGATTATTGTAAAAAATCAAATAGAGATACAGCAGGAGCAGATAACAGAAGGACGCTTTTTAATCAATGTATAGAAACCAAGTCAACGGTTGAATTTGAAGAGCAGAATATTGATGGCTCAGGAAAAATTATTTATAACCTACGCAGATTCTCACCGGTAATTAGCCAGCATGGCAAAGTGGAATATGTTATTGGATATGGTATTAATGTATCAACCATAAAAGAAGGTGAAAGAAAACTCCACGAGCATTTTAACGAACTGAGATCAATGTTTAACAATATTGATCAGTTAGTGATTACGCTGGATATGAATGGTGCGGTGAACTTTGTAAACTCTCAATGGTTGAATATTACCGGATTAGATCAGTACATGTTGGGAGAGAATAGTTTATTCCAGTTAATTGAATCGGGTCTGGAGAACTTCAAGAAAACGCTTTTTACGGTATTCAGCGGCTACCAGTTACCCCCGGGAACTGAAAAGCAGATTGTTATAACAGATAAAAATGGTCAGTTGAGAACATTGCGTTACTACATGACCCGGTTTAATCATGTAAAAGACCGTGGACAAATTGTAGCTGTATTCTTTACTGATATTACCGATCAGTTAAAAGCACAAAAAGATTTGCTGGAAACGGCTATGCGCGAAAGAAATCTGAGCGAAATGAAAACCAATTTCATGTCGATGGTTTCTCATGAATTGAGAACCCCATTGTCTGTGATACTTTCCAGTGCGGAAATTTTAGAGATGGTGTATAGCAAGCTAACTCCAGAAATGGTAGAAAAGGGTACTGTGTATATCAATAGAATTGTTGGACAGGTAGACAAGATGACACAGCTGATGAATGATTTCCTTTTTATCAGCAAAATTGAATCTGGTAAAGTAAAACCACAGCTGGAGTTGCTGGATATTCAGCAAATGCTGAATGAAATAAAAGAGGAATCCTATAATCCCTGGTCCGATGGCCGATGCCTGCAGGTGATAACAAAGGGAGAGCCCAGATTGGTAAAATTTGATAAGACAATGCTTAGGCATATTCTTTCCAATCTTTTGAGTAATGCCTTTAAATACTCTTCTGATTCCAAAATTGATCCGTTTATCCGGGTGAGTTTTACCAAACAGTATTGGTTTATAACAGTAGTTGATGCCGGCATTGGTATTGAAGAAGATGACCTGGAACGATTAGGTGAGCCTTTTGTGCGAGGAGGTAATGTTGGTGAAATTGAAGGAACAGGACTGGGCATCATGACCATGAAATTCTTTGTAGACCATCATGGTGGGTTTTTACGAGTAAGAAGTAAGCGGAATAAGGGAACTATGTTTAGTATCCGTTTTCCTTTTGATAGCAATAAAATATTAAAAAATAATGAGTAAGCGAATATTGATTGTTGAGGACGAAAGAGATATCCGTGATTCTTTAAAGACGATTCTCGAGCTCAATGATTTTATTGTAGACACAGCGGAGAATGGTCAGATAGGTCTGGAAAAGGTAGAGGAGAAAAAACCGGATTTGATTTTATGTGATGTAATGATGCCTGTGTTGGATGGTTTTGGTTTGTTGGAGCAGCTTCGTAAGAAGGGGGTTGAAACGCCACTGATTTTTTTAACAGCCAAAGCTCAGTATAATGACCTTCGGACTGGAATGAATTTAGGGGCAGATGATTATATTTTCAAGCCATTCAAAAGTGCAGAATTGCTTCAGTCTATCGAAAGAAGATTAGAGCGGAAGGATCAACTGGAGCAACACTTAAAAAAGCTGATTAATAGTCTTGAACAGACAATTATTTTGATGGTTGGCCATGAATTCAAGACCCCGATGCACGGAATACTTTCTTTTACCAATCTGATTAAACAGAAAGCCAGTGAACTTGCCAATAATGAAATAGAGGATTTCTGTAATTATCTGGAAAGTTCCAGCAACAGATTGCAGCAAACTTTCAGTAAGATTAAAACCTACTATGATCTTAAGCTTTCTGGTATTGCCCCTGTAAGTGATCGCAGAAATGTTGCTCTGGGCAAGCTTGTGCGAAATATTTGTCTTCAGGTTGCTAATGAGTACAACAGGGAATCGGATTTGGTGTTCGCAGAAATTGATGATAGAGAAGTTGTGCTAAGCGCAGAATTGTTTTCAATCGCTTTATATGAATTGGTGGATAATGCTTTTAAGTTTTCTGAGAAAGGAAAAAAGGTAAGGATAAATGCCACTTTCAGAACAAATGGCATCAATGTAGATATTGTTGATGAAGGAAACACATGTAAAGCCGCTGAATTAAGATCCTTGTCGGGTATTATTGGACAGCTAAAGCGAAAGAAGTTGGAACAGCAGGGTTTGGGAATTGGGTTGGCACTGGCTTTATTAATTATCAATAGTCAAAATGGTCAGCTTCTTTTTGAGGACATTAACCCTTGTGGCATAAAAACAGAAATTTTATTGAATTTATAATAACGATTGTATGAACGAAAGAAAAAAGGTTTTAATAGTAGAAGACACCAAAATGCTGCGCATGTCATTGGAAGTAATCTTACAAGAGACATATGAAGTGGCAGGAGCAGCAGACGGAAACGAGGCACTTGAAATATTAAGGGAGTTTACGCCAGATATTATCTTATTGGATTTGATGTTGCCCTATCCCCTCGATGGTTTCTCGCTGCTTCGCTTGTTAAAAAGCAATCCTTCAACCCATATGATTCCTGTGATTATTGTTTCAGGTATGTCCGGAGAGGACAAGATTATTCAGGGGTTAGAATTTGGTGCCAATGACTTTTTAGTGAAGCCTATTAAATCAAAGGAATTGCTGCTTAAAATCAGGAACCTGACTGGCATTCTGCAAGTGAACGAAGAAAAGGTAAAGCAAAAAAGATTACTGGCTTCTAAAAATCTATCTGCTTCTGATTCAAAGGATTTCTTTGAAGACTCATTTGAGGCAATTGTTGAAAAACTGAATGAAGATGATTTAAATACCATTCCATCTATTGCCAAAAGAATGTCGGTAAGTGTGTCAACACTGGAAAGAATGATAAAGGCTAAATACAATATGACCCCCAAACAATATATTACCGAAATCAAACTGATGAAGGCTGAGGTATTGTTGCGTCAGGGAAATACAAGTGTAAAGCAGGTTTCTTTTCAATCAGGATTTAATTCTGTTGCCTATTTCTGTCATTGTTTCAAGAAGAAATACGGAAAACCACCTAAAGCATATTCCTCATCTATTTTGACCAAATAGATCATTGAATCAATGGCAATACCAATCTGACTTCGGTGCCTTCCCCAAGTTTGCTGGATAGAAATATCTTGCCATTGTGCAATTCCATGAATTGTTTGGCTACAGACAATCCTAGTCCCGAACCTTGGTAGGTGACTGTGTTGGATGCCCTGTAAAATGAGTGAAACACTTTTTCAATTTCATCTTCCGGAATCCCTATTCCATAATCTCTGATTTGTATAATGGCTTTATTGGATTCATAGCTGATTGAAAGTTCCGGATTGGGGCAACCTTTGGAATATTTGAAAGCATTGGAAATAATATTCGTGATTACATGCATAAACAGCAATTCATCTGCTGCTACTTTTTGATCCGAAGCTTCCTCTTTCAAAATCACGGTTCTGCCGTCTGTTTCGTTCTGAAAATAAGTTTTTATAATAGAGCGTACAAATTGAGATATATTGATTGGGTGTAAGTTAAAGGCCAGCTGCTGTGCATCATATCTACCCACTAATAAAA
Organism: Sediminibacterium sp. C3; assembly: GCF_000508085.1. GTDB lineage: Bacteria > Bacteroidota > Bacteroidia > Chitinophagales > Chitinophagaceae > Sediminibacterium. The sequence goes on along the minus strand of NZ_KI669560.1, from coordinate 406,450 downwards.
TATTGTCCATCAGTTGGGTCATGCGTTCAATTTGATCTTTGATCATTCCGGCAGAATCTTTGATCCGGTCAGACAATTCTATATTCAGTTTTTTAGCAGTCATTTCAATCACTTCTATATTGGAGAAGATGACTGTTAATGGCGTTCTGAATTGGTGTGATGTTAAGCTCACAAAACCTGCTTTTAGTTCTGCCAGTTCTTTTTCTTTTTCTAATGCTATCTTCTTGTCGTGAATATCTATAATGCTACCCGCAATAAAGTAATCTTTAACGGAAGCTGCCTTGTTTTCTCTCAGAGATAATTCAACCCATCTCCAACCATTGTTTTTTTGTTTTAGCCTGGCTTCAATGGTAGATCTTCCCGATTCTGTTTTCTTTAAATCATCAATTTGTTCTAATATAGCAGGAATGTCTGATTCTTCAAAAAAACCAGTAATCGGTTGCATCATACAATCATTAATGGCATATTTAGATATTTCATGCCAGTACTGATTCATGAAAGTGATTTGATTGTAACTATTTAGCCTGAATACCGCTTCTCCCAGGTTGTTGATGAGCTTATCAAACTCATTCTTTTGTTCTTGCAGTATTTCCTGTTGTTTTTTAAGCGCTGTAACGTCTACATGGGTTCCCACCATGTAAATAGGCTTTCCTGTTTCATCTCTTTTGGCTATTCCGAAGCCATTAATCCAAACATAATGCCCTGCCTTGTGCTTAAGCCTATGTTCGTTTTGATAGGTTTGTACATTATTTGTAAAGTAATCTGAAAGGCTACTTTCTACTTGGTCAATATCCTCAGGATGTACTCTGATTTTCCAGTTTTCATAAGTATGTTCAAATTCAAAAGGCTCATAGCCAATCATTTTCATGAAAGCTTCTGAGTAATTGAGTTTATTGTTGATAATATCCCATTCCCACATTCCTTGCTGAGAGGCTTTGATGGTAAGCTCAAATCTTTCGAGTAATTTATTTTGTGCTGTTTCAGCTTTTTCTCTGGATAGCCTGATTCCAATATTTCTCGCAACTGTATATAATGCCTGTACTACTTCGGGTTCCCAATGATCCTTTGTTGTACAGTTGTCGTATCCAATCCAGCCCCAGTAATCTCCATCGCAAAAAATAGGTGTAAACAAATAAGTCAGGATACCCTGTGACTCCATGATTTCACGGAACATCTGATTGGGGGATTCTTCTACCAGACCATACATGTATTTGTCCTGTGATAAGGTTTCATACATATAAGGGAAGAAATCATATGAGATATCACTGAGCTCTGGATTTCCAAATTGCGGTTCTATGCTCTCCCTACACCACTCGTGTGTATAATATAATCGCAACTCATTGCCGACTTTTTTATTTGTAAATACGTAGACACGATCTACCTGTGTTGCAATTCCCAGCACAGCAATAACTTCGTTGATAGCTTTGTCTATATTTCCTTCAGATAATAAAACACTATTGGCTTTGGAAATGCTATTTAAGAGATGGAGCATTTAAAAAATATTGATAATAGTCAAAATTATCAATATTTAAGCGTGATGGCTATCAATTAATCGCTAATGATATATCAATTATTCGGATTAAGGTTTTTTTAAAGAACGGCCTTCACTGCGTTCCAGATTACTTTGGGTTTACCCAAAGTGTAGTAATGTAAAACAGGCACTCCAAATGCTTTCAATTCTTTGCTTTGCTGAATCAGCCATTCGGTTCCAACCTGTTCACATTCCGCATCCGTTTTGCATTTGGAAATGGCATTGGATAAATCGGTAGGAATGTCTACATGGAAAATTCTGGGTAAAACAGAGAGTTGCTTTTTATTGGTGATGGGCTTTAGACCGGGAATAATCGGAACATTAATGCCCATGTCTCTGCAGGCTTTTACGTAGTCAAAATATTTCTGGTTGTCGAAAAACATCTGGGTCATGATATAATCGGCACCTGCATCTACTTTTTCTTTCAGTCTTTGTAAATCAATTTCCAGATTGGGTGCTTCAAAATGTTTTTCCGGATAGCCTGCAGTTCCAATACAGAAATTGGTTTTTCCCCCATTCTGGATATCATCATCCAGATAAATTCCACTGTTCAGGTTTACGACCTGCTTCTGCAAATCAATCGCGTATTTGTGTCCGTCGGGTTCCGGTTCAAAGCTGGCTTCGTTTTTAGCGGCGTCCCCTCTTAATACAAGTACATTATCGATGCCGAGGAAGTTCAGATCAATCAGTGCATCTTCACTTTCTCTTTTGTTAAAGCCACCACAAATAAAATGAGGTACAGTATCGATGGAATAATGGTTCATGATAGCAGCGCAAATGCCAACTGTGCCTGGTCTTTTGCGCACTTCCACTTTTTCAAAAGTTCCGTCTGTTTTTTTCTTGAAAGCCGTTTCACTTCTGTGATAGGTAACATTGATCCAGCTGGGCTTGAATTCCATTAAAGGATTCAGATGATCAAAAACATGCTGAATGGTCTTTCCTTTTAGCGGAGGTAGTACCTCAAAAGAAACCAATGTATCCTTGGCCTGCTGTATATGTTCAGTAACTTTCATGTTGCAATATACAAACGACATATTACATTTGTGTAAAGCGTTAACCTGTGAACCTGACTATTCAAACCAACAACTTACAAAAGAGCTACAAGGGCCGGACTGTTGTAAACAACGTCTCTGTTCGTGTGCAGCAAGGTGAAATTGTTGGTCTACTGGGTCCGAACGGAGCAGGTAAAACCACCAGTTTCTATATGGTTGTGGGTCTGATAAAGCCCGATGAAGGCACCGTATTTCTGAATGATCAGGATATCACCAAACTTCCCATGTATAAAAGGGCTCAGATGGGTATTGGGTATTTACCTCAGGAAGCCAGTGTTTTCAGAAAACTCACAGTGGAAGACAATATCATGGCCGTGCTGGAAATGACTAAGCTTACCAAGGCGGAAAGACAGCATAAAATGGAATCGCTTCTGGACGAATTCAACCTGCATCATGTAAGAAAAAACAACGGGGACAGTTTAAGCGGCGGTGAAAGAAGAAGGACGGAAATTGCCCGTGCCCTCGCCGTGAATCCCAAGTTTATTTTACTGGACGAACCCTTTGCCGGCGTGGATCCTATTGCAGTTGAAGATATTCAGTCAGTTGTTGCCAAACTCAAATACAAGAATATCGGAATCTTGATTACCGATCACAATGTAAATGAAACCCTATCTATCTGCGACAGGGCTTACCTGCTTATTGAGGGTAAAATTTTCAAGCATGGTACCGCTGAAGAACTGGCAGAAGATGAGCAGGTAAGAAGATTGTACTTGGGTACCAATTTCGAATTAAAAAGAAAGGACTGGATTATTGATATGGCCAAGGAAAATCAATCGCAAAACGTTGATTGATATTGATTTTCTGCTGCGGATGCCGTATTTTGCCGTACGCTAATCATGAAATTATTAAGCCCTGCTATATCCCGTTTGGCCCGTATCAGGCACTGGCGTATTGAACAATGGACCAGTGATCCTATTGCAGCTCAAAGAGAAGTCTTGCAAGACCTGATAACCCATGGACAATACACGGAGTTCGGGAGAAAATACGGCTTTAATCAACTCTTTAATATCCGAAAATTCAAAGAGACGGTTCCTATTCATGAATACGAAGATTTAAAACCCTATATCGATAGGATTATGCAGGGGGAGGAAAATGTGCTTTGGAATACCCCCGTAAACTGGTTTGCCAAAAGCAGTGGAACCACCAGTGAAAAAAGTAAGTTCATTCCGATTACCAAGGAAAGCCTGGAAGATTGTCACTTTCAAAGTGCCAAAGATGTGCTAACGATGTATTACAATAATCGCTCTGAAAGTGATTTATTAACGGGCAAAGGACTCGTGATTGGGGGTAGTCATCAAATCAGCCCAATCAATGATGATATGCAATACGGAGACCTGAGTGCTGTATTGTTGCAGAATACGCCTATCTGGGCTAACTGGATTAGGACACCTGAACTATCCATTGCTTTAATGGACGAATGGGAAGCCAAAATTGAAAAAATGGCGCTGCATACCATTCAGGAAGATGTTACTTCTATTTCCGGTGTACCTACCTGGACCCTGATTTTAATAAAACGAATTTTAGAAATCACCGGAAAGCAAACCCTGAAAGAAGTTTGGCCTAACCTGGAATTATATATTCATGGCGGTGTTTCTTTTACACCATACAGAACCCAGTTTCAAAAGTTGATTGGCGAGGGATGCCATTATCTGGAAATGTATAATGCCAGTGAAGGCTTTTTTGCTGCCCAGGTTTCACCGGAAGATGAAGGCATGCTATTGTTTACAGAGAATGGCATTTTCTATGAATTCATGCCTGTTTCAGAATATGGTAAGCCTAATCCAAAAACAATTGGTCTGAAAGATGTTGAAATAGGTCAGCATTATGCCATTATCATCAGCACCAACGGAGGTTTATGGCGCTATCTGGTAGGCGATACTGTTCAATTTATCAGCAAGTTCCCTTTCAAATTAAAAGTAACTGGCAGACTAAAACAGTATATTAATGCGTTTGGAGAGGAGTTGATTGCAGACAATGCTGACAAGGCAATTGCTATTGCCTGTGAGCAAACCCAATCAGTGGTAAAGGACTATACAGCTGCACCTATTTATTTTGGAGAAAATTCTCCGGGTGCGCATGAGTGGCTGATTGAATTTGAGCAAATGCCGGATTCGCTGGAAGTATTCCGCAGTTCACTGGACAAGGCTCTAAAACAGCTGAACAGTGATTATGAAGCCAAGCGTCACCGGGATATGGCATTAACCATGCCTGTTGTGCATTCATTGCCTCAAGGGGTTTTTAATGAGTGGTTAAAACAAAAGGGCAAATTGGGCGGACAACATAAAGTACCTCGCTTAAGCAATGAGCGAATCTTTGTGGAAGAAATAAAACGTAATTTTTTATAGAACTATATAATTAAATCAGATGAAGTTATTAGCAGGAAAAGTATCCATAGTTACCGGTGCAGCCAGAGGGATTGGAGCTGCTATTGCCTTGAAATTAGCAGAACACGGAAGCCATATCGTTTTAACCTATGTTAGCGACGGGAGTGCAGAAAAAGCAGCTGCCCTTGTACAGCAGATAGAAGCGATGGGTGTTAAAGCCAAAGCTGTAAAGAGCAATGCTGCTGTTTTTGCAGATTGCGAATCTCTGGTGAATGATACAATCAAAGAATTTGGCGCCATTGATGTTTGTGTAAATAACGCCGGCATCTCTAAGGATAATCTTTTATTAAGAATGACAGAGGAGCAATGGGATGAAGTAATCGATGTTAATTTGAAGAGCATTTATAATATGACCAAGCAGGTGATTCGTCCAATGATGAAAGCCAAACAGGGAAGCATTATAAACATGAGTTCTATCATTGGTATTCGTGGAAACGCAGGCCAGAGTAGCTATGCAGCCAGCAAAGCCGGGATTATTGGTTTCACAAAATCTATCGCTGCTGAACTGGGTTCCAGAAATATCCGTTGTAATGCCATTGCCCCTGGTTTTGTTGAGACCGATATGACCCATTATTTAAAAGATGGAGATGGAGCGGCACAATTTCTCCAAAAAATCCCGTTGGGCAGATTCGGAAAAGCAGAAGAGATTGCTGATACCACTTTGTTCTTGGCAAGTGATATGAGTTCTTACATTACAGGTCAGGTAATCAGTGCCTGTGGTGGCTTAAATATTTAAACCCATATATGCAATCATACGAACGTTTACTAGCCGAAAATAAGAATTGGGCCACGGAAAAACTGGCTGATGATCCGGAATATTTTAACAGGCTTGTACATGTTCAGAATCCTGAATTTCTCTGGATTGGTTGTAGTGACAGCAGGGTGCCAGCCAATGAAATTACAGGCACACAGCCAGGTGAAATCTTTGTTCACCGGAATATTGCCAATATGGTCATTCACACCGATTTGAATTTATTGAGCGTATTGCAATATGCGGTAGATGTACTGAAAGTGAAGCATATCATTGTATGTGGCCATTATGGATGTGGCGGTGTAAAAGCGGCTATGACCAACCATAATTTTGGCATTATCAATAAGTGGATCAGGAATATTAAAGATGTACATCGTTTTCACCGGGAGGAAGTAGATGCCATTAAAGATGAAAAGGCTCAGATAAATAGAATGGTAGAACTGAATGTACAGGAACAGGTGCTGAATCTGGCCAAGACATCTATTATTCAGAAAGCGTGGAAGGAGAGAAATGCGCCTCATTTGCATGGGTGGGTGTATGATTTACAGGACGGATTGATAAAACCCATTCAGGAAATGCAGGCGGGGACACATATAGATGCTCTGTATGAATTTGATGATTTATAAACGGGACAGGATCCCGTTTATTCATTTTAGGAATATCCAAAATAGACGGTTTCACAAAAGCTTATTACTAATAAGGCTAATAATGGTATAATACTTGTAATATTTGCGCGCAATGGAAAAAAATCACAAAGCAGTATCACCGACGGGGGCGGCCAGAAAGATCTTGGAGCTCTTAAAACTGGATAAAAAAGACGTCTCCTCTATATATGCATTTGCCATATTAGCCGGTATTTTAAGTTTGGCAATGCCGCTGGGCATACAAACCATTATTGGATTCGTTCTGGCAGGTTCTATTTCTACCTCCATAGTTATTTTAATATTTTTAGTAGTAGCAGCTGTACTTTTGTATGGGCTTTTGCAGGTAAGACAGCTTCAGCTTACAGAAAAAATTCAGCAAAAATTATTTGTAAGATACGCGCTTGAGTTTGCAGACCGACTGCCCAAGATGAACATTGAAAAATTAGATGCGTATTACCTTCCGGAATTAGTAAACCGTTTTTTTGATACTGTTTCTCTTCAGAAAGCAGTTGAAAAACTTTTGCTGGATGTACCTGCAGCCATTATTCAAATATTCTTTGGTCTTATTTTGCTTTCTCTGTATCATCCAGTATTTATTGGCTTTGGCGCTGTGTTAACTTTAATTGTGTATTTGATTATGCGATACACATTGCCTGCAGGATTTCAAAAAAGCATTGAAGCCAGCAATATGAAATTTGCTACTGCTGCCTGGCTCGAAGAAATGGCCCGTGTTATTAAGTCTTTCAAATATTCAAGAGGAACAAGATTAAATATCAGAAAGACAGATGGAATTGTGACCGATTATCTGGTTGCAAGAACCAGCTATTTTAAAGTGTTACTAACCCAGTACTGGAGTTTAATCATTTTTAAAGTAGTGATTACGGCTGCTATGCTGATTGTAGGAGCCGTGCTTCTGGTTGATCAGCAAATTAATATTGGACAGTTTATTGCTGCAGACTTTGTAATTATCAGCATTATCGGCTCTGTTGAAAAGCTGATTCTGAATATGGATAAGGTTTACGATATCCTGACTTCTGTTGAGAAATTAAGTAAGGTTACAGAGAGCGAAGTAGAAGTACAAGGTACCGTTATGCTTTCCGACAGTGCTAAAGGAGTGTCTGTATTGTTTGAAAATGTCGGCTTTACTTATGGTAACAATGTAAAGGCATTAAAATCTTTAAATCTGAATATAGTACCTGGCGATAAAGTTTGTATCATGGGTGAATCGGGTTCAGGTAAGTCCACCATTTTACGATTGCTGACCGGAGCTTTCAATAATTTTACAGGTTCCATTTTACTGGATGGTATGCCAATTGGAAACTATAACCTTAATTCAGTCCGATCTCAGACTGGTATTTTATTGAGTCAACAGGATATATTTAATGGCACTATCTGGGAAAATATAACCATGGGCAGTGAGGAAATCAGTTATGAGGAAGTGACCGATCTGGTGAATCGTTGTGGCTTAACCAGTTTTGTTCAAAGCCTTCCCAAGGGATATGATACAGTACTGGATCCAACCGGTAAAAGACTGAACAGCAAAATCAGGCAGGATATTTTATTGTTAAGGGCCTTGCTGGGTAAAAAACGATTATTGCTTTTAGAAGAGCCCCTGAACTTTTTAGAGCGTAAGTATAAAAAGAATATACAGGATTATATATTTTCTGAAGAAAATGCAACGGTTCTGATTGCAACCAATGATGCAGAAACGGCAGCTCGTTGTAATAAAATTATTTATCTGCAGGATGGTGTGGTAAAAGCTTCCGGAAACTGGTCTGCTATTGCTCCATTTTTAAATGAAAATTATGGTCAATAATAAATTCATTAGTACCGTTATTGAAGATGAAGTGGAAAGCACTAGTCTTTCATCATTTCATTCGATTTATAATATCAAGAAGAAGAACCGGGTAAAAAAATGGATGTGGGGTTCTTTAATCACACTGGTTGTTGTGCTTTTTTTACCATGGACCCAGAATATCCGCGCCAAAGGAGCAGTGACAGCGCTGCGTCAGGAAGATCGTCCTCAGGAGTTGAACACGGTTTTGGCAGGGAGAGTAATTAAGTGGTATGTGAAAGAAGGAGATTTTGTAAAAAAGGGCGATACCATTTTGCAGATAGGGGAAGTAAAGACCGACTACTTTGATCCGGAATTGTTGAACAGGACTAAAAAGCAAATTGATGCCAAACAAATAGCAGTTGAAGGATATGGTAATAAAGCTGCAACTGCTGTGTCTCAGATGAAGGCACTGGAAGAAGCAAGAGACCTGAAGCTGGAACAACTGGATATTAAACTCCGTCAGCAAAATTTGAAAGTAATCAGCGATAGTATTGATTTGGAGGCTGTATTAAATGAACTGGCAGTTACCAAAAGACAAATTGATGCCGCTAAAAATATGCTGGATAGTGGTGTGATTTCACTGGTTGATTTTGAAAGAAGAAAAGTGTCTTATCAGAATGCAGTGGCTAAAAAAATAAGTGCTGAGAATAAATTCCTGCAATCGAAACAGGAGTTGTCGGCCATCCGAATTGAGAAGAACGGAACCATACAGGAATACACCGATAAAATTGCCAAAGCCCAGGGAGAGCAATTTAGTTCCTTGTCTAATATGGCAACGGGTGAAGCCGATGTGGCAAAGCTTCAGAATGCATACAGCAACTACGATATCCGTAATCAGTTGTATTTTATTACTGCTCCTCAGGATGGACAAATAACCAAAGCCAGAAAAGCAGGTATTGGAGAAATGGTGAAGGAAGGTGATATGATTGTTGAAATTGTACCCGATAAAATTCGCTATGCAGTTGAATTGTTTGCAGAGCCAATGGATCTTCCCTTGTTGTCTACCGGTCAAAAAATTCGTTTCATTTTTGATGGATTTCCCGCCATTGTTTTCTCTGGCTGGCCAGCAGCTTCTTACGGAACATTCGGTGGCGTAATTGCAGCAGTTGAAACTTCGGTAAGCAGCAATGGAAAATTCCGATTGCTGGTGGTTGAAGATCCCAATGAAAAGCCCTGGCCCAGAGAATTGAGAATGGGTGGTGGCGCCAGCGGTATTGCCTTGCTAAAAGACGTTCCCATTGGGTATGAATTATGGCGAAACATCAACGGTTTCCCACCTGAATATTATAAACCTGTTAAGGGTGAAGAACTAAAAGCAAGTAAGGAGAAATAGTATGAAACATTGCTTGTTTTTGATTGGTTTTATTTCTGTGATTCAACTGAATGCACAGGTCTTGAGTCCTGAAGCGTTCATTAATCAGGTCAAGAGCTTTCACCCACTAGCCAAGCAGGCTGGTATTAAGGTAGAGAAAGCCAGTGCCGCTTTGTTAAGCGCTAAAGGAGGCTTTGATCCAACCGTAGAAATGGAAGCAAGCAGGAAAACCTTTGATGGTAAAAACTATTATTTCTATACCAATCCTGAATTTAAAGTGCCCACCCGTATTGGGGGAATGGACATTAAAGCAGGCCTGGAAGACAATGGGGGTTTGTTTCTGAATAATCAGATCACCAGAGGGCAAAGCAGTTATCTGGGATTAGAAATGCCTTTGATTAAAGGTTTGCTGATAGATCAGCGAAGAGCGAATCTTCAGCAGGCACAGATTTCTTTACAACAAAGTGAGCAGGATCGCCTGAAAATGCAGAACGACCTGTTGTTCGACGCTTACAACACTTACTGGCAATGGGCTGGTGCTTATCAGTTGTTCAGCATATACAATCAGTTTTTACAAATCAGCAGAGAACGTTTCCGTTTGGTAAAGCTGGCTTACTTAAACGGAGACAGGGCAGTAATTGATACCATTGAGGCGCTGACCCAGGTACAACAGTTTCAAATGATGCAGGCAGATGCAAAAGCAAAGCTGGCAACAGCGCAACTGGAATTGGGTAATTATTTATGGAATGAAAACGATGCGGCTTATTTGTTAAATGCTAATCTGGTGCCGGATACTGTTCAGTTTCAGATGTACCTGGCTTCAGAGGATCCCGATAAATTAATTAACAGAGTGAATCAGGAAAATCCTTCTATCAGAAGTCTGGCTTTTGAACTGGAAGCCCTGGAAGTGGAAAGAAAATTAAAATTTCAGTCTTTGTTGCCTTCTTTGAATCTTAAGGCAAATATGCTAAACAAGGGATACAATGTGATGAAAGATTTTGGTGGTGCGCTTCTTCAGAATAATTATGTATGGGGCATACAATTTAAAATACCCATTTTCCTGAGAGAAGGCCAGGGTTCTTACAAGCAGGCGAAACTAAAAATTGCAGAGGCCAATTACGAATTGAATATGAAGCAATGGAATACAGCCAATAAAATCCGTTCTTACTTTGCTGAAGCCACTTTGCTGAAAGATCAAATTGGTGCTGCACAACAGGCCTATAACGGCTACACTGCTTTATTAAAAGCAGAGAACCTTCGTTTTCAAAATGGCGAAAGCTCTCTGTTTCTTTTAAATACCCGTGAAAATAAAGTAATTGAAACCGCAGAAAAGTTAATTCAGCTAAGGGCCAAATACCTGAAAGCCAGCTATGGAATCAACTGGGCGGCCGGACTTCTTCGTTAGTTTAATTAAGACAATTTTTGCTTGAAGCGCTGTATAAATGCCTTGCTGTGTTCGCTTAAAATTAAGCGTCCGCTAATGCCTGCTCTTTCTTTCAGCAATTCATCCCAGTGTTCTGTTCCCTTCCAGAAAATATTTTTCAATTCCTTTAATGCATCCGGATTGGATTGGGATAAAGTAGTAGACAATCGGATGATGGATTCATCCATACCTGCAACATCAGGGTGCAGTTCTGCGTATAAACTTTTTCTTCTGGCCCAATCCGCGGGTCTAAAGGTAACTGCATCAATAGTTAATTGAGAGAATGCGGAAAGTCCGATTTTTCTTTCTACTGCAGGACCTACCACGAAGGGGCCAATTCCTACTGCCAGTTCGCTTAGTTTTACATCGGCACCTTCGCAGGCTATAGCATAGTCTGCAGCCGCAGCCAGTCCAACTCCACCTCCAATGCATTTTCCCTGAATACGAGCTATAATGATTTTACCGCAGGTACGCATGGCATTGATTACTTTGGCAAAGCCACTGAAAAAGGCTAGACCTTCTGCTTCTGTTTTAATTGCAGCTAATTCATCAAAAGAAGCTCCGGAGCAAAACACTTTTTCGCCAGCGGAACGAAGTACAATTACTTTGGTTTCTTTATTCAATCCTTCGCTGTAAATTTCTTTGGCAAGGGCATCCAGAATTTTTCCAGGCAATGAATTGCTTTGCGGATGAAAGAATTCAATGGTAGCAATACCGTGCTCGCGTTCTACTTTTACGTACCCTTCTTTGATGTGCTCAATCATAACTTTTATTTTACTGGTTTCTTGGCAACCATGGTTAATATGGTTGCTATTCCGGTTAATTCATTGGTTTCATCAATCATTTCTACCAACCATTTTACAATTCCTTTGTTAATGTCGGTTGATTCTTTTTTCTCCTGTCTTATTTTTTCCTTACAGGTAAAGCGGATATGCATTTCACTGCCCGGATAAACCGGCTTGGTGAATCTTAATTCGTCAATACCATAATTTAAGAGTACTGGGTTTTTTTCATAGCTGTCTACAAATAATCCTGCAGCCATGCTCATGATTAAATAACCATGTGCAACTTGTTTGTCAAACATAGTGCCATTGAAATCGGTGTCTTCTAAATGCGCATAAAAATGATCACCACTTAAATCGGCAAATGCATTAATGTCTTCAGCAGTGATTACTCTTTTCTCGGTGATCAATTGATCACCAATTACTAAGTCTTCAAAATATTTTTTGAAGGGGTGTATGGTAGGAGTATTTCCTGTTGCACCTGGTTGATACACTTTGCTGATGGCAGTAATCATATCTGGTGAACCCTGCACTGCTACTCGCTGCATATAATGTTTAACGCCCCTTAATCCCCCCATTTCTTCTCCACCACCTGCTCTACCTGGACCACCATGTACCAATAAAGGCAAAGGAGATCCATGCCCAGTGCTTTCTTTAGCACATTGTTCATTCAGCACTAAAATTCTACCGTGATAATTACCCGCACCAATTACATAGTCGGTTGCAATTGTTGTACTCGCAGTTACAATGCTGCTTACCAAAGAGCCTTTTCCTAATTTGGCCAATGAAATAGCTTCTTCTGTATGCTTGTATGGCATCAATGTGGCCACTGGTCCAAATGCTTCTACTTCGTGTACGTTTGAATTCCCAAATGGATTTTCATTCAACAACAGTAAAGGACTTACAAAAGCACCTTTAATGGGGTCTGCATCTAATACTTCTACTGAATCTAATGAACCGTATAAAATACTTGAAGTCTCCAATAATTTATTCACTTGGGCTTTTACTTCATTGCGTTGTGTTTCCCCTGCTAATGAACCCATTCTTACTTTTGGATTCAAAGGATTGCCAATAATATTTTGAGCAAGGGCTGCAGTCAATGCTTTTTGTACATCTTCTATTTTATTTTCAGGCACAAAAATTCTTCTGACTGCAGTACAACGTTGTCCTGATTTGGTGGTGATTTCTCTTCTTACTTCTTTAATGAAAATATCCCACTCAGGCATATCTGGTGTTACATCTTCTCCTAAGACAATACAGTTCAATGAATCGGCCTCCATGGTAAAAGGCACGTTTTCAGCTAAAATTTTCTTTCCTGATTTCAACATCAATCCAGTTGTTGCCGACCCAGTGAAAGTGACCACATCCTGTGATTGAACATGGTCTAATAAATCGCCGGCACTGCCGCAAATCAATTGCAATGAGCCTTCTGGCAGGATGCCCGATGCAATAATTTTTTTGACAACCGCTTCTGTTAAATAGGACGTTACCGTAGCTGGTTTCACTATAGCAGGCATTCCCGCCAAAAGATTGACGGCAATTTTTTCAAGCATGCCCCATACGGGGAAGTTAAATGCGTTGATATGCACTGCCACCCCTTCTTTTGGAATCAATAAATGATGCCCCATAAATGTATTGGCTTTACCCAATGGGTGGTGCTCGCCATCCAAGCAATAGGGGGTATCAGGCAATTTTCTTCTTAAAGAAGCATATGAAAATAAATTACCAATGCCACCCTCAATATCTACCCAGCTATCTGCCTTGGTAGCACCTGTTTGATAGCTAATGGCATATAATTCATCTAAATGGTCTCTTAAATAAATGGCCAAGGCTCTTAGCATCAATCCCCTTTCGTGAAAACTCATTTTTCTTAAGGCAGGATTACCCTTGCTGCGCGCATAATGTAATGCAGCAGAAAAATCCAATCCTTTAGCCGTTGCGTTGGCTATTGGAACACCAGTAACGGCATTGTACAATAATTGACCTTCTCCTTCCCCTTTTACCCATTGCCCCATCAAATAGTTCTCAACTGTATACATATGATTCATTTTCGCCACAAAGCTAACGATTGATAGTTTATCTGGGAGGGATAAAAAAAACCCGTCCCGATATCATCGGGACGGGTATAGCAGTTGGTTATTGGTCAAAAAAACTTTAACAGTTCTTATACTTAAGACATCCGTTTGTCTATTTCGCTGCAAAGCGCAGAAAAAATTTCTTCAACGCTGCCTTCGCCAGCAATTGTGACCACTTTATTGAATTCGCTGTAGTAGTTTGCCACTACTGTTGTCTTGTTTTTATACTCAACAATACGGGCTCTGATGACCGATTCGTTGGTATCGTCGCTTCTACCACTGGTTAATCCGCGGTTTAATAAGCGTTTTACCAGTTCTTCCTCAGATACTTCCATGGCAATTAATACCCCGATTTCGGTCTGTTTAAGCTTTAAAAGCTTGTCTAAAGCCTCACTTTGGGCGGTTGTTCTTGGAAATCCGTCAAATAAAAAGCCTTTTGCATCAGGATTGGCTTCTAAAGCCGAAGAAATCATGCCGATGACTACTTCATCTGGCACCAATTGGCCTTTGTCCATTAAGTTTTTGGCTTCAAGCCCCAATGGGGTTTGGCGTGCAATTTCGCTGCGCAGTAAATCGCCTGTAGACAAATGCTTTAACCCGTATTTTTCAATTAATTTCTCACTCTGCGTTCCTTTTCCACTTCCGGGGGGACCGAATAAAATAATATTAAACATGTGGTGTCGATGCTTGCTTGAGATACAAATATACAAAGGGCTTGTTAAAAATCCTTTAACAAATGGGCCAAATCCACCCAAAACAGTGGTTTTAACCCAAATTTTAGTGTTTTAACACAACAAGGACAAACCTTAACTGTCTTATATACGTAAATTGAATTCATTAAACTTTCCCAAATATGAAATGGACAGCATTTTTACTGGCCGGTTTGTTAAGCCTAACTGGTTGTGAGGCGCAGAACAATTCAAACAAAACACTTGTTAAAGATAGTATGAGCAAAAAAGACAATCCGTATTATGTAAAGGGCCAAAAAGCGCCTGTGGCTGTAAAAGACAGTGAATGGAAAAAAATATTGTCTCCGGAAGTGTATTATATCGCCAGAGAAAAAGGTACTGAACGTCCTTGGACCAGCAAATTTGAGAATTTCAAAGAAGTAGGTACTTACTATTGCGCGGTATGTGGCAATGGCTTATTTAAAAGTGATACCAAATTCGACAGCGGTTGTGGTTGGCCTAGTTTTTATGAGCCTTTGTCTAAAGGGGCCATCATTTATTTACCTGATAATTCCCACGGCATGCAGCGAACAGAAGTACAATGTGGTCGTTGTAAATCGCACCTAGGTCATGTTTTTGAAGATGGTCCGCCCCCAACTGGCTTACGCTTTTGTATTAATGGGGTCGTCTTAGATTTTGAGAAAGCAGCTGAAGCTGAGAAAAAATACAATGAGAAGAAGGGATAGTGAGACTGAGAATGAAGGGGCCGGCATTAGCCGGCCTTCTTTTTTTGATAAGGTTAGGCCAAGATATCCTGAATGTTTTTTTGAATGGTATTGGCAATTTTTTCCATCGGCAAATCATTGTCGTCGTTGCCAAATGGGTCTTCAATTTCTTCAGCAATCAATTCTAAACTGGTTAATACATAGCTGATAAACAAAGTGGCTGGTATGGTAAAATAACCAAGCGTTAGTGCAAATCCTAAGGGTAATGTAATGATGTATAAGAAAATAAATTTCTTAATAAACGCACTGTAAGAATAGGGAATGGGTGTGTTCTTAATTCTTTCACAAGCGCCACAAATGTCCATAAACGATTGCAGTTCTTGGTTTAAAAAATAATTTATAATCATTTATAATTTCATAGGCTTCCACCTTCACCAGATTGTATATCTCGGTCCATTCTATCGTTATTATAGTCAATATAATTACCTCCTATATTAACTATTTTTCCATCGTATACACTTCTATAACTTTTACTGGACATTGAAGTAAGATTTATTTACAAAATTTACCTAACATTTTTCCTCCATCTATACAACCATTGGCATCAATAGTTAATATTTGATTTCCTTGGTCAGTAGTAAATTTTAATTCCTTGCCATTTAATTCATAAGTTACCTCAGTACTCATGCCCATAGAAGTTATTTTTGCTTTAGAGCTTGAAACGAACTCAATTTGATCAATTACTTCCCCTAAGCCACTATTACTAGATGGTTTATAAATTCCTGATAATCCAGAGGAGCAAGAGATTGTGCAAGTAGAAATAATTGTTAATACGAAGATTGATACTTTTTTCATACTTTATTATTTTATTGTTGATTGATATTTAGTTGAAAGGGTTTCTATTTTTTCCCATTTAGGTATGGTAGTAAGTTTTGTTTTTGCAACCATTTGATAATCCTCTTTTTTAAAACTATAAATGGTGTATTTTCTCCCATCTGGTTTCTTAATATCTCCATTTGGATTAATTAAAGCAATCTCCTTATATCCGCTTTTTGTATTAGTATTTACTTCTACCGATATTCCGGAGTCATTTAATATTCTGGTGAATTGTCCATTTATAAGTGAATAAATAAAAATCGGCGATCCTTCTCTACCATAAATAGATGAACTCATTTGAATAATTACTTCGTCTTTCCTGTCATCGTTTAGATCCAACACATTCACACTAATATTTACAGGTATAAGGTCATCTTCGGGTCTCTCATAATCATCTTTGTCGTTAATTATAAAAAATTCAATGGCATTTTTCCCGATCTTAAAATCACTAATAGTATTTGACAGCAAGTTTTTCTCTTGGTTAGTAAGCAAAGTTTTTTTGTTTTTAAATAACGCTTTTGCCAGTGCATTTAATGGTACATCTTTTTCTGTTTCGATTTTGCCTGAATTAATTGTAGAGCTAGGCTGATTTAAAATATTAACAGAACTGCTAACTTTTAACTTAGCTAAATAATTTATGTAGTGATTATCGATAAAATTAAAATTACCTCCAACCAAAAGGGTATTATTGTTTAACAATATAGAGCTATTCATTGTTCCAAACATTTCACCTTGTGTACCCAAATTCATGTTTGAACTAAATTTAAAGTTAGTACTTACTGCCCCGTTATCGTTTAGCCTAATAATTGAATTATTTTCAGATATATTATCTCCATTAGGGGGGCTTTGGAATCCAACCATTATATCATTTGTAGGTAGCACAAGTACTCTGTTAACATAGTTCCCATATTTGTAAAATTTAGGATCTATTAAAAAAGATGGATCGTAATTGCCGTTATAGTCAACCCTAATAATTTCTGTCCTTGCATTAGCTTGTGTATTTAGACCTCCATAAGCTAAAATTCGCTTTTTGTTATCAATGGTAAAACCCTTGACATCCTTATTTTCAAATAAACTAAAGTTGAAAGTATTGTCTATATTTCCATTGGGCATTAATCGTTGTAAGTTAATGTAGACCCTTCTTGAAGGATGAGTATATCTTCCAGAAACAAAAATCTTATCTGTTTCTTTATCAACGACAATTTTTTTGATGAACATATCTAAACTGTTGTTACTGTTAAAACTGTTATCAATAGATCCCTCAATATTAATTCTTATAATACCCACTTTACTAATACCGTCTACTTTCTTAAAGTCACCCCCAACTATAATTTTTCCATCGCTTTGTTCATCAATACTGTAAACATAATTATCAATGTTTGCGCCAATATAGAAGCTCTCTTCAATAGAGCCGTCCTCATTCAGCTTTAATATTTTATGGCTATTATTTGCATTAGTTGGATTAAAAATACCGGCAAGTAAAATCTGACCATTTTTCAACACTTTTACATCTGAAATTGTTTCTGTTCTAAAGGATACCGAAGAAAAATTAAATGATGCATCTCTTTCCCCTTTTTCATCTATCAGGGTTATTCCATTTACCACTTCATCGTCATAAAAATTAAACTTACCCGCAAGTAAGAATTTTCCTTTAAATGGAATAATATGGGTAACTGGGCCACTTACTCCTTTTGATACAAAAAATAGTTTTTTTGATATTGAGCCTCTATTATCTAATAACGCAATTGAGTTTCTTTTGAAACCGTTTAAATATTCAAATCTCCCTCCAACAATATACTCTCCAGAAGGTAGTACCGCAAAAGAAGTAATGATAGGCCTTTGACCAGTAAGTACATTATTATCATAAAATTCACGAACAACATTTCCTTGTGCGTCTAATTTTACAAAACCAAATCGTATGTAGTTTCCAAATGATTCAAATTCACCACCTAAATAAATGCTACCATCTGCAGCACAATAAATTTTATCTATTTCTCCTTCTACAGAGCCAAATTTTTTAGAATCGATATTATTATTGAATTTTTTATCTAACCAACCGTTTTCATTAATTCTAATAAATCTATTTACAACATTGTCATTATATTTTTTAAAATTACCCGAAACTAAAATTTTGTTGTCGGGTTGAATATATACTTTTAGTACGTTTCCACCTGAGGTTTCAAAACCTTTGCCACTTGCGTTGTAGGTTATATCAAAAGAGCCGCTGGCTGTTAATCTGGTTAATTTGCTGATAAGTAGACCACTGCCCAGGTTAAAGGTAAAGTCACCTCCAATTATAATTTTATTTTTTTGTATTGCAATACTATTAACACCACCATCAAAACCACTTGGCAAAGCAAAAGTATTATCGACACTTCCGTCATTTAATAGGCGGACTACACCTTTTACAAAAACATTATTGTATTGATTAAATCTACCTGCAATAAATACTTTTCCGTCTTCAGTTGGTAATATGTCGTTTATTGTTCCTTGTATTCTCGTAGGAAGATTAAATGTTTTATCAATAGTTCCATTTTCATTCAATCGCACTAAGCCAGCGCATGGCATGTTGTTATAAACATTGAATCTTCCTGCAATTAAAATTTTGCCATCATTTTGAATTTTAACAATATTGGCGCTAGCGTTAAACCCACTGCCAGTTATAAAACCCTCATCTATTTCTCCGTTCGATAAAATTCTACAAATACGATTCCGCTTTCTCCCATTGTACTCTTCAAAACTTCCTACTACAATTAGCTTACCATCTTTTTGTAATGCCATATCACTTATTGCATTTCCAATTCCTAAATTAAATCCGCGAGGTAGTTTTTCTTCTAGACTAGGAGTATTGAAAGATGTGTCTAATAAAAATTGTCCATCTGACCATAGATACTGTGCAATAAACAATATCAATAAAAATAATTTTTTCATACAGGTTATTAATTGAGTTTGGTTATTTCAACATAAATTGCCGATTCTCTATCTGCAATCGAAATTTTTTGATAGCTATTGCTCATCTCTATATCGCTATTATCGCCACTTGTTAGTGTATATCCTGCAAAAGCATTCTTTAATCCTTGCATCAGATCCTTTACCTTACTTATAGCCTTTCCTTCTAAATCAATTCTATATTGAAACTGATCAGGATACGCTTCGGGATTTAGTTCATAATTCCATCCTCTAGAAATAAATATGATTCCGCCGATTTCTAGGCTTAGTTTAATTCCCGGACTTATTTGTTCTCTTTCGAATAAATAAACATTTCTATTTGAGTAGCTATAGTTTGCGGGTGTTTTACTAAATTTTTGAATGATCTCCCCAACTTTACTAGCAAAGCTGAAACCAGCAACGGTTTTATCTGTAATCTCTCCATGAAGTTTATTAATTGCAGAACCAATATCTACGAAATCCGAGACAACAGTGCCAGTTGTACTTTTACCAATCAGGGCTCCGGCATAATCACTTGAAACGCCACTGAATTGAGGATTAACCAAATATTTTCCTTCTTTGTCGATAATGCCTACTTGTGAGCCGTTACTTACAACTGCTACTGAACCGTTAAATGGACTTGCATAAGAAAATTGCGGGTTGATAATATATTTTCCCTCTTTATCTACATAGCCCCAACTTCTCCCACTCATTACTGCAGCCATTTTGCTGCCAGCAAAGCCATAAGTAGCTTCGAATTGCGGGTTGATAACAAATTTTCCTTCTTTATCGGCCCAACCAAACTTACCACCACTCCTTACCACAAACAAATTTCCATCTCTTACCAGCTGTTCAAATTGTGGATTAATGATGTATTTCCCAGTTTTATCAATTAAACCTACCTTACGGTCGTTAATAACAATAGCTTCTTCACCCTGAAATGCTTCTGCGAACTGAAACTGCGGATTTATAATGATTTTTCCTTGCTCATCTATAAATCCCCATTTACCTGTTTTATCTGCTACAGCACATAGATCTTCACTAAAATAGCCTACTTGCTTAAACTGAGGGTTGATAATAGTTTTTCCCTTTAGATCAGCAAATCCCCAAAGTTGTTCGTTATCCTTTTGTATGGCAAAGGCAATAAAGCCACCTCTCGGTTCCATCGCTTTTTCTGCGCCTGTTAGTGGAAATAGTACCTCCCCCTTTTTATTGATGGCTTTAGGAACCTCATTCGGCGATACAACTACTGCGATACCATTATTAAAATTGGTGGCTTGGAGAAAAGAAGGATTAATGAGGTACTTCCCACTTTCGTCTATATAGCCATAAGTATTATTTTCGCCGTCGGTTTTAACTAATGCTATCCCATCATTAAATAAACCGGCATAAACAAACTGAGTATTAATTTTAAATTCTCCTTCTTTATTAATGTATCCCCAGGTATCACCGTTTGATACGGGGATAAGATCAATTTCCTTTCCAATACTATTGCCAGATCCTGAATCACAACTAGTTAAAAAAATAGTTATAGCTAAAATTATGCTAGAGAGGTGTAAATTTTTCATATAAAATATTTATTTAAGTTGTTTTTCGATAATTATTGAAGTAATATAGAAGGCAGTAAGTACTGCAATTGGGGATATATACCAGGCTATTGAGTCTTTTCTACCTGCGGATTTTAGTGATTGTTGGATGATATTGATAAACATGAAAAAAATATAGAGCATTAAAAATCCTATGATGATACCGCCACTTTGAAGTGCTTTTAAACTTCTGTCAGAGAGGAGGTCTGTAACATCTAAGCTTTTAGAAAAGAAGTTTAATAGGAGTACGCTAATGATAAGTAAAGTAAGAGGAATACCATAAAGTGCACCTGTAAGTAACTCATTCTTAAAAGAGGGTTTACCTGAAATAGACTTAATGCCAAAACTTATAGCAGTAATCACGAGCATAAACGCAATAATTTCTAAACCAATTTTTACTAAGGTTCCAAAGCCAACCATCGATCGCATGTCTCCTGCTATTATATACAGGATTAATATATAATGGATGCCTGTAGATATTAGGAGTACTAAAGAGTTAAAGTAACTAGTTTCAGTTTTTTCGGATAGCAGTGAATAGGTTCCTTCAATCGGTTCCGTGAAGATTGTTTTTAAAATTTTCGGTAAACTTTCTTTGTAGAAGTCTTTAATCTTTTCTTTGTCGAACCAACCACTATTAGTGGAATTGTTAGTATGTGAAGGTTGATTAAGCGGTTGGTTGGTTGATACCATATTATATATTTTGCTCTAACTTATTAGAATAGTATCGAGAGAATAAGTGCGATTTATTATTCGTAGAATACCATTTATTATTCGCACGTATTATGTCAATTTTGTGTAACGAGTAATATATTTTAGAAATGCTTCTCTTTTTCTACTGGACACTTCCAATTTTGTATCATCAATCATAATTGCATAACCACCTTTAGCTTTTTTAAATTGTTTTAGCCAAAGCAGATTAATGAGATATGATTGATGAATTCTAAAAAAATTATACTCTTTTAATTGTTGCTCTATATCCCCGAGGGTTTTTGCTATAACAATCTTTTTTTTCTCAATTAACCAGATTGTAGTGTAATTAATAGCACTTGAGCAATAAATAATATCAGCCGTGTTAACCAATATTATTTCTTCAGTTGTTTGAAGTGTAATTATTTGTTTGGATAATAGCCTACTCAAATGGGCTATAAGTAAATCTTGATATTGGTTTGTTAGTAACTTATTGGTTTCCAGCATATGCGGAGATAAAATTTTCTCCCTACATAGTAGGGTTTAAATTAATTTTTGAGCTAACTTAGATTAATCCCCCCAACAAGAATAGTGCTGTTTATTATTTGGAATATATGATTTATTATTTGATACTTATTGAACTGAGTAGTTTTGAAGTAATCAAGTGCTTAGTTTCTAATAGTGAGTATTTTTATGGTCATGTTTTTTAAACTAATTTAACCATGATTAAAGGTGCATTGTTTCTTGTTTTACTCTTTTCAAATTTTTTGCTTGTTGCACAAAATTTTGATTATAAAAAGCATCCGTTTTATAAAGTTTACGAAAACAAGTCATTAC
Source organism: Sediminibacterium sp. C3 (assembly GCF_000508085.1). Taxonomy (GTDB): domain Bacteria; phylum Bacteroidota; class Bacteroidia; order Chitinophagales; family Chitinophagaceae; genus Sediminibacterium. The sequence continues at coordinate 384,352 of NZ_KI669560.1, read as the reverse complement.
CGGATTCTGAAAGAATTATTGGAATTATAAATTTGGCTGGTCAGCATAGAATGTTTTCAATTATTGACACACCCATCAAACTCACTTATATAGGATTGGGAATGTCGGAAAAGATAGGCTTTTTAAGAGGTGTAGCTTCAGCATACCGACAGCTAGGTACAATGTATACAATTAAAGGGGATATGGTGAAGGCACTTGAGACAACGCTTAAAGCTCTTAGCTATATCGATGTCTTAAAAAAGAAATATGCAGCAAATAGAATTCACATATTTTATGTTAGCTTACTCGGCCAGCTTACTGGAGTTTATAATAGACTCAATATACAGCAAAAAGCTGATTCAGTTGGCAAGCTTAGTATTAAGCTAGCAGATGAGATAGGTGATAAAGAAGTTAGGGCTGTATGTCATGGTAACTATGGCTCGTTTCTTATGGATCATGCTATTGATTATCAGCGTGCTTTAGATGAGTTTAAAGTAGTGGCATCGATTCAATTGAATTTGGGATATACATCGTTGGCTGATATTTCACTTTATAACCAATCGGTATTGTATAATCGCTTAAATAAGTTTGACTCAGCTCTTCAAATATTAAAGAGACTAGAAAAAAGTTCTTCCTATAAAACAGATCAAACACAGCGTTTGGAGGTGAACTCCAGTTTAGCGGATGTTTATTTTCATATGGAAGATTTTGATTCCGCTGAAAAAAAATACTTGGAATTAGCTGATGATGCAAATAAAGGTGGAATTCTATTTCGCCAGAAAGAGGCTTTTGAGAAATTATATGCGATATATGAGAGGAAAAATAATTTTCCAATGGCATATGATTATTATAAGCGATTCATAGGGGCTCGTGACAGTATTGACAATCTCGATAAGCGAGTAGAGGTTACAAAGGCTGAACTTAAGTTCGAATCTGAGAAAAAAGCTGCTGTGGATAAGGAAATTATTAATAGGCTTAAACTTGCTGCTTTACTTAAAGAGCAAAAAACGAAAATAGCTTTAAATAAAGAAAAGATTAGATACATTTCGCTTGAATTATCTAGTGCAAAAAAAAGTTTTGAGAGTCAAAAATTAGTTTTAGCAGAAAGGCAAAAAAAAGATCAAGTTATTCAAGCATCAGAAAAAAACAAAATGTTGCTAAGACAAGAAATCTCAAATATTGAAATTAAAAGAAAGTATACACTTATATTTTCAGCAATACTTTTATTATTGTTGCTAGTAATATTTTATTTTCTAAGAAAGAAACAGTCATTAGAGAGTACAACCAAAGAGCAGATTTTGAAATCGACAGTGATTGAGAATCAGATGAAAATTCTGAAGTTGCAGCTTAATCCGCACTTCTTGTTTAATTCACTTAATTCTATTTCAGATTATATTCAAAAGAACAATATTCAAGATGCAGACGAGTACCTTACAAAGTTCGCTAAATTAATGAGATATACTCTAGAGAACTCTGAAGAAAAAGAAATCCTATTGAGTGAAGAATTATCAATGATTGAACTATATGTTCAGCTAGAATCAAAGCGATTAGGTAATAAAGTAAATTACAATTTGTCAGTTCAAGACAGTGTTGATGTATCAACACTGTTAGTTCCTCCTTCGATATTGCAGCCATTGGTGGAAAATAGTATTTGGCATGGATTATCAAGTAAGGAACAAGGTGGCATTGTTTCTATTGACATTCGACTGGAAAATGGGATGCTTCTGATACATGTTGACGATAATGGAGTTGGACGAAAAAATGTCCAAGTTTTAAGCAAGAATAAAAAATCGTTTGGATTTAGTTTAACGAAGGAAAGAATAGCCATTTTAAATCATTTGAAAAAGACAAATGCAACTATAGACATCCATGACTTACCTGTTGGTACCAGAGTTGTTTTGCAATTACCCTTAATGAAGGCTTGATATGATTAAAGTAATTATTGTAGATGATGAGCAGCATTGTATTGATAGACTAAAGTCTTTATTTTTGACAAAGTTTGCAGAAAAATTAAAATTAGTTGGCATAGCTAGTTCTGTGCTATCGGCTTATGATTTAATAGTCCAAGAAATGCCTGATCTCATTTTTTTGGATGTCCAATTAAATGAGTTAACTGGCTTCGATTTGTTGAGTAAGTTTGATAAACTTTCTTTTGATGTTATTTTTACAACTGCTTATGAAAAGTATGCAGTAAAAGCCTTCAAATTTAGTGTCTTAGCCCCCTAAATGACTGGACTGATTTTTTAATTCAGTTTAGAACATTAAATTTAGGGAACCATGAGTACAAAACGTCGAAGTTGGAGTGTTGAACAGAAGCTTCAGCTCATCCAGGAAGTGGATCAGTACGGGCTTACTGAGACGCTACGCAAGCACAATGTGGCACAATCGTTATTCCATCGTTGGAAGAAGGAGTTCAATCAGGATGGGATAGCTGGTTTACGGTCCAAGTATCACACCATTGATCCGGAAGTCAAACAGTTACAGTCTGAGAATGAACGTTTGAAACGGATCATTGCGAACCAGGCTTTGGAGCTTGAGTTCAAAACCGAGCTTTTAAAAAAAAGCCGTTAAAGGTTCAGGATGTAAGATCCTGTATCCAGCTCTTTGAAAGTAAGATAAAGGTTAGTCGGATGCTGCAATGGTGTGGTGTTAATCGGAGTAGCTTCTATTACCGATGTAAATCGGGAAAACAAGGCAGAAAGCCATCGACCCATACTCTGATGAAGGATGGTAATGAGCTCAGCAACATCAGCGTGATTATTGCTGTAAAGTTTATTTTAGGCATTGAGTTTGTTGACTATGGATACCGGGTGATGACTTCCAGTCTTCGACAGGAAGGTTTTCTAATCAATAGGAAAAAGGTGTACAGGCTGATGGCGGAGCAAGGTTTGCTGTATTGTAGTAAAATTCAGGTTAAGACAGACAAGCGTAAGTTTGTTCAGTACTACACTCAACAAGCCGAAGCGCCGATGCAGCAGCTGTGTATGGACATCAAGTACCTTCATATCCATGGTGCAGGTCGTAATGCATTGGTGTTGACTGTGCTCGATGTATATAGTCGCAAGATCTTGGGACAGCTTCTTTGGTGGCGTATCCGAAAGGAACAGGTGAAGTGGTTGCTTAGCCGGATTATTGAAAAACATCCTGTTAAGGGTATCACCATCAGAAACGACAACGGAAGTCAGTTCATTGCCCAGCTTGTGAGGGATTACCTCAAAGAGATGCAAGTAGACCAAGAATTTACCCATGTTGCCACTCCGGAGGAGAACTCTTTCATAGAAGCATATCACAGCATTGTAGAGCGAACCATTGAACGCAGATATGAGTTTGAATCGATCTATGATGCCGGCCTGGTCATGAACAGGTGGAAAAAGCATTACAATGAAAGAAGGCTACACGGAAGCTTAGGTGATCAATCACCACAACAGGCCTGGGATGACTATTATACTGGTGTTGATCTGCTTAGGCAACCTGAAGCCGCAAAGCCGGAGGAAAAGTCAAGGCCGGTGGTTGAAGGCCCTTGTGAAAAGGCCACCACCGCTTCGTATAGCCTTGAGTTTTCTGCAGGCGAGGCTATCTTTGCCAAAAGCAGAGAAAAAACAGCCCAAAACAGACTAACCAATATTGAACTTTTGTCTAGTTTTTAAGGGGTCGAGACATTAGTGCTATTGGTTATTTACTGAAACCAGTTGATATTGACGATTTGAAACTAGCTATCGATAAATTTAGCGATACTATTGAACAAAAAGATTTCAAACAGAAATTTGATTTGTTGTATGCAAATTTTAAACAATTAAGCTTACATGATAAAAAGATAGCCGTCCCTACTTTATCGGGTATAGAATTTATTCCTGTTTCTTCTATTATTAGATGCGAAAGTGATATCAACTATACTACCTTATATTTAACAGAAAAGACTAAATTAGTAGTAGCTAAAACTTTAAAAGAGTTTGAAGAATTACTAACCGATTATAATTTTTTCAGAGTACATAATTCTCATCTCATTAATCTTTCGTTTATTAAGTCTTATAATAAAGGCAAAGGTGGTTCTGTTCAACTAATAGATGGATCAGAAGTCGAAGTATCAACTAGGCGAAAAGAAGCGTTTATTTCAAAAGTGATGAAATCTGATTAATTTTTTTCACCTCAACCACTCCATATAATTTTCTGAATGAATAAGTTTTGTTTCTACCGGTTTGTACTGTTCAACAAATGATTTAGAAAACTTTGCTTTTGTTGCTGAACTCCATTTAAATTCATACGCATAAATTTCGCCGTTATACTCTTCAACATAGTCTATTTCAGCGCCATCTTTTGTTCGCCAGAAATAGCGATTACAATATATTTTTTTCGCTGATAAATATTTGGTTCTTTCTGCTAATAAATAATTTTCCCATAAGGCACCAATATCATTTCTTAGTTCAATTGGCTGAAACTGATTAATGACTGCATTTCTTAATCCATTATCGTAAAAATATATTTTCCGACTTTTATTTAATTCGTTTCTCAAATTTCTATTAAAGCTGCCTAACCTGTATATTACAAATGCTTTTTCTAATAAGTTAATATAGCGTTCAACGGTTGCTGAACTTAATCCTGCTATTTGTCCTAATTCATGATAGGATACCAATTGGCCTACTTGAAGGGCAATGGCTTGTATGAGTCGTTCTAATTTATCAGGTTTATGAATATTTTCCCAGGTCAGAATATCTTTATATAGGTATGCACTTGAAATTTCTTTTAGGATAGTTTGTTGATTGCCTTCACCCAATACTACTTCTGGATAATAACCGTATAATAACCTTTGCTTTAACAATCTGTTTTCCGTAAAAGCTGTATGATAATTACACATTTCATCATAGCTCAATTGAAACATTTGCAGCTCCCATTTTCTACCGGTTAATGGCTCATTTAATTTATTCGCTAATTCAAAAGCAGATGAACCAGATAGTATTAATGTTATATTGGGTAATCTGTCTGTGATGATTTTTGCCGTTAAACCAATGTTTTCAATTCTTTGTGCTTCATCTATTACTAAGGTTTTATTAGTACCTAATTGATTTTTTAAAACTGTCTCATTTGGATTACTCAGTTGTTGACGTGTATCCGCATCATCTCCATACAACCACAAAGCATCTGAAAACAGTTGTTTAAGTAAAGTTGTTTTGCCAACTTGCCTTGCCCCAATTAATAGAATCGCTTTTTTGGTGGGTTGTATATGGGTTATTTGGTCACCTAAATAACGGGAAATCATACTCAAATATAGCGAGTTATTTATATCAAAACCCTAAAAATAAGCGATATCTTTATAATCAATTATAAAAAAGAGGCATTTTTATCGTGTTTTAATTTGAAATACCTAGCAGAATAAAGCGTAATCAATACCCCCGCCACAGACAAGCCCATTACACTATTCGAAAAGAAATGCACCCAATTCAATTGAACTTTAAAAATTTCTTTGCTCAATAAGACACTCACACTTCCCAAGTAACCAAAAGAGTCGGCTACATAAATTAAGAAACCCGCATTGCCGGTAAATTGAAATGCAGCAATCATGCGCTCAAAATACACTGCATTGAAGGGGATATAAACCATGTATAAACCCAAGCCTACCAGGGTCATCCACCAGATGGGGGCAAGCCCTCCACTGCTGAACAACCAGGTACTCAATCCCGCAACAATAAAGCCCAGCATGATAAAAACATGAGAAAGCATAAATGCCTTAAAACTGTTTTTGATCAGCACCATGCTGCCTATCAAAACCAGAATAACCAGTGTAATGGGGGTTTCTGTTTTAGAAAATATGGCAGGTTGATTTAAATAGCCCATTTCCTTCCACATGTCTGCACTAAAATTGTCTCTAATGTCTCTGAAAATAGTGGCAAAAGCATAGATGATAACGGCCGCAACAATACCTGGAAAAAAATGCCGAATAAATTTTTTTCTGTCTGCTGCAGTCATGGGTGTTCGGTTCATGCGTAAGGCAATATCTTCTTCAGTTGGCGGAGGAATTTGTTCCATGAGGTAAATAAACAACAGTAGAGGAAGTGCAAAAACCAGCCCAGTAACAAAGGGAACCCAGAACTCAGATATATTCCATTCCACCATCAGCCAGCCCCCAACCGACTTTACAAAACCCGATGAAAAAATAAAGCTAACTGCTAGTGCTGCGCCAATAAAATCGGTGGTTTTTCTCCCCTCGATATAAGAAAAAATAACGCCCCACAACATACCCAGTGGAAACCCGTTCATGAAAAGAAAAACAATATTGAATGGCGCAGGAGTTAACGCAAATAACAACCAGGCCAACCAGGAAATTCCTACCAAGGTCAACACATTTTTATTGCGACCCATACGTTTGAGTTCTGCAATGAATTTAATTCCATAAAACTTGGCCATCAAGTACCCAAGCATCTGGCTTAGTACCAACAATGTTTTATAACCCAGGCCCCAGTATGCCATGCCATCAAACGTGCAAACCGTAAAGGATTTGCGAAAACCAAAAATCATGGTATAACTTAAAAAAGCAACGACGGCTGCGTAGATACCTGTTTTTAAGCTGCTGTTGGTAAGGATGGAATTATTTTTCAAGGGCATTCTTTCTACCGATAAATATAAGCCACTCATCCTTAGTTTTTGGCAATTGCACCTTTATTTAGGAAATTACCGCTTCCTAAAACTAAATTCCTTTATGAGAAAATTACTCTTAGCCTTTGTGGGTATTGCAGCCAGTTTTGCTGTGTATGCCCAGCAGGTAGATTTATCCAAACACTTTAAAAACATGAAGCCCCGTAATATTGGGCCGGCAGGCATGAGTGGTCGTGTAACTGCCATTGATGCGGTGTGGACCAATCCCAATATTATCTTTTTGGGCACAGCCAGTGGTGGCGTATGGAAAACTGAAAATGGAGGTGCTTCGTGGACGCCCATTTTTGACGACCAACCCATACAGAATATAGGTGCAATAGCGTTGGTACAATCCAATCCCAGCGTGGTTTGGGCAGGAACTGGAGAAGGTAATCCTCGTAATTCAATCAGCTTAGGAGAAGGAATTTACAAAAGTTTAGACGGTGGAAAAACCTGGAAGCGCATGGGTTTAGAAAAGACCCGCAATATTCATCGCATCATCATTGACCCAACCAATCCGGATGTGGTATATGTAGGTGCAATGGGTAATCCATTTGCAGATCATCCCGAAAGAGGCGTTTATAAAACAACCGATGGAGGAGAAACTTGGAAGCAAATTTTATACACCAATCAAAACAGTGGTGTAGGTGATATGGTAATGGACCCTGCGAATCCCAATAAGTTGTTTGTGAATATGTACGAGCACAAGCGCACACCCTGGAGCTTAAAAGGTGGTGGAAGCGGAAGTGGTTTTTATGTAACCATGGATGGCGGTAAAACTTTTACCAAATTAGGTAAGGAGCATGGTTTGCCCGAGGGCGATTATGGCCGTATCGGAATCAGCATTGCTCGTACCGATCCGAACCGCGTATATGCATTGGTGGAAGCCACCAAGAATGGCTTGTATAAATCCGATGATGGTGGATTTAAATGGGAGTTGGTAAACAGCGATCCAGCTGTGGTAACCAATCGTGCTTTTTATTTTCAGGACATTGCGGTAGATACCAAAAATGAAAACAGAATTTACAATATCAATCAGGTAATCAATGTAAGTGATGATGCAGGTAAAACCTGGAAGCCAGTTATTCCTTACAGTGGTATCCATCCCGATCACCATGCATGGTGGATTCATCCAAACGATGCCAATTTTATTATTGATGGTAATGATGGGGGTATCGGTATTTCAAGAGACAGAGGTAAGACTTGGCAGTTTGATGAAAAACTACCATTGGGTCAATACTATCATGTGAATGTAGACAATCAAATCCCTTACAATGTTATGGGAGGTTTACAAGATAACGGTAGCTGGCATGGACCTGCCTATGTTTGGAGAAGAAGTGGAATCAGAAACGCTTTCTGGCAAGGCGTTAGCGGTGGAGACGGGTTTGATGTGATGCCTGATGCAGAAGACCCTAACTGGGTGTATACGATGAGTCAGGGAGGAAATGTTTCCCGTTATAATATTGCAACCGGAGAACAGTGGAGTATCAGACCACCCAGACCCAGTAAAAATGTAAGACAGCGCTTCAACTGGAATGCTGCTATTGCACAAGATCCTTTTGACAAAGCCACTATATATTACGGAAGTCAGTTTGTAAATAAGAGTACGAATAAAGGCGCTTCTTGGGAATTAATTTCTCCTGATTTAACTACCAACGATTCTGCCAAAATTGATCAGAGCAACAATGGTGGTATTTCCGTAGATATTACCGGTGCAGAAAACCATTGTACCATTTTAACCATTGAGCCATCTCCAAAAGAGCAAGGGGTTATTTGGGTAGGAACCGATGATGGTAATATTCAATTGACCAGAGATGGTGGAAAAACATGGACCAATTTCAGAGGCAAATTACCTGGAATGCCTTTGGGAGCATGGGTTCCACAAATCAAAGCGTCTAAACACAATGGTGGCGAAGCTTTTGTAGTAGTGAACGATTACAGAAGAGGTGAAATGCGTCCATTTGTTTACAGAACTACAGACTATGGCAAAACCTGGACAAGAATGGTGGATGAGAAAAAAGTGATTGGCTATGCACTGTGTGTGATTCAAGATCCAGTAGAACCTAATTTAATATTTGTAGGAACAGAACAAGGGCTATGGGTAAGCTTAGACAACGGAACCAATTTCCAGCAGTTCAAAAATGGCTATCCTTCTGTATCTACTTATGATATGGCCATTCAGGAAAGAGAGGCCGATTTGGTAATCGCTACATTTGGCAGAGCATTGTGGATTCTAGATGATATTCGTCCATTGCGAAAAGTGGCGGCAAATAAAGGTCAAGTGTTTGCTAAAAAGCTAGTCGCTTTTGAAGCACCACAAGCATACCAGGCTAAAATGAAAAATGCTTCTGGTATTGAGTACAGTACTTATGGCACTTACGAAGGAGAGAACAAAAGAACAGGAGCTCCTATTACTTTCTTCGTAAATAAAACGGCTGCTGATACAGGTAAAAATAGAATTTCCGATACGTTGCAGATGGCTATTTATGATGAGTATGGGGTAAATGTAAGAAACCTCAGAACCCGCGTAGATTCCGGCTTCAATAAATATTACTGGGGTATGGAAGGTAAGGGTATTCGCCAGGCAGGCGGCGGCGGAAGAGGCGGCGGCGGTGGCCGTTTTGGAGGTGCAGGTGGCGGTGGTGCTGAACCTGGAGGATTGCCTGTTAATCCTGGCAAATACAAAGTGGTATTAACCCTTGGCAGAGATTTAAAAGACAGCACATTTGTTGTAGTGAACGATGATCCGAATGCACCAACACCATTGACAGTAAGAAATGCTATCCGGGTTGCGAATGCAAGAATGGAAAAATCAATCATAAAGCTGACTGCTTTGAATGATCGTTTGACAGAAGTGGATGAGATTATGAAGAAAGTAGAAGCTGGTTATGCAAGCATGGATCGCAAAGCAGCTGATACTATCCGCAAAGCTGCTAAGCCAGTTACAGATGCATTAAAAGAAATCCGCGAAATGCTGAATGGTAAGCCTCAGTTGAAACAAGGCTATGGAAATATTCCGCAGGAAACAATTAATGGATTATTGGGCGAAGCCAGACAATTGATTATGGGTAAAACCACCATTCCTGGTGAGCAGGAAAATCGCTTAATGGGTTATGCAGAAGAAGCGGTGAACAGTGTGATACAAAAAGCCAATGCCTTGTTCGAAGGCAGCTGGAAGCAGTATCGTGCATTGGCCGAAGCGGCTCCGCTGAAGTTCTTTAAGGATTATAAGCCTTTGGAGTAATTAGATTAAGAACAATGATTTAATACATCCCCGCTCTTGTGAAAGTAGCGGGGATTTTTATTTCCATTCACTATCAAATCCGGTATAGCCCTTTAAGATAAAAGAAAATTTAGCGCCATTGTTGTCTACAAACTTTCCTTTCTTCGTGTAGATGGCAATGGCCCCCCCGAACCCTGTGGTAGAACTGTATTGAAACGGAGGTCTGAAAACTTTTATCATGGCAATGTCGCGCGGAAATACCATTGATTGTTCACCAGGCATTACTTCGAACTCATCAATGAATATGGTACAAATTTCTTCTCTCCATTTAAATACTTCATTGTTGGCAGAGTCAATAGCAACGGTTAGTCCCGGTACTTTTTGTTGCAGAAACCAGGCCAGCGACTGAGACCGAACCAATTCATCACTTTCCAAACCGTCAAAAACAAAAGCGTTGTCATTCTTAAATAATCCACTGGTATAGCTCTCTTCGAATTGTTGCAGCTTGGTTTTTGTTTTGGCAAATACCGTAACGTTGGGCAAACCTTCTGTACTAATTTCCGGGTCGTCTAAAAGCAGGGTATAGTTGAATTTTTTCTCTACATATTCTCCTGGTTTGCCTACAGTAAAAAATACTGTTTGTGTTTCAACAGGCTCAAATACAGAATCCACTGGTGTTTTTAAAAGAATGGCTAAATAATTCTTCTTGGGTTTTTGCATGGGGGAAAAATAAAATGAAGCTGTGTCCTGAAACAACATAGGCTTCATGGTAAAAAAACCTTTTGCATCCACTTTAACCCGGTCTACCATCATTTGTTTGGTACTGGTCCGCATCATGTAATTAATGACCGTATCTTTTTTATCCCGTTCAAGCACCTGTCCCTGAATTCTGTAAAAACCGGATTGAATTAAACAACTGATGGCATAATTGCCACTGGGAACTGTCTCGCTGATTTTTAAAGCTGCATTCACTTCTCCTTCAATCATGGGAAAGCGAAATTTCCAGCGTTGTTTGGTTACCAGATGATCTAACCAGATATGTGCAGTGGCCGATTTTAGTTTTTTGTCTAAATAATTAGGGCTAACAATTTGTATTTCCAGCGAATCGCCCTGCAAATAGCTCTGTTTGGATAAATTTATTTTTAATGTATTGTCCTGTGCTTCAACCTTGTTGAATAGCACTAAACACAATATAGATAGTAAAATTTGGGAATGCTTATACATACCAATAAAGTTACCTGCAATTCTGTACCTTGCACAAAATTTTTGTATGAGCAAGCTGAGTCATCTGGCAGAAACCCTTATTGGAAGTGAGATTGTAAAATTGGGCAATGCCATCAATGAAAGAATCCGCAATGGAGAAACCATTTATAATTTCACCATTGGCGATTTTAATCCCGGCGAATTTCCTATTCCCGCTGAATTAGAGCAGCTCATTATTGAAGCCTATCAGCAAAAAAAGACCAGTTATCCTGCAGCGGAGGGCATCCTTGATTTAAGGAAATCCATTAGTCAGTTCATTCAGGATTGGGAAGGCCTGCATTTTACGCCTGCTGAAATTCAGGTAGCATCCGGTGGACGTCCGTTGATTTATGCTTTGTTTAAAGTAATAGTAGATAAAGGAGACAAAGTAGTGTATGGCGTACCATCCTGGAACAACAATCACTACGTACATTTAACCGAAGGACAACACTGCGAAGTGAATTGTTTGCCGGAGAACGATTTCATGCCAACCGTAGAAGACCTTAAGCCTCATATTAAAGGAGCCAGCTTAATTTGTTTATGTACTCCGCAAAATCCTACTGGTACTACTTTAGGCAAGAATGCACTGGCAGAAATCTGCGAATTGATTCTGGAAGAGAATGCCAGTCGCGGCCCAGAAGAGAAAAAACTTTATCTGATGTTCGATCAGATGTATTGGACATTAACTTATGGTGATACGGTTCATTATAATCCCCTTACCCTGAATCCGGCCATGAAGCCCTATGCTATTTTCATAGATGGTATTTCCAAAGTATTCTCTGCAACGGGTGTTAGAGTAGGCTGGGCATTGGGTCCTGAAAATGTAATTGCGAAGATGAAAGCCATCTTAAGTCATTTGGGTGCCTGGGCGCCTATGGCAGAGCAACATGCAGTAGCCAAATACCTGCCAATGAAAAATGCGATAGGCACTTACTTAACACACTTTAAATCTGAAATAGCTTTCCGTTTACAAAGTATCTACGATGGAATCATTGCCTTAAAACAAAAGGGCTTCAAAGTAGATGCCATTGCTCCACAGGCTGCTATTTATTTAACCATACAGATTGATCTGGTGGGAAGTAAAACGGCGGAGGGTAATGTTCTCGCTACCCAGTCTGATGTAACCCAGTATATTTTAAGCGAAGCCAAAATTGCCATTGTTCCCTTCTCCGCATTTGGAGCCGGAGCCAATAGCAGCTGGTATCGTTTAAGTGTGGGAACCTGCAGAAAGCAAGATATCCCAACCGTTCTGGCCCAGCTAGGCGCAGCTTTGGAAAAACTTTCTTAATTGAGTTGAGCTAAACGATACAATCTGAGGGCTTCAAAAATCAGCGACCTTAATTTTTATTGCAAATAAACAGGAAAGGTTTATTTGGCTTGTCCTGTAATATTTGCTTCACTAAATGCGTTTTGGTGATGATTTTATGTCTGTTGATGTCGATGATTTCGTTGGCTATGCAAAATGCTCCCCAGTTTTCAACCGGGCCCAGTACTTTGTTTAATCCTGCTACAATGGTTGCAGTCTGTTCTGCAGATAAGTAAGCCTGGTTAGTAAGCACCAACAAATCTCTACTCATGATTTACAAATTAGTGTTTCGGGCAAGCACAAAATGTAGACTTGTTCGATTTTTGAAAAATCCCACAAGACGTAGTCGCCAACATCATAACTAACAGTAAAAATATAATTTGGTTTGTTCTGCTTTTCATATGTTCAACTAAAATAATAAAATCATTTTACATTATTCATCATGGCCGATTCGCGTAATCAATTTAACATTTCCACCGTATTAATTGCACCACTAGATTGGGGTTTAGGACACGCAACCCGCTGCATACCTATTATCAAAGCTTTTCAGCAATTGAATTGCAAAGTACTAGTAGCTGCCGAAGGACACCAGGCTGCACTCTTGTTGAAAGAATTTCCCGATTTAACCATACTTCCTTTAACGGGCTATCGGGTTCACTATGCAAAATCCCGGTTACTCCTATTGTTTAAATTATTGTTTCAGATGCCCGGCATTTATAAAACCATCAAAAGAGAAGAAGCCTGGGTACAATCGATTGCGGATGAACACCCTATTGATTTGATTATTTCAGACAACCGATATGGGGTGCATCATCCAACCATCCCATCCATTTTTATTACGCATCAGCTAATTATTAAAGCACCGTATCGTTGGGTGCAAAGCATTATACAATGGGTAAATTATTTCTTCATAAAAAAGTTTACTGCTTGCTGGGTGCCGGATATGGCAGCAGCTCCCGGATTGGCCGGCGAACTCTCACACCCTGCTAAACTGCCTTCCATTCCAGTTCACTACATGAAGCTGCTCACCCGTTTTCATCGGGTAACCTGTGCTACTAAATATAGTTTTGCAGTAGTACTTTCTGGTCCTGAGCCACAGCGCACCATGCTGGAAAGAAAAATCTTAAAAGACCTGGAAACTTATACCAAGCCTGTATTATTGGTGAGGGGGCTGCCTGCAGAAACGGCCAGTATAGAAGTTCCATCGCATGTAACCGTCTTTAATCACCTGGATACCATAGAGCTGGCCAATGAATTGCAACAGGCCGATTATATCATTAGCAGAGGCGGTTATACTTCGTTGATGGAGCTTATTTCCATTGATAAAAAATTAATTGTAGTGCCAACCCCCGGACAAACAGAGCAGGAGTATCTCAGTAAACTTCTAATGCAAAACAAACGGTTATTGCGTATTGATCAGTCGCAATTCAGTTTGCAGGATGCCTATATGCAGGCACAGTCTTTTACTTTCAGTAAAATGAATATTGATCCATTCGATCTGGAACAGCTGCGTACATTATTGTTACTTTTGCCTAAATGAGCAGATCTTATAAAGCATTTGCAGCAGCATTAGGGGCCAATCTGATTTTTGGAAGCAGTTATACGGCTGTGAAATACATTACACCGCAGTATATACATCCCTTTGCACTGAATTTTGTAAGGGTAGCGGTTACGCTGGTCTTGTTCTGGATTTTATTTATACTAAAACCGGGCAAGGTAAAATTTGAAAGAAAAGATTTACCCCGATTTGCTTTATGTGCACTCACCGGCATTGTCATTAATCAACTTTTTTTTATCAAGGGTGTTTCACTCACAACAGTTATACATAGTTCTCTATTGTCTTTGGGCTCTCCTATTTTTATTACTATCATTGCCGCTTTTTTATTAAAGGAAAAGTTTACTTTCCTGAAGGGATTGGGTTTGGCCTGCGGGATTGGAGGCGCTACGGTATTGGTGCTAATGAAAGACAGTTCTGGCGCCGTTGCGAGCAATATGGTGCTGGGCGATATCCTGGTTTTAGTCAATGCCATTTCATATGCCTTTTACTTAGTATTGGTTAGACCCCTGATGGCTAAGTACTCGGGGATACAGGTACTGCGCTGGATATTTACCATTGGTGCATTCGGCATATTACCTGTTGGTTTCCCTTATATGCTGGAAGCTTCCTGGTCTGGTTTTGAAACCAGTCATTGGCTGGTCCTGGCCTATGTAGCTATTTTCGCCACTTTTGTAGCTTATCTGTTAACGGTGAAAAGCATTGCCCTGATTGGCTCTTCCGCCACAGGCGCATTCATTTACACACAACCCGTATTTGCGGCGATATTTGCCATGATTTTTGCCGGCGAATATTTTACGATTTATAAACTGGTTGCTGCAGTATTAATTTTTACGGGCGTTTACCTGGTTAACAAGAAGCCTGCTGTTACATCCGCTTAGGCCAATCTGCAAACCAGAATTCTTTTTTGACTTTTGAAAAATCTATCCAGGAATCCGCATTGATTTTAATGGCAAATACACAACAAGTGGGCATATCATCTATGCGTGCATCTGTAAGCTGGTTTACAAAATCGGTTATACCCGGGTTGTGGGCAAAAATGGCAGCCGTGGTAATGGTATCAGGTATTTGCAGAATGGCTTTTACAAATCTTTCGGGTGGTGCATGGTATAAGAAATCCTGCTTTATAATTTCCTTTTCTGCAATTGAATTTTCAACAGCAAAAAAACGAGCAGTGGTAATGGCCCGCAAAGCCGTACTGGTAATAATGCCATTGATGCTTACCCCTCTTTCAATAACTCTCCGTGCCATCATGGGTGCATCTTTTTGTCCTCTTTCGTTCAGCGGTCTGTCAAAATCATCCTGTCCGGGATTGGCCCAGCTGCTCTTGGCATGTCTCACCAGTAATAATTCTTTCATGCCGAAAAGTTACTCCATTTCCATTGTACATTTGCTATGTGGCAATCACCAAATTAACTATAGAAGATTTTATACCGCTCTGCAAACAGTTCCCTGTATTCGACGTAAGAAGTGAGGGAGAATTTGAACATGCACATATTCCCGGTGCCCATAGTCTGCCCTTGTTCAATAATGAAGAAAGGAAAATTGTAGGTACGGCTTACAAACAGGAAAGCAAGCAAAAAGCCATCAAAATCGGGCTCAAATATTTTGGCACCAAAATGGTTAAAATGGTGGAAGCGGTAGAAAAAATTACTGCTTCCGCAGAGCATAAAACGGTGTTGGTACATTGCTGGAGAGGGGGAATGCGAAGTGCAGGAGTAGCCTGGCTTTTAGATCTTTACGGTTTTAAAGTTTACACCTTGGTTGGCGGCTACAAAGTTTACCGGAACTGGGTGTTGCGACAATTTGTAAAAGAATATCCCATGCAGATTGTAGGTGGGTACACAGGTTCAGGTAAAACAGAAGTGTTGCAGGAATTACAACGCAGAGGCGCTGCTATTATTGATTTGGAAGGATTGGCGCATCATCGGGGCTCTGCCTTTGGCAACCTGGGACAACCGCCACAACCCAGTCAGGAAATGTTTGAAAACCAATTGGCTGAAGCCCTTCAGAATCAGTCCGCTAAAGTTTCAGAAACACATCCTTTCATTTGGCTGGAAGACGAGAGTCAAAGAATAGGAGATGTAAATATTCCCACGGTTTTATTTAAGCAGATGCGAAATAAAAAAGTATGCTTCCTGCAAATTCCTTTTGAAGAACGATTGCAATACATCATAAAAGGCTACGGAAAATTTAATAAGGAGTTTCTGGTAAATGCCGTTATCAGAATTAAAAAACGCCTGGGTGGATTGGAAACCAAAACAGCCATCAACTGTTTAATTGAAGATGATATTCCCGGCTGCTTTTCCATTCTGCTGAAGTACTACGACAAGGGCTATTATGCCGGCTCGTTGCGCAGAGAAAATCCAGCCGAATTGATACATACCATTGAATGCCCGAAAGTAGATCCAGTGGGCAATGCGATTCGCTTATTACAAGTCGATTAGTAATCAAAATAAAGTTTAAGGGGACTTAGTTAGCTAAACCATTTCATAATGGTAACGCCACTCATGACAGTCATGGCGGCAACCACCATCCAACCCGTGATGGTTAACCAGAGTGGATGCTGGTAAGTGTTGACCAATCTTTTTTTATAGGCTGCCAATAAAATAATGGCCAGAGCAATGGGAAGAATCAATCCATTCAATGCACCAACGGTCACTAAAATTTTTACAGGATTACCCATGAATAAATAAATCGTAGTGCTGAAAATGATAAAAGCAGTGATGATGGCTTTTTCATTTTTTTCCAGCCAGGGGTGAAAGGTTTTGATAAAAGAAACAGAAGTATATGCTGCCCCTACCACAGAAGTTATGGCTGCAGACCACATGACTATACCAAAAAACCGATAACCGAGATTGCCTGCTGCTTGCTGAAACACAGCAGCTGCAGGGTTTTGCGCATCAATCGGAAGGCCCATGGTCATTACACCCAAAACACAGAGAAACAGTAGAAACCGCATCACTGAAGTAATGAGTATTCCTGAAATGGCACTTCTGTTAACCGATGGCAATTGTGCTTCCCCTTTAATTCCCGCATCCAATAAACGATGTCCACCTGCAAAACTGATATAGCCTCCGACGGTTCCGCCCACTAAGGTTACAATGGCAGTTGCGGATAATTTTTCCGGAATGAAGGTTCTGTGTATGGCTGTACCAATGGGTGGATTCGCTTTCCATACAATATAACAGGTAAGGCCAATCATCAGCAACCCTAGTACTTTGGTAAATCCATCAATGGCTTTGCCTGCTTCCTTGTACCAAAAGATAATTAAAGCCACAACACAACTGATAACACTTCCATAAGCCGGATCAAGGCCTGTTATTACCTGCAGTCCCAATCCACTCCCGCCAATATTGCCAATATTAAAAGCCAATCCACCCACCACTATTAAAGCACTCAACAAATACCCCATACCCGGCAAGAGTTCGTTGGCAATGATTTGCGCTCTTTTTTCCGTAACAGCAATTACTCTCCAGATATTCATCTGTGCGCCAATATCGAGCAATACAGAAATTAGAATCACAAAACCAAAACTGGCAGCAAGGGATTGTGTAAACACCGTTGTCTGTGTAAGAAAACCCGGACCAATGGCAGAAGTAGCCATTAAAAAAGCGGCACCTAAAATGGCAGATTGTTTTTTCGGGCTTGGCTTCATGAGCAGGGTTTAATCAAAATATTATTGTCTTTCATGGAATTAAAAATAGCAGCAGCAAATGAAAGCGCATGGGCTCCATCGCCATGAATGCAAATCGTGTCTGCTTTAAGGGAAACAATGCTGCCATCGGTTGCGATTACCTGATGCTGAGTAATCATTTGCAATACCTGCGACAAAGATTCCTCCGTTGAATGCAGCAAGGCGTTGGCTTCTGATCTGGGTGTCAGCATTCCTTCGGGTGTATAGGTACGGTCCGCAAAAACTTCCGATGCGGTTTTTAATCCAAGGGCTTCTGCCTCTGAAATTAAAAAACTATTACTAAGTCCATACAATATCAATGAAGGATTGATCTCTTTTATTGCACCAGCAATAATATAACTCATAGTAGTATCACGGGCAGCCATATTGTACATAGCCCCGTGTGGTTTTACATGATGCAGCATTGCGCCCATCTCTGTACAAATATTTAACACCAGTTCAATTTGTTCGGCCACTACATCGTACAATTCACAGTCGGACAATACCATTTCTGTTCTGCCAAAATTAGCCCGGTCCTTAAATCCCGGATGCGCTCCAATGGCAACCTTATTTTTTACACAATTTTCAATGGTCCGCTTGATGGTATCTGTATCGCCTGCATGAAATCCGCAGGCAATATTGGCGCTGCTGATAAATGGCATCAGCAAAGAATCGTTGGGAAACCCTTCGCCCAAATCACAATTAATATCGATGGTAAGCATGCAGTTGTAAGGTACAGGCATTCTTTAATTGCTGCAAATATTGTAGTTGTTGTTTGTTGATTTTTTCTGCTGTCTCCATATTTACAGGAATCATTTGAATGATTGTTCCCGGAGCCTGTTGCACCAGGCTGGGGATATCTGCCTGTATGATATGACCAATTCTGGGATACCCTCCAGTGGTTTGATGATCAGCCAGTAAAACAATGCATTGCCCGCTGGGTAAGAGTTGCAGGGTGCCATTGGTAACACCGGAAGAAATGAGTTCCATGGGTTTTTTTAAACGCAGCAAGGGCCCTTTCAAACGATAGCCCATCCTGTCACTATCCGCTTGAATTGTAAACTGGGCGTTTGTCATGAATTGCTGAGAAGCCTGATTGAGCAAACTAAATTCTCTGCCTGGTAAATACCGGATTCTTTCAACCTGATATAACCTTTTCGTATCTGCTATCCAGGGTAAAATCTGAAGCCCTTCTGTTTCTTTCAAAAAAGGGGGTTTAGACTTAAATGCAATCAGATCTCCTTTCATTAGATTTCTTCCGTCGAGCCCGCCTGCTATTACACGTGTATTGGTGCTAAAGCTGTTCAGCCATTCATTCAGTTCCAGTCCCCCTTGAATGGCCATATACCCAATATGCCCTTTTGTTTTTTGTTAAAGCGAAGGGTTGCATTGGCCGGCACAAAAATGGGCTGATGAATAGGAACGGGCGTGTCATCAATCGTGGCGCCAAAATCTGCTCCACTCAGCGCAATGAAAGCTGCCTGGTTAAATTGAAATGCAGGTGCAGGATAAAAAAATTCAATCAGGGCTTCATCGGGTTTGTTTTGTATCAATAGATTGGCAACTTGCATCGCCACTTTGTCCATGGCGCCGCCGGGATTAATGCCAAGATGCTGAAATCCTTTCCTGCCCCCATCCTGAATGGTACAGAACAATCCGGCTTTTACAATTTCAATGCTCATGGCTTACTATTTTTTAAGTCATGAAATGCATCTAATGATATGGGTTCAAATTTTACCCGGTCACCCGATTTAAAAAAACAAGGATCTTCCTTACTGATATCAAATAATGATATTGGCGTTTTACCAATTAATTGCCATCCACCAGGGGCATCCAGCGGATAAATACCGGTTTGTTCTCCTGCAATGCCCAAGCTTCCGGCAGCCACTAATTTTCTTGGCGTTTCTTTTCTGGGCAACCGGATTTTTTCGTCTACCGAAGCCATATAAGCAAAGCCGGGTAAGAATCCCAGCATATAAACCTTATATATTTTACTGCTATGTAATTGAATGAATTCTTCTACAGCGCATTTTGCAAATTGAGCTGCAAATTCCAGGTCGGGTGCTACGGAGGGATCGTAACAAACGGGAACGATTAATGGCGCTGTCTCTTCTTCAACGGTTGTTGCTGTTGAGTTGGTTGAATTGATTTTTTGACTAAGCCAGGTAAAAGGAGATTGGCCGCGGGAATATTGTTGAATGATGGCTGTATCGTACACAAAAGTTAAACTGCTATATGCGGGAATAAGATCGGTAACCCCGGCAATAGGATTTTTTTGCCAATAGCGGAAAGCCTGCATAACTTTTTGATTGGCCGCTTCATTGATGGTGCTTGACCATTCAATGGTTAGGGCCTGATCTCCCAGAGGATATATCTGTATTGCTGAATTTCCCACTATTTAAAGGTACTTATTTAATTCCCGACACTCATGTAATTGATTTTAAAATCCTCTTCATCTTCTATATCTTTCCAATCAACAAAAAAATGTATGAAAAAAATATTGTCAATGTTTACACTTGCAACCTTAATGGCTGGTCAGGTGCAGGCGCAATCCAATCCCAAGTGGTTGCGTTATTCCAGTATTTCTCCGGATGGTAAAACCGTTGTGTTTACCTATAAAGGAGATTTATACACGGTACCGGTAAGCGGCGGAAATGCCACTGCATTAACCCTGCACGAAGCACACGATTATATGCCCGTATGGAGTAAAGATGGAAAGACCATTGCGTTTGCCAGTGATCGCTATGGCAACTTTGATATTTTCACAATCCCTGCCAATGGGGGAGAAGCCAAGCGCGTTACTTTTCATTCAGCTGCAGAATATCCTTACGATTTCTCTGCTGATAATCAACGAATCATTTTTGGCTCTGCAAGAATGGATTTGGCCAGCAACCGCCAATTCCCAACAGGGTCTATGCCCGAACTCTATAGTGTAAGTGTGAATGGCGGCAGACCTATTCAATTACAAACCACCCCTGCTGAAGATGTAAAATTTAGCAAGGATGGTAGCAAAATGGTTTACCACGATAAAAAGGGAGGAGAGAATGCCTGGAGAAAACACCATACTTCTTCTATTACCCGTGATATTTGGATCTACGATGCCAAAACAGATAAGCATACCAAGCTGACCAGTTTTAACGGAGAAGACCGCAATCCAGTTTTTGCCAATGGCGAAAAAGAATTGATTTATTTAAGTGAAGAGAGTGGCAGTTTCAATGTACACAAAATGTCGGTTGCCGGCGGCAAATCAGAGAAGCTGACTTCCTTTAAAAAACATCCAGTTCGTTATTTAAGTACGGCCAATGATGGAACCCTATGCTTTAGCTATGATGGGGAATTATACACCATGAAAGCGGGAGCAACTCCGCAAAAATTAGGGGTGACCATTTTAGCAGATGCCAGAAAGAACGATGAGCAAGTGATGCGCGTAAGTAGCGGAAGCAATATTGTAGTTTCTCCTAATGGTAAAGAAGTTGCTTTCCTGTATAGAGGCGATGTATTTGTAACCAGTGTAGAGGGAGGAGTAACCAAAAGAATCACTGCAACGCCTACACAGGAATTGGGGATTGGATTTTCACCAGATGGCAAATCCATTATTTATACAGCTGAGCGCAATAACAAGTGGAGCATTTTTGAAAGCAGTAAGGTAAGAGCAGACGAACCTTATTTTTATGCAGCCACTTTAATTAAAGAAACCCCTGTATTAGACAATGCAAACGACAATACACAACCCTTGTATTCTCCAGATGGTAAGGAAATTGCCTTTGTAGAAAACAGAAACAATGTGCGCATCTACAATATTGCAAGCAAGCAAAGCAGAACCGTATTGGGCTCTGATCAAATTTTTGCCTGGACAGAAAACGACCAATATTTTCAGTGGAGTCCAGACAGTAAGTGGTTGTTGTTTGATTATGCAGTGGTTGGTAGTGCAGTAGGGGAAGTGGGTTTGGCCAGTGTAGATGGAAAGAAAATCATGAATATTACCGAGAGTGGATTCAACGACTATCGTCCTAAATGGGTAATGGGTGGTAAAGCTATGTTGTGGCAGAGTAATCGGGATGGATTAAGAGGCGCTGCCATGAGCGGAGGTGCTCAAAGCGATGCTTACCTCATGTTCTTTACACAGGCTGCTATGGATCGATTTAAATTGACTAAAGAAGAGTTGATGCTAGTAAAAGAAATGGAAGAACAAAAAGCCAAAGCAGATACCAGCAAGAAAAAAACGCCAGCAGTTGAAGCCGTAGAAATAGAATGGGAGGGATTAACACAGCGCAGGGTAAGAGCTACTATTCACTCTTCGTCTATGGGCGATGCCTTGGTAAGCAAGGATGGAGAAACGCTTTATTACCTCGCTCGTTTTGAAAGAGGCATGAACTTATGGACCACCAATTTGAGAACCAAGGAAACCAAAATGTTGGTGCCCTTGAATGCCAATGGAGCCAGTATGGTATGGGACAAAGACCAGAAAAATATTTTCATCAGTAGCGATGGCAGCATCACTAAGTTGGATGTAGCTAGCAGCAAACAAGACAGAGTAGGTATTAGCGGAGAAATGTTGGTGAACATGAGTGAAGAACGCCAAGCTATGTTTGACCATGTATGGCGCAGAACCAAGAAAACATTTTACAATAAAACCTTCCATGGAATTAACTGGGATAGTTATAAAACGGATTATGAAAAATACCTTCCTTTCATTGGCAACAACTATGAGTTCAGTGAAATGCTAAGCGAATTGTTGGGCGAA
The DNA here is from genome assembly GCF_000508085.1 of Sediminibacterium sp. C3. Taxonomy (GTDB): domain Bacteria; phylum Bacteroidota; class Bacteroidia; order Chitinophagales; family Chitinophagaceae; genus Sediminibacterium. The sequence continues at coordinate 362,000 of NZ_KI669560.1, read as the reverse complement.
TTGAATGTGAGCCATAGTGGTGCATCTTTTGGAAGCTTTAATGCCAACGGAGACGCAACGGCTTCTTTGGGTGCGTTTTACGATGCAGCCTACACCGGAAATGGTGTTAAAATTGAAGAAGTGATTGTAGGAGGTCCATTGGATAGAGCAGGACTGAATGTGAAAGCGGGTGCCATCATTGAAATGATTGATGGAGAAACGGTAACAGCAGACAAGGACCTGGCGCAATACTTAAATAGAAAATCTGGTAAAACAGTATTGCTTACTTTAAATGAAAATGGCGTTAAAAGAGAGATCACAGTAAAAGCTATTAGTACAGGAGAAGAGAATGGCTTGTTGTACAAGCGTTGGGTAAAAAGAAATGCAGATGAAGTAGAACGCTTAAGTGGAGGTGCTTTAGGCTATGTTCATATTCCTGGTATGAGTGATGGTACCTTTAGATCTACCTATGAAGATATCATGGGTAAACATTTCTTAAAGAAAGGCGTAGTAGTAGATACCCGAAACAATGGCGGGGGAGACTTAGTAGCTGACCTAGCTGTTTTCTTAAGTGGTAAGCAATTCATGAACTATACCAATGATGTAAGAAGCAATGGCTATGAACCCAATTTCCGTTGGACTAAGCCAAGTATTTCTTTGGCGAATGAAGCGAACTATAGTGATGGACATTGTTATGCATTCATGGTGCAAGAACTAAATGTAAACAAGTTAGTGGGCACACAGGTTCCAGGCACTTGTTCTTTTGCAGCATGGGAAAGTCTAATGGATTCAGGAATCCGTTGGGGCGCACCAACCGTGGGTGTAAAAACCAATGCGGGCAAGTATTTAGAAAATGCAGCAACCGATCCAGACTTCTTAGTTTACAATGAATACGAAGTAGTGAAGAAAGGTGTAGATCAGCAATTGGAAGTAGCCGTGAAAGAATTGATGAAGACGATTAAGTAATTACAGAAATTCTATTTAGTACAAAGGCCTCGAAAATTTCGGGGCCTTTTTAGTATTTGTCTAGTCCTAAATGACAACGCCCCGATTACTCCAGGGGGTTGTCATTTAAATATTCTTACACAACTATTTAAAAGATTGGATTTAACAAGAGTAAGCAAGCCTAATAAGCAACTTAGTACCTTTTCTCCACTTAATCCAGCCAGCTATTTTTTTCCCGGCTGGGCATGAAAAGCCGCACCTTTCAGCACATTCTATTTTCATCCAATCACCTGATATCTCGCTTATAACAAAAACTACATCCTCATCACTTTCGTAAGTAATAACACCAGAATAGTCAAATTTAGATTCATGTACCGGGTTGAGTCTTGGATTAAAATCAACCATACTGCCGATTAAATGTTTTTTCCAAGGCACAACAGTGTACAAACTGTCTTTTAGCTCTATTCGCTTTTTAATTTGCTTCTCCTTGTTAAGGATAACTTCTGCAAAACCATCGACTATACTAGTATACTCAAATTGAATAACTGATTGCTCTGGATAAAATTCTTTTGGGAAAAAATCATTCTGTATGCACATCTGATTCTCTTTGGGAAAATTAGTTAGTGACTGCCGATATTCACCAATTGCTATTTGATTCTTGGCCAAATTGTACGTAGCGAAAACGGTATTATCGTCATTTAAAATCTTTGCATCTTTACTCAGATTTTTATCAGTCGCATTAAATACGAGTACGCCCTTTGATTGAAAAAAGGACTCTAACGTGTCTGTATATACGGGCTTACTAACAGTTGAACTTATCGTATCCTTAGTTAATTCAGCTGTTGCTTTATGCTCATTACAGGAACTACACATGTACACGCAGCTACACAAAAAGATTATTTTAAAACTCATGGTTTATAAGGTTTGTAAGGTATCAATTTAGGATGGAATCTTTGGGCATGATAATGATTGTTGTGGCGAACTGATTTCCAATTACCATTTTTATCGGTGTACCCAGAATAGTGTGTTGTTCCTGGCGTTATCTGTCCAGTCGAAGGATTTTTCTCAGACAAAATACTCGTCCATCCAAACTTTTTCATAGACTTCATTAATGTTCCATTTCTTTCAGCATCAAATTGTTTGTCGGTAATAAGAACAGGGCTACCTGATTCATCTTTTCGCAAAGGTCGAATATCACCAACTTCCCCATTTTTGTGGCTCCTACTTGGACTAGGCGAAGAACCATCTGCATTACTCCAGTGATTTAAGCTTACATCTGAAACTTGTGCCTCTTTCAACGCACCTATCAAACCAGCAAAAGCAGATCCAGATATATAATTTTCACCCTTGCTACCTGTGTAATTAAAGCCGAAGCCATCACCCTGAAAAGAATTAGGTAACGCTATGAGACCATCTTCATTTTTATCAAGCTTGGCTTCGAACTTATACGTCCGTATAACCATATCGCCTTCGGTTCTCTCACTTTTTTGCGTATAGAATTTATCGAACGAATCATCAGTCTTCTTCACTGATATTTCTCCATTGTCTCTTATGTAGTAATCATCAAAAGCTCCATCTGGATCTATTCGAGTAATTGGATTATTCTGCACATAGTTAAATGGAGTTACCCAATTACGAGCCTCTGACATTGGATCAATTTGCCACCATCTTCCTATTTGCTGATCGTAGTTGCGTTTTCCAAAATCATACATCTCAAGACCTGATCCATCAGTAAACTCTCTATTTTGCATCTCTTTGTCACCAAACTTGTATTTGTTCTCCAACCTTCCAGCTGCCTTACTTGACACCCCACCCATTGTTAACCCGAACGGATAGTAATGGGTTTCTTCGAGTAGGGGCCCAGCTTGATGGGTCAGGTTAAAATTATCAAAGAACACTACATCGTTACTTTCGTTGCTAAAGTAAATATACGCATATCCATTCTTTTTTGCGCTTGCACTGCCGTATAATGTTTGTCTACTTTCTTGTACCCATGCACTTACTTGTACTACATAGCTATTGGCTGCATCAAACTTAAACTGTTCGTCAAAAAGCAGGATATGCATATAGGCTTTGGGCTGGTAGGTATAACCGCCTGATGGGCTTTGTGGCGCAAAGACTCCTGTAAATAAGCCGTCTGCTCCAAGGCTACCTGCCGCAGCATTATTGGCTGTTTTTACTGCTGTTCCTGCTGGGCTTCGAGTGCCAGCAATAACCCCTGCAATATGGTTTAAAATGCTGCCTAATCCATTGGCGCTGCTATTGTCTGCATAATTGTTGTGGTAAAAATAATCTACACTGCTGTAGATATTATCGCCACTCATGACTTTCAGTAACTTTCCTGCCCCTATACTCCCTCCATTCTTGGTGATGCTGAACGCGTAATTCCCGTTGGTACCCGTTGTGCCAAAATTACCCGGTCTGTTCACTCTTCTATTCACAATATCTATGCTATTGCCTGCTGCATCATCCCAGATGGCATTTTGGTTATTGGCTTCCCCACTACCGCTACCTCCTTCACTACTTAAAGTGGGGTAGTACTGTGTATTGGTTTCATCGGTAAGTACCATACGGGTATTCCCTAAATGGTCTTTGATAAAGTAATCATAAGCCACTACACCACTGGCTGCTTTGCGTAACCTTCCTTCTTCATGACCAGCAAATAAAAACACATCATTCTCAAAAACCATATCCCCTAAGTAAAGCGTTGTCTTTACACTGCTGCCTTTAACTAAACCGGACGATATGAAACAAATAAATCTAATTCCTCTTCGGATGTGCTGCAACGCCTCTCTGCCGCACTCGATACTACCACCGATTAAATCATGAAGTGTGCTGAAGATGATTCTGTGGCATCTCGGCTTAAAGTTAAAGAACTACTTAAGCAGTTCAGACAGGTAGAACTCATGAACGCTGAAGATAAAAACCTTATTAAGACTTTGATTGATGCTTTTCTTACCAAAAGGCAGGTGCAGCAACTCGCACAATAAAAAAAGCCACTCAAGAAAAGTGGCTTGTAAGATCATTGGCTTTTATTATGTTCGTTTCTTTATTTTTTTGTCTACTAAATTTCCCTTCACATAACTCAGGTTCATAACTTCTTTTTCTGTAATCACATCAAAGCTATCAATCTCGGTTTTATAATCATACTTCGTTCCAACAAACGAAACCATGTAGATATAGTTTACATCCAAGTTCAAGAAAAAGGACGTTGTTGGTAATAAGTGCTCACGTTGCAACAAGCTAAAAGCATAAACTAAATCACTATTCTTGTAATTGCCAACTGAAGTAACTTTCAATTTGTAGTGTTTCTTTATCTCCATCAGAGTAGTATCCTCGTTAATATTAACCTCACTAAAAAATAGGCTATCACTGGTTTTGATTGACGGAAGTGTGTCTTTTACCCAACGCTTAAATACTATCTCATTTGTATCCGCCACATTGTTCAATTCATTTTTATGTGCGTCATTTGCACAGGCTTGTAATATCAGAAATAATGTACTCAAAATCAGCTGAACTTTCATGATATCAATTTTTATTGAAATCGTTTATTATTTTCCTTTCCTTCCCCACGCCCCGTTGTTAAGTTAGTATAAAGTGTCTTGCCAATAATCTTATCTGCAGAAATTTGATAGCCTTTATCCTTATATGTAAAACCTGCTACATTTACACCTCCATTTACTAGCTTTTTATAATCACTTAACATTTTTTTTGAATCAGAACTCCACGAATAGCCTCTATGACTATTGACAGCTTTCGTGTCCATTAAATCAATCCCATCCCATGAATTTGCACCCCCACTATAATCCTTAAAGCCAGCAATCCCTTGCGAATATCCGTAAGCATTTATGGCGGCCCCAAGTGCGAACTTTGAACCTTTCCCTTCCTCTGATAATTTTAAATAATCAGAATAATGTTTTTGAGTAGCACCTTGTACAAGTGAGTTGTCATACATAGCAACATCTTCAAGGGTTTTCAACCCCTTACTTCCACCGCCACCTAAAAAGTTCATCACTACATTGCCTATTGCATAGGATTCATCTTTGCTCCCACTTGATTCAGCGTGAATAGCTGCAGCAAACCCAATTAGAACTTCATTTGTCAACCCCTTCAATTCTGTTTTTTTAGAAATAATATTTCTTTTTTCATCAAGTTTTTTATAATCCCCTTCTTTAACGGCATACACCTTTTTATCATCCCTCCCATCGTTTCCGAGATAGTTACCATCCATAGTATAGTAATCACCAAACATCCCATCAGGGTCAACAAACAAAATTGGATTGTTAAATACATAGGCATAAGGAGTTGTTTTTCTATCTAACTCACTAAGTGGGTCAACCACATGCCACCTCCCAATTTGCGCATCATACATCCTTGCACCATAGTCTAACCAATCAAGTCCACTACCATCTGTAAACTCTTTGCGTTGTTCTTCTTTACCATTGTACTTGAACTTATTTTCTTGAGTGCTATTTAGAGCCTTACTACTCACCCCACCCATTGTTAACCCGAACGGATAGTAATGTGTTTCTTCGAGTAGGGGCCCAGCTTGATGGGTCAGGTTAAAATTATCAAAGAACACTACATCGTTACTCTCGTTGCTGAAGTAAATATACGCATATCCATTCTTTTTTGCGCTTGCACTTCCGTATAATGTTTGTCTACTTTCTTGTACCCATGCACTTACTTGTACTACATAGCTATTGGCTGCATCAAACTTAAACTGTTCGTCAAAAAGCAAGATATGCATATAGGCTTTGGGCTGGTAGGTATAACCCCCTGATGGGCTTTGTGGCGCAAAGACTCCTGTAAATAAGCCGTCTGCTCCAAGGCTACCTGCCGCAGCACTATTGGCTGTTTTTACTGCTGTTCCTGCAGGGCTTCGAGTGCCAGCAATAACCCCTGCAATATGGTTTAAAATGCTGCCTAATCCATTGGCGCTGCTATTGTCTGCATAGTTGTTGTGGTAAAAATAATCTACACTGCTGTAGATATTATCGCCACTCATGACTTTCAGTAACTTTCCTGCCCCTATACTCCCTCCATTCTTGGTGATGCTGAACGCGTAATTCCCGTTGGTACCCGTTGTGCCAAAATTACCCGGTCTGTTCACTCTTCTATTCACAATATCTATGCTATTGCCTGCTGCATCATCCCAGATGGCATTTTGGTTATTGGCTTCCCCACTGCCACTGCCTCCCTCTGCACTTAAAGTAGGGTAATACTGTGTATTCGTTTCATCGGTAAGTACCATACGGGTATTCCCTAAATGGTCTTTGATAAAGTAATCATAGGCTACTGCACCACTGGCTGCTTTGCGCAACCTTCCTTCTTCATGGCCCGCAAACAAAAACATATCATTCTCAAAAACCATATCCCCTAAGTAAAGCGTTGTCTTTACACTGCTACCCTCGGTTACGGTCTTGCTTAACTTTGCGCCACTGGCATCGTAGTTGTAGGTGATATTTCCTTTTGCAGGAACACTGATTTGCTGTGGTAGATTTAAATGATTGTAACCAATAGAACCAATGCCCTTGTTTTTATCTTCAATTAAATTACCGTTGCCATCATAACTGTAATCGTTTGCCGAAGTGTTCGCATCGGTAAAATCACCTAAGTAATTGTTGGTACTTCCCAAAGACACTTCATTTACTGCAAGCAGCTTATTACTGAGAGTGTTTTGGTAAGTATACGACAAGTCATCTATGACCGTGCTACTGATGCCCTTTACGCCCCACTGCTGCATCGCTTTAATATTGCCATTAACATCATAGGCAGAAGACCCATTGACACCATCACCCAGTTGTACACTGTAGTTGATGCCTGCACTAAGATTAAACCCACCACTGGTAAACTGTCCAAAATTGGCTTTTAATAAGCGGTTGGCGGCATCGTATCCAAAATCGTAGCGACGCTTCTCTTCATCACCCATACTTTTCCAGGTAGTACCAGCAATATTACCATTGTACTGGGGGGTATAATTAGCTCCACCTACATAGTTACCTGGCTTATCGTATGCTAATTCAAAACCAAATCTTTTACCCGATCCAGTTAAATAACCCCTATTAACCCCTAGCAACCATCCCCTGATATTGTATTCATAATCCAGTTGTTCTAGGCTCATGTACGGCGCTAATACTTTTTTACTTAATTGACCCAAAGCATCATAACTGTTTTGGCTGATTTGCTTACTGGCAGATAGCGATTGCCCATTCGCCTGACCACTAACGGTTTTGGTAGTTGCAGTAATCCGCCACAAATCATCGTAACTGTGTTCACTCGTAGTTACGATATCACTTGCATTGGCACCCGCTTTTTGCGTTCTTTGTACCACCCGAAGTGGCTGTCCACTAAAACTATATTGTGTGGTAGCAATATCCACTCCACCAGTTATATTGGTGCGCTGTGTTTGTAAAACCCTTCCCTCTTTATCATAGATCAATACACTGTATAAATATCCGCCTGAACCTCCTAGTTGTTTTACCTTTGTACCTGTAACCATTCCATGCACATCATTACTCTTTACCACTCCTCTTGGGTAGGGGAAATTACTATTGTCTTCCGCAGCAAAACTGCCCCAACTAAGGTTCAATGCATCCGATAATCCATAACTAGCAGGGCTCCAACTGTAGTTATCATAGTAGGTTTCAGTGAGCACTTCATTACTCCACCAATGAATAGGATAATCAACATAGCTATCACCATAGTATTGAAAGGTAGCTCTACTGGCTCCTTGAAAAACAAACCCTGTTTGTATTACTCTGTTTACATCGTCATACTTGGTAAACAGCCATTTACCAGCTGCCAACATATTGGCATCACGGGTTAGGGTTACCCGATCCCTTGCATCATATACCATTTCAACGAGACCCGCACCTGGAACTCTTTTTTCAATCATTCTACCCCTGCCATCATAGTTGTATTCAAAACATTGTTCTGCTAGTATTGTGCTATTGATAGACCATCCGTTCTGTAACATATACTCCACCCCTTTGGGTTGTACCACAAGCCTGAGTAAGCCAAAATCATCATAGAGATAATAGGTACACATCCAACCACTATATCCCGCACTAGGACTAGAGCTCTGTTGTACTTTCTTTAAAATCGTTTTGTCGTCTTTGTCCTTATATTCTACCACCTGCTTACCATCTTCATCTATGGTAGTGATTTCACTGAGTTGTCCATTTGCATAAGTGCCCGTTAAACCATAACTGCCACTGCCATACACTGTCCAAATTTTTACGTCGTCACTGGCATCATTAAGTCCATATACCGTATTAACGCCTCTATTACTGCCCGTCCAACTGCTTCCCGGTGCGGTAGTTTTAATCACGCGATTAAGTGGACTCGATTCATAAGTAAGTTGTTGATAAAAATACTGCTCACTTTGACCTGCTAGTTGTGCATTGTAGAATCCAACCTGTTGATCAAATGGATTGTATTTAAATCCACCCTGGTTATCGGTTGCCGCAAAAGGCAGATATACTTGTGGTGTTCTTCCATAAACATCATACTGCTGTGGAGTCACCAGGTCAGCACTTGCTGCTGTTGCGGTTGTTAGCGCACCTTGTTTCACCACTGTTTGTAATACCCTGCCCAACCCATCACTATACATAGTGCTTTGTAAGGCATCCTTAAGTGGCTTGGAACTTATATTTAAATGGTTTTGTTCAGGAGCCCTTAGGTCCCAAACTCGTACATAGTTAATAGGGGTACTACCTGGGTAGGTTCCTTGCCCATAAGTTTGATTATCACATATCAAAATGATTGAACAAATTGCAATCCCCTTTATTATTTTAGCTGCTGGAAACATATTGATCAGTTGTCTTTATCGTTATTGTCCACAAGTATTTGTTTCTTTAACCCTTTTAGTTTTTCCATTGCTAGGGCTTGCTGTGCTTTATGCACTTCTTTAAAAATCTGGTATTGCTTTTTATTTAAGGTTTGTTTAACTGCCTCATTAAAAGTGGTTCTCACTTCTTGTAACATCGCCTTTCGCTTTGCTCCATCTTGGCCAATAAGCGGTAAGCGCATAATAGAATCGGTTTGCCTATCTCTGTTTACATAATGTTGTGACAATGCTTTGGCTTGTGCTTTACTTAAGGATAGTGTATCGGCAAAATGCTTTACCTCTTTATTGCGTAAACTGTCTTTGAATGTTTTTCGGTCTTGTGCTTGTGCAGAAGTAAATGAACACAATAACAAAACAAACCCGATGATATATTGGTATCGCATGATAATAATTTTATTGAATGATGACATAATTGCCGCTTGTTAAACCATAGTTATAAGAACAGTCCCACCAATAACCATAATCGAAATTGTACTCGTACACTAGGGCAGAATAGTTTAACACAATGGCCGTTCCATTGGCAGTAGCGGAATTATAAGATGTGCCATAGCAAGATTGATTTTGGTATGCGGTAGATAGATTGCTTACAGACACTGGAATAGTCCCCGCTGCATCAGAATAAAACCGAACAACAATGTCTGCATAACTATAATTGCCCGACCACCATTGATTTTCATAACTTAATCTTGCATATACCGTTTGACCACCCGCACTTTCGGCTGTATAACATACTTCTGGTTGACCTTGGTAATTATAGCAAATGCGCTTTACGATATTTCCGTCTTGGTCTATTACTAAGGAAAGCCTATTGAAAACATCGTACTCAAAATAGCTGGTTTTACCATTCGGGTTGGTTTGTTCCTTTATACCAGCTAAGGGCTTGTATAGAAAAGTAGTTACTTGTGCTTTAGGCTTACTGCTCTTTAAATTATTACGAAGCAAGTTCAATTGATTTCTTAAATCGGTCTCACCCATTTGTTGTAGATATGTCAAATTTGGATCAGACTGCCCAAGCGCTGCCAATACTTCTGCATAGGTAGCCCCTTCAATTTTGGCTAACACACTGGTTTGATTGATACCCCATACATAAGCAACCACGGGGCCATTTTTGGGACTCATTTGCAAAACATTGCCCTTACTGTCGTATTGATTAAATACTACCTCTGTATCCCATCCATTTGAGCTGGTATTGAAACGTTGTTGATTATTAATATCTATGATTGTACCATTCACCAAACCATAATTATTTAATATGCCACTTTGGGTGAGTCCTCCTGACAAGTACACCTGCTTTGATTCAATAATAGGAGCCAATATATTGCGTGCTACCATTTGATCATATACATACGTTCCCGTAAAATCGAACGGATACTTTAATCTTTGTTCAATTTCTTGTCCTTTACTATTGGTTCTTTTTACTCTCGATGGAAAATAATAGTTGCTGTGGTCGTAATAGTAGTCGGTGATATGGGTTTGTGCAATTCCATTTTCATAAATGGTTTCTGTGCGTTTCTTTAATGCCGATCTTCCATAGTTCATATAATAAGACCTAGCACCATATAAGTTGGCGTTAAAAGAGCCTTGATCATCCCAGAATAACAACCCACTAATAGTATTTCGTGATTGTGGATCGGCACTTGGATAATAAGTATAGTCTTGGTATTCATTATCTAACTGCTTTACAATTGCATTGGCACTATTGTATTGGGTTTCCTTTACTAGTAAACCTTGCGCCCAATCTAGGTCTTGCTTTTGCACATAGGGGAAATTATCTTGGTGAATATGGTAACTAGCAACAGCACTGTATTCACTTATAGAATACCCATTGTTCTGACCATTGCTATTCTTATCCACCTTAACCCTGGTATAGATAACTGGGCTGCCATTAAAATAAGAAAGTGATTGCGTGGGGCTATTGGTTTGATTTAAAAAATAGGCTTTAATAGAATTATAGTTGTCTCTCATTACTGTCCAATAATAGGTCGTATTGGGCATGGTCTGCATGGTACCAGAAGAACTATTATCTGCCTTTACATAACTATAATTGGTTACCACAATATTGCTCGTTGCTCCATTATGGTCTTCTGTCTTTTTTATTCTTAAACCACCAATATTTTTTAATACTCCGTTGTTATAGCCATTGTTGAGTTCATAAGTTAAACTGGTAAAGCCACCCGTTGGATAATTGATCTTCTCTAAAACCCAGGCTTTGGTATATTGTTCAACAGGTAGTGCATCACTAAAAAATAGTGTAAAAGGCTGTCCTGGTGTTGAGATTGTTATAGGAGTACCTGCACTATTGGGAGTGGCTGTTCCTGAGTAATATCCCCATGCATCTTTGTATGCTGAATTTCGAACGGGTAATGGTGTAGCATTGTATTCAAATGTATAAGGAGGAATAATTTGTGAACCTCCAGTCTCTTTTACAGAAGTCAACTTAAGCCTGCGATAATAATCATTAGCGGAATATGGCGGAGGAGTACAAGGGCTGCTCTGTGGGTAACAAGTGGGTGAAACAAAATAATCATATTCTAAAATAAATTTCTTTTGAAACGCATTGTTTTTTATCACCACATCGGTTAATGCATAATCACCCACATAATCGACTCTCGCCAAATTATAATTGAAAAATACTTGGTTGCCATTTGGAAAATCAATAGAGCTAATTCTTTGTGGATATAATATCGAAATGATGGAATACCCGTAAGTGGCTTCTGTTGGACCGTTGATATAGCCATATGCCCACTTGGTTCGATAAGAAGTTGCAAAGCCCCCTTCGTATTGTAGTGAATAAGAAGGAGAAGTATAATTAAAAATGATTTCTCTTGCATCACTGGCTGCAATAATCTTTTTCAAATACCAACTGCTAATGTAACTGGGCGAAACTGGTGGAGTAGAGCCTAATGCGCTACTCGAAGATGTCCACTCTTTTTGATTGAATACATATTTGTTACCCCATTCATCCGTAATTACAAATTCATCTATATAAGACATGGTGCCATTGCTATAAACAGCACTAAATGTGATTTTTACATTTTGTTGCGTTACCAACTGCACTTGTCCATTCTTCTTAAAATAAAATTTACCTGCAACCGACCCAACATTAAACTGAAAAATATCACACTCGCCATCCAGCTCCCCTTCCGCAATATTTTTTATGGTATAATAGTCACTAGAGTTGTCGTAGCAAATTCCTTGGTTGGTAGAAGTATATGTGCCAGGTTCTGTATACATATAGTCGAAAACCTGTGTTTGATAGGCTGGCAAATTACCCGTAGACAAATACCCTGCTGTTCCATCATCCGGCCTGCCACGCATCGTTCTTGAAACCACACCGCCAGCATTTAAGGACCATCCCAATCCTACGTTAGCTGCCATATCATCTACCTTATGGCCGCCCGCATGATAACGAAGTGAAACATCTACACTAATACCCTTGTCATTACTTTGGTATTGATACATTGGCACTTGTATACTGGGTATACCCGTGCTCAAGGAAACAGGAATTTCACCAAACTTTCCAATTGCAGATGCATTAGGAGAGGGCGCAATTGGCACTTTTTTTAACTCCATTAATGTGCCCTGCAATTCAACCTGAGCCAACAATTTAGTGCCCATTGTTAAAACCGATAAAGCCAGCCATAAAAATCTAATACCCATATACTAAAAATTAAATCCAGTTCTAAAAATCACTGGTTGTGTATTTACTTGATTTGAAAAATGTAAAAAATCATACAATACTTGTAAGGTTCCTTTCTTCTTTCCTAGTTTGTATTTTTTGCTAATGCCTATTAATCCGCTTTGCTTCCATGTACTCATGGGTTGATTCAAGAGCTCTGAAAGCCGATTAAAAGACTGCATGTAATTTTGTTCGTATCCTCCACTCATGTAAAAGCCCCCTTTAATTTGCCAATCAACGAAACTCCTCAAGCCAAAACCTTCATGGGTTATGCGCATATCGCTTATTCCATTGCCCCAGCCCATTTTATAACTCATCCCAACTCCAATAACGCCTTGACTGTTTAGTTTATAGCCAAGCGTAAAAGCCAAATCACTTGTTACTGGCAATAGCCCATTGGGTCTTAATGATTGAATATTAAAACCCAATTCAATTCTTTGTAAAAAGGATTTTGCTTTTTGGGTATTGGGTTTAAATGATGGCATACCAGCTTCACCATTGCCACCAACTGCATTATTTATTTTGTTTTTAAACGTTTGAAGTTCGCCAGTAGCACTTTGTACCTGCCTCTGCACAAACTGTTGTGGATTTGCGCCAGCAGATTCAAACTGCTGCAGTGCAACACGCATGCTCTGTCTGGTTTGTAAACCATTTATTGAAGCTGCATCTAACTCATTTTCAGCAACCCCCATTCTAAAAATATTGGCTAGCTGGCTGTTCTTTGCGAAGAAGGATTTAAAAGCATCCAACTTGGAAAGCTCTGCCAAGGCGAGTTTTTGTATTTTATCTGGATCCTTTAAAGTTTCGCGATACGATTGTATTTGCTGTTGGTAATAAAATGCCGTTTTTTGTACTTGCTTTAATTGCTTTGCTAATGGCGTGCCAGCTAATGCTACTTGCAATGCTTGTTTTCTATTTTGTAAAAATGTCTTTGTATAATTAGCTATCTGTAATTGTTCTTGCAAAGCAGCAACTGATTTTATACCATTGCCCCCATTTATAAAACTCATCATTGCCTGTACACTATCGAATGCAGGAATATAATTGCGGACAGCTGACACGGAATTGCCCTTTTCCTTCATTAATTGAGTAGGCAAATCTTGGTAAGCAGCAGATGAACTAATTTGTAGATTTTTTGCTTTACTCGTATCCAGCTTCGAAAGCTTTGAAATCAGTTTTTGTTCTTGTTTTTGTAGTTGCGCAAATACTTTATTTGATTTCTTATTTAACAGATACGCTAGCCCATTGTACTTTTTGTCTATATGTTCAAGTAATGCATGATTATAAACAGCAGTGTCTTGAGCTAACAATGTACTCGAACAAAATACCAAGCCTGTTATACTAACTAAAAATTTATTCCGCACTAAATTAATTCTACAGGCCTTTATTACACCCGTGAATCAAAACTAAATTTGCGCCTAAAAACTTTTTGTAAATAAAACAAACATTTTATTGGGGGTTTTTACGAATTGAATTGTAGTAAATCAACTACAAAAAGCATGGAAAACACCTTTTAATAGATAATTTTAGTAAAAATGCAAAAAAGAATTACTTACCCCACTTTTTATTCAGTTTATCAAAGAGATGATTTATGGGCAAAGACGGACTGCTACAGGAAAAAAAATCAATAAGAATACTATTGTGTTCTATGAATGTGTTTTAAAGCTTTTACAAGAATATGAATACCAAAATAAAACAGCAATTGGTTTTAGGCTTTTACCTAAACAAAGCATTAAAATAAATACAATCGAAAAAAAATACTGGTTAAAATTCTACCATTTATTTTCTACGTTTCTTTATAATAAAGGGTATTCTGATGGCTATGTTGGATCAATTTGGAAATCTTTGAAAACATTGGTTCGATGGATTATAAAAGAGAAAGTATTGCCTATTGCTCCTGTTTATAATTGGTTTACGATAACACAAACCCAGTATAACCCCATAATCTTAAGTGTACCAAAATTACAGTTTTTAATCACAGATAAATTGTATACAACTGGATTAACTGCAAACCTCATTCGTGTAAAAGATATATTCCTTGCAGGTTGTACGCTAGGATTAAGATTTTCAGACTTAATGGGCCTAAAGAAAAACAACTTGATAACTGAAGATGGGCAGCTATATATTATTCTATATACAATTAAGACAGGTAGCTATACTAAAATACCAGTGCCAGATTATCTATGTACAATTTTTAAAACTTACAGAACAAATAAGGGTAAGTTTTTATTGCCACAATATTCAAATGCTAGATTTAATATTTTAATTAAACGATTTGGTGAAAAGGTAGGCTGGACAGAACTGCAGCCCAAATATATGAGCTATAAAGGCAAATGGATAGAACAAAAAAAGGGGGTAACAAAAGTTGGCAATATTATGACCACTTAAGTTCTCATACAATGCGAAGGACAGCAATCACTACACTTTTGGTTTTAGGTGTGCCAGAACATGTTGTTAGAAAAGTATCAGGACATGCACCCGGAAGCAAGGAATTTTATAAATATGTTGTAATTGCACAAGGATTTTTAAATGATGAAGTTCAGCAAGCACATAATAAACTAGTGCAACAAAATTCTTGTGTTAAAAGTGATACAAAAAATGCATAAATTAGCATAAGATAGTTTTTGTCTGATCTTTGAAACCATTGCTGGGTATGCTATGTAACTGAATCCATTACTATCCGTTTGGGTTAATAATGGGTGGGGTGAGTTCGAAAGCATCTGGAAGGTTGGAGAATAAAAGGAAGTTTAATGCAGGTTCTGAATTGCAGAGTAAAGAGTTTTCTGATGGAAACGGACTTGAATGGTATGACACTCATTTTAGATCACTCGATCCTCAAATTGGAAGATGGCTACAAATTGATCCTAAGCCAACTGACTTCCAAAGCCCATATGCTGCAATGGGTAATAATCCAATATTAAATAACGACCCATTAGGCGATACAATTATAGATGCACAACTAAGAGGGGATAAAAATTTAAATAAAGCCTATAATACGTTTCTTAGTTCCAAGGCTGGAAAGAGATTTGTAAAATTATACAGCCCAGGGGGGAAATATGGAACAACTACTGTTGAGTTCAAAGTTCGGTCAACTGGCGTTTCTGGAAATACAAAAGTTTTCTCCATTAATAGGGCTGATGGTGCAGCAACCGAGCTTAAAACTGATAAGAAATATAGGAGCATTGATCAAGTTGCAAGTGGTAATAGTAAAGGTAGTTATCTGAAATTTGACGTTACAATACGATCGGATGATATGATTAATTCAGTAGATCAGGCGGAGGGTGCAGAAACTATTTTACATGAAACGCAACATGTAAGAATGGATCAGCAAACTCTAATTTCAGATAAAGCTATGGCCAGTACTTTTATTCAACATAGGGATTGGATGAAACCAGTTACTTCGGGGTGGTATCAAGAAAGATCTGTTTTTTACATAGAGAATCGACAATTGTGGCAAGCTGACTATGAAAGACAGAAATCTCAAGGTAAGGTTAAAAATGAATCTGAATATATCCGAAAAAAAGTCAATGACTTCTTCAACTAAGGGTTATGTATAGACTACTAATATTCTTAAGTCTTGTAATTTTAATTTCATGTAAGAGAAAAGAAAAGCAACACGATTTATCATTACAAAGAACTAAAATAGAAAGAGTATTCTCTTCTATTGAAAAAGAGAAGGCTTTTCTTATCAACTATCAGTTCAATAAGTTGGAGCTGTCAGACGGAATAGTTGTTTTTAAATATTATGATAATGATAGTAATAACTTCGTGGTTAGTTGTGATACTTCAAAGAAAAAATACAATGGGATATTTAATAAAGTCGATACAGTTGTATTTGCTTTAGAAGATGAAAAAATATACAGTGTAAACGGAAAAAATTTTAAATTACTCAAGCTTATAAGAAACAAAGGAATAACAGATGGTGAGATTTCATATTTTTTTTCGACAGATGTAGGATTGTTGGTCAGTAAATCAAATACATGGCGGATAGGGCAAGTGATGGTTCCTAACAAAGATGATAGTGATTATGTAAGATTAACGGCTTTAATGTACAGAGTGTTAACAGATGAGGAGATGTTTAATAATCCGATACCACAAAGCAAGAATAAGTTTACAGACCCCAAAGTTGAATAGCAACTAAGTAAGAATAAGGTCAAGAAAGTTTTGATAAGATTTGTAAATCAATTTTCATTTTTGAATTATTTACTCGGCTCCTTAAAGGAGAGTTAAACAGCTACTAAATTGTGAACTTTACCTTTCGTAATTAAACTAGTATTTTTAGATTATAGAAAAGTTCTTTGATTGAAGCTCTAACGTATTTCTTTATTGTTGCAATATAAAAAATCGAAACTCATTACTATCCGTTTGGGTTAATAATGACGGGTATCTCTTCTAAGGCAGCAGGTAAATTAGAAAACAAATACAAATTCAATGGTGGTAATGAGCTGCAAAGTGGAGAGTTCTCTGATGGTAGTGGTTTAGAGCTTTATGATGCAATGCATAGGAGGTATGATCAACAGTTAGGAAGGTTCAATCAAATTGACGCATTGGCCGATGTGTCTTTACATCAATCACCGTATAATTTTGGCAGCAATAATCCCATTCGTATAAATGACCCATTGGGTCTAACGGATAATATGCCAGTAGGCAAGACAAAGAGTGGTGAAACTATTTATGGTAATGATGACCCCAATGCTTTATACGGAAGCGTAACAGTGACCAGTTCAAAAAAGCACAAAAGCAGTGGAAGTAGTTGGGGTGGATTTAATTGGCCAACAATTCGTAAAGATCAAGGCAAATGGAGTGATGCTATGGCAGGTAGGATACGTGATGGTCAACAATTACATCAAGCAGGTGATCCAAGTTGGTTAGCTGGTCAAGAGAACAATCATATAAGATTTGCTCAAAACGAAAGGGCATATAGACAGATGCAGGCATGGGCTGTAGGTATATTGGCTACGCCAGTTTTAGTTTCCACTGCTCCGGCAGTAGTATTAACTGCGTTAAGAATGAAATTGCAAGCAAATGTCATTGCCGCAGGTGCTGATTTTGGAATTCAAGCTATAGTAAATGGGGGTATAAAGCATAGGTCAATTCTTCAAAACTGGAATCCAGTTAGCACAGCATTATCATTTGGCATAGGAACACCAACACATTCATTAGGGAATATTGCAGGAGTGTCTTTGTTTAACGCAACATTGTCAGGTTCAATCAACCTCTCATCAGCATCAAGAATGGAAGGGTCAGTATTTTCATTTGATGCAAGAGCAATAATTATCAACGCTGCATTTGGCACGGCAGGTGGTGCAATGGGGAATCAATTAAAAGTTGATTTTAGAAATCTCTCACTTGGCGAAGGTGTTTCCCAGTCTATAAATTTTACGGGGGCTATTGTTGACGAGAAAACAAAAAATAATTGATTATGAAGCATACTAAAAAAATAATATCGATTTTAGTGATAGGCTTAATTGTGTTTTGGCTTATCTGGAGTGAATATAAAAATCGACATTTACGAACCCACTTTACAATTACAACGGGACATATTACAGGTATAACAGGCACGTCATACAAAAATAATAATAGGTCAGTGCTATATGATTATGAAGTGGATGGGAAATTATTGCATGGCGAGAATAATCTTGCGCCATGTGTTAAAACGGATAGTCAAGGATTGAGGTTATTACTTGTTAATCAGGAATTCCCTGTTGCTTATGATACTGATAATTTTCAAAAATCTGATATAATTCTTAGGCAAAGAGAGGCTGCATTATATAATTACCAGATACCGCCTTCTCGACAATATATTGATTCAGTATTGTCATGTAAGTAAGCTCTAACAAAGCCACTCTTCACGGGTGGCTTTGTTATTGTGCGAGTTGCTGCACCTGCCTTTTGGTAAGAAAAGCATCAATCAAAGTCTTAATAAGGTTTTTATCATCGGCGTTCATGAGTTCGACCTGTCTGAACTGCTTAAGTAGTTCTTTAACTTTAAGCTGAGAGGCCACAGAATCATCTTCAGCACCCTTCATGATATAATCGGTAGTAGTATCGAATGCGGCAGAGAGGCGTTGCAGCACATCCGAAGAGGAATTAGATTTATTTGTTTCATATCGTCCGGTTTAGTTAAAGGCAGCAGTGTAAAGACAACGCTTTACTTAGGGGATATGGTTTTTGAGAATGATGTGTTTTTATTTGCTGGTCATGAAGAAGGAAGGTTACGCAAAGCAGCCAGTGGTGTAGTGGCTTATGATTACTTTATCAAAGACCATTTAGGGAATACCCGTATGGTACTTACCGATGAAACCAATACACAGTACTACCCCACTTTAAGTAGTGAAGGAGGTAGCGGTAGTGGGGAAGCCAATAACCAAAATGCCATCTGGGATGATGCAGCAGGCAATAGCATAGATATTGTGAATAGAAGAGTGAACAGACCGGGTAATTTTGGCACAACGGGTACCAACGGGAATTACGCGTTCAGCATCACCAAGAATGGAGGGAGTATAGGGGCAGGAAAGTTACTGAAAGTCATGAGTGGCGATAATATCTACAGCAGTGTAGATTATTTTTACCACAACAATTATGCAGACAATAGCAGCGCCAATGGATTAGGCAGCATTTTAAACCATATTGCAGGGGTTATTGCTGGCACTCGAAGCCCAGCAGGAACAGCAGTAAAAACAGCCAATAATGCTGCGGCAGGTAGCCTTGGAGCAGACGGCTTATTTACAGGAGTCTTTGCGCCACAAAGCCCATCAGGCGGTTATACCTACCAGCCCAAAGCCTATATGCATATCCTGCTTTTTGACGAACAGTTTAAGTTTGATGCAGCCAATAGCTATGTAGTACAAGTAAGTGCATGGGTACAAGAAAGTAGACAAACATTATACGGCAGTGCAAGCGCAAAAAAGAATGGATATGCGTATATTTACTTTAGCAACGAAAGTAACGATGTAGTGTTCTTTGATAATTTTAACCTGACCCATCAAGCTGGGCCCCTACTCGAAGAAACCCATTACTATCCGTTCGGGTTAACAATGGGTGGTATATCCTCAAAAGCAGTAGGTAAATTATCCAATAAGTATCAATACAATGGTAAGGAAAAACAGAATGAAGAGTTCAGCGATGGATCTGGATTAGAGTGGTATGATTATGGGGCGAGGATGTATGATAATCAAATAGGACGTTGGATGGTAATAGATCCAAGGACTGATGAAATGCGTAGATGGTCTCCTTACGCTTATGCATATGACAATCCAATACGATATATAGATCCTGATGGTATGGCTCCTACGGAAGACCCTGGCCCTTCATGGTGGAGAACAACGAAATTTTCAGTACGACATCCACTGGCTGCGGCTACTATTGGATATGTTTCTCCTGGTGCAACGAATATTTCTACAAATTCAGCACGTTTTTCTACAAGGGGAAGTTCTGCCGAATCTAAATCATCTGTATTAGAAGAGCCACAAGGGCAAGGTAGCGAAGGTAGTCAGGTAAATGCTTTTAGGCATGTTTTGTGGCAAGCTACAATAACAAAAGAATTTGGCGGAGATATAGCCAATCAGATAGGCAAGGCTCATGAAGATAATCCCAATGCAATTGATGGTAATTCTATCTCCCCTTTTACACAAAGATTTTCAAGCCTTGGAAAGGCAGATGAATCAATTGATTTACTGAATAACGTTATAGGTCGAGAAATCGGAAGTAAGAATAAAGAGCTTGGGATGAGAGATATGGCATTGACAGTTTTAGAAGCATTTCATACAGATGGATTTTATTCAGCAGAGAAAGGTAAAGATGGTAGTTGGAAAATTGTTAAAGGGAAAATATCAGATGAACAATATAATGCACTAAAGACCGTGTTTCAAAAATTAAATAAAGATGGGTTTACTCAAGAAGAACAGAACAAAAGGAATGAAGAGGCAAGGAAGCAACAAGGGCATATTATTAAGTAAAGAGAAGAAATAACAATGAAAATGGTAAATAGAAATACAAATTTTATTCTGCTAATATTACAGTTTTCTGCTTTTGTTATTTTACTTTCTTGTAATGGTGATAAGAGACAAATAAAGTTCGATAAGAATAAATGGGGTGAACAAGCCGACCCACTTTTCCCTTCTCCTTATCGTTCACGAATGCTTACAGACCTTACGATGAATTACAATTTGAAAGGATTAAAGTATTCCAAATTAACTGAACTTTTAGGAGTGCCAGATATAAAAGATAGTAGTTCTTTAACCTATAGAATTTTGATAGATTACAAGCAAGATATTGACCCTGTTTATACAAAGGATTTAAAGATATTCTTTTCAAAAGATGATTCTGTTATAACCTCGTTTACGGTGAGTGAATGGAAGAAACAATAAAAGTAAAGTACCTGTTCTATAAACAACAAAGCCCTCAACCGAGGGCTTTGTTACTATCATTAAGTTCTAAGCTAATTAAGACGAACTTGGTTATTTTTCATTTGCAACCTTCGACAATAGAGCCATGCTAAAAAAGCCCCTTTCAATAAAATTGATAAAGCTATCAAGTCTATTTTTATCATAAAGGTACTCTGTGAACTATCTATCGGGAATGGCACAAAGGCTAACAAATTATCGATGATATACAGGAAAAATGCAACCACAGTTATAACCAAATACTTCGCAATCTTATTTTGTAATCGAACGAATAAGAGTACAAGTCCTCCAAGTAAAACTGCCCATATTAAAAAAACAAAAAAATCATTTCGCTCCCCTATCAGATCTTTAATAATCTCACTAATAGTGCCGCCAATAACCCCTCCCGACAAATAAAGCAGCGCACCTTCGAAAAAGAGCTCTGGAATTAAATAAATTAAGACACACACAAACCATACAACCAAAAAAATTCTATTTGTTTTCATCGGACTTAAATTTTTTATTCCAGTCTTTAAGAGATATCATAACATCCTTGCCATCTTTGTTTCTCTGCATCACTCCTTGGAAAACACCATCTTTATTGACTTTAATTCTAATGTCAATTTTGATATGTACATCACCTTCATTTTCTCTTGCTAAGCCTAACGTCGGGCCAGCAACAGAGCCTCCCGATGTTTCATAATTTCCTAACCAAAGCCCGTTTCCTTTACTATCATAAATCATACTCTCTTGATTAGGAAAATCATCCCCACTGACTGTACCCTTTAATCCTAAAACATGGTCTTTTTTACTATCCCCTTCCATATTTACAGTCAGTTTTGTAAACTGATCAATATCCCACGAACCTTTTTGGGCAGCATTATTCCCGTAAGAATGAACATCTATATTATTATCTTTAGATCGATTGGATATATGAGTTTCGGAGATAGCATCTTTTCTTCCATCAACCGAGTGCGATCTTGAACGTCCACCTGTAGCAGTTGTTTGGCGTGTTTCAGTTTCATAATTGATTGATGCCAACGTACGGTAAGAAGCACCTCTATCTAATGAGTGTCCTCTGTTGTCGCCATAAAAATTTGCAAAACCTGGGCCAAAGGTTTTAAACGGAGCATAACTCCTTGTAGTTATGTAAATAGGGTATTCTCCATTAGGATCAATAAATACTATCGGATTATTTAGGCAGTAATTATAAGGTGACCATTGTACAAGTTTATCCGCTTTCGGGTCATTACTCCACCATCTTCCTATCTGTTGATCATAATTCCTCGCTCCAAAGTCATACAGCTCCAGTCCTGATCCATCTGAGAACTCTGCCGACTGTAATTCCTTTCCTCCGAACTTATACTTATTGGATAATTTACCTGCTGCTTTGGAAGAGATTGCGGCTAATGTACCGCCGAACGGATAGTAATGGGTTTCTTCGAGTAGGGGCCCAGCCTGATGGGTCAGGTTAAAATTATCAAAGAACACATCAACATTAGGTCTAGCATTGCTGACGAAGGTATAAAGATAACAATTTTTTGTAACGGGTAATTCAGTCGGCATGTGTTAGCTCCATTTATCCTGTACTAACTCTTCGTCAGTAAATAGTAGCTGTCGCCTGCCATTAATTTAAGTACAATAATAGCCTCCACTTTGGTGTTATTTCCATTTAATCTCTGTAAAAAACCATTGAGATACTTATTGATACGAGTAGGTTCGAAAATAACTTATTATATAAACTAGTTTCAATGCAAAAAATTATTGATTTTTGGTCACTTTTTAAATATGAAAAAATCTTGCATTTTTGAGTAACTTTAAACTAGATATAACAATTGTGTAATGAAAGTATTATTAGATATTAAAGATAATAAAGCACTGCATTTAATGGAAGTGCTTAAAAGTTTACCATATGTAAAGGCCAAAACAATTTCAGAAGAAAAGGCTTTGCTGATTGAAGAGATAAAAGAAGCGGTAGAAGAACTAAAATTGATAAGACAAGGTAAACTCAAAGGTATACCTGCAAAGCAATTATTAGATGAGTTATAACATTGTAGCGGTTCCTACTTTTAGGAAAGAGTTAAAAAAGTTGGCTAAAAAATACCCTTCTTTAAAATCCGATTTAGTCTTTTTATTTGAGACATTGGAAGAAAATCCGATACTGTATTGACCCCCTAAATAGCTGGACAAGATTGTAACAACAATTAAGTCACTAAATTTAGGAATCATGTCAAAGTCAAGAAGGAGTTTCTCGGCTTCGGAGAAACTGTCAATCATCAATGAAGCAGATCAAATAGGTGTAAGTGCAACCTTACGCAAACACAATCTTTCCCCAACGGTATTTAGGCGGTGGAAGGAGAATTTTAATGAAGGAGGTGTAGCCAATCTTCAATCGTATGTAAAGGTTCGTAATCCAGAACTAGAAGCCCTGGAAGAACAAGTTCGTTTGCTGAAGAACATAGTAGCCAAGCAGCAGATTGAACTTGAGTTCAAAACGGAGCTTTTAAAAAAAAGTCAATTCCACGAGCAGCGTCGGTCGAAGTAATGCAGCAGTTTCAATCACATCCAATGGTAAGCAAACAGGATCTTTTGTCTTGGTCAGGTGTTCCCCGCAGTAGTTTTTATTACAAGCGTAGGGATGGTTTACGTGGTCGTAAACCATCCCAAATGACTGTCAAACAAGACGGAGAACTTGTTGAAAACACCGAAGTGGTGAATCAAGTTGAAATCATCCTGCAACAAGAATTTTGCTGTTATGGCTACAAAAATGTTTGGGATGAACTCAAAGATTTGGGATACATCATTAATCATAAAAAAGTGTACAGGCTGATGAAAATCAACCACTTACTGTTCAATCGTCGCATTGGTTCCACTGGTGTTCCCAGGCAGTTTGTTCGCTTTAGAAAGATTAAAGCAGAAAAACCACTCGAACACTTATGCATGGACATAAAATACATCCATATCCATGGAGCTCAGAGAAATGCTTTGCTGTTGACAGTTATTGATGCTTTTAGCCGAAAAGTATTGACGCATATGCTTCGCTTTAACATCAAAAAAGGTGATGTGATTATTTTACTGTCACTATTACTAATGGAATACAAGATTGAAAACGTAACGCTAAGAAACGACAATGGATCCCAGTTCATTGCAACCGTGGTAAGGCAGTTCTTGAAGGATAAAGGCGTTAACCAGGAATTTACCCATGTGGCTACACCAGAGGAAAATGCCTACATAGAATCGCTTCACAGCAATGTTCAAAGAGAAGTGGTTGAACGCTACGAGTTCGAATCCATTTATCATGCGCAATTGATTTTTAACCGCTATTACGAGTGGTATAACAATCACAGAAAGCATGGCTCATTGGGCAGAAAATCACCA
This sequence comes from Sediminibacterium sp. C3, assembly GCF_000508085.1. Lineage (GTDB taxonomy): Bacteria > Bacteroidota > Bacteroidia > Chitinophagales > Chitinophagaceae > Sediminibacterium. Next base: position 337,783 of record NZ_KI669560.1, on the reverse strand, counting down.
GAACAGTTCTTGCAAATCTTTAACCAAAATTCCGTACCCTATAAAACAGAAAAAAAATCAGAAATTGTCTCAAATTTTAACCCCATTTTGTCCAAAAATTAAGGGGTCGATACACAAGTGCACCAGTTAGCTCCTTAATCTTTTTGGACAATGCCAAGTGTTGTTGATTTTCATTCATAGTTGATAATAAATCTAATGAATGATTTTGGGATAAATCCTTTGTGGATTGCTTTAAAATAAATAGCCTTAGGGTGTTCCTATTGACTCCATATTTACGGCATGCCGTTTTCTTTGGCATTCCCCTTTCCTGAATTTCTCGGACAATTTCTAACATTTCCTCTTCGCTTCTCCGCCTATATGGTTGGCTACTGGGGAAACTAGGCTTTGACTTTTTTTGAACCTTTTCTGTCATGCTGAATAGTTTTTTGACAAGCTATTTCAGGACTAGACAAATCAGTGTTCCTGCAAAAGGAAATATCACCTACAACTACGATGCCAGTGGCGCTAAGTTAAGCAAGACCGTAACCGAGGGTAGCAGTGTAAAGACAACGCTTTACTTGGGGGATATGGTTTTTGAAAATGATATGTTTTTGTTTGCTGGTCATGAAGAAGGAAGGTTGCGCAAAGCAGCCAGTGGTGCAGTAGCCTATGATTACTTTATCAAAGACCATTTAGGGAATACCCGTATGGTACTTACCGATGAAACGAATACACAGTATTACCCTACTTTAAGTGCAGAGGGAGGCAGTGGCAGTGGGGAAGCCAATAACCAAAATGCCATCTGGGATGATGCAGCAGGCAATAGCATAGATATTGTGAATAGAAGAGTGAACAGACCGGGTAATTTTGGCACAACGGGTACCAATGGGAATTACGCGTTCAGCATCACCAAGAATGGAGGGAGTATAGGGGCAGGAAAGTTACTGAAAGTCATGAGTGGCGATAATATCTACAGCAGTGTAGATTATTTTTACCACAACAACTATGCAGACAATAGCAGCGCCAATGGATTAGGCAGCATTTTAAACCATATTGCAGGGGTTATTGCTGGCACTCGAAGCCCTGCAGGAACAGCAGTAAAAACAGCCAATAGTGCTGCGGCAGGTAGCCTTGGAGCAGACGGCTTATTTACAGGAGTCTTTGCGCCACAAAGCCCATCAGGCGGCTATACCTACCAGCCCAAAGCCTATATGCATATCTTGCTTTTTGACGAACAATTTAAGTTTGATGCAGCCAATAGCTATGTGGTACAAGTAAGTGCATGGGTACAAGAAAGTAGACAAACATTATACGGCAGTGCAAGCGCAAAAAAGAATGGATATGCGTATATTTACTTCAGCAACGAGAGTAACGATGTAGTGTTCTTTGATAATTTTAACCTGACCCATCAAGCTGGGCCCCTACTCGAAGAAACCCATTACTATCCGTTCGGGTTAACAATGGGTGGGGTATCTAGTAAAGCTGCTGGAGCTCTTGAAAATGACAAGAAATACAATGGTATAGAGTTAATCGCGGACTTAGGATTAGCCACTTATGATGCTTTCTTTAGAAATCTAGACCCACAAATTGGAAGATGGTGGCAGATAGATCCGAAGATTGAAAACATGGAGTTGTGGAGCCCTTATGCATCTAATTATAATAACCCAATAAGATTTAGTGATCCATTAGGTGATGAGCCATGTTGTGAAGAATTATGGAAAGATATTAAAAGTGCTGTTAAAGAAACAGCAACTGCTACCTATAATGGTGCTGTAAGACTTGCAAGAACTTTCAATGCTTACTTAAATCCAATTGCAAGTATTGTTGAAGTGGTAACAGGGAAAAGTACTGAGAGTGATTTTACTGATGCTAAGCCTCGCTCAATATCTGGGATGGAAGCTGCGATTTCAATTATTCCAGGAGCAAAATTAGAGGGAGCTCTTATTAAAGCTAGTGAAGTTGCTGTTGAAAAAGCAGCTATTAAAACGGCAGTAGGTACAGAAATAAAAGGATTTACCAAACATGGTGTTGAAAGAGCAATCGAGCGAGGTGTTAAACCTGCAGCTATACATGATGCGATTAAAAATCCTCTTAAAGTTGGAGAAGTTGTAACAGATAAAGCAGGAAGGCAGAGTCAGAGATATGTTGGTAAAACAGCAGAAACTGTTGTTAATCCACAAACGGGTAAAATAATATCCGTTAATCCAACATCAACAAAGAAAGCAGAAGCGTTAATTAAAAATGCTAACGAGCAATGATAGTAAAGTTAAGTGCAAACCAATACGAATTTTTAAAAAACACACTTGGAAAAGAAAGGAGTGATTTATTCAAGCATTTGTCTAATGGTAATGGTGTCGCCATCGGAATTAACGATGAGGTTGTAATAGAAATCCGTGACTGGGTAGGTGAAAAATTGCAGAAGGAGGGATTTGATGAGAATTATGAATTGAATGAAAATGGTAAAATCTTGGAGCAGTTAGAAGACCTTTTGTATAGTTAAATACTCCGTTGCGTAAATCAATTTACAAAGACACTCCATAAAAACCGCAGTGGCTTTGTTTATTGCGCTATTTTTTGTACTTTTCTTATATTAAGAGCGACATTAATAAAGGTGACAATGAGTCAAGTTTCTTGTTCGTTTTTAACTAAATATTATTCTACCAGACCAGCTTCGATTTCTTTAATGATCAGCCTCGCCTTTTCAACGGTTGTTTCAAAATACTGCGCCATGATCTTTCCCATTTCGCTTGTCGCGGGATCTATCGTATTCCGTGCAATGATTCCTAATACCCGATTGTATAATACTGGTGTCTGGCTAACAATTGTTTTCAACTCTTTACCCAAAACCTTAGCTGCAATCAATAACAATCCATTCCTGCCATCATCTGTTGCATGTTCCACTAAAAACATATCTGCATGATCTTCCCAAATCTGCTCCTGTTTAATATCAAAAAAATGGTCTAGTATTTCCGAGACATCTTTAATATCATCACCACGTACTTCCGGCCTGTCGTCCCAGGCAATTAGTTTCAAGAGAACAATACCACTTAGTGTTGCAAACTTGAAACGATGATTTTCATCTAACTCGAGTTCCGGTAATCCTAGGTTGTACACCTCATTAAATCCATCTACATGAACGCTTGTATATCCTGTTCCCAGTACGGTCACTTTTCGATCATCATCTTCAATAGCACCAAACGGCAAAAGATCAATCTCCGTTCCGTCTTTCCACATCACAATGAAGGCGTTGTCATGAAAGGGCTGAAAACCTTCTACTTCTATGAGATATTTCTTTAGATCTTCATAAACACCATTGTTATTTATAAACACTGCAAAGTCAACATCTCCGGTCGTGCGTTTCGGTGTTACTTTATGTATCGCGCTCAGCCATGCATTACGTGATACAGCTCCTACCAAATAATAATCTATTCCAAAGCATGTAAACCCACGCTCTAGCGCTGACATGGCTTCACTAAATTTGGGCTCTAATCGCAGGCCCTCAAAATTTGTCTTGTAGAAATTGCTCATAAATTTTTTGTGCTGTTTCAATGCATCTTCTATCTCCTGTGTTCATCAAATCAACATAGACCAATAGGGGATGGACTATATTTTGATTTTCTTTTTCATTATACCAAAACTTCTGGTATGCTTTCACAGGCCCGTTCTCATCTGGTATAAGTCTGTAATGGCGAATCAGCTCTTGTTTGGTTTCAAGGGTATATAAGGTGAGTTCCCCTGGTTTTAAATAATTGGTCAAAAGATCCGCAGCTGGTTCTGCTCCCCACATTGTGATGGATTCCAACTGAATATTTTTCCATTTAATATAATCTTCGTCTTTTAAGAATCGAAAACTTCCCAGTTTTAAAGAAGGTTTCAGTTTCTCTTCATAAGCTACCATCCATCGCTCCAACAATTCTTTCTTGTTCTGCAATTGATAACGACTCCTATCTAACTGCAACAAGAACCCCTGATGCTTTAAATCATTCATGATTACATTTATGTTCCCAAATACGGTCCCAGTTCGTTGCGCAATCTCACGGTAGGTTAAATTTAGCAATGCTGGTTCCAGCATAAAATGAAACAATAGTTTCACGCCTGTTTTAGTAAACGCCCGCCCTGTTTTTTCTTTCACTCCCAACCCTCGTATCGCTTTTTGCCCATCAATCCACAACATCAGATCCTTTCCTTTATAGAATACATTCCCATTGGTTTCCAAATATGCAATATTCTCTTTCCGAAGCTCTTCTTTCATTTTTGGATATATCTGTCCAGCAATTACCATCAAAGGATCAAACTTAGTTTTAAGTCTAACTAGGTGAGCAAGCTGGTGCCCTCTGATATAATTCTTAACTTCAAGAAAGGCCATATGTACTTTCCCATCCAACGTAAAATGGAATACCCCGTCAATTCCTGGGGCAGAAATCACCGTAGCTACAATCCCGGTGTGTACTTCCAGCTGCTCCAAGGCATCCTGTATGACCTGTTCTTTTATCATGTTTACAAATTTATCTTATTTGATATTAATAAACAAGGAAAATAAATAAACAAATGCCATGTTTATAGCGATATAAAAACAATTTATATCATTTTGTTTTCTAAATTTATTTGTTTATTATTGATAAACAAATAAAAATAATAAACAAATATAAAAAAAGTAAATTCAAACTTGATTTAAGGATTGTAATCAGAAATATAGTATGCTACATAAATTGTGTTCAATGTTATATCAAACAAACTGATCCCTACTTCCTTACAATCTCCGCCCCCAAACTTTGTAAGCGTTTGTCTATGAACTGATAGCCACGATCAATCTGTTCTATATTTTGTATGGTGCTCTTGCCTTCTGCGCTGAGTGCTGCAATTAATAGGGCTTGCCCTGCTCTAATATCGGGGCTGCTCATGGTGATGCCGCGCAAACTATTTCTTCTGCCGAGTCCAATTACGGTGGCTCTATGCGGATCACACAGAATAATCTGTGCCCCCATATCAATCAATTTATCGGTAAAGAACAAACGGCTTTCAAACATTTTCTGGTGGATCAAAACCGACCCAATGGCCTGCGTTGCTACAACCAAAACAATGCTCAATAAATCAGGTGTAAAACCTGGCCAGGGATGATCGGATATAGTCAGTATTCCCCCATCCATAAAGGTTTGTATGGTATAGGATTCCTGCGAAGGAATATAAATATCATCTCTTTGTATATCAAACTGAATGCCTAATTGCTGAAATTTTTCTGGAATGATGCCTAAGTGTTGTACCCCTGCATTTTTAATGGTGATTTCACTTTGGGTCATGGCTGCTAAGCCAATAAAACTGCCTATTTCAATCATGTCGGGCAATAAACGGTGTGTTGTGCCACCTAGCGTTTCTACTCCCTCAATAACCAATAAATTACTCCCAATACCACTGATTTTTGCACCCATGCGATTAAGCATACTGCACAATTGTTGTAAGTAAGGTTCGCAAGCTGCATTGTAAATGGTGGTAGTGCCTTCTGCTAAAACCGCAGCCATTACAATATTCGCGGTACCTGTTACAGAAGGTTCGTCCAGTAACATATAACAGCCCTGTAAGGCATCGGTGGTTAAAGTAAAGCAACCAATGTTGTCATCGTATGCATACGTGGCGCCTAATTTTTGAAAACCGATAATATGAGTATCTAATCTTCTTCTTCCAATTTTATCGCCACCGGGTTTGGGTAAATAAGCTTTCTTAAAACGTGCTAACAATGGACCTGCCAGCATTACACTGCCTCTGAGTCTTCCGCTTTTTTTGCGAAAATCTTCTGAAGCCAAGTAATCTACTTGTATATTATCTGCCTGAAATTGATAGGTATCTTGGTTGATGCGATTTACTTCAACCCCCATTTCCTGCAATAATTCAATGAGTAAATTCACATCCAGAATATCCGGAATATTGGAAATGGTAAGGGGCTCTTTGGTTAATACTACCGCAGATAATATTTGCAAAGCTTCATTTTTGGCGCCTTGTGGAACAATGCTGCCTTTTAACTGCTTGCCACCTATTACTTCAAAACTACTCATGGAATATTAATAGCGTTTCTTGAATCCTCCGCCTTGGTTGCGATTGCCGCCTCCCTGGTTCCTTGAATCGTTGCGCTGACCTCCACTTTGATTGCGATTGCCACCGCCTCCATTGTTTCTGGAATCATTGCGTTGTCCGCCTCCTTGGTTTCTATTGTTTCTTCCACCAAAGTTTTGTTTCCACCTGCCACCGCTTCTGGCTGGATATTCATCGCGTTCAAAAGGTTGATTGCGGTGTTTGATATATGGTGTATTGCTGAACTCCAACTGACCACCGGTAATTTGATCCAACTCGGAACGAATGGCATCATCGTGTACCAATTCTTTGTGCCAGTTGCTATATGACAACTTCATATAATAGGCAATGGCATTGGCAAATCCTGCTTTTTTCTCAGGGTCTTCTTCTTTCAATGCCTTGTCTATCACCACTTCCAAATTCTTTCCTAAATGCGCATATCTTGGATTGCGCTTGGGATAAGGCAATGGATCGGGTTTTAGTTTGTAGGTTTCTTTTTGGGGTATAGGATAAGGGCTATCTACATCTAGCGTAAAATTGCTAATGAAGAATAAATGATCCCATAGCTTATGTCTAAAGTCTTCTACATTCTTCAGGTGTGGGTTTAAAAATCCCATGAGCTCAATAACCGCTTGCGCTTGTTTTTGTCTCTTTTCTCTGTCTTCTATTGTGAGGAGATAATCCACCATCTTCTGTACGTGTCTGCCGTACTCCTTCATTCCCAGGAGTTTCCTGGAGGTATTGTATTCCATGTAAAATTGCTTGATGCAGCAACAAATATAAGTTTTTATCTTCGCACCATGGAATCTCTCTTGCAACAAATTAAAGAATACAAAGCAGCCATTGCTGCATTTACTGCGAATAATGCCGACGAAGTAGAACAATTCAGAATCAAATGGTTGGGTACCAAGGGTTTGGTAAAAGCCATTATGGGCGAAATGCGCAATGTGCCAAATGAACAAAAAAAGGAATTTGGTCAGATATTGAATGAGTTCAAACTCTTTGCAGAAGCGCGTTTTCAGGAGTTGCAAGATCAGTTTGCCGGAGCAGCTACCGCTGCTGTTTCTAACACTCAAGATTTTTCCTTGCCAGGTGATCCTGTGGGTGTAGGTAGCAGACATCCTTTAACATTGGTAAGGAATGAAATGGTCTCTATTTTCAAAAGATTGGGTTTTTCTGTAGCGGAAGGTCCTGAAATTGAAGACGATTGGCACAATTTCGGTGCGATGAATTTACCGGAAGACCATCCTGCCCGTGATATGCAGGATACTTTTTATATTAAAAAACCAGCAGATGGGAATGGTCCAACCTGGTTGTTAAGAACCCATACCAGTAGCGTTCAGGCTAGGGTAATGGAAAACCAAAAGCCGCCTATTCGCGTAATTTGTCCGGGTCGTGTGTACCGTAATGAAACGGTAAGTGCCCGCGCCCATTGCTTTTTTCATCAGGTAGAGGGATTGTATATTGACGAAAACGTAAGCTTTGCCGATCTAAAGCAAACCCTCTATTTCTTTGTACAGGAAATGTTTGGCAAAGACGTGAAAGTGCGTTTCAGACCGAGTTATTTTCCTTTTACAGAGCCCAGTGCTGAAATGGATATCAGCTGTTTAATTTGTGAAGGCAAGGGTTGTAATATTTGTAAGCATACAGGGTGGGTTGAAATTTTAGGAAGTGGAATGGTGCATCCGAAAGTTTTAGAAAACTTTGGCATTGATGCTAACAAATACACGGGATTTGCTTTTGGTATGGGCGTGGAAAGAATCACCCAACTAAAGTACCAGGTGAACGACCTGCGTTTGTATTCTCAAAACGATGTGCGCTTCTTGAAACAATTTACTGGGGTTGTTTAAATTGCATGCATGAGCACGGTGCATTCAACCCGGGGTGTGGTATTGCGAACCATTAAATACGGTGATTCCAGTATCATTACTTCTATTTACACAGAATTGTTTGGAATACAACAATACCTGGTTAAAGGAGTGCGCCAAAGCAGTAAGACTTCTGCGGGCAAAGCCAGTTATTTTAATCCGGCTGCCATTCTGGAATTACAGGTTTACCACAACGAACTCAAGCAATTGCAATTCATTAAAGAGTTTCGCTGGGCGTATTTATATGAGTCGGTATTGTTTAATGTAGTTAAGAATACAGTGGCTATCTATGTGATGGAATTGTTGCAGCATAGCTTAAAACAACCCGAAGCCAATCCGGAACTCTATTATTTAATTGAAGATACCCTGAAGCAGCTCGATCGTGGAAACCCAACGCTGACGGGTAATCTGCCACTATACTTTACTTTGCATTTGGCTGCAGAACTGGGTTTTCAGTTACAGGGAAATTATACAACAGAAACCGCTGTTTTAGATTTACAGGAGGGCGTATTTGTTTCGCAAATACCGCTGCATCCTTATTATTTAGCTGGTCAACTGGCAGAAATTACTTCAACAATAGCAGGTCTGAATTTTTATAACGAACTGGAAACTATTTCACTGAATAAAAATATCCGCAGACAATTGCTCGAAGCCTATCAGCAATACCTGTCTTTGCATATTGCTGGTTTCGGGCAAATGAAAAGCTTCGCCATTTTGCAAGAGGTATTGGCTTAAATGATCAGATTAATCTTTTAACGGTTGCCTCTCCAATCGTTTGGTTGGGTCCAAAATTTTCCAATACGATAATACCAGGCTTTTTGCCGGGTATAAATGAGCCGAATTGTGCATCCATCTGTAAAGCCTCTGCGCCATTGCTGGTAGCCCATTTCAGAATTTCATTTAAAGGAATCATTGGAAAATTTTTGGCAATGGTTTGTATTTCGGATAAAATACTCAATTGATGATTGCTCGACAAACTATCGGTGCCTAAAACAATGTTTGCGTTTTTACTTCTGAGCATTTCAATGGGCGGCAGTGCATTTTCTATATAAAGATTGGCATTTACGCATAGTGCATAAAAGAGCGACTGCTCATGTGCTGCAGCGGTAGCAGCTGCAAAATCCATATCCGCTTCTGTTGTGGTGGTATTGTGCACCAGCAATACATTTTTTGCTTTTTGTAGCCGGGGGAAGTAAGACGGCAGGCTATTCTTACCCGTCGGCGTAAAATGGGCCTGATCTATATTCATGGCCTGGTACATCTGTACAAAGTCTCCGCTTCCTTTCCGGAATAACTCGTTTTCTGCGGGTGTCTCCTGGTTATGTATGGTTACCGTATTGCCTTCAAAATGGGGCATCATCATTTCCCAGAGTTCTTCAGATACAGAATAAGGCGCGTGCGGACTGAAGGATGTTTGCAGCGGGTTGGTGGAGATTTGCGGCGATTTGATTGATGCGACAGTTGTAATCCCTCTGAACTGCTCCATTACTTTTTGTGCATTGCTGAAACGGGGTTCAGCAATTTCCGGTTTCCAGCCACTGATTTCAACAAAAGTGTAATAGGCTAGGTTGCGCAAGGCTTTTTGAGCCGCGGTTAACTGGTTGTTACTGATATCGCCTACGGCTACAATGCCTGATTCTAACATATGGGCTTCCGCTTTTGCAATGGCTTCCAGTATTTCTTCTTCAGGATGGTGTCTGTCGCTAACAATTTTTAAAATGAACTCAGGTAGTCCGGTATGTTCCGGAATTCTTCCTTTCATATGGCTCAATTCCAGGTGACAGTGGGTATTCACGAATCCTGGACTGATAATGCCATTCAATTCCTGAATTTCTTCCCCTGCTTCTGTTCGGGGAACAATGGCTTCCACCCGACCTTCTTCATTGGTAATGAGCACCTGGTCCGGTCCTAAAAACTGCTTTCCATCGAATAAATTCTGCCCTGAAAATTGTAAAAATGCCATATCTGCAAAGGTAGATGAAAAAAACTTGCACAAATTTTTATTGAAAATCAGTTAGTTATGAATAGTGCCCCCAAAATAATTCCCATATTTCTTGGTTGTTCCATTACCAATACAGACCTTTGCCCTCCCAAAAAATGGGATATTTTAATCGGTGGGATAGCGCCGATTTCACTTAAAACAACAAGATCATGAGTAAACTTCATTTCACCACCAAGCATGCGAATGCGGCTACCGTTCAACACAACTGGTATGTAGTTGATGGTACTAATCAAACCGTAGGACGTATTGCCTCCAAGATTGCTGCTGTATTACGCGGCAAAAACAAAGCTTATTACACTCCACACGTAGATTGTGGCGATTACGTAATTGTAATTAATGCAGAGAAAGTTGCTTTCACTGGTAATAAGTTAGAAGATAAAGTATACCTAAACTTCTCTGGTTACCCAGGTGGTAAAAAAGAAGAAGTTGCTGGCAGTCTATTAAAGCGTCGTCCGGAAGTAATTATGGAAAGAGCTGTAAAAGGCATGTTACCCAAGAATAAATTAGGTCGTAAAATGATCAAAAAATTATTCGTGTATGCCGGAACTGCACATCCTCATACCGCTCAGCAACCTAAGGAACTTAAATTCTAAAACATTGTCTGGTAGCAATGCCAGACGCCAAGCATAAACAAAATGGAAAAACAAAAAAATGCAGTTGGTCGCCGTAAAGAAGCCGTTACACGTGTCTTCATCAGCAAAGGCGAAGGAAAAATAACTGTAAACGACAAAGACTACAAAGCTTATTTCCCACTGGTTTATTTACAGAACCAGGTAGAAGCTCCTTTAAAGACTACTGAATTAGAAGGTAAGTTTGATATCATTATCAACGCTACCGGCGGTGGTTTGAAAGGTCAGGCTGAAGCAGCTAAATTAGGTATTGCCCGTGCGTTGATTGAGGTGAATCCTGAATTGCGTCCTGCACTTAAAGCAGCTGGTCAATTGAAGCGTGATCCACGTAGTGTTGAACGTAAGAAATTTGGTCATAAGAAAGCACGTAGAAGCTACCAGTTCAGTAAGCGTTAATCGTTGTATTGAATATCTACCTGAAATAAATTTTAAAAAATTATATAATTCACCACAATGGAAAATAACACTTCACTACAACAGCAACTACTGGAGGCCGGCGTACACTTTGGTCACCTGAAAAAGAAGTGGAATCCAAAGATGTTGCCTTACATCTTTGCTGAGAAAAAAGGTATTCACATTATCGACCTTAACAAAACTGTTGACTACCTACAGGAGTCTGCAGCTGCTATCAAGCAAATTGCTAAGAGCGGTAAGAAAATCATGTTTGTTGCTACCAAGAAACAAGCAAAAGAAATTGTTACTGAATGCGCTAAGCGTGTAAACATGCCTTATGCTACAGAACGTTGGTTAGGTGGTATGCTTACCAACTTCAACACTGTTCGTAAGAGCGTGAAGAAAATGCAGAGCATTGAAAAAATGTTGGCTGATGGAAGCGCTGACAGCTTAACCAAGAAAGAAAGATTAACCCTTTCCCGCGATAAGGATAAGATGGAAAAAGTATTGGGCGGTATTGCTCAGCTGGGCCGTCTTCCTGCAGCATTATTCTTAGTTGACATTGGTCACGAGCATATTGCTTTAGCTGAAGCTAAGCGTTTGGGTATTACTACTTTTGGTATGGTTGATACCAACTGTGATCCTAATAAAGTTGACTTCGCAATTCCTGCGAACGATGACGCTACTAAGTCTATTGCTATTATCACTAACTACATCGTTGCTGCTATTGCAGAAGGTTTGGCTGAGCGCCAGGCTTCTAAAGATGAAGAAGAGTCTGATGACAATAACAATGAGAACGAAGCAAGAGCTCGTCGTTTGGAAGCAGAAGCACAGTCTGAAGCTGGACGTGGTGGTAGAGGCCGTGGTGCTGCTGCAGGTGGTCCTGGTGGTGCTCCTAAGCGTCGTACTCCGGCAGGTGGTGGTAACCGCAGACCTGCAGGTGGTGGAGCCAGATAAGCTTTATTATTGAATCTTTTAAATTGAAATAATTATGTCAACTGCAACTATTACAGCTGCCGATATAAATAAATTACGTCAGGCCACTGGTGCCGGTATGATGGATTGTAGAAAAGCTTTAACTGAAACCAACGGTGATTTTGAAGCTGCAATTGATTGGTTACGTAAGCAAGGTCAGAAAGTGGCTGCTAAGCGTAGCGACAGAGAAGCAAAAGAAGGAGTAATTATTGCTCGTACTTCTGCTGACAACAAAGTTGGATTTGTAGTTTGCATTAGCTGCGAAACCGACTTCGTTTCTAAGAACGCTGATTTCGTTGCTTTCGCTACCTCTATTGCTGATGCAGCGGTTTCCAACAACGTTAAAAGTGTTGAAGAACTAAACGAAGTAACCATCAATGGTGCTAAAGTAGCAGATATGATCAACGATAAGTTGGCTGCTATTGGCGAAAAAATTGGTGTTGCCAAGTTTGAAAGAATTGAAGCTCCTTATGTTGCCTCTTATATTCACGGTGCAAACCGCATGGGTGTATTGGTAGGATTAAGCGCTGAAGCTCCTGAAGCTGGTAAGGACGTAGCTATGCAGATTGCTGCTATGAATCCTCTTGCGGTTGATGCTAACAGCATTCCTTCTGATACCATCGAAAGAGAAAGAGCAATCGTGTTAGAAACCATGAAAGCTGATCCTAAGATGGCTGGTAAACCTGAAGAAATGGTAGCTAAAATTGCTGAAGGCAAATTGAATGCATTCTTTAAAGAGAATACATTATTGGCCCAGGCTTTTGTAAAAGACGGTTCTTTGACCGTTGAAGCTTACTTAAAGAGCGCTGGTAACGTAACTGTTACTGAATTCAAGCGTGTTGCATTAGGATAATTCTAAGAAACCAAATATTTTCAAAAGCCTCTCCCATTTATCGGAGGGGCTTTTGTACTTTTGTAATCTACTCATTTAAACAACCTCTAGCTATGCTACCAAAATTCAAACGTATCCTCTTGAAATTATCCGGAGAAGCTTTATTGGGCGATCAAAGAAACGGTGATCCCTTTAACCCCAAAATCATTGAGCAATATGCACATGATATTAAAAGGGTTACTGATCTGGGTGTTCAGGTGGCTATTGTAATTGGTGGTGGTAATATTTACAGAGGGATGAACGAAGCCGACAGTGGTATTGAAAGAGCGCATGGAGATTATATGGGTATGCTGGCAACCGTGATTAATGCTATGGCTATGCAGGCGATGCTGGAAAAAATTGGGGTATATACCCGACTACAAAGCGCCATCAATATGGAACAGGTAGCAGAGCCTTATATCCGCAGAAAGGCTTTAAGACATTTAGAAAAAGGACGTGTGGTGATTTTTGGTGCCGGTACCGGCAACCCCTATTTTACTACAGACACAGCTGGTTCACTAAGAGCTATTGAAATGAAGGCGGATGTTATTTTAAAAGGAACCCGGGTAGATGGTATCTACAGTGCCGATCCCGAAAAAGATCCAACGGCTACTAAATTTGAAAAACTAAGCTTCCAGGAATGCATTTCTAAAAACCTGAAAGTGATGGATATGACGGCTTTCACACTTTGCATGGAAAACAAACTGCCCATTATTGTATTCGATATGAATACCCAGGGTAACTTGTTGCAGGTGGTTGAAGGTGCCAATGTAGGTACGCTGGTAAGCTAGTTGCCCGTTCGTGTAATATTCCCTAATAAATCAATCAACCGTTGGTAATTTAGACCTGATGCGTAAATTAATCCTATCATTCCTGGTAATACCGATGGCTGCCCAGTTCGGGTTTAGCCAGAATAGATTGAGTTTATCTGATGCAGTGTCCATTGCATTAAAGAACAGCTATAATATTCAGCTCGCTAAAAACAATGTTGAGATTGCTTCCATTAATAATCATATGGGTGTTGCCGGAGGACTTCCTACGGTTACAGCTGCAGTGAATGATGTAGAGAATATAACCAGCATTGATCAGAAGTTTCCGGATCCTGCCAGAAACGTTACCAGAAGCGGGGTGTCGTCTAATAATATGAATGCCAATCTTACCGCTGGTATCTTGTTGTTCAACGGATTCAGGGTAAAGGCAGCACAACAAAGGTTGGCAGAGTTGCAAAAGATGAACGAGGATATGCTGAATGCACAGATTCAGGGAACCATGGCTGCTGTAATGACCAGCTATTATGATGTGGTGCGTCAGCAGAATTTATTGCACACGATTGAAAAGTCCATTGAAGTATCTCAACAGCGAATTGATGTAATCAAAAGCAGAAAAGAAGTTGGATTGGCTAATAATGCCGATTTGTATCAGGCACAGATTGATCTGAATGCACTGGTACAATCCAAACAGGCACAACAGTTAATTATTGATCAGGGGAAAACAAACTTATTGAGTTTATTATTTGTGAGCCCGGATAGTGCTGTAGTTATCAGCGACTCTATTATTGTAGATGAAAAAGTTACCCTAAGCCAGATAAAGCCATTGGCTTTAAAAAATCCTCAGATTGCAGCAGCAGAGCAGCAAATTAAAATCAATGAGTTGCTGGAAAGAGAAACTGCCGCACTGCGTGTACCCTCGCTTCGTGCCACTACCGGTTTCAATTTTAGCAATACCAAAAGTGGCGCGGGTTTCATTTTGGAAAATAGAAGCTATGGTCCTTTTATTGGTGTAAACCTGGCAATTCCCATTTACAATGGTTTAATCAGCAAGAAGCAACAACAGGTTGCAGAAATCAATACCCGAAATGCCAAAGTGCAACGAGATCAGTTTTTATTGAACATCGAAACCGGTACAGTTAGAACCTATCAGGCATATACCAATGCATTGGCTCAGTTAAAAACGGCTAAGGAAAACCAGTTATTAAGCAAACAATTGTTAGACCTGGTGATGCAACGTTTTCAATTAGGGCAGGCTACCATCATTGACGTGAAACTGGCTCAGCAAAGTTTTGAGAATGAATCCTACAGATTGGTTAACTTGGCATTCACAGCCAAGGTTGCCGAAGTAGAACTGAAGCGACTGGCTAATATTATTGAGCCATAATTTCAACAAAGTGTCTGTTGCTATTCAATCTAAGCTACCCCAGGTAGGAACTACTATTTTTACCGTAATGAGTCAGCTGGCCAACGAGGCTGGCGCCGTAAATCTGGGTCAGGGTTTTCCGGATTTTCCCATGAGTGCCGAATTAACCAGTTTGGTTAACAAAGCCATGCAGGACGGCTTTAATCAGTACACCCATATGAATGGGTATCCGCCATTGGTAAAAGCATTGGCAAACAAAGCCAATAAACTTTACAATGCATCTTTGGATGGAACTACTTCCATTACGGTTACCCCTGGTGGTACTTATGCAATTTATACAGCACTAACCACTGTACTGCAGCCCGGTGATGAAGTAATCGTTTTTGAACCTGCTTATGATTGTTATATTCCTACCATTGAGTTGAACAAAGCGATTGCCGTTCCCATACAATTGCAATATCCCAATTATGGCATTCCCTGGGAAGAAGTAAAGTCTAAAATTACTTCGCGTACACGGATGATTATGATTAACTCGCCCCATAACCCAACCGGGGCGGTGCTTTCAGCGGAAGACATGCAAATACTATCCGGTATTGTGGAAGGGACCAATATTATTATACTTAGCGATGAAGTATATGAACATTTAATTTTTGATGGGATTGAACACCAGAGTATTTTAAGATACCCGCAATTATTTGAGCGGAGTTTTGTTTGCTTCTCCTTTGGGAAAACCTATCATTGTACCGGATGGAAACTTGGTTACTGTATGGCTCCGGAGCAGCTGATGAAGGAATTCAGAAAAGTGCATCAGTTCAATTGTTTCACTTGTCCCACGCCTCCACAAGTAGCATTGGCTGAGTATATAAAAAATGAAGATGCTTATTTATCGCTTGGTTCATCTATGCAGTTGAAGCGAGATTATTTCAGGGTGTTGATGCGAGATACCCCATTTACCTGCATTCCTTCGCATGGAAGTTATTTTGAGTGTTACAGTTATGCCAGCTTCAGTCAATTATCCGATAAAGAATTGGCCATTAAACTCACTAAAGAATTTGGTGTAGCTACCATACCAGTTTCTGCTTTTTATCAGCATGGTCAGGACAATAAAGTGCTACGTTTTTGTTTTGCCAAATCAGAAGCTACTTTAGAGAAAGCGGTACAGGGTTTGAAGAGACTCTAATTAAACATATTTGTCCAAATTTGATTTTTAATTGTTCAATTAATTGAACACTATTGTTTATTTCTTTACTGTATTGAATAGCAGTAAAAAAAATACACATCGTGGGCAGTTGCTGAAGCGTCTGGTTGCCGATAATGGTATATCCATATCTAAACTGGTAAAAAAAGTTGGTATTAGCAGATCCAGCTTTTATAATCATATTGAAGATCCGGATTTATCAGTCGACATTTTACTTAAATACGGTCAGGTTTTACACGTAAATATTCTGGAAATGATTACTCCAAAGAGTGGTCAAATCATGGCAGATGCTATTTCTTATTATCCATTAGAAGAAGAGCCCAAAGACCTCAGAGAAGCAAATCTGATTATCCAGTCCCTGAGAAACAAGTATACCGCCTTGCTGGAGAAGTATAATTTATTATTGGAAAACCACAATCAGAATAGTTAGCATGCATCCAGACCCTTCTAAAATCAGCGTTTTTTTGGCCGACCATCAGGAAATTTTTCTGGATGGACTAAAACAATTTGCAGGGTCTTTACCAAATATAGAAATAGTTGGGTACAGTAGATCTGATCAGAATCTTTTACATGACATTTCGGAATGCAAGCCCAATCTGGTTATGCTGGATGCCAATCTTCCTCATATGCATTTGCCTTCATTGGTACAATCCATCCGTAATCTGGATGATGCCATTTTGATTTTTGTGCTGTATAATCATTACAGTGAAGAATTACTTCTGCGTATTCTTTCTGCCGGTGTAAATGGGATTGCCACGAAATATATTTCGAAAGGCGAATTGGAGACAGCCATTTTTCAGCTGCTCAATCTTCAGCAATTCTTTTGTACTTACACTGCCGCACACTTACAGCAGCTGATACAAACCAATCGTTTTCATCCGCATGCAAAGGAATCAGCAATTGTTTTTTCAGATAAGGAAAAAACCATACTTCAGCTATTAGCGGCCGAATTAACAAGCAAGGAAATTGCTGAACAAATGTCTATGAGCGTAAGAACGGTTGAGTCATATAGAAAATCCATGCAAGAAAAAACCGGCTCGAAAAATTCGGCCGGCTTAATTCTCTATGCTATTAAAAATGGAATTATTCCAGTGGAGAAAACCTGACTACCATCTGCCGTCTCCGTCAAGCAGGTTGCCCAATCCCCCCAGAATACTTCCTTCTTCTTTTCTTGGACCTACACCGTATTGAAGAATTCTTCCTGCTAATCGGCTGATGGGTAAGGTTTGAATCCAAACCGTTCCGGGACCAGTCAGGGTTGCAAAGAATAATCCTTCGCCTCCGAAAATGGTGTTCTTAATTCCACCGACAAACTGAATATCGTAATTAACGCTAGAAGTGAAACCTACAATACAGCCGGTATCAATTTTCAATGTTTCACCAGGATGCAAGTCTCTCTTGAAAACATGTCCTCCTGCGTGCAAGAAACTCATGCCATCGCCTTCCAGTTTCTGCATGATGAATCCTTCACCTCCAAATAAACCCGTACCCAGTTTGCGCTGAAATTCAATACCTACGCTAACTCCCTTGGCTGCACATAAAAAACTATCTTTCTGACAAATGATGCGATTGTTATACTGTGATAAATCCAAAGGAATAATCTTTCCGGGATAGGGTGAGGCAAAGCTTACCCTGCGCTTACCATGGTTCACATTGGTAAATGCGGTCATGAATAAACTCTCTCCGGTTAACATTCTTTTTCCGGCATTCAACAGCTTTCCGAATATGCTGTTGTTTTGATGTGAACCATCACCGAACATGGTTTCCATGATAACACCGTCATCCATCATCATGAATGCACCCGGTTCGGCAATAGCTGTTTCGTTATAATCTAATTCAACTTCAACAAACTGCATTTCCTCTCCAAAAATGCGATAGTCTATTTCGTGATTTTGCATGGTTTAATTTTTAGCTAAATTAATTTTTTGTTCTCCCATCCACACTTTTTTACCCTGTAATTTTTTTACAGCGAACATGATTCCAACAAAAATGAAGAACAGGGGTCCGGTAAATCCAAATAAAGCTACATACTTTGTACCATAGAATCTTTCCATTGGTCTTCTTAATCTTTCAGAAATCAGGTACATACTTGGTACCATGATTAAGGTGAGGAAGAAAGAGAAAATCAAACCGAATATAATAGTCCAGGCCAAAGGTCCCCAGAATACCACAGAATCTCCTCCAATGAAAATCTTAGGATCCAGATGCGTGAACATAGATACGAAGTCAATATTAAAACCAATAGCCAGCGGGAACATACCCATCATGGTTGCCAAAGCAGTTAGCAATACAGGAATGATTCTGATTTTACCTGCTTCAATGGCTGCTGCTCTGGTTTTGTATCCTCTGCCTCTTAGTTCATCGGTAAACTCAATTAAGAGGATACCGTTTTTAATTACGATACCAGCCAATCCAATGATACCTACACCCACCATGATGGTTGACATGCTCATGCCTGTTAAAGCATAACCCAGGAATACACCTATGATAGAGAAGAATATTTCCGTTAATACAATGAAAGGCTTACTTAAACTGTTGAACTGTAATACCAGAATTAAGAAGATAATTAATAAAGCGCTTATCAAAGCAGTACCCAGGAAGGCACTGGTTTCCACCTGTTGCTCTCCTTCACCAGTTTGTTTAATAGTGATGTCTGCTGGAATTTGTGTCTTTGCTTTAAACTCTTCAATTTTCTTGGCCAAAGCCTTATTGATCTCAGGAGTTAAACTTGGATCTGTTACAGCGGATTGAATCTGAATGGTTCTTTTCAGGTTCTTTCTTTTTACGCCACCTGCCGTGTTGGTGTATTCAACAGTAGCCACACTACTCAATGGAATCTGTTTAATGGCACCAGTAGTGAAATCTCTGAATACAATACGCATATTCATCAATTCATTGATATCGTTGCGCGATTTGGCATCAAAACGAAGTTGAATTTTGTATTCATCTTCATCATCTTTTAACTTACTCACTTCTTTACCAAAAACAGCTGTTCTTAGTTCAGAACCTATCTGTGCAGTACTTACACCTTCTGCTAATGCCCTTTGTCTGTCTATATTAACTGTAATTTCCGGATTGTTTAAATCGATATCCATGCCTAAACTCTGCATGCCTTCTACACGGTTGGTATCTAAGTGATTCAACAATTGAATAGCCGTTTTTGCCAACGCATCAAAATTATCTCCACTCACTTCAATGTTTACCGGAGGTTCTGTTGGCGGACCTGCGTCTTCCTGTCTTACTTCAATAGAAGCCCCAGGAATCCCTACCATCTGCTTTCTAATCTCATCCTGGAATGGAGCAGAGCTCTTACCATGACGTTTTTCAAATTCCACAAAAGAAACCTGGATTCTACCCAAATGTGATTGGGTACTTCTGTTATTGTCTCTTGGATTATTAGCACCAACAGCTACGTTTGAAATAACACTTTCTACAATGCTTCCTTCTTTGCCTGGCTGATCATCTCCTAAGATTTTGTACACCCTGCTCTCCAATACCCTAAGCACAGAATCTGTTGTTTGTGCCTTCGTACCAATTGGCATCTTTAAATACACGTAAACAAATTTCGGATCACCGCTCGGGAAGAATGGTTTGGGGTTGTCTCTCAGAATTAATAAGAATAAAGAAATCGGGAAAAGAATAAACAAACCAATCAATAGATAAACGGGTCTTTTCCCAACTAAAATGAACTGTAATAGTTTTTCATAACGATTCATTAGTCCTGGCAGTGCTCTTTCCTGGAAGAAATGTATAATGCCCCTTAAAACATATCGCTCTAATATAACCAGTAGTGCCATGAAGATTAGGAAGTTTCCGAATCCATGCCAACCAACCAGGTTGAATAAAACGCCTAGTATTACCGATCCCCAGAACCACCATTGCTTGAATATTGCATTTTTGGGTGATTCATATTCTCTTCCTTCCGGCTTCATAAAGCTAACCGCAAATACCGGATTGATAAAGAAGGCAACCACTAAAGAGGCAGCCAATGTTAAAATCAACATGATAGGTAAGTAGATCATGAACTTACCAATGATACCCTTCCATAAAAGCAATGGGAAGAAGGGAGCCAGTGTAGTGGCAGTACCTGCCAACACCGGAATAAACACTTCTCCTGCTGCTTCTTTGGCAGAACGTACAATTTTTACTTTTCCGTTCTGATAAATTCTATGGGTATTCTCAATTACCACAATGGCATCGTCCACAATAATACCCAGGCCAAACAGTAGGGCAAACAGTACAATGAAGTTCAAGGTAATAGCTCCACCGGCTATGAATTCACCCAACGGTAAAAACATGAATGAAACGAAAACCGATAGCGGAACACTTAATGCAACAAAGAATGCATTCGTAACACCCATGAAGAACATCAAAATCACCAATACCAATATAAATCCGATGATGATGGTGTTTACCAACTCATTAAAGGAAGTCTTAGTGCCCTTACTCTGATCGCCTGTAATAACTACTTTCAGGTTTTTAGGAAGCTCTTCGCTTTCCTGCATATCAGCCACTATCTTGTTAATACCATCGGCTGTATTGATTAGGTTTTCACCTGCTCTTTTTACAATATTGATGGTAATTACATTTTTTCCATCTAAGCGGGCATAGCTCTCGGTTTCTTTTACTGTATCAATAATTTGTGCAACGTCCTGTAAATAAATAGGTGCTCCGTTTACATTCTTTACCTGAATATGTTGCATATCATAGGCAGTTCTGAACTGTCCTTTGATTTTGATATTGCGCTTCATGGTTCCTACTTCTACCAACCCTCCGCTAATGTCCTTGTTCTCCAGGTTTACGGCAGATTCAATGTCTCTGAAAGTTAGTTTTGATGCAGCCAGTTTTGCAGGATCAATATTGATCTGAATCTCTCTTTCAGGAGCACCAACAATTTCTGCACGGTTCACTTCTTTCAGTTCTTCAAAACGATCCTGTAGTTTATCTGCGTATTCTTTCAGCTTAACGCCATCAAAATCCCCACTGAGGTTCACAAACATGATAGGCTGATCACTGATGGAAAACTCCT
The DNA here is from genome assembly GCF_000508085.1 of Sediminibacterium sp. C3. Taxonomy (GTDB): domain Bacteria; phylum Bacteroidota; class Bacteroidia; order Chitinophagales; family Chitinophagaceae; genus Sediminibacterium. The sequence continues at coordinate 316,643 of NZ_KI669560.1, read as the reverse complement.
GCACATTGGGCAAAGAAGTTAAGTCGTTGGGCAGATCGGTCTGTGCCTTGTCTACCGCGTCCTTCACTTTGATTTTGGCAATTTCAGGTTTAATATCTGTATCAAATTCCACCACAATCAAACTGTAATCCTGTTGTGAAGTGGATTGAATTTTATTCACTTTGGCACCGCTAATCCCTTTCAATTGTTTTTCAATAGGTCGGGTAACCAGGTTTTCGATGTCTTTGGGTGAATTACCAAAATAAACAGTAGTGATAGAAATGGTAGGCACCACAATATCAGGAAACTGTTCTTTGGGAAGAGTTGTGAATTTGTTTAATCCATACAATGATATCAATATAGTGATAACATATACAGCTGTCCGGTTGTCTATCGCCCAGCTGGTAGGTTTAAATTCTTTGAATTTTTTGGCAACGCCTTCTATGAAATTCATAAATAGTATTTTTTATTTTCTTAAAACCTTTACAGCCTGTCCGTCATAAATATTCTGGTATCCTTCAGTAATTAATAAATCACTTTCGTTTAAACCAGATTTTACTTCAACCAGACTGCCGTAGAATTCACCTACTGTTATCATTTTCTTTCTGGCTACCAGTTTCTTTCCTTCCTGTACTGCTATGTATACATATTTCCCTTTTTCTTCGGTTTGTACAGTGTTCACATTAATAGCAATGGCATTGGGGGCTTCATAATCCTGAAACTTAACCTGAGCCAATTGGTTCGGTCTGATATTGGCATCGTAAGGAATTTTTATTTCAACATCAAAGCTTCTGGTATTGGCATCAATACTTCTGCTGGCAGTTGAAACAGTTGCTTTGATTTCCTTATTAAGGTCAGGTAAACTGATAATGGTAACCGATCCGGCTTTAATACGATTGCTGTAGTTTTCTGGTACACGTGTAACTACTTTCATGTTTTGTGTATTCACAATTTTAATCTGTGGAGTAACACCTGCCAATCCAACAAAAATTTCACCCACTCTTACATTCAATTCATCCACTACGCCACTAACGTCTGCAACAATATTGGTAGCGCGCAACTGTTCTTCGGTTACTTTAACCTGCTCTTCTGCTGCTGCCAGTTGTCTTTCTAAAGACTGAACATTGTTTTTAGCTGAAATCAATTGTACTTCTGTTCCAATGCCCTCTTTCCATAGGTTGCTTTGTCTGTTGTACAGGTCCTTGGCAAAATTCAATTGACTTTTTACGGTTTCAATAGATTTCTGAGCGGCAACAACAGACTGTCTTAAAACTGCATCATCCAGTTTAATTAACAGCTGTCCCTTTGTTACCATATCACCTCTTTTTACGTAAAGTGCTTTCACTTGTCCTCCGCCCATTCTGGGAGATACATAAGAAATATTGTCTGAAGTAATATTTCCCTGAAGGTCTATATAGTGCACAAAAGTTGATTTACCTACTGGTGTAATATCAATCAATTTGGCAGTAGCTCCTGCAGTAGCAGTATCCAGATTATTAATTTCATTTTGAAGAGTAGTAATCTGATCTGCCAGCTTGTTCTGTTCTGATTTCAGTTTTTCAAGCGCTGCTTTTTTAGAAGCCAGATCATTGCCTTCTGTGTTTTTATTACCACAGCTGCTGATAACCATGATGGCAGCGGTAACAGGTAGTATAAATATTGATTTTCTCATTGTTATGGTTTTAATATGTTTATAGTTTTCCGGTTGCGGTTAAATAATCTACTCTTGCTATGATGGCATCGTATAAGGCTGCGATATAGTTGGTTTGTGCGGCTTTCAAGTCTACATCAGCAGCATTGATCTCTGTATTGGATCCAGTACCTGCTTCGTATTTTTTCTTAGTTTGCTGGTACACTTTTTCTGCCAGTGTCATATTGTTTTTCTGAAAATCCAAAGTAGCAATAGCAGTTTTGTATTTCAATCTTGCCTGCTCAACGGATTGATCAATATTCAATTTCAGGTTTTCCAATTGATTGCTGGTTTGTTCCAGTTCAATTTTAGCCTTCTTAATTCTGGCATCTTTTGCAAACCCACTGAAAATTGGAACAGAGATATTTAATCCGATAGAGGAAGCAGTAAACCAATCTCCTTTACCAAAAAAGTTAAACTGATTTCTTTGCGCCAGCTTGCTATAAGATGCACCCAGGGCAACGGTAGGCAATTTGCTCAGCTCGTATCTTTTTACATTGTAATTATTCAATTGCTTGGCTGTAGAAAGATATTGAAAATCCTTGCGATCCTGGTAGTTATACTCCTGCTTGGTAACGTCATCTTTAATCTGATTATAATCGAGAGTGTCTGTTAAAACCAGTGTATCTGCAGCCGGCATACCAATAAGCGTCTTAAGTCCAATATACCCCATGGCAATGCTGTTCATCGCCTTTATTTTCTCTGTACTTAAGTTGTTCAGCTGAACTTCAATTTTGTCAATATCAATTCTTTCCGCAAAACCGTTTTTGTATAAAGCCTTTACGTCATAATCCAATTTTTGCAATCGCTTGATATTTGCATCCAGTAATTCAATCTGGGTTTTGCTTACTACCAGTTGATAATACACTTTGTAAATATTTGTCTTGATATTTTCCTCGGTTACTTTTGCAGCGGCTTCCTGAAAATCAATGGAAGCTTTCCTTGCCTGTAAACCAATAAATACTTGTCCGTCGAATAACAACTGTTGCAGAGAAACCCCCACAGTTGAATTCCACTTTGTTCCGAATTGAGCAGCGATAAACCCAAAATCATTCGGCATTTTTATCGGGTTCCCGTTACCGTCCTTAACACCTTCATTTACCAACACCTGATAAGTGGCCGGTGAAATAAAGTTCGGAAGGGTCTGTACGGCTACATTGGGAAAATGATTCGCAGCAATGGAACCGGAAATAGTTGGTAAAGCAGACGCAGTTATTTCTTTGTTTGTTTGCATCTGAGCCTGAATGGCCAATAGGGCATTTTTTACCTGCACATTGTTCTTCTGTGCAAATGCCACTGCTTGTTGCACGCTGAATTCGTATCGGTTGGCTTTTTGTGCATTCGCTGCACCAACCAACATCAATAAACTCAGCACGCTGAACATTTTGATTTGCTTGTACATATTATTTTTCTCTTTGCTTTTTATACTTATGAATTAATTTTTGCCCTTTTGGCGTGCAAATGCCATATAAATAATGCTCCGTCAATTCCATCTCTACTTCAACCAGCGTGAATTTTCCCTGCATGAAGATTTCCGGGTTAAAGCCCAGGAATACGCTTTCAATTCTGTATCTGGATAAAATGTCAATGTTCAGGTCTTCTCTGTAGTTTCCCTCTGCAATACCCCTGATCAGATTTTCCTTAGTAATGTTTACAAAAAACTTGTTTTTGTGTGCATTCATTTTCTTGTAAGCTTCAGGATGGTACTTCTGCATTTCAAAAATGATGGCAGGATTCATGCTTGTCAACATTTCCTGAAGCATATCAAAGGCCTTGAAAACCTCATGAACTGCATTGTCGCAGCTGATTGCAATGTGGCCACATTCCTGCATGTCCTGCTCTATTTCCCTTTGAACAACTGCGTCCACCAGGCTATCCTTGTCCTTGAAATACTGATAAAGGGTCTTTTTACTGGCGCCCAAGTTGGATGCGATATCGTCCATGGTGATACTCTTTAATCCGTAACGGAAGAAGAGTTCCTGGGCTTTTTCAACAATTCTTTGCTCCATAGTTAAAAATTCGGACGCAAAACTATGGAAACTATTTTTGTAACCAAAGTTTCCATTATTATTTTTATTAAATTATTGTTAAACACCCGCTGGAGAGGGATGAGCGGTAAAACCTGCCAAACCTGATTGATTCACTGAACTCCTTTTCTTAGCCTATCTTGCAGGATATATGACTATCAAAGCCATTTTAAAACGTTTATTACAATACTTTTTTCAGGGACTGATTGTATTAGCCCCGATAGGTATTACTATTTGGGTAGTCATCAGCTTATTTAATGTGGTAGATAACTTACTACCCAGCATTCTGCAGAATCTGGCTCCGGATCTGGTAAAAAGGGATGTGAATGGCAATATAATCCGCATGCCCGGTTTGGGATTTGTGGTTGTTATTGGCCTGGTTTTCCTTGTTGGTTGGCTTTCCTCCTTATTTGCCATCAACAGAATTGTTGCTTTATTAGATACGGTTCTGGAAAAAACCCCCGGTATCAAGTTTATTTATTCTTCCGTAAAAGATTTTCTGGAAGCATTTGCGGGAAATAAGAAGAAATTTAATCAGCCTGTCCTGGTGAATGTGGACGGAGAAGATATTTGGAGAATAGGGTTTATTACCCAGGAAAGCAGCAAGGATTTCGGTTTACAGGATCACGTAACCGTTTATGTGCCTCATTCCTATGCTATTTCTGGTATTACCTATTTTGTTCCCAGACACAAGATTAAATCCCTTCCGAATATAGGTGCTGCCGATGCCATGAAATTTACTGTTTCCGGTGGAGTGACAGATGTAAATGACTAGCTATGACCATTGCAGTGAATGCTATTTTTTTTCAGGACGATTATTTAGAAGGGTATGGTCAATATGCCATTTCCATTTTCAGCATTTTGGTGCGCAGTCATCCCGAGCATCAGTTTGTATTTATTTATGACCGTCCTCATCAAAAAGAATGGATTACCGGACCCAATGTCCGCTCAGTTACCATTGGCCCTGCAGCCAGACACGTGCCTGCATTTCTGTATTGGTATAATATAAAGGCTGCATGGGAAGTGAGAAAATGCAAGGCAGACATCTGGATTCAACCTTATGGATTTTGTAGTTTGCTTTCCGGAGTGCCACAAGTATTAGTGATTCATGATTTGGCCTACAAGCATGTACCGCAGACTATTTCGTGGCATCAGCGATTGTTTTATCAGACTTTTACCCCACTTTTTCTAAAAAAAGCAAAGAGAACGATTACGGTTTCTGAATTTTCAAAACAGGATATTTTACATTATTATCCCAATAAAGCAAATTCGATTGCAGTAGTAAGTGGCGCAGCCAGAGAAGGTTTCAGGCCACTCAGCTGGGAAGAAAAAGAACAGGTTAAAGAAGCATATACAGACGGATACGAATATTTTATTTGTGTTGGTGGCATCAGTCCCCGAAAAAATATGCTCAATATTATCAAAGCGTTTTCCTTATTTAAAAAATGGCATAAAAGCAATATGAAGCTGGTTTTCGCAGGCAGGCTTGCCTGGCAATACCAGGATTTTATGGAGAAACTCAAGACCTACAAATACAGGAACGATGTGGTATTAACAGGATATGTAACAGATGAGATTCTTGCCAAATTGACTGCATCTTCTTATGCAGCCATTTATGTATCTCATTTTGAGGGATTTGGACTGCCGATTCTCGAAGCCATGCAATCAGGGGTACCTGTTATTACAACCAATAATTCCAGCATGACCGAAGTTGGCGGGGAGGCTGCTTTATATGCAGATTCCAATCAACCCGATACCATTGCTGCACATATGCAAACCTTGTACAAAAACGAACAGATACGGGAAAAAATGGTGCAGAAGGGGCTAACGAGAGCGCAGCAGTATAGCTGGGAGAAGGCTGCCAGCTTGTTTTGGAAGGAAATACTAGCTACCAAAGCAGATTCGTCTTAGTTTTGCGGCATTTTAAAATAATTGACCAATATGAAACAATCAACGATTACCGTTAATGTGAGTCTGGATGAAAATAAAGTACCTCAGCATATTGATTGGTCTGCATCTGATAGTACCGCAGATCTTAAGCAGGATGCTAAAGCAATGATGCTTGCTTTCTGGGATGGAGCCGATAAATCTGCCTTGCGAATTGATTTATGGACCAAAGACATGATGGTGGATGAAATGGCTGATTTTTACTACCAGACTTTTATGGGTATGGCCGACACTTTTATGAGAGCAACCCAGCAACAGGAACTGGTAGAAGACATGAAAGCACATGCGAAAACATTTTACAAGAAGTTTCGTGATTCACAAATCAATCAAAATAAATAATTATGAGTCTGGAAATACAAGTGATGGGCGTGATGAAAGACGCCATGAAAGCAAAAGATGAAGCCTTGCTGAGAGGGCTAAGAGCTATTAAAGCAGAAATCATTAAAGCCAAAACCGAACCAGGTGCCAATGGCCAGATTAATGAAGAGCAGGAACAAAAGCTGTTACAAAAACTGGTAAAGCAAAGAAGGGATTCTCTGGAAATTTACCAGCAGCAAAACCGCGCAGACCTTGCTCAGAAAGAGTTAGAGGAAATTGCCGTGATTGAAAAATTTCTTCCGAAACAACTAAGTCAGGAAGAACTGGAAGCCGCTATCTCCGCAATTATTGCTGAAACAGGAGCAACAACTTTGGCTGATTTAGGTAAAGTGATGGGTGTAGCATCCAAACAATTGGCGGGTAAAGCAGAGGGTAAAACAATTGCCGCTACCGTTAAAGCGTTATTGAGTAAATAACCATTATGTTTTTAGATATCGTAGTGCTGGCATTGCTGGTTCTTGCAATCGTAAAAGGATTTAAACAAGGATTGGTTTTGGCAGCACTTTCATTTATAGCCATTTTCATTGGTCTGGCAGCTGCTTTAAAATGCAGTACGCTGGTTGCCGGTTGGTTAGGCAATACGGTTAATGTAGGGGCTTCCTGGCTACCGCTTCTGGCTTTTATCCTGATTATGGCAGGGGTATTTTTCGGGGTAAGGATACTGAGTGCCATTATTGAGCAAATGCTTGAATTGTCTATGCTGGGCTGGGCTAATAAATTGGGGGGTATTCTAATGTATACCCTGCTCTATCTGACAGTATTCAGTGTGCTTATTTTTTATACCGAAAAGATGGAATTATTAAGCCAGTCAACCATTCAGTCATCTCAAACCTACCCGTATATTCATTTATGGGGACCCTTTGCTGTTGAGGGGTTGGGTATGGCCATTCCGATTTTCAAAGATTTATTCACCGATTTGACTGATTTTTTTGAAGCAATAAATAAGAATAAGGGGTGAAAATCTCTTTTATTTTGATTACTTTAGCAACAATTGCTGGGCCTTAAGAAAAACAAGCCAATGAATTACGAGTTAAAAGAAATTGATAAGTATAAGTTTATAGAAGAAGGGGAAGGAGAGACTTTGCTGCTCTTGCACGGACTATTTGGTGCCATGAGCAATTTTGCGGATTTAATTGAACATTTCAGAAAGAGCCACCGTGTAGTGGTGCCTATTTTACCATTATTCGATTTAGATATTTTTCATACCAGTGTAGGCGGATTGGAAAAATTCGTTCACAAATTCATTGAAACCAGAGGATATACCGACATACATTTATTAGGTAATTCTTTGGGCGGACACGTTGCATTGGTGCATGTATTAAAGCATCCTGAAAAAATTAAAACCCTTACACTAACAGGTAGCAGTGGTTTATTTGAAAACGGAATGGGTGATAGTTATCCTAAGAGAGGTGACTATGAATACATCAGAAAGAAAACCGAATTAACTTTTTATGATCCTGCCATGGCTACCAAGGAACTGGTAGACGAAGTTTTTGAAATTACCAATAGCAGGGTTAAAGTGATTAAAATTATTGCACTCGCCAAAAGTGCCATCCGCAACAACCTCGGCGAAGAATTAAATCAAATTAAACAACCCACTTGCTTAATCTGGGGCAACAACGATACCATTACCCCTCCGTTTGTAGGTAAGGAGTTCAACAAGTTGATTCCCAACAGTGAATTACACTTTATTGATAAATGCGGACACGCGCCAATGATGGAAGTGCCTGATGAATTTAATGTGATCCTGGAAGGCTTTTTAGGTAAACACAAAGGATAATTAAGGGTGTTGCCTGAATCATTTTGTACATTTGTACTTCAATGGTTGTATCGCAAATAGTAAATACCAGTTTCCCCTCGCTGAATATTTCGGACAAGCCATCTTTTGCTTTGCAGCTAATGGATGACTATGATGTACTTCATTTACCTGTTTTAAGCGAGGATAAATTTGTGGGTCTGGTTGCCAAGGAAGACATGTTGGATGCAATGGACTCAGATCTGCATTTGTCCGATCCTGAATTACTCAAAAAGTTTTCAATTGGGCCAGAAGAAAATTTACTGGGTGCTTTAAACCTGATTGCCAATCACGAGCTCTCCATTTTACCTGTTGTAAATGCACAGATGGAGTTACTTGGAGTTATACCTACCAAAGATTTCCTGAAAGCCATGTCAACTTTCCTGGGCAATGATGACAGGGGAGCGATCATTGTTCTGGAAACAGAAAAAAGAAACTTTTCATTTGGTGAGTTAAGCCGTCTGGTTGAAACCAATGATGCATATATTACTCAATTAAATACATATACGGAAGCAGGGACAGGTCTGGTTGTTATTACCATTAAAATCAATAAGCTGGAAGTATCTGATATTGTAGCCACATTCCAGCGATACGATTATGCAGTCAGACATTTTTATGGTGAAGAAGAATATGCCAATGAGCTGAAAGAAAATTACCAGCACTTACTGTCGTATCTGAATATGTAGTTACAAAAATCCGTTTCATGAAAGTTGCCATTTATAGTCGTGGCTTAGATATAGAACAAGAAAATCCTTTGTTGATTTTATTGGAAGAGCTGAGCCGCCACGATACAGAAATATTGCTTTTTAACACCTTGTTTGAACAGTTTAATATTCCTCAACAGCTTTGCAATAAAATTCAGCAGTTCTCCGGATACGAAGACCTGGATGAATCGGTCGATTGTGTCATTAGTTTAGGAGGCGATGGAACCATGTTGGATACCATTACACTAATCAGAGAAAAAAACATTCCGGTATTGGGGATTAATTTTGGCAGGCTGGGTTTTCTGGCGAGTATCAGCAGAGAAGAATTGTCTACTGCAGTGGATGCCTTGGTGAATCATACCTATCTTATTGATAAACGAACCCTGGTTCATTTGGATTCCAATGTTCCATTGTTTACCGATGCGCCTTTTGCATTGAACGAATTTACCATACACAAAAAAGACACTTCCCCCATGATTAAGATTCATACCTATATGAATGGGGAGTTCTTAAATACGTATTGGGCAGATGGATTAATTGTTTCTACCCCCACTGGTTCCACGGGTTACAATCTGAGTTGCAATGGGCCTATTTTATTTCCGGATTCTTCCAGTTTGGTCATTACACCCATTTGCCCGCACAATTTAAATGTGCGCTCCATCGTAATTCCGGATAATAATATTATTTCTTTTGAAGTAGAAGGAAGGGCAGATGAGTTTATTGTGGCAATGGATGCACGAAGGGAGTTGGTGCCTAAGACTGTTCAACTGGCCGTAAGAAAAGAATCATTTAACATTAGTTTAATACGATTAAACGAAAATACTTTTCTCTCCACGCTGCGAACCAAGCTTACCTGGGGTCTTGATAAAAGAAATTAACAAATTAGATAATGAAATTTGTTGCTATTTTACAAAGGCAACAGAAGCCCGTAGATTATATGTTGAAAAAGCTTTTAATCATTTTCTCTTTTTTATCGGCCGGAATTTCGGCGAAAGCCCAGTTAATGGAAAGCTTTTTGCATTCGGGTGAAATTGGAATTGGCGTTGGTATGGGACATTATTTTGGTGATTTGAATCCTGAAATCAGATTCAATCGACCCAAAACTTCTTTCGGTCTTTTCTACCGAAAGCAAATCAATAATTATATCAGTGTTCGCTTATCAGGAGAATATGCGCTTCTGGGGTATTCTGATAGATACAGCAACAATGATGTTCAAAGAGCCAGAAACCTGAGCTTCAATTCCAATGTTTGGGAAGTAGGCATATCCGGGGATTTCAATTTTTTCCGTTTTCAGCCCGGTTTCGAGGAATTTAGCTTTACCCCCTATATAGGACTGGGAATCGGGGCATTTTCCTATGATCCCTATGCTTATTTAGGCGGGCAGAAATATTTTTTGCGATTATTGGGCACAGAGGGGCAGGGATCATCTCTTTATTTGGACCGACAGTATTACAATCCGGTTGCCATCAGCATACCTTTTACTTTGGGTGCCAAATATGCTTTAAATGCCCGAACCAATGTATTTGCCGAATTGATTTATCGTTTTACGAATACCGACTTTTTAGATGATGTAAGTGGCCAAACCTATGCCCCGGATGCTTTTGCGCCCCTTCCGGATGGCTCTCCCAGCCCTGCATTTCTGTTACAGGACCGCAGCTACGAAACCGGTGCCTCCATTGGCATGAAGGGTAGACAGAGGGGAAATAGCCTGAAAGCCGACGCTTTTGCGACCATTAAAGTGGGGATTTCCTTCAATTTACATAACTATCGCTGCCCCACTTATTAGCAAATAAGCCAGTTTTAAGGTATTTAAATCCTTAAAAACCATTGATTTTGTTAATTTTGCACACTAAATTAAACCCATGGTTAAAAAGGAAGACCTTTTGCCGCAAATTAACAAAGACCGTTTGCCTAAACATATTGCCATCATTATGGATGGAAATGGTCGTTGGGCGGAAGAAAAAGGACAGGACCGTTTGTATGGTCATTTTCATGGGGTAGAGAGCGTTAGAGATATTGTAGAAGGTGCAGCAGAGTTAGGTGTGGGCTATCTTACCCTATATGCATTCAGCACAGAAAACTGGGACAGACCCCAACCGGAAGTGGATGGATTAATGGCATTGCTGGTTGATACCATTCGCAAAGAAGTCCCGGTATTGAACAAAAACAATATTCGTTTGCATGTGATTGGCAATACAGATTTATTACCTGATTTTGCCAAAACTGCCTTGCAGGAAGCTTTGCAGATGACAGAGAACAATACTGGCCTGAATCTCATTATGGCATTGAGTTACAGCAGCCGCTGGGAACTGGTGAATGCCGTAAAAAATATCGGGTTGGATGTTGCAAAGGGGGTGATTGATCCAAAAGAAATTACCGCAGAAACTTTGCAGCATTACCTGGCAACTAGTAACTTTCCAGACCCTGAACTGATGATCAGAACCAGTGGTGAATATAGAATCAGTAACTTTTTGTTGTACCAGCTGGCTTATGCCGAACTGTATTTTACCAATACGCGCTGGCCGGATTTCAGAAAAGAGAATCTATACGAAGCCATCATTGATTTTCAATCCAGGGAAAGGAGATTTGGCAAAACCGGCCATCAGGTGCAAACCGAGACCAGTATTGCTTAGTTTATTTAACAAACAGTTTTCATTATTCGGGGTAATTTGCCCAGCTTAAAGAACCAAATTAATTGCTGCGTGTGCGGAAATAACCAACCGCCAACAGAACAAACAGAAACGGGATGCATAAAGTGTTTAAATTATCGGTGTTCGCTTTAGTTGTTTTATTATTTACTAAACCTGCATTTGCACAACAAACTTCTGATACAACCATCCGCTCTATTGACGCAGATTTGATCAATCTTTTCAACCAAAAGACCCCCAAAAAATATAAGATTGCTGCGGTGAAAGTAGTGGGGAACAGTTTTTTTGATGAGAACTTGTTAATCTCTATAGCCAACCTGAATATTGGAGACGAGGTTACCATTCCGGGGGGCGACAATTTTTCCAAAGCCATTACCAAACTCTGGAGCCAGAATTATTTTAGCGATGTTGAAATATATATTACCAAGCTGGAAGGCAAGGAAATTGATATTGAAATTTCAGTTACCGAACGTCCACGTTTGTCTAATTTCTTCTTTAAAGGCATTCCAAAAGGTCAGGCAGATGAATTAAGAGGTAAAACAGGATTGGTTCCAAACCGTGTGGTTACAGAAAACATGAAAATCACAGCTTCTGAAGTAATCAAGAAGTTTTATGGAGAAAAGGGATACAGAGATACCAAAGTAAAAATAGCCGAAAGAAGAGATACCACATTTGCCAATACCCTTGCGTTGGATTTCTTTATTGAAAAAGGACCTAAGGTAAAAATCAACAATATCAATTTTGGTGACGTTACCATTGATGATGTTAAACTGAAAAAACAGCTGAAGGGATCAAAGGAAAGGTCCAGACTTACTTTGTTCCCTGTAATGGACAGTGGTAGAATTGTGGTTCCAAAGAACTACACTTTCGAAGAATACCTGAAAGAAAGAGGCTATTTAACTTTCAGTAAAACAAAGCGCGTGATGGATCCTTACATGAGGATCAAGTTCAGTTCTGCCAAATTCGATGAAAAGAAATATATAGAAGACAAGGAAGCTTTACTGGAATATTATAACACTTTAGGATACAGAGATGCGGTGATTGACAAAGACACAGTGTACAGTGTGGGTAACGGTAACCTGAACATCGACCTAAAGATGAACGAAGGAAGAAAATATTACTTCGGTAATATTAGCTGGAGAGGGAACACCAAGTATTCTGATTCTATTTTAACTGCTATCCTGGGAATTAAAAAAGGAGATATCTATAACTTGGATGTGCTAAACAAGAAGCTGGGTAAATCTTCTACTCCGGATGGAATGGATATCAGTGGATTGTATCAGGATGATGGTTATTTGTTCTTCAGAACTGAGCCTATTGAAACAGCGGTTTACAACGATACTATCGATTTTGAGATTCGTATTATTGAAGGCCCGCAGGCCACCATTAAAAATGTTCGTATTGCAGGTAATGACCGTACCAAGGAATATGTAATCAGAAGAGAAATCAGAACCATTCCGGGTGAGAAATTCAGTCGTCAGTTATTGATTCGTTCGGTGCGTGAATTGGCTCAGTTGAATTATTTTAATCAGGAAAAAATTACTCCGAATCCGGTACCCAATCAGGAGGACGGAACGGTGGATATTAACTATAGCGTTGAAGAAAAATCCAGTGATCAGCTGGAGCTAAGTGCAGGATGGGGTGGCTTGATTGGATTAACCGGAACCCTTGGCGTATCCTTCAATAACTTTTCTGCTAAAAATTTATTCAAGAAAACAGCCTGGGATCCCTTGCCAATGGGGGATGGGCAGAAATTGAGTTTGCGTGTTCAGAGTAATGGACGTGCATTCCGTTCTTACAATTTCTCCTTTACTGAACCCTGGTTAGGCGGTAAAAAAAGAAATGCGTTAACCATCAGCGTTTTCAATACCAAGTTTGGTCAGACATTTGATCCGCTAACTGGTCGTTTTGATCCAAGAATTGCCAGCGAGCGATATATTTCTACCACAGGTGCAACGGCAAGTATTGCCCGTCAATTGAAATGGCCGGATGACTATTTCTCTTTATCAATGGGTTTAAACTATACCCGTTATAAATTGAGCAACTACGCCATTGATCCTACCAACTTACCTGGTTTTGACAATGGTATAGTAAACAACCTGAACTTCAGAATTGCTTTACAGCGTTCTTCTATAGACCAGCCGATGTTCCCCAAAACAGGGTCCAACTTCCTGGCCAGTCTGCAGATTACACCGCCTTACTCTTTAATCAATAGCAACTTTAATCCCGCAGACAATCCATACAAATGGATTGAATACCATAAATGGCGCTTTAACGGAGAATGGTTTGTGCCATTGGGTAAACCACATGGAGAAGACCGCAACAAGCAGTTTGTAATGCGATTTGCTGCGAAGTTTGGTTTTGTTGGCAGATTCAATGAAAAGTTACAGATTTCTCCATTCGAACGTTTCCAGGTAGGGGATGCCGGTTTAACCAACCAGTTTGCCTTATTGGGATTTGATATTGTGGCACACAGAGGTTATCCGGTATACGATAACTCCAATCCACGTGTAAACCCCGATCAGCAAAGAGCCAGCCAATACTTTACCATCTTTAATAAGTACACGATGGAATTGAGGTATCCGCTTAGCTTAAACCCAAGCAGTACCATTTTTGGATTGGCTTTCTTTGAAGCAGCCAACGGCTGGTATTCCTTTAAAGATTACAATCCATTCCAGCTTAGAAGATCGGTGGGTCTGGGTATGCGATTCTTTTTACCTATGTTTGGATTGCTCGGATTCGATTATGGCATAGGATTGGATAGGTTTAATGGAACCAATCAGTTAAGGGATGCAGCACGCTTTACCTTTATGCTTGGATTTGAACCTGAATAACCATAAAATGATCGGTATGAAAAAAATTTTAGTTGCTTTTACCACCCTTGTATTGCTTACAACAGCAGTTAGCGCTCAACAACGCTATGCAATTATCGACACCAAGTATATTCTGAGTAAAATACCGGAATACCGAGACGCAGATAAAAAGCTGCAGCTGGTAGGGGAACAATGGCAAAAAGAAATTGACGACAAGCAGGCCATCCTCGACAAAATGTACAAAAACTACGAGGCAGAGCAGGTTATGTTAACGGAGGAATTAAAGAAAAAAAGGGAAGACGAGCTTTTTGTAAAAGAAAAAGAGATCAGGGATCTGCAAAAAAAGCGCTTCGGATACGAGGGGGATTTGTTCAAAGAGCGCCAAAAATTAGTTAAACCTATTCAGGATAAAGTATACAATGCCATCCAAAAAATAGCGGTAGCAAGGGTTTATGATTTTATCTTGGATAAAAGTGAAGGAATTACCGTTATATTTGCCGACCCCAAACTGGATAAATCCGATGAGGTTTTGAGAGAGTTGGGCATTAAAAACTAGTTAATCAAAAACAAACAATAAATTTCATTACAATGAAAAAATTTCTCTTTGTGTGTGTGGCAATCGCTGCGGTTACACTTTTCTCTAACAGCGCCAGCGCTCAGGTTAAAATTGGTTATTTTGATGAGCAAGCCGCCCTTTCTTTGTTCCCTGGTATTGCTAAAATTGATACCCTTTTAAATAGCTACAGAATAGATTCTTTGCAGGAAGAATACAAATACACTTTGGCTGACTACCAACGCAGAGACAGCATCTTCAAGAAAGATTCTGCAACTATGCCTCCTAAAGCAAGAGAAATGGCAACCAGAGAATTACTACAGGCCCGTTACAAATTGGTTAACTGGACTGAATATTCTCAGCAAATGGAACAAGCTAAATACGAAGAACTGGTTGATCCATACAGACAAAAATTATATGCTGCCGTTCAGGAAGTAGTTGCTGAGCAGAAGTATACTTTGGTTTTAAAGGCTGAAACCATTTCTCCTTATGTAAGACCAAACTTATTGGATAATATCACTATCCGCGCTGCACAAAAATTAAAACTTCCTTTACCAAAGGAAATTGAAGATGCATGGAAAGCAGCTACAGGAAGCAGCACAACAACTCCTGCTAAGCCAGCGGCTAAGCCTGCAGGTAAAGGATAGTTCTGAATACAAACACTGTAAACTGAATTATATAGCCTCTCTGATTGATTTCAGAGAGGCTTTTTGTTTTTATCTTTAGGCCCATGCAACCATCAGCACCCATCGGCGTTTTTGATAGTGGATACGGAGGATTAACCATTTTAAAAGAACTGGTGAATGCGCTGCCCCAATACGATTATCTATACCTGGGAGACAATGCCAGAGCACCTTACGGCACCCGATCCTTTGAAACGGTATATCAATATACTTTAGAGGCAGTTGAATGGTTTTTTGAGCAGGGTTGTGAACTGGTAATATTGGCTTGTAATACGGCATCAGCAAAGGCCTTGCGAACAATACAACAAAAAGATTTGGCCAATTACGGGCCATCTAAAAGGGTTCTCGGGGTGATCAGACCCACCGCTGAAGTGATTGGTCGTTTCTCAGAATCGGGCCAGCTAGGGGTATTGGCAACCAAGGGAACGGTCATCAGCGAAAGCTATATTCTGGAAATAGCCCATTTCTTTCCTGAAATGGCTGTGTATCAGCAGGCCTGCCCCATGTGGGTGCCCTTGATTGAAAACGGAGCGCATGAAGGGTCAGGAGCAGACTATTTTGTAAAAGAAAGCCTTGATCAGTTGTTACAACAATCCCCTGCTATTGATACCATTTTACTGGCTTGCACCCATTATCCGTTACTAATACCTAAAATTTCTGCTATTTTGCCCAATCATATTCAGCTGATTGCTCAGGGAGAAATTGTAGCCCAAAGCCTGGCTCATTACCTGGAAAGGCACCCTGCAATGGAGGATAAATGTTCCAAAAAAGGGCAAATCAGGTTCTGTACCACCGATTCCACCGCCGATTTTGATGAAAAAGGGGCTATTTTCTTCGGAAAATCCTTAAAATCGGAGCATATACTATTGGGTCATTAATCTTTTTTACTTAATTTTGCCGTCCTTTCACAAGCGGCGGTATGGTGACTGCAGCACTGAAATGAAACCATATTTTAGGGTTAGTAAAAAAAGACATCAATGAAACGTACATTCCAACCACACAAGCGTCGTCGTAAAACCGTTCACGGTTTCCGTAAGCGTATGGAGACTGCTAATGGCCGTAAAGTATTGGCAAGCCGCAGAGCGAAAGGTCGCAAGAAACTTACTGTTTCCAGCGAAAAAGGATTAAAGTAATCCCCTCATCCTCTCTGAGGAAACAGGAATCAATTGAATCCTGTTGGGCAAATCATATTGAGCTCCGTCTTTGTGACGGAGCTTTTTTAGTTTTGTAAAGTATGGCTATCAAAAACACTTATTCCCAAAACGAAAAATTAAAAAGCAGAAAAGCTTTGGAAGGGCTATTTGCCAGGGGTAAGTCGTTTAGTATTTTCCCGATTAAAGTGTTTTACACCTTGTCGGAAGAAGTTAATTCAGGCAATGTTCAAGCCGGTGTAGGTGTGAGTTCAAGGATTTTTAAGAAAGCCAATGACCGAAACAGGGTTAAACGATTGTTGCGCGAAGTATACAGAACACAAAAGCACCCGCTTTATGCTGCCATGGAACAAAAGACATCAACTTTAGATGTTTTCTTTTTGTACATAGGTAAAGAGCTCCCTGAGTTTGCCGCACTAAAGGAAACTATGGAAAAAGTCCTGGAAAAATTGGTTCGAAAAATCAGTGAAACCGAAAGCCATGTGTAGCGGTTGTAATCCCCCAATAACTTCTGAGAAAAGCCGGCAAAGCCAATTTTCTATAACCCGTTTGCTTGGCTATGTATTGATCCCATTCATTAAAATATATCAATACATTATATCTCCTGTGATGGGGCCTAAGTGCAGATTTATACCCACTTGTTCTCAATACGGAGAAGAAGCCTTAAAAAAATATGGTCTTTTTAAAGGAGGATGGTTGCTTGTTAAGCGACTCAGCAAATGCAGACCTGGCGGAGGTTCCGGCTGGGATCCGGTTCCTTAAATTTATTCAGGCGCAACAGTAAGCGCTCTGAGTTTAGTAATCATCTCTCTGATTTCCTTGATGCTATAGAAACGATAAATCTCAGGATCTTTTCCGTCAACTTTTTCTGCAGAACGCATTTGGTGATAAGGACCCACTACCTGCGCCTGAGGGTTGCTGGTAATCAATGTTGCCTGGTTAGGTAAAATGAAATAGTTTCTGTTGGCGGCAGTTACATTTTTACCCTCGCTTAATAATTGTAAAGAATCAATTTTTTGCGCCAGGCTTTCCTGCGTAATTACTTTTTGAGCCTGAGAAGCACTGGTATAGGGTTGATAACTGCCGATGATTGTGTCATTTTTTACGTTGATGACATACAGACCATTTTCTTTTAACTCAACGGTAGCTTCACCTGCCGGTGTATTGAGTTTAAAACTGATATTGGCCTTGTTTACAGCTACCAGTTTTTCTTCATGACCTGCGCCGTCTTTTGCCTGAATGGTTCCTGCATTTAAATCCACTGTGGCATCTCCCTTACTCATGATGATAATGGTTTTATCATTTCCGGCACAGGCGATTAATAAACTGCTAACAACAAAAAAGGCAAATAGGTTTTTCATACAACTATATTTAAAAAAAATCACGCTGCAGATACCTACAGCGTGATGTGAAAATACAAGATTTTATTTACTTGGCTGCTGCAAAACGCTCAGCAACTTTGCTCCAGTTAACTACATTCCAGAAAGCAGCTAAATAATCTGCTCTGCGGTTCTGGTATTTAAGATAGTATGCATGCTCCCAAACATCCGCTCCTAAGATGGGAGTTCCTTTTACTTCAGCAACATCCATTAAGGGGTTGTCCTGATTGGGAGTAGAACTTACTTCCAGTTTACCGTCTTTTACAATTAACCAGGCCCAACCGCTACCAAAACGAGTCATCCCTGCGTTTGCAAATTTTTCTTTGAACGCATCGAATGAGCCAAAAGCAGCATTGATGACATCTGCTAATTCACCTGAAGGTGTTCCACCTGCATTGGCTGCAAGGCTTTCCCAGAAGAAAGTATGGTTCCAGTGACCGCCACCGTTGTTGCGAACAGCAGGGCTAATGCTGCCTGCAGCTTTCACCAATTCTTCCAAAGACTTGCCTTCGTTGGGTGTACCAGCGATGGCTTTGTTTAAATTGTCAACATAAGCCTGATGGTGCTTACCATGGTGAATTTGCATGGTAGTAGTGTCGATATGTGGCTCAAGCGCATCGTGCGCATAGGGTAAAGGTGCTAGTGTAAATGACATAATATTTCTATTTAAAATGTGTATGAATGAATTACAAATTTACGCGGCATTGGTTTAAATGGCTGTTAAATCAATAAATTCTTTCGGAATTCGACATAAATCAAGAGTCTGTCTTAAAATCAAACGCTCACGGCCGAGAAATGCAATTACCTTAACCCAAAAACTCACGAAAACTAGCATTTCTCGAATACTCGCTTATTTATTTTAAGACAGACAATACCATTTATTGCCGAATGCTCACTTAGTTCTTTTAGTTTAAAAATGTACATCTATCTATCTAATACTGGCATTGTGTAGCCATGCTCTTCAATTTCACTAAGATCCTTGATTAAATAAGTCTTTCCGTTTTTAAGTAAGTAATTACAATTACTTATCTCTAATACATGCTTATACAGATGATCAGTGATATATAATACTCCCCAAATTCGATACCAAAGTATCAGGATGTTAAGTTAATGATTAGTTGTTAAAACTGTGGTACAATTTTGTGATTTAATAGATTCTTCAAACCGGTCATTGGGTGTTGTCTTAGCCCCCTAAATGACTGGACTGATTTTTTAATTCAGTTTAGAACATTAAATTTAGGGAACCATGAGTACAAAACGTCGAAGTTGGAGTGTTGAACAGAAGCTTCAGCTCATCCAGGAAGTGGATCAGTACGGGCTTACTGAGACGCTACGCAAGCACAATGTGGCACAATCGTTATTCCATCGTTGGAAGAAGGAGTTCAATCAGGATGGGATAGCTGGTTTACGGTCCAAGTATCACACCATTGATCCGGAAGTCAAACAGTTACAGTCTGAGAATGAACGTTTGAAACGGATCATTGCGAACCAGGCTTTGGAGCTTGAGTTCAAAACCGAGCTTTTAAAAAAAAGCCGTTAAAGGTTCAGGATGTAAGATCCTGTATCCAGCTCTTTGAAAGTAAGATAAAGGTTAGTCGGATGCTGCAATGGTGTGGTGTTAATCGGAGTAGCTTCTATTACCGATGTAAATCGGGAAAACAAGGCAGAAAGCCATCGACCCATACTCTGATGAAGGATGGTAATGAGCTCAGCAACATCAGCGTGATTATTGCTGTAAAGTTTATTTTAGGCATTGAGTTTGTTGACTATGGATACCGGGTGATGACTTCCAGTCTTCGACAGGAAGGTTTTCTAATCAATAGGAAAAAGGTGTACAGGCTGATGGCGGAGCAAGGTTTGCTGTATTGTAGTAAAATTCAGGTTAAGACAGACAAGCGTAAGTTTGTTCAGTACTACACTCAACAAGCCGAAGCGCCGATGCAGCAGCTGTGTATGGACATCAAGTACCTTCATATCCATGGTGCAGGTCGTAATGCATTGGTGTTGACTGTGCTCGATGTATATAGTCGCAAGATCTTGGGACAGCTTCTTTGGTGGCGTATCCGAAAGGAACAGGTGAAGTGGTTGCTTAGCCGGATTATTGAAAAACATCCTGTTAAGGGTATCACCATCAGAAACGACAACGGAAGTCAGTTCATTGCCCAGCTTGTGAGGGATTACCTCAAAGAGATGCAAGTAGACCAAGAATTTACCCATGTTGCCACTCCGGAGGAGAACTCTTTCATAGAAGCATATCACAGCATTGTAGAGCGAACCATTGAACGCAGATATGAGTTTGAATCGATCTATGATGCCGGCCTGGTCATGAACAGGTGGAAAAAGCATTACAATGAAAGAAGGCTACACGGAAGCTTAGGTGATCAATCACCACAACAGGCCTGGGATGACTATTATACTGGTCGTTGATCTGCTTAGGCAACCTGAAGCCGCAAAGCCGGAGGAAAAGTCAAGGCCGGTGGTTGAAGGCCCTTGTGAAAAGGCCACCACCGCTTCGTATAGCCTTGAGTTTTCTGCAGGCGAGGCTATCTTTGCCAAAAGCAGAGAAAAAACAGCCCAAAACAGACTAACCAATATTGAACTTTTGTCTAGTTTTTAAGGGGTCGAGACACCTATAAAAACCGAAAAGAAAAAATCCTAAACTTTCAGATCAACTACTAACTATTACAACTTATTACTTGAACTTAGAAATGACTATCTTTGATTGTAAACAAAATCCAGGATTTAGAAAAACACCTGTAAAGTAATACCCGGATTAATTTTTAAATGTGTAAGGTTTTTTTAGGACGTGACATTTCGTCTCAGTTCTCTACTAATAGTAGAAGGATTGACGCCCAAATAATCCGCTATCTTTTTTTGTTTCATTCCATCCTCAACAAAGGCCTCAATCTGATATCTTTGTACCAAACTAAGTTGAGTGTAATTTTTTGTCATAGTAACCAAAAAGTCGCACTACTTGGTCAAAAGGCAAAAAGCCCTCAAAAGCTTTTTTACCTTTTGTTTAAAAATTGCACTTATCTGTTGAACTAAGCAGACATGAAAAATTCATAAAAAAAATTAAATAATAATCTATGCTAGAACTTTCTGTAATTATACCTGTTTATGATGAAGCTGAAAACATTGATCCTCTTATTAAGGAAATATATAAAAGCCTTTCTCTGATTGATTATGAAATAATCTTCGTTGATGATTCCAGTACTGATGATACATGTAAAAAAATCCAAAATTTTTTGATTCAAGACGAAAGGATTAGTTTAATTCAATTTAAAAGAAATTACGGGCAAAGTACAGCAATGGTTGCAGGTATAGAATACTCCTCAGGTGAATATATTGCTTTTTTAGATGGAGACTTGCAAAATGACCCCATTAACATTCCAGAGATGCTAGGAAAATTAAAAAGTGAAAACTGGGATATGGTTGCAGGCAACAGAAAAAATAGGCAAGATGGTACATTTCTTAGAAAGATACCTAGTAAAATTGCAAATTTTGTAATCAGGATTACAACCAATATAAATATTAAAGATTATGGATGTACATTAAAAGTAATGAAAAGAGAAGTGGCACAAGATCTTGATTTGAGAGGAGAACTGCACAGGTTTATTCCTTTATTAGCCTCATTTGGTGGTGCTTCTATAACTCAAATGGATGTATTGCATCATTCTAGAAAATTTGGCAAATCAAAATATGGCATAAACAGAACATTTAAAGTGCTGAGCGATTTAATTTTTCTTCTTTTTTTTAAAAAATACAGCCAAAAGTCAATGCATCTATTCGGAACCATGGGTGTTATAGGTTTGTTTTTAGGAGTTATTATTAATTTATATCTATTATCACTAAAATTAGCTGGCAATGCTATTTGGGGTAAACCATTATTAATTGTTGGAGTAATTTTTTTATTAGGTGGGATTCAACTGATAAGCATTGGTATTTTAGCTGAAATTGGTATGGGAACATATAACTTAACTATTAACAAGAAAAAGTATGCAATAAAAAAAATCTATGGAAAGATTCAAAATCATTAATGTTCTTAAATTGATACTTAAACTTCTTGTAACTATTGTTTGCTTCATTTACATTACAAAAAAGTAAATTGGATCGAAACATGGAATCTAATTCAGTCAAGTAAGAAATGCTTTTTATTATTAGGACTCATAAGCTTTATTATTTCAAAAATAATATCATCGTTCAGATTAAACATATATTTTAAAAATATCAATATATCTCTTTCACAATTACTTAATTTAAAACTATACTGGTTGGGTATGTTTTACAATTTGTTTTTACCTGGAAGTATAGGAGGTGATGCCTATAAAGTGATGATATTAAACAGGCAAACTAAAGTTAGTATAAAAACCCTTATATCTGCAGTTTTATTTGACAGAATCAGTGGTGTATTAGCTTTATTTGGATTAGCTTCTTTTACAACATATTTAATTGATGGTTCAGGTAATTACTTTTTACTTTTTTTTCTTTCAACAATTTTATTAATGGCATTTTACTATTGGGTAATGATGAAGGTACTCAAGCCGCATTCTATATTGCAATGTTTTGTTCAGACTGTGCTTTTGGGTTTTATTGTCCAACTTTTTCAAACAATATGTGTAATTTTTATTTTAAAAGCTATGGCAATAGAGCAGAATTTTTCTGAATATATCTTATTATTCCTACTCTCTTCAATAGCAGCCATATTACCTATATCTATTGGAGGATTGGGAATAAGAGAAATGGTTTATTTATGGGGATGCACAAATTTTTCTTTAAATGAACATCAAGGCATTTCCATAAGTTTACTGTTTTATGGAACTACAGTTTTGGTTTCTTTTGTAGGTATTCTGTGGGTATTTAAAAATCCTTTCTCAATCAAAAATTAATAAAATGTATGGTTTTATCAATGCACAATAAATATAATCAAAAGCAGTTTTGGTGGTTATTAGTAGCAACAGCCTCTTTGCTGTTTATGAAATTGGGAAGCACTCCCTTGTATATTTTAGACGAAGCAAAAAACGCTCAATGTGCTGCTGAAATGCTGGAAAAATCTAATTGGATTGTACCAACATTTAATAGTGAATTGAGGACTGATAAGCCCCCATTGCATTATTTTTTTATGATGCTTTCCTACAAAATATTTGGTATAAATGCTTTTGCTGCCCGCTTTTTTTCTGCTATTGCTGGCCTCGGTACAATTTGTGTTACATATTTTTATACAAAAAAGTACATTAACAAGAAAATTGCATTCTTTTCAGTATTAGTGTTGGTAACAAGTACACATTTTTTATTTGAGTTTCGTTTATCCGTTCCTGATCCATATTTAATATTTTTTATTACACTCGGATTTTTTAGCTTTTTTGCATGGCTTGATGAAAAAAAAACATCCCAGCTATATCTTGGGGCTTTTGCATTAGGGATGGCTACATTGGCCAAAGGCCCTATCGCTTTAGCCCTGCCTGCAATTTTGATTTTCATTTGGGTTATATGGCAAAAAAAGTGGAGTTACTTTTTTTCATGGCATTTAATTTCAGCATTTGCTTTAGTAATGACAATTGTGTTGCCATGGTATATTTTGGTCTATAAGGCAACTAATGGAAAATGGATAACAAGTTTTTTGTTTGAACACAATATTGAAAGATTTGCTTCTCCTAAAGAAGGCCATGGTGGATTATTTATTCTTCCCGTTTTATTTGTATTAATAGGATTGTTGCCATATACAGCATTTATTGCAGAACTAATTAGAGAAAGGAAAAAGCTATTTAAATTAAATTTGGAGAAATATGCATTGCTGTCAGCTCTTGTGCCAATTGCTTTCTTTTGTTTTGCTGGCACCAAGCTTCCCAACTATCCAATGATCAGTTATCCATTTATTTCAATATTGCTTGGCAGTTTTATTAATGAATTAGTTAGTATCGAATTTTGCTCAAAAAAATACCCCTTTTTTGTTTTACTTGTTTTTTTAATCCTCATTCCTGTTGCAGGTTATTTCGCCATAAATAATGAAATTGAAGCTGCAAATAATAAATGGGTTGCTTTACTATTATTGATAGCCCCATTGATACTATTCCTATTTCTTTTCAGGCAAAAGCAATGGAAATGGGGTACTAATATACTTGCCTTAAGCATAACTTATTTGGTTTTTAACATTATAGGCTTGCTTATTGTTTATCCTGTTCTTTATCAACAAAATCCGGTATATAAAACTTTAAAACTATTTAAAAAAGATTGCCCTGTTATAGCATATAGGCAATATAATCCAGGATATAATTTTAACCTTAAAAATTCAAACATCATTACTTATCAAAGCATTGCTGATCTTAACAATGCATTAGAGCAAAAACAAGAAGCAATTATTATTACACGTGAAGAATATTTAGATTCATTACAGTTGTTAAGCTTAGAGGTTATAGCTAAACACCATGATTTATTTGAATTGCCAACAACAGTTGTATTGAAAAAACTTGATGCTGGGAAAACTAAATGAATAGATTGTGAAAATAAAATTTTATATTGAACTGCAAAATTTTTCAAAGCTTTTGGAAAGGTAAGTGTTACTATAAAAGGCATAGCTCATTCAGCTGGCATTTCAAATAAGACTTTTTATGTAGCCTTTTAAAGATGGTACTAATTTGCTAAGTGTTTGCTTTTTTATTTGTAAAAGTTAGATTAGGAAATTTTTATTTAACACTCTGTTCTTATTTTCGAGGTGAAATATAGAGTTGAAACAAAATAGGGCAGAACAGAAGGTTTTTCCCTAAGAAGATTGACCTTAGTTTGGTAACAAATTATCAAGTGAAACGTATTGAAAAATTATCAAACCATAGATTAGTAAGAATTTTATTACCAAACCAAAATCAATTGCTACAAGAAAAAAGCACTTATAACTTGAACTTAGAGATGAATAAAATTATAATTACAGGAATAGGAGGTTTTATTGGATACCATTTAGCAAAGTTTCTATTAACAAATACTAATTTTGAAATAGTAGGTGTTGATTCTTTAAATGATTATTATGATGTAAACTTAAAATATGCAAGGTTAAAGGATTTAGGAATAATTTCAGAAAAATATTATTTTGATAAAGAATATTCTTCTAAAATTTACAAACTTTCATTTTGGAGATGTGATATTACTAATAATTTATCAAAGATACTAGACTCAAATGTTTATTGTATATACCATTTAGCTGCACAGGCAGGTGTTAGATATAGTTTAATAAATCCAGCAGCTTATATAAGTTCAAATATAAATGGTTTTTTCAATGTTATTGATAGTATAAGACTATATTCTCCACAAGCAATTTTAGTTTATGCAAGTAGTTCTAGTGTCTATGGTGATAGTTTGGAAACGCCATTTGTTGAAAACTTAAATGTTGATAAACCTGTTTCTTTATATGCAGCAACTAAAATATCTAATGAGATAATCGCATATTCTTATCAGCAAACTTTTGGAATTAAATCTATTGGATTGAGATTCTTTACAGTGTATGGACCATATGGTCGTCCTGATATGGCTTATTTTTCATTCACTAAAGATATTATTAATGGCAACCCAATTAAAATATTTAATAATGGGGAAATGCGACGTGATTTTACATACATTTCAGATGTTATAGCCGGGTTAAATTCAATTAGACTATGCTTAGATCTCTATAATTTTAATAAAGACATTAAACATGTATACAATATAGGCGGCAGTAACCCTATAATTTTAAATGAATTCCTCAATATTTTGGAAAATAAAATTGGTAAAAAAGCAATTGTGGTTTTTGAAGGAAAACAAAAAGGTGATGTAACTTCAACCTATGCTTCAATGGAAAAATTCAATAATGCTTTTAATTATTGTCAAACTGTTTCTGTGAACGATGGATTAGAACACTTTGTTTCATGGTACAAATCTTTCTATGTGTAATAGTGTATCGACCCCTTAATTTTTGGACAAAAAGGGTTAAGAATTTGAGACAATTTCGGTTTTTCTTTTGTTTTTTGGTGTAAGTACCCCAAATATCAAACAGTTTTAATTAGAGAATAATCATTTTTAATAAGGTTTAGTTTCCATTCTGTTGGTGTTAGGTTGTTCAAAGATTCATGAGGTCTATGGTTATTGTATTCCTCTATCCATTCTTCTGTCAATAACCTTACTTCATTTAAATCAAAGAACAAGTATGCATCCAATATTGCTTCACGATACAATCGATTAAACCGCTCAATAAAACCATTTTGCATTGGTTTTCCTGGTTGTATAAATTGAAGCTTTATTCCGTTGTCAATACTCCATAGCTCAAGGTCTTTTGAGGTAAATTCTGGCCCATTATCTGTTCTAATGGCAACTGGTTTACCACGCTGTTCAATGATTCTATCAAGTGTTCTAATGACCCTTTTTGAGGACAGTGATGTGTCAATCTCAATGGCCAATACTTCTCTAGTACAATCATCCATGATGTTCAGGGTTCTAAACTTTCTATTCCCAACCATGCTGTCGCTCATAAAATCCATACTCCAGCTTTGGTTGATAGTGTTTTGCTCTGCTAATGGTTGCTTCACTCTTGTTGGAAGTCTCCGCTTACCACGTCTTTTTTTATTCAGCTTTAATAGCTTATAAACCCTATACACGCGTTTATGGTTCCATGTTTTACCAGATCTCCTTAAATATGCAAAGAGCTTTCTAAATCCATACGTTGGATGCTTAAAAGCTAGATCCTGCAATGCTTCAATCACAGATTTATCGTCTTTCTTAGTTTCATAATAAAACTGAGAACGTGGAATTGATATCAACTTGCAAGCCCTGCTCACCGGTACACCGTATTCATTCACCAGCTCTTGTGTTAGCTGCTTTTTTGTGGCAGGGCCCAGCCTTTTTTTGAGAACAAATCCTTTAGTATCTGATTGTCCATTGCTACATCAGCATACATCTTCTTAAGCCTAGAATTTTCTTCTTCTAGGTCTTTTAGTTTCTTAACATCCGAGGCTTCCATACCACCATATTTACTCTTCCAATTGTAAATAGTGGCTTCAGAAACTCCGTGTTCACGGGCAAGCTCTTTTGTGGTTCTACCACCTTCCTGTTGCTTCAAAATAGAAACAATCTGGGTCTCAGTGAATCGTGTCTTTTTCATGTTTTGCAGTTTAAATTTAATCTTTTAGCTCTATTTTTAAACTGTCCGAATTTTAGGGGCACTTACACACAAGTATTATGAACTGTAAGGTTAAGATGCAACTTCCGCAGAATCTTTAAACGGTTTGTGAAAGGGGGTATCAATTATCGCTTGGCCCTGAAAAAAGAACGCATCAGAAATGAGCAGTCGGCTTCTAAAACGCCGGAGATCAATTCTGTCTTGGGATGAAAGGGCCACTGTTCTTTGGTGAGGTGTTTGTAACCGTTCTTTTCGTCGGATGCTCCGTAAACGATGCGCCCTAATTTACCCCAATAAATGGCGCCGCAGCACATGAGGCAGGGTTCTACAGTTACATAAAGAGTGGCGTCGGGTAAGTATTTGGCGCCTAATGAACTATAAGCGGAAGTGAGAGCCAGTATTTCTGCATGCGCAGTTGAATCGTTCAGAAGCTCTACCTGGTTGTGGGCTCTTGCAATAATTTGATTGTTCATCACTACCACTGCACCCACGGGTACTTCATCCGCATCAAAAGCCAGCTGGGCTTCTTTCAATGCCTGTTGCATGAAGTACTCGTGGTTCAGGGTTTGCATTATAATTCCTTTATTTCAATATTGCGGAACCATACATCGTCTCCATGGTCCTGCAAGGCAATATGTCCGCTAAAAGTTCTGCCGAATCCAGACATGGTTTTGAATTTGCTGTTGGCAATTAAGTTAAACCACGCTTCGTCTCAGTAAGTGGTTTTTACCGTAGTAACGCCATTGAGTTTTAATTCCAGTGTTCCGTTTTTAGAAATAATTTCTGCTTTGTTCCATTCACCAACTGGCTTTACAGCAGTGTCTGGTCCTTCAATTAAATCGTACAGATCACCGGCGCGGTGTTTTCTGATTTTTGCATCAGGATGCCCACCATTGTCCAGCACTTGCATTTCAGGTCCGGTATGCCAGACAGCTTTGTATTTTGCCGGGTCGTTTTGTGCCCAGAAAATAATACCGCTGTTGCCATTTTTAGAAACCTTCCATTCCAAACGAAGATGAAAATTCTCGAATGATTTTTCGTGAATAATATCACCTCCGCCCAGTTTTTGTTCTTTCTTTGCTTTTGAGTCTAAGAACAAAACTCCGTCTTCTACTTTCCATGCGCTTCCAATGCTGTCTTTCGAATAGGTTTTCCAGCCATTGGTGGTTTTGCCATCAAACAGTTTAATCCATTTCGCTTTCGCGGGATTGGAACTGGCTGAAACAGAAATTACTGTATTATTTGCAGAAGCCTTTGAGGGCATTATATTTTTGCTGTTCACTGAAGCTGTTATTAAAGCAGCTCCAACTGCAGTAACCCATAGTAGTTGGTTCATGTGGCTTACTTAAGGAGTAGAACATATTTTACCATGGCTTTGGCATCTTCTTCGCTGATTTGAGGATGCGGAGTCATTGGAACTTCTCCCCAAACACCTTTACCACCCTTAATGATTTTGCCAGCCAACATGCTGATGTTTTCTTCCGTTGCTTCATATTTGTTGGCTACATCCTTATAAGAAGGTCCGATTAATTTATCGTTTACTTTATGACAGGTTAAGCAATCTGATTTTCCAACCAGTTCCAATCCCTTTGTATAGTCCGGATTGCTGCTAAGGTCTGCTACAGGAGCCGCTGCTGCTGGTTCAGCTGCTTTTTCTTCTTTCTTTTCTTCACTACCGCCACAAGCTGCAGCTACCAATCCGGTAATGGCAAATAACACTAAGTACTTTTTCATAATCGTTCGTTTAAATGGTGATACGCTACCTGATAGTAGCGTGGTTAAAGTTAGTTGATACTTAAGATTGTTTTATTAAAATTTTCATCAGAACCCGTACCGGCAAAATCATCAAAGGTTTTATCCGTTACACGGATGATATGTTGTTGAATAAATGGTGCACCTTCCGCTGCACCGGTTTCAGGATGCTTCAACGCACATTCCCATTCCATTATTGCCCAACCTGTATAGTTGTATTGAGCCAGCTTGCTGAAAATGGTTTTGAAATCTACCTGTCCATCTCCCAAAGACCTGAATCTGCCTGCTCTTTCAACCCAACCTTGATAGCCACCATAAACACCCTGTTTTCCTGTTGGATTAAACTCTGCATCTTTTACATGGAACATTTTAATGCGCTCATGATAGTGATCTATATAGGCTTTATAGTCCAGGCATTGCAATACGAAGTGAGAGGGATCGTATAGTAAACAAGCACGTGGATGGTTGTTTACTTTTTCCAAAAACATTTCATAGGTAACCCCATCATGTAAATCTTCACCTGGATGAATTTCATAGCAAAGGTCAACCCCATTGGCATCAAACTCATTTAGTATAGGCATCCATCTTTTGGCTAATTCTGTGAAACCGGTTTCTACCAATCCTGCAGGTCTTTGTGGCCAGGGATATACGGTTTGCCACAACAATGCACCACTGAAAGTGGCGTGGGCGTTGAGTCCCAGGTTTTGTGAAGCTTTCGCTGCATATTTTAATTGCTGTACTGCCCACTCTGTTCTTGCCTTGGGGTTTCCTCTTAATGCTTCGGGTGCAAAACCATCAAAAAGTGCATCATATGCGGGGTTTACTGCTACCAATTGTCCCTGCAAGTGCGTGGATAGCTCAGTGATTTCCAATCCGGCGGCAGCTACAATCCCCCTGATTTCGTCTGCATAAGTTTTGCTTTCTGCTGCTTTTTGTAAATCAATACAACGGGCATCCCAAGAAGGAATTTGTACTCCTTTAAAACCCAATGATGCCGCCCACTGGCATATAGAAGCCAATGAATTAAAAGGGGCTGTGTCGCCCATGAATTGCGCCAGGAAAATCCCTGGTCCTTTAATATTGGTCATGAATTATATTTTATGTTCGGTCCACTTTACATCTGAATTGGCAGATGCTACAACGTTGTCAATAAATGCCATACCTCTGATACCATCTTCTACACCAGGGAAATCCAATTGTTCTTTGGTTGGGGTACGTCCTTCAATTTTAGCCTGTACGGTTGCTGCAAAGTTTTTGTAAATATTGGCAAATGCTTCCAGGTATCCTTCCGGATGTCCGCCCGGCGTTCTGCAATTGCTGGTAGCAAAACTCGACAAACGATCGGTGTAATTAGCTCCTGCACGTAATATCTGCATCGGCGCTTCCAGCCATTTTACAATCAGGGTATTGGGTTCCATCTGTGCCCATTCCAATCCGCCTTTTTCTCCGTACACTCTTATTTTAAGCGCATTTTCTTCGCCTGCTGCTACCTGAGATGCCATTAAAACGCCCGATGCGCCATTATTAAAATGTAATAATACAGATCCATCGTCGTCGAGCATTCTTCCTTCCACCTTGGTATTTAAGTCTGCGCAAATCTTGCTGATCTGAGCACCAGTTACATATTCAGCTAAATGCGCTGCGTGGGTGCCAATGTCTCCCATGCTTCCGCTCTTTCCTGATTTTTTGGGATCGGTTCTCCAGGCTGCCTGTGCATTGCCTTCTCTTTCGCTCAGCTTGCTCAACCAGCCCTGCGGGTATTCTACCCATACTTTTCTGATTTTACCCAAAGCGCCTTCAGCAACCATTGCCCTGGCTTGTTTTACCATTGGATATCCTGAATAAGTATGCGTTAAGCAGAGTGTCAAACCTGTTTCTTCCACTTTGGCTTTTAATTGCTTGGCTTCTTCTAAAGTAAATGTGATGGGCTTTTCAATGACTACATGAAAACCATGCTCCAACGCCATCATCGCCGGAGCAAAGTGTGCGAAGTTGGGGGTAACGATGGTTACAAAGTCCATTCTCTTGTCTGCAGGCAAGGCGGCTTCCTTTGTAATCATTTCATCATAGGTCATATAAATACGATCCTGCGGAAGGAAAAGCATTTCTCCGGATTCCTGGGCAATGGTTGGATTAATGCTTAATGCACCGCAAACCAGCTCTATCTGTCCATCCATATTGGCTGCAAGACGGTGGATTGCACCAATAAATGCGTCCTTGCCTCCGCCAATCATTCCCATTCTTAGTTTTCTAGCCATAAGTATATTTTTTAATTTATAGTTTGGATAAGCGCCTCTAATTTAATCATAATCGCCGATTATATTCATTTAATAAAGATGAATCATTCTTGTTATTTGTTCACCGAATCAAATACCTTCTTGAACATTTTATATATTTCATGGAAGTTTACTGCAAACAAATATTTATATTAGGGTTCTGAATGCTATATGAAAAAATCTTCCAACAGGCGATCTGCCATTAAAAACATTATCACGGGTTCCGTTGCTGTTGCAGCAACGCCCCTGATTCCAAGCTTCGCGTCCTGCGCAACGGGTTCAAATACAATGAAAGGAAATATAAATCACTCAGTTTGTCGCTGGTGTTTTGATGGATTATCTGTGGAAGAATTATGTGTTGAAGCAAAAAAAATGGGTATTACGGGTATTGATTTAGTGGGACCGAAAGACTGGCCAACTTTAAAAAAGCACGGTATGGTTTCTACCATGTGCAATGGCGCAGAAATCAGTCTGGTAAAGGGATGGAACGATCCACAATATCATGCTACTTTAATTAAAAACTACACAGAACATATTAATCTGGTGGCAGATGCAGGGTATAAAAACCTGATTTGCTTTAGCGGTAACCGTAACGGAATGGATGATGCTACCGGATTAAAGAATGCTGCAGAAGGGCTAAAGAAAATTATGCCGCTTGCAGAGAAAAGAGGGGTTACTGTTATCATGGAGTTGCTCAACAGTAAGGTAGACCACAAAGATTATATGTGCGATAAAACTGCCTGGGGTGTGGAGCTTTGCAAAATGATTGGTTCAGAGAATTTCAAATTACTCTACGATATCTACCATATGCAGATAGATGAAGGAGATGTAATCAGAACCATCCGCAACAATTCCGCTTATATTGGTCATTACCATACCGCAGGAGTGCCTGGCCGTCATGAGATTGATGAGTCACAGGAATTGTATTATCCTGCCATCATGAAAGCCATTGTGGAAACGGGCTTTAAAGGATATGTGGCCCAGGAATTCATTCCTGTTGCAAAGGACAAACTGGGTTCATTGAAAAAGGCAATTGAAATCTGTAATATTTAATATCTATTTTTTTAAACCATCAAAGCTTAAACATCTAACATGGCTGAACAAAATTTCGACGCGATTGTGATTGGCTCTGGCATCAGCGGCGGCTGGGCGGCAAAGGAGCTAACAGAGAAAGGCTTAAAAGTATTGATGCTCGAAAGAGGTCGCAACATTGAACACGTAAAGGATTATGTGAACGCCAATAAGGAAGCCTGGGATTATCCGCACCACGGAAGAAAGACTCAGGAAATGATTGCGCAGAATCCGGTGCTCGATCGCGACTATCCTTTGAATGAGCAAACTTATGGCATGTGGGTAAACGACAAGGAGAGCCCTTATGTTGAAGTGAAGCGTTACGACTGGTTCAGAGGATACCATGTAGGTGGGCGTTCCTTGCTATGGGGGCGTCAAAGCTATCGCTGGAGCGATCTAGATTTTGAAGCCAATGCAAAAGATGGGATAGCCGTAGATTGGCCGGTTCGTTATAAAGAAATTGAGCCCTGGTACGATTATGTTGAGCGTTTTGCTGGTATCAGTGGAAATAGAGATGGACTGGCAGTTTTACCTGACGGACAGTTTTTGCCACCGATGGAAATGACCTGCGTTGAAAAGGATGTTGCCAAGCGTTTGCAGGAATATTACAAGGGACAGCGTGCCATGATTATTGGCCGTACTGCCAACCTAACAAAAGAAATTGAAGGAAGATCGGCTTGTCAGTTCCGTAACAAGTGCTGGTTAGGTTGTCCATTTGGTGCTTATTTCAGTACGCAGAGTTCTACTTTGCCTGCTGCGATGAAGACCGGTAACCTTACACTAAGACCCTGGAGCATTGTAACCAAGATTCTATACGATAAGGACACCAAGCGTGCAACCGGTGTAGAAGTGCTGGATGCCGAAACCAATAAGACCTACGAGTACAAAGCCAAAATTATTTTCTTAAATGCTTCTACCTTAAACTCTGCCTGGATTCTGATGAATTCTGCAACCGATGTTTGGGAAGGTGGATTGGGAAGCAGCAGCGGAGAATTAGGGCATAATATTATGGACCACCATCTTGGCGTAGGTGCCGGTGGACGTGTAGAAGGTTACGAAGACAAATACACGTTTGGAAGAAGAGCCAATGGCATTTATATCCCACGTTACCAGAATATTGGTAATGATAAGCGTGATTACCTGAGAGGCTTTGGTTATCAGGGAAGTGGTAACAGAGGCGGATGGGGCAGCAATGTGGCCGAAGCTACCATTGGTGCTGCGTTCAAGGAAGCTATTTCTGAGCCAGGTGGATGGTCAATGGGTATTATGGGCTTTGGTGAGGTATTGCCAGATCATAAAAACTTTGTTACCCTTGACAAAACAGTGAAAGACAAGTGGGGCTTGAATGTCTTGAAAATTGACGCAGAGTTAAAAGAAAACGAACTCAAAATGCGTAAGGATATGCAGGCTGATGCCATTGAAATGTTAACCAATGCAGGCGTAAAAGATGTACGAGGTTACGATGCGAATGGTGTATTGGGTAGAGGTATCCATGAAATGGGTACTGCCAGAATGGGCGCTGATCCTAAGACATCTGTAGTAAACAAGCACAATCAAATCTGGGATGCACCTAACGTGTTCGTTACCGATGGTTCGTTTATGACATCTTCTGCTTGTGTAAACCCATCCTTAACTTATATGGCATTCACTGCAAGAGCAGCTGATTTTGCTGTTAGCGAATTGAAAAAAGGAAATTTATAAACTCATTAAACGCATTATACCATGATGAATAGAAGAGAAGCATTATCCAGTGTTGCGCTATTATTGGGCGGAACCATTTTAGGCTCTCAGGCATTTTTGTCGGGTTGTAAATCAACTGCTGGTGATGCAGTTGCTTTTACACCAGAAGACATTGCTTTTTTAAATGAAGTTGCTGAAACCATTCTTCCTAAAACAGATACCCCTGGGGCTAAAGAAGCCAATGTGGGTGAGTTCATGACCGTGATTGTAAAAGATTGCTACAAGCCAGCAGAAGCAAAAGTTTTCATGGAAGGGATGGCTGCATTGCAGTTTAAAGATGCCAAAGCAAAAATTGGTAAATCCTTTATGGAAGCAAGTCCTGAAGAGCGCACTAAATTGTTAACAGAATTAGATGCCGAAGCAAAAGCTTTCCAGGAAAAGAAAAAGCCAGAAGAACTTCCGCATTATTTCAGAATGATGAAAGAGCTTACACTATGGGGCTTCTTTACTTCTGAAGTAGGTGCAACCAAAGTATTGCGTTATGTAGCAGTACCAGGTAAGTTTGAAGGATGTACTGAGTACAAAAAAGGCGATAAAGCCTGGGCTACCTAGTAGTATAAATAAAGTGCACAAGGCTGTAAAGCAATATGGCACAGCATTTGATTTAAATTGATACACGCCTTCAATACAATTGTATGAGTAATAAAAGAAGAGATTTTTTAAAGACTGCGGGCCTTGCGGCAGCAGGATTGAGTTTGCCATTTGCCGGTAAAGCCAATTTTCTTTCCAGCTTTGGTGAAACCAAAAAGCTTCCTGCCTTTGGTTTACAGTTATGGACAGTAAAAGAAGATATGATGAAAGACGCCAAAGGCACTTTGGCCAAACTTTCTTCCTATGGATATAAGCAGATTGAAAGTTTTGAAGGCCCCAAAGGATTTTTCTGGGGCTGGAAAAATACGGAGTTCAAAAAATACATGGACGATTTGGGTATGAAACTTGTTTCTGCGCATAGCAACAATACCGTTGACTTTGAACGCAAAGCCGCTGAAGCTGCAGAAGTAGGTGTTGAGTATTTAATTTGTCCATACAAAGGACCTCAGAAGTCTATTGAGAATTTCAAGCGCTTCAACGATGAGTTTAATAAGAGTGGTGAAATTTGCAAGAAAAACGGAATTCGTTTTGCTTATCATAATCACGATTATTCTTTTAAAGTTTTAGATGGCCTGGTTCCTCAGACGGTTATGATGGAAGGTACCGATGCCGGCCTTGTTGATTATGAAATGGATATCTACTGGGTGGTAGCAGCCAAAGAAGATCCGGTTGCCTGGGCTAAAAAATATCCGAATCGCTTTAGACTATGTCATGTAAAAGACCAGACTAAAACCGCAAAGGGTATTGAGTCTTGCCAGATTGGCAAAGGTGATATCGACTTTAAAAAGATACTGGGTCAAATGCAGAAATATGGCATGAAGCACCATATTGTAGAACAAGAAGCATTCACAGGCACCAATCCTTTAGAGAGTGCAGAGAAGAATGCTGCTTATATGAAGGATTTTTCTATTTAGAATCCATTTGGATTTTTAAGTGATATTGAGTTGGGTTAGCTTTTAGCTAGCCCATTTTTTTTGATGTTGTTGTTTTGCTGTTTTACTAAAATTGAATATTGTGCTTTAAAATAAAGACCCGCTCTGAGAATTTTCAAAGCGGGTCTTTTCTTCAGTATTTTTTATAAGATTTAGAAAGTTCTGTATTCCTTTCTTACAAATTGATTGGCTTCGTCGAAGTTGGTGATCTTCATATTTGGACCATCCCAAAGCAATTTGATATTTCTGCCTGGATAAGAAACTCTGCCGCCTACCTTCTTCTGAATATCGAAACTTCTGATGGCAAGGTTACCCATTAACACACTCTCCGTTAAAGGACCGGCAATGTCGAAGTTAGAGCTGAGTTCTTTTGCCTGAGCAGAACCATATCCGGCAATAGCAGCTTCTACCCATGCAGCGTAGTGACCATTGTCTCCTTTGGGTACACGCTTAATGGTTTGCGGTACATTGTCGTATTCCTTGCTCTTGGAAGTAGGTAATAAGTTAGGTAGTGCACCATATGTGCCACAGATCATTTTACCCTTGGTTCCTTCAAAGATGGCACCGTTGCCACCATCACCCATAATTTCATTAGGACCTAGTTCCTCTGGACGTGCGGGTTGAATGCCACCATCCATCCAGTGAAGTTTTACATCGGGCTTACCGTTTTGTCCTTTAAAGGTTAGAATAATATGTGAAGCGGTTGGACAGCTTTCAGGATAATAAGCACGGGTCCATGGTTGCAGGTAACGGGTAGCTACACTACATTCAGCAGATACAGGATACCCCAATCCCAATACGGCAAATGCAGGGGCCATAATATGACAAGCCATATCACCCAATGCACCGGTACCATAATCCCACCAGCCTCTCCAGTTAAATGGTAATAAGCCATCTACATAGTCTTTAGCTGGCGCAACGCCTTGCCAAAGGTTCCAATCCAATCCTTCCGGAACGGTTCCTTTCGTGGTAGGCCAACCCACTCCTTGTGGCCAAACGGGTCGGTCTGTGTAACAGTAAATAGTATGTACATCGCCAATTAAACCAGCATTGTACCAGTCAATCAGTTTTCTTACGCCATCGCCACTGGCCCCCTGGTTACCCATTTGTGTTACCACTTTGTATTTATGAGCAGCTTCTGTTAATTCTCTTGCTTCAGAAATATTATGCGATAATGGCTTTTGAATATATACATGCTTTTTCAGCTGCATGGCAGCCAGTCCTTGAATGGCGTGCATATGGTCGGGTGTTGAAACAGATACTGCATCAATGTATTTGTGTTCCTTGTCTAACATTTCGCGATAGTCCTTGTAGTACTTCGCTTTAGGATAACGCTCCCTGCTTTTTTTAGACTGTCTGTCGTCTACATCACATAAGAAAGCAATATCTGCTTTTCCGCTATTGTAGAAACTCCACAAATCGCTTTCCCCTTTTCCTCCTGCACCAATACCTGCAATCTGGAGCTTATCACTGGGTGCAATAAAACCTCGTCCTAATACATGACGGGGTACAATGTAAAACCCTGCTGCAGCAAGGCTCGCATTCCTTAGGAAGGAACGCCGGGAATTGGTTTGAGCTGATTGTTTTTCTGGATTTTCTTTCTTTTTCATATAGCGCAATTGTGAACTATGAATATACTGTTTTTTATAAAACAAGTGGATGAAAAATGATGCATGGATTCAGTTCAATCTTACCCCCTAATTTTCTTAACTTGTTAAGCTAAAATATCGGACAAATGCAAGCGCTTATTGATCAATTGCAGCAGCAAAGACAGTTTTTTGAATCAGGAGCCACCAGGCCTTATGCTTTTCGAAAGCAGCAGTTATTGTTGTTGAAAAAAGCAGTGGAAGCACATGAAGAGGAAATCTATGATGCACTTTATAAAGACCTGCATAAAAGCCGGGAAGAAACCTGGGTTACAGAGAATGGTTTTTTTCTGACTGAGTTAAAAGAAACAATCAAGCATTTGTCTTCCTGGATGGATGCGGAACCAGTTGCTACCAATTTGCTGAACCTGCCTTCCAGTTCTTCTATTCTCAGGGAACCACTGGGTGTTGTGCTGGTGATTGGTCCTTGGAACTATCCTTTCCAGTTGTTGTTTACACCTTTGATGGGAGCCATTGCAGCAGGTAATACAGTGGTTTTGAAACCCAGCGAGTTTGCTCCCGCCACAGAAGCAGTGATGGAAAAAATTATCCTGGATGTATTTCCTCCGGAGCAGGTACTCTATGTAAAAGGGGATGGGGCAACGGTTATACCTGCTATGATGAATCAGTTTGTATTCGATCATGTTTTTTATACGGGCAGCACATCCGTTGGAAAAATCATTTACAAAATGGCGGCTGAAAATCTGGTGCCTGTTACCCTGGAATTAGGGGGCAAAAGTCCTTGTGTAGTGGAGGCAGATGCCAATATTTCTGTTGCTGCCAAGCGCATTGCCATGCCGAAGTTTTCCAATGCTGGTCAAATGTGTGTGGCACCCGATTATGTATTGGTACATGAATCAAAGCGTGTTGAATTAATTGAGGCACTCAAAAAATACATCCCTCAGTTTTATGGATCCAATGCCGCGGATTCTGATGCATATGGCCGTATCATTAACCAGAAACAATTCAACAGAATTGTCTCTTATTTATCGGATGGCACTATTGTGTATGGTGGTAACTACGATGCAGCCAATTTGTATATTGAACCCACTTTACTCGATGGCGTTTCGGTTGATTCCAATATTATGCGCGACGAAATTTTTGGACCTGTATTGCCCATTCTTACTTTCTCTACACTAGAAGAAGCCACAGCCATTATTAAAAGAAACCCTAATCCACTTGCTTTCTATGTATTCACCGGAAACGCTGAAAAAGAAAAAGCATGGTTAGAAGCGGTTCCATCCGGAGGGGCTTGTGTTAATACAGCCAGCCTGCATTTAACCAATCCCCATCTGCCTTTTGGTGGAAGAGGTTTCAGTGGCACAGGTGCTTATCATGGAAAACAAAGCTTTGATACTTTCAGTCATAAAAAATCCGTGATGAAAACGCCAACCTGGTTTGATCCTTCTCTGAAGTATCCTCCCTTCACCGGCAAGCTGAAATTATTAAAGTGGCTAATTGGCTAAGCCCTGAACTTTTTACCTTTCAAAAACGTATATGAGAAAACTAATTCTGTTGGCTGTAGTATTTGGTGTTGCAGCTTTTCTAATAAAAGATCCCGATATGACCTGGAGACAATCAATCATGAAAAAGGCTTACCCAATTATTATGTTTTTTGGGAAGCTTACCGGGAAGTCCAGTAAGACTATGCTGGTTAACGAAAGAGCCATCAAACCTCGGGAAACTTTTTATGAATTGTCTGCCATAAAAAACAACGGGGATACGCTTCATTTCAGTGACTTAAGAGGCAAGAAGGTTTTGTTGGTTAACACAGCGAGTGATTGTGGGTACACTGGTCAATATGAAGAACTGGAAGCATTGCACAAAAAATATGGCGATCGCCTGGTGATTCTTGGTTTTCCTGCGAATGATTTTAAAGGGCAGGAAAAAAAATCAGATGAAGACATAGCCGCTTTCTGTAAAGTAAATTACGGAGTTAGTTTTCAACTGATGAAAAAAGGACAGGTGATTAAAGGTGCCGAGCAACTTCCGGTTTATCAATGGCTCACCAACCCAGCGAAAAATGGTTGGTGCGAAAATGAACCCGACTGGAACTTTTCTAAATATCTTATTGATGAAAAAGGTATCCTGATGGCTTACTATTCACAGTGGGTTTCACCCAAAAACATGTCACTAGTTAATGGGACATTTCTGGTGGTAGTCGATTAGTTCAATGGGAGTTCTTTCAAACTCATATCCAGTGTAGTTGGCAGTTACTTCGTCTAATACCCCTTCTATTTCAGCTGGCTCCATTAAGGTTACCAGTCTGGCCCTGTAGTCTTTAATGCCCGGTAATCCTTTCAGATAGTTGGTATAATGTCTGCGCATTTCAAAGATGCCCACTTTGGGTCCCTTCCATTCAACCGATTTGCGCAAATGTTTTTTACATACTTCAATTCTTTCAGCCAATGTTGGAGCAGGTAAAATTTCACCCGTAGCCAGGTAGTGTTTTATTTCTCTGAAAATCCAGGGGTATCCAATCGCAGCCCTTCCAATCATGATACCATCTACGCCGTAACGTTCTTTGTATAGTTTGGCTTTTTGAGGACTGTCGATATCGCCGTTTCCAAAAATGGGTATTTTAATTCTTGGGTTGTTTTTTACTTTCCCAATCAAAGTCCAGTCTGCTTCACCCTTATACATCTGCGCCCTTGTTCTTCCGTGAATCGCCAGCGCTTTGATGCCTACATCCTGTAGTCTTTCTGCCACTTCTTCTATATTCTTGCTCTGATCGTCCCATCCCAGTCTGGTTTTAACAGTAACCGGAAGTTTGGTGCTTTTTACCGTAGCTTCTGTTAAGCGAACCATCAGGTCAATATCTTTTAAAACACCAGCACCTGCTCCTCTTAATGCCACTTTTTTTACCGGGCAACCGAAGTTGATATCTAGCAAATCAGGGTTTACCGTTTCTACAATTTTGGCACTCAGGGATAGGGCTTCTTCGTCTCCTCCAAAAATCTGTATGCCCACTGGACGTTCGTATTCGAATATGTCGAGCTTCTGTCTGCTTTTAATGGCATCTCTGATTAAACCCTCACTGCTGATGAATTCTGTGTACATCAGGTCGGCTCCATTGTCTTTACATACCGCCCTGAACGGAGGATCGCTTACATCTTCCATGGGAGCCAGTAATAAAGGGAAATCGGGTAGTTCTATTTGATCTATTTTTACCATATTGCAGATGATCCTTTTATCATTATTTAGTTGGTGAATGAAAAAAGGAATGGCAAATTTACAATCTTATTACGCATTTTAATGAATCAGAGACCAGTTGTTGCATATTCCAGCCAGTTAGGCATGTTGTTGGGCTTTTTAGGAGTGAGTTTAATTGTAAGTGGATTGCTCCTGAGCTGGTTAAGTTCCCTGGTACTCAATGTGCCCCTGTTGCAGGCGGGAGACGCCTTATTAAAACCTGAAAACGTTCAATTTTCACGTTTTGCCAATGCTTTTGCTACTTTTCTGGCTTTTTTTATTCCCTCCTGGGCGGTTGCCAGAATTGCATCCAAAACTCCCATGCAGGAACTGGGATTCAATAGTAATTTAACCATTAAGCAAGTAGCAGCTGTTGGCACCATTGCATTTGGTGCCCTTTTTATCAGTGGTTCTCTGGCAGAAATCAATGAAATGATTCCTATGCCGGCTTCTTTTTTAGCCAAAGCCAGACAAATGGAGGACGATTATATTAAGACCATGTTGTCGCTGGCGAATATGAAAGATGTTTGGGATTTATTGCTAGGTTTATTGGTGATTGCGGTAGCCCCTGCCATTTTTGAAGAAGTGCTGTTTCGTTCAGGTCTCCAAAGAATCCTAGTGGGCTTAACCAGGAATGCTTTCCTCGGAATTTTAATTGCATCTATTTTATTCAGCGCCATCCATGCTTCCTATTTTGGTTTTTTACCCAGGGTAGCATTGGGTGTTATACTGGGATTGATTTATCATTATAGTGGCAATATATGGCTGGCGATTCTCATGCATTTCCTGAACAATGCAGTAGTAGTAATTCAAATATTCATGTATACCAAAGCGGGTAAACCCATCAAGGAAGCCATTGAAGAATCCATGCCAGTCTGGTATGGACTGATTGGGTTGATGATAGTGGTACCTGCCATTATTTTTATGAAAAAAGAAGCCAGTACCTATTTTCTTAAAGAACCCCAAGTTGTTGCCAATGAATCAGTGGACTAAAGTATTTGCAACTAAAAGTCTTGCAGAAGCCAGTATCGTGTATGGAATGTTGTCTGAAAATCAGATACCTGTGCAACAATTGAATAAACAGGACAGTAGCTACCCTGTTTTTGGAGAGATTGAAATTTATGTCCCCTTCCATTTAAAGGAAACCTCCTTACAGTTAATACAACAGACTTTCAGCCAATAAATCCGCGATGCTTATCTTCGCTTTATTATGGCATTAAACCTACAGACTTTAAAAACCAGGGCCCTCACTGCAGTTGTTTTTGTTTTGGTGATGTGTGCTGGTCTTTTTTACAACCAATGGAGTTTCTTAGGCTTGTTTGGGGTTATCATGGTAGGTTGCCTGGTAGAATTTCATCAGCTTATGGGGAAGATAAACGCTACTTATGCAGGCGCTCCCATGATATTCAAGTCTCAGAATATTATCGGAAGTATCTGGGTGCTACTGGTGATAGCGGGGAAGGGTACACTATACCAGGCTTTACCGCTCTGGTATTGGGCAACCGTTGTTGTGTATATTCTGGTTATTGTATCGTTGATTACCTTATTATTTTATAGAACCAAACTGGGTTATCCGGTAAGTTTATATGCAACATCGGGCATACTGTATATTACTATACCTATTGCCATGATGATTGATTTGTACGATCATAGCATTCAGTTTTTTAAAGGGCCGCACTGGGTTTTGCCCATGACCATTATCGCTTCTATCTGGATCAATGATACCATGGCCTATCTGGTGGGCTCGTTAATAGGGAAAACACCCCTAAGCCCAATCAGTCCCAAGAAAACCAAGGAGGGAACTTATGGGGGAGCGGTACTGGCTGTTATAGCAGTAACCCTGGCTGGCCATTATATCTGGGGCTTACCGCTGAAAACCCTGATGGCTGTTTCGCTAACCTCCGCCATAGCAGGTACCTTGGGAGATTTGCTGGAAAGTAAAATTAAAAGAACGGCAGGGGTAAAAGACAGCGGAAATTTTATGCCCGGACATGGGGGATTTCTGGATCGTTTTGACTCTTTGCTGATTGCGATTCCGGCAGTTTGGGTGGTTTTATTTCTTTTTTTCTAAGAGTAAGTTCTC
The DNA here is from genome assembly GCF_000508085.1 of Sediminibacterium sp. C3. Classification (GTDB taxonomy): domain Bacteria; phylum Bacteroidota; class Bacteroidia; order Chitinophagales; family Chitinophagaceae; genus Sediminibacterium. Next base: position 274,474 of record NZ_KI669560.1, on the reverse strand, counting down.
TGCGCCCTACATTTGCACATTAATTCATTGATAATATGACCATACATCGGGAAGGATTTAAAACCATCGCCATTACTGCCTTACTTTTTGGAGGTATTAATTTGTTGTCGTTTGGTTTCCTGAGTGCTAGTTTGCCAACAGTAGCTACTATCGTTTTTGTAGTAACCCTGGCACTGTTTCTTTTTATAATTTCTTTTTTCAGAATTCCTAACAGGGTTCATACCATTGACGATAATAAAATTGTTTGTCCTGCAGATGGCAAAGTGGTGGTAATTGAAGAAATCACCGATGCAGAATATTTTAAAGACAAGCGAATTCAGGTAAGCATTTTCATGAGTCCTGCCAATGTGCACGTGAATCGTTATCCCATGAGCGGGGAAGTAACTTATAACCAATATCATAAAGGAAAGTACCTGGTGGCCTGGCATCCTAAATCTTCCACAGAAAACGAAAGATGGAGTGTGGCAGTGAAGAACACACACGGAGAAATTTTATTTAAACAAATCGCCGGTGCTTTGGCAAAAAGAATTTGTAATTATTCTGTTGTAGGTGAAACTGCAAAGCAATGTGACGAATATGGTTTTATTAAGTTCGGAAGCAGGGTAGATGTGCTTTTACCAGTAGGTACCAAAGTTGAAGTTGCACTGAATCAGGTGGTAAAAGGCGGTGTTACTGTGCTTGCCAGCTGGTAATCAACAGGTTAAGAAATTAACAAGTTTTCTGCAGAAAAATTCAACAAAAGCAGTATTTTTAATACATCAATTAAAAACAAATCATATGAAAAAATTATTCCTATTCGCAATTTCTGCTACCCTTTTCACTGGTGTTGCTTTGGCTCATGGTGATGGAAAAAAATGTGCAAAAGGTAAGGAGTGTGCAAAAGACGGTAAAGAAATGAAATGCGATATGAAAGGCAAAGAAATGAAAGATTGTTGCAAGAAAGATGCTGCAAAAAAACCAGCACCCGCAACTAAGAAAGCTTAATCAATCCCCCCAATTGTTACGTACCCGTCCTGATAATATCAGTACGGGTTTTTTTTTCCAGGATTTTGAATTTGTACAAAACGGATCTCCGTATTGCTAGAAGATTTGCTCAAGCTCCTGTAAATGATACACCGTATAAGTAGGTTGAATATGTGGCATGGTATTGAGATGATTTACGAATACCGTATCTAAGCCAGCATTAATCCCCCCCTGAATATCTGCATCCAAATTGTCTCCAATCATGATGCTGTGTTTGGGAAGCGCTCCTGTTTTATTAAGGGCAAAGTCAAATATTTCTTTATGGGGTTTCAGGCTATTACTTACTTCAGAAGTAATCATTTCATTGAAGTAATGAGCCATATTGCTTTGTATTAATTTATGCTGTTGTACTTTTTCGAAACCATTGGTGATAAGATGCAAGACGTATCCCTTATTGGTTAAGTATTCCAGTATTTCATGTGTATACGGAAATACTTTGTTTTTGTTGGGTAGAATATCCAGAAAGTCAATGCCCATGGAGCGTGCCAATTTTTCATTGGCCAGTTTAAAATCCAGCATGGCCAGGTACATTCTTTTCCATCTTAACTCATCCTGTTTAATTAAACCCTTTGCGTAACGTTCCCATAAAAGATGGTTGTGAAAACTGTATCGTTCAAAAAATACATCAAAGTCGGAAATGCCCTTTTCATTCAACTGATGAATCTGATAAAGGTCCTGTAAAGCTTCTTTTGAATTGGTGTCAAAATCCCAAAGGGTATGGTCTAAATCGAAAAACAAGTGCTGGTATTGCATGGGGTAAAGTTAGTAACTTTAGCAGATGAATATCATTGTAACAGGAGCTTCCAAAGGAATTGGCAGAGCCATTGCGGAAAAATTTGCAGCAGAAGGCAATACCATTCTTATCTGCAGCAGAGGCGAGAAGTCTTTGTACGATGCGGTGAACGAACTGCAGACGAAATTTCCCGGTAGTGTTATTAAAGGGAAAGCCTGTGATATGGCCAATAAACAATCGGTTCTCGAATTTGCAGCCTGGTGTCTGCAACAGGGCACACCGGATATACTGGTAAACAATGCAGGACAGTTTGTACCTGGCAGTATTCACGACGAAGCAGATGGCATTCTTGAACAAATGATTGAAACCAACTTGTACAGTGCCTATCATTTAACAAGAGCCATTTTGCCAGCGATGATTCAACACGCATCGGGACATATTTTTAATATTTGTTCCATTGCTTCTTTACATGCTTATGCCAATGGGGGCAGTTATAGCATTTCTAAATTTGCCCTATTAGGGTTTAGTAAAAATCTTCGGGAGGAGCTGAAACCCAAGGGAATTAAAGTTACTGCAGTAATGCCCGGAGCTACACTCAGTGCCAGCTGGGATGGGTTTGATATAGACCCTAAGCGAATCATGGAAGTAAATGATGTAGCTGAAATGATTTATGCAGCATCAAAACTTTCGCCGATGGCGGTTATAGAAGACATTGTGATGCGCCCTCAGTTGGGCGATTTATAAAATTGTCGTTTTTTTACCACTAATGCATAGGGGTTGAGTTGGAGTTTTGGAGAAAATCTGAAGTATGAAACGCAATGAATTTTTTTCCAAGTCTGCTTTATTAATTCCTTCTATTGCCATCATGGGAAACCTTGTAGCGCAGAAATCCTCTGGCAAAAACCCCAAACCATTTATTGTTGATGCCGGAAAATCCAGGTTTGGCGAAGTAGTGAAGTTTTTGGGTGTTCATCCCAATGATTTAAAAATATCTTCTAAAGACACCAATGGACAGTTGTCTGTATTTGATTATGTTGGTACGGCCAAAGTAGGTCCTATGTTGCATGTGCATCTGGAGCAGGATGAAATTTTTACAGTTATTGATGGAACTTATCGTTTTGTGGTAGGAGATGAAACCCATGTATTAACTGCTGGTCAGACCATTTTTTTACCCAGAAATATTCCGCATACCTGGATTCAGCTAACCGACTTGGGCAGAATGATTTACATGCTGCAGCCAGCAGGTAAAATGGAAGAGTTTTTTAGCCTGATGAATAATATGAAATCTAAACCAACACCTGAAGAAATGGATGCCATTCATAAAGCACATGGCATGAAAGTAGTTGGTCCGCCTTTGAGTTTATGATTTAGTTGTAAATTGAATAAGCATGATATTAAAGGATTTTCTTCCGGCACCGGATGTACAGTCTTTTGTACAACTTTTCAGGATTGTTCATTTGGAATTTTCCAGAGAAGAAGAAATACCCTGTAAAGCCTATCCTCCCAGACCGGAACAATGTCTGGCATTCTATCCCTATGACAGAGAGACAGTGCATTATGCAACTAGCAGAAAAACGGTGAGTAATTTGCCCGTTGTTTTCTATGGACAGTTTACAGAAGTTACCAATCGGATGATTGGCCATCGGTTTCTTGTTTTTCAAATTGTCTTTTTACCCGGTGCCATATATCAACTGACTGGTATTCCTTCCAATGAATTGGTGAATGAGTATCTGGATGCTTCACTTGTTTTTGGGAATCAGGTACATCATATCAATGAACAATTATTTGAAGCACCTGATTATGCCGCAATGATTGCAATCGGAAATCAGTTTATCAGAACCTTTTGGCAAAATCAAAAGCAACAATTCAGCCGATAGATGCTATTTGGTTGCAACTTTTGAATAGAGCGAATCCTTTTACCATTGACTGGATTGCAAGGCAAGCCTGTTATAGTATTCGTCAACTGGAAAGAAAGTTTAAAGAACGGACAGGAGTGAGTCCAAAGTTATTTATGCGCGTTATTCGGTTTGATCATGCATTTCGCCAGAAAAATTCCTGTCCTGATATGGAATGGCTTCGCATTGCTTTAGAGTGCGACTATCATGATTACCAGCATCTGGCAAAGGATTACAAAGATTTTACAGGCTTATCGCCCACACAATTTCACCTGATAGAAGAACAAGCGCCAGAGCGAATATTTGGTTTAAACGAGGGGTTCTATAAAGGAGAATAAAGTAGCTTCGGTAATACTAATCAAAAGTGCCCGAAAGCAGTATCTGCCAGGCTTCCTGTACTTTTTCCTGGTTGAGTAATTCAGCTGCATACTTGTGCAGTTCCTGTTCCATTTCATTAGGGGTAAGGCCGTAATACTGAATAATATTTTTCAGTCGGTCATCTGAAAAAGCAGGATCAATCGAAGGCAATTCATGCACATTCGCTAATTGTCCCAAGTGATTTCCTGTTAAGAAACTGCTGTTCTTAATGCTGTCGGGTAAAGCATCAATTCCAATGCCTAGTGCAGTATTGGGTTTGGCTACTTTAAAAAGGTTGTCGGTGCTCACTTTGCAATACCAGTCTCCTCCCAAGCGGGCTACCAGTTCCAGTTTGGTCTGATCTATCATATTGCCTGCTTCATTTAAGATGCTATCGTCAATATGCATGCATAGTACTTCGGCAATTACCAATTGTCCTGCTCCTCCTTCTTCCCCCAAACTTTTTACTTCGTTGATTTTGCACTCCAGTTTTATTTTGGCTTCTTTTACCATTGGTGGCTTTACCATGCTGGCAGGTTCTTTAGCAAAGCCGGCTTTTACAAATTCATCTACGCCCTTCGGAAACTCGCAGCTGGATAAACTCATTTGCTGCACCATGCTATAGTCTACAATGTTTATTACACATTCAGGTACTTCCAGCACATTTTCCAGTGTATGTTTAGTGGTATTGTTTCTGCCTCTTCTTGCAGGAGAAAATATAACAATAGGAGGATTGGTTGAAAAGAGATTGAAAAAACTAAATGGACTAAGATTCACATTGCCCTGCCTGTCGATTGTACTGGCAAAACAAATAGGTCTTGGGGCAATGGCATGCTGCAACCAGGCCTGTCTTTGCATAATGGGTAACTCAGCCAATTCAATTTTCATACCCTTAATTTAAATTTTCTTCTTTGCTAAAATTGAAAAACCATCTTCATCTTTCACAATGGTATTGCTTAATCTTTCCAGTCCTGCTATCTCCATTTCCACAATATCTCCTGGCTGCAACCATTGTTCAACGTAATTGGGATCATTTAATTTTCCTGTTCCGTTCAATTCCAGAAAGCAGCCGGTACCCACAGTGCCGCTTCCAATTACATCGCCTGCCTGTATATTAACCCCATAAGAGCAACGTTCAATAATTTCTGCAAAAGTCCAGTCCATATCTCCCACATTTCCTTCGCTCACTTGCACCCCATTCACCCAGCATTTCATTGGTAGATTCCAGCATTTGCCCACATGTCCTTCTTTAGCAGGAATTTCAAATTGTTCCAATTCGTCCAGGGTAACCAAACAAGGTCCAATAACCGTTGAAAAATCCTTTCCTTTGGCAGGTCCCAGATTCAAAAGCATTTCTTCCATCTGCAGTTTTCTGGCACTCATATCGTTCATGATCATCAAGCCACCAATATATTGATCTGCATGCTCTGCTCTTATATTTCTTCCGTTTCTGCAGATAACAATGGCTGCTTCCAGTTCAAAATCCAGTTTTTCAAAATGATCCGGCATGCAAACAATATCGCCGGGCCCCTGGATACTATGGTGATTGGTAAAATAAAAAATAGGGTATTGATCAAACTCGGGAATCATGTCTACTTTTCTGTTTCTTCTGGCAGCTGCAACGTGTTGTCTGAATGCATAACCGTCTCTGCAGGAAGTAGGAAAAGGTACCGGGGCCAACAACATTGCTTCTTCAATCGGCAAACCCCTGTCTTTGCTTAAACGGCCCGATTTAATAGCGGCTTCTGTTTGCTGTGCAATCGGAAACATATCGTCCCAGTAATGCAGAAACATATTCATGCTATTGGGTAATTCCGGATGCATAGCATCACAGTCGAATAACAAACCATCAACTAAAAAAGCCAGTTGATCGTGTCCGTTGGATAAATAAGAAACAAGCTTCATGCACTTTCAATTTGGTCACAAAAATAGGCTAAAAAGCCTGCCTTAGCACTTATCTTTAAGGCATAATTGCTGCCATGAATAAATTGAATTTTAATCGGGTGCTTTTTACTGCACTGCTAATTTTTTTTACGGGTAATCTTATTGCAAAAGAGAATAGCTGGATTCGGATTAACCAGCTGGGTTATCAGCCCAATGGCTCAAAAGTGGCTGTATTTGTTAGTAAGGAGCAAGATTCCATAACGCATTTTGAATTAATTAGTGTAGCATCGAAGCAAGTGGTGTTTAAGACCACCGCAGGCCAGCGTTTTGGAGCCTATGGTCCTTTTGCAATGGGGTATCGCCTTAATTTCAGTGCGTTCAAAGGGAAGGGTAAATTTTATATTAAGGCAGGAGGAGTAAAGTCTCCTGAATTCAGGATCGACGATGATGTGTACAAGGGTACAGCCGATTTTTGTTTGCAATACATGCGACAGCAAAGAAGCGGGTATAATCCATTTCTGAAAGACAGTTGTCATACGCATGATGGATATACTTTGTATGGGGCAGCTGCAGGATTGCCGGATAGTACCATTATTGACGCCAGTGGCGGATGGCACGATGCCAGTGATTATTTACAATATAGTACTACCACGGCCAATGCCACTTTTCATTTACTGGCAGCATACCGGGATTTCAAAAATGTATTTGCTGATCAGTACGACTGGAACGGTCTGAAAGGCAAGAATAATCGCGCAGATATTTTGGATGAAGCCAAATGGGGACTGGACTGGCTGGTAAAAATGCATCCCCGTAAAGATTGGATGTTTAATCAATTGGCAGACGACAGAGACCATATGAGTATGCGCATTCCCAAAGAAGATGCTTATTACGGAAGAGGATTTGAGCGCCCTGTTTATTTTATTAATGGGGAACCTCAACAGCGGGGTAAATTTTTAAATAATACCAAGGGTACCAGTTCTACAGCTGCCAAGTTCAGTGCAGCTTTCTCACTGGCTTCCCAACTTTTTAAAGGCACACCGCAAGCAGATTTGTATGCAACCAAATCTTTATCTGCCTATGAATATGCTTTTATTAAGCCTGGAGTTACACAAACTGCTTCAGTACGCTCGCCCTATATTTATGCAGAAGACAATTGGGTAGATGATATGGAACTGGCTTCTGCCATGCTGATTGCCAAAGATCAGACTGCTGCTGATAAAGCTTTTCAATATGCTTTGCAGGAACCGGTTACACCCTGGTTGGGCAAAGACACTGCCAGTCATTATCAATGGTATCCTTTCATTAACCTGGGACATTATGAACTGGCCAAACAATTGAAAGACAAGAGAAGAGATACCATTATTCAGTTTTATCGTAAGGGAATAGAGGGTGTTTGGAACAAAGCAAAACATAACGTTTTTTACAGAGGAGTCCCTTTTATCTGGTGTAGCAATAATTTAACCGTTTCGTTTGCCATTCAATGTCTTTGGTATAGCAACTTAACGGGTAGCAAAGAATTTGATGAACTGGCACAGGCCAATATCGATTGGTTGTTTGGTTGCAATCCCTGGGGTACCAGCATGGTATACGGATTGCCTGAATGGGGCGATACACCCGTAGATCCACATTCTGCCTTTACACATATCAAGAACTATCCAATCAACGGAGGATTAGTGGATGGGCCTGTTTATACCAGCATCTATAAAAATTTAATTGGCATTCAGTTGAATGATCCGGATGAATACGCCGAATTCCAAAGTGACTTGGCCGTATATCACGATGATTATGGCGATTATAGCACCAATGAACCAACTATGGATGGAACAGCCAGCTTGGTTTATCTGCTCGCAGCTAAGGAGCAGGAAGGGCTAGCTCCTGTAAAGTCAACAAATGGCGATAGAAAACTGCACAGTAGTATAAACATGAGTAATATCAATACAAAACCAGGAACTCCAGCAGCTATTCCTATTTATCAAATGGGTGCGGTTGTTAAATCGTTGAATCCCGCAGAACCTGCTGTAGCATTGGTTTTTACAGGAGATGAATATGCGGAGGGATTAACAACGGTTGAACAGATTCTGGCCCGCGAAAAAGTAAAAGCGGGTTTCTTTTTCACCGGAAGATTTTATCGTAATCCTGCATTTACAAAAGGTATAAAAGCTTTGCAAAAAAACAATCATTATCTGGGAGCACATAGCAACAATCATTTGCTTTACAATGATTGGACAAATCGGAATCATTTATTGGTAAGCTATGATTCTTTTCATACGGACCTGAAGAAAAATTTTCAGGCCATGGAAGACCTGGGAATTGATACACGAGACAGTAAATTATTTATTCCACCATATGAATGGTGGAATGACAGTGTGGCCAACTGGTGCGATTGGAACGGACTTCGATTATTCAGTTTTACTCCGGGAACTTATACCAATGCAGACTATACCTGGCCCGAAATGGGAAATAGTTACCAATCCAATGCTGCGTTGATGAATAAGCTAAAAGATTTGGCAGCAACCCCCGGAAAATTGAATGGCAATATTTTATTGTTACACGTGGGTACTGATCCCAGACGAAAAGAAAAACTCTACAATGAACTGCCTGCTATTATTCGTTTGCTGCGAAGCAAGGGGCATTCTATTAAAAGGATTGATGAGTTAATCAATTGATTTCACTACCACTTTTCTTCATCGGAAGCGGTAGGATCTTGTTTGTATTTTTCGCGGGAGGCTTTTTTCTCTTCCAGTCGCTGCATGATGGCTTCTGCAATCACAGGTGCAGCATCCGTTGTATTAGCCTGGTCTAAAAGGATTTTGATTTTTGCTTCGCTTACATCAATTCGATAAAGAATAAAAACCAGTTTTTCAAAATCCCTCGAGATAAGCCAGTCAATGGCCTTGATTAAATCTGCTTTGTTCAGCTGTTCAATGGTTGCAATATCTAGAATGGGTTCAGCCATAGTTAAATTTAATATTTCTCAATCACTCCCAGGCCAAAGAGAGCAAAGTCGTATTTGGCGGGATCTTTAGGGTCCAGTTTTTTTAAATAGCTGGTCAATTCTTCTGCAGCTTGCCAGTCTGTTTGTTTACGATCTAATAACTGAAATCTTTTTGCCACCCTGGCCACATGAACATCAATAGGGCAAATGAGTTGGTGGAGTTTTATCTGATTCCAAATGCCAAAGTCTACACCCTGCTTGTCCTTTCTTACCATCCATCTCAAAAACATATTCAGCCTTTTACAACTAGACCCTTTTTCGGGAGTTGATATATGTTTACGGGTTCTTAGCGGAGCATCTTCTAAAGAAAAAAATAATGATGAAAATAACTAAGAGCCTCTTTTACAGAATCAGGAGGCTTATTTCCGGGCATGAATGCATTTTCAAGGGAATCAAATTGCTGATAGTGTTCCCTGAAAAATTCAACGCAGTATAATAAGTCGGTTGCATTAAAAGTGCGGTGTTTAAAGGCCTCGAGTTTTTTTAGCTCAGCAGGGCCTGCTTCCAGACAAAACTGATGTGGCTGCATATTCATCAGCTGCATCAGTTCTCTGGATTTTTGAATAATGGTGGTTCTGTTCCCCCAGGCAAAAATGGCCGCAAAAAATCCGGCTATTTCTATGTCTTGTTTCTTCGTAAATAAGTGGGGAATGCAAACAGGATCAGCGGCAATAAAGCCAGGCTGATTGTACTCTTTTACTTTTCTATTGAAAAAGGCCTGTAATTTCTCCGTGGCTTCCATTCCACTAATTTAATAAGTGGGTCATGATTTCAATGCCCAGCTTGTCTGCAATATCATTCTTGCTGAATGCATTAATCACTACCACAATACAATGTTGATTTTTGGGATTAAATGCAGCAAAAGTAGAGAACCCATATGTTCCGCCGTTATGCCAATACATCAGCGTTTTGCCAGATTGTTCAAGGGTATGCCAGCCTTTGGCAATGGCTATCCGGTCATTTAGCCTGGCGGTTTTAGATAGCACAGATTGAACCACCGGGTGGGTTGCCTTACTGGCCATAAATTCAAGGTATTGCAACAAATCAGTAGCGTCCGATTTAATGCCACCGGCCCCAGCTAATATACTCATGTCCCAGTAAGCAGCTGGTTCGTTTCCAAAAAATCCGATTGCTTTGGGCATTTTTTTTGCTGCTTGCAAACCTGTATGCTTCAGTTGAAAAGGTTGATTAATGTACTGGTTTAGTAATTTCTCATAGCTTTTGCCACTGATATTTTGAGCAATCAATCCTGCTAGTCCTGCACCTAAATTTGAATAAGCCACTTTGCCAAATGTTCTGGGTTCTGTTTTGCTCAAATAGAAATAGAGGTTTTCAAGATCATAGTCGGCATAAGGTTGTAAGCGATCTTTTGGAATGCCCATATTCTCTGGCAATCTGGGCAAACCAGATGTGTGGTTCATTAAATGCACCAATTGAATGGGTAAGATCAATGGATTGTTTCTTAAACTATCAGGTAAGAATTGCACCATTAAGCTGGTATCGGCCAGGCCATTGGCTTGTAATACCGATTCAAGTATAAAAGCAGTAAATGTTTTGCTGATACTTCCTATTTCAAATTGTGTGTTTGGAGTAAACGGCTGGTTGGTTTGTTTATCTGCTACTCCGGCACTGAAAAACTGGCGCTGCCCATTTACAGAACTGGCAATATAAATACCCGGCACTGTATTTAATTTAAAAACACTGTCTACTTTCGTCTGAATGGCCAAAGCAATATTGTCCTGTGCATGCACTACTTGTGCCAAGCAGAACAATCCAATTAAACAACCGTTGAATCTTTTCATTTATGCTAAAGCATTGTCTAAATCATGAATTAAATCATCCGCATCTTCCACGCCAATGCTTAATCTAATTAAGGTATCGCTTAATCCATTCGCAATTCTTTTTTCTCTTGGAATAGAAGCATGGGTCATAGAGGCGGGATGATTGATTAAACTTTCTACGCCTCCCAGACTTTCTGCCAAAGAAAATAATTTAGTAGAAGACAAAACTTTTTTAGCTGCTTCTATGCTATCGTCTTTTAATTCAAAGGAAAGCATGCCACCAAAATCGCGCATCTGTTTTCTGGCAATGGCATAGTTGGGATTATCTTCAAAACCACACCAGTATACTTTACCAACTTTAGGATGTTTTCTTAACCAATGAGCAATGGTTCTTCCGTTTTCGCAATGTCTCTGCATGCGCAAGTGCAAAGTCTTGATTCCTCTTAATACCAGGAAGCAATCCATTGGGCCGGGAACTGCTCCACAGCTCTTCTGAATAAAATACAATTGCTCTCTTAGCTCTGCGCTGTTCATCATCAATGCTCCCTGAATCACATCGCTATGACCACCCAGGTACTTAGTGGCAGAGTGCATTACAATATCTGCGCCCATATCCAGTGGGTTCTGTAAGTAGGGAGAAGCAAAAGTATTGTCTACACATAGTAATACATTGTTTGCTTTTGCTATTGTAGCAGTGCCTTCAATATCTGTGATATTCATTAACGGATTGGTAGGTGTTTCAATCCAGATAAGTTTTGTTTTGGGGCTTACTGCATTCTTGATATTATGGATATCTGTGGTGTCTACATAGGTAAATACAATGCCAAATCGCTCGTATACTTTTGAAAACAAACGATAAGTGCCACCGTACATATCATTGGCTGCAATTACTTCATCACCAGGAGACAATAGTTTCATTACTGCATCGGTTGCGGCAACACCACTGCCAAATGCCAGTCCGAATTTTCCATTTTCAATTTGTGCATAAGCTTCTTCCAATGCTTTTCTGGTTGGATTCTGGCTTCTTGCATATTCAAATCCCTGATTTACACCCGGGGCTTCCTGAACATAGGTTGAAGTTTGATAGATAGGAGTCATGATGGCTCCGGTAGAAGGATCTGGTTCTGCACCTGCGTGAATGTATTTGGTAGCAATCTTCATATCGTTATTTTTTTGCGTTTACTAATGAAAGGGGTAATTCTGCTTTCTGGTTATCCCAAAGAAATACCAGACTGGCTTTGTCTGCTGAATCTTTAAAATAAATGGTAAATGTTTCCACTATCTCCTCCGTTGTTTCAGGTTTAATTTCAGCTCTTGCTATGTCTTTTCTGGTATCGTAGGTAAAACTTCCCCAGCAAAAATTATCCTTACTTACAATGATGGTCCATTTGTTTTCTGTGGGCACACAAAATAATGTGTACCTGCCTTTGGGCAATACCTTGTTCGCCAATTTAACAGGGCTGAAAATTTCCAGTTCAGTAGCTTCATTGGCACCCAGTCTCCACAGTTCATTGTATTTTATGATACCTCCGAAAATGGTTCTCCCATTTTTCAAGGGACGGCCATATATAACTCTGGCAATGGGCAGATTTTTGGCTTTCCCACTCATTTTAAGCAAGGGGTAGTTGTCTGGCCAATAGCTCATGTCCATGGGTGACTTGTCTAATTCTGTTGGTTTTTGTTGGGCAAATCCTGCAAATGAGGCAAATACAAATGCCAATAGGAGTCCGATTCGCATATGGGTATATTTTTTACAAATATACTTGCCTATTTCGCTATCCCTTCTTCAAATTGACCAATGGCAAATTTTTTAACATCTGTAAGAAAAAGATTGGATAGCTCCTGTATCTGAGTATAGTTGCTTAAGAATAGGTCAAAAGCCTTATTGGAATGTTCCAGGTAGGTGGCCCTTCTTACCAGTCCTTTAAAACTGTTTTCGATGCCCCATTCGTAACGGTAATTAAACAGCCAGTTCTGTTGCTCCATATAAGGGAACATGCTGTAAAATGGTTCCGGAAACCAATCCCGCTGCTGTTTTAGTAATCCATAGGTTTTTTTAGTAAAATCCATCCAGTCTTCTGCACTAAATTCATTGGGGTGGATGGCCAGAAAATGATCGTACACTATATCTGTAAAAGCACCTGCGTATAAACGAACGGCCGGGGAGAAGACCTTTTTGATTTCTTTGGTTATCGAATGATCATCGGTGTACATATCAATAGCCCGGTGCAAACGAATCCCTTTTTGAATTCCTATTGGATAATCAAACTGTTTTTTCCCTTTAACGAAATCACTGATCATATTACCTGCCAGAATTTCTGGATGATCAAAGGAAAAGTATGCGTGGGCTAAATAATTCATTTATGCAGCGATAAGATCCAGTTGCTTATTTTTTCTAAAGCAACCGGCGCAAAGCTTTCTTCTATGCTTCCGTAAGATTGCTCAGGGCTTTGGGCCGTTTGAAACAAATGGTTTAATGAGGGTATTATTTTTACTTCGTATTGTTTGTTGCCTGCTTTTTTTAAGGCTTTTTCTATCCCATTGATATTTTCATTGGCCAAGACCTGAATATCATAGGATCCATTGATGGCCAGAACAGGCAATTTTACTTTGGATAGATTCTCGAAAGGTTCATAGTTTAAAAAATATTGTAACCATACAAGACCCGAAGCAAATTGATTTACCAGCGTTTTGTATGGATTGATTCCGGTAGCCAGGAATAATTTGTTTTCATCAATAGTTGAGTTTGTTGCTTTCCAATCTGCATATACAGCTTCCATTTTTTTCTTAATGGTATCGGCTGAAGTGCTGAAACGGAAGGGTGAATTCATTTTGTTCACCAAGTTGGCTGCTTTATTATAATCTTCTGCGTTCAGGTTAGGTTTAATAAAGTTCCGACGCATTTGTCCGTTCCAGATTTCATATCCCGGAACACCCGGTCCTGCAAGCAAAGCAATAAAGGATACGTTCTTGTTACGGACAGCAACCATTGGGGCAATCATGCCTCCTTCGCTATGCCCGATCAATCCCAGTTTTTTAGCATTAATCTCTTTTCTGCTTTTTAAATAACTCAATCCTGCTTCAACATCTTTGGCAAAACTTTCACTGGTGAGTTGGGTTGGATTAGGCCCCAGACTTGTTTTTCCCACCCCTCTGTCGTCAACTCTTAAAACCCCAATTCCTGCTTTGGTTAAATAATCTGCCAGTACCCAATAAATTTTATGATCAAACATAGATCCGTCTCTGTCCTGTGAACCACTGCCGGAGATAAGTATTACGGTAGGGAAATCTTTTTTGTTTTTCGGAAGGGTGAGTGTTCCTCCAAACTGAACTGTACCTTCCTGATTGCTGTAATTTACTTCTTCAATGGAATAGTCAAAAGGCGGCTGAGGCGTCTGTGGCCTTTTTATTTCAGGCTTGCTTGCTTTACCCTCTTTTGATTTTAAAAGCACCATCGGAGCTTTGAAATTTCCCTGTTGAAAAGTTCCGTAAATACTATCTGCTCCATTCCATTTCCCTGTATAACTCCCGTTAATTAATGGTATTCTAATGACCAGACTATCGTTCTTCAGCTCTGTAGAGCCAGTACTAATGCCAAATGCATTTTGTGCAGGGCTATCAAAAGTGGAAGCTAATTGCGTGCCCGATTTTGTAATGGTAAAAACCAGGGGCAAAGCATTTCCATTGATGCTTAAGCCGCCTTTCCATATACCCGTAATATCCTGAGCAATACTATTCTTTCCAATCAGTACAGTGACCAAAAAAAAGTGTATCCATTTATTTCTCATGTTGCTGTTTTTTATAGAATCGATAGGAGTAAATCATAGGATAAATAACAATAACTGCCAGTATTGCCATGGTCATTGTGAATCCAGGAGCACCGTTAAAAAAAGGAGTAATAAAGGCAATTGCAATTCCCCCTGCCATCCAGAGCTTGCTGCCAATCTGATGTGTTTTTCTCCAGTTCTCAGGGTCTTCCAAAGTCCAGGGCAGACGCATTCCTATAAAGTAGTTGGGTTTAATGCTGTGCATAAAATTGCCTAATCCGGCAAATAACAAGCCAATCAGCGGCAACAAATATTTGTTTCCTTCCAGGCTGCCGGTTTGAGTTGAATGAATAATCACCATTTGTATGGCACTCAGAAAAACGAGCAGCATGTAGGCAATTTTTTGCAACAACTCAGGCGACTGACCGGATTTTTTCGGATCTATTTTGTTGGCATATTTAACCAGAAAATAAGTGAATAGTGATATCCCTGTCATGAATAGTGTCATCACAAGCAGGGTTGATTTTTCACCCCTTCCATCTACTTCTCCCTTGTGATTGAAATGGGTGGGTACAATATCGGGCAATGACCCGTAAATACTGGCCAGATATGCAATAGGTAAACCAATGCAGATTACAATGATGAGCCATTCTCTCCAGTTAAATGTCTTCATGCGATTTATTTTTTTCTTTTAAACTGTAGCATCCATTTCAGCATTTCATCCATTACTGTTGTATTAATGGAATAATGAATAAACTGTCCGTCTTTGTTGGCAATCACCAGCCCTGCCTGTTTAAGCAAGTCAAGGTGATGCGAAATACTGGGCTTGGAAATATTGAATTGTTCAGCAATTTCTCCGGCAGTCATATCCCTATCCTTCAATAGTTCCAGTATTTCTCTTCTTGTTGCGTCATTTAGTGCCTTAAAAACGATATTCACTCTTAGATATTTAGACAAATGTCTAAATAATATTTCAGAATTGCAAATTTTACAGTGAGAAATCAAACTGTAGTTGAATCTGTAAAATGGGAAATCCTTTTTTAAGTAACTACTTCATCATAACGGGAAATCCAAACTGATTCATCGTATCAAAAGATGCCTCTTTAGATAAATCCTTCACCAGCTGCATCAGTCTTTCAACAAGTAAAGGACCACACCAGCGGCGGGTATAGGCTGGTAAACCATAGGGTTCAATTGGCGTAAATTCCCAGGGATGAAAATACAAGCAGAGATACCCATCTTTTGCCAGGGTCTGCAGGCAAAGTTGCTTATATACAGTATAGGGCATATTCTTGAAACTCAACCAGAATAGGGGTATGCGGATACCGGGACTAACAGATGCTGGTATTCTGACAATGCCTTCTTCCTTGTATGCGGTTCTGGGTAAATGAAAATTATTGTATCTGCCGGGCAACCAGGTTGGATTGATAGAAGAGTCGTATTGATATCCGGCTTCCAATACATCTTTCATTAATACCGGACGCATGCGTGGCATTCGCAGACCAGTTACTTTTTTTCCGATTATTTCTTCCAGCCTGATTCTTGACTTTAATAAGTCTGCTGTTTCATAATCCGTATGATAAAAAGTATGTGAAGCTATTTCATGTTTTTCTGCAAGCATCCGGATGCGTTCCGGAAAATGATTGGCAAAATTAGCTGTCGTAAACAAGGTCGAGGGTGCTCTTTCCAAGACAGGTTGAATGGCATCAAGCCCATTGATACCCACCTGCATCTGATCAGCAACAGATATGGCATGCTGGTATTCCAGCGGCATGTCAAATTCTTCTACATCAAAACTCAGAAAAACTTTTTTATTCATTCTCCCAGCTTCTTTCTTTGATAAAGTAGTGCGGCCTGTTTTTACTTTGCATGAACAGCTTGCCCAGATACAGTCCGATGATTCCAAGAATCATCAGTTGTAATCCCCCAAAAAAAGCAATGGCAGCAACAATGGAAGCCCAGCCTGAAACGGTATGGCCCTGATAAAAGCTATAAACGATATAGGGTATATATAAGACCGATAAAAACGCAAAACTAAAACCCAGATAGGCCGCCATATACAGAGGCTTTGTGCTGAAAGAAGTAATACCCTGCAGTGCAAAGCGCACCATTTTTTTAATGGTGTATTTGGAAGCGCCGGAAAAACGGGCTGCTGGTACATAGGCAATACCTGCCTGACTGAATCCCATCCATTTTACCAGTCCTCTGATAAACAATTCATGTTCTCTCAATTGTCTGAACGCATCTACTACTTTTTTATCCATCAAACGAAAATCCGCAGTGCCCTGTTCCAGTTCAATGTCAGACATATTGTTGATTACGTCATAAAATAGAGCAGATGTTTTCCTTTTCAGCAAAGACAAATCTTCCTGTTCTTTTCGGATGGTATAAACCATATCTGTTCCTTCTTCCCATTTTTCCAGTAACAGGGGGATTAAAGCTGGCGGATGTTGTAGGTCGGCGTCCATCATGATAACAGCATCTCCTTCTGCATGGTCCAGACCTGCTTTCAGGGCATTCTGGTGGCCGAAATTTCTGGAAAGGCTCAGGTAGTGAACATGATTGTTTTCTTTGGAAAGCTGTTGTAAAACAGAAAGTGTTTGGTCGCTGCTTCCATCATCCACAAACAGAAATCGATAGTTGTAAGGCGAGCCTGTCATAATTGCGGAAATCTCCTTTACAATAACAGGAATATTCTTTTCTTCGTTGCAAGCCGGAATAACAAAACTGATTAATCTACTCATTGCCCGGAATGGATTTTGGGTAAATGAATTTTCCAGCAACTGATGATTAACCAGCACCAGATGATAAAACAAGGTAAAGCTTTCAGTGAATATGCAAGAATAATATTAATTCTTATGTAAGGGGGAATCAGGTCAGTCGGGGATAGAATGGTTAAAATAAATAATATTGCCAATAGGATTTTTACATAATTGCTGATGGGCTTTTCCTGAAGTATAAACCATATTGCGGCACCCGTTACCGCAATCACGAAAGTGGGGCTTTCGGCAGCAGAGCTAAATATCACGACGGAAATTAATACCAATGCCAGATAGGACAAACCAAATTTTGCCTGTTGTTGATTTTGCTTTTTTAATAAAGGAATGCCAAACAATGTTCCAGCAACGGCAATAATCGGAAGATCTATAGGGCCATAATAATGAAAGATTCTTCTGATCATGCCCGGCACTGAAATGTCCTGCATGCCTGCAGTTCTGGAGTTGTCTATATTCTGTTGGTTGCGTCTGATGATTTGATAATACCAGTCTTCATAGCTCTGCATAATATAATCTGCACTTGAATATACAATGGGCGCCACTACAATAATGGCCATCCAGGCAATAAAGGAAAGTGCAAACTGTAACTTGTTTCTGGAAAAAAAGAAAAAGGCAAGACCTGCAATGCCATATAATTTGGTCAGAAATCCCAATGCTATAAATAAAGTAGCCAGCCAGTCTTTTCCTCGTATCGTAAATACATAAGAAAAATAAAAAAGCAGTGAACATGGGATTGAACTGGACACTATGAATAGATGTCATCATTTCAATCAATACAATCCAGTAAACAAGAATTCTTTGCTTCTCTTCAATGGGGATTAATTTCAAGGCATAAAATAAAGCCGCAGCATTTGCCATTGCCCAAAGAAAGCAACCAAGATAAGTGGGAAGCAATGCAAAGGGAGCAATGACCAATGAAAATGCAGGTCCATAATTATTGAAGGAAACATATTCATCAGGATAATAACTGAAAAGATATTTTTCCTGCACCACATGTCTGAATACGCCTTCAAAAATCAGGTAATTATCTATACCGGTTAAGCCACGACTGATTTCTGCGCTTACGGCAATGGCTGCCAGTAAAAACCAGATGATATGAATCAGATAGACATTGCCTGCCCACCTGGTTTCCCATTTTTTATAGAGTAAGTTTTGTATCTGATTCATTTATGCTTCTTTTTTAAAGATCACCATGATGGATACGCCTGCCGGAAATCGAAATCCTAATTTAAGCAAGTAATAATCAATGGAGAAAACACTCCCTAATAGTTTATTAAAAAAGCCATCCGTTCCAAAAACGGCATGGTCCGATTCTACACTTTCTTTTTTCTTCCCTTTTATTTTCTGAATGGCATTGGCCATCAGTCTGAAAGCAGCAATCGGAGCAAAAAGAATGGAGTTAAAATAACTCTTGTAAATCACTTGCCCTTTTTGCGACTGTACCAGCTTCAGTAATTCCGGAAGGGTATATCTTCTAACGTGCTGGTTAATTACATCGTGGTCTCCCCATAAAAACATATAAGCAGGCACGGTAATAAAGAGATGTCCGCCAGGTTTACAGACCCTCCACATTTCTTCCACTGCCTTTTGATGATCTTCTACATGTTCAATGACATCAAAAGCACAGACCAGATCATAAGAATTTTCTTCAAAAGGAAGTTCTGTGATGGAACCCTGTATAATGGGGCTTTTCAGCAGGGTTTTGGCAAAATTGCAACAGGTTTCATCGTATTCAACCGACATGACCGACCCGAATTCCTCCAGCATTTCTGAAGTAGTTCCTGTGGCTGCGCCTATATTCAGCGACTGAATTCCCCGAGGATTTCCCAAAAAGCGGCAGATTCGCTCCCTCAATATCTTCCTTCTAACCGTAAACCACCAGTTTACTCTTTCCAGATGATAATATTCTTTAAAGTATTGTTGGTCCATGATGTTTTAGAGGGGGACTGCAAGTAACGAAAATTTGAGAACAATTTAGGAGAGGCATACCAGTTAAAAAATTTACTTTTGCCCTCTTAAAAATGAATAATATGAGCAAAGGACCTGTTTCTCAGTTTATAGAACACCATTACAGACATTTTAATGCAGCTGCATTGGTGGATGCGGCAAAAGGATATGAAACCCATTTGCTGGAGGGAGGTAAAATGCTGGTGAGTCTGGCAGGTGCCATGAGTACTGCAGAATTAGGCATTAGCTTAGCCGAAATGATCCGTCTGGATAAAGTGGCCATCATTAGCTGTACAGGAGCAAACCTGGAAGAAGATATCATGAATCTGGTAGCACATAGTCATTATAAGCGTGTGCCTAATTACCGTGATTTGAGTCCGCAGGAAGAGTGGGATTTACTGGAAAACCATTACAATCGTGTAACAGATACCTGTATTCCTGAAGAAGAAGCTTTCCGTCGTTTACAAAAACATATTTATAAGGTTTGGAAAGACGCTGACAATGCTGGCGAACGCTATTTCCCGCATGAGTTCATGTATAAAATGTTGTTGAGTGGCGATTTACAGCAGTATTATGAAATTGATCCAAAGAATAGTTGGATGTTGGCTGCTGCTGAAAAGAATCTTCCGATAGTAGTTCCGGGATGGGAAGACAGTACCATGGGTAATATTTTCGCTTCTTATGTAATTAAGCAGGAATTGAAAGCTTCTACCATGAAGAGTGGTATTGAATACATGGTATGGCTAACAGAGTGGTACCGCGCCAACAGTGGTGGTAAGGGGGTTGGCTTCTTCCAGATTGGTGGTGGTATTGCCGGGGACTTCCCAATTTGTGTGGTTCCTATGATGTACCAGGATTTAGAGTGGCATGATGTTCCATTCTGGAGCTATTTCTGTCAGATCAGTGATTCTACTACCTCTTATGGTTCTTATTCCGGAGCAGTTCCCAATGAAAAAATCACCTGGGGTAAGCTGGATATTCATACCCCCAAATACATTGTTGAAAGTGATGCAACTATTGTTGCTCCGTTGATTTTTGCTTATTTATTGGGTTGGTAAAATGCTGGCAGGTTGCTGAATTGTAATAACCTGTAATAAGCAAGTATATAAATTAAAAATTTAATATGTGGCCCTGATTCATTGAATTGGGGCTTTTTTGTGCACTATTCCTCATGTATAAAGCTATAATTTCTCATATATATAGTTTATAGCTATAAAATTCATTCATTAAGTATAATCTAATCGGATTAATGTTTAAACTATTAAGATTTCTTTAACAATTAAGTGAAATTATGTACATTGAAAGCCTAATTTCTATCACAAAAACCTAAACAAATGAGAAAAATTTTGTTGTTAATGCTGGGTTTTATTCTTTTTATGAATACTACCTATGCACAAAAAACAACAGTGAAAGGAAAGGTTACAGACACCAATGGAGTGGGTGTACCTTCTGCAACTGTTAAAGAAAAGGGCACTAAAAATGCAGTAAGTGCTGATGGGGAAGGCAATTTTACCATTTCTGTATCTCCCAACGCTGTGCTGCAGTTTACTGCCACAGGTTTTGGAATGGTAGAATTACCGGCCGACAAAGCTTCTTCGGTTAGAATGAAAGAAGCAGTAGATAACCTGAGTGAAGTTGTGGTAACGGCACTGGGTGTTAAAAGAGAAAAGAAAGCATTGGGTTATGCGGTGCAGGAGGTTAAGGGTGAAAACCTAACCGTTGCCAAATCACTGGACATCAGTACCTCATTAGCAGGTAAGGTAGCCGGTGTTCAATTGGTAGGTTCACCTAGTTCTTCATTTGACAATGCCGATATCTTAATACGTGGTGTTACTGGTCTTGGACCTCAAGCACCCATTTTTGTGGTAGATGGAACTATTACGAATCAATCCGCAGTGATTCTGGACAATATTGAAACTGTTTCAGTGTTGAAAGGACCTGCTTCAACTGCTTTATATGGTCAGCGTGCTGCCAATGGAGCGGTTGTAATCACTACGAAAAAAGGTTCTCGTAAAAAATACACCAGTGTAGATGTAAACCTGGGTTTAACTTTTGAAAAGCTGGCTTTATTGCCTCCATATCAAAATGAATATGCAGGTGGTTATTCCTCTTCTCTAACTTCTGCCGGAACTGCATTTGATGCACAGGGTTTTTATTTGTTTAAATACAATCCTGCTATCCATCCTGCATCTTGGGCAGCATTCAATGGTCAAAGAATGTTGGAGTATGGTGCCGATGAAAGCTGGGGTCCTAAAATGAACGGAGACAATTACCGTGCATACTGGAGCTGGTATCCTGGTGCTGAATTTGGTCAGTTAACACCGTTGGTTGCACAACCTAATAACGTTAGAGATTTCTTTAAAACAGGAGTTAATAAAAATAACTCTATTGCATTTTCTTCTGGTGGTGAAGGATATAATTTCAGAATGACTTATGCCAATCAGAACAGAAGCTTAATGATTCCAAATGCCAACAGAGATCAACATCAGCTGGCTTTGAATGGTTCATTTGATATTGGTAAATATATCACTATCTCTACTGATCTTACTTACACAACCAATAGTACAAAAGGTAAGCCTGCTGAAGGATATCGTTTAGATGGTTTGAATATCACACAAAACTTTAACCAATGGTTTCAGCGTCAGTTAGACATGAAGCGCATGGTTAATTACAGAGAACCAGATGGTAGTTTGAACTCCTGGAATATCGGAGACCCGAATGCGAGTGCAGATATTAAAGTTTACGGAAGACCACAATACTGGGATAACCCGTATTTTATAGCTAACGAAGCTTTCTCTACTCAGGCGCAAAACAGATTGATTGGTAATATTGGAATGAATATTAAAATCAACAAACACCTGAACATCGTTTCTTATGTAAGAGCAAATACTTACAATAATGAAAATACAGGCAGAATGCCAACGGGTGCTTTAACATTGGATTACTTTGATATTTCACAGGATCGTTATTCTGAAATGAACTACGAAACCAATATCATGTACAAGAATAAATTCGGTGATTTTTCTGTAGATGCAATGGTGGGTGGTAACGTTCGTAAGAACAGCTACAGTGCTTTATCCATGAGTACTCAGGGTGGATTAAGTTCTCCTAACTATTTTGATATTGCTGCTTCTATTTCCAGACCAAGCGTTAGCCGTTCTTATGAAAAGAAAACAGTGAATTCTGTTTTAGGTAAAGCTTCAGTAGGTTGGAGAGACATGTTGTTTGTAGAAGGAACATTGCGCAATGACTGGTCTTCTGCATTACCAACACAAAGCAACTCTTATTTATATCCATCTTTAAGCACCAGTTTCATCTTCACAGAATTATTGAAGTCTAGCTGGCTTACTTATGGTAAACTAAGAGCTTCTTATGCCAGTGTAGGTTCAGACTTAGGTGCTCATGCACTGAATTTGGCTATTGGCAACGGATCTTTTTACGGAACCAATCCTTCAGCAACCATTGGCAATCAGTTTAAAGGCGGCGGCATTCGTCCTGCTTTAACCAAGGCCTATGAGTTTGGTGTTGAATTGCGTTTATTCAAGAAAATTGGCTTAGATGTTACTTACTACCAGAACAACAATACCGATCAGATCTTAGGTATTGATGTAACACCTGCCAGCGGTTTCTCTACTGCTCAAATTAATGCAGGTAATATTCAAAGTAAGGGTATTGAAATTACCCTTAGCGGTAAGCCCATTGAAACCAGAAACTTTAGCTGGGATGTTACCCTTAACTGGGCTAAGAATCAGAACAGTATTAAGGAACTGGCTCCTGGCATCAATACTTACCTGTATGCAACCAACCGTTATGATACTCGTTTAGAGCATAGAGTTGGTGGCGAATGGGGTACATATTATGGAAGAAAATGGAGAACAGATCCAACAACTGGTCAAACTTTAATTGATGCAACAGGTCAGCCTTTGTATGATATTAACGTGCCAATCGGGAATGTACTACCGAAGTTTACCGGAGGTATGTTTAACTCTTTAAAGTATAAGTCTTTTGATCTTACTTTCGGAATTGATTTCCAAAGCGGTGGTTTATTCTACTCTGAAACCAGAAACTTTAATACAGGTGCTGGTCTTTCTCAGGAAACAGTTGGTAAAAACGACAAGGGATATGATTGGAGAGATTATCCAGGTTCATATACTACTGCAGGCGGTAATACCGGTAATGGTGGTATCAGAATTCCGGGCATTTTTGCCAACGGCGCTTTGGCAGGAAAAGAAAACAATCGTTACATTTCTGCAAGAGCCTACTGGTATACTGCTCGTCAGAGAGATGCAAGCAATGTATTGTTAGATGCCTCTTATATCAAATTAAGAGAGATCAGATTCGGTTACACACTACCCGCTTCTCTTTTAAAGGCGGTACCTTTTGTTAAGTCTGCCAATATCGGATTCATGGTTCAGAATGCATGGTTAATCTGGGCTACAACCAAGAAATGGGGTGTTGATCCTTCCGAGTTGGAATTGTTTTATCGTGAAGGTGGTCAGCTATCTTCTACCAGACAATTTGGTTTCAACTTAAGGGCTTCATTTTAGTAAACGAATTCAGTAAAAACAAAAAGACATTTTATGAAAAAGATTTTAATATTTTTTGGTTTGCTGGCTACGTTACAGAGTTGTAACAAGTTTGGTGATACCAATATTTCACCAGCGCAGCTAACAACGGCTTCTACCAAAGCGCTTTTAACCAATGCCCAGCAGGCTTTGAGCACCTATGTTACCAGTGCCAGATTGGGTTCCATGTACGTGCAGCATATATCTGAAGGTCCTTATCCGGGTTCTTCCTTGTACAGTGACAGAAACTCAAGTTTTGCAGGATGGTATACGGGTCCTTTGTATGACTTACAAACCATCATCAATTATAATAATGCTGGTTCTTCTTCTGCAAATGGAAATGGTTCCAAGAATAACCAGATTGCAGTTGCCCGTATTCTAAAAGCCTATTATTTCTTGCAAATGACCGATATCTGGGGTGATATTCCTTATACGGAAGCATTGCAGGGAGATAAGAACTATTCACCTAAATACGATAAGCAGCAGGATATCTATACTGCCTTATTTAAAGAGCTTACTGAAGCAGTTGCCCAGATTAATGAATCAGAAGCCGCAGTTGTGGGTGATATTCTTTTGAATGGTAATATGGCTGCATGGAAGCGTTTTGCCAATACTACCCGTATGGTAATGGCATTGAGAATTTCTAAGGCTGATCTTGCAAAAGGTAAAACCGAATATGCTGCTGCGCTAGCTGCAGGTGTAATTACCAGCAATGCACAGAATATCAACTACAAGTATATTGCAGGTGATCCCAATAACTACAATCCCTGGTATAACAACTATACCATCAGTAACAGAAACGATTATGCTATCAGTAAAACCATGACAGACTATATGGATCCTAAAGCAGATCCAAGGTTGCCAGTTTTTGCTGAAACATTAGCAGGTGGTGTAATCAAAGGATTGCCTTACGGAAGAAACGTAGCAGTTAATATTCCTGCTGCATACAGCAGAATTGGTACTGCTTTCAGAAGCCAGGATTCTCCGCTTACTTTACACAACTATGCACAGGTATTGTTTATGCAGGCTGAAGCTGCTAAGCTAGGCTATGTTGCGGGCGGTGATGTTGAAGCAGAAGCCAAATATAAGGCTGCTATCAAAGCATCATGGGAAATGTATGGTGTATTTAATCAGGCAAAGTATGATACCTATGTGGCACTACCTGAAGTTGCATACAGTTCTGTAGATGGTCATAAGAAAATCATGACTGAGAAGTGGGTGCACAATTATTTGGCCAGCTATGAAGCCTGGAAAGACTGGCGTAGAACAGGTTTCCCTGTATTAACTCCTGCAGTAGATGCAGTTGATTCAAGAGGAATTCCAATGCGTTTAGGTTATTCACCAACCGAAGCATCTTTAAATCCAGTTAACTATGCAGCTGCAGTAACTGCATTGGGAGGAAAAGATGAGAACTATGGTTTGATGTGGTTGGTAAAATAAGTTCTCGATAGTTTAAGTTTAAGGATTGCTGCCAACAAAAAGCCCCGCCTCATCTGAGACCGGGGCTTTTTAATTGAAGTATTTATTCAGGAGACTTTTAAATCTCTTGTCTGTTTTATCTGGCTGGCATAGTCAATGGAATATCACGCTTTAGCATTTCATCTCTGTTGGCCATTTCCCATGCGGTATGAAATACCAGCTTCGCTCTTTTTTCCATTAATTCGAAGTTGATTTTGTCAACGGTATCGCCTGGTTGGTGATATTCTGCTTTCAACATACCATCGTAGAAGAATAAAATCGGAACACCCTTGCGTGCAAAATTGTAGTGGTCGCTTCTGTAATAAATTCTGTTCACGTCTTTTGGATCATCGTATTTATAATCCAAAGTCATGTTTAAGTATTTGGCATTAACGCCTTCATTAATTTTTGCCAAATCAGAGCTTAACTTATCATGACCAATTACATAAATATAATTTAAAGTATCCGCTGTTTTTCTTTCTGTATCCACACGACCAATCATATCGGTATTTAAATCAACTGTGGTTTTTTCCATTGGGAAAATGGGATTGTCTGAATAGTACTGAGAACCCCAAAGGCCTTTCTCTTCACCGCTTACAGTCATAAATACCAGCGTTCTGCGAGGCTTGTTTCCTTTTTTTGCAGCTGCTGCAAAAGCTTCAGCCATTTGCATTACACCAACCGTGCCTGATCCGTCGTCATCAGCTCCGTAATAAATTACATCGCCTCTTTTACCCAAGTGATCATGGTGTCCGGTCATGAAAACGTACTCATCTTTTTTATCAGTTCCTTCAATGATTCCAATAACATTGCTGGTTTCCAATGCTATTGATTTTTTATCGGCATTGATACTTAGTTCTGCTGTGTACTTGCCTTTGTTTAGGCTGGCCAATGCTTCACTGCTCAACTTTGCTGTTCTTCCTGCTAATGCAGAAGCAATTTCTTCAGAAACAGTTACCATCATAAAAGGAGCACCAGCAGGCTTGTTCATGTACATATTTCCCTTGGTAGGAGTTGGGTTTTTACGAGGGAAATCCTTGGACACTAAAATGATGCCTGTTGCGCCAGCTGTTCTGGCAGCTGTAGCTTTGGCAGCACCTGAAATTGGACTTGGCGTTCTGGTACCTGGGGCAGGAGTCGGAGCTTTGTATCCGGCGGGTGCACCATCCAGCATCATTACTATTTTACCTTTTACATCCAAACCTGCATAATCGTCTATGCCAGCTGCTTTGTCTACAAGACCGTATCCCACAAATACCAATTCCTTAGAACTGGTAGCTCCGTTGGCGATGGATTGTAAAGACATCATATAGTCTTTGTCCCAGTTGTATAATTTACCATTAACTCTTAATTCAATACTGGCCAGTTCGTCCTGGTAAACATTAAAGTATTGCTGATAACTATTGCCATTGCCGGGCTTTAGTCCCATTCTTTTAAACTCAGATTCAATATAGGCTGCCGCTTTTCTTTCGCCTGGCATAGCAGTTTCTCTGCCTTCCATTTCCGGACCAGCGAGAATCGTTAATTTCTGCTTCATGGAAGCGGGGGTAATCAATGCAGCAAATTTTGCTGATGCATCTTCTTTTTGTCCATATGCAATTCCACTCGAAAGGAACATTGCACCGAACAGGATTTGTTTCATCATGGCTTTTATTTTTTTAGTTACAGCTTATTTTATTTACTCTATTCGCGTGTCTTCCACCTTCAAAAGGAGTATTCATAAAAAGATCTATCATTTGTTCTGCCAAAGGGAGTGCTACAAATCTGGCCGGAATACAAATAATATTTGCATTGTTGTGTAATCTGGACAGTTCTGCAACATCATTCTGCCAGCACAAAGCCGCTCGGATGCCCTGGTGTTTATTAGCTGTAATGGCTACACCATTTGCACTGCCACAGATTAAAATACCAAAACTGGATTCTCCGTTTTCTACAGCACTCGCTGTGGGATGTGCAAAGTCGGGATAATCTACTGAATCCAGGGAATAAGTTCCATGGTCGGTAACTTTGTAACCTTTTTCGGTTAACCAGGAAATCAAGGCAGATTTATAGCTAAATCCGGCGTGGTCGCTTCCAATAGATATGGGTTTGGAAGCGTCAAATACATATGGCATACTAAGGGTTTTTACTAAGGCTTACTAATCCCACTCCTTATCTTCTTCTTTCTCCAGTTTTCTGTACACTTTAGCAGAAACTAAAATGCTTAATTCATATAAAAGGAATAATGGGATAAATACAATCAACTGACTCATCCAGTCCGGACTTGGTGTAATAA
This sequence comes from Sediminibacterium sp. C3, assembly GCF_000508085.1. GTDB lineage: Bacteria > Bacteroidota > Bacteroidia > Chitinophagales > Chitinophagaceae > Sediminibacterium. The sequence goes on along the minus strand of NZ_KI669560.1, from coordinate 247,017 downwards.
AGGCAGCTACAATCAGAATAATCACCACTGCGTATTTACGGGTTGCTCTCAGGAAACCCGGCGTAACAATCCCAATCTGTGTTAATACATGCGCTAAAACAGGCAGTTCAAATGCCAGCCCGCATCCTAAAATAATATTGGTCAGGTTGTCTAAATAATCAGAAAAAGTGGGTCGGGTAACAATCATATTTTCAGTACCCAATTGAAATCCTGCCAGGAAGTTGAAGGTAAAAGGGCCTAATAAAAAGTAACCAAAAGCTGCGCCACAAAAGAAGAAAAAGGAAACCCAGAAAATGATGAAACGAGTGTTTTTAATTTCCTTTTCTTTTAAGGCCGGTTTTACAAAACGCCAGAACTCCCAGAAAATATAAGGGAAAGCCATAATGATACCGCCAACAATGGCCATGCTGATTGTGCTTAGGAACTGCCCTCCGAAAGTGGTACTCTGCATGGTTACTTCAACCGGCGGCATACAAAGTGCATCACCTATTCTAAGCCAGTGGCTAAAATCACAAAGGGCTTTGTAGCTAACGAAGTCTTTATTGATGGGCCCTACAATGATATTGTCGAAAATCCAGTTGCGATAAATAAAAATGACTATCGCCATTACGAGTATGGAAATAATCGAGCGAATGATATGCCCTCTTAATTCTTCCAGATGGTCTATAAAAGACATTTCTTCCTGATCTGCCGCCGCTTTTCTATTAAATAGTGCCATGTTTATTGAAGTACTTTCATCTTAACCATTTCAATTCTTCTTTCAGATACAGTTAAAATATCAAACTTGAAATTATTGATGATAATGGTTTCTTTTTGTTTGGGAATGGTTTCGTGTTCGCTAATGATATATCCGCTAAGGGTTTCTGAATCACTGGTAGGAAAATCAAGGTTGTATTTCTCATTCAAATAATCCAGTTCCAATCTACCGCTGAAAATAAATTCATCTTCTGCCAATTGTTTCTCAACAAATTCTTCTGTGTCGTATTCGTCCTGAATCTCGCCGAATATTTCTTCCAGTAAATCTTCCATGGTAACAATACCCGATGTGCCACCAAATTCATCAACCACCCAGGCAATGCTTTTTCTCTCTTTGGTAAACTTGTTAATCAGGTCAGTGGCACTCATGCTTTCAGGAACCGCTACAATCGGGTGTAGCATGGCTTTGATATTTTCGGGTCGGTTAAACAAGTCTAACTGATGAATATATCCTACAATATTGTCAATGCTGTTTTCGTACACCAGTAATTTGCTGAGTTTGGTCTGAATGAACAATGCCCTTGCTTCTGCAATACTGTCGTTTACCTCCAATGCTACAATTTCAGTTCTGGGAACCAGGCACTGTCTTATTTTAACCGTAGGCAAACTCAATGCGTTTTCAAAAAGCTCCGTATTCAGTTCCTGATTTTCTTCGTCCTGGTCTTTGGTTTGCTGAAAAAAATGCTCCAGGTCTATTTTGGTAAATGCCTCGTTTTTATCTTTTACCCTAACGTTGAATAAGTACTTTAATATCCATTGAGAAATATTAACAAAGAGATTGGTCAGGGGTAAAAATAAGTTGTGAAAAAAGTTGGCAACAGGGGCAAATACAAAAAGCAGGCTATCGCTCTTGGCTCTGAAAATGGCTTTGGGCAAAAACTTACCAATCACCAGCACAACTATTGTAGAGAGCAATGTGTCAAAAGCCAGTTTTAAAAAATCATTTTCAATCTTCAACGGCAACCAGATGCCTGCTTTCAACAGTTCATCGAAAAGCAAACCATAAATTACCAGGAATAAATTCACCCCAATTAAACAAGTGCCAATAAATCTTGCAGGAGATTCAATGAATTGAGCCAGAATGATGCCGCTTCTTTTACCCTGTTTTTTCTTCAACTCAATGCTAAGTCTGTTGGCGGTAACGAACGCAATTTCATATCCGGCAAAGAAGCCGATAAACAATAAAGTACCCACTATACTAAGAATGGTATAGATATGCGCCATAATAAGCCAAAGTTAAGGGATATACCCAAACAAAGTACCCCGTAGAAACGGGGTACGTGACCGATTTAACACATGAGAATCGGTGCTGTAAAGTTTATATAGCTATTTTATTTAAAGTCTACTGTGCAGTTCTGACAACTCATATCAATTTTAAGTCCTTTGCCTTCTCCAACTTTTGCCATGAAGCGGGATTCATTGCCCCCTGCTTGTGAATACCTGGTTATGGAACGATTGATTTCGATCAACTGTCTGGACAAAGCATCGGTTTCTTTTTCCTTTTCTTTTGCAACAGGTTTTTTTGTTTCTTCAACCTCAACCGGCTGCTTTTCAAAGTTGCCGTAAACGGTGCTGTAGGCGCCGTTGAAGTTTACTGTATAGTTCTTAATGCTTCTTAACGGAATGCGGATATCAGCATATTTGTTGTCAATCTTGATCAGATTCAGATTGGCTCCTACGTTTCTGATTTTTACATCAGCATTGGTGCCATCCATTTCAAGTGAACCATTTAATTGGGTTATTCTTAGATTGCCATAGTTCTTTCTGCCTCTTAGTTCGTCGACTTCATCAATTTCATATTCATCATTGGTGCTTCTGAATACTGCTTTTTTGGTACTGCCAATTTCTACCGTTGCATATTTGGTATCCAGGTCTGCATCTGAAATACTTCTGGCGCTGAAGCGGCCATTCATGAATTCAATTTCCGCTACTCCTGCGTTTTCAATATTTACATTGGAATATTTGGAACGAAGAAACAATTTGGAGAAGCTTTCTGCTTCCACATTACCGTTGGTAATACTAATGGTAGCTGTTGCAATATTGCCCGTAACCTGTACATCGGCATATTTCGTGTCCACATCCAGTTTGGCAGTTGCCGGCAAATAAATGGTTACCACTCTTTTTATGTTCGATTTGCTGCCAATATTTTCTCCTTTATCATTAAATACGGCAACCGCTGGATTACCACTCCATCCAAAAGTATTCCCATTGATGGTATAACTTCCACCAGAAATAGTTCCCGATTTAATACGAACGATGTTGCCAACTGTTTTCAAAGACAGGTTCATTTTTTCGAACCATTCCTCATCACTTAATTTTCCTTCGCCTTCAAAATATACGGTGGTAACCACTTTCACTTTTGACTGGTCCCAGGTTTTTATTTGAAGATTCCTGGAAGTATTGTCAATGAAAATTTCAGCTGATTTAGCAACACTGATTTCCTGACTGATTTCTTTGGACTTTACGTCTTTTAAATCTTTGAAACTATATTCTTCATGGAAAAATCGTTCCATTGGGAATCCTGTAACGGTAATGGCACCTGGGGATCTCATAGGGAAACCTTCTACTACAATAGGTTCCAGGGCTTTTGCCATACTTTCTTTTACTGCTTTGCGAACTTCAATATTCGCAGCTTTTATTTCTTTGCTGGCATTTTTTATTTCTTTATCAGCCTTTAGCATTTCTTTTTCGGCTTTCTGCTTTTCCTTTTCTGCTTGTTTTTCAGTAGTAGTACTCTCTTGAGCAAACGCAGACGCAAAGCTCAGTAAGCAGGCAGCTACCAGTAGCGATTGTTGAATTTTATTTTTCATAATACTGTTTTTACAATCAAATTTTTAGATATTGATAAAATAGGCGCGGGTAGAATCTACGGGTCCTCGGTTTTGTTTAAAACGATTGTTTGTTTTGTTCATTTCCAGCTGCAGCTGTTTCAGAACAGTTAATTTATATTGATACAAGTCAATCAGTTGATCAAGCTGATTGGCAGTAAGTCCTTTCTTGCTGATTTCTTTTTTCAATTGTCTTTCATCGGCTTCAATTTGCTGAATCTGCATTTTGAATTCATTAAAGTATGCTGCCGATTCTGCATACATAGGCGTAGTACTGATTTTTCCTCTCTGCAAATTGATTACCTGTGTGAATCCGTTTTCTACACTGGCTAAAGAAGCAAGAACATCTTTTGACAAACCTTGTGAGCCGCTGTTGTTTTGTTTGTTGGCCAAGGGTTTATTGATTCCGTTAGATGAATGGTTTGCCGTGTTTACTATGTTACGATCGCTTTTCAAGCCATCCTTTTCAGTAGCAACATTTGCGGGGCTCTCTGATTTATTCTCTACCCCCACCATTGCATTTTTATTTGGCACACTTTCATTTGGTGTTCTAAGAACCTGTTGCTGAAGTTTTTCAGGTTTTGTTTCCAATAAAGACCATAACCCAATTCCAGCCAGCACAAATACACAGGCGGCCACCGACCATTGAAAATATTTTTTAATGGGCACCACTTTAGCAGCGGGGCGCTCTTGCTGTAGTCTGGCCTGTACTTTTTCCCAGCCCTGAGGTCCAGGTTCGTCCAGATCCAGCGCAGATCGGTTTTCCTTCAGATATTTTTTTAACTCATCCATGAATCTGAATTTGTTTTTGAATTCTTTGTTGCAATAATGCCCTGGCCCGCTGGTACTGGCTTTTGCTGGTTGATTCTGAAATGCCCATGCTTTCAGCAATTTGTTTGTGCGAATAGTCTTCGAATACATACAGCGTAAAAACCTGTCTGCATCCTTCGGGCAATTCTTTGATGGTCCGGTGAATGATTTTGAAATCAATGGTCTTCCACCATTCAGTCTCTTCTTCCACCAGGTTCCCCTGCTTCTCGTTGTCCCAGGTTTCCCAATGCATATTTTTTTTACAAAAACGAATGCATTCGTTTACTACAATTCTTTTTAGCCATCCTCCAAACTGCTCAGCTACTTTTAGCTGATGCAGGTTCTTAAATGCAATTACAAAACAGTCTTGTAGTATGTCTTCTGCGTCTGAGGTGTTACCCGTCATCCTGGTACAGATAGTAAACATGGCTTTGCTGTATTGCTCGTATAACCAAGCCTGGGCTTTTGCATCTCCGGTGCAAGCCTTTTTTACAGCAGCTTTTTGTATGTCTATTACCTGTTCCAAGCAGTTTTCATGAGTAAGAGTGGTATTTGATGAAAAGTTGGAAAGGGGTGGTAAAAATTCCGTTTAATATTCTGCTAAAACGGGTTTGTTCTGCATTATCGACTCTATTTTCTGTAAAACCTCCGTGTTGAGCAGTTCAACGGCTTGTAAGGCGGTTAAGTTATCCAGCAGTTGTTCTTTTCTCGTAGCGCCTAAAATTGCCGTAGTTACATTCGGGTTTTTAATGCACCAGGCAATGCTTAAGGCAGGAAGACTACAGCCCAGTTCATTGGCCAGTTCCTGTAGTTGTTTTACTTTTTCTATTTTTTCTTCCATGATCAGGCGTTCCTTCAGCCAGTCGAAGCCTTCAATGGCCAGTCTGCTTCCTTCCGGAATGCCGTTGTTGTATTTGCCGGTTAGTAATCCAGATGCCAGTGGGCTCCAGATGGTAGTGCCCAGGCCTACATTTTTAAATACTTCCAGATAGTCTTTTTCTAATTTCTCTCTTTCAAATAAATTGTACTGTGGTTGTTCCATAGCAGGCCCAATCAGGCGATAATCGCGGGCAACCCGATTGGCTTCCATCAATTCAACTCCGCTCCATTCACTGGTACCCCAGTATAAAATTTTTCCTTGCTGAATCAGGGTATTCATGGTAAGTACCACTTCTTCAATAGGGGTGTTTTTATCGGGTCTGTGACAGAAATATAAATCGAGGTAATCGGTCTGAAGTCTTTGCAGGGCCTCATTACAGGCTTCTGTTAAATGTTTTCTACTAAGGCCGGTTTGATTGGGTTTGTTGTCTTTGCCTCTCCAGCCAAAGAAAGCTTTAGAAGAAAGGGTATAGGAAGTACGATCCCAGTTTTTTGCTTTCAACACGCGTCCCATCATTTTCTCACTCTCACCCAGTGCATATACTTCTGCATTGTCAAAAAAGTTTACACCATGGTCATAAGCAATGCCCATTAACTCATCTGCACTATTGTCGTTGATCTGCTTGTGAAAAGAGACCCAGCTACCAAAACTTAGTACACTTAACTGAAGCCCGGTTCTCCCCATTCTTCTGTAATCCATAAAAATGATTTTATTGTTTTTGATTGGAACTGCTATCCGGCAAAATTAAAAAGGATCCCAAATCTAACTCGTAATAAGTAATATCTGTTAAGGATTGATTGGAACTGAAGCCTTTGCGGGCATACAGTTTCTGGCGCGGATTGCGCTGACTGGTGGTAACGGGTTTGTCGGTATGAAAACGACCGAGGGTTTGATCCCAGTATAATTCAGAAGTTTCCAATGTGTCTCCGTTAATCCGGATAATCACTACACTGTCGCGCAGGTAAATTTTATTTTCGTTTTCCATGTAGCGCCCATATTTGGCACTAAGGGTGCTTTCTAGTTTGGTGCTGTCATTATAAAATTCAACAAAAAGGGTTTTTGGGAATTCAGATTTTAAAGCACTGTCTCCCTGGTAGCGCAACAAAACAGGAGCCGTTAGTTTGGCTTTCATTTTGCCACCCATGCTCAAAAAGCTGGTGATATTTTTTCCTTCTTCAATACCAGGATTTTTTTTGCCCAGCTTTTTTACTTCATTTACATCGTTCTCGCAAGCGAGCATAAAAAAGCAGCCTGTTAAAAAGGCTGCTAATGAAAATATTGTAGAACGATTAGTCATATCTGCGTTTAATAAACCAAACATCGCTTAAGCTGAATCCTAAGGTAAGTTGGGTATAGCTTTCTGTAAGATTGTTTACAGATGAACCTCTTTTACCAAACTGAACAGCAGCCTGCACTACGGTGTATTGTGTTTCATAGTTTCTCCATTTTCTAATGGGGAAACCAGCACCAATGGTGAATGAGCTGTGTTTTAATCCATTTCCGTCTGCATTAATATAGTCTTTCCCAAACTGGAATCCGAAACGATAGTTCACGCTGCTTAAATAGCTGGTAGCACCTTCTGCACTTGGGTTGATCTGACCTCCAAATTTCAATGCCCAGCTATTGTTTAGCATGTCGGCCTGGCCATAAGATCTGTATTTGGTCCATTGGGTGGTTGTGAATTCCATACCCGCAGTCCACAATTGAAAATTACCCCTTGTGTTGCTTAAAGTTTTTACCAACATGAATCCTGCTTCGTAAGTAGCAGGCATTACAATGGTTCCCTTGATATTATCCTGTTTGGCAATACTGTCAACTTCAATTAAACCACCAGCGGCAGTCAATACATAAGTTTGTTTGGTAAGTCTTTGTGTTGCATTCATGTTCTGCTGAAAACTAGCAGTAGCACCAATTCGCATTAAGAGATTTCTGGAAGATTTCTCTGCAACATTTTCTTTTTTGTTAAGGGTAAACTCATATTGAACACCCGCCTGCAAAAACATTTTACCAAAATTGGTTTGTGTAGCGCTTCTCGATTCAAAATATTGCAGGGTATCGTTGTAAAAAGTTTTGGTTGTGCTCAACTCCTGTCTGCCGAAAGTGTAACCCGTGTTGAATCCGGCACTTAAATTTTTCCATTTTTTTCCCAAACCCACAAAAGCCTGATAAGTACCGCCAGACCCTTCATAGATTGAGCCCACGCTATCACCAGCCACTCTGGCTCTGGATTCTACGCCATAATTGATCCGTGTGATCGGTCTTAATCCAAAAGCCATTCCCAATCCCTTCGCTTTCTTCACAGGAATACCTACCGATAAATAACTTGGAATCAGGTAAATAGAACTGAAAGCGCCATTTGGATTCTGGCTTTTTAGTTTTCTGGAGTCAAGAGACAGGCCTAAATCGTAAGTCACCATGTAATTGGCACCGTAAGTGGCCGGATTGTTGAAATTGACAGATTGCCCCACATTGTAGCTATTGCCATCGGCATAAGCTGCAGAAATACCGCCCATCGAACGACTGATGGCATGTTGGGAACCTACTAAATTGCCCAATCCATAACGGGAAAAAGGTGAATTAACCTGAGCAGTTGATTGGATAGCGTATAAAAAAAGGAAACTAACCACAAAAGCCAGCCTACCTGTTGTTGAATTCACTGATTGCATATAAGCCTTTAAAAATTAGGTTTGGGTCGGCAAATATCTTGTTTTTTAGGTGCGGTACAAAAAAAGGCATATCCCCCCCGGTTAATAGCACGTTAAAGTTGCTGTATTTCAGGGCATATTCGTCAATTATTCCGTCAATTTCCTTAGACATTCCCCAGATTACCCCGCTAAGCAGGTTGGTCTTGGTGTCGTAGCCAATCAGGGGAAACTGGGTTTCTGCCTTGATATAGGGCAACAGGGCTGTTTGCTCGTGCATGGCCCTGAATCGCATATTCATCCCAGGAGAAATGCTTCCTCCCAGAAACTCGTGATGGTTATTGATGAAATTATAAGTTATACAAGTGCCCAGGCCAATCACCAGGTTATGGCTCCCCGGGAACAAATCCACCGCGGCAGCCACAAGCGCAAGCCGGTCGGCACCAATGGTCTCCGGTTTGCCCACTGGAGTGGTCAAAGGCAACTGGCTGGTATGGTTCAGGCGATGAAACCTGGTTTTTTCCACCATAAAGGTTTCAATGGCCGGGTCGTGATTAATAACAGAAGAAAGAATAATCTTTTCAGGACTCCATTCATTCAGTAAAGCCTCGATGCTTTGCAAGGAAGTATCGGGCAAATTGATTTCTTTCAGAAAATCACGGCCTTTAAATACCCCTACTTTTTGTCTGGTATTCCCGAAGTCTAAACACAATGATATGCCCATGGTATTAATTAAGGTTATAGCCTGTTATTTTTTTAAAGGATCCGTTGATGGCAATTCTTTCTTTTAATTGCTCCATCCCCTCTATTACTGGTATTACTTTTTCCAGGTGTCTTCTTAAATATTCCAATCGCTGGTCTTCCTGCAACAAACAAAGCAATTCATATTCTTCTTTAATGGAGAGTCCGGCATGATGCGCCATATCGTAGCTTAGCATTTCAGCCACTTTCTTTGTAAACTTTTTGGTAACATTCAGTAAACGATGAAGAATGTACACCGAATCCAGAATTTTAAAAGAAAGAAAAGGCTTTGCATGGGTATCATTGTTGGGATAGCTCACAATGGCACCGCTATACAATTTATCCGGAATCTCTTCAATCATTTCGAGTACCTGGAAAACTTTGGTACCCTTTGTTTTAATATCCATTCTCCCGTCATCATATACCTGTACAATCTCTGTAATCTCAACCATAGTACCGGTTTCAGCCACTCTGTCGCCCAACACGGTTGGAATACCAAAGGGCTTAGCTTCTGCAAAACATTCGGTAATCAGCTCTTTATATCTGGGTTCAAATATGTGTAAGTTTAATTCTTCACCAGGATACACAACTAATTCCAACGGGAAAATCGGGATAAAATTTATCATACACTTAGGCTTGCCCCTGCAAAATATTTCAGTTCTTTACAGCACAATTTAGCTAAAATGAAAATTGCGGGCTTCACAATTATTAAAAATGCAGTGTTAAATGATTATCCAATTGTGGAAGCCATTCAATCTATTTTGCCTGTTGTGGATGAAATGTATGTTTTAGTTGGCGATTGCACTGATGGAACCATTGAGCTAATAGAATCTATACAGAGCCCTAAAATAAAAATTCATCATTCCGTATGGGATCCTCAATTAAGATCGGGGGGATCGGTACTGGCGGTGGAGACGAATAAAGCCCTGCTACTCATTCCCGCTGAATTTGACTGGGCTTTTTATATACAGGGTGATGAAGTGGTGCACGAGCAATACCATGCCGCCATCAGAGCAGGTTGTGAAGCATATAAGGATGATCAGCGTGTGGAAGGGCTCTTGTTTAAATACCTGCATTTTTATGGCACATACGATTATGTAGGTGATAGCAGAACCTGGTACAGAAATGAAGTAAGGGTGATTAGAAACGACAAGTCCATTCAGGCCTATAAAGACGCACAGGGATTCAGAAAGCAGGGAAATAAAATTAAAGTGAAGCCCATTGATGCTTATGTATATCACTATGGCTGGGTAAAGTCTCCGGTACAGATGATGAAGAAGCAGAAAGAGTTTAGCAAGCTCTGGCATCCCGATGAAGCATTAAAGCCCATGATGGAGCAACCTGATTTTTTTGATTATAGTCAATTCGATTCGCTGGTTCCCTTTACCGGTACGCATCCCAAAGTGATGCAGGAAAGAGTAGCAAGAGCCAACTGGAAAGTTAGTTTTGATCCCACCCGGAAAAAATTCAGCCTTAAAGACAAGCTATTATACCAGTTTGAAAAAGCAACCGGAATCCGATTGTTTGAATTTCGCAACTACGTACTGGTCAAATAATTTTTCCGCAACAAGAAAAGCGGAACAATATGCAACAAGGTTCCGTACTGATAATTGATGGTACATTCTACCAAGCAGGATGCTGCAATGGCTAAAGTCCAGATGGCAATGGAAGCATTTGTTTTTCGCCAGGCATAAAGTATGGGATAGCACAACCAGAGCGTGAATAAAAGCGTTCCTCCGAATCCCACACCCATCCACCAAAATAACCATTGGTTAAATGGCCAGCCAAAATTGGTTTCACTTCCCTTTGTAACGGTTTTAAATTCCGCTTTTAAATGATCTGGAATAGCGGCCCATCCCATATTGCTGAAACCCTTTTCCTGTATGGCTTTCCAGCTCACCTGGTTGATGGCCCTTCTTACGCCGTCTGAATAATTCGGATCATAACCTTTTTGATTGTATTGCTCAAAATCGTAGAGGGTATAATGAATTTTATTTTTCACCGTTGGAATCTGATAGATTATTGCACCCATTGCAATCAGTAAAAAAAGCACAACCATTTTTTTCTTGGTTTCCAGTAGGAACCATCCCATAAAAAGAATAAACAACAAGGCCCATGCAGTTCTGATGGCGGTAAACAAAATACCTGCGATTAAAAAGAACAAGGATATTTTTAACCACTTATTCGCTGGATCTTCTTTCAATAAAATCCAATTCACCGCAACGGCACTCACCAACAAAATACCAAAGCGAACATGGTCTGTATCCATAAAAACAGGCAAGGCTTTACCGGATCCCAGTGCCTGAATATTTCCCTGCATATCGCCAACGAAGGCAATGAGCGGGTAGCATAAACCAATAATGGCTGTAATAACCCAGGCAATTTGAATGCGTTTCCACTGCTGTTTGTCTTTGATGGCCAGCAATCCCAAAGCCCAGGCAGGATACCCCAATGCAGTCAGTAAGATTTGCTGGTTCTGAGGATGCGACCAGGAACTTTGCCAGGAACCCAGGAGACAGAGCAAGGGGAATGCAAATGACCAGAGCAGTAAGGGCTGTTTGTGTATTTTTTCTTTTTGCCTGATCCACTCAATGATACCAAATACCAACCACAAACCAGTTGCAATGGACAATACCGCACGACTAAAGTAAAGTCCTGCGAGGCTAATGATCATCAACAGCAGTGGTATATTTTTTCTGATATCTTGCATGGCAATAGCATAAATTTACATTCCGTAAGCATATATGTGGCATCAATTATTAGAAAGGATACAGGCAGGTAATTTTCAGGCAATCGCCCGTGCCATTTCATTGGTAGAAAATGAAGTGGAAGGACACGAAGCTTTTTTACAAAGCCTGCCCAATGGTCATACGCCTGTAACGGGTATTACCGGCCCTCCGGGTGCTGGTAAGAGCACCTTGACTGATGCATTGATTGGCTACTGGACATTGCAGGGAAAAAAAGTGGCGGTTCTATGCGTGGATCCTTCTTCTCCTTTTAATATGGGGGCTTTGTTAGGAGACAGAATCAGAATGAGTGATTGGTACAATCATCCGGGTGTGTATATCCGATCCCTTGCAACCCGTGGCTCTCTGGGCGGACTACATCCTTATATCATAGAAATTACTGCTATACTGCAAGCCGGCGGATTCGATGAAATCATCATTGAAACCGTGGGGGTTGGACAAAGTGAAATTGAAATTGCAGGACTGGCAGATACTACCGTTGTGGTGGTGGTGCCGGAAGCCGGTGATGAAGTGCAGACCATGAAAGCAGGACTCATGGAAATTGCAGATGTATTTGTGGTGAATAAAAGTGATCGCCCGGATGCCGATGCATTTGTGCGGAATCTTCGATTGATGATGGCACCTGCTTTTCAACAGGATAAACCCATTGAAGTCATTAAAACAGTGGCTTCAAAAAAAGAGGGGATTGATGAATTGGCACTTGCTATTGGTCAAAACCAGCAACATATTTCACTGACAGAAAGAAAAATATGGTTGCTTACCGAAAGAGTTTATCAGTTGATTGCCAAGAACCGCATGAAGCCCTACGATAAAAAGAAGATTTATCAGCTACTGCAGGAGAAGGCCCAAACAGAACAGTTTAATCTGTTTGCATTTGTTCATGATTTTTCAAATACAGGCAATGCCTGATGCGGCATGAATAAACCTACTACCATTTTATTTGATGCAGAGCGGATGAAATATCCGCATACGGGTTTATACTATTTCTGTAAACAGCTGGGGAATGCTTTACTGGCCAGTGCTTCAAAGCATCAGGCAGAATTACAGTTCTTATTGCCTGCTTCCTGTTCCGGTGAATTTCCCGAAGGGACAGCCATCAAGCCCATTCGTTTCTGGCATAAATTATGGAAACCGAATGATGCATCTATTGATGTATGGCATACAACCAGTCAAGACAGCGCCTATTTTCCTTTTCATTGTAGAAAATCAATTGTCTTTACTATTCATGATTTAAATTATTATCATGATGAAAGAAAACCGCTAGCCAAAAGAAAAGCCTGGTTGCAAACCTTGCAAAGAAAAGTAGATGCCAGTGCAGCATTGGTTTTTATTTCGGAGTACACAGCCAAAGATGTGCAGGCGCATATTGATTTTAAAGGGAAACCTTATAGAATCATTTACAACGGATGTACTATTTCAAACACGGAACGCATTGTTGATCCGGCGTATCAACCCACTGCACCTTTTATTTTCTCCATTGGCACTATTGCGCTCAAAAAGAATTTTCATGTACTGCCTGCATTGCTGTTGAACAATTCCTATCAATTGGTCATTGCAGGTATAACCCAGCAACCCGATTACTTGAGAAAAATTCAGAAAAGCGCAGAAGAACTGGGTGTAGCCGATCGGTTGATTTTTACCGGACCCGTTTCAGATAATGATAAGCAATGGTATTATGCCCATTGTGAAGCATTTGTATTTCCTTCTTTGTCTGAGGGATTTGGACTGCCGCTGGTGGAAGCCATGCATTTTGGCAAACCTGTTTTTATTTCAAATGCTACTTCGCTACCCGAGATCGGCGGAGATGCTGCTTATATTTTCAAAGACTTTAGTCCGGCACAAATGCAGGCAGATTTTGCAGCAGGCATGGCCCATTTTGCTACGAATCAGCGAAGTGAACAGGTAAAAAAACGGGCAGCAATATTTAGCTGGGAGGCAGCCGCAGCAGCGTATTGGGACTTGTACAAAAGCTTGCTTTAAACAAACTTTACCAGCATTTTAAAACAGAAAAGCCATTTTCTGATTTTGGATCTTTTCTTGGATGCCAGTAATAATTCATTGTATTGGAAGAAGATAATCATTCTGCGAATGCCATTGAAAATGCCGGCACCCTGATAGGTTTCCAATAAGGATTTTAATACCTGTTTTTCTTTTGTTCTATTCTCGGGGCATTGCGCATAAAACAATTGCATGCGTTCAATGGCAATTCTTTTTTCTTGCTGCGCTATCTGAGATTTTTGTGTTTTGTTTCTTTTTCCTCCAACGGCACCAAATACATTGTTGCTGTGCTGACGATACCAGGCCAATGCATCCGGAATGTATTTGATTCCACCATGCAATGTAGCCGTATACGAAATCCACCAGTCGTGCGGAATGATGGAAGGGAATGGAAAAATCTGCTGAAGAAATTCGTTTCTGATCAGCATGGCATGACCATAGATTCTGCAGAAAATCGCTTGCTCCAATGGACTGCTGAAGTCTTTGCAGGTAACGCGGTCCGAAATATTAACGCCAATCGGTTCCATATTTTCATTGCAAAGCACTGAGTCGGCATAGACCAATGCTTTGTCTCCGATGGCCGCATAGAGTTTGCTCACTTTTTCCGGATGCCAGCGGTCGTCCTGATCACAAAGTGCAACGAATACTCCCTTTGCCTGTTTGCAGCCCTGTTCAAAGTTTTTAATATAGCCCTGGTTTTGTTCGCTGCGGATAATCCGAATAGCAGGATATTGTGGCTGATAGTTTTCCAAAATAGCAAGGGTTTCATCTTTGCTGTTATCATCACTGATAATGATTTCCAGATTCGGGTAATCCTGTGCCAATACAGAGTCTAACTGGGTTGCAAGAAATTTTGCTCCATTATACGTGGCTATTACAACTGAAATAAGCGGAAAAGAGTCTTGTTGCGTATGCATGCGAAGGATCTGAGGCGACTAAATTAAATATTATATTTACAACTTCGCGTTAAAGCAAACAAATATGCAGGCATCGGTGTCCATAGTGATGTGTACCTATCAGGGAGAAGCTTATGTAGCAGCACAGGTGCAGTCTATTCTGGCACAGACCTATCCTTTGCATGAGATCATTATTCTGGATGATGCTTCAACGGATAATACCTATGCATTGTTGCAAGACTTAGGCGTGTTGGATGCGAGAATACAGCTCCATCGGAATGAAAAAAATATAGGCTACAATGCCAATTTTGAAAAAGGCATTCGAATGGCGAGTGCTGATTACATTGCCATTGCCGACCAGGATGATATCTGGGAGCCGGAGAAAATCAGTAAAATGATGGACGCGCTTCAACCAGACACTGCACTGATCTATTGCGATTCCGTAAGGTTTTCTAATACTCTTCCCGAGAATCCTATGCCCAACAAAAAGAACAGAAGGATTGAAGGCAAAGATCCCGAGTTCTTTGCCATGTTCAATACGGTCAGCGGGCATGCCAGTATTGCCAAAACTTCATTTGTAAAGTCAGTATTGCCCTTCCCTGAAAAAGTATACTACGACTGGTGGTTGGCCATCAATGCAACCATATCGGGTGGAATTCAGTTTCTTCCTTTCATTGGTGTGTATCAGCGAATGCACAATCAGAATATTACCATACAAGCGGGATTATCGGAGCGCGAACATCGCAGACGCTACAGGGAAATGCTGAGTCGTCATTTGGAAGAATTTGCACAAATTCCATTTTTAAGCGAGGCCAACAGGGCTTTTTTTCTGCAGTTTCAACAACTATGGCAGCGCTCATTGCAACATAAATGGAATCTGCGCTTGTTTTGTTTCCTGTTGCGCCATCACCGAAAACTATTTTTTTACAAAGTCAGGCGAATCCCTGTTATCTCGGCCTTTAAAGTGAGCTTTTTGTTTTGTTTTAGGTGGGATTAGGTTATTTTCGGTTTTCAATCGCATCACGTATGGCATCCCGGTTTAAACCATTGATCAAAGCCTTTGGCCCCGTAGACGGACTGAAGTTTTATATACATCTCTTGTTTAAGAAATACGGCTCTTTTACTTCTTCCCGATACAATACTACTTTTCATTTAAGAAGCAAGACAACGGATAAGTACACGTTTAAACAGGTTTTTTTAGATGATCAGTACAATGTGGATTTGCCATTTACACCCGAAAGAATCATTGATGCCGGAGCCAATATTGGATTGGCTGCTGTATACTTTTCGCACCGATACCCCAATAGTAAAATTGTTGCGGTAGAACCCAGCAGGGATAATTTTCAGGCCTTGCTGAAAAACATTGCGGGTCATCCGAATATCAAAGCCAATTGCATGGGCTTGTGGAACAAAGATGTTTACTTGTTGATTACAAATCCCGATGGTCCAAGTAGTTCTTTTATGCTTACCGAAACCAGTCCGGACAACCCCGAAGCCATTCCGGCAGAATCGGTGGAAACCATTATGCGAGGCGAAAACTGGGATACCATTGATTTACTGAAAATTGATATTGAAGGTTCGGAGAAAGAAGTGTTTGAAGCCAATTATGAATATTGGTTGCCAAAGACGAAAGTCATTTATCTGGAGTTGCACGATCAAATGAAGAAAGGCTGTTCCAAATCTGTTTTTGCTGCTATCAGTAAATACAATTTCTCTTTTTCTTTTTCTGATGAGAACCTGGTGTTTATCAACCAGGATTTGGTTTAGCTTTTGTAAATTTATTGAAGTAATAAAACTCCATAATAAATTCAATCAGAAATGCGTAATTATTGTATTCTGCTGTGTACCATTTTCCTATATGGTCAGGTTGTGATTGCACAAAAGAACCATTCTGTTTGTATTCTACAAGGAGTAGTAAAAAACAGAACAAGCGATACTATCTACATTCGAAAATCTACACAGGATTTACGTGCATTTTTAGAAAATCCAATTAAAATCCCTGTTAAAAACGGTGCATTTACTTATCAGCTTCCCTTTACTGAAACTGAGGCTTTCGAATTGATTTTTCAGGATGAATTAGAAAAGGGAAGTTGGAGCCCCATTCACTTTTTCCCTTATTTGGGAAGGGTTTCATTCGAATTATACCCGCAGAAAGATTGGCTTAACAATCGGGTTGAAGGCGGAATATTGAATAAAAGTTATGTAACATTCAGGTCGGACAATCAACGTAAGTTCCAAGCAGCAAAAAATAATTTATATCAAACTAGAGATTCACTAATTCGTATAAATGCGTTTGAAACAGCGGCCTATCAGCAAATTTTTAAAGACTTACGTCAGCTAAAGCCTGATGACCAGGATGGAAGAGTTCCGCTGTATCAAAAAAGCGATGAAATGGAAAAAACAGGGGCACGCTATACCGATTTAGCAAAGCAGCTATATGTGAACCCTTTTGATTCATTAATGCGGGAAGAGTATCATTGGAAATACCAATACTTAACTCAGCATATTTCTCTTTCTAGCTACTATTCACTTTGGACTGATGTAATGAGAATTGCAAAAGACAATCGGATTGTTGCCCAGTATATCAGAGAATTATTTCCAGTTTATAAGAAAAAATTTCCGGGACATATTTATACGAAGTCAATTGAACAACAATTAAATGGGCTTCAGAAAGTTGCTGTTGGAAATTCCTTTCTAGATGTAAAAGCATTTACATTGAATGGTGACACTATGCAATTGTCAAAAGTAATAACTGGTAAAATAACATTGATTGATTTTTGGGGTTCCTGGTGCGGCCCTTGTATTGCTAAAATGCGATTGGTAAAACCCCTTTATGAAAGATTTAAAAATAAAGGATTTGTAATTGTAGGTATTGCCAGGGAGTTTCAAAGTTTAGCTGCAGTAAAAAATCGTATTGCCATTGAAAATTATGTATGGCAAAACCTATTTGATATAGACGATAAATTAAATGTCTGGAATAAATACGGTATCAACAATGGAGTAGGAATGATGGTGGTAGTGGACCAGCAGGGCAAGATTGTAGCCATTGATCCCAAAGCCAGCGAATTGGAAGAGTTGCTGGTTAAAACGCTGGAATGATTATGAATTGCGACCTTCTTCTGCAGCAATAATGGTTTGCTCTTTTTTCCACCAGCGGAAACCAATGAAACCAATAATGGCGATGGGGGCAAATGCCAGGTAAACAATGGCAGAGTTCAGGGCTTTGGCAGGGCCTTCCCCTAATTGAGAGGCGGTTTTGGTACAGATAGAACATTGGGCATTCAAAGACTGCACAGCCAACACTAAGAAAATCACCAAAAACAAATAAAGCCCTTTCTTCTTCATACCCATTGATTTAAAGCACAAAGATATAACCGATTTACCATGATATTGTTTAACTTAAGCGTTAAAATTGAATCATGGAGCCCAGAAGGAATTTCATTAAAAAAGCAGGTGCATTAGCAGGAGTTTTTGCCGGATATGGCATTTTTAATCAATTGCAGGCGGCTCAATTTTCGGCTGCCAATGCCCAAACCTCTGCAGATCCCTTTGTAGCGGCCTCAGATGAAGATTACTGGCAGATCATTCAACAGGCCTATTCAGTCCCTGCCAATTTTATCAACCTGAATAATGGGGGCGTGAGTCCTTCTCCGATAGTGGTGCAGCAGGCAGTAGAGCGCTACAATCAACTTTCTAACCAGGGCCCTTCTTATTTCATGTGGCGGATTTTAGACCAGGGAAGAGAGCCATTAAGAAGAAATCTAGCATTGCTGGCCGGTTGTTCACCGGATGAGATTGCGGTAAACCGCAATGCAACCGAAGCGCTGAACAGTGTCATTTTTGGTCTGGACTTACAAAGGGGTGATGAAGTCATTGGCACCAAACAGGATTATCCCAATATGATACAGGCCTGGCGTCAAAGGGCTTTAAGAGATGGTATTGTGTACAAGCAAATCAGTTTTGATTTTCCCATTGAAGACGATGATACCATTGTGAAAGCTTTTGAAAAAGCCATTACGCCTAAAACCAAAATATTGCATGTAACCCATATTGTTAACTGGGTTGGACAGATATTGCCGGTTAAAAAGATTTGTCAAATGGCGCATCAGCGTGGGTTGGAAGTGATTGTGGATGGAGCACACTCATTTGGTTTACTTGATTTTGCCATACCCGATCTGGAGTGCGATTATTTTGGAACCAGTCTGCACAAGTTTTTAAGTGCGCCGATTGGTTCAGGGATGCTGTGGATTAAGAAAGAAAAAATTTCAAAAGTATGGACACTGGTCTGTAACGACAAACCACAAAGCCCCGATATCAGAAAGTTTGAAACCCTTGGTACCAGAAGCTTTCCTATTGAACAGGGAATTGGGGAAGCATTGGCTTTTCACAATGCCATAGGAGCAAAAAGAAAAGAAGAACGCATACGCTATCTGAAAAATTACTGGGCCAGCAGGGTAAAAGATATTCCGGGCGTACAGCTGCATACTTCTTTGCAATCGGCCTATTCCTGTGCTATTTGCGGGGTAAGTGTAAAAGGATTAACTCCTACCCAATTGGATCAGCAATTATACAATCAGTATAAAATTCATACGGTAGGAATTGTCTGGGAAAATATCAGTTGTGTAAGAATTACGCCCCATGTGTATACGCGCTTATCCGATTTGGATACTTTGGTCAAAGCCATTCAGCAAATAGCGGCGGGGGTAAAATAATAAGTGGATCAGCAACCTGAATAAAGGAAGTGATCCACTTGCTATTGAATGTAATTAAGAAGCTTTGGTAGCTGCTTTTTTAGCGGCTGCTTTCTTAGCTGTTGCAGGATTAGCTGGTCTGGACTTACCGAAAGACCCTTGGAAACGTTTTCCTTTAGCTGTTTTTTTGTCACCTCTACCCATGGTAATAATTTGAATAAGTTGTTTAATAAAGTGTAAAAATAGAAAAACCCCGCGAAAGCGGGGTTCAATTCTTTTTTGGGGTCAGAATTATAACTTACCGCTTAATTCTTTACCAGCTTTAAAGCGAGCAACTTTCTTAGCTTTAATCTTGATAGTCTCACCAGTTTGAGGGTTACGACCAGTACGTGCAGCACGCTTAGATACAGAGAAAGTACCGAAACCTACTAGGGTTACTTTATCACCTTTCTTTAAGGTTTTTGTAACTGCATCAATAAAAGAATCCAATGCAGCGTTTGCTTGTGTTTTGGTGATACCTGCATCATCAGCAAGGTGCGCGATTAATTCAGCTTTGTTCATAGATGTGATTTTTAATAATTTTTGATAACGGGACAAATTTATTGGCTTTTCATTACCAACAAAATTTTTATTCTTTTTTCTTTTTTGATTTTTTTGGCTCAAAACCCTTATAAATAAAGGGTTGGAGCGAAATTTCTTCTTTTAATTATCGTGTAAAAACAACACCTCTATTCAATGAAATCCTTATCAGTAAAGGGTTTCAGGCTTTTTCTTCTACAATTCAATCCCTGCAAGGCTTTCAAAGGAATATAAGGAAGATTTTCAAATTCCAAATTTGTTTTCAAAAACTATCCACACTCAATTCACAACCTGCATTAATGTTCTAAAAGCAATCATTTGATTGCCCCATTTCTGTATAGAATCGTTGCGCAGCGCGGGGGCGTGCAATTCTATGTAGCGGTTGTAATCCGCCTTGGCTGCTGCCTGGTACTGCACTGCGTAGGTGATTCCGTCTTCTTCATCGGTTTCCAATATGCGTACAAACTGAAAATGGGTAAAGCATCCGGTTTGCATTACAGCAGGAATATGTTCCTGTTTCATCCAGTGAAACCAGTCGGTATGAATTTCGTGGGCAACTTTGGTAGTTACATTATATATATACATGGTTATTTTATTTCGACATAAATAGGGCAATGATCACTGTGCTTTACGTCCGGATAGATAGCGGCACTTTTAATTTGTTTCTCCAGTGCTTTGGTTACGCAGATATAATCAATTCTCCAGCCTTTGTTGTTTAAACGAACGGATGGGAAACGCTGACTCCACCAACTGTAGGCTCCGGTTGTTTCCGGATGCAAATGTCTGAAACTGTCAATCCAGCCGCTGGCCAAAAA
Organism: Sediminibacterium sp. C3; assembly: GCF_000508085.1. Lineage (GTDB taxonomy): Bacteria > Bacteroidota > Bacteroidia > Chitinophagales > Chitinophagaceae > Sediminibacterium. The sequence continues at coordinate 226,634 of NZ_KI669560.1, read as the reverse complement.
TTGTGTCATCCATTCTCTTTCTTCAGGTAAGAATCCGGAAGACTTTTTATTTCCTTTAGGATCGTGGATATCAATGGCTTCGTGTGCAATATTGTAATCGCCAACCACTATTAGTTTGGGTCTTTCCTTTTTTAATGTGTTCAGAAATTCCTGAAACTCATTCAGCCATACATATTTATAGTCTTGTCTTTCATCGCCACTGGTGCCTGATGGATAATAGGCATTGATTACAGTGATATCTCCATAGTCTGCCCGAATGACTCTGCCCTCAAAATCACTCTGCTCCATATTGCTCCCATAATGCACTGCATCTGGTTTTTTCCTGCTCATAATCATCACGCCACTGTATCCTTTTTTCTGGGCAGAAAAGCAGTAGCTATGATAGCCTGCTTTTTCAAATGCTTCAGTATCAATATCTTCCTGATTAGCCTTGGTTTCCTGTAAACAGATAATATCGGCAGGATTGGTCTGAATCCATTCTACAAATCCTTTTTTGATGGCAGCTCTGATGCCATTCACGTTGTATGAAATAATGCGCATATGGTATTATTGAAAGAAACGATTAAAGCCCAGCAAAATTAGCTCATTCAGTAAATCGCTGGGAATACTCGGATTCAGCACGACCATTTTTTCTGGTTCTTGTGTTCCGCTGATAATTAAGATTCGCTCATTATTTAAAAAGACTTCTCTGAAATACTGTCCTATTTCAATTCCAAAGGGCTGGTTACGGAAAGTTCCTGTGATGGAATACTTACTGGTATAAGTCATTTCTGTTTCCTTGTCGCTAATTACTACTGCAGAACTACTGTCAATACCATTTGTGGCAATATGCGGATAAAGCTTTTTGGTAAAATCTTTTTTATCAATCAGGATACTGAATTTGGCTATGGTATCTTTTTCATTCAACAAATAATTGTTGTAGCCCTCCAGCGGTTCAACCTGGGGCATTCCTGATGAAGCAATGGCATTATTGGATGATACACGGGCAGGAATAATTAACTGATAATTTTTATTCAGTATAATATTTCTGGCATCCTGTAACAAGAATACATGAATTTCATTGCCATGTTCCCGTACTGAATTCTCAACCGCCTTGGCCATATCCGCTGATAACTGGGTTCTGTTTTTTCCTTTAAGAATAATTTCCAGAAAACGCTGTTCATCCCAGCGTAACAGTTCAGATTGTCCTTTTAACTGGTATTTGCTAAACAAATTTTTGCTTTCTATATTGATTTTTGGAGCATTGGCAATGGCGCCGATAATGAAATTATCTCCCATGAAAGGCGGGGAAGCTTTGATTTCAATCTGCTCTGTTTCAATGCTGCTGTCCAACAGAATTTCAACTGATTTCTTCATTAACTCCGCGAACCCTTTGGCACTGAAATGCAGGTTTCCAAAAGGGACACCAATGCCATTGGCTTTGGCTCTTTTGATATATACTTCTAAACTTTTGGTGTAAGTGGGTGCAGGAGCGGGCTGTTGTATGCTCAGTTCCATCATCACCACAGATTGAATAGAAAACAGATTTGAGTCAAGGGGTTGATTATTGTTGATTTGGTTCCAGAACACTTTGGCAGAATATTCTGCCATCTTAAAATTTACCACAGGAGCGGTAGCTGGGCTGTTTTGCTGGCTAGTGAATTCCCTGAAATTGTTCAATTGGGTAAATTCAAAATTCTGACTACCCAGACTCATATTTTTATGTACCCCTAATTGCTGATTCAGCGCTTCTTTGAATTGCTGTAAAACAATAGGGTTTTTCCAATATTGCATCATGGGACCTTCAATAGAAATGCAATGAAAGTTGCCTGGCTTTGCCATGGTTTGTGCCTGAAGCGATAAGAAGGCACAACAGGTTAGCAAAATGCTAAAAATGGATTTAATCATAATCAGGTTGTTACAAATATCGGGCTAGACTTAACAGAAAGTATTAATTTGAATGGAATTTAAATGTAATAAAAATGAAGGAGAGTAAGAGCGAGGCATTGAAGAGAATTATTCCGGCGGAACAACCCGTTTATTTAGATGGGCCCAAACCCAGGATCAATGAATTGCGCTTTGCCTGGGACGTATTTTCAGAGTTTATTAAGTCATTTCGATTCTTACATTTTCTGGGTCCCTGTGTAACTGTTTTTGGAAGTGCCCGATTCAAAGAAGATCATCCTTATTATAAAGCCGCTCAGGATATTGGGAAACATATTGCCGAACTGGGATTTACCACCATAACCGGGGGAGGTCCGGGCATTATGGAAGCTGCCAACAGAGGAGCATTTGAAAACGGTGGGCAGTCGGTTGGGATTAATATCAAACTTCCGTTTGAACAACATGAAAATCCCTATGTACACAAGTCTATCACTTTGAAATACTTTTTTGTACGTAAAGTAATGTTGGTAAAATACTCCTATGCATTTGTATGCATGCCTGGTGGCTTTGGCACCATGGATGAATACTTTGAAGCCCTTACCCTGATTCAAACTAAAACCATCAATGATTTCCCCATGGTTCTATTTGGAAAGGAGTATTACCAGCCCTTGATGGACTATTGTGCCTACATGGCAGAGCAAGGCACTATTTCAAAAGAAGATTTGAAACTGGTTTTACTAACCGATGATGTTCACGAAGCAGGTCACCATATCAGTACCTATGTTCGCAAGAATTACAAAGTAAAACCCCGCAAGCGTTTGTGGTGGTTTTTTGAGAAACGATAGGTTATTTAATTATACCCACTTTTCTTAAAAAGCGAATAATACCAATAGTAGTATTCTGGTTGGTTTTTTTAAAGATGCGCTCCAATTTTTTATTAATGGAAGAGGCGGAAATGCCCATATCAGATGCCACTTGTTTTCTTGATAAATCATTAGCGAGTAACTGTGCAGCTTGAATTTCCTTTTTCGTTAATTGTTCAGCCCAGGGAAATTTTTGTTGCTTGATGGATGCTATTTCTTCAGTGCTAAAAATAAATTCAGGTGGATAGTATTCTTGACCGCTTATAATTTTGCGAATAATTTCGGCAAGTTCGCTAGCAGTTAGGTTTTTAAAGGCAAAACCATTCACTCCAATGCGAATCATTGCTTTAACAGCATTTTCATCTGTTATCATTGAAAAGACCAATATCTTAACATTTGGATAATGTTTCTTAAAATGTTGTGCCACTTTATAGCCCGGCATTTCTGGCATGTTGATGTCCAGAATTAATACATCTGGAATTAGTCCACTATCAATGGCTTTGATACAAGCTTCACCTGATAATGTAGTAGCAATAACTTCAAAATTCTCTTTTCTCAATAAATCCCCAATTGTATCCATGACCATAACATGGTCATCACACATCATTATTTTATTCATTTATCTTTTTTGTTTCTTCATGTCATGTTTTGTTACGTCAGCATATAGTGAAACAATTGGGGGTATGAAGATAGAGTAAAGTGAAATATAAATAAAAAATAGTATGTTAAATTTACTTTATATGGGGGGGGGGGTATGATATACATTCTAGTTGTTTTTTGCTATTTGAAAATAGCTTTTGGTTCTTGTCGAGGGGTAAAAATACCCCCCGGTGATTTTTTTTAGTTTGAAAATTATACTTGAAGTTTACCGGATAATTAGAGATTATGTTGTTCGGTACTTTGTTCAATAGTTTATTTGAAAATCAACCATTAATAGTTGCTGCTTTACTAAAGCAAATGAAAGTAAAGGTTAGTATGCAAACAATTAATGAATCATTACAATCTCATCCCGACTATCCAAGTTTTCTATCCATTTCTGATTCATTGAATAATTGGAAGGTTGAAAACCTAGTTATACAAACTTCAGCTGAAAAGTTAACAGAGATCCCAACACCATTTATTACAAGCTTTAAACAAGGTGTTTTTGTAGTTGTATTTGAAGTTGCAGAAAATGAGCTACTTATTGTTAATCAGCATGGTAAAAAAGAAACAATAGCAACAAGTGTATTTTTGGCACAGTGGACTGAAAACATCTTAGTAGCTGAAGCAAATGAATTATCTGGAGAGATCAATTACCATAAAAACATTAAAGAGGCTAAAATCAAAATAGCCATTTATGGTTTAATACCAATAGGAATTCTGGCTTCTTTATTCATTCCATACTTGTATGGTTCGATAACCCTTATACCCACGTTATATTTATTAGTTAAGTTAATTGGATTAATTGCATCTGTTTTATTACTATGGTATGATATAGATAAAGGCAACCCTTTATTGAAACAAATCTGTTCAGGCATACAGAAAGCCAATTGTAGTGCTGTCTTAAATACCAAAGCTGCAACGCTAGGAGGCAAGGTAACCTGGAGTGAAGTTGGCTTTGTATATTTTGCAGGGTCATTACTATTCTCAGTGCCCGCTGATATTAATACGGCATTGCCTGTTTTAAGTCTATTCTCCTTATTAGCCCTACCCTATATCATTTTCTCTATTTATTACCAATGGAATGTAGCCAAGCAGTGGTGTGTACTCTGCTTAATAGTGCAGGCGGTTTTATTGGCTGAAGGAATATTGGTTATAGCAAATAATAGTTTATCCTTTTCTGAAACAACAGCAGTATTTGCAAACAATCTCATTTTTGCATTCTACTCTTTGTTAATTCCTTCAATATCTTGGTTTTTATTAAAGCCTTTGTTGAAAAGTTTGCAGTTAGCAAAGTACGAAAAGAGAAGTTACTCAATGCTAAAGTATAACGATAAAGTATTTTGGTCGTTGCTTAAAACTCAGCCATCTATTTTAGAACATTCTACGAGTGAATTAGGTATAACAATTGGTAACCCCAATGCAAAACATACGATTATCAAAGTTTGCAACCCTTATTGTGGCCCTTGTTCAACAGCTCATCCCGAGATAGAGAAAATCATTGAACATAACTCAGATGTAAAGGCAAGAATTATTTTTATAGCAACTAACCAGGAGAATGATAGAGGTACAAAACCTGTTAAACATTTATTAGCTATATCTGAAAAAGGAGATGAAAATCTTACTAAAACAGCACTTGACGATTGGTATTTGGCTAAAGAAAAGAATTATGATGTTTTTGCCAACAAATACCCAATGAATGGAGAACTAGATAAACAGACAGACAAAATCAATCAAATGAAAGATTGGTGTGAAAAAGTGAAAATTGAATACACTCCAACTATTTTTATTGATGGTTTTTTATTACCAAAAGGATATCAAATAAAGGACATTAATTATTTTCTTTCATGAGAAAGAATAAACATATTTCTTTTCGATTAGTACCCGAAAAGAAAAGCCAAATGGTACTACACTTAATCGCGAATGAGTGGTTTGGCAAGCCAATAATCTGCTGATGCTTAAAGCTGCAGAAACTCTTTATGTAACCGCTATTTATAAAATAAAAATAGCATAAAATTTAATTTATGAAACAGAAAGTCGAAAATTTAGGCTTCCTTTTACCTAAGAATGCTCAGAAGAAAATTTTAGGTGGGAATATTGAAGATGAAACAACACAATGCTATGAATGTACTGCAGGAGCAAAAGAATGGGGATTCGGTTGCCCTAGTCCATTGAGGTCTGATTGTAAATGCGAGAAGTGTTAGGGGTTGATTTATAAGAATTTTCATAATCAAAAATGATATAAGTGAAGAATACTTATATCATTTTTGATTTTAAATAAAATTTCATGAATTTCATTATTGCTTTTTTAATAGTTTTGTTTACCAATTTTTCATTGTACTCACAAACCACAGATATTTCGATAAGTGGTAAAATTAATGGCACATACCCTGATAAAATATTTTTATTTTTTGATGGAAATATAAATGCTAAAGATAGTCTAAGTTCAGTAATTGCTAATGGGCACTTCCAGTTTAATCTAAAAACAAAACTTCCAATATTATGTAGGTTACATTTTAGCGAAAATACTAATATAGTTGAATTTTATATCGATAATCCAACTACATTAATTTACTTGAATAGTAAAATTGAAACCAATAGTGAGAATAAAACAAAACGTACATATTTTGAACTTGACAGTATTAAGGGATCAGTTATCGAAGTCAATAGGCAGTTATTCGAAAAATCCTTAGCGAAAGTAGAAACACTTAATATTTCTACTATAGAAAAAAGAAATTTGCATTATAATTTATTAGATAGTTTTATCACAAAAAATCCTAAAAACAAACTTGCACTATACTTTTTGGCAACAAATAAAATTCTTTCTTTAAATCAAATTAACCTTCTAAAATCAAATTTTGATACTAGTCTTTTATCATCTTATGAAGGACAAAAGCTAAATCGATCAATAATATCGCTATTGCGCTTAAAAAATAGATTGATAGGAGAGCAATTTCACCATGTTAGTCTTCCAGATAAATTTGGAAAAAAGATTGAAACTTCAATATATGCTGGTAAAATTGTTTTAATAAATTTCTGGGCTTCCTGGTGCGCTCCATGTAGGGAAAAGCATCCAGAAGTGGTCAAATTATTTAATTCTTATAAAAGATCTCAATTTGATATTATTGGTATTTCCTTTGATGATAATCTAGAATATTGGAGAGCAGCTGTAGTAAAGGATAAGATAAAATGGTTACAGTTAATTGACACGAAATATAAAAATGGTACGCTTTCTTCCTATTATGATATAACTGCAGTGCCATCAAACATCCTTATTAATAGGGATGGGAAAATTTTGGGCTTTGATTTAACATATAAGGAAATCAAAAAAATCATTGATAATAATCTTAAATAATAGGAAGTAATATTAATAACAAAGTCCTTCTGGTTAGAATCTAGAGTTTTTGGTTAATACTTAGGTTAAATGACACATTTATTTCTCCCTTCTTAGTCAATTCATTTAGTATTAATCAGGCTGAATTTTTTTTAAATCATATTACTATTGCGCTCCCTTTTTCTTCTACAACTCCAAAAAGACTAAATGGACTGCGGTCCTACTTGTTTGTATATGATAAGTAGGTACTATGGTCGTGTATTTGCTTTAGAGAAGTTAAGGGAGTTAACAGAGATAGGTAAGGAGGGAGTTAATTTATTAGGTATTAGTGATGCTGCTGAAAAGATTGGTTTTCAAACATCTGGGTTAAAGTTGAATTTTGAAAAATTAATTGAAGAAGCGCCAAAACCCGCAATACTGCATTGGTGGCAAAACCATTTCATTGTTTTACCACCACAAAAGAGGGCTTTTTTTTCAAAGCCAAAAAACATCACAATAGCTGATCCAGCAAAAGGGATTATTACCATCAGCAAAGAGCTGTTCTTACAAAAATGGATAAGTGATAAAAATGAGGATGGAGATTCTACAGGTATTGCCTTAATTCTAGAACCTGGTCAAAACTTTTATAATGCCAATTACGGGCATGATTTTAAAGAGTTAACAAACAACCATGCTAACCAACTTTGGGGTTATATAAAGCCACATAAAAAACTGGTATTCCAACTTTTCTTAGGGGTCATGCTGGGTAGTTTATTGCAATTGGTATTTCCTTTTCTCACACAAAGTGTTGTTGATGTAGGTATCAACACTCAAAATATTCAATTTGTATATATTGTTTTATTAGCTCAACTGGCTTTGTTTATTGGGCGTTTGGGTGTAGAATTTATTCGCAGTTGGATTCTATACCATATCAGTAGTCGGATCAATATCTCTATTCTTACGGGTTTTTTGATAAAGCTGATGAAGTTGCCATTGGCTTATTTTGATAGCAAAAAAACATCAACTTTTGAAAATCAACAATTGTATGTCATTATATTAATACGAAGTCCTTCTTTTAGTGGGTAAGATTTATACGTTTCCATTGTATGTAATGACTTTGTAAGAAAATAATTCAATAGATCTGGGGGGTATTTTTACCCCCTTGGTTGATTTTTACGTATGAAAATAGCTTTCAATAATGCGCGGGGGGTAAAATTACCCCCCGGTATTAATTGGATAGGTTAAATTTTATAGGGATGTTTATAATGACTTTTCATATTTAATAGGTTATACTCAATTAATAGAAAATCTTTGAAAGTCATTTAAAACTAATTTTTGAAACAAAATAAATATGTATCAATCATACAATACAAGACTAAAAGAAGTAGCATTTAAATTAATAGAATTGTATAACATAAAGGTAACAAAAACCACATTTTTTGATTCAATTCAAGATAATCCATATTTCCCCTCCTTATACAGCTTAAGTGATACATTTTCAACTCTTAAAATTGAGAATGATGCTTATGAGGTACCCAAAGAAAAGTTTACTGAATTAGATCCACCATTTATAGCCTATGTAAAAGTACCAAAAGTCGGAAAGGATTTTGTTTTAGTTACTAAAATAACAAGTGATGCGATTTCAATTTTTTATAACAGCAAGAATAATTATACTATCTCCCAGAAAGAGTTTTTGCAGAATTATCTAGGTATTATTTTAGTTGTAAGGCCAAATAGTAACAGTGGAGACATAAATTATGAAATAAAAAAACAAGAAGAAAAAAAATATTAAATCGAAAAAGATTATTGCAAGTAATAGGATTTTTATTGTTGTTATTATCTTTTTCTTTTCAAATTACTACTGAGAATATTTATTCATTTAGTTCAATAGCTATAATAAAATCACTAGGATTATTTGTTTCAATCTTACTTATCTTATTTGATTTAGATAAGAACAATGATTTTATTAAAAATATTTGTTTAGGTGAAAAACAATTTAATTGTGATTCAGTTTTAAATAGTAAAGGCTCAAAAATATTTGGTATCTCATGGAGTGAAATTGGAGCAATTTATTTTTTTCTTCATTAGCTTTTTTAATTCTTCCAAAAATATCTTTTGATATAAAGATTCAATATTTAGCAATATTTAATAGTATGGTAGTTCCTTATACAGTTTTTAGTATTTATTATCAATGGAAAATTGTTCGGCAATGGTGCCCTTTATGTTTAATGATTCAATTGGTATTGATTTTGGAATTCATATGGGGTTTAATTAATTTTTGGAGTGATTTTCAAGTTGCTAATTTAACTTCAGCTGATATAAATTTATTTTTAAGTTGTATTCTTTTTTCAATCTTTTTTTGGTGCTTACTAAAACCAATTTTATATAATTCGAAAAATTATGGCATTTATAAATCTGCATATAATCGTATTCATTTTAATAAGGATGTTTTTTTTAGTCTTTTAAAGCAGAATAGTAATGTGCCTAATAATTGGCAAGATATTGGAATCACAATGGGAAATTCAGAAGCGACAAATACGATTATTAAAGTTTGTAACCCATACTGCGGACCCTGTTCAAAAGCACACAATAAACTTGAAAATCTTTTAAGAACTAATAGTAATTTAAAAGTTAAAATTTTATTTAAGTTTAATGATGCAGATGATAGATCACGATCAATTATAACTCATTTATTATCACTCGCAAGTGAAGGTGATAAATTAAAAACTGAACAAGCATTAAGAGTGTGGTATGGAATGTCAAAAAAATCTCTTGTACATTTTATTGCCCAATTTCCATTAATAAATGATTTGCAGGGAAATGAACATTCATTGGAGGTTATAAATTCTAATATTATTGCAATGAAAAATTGGTGTATTGATGCTGACGTTACGCATACACCGACCTATTTCTTTAATCAGCATAGGCTCCCTGAAGGGTATGTTATCGAAGATTTAATAAAAATATTATAGTTTCTTTTGGCCAAAGAAGGGTAATACCGAAAACCTTTAAAAGAGTAGGTAAAATTTAAAATCAAATAAAACTTTTAAAATGAAACAAAGTAAAATTAATTTAAAAAATTTCCAAAGTCTTAGCAAAGAACAAATGCTTAAATTAAAAGGGGGTAGTGTAGAAGAAGGAGGTTGTAGTTTAGCAGTTTGTACTACTGTGGGGGATACTTGTGGTACAGGTTATTGTAAATGCGAAAAAGGAGGTACTGCCAATTTTTGTAGTGATTGCTCTCACCCACTTTGCTAAAAGTACATAATGATATGGCTATTGTATCAGAAATGATTCAATAGCTATTATTTTTTACCGAGTAATTTATTTTCTAGTATAAGTTTTTAAACTCATTACGAATAGTAGACTCAATTTATTTTAATCAAAATAATAAAGAGTTAATATTCCCTTTTAATCTATCATTTATGAAAATTGCTTTATACTTTTTTTGTTTTCTTTTGTGTAATAGAGTTATATCACAGACAAAGCCTTTCAAAATAAATGGAGTAATTCATGGGCTAAATAATGGGTCTGTTAAACTCTTATATTCACAGCATGATACAAATTTTAAAGTATTTGAAGATTCTGTTATTTTAGACAATGGAAAATTTACTTTTAATGGGTTAACTCCATATCCATTTGCAGCTTATGTTTATTTAATTGGGCAAAGACGAAGTGACCTTTTCTTTATTGATCCTGACACACAATCTATCGAATTAAAGATTGATAGTTTTTTTC
>NZ_KI669560.1:183216-216053 GCF_000508085.1 Sediminibacterium sp. C3 | reverse complement strand
AAAATTCTAATGATAGTATTGAATCTAAAAGAAAGCAATTGCAAGAAAAAAGAATTCATTAAGTTTGAACTATATATATCATAATCCCAAATCTTATGCAGTTTTTTGGTCAATGTACCATGCTTTTGAAAGCAGAGGTTATTCAAAAATATTTGATTCTGCATTTAATCTTTTCGATATTACCTTAAGAAGAACCCCTGTGGGATTATATTTGGAAGATCAAATTTCTATGTCTCGAAACACAATTCAAGGGTCTTTTTTTCCTACTTTCTATGTAGTTGATTCTAATGATGTTAAATCAACTCTAGAATTATCTGGGAAAAGAAAATACACATTAATTGATTTCTGGTTTCATAATTGTGGTCCTTGCATTCGTCAATTTAGTGACTTTAAAAAAATATATACAAAATTTAGTTCAATTGATTTTGATATTTTAGGAATTTCAATAGATGACGAAATTGATAAAGCTAAATGGTTAAATGCAATTAATAAATATGAACTTCCTTGGCCACAATATTGGGACAAAAATCATATACAGTCTTCAAAATATTCAATAAAGTCATTCCCTACAAATTTTCTTTTAGACATTAACGGAAAAATATTATTTAAGAATATTGAACCAAGATTATTGGAAAACTTTCTATTGAAAAATATTTATCCCAATAAAGCTAATTATTAGCTTTTACTTGATGCATAAATTTAGGAACTATTAAACTTTTGCAAAAAAAAGATACTTCGAAAATTAGACACTTTTGGGCTGAAAGACCTCGAAACCTTAATCAGTTAATATAGCAAATCAAGTTGCTTAAATAGTAGTTTTTATTTCTAAATTATAGCTAATTAAACCAAACATCTTTTTCCAGCTTCAACAAAACCAAATGGATTGCGGTCCTACTTGTTTGTATATGATAAGTAGGTACTATGGTCGTGTGTTTGCATTAGAAAAATTAAGGGAGTTAACAGAGATAGGTAAGGAGGGGGTTAATTTATTAGGTATTAGTGATGCCGCCGAAAAGATAGGTTTTCAAACATCTGGGTTAAAGTTGAATTTTGAAAAATTAATTGAAGAAGCGCCAAAACCCGCAATACTGCATTGGGGGCAAAACCATTTCATTGTTTTACCACCACAAAAGAGGGCTTTTTTTTCAAAGCCAAAAAACATCACAATAGCTGATCCAGCAAAAGGGATTATTACCATCAGCAAAGAGCTGTTCTTACAAAAATGGATAAGTGATAAAAATGAGGATGGAGATTCTACAGGTATTGCCTTAATTCTAGAACCTGGTCAAAACTTTTATAATGCCAATTACGGGCATGATTTTAAAGAGTTAACAAACAACCATGCTAACCAACTATGGGGTTATATAAAGCCACATAAAAAACTGGTATTCCAACTTTTCTTAGGGGTCATGCTGGGTAGTTTATTGCAATTGGTATTTCCTTTTCTCACACAAAGTGTTGTTGATGTAGGTATCAACACTCAAAATATTCAATTTGTATATATTGTTTTATTAGCTCAACTGGCTTTGTTTATTGGGCGTTTGGGTGTAGAATTTATTCGCAGTTGGATTCTATACCATATCAGTAGTCGGATCAATATCTCTATTCTTACGGGTTTTTTGATAAAGCTGATGAAGTTGCCATTGGCTTATTTTGATAGTAAAAAAACTGGGGATATTCTTCAAAGAATGAATGACCATAAACGGATTCAAAATTTCTTGACTGGTACTTCACTTAGTACTTTGTTTTCTCTATTCAATTTGTTGATTTTTTCTATTGTGTTGCTTAATTATAGTGTACTCATTTTTGGTGTTTTTACTGCAGCCAGTGTACTTTATATTTTATGGATTTTAATCTTTTTAAAGAAAAGAAAAGAGCTTGATTACCAGCAGTTTGATATTGCTGCTTCAGAACAGAGCAGTACAATTCAATTGGTACAAGGTATGCAGGAGATTAAGTTGCATGGTAGTGAAAAGCAACAACGATGGCAATGGGAACACTTGCAAGCATCACTATTTAGGGTAGGAATGAAAGGGCTTGCACTGAATCAATGGCAACAAGCGGGTGCTTTCTTTATTAACGAGGGCAAAAATATATTCATCACATTTGTAGCAGCAACAGCAGTGATTCAAGGGCAAATTACCCTTGGTGCAATGCTTGCGATTCAATATATTATTGGGCAATTAAACTCTCCAATTGAGCAAATGATTGGTTTCGTTCAAAATTGGCAATTGGCTAAAATAAGTTTGGAAAGATTGAATGAAATTCATCAGTTGGCTGATGAAGAACCAGTAAATTTGAAAAGTGATGCTTCTTCAGCCTTGGTTACAGAGTTGCCTCAAAACCGATCTATACACCTTCATAATATCAGCTTTACCTATCCAGGCGCTGGTAATGAGCCTGTGCTTAAAAATATTTCCATGCAAATACCGCAAGGAAAAGTAACAGCAATTGTAGGGTCCAGTGGTAGTGGTAAAACCACCTTACTAAAGTTATTGCTTAAATTTTATGAGGCGAAGTCTGGGGATATATATATTGGTGATCAAGCAGAATCATCAGGTTTAAACTTGTCAAATATTAGCCATCGTGCTTGGCGTAAACAGTGTGGTGTAGTAATGCAAGACAGCTTTATTTTTTCTGATAGTATTGCTAAAAACATAGCTGTTGGGGAAGATTATCCCGATAAGGCAAGGTTAAGATATGCTGCAAAAATTGCCAATATCACTTCGTTTATCGAAAGTTTGCCATTGGGCTATAATACCAAAATTGGTGCAGAAGGCACGGGGGTAAGTGCTGGGCAAAGACAAAGGATCTTAATTGCTAGAGCTGTTTACAAAAACCCGGATTTAATTTTATTAGATGAAGCTACCAACGCATTAGATTCCAATAATGAAAGTACTATTTTAAAAAACTTAAACCTGTTTTTCGAAGGTAAAACAGTTGTAGTGGTAGCACACCGCTTAAGCACTGTTCGTAATGCTGACCAAATAGTGGTATTACACAATGGGGTGATTACCGAGCAAGGTACACATGCTGAATTAACAGCAATGAAGGGTGAATATTTTACTTTGGTTAAAAATCAATTAGAATTAGGTGATTAAAGACGAATTATGCCTCAACAAGAAGAATCATATAGTTTAGATGCAATGCTTGAAGCGGCTAATATTGAAAGCTTAGATGAGGCAGATCGTATTTATAGCCATGAGGTTCGTGAAATCATTAGCAGTAAACCTGTATGGATAGTTCGAAATGGCATTGCAATGTTTTTTGTCATTATTGGTTTGTTATTTACGTTAACTTTTTTTATTCAATACCCAGATATCGTTAAAGCACCAGTAAAGATTGTTGGGGATAATTTACCCAAGCAAATTATAAGTAAATCTGAAGGACGAATTGTTTATTTATATGCACTTGAAAATAAAAAAGTAATTGCTGGTGATGTTTTAGCTGTTTTGCAAAGCAATGCTGATTATAAACAAATAATGTTACTTAAAAAATGGCTTGAACAGACAGAACTTCACTTAAAACAAAATAATTGGAATGCGATTAGCCAGTTAGAAACACTCAATCAATTGGGAGATTTACAAAAAAATTATCAAGATATTGCCCAACAAATCTATCAGCTCTCTTGGGCAAAGACTAAAGGGTACTTTAACCAAAAGCGTGATGCCATTGCTCAAGATATTAGGCTGATTAATCAGTCTAAGGAGAATGCGAATAATCAAAAACAATTGATTCTTCAAGATTTAGCAATGCAACAAGGATTATTGGCCATTAATGAAAAAATGGCTAATGAAAAAGTGATTGCACCTCTTGATTTAATTAAGGATAAATCAACCGTATTATCTAAGAAACAACAATTAGTTCAAGTTGATGCTGCGGATATTACTCAGTCCGCAAATATTGTTGCCAAGCAAAAAGAATTATTGGAAATTCATAAGCTAAATGCGGATATCCAACAAAATTTTATTGCAGCTCTCTTTAATACCAAAAGTGCGTTGGCCGAATGGGCAAATCGATACATATTAGTTGCTAGTGAAACAGGTACTTTGCAGTTTGCCAGTTACTTTCAAGAGAATAGTTGGATCAAAACGGGACAAGAGCTCTTTTATATTATTCCAAAGCAACCCACCTATTTTGCAGAGCTGATTGCATCTCAACAAAATTTTGGAAAATTAAAGCAAGGTCAACAGGTGAATATTGCACTTAATAGTTATCAACGAAATGAATTTGGTGTGTTAAATGGCACCATAATGAATATTCCACAAGTACCCTATAAAGACACCAGTTTTTTGATAAAGGTTAAACTCAATAACGGCTTACAAACGAATTATCAAAAGACCATTCATTTTAGTAATAGTTTGACTGGAACTGCAGATGTCATTACAGCGGAAGCTAGTTTAGCCGATCGGTTATTGTATCAATGGAGGGGATTGTTTGCAAGATAGTTTTGGGGGGTAAAAATACCCCCCGGTTATATTTTTTTAATTAAATATAATACTTGAAGTTTACTGCACTCAAAAAATACATAAAATACTTTTAATTATTTTCTTTCAAGAGGAAGAATTATCATATTTCTTTTCGATTAGTACCCGAAAAGAACAGTCAAATGGTACTACACTTAATTATGAATAAGTGGTTTGGCGAGCCAACAATCTGCTGATGCTTAAAGCTGCAGGAATTTAGTTACTTAAAATTATTCAAAAATGAAACAGAAATTCGAAAAACTAGGTTCAGTTTTATCAAGAAAAGAAGCCAAATTAGTTGTCGGTGGAGAAATAACAGATGGCTCCAATGGCGCCCCTTGTTTAACTGACTATACACTTGATTGTTCCGCAAATTCTGCATGTTGTTCTAATAAGTGTGAGAGAAACGGAACCAACACTGGTACATTGTGTATGCCTTAAACTATAATTTTTGAGCTGCACCATTTGTGCAGCTCTTTTTCTTTTTAGATTTTATATTATGAAAAAAAAATTTCTTTTTTGTTTTCTGTTAATTTACTCAATAGCTTTTGGTCAAAAAAAGGTTGATGGTTCCCGTTTTAAAATAGTTGGATATCTAAAAGGACAAGAAAATGGGATTGTTGTACTGAGTTATTTAAATTTTGAAGGAAAATTCATTCATGATACTTGTAAACTAAATAAGGGGAGGTTTTTATTTACTGGCAAAATCAAAGAACCCACGAATGCCTATCTAGACGGCAATATAAAATCTAAATCTATCAATGACCCGAACACAACTGATTTTTTTATTGAGCCATCTATGATGAATATATCCCTATTGGTTGATAACTTTAAGAAGGCGACAATAAGCGGATCTAGTGTTCAAAATGAAATGTCTAGACTTCAAAAGTTTAAGGATAGTATATACGATAATATGGGAATCAAATTACTTGAAACCGAATATAGTAATGCTATTGAACTGCTAAATAAATCAAAAGAGAATATTGTGCTACAAGAATTAGCTAAGAATGCGTTTGATAAGCTTATTCCGTACAGAGACAAAATTAAAATAATCGATTTTGATTATATTGAAAAGAATCGAGACTCTTATTTAAGTGCATACTTATTGCGTTATTATTTTTCATCACTTTCTGTTGACTCGCTTGCAAAATTTTA
This sequence comes from Sediminibacterium sp. C3, assembly GCF_000508085.1. Taxonomy (GTDB): domain Bacteria; phylum Bacteroidota; class Bacteroidia; order Chitinophagales; family Chitinophagaceae; genus Sediminibacterium. The sequence goes on along the minus strand of NZ_KI669560.1, from coordinate 210,432 downwards.
TGATAATTTCAGTTTTAAAATTCAACAATCTGTTTTTGGTGATTTAGTTCGTCAACAGATTGTCCTTAAATTAGGTGCCGGAGTTGGGAGTAAGGCTAAAGTCTTCTCAATAAACGATATTAATGGCCGACTCTTAGATGTTTCAAAATTAATTGGCAAGAAATATATACTATTAGATTTTTGGGCAAGTTGGTGTTTGCCTTGTAGAAAGGGTAGCCCTTATTTAATTGAGTTATATAAAAAATATCAGGATAAGGGCCTAGAAGTAATTTGTATAAGTTCTGATAGAAATAGTGAAGATTGGAAAAAGGCTATCGAAAAAGATAAAACTAGCCTTTTTTATCACATACGTGATAATTTAGATATTGGTGAGTTTCAAAAAGGTAATATCAATCAATTTAATGTGAATAAAGAATATGCAATATCTGTCTTGCCAACTAAGATTCTCATTGATACAAATGGAATCATAATTTTTCGACAGGAAAATGACGATGACACTCAATTAACTGAACAGCTTCGTAAAGTATTTAGATTTTAAGTACCATGATTTGGATTTATAATTTAATTATCATTTTGTTTGTCAGGAGCGTTAGAATATACCACTACCACTTAAGATAATGAATATGAGACTTATACTTTTTCTATTGCTTCTCTTCTTTTTTAGTTGCCGTTCAATCCAATACAAAAAAGACTATATCAATAAAAGAGGTGAACGAGTTTTTACTGATTACAATAATAATCGTACAATTATATTTTCAGGAGAAGCTGCTAAATTAAATGCCATACTAAGGAAAGATCAATTTCTTGACACTGTTTCCTTTCGAGAATTGAAAAAAAGAATCAATTTATACGAAAGATTTATTGCTTTACATCCTGACTCCACTTATGTTAAACACATTGACTTTCCTCAGAAATCAACTCAAATTGACTCGTTTTATATAAACAAGAATAAAATAAAGTACTTAAAACGAAATAAGATTAAATCTCCCAATATTCATTTGAGTACAAATTAATTTTATGGAATTCTCCCATTATTGCATCTTAACATAGTTTAATGCAAGTCTTGAAGAAACTAAAAAAAAAGAATTTCAAATAAGCCTTAGCTTATTCACCAATACTATAAAATAAACTGCCCTCTTAAACCATCGAATAGGTATCGTATTGAATAAATCTCAGTTAAAATGTATCAGATGAAAGCACTTCTTTCTTTTTTATTTGTATTATTCACTTCTTACTTAGTAGCTCAATTCTCCCCAAAGCCATTTACTATATACGGTAAAATAAAAAATCAATCTTCAGGTTTTATTAAATTAGAATATATAAATTATGAGGGCGAATATATAACAGACAGTGCTGAGGTTATTAACAAGTCTTTTATTTTCAAAGGGTATATCCCACATCCTATAAATGCAGATATTTATGGTGATAGGGCTTTCAAAAATACCAGTGACATTAATTATAGTTCCATTTTCATAGAACCGGGTATTATGAACCTTGTTTTGGAAAAAGATAAATTTAAAGATTTAAAACTTAGGGGCTCTAATACGCAAAATCAAATTGATTCGCTTAATAATACCTACCAACATAAGAAAATAGTAGATTCTTTGGATAAACGCATTTTTTATTTTGATTTGGCATATAAATATGATCCAACAAAAATTCAATTTAAGGATAGTTCAAGAAAAATTAGACTGCAATTAGACCCTTTTTATCGTGATATTAATATACGAACTGAAAATTATGTCCATAAAAATATTAACTCCTATTATAGTGCTTTTTATTTGCAAATCCTCCTTCACCGACTTCCACTTGACACTGTAATAAAAACATTTAATTCATATTCTATTGAAATTCAAAATAGTTATTATGGTCAAAGAATCGCAGGCAATATAAGAGCGATTCAAGGAGGTAGTCCAGGGTCAAAAGCAAAGAATTTCAATACCATTGATATCAACGGCGATTTTATCTCTTTAGAGCAGTTTAAAGATAAAAATTATGTTTTGTTAGACTTTTGGGCTACTTGGTGTAAACCATGCAGAGATGAATCTCCCTTTTTAATAGAGTTGCATACAAAATTTAAATCAAAAGGTCTTGAAATTATAAGCATAGCCAATGATGATGAAAGAAAGGAAGCATGGAAAAAAGCTATTCAAGATGACAAAACTGGAGCTTGGAGGCATATTTTACAAGGTGCAGGAACCGTATATGATTTTGGTAAACTATATAGTATTCAACCAATTCCAGCCAAACTACTTATTGGGAAAGATGGTACTATACTAATGCGTTATGAAGGAACACAGGGAAATATATCATTAATGGAGGCCCTGATAAAAAATTTAAATAATTCTTGTTTAGCCGATACTTACATTACACTTATCTAACAATTAATTATGACCTTTATTTATAATCATTTTATACCTTAATTTATTTTTAATGAAAATTACAAAGGTCATTTTACTCTCATTTTTGATTTTAGTAACCTTGCATTGCAATTCTAAAAAAATAATAAACCGCCAAATGACAATTATTGGCGATTTAAAGAATTGTCCAAATGGTACAATTTATTTGGTGCAACAAAATGTACAGACATTTACGAGAACTAATGTAGATTCAACTATTTTAGTAGATGGAAAAATTTTTATTTAAAAAATCAGTTGAAGACCCATTAAGTTTTTACAGCTTTAATGTAGTTGACAAAGAAGGCAATAAAATACTCTTTCATTTCAAAACGAACAAAACCTATAATAGCGGAAAGTATTTTTCGGAAAATTTTATGCCAGCAGATTCTGTATTAGTAACTGGAAAAATACAAATTTTTGAACCTAAGAATATGGAGCTGCCAAGCAAAATAAAATTGGTTTATCCTGATACTATGATTGTAGCAGGAAAACAAACGGATGTAATGTTTAATGTGAGTTTGCCAAATAGTAAAGAAGTGTCTGATGAATTGTTTCAAGAAATCACAGATACAATCTCAAAGTATAATTTTTCATATTATCTTCTAAATGAAGTTTACAATAACCGAGGAAATTTTACAAAAGAACAGATTAATACTTTGATTAGACTTTTTGACAAAGAGGTGCAGACTCATGGATTGGTATCACAATTGAAAAAAAGCCTTGAATTGCGAAACGGAAAAAGTTTAACCAATGTTTCATTTATGAGCAGCGATAGGAAAATGAAAAAGCTTCATTTCAGTCAATCAAAACTTACAATGGTTATTTTATGGGCAAGTTGGTGCGGACCATGCAGAAAAGAGATACCTTTCTTAAAGCAACTGCATGAAGCATTTCCTGTTAATTCTGGGCTAAAGATGGTATCAATTTCTCTAGATCGTGATTCTTCAGCATGGCGAAAGGCGCTACTTGAAGAAAAAATGTCTTGGGATCAATGGGTATTACCTGAAAATTTGAGTGAGTACACCCGTGAAATTTTCAAACACAATGGTTCAATCCCCGCTACCTTATTTTTGAATTCACGTGGGGAAATCCTTGAAAAATTTTCAGGATTCGATGAAACGACCATGAATAAATACCGCAACATCATCCAAAAAAACTTAATCAATTAAGCGTTTGATGCTTTTTTAAATCTAAAGTTAGCTTGGTTTGCCTCCGGCCATCCTTCCCGCTTGCATTACCCAAGATACTTCGCTGCGAAAAGTGCGGATTTTTTGTTGGCGTATGCGGTTTGTCTTCGTTTGAGTTTCAAAAAGATTTTGCATAGGTTTTGGAATTATTTTGACTCTGCCAATTTTAATGGCATAGAATCAAATAGACATTTGATTCTATGTTTTAAACTTTTTTATGAAGAATATCATTATTCTATTTAGCTTATTTCTATTTATTAAGTTTACTTATGCACAAGCCGTAAAAACTATTAAAATTTCTGGTAAAGCCATTAATTTTAACAATTCTGTTGAAGTGGAAGATATGACTGAGTTTAAGGACATTAGCTTATCCTCTAGCGAACGAATTTTTGTTCCTGATTCAAACCAAAACTTTTCAATTCAATTTAAAATAGGAATACCTGGCTATTATCGTATAGGTCGAAATATTATATATATATCACCGGGTGATGATATTAAAGCGTCCATTGATTGGAAAAATCCCACTAAAGCTATTTTTAGCGGTTCTCGTCAAATTGAAAATACTTATTTGAAGCTTACACCATTTCCGAAGGCGGGATCTTTTTTAGATGGCGAAACGGGTATCCAATCCTCTATCGCAAAAACAATTGATTATATTCTCATTAAAAGTAAAGAAAGAAGCCGGCAATTGGATAGTATTCAAAGAATTGTTTCACCTGAATTTTACCAATTAGAATCCATTAGGATTAAAGCGGATATTATCAATAGCTTTATGAGTTTACCTACTTATTATAGTTGGGTTCATAAGATTTCAAAAGATAGTGCTTTAATTATTCAGCAACAAAGTGATTCTTTAACTAGGCCAATCATTGCAAAACTTTCAAAAGGTTTAGTTGATCCTATTAATTTGAAATTAGTGGTTTATCGAGATATATTAAAAACAATCCTCCAAAATCAACCTTCAACTTTTTCGATACCACAGAAAATAAATGATTGGTTTAAGGCAAGTGCTATTAAGCAGAAAGCTATTACGTTGAATAATAAAAATGACCTAATAGCTTTAAATAAAGGAATTGATTCAATTAATTCAGGTGTGTATAAAAATGCCATTTTATCTACCATAGCTCAGTTAACTCAATTAAATCAGGGCGACCCAGCAATTGATATTCTATTGATAAATACGGATAATCAAACTATTCCACTTTCCAACTTTAAAAACAAAGTAATTTACTTAGAGTTTTGGGCAACTTGGTGTGGGCCATGTTTAACCGATAAACCCAAAATGGAATTATTAAAACAACTATTTAAAAATGATGATTCCATAGTATTTTTATCCGTTTCCATTGATGACAACCTTGATGCATGGAAAAAGTATTTGATTAAGCAGGGTGTATCCAAAGATGAGTTTATTGTTGACCGAAACAAACTTTCTAATTACAACTTACTTTCTGTGCCAAGGATGATTTTAATTAATAAAGACTTTACTATTGAACAATTGTATGCACCAAGTCCTGGTGATAAGCAACTCATTCCTTTGTTGACTAAAATGAGACTAAAACCATAGTTTTAATACATAAACCCAAATAGCCATAACGGTATTTTGGTTCCAATTCCTATTTCAATTTCATCTGCTACAATGATGTGTTTTTCAGTTGCTTTCACTTGTTTAGCCGTTTTATTTTTTCCGCCTACTTCTATATGATAGCCTTCTGTCAAGAAATCACCTTCTTTAGGCGCAGATACAACCAAACCAGCATTTTGCAATTGATTAAAGAGAAATGTCTCCCTTAAATTACCTATATCTGGGGAACTGGTTAATGCGTATGATAGATTCGTATTCTCTAAATAGATTTTTTCCGGTTTTTGCAAAGTTGAAATTCCTTTCCCCGAGGCTTGTAAGGTGTTGATTATTCTTGCCTGTGTTAGCTGAGATATATAAGTATAAAGACTGTCTCTACTTATGTCTAATTTTTGCGCTAATGCACTAATATTTGGTTTGAATGGAACCGACTCTGCAATTACAGCAATTAATTTTTTCACTTTTAGCGCAGTGCCTGGTCCATAAGATGCAATAAATGCTAAATCTGTTTCAATTACTGCATTGATGATTTGATTCAGCTTTATAGGATATTCTTTTTCACCTTCCGCTGTAATGGGCAAATAACCATACTGTAAATATTTTTTGAATAGCGGGAGGGGGTGTAGGTCTTCTGTTATTTTAGCTGCTATTTGGTGATGATTTTTTAGTAAGTCTTTAAACGAATAAGCTTTTAATTTTGTTGTGTTGAAAATTCTATGAACTCTCTAAATGATAATCCTGCTAAGGTATAGTGAATCACTCTTCTGCTTAAATCGGCTTCTCCTCTATATATATCTAGTGCACTTGAGGCGGAGAATATTATTTTTAAATCGGCAAACCCATCGTAAATATTTTTTAATTCTCTTGACCAATTCGGATACTTATGAACTTCGTCAATTATTAAAATACGCCCTCCCATTTTATACCAATCTTCTGCAGTTTCTAGTAAAGAGTGATTATAAAACCATGTATGATCTGCTGTTACATACAGCGCATTTGCTGGTTGTTTTAAATCAAATTTTAAATATTGTAGTAATAAGGTTGTTTTGCCAGAACCCCTTGGGCCTTTAATACCAATCATTCGTTGGTTCCAATTAATATTGGCATGAAGGTACCTGCGAAAATTATTGTGAATGCCTTTTAATAAGCCAGCCTGAAAACTAAATAGGGTTTCCATAAATGTCGTTTGTATTCGACAAATATACTATTAAAATGTCGAATATAAACGACAAAAATTAATTAAACCTCAATTTAGTCACCAATTCTTTAAAATAATCTGGCCCCCAAATCTTAAGAGCTGTATCGTTTGGTATAAAGCGAATAATGTCTTCCTTTATGGCTTCAAATGAAACAGTGTTGATTTTTGATAGCAGCAGTTCTTTAATTTCTTTTTCTGTAATACTTGAGTTTCCCCAATCTCCTGAATCATTCGCTCTTAATGCAAAATGTGAAAGATTTAATGGCACGCCTTTTTTAATATACCATTCTAAATCGTACCAGTCTCTTCCTTTCACTCTTTGCTTCCATTGTCTAAACAATAATGCGTGCATTTTTCCTGCAAATAAATGCGGAAGGGTAAAGCATTTTACGTAAAATGAATAAGGACGTAAAAGAAGTTTTTCTTCAGTTTCAAATCCTAAGGGTGGGTTAGTGTCAACTTCAATTTTGATTTTAATTCTTGGCGATAGGTCTAAACCAAGTTGAGGAATCATCTTTTCAAGCACCAGTTCTTTTTCCTGCACACTCACTTTCATACCTACTGCTTCAAATTCCTGTAACATTCCTTCAAAATATGGCTCCAAGGAAAAAGATTGGTTTGTTGCTAATAATGAAAAATCTAAATCTTCAGAATATCGATCTAATCCATGAAAAATTCTTAAAGCTGTACCGCCATAAAATGCAGCTTTCTCAAAAAAACCACTGCGGTTTAATCCCGCCAAAGCAACATCTTGCATTATCTCGCGTAATGCAGATTCAGCTTCGATTCTGTTTTTAGGTTGGTATTGTTCTAGCCACTCTTTAATCATAATTGTTCGATCATTTTTATTAGTATAGCTAAACTGCTCCGCTTAGGTGAGTCAACTATCCAACTTTTCATCATTGCTAAGTTTAATTTTTTTAGAAGGGTTTCTTCCATTCTATAATCTTCTATCAGTAAATCTCTTGCTTGGCTTGTACTCCTAATTACAATACCTGAAGTCATGATGATTTTATCGAACAATGCTTTTTCAGGGGATGCAATCATTACCATTTGCTTAGCACTAAGCGCGATGCTTTGAATGCCAAATGTATAATACGGTGCTTTGGCATGTACATAATTAAAACGCCCTATTGTTGTTTTAAATATTTTGGTTGGCTTTAGGGTAATAGAACTGATTTCATACACTCGTTCTGGAATCATTCCCCAATAAGACAAGGCCGATTCTAGTGAAATATAACTCGGCCCCCATAAGTGATTCGCGATTAAGAATGGATCTGGTGGATTTAAATGACTATTGGGCCCAGGCATATATAGCCCTCTTTTAATTGAGGTCAATACATTTTGCTTAACCAATTCATTGATTTTATCATTGGGCCTCTTATACTCCCTAAGTAAGTCCAATACCAATTGTCTGGTGATTGGCTCTTCTTCAAATGCTTTAAGGGCATAAATAAAATCCATTTATGTAAAATTATTACACAATAATCGGATAAATTCCGATTATTTGCAAAAAAATATACATAAATCTACAATATCGGCCTCAACCATTTCTCCGCAGTGGCTTCATCCATGCCTTTGCGGGCTGCATAGTCTTTAAATTGGTCTTGCTCAATTTTGCCAATTCCAAAATACTGACTCTGCGGATGCGAAAAATACCAGCCACAAACTGATGATGCTGGATACATTGCCAAGCTTTCTGTTAAGGAGATTCCTGCATTTTCTTGTGCATTCAACAAATCGAACAATTTGTATTTCTCTGTATGGTCCGGACAAGCTGGATAGCCTGGTGCGGGGCGGATGCCCTTGTATTGTTCTTTAATTAATTCTTCTGGGCTTAATTGTTCTTGTGCATCATAGCCCCAATATTCTTTACGCGTATGCAAGTGCAATGCTTCTGCAAATGCTTCTGCAAATCGATCGGCCAATGCTTGCAACATAATTTTATTGTAGTCGTCGTGTGCTGCTTCAAATCTTTCTAAATGTGGTTCTATGCCATGGATGCTAACTGCAAATGCACCAATATGATCTTTTTTATTGGCAGTTGCTGGGCTGATAAAATCGGCCAAAGATAAATTGGGTTGTCCGGGTGCTTTCTTGATTTGTTGGCGATGAAAACACAATTGAAATTTGTTATTTTCTGTTCTTACTTCTACGTCATCATGGTTGCTGGCTGCTTCCCAAAATCCTATCACACCTTTTGCCGTTAACCATTTTTCTGCAATGATTTTATCCAACAAAGCATTGGCATCATTGTACAATTTGGTGGCTTCTGATCCCACCACTTCATCGGTTAAGATGGCTGGAAAATTGCCATGCATTTCCCAAGTAATGAAAAATGGTTTCCAATCAATGAATGTTCTTAACTCATTCAAATCGTAATTTTCAAATACTTTGGTGCCTGTAAAGCTAGGTGTAGGGGGAGTATAACTGTCCCAATCAATAGCCACTTTATTTCTCAATGCCTCTGCATATGACAGGTATTGCTTTACGGATTTCTTATTGTCGAATCCTTCTTTTAGTTTGCTGTACTCTTGTACTAATTCATCTAAGAATGGGGTCTTTAGTTCTTTATTCAATAAAGAGCCCGCAACTGTTACACTTCTGGATGCGTCTAGTACATGCACTACGCCATTTTGGTATTCTGGTGCAATCTTTACGGCAGTATGCATTCTGGAAGTAGTAGCCCCTCCAATTAATAAAGGCTGCTTCATATTCCTGCGCTTCATTTCCTTGGCTATATGCACCATTTCATCTAAGGAAGGCGTAATCAATCCACTCAATCCTATAATATCTGCTTTCTCTCTTTCTGCTGCTTCTAATATTTTATCTGCTGGTACCATTACCCCCATGTCTACAATATCATAACCATTACAGCCTAATACTACACCCACAATATTTTTTCCAATATCGTGTACGTCTCCTTTAACAGTGGCCAATAATATTTTTGCTGCACCTGCCGTTTCTTCGTTCACTGTTCCTGCCGCTAAGTGTGCTTGTTTTCTATCTTCTTTTTCTTGCTCTATATAAGGCGTTAAAATGGCCACACTTTTTTTCATTACGCGGGCACTCTTTACCACTTGTGGTAAAAACATTTTTCCTGCTCCAAATAAATCGCCTACGATATTCATCCCATCCATCAATGGTCCTTCTATCACATCCAATGGTCTTGGATATTTTTGTCTGGCTTCTTCTGTGTCTTCGTCTATATAATCGGTGATGCCATTGATTAATGAATGCGCTAATCTTTTTTCAACAGGTTCTTTTCTCCAGGCTTCATCTTTTATTTCTACTTTTCCCTTGGCCTTAACGGTTTCTGCGTGTTGGATTAATTTTTCTGTGGCTTCGTTGTTGTCGTTGTTTCTATTCAAGATAACGTCTTCGCATAAAGCCCTTAGGGTGGGTTCTATTTCATCGTACACTACCAACTGTCCTGCGTTTACAATCCCCATATCCATACCCGCTTTAATGGCGTGTAATAAGAATACAGAATGGATGGCTTCTCTTACATGGTCGTTGCCTCTAAATGAAAATGATACATTTGATACACCGCCTGAAACTTTTGCCAATGGCATCAATCGCTTGATTTCTCTGGTGGCTTCAATAAAATCTACTGCATAATTATTGTGTTCTTCTATACCTGTTGCAATCGCAAAAATGTTAGGATCAAAAATAATATCCTGTGGATCAAAACCTACTTGCTCGGTTAATATTTTGTATGCACGATGACAGATTTCTATTTTTCTATCCTTGGTATCTGCTTGGCCTACTTCATCAAATGCCATTACAATGACTGCTGCCCCAAAAGATTTACAAATGAATGCTTGCTCTATGAATTTTTCTTCTCCTTCTTTCATAGAGATGGAGTTCACAATACATTTTCCTTGCACACATTTTAATCCTGCCTCTATGATCTCAAATTTGGAGCTATCAATCATGATGGGAATGCGCGCGATATCTGGTTCGCTTTGTAACAGATTTAAATAAGTGGTCATGGCACTTACGCCTTCTAACAAAGCATCGTCCATGTTCACGTCTAATATTTGTGCGCCGCTTTCTACCTGTTGTCTGGCAACAGATAATGCTTCTTCAAATTTATTTTCTCTGATTAAGCGTGCAAATTTCTTTGAACCTGTTACATTGGTTCTTTCGCCTACGTTTACAAAATTCGTTTCTGGTCTTATGACTAAAGGCTCTAATCCGGAAAGCCTTAAAAAAGGTTTGATAGTACTCATTGCTTAAAGGGTTGTTTCAACCACAGGTAAGGGTCTGGGTTGCATTTTTCTTACGTTGTCTGCAATATGTTTTATATGATCGGGTGTTGTTCCGCAACATCCACCTACAATATTTACGAAGCCTTGCTTGGCCCATTCTTCAATAAAATGCGCGGTTTGGTGTGGAGCTTCATCGTATTCGCCCATGGCATTGGGCAAGCCTGCATTGGGATAAGCCGAGGTATAGCAGGCGGCTATTTGTGACAGCTCTTCTATATGACTGCGCATTTCTGCTGCACCTAGCGCACAGTTTAGTCCAATGCTGATGGGGTTGGCATGCATCACAGATGTATAAAATGCTTCTAAAGTTTGTCCACTCAGGGTTCTTCCCGATGCATCGGTTATGGTTCCACTGATCATGATGGGCAATTCGGGAATGCCCTTGTCTCTGAAATATTTTTTGGCTGCGTAAATGGCTCCCTTTGCGTTCAGGGTATCAAAAATGGTTTCGATTAATAGGATGTCTACGCCTCCATTTACCAATCCATCTATTTGTTCATAATAGGCATTGGCTACTTCGTCAAAACTGACAGCGCGGTAACCTGGATTGTTTACATCGGGAGACAAACTCAAGGTTTTATTCAATGGTCCAATGGCCCCTGCTACAAATTTGGGTCCTGCGTCAGGATGTTTTTGTTGGTATTCATTTACCGCTTCGCGGGCACATTTGGCGGCGGCTACGTTCAACTCATAAGCCAAATTTTGCATGTCATAGTCTGCCATGGCAATGACTGTGCTGCTGAATGTATTGGTCTCAATAATATCTGCACCCGCTTCTAAATACAATAAGTGTATGCCTTTGATAATCTTTGGCTGGGTGATGCATAGCAAATCGTTATTGCCTTTCACGTCTACATGCCAGTCTTTGAATCGCTCGCCTCTGTAATCGGCTTCCGTTAAATGATGCTTCTGTATCATGGTACCCATGGCACCATCAATTACCAGAATTCTTTTTTGTAGTTCTTGTTTTAGTAACATAGTATTGGTTCTTACACCGCTGGTGATTGAATGAACCAATAAACGAAGGAATGTGGGGGAGTTGCACTTCTACGTTTATTAGTTCTAGTTAACTAGCCATAGAGGTACAACACCACTATGGCCAGGACCCTGGCTGAACAATAAACAAATCCACCAAAGTCGGTGCAAAGATACACCCATATTGTATTCCGTCAAAATAAGGCCCCGCCTTAATCTTTCTTGCTTCTAATTTTATTGATAAACCGCATTGATTTCTGCGTTCACTTTTTCTGTCACCGCAGAGGCTTCAATCTTGTGGTCTTTCATGACAATGGGGAATTTGCCAGTTGCAGATACTTTGCCCGCTTTTACAGTGATGGTACCATTTACCGTAACGGGTTTGCTTACGCCATGTAAGGTTAAATTACCTTTTACCACTGCTTTGTAGCTACCATCTTTGGTAAAATTGATATCCTTGATATTGCTGATAGTGCCCTTGAATTCTGCTCTGGGGAATTTGTTGCTCTCTACGTAGTCGTTGTTGAACTTTTCCTGCATTTCTGCGTATTCAAACTTAAACCCTTTGATGAGCAAGCTAAAGCTGATCTCTCCTTTATCGGATAAGCGGCTGGCTACTTCATTGTTTACGGCTTTAACGTCTTCATCGTTGGTAGCTATAAAGCTTACTTTGGCATTGCGGGTGCCATACAATTTTTGTGCCTGCGTTTGTGTAAATGCAATGCTGCATAGAGCTATGAATAGAAACTTTTTCATGGTGTTATATTTTGCGAAACGAGATTTTACATTATTTAGGTTGCGATTTTTTTTGCCTATGGAATTAACACTCCTTCGTTAATCACCACATTTGCATCCGGTATATAGCCGGTACAGATTCCTTTGAAACGTATGGTACTACCGGCTTTCAGCTCACCCGGATTGGTTTTAAAGGTACAGTTGATTACAAAAAAGGGATCGTCTGTTTTAAAATTCACCACTACCTGTCCATCCTGGTTGGTACTAAAGTCTACAATTTCTCCTTCAATCTCAATGGCTTTGTCCAGGTATTGTGCGTTGGCTGCGGCTTCATCTTTTTTAAAAGCTTCAAATAGAGCTTGGGCCTTTATGATAATTGCTTTTTCGGTGGTTACATCCCTATGCGGCTTGGTCAATATTTTATAGACTATAATCCCACCGGTAATGGCTCCTGCCAGTCCCAGCATTAATATGATTTTTACCCATTTTTTCATAACGGACTTGTTTTAATGTTTAAACAACGAAATTACTCAATTGTTTGCAAAAACCAGCAAATTCTTATTGCGCCAACTGTTATTGCACTTACCCCTATTGCACATACTGCTGAACAGGCAGTCGGTTGGCAATGCTTCGGGCCAAGGTCATTTCGTCTGCATATTCCAGTTCTCCCCCAAATGCTATGCCACGGGCGATAGTGGTGATTTTGCAGGACAAATGGGCAATTTTTTTCTGAATAAAATAAATGGTCGTGTCTCCCTGTATATTCGGACTCAGTGCAAAAACCAATTCGTCTATCTGCTCCTGCGTAATCCGTTTCACCAGCAGTTCAATCGTAAGCTGGTCGGGGCCTATGCCATCCAAGGGGGATATAATCCCTCCGAGCACATGGTAAGTGCCGTTGAATTGCTGGGTACTTTCTATCGCAATCACATCCCGTATATTTTCTACTACGCAAACAATATGCTGATTGCGCGCTGTATTGCTGCAGATACTGCAGATTTCGCCGTCACTGATATTATTGCAGCGTTTGCAAAACTGTATCTCCTTTCGCATTTTGGTTAAAGTGTCTCCAAACAAAGCGACTTCATTTACATCCTGCTTCAATAAATGTAAGACCAGTCTGAGCGCGGTCTTTTTTCCAATGCCCGGTAGCTTGGCAAATTGCGCTACTGCATTTTCTAATAAGGTGGAAGGGAGTTGCATTTTGTAAAGATAATCGGTTTACTTTGTGCTTTACCTTTTGTGTATGAAGCTGCATAATTTTAATTCTGGTCCTTCCATTTTGCCAGCGCCTGTGCTGAAACAGGCAGCTGAAGCGGTGTTGAATTATAAAAACACGGGTCTTTCCTTGTTGGAAATTGGTCATAGAACCCCTTGGTTTCTGGAAATTTTAGATGAAGCCAGAAATGCAGTGAAAGAGCTCATGCAAATAGATGATTCGTATGAAGTATTGTTTTTGCATGGGGGAGCAACCACGCAATTCATGCAGGTCCCTATGAATTTGTTAGATAGTCATGCAACGGCTGCCTACTGCGATAACGGCGTTTGGGGCAACAAAGCCTGGAAGGAAGCCAGCCTTTTCGGTAAAGTGGATATAGTGTCTGATGGAACCAGCAGCCAGTACCGATCCATCCCTAAAAATTTTCAAGTACCCAATGATGCTGCCTATTTGCATTTTACTTCGAATAACACGGTGGAAGGCACGCAATGGCATCAATATCCTGAAACATCGGTGCCACTGGTGGCAGATATGAGCAGCGATATTTTCAGCAGACCTGCTCCTTATAATACACTCTCTCTTATTTATGCAGGGGCTCAAAAAAATATGGGCGCTGCTGGTGTGAACCTGGTGGTGGTGAAAAAAGATTTGCTCGGAAAAATTGCAAGAAAGATTCCTACCATTATGAATTACCAGAAACATATTGAAGCGGGTTCTCTAATGAATACGCCTCCTGTGTTTGCTGTGTATGTGAGCATGCTTACGCTTCGCTGGATTATTCAGGAAGGCGGTTTGGATGCTATGGGCATGCGCAATGCCAGAAAGTCTTCTCTTTTATATGATACCATTGATTCCATTCCGCTTTTTGATGCTCCCGTGGCCAAAGAAGACAGAAGTGAAATGAATGCAATTTTCTTTTTGAAAGATCCTTCCCTGGAAGAATCCTTCCTTGCACTTTGCAAACAGGAAGGCATGGTAGGCGTAAAGGGATACAGAACCGTGGGAGGTATTCGGGTTAGCATGTACAATGCTTTGCCACTGGATAGTGTTACTGAATTTTGTAACCTGTTGCATTATTTTGCGCAGAAGCACGGATAGTAGGGTATTATCCTAACTTTTCATTTGTAAATATTCACCGATATTTGCCGAATGGCAATAATCAAACCTTTCAGGGCGCTCAGGCCCCAACCACAACTGGCCAAGCAAGTAGCCAGCTTACCTTATGATGTATTGAACAGTGCAGAAGCAAAAATTGCTGCACAAGGCAATTCGCATACTTTTTTACATATCACCAAAAGTGAAATTGACTTATCTGATAAAATAGATATTCATAGTGCAGAAGTGTACGCACAGGCTAAAGACAATTTAGATGCATTCATTAAACGTGATGTGTTGTTCAGAGAATCCAAACCCTGCTATTATATCTACCAGCTTATTATGAATGGCAGAAGCCAGACAGGTCTGGTTTGCGTGAGCAGTGTGGATGATTATGAAAATGACCTGATTAAAAAACACGAGTTTACCCGTCCGGAAAAAGAACAGGATCGCATCAATCATATTAAAACAACGGGTGCGCAAACGGGCAATGTGTTTTTAGCGTATCGCAACCATGCTGCTGTTGATACCATTATCAATAATTGGAAGCAGGCCAAATCTCCTGTTTATGATTTTATTGCTGAAGATGGCATTCAGCATAGCATCTGGATTGTGAGTGATTCTGATATTGTGGATTCTATCACGGCTGTTTTTGAAAAAGAAATTCCTTGTACCTATATCGCTGACGGACATCACCGTGCGGCTTCTGCTGCCAAAGTACGCAAGCAAATCAGTGGCGAAGTACCTGAAGGGGCTAATTATTTTCTAACGACTTTGTTCCCCTCGAATCAATTGTACATCATGGATTACAATCGTGTGGTAAAGGATTTGAACGGGTTGAGCAAGAATGATTTTTTAGCGGCTTTGTCTGCTTCCTTCGATGTGGTTTCTATGGGCAAGCAAATGGTGAAGCCTGAGCAATTGCATACCATGGGATTATATGTGGGTGGTGAGTGGTTTTTGCTAACGGCAAAGCCTGGCACTTATTCCAATGATCCGATTGGTGTATTGGATGTGTCGGTTTTACAAGAAAAAATATTGGGTCCCATTTTAGGTATCTTAGATCAACGCACCGACAAGCGCATTGATTTTGTGGGAGGAATTAGAGGGCTAGGCGCTTTGGAACAAAGAGTGGATAGTGGTGAAATGGCTGCTGCCATTAGCTTGTATCCTGTTACCATTGATCAGTTGTTTGCCATTGCAGACAGCGGAAATGTAATGCCTCCTAAGAGTACCTGGTTTGAACCGAAGTTGAGAGATGGTCTCTTAACACACTTGATTAATGATTAATGCATTTCAATACAGCATGAATATGAAAAAAATATTTTTAGGATTCTGTGGCTTTTTGCTGACCATGCAAATGCATGCGCAAGCTCCAACTGTTAAGCAATTGCAGGAATCTGCGGTGGCGCTGATGCAACAGGGAGACTTTACCAATGCCATGGTAGCACTGGAAAAAGCCAAAGTGCAGGAGCCGCAAAACCTGGAAACCCTGAAGAATATTTCTTTCTGCTATTTTTTGCAAAGAGAATTTGCGCAGGCCATTGATGCAGGTAAAATGGCGATTGAACATCCCAGTGCTGATCAGCAAAGTTTTCAGATTCTGGGTATGTCTTATAAAGCCATTGCAGATTATGCAGCTGCAAATAAAATGTATAAGCGTGCATTGAAAAAATTTCCTGACGGAGGGGTGATTTATAGTGAATATGGGGAGAGCCTGATGCAGGAAAATAAAAAAGACGAAGCCATTGCTGCCTGGGAAAAAGGAATTGAATTAGCTCCTTCTTACAGTGCCAATTATTATCATGCTGCCAAGTATTACTACAAAGAAATGAATTGGATCAGGGTGTTGATTCATGGGGAACTTTTTGTAAACCTTGAGAGTTATACTACCCGTACAGAAGAAGTGAAAAAAGCCCTTTGGGATGCGTATCGTAATGTGTTGCGTCCAATAGTGAAAACGCCTTATCACCTGGTTCCCAAATATTCCGCTTTTGAACAAAAGCAACTGGCCATCTATGAAAAGACAAGACCCATGGTGGCAGATGGCTTAACCATTGATCATATCGGGAGCATCAGAACCCGTTTGCTTACCGAGTGGATGACAGAGAATGCAACAGCTTATCCGTACCAGTTGTTTCAGCATTGGCAGCATATGATTCGGGAAGATATTTTTGAAGCCTATAATCAATGGTTGTTTGGTGCTGTTTACGATGCAGATGCCTATAAAAAATGGCAGGAGACCCATGCAGAGGAAGCCAATAAATTCAGGGAGTTTCAGCAGAGCCGGGTGTACCGCCAGCCAGCAGGTCAGTATTATTTAAATTAGTGATATAGATTCAAGTTGTTAAGCCAGTGCAAACTGGCTTTTTTTTTTGTCTTTAATTGCCTAATTTGACCGTCTAAATAAAGTGAATTCACTTTAAACGATTGCGTTATGACTATTAAGCGACTTTTTGATGCCGTAAATTATCAGCTTGAGCATTTCCCAAAGCAGGACATGTTGTCGGCTAAAATAAATGGACAGTGGAAACCCTATAGTACACAGGAAGTAGCCGATACTGTAAACCGCTTTAGTGCTGGATTGCTTTCACTGGGTGTTCAAGCCAATGACTTTACGCCCGAAGGCAGTGATAAAATTGCCATCATTAGTAACAATCGTCCTGAGTGGGTTTTTACAGACCTGGCTGTGCAGCAGATTGGTGCCATTCTGGTTCCTGTTTACCCAACCACGAATCCCAATGAACTGGCCTTTATTTTAAATGACGCAGCGGTTAAATACATTTTTGTCAGCAACGAAGAATTACTAGCCAAAGTGAACAGCATTCTGGATAAAGTACCTTCTATCAAAGGGGTTTATACTTTTGATACCATTGCAGGTGCAAAGCACTTGTCTGAAGTAACCAACCTGGCTACGCCTTCTTTATTGTCTGAAGTGGAAAGTATCAAAGCAACCGTTCCGGTTGATCACCTGGCTACGATTATTTATACATCCGGAACTACCGGTACCCCTAAGGGTGTAATGTTGTCGCATGCGAATATTTATACCAATGTTCAATTCAGCAAAAAGAGTTTTCCTTTTAATGATGCTCCTGAATCAAAAGTACTGAGCTTCCTTCCGCTGAATCATATTTTTGAAAAAACCTGTACTTATATTTATTTGTATAGTGGCATTAGTATTTACTACGCGGAAAGTCTGGATACCATTGGTGATAATCTGAAAGAAATTAAGCCCAATGGCTTCACTACGGTGCCTCGTTTGCTTGAAAAAGTTTTTGAAAAAATCATGGCCAAGGGAAATGAGCTTACAGGTACCAAAAGGAAATTATTCTTCTGGGCAGTTGATTTGGCTGAGAAATACGATAACAGAGTCAGTGGCGGTCTATGGTACAATATTCAATTGGCCATTGCGAATAAACTAATTTTCTCCAAATGGCGCGAAGCCCTAGGCGGTAATATCTCCTTCATCATAACGGGTGGTGCTGCCTGTCAGGTAAAACTTTTACGCATTTTCAATGCAGCTGGCGTGCCTGTTTACGAGGGTTATGGTCCTACAGAGAATAGTCCGGTGATTTGTGTGAACCGTCAGGAAAAAGGCGGCACCAAGTTTGGAACCGTAGGTCCTGCTATTGAAGGCATTCAGGTGAAGCTGGCAGAAGATGGTGAAATCATGGTAACGGGTCCCTGTGTAATGAAGGGCTATTACAAACGCCCCGATTTAACAGCAGAAACTATGTCGGATGGTTGGTTGTTAACCGGTGATATCGGCATCTGGGACGAAAACAGATTTTTGAAAATCACCGATCGCAAGAAAGAATTATTTAAAACCAGCGGAGGAAAATATGTTGCTCCTCAACCGATTGAAAACAAATTAAAGGAGAGCCCATTTGTAGAGCAAGTGATGGTGGTTGGCTCAGAGCGAAAGTTTGTAGGTGCTTTGATTGTTCCTTCTTTTGCTACGCTAAAAGAGTGGATGAGAGAAAAGGAAATTCCTTACACTACCAATGAAGATGTGATTCATCATCCGAAAGTTTTAGAACTCTACAGAGAACTGGTGGAAAGTTTCAATAAATTCTTTAATCATGTTGAGCAGATTAAAAAATTTGAGTTATTGCCCAATGAATGGACAGTAGACACTGGTGAAATGACACCTAAATTGAGTTTGAAGCGAAAAGTGGTGAACGAGAAATTCAAAGACGCCATAGAAAGAATCTATGCCTGAACCTAACACCTTACTGCGCATTTTAGTGGTAGAAGATAACCCGGCAGATCAGGTTGTTTTAGAGGGATTGTTATGGAAGACCAGATTGCCCATCAGTCAGATATTTCGTGCCAGCACCAATGCAGAAGCAGATACCTGGTTAAAAAACGAAAAACCAAGTTTGATTTTATTGGATCTTTCTTTGCCGGACAGTGTCGGCATTGATTCTTTTAAGCATATAAACAGTGTTGCCACTGCTATACCCATTATAGTATTAACCGGCTTGTCTGATACAGAGACTGCATTGGAAACGATGGCAGCCGGTGCCCAGGATTACCTGGTGAAAGGCGAATTTGACGAAAAACTACTTTCCAAATCTATTCAGTACAGTATTGAGCGAAAGCGCAACCTCGAAAATATACGTGTTAGCAACGAACGCTATAATATTGTTGTGCAAGCCACCAGTGATGCGGTGTGGGAATTGAATTTAGCAGATCAGACAGTATTGTGGGTTGGAGATAATTTTAAAAAAACCTTTGGTTACGACCTGGTGGATGTATATGTAGAGGCTTCTGATTGGGTAAATAAAATTCATCCGGATGATAGAGATAGGGTACAGACCAGTATAACAAATGCTTATTCTAAACAGGGCAGTCCTTACTGGAAAGAAGAGTACCGTTTTTTAAGGGCTGATGGATCCTATGCCTATGTGTTGGATCGAGGTTACATTATTTATGAAAATGAGCAGCCTGTCAGAATGATTGGTGCTATGCAGGATATAACTGAGAGAAAAGAAAGTGCTGAAAAAATTCTGCTTTCAGAAAAGCGCTATCGTAGTTTATTCTATTATAATCCAATGGCTATTTTTATCTGGGATCTGCAAACCCAGCAGATTCTGGAAGTGAACGATATGGCAGTGAAGGAATATGGTTATAGCAGGGAAGAGTTTTTACAATTGACGCTTTGGGATTTAAGATCCCCTGAACATTATGCTAAACTAAAACAGTTTATTGAGCATATTGCCAGTGCGCTTGAAATGGATTCCGGAGGTACCTGGGAGCATATGACCAAAACCGGTGAACGCATTTTCATGAATGTTTACTCGCACCGTCTTCAATACAATGGTAAAGATGCGGTGATGGCCATTGCACAGAACGTAACTGCCAAATTATTGCTGGAGAAAAAACTGGAAGAGGAAAGACTGATCAAACAAAAAGAAATTGCAGAAGCAGTTATCAATACCCAGGAAACCGAGCGGCACGATATCAGCAGAGAACTTCACGACAATGTTAACCAGCAACTCACTGTTGCCATGATGTACATTGCTTCTGCTGAAAAAAAGCAGGTGCCTGGTTCAGAACAATTAAGACAATCGGCAGATTATATTTTGCATGCCATTGAAGAAATCAGAAGATTATCCAAGGGCTTGGTTACTCCGTTGATTAAGGATTTTGGCTTGGTAAAAGCGATTGAAAGTGTGCTGGAAGATGTGCAGGCAGTTCAGGATATGGAGATTGAATTTTTGTGTGATACTTTTTTTGAGGACGATATTCATTATGATTTTAAACTCAGTCTATTCCGGATTGTACAAGAACAGGTAAACAATGTTTTAAAGCATGCACATGCCAGTACATTAAAAGTAGAATTGGGCAGAAACCAATCCACTATTTATTTGTCTATTTATGACAATGGAGTGGGTTTTGATGCTGCGGTTCAGAAAAAAGGAATCGGCTTGTACAATATTACCAGCCGTGTTGAATTGTTCAATGGAACCATTAGTATTCATACGGCTCCCACTGCAGGATGCGCCATGCATATGAGTTTCCCGATTACACAGGCAATTATGCGTCACTAAGCCTTTTCTTGGCCGATAAAAATTTTTGCCGGATGATGGTCTGCACTGGCTTTCGCTGAATTTTACTTTCGAGCCAGGAAATAACATCCAGGTACATAAATGCCCTGGTTTCCATTTTATCGTCCGCCATATTTTTTAATGTAGCCAGTAATTGTTCAAACAAGGGTTTTGTTTGATTGGGTAGGCTATGAAAACGCTGTTTTAAAAATTTAAATATGGCTTCTTCTGCTGCGCTCAGGTGTTGCATTTTACCCATGAACCGATATACAGACTTCAAAAGGTATTTCAGGTAATCATTATTGCCTAATTCATAATGTGCAATCAAATGCAGCAATCGCGCATAACATTGTAAGTCGGTTCTTAAATCTACTTTCAGGTTGATGATTTTATTTAAGTAGTCAATACTGCTGGCCGGATCTCCGCTTCCGAAATACAAAGAAGCAATTTTATAGTAGAATACCAGGGTTCTGTGCCGGTCCAGATAATCTTCGTATGCTTCCAGTTTAGCTTCAATCTCTGGCACCAGTTGTAATCCCTTCGTAAAACTACCTTCCATGAAATGCCTGTTCAGTTTTGCGGTATACAGATAGGTAAAACATTGCACGGTGTGATTAATATTATTTTGTACGAAGGGCATTTCCATGAATGCTTCCAGTTCTTTTACCGTCTCATTAAATTTCCGGTAATTTCTTAAATCGAAATGCGCGCCCAGCAAGTTGTGCATGCCCTTGATATAGTGGGCTGTTTCAATCTCCATCATTTTAGGCTCCGCCTTAAATAATTCCGTCCATTTGCTGCAATAACGATAATACATCAGAAAGTCCTGTGTAATAAATGCATACCAGCAATAACATTGGTAAGCATATAGTTTTTCATAAAACCCCTTCTCCTGTTCATTCTCATGCAACAGTGGGTGATTGAAATATATCGCCAGGGCTTTTTTGTCTGATTCGTTCCGGGCATGTCCGTGTCGGATATACCATTCGTACAATAACAAAGAAAGGTTAGACAGGGTACTGATATTGCTTAATCGCAGATTGATTTCATCAGACTCCTTGCAAAGCCTTGCAGCCCTGTCCTGCATGCTTCGTGTTATGTACAATGCTTCAATTTTTTTCTCGAGAAACAATACCTGTTGAATATAAGTAACCTGGTTATTGGCTTTGGCCATTTCTTTTACCTTGTCCAATACTTTCAAGCTCTGGATATTTAAACCCTTATTGTATAGTATTCTGGCAAAATCGAGTTGTTCATTTAACTGCAGATCTATGTTTTCATTTTGCTGTAACAAACGAACGCTCGCTAGTATTTCCTGGTATAAATGGGCTTTTAAGTTGGATAACTGTTGTTTTTGGAATCCAGGGTTTTTCTTGAGTAGTTGGGCTTCATCGTATTGACTCATTTTATCGAGTGCATCAAATAACTGAACCACTTTTAAGTTTCCGGATCCTGAATTCCGCGTGATATACAATTTAAAATTGCGCTTCTCCGCCCTTTCCAGAGAGTGGATGAGTTGGTGAAGCGGGTCTGTATTCCGGTTGGGCATCGTAAAAATATTAAGCTAGAATTCAATACTGTATTGGGTTTCACAGTTTTCAACTGCTGTTACGCAGTGTAAAACCCGGTCTATTTTGTTTCCAGACTAAAGATAAGGCAATCTAAATTCGAATACGACAGGCCGTACTGTTGTTATTTAAGGCAATCAATAGCAATGGATACGCGCCTGTCTTTTTATCTAAAAAACCGATACAATGGCTGATAAGATTCACATTTTTGACACTACCCTTCGTGATGGCGAACAGGTTCCCGGCTGTAAACTGAATACAAAAGAGAAACTGTCTTTGGCTGTGCAATTGGAAGAATTGGGCGTAGATATTATTGAAGCCGGATTTCCTGTATCCAGCCCGGGAGACTTTGAATCTGTTTCTCAGATTGCACGAACCATTAAGCATGCCACCGTTTGTGGCTTAACCAGAGCGGTTCAAAAAGACATAGAAGTGGCAGCGCAGGCCCTGAAGTACGCGGTAAGACCCAGGATACACACCGGTATTGGCACTTCTGATTTTCATATCAAAGCCAAATTCAATTCTACCCGTGAAGAGATACTGGCAAGAGCCATTCAATGTGTAAAGTGGGCCCGGAATTTTACAGATGATGTAGAGTTCTATGCAGAAGATGCAGGCAGAACAGACAATGAATACCTGGCAAGAGTGGTTGAAGCTGTTATTGCAGCAGGTGCAACTGTAGTGAATATCCCGGATACAACCGGATACTGTCTGCCCCATCAATACGGCGAGAAAATTGCTTTCCTGAAAAACAATGTTTCGAATATAGACAAAGCCATTATTTCCTGTCATTGTCATAATGATCTGGGTTTGGCTACAGCTAATTCTATCAGCGGGGTGATCAATGGTGCCAGACAAATTGAATGTACGATTAACGGATTGGGAGAGCGTGCCGGAAACACTTCATTGGAAGAAGTGGTAATGATTATTGCACAGCACAAGCAACTGGATTTGTATACCAATATCAAAACCCAATTGCTCAATCCATTAAGCAGAGAGGTTTCTGAGGTAATGCGTATGCCTGTTCAACCCAACAAGGCAATTGTAGGTTCCAACGCTTTTTCTCATTCTTCCGGCATTCATCAGGATGGCTTCTTAAAGTCTGCTGAAACCTATGAAATTATTAATCCTGAATTGGTAGGCGCTGAAGGAAGTAAGATTGTTTTAACTGCGAGAAGCGGCAGAAGTGCACTGGCTCACCGCTTACAGAAACTGGGATATGATTTTAACAGAGACGATATAGATGTTTTGTACGAAGATTTCTTGCTGGTTGCAGATAGTAAGAAAGAAGTGGAAGAATCCGATCTGAATCTTTTAGCTAACCAATATAAAAAACAGAGAGCGATAGCTTAATGAACGATTATGGGTAAAACATTATTCGATAAAATCTGGGATGCACATGTAGTGGAGAAAATAGAAGACGGTCCTTCTGTATTGTATATTGACAGGCATTTTATTCACGAAGTAACCAGCCCTCAGGCATTTAAAGGAATTGAAAAGAGAGGTCTTTCTTTGTTCAGACCCAAGCAAACCATTGCAACGGCTGATCACAATGTGCCTACCTTGAATCAGCATTTACCTATCAAGGATCAACTGAGTAAAATGCAGGTAGATCAGTTGATTGAGAACTGTGAAAAACATGGAGTAGAATTATATGGTTTGGGACATCCTTACCAGGGGATTGTACACGTCATTGGACCGGAGTTGGGTATTACCCAACCGGGCATGACGATTGTTTGTGGCGACAGCCATACCAGTACACACGGCGCTTTTGGGACCATTGCTTTTGGGATTGGCACCAGCGAGGTTGAAATGGTTTTTGCTTCACAGTGTGTATTGCAGACCAAACCCAAAACCATGCGCATCAATATTGAAGGTGCGTTGCAGCCGGGGGTGGTTTCCAAGGATATTATACTATACATTATCGCTAAAATTTCTGCCAGTGGTGCTACCGGTTATTTTGTTGAGTATGCAGGTAGTACCATTCGCGGGCTTTCCATGGAAGCCAGGATGACCATTTGCAATATGAGTATTGAAATGGGAGCCAGAGGCGGAATGATTGCACCAGACCAAGTGACATTCGACTATCTAAAAGGAAGAGTGTACGCACCAAAGGGAAATGCATGGGAGCAAAAAATGGCTGAATGGAAGGACTTGTATTCTGATGCTGATGCCGTATTTGATACTGAACTACATATTGATGCCAGTGAAATTGAGCCGATGATTACGTATGGAACCAACCCTGGATTGGGTATTCCTGTTCAGGCTCATATACCATTGTTAGAAAGCATTGCTAATGAAGGAGAGAGAAAGAATATGGAACAGGCACTTCGTTACATGGATTTACAAAGTGGCGCGTCCTTATTAGGTATGCCTGTACAACATGTTTTTATTGGAAGCTGTACCAATTCAAGAATTGAGGACCTGCGTTTGGTTGCCAATCTGGTGAAAGGAAGAAAAAAACACGATTCCGTTAAAGTGATGATTGTTCCC
Organism: Sediminibacterium sp. C3; assembly: GCF_000508085.1. Taxonomy (GTDB): domain Bacteria; phylum Bacteroidota; class Bacteroidia; order Chitinophagales; family Chitinophagaceae; genus Sediminibacterium. The sequence goes on along the minus strand of NZ_KI669560.1, from coordinate 185,657 downwards.
GGATCGCAGCAGGTGGCCAAGCAAGTGCATGCAGAGGGGTTGGATAAAATATTTACCGAAGCAGGTTTTCAGATTCGTCAGGCGGGCTGTAGTGCCTGTTTGGGAATGAATGAAGACAAAGTGCCAGCGGGTGAATATTGTATTAGTACTTCTAATAGAAATTTTGAGGGAAGACAGGGCGCTGGTGCCAGAACCTTACTGGCAAGTCCTTTAACCGCTGCCGCTGCAGCCATAACCGGCGTAGTAACAGATGTAAGAGAATTGATTAAATAATGGCAATAAACAGTTAGCGCAATCATGCAAGCATTAAAAGAAATACATAGTTCATTTGTTCCTCTGCCCGCAGAGAATGTGGATACGGATCAGATTATTCCTGCCCGTTTTTTAAAAGCCACTACCCGCGATGGATTTGGGAAAAATCTTTTTCGCGACTGGCGTTATGAAAACGATGATGAAACAAGACCCAAAGCTGATTTTGTTTTGAATCAACTGCAGTTCAGCGGAACCATATTGGTGGCTGGTAAAAATTTTGGTTGCGGATCTTCCAGAGAACATGCTGCCTGGGCACTTTTAGATTATGGATTCAAAGCCGTTGTCTCCAGTTTTTTTGCGGATATATTTAAGAACAATGCCTTGAACAATGGGGTTTTACCTGTTATTGTTTCTGAGTCTTTTCTGCAGAAAATTTTTTCGCTTTCGCCTGCCGATGCATTGCAAATTGATGTGGCCGCACAAACCATTACCATAGAGAAAACAGGAGAGCAGGAATCTTTTGAATTGAACCCTTACAAGAAAACCTGTTTGCTAAACGGGTATGATGATATAGATTTTCTCATCAGTCGTAAATCGGCGATTGAACAATTTGAATCAGCAAAAGCATAATATGGAAAAGAAAATAGCCGTCATTAATGGCGATGGAATCGGACCTGAAGTTACCGCACAATCAATTAAAGTACTCAATGCCATAGCAGAAGAGTTTGGGCATCAGTTCAGTTATACGCATGCATTAATGGGGGCTGTATCCATTGATGCAACCGGATCAGCTTTACCTGATGAAACACTGGCGGTTTGTAAAGAAAGTGACGCTATTTTATTTGGCGCGATAGGACATCCAAAGTTTGATAATGATCCCTCAGCCAAAGTAAGACCGGAACAGGGTTTATTACAGCTGCGGAAGGAACTGGGCCTGTTTGCCAATATCCGACCCATTACTACCTATCGTTCTTTGCATCATCTGTCTCCCTTAAAAGCAAAGCAGCTGGAAGGAGTGGATTGTATCATTTTCAGAGAGCTCACCGGCGGAATTTATTTTGGTAAAAGAACACTAACCGAAGACAAAACTTATGCTACTGATGAGTGTGCTTATCATGAACTGGAAATTGTGCGCGTTGCTAAAATGGCATTTCAGTATGCCCAGCAACGTAGAAAGAAATTGACCCTGATTGACAAAGCTAATGTACTCGAGACTTCCCGCTTGTGGCGCCGTATTGTGCAGGCTATGGCCATGCAGTTTCCTGAAGTTGCAGTGGATTATATGTTTGTAGACAATGCTGCCATGCAGATTATTGTGAATCCTGCCCAGTTTGATGTAATTCTTACGGAAAACATGTTTGGCGATATCATCAGCGATGAAGCCAGTGTGCTGAGTGGTTCATTGGGTTTACTTCCTTCTGCTTCTATTGGTAAAACCGCTGCCATGTTTGAACCTATTCATGGTTCTTATCCGCAGGCTGCTGGTAAAGACATTGCCAATCCCATTGGTTCTGTTCTTTCTGCTGCCATGATGCTGGATCATTTTGGATTGGCTGCGGAAGCAAACGCAGTAAGAGAAGCGGTTGACTGGACTTTGACCCATGCTTTTGTTACCCGCGATATTGATCCAATTAACAATTACGGAACAGAAGCCATTGGGGATTTACTCACAGACTTTATTCATAAAAAGCATGAGACCCAACAAGGAAATAATGCTGCTTTGAATGCGTCGACCATAATCTAAATAAAAAAAATTTAGAAAGTTCTTTGTTTTTATTCTTGCATAGACTTACCTTCGGAAGAATAGTAAATGCTCCATGCAGAATAAAGGAAATACGATAATAACAAAAACCAATACAATCTATAACACGATTGCTATTGTCATTATTATTATTACCGCTCTGCAAGGAGGTGGACTTAACTAAGTATTGAATAACTTAATATAAAGCCTCGCCTCATCAGCGGGGCTTTTTTGTTTAAATCTATTGAAATGAATTATTACCAATCGAATACCATTATTTATCATAATGGCGAATTTGTAAAAGCAGCGGAAGCGAAGATGGATTTATACAGCCAGTCGCTTCATTACGGCTATTCTGTTTTTGAGGGAATTCGCTCCTACAAAACAACGGACGGTTCTACTGCAATCTTTAAGGCAGTTGAACATTTTGAACGTTTGAAGATTTCTG
>NZ_KI669560.1:129272-183196 GCF_000508085.1 Sediminibacterium sp. C3 | reverse complement strand
CTGGGAGATGCCTATATACGTCCTGTTGTGTATGCGCCTGCCAATATGAGTTTTGCACGCAATACCGAATCCTTTGTTTTTATTGAAGCCTGGGAAATGGCCCCTTTTTTAGGGGATAAATTATTGCGCATGATGACTTCTTCTTTTCAGCGCCCCAATCCAAAAGCTTTTAAGATTCATGCAAAAGCAGCCGGGCATTATGTGAATTCCATTTTAGCCAGTCAGGAAGCAAAAGACAAAGGTTACGATGAAGCTTTTTTGCTGGATATGAATGATCATTTGGCAGAAGGTCCGGGAGCCAATTTGTTTTTTGAAAAAGACGGTGTCTTGTTCACGCCCCAACCCGGACATATTCTGGCTGGTATAACCAGGGCTACTGTTTTAGAAATCTGTGCTCAATTGGGTATTGAAGTAAGAGAAGGGACGTATACAATGCAGGATATTAAAGCTGCCGATGCTGCTTTTTTCTGTGGCACTGCGGCTGAGGTTATTGGATGGCAATCGCTGGACGAATATATTTTTCCCAAACCTTTTTCGGAAACCAAAAGCTTTCAGGTACAGCAGGCTTACAAGCAACTGGTGGTTAAACCTTTGACTAATTAGTTTTTAAAACGATACAATGGAATTGAACAAATACAGTAAAACCATTACCCAGGATCCTACGCAGCCCGCTGCGCAGGCCATGTTTTATGGGATTGGTTTAACCGATGAAGATTTGCAGAAAGCACAAGTGGGAGTAGTGAGTATGGGTTATGATGGCAACACTTGTAATATGCATTTGAATGATCTGGCTAAGCTGGTAAAGCAGGGTGTTTGGGAAAATGATTTAGTAGGATTGATCTTTAATACCATCGGGGTAAGTGATGGAATGAGCAATGGTACCGATGGAATGCGCTATTCTTTGGTGAGCAGGGATGTGATTGCTGATTCCATAGAAGCGGTTTGTGGTGCGCAGTATTATGATTCACTCATCGCCATTCCTGGTTGTGATAAAAATATGCCTGGTGCCTTAATTGCCATGGGACGTTTAAACCGGCCTGCGATTATGGTGTATGGTGGAACCATTGCGCCAGGTCATTATAAGGGACAGGATTTAAATATTGTTTCCGCCTTTGAAGCCTTGGGGCAAAAACTGGCAGGACAATTGGATGAAAATGATTTCAAAGGAATCATCAAGCATGCATGTCCCGGAGCCGGAGCTTGTGGTGGTATGTACACGGCCAATACCATGGCATCTGCCATTGAAGCATTGGGCATGAGTTTGCCCTTCTCTTCGTCCAATCCGGCTTTGAGTGCTGAGAAGAAAGACGAATGTTTGGCAGCAGGTAAAGCCATTAAAGTATTAATGGAAAAAAATATTCTTCCTTCAGATATCATGACCCGTAAAGCATTTGAAAATGCCATTACGATTATCATGGCGCTGGGCGGAAGTACCAATGCCGTATTGCATATGATTGCCATGGCAAAGAGTGTGGGAGTTGCATTAACACAGGATGATTTTCAAACCCTATCCGACCGGGTTCCTGTGTTGGCAGATTTTAAACCGAGCGGAAAATATTTAATGCAGGATTTACATCAGTATGGCGGTGTACCTGCTGTAATGAAATATTTATTGCAGAAAGGATTCTTGCATGGGGACTGCTTAACGGTCACTGGTAAAACATTGGCAGAGAATCTGGTTTCAGTTCCGGATCTGGATTTTGATCAACAGAAAATTATACTTCCAATAGAATCACCCGTAAAAGCTACCGGGCATTTACAGATTCTATATGGCAATCTCGCAACCGGTGGAAGCGTAGCCAAAATCAGTGGCAAGGAAGGAGAATTGTTTGAAGGTCCTGCCAGGGTATTTGATGGCGAACATGCGTTGATTGAAGGAATCAATAGCGGAAAAATTCAACCGGGTGATGTGGTTGTCATTAAAAATGTAGGTCCGGTGGGAGCTCCCGGTATGCCTGAAATGCTGAAACCTACTTCTGCCATTATTGGGGCCGGATTAGGGAAGTCAGTTGCCTTAATTACCGATGGCCGATTCAGTGGCGGTACGCATGGGTTTGTAGTGGGGCATATTACACCGGAAGCGGTGAATGGCGGATTAATTGGATTGGTAGAAGACGACGATATCATTGAATTGAATGTTGCCACCAAAAAAATGACACTGAAAGTAGCAGAAGATATTATTGAAGCGCGGAGAAAAAAATGGAGTAAACCTGCTTTGAAAGCCACCAAAGGTCTATTGTTTAAATACGCCAAATCTGTTAAAGACGCTTCTCAGGGTTGTGTAACCGATGAAGCTTAAAATATTTTTATGAGTACTACATTGGACTTGTCAACAAAGAAAGAAACACTTACTGCAACAAAAGAAGCAGTTGTTCGCGAACTATCCGGCTCGCAAGCGGTTTTAGAAGCCTGCATACATGAGGGAGTAGATACCATATTCGGTTATCCTGGCGGTGCCATCATGCCCATCTATGATGCTCTGTACGATTATCATGATAAGCTGAAACATATATTGGTAAGACATGAGCAAGGTGGCATACACGCTGGACAAGGATATGCAAGAAGCAGCGGTAAGGTTGGAGTGGTATTTGCTACCAGCGGACCAGGTGCTACCAACTTGGTAACCGGGCTTGCAGATGCCATGATCGACAGCACACCGCTGGTTTGTATTACAGGACAAGTGTTTGCGCATTTGCTGGGAACCGATGCATTTCAGGAAACGGATGTAGTCAATATCACTACACCTGTAACCAAGTGGAATTATCAGATTACTGATGCAACAGAAATACCACATGTGCTGGCAAAAGCATTTTATATTGCCCGCTCCGGAAGACCGGGTCCGGTATTGATTGATATCAGTAAGAACGCGCAGATTCAGAAATTCAATTACGAAGGGTATACGCGATGTAATCATATTCGCAGTTATCGCCCCAAGCCGATTGTAAGAAAAGAATATATTGAAGAAGCTGCCAGACTGATTAACCAGGCAAAGAAACCATTTGTAATTTTTGGCCAGGGGGTAATTCTGGGTAAGGCAGAAAAGGAGTTTAAGGCTTTCATTGAAAAGTCTGGTATTCCTGCTGCCTGGACCATATTGGGATTAAGTGCATTGCCAACTGACCATCCGCAGAATGTGGGTATGTTGGGCATGCATGGCAATTATGGGCCCAATGTATTGACCAATGACTGCGATGTTTTAATAGCTGTGGGAATGCGTTTTGATGACCGTGTTACAGGCCGGTTAGACAAGTATGCGAAACAGGCTCAAATTATTCATCTCGATATTGATCCCGCAGAAATTAATAAAAACGTAAAAGTAGCTGTGCCGGTTTGGGGGGATTGTAAAGAAACACTGCCGCTGCTCACACAGCTGGTTGAAGAAAAGCAACACAAGGATTGGCTGGCTTTATTTAATCAATACACTGCCGAAGAAAAAGCAGCAGTGATGGATGCAGAATTATTTCCGAAGTCAGGTGAAATGACTATGGGTGAAGTAGTTCAGCAACTGAATGAACTCACCCATGGAGATGCCATCATTGTTACGGATGTAGGGCAGCACCAGATGGTTGCTTGTCGCTATGCAAAATTCAATCAATCAAAAAGTAATATTACTTCAGGTGGCTTGGGTACCATGGGCTTTGCCTTACCAGCCGCTATTGGTGCCAAATTTGGCGCACCTGAAAGAACGGTGGTTGCCATTATTGGAGATGGTGGTTTTCAGATGACTTTGCAGGAATTGGGAACCATTATGCAAACGGGGTTGAATGTAAAAATCCTGATCCTGAACAATCGATTCTTAGGAATGGTTCGTCAGTGGCAGGAATTGTTCAATGACAAACGCTATTCATTTGTAGATATACAAAGCCCCGATTATGTTCAGTTGGCAAAAGCCTACGGCATTGCAGGTTCCAGTGTGTCTGAAAGAAATGATTTAAGAACTGCTTTGTCAAATATGCTGCAATCAGAAGGTTCTTACTTGCTGGAAGTAATGGTAGGTAAAGAAAATAATGTTTTCCCGATGGTACCACAGGGTTGTAGTGTTTCAGAAATCCGTTTAAAATAATTAGCAATGAAAAAAGAATTTACCATAACGGTTTATACAGAAAATCAGGTAGGTCTGCTGAATCGAATTGCGATTATTTTCAGCAGAAGAAAAATCAATATTGACAGTCTTAATGTTTCTCCTTCCGAAGTAGAATCTATTCACCGTTTTACCATTGTAATAAATGAAACAGAAGAAGTAGTAAGAAAGCTTTGCTTCCAGATTGAAAAACAGGTGGAAGTTTTGAAAGCCTATTTTAATACCAACGAGGAAATCATCTGGCAGGAAATGGCATTGTATAAAGTGCCTACGGATGCAGTAGCCGAAAAACTGAAAGTGGAAAGATTGCTTCGTGAATATGGCGCAAGAGCGGTTGTAATCAGAAAGGACTATACCATTTTTGAGACAACCGGTCACCGGGAAGAAACCGATAGGTTGATTCATTTTCTGGAGCCTTACGGACTTATTGAATTTGTACGCACCGCCAGAATTGCTATCATTAAAGCGAGTAGCGGTTTTCACGAAAAAATTAAAGAGTTCGAAGCTGTTGAACCTGCAGAAGAATTAGTAGAGAATGAATTCCTCAATCAGGGGCAGGCTGTTTTCACTATGTAAATCCTAATAAAAAAAATAACAAACAACAATAAACAAGATACTATGGCAAATTATTTCAATTCTCTTCCTTTACGCGAGCAGCTGAATCAGCTGGGTGTTTGCGAATTCATGGACAAAGCTGCTTTTGCGGATGGCATCAATGCATTGGTTGGGAAAAAACTGGTAATCATTGGTTGCGGAGCACAGGGGTTGAATCAGGGATTGAATATGCGCGATTCCGGATTAGATATTTCCTATGCTTTGCGTAAAGAGGCAATTGAGCAAAAACGTGCTTCATATGTAAATGCAACTGAAAATAATTTCAAAGTTGGCACTTATGAAGAATTGATTCCAACGGCTGATGTAGTAATCAATCTGACGCCGGACAAACAACACAGTTCTGTTATTGCGGCGGTTATGCCTCTGATGAAAAAAGGTGCAACACTTTCTTATTCTCATGGATTCAATATTGTGGAAGAAGGCATGCAGATTAGAAAAGATATTACGGTAATCATGGTTGCCCCCAAATGTCCGGGTACAGAAGTGCGCGAAGAATACAAGCGTGGTTTTGGCGTGCCTACCCTGATTGCAGTTCATCCTGAAAACGATCCGGAAGGAAAGGGGTGGGATTATGCAAAAGCCTATTGTGTGGCAACCGGTGGTCATAGAGCTGGTGTATTGAAATCCTCTTTTGTTGCGGAAGTGAAATCAGATTTAATGGGTGAGCAAACCATTTTATGTGGCTTGCTTCAGACTGGGTCTATTTTGTCTTTCAATAAAATGGTTGAAAAAGGAATCAATGCAGGCTATGCGGCTAAACTCATTCAGTATGGCTGGGAAGTGATTACAGAGGCTTTGAAGCAGGGCGGTATTACTGCCATGATGGATCGCTTATCCAACCCGGCAAAGTTGAAAGCCTTTGAACTTTCTGAAGAACTGAAAGAAATTATGCGCCCCTTATTCCAGAAGCACCAGGATGATATTATGAGCGGTGCATTTTCTTCGGGTATGATGGAAGACTGGGCCAATGGAGATAAAAAATTATTGACCTGGCGAGAAGCAACAGGTGAAACAGCCTTTGAAAAAACAGCGGCTGGAAATATGAAAATATCTGAACAGGAGTTCTTTGATAATGGATTGCTGATGGTGGCATTCGTGAGATCCGGCGTAGAGCTGGCTTTTGAAACCATGGTAGAAGCTGGTATTAAGGAAGAGTCTGCGTATTATGAGTCATTACATGAAACCCCGCTGATTGCCAATACCATTGCCAGAAAGAAATTGTACGAAATGAACCGCGTTATTTCGGATACGGCAGAATATGGCTGTTATTTATTTGATCATGCCTGCAAGCCTTTATTGGCCAACTTCATGACAAAAATTGATACAGATGTAATTGGTAAAAATTTTAATGAAGGAAAAGACAACGGGGTGGACAATAAAACCCTGATAGCCGTAAATGCAGTCATCAGATACCATCCGGTAGAAATTGTTGGAGAAAAATTAAGACAGGCGATGACCGATATGAAAACCATCGCCAGTAATCTATAAGTAGGAGTAAAAAGATGGGAAATCAAACCACCAAGCCTGGCTTTGGCTTAGACATTGCAGCTGCAAGAGAAAAATTGAAAGAAGTAGTAAAACATACACCGCTTATTTACAATGATTCCCTGTCTAAGAAATACAATTGTTCGGTTTATTTAAAGCGGGAAGACTTGCAAATTGTACGATCTTATAAATTAAGAGGCGCGTACAATATGATCAGTAGTTTGCCGGAAGATCAGAGGGCGAAAGGAGTGGTTTGTGCCAGTGCGGGCAACCATGCACAGGGTTTTGCTTATAGTTGCAAAGTGCTGAATATTCAAGGTATTGTTTTTATGCCCATCATTACGCCCAATCAGAAAGTGAGACAAACAAAAATGTTTGGGGATGGAAATATTGAGATCAAGCTGGTGGGAGACACTTTTGACGACTGTGCAGCCGCAGCCAAGGCATTTACTGAGTCCAATGGCATGACTTTTATTCCCCCATTCGATCATCCTAAAGTGATAGAAGGTCAGGCCACTGTGGGTGTTGAGATTCTGGAAGATTTGCAGGGCATCGATTATTTGTTTGCTCCCGTTGGTGGCGGTGGATTGATTGCAGGATTAGGAGCATATTTTAATGTTTCATCTCCCAATACAAAAATAATTGGCGTTGAACCCGAAGGGGCTCCGTCCATGTCGGAGGCATTGAAACAGGGAGCACCTGTGAAGTTAGACAGCATTGATCCCTTTGTGGACGGCGCAGCCGTTAAAAGAGTGGGTGATTATCCTTTTGAGATTTGCAAAGAAGTTATTGATGAAATGGTATTGGTGAATGAGGGCAAAGTTTGCTCTACCATATTGAAATTATACAATGAAGATGCTATTGTAGTTGAACCAGCAGGCGCTTTGTCCGTGGCTGCACTGGACAATTTCAGTGAAGCCATCAAGGGAAAGAAAGTGGTATGTATTGTAAGCGGAAGCAACAATGATATTGACCGCATGCAGGAGATTAAAGAAAGGTCTTTGCAATTTGAAGGTCTGAAACATTTTTTCCTGATCCGTTTTGCTCAGAGACCAGGTGCGTTAAAAGAGTTTGTGAATCATGTGCTGGGCCCAACCGATGATATTGTTCGTTTTGAATACATGCAAAAGCACAACAAGGAAACAGGTCCTGCCTTAGTAGGTATTGAAATGCAGGATAAAGCGGATTATGAGCGTTTGCTGGAAAACATGCAGCGCTATCATATCAATTTTACGCCCATCAATAAGAATGATAATTTATTCGGGTATTTAATTTAATTAAGTGTTTATGCAGGTATTAAAGTTTGGAGGAAGTTCTGTTGCCAATGCTGTCAATATCAGTAAGGTAACAGCCATTGTGGCAAAGGCTGTACAAAAAGAGCCAGTTATTTTAGTAGTGTCTGCATTAGGTGGAGTAACAGATCAGCTAATCGGTATTGGTGCTAAAGCAGCTGCCGGTGATGAATCCTATAAAGAACAAATTCAGGAACTTGAACTGAAACACCTGGAAGCAGTAAGGGGTTTATTGCCTATACAAAATCAGAGTGCCACTTTAAGTTGGGTGAAACAACAATTGAATGAACTGGAAAGAATCTGTGACGGTATTTTTTTATTGGGAGAATTGTCTGCCAGGATACAGGATCGTTTGGTAAGTTATGGTGAATTACTTTCCTCTTTTATTATTACGGCTGCGCTCAAGGAAATGAATACCGCTCCGGTATGGGCAGACTCCAGACAATTGATTGTAACCAATGATTTACATGGAAATGCTAGTGTGCAATTTGATAAGACGAATCAGCGAATACTTTCTTTTTTGAAAAACAATAAGACTGATTTATATGTAGCTCCCGGTTTTATAGCTGCCAATGAAAAAGGATATACCACTACCCTGGGCAGAGGTGGATCTGATTATACCGGAGCCATTTTTGCTGCTGCAACAGATGCTACTGCGCTTGAAATCTGGACGGATGTTACGGGTATGATGACAGCAGATCCGCGTTTGGTGCAGAACCCCAGACCCATTGAAGCCATTTCCTATGAGGAAGCCATGGAGCTTTCTCATTTTGGAGCTAAGATCATTTATCCTCCTACCATTCAGCCGGTGATGAAAAAAAATATTCCGGTTTGGGTGAAGAATACATTTGAGCCAGATGCGGCAGGTACCGTTATTCAGCAACATGCGGTTGCCAATTCGGAAGTGGTAAGAGGAATTTCCAGTATAAACAGAATTGCTTTATTGAGTTTGGAAGGAAGTGGGATGATTGGTATACCAGGATTTAGTAAGCGCTTGTTTGAAGTACTGGCCTTGAACCGGATCAATGTTATATTGATTACGCAGAGTTCTTCCGAGTATTCTATCTGTGTGGCCATCAATGAAGCAGATGCGAATACGGCACAACAAGCTATTGATGCTTTTTTTGCTTATGAAATTGACAATGGGAAAGTAAATCCTGTTTCGGTAGAAACCGGATTAAGCATTATAGCTGTTGTAGGAGAACAAATGAAAAGTTTGCCAGGCATTAGTGGCAGAATGTTTGGTGGCCTGGGTAGAAATGGTATTAATGTGAGAGCCATTGCACAGGGTTCTTCTGAGAAAAATATATCAGCCGTTATTGCCGCGGGCGATGTTAAAAAGGCAATCAATGTATTACACGAGGATTTCTTTGAAACAACCTATAAGCAACTGAATGTATTTATTGCAGGGGCTGGTAATGTAGGAGGAAAACTTTTGAGTCAACTGAACCAGCAATTACAGTATTTAAAAGATCATATGCGTGTGCAAATTCAGGTAGTCGGAATTGCGAATAGCAAACGTTCCCTTTTGGACGATGCCGGAATTGACCTGAATAACTGGAAATCGGTTTTAGATGCATCACCGGAAATGAATATTCACGGTTTTGTTGCAGCTATCATTGAAAAAAACCTACGCAACAGTGTGTTTGTAGACGTAACAGCCAATGAAATAGTAGCTTCTGTATACGGTACATTGTTAGCCAAAAGTGTTGCCGTAGTTGCTTGTAATAAAATAGCCTGCTCTTCCAGCTATGAAAATTATAAGAAGTTAAAGAACCTGGCCAGAACCTATAATACACGTTTTCTTTTTGAAACCAATGTGGGAGCAGGATTGCCGATCATTGGCACGCTGAATGATCTGATGCGAAGCGGAGATAAAATTACCCGAATACAGGCGGTTCTATCCGGCACTTTAAATTTTGTATTCAATCATTATGACGGCACTATTCCATTTGCACAAGTAGTAAAGCGCGCACAGGACGAAGGTTATACAGAGCCGGATCCAAGACTGGATTTGGGTGGAACTGATGTAATGCGAAAAATAATGATTCTCGCCAGAGAGGCCGGGGAGATGATGGAAATGGAAGAGATTACCAATGAAGCTTTTTTGCCCGCAAGTTGCTTTGAAGGTACAGTCGCTGATTTTTACGAAGAAATGGAAAAGCAGGAGCAGCATTTTAAAAAGTTATATGAATCTGCCCATGCCAATCATGCCAAATTAAAATTTGTTGCAGAATACAATAATGGAACTGCCAAAGTTGGATTGCAGGAAATTCCAGCTCACTCCGATTTCTATCATTTATATGGAAAAGATAATCTGGTACTTTTTTATACAGAAAGGTATCCTGAACAACCATTGGTAATTAAGGGGGCAGGAGCGGGTGCAGAAGTTACTGCTTCCGGTGTATTTGCAGATATTATTCGTGTGGCATAAAATGGGTAAAAGAATTACGATACATAGTCCTGCTACTGTTGCCAATATGGTTTGTGGTTTTGACGTGCTTGGCTTTGCCGTTCACGAGCCCTACGATATTATGCATATTGAATTAACCGAAGCGCCAGGTATTGTGATAGAGAACGAAGACGATTTTAATTTACCAACAGACCCTTTGCAAAATGTAGCTGGCGCAGCCTTGCTTGCTTTGATGGAAGCATATGAGCGGCCGGTAGGATTTAAGCTGAAGATTAATAAACAGATCAAGCCAGGAAGTGGAGTTGGTTCCAGTGCGGCGAGTTCAGCAGGGGCAGTAGCAGGTGCCAATGCGCTACTGGGTTCCCCTTTTTCTAATGAAGAGTTGGTAAAATTTGCGATGAATGGAGAAAAGCTGGCTTCGGGTGTAAAACACGCAGACAATATTGCTCCTTGTATTTATGGAGGTGTTACTTTAATTCGTTCTGTTTTTCCGCTGGATATTGTGAAGTTGAATGTGCCCGATTTATATGTTACCATTATTCATCCTCAGATTGAAGTAAAAACATCGGATGCCAGAAGCATATTAAAGCAGCAGGTATTGTTGAAAGATGCCATTAAGCAGTGGGGCAATATTGCAGGCCTTGTAGCGGGCTTGGAGCAAGGTGATTATGATTTAATCGGAAGATCTTTGGAAGACTTTTTAATTGAGCCTACCCGCAGTATACTAATCCCTGCATTTGATAAAATTAAAAGAGTGAGTAAAGAACTGGGTGCACTGGGAGGTGGAATTTCCGGTTCAGGCCCTTCTATATTCATGTTAAGTACCAATGAAAGTACTGCCAAATCTGTTGAAATGGCCATGCGACAGATCTATGATCAAATTGGTCTGGGTTATCATACTTATTTAACAACAATCAATACTCGCGGAATTCTTTTAAGTGAAGCTTCATGAAATACTATAGTTTAAATAAGCAATCACCTTCAGTAGATTTCAGGGAAGCTACTTTAAGAGGACAGGCGCCTGATAAGGGATTGTATTTTCCTGAAAGGATTCCCCAACATTCAACTCCGTTTATTCAGCAGCTTCGGAATTTTTCAAAAGAAGAAATTGCTTTTCGCGTAATGGAGCCTTTCGTTGGTGACACCATTCCAAAAAATGTATTACAGGAGATAGTTACAGAAACCATTGCTTTCCCCTTTCCTTTGCATACTATTCATGAAGATATTGCTTCTTTGGAATTATTTCATGGTCCCACGTTTGCTTTTAAAGATGTAGGTGCCAGATTCATGAGTCGTTGTCTTTCCTTTTTTTCCAGCAATGCAACAGCCCCAACTACGATTTTGGTAGCCACTTCCGGTGATACGGGCGGTGCTGTGGCTAATGGCTTTTTGGGTGTTGAAGGAATTGAAGTGGTTATTCTGTATCCATCTGGTAAAGTAAGTCCTGTACAGGAACTACAATTGACTACCTGCGGATCCAATATCACTACACTGGAAATAAACGGAAGCTTTGATGATTGTCAGGCGCTGGTGAAAGAAGCGTTTATGGATGAAGCTATTTATTCCAGAATGAATCTGAGCTCAGCCAATTCTATCAATGTAGCCAGATGGCTTTCTCAGCAGATTTATTATTTTTTAGCCCATCAGCAATGGGAGTACGATAAGCCTCCTGTGATTGCTGTGCCAAGCGGCAATTTTGGAAATCTTTGCGCAGGGATTATGGCGCATAAAACAGGATTGCCTGTACAACATTTTATAGCCGCATGTAATGTGAACGATACAGTTCCTGCTTATTTAAAAACAGGTGCATACCAAATTAAGCCCAGTGTATCTACTTTGTCTAATGCCATGGATGTAGGCAATCCCAGCAATTTTATCCGAATCATGGAATTGATGAATCAGGATTATGATACACTACAGCGCATGGTGTCGGGCTATACCATTACGGATGAAGTAACTTTGGAAACGATTCAAAAAGTGTATCAGCAATATGGTTATTTGCTGGACCCGCATGGGGCAGTGGCTTATGCAGCATTGTCGCAATATCAGCAGGCAAATAAAAATGCCAGGGGCTATATTTTAGAAACAGCTCATCCAGTAAAGTTTCCTGAAGCAGTAAAAGAAGCTGCCGGAATAGAGGCCCCAATCCTCCCTGCGGCGATGGAACTATTTGGCAAACAAAAAAGAAGCATACCCATGCAAAAGGACTATGCTTCTTTTAAGGAATATCTGTTGAGCAGATAATAAATATAACCTGATTAGTCTCTGTAGTTGAGTGCAGGTTTTCTGTTGCCCAGTAAAGGCTTGTATTGATAGGTTCCTACACTCTTTATGAATTCTTCTTTTGCTTTTTGAATCACTGCTGGCTTATTGAATAGGTCAATAACTGTTAAGGCCATCGTTTTGGCAGCCACTAACATTCCTTTTGTGCCAATCTCTGTTCCGCCACAGGCAACGGCTTGCCAGCTATGCGCTGAAGTACCCGGAATCCAGGTAGCGGCTTCTAATCCCACCGTTGGTACTACATAGCTCACATCACTTACATCGCTGGAACCGCCACCTGCATCTGCTTCTTTCTGCAATGGTTTGATGGTAGCTGCTTCTTCAATTGGTGGTGCATTCCCAATAAAGCTGGCCTGAATTTTTTTACCGAAAGCTTTTTCTTCTTCTGTATAATTTACTCCTCCGGTTTTAGTCAGGTTATCCTGCATGAGTTCGGCCAGGGTTTTATTGATCAGCAAATCGTGCGTGCCACCAACAATTTCATAACTCATTTTGGTGCCTGTACCCAATGCTGCTCCTTCTGCTGCTTTGGTAATTCTGTCAAATACATCTACAGCTACTTCTCTTTTGGGATGACGTACATAATAATATACTTCTGCAAAATCCGGTACTACATTCGGTGCTTTTCCACCATTGGTTATTACATAATGAATGCGGGTCTCCTGTGGAATATGCTCTCGCATCATATTGGCCATATGGTTCAGGGCTTCTACTGCATCCAAAGCAGAGCGGCCATTTTCAGGAGACATGGCGGCATGGGAAGCAATTCCGTTAAAACGGAACTTGGCAGATTTATTAGCAATGAAACTGGTCATGATTACCCTGTTCTGATTGGCAGGATGCCAGTGAATTACCGCATCAACATTCTTGAACAATCCTTCTCTAACCATATATACCTTACCGCTGCCACCTTCCTCGGCAGGACAACCATATACTTTGATGGTGCCTGTCATTTTCTTTTCTTCAATCAATTTTTTAATGGCAATGCCTGCAGACACAGAGGCGGTCCCGAATAAATGATGACCGCATCCATGGCCTCCTGTTTTTCCATCAATGGATTTTTTTTCAGGCACTGCTTCCTGCGCTAAGCCCGGTAGTGCATCGTACTCAGCAAGGATACCGATAACAGGGCTGCCCGATCCATAAGTCGCTACAAAAGCCGTTGGAATACCTGCAACGCCTGTTTCTACCGTAAAACCTGCGTCTTTTAGATTCTGTACATGTAAGGCTGCACTTTTATTTTCCTTATATCCCAATTCTGCATAGTCCCAGATTTGTAATGCTGTTTTTTTATCAGCAGCATAACTGGCATCCAGCATAGAAAGGGTTTTCTCTTTCAGTCCATTCAATTGCTGATTTGCAGCATTATTGGTATTTGTTGCAGCATTTTTTTTCTGTCCATAGCTATTCAGCGCAAAAAGCAGACAGATGGCTAATATCTTTTTCATGGCATCAAATTTCGGTTTATTTTGTTCAGCATTCATTTATTGAATAAATTACTTTGAACAAAACTTGCCATGAATAATAAGTTAGCAATCTGGTCAATTACCGTTGGTCTGGGAGGATTCCTTTTTGGATTAGATGTAGCTGTTATATCCGGAGCCGAACAAGCCATTCAGCAGCTCTGGTCCTTGTCTGACTGGATGCATGGAACAGCTATTGCCATGGCATTGTATGGAACGGCATTTGGTGCAGCTTTGGGAAATATCCCTGCGAATAAAATTGGCAGAAAGCAAACCCTTATCTGGATAGGCATTTTATTTCTGGTTACCTCAGTTGGTGCAGCACTGGCAACCAATGTGTATGCATTTATGTTTTTCCGCTTTGTAAGTGGACTGAGCATTGGCGCTTCTTCTGTAGTAGCGCCTGTATACATTTCTGAGATTGCTCCTCCCAAGTACAGAGGAAGAATGGTCATTTCTTTCCAGCTGAATGTGGTGGCAGGAATTTTGATTGCTTATTTCTCTAATTATTTATTGGCTGGTGTTGGTGGTGAAAATGACTGGCGATGGATGTTGGGCGTAGTGGCCATTCCTTCTTTGTTCTTTTCTTTATTAATGGTGATCACACCTGAAACACCCAGGTGGTTGGTACTCTTTAAAAAAGACGATGCTGCTGCAGCAAAAGTACTGGCTTTAACAGGAGAAGATGCGCCCAAAGTGATTGCAGATATAAAAGCATCGGTAGGGAAAGCCACCACAGAACCTTTGTTCAATAAGAAATTTTTTAAACCATTATTACTGGCTTTTTTAATTGCTTTCTTTAATCAGCTATCAGGCATCAATGCCATCATTTATTTTGCTCCCAAGGTTTTTGAAATGGCTGGCATTGGCAGAGAAGGTGCATTGTTATCAACCGTTGGTATTGGTGTAATGAATTTGATTTTCACCATAGCGGGCTGGTATCTGATTGACCGATATGGAAGAAGGGTATTGATGTTTATCGGCTCAGCAGGATATATTATTTCACTTTCAATGATTGCGGTATCCTTTAACAGTACCGATCATTCCATGGTTGTGTATTATGTATTCATGTTCATAGCAGCGCACGCAGTTGGCCAGGGTGCTGTGATATGGGTGTTCCTGTCAGAGTTATTCCCTAATTCTGTTCGTGCCAGTGGTACTTCATTTGGATGCCTGGTGCACTGGGTTTTTGCCGCATTGATTGCACAGGTGTTTCCTTATTTTGCCGCAAATGTTTCCGGTACGGTGATATTTGGATTCTTTGCCTTTATGATGGTGTTGCAGTTATTGTATGTGTGGAAAATGATGCCCGAAACCAAAGGTGTTGCGCTGGAAGATATGGGTGGTACCGTGGTACTGCATTAATCTTTCCAGCCCCAGGGAGCCAATGGCGCTTCTATGGGTTGCTTTAGATTAAAGGAAACAGTGAATAGTCTGTCAGACCCAATTCTTCTCAGGTTATAAGTGAAGCTGCTATCATTGATGGTAATCCACCATACATTGGAAGCGGCTGCAGGTATTGTTTTTTGTGTTTGAATATCAGCAGGGAAGATCTGCATGTGCTCAAATCCCTGATTGGTGCTTGTGCCACCGTATTGGGTTACTTTATCTTCAGAACCATCTTCGTGTCGATGGTCATGCTTTAGTGTTATATTATTCTTACTGCGCGTAAGCACCCAGGTTCTGGATCGGTTATCTCCCACGTTAAAAGGTATCCTGATGCTATTTTCTGCACAGGCTTTTACATGCATGGTTAGTTTTTTGTTGCTGAAATCAGGAGTAGCGCCACTTACAATGGTTCCTTCATAAGCTTTGCCACAATGCTGTTGAAGCGTAGTCCAGAAACTATCAATAGGGCTTTTGGTTTTTTGAGCAAAACCGTTGATTGATATAAATAAAGCTATTAAAGAGAAATATTTCATTTTTCAATTTTGAACAATTTACAGCTTTACATTTTTATGCGTTAAAATAAATAACCGTAGATCTCATTTCTGAAAACATGATTCAGCCATACTACATCATTCGTGCTCATTATGACAAATAACTGGAATTTATTCTTGCCTACAAGGTTGTCGTTTTTATATTCTAATGCATATAATACACCATCATTTAAATTCCTGCGTTCAGATAATTTAAACTCAATTGCTTCGCTACCCGGCTTGAAAATCAATTTAGCTTCTTCGGCTACCTGCATTGCCAATTCATAAGCGGTGAAGGCAGCATCAATTCTGTTGGCACTTTTTTCCAATGGCGTCATGAACTGATACGTTCGAAATTTATCGTTTCTATGTATAACCTGACCAGCGGCTTTTGAATGCAATACATACAGCTCAGTTGGCATTAAACCAGCACCTTTTTCATTGGTATCCCATTTTCCTCCGGGTTTATATAAATCCCTGTAGTCGTCGTGATTTTCAAAGGCAATCATTGTTTTTTGCATCACTTCAATAATGTTTTTAATCCTGAAATCTTTTGCTGGCTTTGCTCCAGTCCAGGTAATATAATTGCTATTATTCTCAACGGTATAATACAAGTCATGGTTGGCTAAGAATCCCATTTCCGGGAAAATGGATGCATTCTCTTTTCCTGGTATTCTGATATACAAATATTCTGTTTTATTGACCCAGTAACTAAAAAGATAATAGGCTTTTAATTTGGCCAAATTTTCAGCAGATAAGTTGGTTAATCCTTTCGGCCAGAGGTTGGCATTTTCTGTTCTTAAAATACCAGTTGAATCCACTTGAAAAAGTCTTTTCATTCTGGCTGCTTTTAATTGCCATTCAGGAGGTCTTGTAACATAGGAGGAAGTTGATTCTTTATAAGTGTTTAATTTATTTACTTGAACAGGATAATTTGTATAAGCTTGCAATTTTTTTATTGGCTTACTGGTATCAGCAGTTTCTAGTATTGTAGAATAGTAGCTGTCTAGAACAACATAGTAATGCCCTACCACCAAAGAAAAGGATTCCTTGAAACGATATTCAGCTGGTAAATGGCCGTTCACTGATGGAAAAAATAGTAAAACCTGATATTCGTTTGTTAATGCTCTTACGCTATACCCATTTAGGGTTTGAATAACTTTTTCCTCTTCTTCACTAATGCCATCTTGAATCCATACTGGCTGACCTTCTTTTTCTAACCCATTCAAGAGGTTTTTTGCCTCTGATCCAGAATATCCCCAACCATCCTGTAGGCTTTTACTAACCTTTTTCTTTGTTTCTTTGTCTTTTACCATGGGGGCTTCCAGTACTATTCCTTTTGCACTAAGGATTCTGTATTTATACATCTCACTAATATATACTTCTCCATTTTGCGAAAGGGTTATTTCGCCAAAAGAAATAAACAAAAGTGACAGGATTAGATAGTGAAATTTTCTTGTGAGCATGATTGGATAATTAGTAAGTAAAACTAACTTCCATTAATTTTAATTAGATACCGTCTAAACGGTATGCTTAATTCCGTTCATTATGCCAGTTCTAAAGTCAATACTACTCATCAGCGCCTTCTGTTTGAGCTATTTATTTCCTATTGCACAAGGTCCGGCTGATCAATCAGTGAGTCCTTTATTTAAAAATCACTTTTCTCTAGCCGGCAAGCCCGCTTTTCTGGAAACACCTTATAATACCACAGGTGATAAATTGTATATGGTAGGACACCAGGATGGTAGTTTCCCAGACTTAGGCTGGCATGTTAAGGGAGAAATGGGTGGAATCTGGCATCACCCAATTAAACTGATGGATGGATTCAATGCGAGACTGTTCATGGGCCAGAAATCTGTATTACTCAACAAAGCTGATTCTTTTATCAATTACCCCTTTGGTAATAAGCATGTTTTCAATATTAATGATTCAGAACTTATTGTAGAACGATTTCAGTTTGTGCCCGATCAACTAGGAGCTTTGTATGTTGAGTATAAAATCACCAATAAGGGTAAACACAAAAGACAATTGAATTTTGAATTTGAAGCTATATCCAATCTTATGCCTGTTTGGCTAGGCGAGAGAACCGGTATGGTTAATTCACAAGACCATGCACTTTTTGATAAGCATAGTCAAAGATGGATCGTAAAGGATTCGCTGAATCCCTGGTGGCTGGTTTTTGGAAGTGCTGCCAATATTTCTGCTGTTCCAGTAAAAAGGCAAGTGACTGAAAAAGTCAATACAACAGTAAACGTAACGAATTACGAATTGACAATAGCTCCCAATCAATCCGTTTCACTGCCTTTTGTGATTGCAGGATCTGCCCAATCAAAGGAGCGTGCGACAGCTGCTTATGAAACACTGCAACAATCTGCCTATGCATTGTTGGAAAAGAAAATAAAGCGCCTGAAAGAAATGAATTCGGTTGCCAAACTACAGCTAAACGATGCTTCATTAACGAGAAGTTTTGAGTGGTTGAAATATAATAGTGATTGGTTGATTGCAGATGTTGACGGAATGGGGAGAGGCATCGTGGCCGGACTACCCGATTACCCCTGGTGGTTTGGAGGTGATATGGCTTATACATTAAAGGCTTTGATTGCCATGGGCCAGAAAGAACTGGTATATAGTTCTATTGATTTAATACAGCGCATTTCTGAGAAGCATAATGGTAATGGCAGAATTGTACATGAAGTGTCTACCAATGGTGCCGTATTCAATCCAGGCAATGTAAACGAAACACCGCAGTTTATTTCTTTATTATGGGAAGTATTTTGCTGGACAGG
This sequence comes from Sediminibacterium sp. C3, assembly GCF_000508085.1. Taxonomy (GTDB): domain Bacteria; phylum Bacteroidota; class Bacteroidia; order Chitinophagales; family Chitinophagaceae; genus Sediminibacterium. The sequence continues at coordinate 164,859 of NZ_KI669560.1, read as the reverse complement.
TGATAAGGCATTTCTTGAGAAATATTTTCCTGCAGTTGTAAAAGGGTTGAACTGGGTTTTGAATGAGAATGATGCAGATCATAATTTATTACCGGATGGAGCAGGCATGATGGAAATACACGGGCTGACTTCTGAAATGATAGATGTTGCCACTTACACGCAGAAAGCGTTTGCGGATGCCGCCCAAATGGCTTTATTGCTAAAAAAGCCGAGTCTGGCAAAAGACTATCAGCAAAAAGCAGATTTAATTCAGCAGACAATCAACACAAAATTCTGGGTAGAAAAAAATCAATCCTATGCCGATTTCATTGCTACTAAAACACAGGCATTGCAATTAATGACTGATGCAATAGTCCGGGCAGATACGCTGGGAAATACCTGGGCAGTAAATGCCTTGAAAGAAATGCAGGGGCAAACAAGAAAGGATACCAGTAATCAGCCTAAAGGATTTGTGATGCATCATAACTGGGTAGTGAATACGCCTTTGGAAACCGGTATTGCTCCCAGAGAAAATGCCATTAAAGCATTGAATACGGCAAAGAAATTTTCCAATTCTTTTGGCATGTATGTAACAGGAATTGATAAGAATGTAAAAAGAGACGAGAAGGAATATTCTTATGCAGCAGCTGTAGGGAAAAATGATTTTACTTATACAGGCACCGTAATGACTTTGCCGACTGCTGTTCAGATTATTGCCGAAAATAATTATGGAAGACCCAATGAGGCTTATGCGCTATTGAAAAAGGTGGATAAAACATTCGGCTACGCTTTGCCTGGTTCCATGTACGAAGTTTCTCCCGATTATGGCATGATGACCCAGGCATGGAATGTATACGCTTATGGAGTACCCATTGTTAAACAGTTCTTTGGGTTACACCCCAAGGCTTTCAATAAAGAGATAATGATTACTCCTGTATTGCCCGATTCTTTAACCCACGGTTCTTTAACAAACATTCCAGTTGGTGATAATCGGATTTCAGTTTCTTTTAGTAAAGTGCAGAATAAACTTACCTATAAAATCAACTGTCAACAATCTGGATGGCGAATAATTTTTAGATTGCCATCAAATCATTTTTCTATCTGTATGGTAAATAATAAATCAGTTCAGCCACAATGGAAAGATGGATTCTGGCAACTTATTATAAGAGAACCTAATGCAGAAATAGCATTGTCCTATTAATTATACTATGCAAGTTTAATTTCTTATTACTTTATAAATCTTAATCGTGATAATTATTATTGAACTTAATCCCACAATTCCCATTAGCCCATAAACCAAACTCATCTTTTCTCTTACAACTACTAGCATAACTATTGACATTAATAATACAGTCGGCACTTCATTCCATAGCCGTAACTGCTGGCTTGTATAAATGAAAATTCTTTTTGAATGTTTTTTATAAATAACATGTAACGATAAATGGTAAATAAATAGTAATACAACAAATGAAATTTTAATCCATAGCCAACCAGGAATTACAGGATAATAAGAAAGAAGCGAAGTGCCAAGTACTAATGTAATTACTGCTGAGGGTAATGTTATGGCATATAACAGTCTCTTTGTCATAATTTCAAATTGAGATAGCAGAATATTTTTTTCTATCTCAGATTTGCCTATTGCTTCACGCTGATAAATAAAGAGCCTACATAAATAAAACATTCCACTAAACCAGGTGACTACAAAAATTATATGTAAAGCTTTTATATAAAAAAAGCTCATGACAGATGTTTTTTAATTAAATGATCAATAGCTTCAATCCATAATGTATCGGTATTGAGACAAGGAACAGTTACAAAATGTTCTCCTCCACTTTCTTCAAATTCTTCTTTGCCTTCAACATGTATTTCTTCTAGTGTCTCCAAACAATCACTTACAAATGCGGGTGAAACAACAAGTAGATTTTTAATTCCTTTTTGGGGAAATTGCTTCAACTGCTCAGCTGTATAAGGCTGTAGCCACTTATCACTACCCAGGCGCGATTGAAATGATAAACTAAATTCGTTTTCTTTTATGCCTAGTTTTTGAGCTACAAGTTCAGTTGTAACTTTTACTTGATGACGATAACATACTTCATGTGCTTCTGAAGCTGTATTACAACAATTATCACAAGTAATACAATGTTTTTTTGTTGAATCCGTTTTTTTGAGATGTCGAACCGGAATGCCATGATAACTAAATAATATATGGTCGTATTTTTCTTTCAAGAATGGACGAATGGATTCAGCTAAAGCATGTATATATTTTTCATCTTTGTAATAGGGCTTGATAACTGAAAGCTTAAAAGAATAACTCCCTTGCTCATGATTTGCTTTAACGTGCTCAACAGCTGTTTCATAGCTACTCATGGCATAATGTGGATATAAGGGGAGAAAAATCACCTCTTCTGCATCAGGATGTTCTCGTTGAATGGCATCTAAGGAAAATTTTGGAGTTGGATTAGCATAACGCATACAAACATAAACCGGCATGCTTGTTTTTTCTTGAACTAATGCAGCTAATTGATTGGTTATTGTTATCAATGGTGAACCTGCTTTTGTCCAAATGGTTTTATATTTCTTTGCACTTTTCGGAGCTCGGAAAGGCACAATTATTCCCTTAACCAAAATATATCTTAATAGAAATGGAATATCGATTACTCGTTCATCCATCAGAAATTCATCTAGATATCTTCGAACATCTTCTGTAGTAGGAGTATTAGGGGATCCTAGATTTCCAAGCAATAAAATTTTCTTTCCCATTGTATTACAAAGCTTTACTGAATTGATTTTTTGATATACCTGCTTCAAATAGATATTGATCTATAACTGATGTGATATTTCTAATGAATAATCTTCCTTCTGGTTGTACGAATAATCTTAATTCATTCCAGTTGATTAATCCATCTTCTTCCATTTCATTCCATTTTTTCTGTATATAAAAAAGGTGCTGTTCTGAAAAAAATGAAGTATCTAATGCTAAATTCCCCTGACACATTATGTCTATTATCAGTTTGCGAATCTTAATATCTAAGTCTGATAAAATATGACCACTAACAAAAGCCCAATTACCAGAATTAATTTTATCCTGATAAGACTCAACTTCTTTATCATTTTGGGCAAATGCTTCCCAACTATCACTTATACTGGAGGTGCCTAAGCCAACTAATAATTTATTATTTGTTGTAGTATAGCCCATAAAGTTTCTGTGTAAGCTGCCATTGTTATATGATTTTACTAATTTGTCAGAAGGCAATGCAAAATGATCCATACCAATGCTTTTGAAACCTGCTTCACTCAACATGGCATTCCCCAAGCTATACATAGCAATTTTTTCTGCAGCAGCTGGTACATCTTCATCACTATATCTGCGTTGTCCTTTAGATTTCCATGGAACATGTGCATACGAATAAAAAGCTATTCTGTCGGGCATTAATAATTTTGTTTGTTCTATCGTGTATTCAATTGAGGAAAGTGTTTGCTTAGGCAAGCCATAAATAAGATCAAGATTTACACTTTCAAAACCCAATTGACGAGCTTCATCAATTACTCTTTTCGTTTCTTCAAATGTTTGTATTCGGTTGATTATATATTGTACATCATAATTAAAATCCTGTACACCCAAGCTAATACGATTGAAACCAACGGATCGAAGCGCTTGCAAATGCTCAAATGTTGAGTAATTAGGATGAACTTCTATGCTGAATTCATGATCTTTGAAAATCTTAAAATCTTTGACTAACCCCTGAATTAATTTTTTCAAATGTTCAGGTGAAAAAAATGTAGGTGTCCCCCCACCAAGATGAATCTCACGAATAATAGGGTTGCCTGGGAACACGTTCAAGTACATTTCCCATTCTTTTAAAACAGCTTCAATATATGGTGCTTCAGTACTATGGTTCTTAGTGATTCTTTTATTACAGGCACAATATGTACATAACTCTTCACAAAATGGTAAATGAATATAAAGGGATAATTCATTTTGCTCATTTACAAATCTTTTCTTGATTATTTCTAACCATTTATCAGTATTAAATGCTTGTTTATTCCAGTAAGGTACCGTTGGGTAACTCGTGTATCTGGGTACCGGAACGTCGTATTTATTTAATAACTCAATAAGGTCTTTTTTCATTTAAAATGATTTTAAGGCTAGGATAGTTCGGTCAATTTCTGAATCTGAGATTGCTGTAGAGACAAACCAGGTTTCAAATGCTGCAGGTGGAAGATAGATACCCTGATTGAGCATATGGTGAAAGAAACGATTAAAAAGAGGGATATCTGTTGCTAATGCATCATCAAAGTTGTTTATTGGATGCTCAGAAAAGAAAACACTAATCATGCTCCCCAATTGGTTTACTACTACAGGGATTCCTTTTGTTGAAAAGGTATTTTGTATTCCATTAGCTAATTGAATTGTTTTGACTTCAAGTTGATTATAACACAAAGGGTTACTCTTTAACATTGATAGCGTTGCAATTCCTGCTGCCATAGCCAAAGGGTTTCCACTTAGTGTGCCCGCCTGGTAAACCTTTCCAAGTGGAGCCAAACATTCCATTATTTCTTTTTTCCCTCCAAATGCCCCAACAGGAAGTCCGCCTCCAATAATTTTACCAAATGTTATAAGGTCGGCTTTTATATTTAATTTTTCCTGAGCACCTCCAGCAGCTAATCTAAAACCTGTCATTACTTCATCAAAAATGAGCACTGTATTGTGAGCTGTACATAAACTTCTCAACCCTTCTAAGAAACCTACTTTCGGTAACACACAACCCATATTACCTGCTACTGGTTCTATGATAACGGCCGCTATTTCATCTTTATTCTGTTCAAATAAAGAAATAACTCCGTCCAGGTCATTATACTTTGCGGTTAGTGTATCCATTGCTGCTCCCGCTGGAATGCCTGGTACCGTTTGTATGTCAAATGTTGCAACTCCGCTTCCAGCTTTCACCAAAAAGGGATCTGCGTGTCCATGATAGCAACCTTCAAACTTGATAAACTTATTTTTTCCAGTATATCCTCTTGCCAAACGTAAAGCACTCATACATGCTTCTGTTCCACTGCTGACAAAACGGATTAGTTCAACATTTTGCACCAATGACTTTACTAATTCTGCCATCTTTGTCTCCATTTCTGTTGGTGCACCAAAGGAAAACGCTTTTGTGGCTTGTGATTTTACCGCCTCTACTACTACTGGATGATTATGCCCTAAGATCATAGGACCCCATGAATTTATATAATCTATATAACTATTTCCATCAGCATCATAAATGTAGGCTCCTTCTGCATTTTCCATAAAAACTGGATTCCCGCCTACACTTTTAAATGCACGTACTGGAGAATTTACCCCGCCTGGAATTGAAAGTTTTGCATAAGAAAATAAATCCTCACTCTTTTGCCTATTACTAATCAAATTCATTTTATAGATTATTTAAAATGCGAATAATATCTTTAGAGAAATAGGAGGCTATTAGGTCTGCACCTGCTCTTTTTATGCTTAAAGTAGTTTCCATTATAGCTTGATCTTCATTCAGCCAGCCTTTTTGAGCAGCCGCTTTAATCATTGCATATTCACCACTCACATGATAAGCGCTTACCGGAATATTAGTGGCATTTTTTACTTCTCGAATAATATCCAGATAAGACAGAGCAGGCTTAACCATAACAATATCAGCACCTTCGTGAACATCTAAAAGAACCTCTTTAATGGCTTCTTTTCTATTGGCCGGATCCATCTGATATGTTTTTTTATCACCAAATCCAGGAGCTGAATCAAGTGCATCCCTAAATGGACCATAAAAACAGGAAGCATATTTTGCACTATAACTCATGATACCTGTATTATGAAATCCTGCATTTTCTAGCGACTGACGAAGCGCAGCAATTCTACCATCCATCATATCACTGGGAGCAACAAAATGAGCTCCTGCTTGTGCATGACTAACTGCCATTTTTGCCAATATTTTAATGGTTGTATCATTATCAATTTCCTGGTCTTTCACGATTCCATCATGGCCATACATGGAATAGGGGTCTAAAGCAATATCTGTCATGATAATCATTTCCGGGATATGTTTTCTAATTGCTCTTATGGCCGTTTGCATTAATCCCTCAGCACGTAGGGCTTCTTTTCCTTCATTATCTTTTCTTTCATCAGGACATTTTATGAATATTAGAATAGATCGTATTCCTAAATTGAATAAAACAAATACCTCCTCCAATGTTTTGTCTAAGCTTCGCCGATAATAACCTGGAAGAGATGGAATTTCTTCTTCAATATTTTCACCTTCAACAATAAAAAGCGGAGCAATTAAATTTTGCGGTTGTAAAATTGTCTCCTGAACAATTTTTCGTATTGAAGCAGATGCGCGAAGTATTCTTGGGCGATGGATCATAATTTCTACCTTTTTTATTTGTAAGATTTAACAGCCTGTACAAAAGCTTTTGCATGTTCAACTGGCACATTGGGTAATATGCCATGACCCAGATTCACGATATATCTGTCTTTCCCAAATGCATCTATCATTTGTTTTACTTCTTTTTCAATTTCACTAATCGGTTTTAGCAAATGGTTGGGATCAAAATTTCCTTGTAGTGTAACTTTGTTATGTGTTAGACTTCGCGCTAATGCTGGATGGATTGTCCAGTCTATGCCTAAAGCAGCTATATTTAAATCAGATAAATCTTCTAACGCATACCAACTCCCTTTCGGAAAAAGAATAACAGGTGATTCCCCTCTAAGTGCATTTGCTATTTTAAGTAAATAAGGCTGAGCAAATTCTTTAAAATCATTTGGAGAAAGTAGTCCGCTCCAACTATCAAAAATCTGTACACAATCAACCCCTGCTTTAATTTGATTTCTCAAATATTGAATGGTAACCTCCGTTATTCTTGTTAAAAGGTCATGTGCCAATTCTGGCAGGGAGAAGCAGAATTGTTTTGCTTTATCAAAAGATTTTGAACCCTTTCCTTCTACCATATAACAAAGAATGGTAAATGGAGCTCCGGCAAATCCAATTAATGGTACTCGATTGTCTAACTTTTGTTTTGTAACCTTGATTGCTTCATAAACATAAGAAAGACTTTCTGCTGCTTCATTTACAATTAAAGCTGCAAGATCAGCCGAAGTTGATATTGTTTTTGGTAGTATTGGCCCCTTTGTTTCTACCATTTGCACTTCTAAGCCCATTGCTTGTGGAACAACCAAAATATCTGAAAATAATATGGCAGCATCTGTTCCAATTATGTCAATAGGCTGAACTGTAATTTCGGCAGCTAATTCAGGTGTCTGTACACGAGTGAAAAAATCATATTTTTTTCTTAGTGCAATATACTCTGGTAGATATCTTCCGGCTTGACGCATCATCCATACCGGGGGGCGCTCTACCACATTTCCTTTTAAAGCACTTAAAAACAGGTTATTTTTTATCATATTTCATTTTTTTATATAAGGCCATTAACATGGCTTCAGGCGTTGGATTTTTCGCAATCACTGCATTATAGGTATCCGTATAGTATTGAAGGCGCGTAAAAGTTGTATTGCCAATGCATATATATATTCTTTCTGAAGAAAATCTATTTGCGAAGGAGAAACTGTCAATTGCACTGGGGCTAAAAAATAGAATTGCTTCAAATGGAATAGCATCTACCGGTATTGGATTTAATTCGGTTTGATAGACAGTAAGATCTTGATAAGACATTCCTGAACCTGTAACTACATATCTTAAATCGGGCAGCGTAAGATTCCCAATTGGGTGAAGAATTTTTTGAATATTTAAAACTGCTTTGTTCAGCTTAATTAATTTACCCAATTCATTTACATTTGGGGCAGTAATTCTTGGTACTAAATTGCGAAGTAAAAGTTCATCTCGTGTTGCACCCTGTAAAGCAAAAATGTTTTTTTCGGCTAATAATTTTTTATCAATATTTTCAAGAAAGTATTGAACAGCATTTGCACTTGTAAAAGCATAGCTATCATATGATTCTAGCGTGAAGGGTGTACAAACAAAATCGGTTTTTTTAATTTTAGTAAATGATTTACAAACCAAGTTAAAGCCAAATTCTTCTTTGGCCTTTCTCTTGATATCCATGTTTAATTGCTTTGTACTCAATACCATCATTTCTTTCTAATTTCTTCCATCAATAAAGTGGCACCTGGTATTGCCAGCATATCATTCGCAAAAGAAGCACCAGCCCCTATTATTTGATCATTGGTTAATCTTTTTTTACTTCTATATGATTTTGTCCCATCTATGCTATGTATAGCACCTTCTATCAATATATTATTGTCTTCAAATCTGGTTAAACAACTTACAGGTACAGAGCAACCTCCTTGGAGAGTATACATAAACTCTCTTTCTATTAAGGCAGCTACAAAAGTTTGATAATGATTGATTTTTTGACAGATATCTTGAATTGTTGTATCATTTGATCTGCAAATGACTCCAATAATCCCCTGAGCGGGGGCAGGCAACATCCAATCTAAAGTGGTTGTATTTTCATTTAATAATCCCAATCGCTCAAGACCTGCTTTTGCGAAAATCATTCCTGATAATTCTTTTTGATCATTTAATTTATTCAAGCGGGTTTGGATATTTCCCCTAACAGGAACAATTTGATGTGTAGGAAATCGTTCAAGCCACTGTGATTTTCTTCTGATACTACTTGAGGCAATGGTCAATCCTTTCTCAATAAAGTCAACAGCATATTTAGTTACAATCACATCCTCGAAAGATCCTCTAGGTAATACAGCACTAAGAGAAAGGCCAGAAGCAAGCAGAGTAGGAACGTCTTTTAGTGAATGTACAGCAATATCAATTTTATCATTCAAGAGTGCAGTGTCTAATTCTTTAGTAAAAACGCCTGCTATACCCATTGCATAAAGCGGAGTTTTCAAGTCTAAATCTCCAGAACTTTCAATACCTATACATAAAGCCCTATAGCCTTTGCTCAACAATGCATCTTTGACTGCATTGGCCTGCCACATTGCTAATGGACTAGTACGTGTCCCTATTCTAATAGTTTTCATGCGTAGATACTTCTTGCTTTTTTTCTTTCCTGCCAAGAATACAGCTGTTCAATATGAGTATCGATTATTTTAACGGCAATTGGGATTTCTTTGGTTCTTCTTTCTAAATTCTGATTAATTTCTATTGATAAATCATCCACATTGTACAAGGATAAACCTTCTAATTCATACACATCAGGAAATATATTAGATGGAACTGAAAGATCAAAGATTATTTTTACCGATGTATTTGCAATCATTGATGCTTTTATTAAATAATCTTCTGCAGCTGTTGCAACAATTACTATATCAATATGGCTTAGTGCTTGTTCAATATGATTGAGTGAATAGATTTCAATTTGTGAATTATTTAGCGACAATAATTTGTCTACCGATCTATTTACAATTGAGAGTTCTGCTTCAGGAAGATGTTGACGAATGTTTCTAAATGTAGTTATTCCTATTTTACCCCAACCAATGAGACATATTTTTAAAAAGTTGAATTCACATTTTTTCAATTTTTGTATGACTGCGTAAGAGGTTGATGTTGTTCCATCAGAAATATTCGTTTGTGTTCTAACTGTTTTACCTACCTGTAGAGAAGTTTCAAATATTTTTTGAAAAATACCGGTTGTCATACCCGATTCATTCGCAATTTTAAAAGAGGAGCGGAGCTGTCCTGCAATTTCGTAATCACCTATAATCTGAGATTCTAGACCAGATGATACTTTAAATAAATGTTTTATTCCTTCGCGCCCTTTTCTGATAATTACATGAGCTTCAATATCAATATCATCTGCAGATGTGTATTTTTGAAATATATTTATAGCCTCCTTTTCACTTAATTCGTATCCATAAATTTCTGTGCGATTACAGGTTGAAAGTATTATAATATTGCTTCGGCCCTCACGTTTAAAGTGCGCATAAATTTCTTTGATAGTTTCATGACTAATTGAAAATCTACTGCGTACATTAACGATAGTTTTTTTGTAATTGACTCCAGCCACAAGAAACTTTTCCATCCTATTTGAGCAATTTCAACAAAAGTATCCTGTAGCTTTTGAGATAATTGTCAAGATTCATTAAGTGACAACTGAATGACAAATAACTCCATTATTTTACATTGCGTTGACAAATTAGGCTTGAATAAATTCATATTAAAATAAACCAGTATTGCTAGGCGGTAAATTAAAAGAAGTATTATAATACCTAAGTAAGTGAGCCAGAATTGATAAATAAGTCACAAGCCAAGATTGTCTTTTTTCAAATGCCAAGATTGTCGGTCTGCGACCGACTTCTTCCCGTATTGAACTTACTCAAACCCCTTACACCAACCTTCGGTTGTTGCAGGGCGTATTTATTTTCGCCATCTTACACAAGCGAGCTTGTGACGCTGTCTCAAATAAAACGCCCCAACACTTCGTGTCGGGGCTTTGTGGTCTCGCCAAGAATCGAACTTGGATCTAGAGTTTAGGAAACTCCTATTCTATCCATTGAACTACGAGACCCTGATTCACTTTGCGCTTATTGCAGCGCTGGAATCGGCGCGAAATTAAATGATTTTTATTTTATTCCGGGTTGCTTTAATTGCCATCCTGTTTTCTTTTTCTCTTCATCTACCATTTGCTTTACATCCGCCAATAATTTTTTGGCATCGTACACAATGCCGTCTTTAATGGTATATGCAACGCCACCTTTGCGGATGATTTCATTTTGGTCATTCAGTTCTATTGCACCTGTGCCATAGAAATATTGCAAATTCTTTAATGGATTACCATCTACTACACAGAGGTCTGCTAGCTTTCCTGGCTCAATAGTGCCAATTTCTTTTTCCATGCCCAAAGCTTGTGATGCGTGCATGGTTGCAGCGCGTATCACTTCCAGCGGATGAAATCCCGCTTCCCGTAATAATTCTAGTTCACGTACAAATCCAAAACCATACAGTTGATAAATAAACCCGTTGTCGGATCCTGCCGTTACACGACCGCCTCTGTTTTTGTATTCATTGATAAATGTCATCCAGAGTTTATAATTGTTTTTCCATTCTATTTCTTGCTCTGTTCCCCAGTTATGCCAGTAAGATCCATGAGAAACCCTGCTAGGTTCGTAGAATTTCCATAAAGATGGTAAGGTATAGTCTTCGTGCCATTCTGCTCTTCTGGCACGCATTAAATCTCTATTGGCTTCATAAATATTCATGGTTGGGTCTAGTGTAAAATCTGCGGCAATCAACTCATTCATCACTTTATTCCATTTCTCTGTATAAGGCGCTGCTGCTTGCTTCCAAAGTTTACCTGCTTCTTCAAAACGATGCTGTTCGTTGTTGTAATTGTAATCGGCTGGATAGTTTTGGAGGGTTCCATTTTCAAGCATGGCTTCCGGCAAACCATACCAGTGTTCCATACTGGTCATGCCTGCTTTTGCAGATTGTACTACATTCCATCTGGCTACATCCAACTGTGCATGATGCGCAGTGCTTCTTAATCCCAGTCTTTTGTTTTCTCTGATGGCAGCATCCATTACTTCCGGCGATGCTCCAAAAAATTTAATGCCGTCTGCTCCTTTGGCTGCATTTTCATTTACCCATGCCCTCGCTTGTTCAGCATTTACAATAGGCGTTTTACTCCCTTGTCCAAATGCTGTATAGGCAAAGATTCTAGGTGCTGTAATGGTATTGGCCGCACTTTTCTTTTTATGGTCCAATACCCATTCTAATCCATTGCCTGCTGATGGATCGCGAATGGTTGTGATACCATGTGCCATCCATAATTTAAATACATATTCCGCTGGCGTTCCCTGTGCTTTTCCTCCGATATGGCCGTGCATATCAATTAATCCAGGCAAAACATATTTGCCACTGCAATCAATTTCTTTGCCGCCTGCTTTCAATGCAGGTCTTGATTTGGGATCAATTGGCATGCCTGGATTGCCTACATTGGCAATACGTACAATACGGTTGTTTTCTATAATGATATCTACAGGTCCATACGCAGGAGAACCCGTACCATTAATCACCATGGCAGAACGGAGGATCAACTGTGTATATGGGCCCAGGCCTTCTTTCACCAGGGGTGAAGGGGTAATTTGAGCACCTGAATGAAATGTTGCTACCAGGCAAACAAAGGCAAGCAAGTATTTTACCATAAAATTTTTTTGTTGAAGGTAAGTCTCAAGCCTAAACTTCCCAAGCGATTCTACTCGCTTATTGACTGCTCATGAATTCCGCTTATCTTTGCCCCCCAAATTAAGATCATGAAATTCTATAATACCATTATCAAGTATCGTTTTTGGCTGAGTTTACTGGCCTTGGTAGCGGCTGTTGGCGTTACTATTTCCAGCGGTTTCTGGCCTGCTTTCATTTTGTATTTTGTAGGGGTGATTGGATTGGCCAGTCATTTTTTTATTGGCCCTTTGCGTTTGATACAGGAGCCAATGGAAAGAGGAGATATGGATGAAGTAGAAAGAATCCTGAATTCTGTATGGTATCCCAACTTGCTGTACAAGCCAGTTCGTTCTACTTATTATACCATCAAGGGCAATATGGCCATGATGAAACAAGACTTTGACAGTGCAGAAAAACACTTGAAAAAAAGCTCTGAATTGGGTGCTCCCATGCCGGAAGCAGAAGGTGCCAACAAGCTTCAGTTGGGTATGATGTGCATGCAGAGAGGCGATTTAAAGCAAGGTGAAAGCTATATCAGAGCTGCCATCAGAGCAGGTATTGCGGATAAGGAAAGTGAAGCAGTTGCTTATATCAGCATGTGTCAGATTTTTATGAACAAGAGAGAGTTCAGAGCTGCAAAAGATTATTTCAGAAAAGCAAAAGCCTGTAAGCCCACTACTAAACAGGTAGTAGACCAGATTAAAGAAGTAGAAAAATACATTTCCCGTATTCCAGGATAAAGATGCTTACCATTCAACATATTACTAAAGAGAGTGCCGGACTGGAAACAGCCCGGCATTTGTTTAAAGAGTATTCTGATGAGCTGGCGGTAGATCTTTGCTTTCAAAGTTTTGATGCCGAATTAAAAGATCCGCTTAAAAAATATGGCTCCCCTTCCGGATCATTATTGATTGCTTATTATGATGAAAAACCTGTTGGTTGTGTTGCCCTGCAACCCTTATCGGAAGCGGGTGTTTGCGAAATGAAGCGACTATACGTAAAGCCTGCATTCAGGAAATTTAAAATAGGGGATGCATTGGTGGCTGCCATACTAAAAGAAGCAGAGCGCCTGGGCTATGCAAAAATGAAACTGGATACTCTGGAAAGATTACAACCTGCCATACAGTTGTACCTGAAGCATGGTTTTGAAATCACCACTGCTTATTATCACAATCCATTACCCGAAGTGGTTTACATGGAAAAGCCACTTAATAGACTCTCTATTACCACTGGAAAATGCGCATGTTCCAATACATGAATTTTAGCGGCTAAGCTGGCTGGTGTATCGGTGGGTTCAATAGTGCATTTGGCCTGAAAAATAATGTCTCCCTCGTCGTAATGGGCATCTACATAATGAATGGTAATACCCGACTCTTTTTCACCTGCGGCAATCACTGCTTCGTGAACATGCATGCCGTACATGCCTTTCCCCCCGTATTTGGGCAATAATGCCGGATGAATATTGATGATTTTGCCTGGATATGCGTGAATCAGTGATTCGGGAACCTTCCATAAAAAACCTGCCAGTACAATAAAATCAATGCTTCTAGCTTGCAGCTGTTTTACGCAGGCATCCGATTCAATAAAACTTTCCCGATTAATATACAGGGTGTCTATCTGATTGGCGGCTGCAATCCCCCAAACCCCTGCTTCTTTTTTATTAGAAACAATCAGGTCGATTACAACTGTAGAACTATTTTTAAAGTGCTCGATTATTTTAGCAGCATTGGAGCCTGCTCCGGAAGCAAAAATGGCCAGTTTAATCATGACGATTTTCTTTTATTCACCATCTTGTCTTTAATTCTGCCGAGGTATCGCTTGAAAAATGAAAATTGTCCAAATGGAATGCTGATAAGCAATACACAGAAAGGCCACAAAACGGTTACTACAACTACGTAAATTACAAAATAGAGCAGGTTTCTCTCCAGGTTTGCGTACGAAAGCAGTAATCTGCCTAGGTATCCGCACATACTTCCGCCCAAAGCGAAAGTGCTGAAAATTAAGGTGAACTGAAACCAGCTTACCTGCCATTTGTTTTTTAACCGATGTAGCATGCGTGCAAAAGTGCTTTAAAAAGTTCATTTCATGACAATTCCCAACAGTATTTTGTTGAACTCATTGAAAATTAAGTGGGATAAGGCTAAAAAAATTCTGTGCCTATTGCGTAATTGTCACAATCGTATCATATTTTTGCCTCCGTTTAAGGATATTTTTCCACACCAGAACCATCGTTGTGCATATGATATTGTCAAGATCCATAGCAAAAGCCAGCATTGCCGCTTTTTTATTTATTGTGAGTCTTAGTTTCGGTGTAGCCGCCAATGCCCAGGACGGGAAAGCGCTTTTCAGCGCCAATTGTGCGTCCTGTCATGCTCCCCACAAAAAACTAACTGGTCCTGCGCTTGCAGGTGTTGAAGCTCGTTGGTCTAGTAAGGAAAACTTGTATTCCTGGATTAGAAACAGTGCTGCGTACTTAAAAACAGGTGACCCTTATGCGGTTAACTTGTACAATGAGTACAACAAAATTGCGATGAACGCATTTCCTACTTTGAAAGATGAGGAAATTGATGCAATTCTTACCTACGTAAACAGTGTGCCGGATCCTTCAAAAGCGCCGGCTGATGCTGCTGCAGGAGCTACTGCTTCTAATGTGGAAGCTGATAATTCTTTGTTATTTGGAATTCTTACCTTGATTCTTGCTGTAGTAGCATTAATCATGTTACAGGTTAACTCTAACCTTAAAAAACTAGCTGACGACAAATCTGGCCTTCCTGCATTAGAGCCTATTCCTTTCTGGAGAAACAAGGCTTATATAGCAATGGTTACTGTTGTTTTGTTTGTGGTGGGTGGTTACTTAACTACCAAAGGTGCCATGGCATATGGAAGAAGCAAGGACTATCAGCCTGAACAACCTATTTATTATTCTCACGCAGTTCACGCTGGTACCAACCAGATCAACTGTCAATACTGTCACTCAGGTGCTGCTCAGGGTAAGCAGGCTACCATTCCTTCTGTAAACGTTTGTATGAACTGTCACCAGGCCATCAACGAGTACAAAGGCGAAAAAATCTACAATGAAGCTGGTGAAGAAGTGGACGGTACCGCAGAAATAAAGAAATTATACAAATACGCTGGCTTTGAAGAGGGTAAACCCTGGGATCCAAGCAAGGCTAAGCCAATTGAGTGGGTTCGTATCCACAATCTTCCTGACCATGTTTATTTCAACCACGCCCAACACGTAAAAGCGGGTCAGGTTGCCTGTCAAACCTGTCACGGAGATATCCAGAAAATGGGAGAAGTAAAGCAGTTTACCGATTTAAGCATGGGCTGGTGTGTGAACTGTCACCGCGAAACCAAAGTGCAGTTTAAAGACAACGGTTTCTACAGCATATATGAAAAGTATCACGCTGATTTAAAGAGCGGTAAAATTGATAGCACCAAGGGTGTAACCGTTGAAATGATTGGTGGTACCGAGTGTCAGAAATGTCACTACTAGTTCTTATTCATCCCAAAAGGGTTTATTAAAATATATCATTCGAACGTGGACTCCGCCCGCGGATTCCAACTGTTAATCAATAATTATGGAGCAAAAAAAGCACTGGCAAAGTTTTGGAGAGCTGAATCAGTCTGCAGCGTTTAACAAGGATGTAAAAGACGAATTCAATGAAGAGCTTCCAATGGTGGAAGATGAAAGCAAAAGCTTTCTCGAAGCAAAAGCACCTCGTAGAGACTTCCTGAAATACCTAGGGTTCAGTACAGCTGCTGCCGCAGCTGCTGCAAGCTGTGAAATGCCTGTAAAAAAGGCAATTCCGTTTGCGAATAAGCCTGAGGATGTTGTTCCCGGTATTGCTAAATACTATGCTACCACCTACGTACAGGATGGAGATGCAGTAAGTATTTTAGCAAAAGTTCGTGATGGTCGTCCTATTAAAATTGAGGGTAACGACCTTTCTCCAGTTACTAAAGGAGGTACATCTGCCCGCGTTCAGGCTTCTGTACTTGATTTATATGATACTTCCCGCTTGCGTTTCCCTACTATTGATGGTAAGGAAGTAACTTTTGAAGCGGCTGATAAAGCCATTGCTGCTCAGATGGGCGGTAATGTTGTTTTATTAACCAGCACAATTAACTCTCCTTCAACCAAAGCGGTTATTGCTCAGTTTTTAGCTAAATATCCCGGAAGCAAGCACGTTACCTACGATGCGGTTTCTTATAGTGGAATGATTTTAGCGAACGAAGCTACTTATGGTGTAAGAGGTATTCCTTCTTACCATTTTGAAAATGCCAAGGCTATCGTAAGCTTAGGCGCTGATTTCCTGGGAACCTGGTTAAATCCGGTTGAATTCTCAAGACAGTATGCTACTGGTAAAAAATTAGATGAGAAGAACCCAAGCATGAGCAAGCATATTCATTTTGAATCTGTTGCTTCATTAACTGGTTCTAACGCTGATGAAAAATATTTACACCGTCCTTCTGAAACCCTTGCTATTGCTGCTGCTTTGCTAAGTGCAGTGAATGGTACAGGTGTTACTGGAATTGCGGATGCAAAACTAAAAGCAGGTGTTGAAGCAGCTGCTAAAGCATTAACTGCCAATAAAGGCGCTGCCTTGGTGGTTGCCGGAAGTAATGATGTAAATGTTCAGATTCTTGTAAATGCAATTAACAACGCCATTGGTGCTGGTGGTTCTACCATCAACTGGGGTGTTTTATTAAATACACGCGCTGGTGTGGACGCAGAATTTGCTCAACTGGTTGCGGACATGAATGCAGGTACTGTTGGAACCTTGTTGATTCATGGTGCAAACCCTGCTTACAGCTGGTTTGCTGCTGATCAGTTCAAAGCTGCTTTGGCAAAGGTTAAAACAACGGTTTCTTTCGCTGGTAAAGTAGATGAAACTGCTGAACTATGTAAGTTCGTTTTACCTGACAATCATTTCTTAGAAAGCTGGGGTGACGCGGAAGTTAAAACCGGTCATTTCTCTTTTATACAGCCTACTATTTATCCTTTATTCAAAACCCGTCAGTGGCAGGATAGCCTTTTAAAATGGAGCGGTGCAACTGAAGATTATTTAGCGTACTTAAAGAATTTCTGGTCTGCTAAATTGGGTGGCGTAAATGGTTGGGACAAAGCTTTACAAGATGGAGTAGTAGTATTAGGTGAATCAGCTAAATCCGCTGGAAGCTTCAATGGCGCTGCAGTTGCAGGTGCATTGGCTGCTGCTTCTTCTGCAAAGAAGGGCGGTAAGGTTGAATTGGTTTTATATGAAAAAGTAGGTATTGGTGCTGGTCAGGGCGCAAGTAACCCATGGTTACAGGAATTACCTGATCCGGTTACCAGAGCAACCTGGGATAACTACCTGGTGGTGTCTCCTGCTATGGCTAAAACATTGTTGGGTATTGATATCAGCAATGGTGGTCAGGCAGATGCTTACGAAGTGAATCCTCCTAAGAAAGTAGTTAAAGTAACTGTAGGTCAGAAAACCATCGAGTTACCTGCATTAATTATACCGGGTACACATCCTGAAACCGTTGGTATTGCTGTTGGTTACGGCCGCAGTGAAAAAGTAGGAAAGTCTGCTGCCGGTGTTGGTAAGAATGCGTTTCCTCTGGCTTCTTTAAGTGGTTCTGCCGTAAACTTCTTCAATGGAGAAGTTACCCTTACCCTTACTGATGAGAAGTATCCGGTTGCCTTAACACAAACACATAGCCGTTACGATACTGAACAAGGAAATCGTACCGAAGTAGTAAAAGAATTAAGCTTAGCTGCCTATAAACACCATCCAACTGAAATCCGCGATGAGCGTGACAAGGAATTAAAGCCTTGGGGTGGATTAGAGAAGTTTGAATCTCAGGGTACACTGTATCCTGTGTTCGACAGACCAGGTGCTAAGTGGGGTATGAGCATCGACCTGAATACCTGTACCGGTTGTGGTGCCTGCGTAGTGGCTTGTAATGCGGAGAACAACGTTTCAGTTGTAGGTAAGCCTGAAGTGTTGCGTGGTCATGAAATGCACTGGTTGCGTATTGACCGCTACTACAGCGGCGATTTGGAAAATCCAAACGTGGTATTCCAGCCCTTGATGTGTCAGCATTGCGACAACGCTCCTTGTGAAAACGTTTGTCCGGTTGCTGCAACCAACCACAGCAGTGAAGGTTTAAACCAAATGACTTATAACCGTTGTATTGGTACCAGATATTGTGCCAACAACTGTCCTTATAAAGTACGTCGTTTCAACTGGGCCGACTACAATGGCTCTGATAGCTTTGGTGACAACCAGAAAGGAATTGTGAACGATGTGGTACTAGACATGAACGACGATTTAACCAGAATGGTGTTGAATCCTGATGTTACTGTTCGTGCAAGAGGGGTAATTGAAAAATGTTCTTTCTGTGTGCAGCGTTTACAGGAAGGTAAGTTGAAAGCGAAGAAGGATAGCCGTCCTTTAAGCGACAGCGATATCAAAGTAGCTTGTCAGCAGGCTTGTCCTACACACGCAATTACTTTCGGTAATGCCAACAGCAAGGAGAGTGCAATTACCTTGGCTAGACAGGAAAATCCTAACCGTCAGTTCTATGTGTTAGAGCAATTACACGTGTTACCTAATGTTACCTATATGGCTAAAATTAGAAACACAGATGATATGCCTCATCACGAAGCTGCGGAAGCAAAAACAGAAAAAGCACACGGATAATTAAAGAATTTGAAATAACCAGATTCTGCCTTCGGGCAGATCAAGGACCAAAATAAGAACAGATGCATTTAAAGTACGAATCACAGCTCAGGGAACCACTGGTGTATGGCGACAAAACATACAAGCAGGTTACAGAAGACATTGTTCGCCCTATTGAAGCCAAGCCTACCAAATTATGGTATGTAGGTTTTTATATTGCTGTTGCCTTACTCATGTTTGGTGTCTACAGCGTTTACCGTGAAGTTACTTACGGTATTGGACAGTGGAACCTTAACAAAACAGTGGGTTGGGGATGGGATATCACCAACTTCGTATGGTGGGTGGGTATCGGTCACGCTGGCACCTTGATTTCTGCAATCTTGTTGTTATTCCGTCAGGGATGGAGAACAGGGGTAAACCGTGCAGCAGAAGCGATGACCATCTTCGCGGTAATGTGTGCGGGTCAGTTTCCTATCTTCCACATGGGTAGAGTATGGATGGCTTTCTTTGTATTGCCTTACCCTAACTCCCGCGGTCCTTTATGGGTTAACTTTAACTCTCCGCTATTGTGGGACGTATTTGCGATCTCTACTTACTTTACTGTATCTCTTTTATTCTGGTATTCAGGTTTAATTCCTGACTTCGCAACTGTAAGAGACCGTGCATTTACTAAGTTACGTAAGCGTTTATATGGTATTGCTTCTTTCGGATGGACTGGTTCTACCAAGCACTGGCAGCGTCACGAGAGCTTATCATTGGTATTGGCGGGATTAAGTACGCCGCTGGTACTATCGGTTCACACTATCGTATCTTTTGACTTCGCTACTTCTGTTATTCCAGGATGGCATACTACTATCTTCCCTCCTTACTTCGTTGCGGGTGCCATCTTCTCCGGATTTGCCATGGTGCAAACCCTGATGATTATTGTTCGTAAGGTATTTGCGATGGAAGACTATGTAACCATTGGTCACATAGAAGCCATGAACAAGGTGATTGTATTAACCGGTTCAATTGTGGGTATTGCCTACTTAACCGAGTTGTTCATGGGTTGGTACAGCCAGAATAAATACGAAGGATATACATTCTGGTACAGCCGTGCTTATTTGTTCTCTCCTTACGGATGGAGCTATTGGGGTATGATGGCTTGTAACGTATTAAGCCCTCAGATTTTCTGGTTCCGCAAAATGAGAAGAAACATCTTCGTTACCTTCTTCATGAGTATCATTGTAAACATTGGTATGTGGTTCGAGCGTTTCGTAATCATCGTTACCTCTCTATATCGTGATTACCTGCCTTCCAGCTGGTCTGTTTACTACAGCCCAACCATCTGGGAAATTGGTTTCTATGCAGGTACTTTCGGATTGTTCTTCACTTGCTTCTTCTTATTCGCCAAATACTTCCCTGTTATTGCAATTGCAGAAATCAAGTATGTATTAAAAACAACGGGTGAAGGATACAAGAATCAGATGACTAAGATTGAAGATCAGAAACTGGAAGATTTTGTGCACGAACATGCACACCATTAATAATCGTATGATTGACTGCTCCTGTTAATACGGGGCAGAAAAAAAATAAAGTATGGCAAAAAAGAAATTTGTAGTGGGCTGTTTTGATGACGAAGCAGTTTTATTTCCTGCAGTAAAAAAAGTACGTACAGCTGGATATAAAATCCATGATGTGTACACGCCATTTGCTGTTCACGGATTAGACCATGCAATGGGTCTTCGTGAAACCAGCTTGCACACAGCAGGATTTATTTATGGTATTACCGGTACAACTACTGCAATAAGCGCAATCAGTTGGATTTTTACCAAGGACTGGCCTTTAAACATTGGAGGTAAGCCTCACTTTGCTTTACCAGCCTGGATTCCAATCATGTTTGAATTAACCGTTTTGTTTGCCGCTGTAGGTATGGTACTTACTTTTTGCTACCTGTGTCAGTTGGCTCCTTTTGTAAAGAAGCATCATTTTCATGCTAGAGCTACTGATGATCTTTTTGTTATGGTAATTGAGTGTACAGACAAAACCAATACCGATGATCTTCAGGCTTTCTTGAGTAGCAATGGCGCTTTGGAAACAAAGGTGGAAGTTGCAGAAGATGGCTGGTGGTTAGGCCGATACGATAAAGACGAAATGCCTTTTGAAGAAAAGCAAATTGTTGCCGCTTAATTTAGAACTATTAGAACTATTGAATCATGAAGAATAAATTTATCATAGCTTCTTTGTCTGCCCTGGCTGTATTAACTGCCTGCAGCGATGTTAAGCGCACTCCTGGTAAAATTTACATGCCGGATATGGCGGAGAGCCGTGCTTATGAATCTTATGCAGATCATAGCAATCTTGCAGAAAAGGGGATCAATTACAACAGTCGTCCAGTAGCAGGAACCATTTCCCGTGAGGAAGAAATGCCTTTCCATATTCCAATGGATCAGCCCGGTGATACAACCAACTATACTGCTTCTAAAGCAGTACCCAATCCTTATGATTCATTAAGTAAGGCGGATATGGAAGAAGCTGAGCGTTTATACCTTATCAACTGTGGTATTTGTCATGGATCTGATTTAAAAGGGAATGGACCTCTTTATAAAGACGGAAACGGGCCTTATGCTGCCAAGCCAGCAGCTTTGGTTGGTGATGCAAAATATGAAGCAATGCCTGCAGGTCAGATGTTCTACTCTGTAGCGTATGGTAAAAACTTAATGGGCTCCTATGCATCTCAATTAAGTCGCAAGCAGCGTTGGGAAGTAATTGCTTACATCAAGTCAAAACAACAGGCAAGTAAAGCAAAATCAGCTCCTGCTCCAGCAGCAGAAGCTACTGCAACAACAAAATAAATTTAGCAAAGGGTCTGATAGCAGATCAATACTAACTGAACTAAAAGAGTAACAATGGCATCTTTAAGAACACAATTTGAAGTTCCCGGTAAAATGAAAACCTGGTCTTACGCCCTGATAGGGTTGGGCTTGGCAGCTTTATTGTACGGGATGTTCACCAAGGGTTTTAGTTCCGACGAGCACGAACAAGTGCATTTCTGGGGAACACTAATGTATAATACCATATTCTGGACATTGATTTGCAATGCGAGCATGTTCTTTATATCTGTTACTACTTTGGCTCAAGCCGGATTTACACAAACTTTCCGCAGAATTCCAGAGGCAATTTCTACCTTGGTTCCCATTTTTGGTGCCATCACTTTTGCGGTATTGATGTACATTATTTTTGGACATAAGCACCATATCTACCATTGGTTAGATACCGAAGCTGTGGCTGCTGATCCTATCTTAAAAGGTAAAGCGGGGTTTTTAAATCCTACTTTCTTTGTAATCTGGACTACCCTTACTATTGCATTGTGGAGTTTCTTGGGATGGAGAATCCGTAAATTAAATGATGAAGCAGATGCGGGTCCAATGGATCGCGAAACCAGTGATCGTTTTATTTACAGAGGTACGGTTAGAACTGCTATGTTCACTGTATGGTTTGGATTAACCGTTGGTTCAACTATTCCATGGTTATGGATGATGAGTATTGATGCACACTGGTATTCTACCATGTACAGCTGGTATACTTTTGTAAGTTCATTTGTTGCGGGTATGTCTCTGATTGCACTTTGGGTGATTTACCTGAAGAACAAAGGCTATTTGGAGCTTACCAGCCAGGAGCACTTGCACGATATTGGTAAGTTCATGTTTGCTTTCTCTATTTTCTGGACTTACTTATGGTTCTCTCAGTACATGTTGATTTGGTACGCAAATATTCCTGAAGAAACCGTTTATTTCAAGCACAGAACTCAGGGTGCTTACAAGGGAATTTTCTTCTTCAATTTGATTGTGAACTTCCTTTGTCCTTTGTTGATTCTGATGAAGCGTTCTGCCAAGAGAAATTATACATTGGTAACTTTTATGGCAGTTTTAATCATCTTTGGTCACTGGATCGATTTTTATCAGATGGTAATGGGTTCTTTAATGCAGGATCACGTTACTTTAGGATGGATGGATTTTGGCATACTTGCCTTCTTTGTAGGAGTAATGATTCTATATGTTGGTACAGCATTATCTAAGAAGCCATTGATTGCCAAGTACCACCCTTATCTGAAGGAGAGTGTGATTCACCAGGTTTAATTGATGACCTGCGTAATTTAAAAATTGTTAAGACATTAGATAATATATATACAGCATTATGACAGCTTTATTAATCACCGCGGTATCGTTACTCATTTTTGTAGTGATCTTTCAGATCTCTAAAGCAAGTGAGTATGTGGCAATCTTGAAAGGGGAAGAGCATAGCCGTAAGCAGAATAACAAGATTAATGGTTTTCTGATGGTAGTCTTCCTTGTGTTGGGACTAGTAGGCGTTTGGTATTGTAATGAAGTTTTATACGATAAAACCTTGTTGCCATATGAATCAGCCAGTGTGGAAGGTGAGCGCGTAGACTCAATGCTTTGGTTAACGCTTGCAGTAACAGGATTTGTATTTATCCTTACCCAAATAGTACTTTTCTGGTTTGCTTACAAATACCAGGAAAGTGAAACCCGTAAAGTTTACTTCTTTGCACACAGTAATAAATTAGAAGCCATTTGGACCGTTATTCCAGCCATTGCTTTAACTGTATTGGTGGTAATTGGTTTAAGAAACTGGTTCCTTTTCACTGGTGAACCTCCAAAGGAAGCAATGGTAGTTGAAGTAACCGGAAAGCAATTCGGATGGATTTACCGCTATCCGGGTAAAGACGGTGCTTTCGGAAAAAAATATTATAAAAACATCGATAACGCCAACAACTCTTTAGGGTTGATCTGGGACGATAAACTTGGTCATGACGACTTGGTAATGGAACAAACCATGTACATTGTAAAGGGGCGTCCGGTAAAATTAATCATTGGCTCCAGAGACGTGATTCATGATGTGGGTTTACCTCACTTCAGAATGAAGATGGATGCAGTTCCCGGAATTCCAACCACCATGTGGTTCACCCCTAAGTACACAACCAAAGAAATGAAGGAAATTACCGGCAATCCGGATTTCCAATACGAAATCAGTTGTGATCAGATGTGTGGCAATGGTCACTATTCAATGAAGGGAATTATTGAAGTATTGGATCAGGCTGAGTTTGATGCTAAAATGGCGGGCCAGTCTCCTTACTACTATACTTCCAATCCTGATAAGGATCCGGCCAATGCTAAAGCAGATACTGTTAAAACAGCTGCAAAGCCTGTTGAACTAGCATCAAAAGTAACCGCGAAATTGTAGAACAATCAACAACCATCAAAAAATCAGGTTGTTATAACTAATAAAGAATCAGTGTATGAGTAACGAAGCCGTATTGCACGCACCTGCCGGAGCAGGTTTACATGACGCACATGGTGACCATCATCATGAGCATCATCACGAGACATTTATTTCGAAGTATGTCTTCAGCATGGATCATAAAATGATCGCCAAGCAATTCTTGATTACCGGTATGGTTTGGGCAGTGCTGGGTGGTTTAATGAGCGTGCTTTTCCGTTTACAACTGGGGTATCCTGAATCCACTTTCCCATGGTTAGAAGATATTTTAGGGAAATGGGCTGAAGGTGGTAAAATAACCCCTGAAGCATATTATGCTTTGGTTACCACACACGGTACCGTATTGGTATTCTTCGTATTAACTGCAGGTCTTAGTGGAACTTTTGCCAACTTCTTGATTCCATTGCAAATTGGTGCAAGAGATATGGCTTCTCCATTCATGAATATGTTAAGTTACTGGTTCTTCTTTGCAGCCAGCATCGTAATGTTATCTTCTATGTTCGTAGAATTCGGACCATTCAGTGGTGGTTGGACTGCTTATCCTCCTTTGAGTGCATTGGCAGCTGCTTCTCCAGGTTCCGGAACAGGTATGGACCTATGGTTGATTGCAATGGCTTTGTTTGTGGTATCTTCTTTATTGGGAAGTCTTAACTACATTGCTACTGTATTGAACATGCGTACAAAAGGAATGAGCATGACTCGTATGCCATTGACCATCTGGGCATTGTTCTTCACTGCAGTATTAGGAGTATTATCTTTCCCTGTATTGTTCTCTGGTTTTATCCTTTTGATTTTCGATAGAAACTTTGGTACCAGCTTCTATTTGTCTGATATCTTCATTAATGGAGTAGGTGCATTGCCAAACGAAGGCGGTAGTGCCATTCTTTATCAGCACTTGTTCTGGTTCCTGGGTCACCCTGAAGTATATATCATCTTGTTACCAGCCATGGGTATGGTTTCTGAAATCCTTTCTGTGAATTCCAGAAAACCAATCTTCGGATACATTGCGATGGTGGGATCTTTATTTGCAATTGCTATCCTGGCTTTCCTTGTATGGGCACACCATATGTTCGTTACAGGTTTGAATCCTTTCTTAGGTTCTGTGTTCGTGTTATTGACTTTGTTAATTGCCGTTCCTTCCGCTATTAAAGTGTTCAACTGGTTAACTACTTTATGGAGAGGTAATATCCGCTTCACCCCTGGTATGTTATTCTCTATTGGATTTGTTAGTTTATTCATCTCGGGAGGTTTAACCGGTATCTGGTTGGGTAACTCTGCATTGGATATTCACTTACACGATACTTATTTTGTAATTGCTCACTTCCATATTGTAATGGGTGTGGCCAGTATGTTCGGTATGTTTGCCGGTATCTACCACTGGTTCCCTAAAATGTATGGTCGTTACATGAACAATACATTGGCTTATCTACACTTCTGGATCACATTGGGTGGCGCGTACATGATTTTCTGGCCAATGCACTACCAGGGTTTAGCTGGTATGCCAAGAAGATACTATGACTACAGTGTATGGGAAAGCTTCAAGCAATTTGCTGAATTAAACAGATTCATCAGTACTGTTGCTATGATTGTATTTGCAGCTCAGTTATTGTTCTTATTTAACTTCTTCTACTCTGTTTTCAAAGGAAGAAAAGTTACTACACAGAATCCATACAATGCAAATACTTTAGAGTGGACTACTCCAATTAATCCTGGTCACGGAAACTGGGTGGGAGAAATTCCTGAAGTTCACCGCTGGGCTTACGATTATGGTAAAGATGGTAAAGAGTTCATCTCTCAAACCACACCAGTAGGAGCCGACGAAAGCAGTCACTAATATTCAATACTGAATTAATTTCAGTGATTATATTCCAATGCTCCCGAATTACGGGAGCATTGTTTTTAAGCAAAATCAGGAATGACAAAATCCACAACAGAGAAAAAACCAACGCCATCATTAGCAGTAGTTGCCAAATTAAGGGACTATATGTTACTGATTAAGTTCACTCTGAGCTTTACTGTTGTGTTTTCCTGCGTAATCTGTTATTTACTGGCGCCAAAAGTTGTGGAATACGACTGGACAATGATTACCTTGCTGTTTGTAGCAGGCATGTTAATCACGGGTAGTGCCAATGCCATTAATCAGGCTGTTGAAAAAGATACAGATGCTTTAATGAAGCGTACCTCCAAGCGACCCGTTGCCAATGGAAGTATGAGTCAGAATGAAGCCTATGCTTTTGCCATCATCGCCGGGATTGTTGGAGTTGCCATGATGTGGTATTATTTTAATCTGTCTTCTGCATTGGTTTCCGCTTTCAGTTTGTTTTTATATGCTTTTATCTATACGCCCTTAAAGAAAATCAATTCCATTGCGGTATTGATTGGCGCTCTTCCGGGTGCATTACCCTGTTTAATTGGCTGGGTTGCCGGAAACGATGATTTTTCATTGGGTGGCTGGGTATTATTTGGCATGCAGTTCCTTTGGCAATTCCCGCATTTTTGGGCGATTGCCTGGGTGGCACATGCAGATTATACCAAGGCTGGTTTTAAACTATTACCCGCTGATAAGGGGCCAACGAAATTTACAGCCATACAGACGATTATGTATTCTGTATTAATGATTCCAATTGGCATGGTGCCTTATTTTATAGGGCTTACCGGTATTACCAGTTTGTGGATTGTATTGGTCTGCAATTTGTTTATGGTGGTACAAAGTGCCAGACTATATAAGGAAATGGATGTAAAAGCTGCCAGAAGAGTGATGTTTAGTAGTTATATCTATTTACCAATTGTTTTGCTGGCTTTGCTGGCGGATAAGATTGGGTAACAATTAAATTTAAAACGATGAGTGCGATTGCGAACGAAGCCCCGAAAAGAATTCACCCCCATAAATTTACCTTATGGGTGGCCATGGGGAGCATTATTATGATGTTTGCCGGTTTAACCAGTGCTTACATTGTAAAAAAGAATCAGAGCAGCTGGTTAGAATTTGACCTGCCTGTTGTTTTTATGTATTCAACACTGGTGATTATTGCCAGTAGTTTAACAGTTCATCTGGCTGCAAAAGCCTTTAAAGCAAGGGAGATGGCCAGATACAGAACTTTAATAACGGTTACTGCCTTGCTGGGTGTTTTATTCATGGCATTGCAGATACTAGGCTTTATGGATCTGGAAGCGCGCAATATTGCCTTAACAGGTGCTAAAAGTAATTCTGCAGCATCCTTTTTGCTGGTGATCACTGGTTTGCATATGCTGCATGTACTGGGCGGCGTAATTGCATTGCTGGTGATGTTTATTAAAGCTTATGTAAGCAGCGTCAAAAATTACAGTAGTTTATCCATTGAATTAGTGGGTACCTACTGGCATTTTGTAGATATACTTTGGATTTATTTATTCATATTTTATAATTGGATTGGTTAATTACAAAAAAGTTGCGTTTTATGCACCTTTTTTCAACTCTAGCCAATACTTTTGTGTACGAAATTTTACTTTAACATGGCAACAACTGCAACAGCACCTACCACCAAATCCTGGGGTGGAGGTAAGAGTCCCTTTAACGTAGAGTATGGAAAGGTAATGATGTGGTATTTCCTCATGAGTGATGCCTTTACATTTGGTGCTTTCCTGATTTCTTATGGTACCATTCGTTTTTCTACGAATGGATGGCCTGACCCAAATGAAGTGTTTAAGAGTTTTCCATTTGCTCCGGAAGGAATGAATGCTCCGTTGGTGTTCGTAAGTATTATGACATTTATCCTGATTATTAGTTCTGTAACCATGGTACTAGCAGTACAGGCAGGACACAATATGGATAAAAAAGGGGTAGTTAAGAATTTAATCTGGACCATTATTGGTGGTATTGCATTTTTGTCTTGTCAGGCATGGGAGTGGAACCATTTACACCATGAAGGTGCATGGTGGGGTAGCAATCCATTCTTGAATCATGATGGAACTGCTTCTTCAACCAATTTCACCAACTACTTCTTTACCATCACTGGTTTCCATGGATTCCACGTATTTTCTGGTGTAATTATCAATATAATCATGTTGATTATGGCCGTTAACAATAAGTTTGAAGAAAGAGGTCATTATCTAATGATTGAAAAAGCTGGTTTGTACTGGCACTTTGTAGACCTGGTTTGGGTATTTGTATTTACTTGTTTCTATTTGATTTAATTCATTCACAAAAGTTAATTTAAGCATATGTCACATACAGCTGAGCACAACGAACATGCAGGTGGAGGTACCAAGGAAGTAATCAAAATCACGGTTTACCTGACTGTACTTACCATCATTGAACTTTTAATTGGTTTCTGGATGATTGACATTCCATTAACCAGCGTAGGCTTGAGAATGGCTTTGAAAGGAGCAATCGTAATTTTAATGATGGCGAAAGCGTTTTATATCGTTGCTTACTTCATGCACTTAAAGCATGAAATGAAGAATCTGATTATGACGATTGTAGTTCCATTGGCTTTGTTTATTTGGTTCATTATTGCCTTCCTGTACGATGGAAACTCTTTCAAAAACTTGCGTAATACTTACGACCCTTATTTCAAGGAGCAAAGCACCAAGAAGGTAGAGAAGAAAGAACACGGAGCAGCAGGCAAGCACGAAGCGGGAAAAGAGGAAGGAAAAGCAGCTCACTAGTTGGGTCTATGCACAATAAATATTTTTAGATTTCTAAACCATCGCTGCTTTGCGATGGTTTTTTATTAGGACAATTATGAAAAAGAAAGCCATTTTAGGATTATTGGTAGCACTGGGTATACCCATCAGCTGTTACCTGATATTGAAATCAGCCAGTGAAACAGCGGTAGTGATGCCAAGACATTATTTGCTGGACACCGTAATTGAAAAAGTGCGGGATGGAAAATCGGTTAGTGATACTGTATGGCATACTACCAAGAATATCAAATTGGTGAATCAGTTAGGCGACTCGGTTAGCTTATACGATCCACAGGGTAAAATCATTGTAGCCGATTTCTTCTTTACCAGTTGCCGCAGCATATGCCCAAGGCTTACCCGTAATATGTCAACTTTACAGCAATCTTTTAAGAAAGGCGGTAATGTCCGCAACAAGATTGATACTTCCATTGTTCATTTTATGTCTTTTACGGTTGACCCGGAAAATGATTCCGTTTCTGTCTTAAAAAAATATGCAGATCGTTTCGGAGCCATTCATGATAACTGGTGGTTTTTAACTGGCAACAAGAAAGATATTTACCAGTTTGCTTTTGAAGAGTTGAAAGTGGACCAGTTTAGCGAGGAGCCGGTTAGTCCAGATTTTGTTCATACCAGTCGGTTTGTTTTGATTGACAAAGCCTATAAAGTAAGAGGCTACTACAACGGTTTGGATAGTGCAGACATGAAAAAACTGGCCAGGGATATTGGATTATTAATGCTGGAGAAAGATGGTCAGAAAAAGAGTGGGGTCTTTAAACAAATATTAGACCTAAGCTGGTTATGGTTAATCATCATTACCGCCGTATTCTTTTTTGTTACTTATATGCAGAGTAAGAGAAAACGTCAGGATCACAATCAGTAATATCTGTATTTGGCAGATTGAGAAGAAGAACATATAGTTAGATAGAATCATTTAGAGAAAAAACGAATAAGTAAAAAATTGATTTCACATGCTTAAACCTGTATTTCAAAAGAACGATCGTTTGGCCAACTGGCTGATTGGAATTTTTTCTTTAGTGGTTTTTATTGTTGTTGTGATTCTTGGCAAGTTCAAGCTGGATGTTAATTTAGGCTTTGATGTACATATTTTCGCGGCTATTAATGCCTTTGTAAATGCAACGATAGCGGTGGTGCTTGTTGCAGCTTTGATTGCGGTTAAAAATCAGCGATATGAATTGCACAAGAAGCTAATGATGGGAGCATTGGTGCTTTCGGTATTGTTTCTTCTTTCCTATATCGCACATCATTTACTGGCCGGAGAAGCCAAATACGGCGATGCCAATCACGATGGAATCGTAGACGAAGCAGAGAAACTGGCTGCAGGAACCATGAGAGTGGTGTATCTCATTATATTGATTACGCATATTATTTTAGCAGCTATTATTTTGCCCTTTATTTTATTTACTGCTTATAGAGGATTAACCAGTGAATTTCCTGCACATAAGAAACTGGCAAAAATTACCTGGCCACTTTGGTTTTATGTTGCAGTAACCGGACCCATTGTATATTTCATGATCAGCCCTTACTACCAGTAGTGCAGTGGGGTCGGGGTTCCATCTGCATCTACTGATTAAATAAGGTATAGCTGAATTGGGGGGGGGGTGATAATTGGTCAGGCTTTTTTGGTCAGAATCAATAGCTCATTGGCCTGAATTTCTGTGGCATATCGCTTTACACCTTGCTTGTCAGTGTAGTTACGATTGACCAGCTTTCCTTCAATCACTACTTCTGTTCCTTTCACCAGGTACTTCTCGGCAATGTCTGCCAGTTTGCCCCAGGCAACTACATTGTGCCACTGGGTTTCAGTTACTTTTTCACCTTTGGCGTTTTTGTAATTTTCGTTGGTTGCCAAACTTAAGTGTGCTACTTTTTTGTCTTCACCAATGGTTTTTACTTCGGGATCCTGACCCAGATTGCCAATTAATTGGACTTTGTTTTTTACTGCGTTCATAACGGTTCAGTTAAATTGATTTTTTAAAGAGCAGTACGTACTGCCGTTAACCCAACAAATATGAACAACCCTTTCCGGCAATTGGGTATAATAAACATCTGTTGGCGTTTATAAACGTTTGCAAACACTTTTACCGTTAAATACCCCAAAGCGACTGGTATTTTTACAAGTATTTTATACAATCCTCCGGGTAAATTCAGGTAGTTGAAAATTTACTACTATGGATCAGTTAATTAAACAATGTTTGTATTGCAATAAAAAAATGCAAGGGAGAACAGACAAGAAATTCTGCAGCAATCATTGCAGAAGCAGTTATCACAATACCATTTACGGCAACCGAACCAATTATATGCGACGAATCAATGCCTTGTTATTGCGAAACAGAAAAATACTTTCCGACTTATTTCTCCTGCAAAGAAAGGGTTCTTATATTCCTTTAAGTGAGCTGTATATAAAGGGCTTCACACCTCAGCATTTTACCCATCAGGCTAAACATACCGGTAAAACGCTGTATACCTATTGTTATGAATTTGGTTATTATTATGTAGGGAAAGATGCAGTTAAAATAATTCAGGAAGCTAGTATCGAATCCTGACCTTGGTTACACCATCGTTAACCATATCTATTTTTTTAGCAGCCTTCTTACTCAAATCAATTATCCGTCCCTGGATAAAAGGTCCTCGGTCATTGATCCTTACTTTCACGGTTTTGCCATTGTTCTGATTAATCACTTTTACTTTGGTTCCAAAGGGAAGGGTTTTATGGGCAGCCGTCAATTTATTTTGTCTGAAGGTTTCTCCATTACTCGTTTTGCGACCTACATACTTATCCGCATAAAAAGAAGCCAGTCCTGTTTCTGAGCCTTTTCTGAAACAGGAGCTCATACCGGCCATTGTTAGCAGCAACAGGGAAAAGAAAAAAGGCTTTCTCATTCTTTTAAAACGAAAAAGCCTTTAAAATATTGGATATTGCTAATTAAGCAAATGGGGCTTTCACCACTTTTGCTTTCACCAGCGCATTTCTAATTTCAATGTAAATAATAGAATCAATTGCGGCATGTGCTGTAGCTACATAGCCCAGCCCAATGGCTTTATTTAAAGATGGCGCCTGGGTTCCGCTGGTTACTTTTCCAATGGTATTTCCCTCTGCATCTTTAATTAAGTAATCGTGGCGGGGTATCCCTCTTTCTAACAGTTCAAATCCTACCAACTTGCGTTTTACGCCTTCTGCCTTTACTTTCTCAATAATTGATTTAGCAGTAAAGTCTTTGGTGAATTTGGTAATCCATCCCAATCCTCCTTCTAAAGGAGAAGTGGTGTCATCAATATCATTTCCGTATAAGCAATATCCCATTTCCAAACGCAAGGTATCTCTTGCACCTAACCCAATGGGTTTTAATCCCTGTGGTCCGCCAATTTCAAAAATTGCATCCCAGATTTTATCCGCAGCTCCGTTGCTGTCTTCAAAATAAATCTCTACACCTCCAGAACCTGTGTAGCCAGTTGCACTGATTAAAACATTCTCTACACCTGCAAAAGTTCCTTTAACAAAAGTGTAATATTTTAAATTCATGATGTCCAGCTCGGTTAATGGCTGCAATATCTTGGTTGCATTTGGCCCTTGAATAGCAAGCAATGCTGTTTTGTCGCTGATATTATGCATTTCAACCTGATTGGTATTGAATTTAGAAATCCAGTTCCAGTCTTTTTCTATATTGGAGGCATTCACCACCAACATGTAAGTTTTGTTGGGTTCAATGCAATACACAATTAAGTCATCCACAATGCCACCTTCTTCATTGGGTAAGCAGCTATACTGTGCCTGACCAGCAACCAGTTTTGAAGCATCATTGGTGGTAACACGCTGAATCAGGTCCAGGGCATTTTCGCCTTTTAATATGAATTCGCCCATATGGCTAACATCAAATACACCTGCATTCTTTCTTACAGTGGCATGTTCATCATTGATACCAGTGTAGCTGATTGGCATATTGTATCCGGCAAATTCAGCCATTTTTGCACCTAGTGCAATATGTTTATGGGTAAACGGTGTGTTTTTCATTGCGCAATAAATTAGGCTGCAAAAATAGGTGAAAGCCACGAACCGATGGTAAAAAGCAAGAACCCCATCTCAAATTAGAGACAGGGTTCTTTTCCAACCTGTGCCAACCTTCTTTAGGATTGTAAATTCAGCAGGGAGAATCTTCCCAATTCTGTTCCAATCTCAATAATTTCAGGATTTTCAATATGCTTGGTCTTGTTGGTAGGACCAGAAATATGTGGATCCAGAATGGCTACTTTTTGGTAACGGTAGCGGGTAGTATCTACCGGCTTATCCAATTCCTTTTTTAGTTCTTCTGCTTCCTTCTGCTTGCGCTCATATTCCTTGCGCAATTCT
The DNA here is from genome assembly GCF_000508085.1 of Sediminibacterium sp. C3. GTDB lineage: Bacteria > Bacteroidota > Bacteroidia > Chitinophagales > Chitinophagaceae > Sediminibacterium. The sequence continues at coordinate 131,731 of NZ_KI669560.1, read as the reverse complement.
TCTCTGCTCTTTTTGTATTCTTCAATAGCGCTTTTATCAGAATCATCCTCATTGTTATCAGCGTCATCATTATCATCTCCTTGCTTTTTAACTCTTTCCAATCCACCCGGGGTCATGATATATTCCTGATTAGACATCCAGCTTTCATAGCTTTCATTGTTCCACTCATCGTCCCAGTCGTAGTCGTTTCTGCCAGAGTTAAAGCTGAAATGATTCAATCTTCTGGAAACATTTTCATCAATTTCTATTTTCTTGCCCACCGGTACAAAAATGGTAACAGTTACACCCTGATTGCGGAATTTAGATCCTTTGTTCAACTTGAAGCCTCTGTCTAAATACAGCACACTGTCTTGCTGAACGGCACCGTATTTAATTTGCTCTATGTTTTTCAATGCGGTCTTTTCATCGGAACCATTGCTGAATTTTACATAGCTAACACGATATAAGGAATCCGGACTTTTTGCAATGCGAACTCTGATATTGTTGAGTACAATGCTATCATCGTCCAATCTTAATAGGCCATCCATTTTAAACCATTTTCCACTCACCACTCTAACGTTGGCATCTGCCACTTTAATGGTGATTTTGTTGGAAGTAGGTTGTACAATTTTTATTTCGCCTTTGTCTTTGGCACCAGCATCAAAGTTTTGTGCAATGGATGCTATCAGTAATACAACGCTGATCCAGCCCAGGGTCCATAATCCACCAAAGGTGAAACCCAAATACTTGCTGCCCGCTCTAGCTCCGATGATTCTGCGAACAAGCCAAGTAAGTAGTCCAATGGCAGGAACAAAGAGGAATAATACCAAGGTAGCCCATGCCAATACATTTTGCCAGAATCCTTCTAAGAAAAAGCTTTTAAGTGGGAAAACACTTACGCTACCTGCAATCATTCCTAATAGGGCAACTAGTATAGTGAAAGCCAATATACCCGCAAGGAATAAGAAGAATGCTTTGAAAAGAATGCCGATGGCATTACCCAATTTACTTCCACCCGATTTGGATACAGCACTGGCTTCAGAGGCAAATTGTTTGCTTTTCTCATTTACGGTGCTGCTGAATTCTGAAGAAAATTCTTTTGCTTTCTGAGAGAATTCGCCACCCCATTTTTCAGCACGGGCTTTGAATCCTTCAAGGTCTTCCTGAATGGTATTTTTGATAGTATTCAGATCTACTTTTTCACCACGCATTTCCAGTTTTTCTGAAGCGCTTTTTGCTTCAGGTATTACAGCCCACAGAACAGCGTAGATTACAAATAAGGTTCCTCCAAAAGAGCCAAAGATGAATCCGGGGAATGGGTTAAACTCGAACCAGAATAATGAACTTACAAAGGAAGAGAATATACCAATGACCAATGGTAAAGAGAATATTAAACGGGGGATCCAAACCGCTACATCAAAATAAGTGGCGATACCGCTGGCAACACCCGCAATTACTTTTTCTTCCGGATTTCTGTACAGTCTTCTGTTGCTGCTTACATGGTCTAATGGTTTAGCAGGCAAGATGATCCATAGCAATAAGTACAATAAAAAACCTGAGCCACCGCCGAAGAATAATACAAGGAATAAAAGTCTTACAACCGTTGGGTCAATTCTGAAGTAGGCAGCCATACCGCTACAAACACCACCCAGCATTTTATCGTTGGTATCTCTGTATAAGCGACCTCTTGAAGTGTGATGGTCCTGCTCTGAGTAACTATTATTTTTTTGTTCTTGCTGACCGCCCAGCTGAGATTGCATATTGGTTTCTTCACCTTCAAAATCTTCAGGTCTGCCCATACTGTTTATGACATTATTTACGTCTTCTTCAGTAATACAGGTGCTTCCTTTTTTAAGGCTTTCACCAAATAGTTCGGCTATACGACCTTCAATGTCGTTGATGATTTCATCTCTTCCTTCTTCATTGGCAAAAAAGCGGCGTAAACTTTCAACGTATACTTTCAATACGTCGTAAGCCGATTCCTCAATGGGAATTACTCTGCCTTGGAAGTTTATATTAATTACCTTTTTCATGGTATGTTTATTTTGCTTGGTTAAGGTTGGTTTTGGTTTTCGGTGGCTGGGGGAGCTAAGGGTTCTGTTAGTACTTGAACGGCACCTGCCAGTTCTTTCCAGGTTCTTTCGAGTTCACTGTAGAAGGCTAGACCTTTTTCAGTCATCACGAAATATTTTCGGGGCGGTCCGCTATTGCTTTCAACCCATCTGTAGTTGAGCAATTCAGCATTCTTAAGTCGGGTAAGCAGCGGATACAAGGTACCTTCCAGAATGTGGAGGTTGGCTGCTTTCATCCGATCAACCAGGTCACTGGGGTAAACTTCTCCCTGGCGAATGATTGAAAGGATACAAAACTCCAGCACGCCCTTGCGCATCTGACTTTGTGTGTTTTGAATATCCATGGTCTAGATTTTTATTGGATTAATAAACAAGGATAGGTTTTACAGGGGCAATTCTGCTGTAACG
>NZ_KI669560.1:0-129252 GCF_000508085.1 Sediminibacterium sp. C3 | reverse complement strand
AGGGCAATTCTGCTGTAACGCTGAATTTTCCAAAGCTGGGCTACTGTAAACCTTTTCTTTGTTTTGTTTTCTACTCTTACACCAGTAGCAATAGTTTCATTCACTACCTGGGTTAAATTGTTCAGGGCTTTTTGATTAAGCTGAACCAGTGCGTTTGTGTTTGTCAGTTTCATGATAAGTATTTTTAATTGCTTTGTTTGATTAATTACTTTGACAACACAAAGATGGGGATATTTTTAGTACTATGCAACACATAGTACCTGATTTTTTTAGGTAATAGGTTGAGTTTAGATGTTGGTTTTGTATAATTAGCTGAAAATCAATGTTTTAATAATTTTCAGGATTTTAAGAAAGTGACAATCGGTTTTAAAAAAGGATGAATGGAGGCCTGCTATAAATGGGGTATAAATGCTCAGATACTATATATAGGTATGAATTCCCGGCATTGAGAATATATATATAAAAATGTAAGGGTTCTTTATTGATCAATTCAGTGAAGTCATTATTTAAATTTCAATCGTAAAAATACGATGAATTGAAATTATCTTCTTAGCTTTGTTCTATCGTATATAAACGATGAATTATGGCAGCACCTAAATTAGATGAGTTTTTAAAAACAGAACAGGAATTGGCATTGTTTGCCAAAGCGCTTTCGCATCCGGCCCGAATTGCTATATTAAAAGTACTCGCACAAAAGAATGAATGTGTGTGCGGAGAAATTGTAGATGTATTGCCATTGGCACAGTCTACCGTATCGCAACATTTAAAAGAATTAAAAGAAGCCGGTTTAATTAAGGGAACCGTTGAAGGACCCAGGAGTTGCTATTGCATTAATTGGAAAGCTTTTGAAAAATTCAATCAATCTTTTAATCAGTTATTTTCTAAACTTAAAGTACAACAGCAATCCTGTTGTTAAATCATTCAAATATTTAAAATTATATTTTATGCAAACCGAAGAACAATTAAAACAAATAGTAAAAGATAAATACGCAGAAATTGCGAATCAATCTGTTGCAGACAATAAAGCTTCCTGTTGTGGTGCTGGCGGATGCAGCACAGAAGTCTATAATATCATGAGTGATGATTATACCACGATGGAAGGGTACAATGAAAATGCAGATCTGGGATTGGGCTGTGGACTTCCAACACAGTTTGCTCAAATTAAAGCAGGTGATGTGGTAGTGGATTTGGGAAGTGGTGCTGGCAATGATTGTTTTGTTGCCCGGGCACAAACTGGTGAAAAAGGAAAAGTAATTGGTATTGATTTTACACCTGCCATGATTCAGAAAGCAAGAAATAATGCAGATGCCTTAGGATTTAATAATGTGGAATTTCGTGAAGGCGATATAGAACATATGCCATTGGGCGGAAATATAGCGGATGTGGTAGTGAGTAACTGTGTGTTGAATCTTGTTCCCAATAAGGATGGAGTGTTTAAAGAAATCTATCGTGTGTTAAAACCAGGTGGTCATTTCAGTATTTCCGATGTGGTAATTGTTGGCCAGCTGCCGGAAGCATTAAAGAAAGATGCTGAAATGTATGCAGGTTGTGTGGCAGGTGCAATTCAAAAAGATGTTTATCTGGAACTGATTCACTTGAATCATTTTGAAAATATCATTGTACAGAAAGAAAAACCTATAGTTATTCCGAATGATATTTTGAAAAATTATTTAACGGATACAGAGATAGCAGCTTTTAATAATGGAGGTTCAGGCATTTTTAGTATTACAGTATATGGAGAAAAACCAGGAACAGTAATAGTTGAAGATGCTACAGGTGTACAGGCCGCCAATACAAGCAGTTGTTGCACCCCGGGTGGTGGATGTTGCTAAATTAAAGTCATGCATAATGGCAAAAATTTATTCTGAATAAAATAATTGATAATGGAACATTGTGCACCTGTTGCCAACCGAAAAAGACTTTCCTTTTTAGACCAGTATTTAACAGTTTGGATTTTTTTAGCGATGCTTATTGGTGTTGGTATCGGATATTTTGTGCCCGGTATTTCTTCAAAAATTGAATCCTTCTCATCCGGAACAACCAATATACCGCTGGCTGTTGGGTTGATACTGATGATGTATCCTCCATTAGCTAAAGTGAATTATAACAAAATTGGCGAAGTGTTCAGTAATACGAAAGTATTGAGTCTATCCTTGTTATTGAACTGGGTAATTGGCCCCATATTGATGTTTTTTTTATCCATTGTTTTTCTGAAAGATTATCCTGAATACATGATTGGATTAATCCTGATTGGTTTGGCCAGGTGTATTGCCATGGTGGTGGTTTGGAATGACTTAGCGGAAGGCAATAGAGAGTATGCAGCAGGCCTGGTTGCCCTGAATAGCATTTTTCAGGTTTTATTTTACAGTTTCTATGCCTATTTATTTATTACATTCCTCCCACCTTATTTTGGCGTAAAAGGATTGAATGTAAATATCACTATTGGTGAAATAGCACAATCGGTTGGTATTTATCTGGGTATTCCTTTTGCTGCCGGTATCATCAGCCGTTTTGCTTTAATTAAATGGAAAGGAATGGATTGGTTTAATAATAAGTTTATCCCATTCATTTCTCCTGTTACGTTAATTGCTTTACTGTTTACCATTATACTTATGTTCAGTTTAAAGGGGCAATTAATTGTGAAAATTCCTATAGACGTTTTGCGTATAGCCATTCCGTTAGTTGTCTATTTTGCACTGATGTTTTTTATTAGCTTTTTTATTGGCAAAAAATTGGGAGCAGATTATTCCAGAAATACTTCAATTGCTTTCACTGCTACAGGAAATAATTTTGAATTAGCTATTGCAGTGGCTATAGGCGTTTTTGGAATTAACAGCGGGCAGGCTTTTGCAGGGGTTATTGGTCCCTTAGTAGAAGTGCCAGCTTTAATTGCATTGGTGAATCTGGCATTCTGGTTCAGAACAAAATGGTATAACTTAAATTAATCATTCATTCTTTAGTCATTTATTCGTTATGACAGCAGATCAAAAGCAAATAGTATTGACCGGTTTACAATTGTTCTTTAATAAAGCCGCATTAAATTTCAGTGAAATACCTGCAGAGCGAAAAATGGCCTTGGAAGAAATCAGTGCTTACATAAGAGCAAAGAAAAAAATTAATAAAAGAATTCAACTCACTTTTATCTGTACCCATAATTCCAGACGTAGTCATATATCTCAATTAATGGCACAAGCTGCTGCTGCTTATTACGGAGTTGATAATGTTTATTGCTATTCGGGGGGGACAGAAGTTACCGCATTTAATGTAAATGCAGTTCAGGCTCTGCAACAAATAGGATTTGAAATCATTGCTAAAGATCCTGGGAGTAACCCGGTTTATGAAGTTGTTTATGCCGCCAATGCCAGTAAATTGATGGCTTTTTCGAAACTATATACCCATGAGGCTAATCCTCAGAAGGAATATGGGGCTGTACTAACTTGTTCCAGCGCAGACGATTCTTGCCCGATTGTTCAGGGAGCCGATGGAAGATTCAAACTGCCCTATGAAGACCCCAAATTGTCCGATGGTACTCCTCAGCAAAATGAAGTTTATCTTGAAAGGAGTAAGCAAATTGGAATTGAAATGCTATATATTTTTTCTCAGGTTAAATAACCGTCAGTTCATAAAAATCTGAAGGATTCAGGTACTTTTTCGCGAGTTCCTGTAACTCTTCCGCTGTGGTTGATTTAATCGTTTGTACACTATTATAAAAATAGTTTTCATCCAGGTTGTTGAGAACATAATTCTTCCAACGTGCAATTAGCTGGAATGGCCCATCTAAATCGCCCAGAACTGTACCCAGCATATAATTTTTTACCAGGCTTAGTTCTTCTTCATCAATGAGTTCGTTCTGGAGTATTTCCATTTCCTTATATACTTCTGTAATGGTAGCTTCACAAACATCGCGACCGGCTTCGGTACTAATCATCCAGGCAGTTTCGCCAACATGATTTTGAATATAACTATGAATGCCATAAGTATATCCTTTGTCTTCTCTTATATTACTCATGAGTCTTGATCCGAAAAATCCACCAAAAACACTGTTTAGTATTTGTGTTTTCTGATAATCCGGATGATGTTTGTTCGGGAAGGGTCTGGCAATTCTGATTGCTCCCTGAACACCATTCTCATCATTAATAATCTGTTGCTTCTTTTCTATTGCAGGTTGCAGGTTATATTGAATATTCGGAATGGGTCTTTGTTGCAAAGGAAGCCCTCCAAAATAAGTATTCAATTGCTGTTGCAAATCAGATGGAATTTTTCCCGCTGTAAAAATGGTGCAATGCCCTTCTGCATAAAACCGGTTAAAATAGGCAATAAGCTCTTCTCTGTTCAGCTGGTCGTAATCGAGCGTAGAAGTATATTTTCCATAGGGATGATGAAAACCATAAATATATTCATCAATCAATCGGTTGGCAATGAAATCACATTTCTTTAAACTAACCGATAATTTTTGTTTCTGGTTTTGTTTGTAGGTGGCCAGTTCTTCTTCGGGGAAAATTGATTCCGTTATTAGTTCTGCTACCACTGGCAAAAGTTCATTGATATGTTTGGCCAGACAATGCAGCGTAATAGTAGCTGTTTCATTGTAACAGGCACGGTTCAGGTAAGCCCCGTGAAATTCAAAATGATCGTTGATCTGATACGCAGTTTTATTGCTGGTTCCATTTTTCAATAAAAAGTTAGTGGTGCCAGCAACAATGTTTTTTTGCTCGAACCAGTTACCTGCTTTGAATACCCATTCAATCATCAGTACATCCTGCGTGCCGGCATTCATGCTATATACCGGTACCTGATTGTCTAACTGATACTGTTCGCATTTTCTCAGTTTTAAATCAAAGCTAACTGCATCAACTATGGAAGGTTGTATATTTCTATCTAACATGGAATCATTTCTTTATTTAGCCAGGTAATGGAGCGTGTTGCTATTGCTTTCCCTGAAAATATTTTTACTGTACTGCTGAATATCCTGCGAATTAATTTCCTGGTATTTTTCCAGTTCAGTATTCATCAGTGATGCGTCTCCCAATAATTCGTACATGGCCAGGCTACTTGCTCTGCTCATGATACTCATATCTTCAAATGCAATTACACTCTCGGTTTTATTTTTCACTTTGGTTAATTCGGCAATGGGAACCAGGTTTTCCTGTAATTGATGCAACTGCTCTGATATAGCCTGTTCTGCTTTGTGGATATCCACTCCTTTCACCAGCTTGCCTTCAATGGTTAACAAACCAGCATCCATACTTCCGAAATGGTAGCAATCCAGATTAGAAAATAATTTCTGTTCTTTTACCAATGACTGATATAATCGCGAAGAAGCACCCCCGCCCAGTATTTCTGTAATTAAGTCAGCTGCATAATATCCTTTTTCTAAACGGGCATCCATATGCCATGTTTTAACAAAAGCATCCAGTGGCACATTGGCTTCAATGGTTTTTCTTCTTGCCTGATCCTGGATGGGTTCCTGTGGCAAGCAGCGGATGTATTTCTCTCCCATTTCAATGGGGCCAAACCACTTTTCTGCCAGCCTTTTTATTTCTTCGGTTTTTACATTTCCGGCTACCACCAGAATGGCATTTACCGGACGATAATGTTTAAAGAAGAAATTTTTTACATCATCAATATGCGCATTTTCTACATGACTCAATTCCTTGCCAATGGTCATCCACTGATAAGGATGAACGGTGTAGGCCAACTCGCGCATATGTTTCCAAACATCGCCATATGGTTTGTTGATATAATGCTCTCTGAATTCTTCGCAAACCACTTTTCGCTGAACAGCCAGGCTTTTCTCACTGAAGGCCAAACTAAGCATGCGATCACTTTCCAGCCAGAATGCCGTTTCAATATTTTGTGCCGGCAACTGACAATAATAATTGGTTAAATCATTGGTAGTATAAGCGTTATTGTCTCCACCGGCTCTTTGTAAAGGTTCGTCGTAGTCCGGAATATGAACGCTGCCGCCAAACATAAGGTGCTCAAATAAATGGGCAAATCCGGTTTTGGAAGGGTTTTCATCTCTTGCACCCACATCGTACAATACATTCACAACTGCCATCGGAGTAGCGGTATCTTCATGAACCAGAACGGTTAAACCATTGTCCAGTGTAAATCGGTTATAGTCTATCATAGCTATCTGTAAAAGGATGCAAATTAGGGTATCTTATTTACTTCCGGATGTCTTTCACCTGCATGTTCAATAGTACAGGAATATTGTTTCTTAAAACAATTACTTTTATTTTCCTATTGAATTCTGAAACAGGTTTTTATAAGCCTGTATATTATTGGAAGTATTGTTTTCGATGGAGAAAATAATATCGTCTGTTTTAAAGCCCGCTTTATCACCCGGAGATCCTTCAATGATATCAATCACTTTAATCTGACCATCAATTAAATAAATACCCAGCCCTGTATAGCTGTAATCGAATGGGTCATTGAAATGGTTATTGGGCTTTAAGTGGATTCTCTGCTCGGGATAGTTCAGGGTAATATTGAATCTTCTTAATAAGTCGTTGCCAATTAATCCACCCAAAGTGGGATAATTGGTAACATTATAGTCATCTTCAAAAATATGAACAGGAACTTTTTTGAATTTGTAGTTTCCAATTTTGATGGATTTCATTACGGCAATTTCCATTTGCTTTTTGCCTCCCAACCCTTCCGCCTGGGTTAAAAAAAACTTTCTTTTGCTCTTAAATACCAGACTGTCATCTACAAAATCTCTGGAGAGCAGGAAACACAAGCCAGCTCCGGTATCAAATATATATCTGCTCAAGAGCGTTTTGCTGTCCTGAATAGTTGCCTGCATCAGCGGCAGGGTGCTGAAATTGGGTCTGATCAATTGCCCTCCTTTTGGGTATTTAAATCGCCCCGGAGCATACACTTCCATTACTCTTTTATCAAAATCCAGGTGAACTATATACCTTCTTAAAAAACTGTAACCAATAATTCCATCTATTTTAATTCCGTAAACACTGGTTAATAAGTCGTAGTTGTTGATGTGAAAATCCAATTGTTTTACCTGAATTCCGGGCATATTAAGGATATGGTCATAGGCAAAAGCAACTTTTTTAATTCCGGCAATGCCTCTGATGGATTTCTCGGACTGCTGGGTAGGAATTTTTAGTTTCTCTACGGTAGTGGAATCCAGTGAAATACCTCCGCTACCGGTATCCAAAACAAAATTTAATGAATCTGAATACTGATCCAGCTGGGCTTTTAAGATAATTATGCCCCCGCTTAACTGAAAAAAGGGCACTTTGGTAATAAAACGGGCATCCGGTGGCACAAATTCTTCCTGTGCGCTTAACTGAAGAGACCCCAACAGCAGTATGATGGAAAAAATTTTTTTCACGGTCTAGTAATTTAATCCGTTTTTACGCAAAATGAAGAATTATTTGATAACCCTGCTGTTTTGTTGATATCGGCGGCGATGAACCATATCTGTGTTAACTTTGTTGCTTATACAATTATGATGGAATTAGCCAATTTATACCAGAAAGCACTTGATTTTTCGTTTTTGACTGTAGAAGAGGGGATGTTTTTGTTTGAACATGCTCCTCTGGCAGATTTAATGCATATAGCCGATGAACTGCGCAAGAAGCAGGTTCCTCACGGAAAAGTAACCTGGCAAATCGACCGGAACGTCAATACTACCAATGTTTGTATTGCCAATTGTAAGTTTTGTAATTTCTACAGAATACCGGGACATGCGGATGCCTATATCACGGATATGCCTACCTATAGGAAAAAGATTGAAGAGACCCTGAAATATGGTGGTGACCAGCTTCTATTACAGGGTGGACACCATCCTGAATTAGGATTGGACTTTTACACAACCACCTTCCGTCAGATTAAAAATGAGTATCCAACCATCAAATTGCATGCGTTGGGACCACCCGAAGTGGCACATATTGCCAAATTAGAAAAAATGAGTCACCACGATGTGTTGAAAGCATTGAAAGAAGCAGGGCTGGACTCTTTGCCGGGTGCTGGTGCGGAGATACTGGTGGATCGGGTACGCCGATTGATTTCCAAAGGTAAATGTGGTGCAGACGAATGGCTGGCCATTATGCACGAAGCGCACAAACTGGATATCACCACCAGTGCTACCATGATGTTCGGACATGTGGAAACCATTGAAGAAAGATTTATACACCTGGAAAAAATAAGAGCGGTTCAGGCCATGAAACCTGCCGATGCAAAAGGATTTCTGGCATTTATTCCATGGACCTTCCAGGACGTAGATACCCTGTTAACTAAAATCAGAGGGGTTCAGAACCTGACCACTCCGGATGAATACATGCGAATGATTGCCATCAGCCGTATTATGCTCCCTAATGTGAAAAATATTCAGGCCAGCTGGTTAACGGTAGGGAAGGAAACAGCACAATTGTGTTTACATGGAGGAGCCAACGATTTCGGATCCATCATGATTGAGGAAAATGTTGTGAGCGCAGCAGGTGCCCCCCATCGCTTCACCTATAAAACCATACAGGAAGCCATTCGAGAAGGAGGATTTGAACCTCAGCTAAGAAATCAGCAATATGAGTGGAGAGAGATTCCAGCAACAATAGAGGAACAAACGATCAATTATTAATAAGCGTAATTGTTATAAATTCAATTAACTTTAGAACAAATTTCACTCTATAGTATTGAATTTTATTAAATGAACATTTTCGAATCCGTAATCTGCCATGATTACACGGTCGTAAGAACGCATCGTGAAATGTTAGCCATTAAAACCAATGGTATACATATGGTAGGTCTTGCGTGGGTTTGTAATGTACTTTCTCTGCTGGGCCTGGGAATTGTTTATCTCTTAATGACTAATCAAAGTGAACAGGTATACGAGATTCTTGCAATAATCAGATACTGGGAGTTAGCCGGCAGACTGGGTATCCTTATTTTTTTAGCCTTGGTGTATTTTATGAGCTTTGGGGCATACGGGGGCAAAGCTATATTCGTAGACATTATTAAAAGATTCAGCAAATTAGAAGAAGAAGAGAAGCATGCAGTGGCCAAAAGAGGGGGCAGGTATTTCTATTTTTCGCTGTTGTTTTTCTTTATTGTTGCAGGTGTGGTTGTTTATTTAATTAAGTACGTGTATTAATGTTATGACTGTTTTTGGTGCCATTATCGCTCACAATTTTCTTTGGTGTCAGTACAGGAACAGGCCTGGATTGGCCAAAACGCAAGGCCCCTTCATGGTAGGTATTGTATGGGTTGCCAATGCACTTAGTCTTTTCGGAATTTACCTCTATACCCAGATGGACATTTACCGGTCCAAAGATACCCTGGTGCTAAACCGATTCATGTGGGAATGGTTACAGGCTTTCAAATTGTCCCTTTTTTTAGGATCGCTGCTGGTTTTTTTATTAGGATATTTTTTTTACAGAATACGAACTGTTTATCAGCAAATCATTGCAGAAACGCTAAGTTACCCGGAGGAAAGACAAAAAAGGATTGGTAAAAGTGGTTTCCGCTATTTTATTGGGTCATTAGTGGTACTCATTCTTATTTATGCAGTACTAATCTGGTTATTTGTTCGCTGGGGCTTTCTGGATGTATTTCAGCAATCTACCAATTAAGGAGATTTATCCCCTTTTGTACCAATTTGGTAAGCCCGCATAGCCCTTTGCTTCTAATTTTATGAAAATTTTTCGGCATCTGTAACATTACGGCGCTTAATCCGTATAACAGATACAAAACCACTAACTGTTTCAATTTGTATGACCGAGTTTGAGTACAATGAATGTGTAAATAATCATGCCGATGGCCTTTTCAGGTTTATCGTGAAGAACCTTCGGCACGAGGAAGACGCCAGAGATATTGTACAGTCGAGTTTTGAAAAGCTCTGGAAAAACCGGGATCAGGTAGAAGCAGAAAAGTCAAAATCTTACTTGTTTACCGTGGGATACAATCAGATGATTGATCATATCCGGAAAAACAAAAGAGTTCATTTACAAGAAGCATTTGAAGAGCAAACTGGTGTTCACTATCAGCCTCATGCGGGAATCAGAAAAACCTTGATGGAAGCTTTGAACAGACTGAATGAAACCCAGAAAAGTCTGGTAATGCTGAAAGATTATGAAGGCTATAGCTACGAAGAAATTGGTAAGATTATGAGCTTAAGCGAGAGTCAGGTAAAAGTTTATCTGCACCGCGCCAGGCTTACTTTAAAAAACTATCTGGTTAGCGCCGAAAATATTTTATAATGATTGTTATTAACCGAAATAATTACGAAAGCTACTTTCTACTTTATGTAGACAGGGAACTCAGTTCTGAGGAGAATGAGGCTGTAGAGCGGTTTGTAGCAGAGAATCCCGACATTGCCGAGGAGTTAACATTATTACAAAACACTCTGTTGCAACCAGAGGAAACCCTGGTATTTAAGGGTAAGGAAGTTTTATTAAAAAAAGAAGGTCAGGATATTTCACTTAATAATTATGAAGAATGGTTCTTGCTTTACACAGATAATGAATTGTCAGATGAACATAAAACACAGGTAGAGCTTTTTGTTTTACAACATCCAACATTGCAAAGAGAATTTGAGTGGCTGCAACAGACCCGTTTGCCTGTGGAGAAGCTGGTTTTCTCTAATAAGGAAATTTTATACAAAAAAGAAACATCCGGAAAGAGCCCTGTTTTTTATATGCGTTGGATGCGTTATGCCGCAGCAGCAGCGGTAATCGGTATCATGGCAACTGTCTGGATGCTTGCGCCAACGAATACTTTAAAAGCGCCATTAGAAGTTGGGGGAGCAGAACCGGAGCTGGTAGGAACTTCCGATAAATCTACTGGTCAGGGAGAAAGCACTGGTCAGGGTTCCAATGGAAACACAGTTGACCAACGCTTTGGAAAACAAGAAGATGGGGCTAGCTATTCTACTGTAAAAATTATTAATGCAGACAATCAGGCGGTAAAAGCCAGTAATAAAATGAATCAAGGGCAGGTAGCAACTTCGGTTGTAGCCAATAACAACCCGATCATTAAAATGGTAGAAACGGTACCGGCACGGAATCAGGGGGAAGCCCTTACTGTAAATAGTTCGGTATCTAATCAGCCTAATACATCTGTGCCGTTGGTAAATACAGAAAAAGTAGTTCCTGTAATGGCAGCAGTTGAAAAGCCGTTGATTGCTGAATCACCGGAAGAGAAAGCAGAAGCTGCTCCGGAAGAATCTAAGCCAGTGTACACAGCGCTGGATGATTCTGATGAAGATAAAAGTCTTTATATAGGTGCTTTGGAAATTAATAAAGACAGGCTTCGCGGACTGTTCAGAAAAGCAGGAAATATTTTCCGCTCAAGGGCAAAGCAAAATGAAGAAGACGGCAGACCAAGAAAATAATCAGTAAACATAAAGCAAACAATATGAAAAGCATCGTAAGTATGGTTGCAATGGTATGCATTGCAGTAGCGGGAAATGCACAATCAAGTTCAGAAACCGATACCATTAAAGTTGGAAATTTTGTTATCATTAAGAAAAAAGGAACTGACGATAACAGCGCGGGATCAGTAAGAATTAATAAAGACAACTACAATCTACTTAGGGTAGAAAGAAGACCAGCCAAACGTAAAAATCTTAGCACCAACTGGTGGATACTCGACCTTGGTTTTGCCAATATGCGCGACAATACAGATTATGGCTATGCGCAGGCGGGTTCTTATTTCAGAACCTTCAGACCGCAGGATGGTCCTGTTAATGAGAACAGTTATCGTTTGAACACAGGTAAGTCTTCTAACGTGAATCTTTGGTTCTTTATGCAAAAATTAAATGTGAGCAAGAATGTGCTGAATCTGAAATACGGTCTGGGTTTAGAAATGTATAATTTCAGATACGACTCCAGATTAAGCTATAATAATGATCCTACCCCTTATGTATTTAATGATTCTATCGGGTTTACAAAGAATAAGTTATATGCTGGTTACCTGACTGTTCCATTCATGATTAATATTAATACTACCCCTGATAAGCGCAAAGGATTCAGCTTTAGTGCCGGTGTGAGTGCAGGCTACCTGATTGCCAGCCGAAACAAGCAGATCAGCGCAGAAAGAGGTAAGGTAAAAGAAAAGGCAGATTTCTATATGGAACCCTTCCGCTTGGCTGCCATTGGTGAAATAGGTCTTGGCCCGGTTCGATTGTACGGATCTTATAGTCTGAATAAATTACAAAAAGATGTAACCCGTTTGGAACAATACCCTTTTGTGGTGGGGGTAAGATTGAGTACCTGGTAATATTTTGCCCAAAGTTTTATCTTTGTTAAGGGAATTTGAATTAACAGTTGAGGCACAATTCAAAGGATTAATTTACGTTTCTTAGTCAGATACTATGAAAAGGGCAATCTACTGGACACTATTTTTAACTGGTTTTACCCTGACCACATCTTTCAGAAAACACAGGGTGTTGGATCCTTCCAAAGCAGATAAGGATACTTATTCTGTCTATATTATCAAGAGCGAATACGAGCTTAAGATTTATGATAAGGAAGGAGAGTGGCTGGCAACTTATCCGGTTGTTTTTGGTAGCAAAGATTTGGGAGACAAGCTATACCAGGGAGACAGAAGAACCCCCGAAGGAGTATTTCATATAACCGGAAAACGTAAACATGCCAGGTGGGAAAGATTCATGTTGATAGACTATCCTACTGCTGAAAGCTATGCCAAATTCAATCAGCGTAAAGCATTAGGTATTATTCCCCCAAATGCAAAAATTGGTGGAGAAATAGGAATTCACGGAACGGTACCCCACGATGATTTTGCAATTGATGAATACAGAAACTGGACAGAGGGTTGCATCAGTACCAAAAACAAATATGTACAGGAATTATTTGAAATGCTGCCAGTTGGAACCAGAGTAGAAATCAGGCGCTAATTTGATAGACCGTGATATTTTGATTATCACAACAGAATGCTGAATTAATTTTTTTTAAATGAAATATAAAAGCCCCGACCAGTTGGCCGGGGCTTCTTATTTTAATTCTGCAAATAAGGCTGATTATATTTTGTATCCATTGTCTGCTATCAGACGATCTGAAATTCTTCTGCGTGCATCTTTGGTATTGAATGGTTCTACCTTGGTAAAACGCTTCAGTCCAATATGCATCATTCGAAGTTCATCGCCTTCTGCAAAGCTGTTCAATGCATCTTTACCTGCTTTGTTTATGCGGTCAGCTGCATCATACAAATAGGTGCGCATGATATCATTTTGTGTTGCAACTGCTGCGTCTCCTTTTAAAGAAGCCAGTTTCATAACACGCATCAATGCACTTTCTGCATGGAAAACTTCAATGGCCATATCTGCAATATTCATTAAAATTTCCTGCTCCTTGTCTAATTGCATCATTAGCTTTTGAACAGCAGCTCCTGCAACCATTAAAATGGCTTTTTTGAAGTTAGCAATGGCTTTCAATTCTTTTGCATAAGTACCTTCTTCTTCCGATCCGAAATCAGGAATACTCATCAGTTCTTTTTGAACAGCCATAGCGGGTCCCATTAAATCAAGTTTACCTTTCATGGCACGCTTCAATACCATATCTACGGTTAACAAACGATTGATTTCGTTGGTTCCTTCATAAATTCTATTTATTCTGCTGTCTCTGTAAGCTCTTGAAATATCGTATTCATCAGAGAAACCGTTTCCTCCGTGAATTTGCACTCCTTCGTCTACTACATAATCCAAAACTTCACTACCGTAAACTTTTAAGATGGCACATTCTATAGCATATTCTTCTGCTGCACCTAACAGGGCTTCAGCAAAGGACTTGCCACTGGCAGCAAGTTCATGTTCTTTATCATCAATCCATTTGGCAGAACGATAAAGGGCAGATTCACAAACCCATAAGCGAATGGCCATTTCAGCCATTTTGTGACGAATTGCGCCAAACTTGGCAATGGGTAATTTAAACTGCTCTCTGGTTTTTGCGTACTGAACCGAAGTATCGGTTGCTCTTTTTGCACCG
The DNA here is from genome assembly GCF_000508085.1 of Sediminibacterium sp. C3. GTDB lineage: Bacteria > Bacteroidota > Bacteroidia > Chitinophagales > Chitinophagaceae > Sediminibacterium. The sequence continues at coordinate 115,288 of NZ_KI669560.1, read as the reverse complement.
CCTAATGTTGCTGCGCATAATTTTAATCGACCAATGTTAAGGATATTGAAGGCAATGATATGTCCTTTGCCAATTTCGCCCAGTACATTTTCAACAGGTACTTTACAATCCTGGAAATACAGCTGAACGGTAGAAGAACCTTTGATTCCCATTTTGTGTTCTTCGGGCCCTTGTGTGAATCCTTCTGTGCCACGATCAACAATAAATCCGGTGAATTTATCACCATCAATTTTTGCAAATACGGTGTACACATCAGCAAAACCACCATTGGTAATCCAGCATTTTTGGCCATTTAAAATATAATATTTTCCGTCTTCGCTTAACTTGGCAGTGGTCTTTGCACCCAATGCATCACTACCACTATTGGGCTCTGTTAATCCATAAGCGCCCTTCCACTCCCCACTGGCCAGCTTGGGAATGTACTTTTGTTTCTGTGCTTCTGTTCCAAAATATAAAATAGGCAATGAACCAATACCGGTATGTGCTGCTACTGCAACAGAGAAGGAATATCCTCCACCCATTCCCTCATTAACAATAGTAGAGGTAATAAAGTCCTTGCCCAAGCCACCATATTCTTCCGGGAAAGAAGTAGACAGTAACCCTTGTTCGCCGGCTTTGTTCATTAATGAGGCAACTAGTCCAGGCTCCATTTTATCAATGCGGTCTACAATGGGTAATACTTCTGTGTCTAAAAACTGATGGCACATATCCATCACCATCTGCTGTTCCTCATTGAAATCCTCAGGAATAAAAGTTTCATGGGGATTGCTTTCCTTGATGATCCATTCTCCACCCAACAGGGCTTTTGTTTTGTTTGTGGCTTCCATCGTTAATTGTTTAATGTATTTATAAAGTTCTTAATTCAGTTGTTCTACCGGTGTTAAGGTTAGGTTATCGTATACGCGCTGAAAAACCGATTTAACAATTTCAATTTCTTTCTTATCCACTCCTACCAATGCTTCCGCCATGGTTTGGTTGGCCAGGTCAATGGTAATTTGCTGAAGGTCTTTGGCCGCCTCTGTTAGTTGAACCAGGTTGATTCTTCTGTCGGTGGGAGAAGCTACTCTTTTTACCAGTTGTTGTTTTTCTAAATTGTCTATTAAGCGGGTGATACTGGGTTTGTCTCTGAAAGTTCTGTTACAGAGTTCCTGCTGGCTCAGTCCGTCTTCCTTCCATAAATGGTATAAAACGCTCCACTGCTCAATCGTGATTTCTAATCCCGCATTGCGGAAATTTTTCTGTAATCTTCTGGCCACGGCAGTAGAAGCCATCCCATTGATGACGCTGTATAATTCTCCTCTTTTAAAATGGTTGTTTGGCATATAGTTAGTTATGCAACTAATTCAAAGTTGACCCGTTTCTTTCATAAAACCAAGAATTCGGGGATAAAATTTGAATGAAACTTTAGGGTTGCTAGGTTTTTAACTAACTGTTTTATTGGAATAGATTGATTTTCTTTGCTGTAATGGAGGCATGGTTTCTTATTATTGGGGTAATACTGGCCGCTTTGTACAGCGGGTTAATCTGGCTGTACCGATTTTGGTTTAATCGGCTAAAGCCATTTGAAGCCAATTCCCAGCTGCTGCAAACCCCTGTTTTTTTCTCTGTAATTGTTCCAGCCAGAAATGAATCAGAACGTATTGAAGCCTGCCTACAAAGCATTCTTCGGCAACAATATCCTTCAGACTGCTATGAAATTTTAGTGGTGGATGATTTTTCAACTGATGATACGGCTGCCAAAGTGAGCAAGCTGGCAGTAAAATTTCCACAGGTGAAATTGATTTCACTGCAGGATTTTTATCAGGATGGGAATCAGCTCGCGTATAAGAAAAAAGCAATTGAACTGGCCATTTCGAAAAGTAAGGGTACCTGGATAGTTACAACGGATGCGGATTGTATTGTGCCTGCTTTGTGGTTGCAGCATTTTAATGCCATGATTGCCAAAGAGAATCCGGTTTTTATTGCTGCACCGGTAATGTTTTCTAACAATGGAAAGTTCAGTGGCATTTTTCAATTGCTCGATTTTATGAGTTTACAGGGGATTACAGCTGCTGCTGTATCGGCCGGCTCGCATACCATGTGCAATGGAGCTAATCTGGCTTACAGCAAACAGGCATTTGAGCAGGTGGGGGGATTCAGGGGGATAGATCATCTGGCCAGTGGAGACGATATGTTGCTCATGCATAAAATGAAAAGGGAGTTTGGCAATCGCTTATCTTATTTATTTTCAGCGCAGTCGATTGTGCTAACAGATCCCATGCCCAATTGGAAACAATTTTTGCACCAGCGCATCCGTTGGGCCAGCAAAGCCAGTTATTATGAAGACAAGGGTATATTGCTGGTACTTTGGCTGGTATATCTGCAGAATGCGATGTTATTTGCCGGACTGATTGCCAGTTTGTTTTATCCTGCTTTGTTTCCCAATGTACTTTTACTGATAGGAATTAAAACTTTTGCTGAGTTGGGATTCCTGTTACCAGTTGCCCATTTTTTTCAACTGAAAAAATGGTTGCTGTATTTTCCTTTGATGCAACCATTCCATATTGTATACACAGTAATTGCCGGCTGGCTAGGTAAGTTTGGATCTTATCAATGGAAAAGCAGGAAGGTTCAATAATCCCGCTGATGGTTTTTTTTATTCGTCTTATCCGGGAACCATGCATAAATAAATAAACCTGCAAGTATAAAAGGGGCCATTAGTAGTCTGAACATTTTCACTCTTCCGTTTCAATATTAGATACCAAATCTATTCCTGTGTTTATCCCTTTTTGCTTAATTATTGATTAAAATCAGCACAAATCGGTCAGTAGCTGTTTTGTCCTGCTTAACTCGCAATGGAGGATTGTTCTCTCTTCAATAATTGCTGTAACGTAAGCACAATTCCGGTACACAACCAAAATAATCCTCCGATTTTATCGGTTTCAATCAGGTCACTTGTACCATTCAGGGAAGCAATCATTAGGATAACTATGCCTGTACCTAAAGAGATCATCCGGTAATAGTTTTGCTGAAAACGGTGATACATTTTTTGTGTCTCCAGAATTAAATACATCAGGAAACTCCCGAAAATAATCAGGGCTGGAATGCCTTGCTCCACAGCCAGCAACAAGTAATAATTATGTACAGTGGAATGTTCGGGATTATTGCTTACCCATGTTTTAAATGGGGCTATGGTATAGGGTTGATAGGCAGGATAAAAACTGTTTGCCCCAAAACCTGTGATTGGTTTTTCTTTAATCATTCTAAAACCAGCAACCCATCGGTGAAACCTCTCTGCATTGGAAATGTCTTTTAAACCAACCGTTGCGGATAAATGTGCAGAGAAATTTTCATGGAAAATGGTTTCATCGTGTTCGGGTGCGAATGCTAAAAAACGATTATTGTTTATTAAAAGTGCAAGGCTAATACAAGCAATAATCAATCCGGTAAATAAAATTTGACCCATCCGGTTTTTGCGGATGCCATAATAGCCAATCATGCCAACCACCAATGCCAGCCAGGCTCCTCTGGAATAAGCAAAGAACAGGGCCGCTAGTCCGGTAATTAAAGCAATTTTTACATATTTTTTTTGGGTAGCATGGTCTGTAAAATAATGAATTAACCAGCCTGCAGGTAATAAGCAAACCAGCATGGCAGAATAGTTTACATGGTTTCTGAAAAAAGGCGCCATTGCTTTTTTTATGGCCACAAATTCAAAGCCGTACAAACCATGTCTGACTATCGCCTGCACAATAATGAACAGCATGGGAATGCATAGCAACAATGCCAGCTTTTTAAAATTGGGTTTATGTACATGAATCCAGGCGGTTAAAAAAACAAGCGGTAGTATATACCAGATTTTGGCAAGTATAAATTTGGTAGCCAGCCATGCATTCTCTGCATAACACATGCTGATGAACATCCAACAAAAATATACGGCTAGCCATTTTCCTATCAGCGTGTTAAACAGGGAGCGATAATGTCCGGGTTGATAAAGGAAAGAGCCCAGGAGGAGCAGGGTTAATAAAATGAGCAGGGGTTCTCCGGGTAAATCTAAGCCCAGTGAAGGAGTGAAATTAAATTCAGTAGAAAGGGGCAGTACGAATAAGTAACACCAGTACAATTGCTCTGTGTTTTTCGTAATCCATTGTGTTACTGGTAGGGTAGTAATCAGAACAAAGGGAACCATTAGCCAAAGCGGTTCTTTCCAGCAAATGGCAGCAAAGCAACACAATGCATAAATGCCTGTAGCAATTGCCCAAAGCCATTTTTGATGGATTTTGGTGAGCATTTAAAAGGTTCTGGGTTGATTGCTTGCTAAGATTAATACAATGCTGAAAAGCATTCCTGATAATGCGGCCAAAGGCAGTATAACAGCAAGGTCTGGCCAGCTCTTCTTTGCCGGAGGGCTTGCTTTCTCAACTACAATAATGGCGGCGGGTGTGGTGGAAGCCGCTATATCTGTTTCTATTTTGAGTTCTTTGAATGAATTGATTTGTTTTAACAAGGCTTCAGATTCAGATTTATAAATTGCGGCCTCTTTGTTTTGTTCCGCTGTCATTAGCAGGTATTGTTTCTTAAGCGCATTCAGGTTGCTGTCTAGTTGTAACCCAATTTGGGAATACATGTTTTTCCAGATTGCCTGCAATGAATTACCAGTTTGAGTAGCCATATAATTGGCTATAGCGGCAGCGGTGTCTCTGTTTTGATGAGTGCTGCGAATAATTAGTTCGTTGTTAACCGATTTGCCAATCCAGATATCTTTTTTAAATTTTTCCAGTGCTTTGAATTCGGCGAGTAGTGTATCTTTCTCGTTAATGCTATAATAGTTCTCCAACTTAAATTGTCTGATAACCTGTTTTAAGCTGGTATCGGTTTCTGCTATACTTAATAAACGATCTACATCGTCTCCATTTCCAAAAAAGGAGTATAAATGCTGTATGGAGGAATTCATGAGACGGGCTTTATCTGCCAGCACTGAATTGCCGGGAAGCAATTTGGTTGTAGCGGTATATTCCGGTTTTATCAGCAAACTAAATCCACCTGCAGCCACAGTTGAAAGAAAGGAGAATAATAGAATTGTTTTCCATCTTTTAATTAATAGATTGCTTAGTTCTTCAATATTGAAAGTTGCGGTTTTCATGGTTGATTAATTAATTAGGACTAACAACTACATTTCTATCCAGACTTTCTTCCAGTGAAATAAAAGTTTCTGTTCTTTCAATGCCTTTTATTTTCTGAAGTTCATCGTGCAATACAAATCGCAATTCCTGAATATCCTTGCAAACAATTTCTGCAAACATGCTGTAATTGCCGGTTGTGTAGTTTAACCGTACAATCTGTTTGATCTTTTTAAGCTCTTTGGCTACGGAATCGTACAAAGAACTTTTTTCCAGATAAATTCCAATAAAAGCAATTACATCATAGCCCAGCGATTTGAGGTCTACAGATAATTTTTTACCTTTCACTACTTTTAGTTCTTCCAGTTTTTTTATTCGTACATGGATGGTACCACCCGAAACGAATAATTTCTTGCCTAAATCTGCGTAGGAGATTTCAGCATCCTCCATCATTTCCTGAATAATCTGGAAATCGAGTTTGTCAAGATTCAATTTAGTGGTCATTTTGCCGCTTTTATTTAAATAATATTCAAATTTATGCCTTATTATTTAGATAATATCTATATTTTATTGAAAATGTTTGAAAAATAATCAATCAATGTCTTTTTGTATTAATTTTGATTTATCAAAGTAACAAATTAGTTCTTTTTACTGTGGGGTGATGAAATTTTTGGCAGACATACCCTCTTGTCTCGGGGGTGAGGATAACAGGATAAACGTAGTGTAGAGCCGTTTCGGTAGCAATATTGGAACGACCAGGGTCGACCACTGAACTTTGCGCTATAGCTAACTGCCTCGTGGAGGTTCGATCCCTCCCCCTACAGCATTAAATAGCCCCGGCTCAATGGAGACCGGGGCTATTCTATTTAGAACGTTTCAGGTTTAATTATTCCTTATTTCAAGCGCATCCTCCATCCTGCATACAACATTCTTCCATTGATGGGTCCCCAAACCAGCGAGGCATCAAAATACGGACTGAACGGATTGGCGGCGGATACAATCACCCCCTGCTGAAAAAAGTTGGTCAGGTTTTCGGCACCTATATAAAAATCCATATGCTTATTCTTACCAACGGTCTTGCTAATTTGTGCTGCCATCAGGTAAAAATCGGGCGACTGGGTTTCCCGCTGAAAAGCAACAGGGTTGCTTGCGGTTGAAGGAATTCTTTTTTGTCCATTATAGGTAATGGTGTAGTTGAATTTCCAGTTGTTCTCGGTTGTGTAATCCAAACTCAGGAAAGCACGATGCTGCGATACAAAGGGTCTTTGCAGCAATTCATTTCCATAAGTTGTTTTTACATCGAAAAAGCGATAGGCCATTTTTACTTCCAACTGGCTGATGGGCTCCATGCTGATTTCGGTTTGAAAACTATTGGAATAAGACTTGCCTTTTAAATTATAAAAACGAATTTCATTGGTTGTTTCCAGATCAGTGACTACCTGATTGGTGAAATCATTTCTGTAGAAATCAATGGCAAGGTTTGCTTTTCTGTTAAACAATCTGAATGACTGATCAAAGCTGATGCCCCTGTTCCAGGCAATTTCAGGATCGAGCCCGTAGGCTTTTCCTGCAACGCCACCAATAATATTGAGCTGTCTTGCACTCACCAGAATGCCGGTATTCTCTGCAAAAATATTGGCAGTGCGTTGTCCTCTTCCTGCACTGAATCGGAAAATACTTCCTTTCACGGGTTCGTATCTGATATGCAATCTGGGTGTTGCAAATGCACCAAACAAACTATTGTAATCTCCTCTGATACCAGCTACTACACTAAATTTTTCTGTAGGTGTATAGGTATATTCAAAGAAAGCTCCGCTAACGGTTTCTGTGCGTTTATATGGATTCACATTAAACACTTCGTCATAGGAATCATGCTGCAAACTCATTCCTGTACGGAACTTATGATTGGTATTGCCAATGATGCTCTGATAAATCAGGTTGCTGTAAAAACTATTCTGCTTTGCATTGTAAGTGGTTTTACCAAAATAAGAATCCTGATCATGACGAATGGCTGCAATTTGTAAACCAATGCTCTTGTATACTTTTTGCGGAAATACATATCCAATTTTGGCAAATCCCTCATAGCGGTTAACATTGATTCCCAAACCATAAATACTGTTCGAGTTCTGGTGACGATTTGGATCAAAATTAGTTTGGCCACCTGTTTTATTGTCCTTCATTACTTTGAATCCGAATTGTGCCATCCACCCTTTTGAATCATTGTACTGGTATCTGTTTACCATACTAAACTGGTTGCCGGTTGGCAAATCTCTAAAGCCATCTTTATTGAAATCTATATTGGCATTGTTTAAAAAGTTATCGTGCAATAACAGGCCTGCAGACCATTTGCTACTGAGCTGTGTTTGCAGATTCAGGTTTAAATCGGTTTTACCAAATTCATTGATATACATATTCGCCAATAGTCTTTCACCAACACCCGGCTTCTTTAATTCTACATTAATTTGTCCGGCAATGCTTTCAAATCCATTGGCAACTGAACCTACTCCCTTGGTTAATTGAATAGATTCAATCCAGGGACCTGCAATAGAGTTCAATCCAAGCGGCGTGGCTAATCCCCTTGGGCCTGGTAAATTTTCTACGGTTAGCTGTGTGTAATTACCACTAAGGCCCAACAATTGAATTTGCTTGGAACCTGTAACCGCATCGTTATAGGAAACATCCACTGAAGGGTTGGTTTCAAAGCTCTCACTCAAATTACAACAGGCTGCTTTTAATAATTCTTTAGCTGTCATAATTTCTGAGCGAATGGGGCTGATGGTGCTGATATAACTAGACCTTCGAGTGTTCGTAACGGTTACATTGTGTAAAGCTTTGTCATCTGCTAAGATCACTTTGAGAGTAGAAGGATTGTCTACCCTGAATGTGTCTGCCTTGTATCCTATATAACTAATGATTAGTTGGTTGGATGCATTGTTTAATGGTATACTAAAATAACCCAGGCTATCGGTAAGTACTCCTCGCTCTGTATTGAGCCATTTTATGCTTGCCTGAAATAATGGATTGAACTGTCCCTTTTTATCTGCTTCCAATACAATACCTCTTACTTCATCTGTATTGATATTTTCAGCTTCATGTGCCTTCTTTCCTTCGTCACGGTAATGACAACATTCGGGTAAAGCATTATAGACATTGTTCTTTGCTTTTTTATTCAGCAGGTCGTGTCCGGCTTCTACAATTCTGTCTTTGATTTTATTCAGGTTGGCGATGGTCGGGAAATATTGCAGCGTCAGTATTTTAGAATCAATATCCCATTCTGCCTTTTGTACGCCCTTTCCTTTGGCCGCTTCTTCAATTCTTTCCTTACACATTTCACAGGCACCTTCTACCCTGAATTGAACGCTTGTATAACTAGTATCTGTAGCTGTTTTGTTAGTTGATTGCTGAGCACTTAGGGTAATACTTACCATCATCAGTGCCATTAAACCTATTATGTAATTTTTCATCTTCTTCTGTTTGAAAAGTTCCCGATTGCCTTTATCTGCAACCGGGAACTGATTAATTAGTGTTTACTGTGTGCTGGCTTAGCTTCTTTTAATGCCATGCCGCACTTGCTGCATTTAGCATCTTTCTTGGTGCTGGTAATATCTGCATGCATGGGGCATACATAGGATTTAACCGGCGTTAATGCCATTTTACACTTACTGCATTTGTCCTTTTCAGTGCCTGTAATTTCAGGGTGCATTGGACAGGAGTGCGTAGCTTTTGTGCTGTCCTGTTTAGGCGCAGTTTGTTGTGCATAGGTAGCAAGGCTTAAAAAACCTGCTAACACAAGCATGATTGTTTTTTTCATGTTGGTTTAATTTATAAATGATAAAGAAGATGCGATGGAACGCGAAAATGCCCGTCTAATTGAGTAGGGGCATAAACAGATCTTAACTACGGTATTAAATTCTGTAGTTGCAATAAAACTGATAAAGGGATACGCCGGAATGAATGAGAGGCGGACCTTTTATTGGCGTATTCGGGCTGATGCCACCTTTGAAAACAGGTAAGGCGAGTTCAGGAAAAAAATGAACTACATCAGCATGTGCCAAAGAGGGCACAACCGTTTTTGCTGTCTGAGCAAAATGCGTGTCTTGCTGTTTTACAAATTTTACCTTGGTTTTACAGCAATCCTTCATTTTATGTTTCATTCCGCAGCTATTCTCTTCTGCAGGAACAAAACTGATGCTGGTAGACTTTAGTTGGTTACAACAATAGAATTGCTGTATGCTTACCCCAAAACTGGCAGTTGCATAAATAGTCAGCAATGCTATGAGTCCCCATTTCTTCACATCTCAAAACTACTATTGTTTTTGAAATGACTGAGTGGGGAATTGTTAAAATGCCACTTATCTTCGCGTTTATGGGTCAGAAAAAACTAATTCGCTTCGAAGCAATTAAAACTTTTCCTAATGTTTTGGAATATCCCCAGGATATGCAGGGGAAATGGGCTTCTTTTTTTAAAAACGAAAACCCGATTACCCTGGAACTGGCATGTGGTAAGGGAGAATATGCGGTGGGGCTTGGTAAAATGTACCCCGACCGTAATTTTATTGGCATAGACATAAAAGGAAATCGTATCTGGAGGGGAGCAAAGACCGCCCTGGATGAACAGCTGACCAATATTGGTTTTGTCCGGTCTCATATAGATAAAATAACCGATTACTTTAACCCTGGTGAAGTAGCCGAAATCTGGATTACATTTCCTGATCCGCAGCTTAGGGGATCCCGATTTAAAAAGAGGTTAACCCATCCCAGGTTCCTGCGACTGTATCAGTCCATTTTGAAAAGCGGCGGTTTGGTTCACCTTAAAACAGACAGTCCCGACCTTTACCAGTTTACTTTAACCGTCATCAACTTATTTCGGTTTGAGTTGTTGTTTTCATCGGATAATGTATATGCTATGGACAATATTGCTCCGGAGCTTACCATTAAAACACACTATGAAGGTTTGGATATTGCGGGCAGCAACCGGATACATTATTGTTGCTTCAGATTAAACCAACCTATTCCGGTGGAAAAAGATGAAATTTTAAAACAATTGATCAGTGAGTCAGCAATTGATTGAGGGCAAAGATTTTTATTACGACGATAAGGGATACATGGTTCTTACCGAAGCCTATCATTTGCAAAAAGGATATTGCTGTGGATACGGTTGTCGTCATTGCCCCTTTGAATATGAATCGGTACCAGAGCCCAGGAAGTCTCAATTATTACAGGAGAAAGCATCTTCTCCTAATAATGCCTAAAACCATTTGCTTATGGCTAAGTTAAAGCAAGTGCTTCCCAGCGGAGCCAGAGATATTTCCTTTTTTGAACAGGTTTATGAAGTAGTGAAACTAATACCAAAGGGCAGGGTTACCAGTTATGGAGCCATTGCCCATTTTCTGGGGACCAGGATGAGTGCCAGAATGGTCGGCTGGGCCATGAATGCCGCACACTCCAATCCGTTAATTCCTGCACATCGGGTTGTAAACCGACAAGGATTGCTAACCGGTAAAATGCATTTTGCCACGCCTACTGAAATGGAAGAGCGGCTGGCTAAAGAAAAAGTTAAAGTAAAGGAGGATCAGGTTCTTGAGTTCGAAAAAATATTCTGGGACCCCTCTGTAGAATTATCTTAAACTATATTTGCGCCCCATGAGTACAAAACCTGTATTACATACCATACTTTCTCCCAAATTATTAGATATATACGATGTTAGCAACAGCATTGTGGTAGTGATTGATGTGTTTCGTGCTACTTCAACCATTGCCACTGCCTTGTACAACGGGGCAGCCAGGGTTATTCCGGTAGATACCGTTGACAAGTGTATACAAATAGGGAAGAATACGGGGGGGATTACGGCTGGCGAAAGGGATGGCAAAGTGATAGCCGGACTTGAACACGGCAATTCACCCGCCGAATATCCAAGAGAATTTGTGGAAGGGAAAACCCTGGTTTTAACTACTACCAATGGCACCAAGCTGTTGCATATGGCATTGCAGAATGGCGCTTCAGAAGTAATTACGGGTTCTTTCCCTAATTTATCTGCAGTTTGTGAGCACTTAGTTGAGGCAAAGAAAAATGTGATACTGGGTTGTTCTGCCTGGAAGGATAAATTCAACCTGGAAGATACCCTATTTGCAGGAGCCGTTATCAGTAGAATAAAAGCGCATTTTACCATTCATTGCGATAGCAGTTTAATGGCAGAAAATATGTACGAGCTGCACAAGGACGATTTAAAAGCCTTTATTAGAAATACCACCCACTGGCACCGACTGGCGCAATATGGTCTGGAAAAAGATCTTGAATATTGTGTTACGCCCGATCAGGCCAATATTTTACCTTTTTATAAGAATGGCGACCTGGTAATAAAAGAGCGTTAAATAACGGTTGATTCCTGCTTATTTTCACTTTGAATGCGGTTTTCCTAACCCTTTTCTTTACTTTTGCAAATTGGTCTTTTGGGACTGATTTATTGCAATGGCACTACCGTATTTAGTTAAGCATATATACAATTTTGGTACCGATGAAGTAATTCGTAGAGGCAAGAAAATTCATTCATTGGGTCAGGTAGAACTGGTGGAGTATGACGACCTGATGGGGAATATTATCTTCCGTGTGAAGGATGATGGATATAGTACTTTTTATAAAGTACATGTGAATCAGTTTAAGGATCCGGCTACCATTTCATTGCGTTGCAGTTGTCCTTATAATCTTTCTGAAGTTTGCAGGCACAAAGCTGGCGCCTTGTTTCATCTGCAGGATTTGCTGGATAAAAACTTACTCGGCGATCGCGAAACGGTTTACGATCAGAAGCATACGGTTGTTAAAATCAGATTGCTCGACCTGAAGCTGTTTAAAATGCTTAGTGCAACTGAATCTTTTGAAAAAGCAGAAGAATACCTAAGGACCAATACAGCTACCATTAAGGAAGCAAAAAACGAAAGGGTTGTTGCAGAGCTGGAGATGGATGGTATGCAGCACGTGGTTGTTCTTCAGAAAAACGAAGAGCGCAATTTTGATACCAGCTGTAATTGTAATTCGGACAGTTCGCATCCGCTCTGTGTTCATAAAACCATTGTGTTTTTACAATTGCTCAAAAACCATGGTGCCAATTATTTTGATTCAATCCGCAACTGGGATAAAGAAAAAAATAAATTACTGGCACTTTATGGGTATTCACTGGCTGATGATCTGAAAGGAAAATTTGAGTTTACCTATACAGATGGCAAACCTTTTCTGCGTGTATTGGATAGCAGCATTAAACGAGTAGGTATTTTGGGCAATCAGGAATTGAAGCCCGCATTACAGGTGAAAGAAGATGCACCTGCGCTTATTGAGCAGGAAGCAGAGCAGGAGGCAACTTATAAGCTTGGCTTGGTAGTAACCAGTGCAACAACTCAATATCCCTTCATGCAAATGGAGGTAATTCAAGGTGAACCCGACGATCAATTAGTAAAGTATTTGGGCAAAACAGAGAAGCTGGATTTAACCAAATTCATCAACACTGCTGTATTTTCTGAAGACGATAAAATGCTCATTCAGCAACTTCGCAAGCTAATGTCAGCCGAAGTAAACCGCTATCTGAACAGAAACTCTCCTTTTAGCGGCATCTGGGAAAATATTATTCAACAACACAACGATGAGTTACCGGAAGAAACAAAGGGATTAATTAACGAGTACCTGCATCCAAAATTCAAGAAACTTTTTGCAGAGAATGCAGCTTCTTCCTTCGTGTTCTATCTGCCCTCCGGAAAAAGATTTGTTACTGAGAATCTGGTTAGCGCCCGCTTTTCTGATCATTTTATACAGCCCTCTTTCAGCATCAATTTCAAGGACAATCAATACGAAATTACCTGTACCATTGAATTGCCATCCAAAACCATTTCACTAAGTGACAATGCAATGGAAAGCTCTTTTCTGTTTCAATACCAGGATGAGTTCTATATCTGGAAAAAAGCGGAAGATATTTTATTGGCGGAGAAGTTTCTTCCAAGCGGAAAAATCATCGTACCTGCAGCCGAATGGTCGGAGCAGCTTACCAGTTTTATACTACCGCTTTCCCGCACCCACTCTGTGCAGTTTGCCAATGTAAAAAAAGAAGAGATCAGGGACGCAAGACCTGAAATTAAAATACTGCTGAAAGAGAAAGGAGAATATCTATTGTTTCAGCCCGTGTTTAACTATAAGGGAATCGATATTCAATCTAGCGACAAAGAAAAATTATTCTTCCCTCAGGCTGACCGTTTGCTCGTGATTCATAGGAATATAGCTGCAGAAAAAGAACTGATGAGTCGTATTGAGCAATTGCATTCTGGTTTTGTAAGACCGGTAGATTCCAATGTGCTGGCTTTAAAAGGGAAAGATGTTTTGAAGAATAATTGGTTTTTCCTTTTCATGGATGCCGTAAAGGACATGAATATTCCCGTTTATGGTTTTGAAGCTTTGCGCAATTTCAGATTCAATACTGCCAAGCCTTCTACCAAAATCTTTATCAGCAGCAATACCGATTGGTTTGATGCCAAAGTAGAGATTCAGTTCGGGGAACAGAAAGTAACCATTGATGATGTAAAGAAAGCTTTGGCTAATAAACAACAGTTTGTACAGCTAACAGATGGAACACTGGGAATTCTGCCGGAAGAGTGGGTTAAGAAATATGCATTGTTGTTCAGAGTAGGTGAAGGGAAGGCGGGATCTATGAAACTGAGTAAGTATCATTTCAGTGTAATTGAAGAACTCTATCTGCAAAGAGATGAGGAAGAACTTTCCTTTCAGCTCGAAGAAAAATATGAGCGGATTAAAGACAATCATGAAATTAAGCCGGTGCCGGCACCGGCCCACTTACAATCCATTCTAAGACCCTATCAGGAAAGCGGGTTTCAGTGGTTGAACTATTTAAGGGAAGTGCAGTGGGGGGGAATCCTGGCAGATGATATGGGATTGGGTAAAACCATTCAAGCGCTTTGTTTTTTACATCACCTTAAAATGGAGAACGGGCGATTGAAAGCCCTGGTGGTATGTCCTACTACACTGATGTTTAACTGGCAAAATGAAATCAGGAAATTTACCCCTGATATCAGTTTTTATGTGCATCATGGCGGGGCCAGATTAAAAGATGGCATCAGTAACAAAGCTTATGATGTAATTATTACCACTTATGGAACACTCAGAAGTGATATTAAACAGTTTGTAGATGTTGATTTTGATTATGTGATTTTAGATGAAAGCCAGGCAATTAAAAATCCTTCGAGTAAGGTAACCAAAGCTGCTTCATTACTAAAAGCCAAGAGCAGACTTTGCCTGAGTGGTACTCCGCTGCAGAATAATACATTCGATATTTATGCTCAAATGAATTTCCTGAATCCGGGAATGCTGGGTAGTATGGAATTCTTTAAGCAGGAGTTTTCCATACCCATTGATAAATTCGGAGAAAAAGAGCAGAAAGACCATTTAAGAAAATTATTATATCCCTTTATACTAAGACGTACCAAAGAACAAGTGGCCAAAGATTTGCCTGAAAAGCAGGAAATGGTATTTTTCTGTGAAATGGGTGACGAGCAGCGTAAAATTTATGAAGCCTACCGAAATGATTATCGGGATAAGATATTGGGTGTGGTTGAGAATCAGGGTATTCAGAAATCACAGTTAACGATTTTACAGGGGCTGATGAAACTGAGACAGATATGCGATAGCCCTGCCATCATAAAAGAAGAAGAACGCTATCCAAATGTTTCTGTAAAACTAGAAGAACTCGGCAGAGAGATAACTGAAAATATCAGCAATCACAAAGCCCTGGTATTTTCCCAGTTTCTTGGCATGCTTTCATTAATTAAAGAGAAAATGAAAGAGCTGGGCGTTGATTATGAATATTTCGATGGAAGCAGTACGGTTGCAGAACGTGAACGCGCCATACAAAGGTTTCAGAATGAAGACAGCTGCCGCGTGTTTCTGATTTCCTTAAAAGCCGGAGGAGTGGGTTTAAATCTTACTGCTGCCGACTATGTTTACATTGTGGATCCCTGGTGGAACCCTGCTGTTGAGCAACAGGCCATAGACAGAACCCACCGGATTGGTCAAACCAAAAATATTTTTGCATACCGGATGATTTGTACAGATACAGTGGAGGATAAGATTTTAAAACTACAGGAACGCAAAAGAAACCTTGCAAAGGAAGTAATTACGGATGACGAAGGATTTGTTAAAACTTTAACCAAAGAAGACGTAGAGTACCTATTCAGTTAAGGAGTTCACCGATTTGGACTCTGAAGTTTCCTATTATCACGATAGCTTGCCATTAAAATTATTCTTCAAGTATTCAGCCTGAAGCAATATTAGTTTTATGTTTTCAAATTCAGCATTATGCGCACATTGTTATTATTGATTGGGATGGTTGCCTCGTTTTCTGTAATGGGACAAAATACAGCTACTTTAAAGGGTAAACTGGTGGATAGTGTGGGTAAGCAGACATTGAAGGATGCATCTGTTACTGTTTTGGAAGCAAAGGACTCAACACTGGATGTTTTTGGATTGGCAAAGCCCGATGGAAGTTTTGTAGTAGAGAAAATTTCATTTGGAGAAATGATTGTGATGATTAAGTTCCAGGGATATGAATCCTATTCAAAAAAAATTACTTTTTCAAAAGCAAATGCAAATGTTGATTTAGGCACTATTTATTTAAAACTGGCTGCCAATGATTTGGGTGAAGTAACAGTTACACAGTCGCCAGTAACAATTAAAAAAGATACGGTTCAGTTTAACGCTTCCAGTTTTAAAACAAAGCCCAATGCTGTAATGGAAGATTTACTGAAAAAATTGCCAGGAGTTCAGGTAGAAGCGGATGGAACGGTTAAGGCACAGGGAGAAAATGTTCAACGAATTCTGGTAGACGGGAAGCGTTTTTTTGGAGACGACCCCAAATTGGCTACCAAGAATTTACCTCCGGATATGATTGATAAAATCCAGGTATTTGATGCCTTGAATGATCAAAGTGCATTTACCGGATTCGATGATGGTAACAGAATCAAAACCATTAATATTACAACCAAGAAAGACAAGCGCAAGGGCTATTTCGGAAGAGCCGTGTTGGGGGGTGGTTCTGACTCTCAGGAAGGACGTTTTGATAACAGTGTAAACCTTAGTCATTTTAACGGGGATATGCAGCTGACATTTACGGGTCAGGCCAATAATGTGAACAAGCAGAACTTCAGCGCTCAGGATTTATTCGGCGGCGGTGGTGGAGCTGGTGGCGGCGGCGCTGCCCGTGGTGGTGGCGGCGGCGGTGCAAGAACAGTTACCATTTCCAATGCGCCTTCCAGTAATAGCGGAGGTATTGTTCAAACCCTGGCTGCAGGTTTAAACTACAAAGATATCTGGGGCAAGAAAACAGAAGTGTCGGGTAGTTATTTTTACAATGATCTGAAAACGTTCCGTGAACAAAATAGCTTTACCCAAAACCTGATTCCAGGTAATCCGGACTCTTCCATTTTTAATAGTCAGGTAAATAATTCTGTTTCCAGGAATATGAATCACAGAATCAATCTGAACATAGAACACCAGTTTGATTCATCCAACTCCCTGATTATCCGTCCGAATATCAGTTATCAGGAATCTGAAACGGCCACGGATGTTACTACTTTTTCTACCAGAGGAACCAGCAAGAATTTAAACAATTCTGTTGCTTCAACCGATAGAAGCAATAGTGGCTATAATGCCAGTCTGGAAGCCACTTTCAGACACCGCTTTAAAAAGAAAGGAAGAACTTACTCCATAGCATTCAATCCTGGTCAGAACGTTAATGATGGCAACACATCTAATTATTCTATCAATAACTTCTTCAATACTCCTATTCCTTACGCTGATACCATTAACCAAATTGGTGTAACCAACAGAGATAGCAAAACCATGAATGCTACTTTTTCTTACACAGAACCACTTGGTAAGAATCAAATTTTAGAATTCAATTACAACTACAATAATAATATCAATAATTCGGGCACGCGCACGTTTGCATTCAATAAAACAACAGGACAATACGATTTGGTGGTACCCAATTTAACCAACGTTTTTGAAAATAGTTTTAACTCGAATAGAGTTGGATTGAACTGGCGTATTCAGAAAGAGAAGTTTAATTTCAGTTTGGGGTCGGGAGTGCAGGTAGGTGAGCTGGTAAGTAAGAATATTACCAGAGACAGTTCCATCACGCAGAATTTTGTGAACTTTTTCCCTGCCATGAATTTTAGATATGATTTTTCAAGAACCAAGAATCTGCGGGTATTTTATAATGGAAGAACCGCACAGCCTTCTGCTCAGCAATTACAGCCGGTAGTAGATAATTCCAATCCTTTGAATATTACCACTGGTAATCCCAATTTGAAGCAGCAATTCATTCATACATTCCGTGTACTGTATAATTCCTTTGATGTAGTAAGTCAGAAATTGTTTTTTGCAACCATCAATGCCAACTTTACTGCAAATGATATTCAGAACGCTACTACTTATTTACCCAATGGAGCGCAGTTTACCCGTCCGGTTAACTTGAGTGGAACGTATAATATCAATGGTTTTGTGAATTATGGTTTCCCGCTGAAAAAGCCAAAGAGCAACATCAATCTGGGTATTAATTTAAGCAGAAGTCAAAGTCAGACTTTGGTGAATGACCTGAGCAACTATACCAGAAATACTACTGCCGGTTTCAATGCTTCCTGGACAACCAATATAAAGGAAGGTTTTGACATGAACTTTTCTTCCAACTCCAGTTTTAGTTTTGCCCGCTATACTTTACAGCCTCAGCAAAACGGAGACTTTTTTACACAGACATTTGTTGCTGAACCCACCATATATACCAAGTCTGGCTGGGTTTTCTCTACTGATTTCCGATACATAAAAAATACAGGTCGTGCAGAAGGCTTCAATACCAATATTCCATTATGGAGTGCCAGCATTGCCAAACAGCTTTTCAAAAAGAAAGACGGAGAGTTGAAGTTTTATGTGTTTGACTTGTTGAATCAAAACCAGAGTTTGAGTAGAAATGTGGTAGGAAATACCATACAGGACGTTTCTACTGTGGTATTGAAGCGCTATTTCATGATCAGCTTTACCTATAATTTAAGAAGCTTTGGTGCTCCTGCAGCCAATATGCAACGTGGTCCTGGGAATATGATGTTCCAGGGAAGACCGGGTATGCAGCAAATGATGCGTTTTAGACAGTAAACCTAAATTCCGCTTGCCTCAAATTATTTGGCCATTGTATTTCAAAGAAATGTAACTTTGCATCTCATTTGAAACAATGGTAGCAAGCATTTCATACAATTCTAACGCTAACAACTGTTCGTATTTTACGGAGCAGTTGAGGTTGCCATTTATCGTATTACCGAGGCCGCGACGTGGTTTCTGATAGGACGAGCAACTGGCACTTGCCCCTATCAGTGAAAATATCTCCGAAACGTTTCTGGGCACAGCGCCAAAATTTATCCTTTTTCACTTTTTATTTATTTATATACGTTGGAACAGTCAATTATTGTTCGTGTAGCTACTGCCGATGATGTGCATTTTGCTTCTACTATTACCGATGAAATGGAATCTTCTGCAAAAGCCAGAGGTACAGGTATAGCCAAAAGAAGTCCGGAATATGTAGCCAACAAAATGCGCGAAGGAAAGGCGGTTATTGCTTTAACTCCCAAGGG
The DNA here is from genome assembly GCF_000508085.1 of Sediminibacterium sp. C3. Classification (GTDB taxonomy): domain Bacteria; phylum Bacteroidota; class Bacteroidia; order Chitinophagales; family Chitinophagaceae; genus Sediminibacterium. The sequence continues at coordinate 96,518 of NZ_KI669560.1, read as the reverse complement.
CGAATGGGTGGGATTCTGTTATATAGAAGTTTGGGGGCATGAACAATTCGTGGCCAATAGTGGCCTGATTGTATCGCCTGTATACAGAAAAAGCGGGGTGGCTAAACAAATTAAGCAGACCATTTTTAATTTGTCGAGAACCAAGTATCCTGCCGCCAAAATTTTTGGATTGACAACCGGGTTGGCGGTAATGAAAATTAACAGTGAATTGGGCTATGAACCCGTAACTTATAGTGAATTAACCGATGACGAAGAGTTCTGGGCTGGATGCAAAAGCTGTGTGAACTATGATATATTGATGAGTAAGGAAAGGAAGAACTGTATGTGTACGGCCATGTTGTATGATCCCGCAGATCATTATGAACCAGAAGAAACCATCGCAGACTTTAAACAGAATTCTAAACTATACGAACGTTTCATGAAAGTGAAGCAGAGCAAGCTTTTGAAATGGTTTAGAAAAAAAGCAATGAAAAGTTATTTTATTCATTTTTAATAAGTGAAACATGCAAGCAAAAAAACTCGTTCTGGGATTTAGTGGTGGGTTAGATACCACTTATTGCGCTATTTATTTATCTCAGGATAAAGGATATGAAGTTCATAGTGTTATTGTAAATACAGGTGGCTTTACCGAAGAGGAATTAAAGCAGATTGAAAAACATGCTTATGCCCTGGGTGTAAAAACGCATACCACCATCAATGCTATCAAAAGTTATTACGATTCTATTGTTAAGTACCTTATTTATGGGAATGTTTTAAAAAACAATACCTATCCGTTAAGCGTGAGTGCGGAAAGACTGAGTCAGGCATTGCATATAGCCGAGCACGCCAAAAAAATGAATGCAGTAGCTGTGGCGCACGGAAGTACAGGAGCCGGGAATGATCAGGTAAGATTCGACATGATTTTCAATATTATGATTCCTGGAATTGAGATCATTACTCCCATCAGAGATTTACAACTGAGCAGAGAAGCAGAAATTGAATACCTGCAGTCGAAAGGCGTTCAGATGAATTTTCAGAAAGCAGCATACTCCATTAATAAAGGTTTATGGGGAACCAGTGTAGGCGGAAAGGAAACGCTTTATTCAAAAGGGATATTACCGGAAGAAGCATGGCCCACACCTGTAACTAAAACAGGCGAAGAGGAATTGAAAATTCATTTTGAAAAAGGAGAAATTACCTGGGTAAACAACCAACATTTTACCCATCCTGCTCATGCCATTCAATACATTCAATCCATTGCAGCACCTTATGGTATTGGAAGAGATATTCATGTGGGAGATACTATTATTGGAATCAAGGGCAGGGTTGGTTTTGAAGCTGCCGCACCCATGGTAATTATAAAAGCCCACCATGCTTTAGAAAAACATGTTCTAACCAAGTGGCAGTTGAACTGGAAAGATCAGTTGGCGCAGTTTTATGGCAACTGGTTGCACGAAGGTCAAATTATGGACCCGATAATGCGAAATATTGAAGCATTTCTGAATGATTCTCAGGAGCAGGTTACCGGTTCTGTTTTTGTTCAGTTGCTTCCACATCGTTTTCAGATCATTGGTATAGAGTCTCCCTTCGATTTAATGAGTAGTCAGTTTGGAAAATACGGAGAAATGAATTCAGGATGGACAGGAAACGACGTGAGAGGATTCTCTAAAATTTTTGGTAATCAGACAGCCATTTATCATCATATAAAAAACGCTTCCCATGATTAAAGCGGGTATCGTTGGTGGTGCCGGATATACAGGCGGAGAATTGATTCGCATTCTTTTGAATCATCCCAATGTAGCTATACAATTTGTTCATAGCACCAGTAATGCAGGAAAGAGCCTTTATCAGGTTCATGCAGACCTGACCGGTGAAACAGACTTGGTTTTCAGTTCAGTTTTAAGCAATGATATTGATGTGTTATTCCTTTGTATGGGACATGGAGATGCCAATGCTTTTCTGGAAAAAAATACAATTTCTGATGCTATAAAAATCATTGATCTCTCTCAGGATTTCAGGCTGAATGCATCTTCCCGTTTCGGCAACCGTCAATTTGTGTATGGTCTTCCTGAGTTAAATAAAGCAGCAATTCTTACTGCACAGAATATTGCCAATCCGGGTTGTTTTGCTACTGCTATTCAGCTGGCATTATTGCCACTGGCCAATGCGGGTGTATTGGGAGATATCTACACCACTGGCATTACGGGGTCAACCGGTGCGGGACAGGGCTTTAGTGCTACTTCTCATTTTAGCTGGAGAGCCAATAATATAGAAGCTTATAAATCATTGGCGCATCAGCACGTGAAAGAAATAACCCAATCCTTGAATCAATTGCAAAAGGGCGATGCGTTAACAGCAGATGGTTCCGGAAGAGGTTTGCATTTTGTTCCCTGGAGAGGAGATTTTACCAGAGGGATTTATACCAGTTCTACCATTGAGATCGGTATTCCTTACGAAGAAGTTCAGCAGATTTATGCAGCTTATTATGCAGATGCTGCATTCACATTTGTAGCGGATACAATGATTAATCTGAAGCAGGTGGTGAATACCAATAAGTGTTTGATTTATACAGAAAAGCAGGGTAGCAAATTGGTTGTGCACTCTGCCATTGATAATTTATTAAAGGGAGCCAGTGGTCAGGCAGTTCAGAATATGAATCTGATGTTTGGGCTTGATGAGTCTGCCGGATTAAAATTAAAAGCAAGTTATTTTTAGCATGAAACTATTTGATGTATATCCGCTGAATAATATTACCATCACAAGAGCACAGGGCTCTTATGTTTGGGACAACGAGGGCGTTCAGTATCTGGACATGTATGGAGGCCATGCTGTAATTAGTATTGGACATACACATCCGCATTGGGTAAAGCGAATAGAAACTCAGTTGGAAGCAATTGCTTTTTACTCCAACTCTATTCAGATTCCTTTGCAACAGGAACTGGCCAATAAATTGGGTGAACTAAGCGGGAAAACAGATTACCAGTTATTTCTTTGCAACAGTGGCGCAGAAGCCAATGAAAATGCTTTGAAGCTGGCTTCTTTTCATACGGGCAGAAAAAAAATTATTGCTTTTTCTAAATCCTTTCATGGAAGAACTTCGCTGGCAGTTGCAGCAACAGATAATCCCAATATTGTAGCGCCGGTTAATGAAACAGAAAATGTAATTTTTCTTCCCTTTAATGATGAAACTGCATTACAGGAATGTTTTAAAAATCATGGGAACGAAATTGCCGCGGTTATTATAGAAGGAATTCAGGGAGTAGGTGGAATTGTTCCAGCCAGCGTTTCTTTTTTACAACTGATCAGATCTTTGTGTGATGCTTCCGGTGCTGTTTATATTGCAGATAGCGTGCAGTGCGGATATGGAAGGACCGGTCAGTTTTTTGCACATGATATAGCAGGTGTGAATGCTGATATTTATTCCATGGCCAAGGGAATGGGAAATGGATTTCCTATTGGAGGTATATTGATTGCGCCTCATATACAGCCCAAACATGGCATGTTGGGAACTACATTTGGTGGTAACCACCTGGCCTGTGCAGCAGCCCTTGCTGTATTGGAAGTAATGGAATCAGAAAAGCTGGTTGAAATGGCCAAACAAAGAGGCATGTATCTGATGAATCAGTTGAAACGCATTGAGGGGATTGAAAACGTTAGGGGTAGAGGACTCATGATTGGATTTGATGTGCCTGAACAATTAAAAGGGTTAAAGAAATTATTGCTCGACAAATACAATGTTTTTACTGGTGAAGCCAAGCCCAATGTAATTAGACTATTACCCTCGCTTGCATTATCAAGAAAACAGGCAGACGAATTTTTGGAAGCATTAACAGAAGCAATCGCTGAACTTGAAAATACCCCCATAGCATAATGAAGCATTTTATTTCGGTATCGGATGTGGGTAATGTTGGGGCTTTGGTAGCCAAAGCATTACAATACAAATTAAGTCCCTATGCAGATTTGCATTTAGGAAGAGGCAAAAGAATTGGATTGTTATTTTTAAATCCAAGCTTAAGAACCCGTTTGAGTACGCAGGTGGCTGCAAGTAATTTAGGAATGGAAGCCATTGTTTTTAATGTAGATAAAGAAGGCTGGGCGCTTGAATTTCAGGAAGGTGCCGTAATGAATGGAACTACTGTTGAGCATATTAAAGATGCTGCCCCTGTTTTAGGGCAGTATTTCGATATGCTGGCTATCCGTACTTTCCCTTCCTTAAAAAACAGAGAAGATGATTATAGCGAGTTGTTTATTAAACAGTTCATCCGTTTTGCGGGTGTGCCGGTAGTAAGCCTGGAAAGCGCTACCCTGCATCCTTTGCAATCATTAACCGATCTGGTTACTATTCAGGAATCTTTGGTTCAGCATCCATTGCCAAATAAAAAGCCAAAAGTAGTACTTACCTGGGCCCCGCATATTAAACCATTGCCTCAATGTGTTGCCAATAGTTTTGCAGAGTGGGTAAATGCATGGGGTGGTGCAGAATTTGTAATTACACATCCAAAAGGATATGAACTGGATGAGAAGTTTACCAAGGGAGCAACCATTGAATATGATCAGCAGAAAGCCTTAGCCGGAGCTGATTTTGTGTATGTAAAAAACTGGAGCAGTTATCAGCAGTATGGCCAGGTGCTTTGCTCAGATACCAACTGGATGTTAACCAATCAATCCATGCAAATTACCAATGAGGCGAAAGTGATGCACTGTTTACCAGTCCGAAGAAATATTGAATTGAGTGACGAAATTCTGGATGGTGAAAACAGTCTGGTTACACAACAGGCAGGTAACCGCGTTTGGGCTGCACAGGCTGTTCTGGCCGAAATATTAAATGCACATAAATAGCTTTTATGAAACCCTTATTCATCATAAAGATTGGCGGCAATATTGTTGATGATGAAATGGCACTTGAATCTTTTCTAAAATCTTTTGCTGCTGTGCAATCCCCAAAAATACTGGTGCATGGTGGAGGTAAACTGGCAACCAGGGTTGCAGAAGCCATGGGGGTACAGCAACAGATGATAGAGGGTAGAAGAATTACCGACGCTGAAACCCTGAAGATTGTTACCATGGTGTATGCTGGTTTTATAAATAAAAATATTGTAAGCAAACTTCAATCTCAGCAGAATAATGCAATAGGGGTTACCGGTGCTGACGGGAATGCCATTCTTGCGCATAAACGCGTTGCCAAAACCGACTATGGATATGTGGGAGATGTAGATAGCGTAAACACTGATTTTTTTCTACAATTACTGGAGAAGAATATGGTGCCTGTTGTTGCACCCATTACCCATGATGGGGCAGGTCAGTTATTAAATACCAATGCAGATACAATGGCGCAATCTATTGCCACTGCAATGGGCAAATTGTATGATGTTACTTTAATTTATTCATTTGAAAAATCGGGTGTTTTGTTGGATGTGCAGGATGAATCTTCCTGTATTTCTGTATTAACATTAGCCTATTATCAATCGCTCAAAGAAAAGCAGCTGATTTTTGCGGGAATGATTCCTAAATTAGACAATGCCTTTGCCGCAATCCATGCAGGAGTTGCCAAAGTGATCATTGGTAATGCTGCTGTACTTCCCGATTTAATGGAAGGCAAGGCTGGAACAACAATTCAATATGGCTGATATAGAAACACTATATAATGAAGCACTTATTCTTTTGCAGGAATTGATTTCCATTCCTTCTTTTAGCAAAGAAGAATGGAATACCGCAAATGCAATTGAAAAATTCCTCAACAAAAAGGCGATACCGGTCAACAGACATTTGAACAATGTTTGGGCACTGAACCAATATTTTGATCCGAACAAACCAACGATTTTATTAAACTCTCATCATGATACGGTTAAGCCGAATGCAGGTTATACAAAAGATCCCTTTGCTTCAATAATTGAAGCCGATAAGTTGTTTGGCTTAGGCAGCAATGACGCAGGGGCTTCCCTTGTTTCCCTGATTGCTACTTTCACTCATTATTATCCGAAGCAGGATCTGGCTTACAATATTGTATTGGCTGCAACAGCTGAGGAGGAAATTTCGGGACTCAATGGTGTAGCGGCTTTAATCCCCCTGTTGCCAACCCCTGCGTTCGCTATTGTAGGTGAACCTACTTTGTTGAATCTGGCCGTAGCTGAAAGAGGGTTATTGGTAATTGATGCAAAGGCAAAAGGTGTTGCCGGACATGCGGCGAGAGAAGAAGGGGAGAATGCTTTGTACAAAGCCGTTAAAGACATTCAGTGGATACAGCAGTATCAGTTTGAAAGAATAAGTGAATGGCTGGGTCCAGTAAAAATGACGGTCACTTCTTTTAACACAGATAACAAACAGCACAATGTGGTTCCGGCTACGGCTGAATTTATCATTGATATCCGTGTGAATGAATTGTATCATTTCAATGAAATTCTGGCAACCTTATCTGCAAATCTGCAAAGTGAATTTGCTCCCAGAAGTACCCGCTTACAATCTACGGGTATTGATGTTGCCCATCCGATTGTACAGGCAGGGATAAAGCTGGGGAAAAGTTGCTATGGAAGCCCTACTACCAGTGATAAGGCGCTGATGCCCTTTCCGGCATTAAAAGTTGGTCCTGGCGATAGTGCCAGAAGTCATACCGCAGATGAATTTGTGTATCTGTATGAAATTAAAAACGGAATTGAATTTTATATTAACCTTTTAAATCAGGTGCTATGAAATTATGGAGCAAGGAAAATACAGCCACTACCATTGCTGTTGAACAGTTTACTGTAGGTAAAGACAAAGATTTTGATGCCTTGTTGGCACCTTTTGATGTATTGGGTTCTATTGCCCATGTTACCATGTTGGCTCAGATTGGTTTGTTGACTGCTGAAGAAAAAAATATGCTGATAAAGGAGCTGCAGAAAATATATGTGCAGGTTTCTGAGCCCGGTTTTTCTATACCGGAAGGCGTAGAAGATATACACTCATATGTGGAATGGTTGCTGACACAGCAACTGGGAGATTTGGGAAAGAAAATTCACAGTGCCAGAAGCAGGAATGATCAGGTGCTGGTGGATATTAAATTATACCTGCGAAATGAAATCAAAAGCATTGCAGAACAAACGCAGTCTTTGTTTCATTTACTACAGGCACAAAGTGAAAAATTTAAAAATCATTTATTGCCAGGGTACACACATTTGCAATTGGCCATGCCTTCCTCTTTCGGTTTATGGTTTGGTGCCTATGCAGAAAGCCTGGTTGATGATTTAATTGTGCTGGAAGCTGCTTATCAGGTTGTGAATAAGAACCCGTTGGGATCAGCGGCCGGATATGGATCTTCCTTCCCGATTAACCGAACACTCACCACAGCATTACTTGGATTTGAACACTTAAACTACAATGTAGTGTACGCCCAGATGGGCAGAGGTAAAACAGAAAGGATTGTTGCTGCTGCCTTGGCCAATATTGCCGATACCCTGGCGAGAATGAGCATGGATGCCTGCTTGTATCTGAATCAGAATTTCGGCTTCATTAGTTTTCCTGCTCAGTTAACAACAGGCTCGAGTATCATGCCCCACAAAAAAAATCCGGACGTTTTTGAACTGACCCGATCCTACTGTAACAGAATTAAGGCCCTGCCCAATGAAATTATTTTGATGACCACCAATCTGCCTTCTGGCTATCAGCGTGATTTGCAGCTCCTGAAAGAACATTTGTTCCCGGCATTTGCCGAATTGAGTAATTGTTTGCAGATGATGGAGTTGATGATCAGCAATATTTCCGTAAAGGAAAATATTGTTCATGCAGAGCAATATCGGTTTATGTTTAGTGTAGAGGAAGTGAACAAACTGGTTCTGCAGGGCGTGCCCTTCAGAGATGCCTATCAGCAAGTGGGAAATGCCATTGAAAAGGGTCAGTTCAGTTATTCAACCCAGATCAACCATACCCATGAAGGAAGTATTGGGAATTTGTGCAATGCCGAAATTGAACAAATGATGGATACCGTATTGAAAAGGTTCCAATTTAGCAAAGCCACAACAGCCATCAACGCACTTTTGGCTTAACTTGTGCCCCGATTCAAATTATCAGTTTTTATAATCAATCAAATGAAGAAAATAGTATTCGTATTTCTGTTGGGAGGGTTCTCTCAATTTGTTAGTGCGCAGGTAAAACCTGCTGCCAAATCACCTGCCACTGCAGACAAACCTAAAACTGCATTGAAACCAGCGGTAAATAGTAAAGCAGCTCCTGCTGCTTTTAAGTCGGTTGCGGATAGTGCCAGTTATGCTCTGGGATTCAGAATTGCCCAGAATTTAAAAGCTCAGGGTTTGGATCTTTTGGTGGCAGCCCAATTTCAGAAAGGGATGGCAGATGCGTTTGGCGGTAAAAAGACCCTGATAGCCGATGAGGTTTTAGACCTGTGTATTGGGGATTACCAGAAAAAATTGGTTGAGGCAAAAGCCGCTGTTGCTAAAGCAGCGGGAAAAGCTTTTCAGGCTCAGATGGCTAAAAAGCCGGGAGTGGTAACTCTACCTTCCGGGTTACAGTATGAGGTGATTAAAAATGGTACTGATACTATCAAACCTAAACTATCCAGTACCGTAAAATGCCATTATCACGGCACGTTGATTAATGGAGAAATATTTGACAGTTCTGTTGAAAGAGGAGAACCCATTAGTTTCCAATTGGGCAATGTGATTCTTGGATGGCAGGAAGGATTGCAATTAATGACTGTAGGCAGTAAATGGAAGTTTTATATCCCTTCTGATCTTGCCTATGGCGATCAGCAAAAGGGAGACAAGATTGTACCTGGTTCCCTGCTTATTTTTGAAGTAGAATTATTGGAGGTTAAATAATTATATCAAATCAAGGTTATGAACGAAGCATTTGTATCCCGAATAGCTGCAGAGTTAAAAGAAATTGAATCGGCTGGTCTTTTCAAAAAGGAAAGAGTAATTACCAGTGAGCAGGGTCCTGAAATTGTGGTTAATGGTAAAAAAGTATTGAACTTTTGTGCCAACAACTATTTAGGCCTTTCTTCTCATCCAGACGTTATTAAAGCTGCACACAAAGCCATTGATACCCATGGATATGGTATGAGCAGTGTTCGATTCATTTGCGGTACACAGGATATTCATAAAGAACTGGAGAAAAAACTATCCGAATTTTTGGGTACAGAAGATACCATTTTATATGCGGCTGCTTTTGATGCAAATGGGGGCGTATTTGAACCTTTGTTTGGTGAGGAAGATGCCATTATCAGTGACGCGCTGAACCATGCATCCATCATTGATGGGGTTCGTTTGTGCAAGGCAAAACGTTTTCGCTATGAGCACAGTAATATGGAAGATCTGGAAGCCAGACTTAAAGAATCTGCGAGTTGCAGAAGCCGAATCATTGTTACCGATGGTTCTTTCAGTATGGATGGTACCATTGCCCAGTTAGATAAAATCTGTGACCTTGCTGATCAGTATGACGCTATAGTAATGATAGATGAATGTCATTCCTCTGGTTTCCTTGGTAAAACAGGAAGAGGGACCCATGAATACAGAGGAGTAATGGGAAGAATTGATATTATTACTGGCACTTTAGGTAAGGCATTGGGTGGAGCCAGCGGAGGATTTACCTCTGGCAGAAAGGAAATCATTGAAATGCTTCGTCAGCGGAGCCGTCCTTATCTTTTCTCCAACACAGTTGCGCCCAGTATTGTAGGGGCTTCCATTGCAGTGCTGGATATGCTTACTTCTGCTACTACCTTAAGAGATAAACTGGAATACAATACCCAATATTTCAGAACCAAAATGACGGAAGCAGGTTTTGATATCAAGCCAGGTGATCATCCGATTGTTCCGATCATGTTATACGATGCAGTAGTGGCACAAAATTTCGCAGCTAAATTATTGGATGAAGGCGTGTATGTGATTGGTTTCTTTTATCCTGTAGTGGCCAAAGGACTAGCCAGAATCAGGGTTCAGTTAAGTGCGGCACATGAACAGGAGCACCTGGACAAAGCCATTGCAGCTTTTACCAAAGTTGGGAAAGAGCTGGGTGTAATTAAATAATACTAACAAGAATGAGATATTTTATTGGTGCAATTGTAGCAGCTTTTCTTTTAAATGCCTGCTCCCCGAATAATGTTCAGGTAAACAATGAATTGGGTAAGTACTTTGATTCTGCCGGTGTAAAAGGAAGCTTTTCCTTGTTTAATAATGGCACAGGAGATTTTGTCATTTACAATTTAAACAGATACAAAGATTCAGCGTATTCTCCGGCTGGAACTTTCAATATTGTACATTCTTTGATTGCTTTGGAAACAGGTGTGGTTTCAGATGAAAACATGACCATTCAGCTGGATTCGGCTGTTTCTATGGAAACCGCATTTAAACAATCTGTTGTTCCTTATTATCAGGAAGTAGCCAGAAGAATGGGAAAAGATACCCTTCAATTCTGGTTGGATAGCCTGTCTTATGGGAATCATCAGATGGGTAAGTCAATAGATAGTTTCTGGCTGAACAATACCCTTAAACTAACTGCGGATGAACAGCTGGGTCTGGTAAAGAAATTGTTTTTTAATCAGTTGCCTTTTCAAAAGAGGACCCATGAGATTGTAAGAAAAATGATGTTACAGGAATCCAATGCCAATTATCAGTTGAGCTATAAGGATGGATTGACCATTCTTGAAAATGGAAAGCAGCTGGCCTGGGTGGCGGGCTGGATTGAAGAGAACAAACACCCTTATTTCTTTGTTTTGAACCTGGAAGGCCCTTCAAATACCCAGATGACCGGAATATCTAAAGATTTGCTTAGAAAAATTTTAGCGAATCAGGGTTTCTTTGAGGGCAAAAGATAAACCGAACGATATTTTATGCAACAGTACTGCCATTCACTTACACAATACAAGAGGCTGATAACCCGTGAAGTTAAAATCGGGGATTTATTGCTGGGTAATGGTCACCCGATTCGGGTACAGACAATGACAACCACCGATACCATGGATACCATGGCTACAGTTGAGCAAACCATCCGTTGCATAGAAGCAGGTGCAGAACTGGTAAGAATTACCGCTCCCTCCAAAAAAGAAGCAGAGAACCTGCTGAATATAAAAAATGAATTACGCAAAAGAGGGTACAATACCCCATTGGTTGCCGATATTCATTTTACGCCCAATGCTGCTGAGATTGCCGCGAGAATTGTAGAAAAAGTAAGGGTGAATCCGGGCAATTATGTAGACAAGAAAAAGTTTGAACAGATTGATTATACCGATGCTGAATACCTGGAAGAAATTGAACGCATCCGTGAGCGATTTACTCCATTGGTAAAAATCTGTAAAGAGCATGGAACAGCCATGCGTATTGGTACCAACCACGGATCACTTAGCGACAGAATCATGAGCCGCTATGGAGATACGCCTATTGGGATGGTAGAAAGTGCCATGGAGTTTTTAAGAATTGCCCGTTCGGAAGACTATCATAATATTATCCTGAGCATGAAAGCCAGTAATCCTCAGGTAATGGTGCAGGCTTATCGTTTGCTGATACAGCAAATGCAATCCGAATTTGGGGAATGTTATCCTTTGCATTTAGGTGTAACCGAAGCAGGGGATGGGGAAGACGGCAGAGTAAAGAGTGCTGCGGGTATTGGAACCTTGCTGGAAGATGGAATTGGAGATACCATTCGTGTTAGCCTTACCGAAGATCCTGAACTGGAAATTCCTGTTTGCCGCGATCTGGTGAAGCGCTACGATTATACCAATAGAAAGGGTATAACAACAGGCAATGTACCCGTGATTGATAAGTTGCCTTATGACCCTTTTCATTACACCCGAAGAAAAACTTTTGCAGTTAATAATATAGGCGGAAATCAAGTGCCTGTTGTTATTGCTGACTTCAGTAAGGTTGAAAATATTACCCCGGAACATCTTCAGGCAATTGGATATCAGTACGATCCGGTAACCGACAAATGGGCCATTGGGGATGCGGCTGCGGATTATATTTTTACCGGACATCAGCTGCTCAGTTTTGCTTTGCCCGGAACATTAAAAGTGATTGTTTATCCGGCAACCTACGCACAGACAGAAGATAAAAAAAGCTATTTCCCCATATTCGACAGAGCAGGCTTCGCAAGTGCTTCAGCCAAAAGTGAGGGAATTAATTTTGTGATGATTGATTGTTTTAATGATGCCACACCTATCAATGATTATAGTTTCTTAACAGATTTTGCTAACGACAAGTCGGTTGTGCTTTGTTTAAGTAGTACCAATGGCAATGCTGTACAATCTGTAAGAAGAATGATGATGGAACTCATGGTGCAAAATATTCAGAATCCGGTTGTATTAATAACCGACAGTAACTGGAATACAGTGGACGAACACCTGATTCATTTTGCTACAGAAACAGGTTCTTTGTTATTGGATGGTTTTGGAGATGGAATTTGTTTAGGTATGCATGCAGACAGCTATGCACTTCAGCAAAAGGAAGGACTTTCTACCTCAGGAAGAAATTATCTGAGCAATACTTCGGTAGAGCAGTTTATTAATTCCTCTGCCTTCAGTATTCTGCAAGCCAGCAGAACAAGAATTTCCAAAACGGAATACATCAGTTGCCCCAGTTGTGGAAGAACCCTGTTTGATTTGCAGGAAACAACGGCTAAAATCAGAAAAGTTACCAATCACCTGAAAGGGGTTAAAATAGCCATCATGGGATGTATTGTGAATGGCCCTGGCGAAATGGCGGATGCGGATTTTGGATATGTAGGGAGTGGGGTAGGCAAAATTACTTTGTACAAAGGCAAAGACATCATGAAGCGCAATATTGATAGTGAAATTGCCGTAACAGAATTAATCAATTTGCTAAAAGAACACGATGCCTGGGTAGAACCAGCATAGTGCAGCAATCAATCAAGGGTATGATACAAACTGATTTTTTGGTAATAGGATCCGGTATTGCCGGGCTGACGTATGCCTTAAAAGTTGCGCAAAAATTTCCGGAGAAAACCATTACTGTCATTACCAAAACGCAGACGGATGAAACCAATACCAAATATGCTCAGGGTGGCATTGCCGGTGTTTGGGACGAAACAAGAGATAGTTTCAGTAAACATATTGAAGACACATTGATTGCAGGAGATGGATTGTGTAATGAAGAGATTGTTGAGATTGTAGTAAAGGAAGGTCCGGAAAGAATCAGAGAAATTATAGAGTATGGTGCCGCTTTTGATAAAGATGAAGCGGGTATTTATAGTTTAGGAAAAGAAGGTGGCCATAGTGAAAACCGAATATTGCATCACAAAGATGTAACGGGTATGGAAATGGAGAGAGCATTACTTTCTCAATTGGCTTCACTGCCGAATATTGAGTTGCTGAATCATTGTTTTGTTGTTGATCTCATAACACAGCATCACCTGGGGTACCTGGTAACAAAGTCTACGTTGGATATTACCTGTTATGGGGTGTATGTATTGAATTTACAACGCAATCAGATTGAAAAAATAGTTGCCAAAATTGTGCTCCTTGCTACTGGTGGTTGTGGGCAGGCTTATCGCACAACTACCAATCCTAAAATTGCAACCGGTGATGGAGTTGCGATGGTGTACAGAGCCAAGGGCAAGATAGAGAATATGGAGTTCATTCAGTTCCATCCAACAGCATTGTATGAGCCGGGAATATCTCCTTCTTTTTTAATTACAGAAGCAGTAAGAGGGGATGGGGGTATTCTGAGAAATAAATCGGGCGAGGCTTTCATGGAAAAATACGATTCCAGAAAGGATTTGGCTCCCCGCGATATAGTAGCACGTGCTATAGACAATGAAATGAAGCGAACGGGTACAGAGTATGTTTACCTTGATTGCAGACATATGGATAAAGAAAAATTTATTCATCATTTTCCGAATATTTATCAGAAGTGTTTGTCGATTGGTATAGATGTAATGCAACAAATGATTCCAGTTGCTCCTGCTGCTCATTATAGTTGTGGGGGGATTAAAACCGACGAATGGGGCAGAACCTCTATCCGTAATTTATATGCCTGTGGGGAGTGCGCCAGCACTGGTTTGCATGGAGCCAATCGCCTGGCCAGTAATAGTTTGCTGGAAGCGATGGTATTCGGGCATCGCTGTTTTATTGATTCCTGTGAAAAAATTGAACAGTTGCCATTTATGAATCAACTTCCGGATTGGAATGCATTGGGTACAGCTGAGCCGAGAGAAATGATTCTGATTACGCAGAGCCTGAAAGAGCTTCAACAAATTATGAGTGATTATGTGGGGATTGTAAGAACCGATGTGCGACTCAGTCGTGCCATGAAAAGACTGGATCTTTTGTTTGAAGAAACAGAACAGTTGTATCGGTCTACCAAAGTATCGCCACAGCTATGTGAGTTGAGAAATTTAATTACTGTAGGATACCTGATTGTAAAAGGCGCACAGTTCCGTAAAGAGAGCAGGGGATTGCACTACAATACCGATCATCAGGAAAAGAGTGCTATTTTACAGAATATTATTCTCTGATACATGTATTATATTATATATCCTTTATTCTATCTTTTGTCATTGTTGCCATGGTGGCTGATGTACCTGATTGCTGATGGTTTGTATCTGTTTGTTTATTACTTATTGGGATATAGAAAAAAAGTAGTCTTTCACAATTTGCAGATTGCATTTCCCGAAAAATCGGATAAGGAAAGAGAAAGAATTGCAAAGGATTTTTACCACAATTTTATTGATACCATTGTTGAAACCATTAAAATGATATCCATCAGTAATCGCACACTGAATAAAAGAATGGGTGCGAATATTGAAGTGCTGAATGCCTTGTATGATTCCGGAAAGAATGTACAGCTGATGGCCGGACATTTTTTTAACTGGGAGTACCTGAATCGTTGGTTACCCCTCCATAGTAAATTTCCATTTGTTGGTGTGTATCAGCCAATGTCTAATAAAACCATGGACAGGATTCTTTATGATATGCGTGCCATTAACGGTACCATATTAATTCCAACCAAACATTTTAAAAATCAATTTCATCATTATGTAAAGGATCGATATGCGTTGGGTCTGGCAGCAGACCAGAATCCGCCCAGTGATCTGAAAGCCCATTGGGTTCCTTTCTTCAACCGATTAACTCCTTTTATTCCAGGTCCGGAGAAGGGGGCTAAAATGAAGGATACCCATGTAGTGTTTTGTCATTTCTATAAAGTTAAACGCGGACATTATCAGATTCACTTTGAACTGATAACACAGGAGCCGCGCAGTTTTAAAGATGGAGAACTAACCCGGATCTTTGCCCAAAAAGTAGAAGCCGCCATAAGACTAAAGCCGGCCAATTATTTATGGAGCCATCGCAGATGGAAATTTACCTACGATGCTGTAAAGCATGCACATTTATTAGTGGAAACTCCGGATGTATAAAATACCAGCGATTTTTAGTTCAATGCTGCTTCCGTTTTCTCAAATTTGAATTTGCCAGGCAATTGTTTAATGGCATCAAATCCGCCAACTACATTTCGGATATTGTGAATGCCCTGACGCTTAATCATGGATGCCGCAATAACACTTCTGTAGCCGCCGGCACAATGAATGTAAATATTGTATTGCTCTTCCAGGTTGGCCATGCTTCCCGGATCATTCAATTGGTCCAATGGAATATTAAGGGCCTCTTTTACATGTTCGTTGTCATACTCTGTTTCCCTTCTTACATCTACAATCACGAGGTTATCGTCAAATGGCATATCCATAGCCAGCTCATCTGCCTCCACATCAATAATCATGTCGATGGGCTCTCCTGCTTCCTGCCAGGCTGCAAATCCACCGGATAAATAACCGACAATTTTGTCAAATCCAACCCTGCTTAATCTAATCAGGGATTCTTTTTCTTTGCCTGGCTCAGCAACAATTAGTATTGGTTCTTCAAAAGAAAGCAGGGTGCCTGCCCATTCCGCATATCTTCCATTCAAACCAATATTGATGGATCCCGGAACAAACCCCATTGTAAAATCAGCAGGATTTCTGCTGTCCAGAATAAGGGTATTGTCGTTGATCTGCGCTTTAAATTCCGCAACGGTTAAAGGTTGCAGACCTTTATTGATTAAGGAGTCCAGGCTGCTATACCCTTCGCGGTTAATGCTTGCGTTGATGGGGAAATAAGGAGGAGGCGTTCCCAATCCTTCCGTAACTGCTTTTATAAAAGCATCTTTGCTTTCAGCCTGTAAAGCATAGTTGCTTGCTTTCTGAATACCAATGGTGCTATGCGTTTCTGCTCCCAAACTTTTGCCACAGCTGCTGCCTGCCCCATGTGCCGGGTAAACAACCACTTCATCCGCCAGGGGCATAATTTTAGACTGCAGGCTTTCATATAACATACCTGCCAGATCTTCCATTGAAATTTCATTGGCTTTCTGTGCCAAATCGGGCCTGCCCACATCTCCTACAAACAAAGTGTCTCCGGTAAATATTGCAATATCTTTCCCTGTTTCGTCTTTCAACAAATAACAACTGCTCTCCAAAGTGTGACCCGGTGTATGCAGTACTTCAAAGCTTAGGTTGCCAAGTTTAAAAACTTCGCCATCCCTTGCTACATGAACCGGATATTTGGTAACCGTGTTTGGACCATACACAATAGTAGCACCTGTTGCGGCAGCAAGATCAATATGACCGCTCACAAAATCTGCATGAAAATGTGTTTCAAAAATATACCGGATGCTGGCTTTTCTTTCGTTGGCCAGTTCAATGTATTGCTCAATATCCCTTAAAGGATCAATAACTGCCGCTACTCCATTGCTTTCAATATAGTACGCAGCTTCGCTGATACAACCAGTGTATAATTGCTTAATAAACATGCAGTGATTTTCGGCAAAGGTAATTAATCTACCAATGCTTTCACAAAAGCCACTACGTCGTTCAGTCTTGTGTAATTAACGGAGTAATAAATGAATTTCCCTTCTCGGGTGGTACTCACAATTCCTGCCCTTCTTAATATGGCTAAATGCTGGGAAGCAACGGATTGTTCTAGGCGGAGTTTAACATAAAGCTCGGTAACAGTCATCTTTTTGTGGTCGTCCAACAATTTGATGATTTGCTGTCGTAGCTTGTGATTAATGGAGCGAAGGATCAATGATGCCTTCTTTGCCTGGAGGAAGTCAATCTTCACAGGCTCATCTCCATTTGTCAATAGGATGGATTGAGTGGTTGGATTCATGTTATTAGTAATATTGGGGGTAAATCACAAATACAAAGTTAGTCAATTTGTAAACTATACAGTGTAGTTGTACTGATTAGTTTGCTGTAGTGTTGAAGTTTATTTTTACCGGCTGGTAAAAATCTTTAACATAAATGGGTTCAGAATAGGCCAAATTGGCAAAATTTTTAGCCATAAATTCCTTCTCCGCAATCGCAACCATATGGTTTACAGTGTGTTGTGAATCTGAAATAGTATAGTTTTTTGGTAGGATAAACGATTGGAGTTTGGAAGCTCCGTCTCCGCAAAATATTACTTTAGAATGACAATTTATTTCGTCTAAAAACGCCTGTTCCAGGATAATCGGGCTGGGTTCAGTGAGGGCCAATAGCTCCGGGCTATACTTTGCAGCAAAAACTTCCATTCTTCTGGCATCAATCATGGGATAAAAAATACAATCTTCGGGTGTTTCCGAAGAAGCCATTTGTTCTTTAGCTGCATTCGCAATTACTGCCAGCGTATTGATGATAATCAAAGGTTTATTCAGTGCAAAACAAATGCCTTTTGCAGATGCCAGTCCTACTCTGATTCCTGTATAACTTCCCGGACCACCTGTTACTGCCACAGCCTCTATATGGTTTAGATTATATCCGGATTCTGTCAATATTGCTTCAATTGCCGGCTGTAAAAAACTGGCATGGTCTTTCTGTGCAGCATGAGAACGCGCAGCCAGTATTTTTCCGTTTTCGCTAATGCATACTCCTGCATACGTGGTGGCTGTATCAATATGTAGCAGTAGTGCCATGATTTAGTTTTTAATTAACGCAGGAGCAATTTCGTAACGCGTATTTTCTGTTCTTAAGCGATAAAGTAAGTCCTTTATTTTTTCTATGCCAATAATTTCGCTCCATTCAAATGGACCATAAGGATAGTTGGTTCCCGATTTCATGGCTATGTCTATTTCTTCTCTGGTACTGATATTTTCTGCAAGGGCAAAATACGCTTCATTGATAATCATTGCCACTACTCTGGGGCCTATCATGCCACAAGTATCAGCAGAAACAACGGTATCTATACCGACATCAGACAGTAGTCTGGCAACCTGTTGAGCACTGTTTTCATTCCCCGCAATTTCCATTTTTTCCTGTTGTATAAACCCACCCCATCCATTGAATCGGATTGTATTGTTTGCCAACTCTGCTGAAGGGGTAACAACCGCATTTACCAGCACTGGCTTGTGTTGAATATTTTTAAAAACAGGTTCCTTGTCTTCAAAAAGGGCATCTATATACAAGTCGGCTTCAGGAATGGCTGTTTCATCTCCTTTAAATTCAGAGACCTGGTGAATAGATGTATCTATTTTTTTTGCTAAAACAGCAACCTGTTCCGGTGTTCCATGAATTAAAATATGCATACGCTCAATTGGTTAGCAAATTTAGGTTGGCAGGTTGATTAAAAAACACCAATTTGCCCTTTCAAAAGATTTATATGCCAAAGCAAGTGATTAAAACCAGTCAGGCTCCTGCTCCAATCGGACCCTATAATCAAGCCATTAAAGCCAATGGATTTGTTTTTTTAAGTGGACAAGTTGCGTTTAATCCGGCAACAGGTGAACTGGTGCAGGATAGCCTTGCTGCAGAAACGCATCAGGTGATGAAAAATATTGAAGCGGTTTTAAAAGAAGCCAGACTTTCTTTTGAGCATGTAGTTAAAACAACCATCTTCTTAAGTGATATGTCTTTGTTTGCGGAAGTGAATGAGGTATATGGTTCTTATTTTACAGGCGATTATCCTGCCAGGGAAACCGTTGCTGTGAAAGGGTTGCCCAGGGGAGTGAATGTAGAAATTTCCATGACTGCCGTTGTTGACTTATAAACCAGTTAGCTGATAACGTGTCGTAAATGCATACCACTCGTTTGGTACTAATTGCAATAAGCCTATTTTGTTATTGAAGTTATCCGGAGCGCCCGATAAATTTTCAATGGCTATGCTGTTTCTATGCGGTGGAGTATACACTTGTAATATGGGGTAAGAGGGATCAGGCCTTACTGTTAATTTCAATGCCCCGTAACTCAGTGTGCAGGTTCCGTTTTCTTTTAATACAAAAGAATTGTCCAGGAAAATACCTTTCAGTAAAGCGGGTGTCTCAAACCGTTTGTCGCTAAGCTGATTCCCGGTTGGGATAAGGGTTTCGTCGAATTCCAGCTGTATGTCAGCATCAAATTGAAGTTGGTATTCATCTACTTTCCCACCCAGCGTAAAGTAAGGATGCCATCCATCGGCATAGGGTATAGCAAATTCATTCTGATGTCGTACCTGAGTGGTAACGCTTAACTGATGATTTTCACTAAGGGTCCAGGTGATTTGCATTTGAAAAGGAAACGGATAGCCCGCATCTGTTCCTGCATATTGATAGCTGAGTGTTACCTCTGCTTCCGTTTCTGTGGCTTGTATTTTGTCAATGGCAAATGAGGCATCATACAATAAACCATGGAGGGCATGTTCATTCAGATAGTTTTTCTGAATGGTGTAGCTGTCCTGATTGAATGTATAAGTTCCTTTGTGCAACCGGCAAACAAAGGGGCTGATTTTAGCGCTTTTAAATGCCGAAGTAATTTCGCGGCCTGCCTGTTGCGGCGATTCAAATCCATCTATACAATTAACCAAATTTCCATTTAACAGGATGCTGAAATGGTTAAGAATACTTCCAAAAGCATAGATTTCTGCCCTGCATTGGGTATGGCTGTCGGTTAGGTGAATGATTGGTTCGGATAAATGGTCTGAAACGGTGGCTGAAAAACGCATATTTTTTCTTTGCTGTTAAGATAATCCAAATTGACCCTTTTTCTTACAATAAAAAAACTAACAACTGTTCACCCCTTGTATTATTGCAGTATTTTTGCGCCAATTTAAAAGAATAGCTATGGCTTTTGCTTTACAGAATAAAGTTAGGATTGTTACTGCTGCAAGTTTGTTTGATGGGCATGATGCTGCAATTAATATCATGCGTAGAATTCTGCAATCGAAAGGGGCAGAAATTATTCATCTCGGGCATAATAGAAGTGTGGCAGAAATTGTGGAATGTGCCATTGAGGAAGATGTGCAGGGGATTGCCATTACCAGTTACCAGGGAGGACATGTGGAGTTTTTTAAATACATGAAAGATTTGCTCGATCAAAACGGCTGTGGTCATATCAAAATATTTGGTGGTGGGGGTGGAACTATTCTGCCAGAGGAAATAAGAGAATTGCATCAATATGGAATTACTCGTATCTACAGCCCGGATGATGGGAGAAAAATGGGACTGGAAGGGATGATTGAAGATGTTTTGAAACAATGTGACTTTGCATTGGATCAGCCTGCTGATATCGGTAGTCCCATGAATCTGGGAGAAGCAAAAGATATTAGAAATATTGCACGTAAAATTACCATTGCAGAAAATCTGGGCACTGTTGACGATGCTGAAATGGCACTTGATTCAGGTTCTGTTCCTGTATTGGGTATTACCGGAACCGGTGGTGCAGGAAAGAGCTCGGTTACTGATGAAATTGTAAGAAGATACCTGAACAATTATACAGATAAAACCATTGCTGTTGTTTCTGTAGATCCTTCCAAGAAAAAAACCGGTGGGGCTTTGTTGGGTGACAGAATCCGCATGAATGCCATTGCACACAATCGCGCTTATATGCGAAGCCTGGCTACCCGTGATGACAATACTGCACTTAGTGCTCATGTTCAGGAAGCCATTAATATCTGTAAAACCGCAGGCTTTGATATGGTAATTCTGGAGTCTGCCGGTGTAGGACAGAGCGATGCTTCTATTCTGGAATTCTGCGATGTTAGTTTGTATGTGATGACTCCGGAATATGGGGCTGCATCTCAGTTGGAAAAAATTAACATGCTTGACTATGCAGATATTATCTGTATCAACAAGTTTGATAAAGCAGGTGCACTGGATGCATTGCATGATGTTAGAAAACAATACAAGCGCAATCATGAATTATGGTCGGCTGCCGATGAAGATCTTCCGGTAGTAGGAACCATTGCAGCTCAGTTTAATGACACCGGTATTAATCAGCTTTTTGGAAAAATCATGCAGGCTATTCAGGATAAATGCGGGGTATATTTTTCCACTGAGTCAGCAATTCATACCGGCTTAACGGAAACCACTACCAGAGCACAAATTATTCCTGCAAAGCGCGTAAGATACCTTGCTGAAATTGCAGATGCCAACCGCAGCTATAATGAATGGGCCAATGAGCAATGTGTAATTGCTTCTAAATGGTATCAGGTACATGGTACCATTCAATCATTACCTGCCAATGCAAACTCAACTGTTGAGCTGCAACATATTGCCAATAGCTTTGCGCAGTCTTTACATCCGGATTGTAAACAATTAATTGAAAAATGGCCTGCATTGGTAAAAAAATACCAGGCTGATTATTTTGAATATACAGTAAGAGATAAAACCATCCGCCAGTCTTTAACCACCCAATCATTAAGTGGTACCCGGATTCCTAAAGTAATATTGCCCAGATACAAAGACTGGGGAGATATTTTAAGATGGCAGTTACAGGAAAATATTCCGGGTGAATTTCCTTACACAGCTGGTGTTTTTGAATTAAAAAGGCAGGGAGAAGATCCTACCCGAATGTTTGCCGGTGAAGGTGGACCAGAAAGAACCAATAAACGTTTTCACTATGTTTCATTGGGGCAGCCTGCTATCCGTTTGTCAACTGCTTTTGATAGTGTTACCCTTTATGGAGAAGATCCGGATTTAAGGCCAGACATTTATGGAAAAGTGGGAAATAGCGGGGTGAGCATTGCAACTGTGGATGATGCAAAAAAACTATACAGTGGTTTTGACCTTTGTGATCCCAAAACATCGGTGAGTATGACCATAAATGGACCTGCTCCGATTATATTGGCTTTCTTTATGAATGCGGCTATTGATCAGTTGTGTGAAAAATGGATTACTGCCAATAACAAGTGGGAAGAAGTTAATGCCATCATTGCAGCCAAGTTTAATAAAATGCCAAGACCGGTTTATTATAATCCATCCTTGCCAGAGCGTTTGCCGGAAGGAAACAATGGATTGGGCATTGGACTTTTGGGTGTGAGCGGGGATGAAGTATTGCCTGCAGATATTTATGCAAAACTAAGAGCGGAAGCGCTTTCACAAGTAAGAGGAACGGTACAGGCTGATATTTTAAAAGAAGATCAGGCCCAGAATACCTGTATTTTTTCTACCGAGTTTGCCCTTAAACTAATGGGTGATGTTCAGGCTTATTTTATTGATCAGAAGGTTCGGAATTTTTACAGTGTTAGTATCAGTGGTTATCATATTGCAGAAGCAGGGGCTAATCCAATTACTCAGCTGGCATTTACTTTGGCCAACGGTTTCACGTTTGTAGAGTATTATCTGAGCCGCGGCATGCATATTGATGATTTTGCACCCAATCTTTCTTTCTTCTTCAGTAATGGTATGGATCCGGAATACAGTGTAATTGGAAGAGTTGCCAGAAGAATCTGGGCCAAAGCCATGAAACAGAAGTACAAGGGGAATGATCGTTCGCAAAAGCTGAAATACCATATTCAAACCAGCGGTAGAAGCCTGCATGCACAGGAGATTGATTTCAATGATATCAGAACCACCCTGCAGGCATTGTATGCCATTTATGATAACTGCAATAGTTTGCACACCAATGCCTACGACGAAGCCATTACTACTCCTACAGAAGAGAGTGTAAGAAGAGCAATGGCCATACAGTTGATTATTAATCGTGAGTTGGGCACTGCTAATACAGAAAACTTTATTCAGGGAAGTTTTGCTATTGAAGAGTTAACTGATCTGGTGGAGGAAGCGGTACTGATTGAATTTGAAAGAATTTCTGAAAGAGGGGGTGTATTGGGTGCCATGGAAAGAATGTACCAGCGAAATAAGATTCAGGAAGAAAGCCTTTACTATGAAACCAAAAAACACACGGGTGAATTGCCGTTGATTGGTGTGAATACCTTCCTGAATAAAAAAGGAAGTCCTACGGTTCTGCCTGGAGAAGTGATTAGAAGTACTACCGAAGAAAAAGAGCAGCAGATTCAAAACCTGAAAGCATTCAAGCATCGTAATGAAGGAAAAAGCAAGGCTGCCCTTTTACAATTACAGCAGGTTGCTATTAATAATGGCAATTTATTTGAGGAGTTGATGGAAACGGTGAAGTACTGTTCTCTGGGAGAAATTACCAATGCCTTATACCAGGTTGGTGGTCAATATCGCAGAAATATGTAAATTGAATCATGATGAAAAAATTGAGCTTTGGTTTACTAATGGTGTTCTTAGCGCTTACCAATCTGCATGCGCAGCATCGGAAAATTGATACCATTATGAAATTGGGTAACGTTGGTTTCAAGCTGGTATGTAACAATAAGAACGACGATAAAAACTATGTTACGGTTAGCCCCATCGGTTTCAGCAGTGGGGCCAGGGACGTAAGCTTTGAGGTAAAAGGCAGAATCCGGAAGGCCGAAGTAGATGATTTAAACGGAGATCTGTTTCCAGATATGGTTATCTATGTATACCTGAATGGAAATGATGACAAAGGAACTGTGTTTGGCGTATCCTCTGTAAAAAATGAAACATTTGCCGGCATTGGATTTCCTGATATTGTAGACGATCCTAAATTAAGAACCGGGTATAAGGGTTTTGATACTTTCATGTTAATGGAAGGAACACTAATGAGAAGATTCCCTGTTTTCACAGCAGACTCGGTTGGCGCTGCAAGGACAGGAATGTATCGCCAAATTCAATACAGAGTGGTTACTGGCGACAGGGGAATGCTGACTTTTAAGCCTGTCAGAAGTTATGAGTTTGCCAAGCAGTAGTTTGTGTATTAAATAATTGATAAGCCGGTTTTTCTTTTATACAGAAGTGTACCTTTAGCCACTAAAGATTGCACCATGTTTAGATTACTCTGTTTTGGCCTGGCCCTTTTTTCCTTTCAGTGCGCTATTGCACAGACTGTTCCACAATTGTTGGCAAAAAAAGTTACGTTGCCCAATGGATGGGGTTTAACGCCTGTTGGTAGAAGTTTGGCTCTCGGAGACCTCCCTTTGAATATGGCGGTAAGCCAGTCCCGGCAGTTAATGGCAGTTACCAATAATGGACAGGGAACTCAGAGCATTCAACTAATTGATCCTGTTACAGAGAAAATACTGGATACCAAAATTATTGAGAGAAGCTGGTATGGATTGGCTTTCAGCAGTGACGAGAAAAAACTGTATGCTTCCGGCGGACATAATAACCGCATTGAAATTTTTTCCATTGAGAATAAAAAACTGAATCTGGTTGATTCCATTGTTCTGGGAAAAAAATGGCCCAATAAAATTAGTCCGGCTGGTATAGCCATTGACCATGCTAAACAATGGATGTATATTGTTACCAGAGAGAACAATCAACTTTACATTGTTGATTTAGCTACTAAGCAAATATTATTTAAACAGGCACTGGAAGGAGAAGCCTACACTTGTGTTTTATCTCCAGACAATCGTTTCCTCTATGTTAGTTGCTGGGGCTGCGATAAAGTATATCAGTTCAATACTGCAGAAAGAAAAATTACTGCCTCGGTTCCAGTAGGAGATAATCCCAATGAAATTGTTTTAAATAAAAAAGGAACCGTATTGTATGTAGCCAATGCCAATGACAATTCAGTTTCTGTTATTCAGACAAAGGATTTGAAAGTGGTTGAAGTGCTGAATGTGGCTTTGTATCCGGATGCACCCAATGGTTCTACAACCAATGGCCTGGCATTAAGTGCTGATGAAAAAACTTTATTCATAGCCAACGCAGATAACAACTGTCTGGCTGTGTATGATGTATCTGTTCCAGTATCCAGTAAGAGCAAAGGCTTTATACCTGTAGGCTGGTATCCAACCAATGTGAAAGTAGTTGGCAATAAAATTTTTGTTACGAATGGGAAAGGCTTTTCTTCCAAAGCCAATGTGTATGGCCCTAATCCATTTGCCAATAAACAAATTGTTTTGCACCACGAAGGAGATCCTAACAAGCCCAAAGAAGTAGAGTACATCGGTGGTTTATTCATGGGTACCATGAGTATCATCAATATGCCTAGCGCAAAACAAATGAGTGTGTATTCGCAGGTTGTTTATCAGAATACACCCTACAACAAAGTGAAAGAAAAACTTGCACAGGGAGAAGCCGGCAATCCCATCCCCAGAAAAGTAGGAGATAAAAGTCCTATCAAATATGTATTCTATGTAATTAAAGAAAACAGAACCTACGACCAGGTGTTGGGTGATATGAAGGAAGGCAACGGTGATCCAAGACTTACCCTCTTTGGTGAAAACATTACACCCAATCAGCATGCACTTGCCAGAAATTTTGTATTGCTCGATAATTTTTATGTAGATGGTGAAGTGAGTATGGATGGCCATAACTGGACAATGGGCGCATATGCAACCGATTTTCTGGAAAAGAGCTGGGTGAGCAGTTATGGTGGAAGAGGAGGAAGTTACGATGGGGAAGGGAACAGAAAAGTTGCCAATAACAAAGGAGGGTTTTTCTGGGATCACGCAAAGCGTGCCGGTGTTAGTTTCAGGAGTTATGGTGAATTTGTTGACAATTACAAGGCGAATATTCCTGTATTGGAAGGCAATTTCTGTAAATACTTTACAGGCTATAATAATTCGGTAATGGATACCACTCGTTATGCTCAGTGGAAAAGAGATTTTGATTCCTTACTGGCCATCAATAAAGTTCCTCAGTTCAATTCAATCCGTTTTTCCAATGATCATACGGAAGGTTTAAAACTAGGCAGACCTACTCCATATGCACATGTAGCCGATAATGATTATGCCGTTGGCCTTTTTGTAGAACACCTAAGCAAGAGTCCGATCTGGAAAGAGACAGCCATTTTTATTGTTGAAGACGATGCGCAGAACGGAGCAGACCATGTAGATGCACATAGAAGCATTGCATTTTTAGCAGGTGGTTTTGTAAAAAGAGGATATGTGGATCATACCATGTACAGTACTTCTTCAGCGCTAAGAACCATGGAGTTGATTTTAGGAATTCCTCCCATGAGTCAGTATGACGCAGCAGCTACGCCCATGTGGCGCTCTTTTACATCCACTCCGGATTTAACTCCCTTTACTTCTATACTCCCCCGTATAGACTTGAAAGAAAGGAATACGGCCAGAAACGAATGGCAACGCCGCTCTGAAGCATTCAGCCTTGCCAAGGAAGACGATGTGCCTGATCTTGAATTCAATAAGGTTTTATGGCATGGATTAAAAGGAGATGATGTTCCATTCCCGGGTCCAAAGCGTGCCGCATTTTATAAGCCCATACAAAAAGCAGACAAGGATTAGTCAACAATTCAATGTCTCAGGCATTATATATAGCATGCGATATTATTCAATAGATGAAATTAAAAACTGGGAGCGTTTTTACAGAGCCAATTTTATCAATTGCCTTACGGGATTTAAACCGGTAAGTCTGGTGGGAACGGTTAGTAAGGAAGGGGTTCCTAATTTGTCTGTTGTAAGCAGTATTGTGCATCTGGGGGCTGATCCTGCTTTAATAGGGTATATCAATCGGCCGCTGGCAGCGGCCCCTGATACCATTCAGAATATCAGGGATACCGGACATTATACGGTGAATCATATATCAGATGCATTTTTTACGAATGCACATCAGTGCAGTGCCAAATATGCGCCAGAAGTAAACGAGTTTGAAGCAGTTGGGTTAGAATCCCAATTCGAGGAAGGTATTCCTGCTCCCTTTGTTCTGGAGTCTCCGGTGAAATACCATCTTAAGCTGGTTGAAATTGTACCCATTACGCATAACCAGACTTTTTTTGTAATTGGTGCTTTGCAGGCTGTTTTCCTGAGTGAAAGTTTGGTAGAAACAGATGGATTTATTCATCTGGAAAATGCCGGATCCATGTTGTCATTAGGACTGGATGGATATGCCAATGCAGCTATGGTGCAACGTCTCCCTTATGCAAAGCCTTAGCGTATAATAGAAATTCATTTTTATCCTGAGGAAGTTGGACTGTTTGCTGAAAACGTAAACCTTGTTTTTCCAGTACCCTGATGGCGGCAATATTCAATTGGGTGGTGATACCATAAATTATTGGTATTTCTAATTGCTTATCTGCGTAATCCAGGATTGTTTCACTGGCTTCTGATGTATACCCTTGCCCTGCATATTCAGGCAAAACGGCAAATCCAAGATCGGGATGATCCAGTCCTTCTCTTTTTACCAGTCCGCAAATGCCAATGGGAGTGTTCTTGTTTTTTAAAAGAACCAAATACAATCCGAATCCATAACTATGATAACTGGGAATGATTCTGGTGAGAATATAATTGCTGGCAGCCGTTCTGTCTTTAACGTTTCTGTCCCCAATAAATTCAAGCCAACCAGCTGTATTCATTAGCTGTAGCATGAATGCCGCGTCAATAATACTGATAGGCCTTATGGATAAACGATCTGATTCCAGTTTGACCATATATTGCTTAAGATTATCTGCCACTGGTGATAATAATTTTAGTAGCTATATTTTCCCTTCCCTTGTCGTCCCTAACCAGCACAAGATATATACCGGATGCAATTTTTCTTCCGTTGTAATCCAGGCCGTTCCATACAGCTTGTCCACCCAGGCTTCTGGTTTGATACACCAGGCGGCCATTCAGTTCAGTTATTTTTACAATTGCATTTTCTGTTAGTCCCCTGATAGCAATTTGCCCATTGTATTGGGGAGGCACGGGATTGGGGAAAACCAATACATTTTCAAATTGTTGTGTTGCTGTGGTTGCTGTAGACCGATAGCTGCACAATCCATTGAATGTAGCAAAATATACTTCACCGGTTTGTGGATCAATCCCAATTTTTTTTACATCATTACTTAATAACGGACTGTTAGAAACAGTAAAATGATGAATGATGTTTTTACCGTCCGGGCTTATTAGCCAGGCACCGTTCTGGGTGCCGATCCATTTTCTATTAGCCCCATCTACTGCAATGCTTTGTACCTGCTGACCTTTAAATAAAAATCCCGCAAACTGATCTTGCTGAATTACGGGAAGAATGGCGTCACAGTTGCTGAATGCATTGTCTGTACACTGGATAATGCCAATGCCATCCTCTGTGCCAATCCAAATGGTATTGTCCCTGTCTTTTGCCAGACTCAATACATTATTGGAAGGTAAATTTCCATTCCCGGCTCCTTGTTTAAAAAGTTTCCAGCGATCGTCGGTAGCTGATAAAATATTACTCCCATAATGGTATAACAGTAAACCATTCCCTTTCGGGCTCTGGATCCAGAGTTGGTTGTTTTCATCGTCAGAAACAATCTGTGCTACTGCATTTTCCAGCAATGGAAAAGGTGGAGTAAAGCCTGCCCATTCTGTATTTTTAGACAATAGTTTTAATGGCATTGGCGCACCATAATTACTAACCCATAGATTTTGTTGATTGTCTAATGCAAGACCACTAACGCGATAATTTCCCGGATCTCCTACTGCTGCTTCCAGTAAACTATTCTGTTTAAAAATTTGTAGCTGATTGTCTTTTTTTTGAATGAGTCCTCCGCCATAACTGCCTGCCCAGATTGTTTTATCAGTAGGATTACTGATTATTGTAATGATATCTAGCAGTGTGTCTAGTGCCGGAGTATTGATAGCGCCGGAATTATTCCATACCCCATCCTTAAATTCAATATAGCCTTCTCTCTTATAAAGATAATTCCATGCATTATTTACAGCGCCTACACCTTGCAGGAAAAGTCCATTCGAAATATGAATTTCTCCTGAGGGAATACCATTGGGGCCATTGGGTATATATCTTTCTGTGTTGTTACTGCCAAATGAAGAGAGACCTCCAAACTGATCGGCAACCCATACTTTACCATCCGAAAGAATAGCGCTCCCTGGCAATGAAATAACACCGGGTTCTGCAAAGGATTTCTGAATATTGCCTTCTTTATTCAGGAATACTACTTTTGAATTGCCCGAAATAGTTCGCAGGCAAATGCTAATTTGATTTTCAGAAATAGTGGTGTTGAGAATATTCCATCCAGATTCCTGAAAAAGCAATTTCCACTGGTTGTTTTCCTGAATATATACACTGTCTCTTTGTGTTATAAGAAGTTGATTGTTGATCTGGCCCACAAAACTCAGGTTGCCGGTATAAGGGGTAAGGAGGGTGGTCCAGTTGCGGAAGTTGGCAGGGTTTGTATTGTTTTTAGAAATGCTTTTTAAGCCTTCCGCTGTAGCAGCATAATAGCGCTGATTGTCTTCGCAGAATGAATGAATATTTACCTGATTTCCATTATTGCCAATTATCCAGGTATCTCTGATTTCATATTTAACGGTGTTAACCACAATAATTCCCAGACCGGTAGATAGAAAGGCATTGTCACCAGAACAGTATATAGAATTGATTCTTTTGTCGCCGGCAATACTGCTTTTTTGTATATCACTGAGATTCTTTGTAAGGTCATTTTTTAAAAAGTCAAGATTGCTGTTTTTGTATGCAACAATCAATTGTTGATTGGTTGGGTCCCAACCAATTTGTTGAACACCAATATCGTTAAGACGGTTTATTTTGGTATAACGGCTTATTTCTGAGTCCGCGTCGACGGAGAATACGGCAGCTTCTGTGGCTGCATATATTTTATCTCCTTTTATTACCTGAAAAGTATTTTGATAGTTTAAATGTTCTCTCCACTGACCAATGGGCACAGGGGCTTTTTGGGCTGTACTACTTTCTGCCAATAACAGGAATGCGAATATTGTATTAGCAAATTTGTACATCATGGAAGCTTATTCGTGAATATTGACAATGCCCTGTTTAATTGCAAATAATACGAGTCCTACCCTTGTTTTGATATCCAGTTTCTTAAAAAGATTGTCCCTATAATTGTCAATGGTTCTAACGCTGACACACATTTCATCGGCAATTTCCCTGTATGACTTATCTGCACACAGTAATTCCAGAAAATGTGCTTCCTGCTCTGTTATATTGAGTAATGACTGCATTTGTTTTCCATCTTCCTCTTCATTGGAAACATAGTTGATAAGCTTGTCTCTCACCAATTCGTTTACATAAAATTCATTTCTCTGTATAGATTCCATCGCCTCTTTAAATACATGTGGTTTACTGTCTTTTATTATATAACCCTTTACTCCATTTCTTAACATTCGGATGATTGCCATGTCATTAGACAACATGCTCAATACAAGAATTTTAATGCCAGGGAGGGTTTTTCTAATCCAGGCAGCCGTTTCGTAGCCGTCCATTTCAGGCATGGTAATATCAAGAATAACAATGTCCGGAGGATTATTCTTGTCCACTTTTTTTATAAACTCTATTCCATTACCAGCTTCAAATATTACTTCAAAGTCACCTAATGAATTTATAATGCCAACCAATCCTGATCTAAGTAATTCGTGATCATCTACAAGTGCTACAGTTGTTTTCATGCTGCTTTAGCTTTTAGTAAAATATTTACGGTTGTTCCCTGATTGGCAATGCTATTAAATGTAACTGTTGCATTGATTAATCTGGCTCTGCTAATTATATTGTTAATGCCTACTCCCGCATTGGACTCTCTTGCTTTTTCTACATCAAAACCAATTCCGTTATCCTTGATTTCAATATTCAGTTGATTGCTTAGGTTCTTAAGTGTTATTTCAATGGTATCACAGGCTGCATGCTTCAAGGTGTTGTTTATAATTTCCTGAATCATTCTGAATAAAATAATATCTACACTTTTATCAAGCATGTCAATGTTTACATCTTCATCTATATGTAGACTAGTTTTATACTTTCCTGTCTTCTCAATATTATGGAATAAATGTTCCAAAGATTCAATAAATCCTACCTGGTGAAAATTAGTATTTATTAAACTATGGCTCATGCCCCTTAAGTCGTGCCATACTTTTTTTAGCAAACCGTATATTTCGTCTTTGTCTTTTTCATCAATTTCCCTTTTCAGATTCGCAATCCGTAGCATGGATAAATAGATAATCTGAACCAGATTATCATGAATTTCAGATCCAATATATGTGAGTGTCTGATTTTGAATTTCCAGCTGGGATTTAATAATTGTCTGCTCGAACTGATTTTTCATCTCCTCTTTTTCACGCTGATTCTGCCTTTGTTTTCTTAAAAATAAATACAGCAAAACCAGCAGGAAAACAGCCAATAAGACGAAAAATACCGAAGAGATAATTATTGTGACGAGAATGTCTTCTTGGTTTTCCGGCATAAGATGAATGCGTAAATAAAGGATGAATATAAAACAACATTTAAACTCTGGTTAATCAAGCCGTAAATTTTTTTGCCTTCCTGTTGTAAATCGTAACTTCTCAGGTATTCAAAAAGGGCATTGATAATAACAGAGCCCATGTAAAACAAAAGCAGTCCCGTACATACCCAGAAGAAGGGCTGCTTTGCCAAAGGATGGTCTAAGTGTTCGGGGAGTACTGATTCGTAAAAAAACAGACAACAAAACAAGACCACAAAAAAGGATCCAAGTAAGAAGGTGTAGGTATGGAAATTGTTATATCCCTGAACGTATTGCAGGTTTAAGAATACCATTAAGGAGTAAAATGGGATAAAACCTATGGTAAGTTTTTTAAATACCGTTGTTTTTAAGTGTTTTGAGAAAAGGAATGCATAAAAAACAAACTCAAATGTAGTAAAGACATTAAATAGCGTGTAGTTCCTTATCCCTTTGGTTAAAAGCCAATACCCAATTAATTCTACTGAAAGTGTTATGAATAAAAAAGGCAAAAAATACTTAAAATGAGTATTTTTCAATGTTTTATAAAGTAGTATACAAACTAAAAAACTGCTGGCTTGCACCAGCAGGTAAATATTGAATAAAAACATTACTAATCTTTAGTGTAATCTACTTAATAATGGACAAACAAAATTATTATGGCCAAATTGAACCGTGGTTCAAATAGTTAGATCCTTCACCAGGTAGACCGTCTTCTGCATTCTGGCTTCTGATATTGCCGTTTTTAGCCTTTTTGTTATTACCCAGGAAGAAAACAGTAGTACGTCCAACATAGTTTGGATTGGTGGTGGTTTTTTCATCATACACACCAAAGTAAACTCTTAACTTATCGGACTTATATTTATTTTTTAACTGTTTGATAAACTTCTCCATTTCGTTTACGTCAAACTCAACATATTCAGTCTTGGTTAAAGATCCAAACTTAGCTTTATACGCATTCTGCATGGCTTCAGCAGCATTTTCTGAAATCAGACCATTGATTGAAATGCCAGCAGCAGCAGAACCTACCAAATTCATTTCATTGTCTTTGTTATTAGACTGTAATGGATTGGTTTCAGTTTCTGCTTTTTGACAAGCCGTAAAACTAAGTGATGCAATTACTCCCAGGGCTAGTAAACGTTTTGAAATAAGGTTTTTCATAATAAGCGATTTAATTGTTTGCATGGATTGTGAATGTAAATTAATTCATAATCTTACTCCAACAATCAATTATTATTTCATATAATATAAACATAATTTATAAATAATTAATAATCAATTTATTAAATTTACCACTACAAAAAATAGGGTGAAATCACGTACCTATATATATATAAGTACCACAATATTTTAATCCAAAGCAAACAACCTTTACATCCTTAAAGGGCTATCTCCAAAATTCAGGTCCTTTTTTGCTGATTTTATGGATAATCAATTTCCTTTTTCTGCACAACCCGGCTGCGTTTTCGAGGCTTTACAGTCATTCTTTAGCCTCTCTCAGCATGCTTTGTTTATTGCGAACCAGCAGAAACGTGAATTTCTATATTTCAATCACCATTTTGAGCTTTTATTCAGAGATTGTTTAAGCACAATTACTACCATTTCATTTGAACAATTATTTGAGCTTGCCTACGTGGATGACAGGCATCTTTTGGAGAAATTACTTACTTCTTCTGACCCCATTATTTTTAATCCGGAGGGTGAAAATATAAGATTTGTAAGTAAGCAAAATACAAACAAAGTATACAATGTCCGTTGTGGAAAATTAATTACTGAAAATAGTATTGAATGCATTTCAGGAATCATGACAGATATGTCGGATATACTTTGGTTTGAACAACAGCAAAAGAAAAATGATAAAACTTTTCGGGAATTGTCGTTTATCACTTCACATGAATTGAGGCACGAGTATGCTAAAATTCAATCAATTGTTCAAATGCTTGATAATCCTGAGGTTAACCTGAAAGAAAGAAATGAAATGATCGGTGCTGCAAGAAAATCTATCCAGGTTATTAATAGCACCATTTTCAAAATTAATCATAAGCTTTCCTTTAATCAGACCGATGGGTATTTTAATTTCTATAAACGGAATCAACAGTACAAAAAAGTTATTTTAATTGATGATGATGCATTTACCAATATCATCAATAAAAGAATTATTCAGATGGTAGATCCCAATATGGAAGTATTGGTTTTTGATACCATTTCAACCGCAGAAGCCTATTTGCAGATTAACGATAATTCAGGTGATTTTTTAATTCTGCTTGATGTGAATTTTCCATTCAGCAGTGGCTGGGAATTTCTGGTGAATTATCAACGATACTCTGTTAATTCAAAGGTAATTGTTCTTTCTTCTTCCATTGATACTTACGACAGAGATAAAGCCCGTGAATTTCCTATGGTAGTTGATTATATAACCAAACCGCTCTCTTTGGAGATGGTCAAAGAAATTTTAAACACTTACAAATAGATATATTTTCTGATTGTTTTTATAGTAATAAACCAGAGTAGTGCCATCAGAGAAATTCCAGTTAATAAGGTTGTTAAAGAGATATGGGCTGGAATAAAAATAGCCTGTGTCTGAAGGAGATGCTGAAGTGTGAATTGAAGCAGACTTACCATAATAATGCCTGTTACAATACTTATCAGGTTGCCAGGAAAAAAATGCCGGAATAAGAACTTTGATAATTGCAAAGGAGAAGTTCCCAGAGTAATCAGGAGCGTAATCTCCTCTTTGCTGTTGGCGATATTCAACTGAATAAAAAGTGTAAAAATAAGAACAGAAAATATCAGCATGATTAAGCCAGTAAATCCTGCAATACTTACTACAGCATCAATGATTTTTCTGTATTTACTAAAGCGTAGCTTTTCATTATTTGTATCAAGTTTGTTTTCCTTTAAAAAGCTTGCAACGGCTGGGTCTGAGGGGTCTTTGGTTTTGATGACCAGTCTTGATGCACCGTGGGATTCACTTTTGGCAGCATATTGATTGCCCCACTCAATAAATTGAGTAGGCACCAACATGGATGCTATTCGATCGCTGAATCCTACAATTTTTGCATTAAAATGCACTGGTCCGTTGCTGCCGTACACTGTTATTTTAAATACAATCATTTTTACAATTTCCGGGCTTAACTGGGGTAAATTCTGAGAAATTGAAAATTGAAAATTGTAAATATCCAGAAACATATTGGGAACAATTACCGGAACAAAATCTGCATCTGGTTTCCAGCTGAAGTTGCTATTGCTGATGTCTATAAATGAATCAGGGACACTTTCAAATGAAATATCAGTATAAAATGGAAATCGGTCACTAATACTTTGAATACTGGCTTTAAATCTGCTTGGGGTTAAAATGCCTACTGATTCCGTAAAAGGTTGTTTTCTCAACTTTGCAATGAGTGAACTGTCAATATTAGTATTGCCAATAGTTTCATTGTTCAACACTTTGTTAATTACCAAAAAATCTCCAATGCTATCTTTATTGGTTTGATTGTTTAGCAGAAAATCATAATTGCTTTGAATCTGTATAGCTGTCAATAATAAAAATATAGCAATACCCAGTCCAAATCTGGCAATCAAAATTTTTGATTTACCAGATTGTTTAAGAATTAACTTTTTAAGAAGACTGTTAAACAAGTTTATAGATTTAAGCTTTCCTGATAATCAAAATATTCATCCTTGTCCAGATCTGTGATTATGATTCCTGCGCCCCGCCTATTACAAGCTGCTTGTATTAGTTGGGCAGCCTTTTTTTTATTGGTAATGTCGAGGTGGCTGAAGGGTTCATCCAGTATTAAAAAATCGAAAGGTTGCATCAACGCTCTAATGATGGCTATTCTTTGTTGCTCCCCATAGCTGCAAATGCCAGTTGGTTGATCTAATATAGCATCAATACCAAGTTGCGCTGCCATTTGCTCCATTTCAACAGTATCAACTACCGATTTTTGCATGGTTCTTTTCAGCTCAATATTTTCCCTTGCAGAAAGGGCAGGGAATAACTTCAGGTCTTGAAATACGATGCTCCAAGTTGATTGGCGTAACATTGAAAATTCAACAGGGGTAAGGGTTGCCACATCCTGCTGATTATAAAATATCTGACCCGTATAGTTTTTATTTAACCCATACAGAATATTAACTAAGGTAGTTTTACCCGTACCACTGGGGGCAGTAATTTTTATATTTCTTCCTTTGTTAAAGGCAATCTTTTGCCCCCAAATTTCCGATTGCTTTACGGATGGTCTGTCGGCAATTGCTTTTGGAACTATGTAGGCTAATTCAAATTGCATTAGTTGGCTCTGATTACAGTTGGGATACTGGATGGGAATAATTTCTCTTCCATTTCTTTTTCCCGCTTTGCAATTGCTCTTGTATCTACAGCAATATTGGTAAGCAAACTTACCAGTGTTACCAGGCTGTTCTGCTTCTGATTTTGCATATTAATTTCCAATAAAGAAGTCACTTTATTATCCTTGTAATTTTCTGAAGTACCAATGATGTCTTTAATGGTATTTCTGGCTGTTAACATGGAATTATTGTATCCATTGCTGCTGTCTTTCAGGAACCCGTTAAGGGTATTGGCAATGTCTATGTACATAACAGTTGACTTTCCTTTGAAGTACTCAAGTGCTTCTTTGTTAATGGTAGATTTATTGCCTGTTAACTTGTATTGGCTATAGGTTAATGAGTCGCTTGCGATAATTAAGCCCTGCTCGTTGGCAACCAGATAAATTCCCAACTGCCCGAATAGGTCAGCTGATTTGTATTCGTTACCTGCTTTTCTGATGAATCCTTGGTTGGCTATTTTACCCATGAGCTTCATGAAATTGTCTTTGTTGCCAGCAGGAATATTCAGAATCATCTTTCCTATTGGTTTCTTTTTAATCATGGCCAGCTCATCTTTTCTTTTATCTGGTTCATTGTTGCCAATACCCAAATCTGAAATAACCACTGCAATATCTCCTTTAATTGCTCCATACATTTCAGCTGAACTGATTCCTGATTTCGCTAAAAACTGATTCAACAGGCTTTCTACTTCCAGCTCTTTCAGTAATCCTCCAAATATTTCTGGGTTAAAAGATGCCAAAACAATGGCATTGATATTCTGAGAGGGATATTGATTTATCAGTGAAGTATTTACCGTTGGTCCTGCATATTTTTTCAGGATTTTGCTTAAAAGTGGATTGGTATGGGTTGTAGATTTCGCAATTATTTTGCCTTCTTCAAAAGAAAGCGTTGCAGTAGTATAATTATTGCTGATCAGCTCTTCCAGTTTGGGTAACTGCAAAGGCATGCCACTCATTGCATTCAATGTACTTCCGGTTCCGGCAAAGAAATAGCCTTCTGATTTTTCCGAAAATAACTGAGCAAATTCTTTTACGGATGCCAGTGATTCAGACTCTTTCTGGGTGAAAAGTCTGGAGACTTCTTCAAGTACTTCCTTCTTCTTGTCTTTCTTTTCAGGAATCACAAAACGCATATTCACCGAATCATAGTAAGGAACTATCTTGTTTTCATAAAACATTACTAAAGCCTGCTTGTCGTTCCAAGCCAGTATATTTTCATTTGATAAATTCAGGTAATTAAATTCTTTGTTTTTCTCTATTGATTTTTTGCCTTCCCAGGTTAAACCTTCCATGTATTTTTTGAAAGCAGCACTATCAGAAATGCTAAACAGGAGATTCATTACATTCCCTTTCTTATTCTCTCTTTGTAAGTAGGTAAAAAAATGAATTTTTTCGTTCCAATTAATACCTGCTGCATTTCTCAGATCAGCTATTTTCTGTTGGTCTTCCTTGCTGGTTGAATCTTTTTCGAATCCTTTAGCCCAGATGCTATCTAAACTGATACCTCCGTTCTGAAGTTTATTTTTTAAAGCGGCAGGGTCAATACTAAGAACTGCAGCAGCGTCTTTGGGAATGAATCTGCTTTCTTTTGGAGCTTTATTGCTGCAGGATGCAAATACAATACAAAGTATACCAGCTGGTAGAATATACGATAAACAGCGTTTCATGTGCCAAGAATTATTACATGAAGATAATTCTTGCTTACAGATTTATACAGAAATATGATGTTAATTCATAATTGCCTGATAAATGGCCTCCTGGATATTTGGACGTACGTTCATTTTTCCAAATAAAGTATTGTTTCTGGTAGGGGTTACCCGGTTAGACAGGAAAATATAGATTAAATCTGTATCCGGATCTACCCATACACAGGTTCCGGTAAACCCGGTATGCCCAAATGTGTTTGGTGAAACAAATCGGGAAGGATAGGGGTCTTTACGGGTATTATTGTCTTTTTCCGGTTTGTCGAATCCGAGGCCTCTGCGGCTGATATTGCTGTTATAGGCGGTAAAGTTCTTAATGGTACTTGGTTGTAAAAATTGCTGATTGTTGATAGAGCCCCCATTTAGCAGCATCTGGTAAATTTTAGCCAGGTCATAGGCATTACTGAAAAGGCCGGCATGCCCTGCAATTCCTCCAAATAAGGAAGCCCCTTCATCGTGCACATCTCCGCGCATCATTTGTTGTCTGAAATGTTTTTCATCTTCCGTAGGCACAAGTGTATTTAATGGGAAATAACTTCTGGGGGTAAATCCAGTAGTTGTCATTCCCAAGGGGTCATAGAATACTTGCTTGCTGTATTCATGAATGTTTTTTCCTGTTACAGATTCTACAACTGCGGCCAGAAAGATAAAATCGTTGTCACTATAAATATAATTACCGGCAGGCGTAAGTGGGCTGGCAAGAATTCGTTGATAAATGGTGTCCTTCCAGTCGTTTCTCAGGTATAGATTTTCTGCCACACGGGTATTAAAGCCTACCGTGGCTTCGCTTCTGAAATAGGCCGGTAAAGGCTTTCCTGAAACACTGTCAATTAATTCTTTGTAAAATGTAATAAAAGACTTCAACCCAGCCTGGTGTAGTAAAATATCTTTTATTTTTAATCCCCCTTTGTCTGAATTTCTTGTTAAAGGCAGATAATCTCCAAGGGTTTTTTCCAAGTCTACTTTTTGTTCTTCCACCAGTTTCATTATGGCCATTGTGGTAGCCGATATTTTTGTAACAGAAGCTAAATCGTAAATCATGTCTTTGTTTACAGGCTCCTTTTTGTCTGTATTGGTAAATCCAAATGCCTTGTGATAAGCAATTTTTCCTTTTCTGGCCACGAGTACCACGCAACCGGGCACAGCACCTTTAACAACTGCATCATTGGCTATTGAGTCAATCTTACTTAGTTTGTTGGCATCCAGACCCACTTCCCAGGGTTGCACTTTGGGAAGATACTGCTGGTAAGTGATGGAATTGCCATGAACCAGTTCCGGTGAAATGGTCACGGGTAAAATCCCTTTTGCATCCAATCTGCCAGCAAGTATATCAAATACGGTTTCCTGCGTAATATCATCATCTTCGTAACATGCCAGTAAATTCGGCGCATTAGTTGAATTGGAAATGGCATATGGATTTCCAAAATACAATGTAAGGGTGTTGAATGATTGCAAGCCGTTTAAGAGGTAAATGGCTGCATTGCTCAGTCCAAAGTTTTTGGCAGGTCTTCTGCTGTAGTTATGCATACCTACAATTACAAGATCGTAACCTTGTTTTTTATTTTTTCAATCAACTGCTTTGCTGAACTACTGTCTGCCTTGTCGGCAGGAATCTGATTGGCAGCAGCATCATCCATCAATTGCTTGCCAATACTAGCCCTGGTTCCAAACAAATATACGGTTGCATTATAGGCTTTACTCAGTTCTACGGAGATGGAATTTTCACCAGGCGCCCCAATGGCCACATAGGCTATTTTCTGCCCCTTTTTTAGAGGGTAGGAAAGGTTGTTTTCTTTTCTTAATAGTGTGATGGCATTTTTGCTTAGCTGGGTTTTTATCAGATTGGTCTGAACATTTAAATCGTTAACCAGATTGGCGGTATCAATTTTTGTAACCTTGTTGAGGCCAAGATGATATTTTGCCAATAAGATTTTTTTAACACTGGCATCAATGGATTCCCAATTCAGTCTTCCTTCGTCAATGGCCTGTCTGATTTTAGCAATGGTTCCCGGAATATCTTCAGGCAAACACAACATATCATTACCTGCAATCAATGCTTCAACGGAAGCCTCGCCTGAAGGGAAAAATTTGGTAATTCCTTTCATTTCCAGGGCATCTGTAAAACTTAATCCTTTAAAACCAAGTTCGTTTCTGAGAAGTCCATTTATGCTATTCTTTGAGAGGGTTGCTGCTCTGTTAGCGCTGCTATCCAATGAGGGAATAAAGATATGAGCAGTCATCATGCTGCCCAGTCCGGCTTTGATCAATTCACGGAATGGATATAATTCCAATTCATCCAGTTGTGCTTTGGTTTTATTAATGACAGGAAGGTCGTAATGGCTGTCTACTGCTACATCTCCGTGTCCGGGGAAATGTTTGCCTGTTGCCATTACACCCACATCCTGCATGCCACGCATATAAGCTGTTCCAAACAAGGCAACTTTGAATTTATCTTCACCAAAGCTTCTGTCGTTGATTACCGGATTCATTGGGTTGTTGTTGATATCAATATCCGGCGCATAATTAACATGAATTCCCAGCCTTTTACACTGTTCGCCTACCGCTTTGCCAAACTGATAAATCAGATCAGCATTGCTTACGGCACCCATCATCAATTGTCTTGGAAAATTAATGACACTGTCTAATCGCATACCCAATCCCCATTCTCCGTCAATACTTATCATCAACGGGGTTTTAGCTAAAGATTGATATTTATTGGTTAATACAGCTTGTCTTACTGGTCCTCCCTGAAAAAAACAAAGACCACCCACGTTGTATTTGCGGATAGTCTCAGTTACTTTGGCTACATGATCTTCGCCCAGATTGCTATGGGCGCGAATAATCATCAGCTGTGCTATTTTTTCGTTCTTATTGAGCTTTTTAAATTTTTTATTGACCCATTTGATAGCTTCCGGAGTTTCTTCATAAAACTTTTGTGCCATCATATTGGTATTTGCCAATACCAGTAACAATAAGAAGCAGATCCATCTTTTCATACAGTGTGCAATTGATGGCACAAGGTATGAAATGCAAGGGATTATTCGGCTTCTTCAGGCGCTTCTGTCAATTCGATTTTTACATTATTGGCTTTCAGTATACGGAACCATTTCACCATTTTCTTCATGTCGCTCGCATACACTCTGTCAAAATCCATATCAGGGAATACCTTCTGGAAATAAGCTTTTGTAGCTGCGGGATCTTTTTCGGCGGGTAAAGCCTCGGTACTTGCTTCCATTGCCTTGAATACATCAGCAAGGTTTACGTTTTCTCTGATGGTGTATACTTCAATGCTTTCTAAATGTGAAAAATTGTGTACTCTGCTGCTCACAAATTTGGTGCTATTGTCTTCCAGTGATTTCACAATTGCGCCGTCATTTTTGCTGCTGACCATTTCAAACAATCCACTCATGCCTGTAACCGATATCAGTTTGTTGTATTCCATATATTTAAAATTGAGATGCA
The DNA here is from genome assembly GCF_000508085.1 of Sediminibacterium sp. C3. GTDB lineage: Bacteria > Bacteroidota > Bacteroidia > Chitinophagales > Chitinophagaceae > Sediminibacterium. The sequence goes on along the minus strand of NZ_KI669560.1, from coordinate 55,603 downwards.
AAGTAAAGGATTTTGTTCTCCCGATGGTTAGGATTGCCCAATTGTTTCCAATGCCCTTTCCAGTCTTGATTTTAAATCTGCATAAGGAGTGTATCCTCTTGCCAGCAGATGGAATTTGGTTGCAGACTCCTGAAGAAGTACGCAGGGGAAGCCAGTAACCTGTAATTGTTTTACCAATGCAAATTCATATTTGGCTTTTTCCTGGTATTCCTCGCTGTTTAGTTTTTCATAAAACGAATCGGCATCAATGGAATATTTTTCAAGTAAATGCCTGTAAGTTTCGTTGTCCGTTAAGTCCCTGCCTTCAAAATGAAGGGCATATTGTAAATCTGCCGCAAATGCCACTTGTTTATCGGGGTATATTTCTTTGAAAACGCAAAGCGCAATGGCTGGTTTTTCAGAATGCGGGAACCAATCACTCAAATCCGGGTTGTTAATATGCCATAGATAGTCCGGGCCAAATGTAACGCCACTGTACTCTTCCACGGTTTTGTACGCCGATTGAATATAAGAGGATGTTGCGCTAATATGTACAGGACTTTCAGGCAAAACCATGCCGCCTGATAAAACTTCAATTTGCAAATCAGGAAAAGCGTCTGCAATTTGTTTCATGACAGGACTAAAGCCATAGCACCATCCACAATAAGCGTCGTAACAATAGAATAGTATTGGTTTCATTTTGCAAAAATAGGCAGGGATTCTATAGCTTTGCGCATTGTTTTAACATGAAAATATCAGGTTATGCCAGGTTTTGAACTTTTTGGTGCCGAAGAAAGAAAAGAAGTAAATGATGTGCTGGAAACAGGCATTTTAATGCGTTATGGATTTGACGGACCCAGAAAGGGCATATGGAAAGCCAAGGAGCTGGAACTGGCTATAACGGAAACTTTTGGTTGTAAATATGCGCAGTTAACTTCTTCTGGTACTGCTGCGCTCACTACGGCGATGGCCGCATTGGGTATTGGTGCCGGAGATGAAGTGATTATGCCCAGCTTTACATTCGTGGCTAGTTTTGAAGCCGTATTGAGTGTTGGAGCAATTCCTGTATTGGTTGAAGTAGACGAAACCTTAACATTGGATCCGGCTGCGGTAAAAAACGCTATTACGCCCAGAACCAAATGTGTAATGCCAGTACATATGTGTGGTAGTATGGCCGATCTGGATGCATTACAAGCTATTTGTAAAGCCCATAATTTATTATTACTGGAAGATGCCTGTCAAAGTATTGGAGGAACATACAAGGGTAAATCATTAGGTACCATTGGAGATGCCGGTACGTTTAGTTTTGATTTTGTTAAGATGATTACCTGTGCAGAGGGAGGAGTGGTCATGACTAATAACGAAGAAATCTTTACCAAATCGGATGGGTATACCGATCATGGCCACGATCATTTAGGAGTAGACAGAGGAGCAGACCTTCATCCTTTTATTGGATACAATTATAGAATAAGTGAACTGCATGCAGCCGTTGGACTTGCTCAGATCAGAAAACTGAGTCGTTTTCTGGAGCTGCAAAAGAAGAACAATGCGGCTTTGCGCAAACACCTGGAAGCCATACCAGAAGTGAGTTTCAGAGTTGTACCAGAAGGTGGGGATGATAGTTGTAGTTTTTTAAGCTGGTTCTTGCCCAGCAAAGAACTAACCCAGGCTGTTGTGCAGGAAATGAAAGAACAGGGTGTGCTGGCAGGAAACTTCTACTGGTTTGCCAATAACTGGCATTACATCAGCAAATGGGATCACCTAAAGAATGCACAAACCTTAAACCGTTTGAGTACAGAACAAACAAATGCATTATTGCAACTAGCGCAGACAAGTTTCCCGCAAAGTGATGCCATTATGAACCGATGCATTTCTACTGCTATCAGTTTGGTTTGGACAGAAGAACAGATTCAGGAAAAAGGGGCAAAAATGGCTGCCATTATCAATAAGGTTCTGGGAAAATAGTTATTGATTTTTCCCTTCCATTTTGTTTACATAATCCAGGGATCCTAATCTGAAACGAAAAGGTATTTTAGTTGCTTTTTCTAGTTGTATTTCTTTTTTACAGAAGAAACCTAAGCCTTTCACGTAATGGTCCGGAGGCAATATTTTAACAGGTTGTTGTTTAAGACTATCCATTTTCTGCGCAAAGTAATTGGCAGTAATATTTTTCTGATGCGGGTTCATTAATTGCACCTGTGCTTTTATTGCCGCACTTATTAGGAATAAATTCACAAACAAACAAATCCTTTTACGCATTGTCTCGGTGTAATTCTGTGTAAATTTACAGCGTAATTATTAATAGATGTCACTCAGTCAATCACTACAGCAAAAGTTACTTCAAAAACTGTCTCCACAGCAGATACAGTTAATGAAACTATTGCAGGTGCCTACTGCCAATTTAGAGGAAAGGATTAAAGAGGAGTTGGAAGAAAATCCTGCGTTGGAACAGGGAGAAGAAGGGCATGAAGAAGAATATCATGACGAACTAAAGGATGAGTTTGATAATTCAGGGGAAGAAGATATGGATCCGGATGGAAGTCTGGAAGAATATGACAATGTAGATATCAGCGAGTATGTATTGGATGATGATGGTGAGATTGCTGACTATAAAACAAAGGATGATAATTATCCGGAAATGGATGATCAGAAAGTGATCCCCATAAAAGTAGAAACCAGTTTTCATGAAATGGTCCTGAATCAGCTCGGTATGCTGGAGCTAGATGAAAGAAGGTATAAAATTGCTGAACAGATTGTGGGTAGTCTGGATGATGATGGGTACCTCAGGAGGGAATTGTCTTCTATTGCAGATGACCTTGCATTCAGGCAAAGTTTGGTTGCTGAAGAAAAAGAAATAGAAGAAATTATTTCACAAATACAGCAGTTTGATCCGGCAGGTATTGCTGCAAGAGATCTGAGAGAATGTTTATTGCTGCAGCTGAAAAGAAAAACGGACGAAGGTAAAAGTGTGGAACTGGCCGTTCAGATTCTTACCAAATATTTTGATGAGTTTACTAAAAAGCACTACGAGAAAATCCAGAAAAGTCTGGGACTATCAGATGATCAGCTTAAAGAAGTGATTGCCCAGATCATTAAACTGAATCCCAAACCTGGCGGGAATGTGGGTGAAATGAATAAGGCGGAAACCTATATTGTGCCCGATTTTTTTGTCATCAATAATAATGGTTCCCTGGAACTTTCTTTGAATGCCAAAAACGCACCTGATTTAAGAGTAAGTGAAGGATACAGAGACATGTTGAAAGAGTATGAGAAAGGTAGTAAAAAAGACAAACGTCAAAAAGAAGCTGTACTCTTTATCAAACAAAAAATTGATGCAGCCAAGTGGTTTATAGACATGATCAAGCAGCGACAGGATACACTGATTGGAACAATGGGGGCAATTATGAAATACCAGCAGGATTTTTTCCTGACAGGAGACGAAACCACCTTGCGTCCAATGATTTTAAAAGATATTGCTGAAGTAACAGGGTTGGATATTTCAACAGTCAGCCGGGTTGCCAATAGCAAATTTGTTCAGACTGAATTCGGTACTTATCGCTTAAAGTTTTTCTTCAGTGAATCATTAAGTACAGAAAGCGGAGAGGAAGTGAGTACGAGAGAAGTGAAAAAAATTCTGAGTGATATGATTGCCTCCGAAGACAAGCACAGACCTTTCAGCGATGAAGTATTAACCGAGATGTTGCAGGAAAAAGGATATAATATTGCCAGAAGAACGGTAGCAAAATACAGAGAGCAGTTGAATGTGCCGGTGGCGAGGTTGCGCAAAGAACTTTAATTATCTATCATGTCTAATTTAACAGAAACTAATTCCATTCCCGTTGAAGCTGTTGTGAAAAGACCATGGCCTTTACAGGTAATGGCTAAAACTTTGTCGTTTCTGTTTCATCCTTTATTTGTACCTACTTATTTCTTTTTATACTTAATGCAGGCCTACCCTTATGAGTTTGCAGGCATTACCGATTGGCAATTGAAATTGCGTGTATTTGGTGTTTTCTGGATGACCGCATTTTTTCCTGCCTTTGCCGTTTTCCTATTGTGGCGACTAAAGTTCAGTGATGGTATTTATTTAAGAACACAGAAAGAAAGAATTGTACCTTATATCATCACTATGTTTTTTTACTGGTGGATGCATTATTTAAGCCGCAATTTTCCGGATCAGCCCATTGTTCTTCAGTTTTTCTATACCGGAATTTTTATCTGTTCTGTAATGGGGCTGCTGGCCAATAACCAATTTAAAATAAGTATGCATGCCATGGGTGCCGGGGGATTGGTAACTGCCGTTGTGTTAACGACCCTTTATTATCAGAATATGGATGGTATTGCGATTGCTGCTTCATTGCTAATAGCTGGCTGTGTTACAACTGCCAGACTTTTATTGAATGAGCACAATGCAAAAGAAATCTATACAGGATTGGCTGCCGGTGTACTGAGTCAACTGCTGGCATACTACTTCGTGATGTAATATCAAGGCATTGGGCGATTTTTTGTTTCTTTGCAGCTTATCCAACTTAATTTCATGTGGTATAAGGCAGGAAAAGCAATTCTACGGTTCAGGGTTAGCCTACTTTTTGTATTATTAATAGTTACAGGATTCATGGCCTGGCAGGCTTCTAAAGTTCAATTGAGTTATGACTTTACCAGGGCTCTCCCAACCGACAATAAAAAGTTTGTAGAATACCAGGCTTTTTTAAAAGAGTTTGGTACCGATGGAAATACTGTAGTCATTGGTTTGCAAGCCGATCAGTTTTTTCAAAAAGAATATTTCAATGAAGTTTTTGCATTGAGTCAAAGGCTGAAAAAAGTGGCCGGGGTTAATGGAGTGCTTAGCGTTCCGGATGCCATGAATCTTTTGAACGACGAAGTTAATCAGCAGCTGGTTCCTTCCCGAATTTTTAATCCACCCTATTCCAATCAATTAGAGCTAGATTCAGCACGTTTGCTGTTCAATAGTCTTCCTTTTTATAAAACCTTGTTACATGTGCCGGAGAAAAATGCTTATTTGTTGGGCGTAACGGTAAGCAAAGATTCTATCAATAGTAAGTACAGATCGGTACTAATCAATGATATTTTAAAGGAAACCAAAATTTTTGAATCGAATACCAAAACGGAATTGCGCATCAGTGGACTTCCGTTTATTAGAACCATTATAGGTGATCGTATCAAGGATGAAATGAACTGGTTTCTGATTGGGTCATTGCTGTTGTCGGCCGTTACGCTATTTCTGTTTTTCCGATCGATAAGTGCTACCATTATGAGTTTGCTGGTTGTTGGCATGGGCGTTATCTGGAGCGTAGGAACGCTGGTGCTTTTTGGCTACAAGATCACTTTGCTAACAGCTTTGATCCCACCGTTGGTGGTAGTGATTGGTATTCCTAATTGTATTTACTTTTTAAACAAATACCATACTGCTTACAGAGAAAAGTTAAATAAGGAAGAAGCATTGATTACCATGGTTGGCAGAATGGGTATTGTAACATTGTTCTGCAATATTGCTGCGGCCATTGGATTTGCAGTATTCGCGCTTACCAAGAGTCAGCTTCTGAAAGAATTTGGGGCAGTGGCAGGCATTAATATTTTGCTATTGTTTTTTATCTCTTTGTTTTTCATTCCGCCTGTGCTTAGCTTTTTACCCCCTCCCAAAGCCAAGCATACCAAATACCTGGACAATGCATTTTTGGCAGCTATTTTGGTGCGTATTGAAAGATGGACTTTCCATCACGCAAAAATGGTTTACCTAATTACTGCTTTAGTTACTATTGTTTCGATTATCGGAATATTCAGAATCAAGAGCGAGGGTTTTATTGTGGATGATTTACCCAAAGCAGATAAAATTTATACAGATCTGAAGTGGTTCGAAGAAAATTTTGGTGGGGTTATGCCACTGGAAATTATAATAGACACCAAAAAGAAAAATGGCCTGGTTCGTTCGGTTAAACCCATTGCAGCTATTGACGAATTTTCAGCCTATCTGGATTCTTCTGAGTACACAGCAAGGCCATTGTCTTTTGTGGAAGGCCTGAAATTTGCAAAACAAGCATTTTATGATGGCGATACCATGAGCTATGCCATTCCCTATGAAAGTGATTTGGCTTTTATAGGTCCTTATTTAAAAAGCAAAAAAGACACTGTTAAAACGGAATCGCCCAATGCTTTTAACAAATTGGTCAATAATTTTATTGACACCAATAAACAGAAAGCCAGAATTAGTGTGAACATGAAAGATGTTGGCAGTGCGAAATTGCCTGCATTGTTATCAAATTTTGAATCCCGTGCTAATGAAATTTTTGATACTACTGCATATAAAGTAAGTTTTACGGGAAGTAGTGTAAGCTTTTTAGAAGGGTCCAGCTTTATTATCAATGGCTTGAAAGAGAGTATCTTCTGGGCGTTTTTATTAATAGCCCTCTGCATGCTTTACCTGTTTAAATCTTTCCGGATTTTAATCAGCTCCCTGATACCCAATTTAATTCCTCTGATTGTAACAGCCGGTGTAATGGGCTGGATGGGGATTGCGCTAAAACCTTCTACTGTGCTTGTTTTCAGCGTAGCGCTAGGTATTGTTATTGATGTTACCATTCGTTTTTTAATTAATTATAAACAGGAACTACCCGCTCACAAAAACCAAGTTAATCCTACTTTAATTGCCACTATCCGCCACACTGGCATTAGTATTATTTATACTTCCTTGGTTTTGATTGCCGGATTTATCATTTTTAGTTTTAGCGATTTTGGAGGAACCAAGGCGCTAGGATGGCTGACTTCACTGACTTTGGTGGTGGGCACTATAACGAATCTGGTATTATTACCCGTTATAATTTTAACAATTTCAGGCCCCAAAATCAGTATAAAAGGCAAATTTCTAGGATAAGCGGATAAAAGTTTGGTTTTGTTGCAGCGTTTTGTATTTAAAAACTGCCTAAATTTAACAAATCTTAAACTAAAACTAAATTCGCATGAGAAAACTAGCCGTTTTTTTGACGTGTGCTTTGCTATTTATAGCCAATGCATACGCTCAAACTGCTCGAACAGTTACCGGTAAAGTAACTGATGAAAAAGGTGCACCGTTAGGTGGTGTCACTGTAAGTGCTGTTGGTGCAAATAAAAATGCACTAACGGATAATGCCGGAAATTTTTCCATTCAAGTAACTGAGAAAGTTAGAACCCTTCGCATTAGTTATGTGGGTTATGATTCCAAAGATGTTAATATCAATGGACTTTCTTCTGTTAGTGTAAAACTTGATCAAGAAGACAAATCACTAAGTGAAGTGGTTGTAGTTGGTTATGGTACACAAAAGAAAAAAGATTTAACAGGAAGTATTGCCAGTGTTAAAGGCGAAGCTTTAGCGAACAAGCCAACTCAGAGCTTTGAACAGGCTTTGGGTGGTAGAGCTGCGGGTGTTCAAGTGGTAATACCAAATGGTGTATTAAACGCGCCTCCAGTCTTAAGAATCAGAGGTGCCAACTCGATCTCTCTTTCTTCTTATCCATTGATTGTAGTTGACGGAGTGGCCGTATTCACTGGTGATGGTAGCTCTACAAACGCTGCTGGTAACGTATTGTCTTCCATCAACCCGAATGACATTGAAAGTGTAGACGTTGCCAAAGACGCTGCTGCAACAGCTATTTATGGTAGCCGTGCTGCCAATGGGGTGTTGTTCATAACTACTAAAAAAGGCAAGCCTGGTCGTTCCAAAGTTACAATTGATAGTTGGGTAGGTATTAGTAATCCACAGCGTTTGCAAAAAGTATTAGACGCTCAGCAGTATACCGATTACAAGAATGAAGCGCTTAGAAACGCAGGAACATTTAATGCAGCTACCAATGCCTTTGCTACAACTGTTGGACCTGATGGTAATATCATTAATACCAATTGGGCTGATATTATTTATCGCCAGGGTATTCAGCACAGCAATACGATAAGTCTTTCTGGTGCGAATGAAAATACAAGCTATTATTTTTCTGCAGGTTATACTGAACAAGAGGGTATTATCAGAAGAAATGATTTCAAGCGACTAAGCTTGTTGATGAATGTTGATCACAAAGCTGGTAAGTTCTTTACCATGGGTGGTAAAATTCAATACACCAGTGATAAGAATACTGCTGCTGCTAGTTCAGGATCTTTAGCTGGAGAGGCTTTTAATACAGCTGGGTTGGGTCGTGTAGCTTTAATTACTGCCCCAAATGTTGGTCCTTATTTGGCGGATGGAAGCTACAACAGAGTAAACAATTTAATAGGTGTCATGGGTAACAAATTAGGTCAAGTAGGGTTTTATAATCCTCAGATCTCATTAGACCTAAACAGGTCAAACAGTTACGGAGAGCATTTAATTAGTAATGTATATGCGCAATTTAAACCTGTTAATTGGTTGGCTTTGAGAACACAATATGGTATTGATTATCTGATGGTAGATAATGACTTTTTTTCGCATCCTATATCTGGAGAAGGTTTTTCTACTAATGGATCTGTTAGTGCTATTTTTAATAAAAATAAGCGATGGGTTTGGACTACTACCGCTCAATTTGATAAAGTATTTGCTGAAAAACATACTGTTGGATTATTAGCAGGTATTGAACACCAAAAGTCAGACAACAATAGCTATGGTCTAAATCGTGTAACTGTTTCTGATCCCGCATTTACCAATATTCAGGGTGGTTGGGCAACGCCTAATATCACTGGGTTGGGAATCGGAGAAAATTATTTGTATTCTGAATTTGCCCGTGCACAATACAACTATAACAGAAAGTATTTTGTAACAGCAAATATTCGTAGAGATGGTGCATCTCAATTAGGTGCCAATAGTAAGTATGGTACTTTCTGGGGCGTTTCTGCAAGCTGGGATGTCTTGACTGAAAAGTTCATCCAAAACATGAAGCTAGATCAGGTCTTCAGCAGCTTGAGATTGAGAGCCAGCTATGGTAAAGTGGGCAATATTGGTGGACTAGGAAACTTTGCATCTTTATCTACTTATGGTTCTGGTTTATATGGTGGTGGTGCAACTGTTGCGTATAGCCAGGCAGGTAACCCTAACTTAACATGGGAAACCAGTAAGAAAACAGATATTGGTTTAAACTTTGGTTTGTTTAACGATCGTTTGACTGCTGAAATTGGTTACTACAATAGTAATAACGACGGGTTATTGTTATTTGTTCCTCAACCTCCTTCTGCAGGGTTACCTTCCAGCATTCCAACCAATATTGGTTCTATGTATAACAGAGGATTCGAATTTGATGTTAAATACAATGTAATTCAGAAGAAAGATTTCAGCTGGACTACTTCATTTAATCTTTCTACTAATGATAACAAAGTCTTATCTCTTGCACCAGGAATTAATAATATTGTAGCATCAACAAGTGGATTGGAAAATCCTAGTATTACATTACCTGGTTATCCAATTGGTATGTTATTTGTTACCAGAACTGCAGGAGTTGATCCGGCTACTGGTCGCAGAATTTTCATTAATAATCAAGGTCGTCAGGTCTTTTTTCAACACGTAGCTCCTGCAGGTCAGTCTCGCTTTATGTACGCTGACGGTTCTGTTGCACCAACAGTAAGTAGTGCTGATGCAATTGTTTACAAGAATACACATGCCAAAATTTTCGGCGGTTGGGAAAACAATATTCGTTTTAAGAATTTTGAATTGAATGCATTGTTTACCTATCAGATGGGTAACTACCTGTATTATGGTACCCAGGCTGGCTTGAGAGATCAGCGTTTCTGGAACAATGAAGTAGGGGTTTTGAACAGATGGCAAAAACCTGGTGATGTAACTGAGTTTCCTAAGCCAGTATTTGGAGACAACGTTTCAAATGGTTCATCTTTCCCACTTGATATCAACGTATTCAAAGGTGATTTCATTAAGTTAAGAACTTTAACCATTGGATATAATATCCCTAAGTCTTTATTAGACAAAGCTAAAATTTCTAATGCCCGTTTCTATGTATCTGGAAACAACTTGTTAATCATTACCAAGTATCCTGGTCCGGATCCTGAAGTTTCTTCAAACGGTAACGGTACTACCAACTTTGGTATTGACAGAAATACAGTAGCTAACCAACGTACGATTACTATTGGCTTAAATGTTGGATTCTAATTGTTAAACTATTAATTCAGAAAAATGAAAAAGAACCTATTATATATTGTAATGGCTGCAGGGTTGGTTCAACTGACTTCTTGCGCCAAAGATAATTTTGTGAATCCGGTTCCTACCAATGTCATTTCTGATCTTACTGCATTTGACAGCAAGGACAGAATTGAAGGGCAGGTAAGAGCCATATACACATCTATTAAAAATGCCGGCATGTACGGTGGTCGTTACCAGATTTTTAACGATATCCGGGGTGGAGATTTTCAGAACGACAGAACCAACGTAGTAACGGGTTTTGATGTGTGGAACTATACGCCTTCCAACAGTTCTACCAACTCTGTTCAAAACCATTGGTCCAGAGCTTACTATGTAATTAACCTTACTAACGTATTTCTGGATGGAATGGCTGCTAAAGGGACTTCAGTAGTAGGTGCTACACTTTCAAACAATTTTCAAGCAGAAGCTCGTTTATTAAGAGCGATGAGTTATTATTCTTTGCTGCAATTATATGCTCGTCCTTTCTGGGATGGGAATGGCTCTAAGCCGGGTGTTCCTTTGCGTTTAAAAGGAAACACAGGTTCTGATAACTATGCACTGGCAAGAGCAACGGTTGCAGAAGTGTATACACAGATTTTAGCTGATTTAAATTTTGCTGAAACCAATCTGCCATCCAATAATGGTAGTGCATTAAATAATACGATTCGTGCACACAGAAACACTGCTATTGCATTGAAGACAAGAGTTTATTTGAGTATGCGTCGTTATGCTGATGTAATTACAGAGGCTAATAAGATTGTAAGTGCAACAGCACCTTTCACTGCAACTTCTGGCGTGGCACATGCTTTACAGGCAGATATTACCAATGTATTCAAAGCACCTTATACTACAACTGAATCCATTATGTCGATGCCATTCGCTTCCAATGAAACACCAGGTGGTCAAAATCAGTTAGGATATTACTATGGACCTGCTGCGTTTAATGGAGGAAATGGTGAATACTCACTTTTATCAACAGGGATTGTTTCAAATCCAGGATGGAAATCTACTGACAGAAGAAGGGCAATGGTGGGTGTATTTGGTGGCAAGAGCTATTTAACCAAGTATAGTGTACCTTCTATCTTTACCGATTATGCTCCTGTAATCCGTTATGCTGAGGTTTTGTTAAATCTTGCAGAAGCTAGGGCACGTTCTACTAATACTGTTGACGCACAAGCGATTGCTTTGTTAAATGCAGTTCGCGGCCGTTCAGACGCTTCAACCGTATTTGCTGCTGGTGATTTTGCCAACGCTGATGCACTTGCTGATGCTATTTTAACTGAAAGAAGAATTGAACTTTTAGGAGAAGGTTTGGCCGGTACCGATTTAACTAGATTGGGTTTACCATTACCAGCTAAACCAGGGGTTGGATCTATTGCAGCAAATGCTCAGCAATACATCTGGCCTATTTCTTCAAGTGAATTGTTATTAAATCCACTTTGTGTAGACAACTAATTGGGTTATATAGCTAATTAATTGATCCCATTTTTTTAAAGGGCTCGACAATTGTCGGGCCCTTTTTTTGAAAGTTTCCTAAATGTTACGAAGAACAATCAAAAATGTTTTAAAATTTCAGTATTCAGGTTGAAAATTTTATATTAATTAATATTTTAATTCAATTTAATTATATGTTTATCAATTTATTAAAATTAAAAAAAATTTATTATAAATTTCAAAGCCGTTTATCAATTCTAACTTCAACAAACCTTGGCTTTTAAGCTTTCTTTAACTATATTAGCTGTCCAAAACTTAAACACTTAATCATGAGAAAACTAGTCACAGTATTCCTGTGTCTGTTGATCAGCTTGTTTCAATTGCAGGCTCAAAACAGAACCATCACAGGAACAGTAACAGACGAGAGTGGAAAGCCTGTTTCAGGGGCTTCTGTATTGGTGAAAGGCACTAGTACAGGTACACTAACAAAAGAGAATGGAACGTATTCTATTTCTGTTCCTTCTACCGCTACCGCTTTGGTAGTTTCTGGTTTAAACCTTTCTCCCAAAGAAATTAAATTGGGTAAGGGTAATACAGTAAATGTATCACTTAGTTCTACGGTTGAAAACTTAGACGAAGTGGTTGTAACTGGTTATTCCAGAGAAAAGAAAACCCAGTTTGCTGGTGCTGCCGCTGTATTAAGCGGTAAAGTAGTTGAAACTGTCCCAGTTGGTGCGTTTGACCAGGCATTACAGGGACGTGTTCCCGGTATGTTGGTTAACTCAGGATCTGGTCAACCAGGTTCATCTGCATCAGTTACCATCCGTGGTATTCAGTCTATTGCAGGTGCGGGTGCACAGCCATTGTATGTAATTGATGGGGTTCCTTTGCCTGCGTTTGACATGCAGTCAATCAACCCTAACGATTTCGAATCTATTACGGTATTGAAAGATGCAAACTCTGCAGCTTTGTATGGTGCAAGAGGTGGTACAGGTGTAATTGTAATCACAACTAAAAAAGGTAAAAGTGGTCCAACCAATTTTACTTTCAGAAATCAGTACGGTTTTACTCAGGCACCAGATTTCAGCCGTTTGAATTTGATGAACACTGCTGAAATGTTCGCTTATGAAGAAAGACAGCGTTTTGTAAATACACCAGGTTGGACTTACTCTCCAAATAACCCAGCTATTCCTGCTGGTATGACTGCAGCGAGAAAGCAGTTTCTGTATGATAGTATAAAAGCAATTGATTCTTACTGGCCAGACATTTTATACAGAACCGGTGTTTCCAAAACACACGAATTGAATATGTCTGGAGGTAATGAAAAAACCAAGTTCTTTATGTCAGCTGGTATTTTTGATCAGCAGGGTATAGACTTAGGCTCTAGCTTGACTCGTTATACAGTACGTCTGAATGTAGATCATACTGCTGACAAGTTAAGTGTACGTTTCAATAATCAGGTAGGTTACTCAATCTCTAGATTCTCTGAAGGGGAGCAATTGGGAAATAGCCCAAGAAACCCTTTCCAGATGACTTACCGTGCTAAGACTTATGAGAATCCTTTTAGAGCAGATGGTTCAATCATTTTTGGGGCGTCGACTCCATTGGCATTGCGTCAGGTAGGTAACTTATTAGAAGGTATTCAAAACTCTAGAAGAACTACTAACCAAATAAAAATCAATTCTGGTTTAACTGTAGCTTATAAATTATTGCCAAGTTTGACTATTCAGAATACATTTGGTATTGATGTATCAAGCGACCAAAACTCTCGCTATATCAACCCAGCTTCTTATATCGGTTCTTTACAACAGTTCCAGAGCGGTTTAGCTCAGGAAGGTTACAGATTAACCTCTCAAATCATCAACACCAGCAGCTTGGTATTTGCTAAGCGTATTGCCAATGTTCATGAAGTAGAAGCAGGAGCTTATTTTGAAGTAGTTCGCAGCTGGTCTAAAGCGATGGGTCTTACTCTATTTAACTTAGATCCTCGTTTAACGGAAACTGGTCAGGGTGCTGGTGCATTGCCTACTAACGGTGCTGCGACATATCCCCAGAACTCTTCTTCTGCGAAATCCGGATTTGGTATCCGTTCTTATTTTGCAACCGCCAGATATACCTATGATGGTAAATATTCTATCAATGCAAATATCAGAAGAGACGGTACTTCCAGAATTGTAAACGTTTCCAACCGTGAAATCACAACCTGGTCTGCCGGTTTTACATGGAATGCGCTAAAAGAGAAATTTTTAGCTAACCAAAGAATTTTCACTGATTTGAAAGTTCGTGCAAGCTATGGTATCATTCCTAACATTGGATCCATCACAACTGGTTCTTATGGAGTTCCATTGAATGGAGTACCTAACTATCAGGGTCCTCAGGTGCCTACTTTCGGTACAGCTGCTTACGCAGGTTCTGCTGTTGTAGGTATAGTCCCTAATAACCCAGGTAATCCAGACTTGAAGATTGAGAAAATTCAAAAGACAAATATTGGTATCGACTTTGCAGTTTGGCAAAACCGTGCAAGATTTACTGTTGATGTTTACAAAAACAAAACCATTGACTTGTTCGTTAACCAACCTTTGTCTGGTACAACCGGTTTTGGAACATTAGCTATCAATGCAGGTGTTATGACCAACCAGGGTATTGAAGCAACAGCGAATGTTGACGTTATTAAGAAAAGAGATTTCGGTTTCACTTTAGGTGTTAACCACTCTATTAATAAAAACAACATTGAAGATTTGGGTCTTGTAAATGAATATGTAGTAGGTACTTTCATCATTAGAAGAGGTTTACCATACGGTTCTCATTACACGACTAACTATTTAGGTGCAGATCCTGCAACTGGTCGTCCAATGTACGAAGGTCCAACAGGAGCCACTGTTTATTCTGAAGCACAAGCTGGTCGTTTTGCTAAATTCGGTACATACTTGCCAAAGCACCAGGGTGGTTTCAATTTAGATGTACGTTTCAAAGCCATCACTGTTTCTGCATTATTCTCTTATCAGTTTGACGTTACCCGTTACGACAATACTGGTAACTGGATTACCAGAGGTACTTTGGGTTACCATCAGGCGGTTAGAGCTTCCAGAGAGTTGATTGACAATCAGTGGCAAAAACCAGGTGATGTTAAACTTTACCAAAGCTCTGCATATGACAGAGGATTTAACTCATCTGATGTTAAGGATGCTAAATTTTTACGTTTCAGAAATTTGATTGTGTCATATGCAATCCCTACAATCAAAACTGCAAGCGGTACAACAATTGTTAAGAGTGCAAGATTGTATGTTCAAGGTCAAAACCTTGCTATCTGGAGCCCTTGGAAAGGTGTTGATCCAGAAGATAACAACAACATCAGCTTGAACGAATATCCAAATCCAAGAGCTTTCGTTGTTGGTTTAGACATCAACTTCTAATAGATACAATTGAATTTTCTTGAAAGAAAAAAAGAATCAAATGAAAAAAAATAAATTAGTCATCCTTGCTTTTATGGCAGCTTCTTTAGGAGCTTGCCAGAAAGTGATTGATGTAAAAGAAACCGATTTCATTGGTGGAGATATTGCTTTAAAAACGGTAGCCAACAATGAATCAGGAATTATTGGTGCTTATTCGGCTATGAACGTAGAAATGGGCATTCTTTTGAATGCAACTTTTACGGATGAAGTAAAACCAGGTGAATTCTACAATGCAGCTACAACCCATGAGTGGCAATATGGCTCTCAGGACGTGGGATTGCGTGATAACTACACTGCATTTAATTTGTATTACAGGATCATCGACCGTGTGAACCGTGTGTTGGTGGCTTTGCCAAATGCGGTAGCTGCGAATGCAACTGAAGCGGCTTTAAAAGATCGTTTACGCGGTGAAGCATTGTTTTTGCGCGCATTTTGCCATTTTGAATTGTACAGATACTATAGTAATTCAGCTGTAGGTACTGATTTAGCAATGGCTTATATGGAAACCCCTTCTTTGGCTTCTACTGCCAGAATTCAGGTAGCTCCTTATTTTGCTAAATTAAAGGCAGATATTACCGCTGCAAAGCCATTATTGCCAGCCGGTGTTACTGATATTTATCGTGCTACTCGCCCAGCTGCTTCTGCATTACAAGCTAGAATTGCTTTGTATCTAAAAGAGTATAGTGATGCGGTTACATTCTCAACAGAATACATTACAGCACTTCCTTTGGCTACAAGAGCAAACTTCCCTGCAATCTGGACTGATGCAAACAATAGCGAGTTGGCATTTAAATTGAGCCGTACTCCTTCATTGGGTGGAAGAATCGGTTCCTTGTTCCAAGGTACTTCTGCAAACTCAGGTGCGATTTCTCAGACTGCCTGGGTTCCTTCCAGCAAACTTTGGAATTCATACGATCAAGCTAATGATGTACGTTTTACTTCTTATTTCAGAACCGAGCCATTATTGGCTGCTGCTGGTCGTCCTTCTCAGTTGGTTGGAAAGTACCGCGGTACCACTTATGGAACTCCAGGTGAACACGTAGCAGATGCAAAAGTGTTCAGAACTGGAGAAATGTATTTGATTCGTGCAGAAGCAAATGCTGAATTGAACAATTTAGTAGCAGCAACCAACGATTTAAATACATTGCGTGCTGCCCGTATCAATGGTTATACCAATGTTACGCTTGCTACCAAAGATGCGGCTATCACTGCGATTTTGGAAGAGCGTTTTAAAGAATTGCCATTTGAGGGACATCGTTTCTGGGATTTAAAGAGAAGAAACTTACCAGTTTCTCGTTTATTAGCTGATGCGCCAAATGCAAATGCACAGACTTTACCAGCTGGTAATTTCCGTTTCTTGTTACCAATTCCAAATCCTGAGATCAACGCGAATCCTTTGATTCAGCAAAATCCAGGATATACCAACTAATTCTTAATTAGTTATGATAAAAGAGGCCCCGAAATTTTCGGGGCCTCTTTGTTTTAAGTCTAATATGCTGATTATTTTAATAACTCCTCCAAAGTTTTAAACAACTGGTTGCCTCTTAAATCTGATGCGATGATTTTTCCTTCAGGATTAATTAATACATTAAATGGAATCGCATTAAACTGATAGAGATTGGGCATCTCGCTTTCCCATTGTTTCAGGTCACTTATGTGCTTCCAGTTCAACTTGTCCATTTTAATGGCATCCAACCAGGCCTGTTTATCATTGTCCAGTGAAACGCCGAGTATGGTAAAGTTTTTATTCTTAAACTGATTATAAGCGGCTACTACATTTGGGTTTTCCTTTCTGCAAGGGCCACACCAGCTGGCCCAGAAATCAACCAGTACGTATTTACCTTTCAGACTACTTAATGAAAAAGGTTTTCCATCTAGATCTGGCAAAGTGATTTCTGGTGCTTGTTTGCCCAATAAAGCATAAGCAGGAGGTGCTGCTGGTTGCTGTTTGGTACTTGCATCTAGCAGCGCTTTGATTTTATTCAAGCCTGAATGCGATTTATACTTTTCAGCTGATTCATTAACCAATGCTTTTAATTCATCCGGTGTCATGGTTCTGGAAGCCATTCCCAATGCATAATATCTGGCCGCAGGACTTTCACTTTCATTGATGAACTTTCTTACCATACCGTTCATTTCCTTCACTTTGCCATCTCTGTTGGTTTGCAACACTTTTACCAGTGAATCTGAATTGGGTTGAGCTTGCAGGGAATCCAGTTCCATGAATACAGCATACAATGCTGAATCTTTCTTTCTGTAATCTTCAAATAAAGTATGCATAGCCGCTGAAGCAGGGGAATTCTTTACTTCATAAACTCTGTATCTGGTTACATCCAGGTCTACTTCAATTTCATTGTTGTCGTTTACTATCAATACATCGGGGCCATTCTCCAATACCAGTCTGTACAAACCTTCTTCTTTAGCCATTCCTTTTAAACTGAATTTGCCATTTGCAGGCAGGCTGGCGGAATCCAGAATTACAGGTTGATCACCTCCATAGGGAAGTTCTTGTAAATACACTTTAGGCGTAATGGCGTTTTTAATAGTGCCCTTAACGGTAAATTCACCGTATTTTTTTTCCTGGCTACAGGCATTCAGCAGTAGTCCGGCCCCCAAAAAGAGGTAAATAGATTTTTTCATGATGGTATTTTATGCGTTTAATTTTTGTTCGAGTAGTTCTGTAACGATTTTCGGATCAGCTTTTCCTTTGCTCATTTTTTTTACCTCACCAACAAACAAACCGATCAATCCTTTTTTGCCTTTTTGATAAGCCTGTACTTTATCTGGCATCATTTCAATGGCTTTGTTTACCCATTCTTCTAATTCTCCGCTATCGCTGGTTTGAAGAATATTCAGTGTTGTGGCCAGTTCCACTGGGTCTTTTTCGTTATTCAACAATGCTGGCAATAGTTTGGATGCTGCAGCGGAGAAATTAATTTTCCCTGATTCTATTAATTGAATGGTATCAGCCAAACTTTTTGCGCTCAATCCTAATTCATTAATACTTTTCTGTTGTTCGTTTACCAATTGCTTTACAGGTCCTAATATCCAGTTTGCAATCATTTTGTATTGCTGACAATACAGGGCAGTTACTTCAAAAAATTCAGCTATTGATTTTTCTTCGCATAACTGAGTAGCGTCGTACTCGTTTAGTTGGTATTTATTCTGAAAAATCTCAAACCATTCATTGGGAAATAAAGGCAAGCTGTTTTTAATGGATAAAATCTTTTCTTTCGTTAGTATTATAGGGGGTAAATCCGGATCTGGAAAATACCTGTAGTCGTTGGCTTCTTCCTTTTCCCGCATGCTGAAAGTGATATCCTTGTCTGCATCGTAGCTTCTTGTCTCCTGTACAATTTTATTACCTGCTTCTAGTTCCTGAATGATTCTGGTAATTTCGAATTCAATAGCTTTTTTTATATTTCGAATAGAATTCAGGTTCTTGACTTCTACTTTAGTTCCCAGTTGTTCGGCACCTTTTAGTTTTACGGAAATATTGGCATCGCATCTTAAGCTTCCTTCTTCCATATTCCCGTCACAAACGCCAATCCATCTGACCAGTTTTCTGATTTCTGTTACGTATTGCCAGGCTTCTTCTGCAGAATATAAATCCGGCTCTGTAACAATTTCAATTAAAGGTGTGCCGGCACGGTTTAAATCGATACAGGAATGGGAAGCCAGTATATCATGAATACTTTTGCCTGCATCTTCTTCCAGATGAATACGATTCAATTGTACGTTTCTTTGCCCTTCACTTGTTTTGATGAGAACTTTTCCCCCGATGCAGATGGGATGTGTATGTTGTGAAATTTGATAGCCTTTAGGAAGATCCGGATAAAAATAATTTTTCCTTGCAAAAAAACTTTCTTCTGCAATAGTACAGTTACAAGCTAATCCCATTTTGACTGCCATTTCAACTGCTTCCTTGTTCAATTTGGGTAGGCTACCTGGAAATGCAAGTGAAATAGGACTCACCTGGGTATTGGGTGTATTGCCAAACGCAGTGCTGTCTCCGCTGAACAACTTGGATTTAGTTGCCAGTTGTGCATGAATCTCAAGTCCGATGACTGCCTGGTATTTCTCTTGGTAATCCATTATAGCAGAGAATAGATTTGTTGTATCAATGTTGACAGATTAGATGCATCCTGACCACCAGCAGTTGCCAGGGTTTTCTGACCACCGCCACCGCCTTTAATTAAAGGGGTTGCGTATTGTTTTATTAACTGAGGTGCTTCTAATCCTTTTTGTGCAACAACACTATCACTTAATAAAATACAAACAGCTGCTTTACCCGCAATATTGGCGCACAATACAACTACATAATCATCCCCCAGTTCAGCTTTTAAATCGAAGCAGATTTTCTTTAGATGATCAGGGCTGCTTACTTGTAATACTTCTCCAATAAACTGACCATTACCAGAAGGATAGATTTTTATCTTATGTATTAATTCGGTTCTGAGGGATTGCAACTGTTTTGCTTCCAGGCTCTCTATCTTTTTTTCAAGTTCCTGTTTTTCTGCTGCCAGTTTTTCAATTGACTTCAATACATCCTGCGACTTCAGCACGTTGCCAATCTGTTTGATTGTTTCGTTTTGATTAGACAAATAATCAAAAGCAGCTTTTCCGGTTAATGCCTCAATTCTTCTAACACCAGCCGCCACTGCAGATTCTGCTGTTATCTTCATGAGTCCAATCATGCCGGTAGAAGCTACGTGTGTGCCTCCGCAAAGCTCTACTGAATAAGATGGGTCTGCAATCACTACTCTTACTCTATCACCATATTTTTCTCCAAACAATGCCATAGCGCCCAATTGCAAAGCTTCGTCCTTAGACATTTCTTTTATTACTACAGGAATATTTTCTCTGATTTTGACATTTACTATGTTTTCAACTGCGATGATTTCTTCCTCTGTTAATCTGGCAAAATGAGAAAAGTCGAAGCGAAGATTGTCCTGATTTACCAAAGAACCTTTCTGAGCCACATGTGTTCCCAATACCTGTCTTAATGCAGCATGTAACAGGTGGGTAGCTGTGTGGTTATAGCAGGTAAACAATCTTTTCTCTGCATCTACTTCAGCAGTAAATTCTGCAGCAGGATTAGAAGGCAATTGATCTACAAAGTGTACAATCAGGTCATTCTCTTTTTTAGTATTGGTTACAGCGATGGTATCATTACTGAAAATCAGTTTTCCTGTATCACCTACCTGACCACCACTTTCTGCATAAAAAGGAGTGGTATTTAAAACCAATTGGAATTGAGTTTTCCCTTTAGCACTGATCTTTCTGTATCGGGTTATTTTGCTGCTTGTGCTCAATTCATTGTATCCAACAAAGCCTTGTCCTTTTTCGGTTGCTATTTCAATCCAATCTTCTGTATCCAAAGTTGTTGCTGCACGGCTTCTGTTTTTTTGCTCCTGCATTTCTTTTTCAAAACCTTGCTCGTCAATTGACTTATTGTTTTCTGTAGCAATCAATCGGGTAAGGTCAATCGGGAAACCAAATGTATCAAACAATTCAAAAGCAGCTTTGCCGTCAATTACGGATCCGCTGTTTTTTATAATATC
The DNA here is from genome assembly GCF_000508085.1 of Sediminibacterium sp. C3. GTDB lineage: Bacteria > Bacteroidota > Bacteroidia > Chitinophagales > Chitinophagaceae > Sediminibacterium. The sequence continues at coordinate 35,032 of NZ_KI669560.1, read as the reverse complement.
ATCCATTCTCTTCAGCCCTTTATCTAGTGTCTTAAGAAAAGCATCTTCTTCTTCCTTCACTACTTTGCAAACAAAGTCAAGTTGCTGATGCAATTCCGGGAATACATTTTTAAACTGTTCTGCAATAACTGGAATCAATTGAAATAATAAGGGCTGTTTGTAATTCAGATAAGAATAATAATACCTTACAGCTCTTCTTAAAATTCTTCTGATTACATAACCAGCTCCGGTGTTAGAAGGCAGCTGTCCATCGGCAATGGTAAAACCAATGGCACGAATATGATCGGCAATCACCCTGAAAGCAATGGCTTCCTTAGAATCGGACTGGTCGTAAGTATTTCCGGTTATTTTTTCAATGGCTCTGAATGTTCCGGTGAAAACATCAGTATCGTAGTTGCTCTGTTTGCCCTGAATCACTCTTACCAATCTTTCAAAGCCCATGCCTGTATCTACGTGTTTGGCAGGTAGTTCAATAAGAGAACCATCTTTTAGACGGTTGTACTGAATAAATACATTGTTCCAGATTTCAATCACCTGAGGATGGTCCTTATTTACCAGTTCTCTGCCCGGGATTTTAGCAATCTCTTCTTCTGATCTGCAGTCTACATGTATTTCAGAACAAGGGCCACAGGGACCTGTATCACCCATTTCCCAGAAATTGTCTTTTTTATTTCCGTAAACAATATGATCAGGTGCCACTAATTTCTGCCACTCTGCCAATGCGATAGTAGATGCAGGAATTCCTTCTGCAGCATCTCCCTCAAAAACGGTAACATATAAACGGTCTTTGGGTAGTTTATATACTTCAGTTAATAGTTCCCAGCTCCAGGCAATGGCTTCTGCTTTAAAATAATCTCCAAAACTCCAGTTGCCCAGCATTTCGAACATGGTATGGTGATAGGTATCCACCCCCACTTCTTCCAGATCGTTGTGCTTGCCGCTTACCCGCAAACATTTTTGTGTGTCTGCAATTCTGGGACTGCTGGGTTGGCTGTTTCCCAGAAAATAATCCTTAAACTGATTCATTCCCGCATTGGTAAACAAGAGGGTAGGGTCGTTCTTTACCACAATAGGAGCAGAGGGTACAATCTGATGCTGTTTGGAAGCAAAAAAATCCAGGAATTGCTGGCGAATTTCGGCACTCGTCATGTTGAATTACTTTTTATATGCCATTCAGGCTGTAGAAACTATATTTGTTATTATTTAAAGGGGCAAAGGTACGGATTTAAGGGGCTGAAAACCGATCATGAAAAAGGTAAAATACTACTATAATACGCATAATATGCGCTTTGAGAAGCTAACCACCCCACTCAGGGTCAGGTTGCTTCAGGTATTTGGATATATAGCAGCATCTATTGTTACCGGAATTCTCATTTTCGCCATCACTTTCCGCTACATTGATTCTCCAAAAGAGAAGCTATTAAGGCAGCAAAACGACGACTTAAGGCAGAATTACAAGGTAATGGAGGAGAGAATCAAGCAATTGCAGTTGCAGATGGATGAAATTGCCAACCGGGATAATTATGTCTACCGCTCCATATTTGAATCCAACCCGATACCAGACAGTGCCAGGGTAAAGGAGATGGAGAAAAAGAAAGAAGTGCAATTGGTGCAGAGCATGGGTGAAACAGAATTGGTAACCAGTATGGCGGCCCAGCTGAACAATCTGAGTTTACGAATGGCGTATCAGTTAAAATCGTTCAATGCCATAGAAAATATGGTAAAGAACAAGGAAAAATTAATTGCAGCCATTCCTTCTATTCAGCCAATCAGTAACCGAAACTTAAATAGGGTAGCTTCTGGTTTTGGTTACCGTATTGACCCGATTTATAAAGACAGAAGACTCCATGCAGGTCTCGACTTTACGGCACCAATCGGTACGCCCATTTATGCAGCAGCGGACGGGGTGATTAAAGATGCCGGGTTTAATACCGGCGGTTACGGAAACAGGGTTGTGGTAAATCATGGCTTTGGCTATGAGACCCTGTATGCGCATATGGTCCGCATTAAAGCCAGAGTAGGAGCCCGGGTAAAAAGAGGGGAAGTAATTGGATATGTGGGTTCAACCGGAAAGAGTACGGGACCGCACTTACACTATGAAGTACATAAAAATGGTACACAATTAGACCCTATTTACTTCTTCTATAACGATTTAACACCAGCTCAATTTGATCGCATTCTGAAATTAGCTGCTGCCAGCAACCAAACCTTTGACTAGGAAGAACAAAATCCTTAATCAGTTGTAATACAATAAAAACATTTTGGAACCAGGGGTAAGAGAATATCTGTTACGCATTGTAAATACCATTTCTGTAGGGCTGCTATGGCTGGCTATCAATTCTACAGCTGGCATTATGTATGACCATGCTTTTTTTCACGATAAGATCACTACAGGTAATATTGTTTTCTATTGCTGGTTTTTGATCAGCTTTTTCTTCCTGATGCGTTGGTTAATCAAACTTTGGAGTAAGCCCATTCATTTTGAGCGGTAGACGAAGTTGATATACTAAAAGTATGGCGGAATAAAAATTTGAGCACTTTGATTCTATATACTTTGTTCTAACTGCTATGATCCATAATGATCACCCATTCTCCGTTTATCTTTTTAAATAAGATGGTATAGTGGCCGCTTACATTACCTGCATTGCGTGTTAATTCCCATTTTCCTAAAACCATCCATAGTTGTTTGGCCAATGGCTTTACTTCGAGTAAAGTAAATTGGAGCGTACCCATATAGTCTTTGTTGGGATAGCTTTTTTTATAATTGTTTAGGGTATTGGCAAATCCATAAGTAGGTCCGTTTTTGCCAACAAATAATAGACTGTCGCTTTTCCAGTATCCTTTCATGAAAGCTTCAATGTCTCCGCGGTTCCATGCGGCAGTCTGCTCTGTCAGGATTTTTCTGATTTGTTTTTCCGGACCTGTCTGTGAAAAACAAACAATAGATATACTCAATAGAAGAAGATTGAGCAAGAGCAGTTTCTTTATCATTTTGCTAATTTAGTCAGTAGTAAATTAAGTAACTTTCTTGAATGGAGTATCTGAAACATTTACAAAAGGATAAAAAACTGAAGCCGCTTTTACAATCGGGGCCATTAAAAATATCGAAACGAAAAAATGTCCCCGTTCGGTTGATGGCCAGCATCATGAGTCAGCAATTGAGCACTAAAGTGGCGGCTGTTATTTATCAGCGATTTCTGGATTTGTACAATGGAACCGATCCGGAATTATCAAAAGTGCTGAAGACGCCGGATGAAAAATTACGTGCCATTGGTTTAAGTAACGCGAAAGTGAGTTATGTAAAAAATGTAGCTGCCTTTTGTCTGGAACATGGTATTACAGATAAAACATTGGCCAAAATGGAAAACGAAGCCATTATTGATTTGCTGGTACAGATTAAGGGGGTAGGTAGATGGACGGTAGAAATGTTATTGATGTTTACTTTGGGCCGTGAAGATGTTTTTGCTGTGGATGATTTGGGCATTCAGCAGGCTATGTGCAATATCTATCAGATAGACCCGGCAGATAAAAAGACCATGAAAACAACCATGAAGAACATTTCAGAGAAATGGGCTCCTTACCAAACCTATGCCTGTATGCATTTGTGGAGATGGAAAGACAGTTGATCAGGCAGAATTTCTGGCTGCATTGATAATGCCGAACATGGATCGGGTCACCAATTTTTCGTAGTTGCTTTTTTCTTCTTCAGAAATGGATTCCTTTTTTAATTGATTCAGCGCATATTGTTGTATGGTTAGCAATGGGAGTACAATTTTATCACGCATTAAAATAGAAGCCCTGCCAGTTGCATCTTCTTCCATCAGCATTTGACTGCCGGATAATTCAAGCACCAATGCCTGGGTTAAATCATACTCTTCTTTAATCAGCTTCCAGATTGGTCCATAGGTTTCATCTTCCTGAATATAGGCTGTTAACGGGAAGAATGATTTTAACATACTCATCATGCTGTTGTCTATCAGGGTTCTGAAAAAAGCTACTTCATTAAAAAGGGTTTTCACTTCTTCCCATCTTCCTGTATCCTTCATTTTTTGCATTGCCGTACCAACGCCAAAATATCCGGGAACATTTTGTTTTAACTGACTCCAGCTTCCCACAAAAGGGATGGCCCGGAGATCTTCAAAAACCAACTGATTGGAGCTTCCCCTTTTACCTGGCCTGCTGGCAATATTGGATTTACTGTAATAATTCAGTGGACTGAATTGTTGCATATAGGGTAAAAACTGAGGGTGTTTTTTGAAGGACTGGTAAACTTCATGACTAATTTTTCCAAGCTCTTCCAGTAAGCTTTTGTTTTCTGCCCTGATATCTTTTCTGTTTTCCGAGAAGACCGTATTGCTGATGCCCGCACTCAGTAATTGTTCCAGATTGTATTGGGCAGATTTCAATGTTCCGAAATTGGAAGTGATGGTTTGTCCCTGAATGGTGAGTTGTATTTCTTCGTTTTCAATGGCATTCCCTAGGGATGCATAGAACTTATTGGTTTTGCCACCCCCTCTGGAAGGGGGGCCACCTCTGCCATCAAAGAATTTAACCTTAATGCCATATTTACGGGAGATGCCGGTTAAGTTCTCCTTAGCCTGATAAATACTCCAGTTGGCCTGTAAATAACCTCCGTCTTTGGTGCCGTCACTAAAACCCAGCATAATGGTCTGTGCCTGGTTTCTTGCTTTTAAATGCGATTGATAAACGGGCAGTTCATAAAGCCAGGTCATGATACCTTCGGCATTTTTTAAATCGTCGATGGTCTCAAATAAAGGAACAATATCTATAGATAGCTGTTGTATATTCCATCCGCATAATTTGAATAGCGTATACACTTCTATCATATTCAGTGCCGACTGGCAATTGCTGATAATATATCGATGACAGCCCTGTTCACCATTCAGTTGCTGGATGGAGTGAATGGCAAATATGCTTTCAATAGTGTCCTTTGCAATGGTGCTGGTGGTATCTGTTGTTTCAATCACTTTGTCAATAGACAAAAGTGCCTTGATTTTTTCTTCTTCGCTTAGTAAAGTATAATCATCAGGAAGAATTCCCTTTTTCTGTTGCTTCTTCAGGGATTCATCAATATCTGCAATAACAGCTGTATGAATTCTGCTGTCCTGTCTTATATCCAGTGAAGCAAACCAGGTTCCGAAAATGGTGACTTTGTTAATCAGGCTGTTGATTCTGTTCAGGTAAAGTCCGTGGTGATCAGCAATTACCATTGCTTTAATGGCATTCAGTTTTTCCAGTAATTCTTTCTGCTGCACTCTTCTGCTTTCTTCCGGGCGAAATACATTTTCGTAGAGTTGAGCTTCCAGCTGTGCTACCAGTTGATCAACTCCGGCAAATGTTAATCTTCTTTTGAGTAATCGGATATCTCTGTAATAACAAACGATGATGGCACTTCTAAGAGATTCAGCTACCTGTAAAGTAGTGGCCGCATTCACAAACGGATTTCCGTCTCTGTCGCCACCCGGCCAGAATCCCAATTCAATAAATGGGTTATTGTTTTCTTCGTTCAGAATTTCTTCATGAATAAAATTGTAGATATTCCCGATAGACTTGTAAAGAATATTCTCCAGATACCACATCAGGTTGACGGCTTCATCAAATGGAGTGGGTTGTTTCTTATTGAAAAAAGGAGTGATCCCCAGCTGTTGTATATACAGATTAATGGTTTCAAAATCATTCCTGGCAATGGCTTCCCCTAAATCATGAATAATACCCAGTACATTGCCCGGATAAAACTGTGTGGGATGGGCAGTTAAAACAACCCTAACCTTAAATGATCGTAGTTTTTCTTTTAAGAGCGGCAACTTTCCTTTAAAATAGGCTTCATTGTACAATGCTTTCAGGCTGCCTGTTCCGTTCAGCTGATTCACTGAATCGAATGCTGCATCTTCAATTGCGTCAAAAAGTACCACCTGCCTTTCTATGTATTGAACAAATTTAAAAAGTCGCCCTATTTTATCCTTTTCATCGTCTGCCATAGCATGCCGTTCAAAGAACTGATCTATAATAGCCATGGGGCTTTTCCCTTGCTGGTAACCATCTACACAGGCTTGCAATAAAATGGGAAGTAAGGCCCCTACATTGGCGATTCCTGAAAAGGGAAGGGCTGCAAACAAGCTATTATAGATAGTGTATTTGTCTGTAACATTCTGTCTGAAAGACTGTATGGCTTTTTTTGAGTTCATATTGATTCAACTGAATATACAAATTTTTTTCAGCCCATTAAACCCATGCCGCCAATTTTTATCTAACTTAAAATACAATTGTAAAAGTTTGAACCAGGATACAGCGTTGGTGAAGCGGTTAAAAATCCCTTCTGAAAAAGATTCGGCATTCACGGAGTTGGTAAAGAAATACCAGGAAAAATTATATTGGCATATCCGCCGCATTGTGGTAGATCATGATGATGTGAACGATGTATTGCAGAACAGTTTTATTAAGGTGTGGAATGCCCTTGATAATTTCAGAGAAGACAGTCAGTTGTATACCTGGTTATATAGAATTGCAACCAACGAAAGCCTTAGCTTTCTGGCACAAAAAAATAGAAAACAGGCAGACTCTTTTGATGATATTTCAGAAACCTATAGTAACCAGGTTAAAGCGGATCCCAACTTTGATGCCAATCAGTTAGAGTGGAAATTGCAACTGGCCATTCAGCAACTTCCAGAGAAACAAAAACTGGTATTCGGACTAAGATATTTCGATGAAATGAGCTATGAGCAAATGAGTAAGATCCTTGATACAAGTGAAGGAGCGCTAAAAGCCAGTTATCATCATGCGGCTAAAAAAATTGAAGAATTTATTAAAACAAATTAAACCAGTTGCCCGGCAATTGGTCATATATAAAGAACATGGAAAATAAAAAAGACATAGCACATGAACTGGAGGAGATTGCTCCTCTCTTGAACAGGATCAATAAGAAGCCTGTTCAAACAGTACCTGCGGGCTATTTTGAGCAGTTGAATTTTCAAAAGCCTTTAACCGCAGCACCTGTGGTGAGCATGAAAAAAGCGACAAGCTGGTATCGTTGGGCAGCAGCAGCTGTTGTTACCGCTATTTTGGTTTTGGGGGATTGCAACTGATGAACGCATCACAAAAGCCACTGGAAAGCGAAGTGGGTATGAATTATGCGGAATTGACTTCTCTGAATGTTACAGACTGGGTGCAACAAATGCCCAATGAATCAATAGATGAATACCTGCAATCTGCCAATGCATTGGCAGGGTCGGAGAATAGTTTACACCACTACACGGTAGATGGGGTAACCGGAACAACTGTGGATGAGATATCAGATGAGGAACTGCAGCTTTATCTGAATGATTAAATGAAAATTTTAAAAAAAAGTAAAATGAAAAAGATTCTTTTCTTGATGGTAATGAGTGTGGCCGTTGCTGCACATGCACAGGAACCCCCTCCTCCTGGTAAAATGGATAGAATGCCAGGTGCACCTGGTGAACCCAGAGGACCCAGACCACCGCATGTAGAAGCCTTGAAAGTGGCTTTTATAACCCAGAAACTCAATTTAACAGCCGAAGAAGCACAGAAATTCTGGCCCGTTCATAATAGCTATATGGCGGAACTCAAAAAAGCCAGAGAAGCTAATAAGGATGCAGAACTGGCTTTTGAAGAACAAGCGCTTTCTATTAGAAAGAAGTACAATAACGACTTCAAAAAAGTATTGAACAGCGAAGAAAGAGTAAATACTGTTTTTAAGTTAGACCGAAACTTCAACGACATGATGCGCCAGGAAATGATGCGTCGTGGAATGCCCCCACAAGGTCCGGATCAAAAACCAGACAGACCTGCCATGCGTAAGAGAATCATGGAGCGCAATCAGCGGGATACAACCCTAAGGAAAAATTAGGCGGAAAGTATATTGTAAGTCTTTAGACTATTTACGTTGAATGATTAAACACAGGGCTGGAGATATCATGGTAAAACAGGTATTTCCAGCCTTTTTCTTTTCCCTCTTCCCACCATTGTTTGCGAAGCTCCATGCATTTCTTTCCATCGAAATCGTACTTGGCTACAAACCTGCTTTTCATTTGCTGTAATTGCGGTGCGTCATCTCCGCCAAAGAATACGGTTTCATTTCCTTCTGTAATGGTAAATACCTGGTGGTATTTGGAGTGTGCACCTGTTAACTGGTATTGAATATAGCCATCAATAATACCCTGGTCTTCATTTAGCCAAACCACTTTACTAAATTCCTCCAGAATGGCAATGTCTTCCTGTACATAAGAGGCAGAACCAATTCCCATGGCAAATTCAAATTCTCTTCTCTGTACATAATAACTGGCATAGGGGAAAGCAATGAATTGTTCTCCGGTATTATAGTTTCTGGTAGTAATTCCCCCTGCATGGTCTTTGTGCAAATGACTCATCAATACTTTCGTAATCTGTGAAGGATTGTATCCAGCCTTTTCCAGGTTATAATAAATCTGAGGAACACCGTTGGACATATTGTATCCCAGACCTGTATCAATTAATATTACGTCTTTAGCAGTGATGATTAAAAAGGGTTGTATCTCCACCAGCAAACTTCCAATGGGTCTGCTGTTCAATTCTTCTTTCGTAGTGTCGAAAGGAACAAAAACCTTGGTTTTATCAATGGTAAAACTTCCTTCAGATAAGGGGATTATGGTCATAATATTCAATTAGCGCAGCACCATCTGGCGGTCTGCATCCAGTCTTAATAAAATAAAAATCAAAATGGTAAAAGTGAGTAAGGAAGAACCTCCGTAACTAATCAACGGCAAGGGAATACCTACAATCGGAAACAACCCAATGGTCATACTCACATTTACTGCTATATGGAAAAAGAAAATACTAACTACACTGTATGCATAAACCCTGCTGAAAGTACTTCGCTGTCTTTCAGCAATTCGTACAATTCTGAATAAGAGTGCGATGTATAAAATCAGGAAGAAGAAGCAACCTAAAAATCCGAATGCTTCTCCCAGTGAAGTGAAGATAAAATCGGTATGTTGTTCGGGTACATATTTTCCACGGGTTTGAGTGCCTTTCAGGAAACCCTTCCCGGTAAAGCCTCCGGAGCCAATGGCAATTTTACTTTGGCGAACATTATAGTCGTCTGGTTTTCTGGGTGCTTTTTCATTTCCCGTCTGTTGTTTCTTCATCGACTTTACATTGTCTGCGCAATTGTAATCCTTGCCCACCATGCTGTAGATCCGGGTACTCTGGTAGCACTCCAGCACATTGTTGAAAATATAGGGGATAACAAATCTTTGAGTCCCTGCACTGATTAACCAGGCGATGAAAATGATAGTGATGACTCCTTTATTTCTTTTTGCCTGTCTTCTGGCGATGTAAATAAGAAAAACGGCAATTACACTTAAAGCAATCAACAGGGTATTGGGTTCAATGATTAAAGAGGCAATCACCAGTGCGCCAAAAGAAGATCCGATAATCAGAATTTGAGCAGGCAATCCCTCCCTGTACATGGCAATTAAGAAAGAAGTATATACCAGGGCAAGTCCTAATTCGTGTTGTAAAATAGAAAGCACTGCGGGCGCCAAAGTAATGGCACCGCCGATTAACTGGTATTTCAGTTTGCTGAAATCAATTTCCTGTCTCGATAAAAATTTGGCCAAAGCCAGGGCAGTAAATATTTTACAGAGTTCTGCAGGCTGTAGGTTAAAGCCTCCTGCCAAAGGAATCCAGCTTTTAGATCCATTGATATTTTTACCAATCACAAAAGTGGCCACCATTAGCAACAAGCCAAATACATACATCAGATTGGCAAAAGCGGTAAAGAGTTTACTGTCTGTTAAGAGGATGAAAGTTGCAACCAGCACGCAGAAGCCTGCAAAAAACAATTGCTTGCTGTAATTGGTTTTACCTCCAATAAAGGAACTAAAAACATTTACCCCTTCTCTGTATTCTACCATGAAAATGCAGAGGATGCCAATGGCTACCAATGAAGCATAAAGCCAGATAACCGGATAGTCTATCCCCTGTGAAATGCTTTTATTCTTTGTCATTGTCTTCTGCCCTCCATTTTTTTCTTTTTAGATTCAGAAATCAACAGAGCAGCTTTGATTTTATATTTTTCCGTACTGTCTTTTTTGTTACCAACCGGCTTACTTCCTTGTTCCAGAATTGCTTCCGTATTGTTTTTAGGCGCTTCCCTGTTGGGCTCTGCTTCTTCTTTTTCAGCAGCTTCTTCCAATGCCAGTTTAGCCAGGCGGGCTGCTCTCTCTGCATCTTTTCGTGTGTACCAGTTTTTAATAGCCTGTGGAACCAGATCCATATTGGTGATTCTTTCCGCAGTTGCTTTACCTGCTGTACTTAAAGTGTCATTCAGGAATTTCTCCATGATTAATCCCGCAATGGGTCCTGCAGCTACTGATCCATACCCTCCATTTTCCACTACTACAGCTACAGCAATTTTAGGATTGTCTTTGGGCGCAAATGCTACGAACAAAGAGTGGTTTTTTCCGTGTGGGTTTTGGGCTGTTCCTGTTTTGGCACAGTATTCAACCCCTGGAATTTTAATATGAGATGCCGTACCATATACGGTTACATCATGCATGCCATCGTTTACCGCCTGATAGTCTCTATCGGAAATATTGGTTACGGTATGTTTGGTTCGGTATTTATTTAAAAAGGAAGTATCTTCTATTCTTTCATTTTCAATGCTGTCCACAAAATGGGGAGGATAATAATATCCCTTGTTGGCAATGATGCACATCAGGTTGGCCATTTGTAAGGGAGTAGCCGTCATTTTATCCTGTCCAATACCAAGGGTAAGCACACTGCAACTGTTCCATCTTCTGGCTCCGCCAAAAAAGCGATTGTACACACTGGTATCTGGAATATTGGCTTTGTCTTCACTAGGCAAGTCTACTTCTAGTCTTCTACCCAAACCAAAAGCATTCATGTATTCTTTCCATTTTAAATAGCCCTGATTGGGGTTGCCCCATTTTTTATTATCCAATGCTTTTCTAAAAACATCAGAAAAATAAGAGTTGCAGGAATTGGCCAATGCCAGTCTTAAATTGGCAGCATGCCCTGCATTGCTATGTTCACATCTTACGTATACGCCACCACATGCCCCATAACCGCCCGAGCAACCAATACCATAATCAGAAGTAATTAATCCTTGATCTAGTGCCACCAAGGCGCCCAGTGGTTTAAAAGTTGAACCCGGAGGATACTGTCCTTTGATGGCGCGATTGTACATGGGTTTGGCGGTATCCATTACCATTCTTCCCCAGTTCTTTCTTCGGGCATTTCCAGTAAGCACATTCGGATTATAAGTAGGGCTCGAAACCATGCTGATAATGCCTCCTGTTTGCGGATTGATGGCCACTGCACTTCCAATTTTATTCTGTAATAATTGTTCTGCCAGTTGTTGTACTTCTACATCAATGCTGGTGTACAGGTTTCTGCCAGCAACAGGTATGGTATCAAAAATGCCATTTTCATAAGGGCCCTGTATGCGGCTTTTATTGTCTCTGATAAATCTTTTAATTCCTCTTTGCCCCATCAGTACCGACTCATAGGTTTTCTCCAGTCCACTCATTCCTGCATAGTCGCCCATTTCGTATCCCAGGTGTTTATTCTTTCTTAAGTAAGCGGTATCTACTTCCGCAATATAGCCCAGCAGTTGTGCAGCTGTATTAAAGGGATAAGTTCTTACAGAACGTTCACTCAACACAAAGCCCGGAAACTTATACATGTTTTCTGTAAGCTTTGCATAGAGATCCGGCGTTAACAAGGGCTCGAAAATACTGGGACGTACCCTTGTGTTTTTAAAGATGGCGTCGAGCATTCTCTTTTTGTATTCTGCAGTATCAATACCCAGAATGGCGCAGAGCGTAGCTGTGTCAGTGCCTTTAGATTCAGCTGGGGTAACTACTAAATCAAAGCTAATCGTGTTTTCGAGTAATGCTCTTTTTTTACGATCGAAAATAATGCCTCTGTCGGGGTAAATAATTTTCCGATAAATGGCATTGTTTTCTGCAGCCAGTTTGTATTGAGAAGAAAAAATCTGCAGGTTAATGAGCTGAGCGGTAATAACTATAAATACAGCCCCGATAATAATTTGGATAACCCTTCCACGGCTTTGATTAAATACGGACATATGCAGGAAACTGTCAATGGTTTTGACAGCGTGAAATTAAGCAATCTGCAGGGTTGTTTGCGGGAATAATTTTAGCTATTGGTTCTGTACTTGGCTTTTCTGTTAAATAAAAGCTCTGTTAAAAAAATCAGCAGCAAACTGATGCCGGTAGTTCCTGCTACTTTTCCCAGGAAATACCCAAAACTGCCGAACTGCAGCCATTCTAAAAGCACCAGGTAAAAGTGGTGTACAAAAGTAAGCAGGCCTACATAAAGGCCGAAAGGCGCCCAACCCATGCTTTTGATGCTGGGTTCTACATAGCTCTGTTCGGTTGTTTCCTGAGGAATCAATAAGCTCAACAGAAAGGGACGGATATAGCCAATTAAAGTACAGGCAGCGGCATGTAAACCCATGGTTCCTGTAAAAAAATCCATGGTAAGACCAAACAGGAATGATAGTACCAATACACCCCATCTGCCCATTTTAAAAGGCAGCCAAAGAATGAATAAAAAATACAAGGAAGGCACAATGAACTGATGCAATGCAGGAATCTTATTCAGTACAAATTCCTGTAACAGAATAAAAAAGGCAAATCTGAATATATTGGTTAACAAATTACTCATTGATTCTTATTGCGATTTTCCAGTTCTATTTGTTCGTTGTATCGGGTATTGTAAATAACATCTACGTCTTGAACGGTAAAGAAATTCGTAGCGGTTTTAATTTTCAGTGTATAGTAATTGGTAGCCGGATCTTCGGTTATGGAAGCCACTCTTCCAATCATTAAATGCGAAGGGAAGTTGGCAGAATAGGTGCTGGTTAAAACCGTATCTCCTTTTACCACTTTGGCACTTTTAGATACGTTTCTTAAAATCAGCAAGGAAGGATCTGCTCCGTCCCACTCTATGCTACCGGTGGTATTGTCTTTTTTCAACATGGCTGAAACCTTGCTGTTTCTGTGCAACAGACTCATTACTTTACTCAGATTGGCCGACACATCTACTACCACACCCACAATTCCATCTGGTCCTACAACGGCCATTCCTTTTTTAATGCCCTGGTTTTCTCCTCTCTCGAGCATCAGATAATTGTTCTGTAAAGTGTAAGAGTTGCCAATTACTTTGGCAGGCAGATAAATGAATTTTCTGTTTCTGCCCAATGTATCCCGGTAAGAAGTATCAGTAATCTGAAGCGCAGTAGTATCGGGTGAAACGAAATTGCTCGTTAATGCATTTCTTAATCGGGAATTTTCGGCAGCCAGTCGCTGATTGGTTTCTTTTAATTGAAAGTATTGTTGCAGGTTGGCATAATGCTTATTGAAATAACCCGTTACTTCAAAAGTAATTCCGGAGAAATAAGTCTCGTGCGTTTTGCTGGAATTGCTCAGCATCACAATACAAAGAATTTGCAGCAGCAGAAAGCTGAGGAAATTAAAGTATTGCCGTATGAACAGGTAAATATTTTTCAATGCCTATTCGCAGTTCTATCTCATGATAAATGGAAAACGCTGGTAATTTTTCAAAGCCAGTCCTGTACCTCTCACCACACTTTTCAATGGATCGTCGGCAACATGAACAGGCAATTTGATTTTCGCGCTCAAACGCTTGTCCAGACCACGTAAGAGAGCTCCGCCACCCGTCAGGTATAATCCCCTACGGTAAATATCTGCAGCCAACTCAGGAGGCGTTGTTTCCAATGCTTTTAAAATGGCTTCTTCTATTTTGAAAATACTTTTATCCAATGCTTCAGCAATTTCCTGGTAGCTTACCATGATTTGCTTAGGAATACCGGTTACAAGGTCACGACCATTTACCGGCATATCATCCGGCGGATTATCTAAATCTTTCATTGCAGCGCCCACATTAATTTTAATTTGCTCTGCAGTACGCTCACCAATTAATAAGCTATGGTATCTTCTTAATGCTTCCATGATGTCTGCAGTAAATTCATCTCCTGCAATACGAATACTCTGATCGCATACAATACCTGCCAAGGCAATTACCGTTATACCCGTTGTACCACCACCAATATCAATAATCATATTACCAACCGGCTCTTCTACGTCAATACCAATACCCAAGGCAGCAGCCATGGGTTCGTGAATCATGTATACTTCTTTTGCACCCGCCTGTTCAGCACTGTCTCTAACGGCACGCTTTTCTACTTCGGTGATAGAAGATGGAATACAAATTACCATTCTCCAGCTTGGAGGAAACAATGGTTTCTTTGGATAAATCATTTTCATCAACTCGCGGATCATTAACTCCGCTGCGTTGAAGTCGGCAATAACGCCGTCTTTTAATGGACGAATGGTACGAATACTTTCGTGTGTTTTTTCGTGCATCATCAATGCCTTCTTGCCCACCGCCAACACTTCTTTCATGTTGTTTCGGTTCAATGCCACAATAGAGGGCTCGTTCACCACCACATCGTCGTTATGAATAATCAGGGTATTGGCAGTACCCAGATCCATGGCTATTTCCTGTGTAAAAAAATTAAATAATCCCATTGTATGGTTCGGTTCTTAAAAATTAGAATTGCAATGTGTACAAAGGTGCTTGAAAATAGTGGAATTAACAAGGGAATTCAAAGCCAATATCATTTCTGTAGTACATTCCCTCGAAACTGATTTTTTCAAGGGTCTGCTTAGATTTGGCAACGGCATCTCCGATATTTTCTCCATAGGCAGTAACAGCTAAAACCCTGCCACCATTTGTTAAAACCTGATCTCCGCTGGAAATAGTTCCTGCATGAAATACAAGGGTATCTTTCGGAATCTCAGCAGTAGCGGGCAGTTCAATGGTTTTTCCCTTTGCATAATTACCCGGATACCCCCCGCTAACGGCCATAATAGTGGCGGCACTGCGTGGATCAAAACTGATATTGGCATCTTCCAGGGTGCCATTGTCCATGGCCGCGAATAAAGCCACCAGGTCGGTCTGCAGTCTGGGCAATACCACTTCGGTTTCAGGATCGCCCAGGCGGCAATTGTACTCAATTACAAAGGGCTCTCCGCCTACATTCATTAAGCCAAAGAAGATAAAGCCATGGTATTCCAGTCCTTCTTTGGCAAGGCCTTCCACGGTTGGACGTATGATTCTGTCTTCGGTTTTTTGCATGAAAGCCGCGTCCATAAAGGGCACCGGGCTAACACAGCCCATGCCACCGGTATTTAATCCGGTATCGCCTTCGCCAATGCGCTTATAATCTTTGGCATGTCCGATAATATGGTAAGCCGAGCCGTTGGTTAATACAAAAACACTTACTTCAATTCCTTTCAGGAAGGATTCAATCACCACTTTTTCGCTGGCAGCCCCGAATTGTTTCTGCAAAATCATTTCGCTGAAACAGTCCAGTGCTTCCTGGGTAGAATTGGCAATTACTACCCCTTTTCCTGCAGCCAGTCCGTCTGCTTTTAACACCACGGGTAGGGAATGCTGCTGAATATAGGCTTTCCCTGCTTCAAAATTATCAGCCGTAAACTCCGCATAACTGGCCGTAGGGATGCCCTGTCTTTCCATGAATTTCTTACTGAAAGCTTTGCTGCCCTCTAATTGCGCAGCGGCTTTGGAGGGGCCAACTACAATGATATGTTGTAAGGCTTCATCGTTCTTGCAGAAGTCGTAGATGCCTTTTACCAGTGGTTCTTCTGGCCCAACCACCAGCATATGAATTTCTTTTTCTATGCAGGTTTTTTTGATGGCCTCAAAATCGGTAACCGAAATATTGAGATTCGTTCCAAACCCTGCCGTGCCAGCATTTCCGGGCGCTATATACAATTGATCACAGTGATGACTCTGGGCCATTTTCCAGGCCAATGCATGTTCGCGTCCTCCGCTCCCTAATAAAAGAATATTCATGTAGACTAAATTGGTTGCGAAAATAACCTATCCCTTTCATTTTTATTACTATTTTGAGCCAATAACGAAAATGTTTGCTATGACTGAGAAGACCAAATCCATTGGCCATCCGAAAGGACTCTATGTTTTGTTCGCTACTGAAATGTGGGAACGGTTTAACTACTATGGCATGCGCGCCATCCTGGTATTGTTCATGACCAAGGCGCTGATGTTCGATAAAGTATTTGCCTCTAATTTATATGGCAGTTATACCGGACTGATTTACCTGACACCTTTGGTGGGAGGTTATGTGGCCGATCGTTACTGGGGCAATAAGCGCTCCATTTTAATGGGGGGTATTTTAATGGCGATTGGAGAATTCATCTTGTTTTTTTGTGGTGCACTATACAATTCCAATCCGGATGCATCTGCCTGGCTTTTCTTTTCGGGCCTGGGTTTCATGATTGCGGGAAATGGATTTTTTAAACCCAATATTTCTTCACTGGTAGGTCAGTTGTATGCAAAAGGAGATAGCAGAACCGATTCAGCCTATACCATATTCTACATGGGAATCAATGTGGGTGGGGCATTGGGGCCTTTTGTCTGTGGACTGGTAGGCGATACGGGCAATCCCGCCGATTTTAAATGGGCATTTTTAGCCGGGGGGATTGGAATGCTCTTGGGAGTAGCCACCCTGCAGTTTCTGCACAATAAATACGTATTGGATCCGCAGGGAAAAATTTTAGGATTGACCCCTGAAAATGCTCCTGCTAAGTTTTTGAAACCTGCATTTATTGTGGGTTCCCTCCTGGTCTTTTCATTGATTTGTATTGGCTTGATTTATGCCGACGTAAAAATATTCAGTTACTTATTCTATCTGTTAATTGTGAGTATTCTGCTGATTGCTTTTATTGTATTCTCCGATAAAACCCTGACGGCACTGGAAAAGAAAAAAGTAGCGGTAATTTTTACTGTTTCCTTCTTTGTGATTTTCTTCTGGAGTGCTTTTGAGCAGGCAGGTGCATCCCTTACTTTTTTTGCAGAAGAGCAAACCAACCGTGACCTGGGATTCTTTGTAATTCCGGCCAGTTTCTTTCAATCATTGAACTCCACGTTTGTAGTGATTCTCGCTCCTGTTTTTGCCTTCCTGTGGTTAAAAATGGGTAAGAAAGAACCTTCTTCTCCTATGAAAATGGCGTTGGGTCTGTTTTTACTGGCAGTTGGCTATTTGTGGATTGCTTTTGGTGTGAAGGATGTGCAGCCAGGAGTGAAAGTGAGTATGATGTGGCTGACAGGCATGTACTTTATGCATACCAGCGGTGAGCTTTGTTTGTCACCCATAGGATTGTCATTGGTAAATAAGCTGGCTCCTATCAAGTTTGCTTCACTGTTAATGGCGGTTTGGTTTACGGCCAATGCATTTGCCAATAAACTGGCCGGTGTATTGAGTGCCTTGTATCCGGATGGAAAGACAACTTATGTATTAGGCTTTGCCATCACCAATTTATACGACTACTTCATGATGTTTGTGGTAATGGCAGGAACGGCTTCGTTGATCCTGTTTATCATTGCCAGCAAGTTGAAAAAAATGATGGATTAATTTTAAATACCCCCAATTATGTCGCAACCAACCAAGCAATTCAAACCCTTTGTGGCTCCTGAATCCAATATGCCGGAGCTAACCGTTAAGTCCATATTAGTAGGTAGTTTATTTGGTGTAATTTTTGGTGCAGCCACGGTGTACCTGGCTTTGAAAGCAGGCTTAACCGTATCGGCGTCTATACCTATAGCGGTGATTGCAATCACCCTGGGAAGAAGTTTTTAAAACTACCATTTTAGAAAATAATATCATTCAGACTACAGGCTCTGCAGGGGAAAGCATTGCAGCGGGTGTGGCATTTACCCTACCTGGATTTTTATTTTTATCCGCACCGGATAGTGCTTCTTATTTTAATTATCTCACTATTCTGATTCTTTCGATTGTAGGGGGATTATTGGGAACCTTATTGATGGTGCCTTTACGCAAAGCTTTAATAGTAAACGAACACGATAACCTGCCTTACCCTGAAGGAACGGCTTGCGGCGATGTATTGAAAGCAGGAGAGAAGGGAGGTGATTTTGCCAAGACCGCTTTCTGGGGACTGGGAGTTGCATTTGTATATGCGCTTTTGCAAAAAGTATTGCATGTAATTGCAGAGACCCCTTATTATGCTACGCAGCAGATCAATAAATTTTTTCCTTCTGCTAAAGTGAGTGGTGAAATTACTCCTGAGTACTTAGGGGTGGGTTATATCATTGGTCCAAAAATCGGGGGCGTATTGGTAGCAGGTGGCGTGTTGAGCTGGCTGGTATTTATTCCTTTGTTTTCTACTTTGGTTCCACCAGATGTGATTGCCGCACAGTTGGTAAAACTGGGCTATCTAGCAGATATGGCAGTAGCAGGTGGTAAAGGGGGATGGGATCCGGTAGCACATACATTTGCCGATTATTCTTCTGCCATTTATTATGCTTATATCAGACAGATTGGAGCCGGTACGGTGGCAGCAGGTGGTATCATTACCTTAATAAAAACGATTCCTACGATTGTAAAATCGGTGAAAGGTTCTGTAGCATCTTTAAAAGCAGAGAGCGGCGGCAACGCAGGCACAATTGCAAGAACCGAAAGAGATTTGAGTTTGAAAATAGTAGGATTGGGAGCAGTAGGATTAATCTTGTTAATTACTGTATTGCCACAAGTGCCGGGCGATAGTATTTTACAGAAATTATTGATTGGCGTGTTGGTGATTTTATTTGGTGCGCTTTTCGTAACCGTATCTTCCAGAATTGTTGGATTGATTGGTTCTTCCAATAACCCTATTAGTGGTATGACCATTGCAACGGTGATGGGAACCAGTTTGATTTTCTTAAGCGTAGGCTGGACTGGTCAAAGTTTTGAACCACTGGTATTGGTGGTTGGCGGTATGATTTGTATTGCAGCAGCCAATGCAGGAGCCACTTCGCAGGATTTAAAAAGCGGATACATTGTAGGTGCTACTCCACGCAATCAGCAGATTGCTTTGTTTGTTGGGGCCATTGTATCTTCTATTGTGATAGGATTAACCGTTAAGTTTTTAGATAAACCCAGCACGGAAATGCTGAGCCAGGGCATTAATCATGCTATTGGAACAGAAAAATATCCAGCGCCACAAGCTACACTAATGGCTACTTTAATTAAAGGTATTCTCTCTCAGAACTTGGATTGGCAATATGTTTTTGCAGGTGTATTTCTTGCCGTAACCATGGAACTCTGTGGCATTAAGTCCTTGAGTTTTGCGGTGGGAGCATACCTGCCGCTGGCCACTACTTTGCCTATCTTTTTGGGAGGTGCTATCAGAGGCATTGTGGAAATGAAACAGAAGAAAGAAAATGTTCAGATAAGTGCAGAAGAAGAGGAACTGGGCAAGGGCAATTTGTTTGCAACAGGGTTAGTGGCAGGCGGTGCAGTAGCTGGTGTGGTAATTGCCTTTATTGCGGGTTCTTCCGGAGGAGAAAAATTCCTTGCTGCCGTAAGTCAGGAGCACAATCTGGTACAAATGCTTTCAGAGGGCGGCTATTTCGTTTTAGGAACAATATTCTTTACGGCAATGGCGGGCATTCTATACAAAGTAGCTACCAAAAAATAACAGAACCGGCATTAAACCTTTGGTTTGATTTTCTATCTTACTGCAAATTCAGGCTATGAAATTTGCGAAGTCGTTCTGTGGTTGGTTGGGTTTGTTTTTTCTGTTGGCAATCTCTGCAAAAGCGACGGATTCAATCCCCTACAAAAAATATGGCTATACCCCTGCGCAGGCAGCAGCCCGACTATTAGACCGATTTAGTTTTGGCGCCAAACCCGGGCAGGTAGCGGCTGTGGTGGCAATGGGTATAGACAACTGGTTTGAACAGCAACTCGAAGGCAACCAACCCAATGCAGCTCTGGACAAGCGATTGGCTAATTTTAAATCCCTGCAATTGAATAATGATTCTATTGTGAATCGCTATTTAAATGCAGGACAGGTAATCCGATTGGCTACACGCAACGGATTGCTTAACAGAGATTCCATACAGGCCGATCAGGCCGCTTACCGTGCGCAGGTAAGACAGTTAATGGAGCAACAAGGTTATTTGCCCATACAGGAATTGCATCGCGAACTGGTAGTACAAAAAGTATTGAGAGCGGCATACAGCAACAATCAATTGCAGGAAGTATTAACCGATTTCTGGTTTAATCATTTTAATGTATCTGCTACCAAGAACCAGTGTCAGCAATTTATTTATACTTACGAAAGAGATGCGATAAGACCCAATGTATTGGGCAGTTTCAAAGACTTGTTATTGGCAACGGCCAAGCATCCGGCTATGCTGGAATATTTAGACAATGCCAGCAGTGTGAGTGTACGCAATGCACCCAGGATGAATAACAATGCACCGAGAAATGCCAGAGGACTGAATGAAAACTATGCCCGTGAAGTAATGGAATTACATACCCTTGGGGTAGATGGTGGATATACACAGGCGGATGTTACCGCAATTGCAAGGGCGTTGACGGGTTGGAGTGTAATGCAGGGCAATTTTCTTTTCCGGCCCCGCATGCACGACAATGAAGCCAAGACTATTTTAAATAGAATTTTTCCTGCGAATGGTGGCTACCAGGAAGGGATAGATGTGTTAACGATGTTGGCAGAACATCCCTCCACGGCGCAATTCATTTGTACCAAACTGGCCACCCGATTTGTGAGTGATACACCTTCCGCTTCTTTGATTAAGAATATGGTAAAAACTTTTCAGTCAACTGGCGGAAATATAAAGGAGGTATTGCGCACCATGGTGCATGATCCTTCTTTTTGGAAAAAATCGGCACCACATGAAAAAGTAAAATCGCCTTTTGAGTTGGTGATTAGTGCAGTTAGAACCACCAATGCACAGATTGTTCAGCCTTTTCAATTGTTTACCTGGTGCACTAAAATGGGACAACGTTTTTATTATTACCAAGCACCCACCGGATTTCCAGATAGGGCTTCTTATTGGATTAATACCGGATCCTTGTTGAACCGGATGAATTTTGGATTGGCTTTTGCCGCACAGAAAATTCCTGGTGTGCGAATGGATTTAGCAGCGTTGAATAATTATCATGAACCGGAGAGTGCTATGGAAGCATTAACAGTATATAGCAATCTATTATTGCCGCAACGCGATCATAGTGCGAATATTAAGAGAATTACGCCCTCCATTCAGGGTTCGCAAAATTCATTGTCGCAAGTAGTAGGTATTATTATTGGTTCACCAGAATTTCAAAGAAAATAATATGAGCAGTAGAAGAGCATTTATGCGATCAGGAGCCATGGCCCTATTTGCCACTGGCATTGCGGGAGGGATTCCTGCCTTTATTACCCGTGCTGCTGCAGCAGCCCTTCCTCCTGCAACTTACAAAAGAAATAAAGTGCTGGTCTGTATTTTTCAAAGAGGAGCGATGGATGGCCTGATGGCAGTTACACCGTTTACCGATATGGAATTGAAAAAAGCAAGGCCTACATTGTTCATGGATCCTACGAATGGTGCTGGAAAATTATTTGATTTAGACGGACAATTTGGTTTGCATCCAGGCTTTGCATCTATGCAGCCTTTTTTTGCAGATAAAAGATTGGCCATCGCTCATGGGGTAGGCAGTCCGAATAATACCCGCAGTCATTTTGATGCGCAGGACTATATGGAATCGGGAACTCCATTCAGTAAAAGCACTTACAGTGGATGGCTTAACAGAGCGGTTGGATTGATGGGGCATGACGCCAGTCCTTTCAGAGCGGTTAGTATTACGGGTGCATTGCCAAGAAGCTTGTATGGAAACGAGGAAGCATTAGCCATTAGCAACCTGCAAGATTTTGCCTTGCAAACCAAGGGGAATCCGATGACAGCGAATTTGACTGCAGGTTCATTTGAAGAACTATATGAACAGACCAGCAATCGTTTGTTGAACCGGGCGGGCAAGGAAAGTTTTGAAGCCATGAAAATGCTGAACCCGAACGATATTAAAAATTACAAGCCTCTTGCAGGTGTTGCATATCCCAATAGTCCCTTGGGCAATTCTTTAAAACAGATTGCCATGCTGATCAAAATGAATATTGGATTAGAAGTAGCATTTGCAGAGAACGGGGGATGGGATACGCATTTTAATCAGGGCACCCTGAATGGAGTGTTCGCTCGCAATGTTCGTGACTTTAGTGATAGCATCGCGGCATTCTGGAATGATATGAGCGCTTACCAGGACGATGTAACGCTGATGACCATGACAGAGTTTGGCAGAACCGTAGCCCAGAACGGAACCGGAGGAACCGACCACGGAAGAGCCAGCTGTTCATTTATTTTAGGCAATGCAGTACAAGGCGGAAAAGTATATCATCAAATAGGATCACTGGCAAAAGACCAGTTAGAAGACCAACGCGACCTGCCCGTAACCACCGATTTCAGATCTGTATTTAGTGGGGTGGCAAACAAACATTTAGGCATTAATAATAACGGCGTTTTGTTTCCCAAGTGGGAGGGGAAGTCGTTGGAGTTATTTCGGTCCTAATCAACACCGTGTTTTCACGGTATTTTTTGTAGTATGAATTCTCTATCAATTTAATGATTAGTATTGGTTAATATTATTTAAACCAGCAATCATTTATGCATCTATTTAAATTCTCCCCCCCCCCCCCTCATATTTTCACACTTTACTATTGTTTTTAGTTACTAGTTTTATTTTCACTGGTTGTAAAAAAACTGGAGATTTAATAAAGAAAGATTTACCCGAAAATATTTCAAAACAAGAATTACTGCTTTGGATTAACAAATACCAAAAGTTAATGCCAGATGGGCCTAAACCAATTCTGGAGCAAGCCCTTAAAACATATTATAAAGGTCAAATGATTCTTAAAATGCCACTGAGTAGTGGTGGTGGTAATTTATACTTTACAAAAACAGATAAACTTTATGTTCAGTTCATTCGCATAGTTTCTTATGAAGATCAGGTTAATAAACCGTTTACGGGTTATTATGAGTTTATTGATATGAATTTGTATACGTATAAAAAAGTCATATTTAAGCAGGGTGTAAGGCAAGCAGAAGTAAAAAAGGAGAATGCAAATGTTGATTTAATACAAAATACATCTACAGTTAAATCAACTGAGACTTGGCTTGGTGCTTTTCTTCGATGTTTAGTTAGCCATATTTTTGCAATTCCTAGACGTAATATTCTTGGAGAATGGCAATGTTACGGGCTTGGTGGGGGTAGTTCTGACCCTGAAGAAGTAGATATTCCAAGTAACGATTTAGATGGAGGTGGCGGTGGTATTGATTGGACTAGTTGGTTCTTAATACTTAATCCACCAGGCTCCTATATTCCAAACCCAATTCCTGATTTAAGTATGAATTGGGATGCATATCTGGGTGGAGGAGGTGCAGTGTCTTATCCTTCAAATCAAAATGGATTACAAGTTAATTTGCAACAAAAAAAAGATTATTTAATACAAGTTTTAAATCTTAATTACACAAAACAGTTCTATTTAGATAATTCCGATGATTTAGTAAATGTAGTTTATGACTTCATTATTGAGAATGGAAATTTAAATAGTTACTCTTTAATTAATGAACTTATTGAATGGATTATTTCTGACCCTTCTGCAACACCGGATGATTTAAAATATTTTCTTACAATTCCTGAACCCGAAGATGGATTATTTGATTCATTCTATTGGAATGACCCAAATCTAATTTTTCAGAAAATTCCTTTGCCAACATTACATCAGTTCCTCGAATATTTTCCTAAAATAATTAATTCTACTGGAAATATTGAGCCAATGAGAAGTGATTCCGTTTATGCTTTAGTCGGAGGAGTACTTGGCGATAAATATGGTCAACCTAATTATAAAAATGCATGTGCAATACGTGCTTCTTGGGCATTTAACCAAATAAAAATATTCAATCAATATCCATTTCGAATTCCAAATGGAGTCGGTAACACTGAGAAGGGCGCTAATGACTTATCTTATATTTTATCTGCTAAAGCATTTAATTCTTATATGAATACAAAATTTGGTGCTCCTACTAAACAAATACTAGGTACTGATATAAATTCGAATAGAGTAATATTAAATACCTTTCTTAAAAATTTACGAACAAATAATATACATGGAATATTTTCTTTGGTTACAAAAGGAGGAAGTTATACAGGGCATGTTGATTTATTATTGCATGGCATATGTGTTGGAGGGTATAATATTCCTGCAGATTTATCATTAATTGAAAAAATTGAAATATGGGAACTCGATTAAAATATATGGTAGTAATTTCTATTATTCTATTAGTAACTGAAGGCTGTTATTCTCCGCATGAAGTCATTACTATTTGGAATAAAAAATATGATGTATATAAAGATGATGAGTACTTAGATGAACAAAATCTCTTAACAACATTCAATACTGTTTGTTTTCATAAAACAAAATTAGTTGCTTTTGCATATCAATCTTCTGGCAAAAGAAATGATAGTAACTTTGTGAATTCTGAGCTTAAAGTTCAAAATGACACATTAATTATTATAACTAGATTTGATAAGTCAGTTTATGGTTATCCTAGGCAATTTATTAGATATTATCAATTTCACAATGAAGGTTTAATAAGTTTGAATTCAAATAGTTTAATTACACCAAAGTATTCTCGCAAAAATAACATGCGTTATCGTTCTACAAAAACCAGAATCCAATAAATTCTTCTTTGATAAAGTAGTGTACTTAATCATTCGTTGCTTTACCACATTCAATTGACATCTCTAAATCAACTTTGAAGTATTTTTTGTTAGTGTGAGGTAGATTTTCAATTTTCCTTTTTCTCTAATAATTAAAGGGCTGGTACACTATTAGCGGGAGGATGCTAATCCAAGGATTTTATATTTTTTTTAAGCAATTGCGAGATGGTAGTTATACAGTTAAACGAATTTCTAATTATATAAATGGAGTTGAAATCAAGAATACAGATTACTAATTCAGTAAAATTTGAAAATATTTTATCAACTATATTTTTATGTTATTTATAATTAATATATTCAGGTATCCCAATTTGTTGCTTAAAAATATTAGTTCCATTAATTCAACTGTTGTTATGCAAGAATTACATTTAAAGCCCCTAAAGCATTTAGGGCAAGTGGAAACCGCAATTGAAGGTATTCCTAGGGTTGATCCAATCAATCTACACGTAATTGAATTGATGAGAGATCATTTAATACTAAAGGCTTATAGTAAAAGCACTATTAAGACCTATTTAAATGAAATGCACCAGTTCTTATTTAGACTTGGTACTATTCCAGCTGATGACTTGCAGCCACAGCATCTGAAAAAATACCTGGTCTTTTGTTTTGAGAAATTAAGGCTTTCAGAGAATACCTTGCATAGTAGAATTAATGCATTGAAATTCTATTATGAGCAAGTTTTGCGGCGGGATCGGTTTTTCTGGGAAATTCCAAGGCCCAAAAAACCTTTACAGCTGCCTAAACTATTAAACGAAGAAGAACTTTGCAGATTGTTTAATGCACTTTCTAATAAAAAGCACAAAGCCATGCTTTTTACGGCTTATAGTGCAGGTTTGAGGGTAAGCGAAATTGTTCAATTGAAATTAAAAGATATCGATAGTGAGCGGATGCAGATTTTTATTGAAAATGCAAAGGGAAAGAAAGATCGCTATGTGAATTTAAGTCCGGTGCTTCTAGATATACTAAGGGAATATTTTAAACAATACACACCCAGACCTAAATTATATCTCTTTGAATCAGAACAGACAGGAGATGCTTACTCAACAAGAACGGTTCAACAGATTTTCAGTAATGCAAAGCGGGCTGCAGGTATTAGCAAAGAGGTGGGTATTCATAGCTTGAGACATAGTTTTGCCACACATTTGTTGGATAAAGGGACAGATATTCGATTTATAAAAGATTTGCTAGGGCATTTTGACATAAGAACCACAGAGCGTTATTTGCATGTTAGCAAAAAGCAATTGGTAAATATTGGAAGCCCTTTAGATGACTTATTTAAGAAGCGGCAGATAGAATGGTAGTCTTCAGATTTACTGACAATTGCTTTTGTATAATTAATTGCGAATTTGCCGACAATAATAAATGTATTAGTGTATTTACGTAATAACAATACAAAAACTATAACATTAAAACAATGACACTTAAGGCTTATTTCCTTTGTTCTCTTTTGGGAGTAGCGTATATTTAAGTGTTGAGGCGAAATTCGTCAGCTGATTAAAATTGTAACGAATAATAGTTGCTTTTTATTGGTTAATTTTTAAAGAATGATTTTAGAAGACCTATACTAGCAAGCCTTTAGGCGAAGGCGCCTCAAGCTTGCTTGTGAAACGCCGAAGGCAAAAGGCTTGCATGAAGCTAAAGAATAAATTTTCTCAAATCGCTGATGTTGGGTGTCGGAAACTACGTAACATAAATGTTTTATCACCCAATGCTATTCAATGTAACCTATCTACTAAAGCAACAACATAAATTTCTTTTATGTCATTGCTTTAGTAGTACTAGCAGATATAGAACAGTAATTCAGCTGACGAACTCCGGTCGTCAGTTTAGATGGATTAAATTCAAAGACCTGTTAGACCTTCGCCCAACATTGCATTGATACTATCGGCGAAGCCTACAGTAAACAATTAACTAACTTTAGCCGACAGGATCAATGCTTCAACGTTGAACCAACATTGCTTTCAGCAATGAGTTTTTTGAGATTTTCTACCTTGTGTTACTAAATCATAAATTATGGAAAAAAAACAGTAACACAGTATGCCATTAATGCACTTCAAAAGTGTTCAGATTTAATGGCTCTAGGTCACTACAGTGATTCAACTCGTATCAATTATCTAAAAGAGTTGCGATTTTTATTTCAGTATTATTCTGACATCAGACCATCAGAGATTACTTATGAAATGACTGTAAACTATTTAGTTTATTTGGTCAAGACAATGGGTTGTAGTAGGGTTAAATGTAAAATGGCGGCACAAAGCTTTGCCTTCTTTTTCAAACATGCTTTGAACAAGCCATATTCAACTCCAGCTGTATTATTTCCTGCACATGAGCATAAATTACCTGCTGTATTATCACAGGAAGAAATGCGGAGCGTATTAAACAGTATAATTAATAATAAGCACAGGATGTTACTTTCTCTTATGTATAGTACTGGGATACGATTAATGGAGATTGCCAGAATTAAGATAACCGATATTGAAAGTAATCAAATGCGTATTAAAATAACATCTGGCAAGGGTAAAAAAGATAGGTATGTTTTATTATCCCCACTACTGCTTGAAGAATTACGCTATTATTTTATTGAGTATAGACCAGAAATTTATTTGTTTAATGGTCGCTGGCAAAGGAAAAAGATATGCAGCTAGAACCATTCAACATATCATGCAAACGGCCTTAGCCAAGGCAGGACTATCCAATAAAAATTACAGTATACATAGTATAAGGCACAGTTTTGCAACACATTTACTAGACCATGGTGCTGATTTGCAAGCAATACAACAATTGATGGGTCATAACAGTATCAATCAAACAGTTCAGTATTTGCATCTCTCGACAAAACGGTTACAGAGTATAGTTAATCCATATGATGTAATCATGCAAAAGTCAACCAATGAAAAATGCTAATACGCTGCAAAACATATTACAGCATTGGCATAAACCTGAAATCAACTTACATGTAAATAATGTAATTGAGCAGATAAAACAGTGTAGAACAGCTTCGTTAGGGTATCATTTATACCAATGCACTGATAGTCAATGTAGGAAATATCATTATCGATATCATAGTTGTCGTAATCGTCATTGTCCTCAATGCGGTGGTTTTCAAAAGCAGCAATGGATAGAAGATAGGATGAATGAGTTACTACCTACCAATTATTTTCATGTTGTTTTCACATTACCACATGAATTAAATGGTTGTATTCTTGGCAATAGGAAATTATTGTTGAAATTACTTTTTGATAGTTCTGCTCAAACATTATTAACTTTTAGTAAAGACAAGAATTACTTGGGAGCTACGCCCGGTATTTTAAGTTTATTACACACGTGGGGTCAGCAGTTAAGTTTTCATCCACATGTTCACTGTATTATAAGCAGTGGGGGTATTGATATTACTGGAGGGAAACAATGCTGGAGAAATGCTGTTCGAAACAGTAACCAATTTATTTTTTCCAGTTAAAGCATTAGCCAAAGTATTTAGAGCTAAATATTTGATGGGAATAAAAGTACTTTTAGAAAATAATCATTTAAGGGTAAGCCCTAAATCAGATTTAAATGTTTTACTGAAAGAGCTTTACAAAAAAGAATGGGTTGTTTATGCCAAAAGACCATTTGGTGGCCCACAACAAGTTATTAGTTATTTAGGTAGGTACACTCACAAAACAGCTATTACCAATAGCAGAATTGTAAAATTTGATTCTGATAATAATCGCGTTCAATTTAAGTACAAAGATTATGCGGATAATAGTAATGAGAAATTGATGGAGGTAAATGCAAGTGACTTTGTTACGAGATTTAAACAGCATATTTTACCAAAAAGATTTACCAGAATACGGAGCTATGGTTATTTAGCCAATAGAGGCAGGACGGAGAGAATTAAAGAGATTACGAAAATGATGAACATCCCTGCTCATCCAATAAGAGTGAAAATTAGTTGGCAAACTAGACTGCTATTGGAAGTTGGTAAATCAATTAATTGTTGTCCGAATTGTCATAAAGAAACGCTCATTCAAATAGCGTCGTATTATAAGCATGGACATTATGGATAAGGTTTAAATGCTTATGGATAATACCTTTTAGCTAATAAAAATATGTTGGCAAAGCAGTTCTATGAGTTAACTCAACCAAAAACAACAGAAATTAGCTAAATTGATTATGATAAAATAAAACAACTTAAAAAAAGTATCCAGATCACTGTAAAAAAGTAAACAAAAGAAATACTTTACACCTAATAGAACAATGTCGGTCAACACAAAGTATACCGACAAGCCCAATGATCAATATCAAAGGGCTAATTTTAAAGGGCTAGTCGGATACTTTCATAAACGTTACCAGCAACCCTATTGACAGCTCACGACTACTAAAACAAACTTTTAAATATGGCCTACAGAACAAAAATATATGTTGCGTTTGACGGCGACACTGATATTCATTATTATTATTTAATGAAGGCATGGACTAATAACGAGAAATTTGACTTTGAAATAAATGATGCACACGACATTAATTATTCCAGAGACACAAGTCAAGAACAGAGTATAAAGGCTCAGTTAAGGGTTCGACTTCAGAGTTCAAAGGTTTTTATTCTTTTGATTGGAGAAAACACGAAATACTTGAGAAAGTTTGTTCCATGGGAGATAGACTACGCTTTACGAAACAATATGCCAATCATAGCAGTTAACTTAAACGGAAAAAGAGATAGAGATAATTTCAGATGCCCGAATGTATTGAGAGACGAATTAGTGGTTCATGTTTCCTTTAATCATAAAATAATTCAACATGCAATTGACAACTGGCCGTCAGAATATGAAAAACTAAAACAGAACAACGAAAAGTCAGCCAGATATTATAATGACGAAACTTATAAACGTTATGGACTTTGAACCACTAAAAAGATTTTGGACAAGACTACGATACGCATTCTTTCATGGATACAACAAAGAAAGGATATTCAGCATTCTCTTTATTTTTTTTGGCATTGTCGGTTTCCTTTGGACATTGATTGAGTGCTTTTCCTGGCTCTTCCAAAACACTAAGCCCTCATTACCTGACCAGTTAAGAGATTTTATTAATGACCACTTGAAACTAATCGGCACCTTAATTCTATTGGTAAGCATTTACATGAAGCGGAAGCGTATTAAGTTAAGCCAAACTTTTACGAACACTGACCTTACTTTAACTGTGGAATTTTGTGACCTGTTCAACCAAAAAGGAGCTATCGTAATACCAGTAATGGACACTTTTGACATGGACACTACAAACAATCTTGTAAATCCAAGAACAGTTCATGGCCAATTCTTAAGTAAATATTACCCAAACAACATTCCTGCGTTAAATCTAGAAATCACTCACACACTTTCAAGTATTGGAGTTCAACCAATTTCTAACGAACCAACACTCAAAGGGAAGAAAGACAGATACGATATTGGAACAACTTGCCCTGTTCAAACCCACAACAAATATTTCTATCTATCTGCCCTTACATTTATGAAGGACACTGGCAATGTTGACATCCAGCCACATTTTATAAATCAATTCCTGTCAGCTTTATGGAACTTTATACCAAATCATGGTGTTTATTATGACACAGTTAATATCCCAGTAATCGGCACTGGCATAAATAGGCTTCCTGCTTCATATACAAGAGATTTTATACTTAGAGAAATTGCTCATAGTTTTTTTCTAATTTCAAAGCAGCAGACATTCTGTAAAACTCTCAGGATTTGCTTACACATCAACGATTATAAACATTATGACTTCGACGACGTTAAGGTAATATTTAGCCACATTGACAAGTATTTAAACAGGTAAGGGCAGCTGGTAACATTGGGTTTTATGCAAGTTGGGCATGACCAGCAAACATCAGCAAATTGCAAATCCAAGCTGTGGTTCGGGCTGGACGAATAAATCTCAACTTTAGTTCTTAAATTCAACTTTATATTTTTAATGAGCAGCGGTTGTCGGCGGACGGAATACTAATTCCCAACCTGCATAAAGCCCTGCTCGTTGTACGCAACTCACATGATTATTCCAACAATGCAAAGAGTGACCGAATGAACAACATTAATGATTTAAACCTACAGACAGAAATATTACCATTGTTCGACTACACTCTTAATGACTTTGCTAAAGAAACACTTTATCAAATATTCCAAGAGCCACTTTCTACACTAGCCGATATCGAGAAAAGACAAGAGATATTTAAAGGCTTTATTGCTAACGCTGAAATATTCACTAATTATTCTTATTCCAGATTGGACTTTCACGAAGTATATAATTTTTTAAATGACACTTCATATCAAAAAATTATACAAGCTTCAAAAATGAGGCTTCTATTTTTAGAAAACGAAAGACATCAGACTAGAGCAAGATTTATTCAATTTATTTTACTTTTTCATAAGCTCCATTTCACCTATTTAAAAAGAATCAATGTCAGTTCCTTTCCAGATGACTATAAAAAGGAACTTGTTTCATTAGACAACTTTGTTACATCTTTAAACCTAAGGTACTACGATGAGTTGGTAAGAGAAGGCAAATTTAAGATAAAGCATTTATTAGAAATTGCAAAAATTATTACTGGCAAAAAGTTAAAGGGAGAATTTGATGTATTTTATAAAATGTTTTTCCAATTTGAAGCATATATTTCAATTAGCAAATGTATCATAAAATATCATTTTTGTTTTCCATCCTTTTCCAAATTCC
Organism: Sediminibacterium sp. C3; assembly: GCF_000508085.1. Classification (GTDB taxonomy): domain Bacteria; phylum Bacteroidota; class Bacteroidia; order Chitinophagales; family Chitinophagaceae; genus Sediminibacterium. Next base: position 3,585 of record NZ_KI669560.1, on the reverse strand, counting down.
ATCTTTTATTTGAAAACGTTTACCACCCTCTAATAAAGAACCCAGTAAAAAATAGCTTTACAATAGACAAAAATGTGATTCTTCTCACAGGACCAAACATGTCAGGAAAGTCAACACTTTTAAAATCTATTGGTCTTTGCATTCACCTTGCTCTACTCGGTGTAGCTGTACCAGCAAAGAAAATGGAATTACCTTTTTTTGAGCGTGTATCCATCTCTATTAATCATAATGATGACATTTCAAATGGATATAGCCAATTTATGAATGAAATAATCAGACTAAAACAGGTTGTTGTTGACGCTTCGGAGAATAAAAGCTGTTTTGCCATTTTTGATGAACTATTTAAGGGTACAAGTATTGATGATGCAGTTCAAATTAGTTCTACCACTATTAAGGGACTAACAAAATTCAAGAAATCATTTTTCTTTATCTCTTCACATCTACATCAAATAAAGCAGATTGAAGAAGTGCAAAGAAAAGAGGTTGAAACTTATTATGTTGACTGTGTAATTGAAAATAGCACACCCCTATTTAATTATCAAGTCAAAGAAGGATGGTCAGACCTAAAAGTTGGACAACTTCTGTTTGAGAATGTAGGTCTAAATGATTTATTAGATGCATCATGACAAATAGGTATGCGTACAACAATAGGCTTTGCGCAAGTTGGGCTTTCAGCAATAGCCCATCAGCTTTGGTATTTCAAATGAGCTTCAGTAATTTGGCTTTAACTAATCGCGTCAGTAGTGGCCAAGCCAGCAGCGGGAATTATCCTTCCCCACCCTGCGTAAAGCCTCGGCCGTTAGGCGAGATTTATTCTGGCGATCCGATTTTTGGAATGAACAATTTTAGTACCTAATTATGACCAAACACCGACCATTCACGATAGAAATTGACAAGCTTACTCGCTCAATAGAAAATGCTATTTCTGGTGACAGTTTTAAAACGGAAGTGCTAGAACTGACTTCAGCAGATTTTAAAAAATTAAGAAAGAAAGATTGGTTATTTAATTGGGAGTCAGAAGCCAAGTTGAAAGACCGAAAGGTATACAAGCTTGTAATTATCGATAATCCTACTATTATTCAAGGGCTCATAAGTTTGCAGGATCGTAAAGACCACATTTTTATGACACTTATCGAAAGCAATAAATTCAATCGTGGAAATAAAAAGATTTACTTAGGTGTTCCAGGCAATCTTGTAGCTTTTGCATGTAAGATTTCTTTTGACAAAGGTTATAGCGGCTATGTTTCATTTGAGAGTAAGACTAATTTAATAGCGCACTATAAAAAAGAGCTTAAGGCGCACTTGCTTTTCGGAAATTTTATGGCAATTGATTCTAAATCTGCAGCAAAACTTATAGAACTTTATTTCCCTAAATAAATGTAACTTTAATGTATGATAAAAGAGCCAAAAAATATTGACTTTTATACTACCGGCAAACAACCTACAGAGCGAGATTTTACTCGCATAAGTGAGTGGATTAAGAAGGATAAAATCAGAAAAGGAACAAAGCCATCAAAGAAACAAACCGTAAAGCAAAAAGACCTCGCCTAACAAAAGGCTTTACGCAAGTTGGGCTTTCAGCAATGGCCCATCAGCTTTGGTAATACTAATCAACTTCAGTAATTTGGCTTTAACTAATCGCGTCAGTAGTGGCCAAGCCAACAGCGGGAATTATCATTCCCCACCCTGCGTAAAGCCTCGGACGTGTGTGACTTGAATTAAACATTATTGAGATTAATGTTTAAATGCTGTAAAACAGATGGAAGAATTTCTCTGATAATAGCGAGAAATTATGGTCTTCCGAAGACGACTTTCTGGAGTAGTTTTCAAACCACTTTATGCTGCAATAATTGGAAACGATTTTGTAGTGAGCGATAAAGAAAAACAGGAACGATGATTTCTGTAGGTGCGTAATACAAGAGCTGAACGCAAGTGAACCAATGATGAAGCCTCGTAAGGGCAATAGCGATGTCGAAAGTAAGCAGTTACGTTTGTGTTTACGAATAGAGTGTAATGGATACCAGATTATAGGTTACACGGCATCCGGGGTTAAGTTGGCAGGACTGTATTATAGGCTGTTTTATGGAACAAGTGAAGTCATTGTTGTTTTGTAAAATCGAAAGAGGAACAAACGCTTTTGGATGAGGCGAAGCAATGGCGGCAGACTTAATCATAGTAGTGAGGAAACTTAAGAAACTAAGTGGAGCGAAGGATTAAGCTTGTTTAGTTATCAAAACCAATTTACAACCAGGAATGGGATGACAGATTATTTTGAGACAAAATCACAACCAATTACCAAGTTAATGGTGTGGCAGGCTTACAAGAGAGTAAGAGCCAATCAAGGGAGTGCTGGCTTAGATGGTATGACATGGGAGTATGTAGACAAAAATGCATATAGATTATTATACAAGCTATGGAACAGACTTTCTTCAGGATCATATTTTCCAGCACCTGTTCGCCAAGTTGCTATTGCAAAGAAAGATGGTGGAATAAGAAGTTTAGGCATTCCGACTATCATGGACCGCATAGCACAACAAGTTGTCAAGCAACATTTAGAAATGCAGGTGGAACCCGTTTTTCATGAGGGGTCATTCGGATATCGACCCAATCGAAGCTGTCACGATGCTGTTGCAAAAGCCAACAGTAATTGTTTTAATCACGATTTTGTGATAGACATCGACATACAAGGCTTCTTCGATACCATTAATCATGAACTATTAATGACTGCGGTTGCACATTACTGCAAAGACAAATGGGTACAATTGTATGTAGAGCGATGGTTAGAAGCGGGAATAATAGAGCAGGATGGCAAGGCCACAAGAACTGTGTTGGGTACACCACAAGGTGGAGTAATTAGTCCGTTATTAGCAAATATTTTTCTACATGTAGTATTTGATGGGTGGATGACAAAGGAACATCCAGAAAAGCCATTTGAACGATATGCAGACGATATAGTAGTTCATTGCAAGACGGAGAAACAAGCAATATATGTGCTTAACAAAATCAAGCAGAGAATGGAGAAGTGTAAACTAACCTTACACCCTACCAAAACAAGAATAGTCAATCTGAGAGGGTATTCAGAAAAGAAATACCCCAAAAGCTTTGACTTTTTAGGATTCACTATACGCCCCAATTGTGTAAAGTTTAAAGAAAAGGTTTTGATTGTTCCAAGCATCTTCATAAGTACTAAATCCAGGACTAGTTTACTGGAAAAGTTTAAAGATTGGAATATACACAAGCGGCGAAAACCACTTGTAACTTTAGCCCAATATTTAACACCACAAATACGGGGAATCATGAATTACTTTCATAAGTTCTCAAGTGGTCATATGAACTATGTCTGGAAACAATTAAATGCGAGACTATTAAAATGGGTTAAATGGGAAAAGGGTTTGGGGGTAAGAGCAGCAATTAAATGGTTGCAAATACAATACAAACTCAACCCTTAATTATTCCCACACTGGCAAGTGGCACATCCGTAAGTTATAATTAACTTGTGATTTATAAACAAGAAGAGCCGTGTGATGGGAGACTATCAAGCACGGTTCCGTGAGAACGTAAGGGTGAAAATCCCTTGCGTGACTC
>NZ_AXUM01000003.1 GCF_000508085.1 Sediminibacterium sp. C3 | reverse complement strand
TTTCGCCAGCTGTTCAAATTTCTTGGGCCCCTGTGTTTCAGCCTGTTTTTTGTAATCATACAATTGCTTGGCCACATACTCTTCCACGTCTTTATTAGCTTTGGGAATCATCATGATTTGACTTATTTCCACTTCGCTTTCATAGAAGGGTAAACTATCAGTTGGGGTCTTACTAAAGTATTGCTTAACCTCTGTTGGGGTTATTTTAATATTGTCAACAATTTTACGTTGCATCTGATCCGCAAGCTTCTGTTCACGAAAAGCTTCTCTGAAATCATCTTTTAACTGATAGACAGTTTTGCCTGCAATCTCTTCCAATATATCTTTTGAACCGTATTGCTGAATCGTCTGACGAATACGATTGTCAAGTTCAGCCTCAATTTCGTCATCCTCTACTTTAAGAGAATCCTTCTGGGCCTGAAGCAATAATGCTTTCCTAATCAATTGTCCTTCCAG
>NZ_AXUM01000002.1 GCF_000508085.1 Sediminibacterium sp. C3 | reverse complement strand
GATTTTTCGCAATCACTGCATTATAGGTATCCGTATAGTATTGAAGGCGCGTAAAAGTTGTATTGCCAATGCATATATATATTCTTTCTGAAGAAAATCTATTTGCGAAGGAGAAACTGTCAATTGCACTGGGGCTAAAAAATAGAATTGCTTCAAATGGAATAGCATCTACCGGTATTGGATTTAATTCGGTTTGATAGACAGTAAGATCTTGATAAGACATTCCTGAACCTGTAACTACATATCTTAAATCGGGCAGCGTAAGATTCCCAATTGGGTGAAGAATTTTTTGAATATTTAAAACTGCTTTGTTCAGCTTAATTAATTTACCCAATTCATTTACATTTGGGGCAGTAATTCTTGGTACTAAATTGCGAAGTAAAAGTTCATCTCGTGTTGCACCCTGTAAAGCAAAAATGTTTTTTTCGGCTAATAATTTTTTATCAATATTTTCAAGAAAGTATTGAACAGCATTTGCACTTGTAAAAG
>NZ_AXUM01000001.1 GCF_000508085.1 Sediminibacterium sp. C3 | reverse complement strand
CGAAGACTACGACGTTGATAGGCTATAGGTGTAAAGTTGGTAACAACAAAGCCGAGTAGTACTAATTGCCCGTAAGCTTTATTTTTTTATGTTTTGTTTTTTTCCTTTCCAATATGTAAAATATTAAGGTCGTATGACCCAAGATTTTATGGTGGTTTTGCCGGGGGTGTTCACCTCTTCCCATTCCGAACAGAGAAGTTAAGTCCCCCATGGCCGATGGTACTCGCATCTAGCTGGGAGAGTAGGTAGCTGCCATATTTATTGAACCTCAATCGAAAGATTGAGGTTTTTTTTTGCCCATACCCGAATGGTAGGTAAACAAGATTTATTAATCCTGTTCAGATAAGTAGAACAAATAGTCGACTTTCTTGCCTAACACTTTTGCCATCTTTAACGCGAGTAGTACAGATGGAATGTACTTGTTGGTTTCTATTGAAAAGATGGTTTGCCTGGATACATTTACCAAGGCTGCCAGATCTGTCTGAGTCATATTTTTCTTTAGTCTTTCTTCTTTAATCAGGTTGGTCATTATTCTTTAATGTCTTTGTTTTTCCAATGTATGATGTAATTGAAGCGAAGGACATAGATGATCCAGAAACTGCCTGTTAATTGCAGTAAAAAGAGCATCATCCCACTCTCTCCGGGATCACCGGCTACTAAGATGTAAATCAAACCTGCAAATAATAAAATGAGTTGAATCATACCTGCTATCTGGAAGGATTCTAATCGGATGGTTTTGATCATTTCATCTTCTATTTTTTCTCTTGAGAAGCAAATGCATATTATGCCAATCACGAATAGAAACACTCCACTCACTGCTGCAGTAATATGGATGATAGGCATATTTGCACTATAGATAATCTTCTTTTGCATGAATATCCATAGGATGCATCCAAGTGGTATCATTATAACACCTGCCTTTTTGAATGGATAGGGTAATAGCATTTTCATTTGCTTCTTGGTTTAAATATTTATTATTGAATGGTTTTCGTTTACATGAATGGATCTTACTTATTTACAAGATGAATCTTCCATTTTGTTGATTTGGCTAGTCCATATTTTTGATTTTTCAAGTCCAATTTTTGATTTGTCAAGATGTATTTTGGGTTGTTGTGAGGCTTATCATTTTAAATGCAATGTAAAGTAAACTTTACATTGCATTTATGCGCAAATAATTTTCTTCCTTTTTTATACTCGCTGAAATCCTTTGCTAATGCACACTCTGTGAATATTTGATTTTCTTTTTTAAAATAATCAACATTTTGATTTGGCAATTAAAAATATCTTCCTACATTTGCATCCCGCTTAACAAAAAAGGGGATGTTCTTTAAGAGGTTTTTGAGAGTAGGTTTGGAGAAAAAAAGTTTCAAATTTTTGAATAAAAATTTGGCGGAATAAAAAAGCTTCGTATCTTCGCCGCCCGTTCGGTAAAAGGGTGGTTAATAACAACCGAAAGTTCTTCGCAAGTGATTGATTCTG